>NZ_JAMXVH010000001.1:0-4307594 GCF_024125305.1 Ihubacter massiliensis | reverse complement strand
ATTTTACCTTCCTTTCTCCGCTATCCTTTTTGTCCGGCCAGTCCCGGTATTGCGGCGCTCTGTTTTGTCCCGGAGCATGGGTAATTTTTTGTATAATAAAAGACAGTCTATAGTTGGACTGCCCAAGATTAACTCTTGAAATATTCGCATAAAGTTATAATAATAGCTAAAATAAGAAATAGTCCCGTTGGTATCCAAAATGGAGCAAGTACCCATATCCAGGACCAACTTATTTCTCCAATTAGCTTTAATACAATAAAAATTAAACCAAGTAATCCACATATTCCAACACTACGGCTACTTGACCTTTTCTCTTCTGCTGTTTTCATTTCCTCTTCTCCTCGTATTTTTTACAATAAAAGACCCCGGGCCCGAAGGTCACCGGAGTACGTTCCTAAAACACCAATAATTTTTTTGTAAGCTCTCCTTGCCCGACCACTTGGAATTTCCAGTCACCGCCTAAGTTTATTTCCTCGGGAGCCAGATTATCAAACACAATCTTTTCAAACACGCCATCCGTACGTTGTATATCTGTAGACAGCTCAAACCTTGTCACAGTTTGCAGGAAGACTGCATCAACCACCCTCGTCGTCTCCGGCTCTTCGCACAAAACGATCGAGACGTGCTGCTTCTTTACATTATACCCTTGGACCCCGATAGAGTTGACGCTTTGGGAAAGCTCCATGATCTCAATTTTGGGTTCACATTTAGCAAGGAGGATTCGTCGTCCATTTGTGATGCCAAATAATTCTCCACGCTCGCAGTAAAGCGTTTTTATTAACCGTTGTATCATTTACAATTCTCCTTTCTACTTAATTCTGATTGTAAATTTGCTTCTACAGAGGCATTGCTTCGTCAGATTCTGCTATATATTCCTCAAATTCTTTTTTTAGCTCTTCTGGCGCATCCTCTGTTAAATGCCAATTGTCTGGTTCTGGGATGAAATATGGACTATCCCAAAAAGATGGCATTATCTGTGACATATTACTTTACCTCCTTCATTAACTCTTCAAGTTGTTTTCCAAATTCAGCAGCAACTGTTCTAACATGATCCGAACACATCCACTCTGCAAAACATTCTGCAAACCATTCTGCCGCATCTTTCGTTGCATAGCCGCTAACCTCTGTCTTAATATCAGAAATTTTTAATTCACAAGCTTGCATTACCTTTGGCCTAAGCATAGAAGAGACTGTTTTCGCTTGCCATCCGTTTAACAGCTCTATATTTGTCAGGTAATCGTCAATCGCATGTCCAAGTTCGTGCATCACGATATCATTTCCATTTGTTCCTTCTGGATGAAAACCGGACTTCAAATCTTTTTCATACATTTTCTGAAGCGTTTCTGCATCTTTAAAATATTTAAGGTTCACCTCTATGCCACCGCGCCCTGTCCCAAAATAACACTGTGCATAAGTCCCGGGCTCAAGTTCTTTCGAGACAATGCTGTTTAGCTTTCCTTTTAACTGTGGGAATTTATCAAATAGCCGCTTATGAGTTTTAAATATTTCTTTTGCAATGTTTACATCAACGCCTTCTAAGTTAATTTCTTTGTTTGTGTCATATACTTTCCCGTCAATCTTCTGCACATTGAACCATCCCTGGCGCTTCATCAGCTCTTGAACTTCATGGGTGGTTGAGCAATCATCTATATTTTTTATTATACTACCGTTCTCACTGTTCTTCCACTGTTTTGGACCGTTTTCAGTAAACTGCTTCTTCCATTCCGGATACTTCATGCCAGCTGATACATAATAGGTTTTTCCATCCTCCCTACGTGCCGCTTGCATCTCGCCAGCGGTAAACTCATCTTCAAAGTATGGACAGGTGCAGGACCGGCAATAAACGTGGAAGGGCGGAGCAGTGCCTCCCGCCTCGTAGTCTTTCATGTCAAAGACTTTTCCATCCATCTCTTGGCAAATATCTGATGTGTGAGAGTCCAGCGTAGCGCATATTTCGTACCGCTCGACTCCTAAGTCATTAAAGCAGTCTTTCTGCGACGCAGAGCCAAAATAAGCCGCCTCGGTCATCACCAGGCGGCCCGCATTAGCCCTAGAGGTATTCATCTTTTTTGCAATATTTTTAATGGCCCGGTCCGGCGATGCTCCCGTAATGCACATACGAGAAAGTTCCGCATGAAGCTCATTGACCAGTTTTGTCCGGTTGCTCCAGACCCGGTCAGAAAAGTTCTTTCCATCCGGCGCCCAGGGCTTTGCTATGATCTTGTCCAGCTTGTTTTGATCGACCGCCGCAATGGGCCAGCCAATCTCAAAGCCTTTCTGCAACTCATAGGCAGTTCGGTAATAGCCATCCTGATAAAGCTTTCGCATGGATTCATCCAGCTGATCGAGCTGGTTCCCATATACCGATTCAACCGATTGCTGTACATGCAGCTTTAACGCTTCAAGCCTGGATATATGCACTCTGGCCGATGCGTTTTCAAGCTGCTTCATCCACCGCTGGTCGATGGCGTTCTCCTCGCCCCGCTTGATATATTCTTCTACGGACCAGCGAAACTCTTTCAACTCATCGGCCGCAAGCAGCTTTCGCGCCTCCGTCATGGATACTCCGTTGTTGTCAGCCAGCCGCTGATACCAGGCACGTATCTCTTTTTCGATGTCCGCTTGGGCCTGCTTATAGATACGGTCGATGTCCGGCATGATCTGCATAACATCTTCGTGCAGGGTATCCTCAAGCAGTTCAAACCGTTCTCGCCAATACTTGCTATTCTTCTCTTTTAACTGTTCAAGATTCGCCATTTACCGGATCACCACCTGGCTTGTTTGGGCTTTGGGGTGTAAAACCGAAGCCATCCAAATTTTCTTCTTGCTGCTTCTTCAGTCGCTCTAATTCCTTTTCTGGGTCCGTAACCCACGGATGATTGGCAACCAATGTCTCGTCTGAAATGATCCCTTCGGAGTTTTGGATATTCTGTATGGTCGCGGATTCGTCCATCGGCATATCTGTGTTAAAGACGAATTCCACGGTCTCATTGTCAAAGTTGCCTGCGCCGGTGTTAATCAGGTGCATATTGACAAACCAAAGCAGCTCTTCCAGTGCGGCCTGGTACTCAGTTTCCATGTCGGAAGCGTCCAGATCAATATCGTTATACATGCTCTGTATATTCATTTGATTCGGTGTGCCAGACAGCTTCTCGTCTTTTGCGTCGTAGCCCATGCAGTTTTCAACGATTGCTTTTTTAAAGATGCTTATAATCGCTTTATAGTTCTCAGAATTCACTTCCACCTGCAGAGCCTTAACATCGCCGCCGGCTCCCTGGCTGTCGTTACGAACCTTCACGGCCCCATAGGTCGATAAGTTTCGCCGGAACTCTCCCAGATTCTGACCATCATAATTGACCAGGATCAGGATGGTATTGCGCATGTCTTCTTCCATGTTGTCCTGGAAGTTGGATACAATCGTGTTCAGGCCATCCTGCAGCGATTTACAATTGACAATTAACGGCAGCTCCTCGTCATTATATTTGAAGGGGATAAACGGAAGCCGCTGCCAATTATACGCCGCGTTTCCAATATTAAACGAATTTTGATGATAGGGCGCGCACGGAATCAGAACGCCGTTGTGGTATTCAAAATATTCAACTCCGTCAAGGGTATAGAACTCGACCTTTGTAAGCGTTTCCTCCCGCTTCCCGTTGTACACCTCCACATCGTAAAATCGAATCGTGTATTCAAGTTGCGTATGATCCACATCCGCCCACCCAGGGATGAGCTCAAAGGGACGGAATCGTTTCAAACAAAACTCGCCCTGGTCATTATAGTATGGGTGCAGCCAGCCAATCCCGCAGTTCAGGCTGTCCTTTGTGACATTCTTGAGCTGACGCATAAATTTCTTCCCGAAAAATGGGGTAAGCGCTGCCTGATATTGTTCATGATCAGTTTGCACGGATAGAGGCTTTCCCACCAAATAATTGGTTTTCTGTTTGACCATTTTACGATACTGATTGTCAATCTGCCGACTATTCGGCAGGTTGTCCACAGCTTCTTTTTTTCCGGACTCCCCGATGATTGTCCGACGTTTCTGCAGGATGTCGTGATTGCCCTCATAGTAGCGCACGCCGTCCAGCATCTGCCGAAACTTTTTACTCGTCCTAAAATTGAGAATTTCATGGCTAATCAGTTCGGGTGTCGAGATGGCCTTGCTCGCCGCATCCGACACAATCCGATTTATGAAACTCGTGTTTGTAAAAATCATGTGTCCTCCTAATCAAAACTAAATGTATCTGGCATCAAAATTCGGCTAACTCCATATCGCAAAGAATCTGGCCCGTGCGAAAACTCGTGATCCGGCTTATCGGTTGGCCTTCCGTTTTTGTCCTTTGACCAACAATAATTTGTGACTTCGTTATAAAAATTTACGCATCTAGGGTGAATGACCAATGTATAGTTTTGTATTAACTGAATGCCGTGGTTCACGCTATCCCTTCCTTTTCTAGATGGTTCCGCCCAGATGCCCTCATCGCGCAGTTCAGCAATGCTTTTGGGCTCTGCGGAATCACATACAATTATTTGTCCTCCATATCCCATATCTTTTATCCTCTGCGCTATAATCCTGTTTGTTACACCGGTTTTATACCATTCATCAAAAACAAAAATCAGCCTGGCCCTTTCATAGACCATAGCTGCTATAAATGCGTTCGGGTCTGTAAAGCCGAAGTCAAGGCTAAAGGAAGACTTGATACCTTCCAGCTTTCTTACCCGTTCTATATTAAAGTCAATTTTTCTATACTTTTCAAAAATCAATCCTTCCGCAATACCCCACTCGCCATCGCCTTCAATCCGATACCGGCGCGGGTTGCTTTTTTTCATGTCAACAAAGAGCTGCCGATCGGATTCATCCAGCCATTCGTTACATTGCCAGGTCGTGGTTTTTACAAACGTGTTTTGATCTGGATGGTCAAAAAATCTCGCCTTGATCCAGCTGGTAGCCGACCAGGGATTGAACGTCATGGTGATCTGTTTAAAATAGCCTTCCGGCACTTCCCCACGAATTGACATATCCAGTTTATTAAAATCATCCTCGTTTGTAACCTCGTAGGCTTCCTCGATCCACACCCAGCATAGAACTCCCAGCGGTACGGATATGGACGTCACTTTCATGCCATCGTCCAATCCTCGGAATAGAATCTTTTGGCCTGTGGGCGCATAAGTAATTTCCATCGGGGACACGGTGCAATTAAAATAGGCGTCAACCCCCAATCGGTTGATCGCCCATTTCAAATCACTGAACACACTGTCTCTTAATGTTGTCTGATACCGTCTCACACATAGCGCGTTCGCGAGCGGATATTGCATGATCGACTTGATCATCCATAATGCCGTAGTCTTGGACTTCTTGCTGCCACGGCTGCCTTTACAGATTCGGTATCGTTTCCTTGTTTTCCAAAAATCGGCATATCCTTTGCCGATCGTATCGTACAGACTGATCTTATTCTTCATTTGGCACATCATCCATTAACACAATCGGTACTGCCCCGGTCATATTTACATTGTCCTTAAAGAGGCTGTACCGCTTGCCCAAAAGCTCTGCGGCCTTTAATCGTTCCTTTTCATCGGGCGCTTTGTCTAAGCGCCTAGCAGAAGAGCAGCCTTCTCCCTCACCTTCCACGACGACGATTTCGGACAAGCTTTCGCCGCGGAGCACAGAGGTCAAATATTTCAGCACTTCATCCTGATCGGCGATCAAATCCGCCTCTTTTTCTGCCATGCGACGATCGATATAAGCTTTAATCTGAGGTTTTCTGAGGTTATCAGCACCAGTCCTGTATGCTGTTTTATCAGAATACCCTGCCCGGATGGCTGCCTGTGTGGCATTCAAATCGATCAGGTATTCGTCACAAAACCGTTTTTGTTTTTCTGTTAATGCCATCCGGCTCACCTCGCTTTTTTCAATCTATTAATGCTAATATATTAGTACGTAATACTACTACTTTGTCCTGTCGTATTTTGTCGAATCCCCTTACCATGATATTGAAAGGAGGAGCAATATGACGTTACAAAGCAATTTTTCAAACAGCGTGAAGATCGCCTACAAAAACAGCGGCAAGACGCTATCTGAGTTTTCAAATGAAATCGGCGTCTCACGCGCTACCCTGCAGGGCATCCTCAAGGGAAGCAGCAATTCACGAACGGATACCATCGAAGTGGTTGCTGATGGACTTAATACCAATCCCCTAGCACTACTATCTATTCCCTGCGGAGAAAGTGAACTCGCATTTATACTATCTTTATTCCAATTGAGTGATGCAGCATCAGCACTTCCTGACGATGAAAAGGAAGAGCTCGCTGCCCACTGTCATGCAATGATTCGTATCTTGTTCAGCGTAAAAAATAAGAGCCCTCAGAAATGAAGGCTCCCTCAGCGCTGTATAAGCAGGGTGGGAACTCTCTTTGTACAGCGCTTGTTTCCATTGTATCCCAACTAATCCATAACAGATAGTGGTAATGTTTGGTAAGTAAAAGAGACAGGCACGGGGCTTGTCTCTTAGTGATAATTTAAATTTCAGTTTTTTATTGAAGTTTTGCAACTTCATCCATCAGTTTCATCGGTAGCAATATATTCGTCTTCTTCTATGGAATCTCTAAGTTCAAAGGTATTAATCATTGGTATTAAAATAGAGCCATTGCCACACATATGACTAGTTACACTAGATATTATTCCTCTAGCGATAGAGTAAAGTGCGGCACACCCGTTAATAGGCAACATTTCCCTTAATACTTCCTCACTATTTGGCTCGTCAATTATGAAACAGCCTTCAAGTTCTAAGCTGATGCAAGCTTTACATTCATCGTCCGATACCTCAAGGTCAATATACATCATTACTTTTCCAGCAAAAGTCTCTTCACTATCATCTAAAATAAAGGGATCGCTTACTTCGTACGAAACACCTATTTCGCGCTTTATCCCCTCATCCGTTAAATCAATAAATACAAAATCGTTTTCTATTTCAAGCTTCTTTATTCTATCTCCAATTATTTGAAAAGGCGCTTTTATCTCATTAACATCCATTATGCTACTCCATTCAAACAAACTTTATTAAATCCAGAGTGACGATTAATCTTCCAATTGGAATTATCTTGTATACCCCTAAAAAACTGCTCTTTATTTTTCATATTAATATCGAGTTCAAGATTTAACTTATCACAAATTTTTGCCAAATTCTCTACAGTAAAATTATAATCTTCACTTTCCCATTTTGATACCATGCCTTGGCTAACGCCAAGGAAATTCGCAAATTCGCACTGGTTCATTTTCATTGCTATTCTAGACTTAGTTATAGTTGCAGATATTTTGGCTAATTGTTCTGCAGCAACAATATCGCTACTTGTTATTTCCTCAGACATACTTTTAATTAAATTTTCTAATTTCTTATTCATGCTTTCTCCTCCAATTCTTCTCTTCGTTTTAAGGCGATAGGGATATGTTTATTGTAACTAGCCTTGCCTGAATCGTCTTTTTCATAAAAGCAATGCAGAATTATCGTTGATGATACCTTGTCATAAGAATATAATATTCTTAAATTCATGCCAGGGCTTATGAATTTCATAGAATATAAATTAGGGAAGCCTTGAAGCTTTTCAAAGTTATTTGTTTTTATAACATCGTTCCCTAACTCTTCAACCATTTTTATATTTTTTTGAAAAAGGTTCATGAATATTTTTGTTTTACCAGGTTTTATAACTAATTTTTCGATTTCCTCTAAAACATCTTCATGATAGTCGAATCGACTAAACAGTTCGATTAGCTTTATTTGTACTTTATGTTTATCCATATATTATACCACTTTTTGCGCTGCATATGCCTATAATATTACTTATATGTAATATTATCAAGCTTTTTTACGTATATTTAACAAATTTTCTTTTTTATATTACACTATGCTGACATTTTTGGCAAACAGAAACTCTCAAAGTCTAACGCTCCTTTGCTATTAATGATCGTTAAATTTAGTGTTACATCCAACATTATCCCTATGGCCATAGTAGCATATTGAAAGTTCTCTGGTGTACAAACCTATATTAAACACAAAGTTATTGCGCTACGAGCTTCTATGCTTTTCTATACAACAAAAGCTCCCACAAGGGGAGCCTTTGTCATATATATTTATGCTAAGAGGAAGTCGTAAGCCTTTTTGACTTGGTACCATTATAGCACGGCTATTTTGTTGTTTGTGTTTCACTTTGCGAATCCCAAAATCTTTTCAGTATAGATGCTATTCCTGCTCTCGAATACCCCAGCTCCTCCGCAATCTCCTCCTGCGTGAGTCCATTAACATATTGCAGCCGCAGGATGTCCCTCGTCTGCGGGTCCTCCACCCCATCCAGCCACTGTTCCAGTTTGGATATTTCGGATTGGATGGAACAGAGCTTTTCATTCAGCCGGCGCTTGAGGCGGTCATACTGCTCCGTCGAGTATCCCCTGATCAGAATTGTCCGTGGAAAGCCGGTCCGGTAGTCCTTTGCCGAATCAGCAACATAGGAACCCGTCCGAAATGGAAGGTCCCTAATCTGTTCTTCTAGGTGCTCCGCCTCTTTGATGAGTGCCTTTAGCTTTTTTAACCGCTCTTTGGTCAATACTCTACCTCCTCACCCTCTTATCCACCGTCTCCCGCTTGTAGCTACTCCAGCCGGTATCTTTGTCCCGCTCTGCCTTGATCCGCTCTCTGCGCTCATTTTGTGCCTGCTCATACTCTGCATAATACGGACAGCGAGTGTGGCAGCCTGGGGTGCGCTCGGGGCAGGATTTACAGGGGTTAATCATTTTGTACCTCCTGATTCCAGCATTCTTCACAATCTCCACATAAGCACTCATCAAGACTTTCCTTCTGCCCATACAAACATCCTCTGCATACGTTACAGCAGATTTTGCTGTCGGAATACGTGGACTTAGGGAACTTTTCTTTGAAATCCATCAAATACGTCCGTACCGGATGCTCTTTGGCCCATGTGGATACAATCTTTTCTGCTTCGTCTGGGTTGCGCAGCGTCCACATTTTACATGCATCACCGACGAAATACCCATCCTGGTTGATTGGACATTCCCGGCATGGTTGTTTTCTGCACATCCTTTGCAATTTTTTTGTAAATTCTTTAAATTCCATTTTTGTCCTCCCGCATTATATACTCTTTGCCTGTAAACTGATCTTTGATAATAACCTGTCCATCACGGGCACCTATGCCAATGCAAGTGTCTTTACACATACTGTCAATAAGGCGCATTATGCTATTTACCTCCTGCTCTCTGTCAGCAAGTAATTTATCCATTGATATCATTTTAGCCATCACCGCTCACCTCCCAGCTCCGGGTTGTCCGAAATCCTTACATACGCTTCCATATTCTATCAGTAACTTTGTAAGTACAGATATTGTTATCTCACCTCCCTGTTGTGCGAGAGGTTTAAAATAGCTTAGCTCTTCATTTATCCGTCCCATAAATTTGCCCCTTGTATATGTATCGTAATTGTCAAGATAGACTATATCCCCTTTTTTCATTCCGCTTCCTCCAATTCTGCTAATTTAGCGTAGTTCCAAGATGTTGCATGCCTAGAGTTCGTCCAGCTTGTACATCCAAGATCAAAGGCATATACTTGCCCGTCCTCATACTTTGCAAAATGACGCTTTACCCACCCTGCACACTCTGCATTTTTAACCAATACCGGCGTATCCACGGCCACCTTGCTCCAATCCGTCTCAGGCTCTTTATATTCTTCCTCTAGCCATAGAGGATACAAGAAGTTTATACACACAGTACAATTGATTTCTTCGCAATCTCCCCCAGAGTTCTCTTTTATTAGCCTGCAAATCTTTGATGATTGGCGACTTTTGATAGATTGCATTATTTCATCCTTATACTTCTCTCTATTTTTCATTTCTCTCCCTCCAATTCTGCCAGCCGTTCGCCGCAATATGGACAATATGCTATGCCAAACGCTTGGTTTTTCCCCTTACTGCAATTCACTAAGTACCATCCAGTTTTGCCCTTAATCTCAAGTTCCTGCACAGCAGTAAAATTATCGTCATCACATTTCTGGTTTTTTAAGCACTTACATTCATGTTCTCTCATTTCATACCTCCCATTTCAGGCGTTGTCCGCAATACCGGCAATACTTATCATTGCTTAAGAACTTACCACATACAGGACATTTTGTGAGTTTGCACCCCTTTCGAAATGCTACATTTCCGACGTTTACATCTTCCTTTATAGAGTGTATGGTTATGACATTCTTCGCTACCTGCTTTTCCAGAGCTTCTATTGCCATATCCAGGGCTTTTACCCTCTTATTAGCAAATTCTCCAGCTTTTCCACCTTCTTGCAGCATTCCTTGCAAGCTTGTAGCTTCGTATTCAAGTTGTATTATCGCTTCCCGCTTATTCATCCCTGCCACCTGCCTTTGTTGCTCCAGAGCCCTCACGTCGTAGGCGGTCGGCTGATCCTCAACAATCTTAATGACCTCTGCGACCCCTTTTGGGTTATTTGCACTGTACACGGCTGCAATTAAGTCACGTTTTAATTTGTCTGCATCTATCAGTCTCATAATCTATTCCTCCTTCCTCCCCGCAAAGCCATTTTTTAAAATATCTTGTGGTCTCTGAGTTTTAACGGCTGCTCTGCGGGGACGATGTATTCCAACCCGCCTATCTATGGAATTTGACGTTTACCGGCGGGCGTTTGGTTGTTATTGTTTAGCTTCTAATTCCTCAATTATCCGATAATACTCTGACATCGGAATTTCTTCCATGAAGTCCGCAAGACTGATATCTCCATGACCATCAATCATCCCGTATAAAGCGTTCTTGTACATCCACAAGTTATATCTCACACGGCCATATATGCCGTATTCAAATGGCCACGATCTCAAACAGTTAATGTCGTGAATGCTTGCATAATTAGTAACCTCCTCGTCAAATGCCTTTTGAGTTTTGGAATTTTTCTTAAACTGACACATTCCGTAAGGGCCAGAGCCTTTCATTAGTTGGCTTTTAAATTTTTCCTTCATGTCACGATCAAGGTCAACTGTCAGTCTTTCTGTATAGCAAAAGTCTGATTTGTGTTCGTCCGTATCAATTCCATGTTTTTTAAGGAATTTCCTTGTCAGTTCTCTGTAATCATTTATTGCACGCTTCTGTGTAACGTATTTCCTATATAAATCAGCATTCTGATCTGTAATTTTAAATGCTTTCTGCATGTTCTACCTCCACAATTTTGATTTCTGTCCTCGGTCGCATCCTATCCCAATCCCCCCGGAGCCGCAGGTCAATGCAACGAAAGCTGTCGTCCTGTATGATTCCCGCCTGCACAAGCCCGTCGAGGATGAACTTCCCGCTGTAGTTGTCCGGGTCACGTCTACCCCGTGTCGGGAAGAAATAGGTAATCGTCACCACGGCCCTCTCAAACGGTTTTTGCGGTGCCTTTCCCTTGCAGAGCCACAGCAGCAGATCAAGCCATTCTTTCTTTGCTGTACGGTATTCCCAGACGTTCCTGCGGCCTTTAAATTTGTTATCGCTGGGCGGTATCTGGTTGACTACGATTACCATGCCACCCCATCCACACGCTTAAGGGTATCCGCTGTCTGCCAGTCCTTATAGCTCAAGCCTTGCTTACGCATTTCGGCCTCGATCTTGTCCGCCCGGCTTGGCCGGATTGGCACCGGTGTATCGTCAACCTTTGCTTTCGCCCGGCGTGGGTTCGGGGCCATTGGTATGCCGGTCATTTCCGATAACCCTTTCAGTCCGCCGACACGGCTTAACAGATTTGAGTCAAGTCCGGTCATTTCCTTCAACTGTTGCCTTAATGGCAATGTATTAAGCCCTAGAGCCTCTTTACAGTCCAGCACCCGCTGTATAATTTCAGTCTGAGTTAATTTTGTCGCCATATTTGCTCACTCCTCTTTTAAAACGGACAGTCTTCCGGATCGACAGCTTGGAAGCCTTCCGGGATATCTTCGGATTGTTTGTCATATTCCTTCTGCCGGTCGCTTTTCTGCTTTTCCGATTCTCCCCAGTCTAAAAACTCTACGTTATTGGCGACCACGTCCGTTGTGTAAACGGCCGCACCATCTTTGTTTGTATATTTTCCTGTCTGTATGCGTCCCTGGATTCCAACAAGCCTGCCTTTGTTCAGGAAGCGTTCACAGTTCTCAGCCTGCTTTCCGAATACAACCACGTTGGGAAAATCAGTCTGTTTCGGCCTGTCGGCCTTTGCCGGCCGGTTAATCGCCACGCTAAACCGGGCAACCGCAATTCCATCCGTTGTATATCGCACGTCCGGATTTTTTGTTAAGCGGCCAATTAATACGACGCTGTTCATTCCACACCTCCCACAATTTTTTTATGGTGTTTCACGTCTTTTAATTTATGTGTTTCTACGGTAAAAACTATAATTGGTTTTTCGCCATGCCGTGTGTCTGCCGTTACGATTTTTCCGGTTTCGGTCTTGTGCTTATCTGGGTTAATCCATGTGTAGAGCTTCCCATAGATTTCATGCTTCCCATACACAACTTCAACCTCTTGTTCGTCTTTAAGCTTTTCTGCCAACCGTTTCATTTTTTTGCGTATAATTGCATTAACTTCTTTTTCGCCGAACATGATTTTCGCCTGATACATCATGATACATACGTCGGCGATTTCTTCCTGCACGTCCACCTTCGTATCTCCGCACGGGTTTCTGTGATATTTGCTGAGCGCAACCCCCAATTCGTCCATTTCCTCATGGCACATTCTGATCTGTTCATCTTCTCCAAATGTGGTAATGGCTTCTTTGAGGATTTCTGTATCGGTCAGTTCCGGCTCAACAAGTCCGGCAATCATATCTTCATACCACCACCACGCTTCATCATCTTCCCGCATAAAATAATAATCGTATAATCCGTTACTGTTGCATTTTGTAACGGTCACGGTCTTTCCTTGCCATTTGTCCATTTTTCCTTCTGAGTTCCTGAAGCGACATTTGCTTATATCGTCTTTAATTCTTACTACGTCCCCTACTTTGTATTTCATTTCTTCGTTCCTCCTATCTGCAAAGCCCCATTAAGAGCCTGCCTCACTTTATCCGGTAATTGCTCCTGCGCTTTGCGGCGCTCCCTGATTACTTTCACCCGGTTATAAAACTGACCTCTCGTAACCGTGTTGATCGTTGACCTGTCCGTGTTCCCCAAATCCCTGAGTTCGGCCGGGCTTCCGACAAATTCCTGACATTCGGGAGGAAGCTTATAAAATTCTTCCTTGGCATATCGCCCGCTATTTCGGATTGCCTTCATCAGCAGCCGCCACAACTCATCCGTGTTGTCACTTCCAATCAGCAGGTCGATTTGTTCTTGCATCCCCGCTATTGTCGGCGGGTACTTATTCGCCTTTATGTAATTTTTGAGCGCTTGACCGACGATAGCCATATCCAGCCCGCCGAAGGCATCCATCCACAGATTTACCAGCGCCCGGCGATCTTCGATGCTCATGTCCCGATAGGTTGCCGGATAGTTTAGTTTTAAAATTGTCAGCAATTGCTTAATATCGTTCTCTTGCATATCCCCCTCCTATAAATTCATAAACCCGCCATCGTCCTTCTGGGCTTTATCCTCTTTCCTCGCCCAGTTCAGTATTGTTGCATAATGGCTCTCATACTTCTTCCCTTTGCTCGACATGTAGGACGATAACCGTTCAATTCTGTCCTGCCAGTCATACGGAAAACGCTCTTGCAGTTTTGCTAGTTCTCTATCCGTCAGACGGACGTTTTTAAATTCGCCATATATATTCTTTAATTCTTCTTTATTCTTCTTGGGTTCTTCTTTAGTTCTTCTTGTTTGTGTACCTTTTGACGTTTTTTTCCTGTCCTTGTGCTGTACCTTGCCATGTCCTTTTGTTGTACCTTGTGTTGTACCTTCGTCCGTTTGTTCCCCCTGATAAATCCCGTAATTTTCAATGGTTATGAGTGTTCCTTTTGCTGTACCTTCCGCTGTACCCATTTTTAAGCTTTCCAGCAGTTTTAGGTATGCTCTTACTTTGTTTCTGCTCCACCCCCACCTTTTTGACAATTTTAGTTCGGAGGTGAAGTATTGACCACGCTTAATTTCAACGACCTCATTCCCGCAGATGAACCGACCATCCGCATGATTGGCCTTCATGACCAAATCCCAAAACGCCTGACCTTTTGTAAACGGTTCCAGCAGCCAAAGCTCATTCTCGGCAAGGCTTCTATGGCATTTTACCCAGCTCCCCATTGCTGCATCATCCTTTCAAGTTCATCCGGTGGAAGGTATTCGATATCAAAGTCTTTGCAGTATACAATCACCTCGTCGATCAGGCGGGCCATCTGCTTGCTGTCATAGGTCGATGAGCCGTAATAGAGACGGACGGTCTTAACATCTGCCACGCTGTCCACAAGTTCCGCAAACCAGCCGGTCCCGTTATGTTCCCAGCCAGAAGCAAGACTCTTTACAGCTTCCTCTGGCACTTGCACATCCGTAAACACGCCTACTGATCTGATTGCGGATTGATAGACGGCCTCTTTCGTGCTTTGGATTTTCTCGGCGATTTTGTCGCAAAGTACCCACATATACGCATTTGCGTCGAGAGAGCGCTTTTTCTTCGGTTTGAGCAGTCTTATGACGTAGCCTAACAGGTCTTTTCCAATCGCCTGTCCCGCCTTGTTTACGGCCCCGTTTTGCCCCCTGTCGGCAAGGATGGTAATCACGGCATCCCCGTCAAAACGAGTCGATACGTCTATGATCTTCTTCACTCTCAATTCCAGCATATTTCTGATACCTCAACTTGCTTTCGTCCCAATCGGGATACTTACTTTTAAGATGCTCACGAATCAGCTCCTTAATGGCCTCATGCTCATCCTTGCTCCGGCTATTGTCGTACCGGTCATGGCATCGGCGGCAAAGAGTTACGATATTTTCTTCAATTCCAAGCCCCCCATTCGCCCGGCTGATGTAGTGCGCCTCTGGCAGTCCATTCGGGGAGCCGCACAAAATGCAGCACGGCCACCCGTCTATGCTGTCCCGCTCCTCAACCCTTTGCTTTACCTTTTTGGTGATTGCGCACGCTTTCGCTCGTTTGCTGCTGATATTCTTCATGTCGGAAACCTCCCTTTCCTAAGTGCTCTGCAAAGTTCTTTAAGCTTTGGCAGGTATTCATTTTGTATCCATTGTTTGTCGTATTCTATCCGGTAAAATTTGATTCGTTTGTCGTCCACCGGAAGAAAATAGTTGTCGTATTCTTCCGGTATCAATCCATATGCCACGATGTACAAATTGGTTGTTTTCATGGCATACATTTCGACCTGCGCTTGCCGCCAATACCTGGTTGTTACTTTAAATTCTTTGTCCTGGCTATGGGTCTTAACCTCGTAAATGGTCCCATTTTTGTCCCCGTCGTAATTGACTCTAAGGCGGTATTTCTCAATGACAATCTGGTGGTCTTTACGGATCGTCGGGTCAACGGCATCCAGTATCTTATGTTCCCATGCCGTCCCCGCCGCCATCGCCTTGCTAGTGAACTCGTTTTTATGTAAGTCCAGCTTTTCCAGCCACCAATAGTAAAAACTCTTTGTATCTCGATTTTTTGTGACAACAAAATTTGTGTCGCTAGCTCCAAACCAACCACTCCGATCCGGGTTATGTATCATAGCTCCCGAATCCTTTTTTCTAACCGTTCCAGCATGTCATAGTAAGTAAAGTACGCTACCAACTCATCTTTGGTACAGCCCAATTTTTCAGCCATTTCGTAGTAGTCCATTCCTTTCTTCATCTTTTCTGTTACAAGAAGCTGCATACGCTCTTTGCATTTCATCAGCTTGTGTTTGCTCAAGTCCTCGTCTGCACTCTTTCCCAGCGCATCCTCTTCCTTTTGCCAAAGGTCGAATCCAAGTCCGGTATGGATGGCTATACATTTTACAAACGCCCTTGTCTGGCAGTTCCAAATTCTTTGCTGGGACATTGAATTATCTTTTACAGGGTTACTGCCATTCATCAGCGGGGCACGGAACCGCCAAGTATCAGAATCAACCGTTACGAGGACCTCAACCTCATAGCATTGATTTGTTACACCATTCTTATCCGTAAATAGCCGATCTGTCATAAACAGACTGCTCCCCGTTCTTTCGTTTATCACAGGCTCAAAATATACCTTCTCCGCCCCGTTTTCATGAAGCAAGTCAACACATTTTGCCCAATTCAGGTAAAGAATGCCATCCCGCTTGCTACAGTATTCGGTAACATCTATCTTTCTAAGTTCTTTATAGCTTTTTAGCATTTCTTCTCTCCTTAAATTCTTCCGTGTTCTCTAACCAATGACAGACCGCTTGTTCTGCCTGATCTTCCGTAAATCCCGTGTTATGTATCAGTAATTTAACGGCATTGCGCATAATGAAATCAATCGTATCCATGCACACCGGGCAATATACCTGCCCATGCTCCGCTATGCTCCCGCAGTCACAAAGGGTCGGTGGTTCATGATTTGTATATCTGGCCGCAGCGGATTCATTGGCTACAGCGTTTGCATCATAATAGTTCAAATAGATTCACCTGCCTATCTTCTCCTTGATTCTTCATATTTTCCGCCCGGCGCCGCATGGTATTTGACTTTGATAGATAGTCCCTTAAAAAGCAATCCAGCTCTTTCTGTGTTCGTATCAACCAGTAGCCTTTATCTTTAGATGTTCCATTTACCCGGACGCCCTTTTCTCTTAAATCCTCGATCATGCCTCGGCCTGTCCGATCACACACGGAAAATGTTCGCATAATATCTTCCCGTGTGACCGGATGCTCCTTAGTTGCATTATCCAGCATATTCACCAAGACGATCTCCCGGCTGGAGAGATTAAATTTTTTAATTAATTCCTCGATCATTGACATCCTCCTTAAAATGAGGTATCTTTAAATTGATTTATTCTGTGTGTGCCATTTCGGAGTTGCCGCTCCCGGCACACTTTTTTTCTACATTCACGATTTCTACTTTAAGCTGTTCTTTCGTTTCTACATGATTATCAAGAGCCATTTCTATAAATTCTTCCGCTGCTTTGATTGACCGAAATCTAAATGCAGCATTTAAGTATCCTTCTGATAAAGTAACTTCAATCATTTTCTTCCTCCTTGATGAGATAAATTTCATTCGCACGCTTTACGACTTTTACGGGATAGTTTTTAAGCCTAACAAGGGAACGAAACGAATTTGCCTTTGTTGTTGCGTCTGTGCATGATCGAAATGTAATCTTCATACATTTTTCTTGTTTTTTTATTAGGCGTTCAATCAGTTTTATATTTTCACCCTCTATTGGTTTTCTCTTTTTCTGCGGAACTTCATTGCAAAATTCTATTTTCATATGTTTCTCCTCTCATATTCCGTATTTATATATCGTCCCTGTCAGCCATAACGCTGGAAACATTGCTAATGCTCCGATGCCCAGCCAGCCGGCAATCTCTAGCAATAACCATTTCATGCGCTGCCTCCGTTCCTGATCTGATCCGCCAGCCGCTCCATATCCTCCTTGTAGAGGTCCACAAACGGCTGATAGAACCGGTCTTCTGACATATCCGCTTTGCCGGCAATTCTCTCGCCGATCAGTTCACCGGTTTCCCGGTCGATGGATAATATTTTTTTCATTAACATGTTTTATCACCTCACCTCCTTATCCTGTTTTCTTCGCCTTGTCCCCTCGTGTCGTCTATGCTATAATTTTGATATATTTTTCAGCGGGAGGGTATAACATGCTTATCAGGCCATGCAACAAAGTTCTTAAAGCCATAAACTATAGCTGCCAAACCAAATCTGACAAAACTGACAGCCTTTCGTTAATGGTGTATTTCAATAATCGCACCAACAATCTTGATTTGCATGAGTCTATCCGTCAGCTTATCAAGGACGGATATGTAACTGCCATTGAACATACTGGATATTGGGATGAAATAGCACCTACATATAGAGGTCGCCACTATTCACAATATCGTTGGGTCGTTGCGAAAGAAGTTTTATTGAAATCATTTCTTATACCTGTTGCTGTAGCCCTGGCCACCACACTTATCACTTTAGCAATAAGTGGTCTTTTAACATAACATTGAGCTGAATATCGTTGCAGCTATCGACGCTACAATAATTGGAGTTACATATTGTAAAACCGCGATTCTTCTATCTAATCGTCTTTGCCGTTCAGCAATGGACATCTGTTTACGCTTCTGCATATCTGCCTCACCTCCTATCCGGTTTTCTTGGGCTTGTTTTCCAGCAATTTACTTTTTGCTCATTCTCCCTTATACTGTGTATACAGGCTCCCGCCAGGGCTGAGTACATACGAAAGGAGATTAACTCATGATCTTGTCAATCTATACGGATTACTGCCCGCACCTCAAAATGGAACACAGCATAGAGATAAGATATTCGAAAGTTCCGATTAGCGGTTCTCCAAATGAACATTTCAAAAAAGTTTCTGCTTTGTGCGACCATGTTGATTCTTGTAACCATCTTGATGAGTATGGAAGGTGTCCGCTCTTCAAAGCAGCGCCTACTCAACCATACTAATTTTTTTATTCATATTCTTTGCAATACTGCCGATCTTCGGTATCCAGTCGCCTTTGCAATCTTTCCACAGTTCACATTTGCTACAGGGCTTACCGAAGTCGGCTGTTTCATTTTCAGATGCCTGCCTTCGAAATTCATCGAAGTGATTTAGTAGACAGATAATCGCTTTCTCTGTTTCTTTTTCAGTCATATTCCTCCTCACCTCCTATCCGGTTTTCTTGGGCTTGTCTTCGGTTTAAATTCTTTGCGCTCTGTGATATAATTTTTTCAGCAAATACTGAAAGGAGAATTTTCTCTCATGCTAAATTTTTTTGAATTTCTCGTTTCGTCAATAACCAGAGAAAATCTAACCTTTGTTGCCGCGCTCATTGGCGCTGTAGGCGCTATATACTCTTATTTTCGACAAAGGAAAAAGGTCAAACTCCACATTCTTGAAATTAGGAACGCAGATTCCGGTTTTTTTATCCGTTGCTGTATAAGCAATCAGTCCAATCTACCTATCTCAATCACAGAGGTTACCATAGAGGAATCATGTGGCAATCAAATCACTTGTTTCCCCGACTCAACTTCGATGCAGATTTCTATTGTGTCCGACAAAATCTCTACTTGCCAATTTCCGATTACGCTTTCTACCTTGGAAGCTTTTACTGGTTGGATTGGTTTTCCTATTCCAGAAAAAGGCGCTTTACTTTCTCCCAAGCATCTGACTTTTCGATTTCAGACCACTCGTGGTAAGATAAAGATAAAAGCACTTCCACTTTCTGGGGTTTATCACAGCCGAAATAGAACTCGGTAACATTCAACTTCTTTCCCCTTGCAATAACTCGTATTTTTCCTACGAGTGCCTCAACGTTGAGCAGTTCTCTCAATATTGCTTGCCATTCATTTTTTGATATCCACATCTTTTTCACCTCATTTCTTTATATTTCGTATAGCTGACTATACTTTAGTTGCAAAAAAATTATTGCTGTATCAATGTATCCGTAGATACATTTAACGCCTTTGCTAATCGGACTAGAGTTCTAGATGTGATTGTATTAACCTCACCATTTTCTATCCGATTGATAGTTACTCTTCCCACTCCTGATTTTTTAGCCAGTTCAGACTGAGATATGCCTATCTCTTCCCTTACTGCCTTTAACTTGAATTCCACTTTAGCACCTCCTTTCACTAGATAGTATAGTTGACTATACGACACATGTCAACACTTTTTTGTATATTCGACTATACTTTTTTCTTGACCTTTTTGCTATTATAATGTATAGTAGAATATACAAAGAAAAAGAACTGGAGGAATTAAGTATGTATTTAGGCGGAATTATAAAGGCATACCGAGATAAACATGAACTAAGTATGCAAGCGTTTGCAGATAAATGCGGCCTCTCTAAAGGGTATATAGCTATGCTCGAAAAAAACTTAAACTCTAAGACAGGCGAACCAATCGTGCCATCATTAGAAACATTTGTAAAAGTATCAGCCGCTATACACATGAGTCTTGACGAACTTCTTGATATTGTTGATGAAAATCAGCCAATTGATATATCTGGAAAAAAGAATGTATCTGCATTGTCTTCGCAATTTGATAACATCTTCCCCATAGAAGTAAAAAAATTTCCTCTTCTAGGCGAAATCGCCTGCGGGGAGCCAATATTCGCAAACGAAGACCGTGAAAGTTATGTGTTAACAGGCACTGACATTGCTGCGGATTTCTGCCTGAAAGCTAAAGGCGATAGCATGGTTGGCGCACGAATACTTGATGGGGATATCGTTTTTATTAAAAGACAGGACATTGTGGAGGACGGCGATATTGCTGCTGTAATAATTGACGACGAAGCCACCTTGAAAAGGGTTTATTATCAGAAAGAGAAAAATTTTATCACTCTACAGGCTGAAAACCCAAAATATCCACCCATGTCCTTTGAAGGTGAAGAACTTGATCATATAAAAATTTTAGGAAAAGCCGTCGCTTTTCAAAGTGATATTATTTAATCATTATTATAATTAGTAAATTTAATATTGGAGGAAACCATGAAATTTTTTGGCAGAAAAAAAGAAAAAAAATCTACAGCAACGCTTTTAAATCGTCCGATTAACGATTTGGATGCTGAACAACTCAGCAGTTTCCACAAAGAAGCATCCGATAAAGCTTACGCCCACTATCAAAACACAGTTAACAATATCAGCCCACACAATATGGATATAAGTGACTATGATCGCAGCCCATTGTCTTCTACTGAAATCTTTTTCTTGGATTATTTAGATGGATTGCCCATAATAAATCCTATTATTGCTCAATACTGGTATTACGACTATGGACTTGATTATCAAACAGCAATAAAAAAATTCATAGGGCAAGAACTCCTCGAGGTCTCGTGCGCCTCATTAAAGAAAATGAAGGTTCCTGAACTAAAAGAGATTTTAAAGGAATATAAGTTACCAGTTAGTGGAAAAAAAAGCGAATTATGTTCAAGAATAACAAACTCAATCTCTCCCGAACAATTAAATAAAAGCTTAAAGGACAAAGGTGAATTTTATCAAGTCACGCAAAAGGGCAATGATTTAATAAAAACAGTTACACCATCTGCCACTAAAAATATCGAGCTCGAAAACAAGTGTATTGAATTAATTTCAAACAGGCTTTATAATGACGCTTATCTTTTAGTCGCCGATTTTAAAAGGGGCAAACCGGGTAATTCTGGCCTTGGAATTGATTGGAATCATGAATATAACGCTGGACTAAGTGAGCATAGCATTGCCCAATACAATCAGATCGTGGAGCATTCTTCTTTTAATTACACTCTAACCAAAGATCGTGAAATAGAACGCCCCATTCGTGCATCCATAGTATTTTGCCAGATGATGGGACTGGGACAACGGGATATATGGAAAATAATTAAAAGGATTTATCTTGAAGCGGGCAAATCTTTTGATGAAGACGCCCAAAACATAATCAAAGGGCGTTTACTTTAATAGCTAAAACAAAGGCCCCCATCACTGGAGGCCAAAGAAAGGAAAACAGCAATGGAATTAAGCATTGAAAAATTGCGTAAGCTATGTACAGCGGATAACATACGAATAACTATGCACGCCGCAAAACGGCTGGAGCAAAGGGGAATCTTGCTCAAAGATGTAATTGCCTGCGTACAGAGCGGCAAAATCATCGAACAATATCCCGATGATCACCCATTCCCAAGCTGCCTGATACTTGGATATTCTGTGGGGGACAAACATCTGCACGCGGTGATCGGCTCCAACGATGAATTTTTGTTCTTAATCACTGCATATTATCCCACGACGGATAAATGGGAAAATGACTTTGAGACAAGGAAGGAGAAATAATATGACCTGTTTCTATTGTAAAGGCGATGTAGAAAAAACAACCACGACCTATATGACGGATCACCAAAACTGCTATATTATCATTAAAAACGTGCCCTGCGAAAAATGCACGCAATGCGGGGAGGAATACCTGAGTGGTACCACCTTAGAAAAAATCGAAAAAATCGTTGAGCGTGTAAAAAACACCTTGACGGAAATCGCAATCGTGGATTTTACGCAAGCAGCCTGATATAAAAACAAAAGCCCCGCCAAAGCGGAGCCAATGCCATGGTCACACATAATGCAACACATGATTCACAAACATATTGTATCATGTCTAGCCAGGGCATTGCAACCCCTGGCTTTTCTATACGCAAAAATCAAGAAAGGAATGATCCATCATGAAAACAGCATGGGCATATGCCCGATTCAGCAGCGACCATCAGCGGGAAGAATCCATTGATGCCCAGCTGCGGGCCATAGAGGACTACTGTGCGAAAAACGGATACGTCCTGACAAATATATACCGTGACGAAGCAAAGTCCGCCACAACGGACGACAGGCCGCAATTTCAGCAAATGTTCAGCGACGTTAATGCCTCCCCGCCCGATGTGGTCATTGTACATAAACTCGACCGGTTTTCCCGGGACCGATACGACAGCGCTTTCTATAAACGCAAGTTAAAAGAAAAAGGCGTACAGCTGCTATCTGTCCTTGAGAATATTGACGGTAGTCCGGAAAGCATCATCCTGGAATCTGTACTGGAAGGTATGGCTGAATACTATTCCCGCAACCTGGCCAGGGAAACGCAAAAAGGGAAGCGTGAAACAGCTTTCCAGTGTAAACATGCCGGCGGCCGGCCTCCCCTTGGTTATGCTGTAAATGATGATGGGACATATAGCATCGATCCAATTGAATCAGCCTGGGTCCGTGCGGCCTTCGAGATGAAAGCAAACGGAAAAAGCTATGGCGACATTGCGGAGTATTTGAATGGAATCGGAGCACGTAGCAAAGCAGGAAAGAAATTTACCAAAAATAGCTTCCACGATCTCTTCAAGAATGAAAAATACAAAGGCGTTTACATCTATGATCGGGCGGCGGCAAAAGTTGGCGGTAAACGGAACAACCATGCGACGAAATCGGAAGATGAAATTATCCGCATTGAAGGCGGGATGCCTCAGATCGTTGATGAAGAAACCTGGGACTATGTAAATCATATGATGGGAGATCGAACAATGAATGCAAGACATAAGGCAAAAAGAACTTATTTGCTGTCAGGGATTATTGCCTGCGGAGAGTGTGGCAGTCCCATGTCCGGTAATACCCGCAGAGCCGGCCGGAACAAGACGGAATACTCCAGCTACGAATGCAATCGCCGGCGCCGGGAAAAGACCTGCACCAACAAGGATATCGGGAAAAAGCAGGTTGAGGAGTTGGTTGTAAAATATCTGATGGATGAGTTTTTTACAGAAGAGAATGTCAGCAAGTTAGCTAAACGGATTGTTGACTTCCAGCGCTGCAGAAAAAGTGAAACCGGCAGCGAACTGGCAGTGCTCAAAGCTGAGCTGTCCAGTCATGAAAAGGAAATGCAGAACATTGTCCGCGCTGTTGAGAAAGGCATGTTCGCAGACTGGATGGTAGAGTCCGGCAACGCCCATGATGAGCGGATCAAGTACTTAAAAGGCCGGATCAGCTACATTGAAAATATGCAGGATGCAGTTTCCCTCACCGAACAGCAGGCTTATGATTACATCATGAAAGACAGTGATCTGAATGATAAAAGTCCGGAGCAGCTCAAGCTGGTCATCCAGACATACGTTGAAAAAGTATTAGTTTTTAAGGACTGTATTGAAATCCATTTAATCATAGACGCAAACAATCCCGGAAGCAAATGCCTCCAGGATTGTGGATACGATGGTGGAGATGGCGAGAATCGAACTCGCGTCCGAAAGCACTTCCGCGGGAGTTTCTCCGAGCGCAGCTTTTGATTTAAAAGTTCGCTTCCATGCGCGCCCAAAAGCAGGCTCGCATATCGGCTATCCTGTTGTTCCCCTATGCTACCAGGAGCTCACATAGAGTTTTCCTGTATGTTTGACGTCAGATTCCGGGCCTACAGGTGAACTCGGGCTGACGTTCGCGCAGAACTACGCTGCTAATGCGAAATTGTTGTTTGTTTTTTTAGCGTTTATATTTAACGTGCCCCTTTTAACGCAGACTGGGCAAACTGCGGCTCGCTTCTCCGGCTTCACTACCCCCGTCGAAACCAAAGACATCCCCAAATTGCAGCGGAGTAAAATTCCTCCGCTTTTTATTATTTCTATTATACCACAATCTGTTCGATTTAAACTAGTCTTCTTTCACTTCTGCTATTTTTTCTTCCAGTTCTGTGATCAGGTCCATCTGTGCCTTAATATCCTCGCACATGGCCCCCACTGCCCCGTCTACCGCAACGCCTTCCATATACTGATCAAAGTAATACTTTCCAATTTTCTTTTCCGTTGCGGAAATCTCTGATTTGGCTGAATTGATCTTTGTTTTCAGCTTGCCGATCTCGACCAGATCACCGGCTTTATCTGCGGCTTTGCTCGCCGTATTCTTGGCAGCTTTTCCTGCTTTGTTAAAAAAATCCTGCATCTTCAGCACCTCACTTTACTTTCTCATAGCCTGCTGCATTCTTCTGTCAGCATCCCTTTTGGCAATGGTATTTCGCTTATCATAATCCTTTTTGCCCCGGGCAACAGCAATTTCCAGCTTTGCCCGCCCCTTTTCATTAATATACATCCTAAGGGGTACCAATGTCAAACCTTTTAGCGTCGTGTACCCGATGAGCTTGCGGATTTCCTGCTTATGTAACAGCAGCTTGCGCGGACGCAGAGGCTCCACATTAAAGCGATTCCCGTGCTCGTAGGGACTGATATGCATGCCATAGATGATCATTTCCCCATCCTCAATTTTGGCATAGCTCTCTTTAATATTTACTTTTCCCTGGCGGATCGACTTGATCTCCGTGCCCGTGAGCACGATGCCCGCCTCATAAGTTTCTTCTATAAAATAATCGTGTCTGGCCTTCTTATTATTGGCCACTACTTTCTTTTCACTCATAATCCTCATCCATTTTATTTAAAACAAACTTTTCCAATCAATTCGCTGATCTTTAACTGACCAACGGCCTGATCCCGGCTGTCCAGCACAGCGCTCCTGTTATCACTGAGCACGAATACATTTCCCTTGTCGATGGTAACCTTTTCCATCGTCTCCATATACACCGGATCCGATGCATATCGGTCGAAAAGCTCCCCATTGATATACAAGGCTCCGTCCTCGATTTCAACCTGATCCCCCTCTGTGGCCACCACCCGCCTAATCAAGGTGCTGCCTTCCCCATCTTCACTGTATACACTGCATGGAAAAGCCACCACATCTCCCTGCCGGGGCTGGTCATAGAAATAAGCCAATTTATTGATGATTACATGCTCACCTTTTGTTACGGCAGGTTCCATGGAATTTCCCTGGACAGAGCGTACGGAAAAGGCGCATGTGAGGGCAAGTGCCGCAAGAATTCCCAGAAGCCCTGCTGAAAGAAAGACAATCCATTTTTTATATCCGGTTTTCATTACACATCGTTTTCCTTTATCTTAAAGCGTGAGAGGGTTTCTGCCTGAAACTGCCGGCGGAAACAATCTCCTATGTAGGAATTATGTATGAAAACAGTTTATGTCTAGTAGAGTCCTCCAATTTCATTGAAGGGATACAGTCTGAGGAATGCTTTGCCCATGACTCTGCTTTCATCGACGCAGCCTACTTCTTCGGAGCGGCTGTCAACGCTGACCCGTCTGTTATCACCCATAACGAACAGCTGGCCTTCGGGGACCGTAAAGTTATCCAGTTCACCCATCGTCTCGCCCTCCAGTGTATAATCCTCATGAAGTTCTGTTCCATTGAGGATCACCTTTCCATCGCCAATGGTTATAGTATCTCCCGGCAGGCCGATGATTCGCTTGATCAGCAGCTTTTTATCGCCCTTTTCATTTTCCAGATCCGATCGAAATACAATGATATCTCCCCGTTTTTCATCTCCAAACCGGTAAGCCTGTTTATTAACCAGCAAATAGTTGTTTTCATACAGCGTCGGCTGCATGGAGCTTTCTTTTACAATCGTTGGTTTGATGATCAGCGTAATTGCAATAACGATTACCAGCGCAATTAAAATGTCTCTTATTAAGCCTTTCATAAATGCTAACTCCCTTTAGTTAAGTCCTCCTATTTCATGAAACGGATAGAGCCTCAGGAATACCTTTCCGACGACTTTCTCCTCATTTACACATCCAACTTCCGAAAAACGACTGTCCAAACTGACATCCCGATTATCCCCCAGAACAAATAGAGCATTATCGGGAACCAGATAGTCGCTCAGTTCTCCCTGGGTCTGGTCTTGCTGCGTGTATTTCTCCTGCAGCTGGGTTCCATTGACAGCAACGCTGCCATCTTTAATCGTAATCGAGTCTCCCGGAAGGCCAATGATCCGCTTGACTAACAACTTCTTTTTCCCCTTTTCATCCAGCAGGTCGGATTTAAAAACGATAATATCGCCCCGCTGCTCGTCTCCAAAGGTATAGGCCTGTCTGCTGACTAAGAGAAAATTGTGATCCTGCATGGTCGGTTCCATGGAACTGCCGCTGACAATTGTCGGTTTGACAAACACCAATACGGCTATTACAATAACGGCCGCCAGTACCAAATCTTTTATCCATTCCCGCATCAATCAATGCCTCCAAAGGTGGAGAAGGGCCAGATTGAAACCTTTACATTTCCCTTTATATCTCTCATATTGACCGTACCCAGCTTCTTATTTCTGCTGTCCATATCTGCCTGGCTGCGATTGTCGGAAAGAAGAAATACATCATCCTCACTGACCGTGACTTTCAGGCTGCCGTCGGCACCGGCGATTCCGCTGTCAGTCACATATGCTTTACCGTTTCTATAAACGTTTCCATCTTTAATTTCAACCGTATCTCCGGGCAAACCTACTACTCTGCTTATAATATTATCTTCATAGACTTCTGGTGCCAGGGTTTTATCTAATATAACGACCTGCCCCAGATCAGGCTGCCCACGCTTGGCGGAATATGACGTCTTGGTAATGATTAAAACTTGCCCGTCCTTGATTGTCGGTTCCATAGCAGTTCCTTCATTGATTTCAGGGGCGACGAACATGGTCAGGACGAAAGCTAAAACGCCGGCAACGATATACGGCCGGTATTTGCGCCTCCACGAAACCTGATCCTGATACTGACTGTTCTGTGACATCGAAACTCTCCTCAACTCTATCTTAATCAAATATTTCCTTTTTTATTCTTTCGAAAGCTGGCGGCAGCTGCGCCTGCACTTCCTTGCCCTGCATATATTCCAGCGGCGGCTCGACTTTTCTGAACGCAAGCGTCTGCGCATGCAGAAGCTGGGTATTCAGTCCGAATCGTTTTCTGACTTTATCATTGACTCTTCGGTCGCCATATTTCATGTCTCCGATGATCGGGAAGCCGGCCTGCTCTAAATGGGCCCGAATTTGATGCGTTCTTCCGGTAATCAGTTCCACCTCTACCAGTGTAAAACCGCCTTTTGTCCGAATCGGCCGGGCGACAGTCTGCATCAGTTTGCCCCGCTGGTCATCCTTTGGCAGCACTTTTACCAGGTTGTTGGTTTCATCCTTTTCCATTCGATCCGCCAGCACTAGAGGGCTGTCCATGTTTCCGGCCACAATGGTCAAATACTGCTTGCTGATTTGGCCCCGCTCCCGGATCATTTTATTCAAAACCTGAAGGGAGTCGCTGTTCTTGCCGAACAGCACCAGCCCTGTCGTATTCCGGTCCAGACGATTCACCGGCGATGGGACGAAGGTCCGTTCCCGGCCCGGATTGTATTCACCCTTTTGCTGCAGATATCCGCACACCTGGTTTGCCAGCGTGTTTTTCTTCTCTGAAGCATCGCCGTGGGTCAAAAGCCCAAAGGGTTTTTCCACAATGATTAGATTTTCGTCTTCATAGGCAATGCCAAACTGCCTTTTGGCCTGGTTAGTCTTTTTCGGCTTTAAGTATTGGTCGATCTGCTCCTGGCTCATGTACAGGCTCAGTTCATCGCCTTCTTCCAGCATGGTATCGATTTTGGCTCGTTTTCCATTGACCTTCAAATCCTTGCGGATCAGCTTGTAGATGTGGCTCAAAGGAGCATTTTTCAGATATTTTTTTAAAAAGCGATCCAGCCGCTGGCTGCTTTCGTTTTTTGTTATTGTTATTTTCACCATGGGATTTATTATACAACAAACGGCTGCTAAAATATATATAAATATCCAATATGTGAAGAAAATTTCATAATTTTGCGTTTGAGAAATAGGTCGAAATATGGTAATCTAGGAAGGAGGTATTTTGTGAAGGAGATTGTCCTATGAATCGAATAAAAGACTTTTTTTATGATAAAAATGATATTGTTGTTGCTTTGATCATATTGGCTGCCGCAGCCTTTATTATATATGTACGGATTGGAAACATCATGGCTTATCCGCAGACATTGGTGGATGCAGCCTCTCAGCCCAGCTCCGCAGCGGAGGCATCATCCGAATCATCGGCGACTGAAACAACTGTTCCGGCCACAACTGCGCCAACAGATGCAACGACTGTGCCGACCGAAGCCACAACTGCTCCGGAGGCTACTGCTCCAACAGAAGCCACAACTGTGCCTTCTGCGGCGCTGACAAAGTCTATTACGGTTGCTGGCATTGCAGCGCCGGGGGTTGGTTCCTGACAGGCGGCTAAACAAAAACACCCTTGATTTTTCGTGTAAAACCAGTGTATACGATTAACAATCATAGAACCCGCTTGTAGTAGGTCCTCGTCGCCTTTTGAGGTGTAAGTTCCGCCAAGGGGTTCTATTTTTATGTCTGCATTTTTCCATTTTTATAAAACGCTTAATCGGGGCAAAGATGTCCCGATATTGATTTTCCGCTAAACTTCTGATACATTATTAAAAAAGCCTCCGGCGGACAAGTATGAGTTGTCTGGCATTGCTTGAGATAACGCTTGATACCGGGGACTTTTTTTATTGACTTAGTCATCACTTATTAAAATTCTCTTGCATTCTGAACTGCTATGAAATTCTTTTAGAAATGTTGATCGAATGCTGCGGCTGCTTTTCTGTTTTGATTTTTTTGTAAATTCCGTGCATACTATTAACAGTAATAGAACCCTCTTCCTAATAGGTCCATATCTCTTTTTTGAGGATAGGTTCCGTGAAGGGGTTCTATTTTGTTGGTTTTCTGTAGAGAAAAAGGTTTATGCCTGATCAGGCCGCCCCCATCTGAGCCAGTTAAGTAGTTCAAACGGGGCAGGCGCCAATTTCCAGAAAACTTCTGCAAAATTTCACGTTTTTTACGCAGAGTTTTAGGTTTGCGGCTCCTCTTCCTTGAAAAAATGAGGACCTGACTGCTGACAAGCTAGTTGATGAGGGGCCGATCGTTGAAAAATGCGTAAATTTCAAAATAATTTTCAAGTTTTTTCCGGACATTAACTACAAAAAGGACCCGCATTGGAAGGTAACGAGGTAGGATTTTGTCCTACAGTCGGGGTGTCCCCCGCGTTAGTATCCAGCGGCTCCTTTTTGATAATGTTAAAATTTTCAATTCACGATCAGAAACAGATTCGGCAGCGCTTATTTAAAAGACAGCCGACTCAACGTTTACGACTCCAGCACCTCGATAATCTTTTGTAATCGGGCTTTTTGCTGCCCGTTCATCGTAGCAGCCAGAGCCTTCAGTGTCTGCATCTGTTTGGCATACGTCTTTTTATCCCTTTTAATCACCATTTTGATTTTTTTGATCTCCCGCAGAATCTCATCATCGCTCTTTCCCATATATTCCTTAGCCTTAGCTTCTGCGGACTCCTCCGGCAGCCCCAGCTGCCTTGCCAGATCCATAAGAACTTTATTGTCCATGTTACCCTCCGTTTTTACAAATTTCTACTACCACATATATATGCGCGGATCCTGCACAAAGACATCATAATTCACATAATATATTAAAGTTTATAGAATATGGAGGTTACATAGATGAATCCTTTAGCTTTATTATTACTGGCCGCGGCGGCAGGAGGCGGCCGTATACCTGGTATGTCCGGCATGTCCGGCGGCGGTGCTCCCATCAAACTGGATCATGTTCTTGACCAGCTGCATGGGGCGGTGAATACGCTGGAAAAAGTCAACCAGCTGAGCCGTATGGGCAGCAGTCTGTCCGGATCAGCTTCTCTTCCAGCACCGGCCTCGGCCCACATTCCCCTTCCCGCTGAATCCATAGAAGAACAGGAGCCTGGCCCGCAGCCCGCTGCACCGTCCCTGCCCAATATCGATCTGCAGAGTGCAATGCAAACGCTGGGTCCGATTCTATCCATGCTGGGCAATGGCCAAAATTCCAAATAGCTCAATAAAACAGTAGGTTTTTTCCTCCATTCGGTGTATAATAATGATACTATCATTATGAAATTAGGAGGATCGATATGGCGTTAGTAACCACAAAAGAAATGTTCGCGAAGGCATTAAAAAACGATTATGCAGTTGGTGCTTTCAATGTAAATAATATGGAAATCATCCAGGGAATCGTAGAAGCCGCAAAGGAAGAAAAGACTTCTCTGATCCTGCAGGTTTCCGCAGGCGCACGCAAATACGCCAAGCCTGTATATCTGGTGAAGCTGGTTGAAGCTGCGATTTTAGACACGGATTTGGATATTGCTCTGCATCTGGATCATGGAGAAGATTTTGACATTTGCAAAAAATGCGTTGACGATGGATTCACATCGGTTATGATCGACGGTTCCAAACATCCCTTTGAAGAGAATATTCGGCTGACAAAAGAGGTCGTTGAATATGCCCATAGCAAAGGCGTGGTCGTAGAAGCCGAGCTGGGAAAACTGGCCGGAATTGAAGATAACATCAACGTTGATGCACGTTCCGCAACCTTTACGGTTCCCGAAGAAGCCGCTGAGTTCGTAGAAAAGACGGGAGTCGATTCGTTGGCCGTTGCCATCGGCACCAGCCACGGAGCATACAAATTCAAAGGCGAGCCATATCTGGATTTTGAAAGACTGAAAAAAATCCATTCTCTGATCCCAGATACACCGCTGGTTCTCCACGGAGCATCCACCGTTCTGCCGGAGTTCGTTAAAAAATGCAATGACTACGGCGGCGACATTCCGGGAGCACAGGGCGTTCCTGAAGATATGATTAAAGAGGCGGCAAAGCATGGTGTGTGCAAAGTCAACATTGACACAGATCTTAGACTTGCTATGACTGCTGAAATTCGCAAGCATCTGGCCGAGCATCCGGCTGATTTTGACCCGAGAAAGTATCTTGGCCCTGCCAGAGACGCAATCAAAGGAATGGTACAGCACAAGATCAAAAACGTACTCAACGCATCCAATATTAAATAATCCACACATTAAAAAGGGGCCGGTGCACAAGCTAGAGAATCAAACTAGCTGGGCGCGGCCCCTTTTTCGTTTCTACAACCGGTTAAACTCCTCAATCAAATGATTTTTCATCTCCCACAGTTCCTTGGAAAGATCCACGTAATAGGGCTGCGGGTTTTCAAAGCGGAGCGTTTCGTCCCAGAGGGCTGCTGCCTGCTGGCTGCAATACGCTTTAATTTCCTCGATGGACGGGCTCTCGTAGACGCACTCGCCCTTGTCAAACACCTGCACCCGCAGATTTTTGGCATAAAAATTGTTCAGCTTTTTCCGCTTCCAGATGGCCTGGGGATCGAAGATCACATAGTCTTCCCCTCCCGGAGCCGGCTCGCCGTCCAGGGTAATCACATCTGCGATGGTCTTGTCCGTTTCTTTGTCAAAGAGGCGATAAACGGTCTTAAATCCCGGATTTGTAATCTTTTCCACGTTTTCGCTGATCTTGATCTTGGGGATCATCACTCCGTCCTTTTCCAGAGCCGACAGCTTATAGACGCCGCCGAAAACCGGTTCGGACTTGGAGGTAATCAGCCTTTCACCGACGCCGAAAGAATCGATGCAGGCTCCTTCCACAATGACATCCTGAATGATATATTCATCGAGAGAATTGGAAACTACAATCTTGCAGTCCTGGTGCCCCGCTTCATCCAGCATCTTCCTCGCCCGTTTGGTCAGATACGCCACATCGCCGCTGTCGATGCGGATCCCCTTATTCTCAGGCTTCATCTCGTCGAAAACCCGAATTGCCGCCGGTACGCCAGATTTTAGCACATTGTAAGTATCCACAAGCAAGGTGCAGTTATCCGGGTAAATTTCCGCATATTTACGGAACGCCTCGTACTCGCTGGGATACATCTGCACCCAGCTGTGAGCCATGGTCCCCAGAGCCGCTACTCCATAGTCCCGGTCTGCGATTGCGCAGGCCGTTCCAGCACATCCGCCGATATAAGCGGCCCGCGCTCCATAAATCGCCGCAGAAGCACCGTGTGCCCGCCTGGTCCCGAATTCCATGACCGGCCTGCCGCCTGCTGCTCGCACAATACGGTTGGCCTTTGTGGCAATCAGACTCTGGTGGTTGATCAGCAAAAGGATCATCGTTTCCACGAACTGGGACTGAATGACCGGCCCCCGCACTGTGATCAGCGGTTCCCCTGGAAAGATGGGCGTTCCCTCCGGAATCGCCCACACATCGCATACAAAGCGAAACTCTTTCAAATACTTTAAAAAACGATCGCTGAAAATATGCTTTTCTTCCAAAAAGGCAATATCTTCATCAGTAAAATGCAAATTATTCAAATAGTCTATGACCTGCTCCAACCCGGCCATGATGGCATAACCGCCTCCATCGGGTATTTGTCTGAAAAACATATCGAAATAGGCGATATCATCTGCCATATCCGACTCAAAATAACCGTTAGCCATGGTTATTTCGTAAAAGTCGGTGAGCATAGTCAGGTTCAGTTTCTCAATCATCAGGATAATTCCTCCATTTTTCCTTTCTCTTTGATTACGACACAAGCTGCTGCGATGACGATAATTCCGCCCGCGATCTGCAATCCTGAGATGGATTCACTTAAAAGGATCCATCCAAAGAAGGTGCTGGTGATGGGCAGGAAGTTGGAAAACAGTGCCGTGGAAGTAGGTCCCAGCACATGGAGCGACCTGACCGTAATCATAAAACCCAGCCCGGCGTTTACCAGGCCGAGATATATTATACCACCGATTATGGTCGGTGTAAAAGCCTCAAATGGCGGCATCGTATGAATCGCATAGGGCAGGACCAAAAGCGTCGTACAGATCAGCTGGGTGCAAGTGAGCGTTACGCTGCTGTAGCGGTCATGGAGAGATGCGGTCAGGAAGTTATACGCATTCCATGAAAACACTGCGCCGAAGGCCAGCAGATAGCCGATGATCCTCCCCTGAAACAGGAGCTCAAAATCCACGCCGATGATCAGCACCACACCAAAGATGCACACAGCAATTCCAATAACCATTGCTTTTGTTACCTTGCGTTTGAACAAAACCTTTTCAATGATAATCGAAAGCGCCGGCACAAAGGCCAGTACAATGGACACCAGCGAAACAGGGATGTAATCCATAGCCGTATATTCGCAATAAAAATAAATGATCTCTCCGCAAATGGAACATAAAATGAAGAGCGGGATATCCTTTTTTCGTATCACACTTTTTCGCTCCGTCTTTAATTTGATCGAAAGTACCAGGAGCAGCCCAATGGAGTACTTCAAAAACAACAAGGTGAGCGGTTCCAAAATCTGCAGCGCATGCTTTGCCACTACATAATCGAATCCCCAGGCGACAACTAAAAACGTCATCAGCATATAGGTCAGACTGCGTTCCTTTTTCTCCCGCTTCAAGCCTTCTTCGGCATAGTCCGTCGTTTTTTTATCTTCTGCTTTATCTTGTGTACACAAATTTTCACCTACTTTAATACAGTTACCGTTACAATGGCGTTCGATACTTATTTTACATCGAAAAGTTGCAAATTGTAAACCCCTGTATTGCAATTCCTTAATTGCCCTTTGTTTCCAAAGGATGCAGGCGGTGCAGACGAGAAACAGCGGCCGCAAATGCGGCCGCCGCTTCCCCTGAAAATGTTATAAGGTAAAGATTGAACTTGGCTGCTATTTTAACGTAACCTGCCATTCATACGGATAGCCGGTTGCCTTGAGGATTTCAAGATAGCGCTGAGGATCCAGCTGTTCAGCAAAGATCACGCCACGCTCTGCGCCCTCTGCGATCTGTTTTGCTCCGCATACGGCCGGAAGCGCCACATTGACCAGCGTGGTACCGAACAAATCATAGATCGGCTGGCATGGGGTCGTCATCTGCGGACAGTTAATCAGGCTGGTCACTGGTTTTCCATTCTTCTCGCCCTGCACTTCCGCCTGCATGGACATGAATACATGCTTGTCGGTGTAGTCAAATTTTGCCGGTTCTTCTGTCAGGAAGGCATTGCCGGCCTTGGGCAGAACCGCCGCGCACACATCGATGGGCTTGATCTTAGTCCCTTTCACATCGATCTCTTCATTGGAAGCCAGGCCCAGGCTCACCAGAGCCGCAGGATGATAGCAAACATAATATTTAAAGTCGCAATACTTCAGGCCCTTGCCAATGGTCAGAGGCAGAGAATAAGGTTCCTCGTGGGAATGATGGGATACCAGCTTCTTTCCCACCGGCTCTTCAAAAGGCCATTCCTCGATACCCGCGTAGGGTTCCACATATCCGTATTTTCCCTGATCGAAACAGATGGCGTTGTCGGCGCAGTCTTTGAGAGCCTGAATCGGCGCCCATCCCGGATTCCAGGGAACGATAATGTCATCGTATTCACCGCCGCCGGTCTTAGCTTTTCCAAGGCGTATCTTAATGCTGTCAACCCGATCCATGTTGTCGGTCTGCTCACGAATCAGCACATTGATAAATCCCGGCGCCATACCGCATCCCAGGAGCGCGGTCAGCCCGGCCGCTTCAAAGTCCTTGCATAAAGTCAGCTCTTCTCTGGTTTTTCCCTCTGCGATTTCCTCCCAGAACGGAGTATCAAAGGCTGAATTCACATAATGAGCCTTTGCGGTAAGGGCGCCTTTCATGACATAGGTCGCCATCCAAGGCATTACGAAATCCATTACCACATCCACGCCATCGGCCAGTTTGGCTACTTCGCTGGATTTGGTGGCATCCACTGCCGCGATTTTAATCTTGGGACTGCCGATTTTGTCCGCTACTTTCTGAGCCACGGACAGGTCCAGATCCGCAAGACGAATCTCTTCCACTGTATCATCTCTGGATAAAATTGATGCGCAAGGGCCTCCCTGGCCGCCTGCTCCTACAATTAAAACTTTCATAGCCCTTCTCCTTTCTCTTACATCGGTTTATCTGCCCTGGTCAACCAGCTCTTTCTTCATGGCTTCATCCCAGTTATCGCTTCCCAGCAATTCTTTTTTGGTTACTCTCACATACATTTCCCGTTTAGCCGCTTCTTCAAAGAACGGTACAGGAGGAATGCACAGTTCCGGTGCCAGAGCGCCTTTTGCTGTGATGACGCCTTTTCTCAAGAGTTCGGTAGCCCATGCTGCCGCGCCGCCGATATATACCTGAGCGCCCATCAGCTCCGGCCACTCTTTTACCGGTCTGCAGATCATATCCAGCTCATACTGAACTTTCTTGCCGTCCTTTGTTCCAACAGCGACCGTCTTGATCACATCGCAGTCATTGATTTCAGCATTGGGATCGTCCGGCTGGAGTTCCATGAGTTTTTTCAGAATCTTAACCGGTTTGATGTCGTGGCCTTCAAAGTTGACGGTTTCCTGCTTGCTGAATCCCAGTCCGTGGAGGAACTTGAGGGTATTGAGAACTTCGTCGCTGAAGCCCAGCTTATATCTGCAGTTTTTCAGTCCCTTATCCTTGAAGGATTCGGGAATAGTTCCCTGTTCGGAGTGCATCAGATAATAGGCGTACTGCTCGCCGATGGGTTTTGGATACTGAACCATAACGCCGCCGCTTCTCGGTTCTACTTCCACATATTCGCCGTCGATATACTGGATCGGCTTCATGTGGAATTCATCCATGATGGTCTCGATGGAATATGTAACTTCGAAGGTTTTTTCGCTCTTGCCCCAATCGTCGCATCCGCAGAAGAAGTCGATGGTTTCCACCGTATCCAGCTGATCCGCCGCCCAGGCCGCGCATACGTTGGTCACGCCGGGAGTTCCGCCGATGCCGATGATTGCCAGAAGGCCGGCATCCTTGAATTGCTGATCATATTTCACCTGTTTCACCGTTTCCACATAAAGGCCGCCGATGTCGATATAGTCTCTCTTCGCTTCCAGGCAAGCCTCCATGATCGCGCAGTTATAATAGTAATTGACGATATTGATACATACATCATGAGCCTTAATCAGTTCCACTAAGGCAGGTTTATCATTTACGTCGCAGAACACCGGATCGACCCTGTGGCCATATTTGGAATTGCACAAATCGGCAACTTTTTTTGCCTGCTCCAGATCAAAGTCTCCCAGGGTGATCTTTTCAATATTTTTGTTCCACGCCAGATCCAGCGTTGTAGCGATACCCTGCAGTCCTGCTCCTAATACGAGTGCTTTCATTTTTAAATCCTCCTTCATCTTCATAAAAACTTATTTACAATGCGAATCCGCATATGATAAATCCAATCAATGCCAATATGGCGGAAAGAAGCGCATATGGGAATTGGGTAAATGCGTGTTCCAGGTTTTCGATGCCGCAGGTCTGGGAAGTCAGAACCGTAGCATCCGAGTAGAAGCACGCATGGCTTCCGAAGGTTCCTCCAGAAACGATGGCGCCGAATACGACCAGCGGATTGGCGCCTCCCGCCAAAGCCAGCGGAATAAGAATGGGAACCGTGAGAGCCGGGATTCCCCAGTTGCTGCCTGTAACGAAGGACAAGCCTGCCACTACGATAAAGGTAATCGCCGGGAACAGCGCCCCGTTCATGTACGGCAGTACTGCGTTGATTACAAAGTCCGGCAGTCCGATTCCATCCATGGACAGCTTGACAGTCAGTGCTCCGATGGTGATGAACATCATCGGCACCATGGATGCGAATCCGGAGGCGAATGCTTCGCAGAATTCTCCGAATGGAACGGCCTTCGTCGGCAGGTACATCACTGCCATAACCACTAAGGCCGAAGCCAGCCCGATCAAAAGGTCATCCGTATAAAGGGTCACGGCAATTACCACTGCCAGCGGGATGATGAAGAAAAGGATATGCCCTTTTTCATCCTCATCCGTAATCCCTTTTTCCTCCATCAGCTTATCGAATTCGGTGATTCCCTGATTGTATTTGTCGCTCTGCTCCGAATAAACTCTTCCCGTTTCCTGAACCCGTTTATATGCCTTCTTCATGCCGAAAAGCTTGGGAACCACGCCCAAGATGACAAGCGGTACCACGATCACGGCCATCCAGCCGTATAAAATAAACGGGATCGATGAAATGTAAATATCCATTCCGCTGCCATATGAGGCCATTCCCGCCTCGTCTCCCACTACGCCGGCGTAGAACACGGCCCATGTGGAGAGTGGAATCAGAACGCAGACCGGAGCTCCTGTCGAATCGATTACATATGCCAGCATCTCTCTGGGAGTCTTTTGTCTGTCACAGGTCTCCCGAAGGGATGTGGATACGGTCAGGATATTTAAGTAATCATCCATAAAAACAATAATTCCCAGGATCCACCCGATGATTAACGTCTTTTTTTCTGTGTTGGCGAACTTTCTTACAAATCTCCCAAAACCAAAGGAGCCCTTGGACCTCTGCAGAAGGAAGGTATATCCTCCCAAAAGCCCGAAAACGAGGACCATCCATATGTTTTCAGCAGCTGTTGTGGAAAAGCCGTCCAGCGTCGCACCTAAAACGCCCCATTTGTCTGTCATGAAAAAGCCGATGACCGCACCGATCAAAAGTGCTTCAAAGGTTCTTTTCGTCACTAGCGCAAAGACGATAATGACAATGGGAGGAATCAAGGTTAATATTCCAAAATTATCCATTGCTTTTTCCTCACACCTTTCTTGTTTCTTCAAACAATAACGTCCGTTCATTCTTGCGATATACAGGCCCGTTTAGGTATATCGCAAGAACTGATGTGCACACCCCTATATAGAGCAAGAACAATGCCAAAGCCCTCAAATAGCTGCAATCGTTGAAATACAGCCGTTTTCGCAATTTTCTAAAAAACCGGTCAACTTCTGAAAGTTGTCTTTTAACAACCGTTTTTTGCTGTGATTTTTGTACTAATTTGCTTCAATTCTGCCAAATGATGTAAATGGAACGGTTACAGTGACTCTTTTTTCTAAAAAACGTTGCCTTTCCGCAACTAAAATCGTTGTCTGCATGCAACCGGCTTCTTGTAAAAAACAGATCCAATCGAAAAAATTGGATCTGTTTTTAAAAATTTATTTTTGGGCAATCTTATATTTTTTTAATTTTCGGCTGATGGTCGATTTATTGACTCGCAATTTTCTCGCCACTTCTGCGGCTGTGGCGTACTTCTCAAGATAGCTCAGCAGCAGCTCCCGTTCGTATTCGCCCATCAGTTCTTCCAGGGAAAGTTTTTCCTCAATCATACAGCTGCTCCTGGACCGATCGCTGGCAAAGAGCAGATTTTTCACTTGCCTGGAAGTAATCTGCTCACCGTCAAAGCTGACGATCAGCCGTTCGATCATGTTTCTCAGCTCACGAATATTACCGTGCCAGGGAGCATGCATCAGTTCTGCCATTGCTTCCACAGAAACCTGTTTTTTCGTATGGTATTCCTCACAGAACAGATTGACAAAATGCTCGGTAAGTGCGCAAATATCCTCTTTCCTCTCTCTCAAGGGCGGCACGTCGATGGGAACCACGTTGAGCCGGTAGTACAGATCTTCCCGGAAGGTTCCCTCCTCCACCGCCTGTTTCAAATTAACATTGGTCGCCGCGATGATCCGCACATTAACACTGATGGTCTGCTTGCCTCCCAGCCTGCGGATCTCCTTTTCCTGCAGAACCCGCAGCAGCTTGGCCTGCAGACGCATGGGGATCTCTGCAATTTCATCCAAAAACAGAGTCCCCTCCTGAGCCATCTCAAAGATTCCGATTTTGCCCTTTGTGTCCGCGCCTGTAAAAGCGCCCTTCTCATAGCCGAACAGCTCTGATTCCAGGAGGTTTTCAGGAATGGCCGCGCAGTTGATCTTAATAAACGGTTTTTCCGTGCGGTTGCTTTTGTTAAAGATGTAATCTGCGATCACCTCTTTGCCCACACCGGACTCGCCGCAGATGAGAACCGTGGCATCCAGCTGGGCGACCCGTTCTACGGCATGGATGATTTCTTTCATCTTTGGACTTTCAGCGATAATATCCGGGCTTTTTCCGTTGCTCTTTGCCCGTAGATATTCCAGCTCTTTTTTTTGTTTTTCCGAAAGCTCCTTGCTCTCCGCCAGCAAGCTTTCCAGGACTCTGGTCTCTGTAATATCCCGCTCTGTGCATACCACCAGCCGAATCTGACCGTCCTTGTAATAGGGCACGGCTGTCAGATAGATGCTGCTCCCGTCGCCCAAGCTCTGTATCATGCGATACTCATCCTTGGTTTCCAGGGCTTTAAGTACAGAAGACTCATCCACATATCCCTGTTCCAACAGTTCCTGCATGTTCTTTCCGAGAATTTCATCCAGCTCCAATCCGCCCGTGCGTTCCGATTCTTTGTTGACCATCAGCACATTTCCCTGACCGTCCGTGATGAACACGCCCACCTTGATCGTATTCATAATATTGAGGATCTCATCGTAATATTTGGTCAGTAGTTCTTCTTCATTTAGTCTGTCCATACCCGCCTCCTGTCTAAAATCGAATTATCCGCCGTATACCGTTTCTCCGCCTACCACTGTCATCAAAACTTTCATATTGAACATTTTTTCCCTGTCCAGGGCACAATCGAAAGGATTTCCCGCAAGCACCGTCAGGTCGGCCAGCATGCCGGGATAGAGGATTCCTGTCTCCGTTTCCCTTCCGGCCGCGTAAGCGGATCCTGCCGTATAGGCTTTCAGGCTCTGATGAACACTCAGCCTTTCATCCGGTGAAAATCCGTCTTTTGGCTCACCCTCGTCAGTCAGCCTGGTCACCGCCCGATAGATACCCCGCAGCGGATTCAGCTCCGTTACCGGGTAGTCGGTTCCGAAAGCCAGCACCGCGCCCTGCTCCGCCAGTGAGCGGAAGGGCCAGGAATATCGCATTCGCTTCTCTCCGATCATCCGGTGGAAGGGATGGTGGTCAAAATCATATTTGGGCAGATGGTCCGGCTGTACGGATGGGATCACATTAAGCTGTCCGAACCGTCCGATATCGTCCGGCGAAATGGATTCAATGTGCTCGATACAGTGTCGCAGGTCCTTGTCCTTACACGTTTCCTTTGCATAGGCAAAGGCATCCAGCCCCAGTCTGACCGCTGCGTCGCCGCAGGCATGGAGCCTGACTTTAATGTTATTGGCCGCCATCAGCGCCACGCGCGTCTTCAGCACCTCCGGCTCAATCATCGGCTTGCTGCGAAAATCAGGCATATCGGTATAAGGCTCCAGCATAAAGCCTGTGTGGCCCATGGGGGTTCCGTCGAGGAAGTCCTTGACGCCGATAAACCGGAGCAGATCGGACGTGTATTCGGCGCGTGCTTCCAGAATGTCGCTGAGATTTTCCATGAGCGAGATGCAGAAATTAATCCGTACCTTGAGCCGCCCCTGGTCCTTGAGCAGCTTGTAAGCCCGGTCCCCCCGGATCCCATATAAGGGCAAGTCCCCAACGGATGTTATTCCATATGTATTCGCTTTCTCCGCAAAAGATTCCGCATAATCGGCCATTTCTTCCACGCTCATTTTCCCAAGGATGTCTTTGAGCATGGGAATCACAGCCGCTTCATGGACATAGCCGGTGGGCCGGCCGCTCTCATCGCGGAAAAAACTTCCGTTTTCCGGATCCGGCGTCTCTTTGGTGATGTTGAATCTTCGCAGAGCCTCGCTGTTGGCCCAGGCTCCGTGGCATTCCTTATTCAGCAAGAATACCGGCGTGTCTTTAAAATATTGGTCCAAGCTTTCTCTGGAGGGAAGCTTGCTTCCCGGCCAGCGGAAATTATCCCAGGCGCCGCCTAAAATCCAAGTTTTGGACCTGCGGTCCTTATTCTTCTCCCAGAGCATCTTTGCCGCTTCTTCTTCCGATCCGGCATAGCGCAGAATTCCGTCCCGCTCCATGAGGGCGCCGGACAGCAGGTGAACGTGAAAATCGTGAAAACCCGGCATGACAAAAGCATCGTCCATGGCGAGGATCCTTGTCTGAGGATCCAAAAGCGGCTCCGCGTCCGCCGCAGGTCCCGCAAACAGGATCTTACCATCCTCCCATATGACATAGCCGTCTGTCAATTCTGCTGTCAGGCCCGTATAAATCCGCTTGCTCCGCAGTGCTGTTCTACTCATTGTCATCCTCCTCCACTTTGAATACGCCGTTTCTTACTTCCCGGATATAGAGGAATGCGGTCACCGGGCCGTAAAGGACCGTTGACAACCCCAGGAAAATGGGCAGAATTTGATCCGATCCGGCCGCTACCAGCGCTCCCAGTACCACAGACGATATCAGCGCGATGGCCGCCCAGATATACGCCAGCCTCGTTTTTCTTTCTTCACTCAGTTCTTTTTTCATGGTTTAACCGCCTTTCCTTATGCAATGGCTTTCTTTTCTTCACCTTTATAGGTGATCTTGGCGACGACGACATAAACGATCATGCTGAACAGGATGCAGGCCAGATTGGTCGGAATACCCCATGGGATTCCCAGCGCGAATTGCCATACCGCATAAGCAATGATGGTCAGCACCAGGCTCCAGAATCCTGCGGCAGCTGTCTTTTTGCGATAGAAAAGTCCGAACATCAAAGGAACGATGAAGGCCGCTACCTGGAATCCTCCGCAATAGTAGTAAGCTTTGGAAATGCCGTCCTGCCAGAAGTAGGTGGCAACGATCATAAAGATACCGATACACCAGATGACGACCCGGGTTCCAAAGACTTCGGCTTTGTCGCTGAGGGAAGGTTTGAAAAAGCCTTTAACAATATCGTGGATAACCACCGCTCCCGCAATGAGATAATCGGCGCTTACCGTAGACATAACCGCAGAGAGCAATGCGGCCACAAAGAGCCCCCTCAGCCCGATGGGCAAGGTGGTGAAAACAACGCCCCAGAAAGCTTCCGACGGCGCTTGTGCCGCTGCTTCCGGGAATGTAATCAGCGCCGCCATGCCGGCGATTACCATTACGGTGCTGAAGAATAATCCGAAGATCATGATGCAAGTATAGGAAACTTTAATGTCTCCGCCTGATTTGGAGGAGCCGAACCTCTGATAGGACTGGGAATTGGCGTACATGGCCAGGGCGCTGATCACCCATCCCAAAATGGCCATAAAATCGTTGCCGCCGGTTATGGTCATAAATTCCGGATTGACCGCCTCTACCTGATCGAACAGACTGCCGAATCCTTGAAAATGAGCGTAAATGCCAAAGCAAAGAACGCCCGCGGCAACCGACATGACAACAAACTGCATCATATCGGTAACAGCCAGACCCCACAGCCCGGACAAAGAGGTGTAAAAAATAATGATTACGCCCAGGATCACGAAAGCGACCCACATGTTCATCCCCGTAACATAGGAAATTACCTGCCCGCCTGCGGTGAGTAAAGCCGCTTCATAAAGAAACGGAGGCAGCATTCCCAGCGCCATTACCAGTTTTGTCCGTTTGTCGTACATGTAAGCCATCAAATCCGGCATTGTGATGACCCAATCGGGGATTTTATTCCGGACAAGAGGGCCGATCCATACGGCCAGCGGCAGTCTGAGGATAGCGGTGGGGATTACATAAATAAAGATAATACAGATTCCCATTGTCGTGCCGCATTCGGCCAGGCCGACTATGGTCCAGGAATCATACCAGCTGGCAGCGCCCACACCTACCAGCACCGGAATCGTCAGCCTCCTGGATGCGACAAAGAAGCTTTTCATATTCTTGCTGGCTCTCTTGCGCATGACCAGTCCCACTAAAATAATAACTGCGAAATATGCGACGATAATCATCCAGTCCAGTGTCGACCAGATCTCTGCAAAATTAATCATAAAACTTCCGCCTTTCTTTTCACACAAATAACGAAAACTGCTTTCTGTCAGTTCCTCAGCGGTCCTTTTAAAAATTGTTGTCTACCCGATATTTCAGGCCCAGAACGTGTTCGCTCTCCACAGCGAACTCATCCAGGTACGCATACCTGAAATTGGTGTTTTTTCCTTTGTACAGCACTTCGATCTCCACTGCGGGGCGGAAAAAAGGCTGTTCCTTCTTTAGGTACAGCTGCGCCTCCGTGCCGTAAAACTTTTTCATGACTCGAAATTGGAGGTAATCTTCCGCCTTTGCTTTCACTTCGCAAAGGGAGTGGCTGCTCTTGAGCATTTTCCGCTGTTCTTGATTCAGCCTGCCTTTTTTCAGCGGCAGCGCACCGCTCTCAAACAGATCGTACTGGAATGGGTGCATTTCGTTCAGATCGAACACCAAGCCAACGGTGCCCGTTTTCATCAGTCCTTTTTGTTTGAACATAATTTTTCGTTCTACGGAAAAATCATATTCCAAATAGCAATAGGGCACCCAGACGTCGGACATGCTTTTCACTTCGAATTTCACCATGGGTCTGCCGAAAAAGCTTCCCCTCAGCAGCTTTAATTTGCTTTCAACCGCCTCGTTCCTGCTATGTACAATCTGGGTAAAAAATTGTACGTCTCCCGCTGTTTGCAAGCAGTCCGCAGGTTCCGCCCGGGCTGCTTTCCCGAGCCTTTTTACAATAGTCTTTTCTTGCAGCATCTCGATCACTCCTTTCTGCATCACATGGAAACAACTTATAGCTTCTATATAGTGCAAATCTCATACCAAGGGCAAAAAAAGAAAACCCGTTGAAATTTCAACGGGTTTAGCAACCTCTTGTTTTTTCTAATTTTTTCCTTTGTTTTACTTTTGAAACAGTTTCTAATTTTTGGAAATTATAATTGTACGCGGTTTATCCCCAGGGGGCGCATTTTCAAACTATTTAGAATGTTTTGAATCTCGCTTTCCAGCCGGTTGCATCGCCGCATCCTGAAGTTGTCAAAAAGCAACCACCTGCGCACATTAGAGCATTTTTTTTAAAAACTGTCCGGTATAGGACTGCGCCGCCTGGGCCACTTCTTCAGGGGTACCCTCAGCTACAATTTCTCCGCCGCGAAAGCCGCCGTCCGGCCCCAGGTCGATGATGTGGTCGGCTCTCTTGATGACGTCCAGGTTGTGTTCGATTACAACCACCGTATTGCCTGCGTCTACCAAGGTATCCAGCACTTGCAGCAGCTTATCCACGTCGGCAAAATGAAGTCCTGTGGTCGGCTCATCCAAAATATACAAGGTCTTTCCCGTGCTCCGCTTGGAGAGCTCGGATGCCAGCTTGATCCGCTGGGCTTCTCCTCCGGAAAGCTGGGTGGAAGGCTGTCCCAGTTTAATATAACCTAGTCCCACCTGCTCCAACGTTTCCAGCTGTCTTGCGATGGCGGGAATGTGCTGGAAAAATTCAAGCGCTTCTGTCACATTCATGTCCAGCACATCAAAGATGCTCTTTCCTTTATATTTCACTTCCAGAGTTTCACGATTATATCTTCTTCCTTTGCAGACTTCGCAGGGCACATATACATCGGGCAGAAAATGCATTTCAATCTTGATGATACCGTCTCCGCTGCACGCCTCGCATCTGCCGCCCTTGACGTTAAAGCTGAAGCGTCCCTTTTCGTATCCCCTCAGCTTGGCTTCCGGCAGCTGGGCGAACAGATCCCGGATGGGCGTAAATACCCCTGTGTAGGTAGCCGGGTTTGACCGGGGCGTTCTGCCGATGGGCGACTGGTTGATATCGATTACTTTATCGATGTTTTCGATTCCGATGATCTTTTTATGAGCGCCGGCTTTGGCTTTCAGTCCGTTGGTTTCCCCAGCCACGCCCTTGTACAGGATTTCGTTGACCAGACTGCTCTTTCCCGAACCAGAAACTCCGGTAACGCAGACCAGCTTGCCCAGCGGGATGTTGACGTTGATCTTTTTCAGATTGTTTTCTGCCGCACCTTTGATTTGGATCTTGAGACCGTTTCCCTGACGGCGATTTTTCGGCACTTCGATCTTCTTTTCCCCGCTCAGGTATTGGCCGGTGATGGATCGCTTGTTCTTTTTAATATCCTCCACGGTTCCTTCCGCCACCAGCTCGCCGCCGTAGATACCGGCGCCGGGTCCGATGTCTACAATATGGTCGGCCGCATACATGGTATCTTCATCGTGTTCGACCACGATCAGGGTGTTGCCGATATCGGTCAAATGCCTCAGGGTAGCCAAAAGCTTTTCGTTGTCCTTTTGATGGAGGCCGATGCTGGGCTCGTCCAAAATATAGAGGACGCCCACCAGACTGGAACCGATTTGGGTCGCCAGCCGTATACGCTGCGATTCACCCCCGGAAAGAGTTGCCGAAGCTCTGGAGAGGGTTAGGTAGTCCAGGCCCACGTCGATGAGGAAGTTGAGCCGCGCTTTAATTTCCTTGAGCACTTGATTGGCGATCATCAGCTCTTTTTCAGAAAGGTGCAGGCTTTCCACAAACTGATAGGCGTCGCGGATGGACATCTCACAGAACTCCATGATGTTTTTTCCGCCTACGGTAACGGCCAGCACTTCCGGCCGCAGACGTCTGCCGCCGCAGGTATCGCATGGGGTGATGGTCATGTATTTGCTCATCTTTTCTTTGATGAATTCCGAATTGGTCTCCCGGTATCTCCGTTCCAGGTTATTGATCACGCCTTCGAATGGATGATCCCGATAGGATTTGGTGCCGTTGCTGCGGCTGGTATAATAATATTTCAGGTGCCGTTTTCCGGTCCCGTATAAAAGCTCTTGTTTAAATTTTTTCGGCAGCTTGTTATACGGCGTATTGATATCCACTTTGTGATACTCGGCCAGAGCTTCGATCATCTGCCGGTAGAATCCGGAAAATTCCATGGAAGCGAAGATGGTGGACAGACAGCCGTCGGGGATGCTCTTGTCCTGCTGGGCGATGATCAGATCCGGGTCGATTCTCTGGATGAATCCCAGCCCCTTGCAGTCCGGGCAGGCGCCGAAGGGGTTGTTAAAGGAGAACATCCGCGGCTCCAGCTCAGCGATGCTGACTCCGTGTTCCGGGCAGGCCAGGCTGGTGCTGAAGATTCGGTCGTATTCCGCTTCGTCCTGTTTGATATGGGCCACGATCAGTCCATCCCCATGGGAAATTGCCAGCTCGCAGGCTTCTGACAAGCGGCTTTCCGCGCCTTCTTTGACGATGATCCGGTCGATGACGATCTCGATAATATGCTTCAGATTCTTTTCCAGTTTAATCTCTTCTTCATTAATCTGCCGGATCTCGCCGTCGACTCTGACTCTGGTGAATCCTTCTTTGCGGATTCGCTCCAGAATCTTTTCGTGTTCGCCTTTTCTCTGGCGTACCACCGGTGCCAGCATGGTAATCCTGGTCTTTTCCCCCAGTTCCATGAGCGAATCCACGATCTGATCCACTGACTGGCTGGAAATCTCCTTGCCGCAGACCGGACAGTGGGGCACGCCGATACGGGCGTACATCAGCCGCAGATAGTCGTAAATCTCTGTTACTGTGCCCACGGTGGAGCGGGGATTTTTGCTGGTGGTCTTTTGGTCTATGGAAATAGCCGGTGAAAGGCCTTCGATATATTCCACATTGGGTTTTTCCATCTGTCCCAGAAACTGTCTGGCGTAGGAAGACAGGCTCTCCACATAGCGCCGCTGTCCTTCCGCATAGATGGTGTCAAAAGCCAGCGACGACTTTCCGGAACCGGAAAGCCCCGTCAGCACCACCATCTGGTCTCTGGGGATGGTAACGTCAATGTTTTTTAAGTTGTTTTCATTTGCTCCTTTGATGTGAATGTCTTTTGTCATCTCTTATCCTCATGTTAAAGTTTTACTTTATATTCGAAAATCTGGTCTCGCAGCATGGCCGCCCGTTCGAACTGGAGGTCAACAGCAGCCTGTTTCATTTCCTTTTCCAATTGTTTGATATATGCGGCCAGCTCTTTCTTGGTCAGCTCCAGAGGACTCTTTCCCTTATACTGGGATTCTTCCTCAGCAGCAATGGTGGCTTCGATCACGTCTCTTACCGATTTTTTGATGGTCTGGGGCGTGATGCCGTGTTCTTTGTTATAGGCGTCCTGTATCTTGCGTCTGCGCTCTGTTTCCTCAATGGAGACCTTCATCGCCGGACTGATGGTATCGGCGTACATGATGACCCGGCCTTCCGAGTGTCTGGCGGCGCGGCCGATGGTCTGAATCAGCGAGGTTTCCGTCCTCAGGAATCCCTGCTTGTCCGCATCCAGGATGGCGACCAGGGACACCTCTGGGATATCCAGCCCTTCCCGCAGAAGGTTAATTCCCACCAGAACGTCAAACACGTTCATACGCAGGTCGCGGATGATCTCCATTCTCTCTAATGTATCTACCTCAGAATGAAGATATCTAACACGTATTCCGGCGTTTTTTAAATAATCGGTCAGGCTTTCAGACATTTTTTTTGTCAATGTGGTTACCAGGACTTTCTCGCCCTTTTCCACGGTTTTATTGATTTCTCCAATGAGGTGGTCGATCTGCCCTTCGCTCTTCTGGACCTGAATCAACGGATCCAAAAGGCCGGTGGGGCGGATGATCTGTTCGGCTGTGACGCCGCCGCTCTGTTCTTTTTCATAGGAGCCCGGCGTAGCGCTGACATAGATGCACTGGTGGGCCAGGTTCCGAAATTCCTCGAACTGAAGGGGCCGGTTGTCCAGCGCGGAAGGCAGACGGAAACCGTATTCCACCAGCGAGCTTTTCCGGGATCGGTCTCCGGCGTACATGGCCCTCAGCTGGGGGAGCATGACGTGGGATTCGTCGATCATGATGAGGAAATCGTCGGGGAAGTAGTCGATCAGTGTATAAGGCCGGTTACCGGCGGGCAGTCCGTTGAGATGGCGGGAATAATTCTCGATCCCTTTGCAGGTGCCGATTTCCCGGAGCATTTCAATGTCGTAGCGGGTCCTTTGTTCAATTCTCTGCGCTTCGATCAGTTTGCCCCGGTCTTTGAACCACTGGATCCGCTCTTCCAGTTCTTCGCCGATGGTCAGAGCGGCGTTTTCGATGTTTTCTTTGGTCGTTACATAGTGGGAAGCCGGGTAAACGGCAATGTGGTTGCGCAATCCGATGATTTCGCCGGTCACGGGATTGATCTCTTTAATGGTTTCCACTTCGTCGCCGAAGAGTTCTACCCGGACTGCGTTTTCCGCTCCTGCCGGATAGATGTCGATCACATCGCCCCGCACCCGGAACGTGCCTCTGGTGAAGGCCATATCGTTGCGGGTATATTGGATGTCCACCAATCGGCGCAGAATATCCTGGCGATTTTTTTCCATGCCCGGCCGCAGCGACAGCATTTGATTTTCATAGTCAAATGGGCTGCCCAGTCCATAGATGCAGGATACGCTGGCGACGATGATTACGTCGCTCCGCTCCGCCAGTGCCGCTGTGGCCGAGTGGCGCAGTTTTTCAATCTCTTCGTTGATATCGGAATCCTTTTCGATATAGGTATCCGTGGAAGGCACGTAAGCTTCCGGCTGGTAGTAGTCGTAATAGGAGACAAAGTATTCCACCGCGTTGTCGGGAAAAAACTCTTTGAATTCGCCGTGAAGCTGGGCTGCCAGGGTTTTGTTGTGGGAAATCACCAGGGTAGGCTTTTGCACCTTTTCGATAATATTGGCCATGGTGAAGGTTTTTCCAGAGCCGGTAACGCCCATCAATGTTTGGTGTTCTCTGCCTTCCTCCACTCCGCGGGCCAGCGTTTGGATGGCCTGCGGCTGGTCTCCCATAGGTTTGTATTCTGAAGCTATTTTAAAAAGACGCTCTTCTCGCATCTGTTCCACCCCCGTATTATCTTGAACGCGGACCTGGGTCCGCTGTTATTTCACTCGCTTTTGCCTTGCGGCAGCATCGATTCCATGTAGGTATTCTAGCATAGAATATTTAAAAAGTACAGAACAAAAAGGAACATTTGTTCTGTACTGATTAATCTTTCTCCATCAACTCCTCTATCGCAATCTCGATCCTATCATCTCTTTCTTTTATGCTATGAAACCTTGTGCTGCCTGGAATCTGGCGGCCGCAGAGCAGATGTGCGTATCAGCCGGCCAGTTCGCCTGCGATGGAGTAAATACTGGTATAAAAACCTGCAGCCTGCGCCAGGCTGTAATTTGGATACAAAGAATAAAAATTTTCGGATTTTTGTAACCCGGATCACCAGCACGGCCCAAACTGCTCTAACCCGCTGCATGAAGCGAATCCACGCTGAGCAAAATGTAAATTTATCCCATTTCTATTCGAAATCGGCCTTTTTCAAGCCAAAGTCCATAGAAAATCACGTGAAATTTCGCTTCAGGCCAGTTCATCTCAGTTGTTACTCGCAACTAACCACACATAAATTATTCGTTCGGAGCTATTTGCAGCAAATAGATACCATCTTCCGACCCGCCGAGCTGCGAAAGCATCAAAATTGCCTGTTTTTCTATGGACCTTGCATCCAAATCAGGCCATTTCGATTAGGAATCGGCAAAAAAAAAATATTTTTCCCGAGCAAAACCGAGCCCAGGCAAGACCACCCCGGGGCGCCTTAGGCGCGCCCCTCTTCCATGCTTGCCTCCTCGTCACTTACAAGGTATACTATAGCTAGACAGCAAACCAATTCTGCCGTCGAAATCATTTCTTTTCGCATACAGAACCCCTGCTGTCAGCACGTTGTTCATGTCTCTAAGTGTATTGTGTAAAAAGGAGGAAATTATGAAAACGAAGATCACAGCATTGATCACCGGGCTCATGCTCTTCGCAGCAATGATCCCATCGGCAGCAATGGCGGCCGAATCTTCTGGGAAGTATGTGGAAATGATTCCCACAAAAATCTATCAGGGGAAGGAACATGTTCCTAAAATATCGGGCACGATTTCAGACAGCGACCCGATTCTCTTTGATGGCTATCGCGGCAAAATTTATCAAGTCCCCTTTACCGAAAGCGGATTAATTGATGTGAAGATTGGGAATGTCCGAGGGACAGGATCGCTCAATGTAGCATATGGCAAAAAAGAAAATCTCAGTGACAAATGGGAAGAACAATTAAAAATTGAAAACGGTCTCCGCCATAACCTGCAGCTCAGTTCTGCAAAAGCCGGAGAACAGCTTTATATCGCCATTTGCAGCAAGGCCCCTTCTTTCCAGGTTTCTTTTGATCTGGAAGCGAGGCTCTATCCTGCCGCCGACCGAACAATTCGTTTGAATACGACTGAATACCTGGGGGTAACCCCCATTGCTAAATCGCAAACGTACCGGTTCACTGCAAAAGAAACCGGCTATATCAAGGTAAACTACTATACTGGTGAAGAAGACGCAACGTTCGCCCTCTTGGACAACAATAAAAAGCAGATTTCAAAAAATATTGCCAGGTCTTATGATGGCGGCCTGCCATTGTATTTTGGGGTAAAAAAAGGAACGACCTATTATCTCCGCCTCAAAAATGTTCAGGATCAATCCGGCACAGGGCCCTACCGGCTCTATCTTCGTAATACCAAAATTAAGGAAAAAAGCGGCGCCACCAAGAAAAAAAGCGTCTCCATTAAACGAAACAAAAAAATCAAAGGCTATGTCCTGTCTGGCAAAAAAGGCCACGATTGGTACAAGGTCAAAGTCAAAAAATCCGGTAAAGTGAAATTTTATTTAAAGAATTATATGTCTGGCCAATGTTATATCGATCTATATAACAAAAAGGGAAAGAAAGTGAAAAGCCTGCGTCAAAAGACGGTAGACGCAGATGGTTATATTGAAAGCAAAACAAAGTACGGGCGTCTATCAAAAGGAACTTATTATATAAAGATCTATACCAAAGACAAACGTGAATCCGGCGCCTATACCCTTAAATGGAAATAAGTCTAAAAAGGATGGAACACGAAGAACTACTTCCGTTTCCATCCTTTTTTCCTCATCTATAACCCATCAGCATCGCCGTCAGCCAGGAACACATACCCATCATCCCCGACAGCAAACAACTTTTCAAACTCATGGTCCACGAACTTGGGATTTTCCTCTGCCGGTTCTTTTGCGGCGAACTTTACACAAGTGCCGCAGGATGAGCTCAGCGCCCTGGGAACCGGCTGCAGTTTTCCTTTAATGCCCTCTTTTTTCAAAAATCGCTCGTACTGCAGCGCGTCAAAATGGGTATGAAAGGTCACGATATATTCCATATGCACCCCGCCTACTTCTTTAAAGTCAGCTGATAGTCGCCTTCGATTTCTTCAACTATCACCTGATGATTCTGTTTTGCCGCAAATCGCTTTACGTTTTCCAAAGCGGTCCGATTGTCCACAAGAACCACCACTTCATCGTGCTCCTGCGCGATCGCCTTCTTTGTCTTGATTACCGGCTCAGGGCAAGCGCAGCCCCTGGCGTCAACATGAATTACCATCCTAAACCTCCTCAATTAAGCCTTCGAAACTTTCTTTAAATTAAATACCGCGATCAATGCCACCACGACCAGCGATAGGATCACAGCTGCCGGACCGTAGGGCGACGGGCCCTCCGCAGACGATGCCAGTCCAAAGTTATGGCAGATGGCAGCGCCGACCAGAAATCCGAAGATCGTTACCACGGAATCGGTATTTCCTTCGCCGGACAAAATCACCTGCCGCAGCGGGCATCCGCCGAGAAGAACCGAACCGAATCCAACCACCACCATGCCCATAAAATTCCAAAGTCCGTCGCTGTGGGCAATGGGCTGGGCTTCAAACCCGACATGGAACGTTCCTGTAATCAGATTCCCGATTATTGCAATCACAATTACACAGATAAAGCCGATCAGCATGGTGGTATCTTTAAAGAGAATGGTATCGCGAATTCCCGCAACCGTGCAAAATCTCGACTTCTGAGCCAAAGCGCCGACGATGAGTCCTGCGATCAGGGAAAGAATGATGGGCGCGTGCATGGAGCCGGGGCCCTCGGTGCTGAAGAACAAGAATGCGGGAGCCGCGTACAGCAAAACCAGCAGTCCGACATTGATCGCCGGGTAGACCGCGCCTTCGCACTTGCTCAGTTTATATGCCCGATTCAGGGAGAAACCCTTGTTCAAACAGAAGATTCCGATCACGATTCCAACAACAAATCCCACCAGACCGACAATGGCGTTCAAATCGCCGCCGCCGATTCTGAGCATCATTCTCAGCGGACACCCTAAAAACACCAGAGCGCCGATCATCACGCAGATTGCCAGCACGAAGCGGATGGCCGGGGATGAGCCTCCTCTCGGCGAAAACTCCTTTCCAATCAAAGACATAATCAAAGCGCCGAATACCAGTCCGATGATTTCCGGCCGGATGTACTGCACCACTTCTGCCCTGTGAAGCCCCACGCTTCCGGCCGTATCCCTCAAAAAGCAGGCAATGCAAAATCCCATATTGCCCGGATTTCCAAAGGAGACCAGCACCACTGCGATCAGTCCTACAAGTCCTCCTGTGATTCCAATTAAAGCTGTTTTTTTCATTTCTACGATTTATCCTCCTATCAGTAATTGCTTACAGTTAAAGGATAGCAGTTTTACCATAATTCGTAAAACTGAATCTGTTTATTGGTGGCGGGCCTTGGATAGAAATTTTCGATTGCCGGCAAGCCGCTGGTAAACCTGAAAAAGCTGCCCAGGATCAGCGGCAGCTTTTTTCATTTCACAACAATGCTGTAATCGTGAAGCTCCTCAGCCCAGCCGATGATTTCAGCCGCGCCTTCCAGCTCGCTCACCAGCCTCAGCCCCTCTGTCTCTGGCAAGGAAATGAGCAGACCGCCGGCAGTCTGGGGATCGTACAAAATATCTTCGATTGCCAGAGGAACCCCTTCTTTCACCAGTACCACATCATCTAAATATTCCCGGTTTCGGTATGCACCCGCAGGGATGATTCCTGTCTCGGCCATCTCTTCTGCTTCCGGCAGCAATGGCAGCTTTGTATGATCCAAAGTGATCGTCATCCCGCTTCCATATGCCATCTCAAAGGCATGTCCCAAAAGGCCGAAGCCGGTTACATCTGTGCAGCTGTGAACGCCGTATGGTTTCATCCGCTCAGCGGCAGCTTTGTTCAGCTGGGTCATGGAGGCCACCAATGCCCGATACCCATCTTCCTCCAGCAGCCCGGCCTTAGCGGCCGTCGTTAAAATACCGGTGCCGAGCGCCTTGGTTAAAATCACCACATCCCCGGCCCTGACCTGATTGTTCATCAGAATTTCCGAAGGATGAGCGAATCCAGTTACAGAAAGTCCGTATTTGGGCTCGCTGTCCTGGATCGTATGACCTCCGGTGATCAGCGCGCCGGCTTCCTGTACCTTTTCATAGCCGCCCTGGAGTATGGCCTGGACCACATCCTTGGGCAGATCTTCCGGAAAACAAAAGATATTGAGCGCCAGTTTGGGTTCCCCTCCCATGGCGTATACATCGCTCAATGAATTTACAGCTGCGATTTGCCCGTATTCATAAGGGTCATCCACAACAGGCGGAAAAATATCCACGGTCTGGATTAAAGCCGTGTTTTCATCCATCTTATAAACCGACGCATCGTCGCTCGTATCAAATCCAACCAGCAGATTGGGATCGCTGAATCTGGGCAGATGGCATAAAACTTCTGAAAGGACACCCGGTCCTATCTTGGCGGCTCAACCAGCGTGAGCGGACATGTCGGTCAATTTGACATCGTCGTTCTTCATTGTGATCCCTCCTTTCATAATCAAACGTTTTAGCTGACATCTTCAATCAGACGGGCGGTCCGCATACCACCTTCGTCCTTTGCGCTCAAACGATATAACGCGTGAGGTACTTCCAGGCCCCTGGCCGATTGAACCAGCGCCTCTTCATCCACATCCGAAAATCGAATAGCAAAGCCGCAGCTTTTAGATATCTCCCTGGGAGTGGGAATAATCATGGTTTTAAAATTTTTTTGCATGGTTCTCTCAGTTTCAATGGTATCCGTTGTACAGGAAAAGACCATGGCAAAGAAAGAATCCTCTAAGTTAGCCCTGCTCATGCGAAACACCTTCCAATCATTAACGATATCCCCTTGCGGGCAAATTATGAAATAACGATTGTATTATCAGCTTCATGCATAATTTCAACGTTCGAATACATGTTGGTCACCGTTCCCACTTCTAACGCATCGTTTAATTGATAAAAATCAAGGCATGCTCCGCAGGAAAGGATTTCAACGCCGTCTGCTTCCAGCTGTTTAATCAAATCCAGCACCGGTGAATTCTTGGTCGTCAGATAGACGCCTTTGTTAAGAAACATGATCGTCTCGGGCTTCACATCGGCTTCTGTCAAAGAATAGATGTAGCTCTTCATCAAGTTATGGCCCAGCTCTTCGTCGCCGGCTCCAATAACGTCCGCAGCGATCATGATCGCGATTTTCTTGGTTTCACTCATTCTTATTACCTCTTTTTATCGGGATTAAGTTCTTTTTCCATTATAAGCTTGTCAAACCACTCATTTCAATCGCCCGCATGAGATATAGACTTTTTCTATTCATATCTTCAAAAGCATTCATTTTTACTATCGTTTATACCCATTGATCTTTTCTATGCCGGTCAAAGAATCCATCCGGTTTTGCGATTTCCATTCTGCCCCAATCTTTGCTATGATAAGCGCAAGACAGAAAAAGAATTACTGATCGATACAATGCCAAAAAAACCGACCTCTTAGTCACGGGTCGGTTTTTTATTTTATTTTTGTTCACTAGACCTTTGCTAACCCACTTCGTTCAATCTGCAGCGTATTCCGCGGTACTGGAATTAGATTGCTGAGCCGCCCGCAAGTGTTGGGAAAACTTTTGTGAAAATCCTTAAAATTTACGCAAAGTTGTGGGTTTGCGGGGCCTCAGTTTTAGGAAAATGGAACAATCCTGCTTCAAGTCTAATTTAAGAAGGCTTTGTCGTTGAAAAAAGCGTAAATTTTACATGATTTTTTTCTTTTTTACGCAAGGGACCTCGTTCTCGTAAAAATGAACATTCCCCCCCCCGCTGTACCGGCCTATTGTTCGTATTTCTTCGACAATCCGTAGAGCACTGCCGTCGCTGCGATATAAAGGGCCGTCATCGCCCGGATTGCCGTGATGATAAAAGTATAGGCATTTTCAGGTCCGTATGCTTCCATATAATATTCCGGCCCCCAGGAACCTTCATAAAAAGGGATAAAGAAGCTGCCAATGAGGCCCAACACAGAAAACACCCCGAACAGCTTGGTTATCCGCTTTAAATCTCCGCAGCACATCTTGGTCTTTTCATTGATCTTTTCTTCGCTGTAACCCAAAGTGGCCAGTCCGCCGCTTCGTCTCTTAAAGTAAACGTAAAGGATAGGAATAACAGCCACACCGATAATTCCTCCCAGGAAATAGTCGGCTCCATTGATCATGAGGGCGATGAAAGCAACAACAAATACAGGACTTACGAAGAGCGCCACCCCTTTTGTTCCGAAAGGAAGCTTGAAGGGTCTTGCCAAATCGGGAGCCTTCTTTCTCAGCATAATGCCCGCAATGCAGACCAGCACATAGTCGACCATAAATAACGTTACCGACATGGTGACCACGGTGGAAAAGTCCATGGAACATCCGATAATGGAAATAACCGCGATGGTCAAAATGGCAATATAGGGGACGCCTCTCTTTTTATCTACTTTTGTCAAAATTTTGGGTGCTAGCTTATCTTCCGCTATGGCGTAAAAGTTTCTCGATAAGGAAATCATACAGGAATTGTAGCAGGACAAACATCCGAATATTGCGACGAGCATCATAAAAGAGCCAAAAATCGGACTTGCCAGCGCCGCTACCGTTCCATAGTTCAGGCTGTCAGGACCCCAGTCCTGCCAGTTTCCGATGGCTGATACGCCTGTCATGGTGGGAAGGAGATAAGTAACGGTAATGAGCGGCAGTCCGATCATCAGTGCCTTGGGAACAACGGTCGGATCCTTGCAGTCTCCTGCCAGGGTAGAAACGGATGTATAGCCGGAATACATCCACATCCCTATGGCAAGGGCGCCGGAAATTCCCCAGAACAGGCCTTCCTCTTCATTATAAAAAGGAACGATGGGGTTGGTGTCCCAATTGACAAATCCCACGGCCGTAACAGCCGCAAAAGCGATCAAGATCGTCAGAGAAAGAACCGTGCTTACCCAGCCAACTTCCCTGATTCCCCGGAGGTTGATGGCCGTAAAGAATAATACAATTGCCACTTTTACCATATAGGCCGCGCCCTCGCTCATGGGAATCAGCGTGCTCAGATATCCGACGCTGAGAATAATATAAGAAGCGTTTTCCACATACTGGGCGATGACCCGGCACCATCCTGCGGTAAAGGCCCAGAATTCTCCCAAACCTGCCTGGACCCATTTATAAAACCCGCCGGTAAAGGGCATTGCCGAACCCAGCTCTACTGAGATGAACGCCTGGGGCGTTGCCCAAAAAAGCGCGATCAAAACCAGCAGCAGCAAGGTCATTCCCGGGCCTGCCACCGGTATCATCTCTTCGATGCCAAAGGCGCCTCCGCTGCAGAATGCGTACATCATAAAGACCATGGTGAACAGTTTTACATCCTGCCGTTTGATTTTACTATTATCGATCACGATTCCCTTCTTCTTTTCGTTCATGTTCACACCTCCTGATTGGATTCCACTGGAAATACCGTTTGTTCCGTTATATCGGTCTCAAGCGCTTTAAGGGCCGTCCTGACAATCCGTTCTCGGATCTTGAATTCTTCTTCCCGGCTGGCGTTGGGATTGCCTGCGGGATGAGGGATGGAAACGCCTGGAACGACCCGGTTGGCGCCCACAGTAATGGAAATAGGGGTGACGGTGCAAATATGCACGATGGGAATTCCTGCCGCGTCAATATGTTTTGCGATCGTTGCTCCGCAACGAGTACAGGTTCCTCAGGTGGAAGTCAGCAGCACACCGTCAACGCCGCCCGCTTTCAGCTCTTCAGCGATTTTGTCGCCGAAGTCGGCCGCCCGGTCAACCTCTGTGCCGTTTCCCACTGTAACATAGGTGTAATCGTAGAGCTTGCCGAACACGCCTTCTTGTTCAAGCTTAACCAGCGCATCCACCGGCAGGATCCGGTTTCCGTCAGCATTGCCGTATACAGGATCGTACCCGCCGTGTACCACCTGGCCTTTTGTGATCCCTTTTCCTCCGTAATCCTCTTCCAGAGAATACATCTTATACTTGGTACAGTTGCAGGCTTCCAGCCGGTCGGGATTGCCTTTGGGCGTCAGGCCGCCGCTGGTCATAACTGCAATGGTAGCCTGCTTCATATCCTGGATGGCCGGACTGGGCGCAAACTTCTCGAACACCGGCATCTCCCGTTCCGTGATGAACGATTTGCCCCCCATTTTGGCCATCAGCATATCAACTGCCCTTTGGGCCGCGTTCTTTTCCATAAATACGTTTCTGCGCAAGCCCCTTTCAAAATAGCCCTCTTCATCGGGCGCGGCAGGCAGCTCTCCACGGATCAGTTTTTTTGTCAGGCCGCAGATGCTTTCCAGGGCCTCTTTCATCCTCCGGGCGTTGTCGGCTGTGGAGAGAATATAGCCGTATCTCCGATACATTTCGACTCCCGGATTGCCCTTGTACATTCCACTCACTGCCGGGATACCCATCTCGTATGCGATCTTGCAGACGGCCCCGCAGGCGACCCCATATCGGCCCGCGTTGAAAGCCGGACCTGCTATCAAAAGATCAGCATCATACGTTTTCAGGATCTCCTCGATCTGGCGGCTTACCGTCTCCATGTTTTCGTTAAAATAATTATCTCCGCAGATCACGGTCGCTGCAATCCGGCCATCTTCTCCCAGCATGGCTTGCAGCTGTTTTCCTGGGCCAACGGGTTCTGTCCTTACCTCCAACGGATAATAAGCCTCCGCTTCGCCTCCGATTTGCCCATAAAATTGATTGATATAATGTACAACCTTCATCTTCTCACCGCCTTTCTATCAATAAGCCACGCCTTTCACATGGGAGCCGATCAGACTTCCATGGAGGCCGGTTATAACGTACAAGGGGATGCGGATCCTTCCGTCATCTGCGATACAGTTCTCTGGAGCCCCTGACAGCAGTTGAATCTGTTCTTCATATCCGATCACCTTTTCTGCCGGTTCCAGGGTCAGTACTTCATCGTCATTGCCCACGTCGATGACCGCATCGGCCTCTGGGGTTGTATCGGCAAGGGGATCCTCCAGGGCAATGATAAGAACGGTTTTAATACCATGCTTTTCACAGGCTCTACATGTCATCATCAGATCGGCTTCCGGGTTTCCGCCCCCTTCTTCGGGAATGATCACTCCCTCAACGCCGATGGTTCTGGCCAGATTGACAGCCCCGCTGCAGCACCGCTCCTTTTCCTTTAACTCCGGCCTTACCGGAACGACGATCACACCGGCAAAATCCAAATCAACGCCGTGCCTTGCGTACAGCTCCTTTACCAGGGCGTTGTTCTGGTGGCGGTAGGTGGTTTGTTTGTCAGCGGCCACCACACACGTGCCGTTGACAATGGCGCCGTCGAGCAATTCATTGGGATGAAGCAGGGTCGGATGGAGTTTTTTCGCATCGACCCCATAAACATAATTGTCATGGAGCAGCCCCTGGGCAATGGTCATGTACATGATCGCCACTTTGGGCAGTTCTTTGGAAACCGGCGGAAGTTGGTAGACCTCCCGTTTATCTGCAATTCCTTGAAGTCCTGCCTTTGCCAGGTAGTGGGCTGCTTTGAGTCCGGCGACCCGGATCGCGGCTTCATGGTCCGAAGGTTCGATGCCGTCTTGCGGGTCTGCTTTGACAACCACATTGTTCAGCGCGGAAAACGCACAATGCCGGGCTACGGGCCCCCACATATCGATGATGCCTTCCTGAAAACCAACGATTTTCCCGGTAGTCACCACGCTGCATCCCCGCAAAACGATGGTTTTCCCGTCGCCGGCGCCCTCGTAATCCCCCAGGAACCCGGGAAAGCTGCCCCCTTTTCCATCATCCTTGATCCTCGGTTCGATCACATCCTTTACCGGAATAATGCGTACCGATTCACCCGGCCTTGCCAAGTCGATGTCGATGTTCTGCAAGCGAGGGTCCTGCAGATACTTGATCAATTCTTCTTTATTAATATGAAGAACATGATCTTTCACCGATGTTTTGCGATCAAACCGGATATCTTTGATTTCAATCACTTCCAACTCTAATTTCATGCTGTTCATTACAGTTCCTCCTTCCATACCATTAAGAATCGCAATAACCGTGCCATCTTCATAACGTTGAAATTACATGCTTTCAGGTAAAAAGGCACAAAAAAACAATGCAGATTTGATCGATTTCAATCAAATCTGCACTAATCTCTCTAGTCGCCTAATCCGTATTTTCGCAGCTTTCTGTTTAAAGTGGCGATGGATATGCCCAGCGCATCGGCCAGTTCCGCCCGCCGCTTATATCGCATCAGATATTTGGAAATCACCTCTTTTTCGATGCGTTCCACATGTTTTTCCAGCGAGGATTCTGTCAGCTCCTGTTCCTCCGGGGAATTCTCTGCAAAGAATAAAAACTGCAGCTCATCCTCCTTGATAATTTTATTTTTGCTGATGAGCATCAGCCTTTCCACCACATTGGCCAGCTCTCTCACATTGCCCGGCCATCTGTAATTCTGCAGCGCTTCCAGCGCTTCCCTGGAAAACATTTTGTCCGTACCATGCTTGTCATTGAATTTGGAAGCGTATAGATACACCAGCGAAACAATGTCGCTCTTTCGCTGGCGCAGCGGCGGTATTTCAATGGGAAACACGTTTAATCGATAATACAGGTCTTCCCGGAACCGCCCTTCCTTGACTTCTCTCAATAAATCCCGATTGGTGGCCGCGATGATCTGCACATCCACCGGGACGGCTCTGACCCCGCCGACTCTGGTTACGGCACCTTCCTGTATACAGCGCAGCAGTTTGGTTTGAAAAGGGATGGATGTTTCTCCGATTTCATCTAAGAACAAAACACCGCCGTCAGCCAGTTCAAACACGCCTTTCTTTCCCTCTTCCCTCGCTCCGGTAAAAGCCCCCTTTTCATATCCGAACAGCTCCGATTCCAGCAGGTTCTCCGGGATGGCCCCGCAGTTCACATCGACGAAAGGTTTGCCCATCCGTTTGCCGTTGCGGTAGATCAACTTGGCGATCACTTCTTTTCCGGTTCCCGTTTCACCCTGGAGCAAAACTCTGGAATCGTACTCGGCCGCCGTCAGCGCCAGCTCGATCACATCGTGCATCTGGGTGCTTTCTGCAATAATGCCCACATCCCTGGTTGCATTCTTTCGCAAATACATCAGTTCCTGCTCGTATTGCAAATTTTTTGCTCTGCTTTCTTTCAATTCCTGGCGCAAAGCATCCAGCTCGTAAACTTCCCGTTCACAGCACACGACCATTTTTACCTGGCCGTCCTCAAGATGGGGGATGGCGGTGGTCAGGATGTCGGTTTCTTCGTGCTGGACCATACTGACTGGCTTTTTTTCTTTGATGACCCGCAGGGCCAGAGAATCTTCATAAATCCCCTCTTCAATCAGCTGGCGCATATTTTTTCCAATAATCTGTTCTCTGCTCTGGCATCCCAGCGCGCTTTTGTTCAGCTCAACCACCGTACCCGTTCCGTCGGTTATAAAGATGCCGTCATCGATGCATTCGATTACGGCACTTATACACGTTTTCGTTTCATCCGAAAATTTATTGAAATCCATAAAAAGCTCCTTTATAAAGAAGTATCAACTTATTGGTTTCTTGAATTTATCATAGTCTTAAGTATTAGAAAAATCAATATATTTTTGAAGTTCCTAGCAGATTCATCTATGGATCTCCACTTGTATTTTACCGAAACAGCTCATAGGGCATTTTTGCATTTGTTGCACAATTGCACCAAAAATTCATGGCAATTTTCAAACTATTTTATATATCACTATTAATTATTTTACTATTGAAAAAATCAATAATATTAAAATCGTTGAAATCATGGGCTTTTAATTGTTTTATTTCAGAATTTTCTGGAACTGGCACGCAATATGCATATCTTTATTGTGGAGAAGAAGCATGTCGACAGTTCTCTCAATACGCAACGAAAAATGGAGGTGAACGATGAAAGCAATTCGATGTAAGAAGATTTATACGTCCCTTTCGGATGTGTTGGTTGACGGTTATTTGCTGATTGACGGCAATCGAATCAGCGCCCTTATTCCGGCAAAGGATTGGGATGAGGCCATGGCGGATGAAATTCTGGATTATTCCGATGGATTTTTGATGCCTGCCTTCAACGATTATCATGTTCATATGGCTATGGCTGCTATGATGGAATACTTTGGCACCATTCGCCGCACAGCCGCGGAAGAAGATGCGGCGCGCTATTTATATGAACGGAACAAAGACAAGGATCCGGACCAATGGATTCTGGGCGGCGCCTGGGATCATTTCGTCTGGCCGGGACAAAAGCTTCCTACGAAGGAAACTCTGGACCGCTATTTTCCAAAAACGCCCGTGTTTTCTTTGAATAAGGAATGCCACGGCGCATGGCTCAACAGCGAGGCGTTAAGAAGGCTTCATATTGATAAGAACACGCCCGATCCGCCCAATGGGGAATATGTGAAAGACGAAAATGGTGAGCTGACCGGATATGTTCATGAGCTTGCCGTTGCTCCTTTATTAAAGATCATCTTTGATCAAATTTCTGACGAAAAGATCGCGGATTTTACCAGGTCCTTTGCAAAAATGGCCAACAGTCTGGGAATCACTTCAGTAGGCGATCTGCCTCTCCACGGCATTATCCGAGAAGGAGCTTACCGCATCCTTCAGCAGTCGGGGGATTTGCCCGTCCGCATCAACTTTTCCGCAGCCATGATGGAATCCAACGAAAAAATCAAGGCACTGGAACAGGAATTCACCGGACCGCTGGTTACCTTCAACGGAGTGAAGGAGTTCCTGGACGGTACTCCTATGGGCTACACCGGTTTTCTGGCAGCGCCTTATGAGGATAAACCGGGGTTTGTCAGCAAGCCGCTGGTTCCCAGAGATCAGTTCATCGCAAGAGTCACGGAGCTGGACGAGATGAATGTCAAATGCCGGGTTCATTGCTGCGGCGACGGAGCGGTCCATCTTGCCCTGGATGCCTTTGAAGAGGCCGGCAAAGCCAACGGTTTTCGGGATATGCGCCATGCCATCGAGCATATTGAAATGATCGTTCCGGAGGATATTCCCAGGTTCAAGGAACTGGGAGTGGTCGCGTCCGTTCAGCCTGAACACTCCCCCCGCACCCACTACAGCACCCATCCCTTCCACCATTTGATCGGTGAGGAACGGATGAAGTATATGTGGGCATTTAAATCCATTTTGGATACCGGTGCCCATATGGCATTTGGAACTGATTATCCGGTTGTGGATTTTACCCCATTTAGAGGCTTATTCCGCTGCGTGAACCGGCTTACCAATCAGCTGGAACCCCAAGGCGGCTACAACCCCTGGGAAAAGTTATCCCTTCATGAAGCTCTCAGAAACTACACCCTGGGATCCGCATACGCATGCGGTAAAGAGAATGAGCTGGGTACCCTTGAACCGGGTAAACTGGCCGACGTGGTTGTTCTGTGCAAAGATCCGTTCCAAATCATTTCTGACCGGGATCAAATGTTTGCCATGCCGGTGATGATGACCATGATGGACGGCAATATCGTATATGAAGCATAATTATTATAAGGAGAATTTCTATGAGTGGAAACAAAGTATCATTGGGAGGAATTTTAACGGTCGCCGGCACTTATATCGCCTTTGCCATCGGCTCAGGATTTGCTACGGGACAAGAGGTTCTGCAATATTTCACATCATACGGCGTCAGCGCGTTCGCAGCTCTGATCGCATATTTTATCATCGGTTCATGGATGGACACCGAATTCATTACAACCGGATACAGAGAACAGTTTGAAACAAAAGACGGTGTTTATAAGTACTACTGCGGCAAATATATCGGTACCTTTTACGACTATTTTACAAACCTGTTTGTCTATATGTCGTTCATCGTCATGTGTTCCGGCGCCGGCGCTACCCTGAATCAGCACTATGGGCTTCCGACCTGGGTCGGCGTTGTCATACTGGCCGTTGCCGGAGGTTTGACCGTTACCCTTGGACTCAATCGAATCGCAGATATCATCGGCAAAATCGGACCGGCCTTGATCGTAATCACCATCTTAATCTGTATTCCCAATATCTTTATGGGCGATCTGTCCATTAAAGAAGGTATGGCCCTTACGGCGGATTTGGATCTGGTCAAACCGGCCGATTCCTGGTACATGTCCGTATTCAATTATTTGGGCTTCGGCATCCTGTGGATGGTAGCATTTCTGCCGGCTTACGGCAAGACGCTGAAAAGCTTCAAGCAGGCCGCTTACGGCCAGATTTTAGGCGTGGCCTTGTTCACAGTAACGGCTCTCATCGTGGTGCTGGCCATGTTTGCCAATATGGAATCCATGGAAGGTTCCCAGATTCCAATCCTCACGCTGGCCGCCAACCTGAGTCCCGCGCTGGGCGCTGTCTTCGCAATCATTATCATGTTCGGTATCTATTCATCGGCCGTGCCCCTTCTCTACAGTCCGGCAACCAGATTCGTAGACGAAAAGACGACCAAAGGCAAGCTTGTCATTGTCGTTCTGGCTCTGCTGGGCGCTGCGGTGGCGCTGCTGCTGCCGTTCAATAAATTGCTCAATATCATCTATGTCATCAACGGTTATGTGGGAATCATTTTCATTCTCCTGGTGGCCGTCAAGGTTGTTCTTCGGATCGCTAAGAAGAACTCCAAGAAAACAGCAGCTTAGATACTCTTTTGACATATACCTTCTTAAAGGAGGAACGGGCTATCAAAAATGCGATAGCCCGTCCTCTTTTTTTGTACTGTTTTCTTGTTGCAGTGCCTTCCCTGCCCCTATTTAAATCCATCTTCCACAAAGGATTTAAACAGATTCACTGTAGGTGTACCTGTTATTTTCTTATTATAGGTAAGATAAAACTTTCTTTTTACCCCCAGATTGTCAATCTCTATGACATGGAAGAAGTCTTTGTCTTCTTTTTCCACCGCGCATTTAGAAATGATCGCTGCCCCCATTCCGCTTTTCACGAATCGTTTCAGCATGGCATTGTTATTCACCGTCACCACCACATTGAGCTCGTCCAGTTGTATCCCATCGCGCACCAAGATGGCCTCCAATAATTTTCTTGTGCCTGAGCCCTGTTCTCTGAAAATCAGCGGATAGTCTGCGATCTCAGACACCTTAATCGGCTCTTTGATCAGCCCCTCGTATTGTTTGTCTTTTGGGGCGATGACCACCAGTTCGTCTTCAAATAGTGGGATATAGGCCAGACCGTAGCTGCCTTTTACTCCTGTAAAACCGATTTCGGCCTTGTTTTCCAGCATGTTCTCCAGAACCTGTTTGCTGTCGTACTGTTCAATTTGAAATTTAACGTTGGGATAGAGATCGCTGAAGGATTTGATCAGTTTGGGCAAGATGTATTCTGCAGGAAAATTAGACGCATGAATTCGGATTAATCCGTTAATATTTTTTTGAAAACCTTTTATGGAGTAAGTGGCGGTCTCTCTCAGATTGATCATGTTGATGGCATAATCGTAAAACAACTGGCCTTCTGGTGTGGGCCTGGCTTCCCGATGGGTCCGGTCGATCAGCTTGACTCCCATTTCTTTCTCCAGAGCGTTGACGTGCGCGCTTATGGTCGGCTGCTTCACATTGCTAATATAGGCGGCTTTTGAAAAGCTCTTTTGCTTTACGACATTGACGTAAGCTTCGATTTGTCTGAAATCCATGTTTCTCCCCTTTTCCCTTAAAATGGCGGTTTGTGTTTTCATGCTACCACGATTTACCAATTAATTCAATATTGGATTTTCAAAGAATTTTGTATACATAGCAAGATCCGGCGGACCGCGTGTCCATGGATGCGGCCGGCCTGTTTTTCCATTCCCGGCATCATTCCCCCATCGTTGCCATACGGCAACGACGTTGCCGTATGGCAACGAAAACAGGACCGTCACAGCGGCCCATCCTATCTAACCATTGAAATTTCAACAGCTTATTTTTATAAAATGTTGGCACCATATATGCGTATATTATAAGCAGTACACAACCAACCGATAAATGATTAATAAGGAGGACACGATTATGGCAAAAGTAGAAGCTGAAAAAAGGGCTTTATTAAGTGAAGTAAAGAAGGGCAGAGATGTAACGGAATTAAAATTCAGAATGTCGATCAACGGCGAGGATATGCATTATCCGGGAGAAATGATCTCAGGATGCAAATTGATGGAAAAGTGCATTGACTGTGTTACCGAGCTGAGCAATATCCGGGATGACGGGGACGGCGGCCTATTCGTCCACACGGAAGCAAACATTTTAAAGCCGGTTCACATGCTGGACGCCGTAGAAGTGATTGTATGGCTTGTCAAGCACGGCAGCAGATCCAGAATATATGGGTATGAAATGTACAAAACCTCTGAATACGACCAGAAAACCGATCGTTCAGAAGTATTCGACGAACCTGTTTTAGTGGTGAAGGGAGATACAACCTTTGTAATAGACGAGGCATAGATAGATTTGTTCCCAATGCCAATTGTTCAGACGGCTATCACCCTGCCTCTGAATACCATCGCCCAAGCCCCAGCGCGGGGCTTGGGTTTTTGTGATAATAAACGGGGCTGCCCACTGAGCTGGCATGCTTTTTGGTTTACCGTAACTTCATTTCCTGAGGACCAGCCCAAGCCTTCATCTCAATCTCTCAAACGCCTCCATATCCACATCTTCTCCTGCCTCCCTGGCCTTGAGCGCGGCCAAAACCTGATCATAAACCGCTCTCGTAACCGGATATTTCACAATCATCAAAATGGATATTCCCATGAAAACAGCCGGCAGGACCGTAAAGGAAAGATGGGTACAGAGCAATGCCGTATCCGCTTGTACCCCCACTTCTCCGTCAAAGCCCGCGGCGCTGAGCATAATGCCCAAAAGCTGCACACCGACGGCGTTTGCCAGAGACTCGGAAAGGGACTGCAGCGAAATCACTAGCCCGGTCCGCTTCTTATTGTAAATCAGTTCGTCCACTTCGGAAACATCATAGATCATCGAGGGAATCAGCTGCCAGTAACAAATATTTCCGATGGAATACAGAAAGGAATACAAGAAAATACCCGCCATGGAATGAATGCCCATAACCCCATATAGCAGCATCATCACGGTACTGATACTCATTCCGTAAAGAAACAGAGATCGTTTATCCCATCGATTGCTTAGTTTTATGATCAGCGGCAAAAAGACCAGGGGCGAGAAGGTAAGGAATGCAAGGACCGCAGTAATTTGTCCCGGTGAGAATTTCATGTTATAGGTTAGGAAATACATTCTGTCCGCGGAGAAAATGGCGTAAGCGATCAGATAAAAGACACTGGCGCCTAGGATGCACAAAACCGTTTTGCTTTTCATGATTTCCCAATAGCTGCCGAGCATGTCTTTGAAAGCCCGAACCAGGGACTTCATACTGGTTCTGGCTTTGTGCGCCGCTTCTTTCCCTGCTGTTTGATAATTCCGCTCAAATTGATCTTTGATGCCGACAGCGGCGATAAAAATGGATACTCCTGCGCACACGCCGCAGAAAACAGCCGTGATCTGCCAGCTGGCGCCTAAAGAGAAGCCTTGGCTGCCAAGCCAGTCCACGATCAGGTTGGGCAGGATCATGCCAATGGTCACTCCCGCCATGTTGAAGAAATAGACGTATCCCCGCAGCACGGTTCTTTCATTATAGTCCTGAGTCAGCTCAGCGCCCCAGGCCAAATAAGGCACAAAGAAAACAGAAAAAAACGTCCAAAAAATAACCATCATGGCCCCATAGTACAAAATCTTAACGGTCATGCCCATATTAAAATTGGCAAAAAAGAGGCAGGTTATGATTGTCAGCGGGAAGGCCGCGGCCAGAAGAAAGGGTTTCCTTTTCCCATATTTTGTCGCAGTGTTATCGGAAACATAGCCGATGACCGCCCCGGCGATCGTCTCGCATATGGAGCCCAGCGCCACAATGGTTCCCCCGACCGCCGGATCGACGCCCGCCACGGTCGTCAGAAAAAACAGGGCAAAGGTCCCCATAAAGTTATATAATGCCGAGTCTCCGATTCCGGCGATTCCATATAAGATCTTTGTACTGGTTTTTAATTTATCCATAAGCCTTCCGTTACTCAACGTTCATATTCTTTCAGCTTTTTTGATATGGTGGATTTATTGACCTGAAGAGCCCTGGCCGCAGCGCTGATACTGCCGCATTCATCCACGGTTTTCATGATGATCTCCCGCTCATATTCCTTCAGCAGGGCGCCCAGAGATTGATTTCTTGCCCCAGGTCCCATATTGTCGCCGGCGCCGGCATTGTCGTTCAAACACATGCTCACTTGGAATCTGGTGATCTGATCGCCGGAACCGCTGACAGCCATTCGCTCGATGACATTTCTCAGCTCGCGGACGTTTCCCGGCCAATAATAGGCCTCCAATTCCTTGATGGCATCATCGCAGATCACCTTGTTCATCTTATACTGCTCATTAAACATCTTGATAAAATAATTGGCCATGGGAGCGATATCCTCGATCCGCTGCCTCAGCGGCGGAATATGGATCGGCACCACGAACAGCCGGTAATACAAATCGCTTCGGAAAGCGCCCCTCTCCATTTCCTTTTTCAAATTTTTATTGGTAGCGGCGATAAAACGGATATCCACCGGAATGACCTTTTCGCCGCCGATCTTCCGCACTTCCCGCTCCTGAATGACCCGCAGCAGCTTGGACTGCATCTGCAGCGGCAAGTCGCCGATTTCATCCAAAAACAAGGTCCCGCCGTTGGCCAATTCAAAGAGGCCGATCTTACCGTTCACATTGGCGCCAGTAAATGTCCCCTTTTCATATCCGAAGAATTCCGACTCGATTAAGGATTCGGGAATCGCCGCGCAGTTAACCTTGATAAAAGGCGCGTCGGCCCTGGCGCTGTTTTTCTGAATCAAATTGGCCATCACTTCTTTACCGGTCCCCGACTCCCCGGTAATAATCACGGTTGCGTCGGTTTTTCCCGTTTTCGCGGCCATGTCTTTAATGCGGATCATGTTAACGTTATAGGTGACCAGTTCCTCGCTGCCATTGTTTTCCGTGTTGTTCTGGCCCAAAAACTTTAAAAGCTCATCTCGGTATTTCCTGGTGATATTCTTCTGATTTTCCAGCAGTCCCTTCAGGCGCATCACCTCTGTGATATCCAGTTCAACGCATACGATCAAATCCAGCTCATCTCCGTCAAAGAGCGGAACGCTGGTAGCCATCGAATGATTGCCTTCCCCCTCTTCCTGCACGATGCTCTCTTCATGGCCGCTTTCGATCGCTTTCAATACGGAGGATTCATATAAAATATATCCTGACTCCAGTAATTCGGTCGTATATCGTCCCAAAATTTCTTCACGGCCCAATCCTCCCGTGCTGATTGAAGAATTATTAACCATAATCACCCTTCCTTCGGCATCGGTAATCCAAATGCCGACCGTCATACAATTAATAAAATCCATCAGCCAATCATAGTTTTCTTTTAGAAACTGAATATATTTCATCTTCATACCTCTTCCGCAAAGACTATTTGTCAGACCATTATATCATATTAAGCAGAGCATTTATTGTTATAATAAATACTCTGCTTGCAGTATATTGCATTCGTTTATATGCACCAATTAATGCTCTTCGGGAACGCTGACGATTTCTTCATCCACGTAGTTTTGAATCTCTTGCTCGCTGTATCCCAGGGAGGTCAAAATATCATAGGTGCTTTCGCCCAGTTTGGGAGACGATTTTTTTACGAAGCAAGGCGTCTTGCTGAACTTGATCGGATGGCCAAAGGCTTTGTATTTGCCGATGTTGGCATCGTCGATTTCAATGACCATCTCCCTGGCCAGCGTCTGGGGATGCTCCATCGTCCTCAGGGGAACCAGAATCGGCGCCGCAGGAATCTTGTATTTTGCCAGCTGATCCAGTACCCATCCCTGTTTTTGATTGTTCATAAAATCAACCATGATTTGGGTAAAAGCGTCAAAATGTTCACATCTCAGATCATTGGTACAGAACCGCTCATCATCGATCAATTCCGCCATTCCCATTGCTTCGCAAAAATCCGGCCACATGGATTCCTCCGTGATGCCCACCGCCACAGAGCCGTCCTCGCATTTGTAAACATCGTAAGGCACGATCTCCCGCGGCTTGGCATTGCCCGACCGGCTGATTTCCTCTCCTGTCAGGCTGTAGGCCAAAACCGCATCCTCTATGGTGGCAAACATGGTATCGAACATGGCCACGTCGATTCTTCTGCCCTTGCCGGTTCGCTTTTTATCGTAACAAGCCAGCGCGATTCCCAGCAGCATGGTCAGGCCGGTATAGCTATCTCCCACCGAAGTTCCGGAACGCATCGGCTCTCCATCGGGATATCCGGTCATTTCCATAAATCCGCACATGCACTCGATCACATTGTCATATGCGGTATTCTTGCGCAAAGGCCCCGTCTGCCCAAAACCGGTGATGGACGCGAATATGATCTCCGGGTTGATTTCCTTTGCCACTTCATATCCGATCCCCAATTTGTCCATGGTGCCGTACTTGAAGTTTTCCAGGACCACGTCTACCTGGGCAAACAATTTTTTGATGATTTCCTTGCCCTCCGGCTCTCCCAAATCCACGGCCAGACACTCCTTATTCCGATTGTAAAGGGCAAAATACCCGCTCTCTCCGTCTTCCGTATAAGGGGTCCAGTACCTGGATTGTTCTCCGTCCACCGCCCGCTCCACTTTAATGACCCGCGCTCCGTTATCGGCTAAATTCAACGCGCAGTAGGGTCCGCTGTACGCCTGTGTAAAATCCAGCACCGTTATTCCGTCAAAAGGTCTCATGATCTGTCCCCTCCTTTGCACATGATGACACCATCTATTTCCATGGTTTCAATTTCGCTGTCCGTATATCCTGCCTGCTGAAGGAATGACTTGGTGTCCTCTCCCAGTAAAGGCGCTGAACCGATATCCGTATCATCGATTCCCGAAAGCTTGATGGGAACTCCCGGCATCTTGACCGCCCCCAGAGTTTTGTCCTCAACCTGGAGCACCATATTTCTGATTTGCAGCTGGTCGTTTTCAAATGCTTCGGGAACGGTGAAGCCCGGCCCGCTGGGGATGTTATACGGCCTGAGCATGTCTTCGATTTCCCACTTTGTCATGGTTTCAAACTTGCTTGCGATCCTCTCTCTCAGTCCGTTTTTGCCGTAGTAATGTTCCCCGCGCAGTTCGTTGGTGGAAAATCTGGGGTCATCCTTTATATCATCAAATCCCATGGCGTCGCAGAATTTTTTCCACTGGGAATTGGTTGATACGGCGGTGGATAAAATCCCGTCCTTGACTTCGAAGGTATCGTAAGGCGCGATGGCTCTCGATCCGTTTCCTTCCCGGTGCTCCGTAACCCCGTCCATGTAAGCTTCCGCGACACAGTCCTCCAGGGCGGTGAACATGCAGTCGGAGGAAGCCACATCGATTTGCTGTCCCTCACCCATCTCCATCCTCGCCATGAGCGCCGCCACGATGGAGAAGGCAAAGAATACGCCGCCGAACTGGTCGGCTATGCGCGAACCGTGGGCAGTCGGGTCTCCGTCGGGTGAACCGGTGGTCTCCATCAGTCCGCAGATGGCTTCCGACGCCAGATCGCATCCGGCCGTATTGCTCAGCGGCCCTGTTTTTCCGAATCCGGTGTGGGACGCATAGATGATATTGGGATTTACGTTACATGCGTCCTGGTAGCCGATCCCGCACGCCTCCATTTCGCCTGCGGGAAATCCGTCGCAGACCACATCGGCTTTTTCAATCAGCCGCAGGATCATTTCCTGCCCCTGTGGCGAGCGGCGGTCGATGCAGATGCTCTTTTTTCCCCGGTTCATATATGCGTGGTAGGCGCTTCCCTTTTCGTTCTTTGGGAAACTGCTCCGCAGCACATCTCCTCCTTTTTTATGATCTTCGATCTTGATTACTTCGGCTCCAAAATCGGCCAGAAGCATGGTCCCATAACTGCCCGTGTGGCCCTGAGTAAAATCAATGATTCTGATTCCATCTAATATTTTCGTCATATGTATTGCTCCTTTCTAGCGCTGCTGCAGCTTTTCCGCCAGGCAGTCGATCATTTCGCCCGCATCCAGCGCAGCTATGTAATCAGAAGCCATGAATACTTCCGCGTCTTTGTCATTGTTGATACTGATGATGATGTCCGCGTCCTTGATGCCGCAAAGATGGTGGGCCGCTCCGGATATGCCAAACCCGATATAGACCTTCGGCCTTACGGTTTTACCGCTGGTTCCGATCATTTGGTATTCATCCGGTCCCCAGCCCATATCGACCACAGGCCTTGTGCAGCCTGCCCCGCCTCCCGTCCTTTGCGCCAGGTCCTCTAGCTTTTTCCAGTTTTCAGCAGAACCGGTACCGAATCCGCCGCAGAAGATGAGCCTGGCTTTTTCAATGGAGCTTTGCTGGTTGTGAATTTCTTTTATATCTGTAATGCGTACAGAACAGCGGTCCTCAGGAACGCACGTGCAAAGGATATCCCGGTACGCAGCCGTATCCTTTTCCGTATAGGGAAATACGCCCGGTTTTACCGTTGCAATGGCAGGACGGCTGCCCGGTATGAAAATCTCCCCTATGACCTTGCCGCCGAAAGCCGGTACCATATATGCGATCCGGCCCTGCCCATTGATGACGATATCCGCACAGTGAGCCGCTACGCCAGTGTTCAGCCGGATACCCAGAGAAGGCGCCGCTTCCTCGCCCAAAGGCGTGGCTGGGATGACAAGCAGATCGGGCTTTTCTTCCTTTATAACCGGTTCTATGGACAAAACCGCCTGCTGCGGGTTCTCGCAGGGGCAGCAGAGTCTTATGAATTCCACCGTTTCCCCCAAAAGCAGCTTTTGCAGGTGGGCCATGTTCTGCCAGAAGGCCGGATGTGGCTGATCCGCTGGACCCTGATCGTATACCATTACTTTTTTAATATCGCTTTTTTTCATTCCAACACACCCGCCTTTTTCATAATTTTTACAATCTCTTCGGCTGCTTTATCTGCTTCGCTTCCCAAGCTGACAGCGGCCCTCCTCAGATCGGGAGTAATCAGCTCGCCCGGCTGAGTGGGCGAGCCTGTCAAACCAATCTTTTTTTCATCTAAGCAAAGATCGTCATTGTTCCATATGGTCAGCGGCTTTTTCTTCGCTTTAATAATGCCCATGGCATTGATCAGCCTCGGCCGGTTGATCTCCGAACTGACTGCGATCACACACGGTCCGTCAATCTGAAAAACGGCTTCGCCCTGATCGATTTTTTTCCATGCCCGCAGGTTCTTTGCGGTTTCATCTTGCAGCTCCAGTTTGCTGACCTTACATAAATGGGGCAGATTGAGCCACTCCGCGGTTTGCGCCGGAACATGGGCGGTAGCCCCGTCAGCGCTTTCGTTGCCTGCCAGCACCAGATCAAAGGCAAAGTCTTTTTCCGGGTCCATTTCCAGGGAAATCTTTTTGATCGCTTGTGCCAGCACATAGGATGTGGCATATGTATCCGCGCCTCCAAAGGCTTTGTCCGATACCAGATAGGCGCAGTCGGCGCCCATTGCCAGAGCTTCCATTAATTTGTCCTTGCTGAATTGGGGCGCCATGGTGAGAACCGCCACCTTGCCGCCTAGAGAGTCCCGCAGAGTGATGGCTTCCTCCAGGGCATGTTTGTCCGATGGATTGATGACCGTGGGGATCCCTTCTCTCACAAGCCGTTTGGTTTTTTCGTCAAGTTTTAATTGCCCGTACTTTTCCGGATCTGGCACCGGTTTTATGCAAACTAAAATATTCATGTGATTCTCCTAGAATTTCTTTAAGGTGTCTCCCGCAATGATGATTTTCTGAATTTCACTTGTTCCGCCTGAGGAAATGCAGGCCATGGCGTCTCTCAAATATCTTCCTGCTGCATATTCGTTGACAACGCCGTATCCGCCCATGAGCTCGATGGTTCTTCTGGCTGCCTCCGCTGCTTTATCGGTGGCAAAATATTTGGCCATGCCAAATTCAATGGTTGCCGGTTTTCCTTCATCCTTTACCGCCGCCGCTCTGTAGAGCATCAATCTGGCAGCTTCGTAGGCCACTCTGTTTTCGGCAACATGGAACTGGATTGCCTGCAGCTTGGCGATGGGCTTGCCGTAAACGATCCGCTCATTGGCAAATTTTACACCGTCTTCCAGACAAGCTCTTAATAAACCAACTGCAATGGCTGTCATGCTGGCTCTTCCCACTTCTCCGATTTCTTTCATGGCAATGGGCGTTCCCTTGCCCACATCTCCAATGAGGTTTCCTTCCGGCACTTTCACGTTGTTCATAATCAGCTCGCCGGTCACCGACCCCCGGAGGCCCAATTTGTTTTCATGTCTGCCCGGCGCAAAGCCTTCCGTGCCCTTATCAATGGCAATGGCAGAAAAGGTGGCCCGGCCTCTGTCATCTTCCCCGGTCTTACAGGTAATGACGGTTGTATCGGCAATGTGAGAGTTGGTTATGAAGCATTTTCTTCCGTTTACCACCCACTGGCCATCCGCCAGCTGGGCCGTGGTTTTCTGCCCGGCCACGTCCGATCCGCCTCCCGGCTCCGTTACCGCAAGCCCGCAGATCTTTGTGCCTGCGCACATCTCCGGAAGATAAGCTTGTTTCTGATCCTCCGTGCCAAAGTCGAGGATTGCCGCCATTCCCAGCTGATGGGTAAAGACCATCATCGCCAGGCCCGCTGAGTATCTGGCGATCTCTTCCAGAGCCATTACCCGCTCAGTGTGGCCCAGGCCGACTCCGCCGTAGGCTTCGGGAACGAAGACCCCCAGGATCCCCATTTCACCCATCTTGGGCATCAGTTCCACTGGTGTGTAATCTTCTTCATCCCACTTGGCCGCATTGGGTGCCACTTCTTCCTTAACAAATTCTACAAATGCCGTTCTCAACAGGTTTTGTTCTTCTGTAAATTCAAATTTCATGTTACTCCTCCTTTATTCGTCAACAAGTTAGCTGCTTATCTTTGCATCCTTATCCAGCTTTTGGGGGTTGCTCCTGGGATCGATCTTGGCAGCTACGATTTCCAGCACGACCGTCGCAGCCAGATACAGGATGGATAACCACTTCATGGTCGTGTAAATCCAGTGGATAATCTCCTCGCCTGTGCTTCCCATAAACTTCAAGTAGCCATAAGTGTCCAGGTAGTAGGACTCCCAGTCAACCTCGTAAAAGCCGAACCACCACATGGATCCGATCAGGCCGATAACTCCGAAGATTGCCAGGATGATTGCGATTCTATGCAGGTCGCCTACTGCCAGCTTGGTCCTTGGGTTTATCGGATATTTTACCGGATCGATCTTATAAAGCCCTCCATACATCCGTTTCCAGATCACATATAAGATGGGGGACGACATTAATCCGACCATTCCTCCCAGGAAGTAATCCGCACCGTTTAAGAACAGCGCCGCTACTGCGATGAGGATTCCCGGAGCCACTAAAATCTTTACAAAGGTGTCTCCGCCCGGAATGCGGAAGGGTCTTGGCATATCCGGCTCTGTCCGTCTCAGTCTTGCTGTTGAGATGAATACCAGCACATAGTCGACCATCAATAAGGTTACGTCGATGGTTACCAGCACGGAAAAGTCAAAATTGCACAGACAAAAGGCAACGACGGATAAGGAAAGAACGCCAATGTACGGGATCCGTCTATTCTTGCTCAGCTTCATTAAAGCTTTTGGAGCCAGGTTATCAACGGCCATTCCAAAGAATCCTCTTGATACGGAAATGATCTGGGTGTTGAAAATCGCAAGGTTTGAGAAAACTGCAGCGATTACGAAAACCGGAAGCCCCCAAGATCCTGCCAGCGCGAGAACGTGGCCGAAGGAAATTCCGCCTTCAAAGGTCCAATCCTGCCAGTGTCCCACAGAAGCAAGCCCTGCGATGGTAGGCAGTATATAGGATAATGCGATAATCGGCATTACGATCATCAGCCCTCTTGGAATAACGCTCTTGTCTTTACATTCTGTGGACAGTGTTGACATGGAAGTGTAACCGGAATACATCCACATGCCGGTGGCAAGGCAGGCGCCGATGGAACCTACCAGCGAATAGTCGTCACTGTTGTAAAGCGGCTCAACAGGGTTATAGTTCCAGTTGCAGAACCCGATTACCGTCACAGCGGCGAAAACGATGAATATGATTACTGAAAAAATCGTGCTGATCATACCCACTTCTTTGATACCCAATAGATTGATTACGGTAAATACGGCAATAAGTGCTGTCATTAAGATAAACTTGCCTGTATCGGTCATGCTGGGGATCAGCATTTGGGTATAGGATCCGGCAAGCACGATGTAGAGGGTATTATCCACATAGCAGGATAAGGTTCTGCACCAGCAGCCCTGGAATCCCCAGAATTCTCCCAGACCTCTCTGGATCCATTTGTAAAATCCGCCGACATCGGTAATGGCCGAACCAAGCTCCGCCGAACAAAGAGCCTGCGGCGCTGCCCATATAAACGGCAGTACACATAATACGATAATCGTAATTCCCGGGCCTGCGTCCGGTATCATTTCTTCGATACCAAAAGCACCGGCGGCTACCAAACAGTACATCATCATAACAGCTGCGCGCAGGGTTACGGGATGTTCTTTTAGCCCGCCTGTTTGTTGATTACTCATAATTACTACTCCTTTCGTTTAAGAAACTGTACTATATCCACCATTCCATTCCGGCGCCGCAAGGTTGAATACAGTGGAAGATTTGACTGACTATATATAGTCGCAAGTCTCATACCACATGGCCAGATAAGCGTTTCTTTTTTGCAACCCCCTATTTTCAAGCGCCCTCACCGTCGCAACATTCAGTATTTTTTTAATTTTCCGATTTAATCGTTGCCATATGGCAACGCAGGGTTGCCGCAGGGCAACGATTCGTTGTCTAAAAGCAACTGAAAAAAGGGGCTGATCGCATTGATCAGCCCCTTTTTTCGCAAAGTTATGGGGTTGCGGGGGCGGAAGGAGAAGGCCCCATAAAAGGATTTCGCCAGATCGGAAAATTTCGCTTCACTTTTTTCCCAGATCCCCACATCCTATCTGCAAGACGTAGCCGTTTCGGATTCCGATAAACTTCTGTAAAAATCAAGACCACTGAAAAAGAGGCCGCTTTCAGCTCTCTTTAAATGGATATCGTTTGCACTTCTCAACGTCAAAAAAGCAGGTGTCCACCGCGCTGTAGTTATTATGTTTGCTCGCTTTCTGGTACTTCTTTTCGATGGCCATGTACCCGGCTTTGCACACATACATCTCCGCGTCCTTGTTGTTGCTGAAGTTCTCCCGGGTCTTCCGTTTCCTGTGGGTCACCGCCAAACTCAGCTTGCTCACATTTTGGGTCCCGGTTTCGTTGCAATAGCTCAAATTTTCTTCTTCCCCATAGGCCCTGCCTCCGATCACGGTTTCCACTTCTACTGCCGCTTCTTCCCAGCTCTTTGAGCAGCTCCATTTTTTCTTTCACTTCCGGAACGTGCTTGAACCACTCTCTTCGAAACACGGCCAGCAGGCTGAGAGGCGATCAGTTTGACCGTTTCCAGCTCGTACCCCAGAAAGAATTTGAACAGCAAGTCTGTTTCTATGCGTTCCACCAAACCGACATCGGATAAATGTTAGTACGCTTCGAGCAACAAAAATTTGAACATTCGAATGAAGTCTTCGGCCGTCCGGCCTATTGTGGAGAAACAATTGTCTTTTACCGCCTCATAGATAAAGAAGAAGTCGATGGTTTCGTTGAGATTTTCCAAAAGTTGTCCGGTCCAACCAGAATGTCATACCGTTTGTTGTGTTCGCTCAGATTCAAGCTCATTTGGCCAGCTTGCTTGATTATCGTTGCACCCTTACTTTCTACTATTATTAGTATCGCATGTGATGGTGGTTGATTTTTGCTTATTTTGTACCTTGTCTTTGGGTGACTTTTTCAATGGCCTAGGCACTATTTAATTTTTTTAAGTGTTTTATAGTGCGGCTTGCTGTCTATTTCTTTAATCCATCCAAAGCCTTTTCCAAATTTATTTTCAAGCTGTTTGGTCAAGGCTTTCTTTTTGTGTTCTACATCGGATGTGTACCACCTTGACTATCTGTATTCTTCGATTTTATGGACGCATTTTTATCGCTTCAGTCTCCAATCCTGCAATTTACCTTGCCCTAAAAGGAGCTATTTTCAGAGTTCGAAAATGCACTGTTTATAACTGTGTATACCGCCTTCATAGCCGTTGTCCAAGCCAGCAAAATTTGCAAAGTCTGCCCGGTAAATGGTAATGTACTTGTCCATCACTTAAAATCAATACACAGATCAAAATAACAAAGGAGATTCAAGTTATGAACGACATGAAAGACTGCATTAAAAATTATTTGACATACTGTCAGCGGCAAAAGCGCCTTGATGAAAAAACACTGAAGGCATACAGAATTGATTTACGCCAGTTTTCTGAAAAGATTCCCCACCTCATGATTGCAGAGGTTACTCCAGACATCTTGGAGCAGCACATCGCCCAACTTCATGAGGCATACAAACCCAGAACCGTAAAACGCAAAATAGCATCCCTGAAAGCCCTGTTCCGTTATCTTGAATGCCGGGGAATTATTGATCATAATCCATTTAGCAAGATGCTAATCCATTTCCGAGAACCGGTACTACTGCCAAAAACCATACCACTGCGCACCATTGAAACATTTTTAACCATAATCTACAAGCAGCGTGAAACTGCGAAAACCCCTTATCAAAAGAAAAATGCACTCAGGGATGTAGCTGTTATAGAAATGCTGTTTGCTACCGGCATGAGGATATCCGAACTTTGTTTCTTAAAAGCGAACGACGTGAATCTATGCGACGGAACCATCCTCATCTATGGAAAAGGTCGCAAAGAACGGCGAATCCAAATCGGCAATGAGTCCGTCATACATATTCTAACGGAATACAACGATACCTTTCGTTCGGTGAGACAGCCCTGCAGCAACTTCTTTATTAATCAATCAGGTAAATCACTATCGGACCAATCAGTACGCAGGATGATTAACAAATATACATCTCTGGCATCCATAGACCAACATATTACTCCGCATATGTTTCGACACACCTTTGCAACAAGCCTTTTAGAAGCAGATGTAGATATTCGGTATATTCAAGAGATGTTAGGGCATAGTTCTATTAATATTACCGAGCTGTACACACATGTAACAGTTTCCAAACAGCGAAATATTCTCGCCACGAAACATCCCAGAAAAGATTTTCATCTATAAATATTATGACAGGGCAATCCGTTTCATTTAGGATTGCCCAATTTAATGTGTGATGGATAATAAAAAGTTATCAGTTACAATATCTTTAACAGAAGTCTGGGATTAGTCAGATAGATGAAATGAAAAATAGTAGATGGTTATGCATGGTTATTAAAAGGAGTAATATTCATTATGCGAGTTGGAATTTGTTACGATGCTATGGAGGATTACGGATTTAAAACAGTAAATTTTGATTCTTGTAACCGACCTACCAAAAAAACTATATATACTATAGCCGAAATAGTAGAATCCCAAAGGCATGATATATGTTTAGTAGGAGGTATTAGAGGTTTTTTAGATTCTTTTGAAAAATATCAATGTGATTTATTCTTCCCAATTTATGGAGGTTCTCTTGGAACTGGGAAACAAACGTGGTTTCCAACAACATTAGAACTCCTCAATCTTCCATTTATTGGGACAAATGCAATGGGAGTATTACTAGCATGTAATAAATATCATACAAAATTAATAGCAAGCGCAAATAATATTCCCACTATTCCTAGTGTACTTTTTAGGGAAGATATAGAGTTACATAGTACTCCATCTATACCTTTTGATTTTCCATGCGTTGTAAAGCCAAATTTCGAAAGTCACAGTAGGGGTGTTTTCTTAGCTCATAGTATGGCTGATTTGAATAAAAAAGTTTCTAAATTATTAAAAGAATACCATCAACCTATTCTGTGTGAGCCTTTTCTTTCGGGTTCCGAAATCACAGTTTCACTTTACGAACAGGATGGAGTGCCGAAAGTCTTCGGAATGGCCGAGATAGTTGGCATGGATGGGAATACATTAGAAATATATTCATATGAAAATAAACATTTGCAAAAATGCCCGAAAATCATTCCTCGAATTTCTTCTGTAACTAACGATATAATCAAATTATATGCAATAAAAGCCTTTAAAGAGTTCGGGTGTCATGATTATTGTCGAGTCGATTTTCGCCTTGATGACCAGGGTAATCCATATTTGCTAGAAGTTACACCAATTCCTAGTCTTCCATTATCTGCGTCCTTTTTTACTGCTGGCCGTTTATATAATAACTCACCTGAGGTGGTTATTGGTAACATTATTTCTAGTGCAAAAAAACGATTCAACCTTGTTAGGAAAGGATGAGTAGTCTTATGAATATAAATGATATCAATCATGGAACTGTATTAATTATCAATCGTATACATTGTCGAGATAATATGAATCTCTTCCAGCGAAACTTGGAATTTTCATCAGATACTATGTACAATGCCTTATATATGGCAATGAAAACCGTATCAAAGAAAGTGACATGTTATACTTCTCTCCAAGAATTTATAAATAATATTCAGCACCACAAAGATGATATTATATTATCGACTGTTTGGTCTGGGACAGATTCACGTAATCGCAAAATATTTCTTCCATCGCTTTGCGAGGCTTATGGATTAAGCTATGTTGGTGCAGATGCCTATGTACAAGCACTTGCAGCGGATAAAATTTTATCAAAGACTTATTGTGCGCAATATGCAATTCCATCCGCAAAAAGTATTACACTTACGAAAAAAAAAGAGTATGGTTTGTTGCATACTCTTTCTTATCCACTAGTAATAAAGCCTAATTTTGAAGGTGGTTCTATTGGTATTTCGGATAAGAATATTGTTGATAGTCCTGCAGATGCTCAAGGATTAGCAGATACCCTTCTACAAGAATATACCATGTTAATTGCAGAGGAATATCTGGAAGGAGAGGAAGTTTCCGCATGTATTGTTGGAACGCCTAAAAATATTAAATTATTTGAAGTTGTAAAAATAAGTTTAGATGGCGAAAGTTATTTCAAACACCGCATTTTAGGATATGAATCAAAAAAAGGTAAACAAGCATATCAAGAACGAGAGGTGATTACAGATCAAATTACATTAGATACTCGAAAAAAACTCGAAAATGCTTTTATTGGTTTAGGGAAAGTCGATTTTATGAGAATCGATGGACGATTAAAAAAAGGGGTATTTTATTTACTTGAATTAACCCCTGATTGCAGTTTGCATCCGGAATGCTTCATGTTTAAAGCATTTTCACATAATGGATATACATATGAGAATATGATTGCCGCTTTGTTGAATCAAGCTATAAAGTAAATAGGAATCTGCTTTAAAAAGTAATGGAGGATACTTTAGTACAACAGAATGGCATCCAAGTATTTTGAGTGATTAAAATTCATAATACAAATGGTAAAAGAGTCTATGTATACTGGGAAAACTAATGTAAATCCACAGAATTAACAACAGGAGCGGAGTCTTTTTGAAAAGCTCCACCATTTGAGACTCACTATACGTAAATGGTATAGATGGTTGACCATTTACATTTAAAGCACGACGGACTGCACCTGCTTGATTACTTTCTTCTGTTTAATGGTAAGCCCGTTCATCAGCCAACGATACTGCTGTGGTGTCAGTTCCCAAGCTTTCTGTCCATTGAGCAGCCACTGGAAGGTTCACTAATCATTTGTCAAGGAACAGAAATCTGTCACCTTCGTAAAGTATTCCTTTGATTTGATCTGTCCACCTTCCGCAGAACAGAAACAAATTTCCCTGTTCATAGTGATCCAGTTCAAAACAGTTTTGTACGATGGCAGTCAAGGAGTCGATTCCCTTTCAAAGATTCGTATAGCCGCAGGTGATATATGCCGAGAGTTATCCGTATTATTCAGCATTCTGTGTCACCTCCAACATCATTTGCAGAAGCTGGCAGGAAGCGCCTTTCCAGATACCGATGATTAGATGATGTCTGGAAATAGTGATGGGTGACATTGTAAGTGGATTGCGATCCGCTTTCGGCGGCTCCTGCAGAGGCTGTGTACCCTCGACAAATATAGCAGAGTTTTGGGCAATCATGCTTTCCCGTATTTTCCTGAGCAGTAGTGATACTAACTTTTGATACCATGTGCAGCACAGTAGTTCTGGATGGTCATGCCGAATTCTTTGCGATTGCAGATAATTTGTTTCCATTTCTGCATTCGGATGAATGCTGGTTCTTATGTGTTCATGCCTTCCTCCTCAGTTTGAACCTTGTATCAAAGTGTCTCCTACAGTATCTCAAACTTCGTGATATGTCCTCACCCGTCGGTTCCTAGTGAGCTGTGGTATTCCATTTCTTTAGGTAAATAATCCAAAACATCAAAACACCAATGCGATAAAAAGCACACATGCCATGGCTTATTCAAAAGAAAATCTGTACCATCTGATGTAAATGTTCCATTTATTCTGCACTCTAAAGTATGGCAATACGCTTTAAGCTTATCAGCTTTTTTATAATATAACTCTGCCGCCTCGAAGTTTCCTATAGCATTATAAAAAAGGAATAAGTTATAACTAATAAATGCATGCATATGTTTGTCTGGAACCCAGTTCAAAAGTTCTAGTATTCTAGTAATAATCAAATCACATTTTTGATAATAATTATTTGCTAAGCACCATACTAATTTATTATTAAAAATAGCTAGAAGATGAAACGGTTTTGATGCATTAAGTTCAGCATGTTCTAAGCTTTCCCAAACCGTTTCATCATATTGGCCTGATAGCAAATCAATTGCTGCTTTATTTGTCTCTAGCATATGGCGGGCAATATACGTATTATCCAAAAAGTTTTTAGCATCCTTAATAGCTTTTCTTGCATTTTCAATATCACCACTTATTGCTAAATAAAAAGAGAGTGCCAATTGAGATTTTCCTACTTGGACAGACAGGTTATTATTGCTGAAAAAATCTATACTTTTTTTTATTGAAGCCATTCCATAATTACGGGGTTTATAAAGTGCTTGTAACCGCAAATAGTAGCCATATTCGGGGTAACAGTCTAATTTGTACGATGAAATCTCATCTGCTATAGTTCCACATTCCTCTTTCTTATTTAATTTCCGATAATTGATGATCAACATAAGCGAAAGAACTAACCAGTGTCTAGTACCTTGTTGTGTTTTTTTGCGTAATGTGTTTATTCTATTAATTACATCTTTTGATTGTCCCAATTCAGTGAGAAAAAGGAATTGATATGTTTCCAATTGAAGGTCATTTATACTTTCAATTTGCATTTGGTTTATAAAATTCAATCCATCAGTATACATCTCATAATCGTAACAGATTTGTAATATTTTTTTATACAAAATAATATTATGTAAAGTATCTTTATTTGTAATTTCAATTATCAATTGCAGAAATGGCAAAATATCATTTGACTTTATGGAACTCATTGCTTTATAGTCTAAATTTAATATTAAATCATATAATAGTGTAGAATCAAAGTCACTATACAAACGTAAAAGATTCAACAGGAGTTGTCCAGATGAATAATATGTATAGTCATGTTCGTCAAACTGCAACTTTAAAGCATCTGAAAAGTTCCTACAAGCTAAATTATAGTGAAGAGCAAAATGTGTTGTACAATTCTCTGCGAACACATTCAATACACTTGAATGATTAATCTCTAAAATATCACCGTTGCGTTTTATCAATCTTGAAGGGTTTTGTAATTTTTTTATACACTCTCCTAGCATCTCAACATCTGGAATAAAGTTAGGTATCATCAGTTGATTTAATAGAGGCATTGAAATTTTTCCATTTGCAACGTATAAAAATGCGATTATTTGTTGTTCAGAAGGATCCCTATATATTAAATTTGCTTTGGTTGAATTGTAATGCGGTATATCCGAATCTGATGCTGATTCGGACTCAATATCATAGGTAATTTCAAAATCTTCAAGATCACGAATGTTTCCATTACTCTGATTAATATAATGTTCCTTCATTTTTCCGGAAAAATCCTTAGAAAATATTTTTCCAGAACATTGTTCCACAGCTTTCACTGCATCAGAGCTTTCAAGATATGTAAGTTTATTATGTATTACACGGATCTGTGTTTTTTTTAATGTTTCTTGTAAAAACAACATATTTTGTACAGAATTACTATCTGATATAGTATATTCAAGTAAAAATAATGGGGCTTGCTTTTTAGATTCATTCATCCAATCCATTATAAATTTAAGTGAAGTATCATCCAGGTTTTGTGTGTTTTCAACATTAAGAATCACACGATGGTTAATAAAAATATATTTTATATATTCGGCAATAATTAAACGGTTTTCCTCTGTATTTTCATTTAATATATGGTAATAGTTAAAATCACCTAAGTGAAAAACTCGCTTCATGATTTGTAAAAGAACAATGATACCTATTGTTAATTTATTTTTGTCAGCATAAAAATGTTCAAAAAATCTTTCCCATATACGTCTTTTTAATACTCTATTTTTAGAATGGCTAACGTAATAATCAAAAGAAAGCTTTTTTAAATATGGTTTTCTAGGTGATTTTTTTAATACTTTTAACAATTCTTCAAAAATGGTATACAAAAAAGTACCTTCTTCATAATGTGAATTATCTTTTCTTGCAGCAATGGCTTTAACAGGAAGCCCATCATTTATTACATTAATAGTTTGCATAAATTTTAGTGTGGTCGCACTTTTTCCAATGCCTGAATTTGAAAACAAAATGTAAGCAGTTGATTTTTTTTCTGCTAGTAAATCACGTAGTTCATTTTTTGTTTCATCACGATCCACAGGGTAATCCATATTTCCTTCATATGGGAAAAATTTGTTGCAGACTTTCGTTTTCATAAATGACTCCTAAACGTTGAGGATTTAGCAATATTGCATATAACCATCTACTATTTTTCATTTCATCTATCTGACTAATCCCAGACTTCTGTTAAAGATATTGTAACTGATAACTTTTTATTATCCATTAGATTCTATCACACTTTCACTTGGTCTTCATCAAAATCTTAATAAATTTTTCCTTTATATTCCATTATATTTCACTAAGCCGTTTACCGTAAAGGGGAAAGCGGCCAGAATACAAATCCAACTGATAGTTTCCAACCTGAAATAGGGGCGCAGCAGAAAATAAATCAGCACCGCTACGCCGCAGGCACAGACAGAAAAAAGAAACTGTCTTAAAGACAGCCCGAAGAACATGGATTCCGTGTATTCACAAATCTCTCGATTAGTTTTCACTTCCAAACTCATCTGCCCCTTTCCTTATCTTTTTCCTTTTCAGGCTCCATTATCTTAAGTATCCACTCTTTCCTGCCGAACTTCAGTATCTTATCTCTGAGAATATCTTCAGCAGGAGCTTCTTTTCGTTGACCTCTTTTAGCATTTGCCCAAGAGCGCCTGCGCTGATTCCCATTTCATCGAATATAAGAATAAACTCATGGGCGGACGAAGGAATCGAGTAATAGTCCCTTTGAAACAGTTCTCCGATTTGTTCTTTTATTTCCGGATAAAAAAGAACTGTAGCACAAGGCCACTGAAAAAGAGGCCGCTTTCAATTCTGAGGTTGTTGGTGGTCACGCTGAGACTTTTGATCTTTGCACTCTTTTTGTAACAGCCCTCTTTGAATGGACACCGTTAGCATTTCTCAACGTCAAAAAAGTAGGTGTATACCTCGCTGTAGTTGTTATGTTTGCTCAGATTCATGCTCATTTGGCCAGCTTGCTTGATCATCGTTTCACCCTCATTTTCGACTATCATTAGTATCGCATATACATGTGATGGGTGGTTAATTTTAGCTTATTTTTGCCTTGTCTTTGGAGAACTCTTTCATCTGTCACAAAATGCAGAATTTATAAGAATTCAGACACTTTAAAGGCCGTCTGCACGGAAGTGCCAGACGGCCTTTAGGAGAACTATCAAAATTTAAATTTCAATCTATTTTACCGGAAATACGGTCTGCTCCGTTATCTCCGTTTCCAGCGCTCTCAGCGCGGTTTCCATCATCTTCTTCCGATAAGCTTTCTCTTCTTCCGGAGGCAGATCCGGCCTTCCCACCGGATGGGGGATAGATACGCCGGGAACGACCCGGTTTGCTCCCACTGAGATGGAAATGGGTGTTACTGTACATACGTGCACAATGGGGATTCCCGCAGCGTCAATATGCTTTACGATCGTTGCGCCGCAACGAGTACAGGTCCCTCAGGTGGAGGTTAAGATCGCGCCCTGAATCTCTTCACGCTTTAATTCCTCGGCGATGGCATCGCCGAATTGGGCTGCCTGGTCCGTGCCCATGCCGTTGCCCACAGTCACATACGTGAAATCACACAGTTCGCCGATCCGGCCTTCCTTCTCCAGCTCCGCCAGCATATCCACTGGCAGGATTCGGTTTCCGTCCTCATCCCCATAAACGGGGTCATATCCGCCGTGGACCACCTTACCTTTGGTAGCGCCTTTGCCGCCGTAGCTCTCTTCATAGCTGTATCGTTTGAATTTCGTACAGTTGCACGCTTCCAGATGATCCGGATTGCCAAGAGGCACCATGCCCCCGGAAGTCATGACGATGATTTTCGCCTTGCTCATATCCTTGATGGCTGGGCTTGGTACCACCTTTTCAAAGATGGGCATGGGCAGCTCGGTTTGATATTCTTCGCCTTTGATCTTCTTGAGCAGCATGTCCAGACAGCGCTCAGCTCCCGTCTTTTCTTCAAAGTAGTTCTTGCGGATTCCTCTCTGCACATAGCCTTCCTCTTCCGGCCCTTTGATTTCCGCACCGGAGTCGATCTTCTTTACAAAATCGCGGATGGCCGCCAGAGCATCCTTCATGTTTCTGGCAGAATTGCCTGTGGGCAGGATATAAGCATATTTCCGAAACAGCTCCATCCCCGGATTCTCCTCATACATACCGGATACGGCGTTGAGTCCCAGCTCTTCGCAGGCGATTTTGCAGACTTCGCCGCAGGCCATTCCATATCTTCCTGCGTTAAAGGCCGGGCCCGCGATCAGCAAATCCGTCTCTTCTTCCTTTAATATTTTAACGATATCATCCTTCAGCGCCTGAGCGTTTTCCACAAAATAATTATCGCCGCAGACGATTGTGGCTGTAATCCGGATGTCCTCACCCAGCAGATTCTGGAGCGCCAGACCGGGACCAAAAGGCCCTTTTCTCACTTCCAGAGGATGATGAGCCATATCCTCTCCGCCGATCTGCCCGAAGAATTGATTGATATAATGTACAACTCTCATGTTAACACCTCCTCTTAATATACGTAGGAACTCATTTTCAAGGTTCCCTGGCCGATGACCGATCCCATGATGATCGACAGGGAAACCCGGATACTGCCGTCTTCCCGGATGCTCTCTTCTGCTCCGCCCGACATATATTTGACTTGATTCTGGTCTCCGATGATTCGCTCCATGGGAGGCAGGACCACGAATTCGTTGCAGTCGCCCACATTGATCACCGCATCCGCTTCCGGGGCAGTATCGGCAACCGGCTCTTCCACTCCGTCCGGCCCCAGCATCATCACGGTTTTAATGTCATTTTTTTCACAGCCGCGGCAGATCATCATCAAATCCGCTTCCGGATTACCGCCGCCCTCCTCTGGAATAGCCACCCCGTCAACGCCGAGCAGCCTGGCCATTCTCACTGCCGATGAGCAGCATCTTCTCTTATCCGCAAGTCCCGGATAGGTGGGTACCGCAATGAGACCCCGAAAGTCGATTTCTTTGCCATGGCGTTTGTAAAACTCCTGGACAAGAGAATTATTCTGATGGTCGTATGTGGTATATTTATCGCCGGCGACCACGCAGCATCCGTTTACGATCGCACCGTCAAAAACTTCATTGGGATGAAGCAAGGTGGGGTGAAGTTTTTTTGCGTCCACGCCGTACACATAATTGTCGTGGAGCAGCCCCTGGGCCATGATCATGTACATGATCGCCACCTTGGGCAGCTCCTCTTTCACCGGACCCAGCTGGTAAGTCTCCTGATAATCCGCTTCCTCTCCCAAAGCGGATTTGGCCAGGTAGTGGGCTGCTTTCAGTCCTGCTATCCTTACCGCGGCTTCGTGTTCAGCCGGCTTGATTCCTTCTATGGTATCGATCACAAGGACGACGTTGTTCAGCTTTGAGTAGCGGGTATATTCGGCCCCCGGGCCGGACATATCGATGATCCCCTCCTGGAATCCGACAATAGTACCGGTGCTCACAACTGAGCAGCCCCGCAGCACCTTGGTCGTGCCCTCGCCGCAGTCTCCAAAATCGCCGATGATTCCCGGAAAAGACGTTTCACTCTCTTCCTTGATTCTCGGCTCGATCACATCCTTTACAGGAATGATTCTCGCCGAATCTCCCGGCTTTGCCAGCTGGATATCGATTTTGGCGAACACCGGATCAGCCAGATATTCAATCAGCCCCTTTTTGTCGATCACAAGGGTGCCATCTTTGATATCGTTGTTCTCTCCAAAACAGATATCCTTGATTTCAATGATATCAAGATTTAATTTCATTCCGCTCATATTGATTACGCTCCTTTCTCATTCTTGTTTATTTCTTCCGTCTGCTTTTGATCTACCTTCTTCGACAAATAGGCCAAAATGCAGGTTACCGCGATATAGACGACTGTGAGCACTCTTACGGCAGCGATGATAAAGGCAAAGGCGTTTTCCGGTCCGTAGGTTTCCATATAGTATTCGGGGCCCCAGGAGCCTTCATAAAACGGCAGAAAGAAGCTCGCGATAGCTCCCAGAATCCCCAGCACGCCGTAGAGAACCGCGATTCGTTTTAAATCTCCGAAACACAGTTTTGTCCGCGGATTCACTTCCTCGTTGTCCGCCCCGAAGGAAGCCAGGCCTCCGCTCTTTCTCTTAAAGTACACATATAGCAGCGGGATAATGGCCGCAGCCGCCATGCCTGACACAAAGTAGTCGGCGCCGTTAATCATCAGTGCGATGAAAGCTACGATAAACACAGGCATCAGCATGAGGGTCACACCCTTTATTCCGAAGGGCAGTTTGAAAGGCCGTTCCATTTCAGGGGCCTTTTTTCTCAGAGCGATACCGGACAGGCAGACTAGCACATAATCGACGATAAACAGCGTTACCGACATGGTGATTACGGTAGAAAAATCCAGGGTACAGCCGATGATGGATACGATGGCGATGGTAACGATGGTCACATAGGGAATCCCCTTGTTCTTGCTAACCTTGGTCAGAATTTTCGGCGCCAGCCGGTCCTCGGCAATAGCGTAGAAATTTCTTGAAAGAGAAATCATGCAGGTATTGTAGTTGGAGAGACATCCCACGATGGCGACAACCACCATGAGGGCTCCGAATACGGGTCCTGCCATTGCGGCAACGGTGGAATAATTGATGCCGCCCGATCCCCAATCCTGCCAGTTTCCAGTCGCAGAAACGCCTGCCAGAGTCGGCAGCAGGTAAGTCAGCGTAATCAGCGGCAGACCGATCAGCAGGGCTTTTGGCACAACCGTTCTGTCTTTGCAGTCGCCTGCCAGGGTGGAAACCGAGGTATAGCCCGAATACATCCACATTCCGATGGCAAGGGCTCCCGAAATACCCCAGAACAAGCCTTCTTCTTCGTTGTAGAAGGGCTGTATCGGGTTGGAATCCCAGTTGACAAATCCCACAGCAGCTACAAAGGCAAAGGCGATAATGATGACCATGGACAGCAAGGTGCTTACCCAGCCCACCTCCTTGATGCCTCTCAGGTTGATGGCCGTAAAGAATAAGATGATTGCAACTTTGATGATAAAGGCCGTTCCTTCCGACATGGGGATCAGAGTAGTTAAATACCCCACTCCCAGGATGATATACGATGAATTCTCCACATACTGGGCGATTACTCTGCACCATCCGGCGACAAAGGCCCAGAATTCGCCCAGACCGGCCTGGGTCCATTTGTAGAAACCCCCGGTATAGGGCATGGCCGATCCCAGTTCCACGGAAATCATTGCCTGGGGAGTCGCCCAAAAGAGCGCGATTAAAATCAGCAGCAGTACCGTCATTCCCGGGCCTGCCACCGGAATCATTTCTTCGATTCCAAAGCATCCGCCGCAGCAGAAGCTGTACATGATGAATACCATAGTATAAAGCTTTACATCTTGAGCCTTGACCTTACTATTATTGAGAACCAGGTCAGGTCCTTTGTTTTTGTCCATTACACTCCTCCTATTATCATTTTTATCAATATAATATAATTGTACAATCGTTTCTATATATAGCAAATATAATGCCAACCCTGTAATCCTTTCAATTTCAACGTTTTCAGAAAATACAAAAAACAAACCTGCTCTCAAATGAGCAGGAAAACTCAAAGGAGAGCAGGTTTGCTGTGAACAAACAAGGTTTATCTTAATCCATATTTACTGATTTTTCTGTTTAACGTGGCTCGAGATACCCCCAAAGCCTGTTCCAGTTCCGGCGGATTGGCGCATTTTTCCATGTAGTTTTTTATTAAATTCTTTTCTGTAATGGCGACGGCTTCTTCCAGAGTGATGCCCTCATACTGGAAGTTATCGATGGTTCCGTCATCAAAGAGCATAGTCGTCACATCCTCCTCCTTGATTACATCGTTTAGACTGATGAGCATCAGCCTCTCCACCACGTTTTCCAGCTCGCGGATATTTCCCGGCCAGGAATAATTCTGCAGGATTTTCATGGCCTTGGGTGAAAAACATTTTTCCTTGCCGTACTGCTGATTCAGCTTGTCGGTAAAGAATTGCACCAGGGACATGATTTCTTCTTTACGCTCTTTCAACGCCGGTATTTTAATGGGAAACACACTGAGCCGGTAGTAGAGGTCGGCACGGAATTCCCCTTGCTCCACCTTTTGCAGTAAATCCTTATTGGTAGCGGCGATAATCTGTACGTTGACCTTGATCGATTTGCTCCCGCCCACACGCATGATTTCGTTTTCCTGTATGGCTCTGAGCAGCTTCACTTGAAAGCCCAGGGAAACTTCTCCGATTTCATCAAGAAAGAGCACTCCTTCATTAGCCAGCTCGAAGAACCCTTTTTTGCCGGTATCACTGGCCCCGGTAAAAGCCCCTTTTTCATATCCGAAGAGCTCCGATTCCAACAGGGTTTCTGGAATCGCTCCGCAGTTGACGGCGATGAAGGGTTTTCCTTTTCGCTTGCCGCTGCTGTAGATCAGCTTGGCAATTACCTCTTTGCCGGTTCCTGTATCGCCCTGGATTAACACCCTGGAGTCAAAGTTGGCCGCCGTGATTGCCAAATCCACCACTTTTCGCATCTGGGGTGATTCAGCGATAATGCCCACGTTTTTCGTCATCTCAGCCCGGATATACAAAAGCTCCTGTTCGTACTTGCTGTTCTTCTCCAGACTTTCCTCAAGCTCCCGCTCAATGGCCTCTAAGGTGTGTATCTCCCGTTCGCAGCAAACCACCATCTTCACCTTGCCGTTTTCCATATAGGGCATGGCGGTGGTTAAGAGATCCGTTTCCTCATATTGAAACATGCTGACCGGCTTTTTCTCCTCGATCACCCTCAGCGCGGCCGAATCCCGGTAAATGCCGGCCTGGATCAGTTCCCGCATGTTTCTGCCGATGATGTTTTCCCGTTTCTGGCATCCCAGGCTGTTGATATTCAAGTCGATCACAGTGCCTTCGCCGTCGGTAATAAATACGCCGTCATCGATACATTCGATAATTGCTCTTGCATATTGCTTTTCTTTCTCCGTAAGCTTATTAAAATCCATCCTGCACCTCCAATCAGGATCCGTCCTTTGCTGCCGGAATCGGGCTCCAGTAAATTTAGGGGACCGGCCTAAAAATTTACGCAAAGTTGTGGGTTTGCGGGGCCTCATATCGGTTTAAAACAAGAAATCTGCCTTTAAACTGAATTTGAGAGCTTGGAATCGTTGGAAAATGCGTAAATTTTTAAGAGTTTCTTGTTTTTTTGCCCAAATACCCAGACTGTCCAATCCCCAAGTCAGCGGCTGCTCAAAATCCGATTGAGCGCTCCCGCGGCCAGCCGGATATCGAGCATGGTATTGAAATAGCCGAAGGAAAACCGGACCGTCCCCTGGGGAAAGGTCCCCAGCGTCTTATGTGCATGGGGCGCGCAGTGGAGCCCGCATCTGGTCATGATCCCGAATTCATTTTCCAAGGTAAAAGCGGCCTCTGCATTGTCCAAATTGACAAAATCCAGAGATACAACCGCGCACCGGCCGCCGCCGGAAGGAAGGCCCGCCAGCCTGACTCCCTTCATATTGCTCACCTCTTCAAGAAAGGCATCTGTAATCCGCTGTTTCTTTTCTATGATGGCGGCCAGCCCTTCCTTTTCTATAAAATCCACCGCATGCTTGAGGCCGATGATGCCAGGGATATTCAGCGTTCCCGGCTGGAATTTGTCCGGCAGCAGTTCCGGCATTTCCTCTTTGTCGGAAGCACTTCCCGTACCGCCGGAAAAAAGCGGTTTCATCGCTCCGGCCATCCTTTTGGAAAGGAGCACGATGCCGATTCCCTGAGGCCCAAGGAGGGCTTTATGTCCCGGCGCTATGAGGGCGTCGGCGCAGCATTCTTCCATATCGATGAAGGCACTCCCCGCAGTCTGAGAAGCGTCCACGCAGAAGAAAATTTCCGTTTCTTTGCAAATGCTGCCGATTTCCTTGATGGGAATCAGCGTGCCGCACACATTGGACCCGTGGATGGCCAGCACCAGCTTTGTTTCCGGCCGGATCAGCTTTCTGATTTCTTCCACATTCAGCCGGCCCTGCGCATCGCACTGAGCCTCGCTCCATAAAACACCCTCCTTCTCCAGCTGGGTCAGCGGTCTGACCACCGCATTATGCTCCATGGAGGTGGTAATGACATGATCTCCTTTTTTCAGCAAACCTTTGAGCACCATATTGAGGCCGATGGTCGCCCCCGGAGTAAAAATCACGTTTTTCGGATCCGTGCAATGAAAGAGTCTGCATAAGGCTTCTCTTGCTTCGATGATTTCCCCTTCCAGGCTGTAAGCTTTCCTGTATCCTCCCCTGCTGATGTTATATCCGTTAAAATCGATATGCTTTCCTATGGCCTCCCCAAGACCTGGAGCTTTGGGAAAGGACGTGCTCCCATTGTCACAATAAATCTGCTTCATGTTCTATCTCCTTGCAAAATAGCCCGGCCTAATAGTCGAACTTATATCCGTATTTCTCAAGCACAAAAAATTTGAAGGTCTCGGCTGTGGGCGACATGGTGATTTTATCGTTATATACCAAATAGAACTCCCTCTCTTCGTCATAATCTTCCATATCGAATACCAGATACCCTCTGTCCGCCCTCTGACGGTCCGCCGCCACTTCTGAAATGATGGATACGCCCATGCCGCCTCTCACCGCCTGTTTGATTGCTTCCATGCTGTTCATGCTGGCGGCCACATTCATGGAAGTGTGGGGGATGCCTTTGGCGTCCAGTTCCTTTTCAAAGGTTTCCCTTGTGGCAGAACCCCGTTCTCTCAGCAAAAACGGCTCTCCAATAAAGTCCTTCAACTGGAGCCGCTCTCCTTCGCGTTCTTTAAAGTGGGGAACTTGAGGGGTGATGAGGACGGCCTTGTCTTTCATCAAAAGCTTGTAGGTCAGCCCGTCGTTTTCTTTGTGTCCGGTAAATCCGATTTCACCCTTATGGGCTTTAATGTTATCGGCGACCAGGGAGCTGTCCGACTGTTCCAGATAAAATTTCGCCTTACCGTATTCCTTTTTAAAATCCGCGATGAGCCCGGGCACGATGTATTCTCCCGGAATGCTGGAGCTTTGTATGCCAATCGTCCCGTTGATGTTGAGGGAAAAGTTCTGCAGGGAGTAAATGGCCTGCTCCCTGGTATTGAGCATGGTCAAGGCGTAATTGTAAAAGAGCTTTCCTTCCGCTGTGGGCAGGGCTTCCTTTTTGGTCCTGTCGATGAGCTGCAGCTGCAATTCCTTTTCCAGCGCATTGACATGGGCGCTGATGGTGGGCTGGGTTAAAAAGGTCGCTTCCGCTGCCTTGGAAAAGCCTTTATATTTTATCACATTGACGAAGGCTTCAATCTGTTTGAAATCCATATCAGTCCTCCTGTCTGTAAAGCACTCTGCAATCGCCGGTCATTTTGGTGATCTTGTTTTCATCGGCGTATTCCAGAATCATGACAGCGTACTTTCTCGATGTTCCGATCAGATCCCTGTATTGGGCCAGGGTGATCTTTCCCTGGCGGTCGATGGTATTGATCAAAACGTCTATTGCCGATTTTAAAGCGGCTGCGTCCATATAGTATTGATAGTTCAGCCTGCCCAGTACTCCGCGGTTGTGCATGGAGCCCAGGATTTGGCCCGCCAGCCTGGGGTCCTTTTCCCCTGCGGCCACCTCCTGGGTCAGCGGCGGTTCCAGACCCGCTTTTTCATAGATCGCTCCAAGACGATCCGCCATCTTCTTTTGCTCCTCTGTGTATGTCACCTGAAAATCCCTGAGGGACATGGTTCCGGCTTCTTCTTTCACGGCTTGTCCCTGCAAAAGATCGTTGATCAGAAGCTCCAGTTTTTTCTGGTCCTCTGTGCGCAGGAGTCTGCCCAGCTTTCCGCGGAACTCCTCTTTGGGCATGCCGCTGCTTACGGGATTTTCCCTGTGATAGTTTTCCAAAAGTGCCTTTGCTTTGGATTGAACATCGCTTAAATACGTTTTATGTAAAAGAAGGTTTTCACTGATTTTCTTGATGGTCTTTTCTTCAAGCAGAGCATCAACCAGTTCTTCCGCCTCCTCCTTTGTCTTTCCCAGCTTTCGGATCACTTCCGCCAGATCTCCCAGCCGGAAGCTTTCTTCCAGGAAAATCTGGGCCAAGACATCCTGGTCCTTTCCCTCATCTTGAATCTTAAGGCTGGCAATTGCTTCCTCGCTAAAGCGTTTTTTCTTTTTGGCGGCAGCGTCCAGGATTTTACCGCCGCCGATGGTTTCCAGTGGTGAATAAAACCGGAGGATGAACCGGTCGCCCCGCTTGACGGCGATCTCTTCTTCAAATCTCAGCTGGGCGTAGCAGGACTCTCCCTCACCTATCGCCTCCTGATCCAAAAGGACGGCCTTGCACAGGGCTTCCGCCGATCCATAATAGAAGTGGAGTCTGCTGCCTGATTTGAGGATGCGTTTTGTTCGGTCGAACATATCGATCCGCACGTCGATCATTCGTGTGTTCTCAAGAAGCCCCGGGTAAGCGGCCACATCGCCCCGGTTGAGCTCCTCTTTTTTGATTCCTGCCAGGTTGATGGCAGTACGCTGGCCGGCTCTGGCTTCCGTCACTGTATTTCCGTGTACCTGAATATTCCTTACTTTTGCCTTTTTCTGGGACGGATAGAGCAACACCTCATCGCCGGTTCCCACCGAGCCTTCCATCAGGGTTCCGGTAATGACCGTGCCGAAGCCGTCGATGGTGAACACCCGGTCGATGGGCAGCCGGAGCAGCCTTCGGTCTTCCCGCCTGCTCCCGCACTGGGCCGCCATTTCCAGGATCTGGTTTTTCAGTTCTTCGATGCCCTGGCCTGTATAGGAAGAAACCTCCATAATCGGCGCGCCTTCCAGGAACGTGCCTGCCACATTGTCCTTGATATCTTCTTTTACCACTTCTCGCCACTCTTCATCCGCCAGATCCGCCTTGGTCATTACCACGATGCCTTTTTTGATCTTGAGCATTTTGAGAATCTCAAAGTGTTCTTTTGTCTGGGGCATAAAGCCTTCATCCGCGGCTACGATCAGGAGCACGATGTCGATGCCGCCGATCCCGGCAAGCATATGCTTTACAAACTTTTCGTGGCCCGGCACGTCGATGATACCAATATCCAGATCCATGTCGTTGGGCAGATCGGCAAACCCCAGCTCAATGGTGATGCCCCGCTGCTTTTCTTCCTTCAGCCGGTCGGTGTCAATCTGGGTCAAGGCTTTGATAAGGCAGGTTTTGCCGTGGTCGATATGGCCAGCTGTTCCGATTATCACATTCTTCATGATCTCGACCTCCTAATGGCAGTTTCGATTGCCGCCATCGCCTCTGCGATGATCGGCAGCTCCTCATCGGCCACTGTGCGCATGTCAAAGTAAACTGCGTCGCGGATGATCCTGGCGATAATAGGGATGTTGTTTTTTCTCAGGAGCCGTTCTATTTTCTCCGCCGGTATCTCGGTCTCTAGTTTCACCGCGATCCCTTTCAGTTCGGTGGTGGGAGCACTGCCGCCTCCCACCTGTTCCGCCGCTTCCACCACCCGGCATTTGAAGAACATGGAATCGTCCAAAAGGGCTTTCAGCTGCTCGCCCCGGCTTCTCATGGACTGGATATCCTCGCTCAGCATTCGCAGCGCGGGTATTTCCTTGAGGGCTTTTTCCTGGTCAAGGTAAGTCCTGCAAGTAGATTCGAGAGCGGCCAATGTCATCTTATCGATTCGGACTACCCTTGCCAGGGGGTGGTTTTTCATCTGGTTGATGAGGCTTTTCTTTCCTGCGATGATCCCGGCCTGGGGGCCTCCCATCAGCTTGTCGCCGCTGAAGAGGATCACGTCGATACCGGTCTTGAGGCTTTCTCCCACTGTGGGTTCTTTAATGCCGTAGCTGCTCAGGTCTACCAAAAGGCCGCTGCCCATATCGTAGATGACCGGAAGGCCGCTTTCCTTTCCCAGAGCCGTCAGCTCCGCAAGATCGGCTTCCGCTGTAAAGCCGACGATGCGGTAATTGCTGGTATGAACCTTCATGATGGCTGCGGTCTCTTCCGTTATGGCATGTTTGTAATCGGCAATCTTAGTCTTGTTTGTCGTTCCCACTTCTACCAGCTTTGCTCCGCTTCTTGCCATGATATCGGGAATGCGAAACGAGCCGCCGATTTCCACAAGCTCGCCTCTGGACACGATGACTTCTTTGTCTTCAGCCATGGCTGAAAGGCACAGCATCGTCGCTGCTGCATTATTGTTGACCACCATCGCAGCCTCAGCTCCTGTTATTTTGCAGATGAGGCTTTCCACATGGGAATGGCGGGAGCCCCTTGCTCCCTTTTTCACATTATATTCTAAGGTCGAATAACCCTTTGCGATCTTCATCACGTTGGCGCACGCAGAAGGGGATAATCCCGCCCTTCCCAAATTGGTATGAAGAACCACGCCTGTTGCGTTGACTACGTTTATCAGGCTGGGGCGCTTCTTCTGGCTGATCCGTTCAGTGATGGCCTGGAAAAATGCTTCTTCATCAAAGGCCGGAGCTGATCCGCTGCCATTTAAAATCTTTGCTCGTTCTTCTGCGATCACCTCTCTTACCGACTCCACGATCAAGTCTCTCGATGTATCCTCAAAAAACGCAAATAGGCGCTGATCTTGCAGCGTCTGATCTACTTTGGGAAGCTTTGATAAAAGCTTTTGCTTATGTTCCATCTTTATCCTCCTGTCTGCAAGTTTATGGCGGGAGTATGTGGGAATCGAACCCACCTGAGAGGCTCCTAACCCCTCAAACCGGTTTTGAAGACCGGAAGGCACACCAGCACCCATCTACCCCCATATCTTGTCTGAATATGGATGTTTGTGGTAATGTTTTGAAGAATAAGGGCAGGTACCAAGAAAGTTCGCATTATAAGGAGGCGCATGCCGTACCTGCCCGACTCTTTTCTATCTATTAAATGTATTGTTTTTCTGTCAGTATTTCTTCTGCTCTGTCTTTATTGGCTTCGCTGATGCGGATGATCGGTCCTGTGCAGCCCATTCCGCTTTCCGCGTAGATGTTCTCCCGCCAAAGGGCCATGACCGCATCCTCCAGATCCATGACTTCGATTCCTGGTATCTGAGCGGTGACGATCTCCTTAGGCGGCGCTTCCACTAGATCTTCCTCTGCAGCCGCGGCCTTGGGCTGTGAAAATTCCTTTAAAATGTGGTCCAGTCCGGCCTTCTTGGCTTTCTTGAATTCTTCCTCGGCGATCTTGTTCATGCCGTTTTTCAGAAGGTTTGCCGCGTATTCCACTGCTCCTGCGATCAGCGGCGCTCCCGATGCCCTGGAAATAATCATAATGGTCTTGTCGAATCCTTCGCCGACTCCCGGTCCGTAGCCCCATCCCAGGGATTCGTATCCGCCGCCGGTGGTATAAGAAGAAAAGATTTTTACCATCAGGTTTCCGGTGAGGGAGTCCATGACCATGACATCCGCCGTTCCCTGAAGAAGGTCGTTTCCCCGCATCACGATGCCGCCGTCCGCTCTGCTTGACTGGGCAAAGGTTATGGGGTATCCGCCTTCTGAAAGCTTGAGCAGCGCCTTTTCGCACTGGCGTGCGCCATCGATGTTAGCGATTCCCACCGCCGGATTCTCAACGCCGTCGGCCTTGGCCGCAATAATCCCGTACACGGCATTTTTAATCATGGCGCATACCCGATCCGTGTCCGCCGTACCTGTGGTCGTGGCAAGGTACATGGTTTTTCCCATTGCCGGAGTCACCACCTTGCCCACCGTTGATACGCCGATGGGGAACGGATAGTGCATGGTTACCGCACCGTCGATCTCTCCCGTTTCCAGCAGTTCCTCCATTTTGTCATGGGCATCTTCACCCTGGATCAGCACAGCCTTCAGGCCCTTTGCTTCCGCCAGCTTTACCGCCTGCAGAAGATTGTCGTCTCCATGCTCGCTGCCGTCGGCGGCGATTCCGATGGTGTATTTTTTGCTGAAGTCTCCCGATTGGAGGCCGTCTGCTATATCCATAAAGGACTTTGCGATCATTTGTTTTATGTTCTGTTCTGACATCGTCTTCTCCTTTCCGCTTATTTGCTGAGGAGATTTCCGGCAAATTCACGCATTGCTTCTCCGATCAGTTCCTTGATTCTTCCTTCATCGATACCGGCTGTCTCTTCTGCGCCTTTTCCGTCGTTGGCTTCGATAACAAAACTGATGCCGTCGAAGAGATTGGTCATTCTGCCCAGGAAGAGGCTTCCTTTACCGATGATCATGGCCCTTTTAATCTTGCCCGCTATCATGTCTTCTCTGGCAAATCCAAGGTAAGGCACGCCGGAAGGAATATGGCCCTGAGTAGGCGCCCATCCTGTAAGTCCGTGTTCTTTAACGAAATCGGCGATACCGGCCCGCTCGATATCTCCCCGCTTTACGCCCAGCGCCGCGATCATCTTATAGTTTGCTTCTGGAACGTCTCCTGCTCCTGCCGGCTTGGTGATATCCGGGTTTTGCATTTCAGGGGAGAATTTGTCGACGTCGGTTATTTTCAGGCCCGCCCGATCCAGAGGCTCGGTCACCAGAGAACCGATGACAGCCTGAGGCGATGAGCCTGTGCCTACGGTGTGTTTGCCCACGATGTCGGTACGGATCTGAGGGCTGACTCCGTCGTCGGCTGTGATGAGTACGGAAAATCCCGCGATGGCATCCTCCAGAATAGGCATGTCTTTTTTAACATGATCTTTGCCGTTCATGCCCAGCTTGGCGGTACATCCGCCGGCTGTGACAGCAACGGCCTTGAAGGTTCCCGCCTTAACCAGCGATGCCGCATTGAGCAGAGCGTGGGCAGGTCCGGCGCAAAAGCCTCTGGCATCGGATCCGGTGGCGTTGACAAGGCCCGCTACTTCCGCCGCAGCCTTTGCGAAGTTTCCGCCGCCTCTCTGGTTCATATCGCCGCAGGCTTCCTCACAGCAGTCGATCACATATTCGATTTCCGACGGATCGACGCCGGATGCTTTTATAAGGTGAAGCAGCGACAGTACGCTGGATGCTTTTGTCACCAGGTTTTCCAGCATGACATGGGCCGATAGATTGACATCGATGTCGTGGGCCCGCTTAACTGCTCCAACCAGCTTTCCGCCATGATACAGCGGTTCTGCGTGTTCTTCTTCAACAAGCTTTGCTATTTCTTCTTCTGTTTCTTTGTTTTTATCTAAAATCGCTGCCCGCTCGGCTCCGATAAGCGTATGGGCCGCTAGTTTTTTTCCAACCTCTGCTGCAAAAGATGTTTCCAATTTTACCAGGTCAAATACGTCGCAGATCTGAATCAGTCCGATGAATTCATCCTGGGGCATGATCTCTCCATATTTACCTTCTCTTTTGCCTTCTACTTTTTTGTCGTACCATGGGAATGGTTCCGCCGACAAATCTTCCGGCGTCTTGTTTCCTATGTACACCTGGTTTGGCAGGTAGCCTGCCGCAGCTTCATAGCTTCTCAGGTGGTTTGGAAGTTCCTTCAAATACTCCGATTCGGGATTTACCGCTTTCTCGGTTGTCTGTGTCGTACCGTTATATAAAACCATGTCAGGTGTGATTGCCAGTGTGTAACTGCTGCCCTTTAGTACTGCGTATCCGCCCATTTAATTTTTCCTCCATCATTTATTTCGAACAAAGCCCGCTTCCCTGAGAAGCCGCCTTTGTCAATGCTTGGGAAATATCGCTGATGATATCTCCTGTATAATAGAGAAGCCGCCTTTCGCCTCTGACAGAAGGCGGCTCCCGCATGTCTTCGTATTTCCCACCCCGCGGCAACGCCGGATAGATGGTAAAAATACTATAACTTGCAAGCTGTGTCGCAGCAAGATTCAGTATTTTTTACCCTGCGGCGAAGCCGTATTCAATGGTAAAAATACTACAGCTGATCTCTGATCGCAGTCATTTCGCTTACGATATCATCGACATCCAGCACCATTTCCATCATGCTGATCTGTTCATCATAGACAGCTTCATCGACTTCTGCCTTAACTTCAGGTTCACAGATGTGATATACGGAGAGTCCCAACGAGACTCCTGCTAAAGGACCTGCATAGGTCGGATCTCCGAGAGTTACGGTTTCTGCTGCAAGGCCAGCTGCTTCTCCTTCAGCGGCCCCTAACAGAACAACTAAATCCTCCTTACCATATTGGTCGTAGAATTCTTTTACTCTCTTCTGATTCTCCAGGTCCATAGCACCTGCGGCCGTTCAAACGAAGCATTCTGTTGATGAGAATACGACTTCTGCTCCAGCGCTCTTGGCGCATTCTTCGATTGCAGGGCCCGGAATACCGTCACGGTCTCCGATGATGACTACTTTCTTGTCTTTTAACAATGCCATTATGTTGTCCTCCTTTCTTTGTTTTTTTGCAGCAGCGCTTTGAGGGCACTGCCATAGTCACTATATATACATAAATTTATATATATCAAAATTGAACGATGTAAGTTTGTCCCTTGATTAAACGTATTTCTTAATCATCTCTTCCACTGCTTCCGGTGTGGCGTCATCTTTCACCAGCTCTTCTACTTTTTCGCCGTCTTTGTAGATGGCGATGACCGGAAGACCCATGATCTTCTGGCTGATGGCCAGTCTTCTCGCCGATGTGGTGTTCAGCTTGCAGAACTTGATCTTGTCGCCGTAGGTTTCGGCAAAGCCTTCGATATGAGGCATGAGGGCCTGGCATGGCACGCATCCGTCTCCGAAAAAGTCTACTAATACGACGCCTTCTGCCTGTAAAACTTCCGGTTCAAATGTTTTTTTGTCACAAATAATCATTTCATTCTCCTTTTCTATCTTTGGGGTTTTGGTTGATCAATCAATTGGAATTATTCATTCTCTTCAATATACTTGCCTGCCTGTACAGCTGCGATGGCTCCGTCCGCCGCTGCTGTTACCACCTGCCGCAGGCTCTTGACCCGGATGTCTCCGGCCGCGAATACGCCGTCTACGCTTGTCTTCATGTCAGGGTCGGTAACAATGTATCCCTTTTCCATCTCTACCTTGCCCTGGAAAACTTCGCTTTCAGGCTTAAAGCCGATGAATACGAAAACGCCGAAGGTTCCATCCTCTTCATCTGCGGTCACTTCCGTAAGCTCTTTGGTTTTTACATTTTCCACCACCATGGATTCCAGCAGCCCGTCGCCCTTGAGTTCTTTCACTACGCTGTCCCACATGAACTCGATCTTCTTGTTGGCAAAGGCCTTTTCCTGTATGGATTTTGCCGCTCTGAGGGCGTCTCTTCTATGAATGATGGTGACCTTTCTTGCGAACTTGGTCAGGTAAAGGGCTTCTTCCACCGCCGAATCGCCTCCGCCCACTACGAATACTTCAAAGTCTTCGAAGAAAGCCGCATCGCAGGTCGCGCAGTAGGATACGCCTTTTCCTGTAAATTCCTTTTCGCCCGGACAACCGATGGGTACCGGGGATGCTCCAGCCGCGATGATTACGGTCTTTGCACGGTATGTATCTTTCTTTCCTGTAAGGATTTTTTCCTTGCCTTCCAGCTCCATATCCACGATGGTGTCGAGGACTTTTTCTGCTCCGAAGTGGTCCGCCTGCCGGCTCATCCGATCGATGAGGGTAGGTCCGGATTCTTCTTCCAGTCCTCCGGGATAGTTTTCGATCTCCGCTGTCTGCACGATCTGGCCGCCGTCCTTATCCTTTTCAATGATCAATGTGGATAATCTGGCTCTTCCTGCATACAGACCTGCCGCTAAACCGGCAGGGCCGCTGCCGATTATGATTACATCATACAATTTGCTCATTTGGGTTCGTCCTTTCTTTTTTAAAGTTTTAAAGCTGTCTTTGTCAGCGAGTAGTCCAAGATCCGGAAATCCTCATTTAACCGCTCGCTGTTATTTATGTACTTGTCGATTCGTTTTCCGTTGAGCACCGAATAGTCGGCGATCCGTTCCCAATCCTCCAAAGCCGCGTCTTTTCCTTTTTCCAGGATAATGGTCAAATAGGGAAAGGGTCTGGCCCGTCTGCCTCCCATGGGGTCTGCGGCTAAAAAGTGATTGCCCTTTGAAAAGCGTTCCTCGCACTTTGACAAGACCGCTTGAACGCTGCCGTCGATAAACTGTAATTCGTGGCTTGTTTTTTCTTCCACCAACTGCTTTGTCAGCGGATTGTTGGTCAATACAACGTAATTCATGGCTTTTGCCTCCACCTGTTTTTTTCGATACCAGCTGCCGTATCTTTGTATTTGCTGATTACAATTTATATTAATGCAAATATAGTGCCACTTTTCAAATCCGCCAAAACAAGCCAATCTATAAGGATGTCAAATCCATCGCTGCGCAATTATGATCGCAGCTGCTCAAAATTGAGAGTCTGCTTCATTTTGCATGATTCCCTGCATGGAACTGTTTGACACTATTATTAAAAGCAAGTCCCATGCCACTTTTTTAATTCTCGCCATTCATATTATCAATCAGCTGATTTTCAATGATTCTTATTCAAAATGCATGATGTACTACATTTTACCGTCCGTATGTTCTCCCATATTCCCAACTATACCTGGCTGAACAGCAATAATCTTTTCGTAGAATACATTTTTGCATTCTACGAAAAGATTTTATGTGAACTTTCAATTTTGTCAAAAACAGCATTTATTTTTCAAGAAATGAATGCGTCTGTTAATGCACAATCGCAACAGGTGCATTTTTGCACCGTTCGCAAATAATACTCCTGCGTTATTCAAATACAGTCTGTCCTTTAATCTCTGTCGTTAAAGCTTTTAATGATTTTTCTAAAATACGCCTTCTGATATTTTTTTCTTCTTCCAGCGAAAGACCCGGATTTCCCAGTGGATGGGGTATGGCAACAGCCGGAACGATTCGGTTGGCCCCCACAGTCAATGAGATCGGTACTACTGTGCAAATATGCACAACCGGAAGCCCTGCTCTTTCAATTTCTTTTACCATCGTTGCGCCGCAACGTGTACAGGTCCCTCAGGTGGAAGTGAGGATGACAGCGTCCACTCCTGCGCTAAGCAGCCGCTTACCGATTTCCGCTGCATACTTCTTAGCATTGGCTACGGAAGTCCCATTGCCAACTGTCGTATAGAACTTATTATGTAAGCTTCCAATCTTGCCTTTTCTCTCAAATTCCCGAAGAACGTCTACCGGCAGTACTCTGTCCGCATCTTCATTGGCATACACAGGATCATATCCGCCATGGGCAGTTTCAAAGGTCTTTTCCGTTAAATCCAAGAAACTGCTGATATCATATTCTCCAAACTTGGAAGCGCTGGAAGATTCAATATGATCCGGATTGCCTTTTGGTACAATGCCGCCGGAAGTAACCAGAGCGACTTTTGCTTTACCCATATCCTTGATTGCCGGATTGGGAGTAACTCTATCAAAATCAGGCATCGGAAATTCAGTCGTAAATTCTTCTCCTGCCATTTTTTTGAGCAGCATTTCCACAGCCCGTTGTGAGCCTCTCTTTTCTTCGAAAAAATTTACCCGAATCCCGTTTGGTATATAGCCTTCTTGTTCGGCAAAGCCAATTTTTTCACCTTTCGCCACCTTCAGCCCAAAAGGTGCCATTACTTTTACAGCATCTCTCATCCCTGCGGCGCTGTTCTTTGTAGAAATGATATATACATCTTTCTTGAACATGTCTGCCCCGGGGTTCTCTTTGTACATACCCGTCACAGCCGGAATATTAAGTTCATTTTTCACTGCGGCTGCAACCGTACCGCAGGCTACTCCGTATCTTCCCGCATTAAATGCCGGGCCACAGATCACTAGATCCGGTTTTTTACTTGCAATCATTTGTAATACTATTTTTTTCGCTTCTTCCATATTTTCATTAAAATATGTATCGCCACAGATTACAGTGGCAATGATATCTGCTTCCCCGCCAAAGGCTGCATGAAAGGCCATTCCCGGACCTACGACGCCGTCCCGGAGTTCCGGCCTGTAGTCTGCTTTTTCTTCGCCGCCTATATTGGCAAAGAACTGATTGATATAATGAACAACTTTTATTTTTTCCATTCTCTGCTCCTATCTTGCGCTTAGTTTGTTAAAACCAAGTTCATTGGTTGCTCCAGTTATTGCTTGAAGTTCTACGGTAATCCTTCCATCTTCCTTCAGACTTCCATCAAATCCGCCTGCAACGATATTTGCTGTATCTTGATAACCGATCACTTTTTTCATTGGTCCGAGCACAATGACTTCATTGGCATTTCCGCCTGTAATAACTGCATCTGCTTTGGCGTCCGCATCCGCCAGAGACTGTGAAGCTCCGTCACGCCCCGCATACTCATCTGTGATGATAACCGTATTGATCCCTTGATCCTCTATTTTCTTACAGTTCATGATCAGATCGGTATCTGGGTTTCCGAAACCTTCCTGGGAAATAATAACCCCATCCAAATCCAACAATCTTGCTAATTTTGCTGTCCAGTCTGACGACCGTTCCTTGTCTGCCAGATACACATTCTCATTTGTAATAATTACGCAGACAAAATTCAGCTTTTTCCCGTGTTCTTTAAACAGGTCCAAGATAACTGGATTGTTCAAATGATGATAGGTCGTATTTTTGTCACATGCAGAAACGCAGTTTCCACTTATGATTGCACCATCCATCAGTTCCGTGGGGTGGATGATCGTTGTCAATGATTTTTTCATGTCCACACCGTATACATATGTATCATGCATCAAACCCTGACTCTGAAGCATCAGCACATATGCCACCCTCGGCAGATGAGGAAATTTTTCCAATCCTTCTTTTACACCATAAGTTTCAAAAGTCTCCACTTCTCGGCATTTTATATCTCTGGCCAATTCTCCCAGGTATTTAGCTGCTTTCAGCCCGGCAAACCGCACGGCTTTTTCGTGATCATGCTGCTTGGTTCCTTTTACAGGCTCACACACTACCACCAGATTATTCAACTTTGAAAATGGCGTATATTCTGCTCCCGTTCCAGACATATCAATGATGCCTTCCTGAAAACCCACGATTTTTCCTGTCGTGACAACGGCCATTCCCGTAAGTACATTGGTCTGTCCAGATCCCACAACATTGACTTTGGAAAGCACTCCTGGGAATACGTCCCCGCTTCCGGATACCTTGACTCGTGCCTCGATCACATCTTTTACCGGCATGATTCGAATGCTGTCTCCAGGCTTTGCAATTTCCAGATCAATAGATTCTAGGGTCTCATCCTCTTTAAGATAGTCGATCAACTCTTCTTTATTGACATAGAGTACATCTCCTACAATCTTTGATTGGTCATCAAAGCGGATATCATTGATAGGCACATATCCTAATTCCAATTTCATATTATTCCTCCTCATTTTATTGCACTGTCAAGCAGTGCCAGGTCTACTCTTCGAAAGTCCTCTAAAACAGTTCGTGTATAATTTGTAACGTTACAGCTATGATAAAGTTTATCATGCATACTGATAGCCTCCTCAATCAATGTTAATGACCGATAATCCAGACCATCCTGCTGCTCTGATAACACAACTGATTTAAAGGGTGTTTCTGTGGGTTTTATGCTGCCAGACAAAGGGTGCGTCAGCAACCGATGTCCTTTATGTACATAGTCCCTGACTAGGCAGAGAAGTTCTCTATGCGTCACCTGAAAAAATTTTAAATTATATCCTTCTTCATATGCAGCTGATACCATTATGTTGTTTGTAACAATTATCATGGCTACCCCCCTTTTTTACTCATCCAATGACATCTCTGGCGGAAGCTCTTTGAAAAACCTGGTCTTTATAGTCAGGCAGATCAATCCCGCGCCCAGCCAGCAAAATCCTAATACCTGATCTTTTCGATATCGAAATACGGCTACTGTTTAAACGCTAATATATAGAGCAAGTATCGTGCCAATCCAAAGATACTGATTTTCCAATATATTCACACACATACAAAGATCCTGTGTCAAAATATGATACATATAGCCTTAGAGACTCGTTAAAATAAAGCCGTTTTCATGCTGTATTATATTTTGACGGTGACAAAATATAATACAATTGTTCGATATTTACTCATCCAATGACATCTCTGGCGGAAGCTCTCTGAAAAACCTGGTCTTTATGGTCAGGTAGATCAATCCCGCGCCCAGCCAACAAAATCCTAATACCTTTGAGTGCCAATCCAACCCTAGCCATACGAAAAAAGTAAATCCGGCACCAATCAGAGGCGCAATCAAATAGCTTAAGATCGCATTGAGTCCTCGTTCTTTCTTTTTAACGTAGTAAAAAACGACCACAGATAAATTAACTAATGTGAATCCAAGCAATGCTCCGAAACTCACCAAAGAGGTTGCGGTAACCAGTGAGATAAATAGCGCTACCAGACTTATCACTGCTATAATAATGGCATTATAGGATGGGGTCTTGTGCTTTGGATGAATGTGCGCAAATATTTTTCCCGGAAGGATGCCATCTCGACCCATACTGTACAGAATACGGGCAGCTGAGGTCTGGCAATTAACTACGGAAGCAAAGCAGCCTACAGTATACGTTCCGGTAAAAACATATGCCATGGTCGATCCTGCTACTTTTGTCATAAATTCATAACTGCCAGCATCAGGGTCAACCAGCTCGTTCCAAGCATTAGGCCAGCACAATGTCAGGAAATAGGTAATCAAAACAAAGAATAGGCCCATGATAATGCAGGTAATGATAATAGCTTTGCCCACATTTTTTTCAGGCTGGATGGCTTCTTCCGAAAGTGTTGATATGGCATCAAATCCCAAAAATGAAAGCGCCAGTATTGATGCTGTTGAAAACAGCATTGGAACTCCCATGCCGGCCTTGTTAAACTCTTCAAAGTTGAAGAAACAGTTCAGATCAAAGAAGGTGCCAGCGCCATTGCCTCCTGTCAGCCATCGGATCATAAATATAAAAAGTGCTACAATGAATACAGCCTGTATCAGAACGATCATACTGCTTACATTTATGGCAACTTCGATTCCCCGGTAGCAGACTACTGCGGTAATAAAAATAAGGATAAGAATCCAAACAGGAATTGGGATCGCCGGAACCGCCTGGTTGAGGTAGATAGACATTACTAAATAGGTCAGCATTGGAAGCAGCATATAACCCATGAGGATCGTCCATCCGGAAATAAATCCCACATATGGATTCATACTCTTACTTACATAGGTATATGTTGAACCCGCTACCGGAAAAGATCGTGCCATTTTTGAATAACTGAAAGCCGTAAAAGCCATAGCAGTTGTTGTTACAACAAAGCATAAGGAAATCATTCCATGCGACATTGTCGTTGCCAAACCATAGGTTGTAAATATGGTGAGGGGTAGTATATAAGCCACTCCATAAAATACCAGGTGACGAAGTTTTAATATTCTTTTAAGAGTCTGTTTCTTCTCCGTTGTATTTTGGATACTGTTCATTTACCTTCCCCTTTCATTCTTCCATTCACAGACATATCTGACTGTTCCATCCATGATGGTCATTGCTGACCGGGCCTCACGGATTTTCTCTGCTGGAATCTTAAAAAGATCTCTATCAATAACTGTTATATCCGCAAAATTTCCAACCTTAATCGTTCCCAGCTCATTTTCTCTACCGACTCCGTAGGCTGATCCATATGTATAACTACGAATTGCTTCTGCTACAGTGAGCCTCTCCTGAGGATTCCAGCCTCCCTCCGGTTCGCCGTTGTCCAACGTACGGATGATCGAGCGGCTGATCTGGTAGTACGGGTTTCCTGAAACAACCGGACAATCGGTGCCCAAAGCAACAACACCTGTTGACTTTAACAACGATTTGACCGGCCAGCACCGCCAAGCTCGTTCATCGCCCAGGGTAATCCGATATTCGTGATTATCCCAATGAGGAGAAAGCCCCAAATGTTCAGGCTGCATGGAGGGAACGACATCCAGCTGACGAAAACGCATAATATCCGCTTTATCTACCAACTCCGCATGTTCAATCGTATGACGGAGAGGGCCATATTTTTTTATCGCTTTTTGATAGTAATTCAGTGCAAGCTGCACCGCTTTATCTGCCTGCGCATGCAGTTTTACAGAAAACCCATGCTGGTGTGCCGTCATCACGCACTGTTCCAGTTTTTCCAGATCACCGATGACCGTTCCTTTGTTCCCAGGCTCATCCGTATAATCTTCCAGAAGCAGACAGGTATGAGTCGGAAAAATTCCTTCTGTAAACTGTTTGAGCTGGTCAAATCTGACTTTATCTGTACTAAGGGTAGAGCGGCGAATTTCATGCACAGCAATATCTTCAAACAGGTTGCCGGCGATATGGATCCGCAGCGGGAGCTCATCTTTATCTTCCAGATATTTGACAGCCTTTAAAAAACTCATTTCTACGCCAAACAGCGGCTGCACATCCACAAGGGAAGTCACTCCGTATGCGGACATTTCTTCCAGGAAGGGTCGCAGATAGTTCAGCTGGAGCTCCAGCGGCATATCCATAGCCTTTGCTGCCACAAGCCCCGCGGCATCCTCATCCAGTACTCCGGTCGGATTGCCATTCTCATCCTTGTGGATCGTCCCGCCTTTGGGCGTTTCGGTATTTTGGTCAATCCCGCAGATTTCCAGCGCCTTGCTATTTACCCAGATTCCATGACACTCGGTATTCATTAAGAAAACCGGCCGGTCAGGAAAATAGGCATCCAGGGATTTTCTCGTTGGCAGCGCCTGATCCTTCCAATAAAAGTTGTACCAGTTAAAACCGAAAATCCATCCTTCGGTGGGATGCTGCTTCTCAAATTCAGCTACCATTCTAGCGGACTCTTCTTCCGACTTAGCCGCCCCCAAATTTACGCTTGACAAATATAGACTTGCCAGTGCCAGATGTACGTGACTGTCATGCAGCCCTGGTATGATCAATTTATTCTTAAAATCATATATTTTCGTATTGCTGTCGATGAGTGTTTTTGTTCCTTCGTCACATGCCCCGGCACCAATAATTTTATTCCCAGCAATAGCCACAAACCCTGAGAAAGGGTCATCGCACATACTGTCAAATATAGCATCGCTCTTTAGTATAATATCCGCTTTCATTACCAGTCCTCCTTAGCAGTTGACCTGCTGCTCTATCTGCATGCAGCTCACAACAGCTCTTTGTAAACTGCATGCAAATTTCGGTTTTTTCATACAGTTGCCTTTTGTTCTGTAAATTTGACTCTTTAGTTCCGCATTGTTTTACAGAGTTTCCACAGTTGCTTTGAATGCAGTAAGGATTTTTTCGAAGTCTTCATCTGTATGCTGCAAGGAAAAGAAAATTGTTTCTGTAGCGTCGCCTCCCTGCATAATAACTCCCCTGTTGAGCATGGAGATGTAGAACTTGAACCACATGTCAGAATCCTGCTTTGCCATATCGCGGTAATTGTTTACTTCCGTGATGCCAAAGTTAATGGACCCCATAGCACCGATATGCTTAAGTCTGGAAGTGACACCTGCCTTTTTCAGCATGCCCTTCATTTCTTCAAAGGTCTTATCAGCTTTTTTAATCAGGCTTTCTGTTGCTTCTTTTGTCAGAATCTTACCCAAAACGGTCTTAGCCGCACAGATGCTGAGAGGGTTTCCACCAAAGGTTCCGCAGTGTTCCGTATCTACTTCGATATGCTGCATGATCTCTCTCTTGCCGCCAAAGGCCGAAATCGGATATCCGCCGCCGATGGCTTTTGAAACTACCACCAGGTCCGGAGTAACGCCCACTTTACCAGCCGCCCCATGATAGGAAACACGTGCACCACAGATGACTTCGTCAAAGATAAGAACGATATTTTCTCTTGTGGTGATCGCTCTTACTTTGTCGAGATAGTTTTCTTTTGGTAGGATCACGGTCGAGTTTGCCATGATCGGCTCTAAAATAAATGCTGCGATCTGACCCTTGTTTGCTGCGATCGCTCTTTCAAGGGCCTCGATATCATTGAAAGGTACGGTGATCACAGTGTCAGCCAGGCAGGAAGGAACCCCTGCGGACATACATACGCTTGTCGGTGCATCAGCCGGACCTGCCTGCGCTACGTCTGGATGAATGCTCCACAGCACGGAATCATGCGCTCCGTGGAATCCCCCTTCCAACTTGATAATCTTATCTTTTGCTGTATAAGCTCTGGCAACGCGTAAAGCATGCATAGTTCCCTCTGTTCCTGAGCAGGAGAATCTCACCATATCCATGAACGGATATCGTTCTCTAAGAAGCTCTGCAACGACTCTTTCATTTTCATATGGGATGGCATAGTCTACACCTTTTCCAATCTGCTCAATCACGGCCTTTGATAAGACTGGATGATTATGCCCGATCATAGTCGGTCCGAAAGAGCACTGGCAGTCTATGTATTCATTTCCATCAATATCCCAGACTTTGGAGCCGCCTGCTTTCTCAACAAAAAACGGGAAGGGTTTATTTGCTCGAATGTTACTTGTTACGCCCAATGGCAATATTTCTTTTGCTTTCTCATACATAGCCAATGATTTCGGATGCGCGTCATAATAATTTTGTAAAAATTTTTCCATTGTTTTTCTCCTCTTTAATTTAACGTGATACAGGTTTTTAATAGTTGTAACTTACGGGCCTAATAACGATCCTCTGTTGAAGTGTTTTGCATCGTTTCAGGCGATGCCATTAATATAGACTATCCAGTTCGCTATGTGTCAATTTAGAAAATTCGCTTTTTTTCCTAACATGCACCCATCAGCTGTGCGATGCGCAAATTTTCTTTATTTTTTCATATTGACACGAAGTCCTCTGTGCCTGCTATCATCATTTAAGAATTCATCTAAAGTTTGAATGTTTGTATAATACAAGGAGGCTTAAACGATTATGGAAAATAATAATCAGGCCATGCGATCTTTTGATGGATACGCTGGTAAAGAATTGATCGTCAATTTGACAAAAAAGATCATCAGCGCACGCTATATACGAAAAGAAGAGATGTATCGGTATCGATTTGATGGCCAGCTCTATCTCTATACATTATATAACGAGCTGAATATTGAAACAGGCCCTCCTGGAACAGACAGCGCTATTATGCTGGCACCCCTCCCTTCAAGAGACGCAGACAGCGAGACAGCCATCTGTTATCGCTCCTCTGATACCGGGGCCCTTAGGGGAATTAAATGTAAAAGCCCATTTGCCCTTAACATGAACCGGGCCGGCTTCAATTTTGTCACCATCTACGGAAAATCTTCAGCTCCAGTATATCTGAAAATTTCTTCTGGTGCCGGATCGCTTACAAATGCTGCCCATTTTCAAAGGTCAGAATATACTCTGATCCACCTCTTGCTTTCAGAAGAGGAAGTATCATCCGTCTTAAAAGAAAAGAATCTGCTGGGCATAGCTGTTCAGAAGGCGGATACAAATGTACGGCTGGCCGTTTGATGTCCAAACACCCCCTCTATTTTTGACCATGCACTCTAACCCGTATAGAACTAGGTGCCGCAAAACTGTCAAAAACAGAAACTGCCCCGGAGCAATCCTTGGGCAGTTTTGTTTCGCACGACCGTTTCTATTAATGGGCTCTTTATGCGGTGATTATGCTTTCCTTATTCGAGTCCACACCGACTTTCCCAAAATAAGCATAAAAGTAGAGGGCATCCCCTTTGGCATGGTAGTCAAACGAATATCCACTTCCTGGCTCCTGAGCTTTTCCCATCTTTTTATCATACAAGAATTCCAATCCGATCCCGCGAAGACGGTTTTTGAAGATCTCCAGGCAAAACAATCGAGAATCGCTCTTAGGGTAATTCTTTTGTATGTTGGCAAGCGTTTTGGCGGATTTCTGGTAATAGGTGTACGCACCGCCTATGTATGCTGTCTGTTTCAGCAGCGATCTGATTTTTTCAAAGGGATATATTGGCTCGTAAAAAATAAACTCACTGGAAGAATAATCATCCAGGAAAAAGTCAATGCTGTTTTCTCTCAGTGGCAGCTCAAAATTTTCGTCGCAGATATACAGGATGTTGTACTGATTATTCAATACACCCATTTTGTCTTTGACATAATCAATAACACTGAGGTGCTGGTCCGCAATAATGATTGTAGTGTCACTTTCAAACAACGTTGGATAGGAGCAGATCAAATCACCGGAAAAGCCTCCCGATGTAATAATCGTTTGTTTTCCCTGAGTTTTTTCATTAAGGTGCTTTTCGATATTTTCTTTTACTTGATAGTAGGATTTTGCCTCCAGGTTCAGATAGTCAGTCGAATACTCTGTCATAAGATTCAATATATTGCTCCACTCAACCTTAGCAAAACTGCTTTGGGCCCCACGAATGACGCCGTCTATGACTCTCAATTGATAGCCGCAGGCGGGACAGCCGATATTGGCCGACAAGATTTTATTGTTCTGGATTATGGTATTGTCAAATGACAAGGTTCTTTTACAGCGTGGACACGCCAGCAGGGGCAGACATTCGATGGGGACGCCTACACTGATATCTGCTGCTTTATCTGGGATTTTGATAATTTCTTTTCCAAGGTCCTGTACACATTTCTCAAGTTCTTTTATCTGAGTGTTCAGTTCTTTCTGCTTGGTATAAAATAGTTTGTTGTATTTTGTAATCGCATCAGCATTTAAGGTATATTGTATTAAACTACGTATATGAAAGATCTGGCTGATTTCTGGAAGTGAATAATGCATCTGTTTTAGTTTTTGTATCTCCTCCATAGCTTCTATACATTTCTGATCAAAATCATACTGGTTTCCCTTCATTTTAGGAGACAACAACCCTTGTTCCACATAATAGCGAATTCCATTTGTGCTTAAATTATACCTAGCCGCAAATTGCCCTGTCCTCATTCTCTACCTCACATTTGTTCTTTTATGCACAATATAATTTTTTTCAATATAGTTATTATATCATATTGAAAAAACAAGCCAAAAGATTTTCGGTTATTCTCAATCATTTTAACAAATTGAAAATAGCGAAAAATTTTGGCTTATTTAACCTTTTAACTCTTAATCTATGCGAAATGTCTTTTTTAATATGTATGCCGTCTATTCTACTACGATCGGCTCATAGGTTTCTGCTTTATCTTCCGGGAACATATCTTCAAACAAGTCTGTCTTGGGATTGTCCTTTATGTATTCCATCTCTTCATAGAAATCAGAACCCAGGAAGTATTTTTTTGGAGGCAGGATTTCTTCGCCCCTTGCCAGCTTATCCAAACCAGCTTTGATCTTTTCCGGATAGGCAGGCAGGTCAAAGATCCTTACGCCACAGGCATTATCGATGGCATTGATTACTGCCATATGGCCCGCTGACTGAAAGGCCTCTGATGCTCCGGAGGAACCAAACGGGTTAGTGTTTCTTGGTGTGCAGTGGTGGATCAGATTAAAATTGTCGGGAATATCCTTGATGGTTGGAACGCCTGCACCAGCAAGGCTCGTATGTTTTTTGACGTCATCATAGTTTTCCGTAAGTGCAAAACCAATGCAGTGCGAAAGCCCGCCATAAGCCTGACCATCGACAGCAGCTACATTTCCGATAACACCTACATCATCGATGCACCAATAACCGATACAAGTGGCCTTACCAGTTTTGGTATCAACTTCTACTTCTGCCATATGCAGGGCATAGGTGTAAGCTGGTACCGGATTTCCTTTTCCTGTATTTGGGTCCAGATACTTCAAAGTCCTGTCTTCCGGGTTCTGATACTGTGCTTCATACTTGAGTGGAATGCCTTCGACGACCATTTCATCGTAGTTCCTGTAACTTCCGTCTTCTTTTCTCATCCCATTCATCAGCTGCTCTGCTGCCATAGCTACTGCTTTGCTGTTCATATAGTGCTGTCTGGAAGAGGCGGTAGCACCAGAGTCCGGACAAATTTTGGAGTCATTCTGCACCAGCTTGATATCATCTGGAGTAACGCCCAGTGGTTTCAGAGCTTCCAGCGTAGTCATCAGCGCTCCGATATCTCCGCCCTGCCCCTGATCCTGCCATGTATCATATTTTGCAATCCTTCCGTCCGGCAGCAGTTCAAGGGCAACGGTGCATTGGTCAAAGATTCCTTCTGTTACATTGTATCCGCCCCATGCGATACCTACGCCTCTCTTCTTTTCAGGAGTAGATTCTTTGGCAGCTCTTTCTTTTACTTCCTCATAAATCGGTCTTAAGATATCCATCATCTTTTCCATCGGATATTCACGGAAAGGATACTGATTGATGTTAGTGTCTCCTGGTCTTGCGATGTTCTTATATCTAAATTCAAATGGATCCATACCGATTCTCTTAGCCATCATGTCCATCAGTGCTTCACTGCAGGTATATGCCTGTGGAGAGCCATAGCCTCTGTATGATGTCCCGTAATTGTGGTTGGTGCAGGCAACTCTGGTCAATCCTAGACAATTGGGTACATTATACGGGAAAAACATGAATCTTGCCGGTCTGGTTATCAAGTCATCACCAAATTCGTTGTAAGATCCATGATCCAGGCCGCAATCCCATTCTGCCGCAAGGATTTTTCCATCGTTATCGCAGGCTAGTTTGCCGTTGCTGAAGGAAGGAGCCCGCTTACCTGACAGTGCCATAAACTCCTGATGAGTGATTGAAAGGGCTACTGGCATATCGTCACAGGCTAGACAGATGATCGCCGCCATGGCAAATGTCGCGGCGGATACACCCCAACCAAAGGTGGATCCTGTTGGATTCTGGATAACGCGAATTTTTTCTTCCGGCAATCCAGTGGCCTCAGCGATATCTCCGATGTGCGTATAGATCATCATTGCCTTGCAGTGAATGGTTAGAAGTCCATCATCACCCCAATAAGCTTGGATCGTATCGCCCTCGATATTCATATGTGGTTCTCTGGAGGAGTAAAAAGAGCCTTCGACTGTGTAAGGTGCTTCTTTAAACAGGCTTGGTGTATCATGTCCTGCGCCTTTAACGGTCGGCTGTTCTGACCAGAGGTTTGGATGGTCCTCATGGATCCGTTCTGCATCCGGCATAACAGCTTCCAGATAGGTCTTATATTCCGGCAACTGTTCCCAGTCAATGGTGACTTTTTTTACTGCATCCTGAGCATGAGCTTTGGTATCAGCCACTACAAAAGCAACTACATCACCATAGTTGTAAATCTTATCCTCTGCAATGATTGGGTGAGTTTGCCCAGTTGCCAGGGTTCTTGGAGAGAAAGTAAAGAACCCCACGCGATTTGGCCCTTTTACGTCTTCTGCGGTAACAACTTTGTATACACCCGGCATTCTCTCTGCTTCTTCTTTATGGATTGCTTTAATTCTAGCATGAAATGCCACTTTAGGCTGTACCAGTACTGCGTGCAGCGTATTCTCAGGCATCTTTAATTCAATATCATCGCCATAATCTGCAACACCGCACACCTTTGCCAACGCAGCTGGCCGTACCAGAGGTTTGCCGTAATATTCCTTGTCTTCCGGAAGCTTCACCATGATATCTTCCAATGCACAGTCGTTTCTCATCACTTTAGCAGCGTTCATTACTGCGTCTACGATCTGTTTGTACCCTGTACAGCGACAGATGTTTCTGTGTTTCTGAAACCAATCTCTGATCTCTTCCCTAGTTGGATCGAGATTTTGTCGCAGCAGCGCATAAGCGGATACGATAAACCCCGGAGTGCAGAACCCGCACTGGACCGCTCCGGCATGCATGAACGCTACTTGGATCGGATGCAAGTAATTGGGGGCTCCGATGCCTTCGATCGTAGTTACATGACTATACTCGTCCACATCTGAAATCTTCCTAACACAGGATCGGACTACTCTTCCATCCAAGATTACAGAACATGATCCACAGACACCCTCTCCACAGCCCACTTTTGTCCCTGTAAGTCCCAGCCGCCGTATTACAGATGCCAGCGTATCGCGTTCAGGATCGCAAATAAACATGCGATCGGCGCCGTTAATATTCAGTATCATTTTCTTCAGCCTCATCATAATTTACCTCCGCCTTGATTTTTGGTTTAATAAATAAGCAATATATTTATGATTACTTTACACTGCACAGCTCACTATACGTCAATATCAATTATTAATCATTGTTGGGAAAATACACAGTAGACAGGACTTGATGTCTTTTCCCCCACCCCAAGTACATATACAGAAAATATGCTAAAACAAAAAGAGACCGTGTTCACACGATCTCAGGCAATTGTTTATAGTCTGGAATACGTTTCCCTCCCAGTAAATATGTAGTCGATATCGAACCAGGTGCATTTTTGCATCGCTCCCCAACCAACCTCCCCATCATTCAAATACTGTCTGTTCACGGATCTCCGTCCCCAGGGCCTCTAAAGCCTTTTCTAAGATTTTCCTTCTAACGGCTTTTTCCTCTTCCGGCTTCAGCGACGGATCCCCCAGGGGATGGGGGATGGCCACGGCGGGAACGATTCGGTTGGCCCCCACAGTTAAGGAAATGGGCACCACCGTGCAGATATGCACGACAGGAATTCCAAACCGTTCAATTTCTTTTACCATCGTTGCACCGCAACGTGTACAGGTTCCTCAGGTTGAGGTCAGGATCACTGCATCCACGCCCGCTGTCTGAATACGCCTTCCGATTTCTGACGCATACTCCCTGGCCTTCGCCACTGCTGTCCCGTTGCCCACGGTTGTGTAGAATCGATTGTGCAGAGAACCGATCTTTCCTTCCTGTTCCAAGTCTCTTAAAACATCCACCGGCAATACCCGGTCCGCGTCCTCATTGGCGTATACCGGATCATAGCCTCCGTGGGCAGTCTCATAAGTTTCTTCTGTAAGGTTCCGCACGCCGGTAATATCGTGCTCACCGAATTTAGAAGCACTGGAAGATTCCATATGATCGGGATTACCCTTTGGTACAATGCCGCCGGAGGTAACAAGCGCCACTTTGGCTTTGCTCATGTCCGTGACAGCGGGGCTGGGCTTTACCCGGTCAAAAGCAGGCATAGGGAATTCAGTCGTAAAGGTTTCGCCGGCCATCTTCTTGAGCAGCATCTCCACCGCCCGCGCCGCCCCCCTTTTTTCCTCAAAAAGATTGACTCGGATCCCATTTGGTATATATCCCTCCTGAGCCGCGGTTCCGATTGCTTCTCCCCTGGCAGTCCGCAGCCCGAAAGGTGCCATTACTTTGACCGCCTCTCGCATTCCCGCGGCGCTGGCCTTGGTGGATATGATGTGGACCTCTTTTTTAAACATGTCTGCTCCGGGGTTTTCTTCATACATACCGGTTATAGCTGGGATGCCCAGTTCCTTTTTTACCGCAGCGGCGGTGCAGCCGCAGGCGACTCCATATCTTCCCGCATTGAAAGCCGGCCCGCAGATGACCAGATCCGGACTGGCCTCTCCAACCATTTGTAGAATCCGTTCCTTCGCTTCTTCCATATTCTGGTTGAAGTAAGTATCGCCGCAGATAACCGTACCGATGATTTCTGCTTCCTTGCCAAAGGCCGCTTGGAACGCTTTTCCCGGCCCCACGGCCCCGTGCCGGTATTCCGGCTCATAGTCCGTTTTTTCTTCGCCGCCGATATTGGCGAAAAACTGGTTGATATAATGAACGACTTTTATTGTTTCCATGCTCCGCTCCTATCTTGCGCTCAGCTTATTAAAACCCAACTCATTGGTAGCCCCTGTGATTGCCTGAAGTTCAACTGTCATTGAGCCGTCGCTTTTCAGACTTCCGTCAAACCCTCCGGAGATCACCCCGGCTGCCGGGGCATATCCGATCACCTGCTCCATAGGCCCCAGGTGAATCAATTCATTGGCATTGCCGCAGGATATCACTGCGTCCGCCTTTTGGTCTCCGTCTGCCAGCGACTGGGATGCGCCGTCTCTTCCCGCATATTCATCAGTTATGATTACCGTATCGATTCCGCTGGCCTCGATCTTTTTACAGTTCATCATCAGATCGGTATCTGGATTGCCGAATCCTTCCTGGGATATGATCACGCCGTCCAGATCGAGCTGCCTGGCCAGCTTGGCCGTCCAGTCCGAGGATCGTTCCTTATCCGCAAGATAAACATTTTCATTGGTAATGATCACACATGTGAAATTCAAGGTTTTGCCATGCTCCTTGAACAAATCGGCGATTACCGGATTGTTGAGATGATGGTAGGTAGTGTTTTTGTCGCACGCGGACACGCAGTTGCCGCTGACAATAGCACCGTCCATGATTTCAGTGGGGCTGAGGATGGTCGGCAGGGATTGTTTCATGTCCACGCCGTAAACATAAGTATCGTGCATGAGTCCCTGGCTCTGCAGCATCAACACATATCCGACCCTTGGAAGATGGGGGAATGCTTCAATGCCTTCTCTGAGGCCGTAAGTTTGGTAAGCCTCCACATCTTGGCTTTCGATATGCCTTGCCAGCTCGCCCAGGTAGGCGGCCGCTTTTAAACCGGCAAACCGCAGCGCTTTTTCATGCTCGTACCGGCTCACGCCCGCTGCCGGCTGGCAGACGAGAACCAGATTGTTCAGCTTCGAAAAGGGCGTATATTCGGCGCCGATGCCCGACATGTCGATCAAACCTTCCTGAAAGCCGACTACCTTCCCGGTTGTAACCACTGCCGCCCCTTTGAGCACATTGGTTCTGCCGCTGCCCACGACGCCGACTTTTGATACGGTTCCCGGAAAAACGCCGCCATCTCCTTTCACCTTTACCCTCGGCTCGATGACGTCCTTTACCGGCATGATACGGGTGCTGTCCCCCGGCTTTGCCAGTTCCAGCTCCACGGATTCCAATGCTTGATCTTCCGCCAAGAGAGCCTGCAGTTCTTCTTTATTCACATAAAGCACATCTCCTTCAATCTTTGACTTGACGCCGAACTGAATGTCTCTTATGGGTATATTGCCTAATTCCAATCTCATTTTATTCCTCCTGTGCACCCTTGATTAGGGCAAAATCCACTTCTTTAAAATCCTCCAGTATGCTTTGGGGATGGTTCAAAATGGGAGCCTCATCTCCTTCATAGGCCCGGATCGCCTCTTCAATCAACCGCAGCGATGACAAATCCAGCTCCTTCCTCTCCCGGCTCAATGCCATGGATTTATACGGCGCCGCCCTGGGGCTGATGCTGCCGGACAACGGATGGGTAAGCAGTTCATGTCCCTGGTGAATCAAATCACGGGCCTGCTTCAGCAGCTCGACGGGCCGTTTTTCTTCATATATCACTTGGGCGCGCCCTTCAAAATACGTTTTCACTTTGGAATTATTGGTTAGAATCAGCATTCTGTTCGATTTTCTCCTCTATCCTGGGGTTGCTGAAAATCAGCGGCCATTTTTAGTAGGAACGCCCTCTGGCAGAAACCGGCCATACGGCTTCTACAATTCCGCTTCTCACTGCGAACAGATAGTCGTGCAAGTTGACGGTTGTACAGCAATGGCTGGGAATCACCAGCATCGTATCCCCAATCCTGCAGTCTTGTAATTTATCCGTTCGATCCACCAAACAATGCTCCTCGTTGAGATCCATGCCTGTCTGAGGATCATCGGCCAAAAGGGGCTGACCTTGGTCGTTGGTGATGGACTTTTCTCCAGCAGTCAAAACGATTCTGTCACCGTACATGCTGCAAATTTTCGTTACGATGTAAAGACTTTGCTGCAAGGGCAATCCAATCATCTCCGGATCGTACGCGCTTTCCATGAAAACATAGGAGCCCGCCTGAACCTCCGTCATGCCGTCGGCAATTTGGGTGGCGTACTTGACCGTGCTGGTGCTGACTCCGGATAGAATCTCCACCGGAACTCCCGAATCCTGCAGATAGCCTTTTACTTCCGCCGCAAACCCGGTCGTCTCCTTTACAAATGTCTTCTTTGCCTCTTCTGTGCGGCAGTCATCGGGGAACCGCCCTTCGTAGGACTGCATGCCTTTAAAGATCAAATTTGGTTTTTTGCTCACATATCGGGCCAGCTCCAGGGTTTCTTCCGCTGTCCGGGTTCCGCACCGGTCCTGAACAATATCCAGTTCAACTAAGACTGGTATTTTTGCTTCTGCTGCGCCGGCAAAGTAATCCAGCGCGTCAATATTTATCTTGTCATCCACGCACACCGACACATCGCAGTATCGGTTCAAACCGGCCAGCACCTTAATTTTGGCCGGGGAAACGATTTGGTTGGCAATGAGAATATTTTTAATGCCGGACATGGCCATCACTTCCGCTTCACCGATCTTTGCGCAGGTAATGCCTGCGGCCCCGGCGGAAATCTGCATATTGGCGATGGCCGGGCATTTGTGGGTCTTAATGTGGGGGCGCAAAACGCATGACGTATGGCCGCTCACGTATTCCTGCATAATCTTGATGTTCTCGTCCAATTTGTCCAGATCCACAATCAGACAGGGATCCGGTAATTCGCTGTAATGCTTGCCTACATAGCTTTCACTGATTAACATGGTTTACTCTCCTTCCTTTCCCGCCAGTTTTTCTTCTTTACCGTTCCGTTTGATGGTAACAGTAAAGAAATTGTAGATCAGGCCGGCCAATATGACGAACCCAAAATACCCGGTAAAAGGGTACAGGAAGTTGACAAGTCCCACAAATCCGCCATAGCTGCACAGGTAAGCCACAATGGTAATGATAAGCAACATCACCGGTTTGCTCATTTTTAAGTTGATCTTCATTTCCTTTAGCCGATTCAGCTGGACATCCAGTGCGAACAGGCTGGCTGCCGCTGTCGTATAAACGGCCAGGAACAAAGCGATCGCATACACCGCTCCTGCGATTGGCGATAACTTGCTCGCCATAACGGCCGTGGGCATATCCACATCTTTTACCAGATCGTAGTTTTCCATGATGGCCTTGCAGCAGATAATCGCCATCACGCATACGGTGGCGCCTGCGATCAGGGATCCCCAAAAGATCGTCCGGTCGCTCTTTGCCAGAGGCCCAAGCGGCGCTACTACCGCAATCCCGCAGAGCATGTTATACGATAAATAGAGCAAAGAAGATAAAAACCAGTTCTGCAGAAGGCCGTTGGTCGATACCGGGTTGAAATCCGCCGAAGGATCCACCGGATTAAACAGCAGGTATATACAAATAATTACCGATGAAATGACCAGAACCGGCACTGCGATACTGAGGCTGTTGACAAACCCCCGGGTGCCGAACATGACCGACAGCAGGGTAATCACAGCCATAAAAATGGAACCCACGATGGTGGGAATTCCAAACTGCATCTCCAGGATGGAAGCGCCGGCCGCATACATGATCGGCAGGCATCCGAACAAGCCCAGAAAAATGATAACTGCATTGGAAAACCACCGGAAGTACTTGTTGTTTTTCGGCGCGAAGACCGCGTCGTAATAGGGCGAATCCATTCGCCTGGCAGTGAGCGCCCCCATGATTCCCAGCATGAAATACCCGAAACCAACTATAACGATTCCCACCAGCCCCTTTGTGCCAAAATTGCCGAAAAAGGACATCAGCTCCTGGCCGGAAGCAAACCCTGCTCCCACCTGCATCCCGATAAAGGGCGCCGCGATGCCCAGTACACCCACCTTGACCGCTGTTTTCGCATTCGTTTTCGTGTTCATCAAATCCCTCCTCTCAACGTCTGCTTGATTTGTTTTCATCATATAACAGCGGCATATGGGGCACAATTGTATGAAATTTCAAAATTTATCGTCAATTTCTTGTAGTCTGCTACAAATGCTTTGAAAAGATTGATCAAAGATTGTCCTCCAGCAGGAACTCCCGAATACAGTTTTTGATTTTACAGAGCCGGACGATCATGTAAAGTTCGATATAACTGTTTTCTGATTCCTCCATGGCGAACAGTTTTTTTATACGGTCAATCCGATAGCGGATCGTATTTTCATGTTGAAACATTTTCTGACTGGTCAGCTTGATGCTTCCGTTGCTTTCCACAAATTGAATTAAGGTTTCCAACATGCAGGAATGGTGCTTGTCATCATACTTCCTCAGCAAGTCCAGCTTTTCTGTATAAGCCTGTACCACGCAGGGGTTATTCTCCATGGGAATTAAGAAGCGGTCGGCGCCGATTGCATCAAACGTGCGTATGGTTTCACGATCGATCCTGCAGCTTATTCCTGCGAAAACACTTTCTTTCATGGCTTCGCCGATCCTCTGGGCGTGATGATGAACTCTGCTGATCCCCAGCTGAAAGGTTCCCGGCGCTGCCAGTTCTTTCACCAGATTGTCCCGAGCCGGCGCAGTTGTTTGCACACCTCCCTTTCCTAGTCCGTATGTATAGACAAGCAGAATTCCCGTTCCAGCCTTTACCATGGAATAATCGGCCGCTGCAGATGGATTTCTTTCAACGGACCGGAGTATTGCTTCTTCCATATTCCAGGCGTCACTGGTCTGGTCCTGACTTTCGGTCGCGCAGCAGCAATAGATGCTCCGGATATTATCGTAAAGATGCATTCCATTCTGCTCAATAAACTCGTTGATCAGCTCTTTGTTTTGTTCGTCTCCCAGCAGCTGGCGGGCCAGCTTGGCGGCCATCTGCCGATTGGCGTCTTCGGCAATTTTTTTCTGCACAAAATAAATGATGTCTTCGGTGTACCCTTTTTTAAATAAAAAAATCGGCACTCCAAAGGCATCGGCATGTCTTTTAATATTCTGTGGAATTTCATCATAATAGATGCTTCTGACCGCAATGGCCGATACGCGCATGCGGAAAAGGGTTTTCAGGCATTCTTCTGAAACTTCCTTGTCTTCTTTGGCTTTTCTCAAAGTGGTGATGACAAAGTCGCTTTTCTTAAAAGTCCTTCTAATTTCTTCCGGAGTTTCCCAATCAAAGATGGCGTTGCCCGTGACGATATTGTTCAGCCCCCGATCGCCTGCAACGAGTTGGAAATCCTCAAACAATGCATCCTTTAATATCCGTTTTACCGTAATCATCCGTTCTTTTTCATATCATCTTCAATGACCATGAAACTCCTTTCCATGATAAATAATTTCATCATGTCCGAATAAGACGATTATAGCATAAGTATTTATTTTTTCAAACTGTATCGATTGAATTATTTATATTATAAATAGTTCTTCACCTTGCCTCACGTTACTGCGACAAGCCCTACAGAAAGCCCCCGCAGCCCCTGTGGGCAACGGTATTGTATAAAAACTTTATCATGGTAACTGCGTCGAATACGGGCAAGTTGACGGCTGCCTGCACCGAGTCGATATACGGTGACATATCCGTGCATTCCAGCAGAACCGCTCCCATATCAGGATGCTCCTGCTGCATTGTGAGCGCAAGATTCACCAGTTCTTCCCTGATCTTGGCCGAATCCAGGTTGCCTACATTTTTATCGATTTTGTAGAATTCCGCTTCATTCTGCGCCCCCACTATGATACAGCGGTCGAAATCCTCCTTTGACACGCCGCAGGATTGAAAGAGACTATAAGTCAGATGAGGCGCGTCTGCGCATAACACGCCAATTTTCTGATGATCCTTCAGTCCTGACCGGATCCAGGGGACCTGGATCACGCCCGATAAGTAAACAGGAACATCCACCGCATTGGCCACCTGTTTTTGAAAATGTCCGAAATATCCGCAGTCTGCGCAGATGACCCTGCATCCGTCCCGCTCCAGCTTTCTGGCCGCTTCAACCAGATGGTCTGCAATCGCCTCTTCCCCGCCGTGAACCATGGTTTGATTGGTTCCTGTCAATTCCATATATTTTACGGGGAAATCAAAGGTATAGGCGTTGCTCACGTGGCCGGGAGGGCATGGGAGCCAGGCCGGAACCACGATGATCCCCACCAGCTCGCCGGTGCAGGTACCGCCTTTGTTGGACCAATAATGCATATCTTCCCCGGGTTTTATGTAATTGTAGTGTCTAAAGATACCGTTTCCTGTCGCTTTCATTTAAAGTTTCTCCTTTCAGATCTGGGTACATGGTTTGGCACAGTGTATTTAATATCGGGAAAATTTTATTGAAATATTTTATTTTTTACGCAAACTTATGGGTTTGTGGGGCCTGATATTGAGAAAAAACAGGGCTGCTGCATGAAAAGCGATTTGCTTCGTGCAGCAGCCTTAATCGTTGTCAGGTGATTATTTTGTGCCAGTCTCGCAGTAGGTCTTCATTTGTTCCTTTGTCAAGTCGGTCAGCCCCAAGTCTTCCAAGGTCACTCCCTTTTCCCACCAATCGATTTCGTGGAAAACAGAATAAAGATTGACAATGGAATCGATCGTCGGCGTGGGGACTCCCACCGCCTTTCCAATACAGGACCATGGGACAAGGCCGCAGGGAGCATCTTCAGTCAGATATCTGCTGAAAATGTCGTTGGGGCCCCCGATCGGCGTAAGTCCGATGTCTCCATGGGCGGCTCTGTACAAATCCTGCCATTCATATTCTTCTCCCCGCTCTTCAATATGTCTGATATTGGGGAAACAGTGGAATGGATTGATGTCATATCCCAAAGCTTTGGCGATAGCTTTTCTCTCCTGGTCCAGCCGCATATCGATCTTAGTCGCAGAAGGAGTGAACCCGTGCTCATACAAATAAAAGTCGTTGTTCTTATATTCGATAGGGCCTGCGTTGAGAATGCAGGGACCGCTGTGCAGCGCGGGATTTATCAAAGCCAGACCGCATTCCATCACATCGTGGAAGGTGCCGCAAATGTCGAACATGTCGTTAAGTTCAGGCATTAATTCAGCTTCAGCTGTAGTCGGCAGAAAGCCCAGTTCGATTTTATCCAGTTCCAGAATATTTACTTTGCCCGGTTCGACCAGCCTGGCATCGTACATCAGGTTGTTGGCGTCTACCAGCACAGGGCATGGGTCGCTGCCAATGATTTTTTTAATCTTAAGTGAAGCAAATGCTCCCGGAATGGAGACGATTACCTGATCAGAAGTAACCTTTCCTTTTAATAACTTGGCATAATCGGCATGGGCAAAGGCTGGTGTCAGGATTACGATATACTTGACGTCTTTAATGGCTTCTTCGATATCATCGGTCACCATATTCATTTCAAAGATTCCCTCGATGACACCAATGGATGAAACCGTCTTTGTTTCAAACACCTTTGTCATGTTTTTTTTGAACCTGGGCATTTCATAAAGATTGACCAGGTAGCCTCTGTTTGTCAGATCCGCGGCCAGAGCGTGAGCTCCGTTTCCACCGCCTAATACCGCTACAACTTCTTTGTTCATAGTTTAGCCTCCTAACTATTTTTCCGCCGTTTTCTTCTCTTCCTCATCGTGGGCCGGAAGGGGTTCTCCCGATTTCATTCCCCGAATCAATTTAATATCTCTCCAAATGATAAAGGCGAATTCAATAAATCCAACGTATCCGATCAATGGGTAGATATAGTTAATCAAACGTTCAAATGGCAGCTGTCCTCCGAAAAAGCCCAGTACTGCGATGATCAGGCAGATAACAGCAAATTTTACGGTCTTTTCCTTTGCCAGACGGGAGGATACGGACCACATGAGAGGAACGGCCGTGGTAAAGATGGCAAGAACGAGAATAATTGCGTAGACGACGCCGAATATAGGTGAAAGCTCCTGTGCCATGGTTAAGGCTGGTATGGACATTTCTCCTACAATATCGATCTGGGAACCTTCGGCCAGTACTAAGAATAAAGTGCCCACTGTGAATAAGACATTTCCTAAAACGGTTCCTGTGATGACTTCTGTCTTGTTCTGCGCCTTGGAGCCCATGGCTGACATGAAGGGCAGGCACATTACAATGTTCCACAATGCATACAGTACCCCTGACATGAACCAGCTGCTGGAAGCGAGCAGGACGTCGTGGGTATTTATGTAATTTTCCCAATTTGCAAGATCAATGCCTTTTGTAGCTAAAACGCCGATTGCCATGATCATGGTGACGATGATGATGGCCGGCCCGATGAAACCGATGGTGTCAATAACTCTTGCCAGTCCCAGCAATACCACTGCTGTTACAACAACGGCGAAGACCAGGCATCCCACCCAGTTGGGGGTTCCAAAAAGCTGATTAAGTGTTGAGCCGAATCCGGCGATCATAATTACCAGGGTGAGGAACATGAAAATTGGGATAAACCAGGATAAAAATGCTCCCACATATTTTCCGCATAAGTTCTTATAAGAGTTCAAACCTTGTTCATCCTTTGATTCATTGCCAAGGTTCATGATTGCTGCCGCTGTCCAGGCTCCGAGTAAACAGTTTACCACCATAACTCCGATACCTTTTGCCAGTCCATAATTTGTAAAATACTGCATAATTTCTTGTCCTGTGGCAAACCCCGCTCCGATGAGGAATGCACAGAATGCACCGGCAAGCTTAATTACCATGCTGATGCGAACTTCGCTTTTTCCGATTTTTAGCATAGCCTTTTCCTTTCTTTACTATCTCTCACATATAAAATAACGATTACATTAGTAATAACCGCAATTCATATGCCAACGGAGCAAAATAGAAGATATTTTCAGAAAATTGCCTTGCATCCCTGAAATTTAAGGGTTTTTACTGGTTCGGACTTTTGGGCATTTTTCACCAAACGCCTTGGATTTTCCTTATTCTTCTTTGCAGTTTTACAATAGTTGCAAGAATGCACCGCTTCCTTCAAGCAGGTGTTTGGAGATATAGTGGATAAGCCAAGGGCCCCTCGCTGGCCCATTCTGCTTTGAGTCAAGCAGAGGAGCTGCCGGGTTATAAAAATCTGATTCTTTTCATTTTTTGTATCAAAATTATAGCTTGGAGAGGGTTGCTGCTGCGGATTTTCGAGTGAAAGAGGCGTTTTTTTGAGTTTTCACAGGTTTTGAGAAAATTGGCCTTTATAGGCGTTGAAAGCAGATACAAAAATTCAAAATTGCCGGTTTTTATACCAGATACCAGGATTTACTCCATCGCAGGCGAGCTGGCCGGCTGATCCCCTACCGGAGTTTGCTGCAATAGCAAACTCCGTAGTCGTTAATGGAATAAAGCTTTTCTCCGGTCCTGAGGATTGTCTGCGCCATTTCATCCAAGCTGACCAAGGTGTCCAGCCCGGCCATGGCGCTGTTAGCGCAGACAGCTGCCGTGGGAACGGCCGTCATATTGCGAATAAAGCACGGCACCTGCACATATCCGTCGATGGGATCACAGAGAAGCCCCAGCAAGCTCTGTGCACCTAAGACAGCAGCTCTCTCAATGGTCCTGACATCATCGGTCATGAGAGATGCCAGCGCCCCGGCAGCCATGGACACGGCGATACCGATTTCCGCCTGGCAGCCCAGATCGCCGGAATAATGGGTAGGGTAATAAAAGGTACCGATCAAACCGGCTGTCAGCAGCGCTTTTCGTTCATCCGCCTCAGACAGTCCCAACGCCATTGCCGAATTTCGGATGGCGGGAACGATAATGCCGGAAGAACCGCCCGTAGGCATGCACACAATCGTTCCATGGGCATTGCTGTATTCCATGATCGCCAGAGCTTCCGGTGCAGCCGCCGATGCCATTCCCAGGGGGATTGCTCTGCCGCTGGTGTAAAAATCAGCTGCTTTTGAAGCCTTTGGCGTAGTAACGCCTTCAAAGCCCGCGACTCGATAGCCCTTTTCAATCGCATCGATGGTCAAGTCATATACCTTTTGACAAAGGTTCCATACGGCTTCACCCGGCAATCCGCATATGGAAGTTTCGTAATCGATGGCCGCCTGCCAAAGACTGATTCCCTTTTTCTCAACATAGGCCAGCATACCCGCCGCCGACTCAAACGGCGGCCGGGAATTTTCCACAGGAAGGATTTCATAGACCGGATTTGTAATGCTGTACCAATTCACACGAGGGTCCTGTTCCACTTCATCGATCAAAGACTGATCGAAGGGTCGGGTGGATGGGCGGCAGGTTATGCCTTGATCGTTTGTTTCAACAATCAGGTAATAACGCTTGCCGTCAATGGCAACAGCCGCGCCGTTAATTCTATCTATAAAGATTTCGCCGCCGCCCAAGGAGGCCGCAGAAATGCACAATCTGCGCCGGGAATTTTCAATGGTTATGATACTGAGTTCTGTTGGAATTGAGGAAACGGAATCATTGAACTCCACTTCAACCGTCATCCCCTCCTTTTGGGCGTCATCGTAGGCCCGGTTAAATTGATAGCTGTGCAAATCCTTTCCTAAGATGCCGCCGATGAATGCCTTGTCGCTGTGCATCCCATAAAAAGTCTGGCTGTAACCGCCCTTCTCCGCCATTTCAATTTTCATGCCCGCGGGCGTTCCGCCCAGCATCTGGCGCAGAAGTTTTCCAATACGAAACGGCCCGCAAGTATTGGAACTTGATGGGCCGGGGGTAACGGGAGACAAGACGTCATTAAAAATGCTCGGATATGCTTTCATCGCCTGATACCTAACCTTTTCAGTTTTCTCGTTAACGTAGATTTATCGATGCCCAGTGTCTTGGCCAGCTCCGCAGTCGTTTTGCATGTACCCATTCTTGCCTCAATGATCCGCTTTTCATATGCGTTCATTTCTTCTTTTAAGGTCATTTTCAGAGAGGATTGAAACTGCTCCTCAATCTGTAAATTGGAAAAAAGATCGGTTAAATCTCCTTTTTCAATCTGTTCCTTCTGGTTAACAATCGATAAACGTTCAATCATGTTCTCCAGCTCGCGGACATTTCCGGGCCATTTATATTTTTCCAGCTCCTTCCATGCCTCATCGCTCAGGTATTTGTTCTGTTTATAGCGCTGGTTGCATCGTTCCAGAAAATACTCCCCCAGCGCCCGGATATCCTCTTTGCGGCTTCGCAAAGGAGCAACCGTGATCGGTACGATATTCAGCCGGTAATACAAATCTTCCCTGAAGGTTCCAGCTTCCACTGCCTGCAGCAGATCCGTATTGGTGGCTACGATGATCCTGGCCTTCACCGGCAGGTAATCTGTTCCGCCGATTCGCATCACTTCCTTCTCCTGCACCACCCTTAAAAATTTCACCTGCAGGGACATGGGCAGAGAATTGATTTCATCCAAAAAGACCGTTCCCTCGCCGGCCGTTTCAAACAAACCAGCTTTTCCCGTATCCAGGGCTCCTGTAAAAGAACCGGCTTCGTATCCGAACAATTCGGATTCCAGCAGTTTTTCAGGAATGGCCGCGCAGTTGATATCGACAAAAGCCTTGTCCTTTCGGTCGCTGTTCATATGAAGCAGCTTGGCGACAAAGCCTTTTCCGGTCCCGGTTTCCCCCTGGACAAGAACCGTCGTATCCGTAGGCGCCACGGCTTCGATCAGCTCAATGGTTTTGCGCATGGTGCTGCTTTTGAAAATAAAGTCCGAGTCTTTATAGTTCAACTCATTTTCCGATTTGCCTTTGTACGCTTGATGATATTTGAAAATTTCCACAGGTTGGTTTTTGCTGAAGTCCTTCAGCTCATCCAAGCTTGCTGCAACGGCGATCGCGTTCTTTTCTTGATTATAAACAACGAATTTTTTATCCATCTCATCGATGAGAGAAATAAATTCTTTCCTGTCAATCTTCTCCATTCTTTTCACCTGATTCGCCCATAAAATACAATATGTGCCCTATAACGGAGCACATATTTCTCAATCGCATATCAACCTCATCAGCAAGCAATCGCTTCGCATAAGTTTTGGCGGGAGTATGTGGGAATCGAACCCACCCAAGAAGCTGCTAACTCCTCAAACTGGTTTTGAAGACCAGAGGGCACACCAGCACCCATCTACCCCCATAAATCGCTTCCATATTAACATAAAAAATAGTTTTTTTCTATATTTTGCGACAAAATTATTGAAAATGTGTTCCTGGTTAAAACATACGGAGAGGCTCTCGCCCCTCCGTATGTCCTTAAATGCTACATGTCTTTTCCGAAAATCGTTTGTTCGGTCACTGGGACAGCTGTCGTTTTGATCGCCTTTTCGCAAAGCTGAACTCTGGCTTCCAGTTCTTCTTCTTTGGAAAGGTTTGGATAACCAGCAGGATGCGGAATCGCTACAGCAGCATAGATCCGGTTTGCTCCTACTGAATATGAAATTGGACAAATCGTGCAAAGATGTACGATCGGGATACCCGCATCGTCGATCTGCTTAACTAACGTTGCACCGCAACGTGTGTCAGTTCCTCAGGTGGAGGTGAGCAGCGCTGCCTGAACACCGGCATCCTTCAGATGCTGAGCCATTTCTTTGCCATATCTTGTGGCTTTAGCTACGTCCATGCAGTTGCCCACTGTAACCAGCATTTTGTCGTATAATTCACCGATAACGCCTCTTTTTTCCAACTCTTTAAAAGCGTCATAGGGCAGAATTCTAGTTCCCCAGTCATTGCCGTATACCGGGTCATATCCGCCGTGAGCGACTTCGCCCTTAAAGTTTTCTGCGCTGCCGCCGAAATCTTCAATGGAGTACGCGCACCATTTGGATGCGGATAAAGCTTCCAGGTGATCCGGGTTGCCGACAGGGACCATGCCGCCCGATGTGAGGATGGCAACTTTGGCCTTGGAAAGATCCGCAACAGGGGCGCTGGGAACGATGTGATCGAATTTGGGCATTTCAACCTCTGTAGTGTAGGGCTGTCCCAAAGCTTTGGCTACTGCCATATCGACGGCTCTTTCGGCTCCGCTCTTATCTCTCCAGCATGGTCTTCTGATGCCTCTTGGGAAATATCCCTCTTCATCGGGAAGGCCGATTTCTTTTCCTTCGGCAATTTTGTTGGCAAAGGCCGAAATCTTTGTCAAGGCGTCCTTCATATCCTTGGCTTTTGTTCCGGTTGGGAAGATATATCCGTATTTTTTGTAGAGTTCTAAACCTGGATTTTCTTCGTTGAGGGCGGAAATAGCGATGATCTCTTTTTCAAAAGCGATCTTGCATACGCCGCCGCATGCCATACCGTAACGGCCGGCGTTGAATCCCGGACCTGCGAACACGATGTCGATTTCTTTTTCGTCTAAAATTTTAGCCAGCTCTTCTTCAACCTTTTCCGTATTTTCTACAAAATAGTTGTCTCCGCAGACGACTGTGTTAACGATTTCAATATCCTTTAACATGTTCTGCAGAACGTTTCCCGGTCCAACTGTACCTTCTCTTAATTCGAGAGGGGCGTAAGCGGAATCTTCACCGCCAAGCTGGCCGAAAAACTGATTGATGTAATGTAACGCTCTCATTTTCAATTTTCCTCCTTCTTTAGTACGGCTCTGTGCAGTAATATCCGTTTGCGGAATTGCTTGCTGATCCCATAATTACCAGAATACCGACTTTGATCTTTCCGTCGCCGACTTCACAGTCATCGGGTGAGCCGGAAAGCAGATGCAGCTGTTCTCTGTAGCCGATGTTCTTTTCCATTTCAGGCAGCTCGATGATGCAGTTGTCGTTGCCGGTTGTAATGACAGCCGTGGCTTTTGGAGAAGTGTTTGCCATCGGCTCTGAAGTTCCGTCAGGACCAGGATTGTCGTGGAGCACGATAACGCTGGCCATATCCCGTTCTTCCGCTCTTTCGCAGATGAGCATCAGGTCAGCTTCCGGATTTCCGCCGCCTTCCTGGCTGATAATGATGCTGTCCGCCAGGCATGTCTGAGCCAGATTTACCGTTACCATAGCGTTTCTTTCTTTTTCAGCCAAAATGGTACTGATTGGGGATGCGATCAAGCCGCAGAAATCCAAATCAACGCCGTGCCTCTTGTACAGCTCTTCGATGATGGCGTGATTCTGAATGTCATAGGTCGTATTTTTGTCGCTTGCCGTTACGCAGTTGCCGGAAACGATGGCGCCGTCAAAGACTTCGTTGGGATGCAGCAGCTGTGCGTTGAGCTGAATGGCGTTGAGACCGTAAACATAGTTATCATGCAGCAGGCCCTGGGCCATGATTAGAAACGCATATGCCACCTTTGGCAGTTTTTTCGCCGGGTCCACCGGATCTCTTCTGTAAGTCTTTACCTCGTCTGCTTCCACATCCAGGCCCGCCTTTGCTAAGTACAGGGACGCTTTCAGTCCCAGCATACGGATCTCGGTTTCGTGTTCCGCCGGTGTAATGCCGTCGATCGGATCAGCCACAACAACCACATTGATCAGTTCTGAAAATCTGCAGTATTTTGTTGCCGGACCCGACATATCGATGATTCCTTCCTGGAAACCGATAATCTTGCCGCATGTAGTTACACAGCAGCCTCTCAATACTTTTGTTGTTCCCTCCCCGCAGGATGTATAGCCGTCTAATACGCCGGGGAAAGCCCTTTCGGTTTCCACCTTCACTCTTGGCTCTATTACATCTTTCACAGGAATTATTCTTGTTGATTCACCTGGTTTTGCAATGTCAACATCGATGTTTATCAATCTGTCTGTCTTTATCGTATCGATAAGCTCATCCTTGTTAACCGTTAACACCCCGTTTTCGATGAACGTTTTTTCACCGAAAACGACATCTTTGATATGGATGTATTCCAGGTTTAAGCTCATGTCCTTCATTGGATTCCAACCTCCTATATTATTGTTTGCCTATAATATAAGCATTTCGCATGCCAACTGCGCTCTTATTGACAGAAAAAATATTAACCAGCCCTGACGCCATCTATTTTCAATGGTTTCGTCGGATACTTTATTTTTTTCATTCTTTTTCCAAGAGCGACAATAGGCATAAATTCTTTCTCGATTGTTGCCGCTTTACAACCAATGCAAAAATGCACCACTTTTCTTTTTATATTGATTATATCTATAACGTTATATTATAATTATATAAATTATCAATGTATATAACTAACGTTTATCCACGAAAACGAGGAGAATACTATGAACACGTTCAACGAAGAAGAATTTCAGGGGTTGTTAAATTGCATACAGGACGGCGTCTTTATAACGGATGGGATCGGAACCGTAGTCGCATGCAACGATGCTTCTTTAAGTTTTTGCTATTCTAAAAGAGAGAACCTCATTGGAAAAAATATGCGGGATTTGGTCGAAGAAGGGTTCTTTGACGATTCCGTTGCTTTAAAAGTCATCGAGCGGAACTCTACGGTAACCGAAATGCAGAAAAGTTTGACGGACAAGCTGGATCTGCTGGTAACTGGCACGCCATTCTATAAAGACGGGAAAATCTCTTATGTTGTAATCACGGAAAGAGACGTTACGGAATTGGGCAAACTGGAACGCAAGCTGAATCAATTGAAGGAAATAACGGAGAAAGATCTATATTACCAGGCGAGTATGCCCAACATTAAGTCCGAGCTGGTGTTTGAAAGCCCTGTTATGCTGGATTTAATCAGTATGGTCGCGCGAATTTCCGCCAGCGATGCCACGGTCCTCATTCAAGGTGAATCCGGTACAGGCAAAAGCTTGATCGCAAAATTCATTTATCAGAACAGCTTGCGAAAGGATAAACCCTTTGTAGAACTGAACTGCGGCGCAATTCCTGAAAATCTCCTGGAATCGGAACTCTTTGGATATGAAAAGGGCGCTTTTACCGGCGCCAACAATAAAGGCAAGATCGGCTTGTTTGAAATCGCCAACGGCGGCACTATTTTCTTGGATGAAATCAGCACCATACCGCCCCACCTTCAAGTAAAAATCCTTCGCGTATTGCAGGAAAAGGAAATTATGCGGGTTGGCGGCACCAAGTATATTCCCATTGATATCCGCATCATATCTGCTACCAATTCCAACTTGGAGGATCTGGTAAAGAGCGGTGAATTTCGAAAGGATTTGTTTTACAGGCTGAACGTATGCTCCTTTACTATGCCCTCATTAAAAGATCGCAAAGAGGACATTGCCCCTTTGTGCGAATTTTTTCTGGAGAAATTCAACGCAAAATACAGATGCAACAAAATTTTATCTTCCTCAGCGAAAAAAATACTCCACTGCTATAATTGGCCGGGAAACATCCGGGAATTGGAAAACATCATGGAGCGGATCGTGATCATTAATAATGCCGATATTATATCCGGAGAAAGCATTTCCACCCTTTTCCCAATGTCCAATCTGGAGTCAGCCAATCATAATAATCCGACGGTTATTGACCTGAAGTCGGAAATGGACAATTTTGAAAAAAACATTATTTTATCAAAAATGAAGTATTGCAAAACCATTACCGATCTGGCCGTCAGCTTATCCATCGATAAATCAACAGCCACGAGAAAGCTTCAGAAGCATAAAATTAAATTGTAAGGCCGCCGGCGGGGAATCGCAATTATTTGCAATTCTTCCTCCTTTCTATGAGGGAGTGGAGCACCACCGCCGCTCCGGCCGCTGTCAACAGAATTCCAAAGATGCGGAATGGCAGATTCAGCGTAATAAGGACTTTTTGGTTGTCATGGGGATGTTTGGAATGAGGAATAATATTTACGTTTTATCTTCCAATTACTCCTTTTACATGATATAATATTATTCTTATATGTGACTAATTTGCACATAGGAAAGGAGTTATTCGAATTGTTAGAAAGAATGAAAAAGAAACGTGAAGCTAGGCTTTCTGCTAGCAATGATCCTTCCAATTTTATTCATAAAATGGCCCGGGAACTCGAGGAAAAAGACTCGATTGACAGCGAGCTTTTCATCAAGCACAACGTAAAGCGCGGACTGCGTAATTCCAACGGTACTGGTGTAGTCGTAGGCCTTACCAGAATCGGAGAAGTCCTGGGATATTCCGTCAATGAAAATAAAGAAAAGGTCCCAATGGAAGGAAAGCTCTATTACAGAGGCTACAGTATCGAAGAGTTGGTGCAAAGCTGCATCGAGGAAGGCCGTTTTGGTTTTGAAGAAGTTACATATTTGCTTATATTCGGACAGCTTCCTACTCAGAAACAATTAAATGATTTCAACGCCCTTTTAGGCGAAAAACGAGAGCTTCCCGTGGGATTTGCCAGGGATATGATTTTAACCGCACCTTCCAGGAGCATCATGAACAAGCTGGCCCGGAGCGTGCTGGCGCTATATTGCTACGATGACAACCCGGACGACACTTCCATTGAAAACGTTCTGCGCCAGTCCATAGACCTGATCGGATACTTCCCCACGTTGATTGCTTATGCCTATCAGGCCAAGTCATCAACCTTTGATAATAAGAGCCTGCATCTTCACTATCCAATTCCGGAGCTGAGCACAGCGGAAAATATTCTTCGCATGATCCGTCCTACGGGACAGTACACCGATTTGGAAGCAAAGCTTTTGGATATCGCGATGATTCTCCATGCGGAGCACGGCGGCGGAAACAATTCTTCTTTTACGACCCATTTGATTTCCTCCTCCGGCACAGACACCTATGCCACCATTTCCGCGGCAGTCAGCTCTCTCAAAGGGCCGAGGCACGGCGGCGCCAATATTGCCGTAATCAATATGATCAATGACCTGAAACGCAATGTGAAAGATATTACCAACCACAAACAGGTGGAAGATTATCTGGTCAAGATTCTGAAAAAGCAGGCCAACGATAAGAGCGGCCTTGTATACGGTGTGGGCCATGCGATCTACACGCTTTCCGATCCCAGAGCCAAAGTTCTGAAAGGTATGGCCAAACAGCTGGCTGTAAGTAAGGACTTGGTGGACGATTTTATGCTCTGCGATTTTATTGAGAAAAAAGTACCGGAACTGTATGCGGAAATAAACGGGGTTGAAAAACCGATGCCGGCCAATGTGGATTTGTATTCCGGGTTCGTTTACAGCGCCCTGGATATCCCCACCGATATCGCGACCCCGCTCTTTGCCACCGCCAGGCTTTCCGGCTGGTGCGCCCACAGACTGGAAGAACTCATCGCCGGCAAAAAGCTGATGCGCCCGGCATACAACTGCGTGCAGGAGCACCTGACTTACAAGCCGATCAAAGACAGAAAATAACGGATTTAAATTTGAAAAGTGTCAGGCTTCGCCTCATAAGGATAACGATCCTGAGAGAAAGCGGCCATTGAAAAGGCGGCTACTATCGCAATCCTTGCGCAAACCATCCACTATTGACAGTTTTCGGCCTCTGATACGGCCGCAGCAACGGCATAGATTTTCGGTTCCTTCTCGTTTCAACGCTTTGCGAAATTTGTATGAAAAAGGGACTGTTCGCATTGGACAGCCCCTTCTCTCATCCATATCATTTTTCTATCTTCACGTTGACCCGATCGGTGGCTAAAGCTCCGGCATCCTTGATATCTTCCCGCTTAACGGTAACCGCTCCGTCCGCCAGCTTTTTATACAGCTGATCATAGTCATCGCTGCTGAACTTGTTCATTGTAGATGGGTTCATCGCCAGACCGACTCCCTGTGTTTTGGCATCTAAGACAATCACCTTGCCTCCGGCAAATTCATTATCTTCGTAATACTCCCACAGAATATCGCTGATCGCCGGGCGAATATTTTTTACAGCAGAAAAAATAACCGTCTTTGAATCCTTGCTCTGATCCAAATCCACACCGATCACCCGGCCATGCTTTTCTTCTGCAGCCTTCATAATGGAGCGCCCGGCAGCGCCCGCGCCGGCAAAGATCACCTCAGTACCCTTCTCATACCAAGCGGCCGCCTGGCTTTGTACTGCCTCATCCTCGTTAAAAGTACCAGTATAACCATAGCAGACTTGAATTCCTGCAAGGCTGCTTTCCTTTGCCGCATCATCCGCACCCTGGATAAAACCATACCCAAATCGCTGAACCGGAGGCTCTTCCTTCCCTCCTAGAAATCCCAATTTCTTATATCCCTCTTTTACTGCGGCATATCCGGCCAGATACCCGGCCTGCTCCTCTGCAAAGGTAATGGCTGTCGTATTTTTGCGGACCTCCGCATCATTTCCTTCCCCATCCTGAGGACGGCCGTCGATCAGTGCAAAGGAAACCTGCGGATATTCGGATTGAGCCTGATCGATGGTATTGCCAAAGGCCGAACCCGCGGCAATAATGATCTTTGCGCCTCCATCCACCGCATCCTTCACAGCCCGCAGATAGCCGTCTGTCGTATCCTCAGTAGTCAAATATGCTTTATAGGAAACTGGCTTTTCTTCCACAAAATCTTCAATTCCGTCCCATACGGCCTGATTGAAGGCTCCATCCTGAATGCTGTTTGTATCGGTCACCATAGCGATCTCGTAGGTCACCGGCTTTTCTTCCGCCTTCTTGCCGCAGCCCGCAAGTCCGGCAACCATCAAAGCCGCTATCAAAACAGCCCATACTTTTTTTGTTTTCATCCAAATCCCCCTATTTATAGATCTCTTCCCTCCGATGTTTCAGCAGAGGCAGCTGCTGCCGGATGGCTTCTACATAATCCAAATCAATATCGCCATACACGATCGTCTCTTTTTCATCCGCCTTGGCCAAGAACTCACCCCACGGCGTGGCAATGCAGGAGCTGCCGTAAGCTTGATAAACGCCTTCCATGTCTCTGGCCGGGGATGCTGCAGCAAAATACACCTGATTATCCAGCGCTCTGGCCCGCATGGTCAAATCCCAGTGGGCCGGTCCTGTGGTCAGGTTAAAGGCGGCGGGAAGCACGATCAATTTTGCCCCCATAAGCGCCATTTTCCTGGATAATTCCGGAAATCGCACATCGTAGCAGATGGCTACACCGATCTTGCAGTATTCCGTATCGATGACCGTACACTGATCGCCTGGGCTCAAGGTATCGGATTCCATAAAACGAATGCCATCCTTGACATCAATATCGAACAAGTGTACCTTCCTGTGCTTTCCGATCAAATTGCCCTGCCGGTCAAAGCTGAAGGATGTATTATATACTTTATTGTCATCCAATTCGGAAATAGAACCTCCGATCAGATAAAGATCGTTTTCTTTTGCCAAGTGGGAAAGAAAGTTTACCGACGGGCCGTCTTCCGGTTCTGCGTAATCCCGGAAATAATCGTTAGAATAGGGACAGTTCCACATTTCCGGCAGCACCGCCACCTGAGCGCCTTTCTCAGCCGCCTCAGCCACCATAGCTCTGGCCTTCTCTTTGCTTTCCTCTTTATCCATAGAGCCCATCATCTGACATAATGCGATTTTAAACATTTTCTGCCTCCTGACTTTTCAGAACTTCTATAAAACTTCTTGTTATCCTGCCTGTAAGCCCCCATATGACCCTGTTCTCAAACTCGTAGATGGGTACTTCCGTATCGCCTTTCCGCCAATGATAGCCTTTGGAAAATTTAATCTTTTCATAAGGAAAATCATCCCCTACCACCGGTTCTACCTTCATTTTGTAAACAATCGGCTCATGCTCCAGAAAATAGCGGAGCGGGACCAGAAAGATTTCCTTGACTTCTTCCGGGTTCAGCGCCGGTTCAGACAGACTTTCTTCCTTTATAGTACCTAAAAAAGAGAACATTGTAAAGTTGCTGTAGGTATAAAGTGTATCCAGCTGGCCGATCACCTGAATATCATCCCCGCAAACACCCAGCTCTTCCACCGTCTCCCTTACTGCGCAGGTTTGGAAGGATTCGCCCGCCTCCACCTGTCCTCCGGGAAAACAAACCTCTCCCGGCTGCCGCTTCATATGTTCGGCTCTCACCTCGTATAAAAGACAAAGCTCCCCGTCCTTTTGGACCAGGGGCACCAGCACGGAAAAAAAATTATGCTTTCCGATGGCCCGGGGAGTTCGATTGTTCATAATATCTTCAATTTTTTCAAGGGTGATGGTCTTCATTTAACTGCGCCTCTTTTCGCTTTCCTCTTATATTCAGATAGGATGCCGCCAAGATTAAAGCAATTCCTATGTATGTGTTCCAGAGAATGGATTCTCCCAAAACGATCACGGCCATGACCGGTGCAATGGCGGGTTTGAGGAAAAATGCAATGGAACCGGTCGTTGCATCTGACAGCTTGATTGCCATGAAATAGCAGTAATAGCCCAGGCCTGTGACAAAGATGCTGATATAGGCCACCACCAGCCAGTTATCCACAATTCCTGAAGTAATGGGCCGGCCCATAAAGAGCATAACCACCAGCAAAACCAGGGAACCCAAAATAAAGCTGATGCTGGTCTGAGCCATAATGCCCATTTTCTGCACGCTGATCTTGCCGGCCACGGTGTAAAGTCCGAAAAAGAGAGCAGCAAGCAGCATGAGGATTACGCCCAAAACCGTATTTCCCTCCTGCATGTGCCAAGGCTTCACCATGAATATGATGCCCAAAAGCCCGATCAAAAGTACAATTACATTATTTTTTGTAAGTTTTTCTTCTGTCATAAAGTGAGCAAAGATCATGGTGAAAAGAGGGTTGATGGAAATCAGAACCGATGCGGTGGACGCATTGGAATGCATGACGCCCATCTGGAAGAAGAGCATGCTCAATGGAATGCCAAGAACGCCCACATATAAAAGATAGGCAAAATCTTTCAATTCCAGCTTTACATGATTCCGCTTTATTTCCGCGATGGCGAAGGGCAGCAGCAAAAGGCCGCCGATCATGAAGCGGAGAAAGGTCAGCTGAAACGAATCCATTTCGCTGCCGGCCAGCTTGAGGGCCACTTCCATGGTCCCGAACAAAAACGCGGTTAAAACAACAAAAAAATAAACCTTCTTCATTTTTTTCTCCAAACTCTTTATGTCATTGAAAACGGCGGTGATAAAACACCGCCGTTTTTTGCTATGTACAGGTTAAACCTTCCGCTCTCCCAGCCTGGCTGGGATCTGCGGCATCAAGATTGCCCGCGGGCTGAACTAGTTCAAAATCTCACAGTCTGTAAAGTCAACTCCGATCATTTCTTCTTTTTCGGCGCTCAGGCTGGCTACGAACTCAATATCGTAGTTCTTGGAAATCTTTTTAATTCTGTCAATAAACTCGGGGAGATCGCCCAATGTGACGTCCGCATGCTTTAAAATACTGTCGATGAACATGGTCTCGATATCGTGATCGGAACTGATAATTCCGTAAATAAATCCGATGTATTCATCGCTGTTGGTAATGTATTCAAAATCTTCCATGCAGATCACCCGAATTCTGTGACTGAGATCATAGGTTAATCTGTGATTTTTATTTATAAAAATGACACTGCCGTTACTTTCTTCAACTTTGTCATTTGCTAAGTCGATCATCTGTTTTGTTTTGCCGCTTCCCTTATGTCCAATTAATAATTTCACCATAGCAAAGCCCTCCCTTTTCTGTACTTCGTGATTGTTTATGTTGAAATATATTATACACTACCCGGCCATTTGGGGCAACAGCAATTCTTAATTTATTTCTGCTGCAGGCTGCTGCTGTTAAGCTTTTCCGTATCCGCAGTTGGGGTAAGTACATTCCTTACAGTTGAGGCAAAGTCCCCCGTGACCCAGCTTTTTAATATCTCTTCTGGTGATCACTTCTCCCGCCAGCAGCCTGGGAACGATCAGGTCGAAGACACTGGTACGGCTGTACATCACGCATCCGGGGAGTCCCACTACTGGGATATCATCGATATAAGAGAGCATGAACATGGCCCCCGGCAGCACCGGAGCCCCATAGGTAACGATATAACCGCCGGCTTTCTTGATGCCGGAAGGAGTCCGGTCGTCCGGATCAACCGACATGCCGCCTGTAACTCCGATCATATCCACGCCCATGTCGATGAGCTGGCGGATGCAGTCCGCGATCATTTCCTCGTCATCATCGGCGAAAAGCTGTTTGACCACCGTGCTCCCCAGGTCGCCGAATTTTTTTACCAGCACAGGTCCGAACGCATCTTTGATTTTGCCGCTATAGACTTCGCTGCCTGTTGTAACGACGCCGATTTTCAGATTGCGCAGCGGCTCGATCTGAATCAGCGTTCCCCGTTCCAGAACACCTTCCGCCTGTTTGACCACCGCTTCATCGACAAAGAGAGGGATGACTCTGGTACCCGCCAGCTTCTGCCCAGGTTCTACGACGATGTTTTCGTGGATGCTGGCGAACATGATCTCATCCTGATCGATGAGGTCGATCAAAAGCTCGCTGTCCACTTTCAGCAGACCGCGCTCTTTAGCGATCAGTTCAATTTTTCCTTCGCTGGGCTCTGTCAGCCGGATTCCCGGACCTGCAGCTTTTTTCGCAATCCGCAGGGCAGCTTCATTTTCATGAACATCCGTATCGTCTTTTTCCACCACATAAAGATGCTTTTTGCCCATGGACAGGAGCACGTCGATGTCTTCTTCTTTAATTACATGTCCTTTTTTAAATTTGGGTCCCTTGTACTCGCCCGGTATGATCTGGGTAAGATCGTGGGCAAGGACGGTTCCGACCGCCTTTTCTACTTCAATTTCCTTCATTTTGTGTAAACCTCTTCTTTAATAATAATTTGCAGAATTCCGAGCCTTGCCGGGCCCGGACATAAATAACATTTTTTCAATTACACAGCGCCAAAGATCGGATCAGCAGCACTTTTCCGGCTCTTTTTCATCGCCGGCCTGCCGCATAAGACGCCCTTCCTTCATGAAAATCCGATGGTCGGCGAACAGCTCGCTCTCCCGGGGATCGTGGGTGATGAGGATCGTAGGGATTCCCAAATTTTCCTTAAAGGCCGCGAACTCTTCGTAAACCACTTCCTTGGTTTTCACATCGAGAGCGGAAAAGGGCTCGTCCAGGAGCAGCAGTCTAGGCTGGGTGACGATGGCCCTGGCCAGGGCCACCCGCTGTTTCTCCCCGCCGGAAATATTGGCCGGATAACGCTTTTTCAAATGGGTGATCTGGAAGGTTTCCATGATATAATCGGCATAATCGAGTAATTCTTTCCGTTTGCTTTTATCCCGATATTCTTTCTTGTTTTTAATGCCGTAAATCACGTTTTTTTCCACGGTCATATTGGGAAAAAGGGCGTAATTCTGGAACAAGTAGCCGATTTTCCGATCTTTCACCGGCACATTGACCTTGTCGTCGAAAACCAAAGTATCCTCAATCAACACCTTGCCCTCATCGGGTTCTTTGAGGCCGGAAATGCAATTGAGCACCGTGGTCTTTCCCGCCCCCGATTCACCCTGGATCACCAGAACTCCCCGGTCAAAGGAATATTCCACATCCACGGAAAAACGGTCCAACTTTTTTTTCACTTTAAAATATGTACACATATCACACCTTGCAATTCTTCTTTTTCAGCCAGGCATTGAGGCCGAATATCATGAGAAAACTGAACACGGTCATAACCATCACCAGGGTATTGGCCTGATCCTCTTTTCCCGTTGCCACCGCATAATAGATGGCCGTGGGGATAGTCTGGGTCTTGCCCTCGATATTTCCCGCCAGCATCAGCGTCGCCCCGAATTCGCCCAGCGCCCGGGCAAAAGTAAGGATGATCCCGCTGACCACTCCCGGCCTTGCAAGGGGAAAGACTACTGTCCAAAAGATCTTCCACTCGCTGCTTCCCAGAGTGCTGGCCGCAAGCTCATACGTTTCATCGACGCTTTGGAAAGCCGCTTTCACATTTTGATACATCAAAGGCAGCGCCACCACGCAGGCAGCGATAACGCAGGCAATCCAGGTAAAGACTACCTGGATCCCAAAGGTATCCAGCAGAAAGGCGCCCAGAGGGCCCCTTTTGCCGAACAGTTTTAATAACAAGTAACCGACAATGGAGGGCGGCAGGATCATGGGCAGGATTATCAAGGTTTCCCAGACGCTTTTGAGCGGTACCTGCTTCTTCGTCAGAATATAGGCGAAGAATACCCCCAATATGAAGGCAAATATGGTTGCGATCGAAGCAACTTTTAAGGATAATAAAATCGGACTCAGCATGCTGGTTATTTTACCGTAAATCCGTATTTTTCAAATACGCCTTTCGCATAATCTCCCTGAATAAACGTATAGAACTTATTTGCGGCCTCCTTCTGAGGAGCGTCTTTTAGAAGGGCCGCCGGATAAACGATAGGATCGTGGAGGTTGTCGTCCACTTCTGCTACAATCTTGCCTTTCTCTTCCTTGAGCATCTTGGCGTCGGTCATATAAACAAATCCGCAGTCCGCATCGCCGGTCTCCACGTAATTTAGAACCGCCCTTACATCCTTGGCTTTTACGATCTTGCTTTTTACTTTATCAGCAATTTTCAGGTTATCAAATACCTGTGTCGCATATTTTCCTGCAGGAACCGTTTCCGGCTCACCGATGGCGATCTGCTTTACAGCGTCGGTAGTCAGAGCGTCCATTGACACTTTATCCGCCGCTTCACTGGTGGCAATCAGTGTTAAAGCATTGCCCAGCAAATCCTTGCGGGAATCCTTGTCAATCAAATCTTCTTTTTCCAAATCATCCATGTTGGCCTTGGATGCGGAAATAAACAGGTCGCAATCCGCTCCGCCTTTGATCTGCTGAACCAAATCTCCCGATCCCGCATAGCTGGTTAGGATCTTGTCGCTGCAATCCTTGTTGTATTCTTTGATAATCTCATCCAGCGCGTCGGTCAGGCTGGCTGCTGCCAATACGGTGACATCCACGCCTTCATCCTTCTTTGCCGAATCGTCACTTGAGCTGCCGCAGCCTGCGAACACGCATGCGGTCAGCAGCATCAGCGCCAACAGCAAACTAATCTTTCTAGCTTTCATAATGTGTCTTCCTCCTGTGTGTATAAGTGCTTTGTTCATTCACATGGCGTTAGAATACCACACTTTGGAAAACAAGTCTGTTGGCCGAACAACATTTCCTCAATTTTTTTCCAATTCCCCCAGGCGCAGCTGTCCGCAGGCGGCATCGATGTCCGCCCCCAGTTCCCGCCTTACCGTGGCCGGAATTCCATGCTCCTCCAGGTAAGCGGCGATTTGCAGGGCATGATTGCGGTTGCTGCCAGCCATACCGGTTTCTGTCACTTGGTTAAGGGGAATCAAGTTGACGTGGCAGAGCATGCCTCGAAGCCTTTTGATCAAGAGATCGATCTGCTCTTTTGTATCGTTTTTGTCTTTTACCAGGGCATATTCAAAGGTGATCCGTCTGCCGGCAGCTTGGGTGTAATCTCTGCAAGCTTCCAGCAAGGTTTCTACCGGGTAGCGCCTGCAGATGGGCATCATCCCTTCTCTTGTCTGATTGTCGGCGCTGTGGAGGGAAACAGCCAGATTCACCTGCTTCAAATCTTCGGCAAACTCCCGGATCCGGGGCACGATTCCGCAGGTGGATACGGTGATATTCCGCAGGCTGATATTCAGCCCTTCCTTTTGGTGGACGTTCTCGATAAACGCCTTCAGGTTGTTATAGTTATCAAAGGGCTCTCCCGTTCCCATGACGACAATGCGGCTGATGGTTTCACCGGTATCCTTTTGGATGGTCAGAATCTGATCGGCGATTTCGCCCGGGGTCAAATTCCTTCTCAGCCCGTCCATCCCAGACGCGCAAAAACGGCAGCCCATTCTGCACCCAGCCTGAGAGGATACGCAGATGGAGTTGCCGTATTTATACTTCATGAACACGCTTTCGATGGTATTTCCGTCCTCAAGTCCCAGCAGATATTTGCGGGTTCCGTCTTTGCGGGAGTTCTGCACCCGCAGAATCTGCAAGGTGCCCAAATATGCGTGTTTCGCCAGCTTCTGCCGCAGGTCCTTGGAAAGATCGGTCATGTCTTCAAAGCTGCTGGCGCCTCGGTATATCCAGGAAAACACCTGCCTGGCCCGGAACGCTTTTTCTCCCTGGTCAAGAAAAAAATCTTTCATTTGTTCCAGCGTCAGGTCCTTTAAATTGGTTTTCAATTTTTGTTCTAACATAAATCTCCTCAATATAATCCTTTATTCCTGCTCAGCCGCTTCCGTTCATTTACTGTCTGCTTTTGAACCTCGTCGCGCCAGCGGGGATGGTAAATATCCAAGTATGCCTCGATGTTGATCCAGTCGTTCTGCGGATTTTCCGAAGCGATTCCCGGATAAAACCGTTCAATATATTCTTTCATCAGAATCTGGGAAAGGTGCTTTAGTCTGCCGCATGACTCCGGGCAGACGGTTTCGCCGTAGCCTTCTAAGATGGTGATAATCATCGGTATGTCATAGCCGAATTTGATGGCGATGTATTCCAGGTCTCTTCCCAGCGCCACGTAATGGTCAAAGATTGCCAGATGATCTTTTGGGGGAAGCTTTGCCGCTTCTCTGAGCTTTGCGATCGGTGCACTCATGGCTGGTCCTCCTTCCGCTGCCGGTTCTCTGCCAGGCAGTTAAATCGTTCTGCGGCTGTTTGCCGGCATTTCAGACTTTATTATACTACGAATCGGCCGCATGGTATAGGAAGTTTTTTCAGGAGTCTTAAAGGAGCAGCGACCATACCCACTCGGATAAAAGCGGCTGAATGGTGAAATTGATCAAAAATACCAGAGAGCACAGGATCATCACTTCTCTGCCTTCTTTTTTGTCCGCCCTCGCTTTTCCTCCGATACGCTTTCCGGCAATTATTTTTACAATCAGAAACCCGATGAGGGCGCCGGCCGTGTTGGCGATCAGGTCATCCAGGTCGGTTGCCCGGAAGTTGAACAGCTGCATGAATTCGATAAAAAAGGAAAGGCCTCCTCCCAGCAAAAGGATGTTTGTTACCCGGCCCAGCTTGTCCCAGATCAAAGGCGCCAGTATTCCCACCGGCATGAATAAGATAATATTGAGGAAAAACTGGACCGGGCTGGCCAGCATTCCGTCGAAGGGGATCAGGTTGACCGTTGGGTCCAGGTTAATGCGCCAAATAGAGGGAATCCCTGTAAGGGCAAAGATTTCCGCCAGGCCGCAGCCAAAAAGCACCACCAGCCATCGGTGGCCGCAGCCGGCATCTTTGCGGCATGCCCGCTGCCAGCACCAGATGACTGGTACTACGAGACTTGCGTTGATAAGACTGTCAATCAATAGACTGGTTATGGTAGACATAGCTTGCTCCTTTTCTCGTTTGTAAACAAATATCGTTATCATTAGCATAACAGAAAAACTTTGTAAGAAAAGGCAGAAATTATTAAGGTTGTTTTAGAAATCTTAATTTTTTTGGTGGATGCGGGAGGGATCTGGTGTTGTGAGGCATGTGGGCTGCAATAAATTTTTAATTTTTTAAAATTTAGTGTAAAATTCCAATGTTTTCAAGGGTCAAATTGTGTCAAAATCCCTGAAAATTTATATGTCTCGAAACTTTGCGCCCTGAGGCCCACAAAATTTACACTAATTTTAAATAAAATATCCCGTTTTCGTTATGGTAAACCAAAAAGTACAAGTAATTGCAGTTCTTGCGATACATTTACGGACCCGCCAGTGCCGCAAAGCAGCACCGGCGGGTCCGATATTATCTTACACCTGAGACAACTATTTCCGTTCTACCCCGATCCCTGTCTTATGTCCATTCAAATCATATTCCTGCAAACCGCTGCCCGCTTCCATCTCCACGGCCAGCGTTTCATTCATAATATATTCCTTGTAGCTTTTCACAGCCGCCGCAACAGCTTCATCCGCATCGATGGTAATTTTAATATTGTCCATCATCTCGAAATCATGCTGCTTTCTCAGCTGCTGAACTTTGGAAACCAGCTCTCTTGCCAGACCTTCATCGATCAGCTCTTTGGTCAGAGTCGTGTCGAGAATGGTAAATACGTTGTTTTCCATGGCCACCGCAAAGCCTTCCTTGGCGCTGATCTTGGTGTCCACCATATCAGCCGTTATTTCCGTTGCTTCGCCGTTCAGATCCAGGTTAATCTTGCCCTTTGCTTCCAGCTCTCCAACTACGGCCGCCGCATCGGCTTTTGCCAATGCACCGCCGAAGGCCTTGATGTTTTTGCCCAGCATCGGACCTGCAACCTTGAAATTGGGCTTGAGGCTGTAGTTCATAAATTTGTCCAGTTCTTTTTCAAAGACCACTCGCTTCACATTCAGCTCTTCCATGATCAGCGGCGTCAAATCGCCGATCAGCGATTCATATTTGCCGTCTACCAGAATTTCGCCCAGCGGCTGGCGGACCTTGATTCTTTCCTTTTCGCGGGTTCCGCGGCCCAGGCCGACCAGGTCGCGTACCAGGTCCATACGCTCTTCAACCTTGGCATCCATCAAGGACTCATCCGCCTTGGGGAAGTAAGCGATATGCACCGATTCCTCGCCGGTCAGGTTCACATAGATTTCATCGGCAATAAAGGGCGCGAAAGGCGCGATCAGCTTGGATACACCCACCAGCACTTCGTAAGTGGTCGCGTAAACGGATTTTTTATCATCGTTCAGCTCTTCTCCCCAGAACCGTCTTCTGGCTCTGCGGATATACCAGTTGGACAAATCTTCAATGACAAACTCCTGGATCTTGCGCACGGATTTCATGTGATCGTAATGATCCATTTCAAAGGTCACTTCCTTTACCAGCTTGTTATATTTGGAAATGATCCACCGATCCAGTTCAGGACGTTTGTCATAATCCACAGAAAGCTGGGCCGGATCGATTCCATCCTGGTTGGAGTAAAGGACGAAGAAATTGTAAACATTCTTCAAAGTGCCGAAGAATTTGCTGACGATTTCCACCAGCCCGTCTTCATCAAATCTGGTTGGCGACCAGGCCGGCGAAACATGGAGCAGGTACCATCTGGTGGCGTCGGCGCCGTACTTATCGAAAAGCTGGAACGGATCCACCGTGTTGCCTTTGGATTTGCTCATCTTTTTGCCGTTTTTATCAAGGATCAGGTCATTTACCAGCACATTCTTGTAAGGCGCTTTTCCTTTAATAAAGGTGGAAATCGCCATCAGAGAATAGAACCAGCCTCTGGTCTGGTCGATCCCTTCGCAGATAAAGTCTGCCGGGAATAATTCTTCATCAAACTTTTCTTTATTTTCGAACGGGTAGTGCTGCTGGGCAAAAGGCATGGAGCCGCTGTCAAACCAGCAGTCCATAACTTCCGGAATCCTGGTCATCGGTTTGCCGCAAACCGGGCAGGTCAGGTGCACATCGTCCACATACGGTCTGTGGAGCTCGATGCTCTCATCGACATCCTCCTGGGCCTTTTCTACCAGCTCCGCCCTGCTGCCGATGCACTCCAGATGGCCGCATTCACAGCGCCAGATGGGGATCGGCGTACCCCAGTAACGGTTTCTGGAAATGGCCCAGTCTTTCACCTCTTCCAGCCAGTTGCCGAAACGTTTTTCACCGACAAAGTCCGGGAACCAGTTGACCGTATCATTGTTGGCGACCAGCTGATCCTTCAGCTTGCTCATTTCAATGTACCAGCTAGGCTTGGCATAGTAGACCAGCGGCGTTCCGCATCTCCAGCAGTGGGGATAGTTATGCTCAATTTTTTCTTTGCCGAAAATCTTGTTTTCGCCTGCCAGCCATTTGATAATATCAATATCCAGACCGTCTTCCATAACAAACCGGCCCGCCCATGGCGTTTCTGTATATTTCCCCTCTTCATCCACCGGATTGACAACCGGCAGATCATAGCGGCGGCCGGTCTGATAGTCATCTTCACCAAAGGCCGGTGCCGTATGGACGATGCCCGTACCATCTTCAATGGTAACGTAGTCCGCGCAGGTTACGAAAAAGGCTTTTTTGTCCGGCTTGACAAAAGGCATCAGCTGCTCGTACTCGATATATTCCAGAGCCTTGCCCTTCATTTCTTCCAGGACTTCATAGTTTTCCCCGCCCAGAACTTTGTCTGCCAGAACCTTGGCAACATAGAAAATTTTGCCTTCTTCGTCGCCGGCGGTCATCTTTGCCTTGATATAATCCACGTCCGGACCTACGGTCAGTGAAACGTTGGACGCCAGTGTCCAGGGGGTTGTAGTCCAGGCCAGGAAATATTCATCCGCGTCTTTGCGCTTGAATTTTGCTGTGATGGTGTTTACTTTTACTTCTTTATAGCCCTGGGCAACCTCGTGGGAAGCCAGTCCTGTTCCGCACCGCGGGCAGTATGGAAGGATTTTATGGCCTTCGTAGATCAGCCCTTCTTTAAAGAATTCCTTGAGGATCCACCATCCGCTCTCGATGAAATCGTTATCCAGGGTGATGTAGGGGTTGTCCAAATCGATGAGATACCCCATCCGTTTGGTCATCTCCCGCCACATGCTTTCATAGGTGAATACGGACTCACGGCACTTTTCATTGAATTCCTTGATGCCGTATTTTTCAATGTCCTGCTTGCCGCTCATCTCCAGCTGTTTTTCCACCTCGATTTCAACGGGAAGGCCGTGGGTGTCCCAGCCGGCTTTCCGCCTTACCTCAAAGCCCTGCATGGTCTTGTAGCGGCATACCGAGTCCTTCAGCGTTCTGGCGATAACGTGGTGTATTCCAGGTCTGCCGTTGGCTGTCGGCGGTCCCTCGTAAAAGATGAAGGACGGCTGTCCTTCTCTTGTGGTTACACATTTGTGGAGAAGATCTTCTTTTTCCCACTGGTCCGCCTGCTCCATCTGCAGTTTTGCAATGGGTTTTTCCGATAAGTTTTTAAACATATCTCTTTTCCTTTCTATCTCTATTTTTAAGTTTTGTAAAGCACAAAAGCTCAGTATCGCGCGGGGTAAATGGTGCAAACGGCGCGGGTACCTTATTCAATGCCTCCCGCAAAGCCAAGTACGAAAAAATCCCTGACTCTCCAAAGCAGAGAATCAGGGACGATAAAATACCGCGGTACCACCCTGGTTGCAGCTGCAAGCTGCCCCTTCATTTTGTAATCAAGGCTCCGAAGTGATCTTCACGATCCGCTTCACCGATGTTTTCTCACCATCAAACATCTCTCTGTAAGGGTTTTACACGGGGCTACTGTCTTCATCCTCGCCTCTTGTTATTGACTTCATATACGTTGATATTTTATATGCTCCAGCCCCTAAAGTCAAGGGATAAATCCCGCGAACTCACTCAGTAAACCGATCAAAATTGATTTTTTCCAGACATGCTTTCAAATCCTGTATCGCCACCTCTGGTTCTTCGAGGGATAAATGGTTCAGCTCCGCCATATATGCATCCCAGAGCCGCACCTCTTCATCGCTCAGATTGCCGTATTGTTTCAAAAGTTTCTCATAGGCAGCGGCGTTTCCGTTCTCTGCAAAAGCCTCCTTCATCAGCTGGGGCTCCTCTTTGTCTGCCGTATCGATGGCAGCGCTGACTTTTTCCTCCAGCGCTTCGCGCCCGCTCAGTTTTGTCTCCTCCTTAATTTTTTTATCGTACATGCGATTGATCCCATCCAACTGTCGGTTATATTGGTCCAAATCTTCCTGGGCAAAATCCCTGGCCGCATGCACAGTTACAAAATAGCGACCCGCCTTTCCAAAAGCAGAAACACGCATTTCATCCACAGTGCCGATGAATGGAATTCCTGAATTGGTTTCAATCTGAACCGTTTTTTTCTGCTGTTCTTTGGGGCCGGTGTTGGACTCAAACCCCATCCAGGGGAAACTCCCTTCGGGGGTGAGGTCGATTGACAAAATCGTGTTTCCCTGCGCCTGATTCTGGTCTGCAATTTCCATTTCCAAGTGCAGATTGCCATCGTCAAACGAATAGCCCCCACTGGACTGGCTGATGGTACTTTTCAAGGCATCGGCCAGCTGTCGATTCAGAATTCCACTCAGGCCCCTGATTGCCAATTGGTTCTCCATGTCTTCATAGGAAGAAATCGCTTGTCCCTCTGTTGCATATTTAAGTCCATATTCCTGGCAGATTTCTTTGACCTTCTGCGGCATGTCATAGACGGCATCCGCGCTGCGATCTGCTGTTTTAGCCAGTTCTTCTTCGGTCAGGCTGTCTAAATACCGGTTGTACTCCCGGGCCGCCCGATACTCTTTTGAATCCATGGCCGCATTAACCGGCGTGGCCGAGCCATCTTCGTTTTTGATTTCCGGGAACAAAATTCCCGACGCATAGGCGACGGTTCCAATGGTCAGGATCGCCGCCATCACCGCCGCCAGGCTGATGAGCAGCCGCCTTCTTTTCCCCCCGGCTCTGCCGCATCCCTTTCCATAGCGCCACTTTGGCACGTCCGTCTTTGCCGCCAGTCCTTCCAGCTCCAGCAGCTTGGCCGTAAGCTGATCGGCCAGATTTACATCTCCCTCCTCGATTGCCTGATCCAGCTGATTTTTAATCATTTCATCCTTGTATTTTTTCATCAACACACACCTCCGCTCCCCATATCCATTTCCCTGATAATCCTTCGCACCTCTTTTCTCAACCTGACATACCGCATCTTCAGCGCCGTCTCTTTTATGCCTTTTTCCTGGGCGATCTGGCGCATGGACTTCTTATCCAGATAGTAAGACTGATAGAGTTCCCGCTGTTCCTGACTCAGCCGCTCCATCACTTGAGGGACAAATTTCCTTTCATCAATGTTCCGATCTTCTTCGGCGAGGATGGCCTCAAGCAAATCAGGATCACCTGACACTGGCTCTTCTTTCAATTCCATCGCTCTGTGTTTGGCATCATCCCGCAGAGCTTCGTAAGTCTTTAGTTTTGCTGTCCGATAGAGAAATGCCGGCGGATTTTCATGCCTGAGAAATCGGCTTCCTTTTTTATAGGCGATCAAAAACACTTCCTGGGTCAGATCCTCCGCCAGAACCGGATTCTTCGTCATTCCATGGATGTAGTTATAGATCCGTCCATAATTTTCTTGATATCGATCTTCGAAGCTTTTCAAGTGGAACTCACCTCCTTACCCATATATGCGAATTTTTCTGTCAGGTAACATCGCTTTTTATGCAGTGAAGTTCAGGCGACATAGGGCTTACGAAAAAAGCATAAATAAATACAAGTTTTTACGCAGATTTCAACGCTTGCGCCCTCTCAAAATCAACCAGAAGCAGCAAAACCTGCTTCATCTCAATACCAGGTCCCGCAAACCCACAAGATTGCGTAAAAAAAGAAACCTTTCAATGAAATTTTCCCGATTTGCGTCAATACTTCAGCACCGCAAAAGCAGATCATTCGCCGCTCAGCGCTTCGCGGAGTTTACACAAAAAGAGGCTGATCGCATCTATCACTCTTTTTGATGCAATCAGCCCCAAATCTTTCCAATCCGCATTGCTATGCTCTCTTGCGGCAGCCCCTTGCGGTGAGCCAATATTACAGCCGTCCCAGCTTCACAAGCCCAAATCAAGGACCGGCACCTTTGTTTCTCCGTCCGCCTCCCGCCCATCCCCAGCAACCGGCAGATTGAGCCGGAAAATATACTGATCGGGCTTCATAGTATCGCTGGGTTCCAAAAGGCACTGCAGAATCAGCTTGCCCACAGGCTGAAGATGGTTTTCACGGACCCAGGAACGCAGTCTGTCGTAGATCCGTTCCAGCTCCTCATATCCGCCTACGCAAAGGGCCGAAGCCGCCAATACGCCGTTAAAACGCCTGATCGCTTTTGAGCAGCAGTTTTCTTTGTATTGAACCGGCATGCAGAGCAGAAAACCGCCGTATCCCCGAATAAAGCTGCGGACATCGTTGGTCTGCGGAGTCAGAATCAAAGCCCCTGTCTGTAAAAGTCCCAGGCGGTCCCGCAAGTTTTGGATCTTGAGACAGCATTGGGTAAAGAAGGCAAGGTCGTGAAAGGGCTCTTCCATGTTCATGCAAAGGACATCGGCAGCAGGCAGCTGCCGCAGCTCCGGCGGATGACTGTGATAAAAGCATTCGCTGCCTGCCGCCTGATACTGGCGCAGAATGTACTCTCCCTTGGACAAATAGTCATCAATGTCGCTGACCGCCTGCAGCTGCAATTCAATTTTCCGCTTGGCCTCACTGACCTTTTCCCGAAAACCGGAAAGATCTTTTTTGACCAGGATCATCCGCATTTCTTCCAGAGAAAACCCAAGCATCTTCATATTTTTAATCAGCTGAACCTGGAGCATCTGCTCTTCATCGTAATACCGGTATCCGGTAGCATCATTTCGATATGCGGGTTTGAGGAGCCCCACCTGATCGTAATGGCGCAGTGTCGGGATACTCAGCCCGGTAAGCTTTGATAATTTTCCAATCGAATACATTTGTTCCCAGCCTTTTTCCTTTATCATATCCTATAATTCAATATTTTTAAAGGCTTCCGGTACCTCTTTGTAGCCTTTTGATTTGATAAATCCGATGACCACTCCGATGATCAGCCAGCCGAAGCCTACGATATAGCTGATATAGTCAAAGCCGGTAAAGACATAGATCAAGATGGCCATACCTATGAAGGGGCAGACCAAATTTTTGATAAATCCTGCTCCGCCCCTGATCTTCTCTCTGATGAAAAAGTAGAAGAAGGTGGCGAAATTGAGCATGATAAAGGATCCCAGCGCTCCGAAATTAACCAGCCTGACCAGGGTGTCGATGGGAACCGCGATGGCAATCACCAGCGAAAAGATGGACAGCAGATAAATGCCCACATACGGTGTACGGAACTTGGGATGCACCTTGGCGAAGATATGAGGAATTACCCGGTCTCTGCCCATGGTATAAAGGAGCCGTGCCGCCGATGACTGGGCTACCATGGTATTGGCAATACCGGCAGCAACGATGGTCACGCCGACCATCACAATCCGGAACCATTCTCCCAGGGCCAGAGCGGCCGCATCGTAAAAGCCCGCTGCGATATCCGTATTCTGCCAATCGGGAAGAATGAGACAAGCCACATAAGTCTCAACAATAAACAGGAGCCCGATGCTGATGAGGGCGATCATAATCGCTTTTCCGATATCTCTGGCTGGTTCCAACGCCTCTTCCGCAAGGGTGCTGATGCCGTCAAAGCCCAGGAAGGACAGCGCGGCTATGGTGCAGGCCGAAGCGATGAAATTGAGGTTGATCTTGCCCGGCTGGTAAATAGGCTCAATGGAGAAACCGCCTGTGCCTCCGCCGCCGGCGATAAAGCTGATGCCGCCGATGAGGAAGATAACCACCACCACCAGTTCAATGAAAAAGAGGATGATATCCGCTTTCGCCGTATAATCGATCCCTCTCACATTAATCAGGGTATTGACGACGATAAAGGCGATAATCCAAGCGATCGCCGGAATTCCGGGAAACGTTTCCACACAAATGTTGGAGACCAGCGCATACAAAAGGGCTGGCACGAAGATGTAATCCAAGAGGATCATCCATCCTGCCACAAAACCCACATGATGGTTAATTCCCCGCTGAACATAGGCATACACCGATCCGCCTACGGGAAATCGCCGGCTCATCTGCATATAACTGAGAGCCGTAAAGACCATGGCGATGACGCCTACCAGATAGACAAAGGGCGTCATTCCGCCGCTGGCCTGTTCAATTTCTCCGAACACCGCCATCGGCGCGATGAGCACCATCATGATCATTCCATAAAAGACCAGGTCCTTCAGCTTGAGCGTACGTTTGAGCTGAACCTGTCCATCTGCTGACGAGGCCTGAGGGGCCGCATTGTTGTTCATTTAACTTGTCTCCTTTCTACTTGATCAATTCCTTACCTGGGATTTTGGGAACGCCGGCTCTCAAAATCATGTCAATGGGACATGGCAGCGTAAACTGGTTGATCTCAATATCGCCCTGCAGGGACAGATACAGGAACACGTCCGTCTGATCCCAGCCATAGGCATCCACCATCAGCCGCTGCAATTCCCGGCATGACTGGTTGAGGGCGGTCTCATAATCAGGCGCAGCCACATTGACATACCATTTATCCTTTGTCTCCGTCATCGGCCAATGAAGTTCAAAGTCCTTAATCAGCGAAATCTTCACCCTAACGTCGGCGGCGATTTCAATCCCATTTCCGCAGAGCTCGCAGTCGCCCTGGGAAGCATGTACGTCTCCCATGCCCAAGAGCGCTCCCGGAACCTGGACCGGCAAATAAATTCTGGATCCCCGCTTAATCATTTTACTGTCCATGTTGCCGCCGTGATCCCCCGGCAAAAAGCAGAGAGGCTCCCCTTCCTCCGGCGCTACGCCGATGACGCCCAGCATGGGATCCACTTCCCACCTTATATCGTTGAAATGGGCGATACGGTTTTTCACTGGAATGATCTTTGTCCGGGGAACGGACTGTTCCATAAGAGGTCCGCCGATATTGCAGCACACCCCCTGGTCTGCCACATCGATATCCAGGATATCCACCACCAGAACATCTCCCTTTTCAGCGCCATCCACATACACCAGCCCGGTTGCCAGATCGGCATCGCCATCGGTTATGTCCTCCGGGTAGTCCGCTTCGGTCTTGATATTGCCCGAATAACAGTCCAGTGTTTTGAACAGCAGCGTTTCACCTGGATTCACCGTACAGCATGGTTGATGGTTTTTCGAAAAAGTACTGACAACTGCTTCGATCGTTTTCATGATTTCTCCTCGCTTTGTTTATAAATTTCCCTTGATTTACCCCGTCTGTATGCTCTTATGCTAACCCTAAAGTCTACTTTAGAGTCAAGGATGATCTTTTCCATGCAAACAAAAAAGAGAGCATCCTGTCGTTTTTTGACAATGCTCTCTCGAAAAACCAATGGTCATCTGCGGGGCGGATGATCGCGAAAACCTTTCCCCACTTTCAAATAAATCAAACACAGAACAATGGACAGACAACTGGCCAGCGGCGGGACAAATCCCATTTCATATAAGGTAATTCCCGGCAGCCTGCTGAGGAAATAGGAGACTGGAACCCGGACGCCGAAGGTGGCCAGAAGGCTGTGTATCAGCGAAAACAGCGAGTAGCCGCAGCCGCTGAAGAAGGAATTGGCGCAGAAAATGAAGGCCACCAGCATGCAGTCGATGGTATAATTTTGCAGATACAGGCCCGCCGTGTAAATCACCTGGGGGTCCTTGCTGAAAATGGCGGTCAGAGTCTCCGGATAAAACTGGCAGAACGCCCATATGGCAAGGCCGAAGAGGAAGGACATTCCCACGCCCACCCATAGACTCTTTTTGGCCCGGTCCATGCGCCTTGCTCCCACATTCTGCGCGGTCATAACCGCCACAGCCGACGCAAAAGAGGTCGGCACCAGCATGGCAAAGACGATGATCTTCTCATCGATACCCACTGCCGCCGATGCCACCAGCCCCATGGTATTGATGATGGCCGTGATAATGAGAAACGACACATTGACCAGCGCGTCCTGGACTGCGATGGGACTGCCAATTTTCAAAATACGGAAGGCCTGGCCCCCTTTAAAGCCGATGTAGCCCATACGGAAAGGCACCGGCAAACCTTTTTTCATCATATAGAGAATCCCCGCCAAAAAGCTGATTCCCTGGGCCGTAACCGTAGCAATGGCCGCGCCTGCCGCCCCCATATGAAAGACAGCGATCAGCAGCAGGTCAAGACCAATATTGATTACGCAGGCCAGGGCAATAAAATACAGGGGCGATTTGGAATCGCCGAATCCCCGAAACACACCGCTGACACCGTTGTAGCCCACGATAAAAGGCACTCCCAGCGAACAGATGGTAATATATTCTATGGTATATTCAAAGGCCTCCGGCGGAGTCTGCATGATCTCTGTGATGGGAGTTACAAAGACCAGCATAACACCGGTCAAAACCACTGCGATCACCAGAAACAGAGCCGCCAGATTGCCCACAGCCATGGCTGCATTCTTATCCCTTCTGGCTCCTACGAACTGGCCGATGACCACCGTTCCTCCCGTGCTGATCCCCAGAACGATTCCGGTGATCGTCTGCATGACCTGTCCTCCGATGGCCACCGCGGAAACGCCGGCTGAATCAGCGAACTGGCCCACCACCAAAAGGTCCACGGCCCCGTACAGAGCCTGCAGAATGCTGGCCAGCAAAAACGGCGCGGCAAATTTAAGCAGAGTGGGAACAATCGGCCCCCTTACCAGCGCTCTCTCATCTTTCATACACCCTCCAAATCAAAACGCTATTTCTCCCACTTTTCAATCAGCTGGGGAATCACTTCATAGACATCGCCCACGATCCCGTAGTCAGCGGCTTTAAAAATCGGCGCCTTTGGATTGCGGTTGATGGCAACGATCACCGATGATTCTTTCATCCCCGCCAAATGCTGGTTCATCCCTGAGATACCGCAGGCAAAATAAAGATCCGGCTTTACCGTACGCCCGGTAAGCCCCACCTGGACATCCTCATCGATCCAGCCCATGGATACGGCCCCGCGGGAAGCGCCCACACTGCCGCCCACTGCGTCTGCCAGCTGCTTCACCAGCCCCAGCTCTTCGGTCCGTTTAAAGCCCCTTCCGCCAGAACAGATGATCTCGTCCTTCTTCACGTCTTTTAAAGCCCCGATCAATTCTTCTACCGTATCAAAGAGAACCACCGGCTGCTTTTCCGCCTTATCCTGCTTCTTTTCCTGTTTGAAGATCTGGCCGGAAATGACCAGCTTCATCACTTCCGAAGTCCCTTCATAGATCTCTGTAATCTTGGCATCTCTCATATAGCGCTCAATGGGCAGGTCCTTGATGTATCCATAGCCGCCGTGGAACTGAACGGCCTTGATGGTCACTTCCATAGCCGTGGTCGAACAGGCCAGCTTGGCCTTAGCCGCGGTCACCGTCATATCAGGCAGACCCTTTTCCCGCACATCGGCAGCCCGGTAAAGGAGCAGGCGGGCGCCGTCGATCTTGGTCTCCAGTTCAGCCATTTCAAAGGCCATGGCCTGAAACCCGCTCAATTTTTTGCCGAACTGTTCTCTGTGCTTCATATATTCTACGGTTCTGTCAAAGGCTCCCTGAGCGATTCCCAGGGCCTGGGCCGCGATGCCCAGACGTCCCACGTCCAGAGAAGTCATGGCTACCTTAAAGCCTTTTCCCAGCTCTCCCAGGAGGTTTTCTTTGGGAACAATGCAGTTGTCGAACACCAGCTCCGATGCGATGGAACCGCGGATCCCCATCTTGTCTTCCGTCTTGCCTTTATAGAAGCCCGGCATCCCTTTTTCCACGATAAAGGCGCTGATTCCCTTGGTTCCTTTAGATTGGTCGGTCATAGCCATAACCACATAGACATCGGCGATACCGCCGCCGGAGATGAACACCTTGGATCCATTGAGCAGATAGTGATCGCCCTTATCCTCGGCAATGGTCTGCTGCATGGCCGCGTCGGTTCCCGCATTGGGCTCGGTCAATCCAAAGGCGCCGATCTTTTCCCCGCTCAATAGAGATGGCAGATATTTTTTCTTTTGCTCTTCACTTCCGTATGTAAAGATGGGCCAGCAGCAGAGCGCGTTGTGGGTCTGCACGATGACGCCGTGGGACGGACAGATTTTGGAGATCTCTTCCACTGCCATTACATAAGTCACGTAGTCCAGCCCGGCTCCGCCGTATTCCTTGGGAAAGGGCATGCCCAGCATTCCCATCCTGCCCAGTTTTTTCACGGTTTCAAGCGGGTACTCGGCATCCCGGTCCATCTTGTCCTGAATGGGCACGATTTCCCGTTCGCCAAACGCCCTCAACGTTTCTTTCAACTCCAGCTGCTCTTGTGAATAACCAAAATCCATGTTGTCCTCCTCGTTACATAAAAAAAATTGCTGTTGATCCGAAGATCCGATGCTGTAAGCAAATGCCTGTTGTTTACAATCCGATCACATCTTCCATTGTATAAAGTCCGACGCCGTGCCCGGCCATATAGACCGCCGCATCGCACGCACCCCTGGCATAGCACTCCCAATTATATGCGTGATGGGAAATTTCCATCATCTCACCCATGCAGCCAAAGAATACTTTGTGGCTGGAAGGTGTATCTCCGGCACGAACGGAATGAAAGGCGATTGAATCCATCGGTTTTCCCGACCTTTCTGCCATTTCCTCCGCCAGCTCCAAGGCCGTGCCGCTGGGGGCATCCAGCTTATCCTGGCTGTGAAGGTCTAAAATTTCAATTTTCGCTTTGTCTCCCAGCGCATTGGCGGCAATTCCCAGCAGCTTACGCATCACATTGACGACAAAAGATGTATTGGCCGCTTTCATCATGGGAATTTCTTTCCCGGCCGCCAGCAGTTCTTCCTCCTGCTGAGGCGTAAAGCCGGTGGTGCCGCATAAAAACCCTTTTTTATATTTTTTGCAGATTTCCAGAACCTCCATGGAAAGTTCCACTCTGGAAAAATCCACAACCAAATCGCATTGATCGATGATCTTTGTAAGATCGTCGTAAACAAGCGCTCCGATTTCTCTTCCCAGCCCGGCTGCCAGTCCGATGTCCTTGCCGATATAGTCTCTTCCCGCTGGTCCCAGGCCGCCTGCGATCCGTATATCGTCCCGCTCACAGGCCGCCTTGACAATCAGTCCGTCCATATGTCCCCGCGGAGCCGTAATGATGATATTTACCATTTAAAGACCTCTCTCCTTTCGATATCTTTTAAGCTGCTTTTCGTCCTCAATCTCCAGATCCTTTTCACCTGCCAGCGATTCCAGGTGGTGGGTGAACTCGTGAAACAAGGTTTCTCTCAGCTTGGACTTAAAAGCTTCACCTTCCAAATAGCCAAAAAGCTTTGCGAAAGAACCGTAATAAACCTTAATCAACCGTCCCATACTGCCGCCGCTTTGATATTCCCCTAAAATGTACAAATCATCACAGACTGCATGGGGACTCATTTTGGCCTGAGGCAATAGCAGAATTCCTCCGTTGAGTTCCTTGTAAATGCCCGACGGCAGCTCTTCTGCGATTTCATCCAGCATGACTTGTGCTTCATCAATTGTTACCATAGCAATACTCCTTTCTATACAGTATATCTTTTTTTCAGCCTTCAATCAATGGAACAATTCCAAAGGTTTACGAATTAATTAAAGCGTTCATGTACAAACTATAAGCGTAAACGGATATCGTTGGCACCGATCCGTGCCCCATTTTAAATTAATAAAATTTTTAGAAAATTTAGCGGTAATTCTGAAAAAAACGTGGTAAAATAGAATCAAAGAAACGTTTCATTTAAATGGGGAAGTTGCAGACTTTATCCGAAAATCAAAGGAGGGCTGAATATGCCACTTATTATTTTAGGAGTATTGGTCTTCGGCGGCTTGCTGGCTCTGTTCGAAACCATCAGAAACAAGAAACATCACACTGCTTCTTCCAAGGGAAAAGCAGACGAAGTTGCCCCAGTCATTTATCTTCCAACCGATTTGGAGTTGGAAAAGAGAAAAAGACACATTATTTAAGAGAAACGTTGGCGTAGGAAGAGGCAAACAATGGGATTTACCTCTTTTTACTTCAATGAAAATAGCCCGAGTTTTGTAAGGAATGGATATTAGGAAGGGAGGTCAGGTATGCCGCTTATTCTTTTAGGGCTGCTGGTTGTAGCCGGCCTGTTGGCCTATATGTATTTTACCGGTCATTCGGAAGGTTTTGTCAGAAAAAAAACGAACGATAAAAACCCTGACCAGAAGGACAAAGAAGCCACCGTCATCTACCTGCCCAATGATTTGGAAAAAGAGAAGAAGAGGAGAAAAGTCAAAACAGGCAAGTAGTCTAAAAAAATAAACCCGTTGGGATGCGCTTTATGGCCTCCCAGCGGGTTTTCTTTGTCAGGCGACCTCTGTGTTAAATAATGTCTTTATCTAACAGAAAATCAATCATGTTGATATGCAGGATACCCTGATCATCATACCAACGTTTGCCTATATCTTTTCTTACTACGATCTTTGGAAAAAAGTCACCCACAAGGGCAAAGGGACGAATCTCGCTTTCAGCCTTTTCCTCGGTCGTTATCGCATATGCTGACTGGATATACGCCCGCTTGCTTCCGGAATTAACGACAAAATCGATCTCTCTTGGCGTACGGACCGAGTTTCCGTTCTGATTGGTTGTTCTTGCGTACACCACACCCACGTCCACAGAAAACTGGCGGTTTATCAGTTCGTTATAAAGAATGTTTTCCATGATGTGGGTCATTTCCTGCTGACGAAAGCCAATGCGGGCATTGCGCAGACTCAGGTCTTCGCTGTAGTATTTATTGGGAGAATCAAAATACGACTTGCCCTTTACATCATAACGCTTGCTTTCAGAAAATAAGAAAGCATCCTCTAAATGGTCGATATAGGCGCGAATTGTATTTGCGGAAACATCGAAATTTCGCTTTGATTTGAGCGTATTGGCAATCCGTGCCGGGTTGGTCAATGAACCGATGGAGGAGCATAGCAGGTCCAAAATCTGCTCCAGAACATCCTGCCGTTCTATTTTTTTGCGTTCTACGATATCTTTGATATATACTTCCGTAAAAAGCGATTTGAGATAGTTCATCTTTGCCGCATCGCTTGGCCGTGAGAGGATCAGAGGCAAACCTCCATAAAAGGCGTACTCATCAAACGCTTCATTCTTGTCACCGCCGACAGCGGAATAGTATTCAGCAAAGCACAGAGGATGTACACGAATCTCATCACTTCTTCCTCTGAACTCGGTCAAGATATCTGAAGAAAGCATTTTGGAATTGCTTCCCGTTACATATACGTCCAGATTGGGTAGGCTGCGCAGGTCGTTTAATGCGTCATAAAACGTAATCTTTTGTCCTTCCGGATTATATGGGTTAGAAACTTTATCGTATAGGCTCTTTTATTCATTATACTCGCAAAGAAAACGGCAATCAAGCCATATCTGCTGCAAAAATCGCTATTCCGCAGCCACTTCCAAAAATTCCAGTATTTCCGCCAGCCGCTTTTTGCTCTTGGGTGTAAATCTTACAAAGGGTTTGACTCCGCCATGTATAAAGAGGTTCATGCCGTATTTTGCCGAGAGAGCGGACAGGGATTTGGCGCTGAGGCCGTTTTCCTGGGCAAAGTTAAAGATCACTTTACTGCCCTCTTCGTGAATCCTGGTGATGCACAGCTTTTCCGCCATGGAACGGATTCTGGATATGGTAATCAGATTCATGGTATCCCGCGGAATTTCGCCAAAGCGGTCGATCAGTTCATCGATGATTTCTTCCTCGTCGGCGGCAGAGGCTGCAGTGGCGATCTTCTTGTACATCTGCAGTTTCAGCACTTCATCAGAGATATACCGATCCGGAATCAGAGCCGTTACATTCAATTCAATCGACGCTTCTTCCCGATCCGGGTTGACCACTTCTCCGCCCAGCGCCCGCACCGCATCGTCCACCAGCTTGCAGTACAGCTCATAACCGATGTTCATCATGTGGCCGTGCTGTTCGGTTCCCAGGAGATTTCCCGCGCCTCGAATCTCCAAATCCCGCATGGCCACTTTGAAGCCGGCGCCGAACTCTGTAAATTCTTTGATCGCCCTCAGACGCTTTTCCGCCACTTCCGAAAGGCTCTTATCCTTTTGAAACATCAGGTAGGCATATGCCATGCGGTTGGAGCGGCCCACCCTTCCCCGGAGCTGATAAAGCTGGGAGAGGCCGAAACGATCCGCATCCAGGATGAGCATGGTATTCACGTTGGGAATGTCAATGCCCGATTCAATGATCGTCGTTGCCACCAGCACGTTGGTCTCGCCCTGAACAAATCCCATGATCACATCTTCCAGGTGATGCTCGTTCATTTGCCCGTGTCCCACGGCTACCTGTGCCTGGGGCACCAATTCCTCAATATGGGCGGCCAGCTTGTTGATGCCCTTGACCCGGTTAAAGACGATATATACCTGTCCGCCCCGGTCCAGTTCTTTTTCAACAGCGTCCCGGATCAGCATGTCGTCCTGCTCCAAAACGTAGGTTTGAACCGGATACCGCTCTTCCGGCGGTTCTTCAATGACGCTCATATCCTTGATGCCTACCAGCGACATGTGAAGAGTTCTGGGGATAGGGGTCGCTGATAAGGTCAGCACATCCACATTCTTTCGCAGCTGCTTGATCACTTCTTTATGCTGCACGCCGAACCGCTGCTCCTCATCGATGACCAGCAGGCCCAGGTCCTTGAATTTCACATCCTTGGACAGGATGCGGTGGGTCCCGATTACCACATCGACGCTGCCCTTTTCCAATCCGTCGATGACGGCTTTCTGCTGAGCCTCGCTGCGAAAACGGGAGAGCATCTCCACTTTAAAGGGAAATTTTTCAAAGCGTTCCTTGAGGGTGTAATAATGCTGGTTGGCAAGAATGGTTGTCGGCACCAGGACCGCCGCCTGCTTGCCGTCGGCAGCGCACTTGAACATGGCCCTGGCCGCCACCTCGGTCTTTCCGAACCCCACATCGCCGCACAGGAGCCGGTCCATCGCCGTATCCTGTTCCATGTCCTTTTTGATTTCCTCAATACAGCGGAGCTGATCGTCCGTTTCCGTGTAAGGAAAACTGTCCTCAAATTCTTTTTGCCAAACCGTATCAGGAGAAAAGGCGTGGCCCTTTTCCAGCTGCCTTGCGGCTGATACTTCCAAAAGCTCTTTGGCCATATTGGCGATGGCTGCCTTGGCCTTAGCTTTGGTGGTTTTCCACTCGCTGCCGGAAAGCTTGTTGAGCTTGGGACTGGCGGTGTCGGCGCCCACATATTTCTGGATGATATCCATCTGTTCCACCGGCACATAAAGGATATCCTGGCCGCTGTATTTGATCTTGAGATAATCTTTTTTTACATTCTGAACCGACAGCTGTTCGATGCCCATAAATTTACCGATACCATGGTTTTCATGGACCACGTAATCGCCCTTCTGCATATCGGCAAAGGACTTGATGGGCTGGCTCATGCTGCCGGCTGTTTTTTTCTTACGTTTTTTCTTTTTGGGCGTTCCGAAAATGTCCCCGTCCCAGATATAGCAGAATTTTTCTTCCGGAAAATCGATGCCTCCGGTGAGACTTCCCTGCTTTACCCAAACCCTCTGCAAAAGTCCGGCCCTGGAGAGAAATTCTTCCATGTTGGCCGCCCGCTCCTCGTTGGCGCAGACGATGGTCACTTTATAGCTGTTTTTCAAATAGGAACGGATTTCCGATTCCAGCAAATCCATCTTTCCGTTGAATACCAGCGTCGGCTTGGTTACAACGTTGCGAATTTCCGCCAGAGCATCCACCCCTTTGATGGTCTTTTGAAAGGGTGTGAACAAATAGGCCCTGTCCAAATCATAGAGGCGGAGATAATCGTTTTTATTGGAGAAATGTTTCATGTCCGCCGGAACTGCCTGCCCCCGTTCCAGCAGGGTCTGAAAATCATCGGCCGTTTCCCGGTCCCGGGCTTCCAGGTTTTCGTAGCACCTGGCCGGATCGTCGATCATGACGACCGGCTGCCTCATGTAGTCCCAGATGTACTCGGTCTCGTCGTAAAAGTAATAGAGATAGTTTTCCAGTTGCTGCAAATTCATGCAGTTTTCCGCGAAGTCGATCAGCTGATCCCGTCTCAGCTTGAGGTTTTCACCCCGTGCCAGTTCCTCTTCACTTGCATGCTCCCCTGTATATTTGCGAATCTGTCCCGCATAGGCCTGCTTGATTCTCACAGCCGCTTTTTCAAAAATCGTCCTGTCCTTGAGCAGCTGCTCCGCCGGATAGACTTCAACGAATTTTAAGCTTTCAATGGACCTTTGCGTGTCCAGGTCAAAGCTTCTGATAGAATCGATCTCCGTATCAAAGAGTTCCACCCGGTACGGAGCCTCCCCGTCGGCTGTGAAAATATCGATGATCGAGCCCCTGATGCTGAACTCTCCCTTGGCTTCCACCAGAGGCACCCGCTCATAGCCCATGCGGACCAGTTTTTCCTTCACCAGCTCCAGGTCGATCTCCTCGCCCAAAGTCAGCTTGATTGCGCTGTCGTCAAAGGTTTGATGGGGCGGCAGCTTGCGTATGGCCCCGGTAGCCGGCGCTACGACCAGGCAGTCCTCTCCCGTTCTCAAGGCTTTGAGGATCTTCAGCCTCTGGAGCATTTGATCGTGGTTTTTCGCTTCGTAGCGGATGAACCCTTCTTCTTCCGGCGGCAAAACATAGATATTTTTGTCAACAAAAAAAGAAAGGTCTGTAGCCAGGCGCTTCGCTCTTATATATGAGGATACCACCACCAGGCACTGGCCCTTTGCTTCTTCCTTTAAAATCTTCCCAATAACAGGAGCTACCCGGCTTTCGGCAGCTCCTGTTATATTAATCATTCCCTTTTTTATCATCGTTTTCTCCTGCGGCCTTTTGTCTTATATTGTATTCATTCATAGCCTTATCTATGCCCTTTTCAACAATACATTCCGCCGCCAGTACTGCTCGTCTCACCGCTTCCGCAAGCGGCTCTTTTTCTTCTTTGGAAAACCCGCCGATTACAAAGTCCCGCAAATCGCCTTTGCGGTTGTTTCCGATTCCAATGCGAATCCTGGGGAACTGATCCGATTTCAGGTCGTAGATAATGGAACGCATGCCGTTATGCGTTCCGGCGCTCCCCTTTTTACGGATGCGGACGGTTCCCGACGGAATATCGATATCATCGTAGATCACCACCAGGCGGTCGATCTCCTCTTTGTAGTATTCCATCACTTCCCGGACGGACTGGCCGGAAAGGTTCATGTAAGTCTGCGGTTTGACCAATAAAACCTTTTGGCCGGAGATACGTCCTTCTCCGACCAAAGCTTTATGTTTTATTTTGTTGATTTTAATGTCGTTTCGTTCTGCCAGGAGATCCAGGGCGATGAATCCGATGTTGTGTCTCGTATTCTCATAGCGCTTTCCCGGATTTCCAAGGCCTGCAATGATGTACATGGATCTGCTGCTCCTTTGTCTTAGTCGAAGAGCCGGCTGATGGAGTCGTTGGTGAATACCCTCGTCATCGCCTCTGCAAAGAGCGGCGCGACCGACAGCATCTTCATTTTGCTGATTCTTCTTTCCTCTGGAATGGGAACGGTATTGAGGAGTACCAATTCCTCGATGGCGGAGGATTCCAGTCTCTCCTTTGCCGGACCGGAAAGAATCGGGTGGGTAGCGCAGGCGACCACGCTCTTGGCGCCCAGATCTTTGAGGGCGTTGGCAGCGTTGGTGATGGTGCCGGCAGTATCGATCATGTCGTCTACCAGAATACAGTTCTTGCCTTCAATATCTCCGATAATATTCATGATTTCACTCTTGTTGGGTTCCGGACGCCGTTTATCGACGATGGCGATGGGAGCATTGAGGGGCTCTGCCATACTTCTGGCTCTGGTTACACTGCCGTGGTCCGGAGATACGATTACAATATCATCCATTGCTTTTTCTTTAAAATACTTGATGAGGATCGGAAGACCCACCAGATGGTCCACTGGGATGTCAAAATATCCCTGAATCTGCGCCGCATGAAGGTCCATGGTCAAAACACGGTCTGCGCCGGCTGCCATGAGAAGGTTAGCTACCAGCTTTGCCGTGATCGGATCTCTGGCCTTTGCTTTGCGGTCTTGTCTGGCATAGCCGTAATAAGGGATAACCGCATTGATTCTTCCTGCGGAAGCCCGCTTCATGGCATCGATCATGATCAGGATCTCCATCAGGTTGTTGTTGACCGGATCGCAAGTAGACTGGACGATGTAAGTATCGATGCCTCTAACTGTCTCCCACAGGTTTACGGAAATCTCACCGTCGCTGAATTTGGTTACAGTAGCTTTTCCAAGGGGTTTGCCCATAATCGATGCAATTTCTTCCGCCAGTTCCAAGTGTGAATTTCCTGCAAATACTTTGTAATCTGAAAACGCTCCATTCTTCATCTGTACTTTTTACCTCTTCTTTCTCCTACTAATCGTTTGGCAATATGTTTTCTATTTTTTCTTCTTATTCAGTATTCCTCTTTTTTCGACCCAGCCTTCCAGTGTTCTGGGTTTGGGCCTGGCTACGTAAAGTGCGCCGCCGGGCACATCATGGGTAACCGTGCTTCCTGCCGCTACATAGGCGCCTTCTTCAATCGTCACCGGCGAAACCAGATTGCTGTTGCAGCCAATGAAAGCTCCGTCTTTTACCGTGGAGCGGTATTTCTGACTGCCGTCATAATTGACAAATACCACGCCGCAGCCCAGATTTACGTTCTTTCCCACATCCGAATCGCCCACATAAGTAAGATGGGAGGCTTTTGCTCCGTCCCCCATGGATGAATTTTTAATTTCTACGAAATCGCCGACTTTACAGTTGCTGCCGATATCGCTTCCCGGTCTCAGATAAGCAAAAGGACCGACCTTTGTCTCATTGCCCACCTTGCTCTCCATGATCACGGAACTTTGAATCACCGTTCCCTTTCCGATTTCCGAGTCCACGATTCGGGTATTCTGGCCGATGGTACAATCCTCACCGATTTTAACATTTCCCTCCAGCACAACGCAAGGGTAAATGGTGGTTCCGGTTCCGATTTCTACTGTTTCGTCGATATAGGCCGCCTTAAGGTCAACGAAGTTGACACCGTTCTCCATATGCCTGAGATTGATTTCAAGGCGTTTTTTCTCCATTGCTTCATATTCTTGTAAATTCATAAATCCCCCTAAACGCTTTAGAATTTCTGATCCTTTTCCAAAATCAGTTCGCCCACCTTATAAATGTCACCGGCTCCCATGGTGATGACCAGATCGCCGGGTTCGGCGTTATTATAAACAAAGTTGGCGATTTCTTCAAAGTCTTCGAAGAAATAGGCATCTTTCTCCGGGTAAGCTTCTTTGATCTTGCCCACCAATCCTTTTGAACTGATCTTGTAAATGTTCTTTTCTCGTGCGGCATAGATTTCCGCCAGTACGACTTTATCGGCCGCTTCAAAGGATTGGGCGAATTCGTCGAAGAGGGCCATAGTTCTGGTATAGGTGTGGGGCTGAAAGAGACACCACATATGATTGTGCCGCATATTTTTCACCGCAGAAAGCGTGGCTTTGATCTCGGTGGGATGGTGCGCGTAATCATCGATGATCTTGATGCCATGGCTGGTGATTCCCAGAACATCGAACCGCCGCTGAGTTCCGGTGAAGTTTTCCAGGGTGGCGGCGATCTGATCCGCCTTTACGCCCAAAATGTGGCAGCATGCAAAAGCGGCCAGCGCATTTAAAATATTGTGTTCTCCCGGAATGGACAACTGGATGCGGCAGAGCACTTTACCGCCGTGATTGACATTGAAATCCGGCATACCGTCAGCGTTGAAAGTAATATCGCTGACATAGTAATCGCAGCTTTCGTTAAAGCCGAAGGTCAGCACATTGGGCATATCCTTGACAACGCTTTTTACAAACGGGTTGGCATCATATGCGATGATGGTTCCGTTCTCCGGCACCAGAGATGCGAATTTTTCAAAGGAATTGGCAATGTGCTCAATATCTTTAAAGTAATCCAAGTGATCGGAGTCGATGTTGAGAATGATTTCGATCTTGGGCCGCAGGGATAGAAAACTGTCCATATATTCGCAGGCTTCCGTTACGAAATGCTCACTGGCGCCGACCTGGACGTTGCCGCCGATTTCCGGCAGGTTGCCGCCTACCAGGATCGTCGGATCCTCATCGGCATTTTTTAGAATTAAAGAAACCATAGAGGTTGTCGTAGTTTTCCCGTGAGTTCCTGAAATAGCGATGCTGTTTTCATACTCACTCATGAGAAGTCCCAGGATTTCCGCCCTGGATGCGGTAGGAATGCCCAGTTCCCTGGCTTTTGCCAGCTCAGGATTCTCTGCTCCTACTGCGGCGGAGTAGACGACCAGGTCCGCTCCTTCTACGTTCTTTTCTCTATGGCCTAAAAATATATTGGCTCCATCTTTCATGAGCCTTTCGGTAATGTCACTTTCCCGCATATCCGATCCAGTGACTTTGTACCCTCTGGATATTAAAATTTCAGCAATGGCGGAAAGGCCAATGCCCCCAATCCCAATGCAATGTATCTGCCTACAGTCAGATAATCTCACCATTGTCTTTTCCTCCCTAGTCATGATAAGCTGATTGTTTGATACAGGCCTCAGCGAGTATCTTTCCCAAGATACACCCGCTACGCAGCATTGTATCAAAATGGTGAATATAGTATACCATAATTGTACAAAAAAATGCGTTATAATTGACAAAAAAATAAAAAACGAATATTATCTAATATATACGCCATATACGTTCGAATTTCAGGAGGAAAGCCTAATGAAAAGAAGCCAGAGAGTAGGCGCGCTGATGGAGATTATTTCCAATTCGCCTAACAAAATTTTCTCTCTTAATGAGTTCTGTGATTTGTTCTCCGCCGCCAAGTCCAGCATCAGCGAGGACATCGCAGCCGCACGGGAAATTGCAGAGTTCACCGGGCTTGGCCTGGTGGAAACAATCTCGGGAGCCGCGGGTGGAGTCCGTTATGTTCCTTTTATTTCAAAAGAAAAAGGACTGCAATTTCAAGAAAAGCTCTGCCGGAAGCTGGGAGAAGAAAACCGGGTGCTTGGCGGCGGTTTTTTATATACATCGGATATCATGTTCGATCCGGTGATGGTCAAAGAAATGGCTCAGATTTTCGCCCGTAAATTCAGAAACTGCGGAGCCGACTACATTGTGACTATCGAGACGAAAGGTATCCCTCTTGCTCTGAAAACAGCTGAATTTCTTAACCTCCCTTCTGTCGTTGTCCGGCGGGAAGCAAAAATTTCCGAAGGTGCCACCATGAGCATCAATTACCTCTCCGGTTCTTCGGAGCGCATGCAGAAAATGTCCATATCCAAGCGGGCAGCTCTCAGCGGATGCCGGGCATTGATCATCGACGATTTTATGCGGGGCGGCGGCAGCGTAAAAGGAATCAGTGATATTTTATCTGAATTTGAAACCCAGGTAGTGGGGATCGGCGTCGCCATTGCCAACATCGCGCCGGAAAAGAAAAAGATTGCTGATTACATCCCCCTGGTCTACCTGGGACATGTGGATGAAGAGCATAAAACCGTAGAAGTTTTTCCAAATAGTCAGATTTTTTAAATAGTTCCTTGTAAACGTATTCCATTTCATGTATAATATTACTAAGTGTATTTATGTGCACAGCGTTTGTCAGAATGAGTTTGAGCATGAAAGGGTGGTAACAAAGAATGAATATTACTGATGTAAGAGTAAGAAAAGTCAATGACGAAGGAAAAATGAAAGCGGTCGTATCGATTACCTTTGATGATGAATTTGTGGTGCATGATATCAAAATCATCGAAGGACAGAACGGATTGTTCATCGCGATGCCCAGCAGAAAGATGGGAGAAGGAGACTTCCGCGATATTGCCCACCCTCTGGTCTCTGAAACAAGGAATAAGATTAAGGAAGCGATTTTTGCGGAGTATGAACGCGTTTTAGCGGAAAAGCACGCAATGGAAGAAAGTTCCAGGGAAGAATAGCGCAATTCTGAATTATACATACGTTTTATTGGATTATTAAAGCGTTCAATATGTAATCGCTGCGGGGCTGATAGCGCCGCATAAGAGCGAACAAACGATTTATTAAATGAAAACGGGGGCTGCCCTGTGAAAAGCGTTTCGCAGCGCAGCCCGGCATCTATGATTGCACTAATTTTGCAGCTTTTATTATGGTTAGTGCAATTTTTCAATGCACACCCTCACGCGGCAGCCTCGTTTTCCTTGAAGAATTATCGGAACCTCTCCATAACTGCCTTATTGGTAGTCAAATCCGGCTTGGCGTTCTCCGGCAGCAGACTTTGATAAGGTTTGCCGCACAAACGCTCTTTTAATTCTGCCTTTGCCTCCTGCAAAATCTCCGGTTTTGTAAGCAGATCATACCCCGCGAGAGCCAATATTTTCCCTGCGGTTTCCAAAACCCGTTTTCCCACCGAACTTCCGGCGAATTTACAGGATGTCCAGCTGTGCCATCCGGCATCCTCAGATGGAGCCAACGCTACATTTAAAAAGGCGATCGGCGCGAACCAACTGTATTCGGAAGAATCGGTGACCGGCTGACTGCTGAGTACCGTATGCTCAATCTTGCCGCTGTACCCAGTCTCCTTTGCATTCATTGCCTTTTGAATTTTCTTCGCATCCTCTTGATCTTCGGACGAATAGGCAGGCGCACCAACATAACGCAGATTTTCTTCTATCAGCTGCCCCAAACATAAATTAGGGATCATATCGTGGGTCGCGGTAATCACTTCTTCTTTTACTGTGGTTCCTGTGGCCTGGGCGCACCCTTTTGCGCAGGCATCCAGCCTGGACAGAACATCTGCCGCCATTTCTGCGTTTTTCATTCGTCCTACGCACCAGATAACCGTATTGGCGGGCACCACGTTGGGGAAGCTGTTTCCCACATCGGGAAAGGCGTAATTAAGGGTTGTCGGTGAATCCTTGCTCCCCGGCTCGATATGCTCCCGCAGCATTTCCACCGCATGTCCCATCAGCATGGCGCCGTCGAGAGAGCTGCGCCCATTCCAAGGGGCGTTGCCGTGGGCGCTGACCCCTGAAAAATGGTATTTTACATTAAAGTAGGCGTTTGTATCGCAGGCGGCAGCCCTGTTTCGATGGCTGGGATGCCAATCGAGAAAGGCATCCACCTCTTCAAAAAGGCCCCCACGCGCCATAAAAGGCTTGCCGATGCACAGTTCCTCCGCCGGGGTTCCAAAGACCTTAATCGTTCCCGCAAGGCCCTGCTCAATCATACAGCGCTGCAAAGCGATAGCTGCCAGCACTCCGCCGACCGCCATCAGATTATGTCCGCAGCCATGGCCCGGCGCCATGTCAATAACCGGATCGCGGACAACGGAATCCTTATTCTGCGATAAGGCCGGCAGAGCATCATATTCGGAGCTGAAAGCCAGCACCGGTTTACCGCTCCCGTATTCAGCCGCAAAAGCAGTAGGCAGCCCGGCTACGCCTCTGTTTACTAAGAATCCGTATTTTTCCAGTAGATCGGCAACTTTTTGACTGGCCTCATATTCCTGCATAGATAATTCCGGATGCTCCCACAAATAATCGGAAATGGCAAATACTTCATCCTTGTTTTCATCAATCCAATCACATATTGTTTTTTTTGTTTCCATAAGATTTCCTCTAATTCAGATAAATTTGTGAAATTGTTTATCCCGCTTATATATAGAGCAAGTCTCGTGCCAAGCAAAAAACAGAAAAAGCAACCCAAAAAAGGGTCACTTTTCTTTGTTTTTTTGCTCTGTGCTTTCAAATTGTCTGAAAACACAACCTTTTTTCCAGCAACCCGCAGATGGGTCGCCAATCCAATTTTGGGTTATTTATGAGGCTCCTGATTTTGGTATTTTAAAAATTTTCTGCTGGCCCCCGACTGACTGATGCCTAAGGCTTTGGCGGCCTTATAGGTACTGGGGTATTCTTGGAAGGTCATATGGATCAGCTGAGCTTCCACTTGTTCCAGTGCCTGCCGCAGCGGTATAATCCGGTTTACCTGCACATCCGCCTGAGGCCCGTCGGTCATAATCTTAATATGATTGGGCAGCGTTTCTTCATCAATGACGCCGGTACGATTAGTGACCACAAGACGCTCGATTAGATTTTCCAGCTCCCGGATATTGCCCGGCCAGCGATATTCATTGAGCATTTCCAGGGCCTCATCGACGATTTCCACCTGGCTCCCGTAGCGGTTGTTGAACAGCTGTAGAAACGATTTCACCAGTTCATCGATATCTTCCTTTCGCTGACGCAGAGCCGGCATATGCAAAGGAACTACATGGATGCGATAATATAAGTCGCTGCGGAACAGCCCTTCTTCCACCAGCTTTTCTAAGTTTTTATTGGTTGCCGTAATAATCCTCACATTCACAGGCTTTTCTGCCGTTCCGCCGATTCTTGTAATTATGCGGTTTTGAATGGCATGGAGCAATTTGACCTGTAAGTTCAGCGGCATGTCACCGATTTCATCCAGGAAAAGACTTCCGCCGTCCGCCATTTCAAAAAGGCCGGGCTTCCCTCCTTTTTTCGCTCCCGTAAAAGCTCCCGACTCGTAGCCGAAGAGTTCGGATTCGATCAGGTTTTCCGGAATTGCAGCGCAATTGAGCTCAATGAATTTTCCTTTCGCCCTTTGACTGTTGTCATGAATATATTTTGCCAGCATACTTTTGCCGGTTCCCGTCTCTCCTGTTATTAAAATGCTGGAATCCGCCTTTGCTACCTGCCGAGCCGATTCGTAGAGCTTTGCCACTTCTGCGTTCTTGGTAACTATGGATTTTTCATCATAATCCGGCTGCTTGTTTCTGCCGCGATAATACTTATCCAGCAGTTCCAACTCATCAGTAAACCTGGCGTTGCTGACGCACATAACCGCCTGCCCGTCCGCATCTTTGATAGGGGTAGCCGTTACAATGGCATCCCCGCCCGGACCGGCCTGCACCATTGTGATCGGCCTTCCTTCACGCAGAGCGATGCGGACGGCGGAAGGCCGGTAAAATCCCAGCTCCTCCATCTCCGTCACACTTTTTCCAAGGATAAAATCTTTAGAAGTTTTGGAACGCCTCTCAAAGGTCTTATTGACAAAGATGATGTTTCCGTCCCGGTCCGTAACGTGGAAGCTGTCCAGGCAATTATCCATGGCCAGAAAATAGGTATCCCTTTCCTGCTTGATCTTTTCGCACGTCCGGTAAATGTCTTCCGGCTGCGCGTCTTTTTCCATTTCCAGCAGCTGCGCCAGCTTGTCAAGCAGCTGGCGGCAGTCCATGTTCTGATCACTCATACGCGTTTCCTCCTGCTATCCTTTTATTATATATCAGATGCCGGCATTTTCAAAACCGCTAACCAGACCTTGACAAATCTTTATTATAGCCGGGAGTCATGCAGTCTGAAGGCAATGAACCTGAGTACGGCGGCGCAGATGACTGCGATGCAAGCCACAACCCAAAAGCTGGCGTAGCTGCCTGTCATGTCGTAAACTCTGGCAGCAACCATACCGCCGAAGGCCCCGCCGATACTTGTGGCCATGTTCATAACACCTACCAAAGTCCCGTAATCCTTGTCTCCGAAGAGACCGTTTACCATCAGCGGCGGAATCACTGTAATGGTCGGTCCGCCCAGGCCGTAGCAAGCGATTACCAGGAATACCAGCACGCCTGCGGCGTTGGGCATGATGAACAGCGAAGCAAAGGTAGCGGCAAAGATGATGGTGGTCAGCACTGAGCTTGTCCGAATGCCGAATCGGTCAGTAACGGCCCCCATAACCGGCTTTCCGATAATGAGAGAACCCAGCAGCAGTCCATGGAGCGATGCGGCTTTGGCTTCACCGATACCGCATCCCACAAAGTAGGCTACCGAGTTTGCCAAGATGGCGCTGGATGCCAGGACCACCAGAATGGTCGATAAGACAGCAAAATAAAATTCCGGCGTGCGCATGGCCTCAGAAAGTGTTTTACCTTGCTTTTCTATAGCTGCGGCGGCAGCTTCGCTTTCATCCTCTCCCATTCTGACAAATCCCTTAGACTGGGGATTATCGTTGGCAAAAGCTAGTACAATCACCATTAAAACCAGGAATACAATCCCCAGAGCAATATATCCAGTTCTCCATCCGTAAGCGGAGATAACCCCATTGAGAATAGGCGAGAGAATCATACCTCCCAATCCGCTTCCTAAAAAGGCGATGCCTGTGGCCGTTCCTCTGACTTTTCCTCCGAACCATTTGTTAATGAGAATGGATACCGGCATGGGCGCTGTTCCCGCAAAGCCCACGCCTAAGATGAGAGCGAATAGATAAAAGGCCGTCAGAGAATCCGCTCTTGAAAAACCGAAATATCCGATGAATCCCAGCAGGCAGCAGACGGCAACCCAGATTTTCAATCTGCCCTTTCCCATCAGTTTGCCCAGCAGAGGCGAACAAATTACACAAGCCAGGGAAAGAATCGTCAGGTAGGTCATCCACTCTCCCCGTTCAAAATTCAAATCTTCCGTAACCGGCAGCACGAACACGCTTGTTAACGAAACAAAACCAACGTAGGCAAAGGTCATCAGAAAAAGTCCGACGATCACAATGATCCATCCGTAGAAGAATCTCCCATTTTGCTTAAACTGAATGTCTTTCATAATTTCCTCCTTCAACATCCAAGAATGAATTGCGAATGGGATAAATCAATTTCACGCTATTATTTTATGCAATTTTGGTGCCAAAAATAAAAACAGGACTGCCGCATGGAGCAAATCGCTTTTATGCAGCAGCCCTGTTTTGAGTCAATACGGCTGGATGGTAGATCGTTTATGGATGGCAGTTTCCGCAGGGCTTCAGCCCTTGATCGATGAGCACGCTTCTCCTTCCTTTGAAAGGTTCCTTATTTTTATCCGCCATTTTCTTGACGCTTGCGCAAGTGGGTTTATGGAAAATGTCCGAGTTTCGATTCACAATATATTCCTGTGTGCTTTCTTGCGAGGCAGCAGTCGTTTCTGCCTTTGTCCCGGTCTGGTCCTTCATATGGCTCTCCCCAGTCTGATAGTCGATGGCAATATCCGGCTGTACGTTGTAGGCAAATACGTTGAATTTCACACCTTCCCCCTGATCTTCCACCGATAAGGCTTCCATCAGCACGCCGTCCGCCAGCAGGTTATCGCCGTCATAGACGGGAGTAACCCGGTACAGTACATGGTTATTGGTTTCTTTCACATATTCCGCCACTTCGTTCTCAAAGGGCAGCATCCCTTCCACATTGAGATAGCGGGTGCCTGTAATCAGGTTCTTTTCATTGGCGTTTTCCGCTGTCAGCTGGTAGCCGATCAGGTGGCAGCGATTGTATAAATACTTTCCATCCACGTTTTGGTATTTGGCAGTATGCCAGCCTGCGGGCTTGATCATTCCGATGGAACCCCGCTTCTCGGTGGGCATCACTTCTTTTCCCACGCAGGCATAGGCCTCGCCGCACCGGCCGAGATCGTCCAGGTCGCTGTAGGTTTCAAAGGCCGTTGTCGTCAAATCGGCCTGGTCAAAATACGGTTCGTTTCCGTTGATCTCGATGTATGGCTGCTGGGAATATTCCGGAATATCCTCTGGCGATATAGCCGCAGCCCCTGTCCCTTGCCGGCCGTCATCTGTGCATCCGGCTGCAATCAGGCAAATTGCCAGCGCTAGTATAATGAGTGTCCAGCGCCGTAAGTTCTTGTGATTTGGCTGATAGCAGTCTTTGAAATAAAATGTCTTGTTCATGCTGTACTCCTCTTTCATATTCTTTATCTTTTAATACGTTTGTTGTCCTTATGGGTTGAAGCAGGGATACGGCTGTGCGTAGCTTGGCGGCAGAAACAACAACCGAGAGCAGCCAGGCGTACACAGACGTCTGCAAAAAAATCTCTAAGAAAATCCATTTTTCGCAGCTGTGCACCGCAATGCGCTTTTTCAAATTAAAAAGACTTCAACGTTATAAACATTGAAGTCTCACTCTTGGAGGCGACACCCAGATTTGAACTGGGGAATAAAGGTTTTGCAGACCTCTGCCTTACCACTTGGCTATGTCGCCGCATCCGGCAAAGCGATTGCTCTGCCGCATCTATTGGCTAGGGTAGCAGGATTCGAACCTGCGCATGATGGAATCAGAATCCATTGCCTTACCGCTTGGCGATACCCCATCGCTGTTATTAAATTGGGGTGGATAGTGGGATTCGAACCCACGCATAATGGAGCCACAACCCATTGTCTTAACCACTTGACGATACCCACCACATATCGCATATATATTATATATGCGGCAAGCCACTTATGCAATACTGAATTTCTAAAAATTGGCGATCCGGAACGGGCTCGAACCGTCGACCTCCAGCGTGACAGGCTGGCATTCTAACCAACTGAACTACCGGACCGCAATTTGGTGGGCGTTATAGGGCTCGAACCTATGACCCCCTGCTTGTAAGGCAGGTGCTCTCCCAGCTGAGCTAAACGCCCGAAAGTGGTAGCGGCGAGAGGAGTCGAACCTCCGACCTTCCGGGTATGAACCGGACGCTCTAGCCAACTAAGCTACACCGCCACATCAGTACTTTCGAAGTAACTGCAAGAGTTATATTACCATTTCATGGTCCATCTGTCAACATATTTTTTTAGATAAAATCAGATAAAATGATTTATTCTTTTGCAGCCGTGTATTTGCCCAGCGTAATCCTGCTTATCTTCATAATTAATACTATCATTCCCCATGGGCCAATTCTTATTCTGGGGAATTGGCCCACACTTCGCAGCAAGCTCTGTCGATAACAAAATCAGGCAGACTCAAATGTAAAATAATCCCATTTCTATTCGAAATAGGGATTATTGCAGGCAATGTCCATATAAATCCGGCCTTTGGCGGCCAGAATCAACCAAATAGTTGATCTCGTAAGTCGAGTTAGTGCAAGCTTATATATGTGGCTCCGAAAATCGGAGCAAATTAGTTTCAACGCAAGCGATAAAATATAAATATCTGATAATTTTCTATGGACATCGCCTTTGATTTTGCCTATATCGAATAGAAATCCGAAAAAAAACTTAAAATCGGGATATGCAGAGGGCCGACTGCAAAGGAAAAACCCTTCCATGTTTATAATGCGAAAAGAAAACGCTTGTGCTATAATAAGTCCATGAAAAATCTAATACGCAGCACCACGCAGCTGGCGATGCATTTCGTATCCCTCTACCTGCGGGACGGCGGGACAGCCATCGATGCCACCTGCGGCAATGGAAACGATACCATCGCTCTGCTCCGATCTGGTGCAAAGGAGATTTATGCGTTCGATATTCAACAAGCAGCAATCGAGCGGACAAAAGACGCCCTTATAAAAGAAGGCTTATATTCTGACCAGGTTCATTTGATACAGGACAGCCACGAATATATGGGCGCATATATAAAGAAAAAGGTTCAGGCAGTTGTCTTTAACTTGGGATATTTGCCTGCTGCGTCCAAGGAGATCGCTACTTGCGGGGAAACGACCGTAAAGGCCGTAAAAGCAGCGCTCCGGCTTCTTGCTGTCAATGGACTGATCTGTATTACCATGTACAGCGGCCATCCCGGCGGTGAAGAAGAAAAGCAGCAGGTTCTGGAGCTGGCCCGTAATTTGGACCAGCAAGCGTATCACGTCGCATATATCAATATGCTCAACCAGCGAAACCATCCGCCTGAAATTTTATTGATATCATTGAAAAGAGGTGTTGAAATTGAAAAAGACTAAAATTGTATGTACGTTGGGACCTGCCAGCTCCAGCGAAGAGGTTTTGGAAAAAATGCTCTTAGCCGGCATGAATGTGGCACGTCTCAATTTCTCCCATGGGGATCATCAGGGACATAGCGAAATGATCCGCAGATTTCGAAAGGTAAGAGACCGGATTGGAATTCCAGCCGCAGTTCTGCTGGATACCAAAGGGCCGGAAATTCGTCTCGGCGACTTCGCTGAAAACAGCGTCATCTTAAAGAATGGACAAACCTTTACCCTCACCGCGGCCGATATAAAGGGAAATCAAGAACAGAGTTCCATTACTTATAAAGACCTTCCCCGGCAAGTCAGCCCCGGAACCGCGATTTTGATCGACGACGGCAGAGTGGCGCTCAAGGTGCAGCATACAGAAGGCGATCAGGTCGTGTGCCGGGTAACAAACGGTGGAAAAATCAGCAATCGCAAAGGCGTCAATGTGCCAAAGACACATCTGGATTTGGAATACCTGAGCGAAGCGGACAAACAGGATTTGCTTTTCGGCATTGAACACGATGTGGACTATATAGCCGCATCATTTGTGCGTACCCAGCAGGATGTGATCGACCTGCGGAATTTCCTCAAGGAAAACGGCGGCGAGAAGATCAAAATCATCTCCAAGATCGAAAATATGGAAGGGATCGATAACTTCAAGCAGATCCTGGCCCACTCCGACGGCATCATGGTCGCCAGAGGGGATATGGGCGTGGAAGTGAATTTTGCCAAGCTTCCCGGTATCCAGAAAAAGTTTATAAAAGAATGCTGCCAGGCTGGAAAAATCGTCATCACCGCCACGCAAATGCTGGAATCCATGGTCGCAAGCCCTACGCCTACAAGAGCAGAAATCACAGACGTAGCCAATGCGGTCTTTGATGGAACTTCGGCAGTCATGCTTTCAGGGGAAAGCGCCATGGGCAAGTACCCAGTTGAAACCGTAAAGGTCATGTCTAAAATCGTCAAACAGGCGGAAAGAGACGCCTTCGATGTCAATCTGTACAAAATCATGGATTATGAAATGGATGCTAAGGACAAATCCAACGCCATCGGTCATGCGGCCTGCACAACCGCCCATGACTTAAAAGCCAAGGCCATCATCGCCATTACCCGGTCCGGCTACACGGCGGAAAAGATGTCCAAGTTCCGGCCGATACAGCCCATCGTAGCTGCCACGCCGAGAGAAAAGACGTATCACCAGCTGGCCCTGTCCTGGGGCGTATATCCGGTTCTGACCCAATACGAGGATCAATGGGACATGCTGCTGGATCAAGCGGAAGGCGGCGCAAAAAAAATGAAGGTTGTCAAGGAAGGCGATACCATCGTCATCAGCGCCGGTCTGCCACTGCAGAGTACCGGAAGAACCAATCTCATCCGCGTAGAAACAGTAAGATAAGATTAAATCAGTTTTCAACAAGCTGCTACAGCTAAAAAAGGCGGCCCAGCGAGGAGGAACGATTTCCTCCCTGGAGCCGCCTCTTTTTGCGTCATAATCCTGCTTTATCCGCCTGAACAACGCAGGCACTTTGGTTTATTATTTTTTCCCGACAGGGCTTACGGGCATTAATTCCATATACCCTCTGCTGCCGATTGGTTCCAGCTGTATGCGGGGATTTTCGTCATCCCATTCATATCCGCGGGTGCTTGGGTCAAACTTTTGAATCGCCTGTTGCACATCTTCGATGGCCTGACAATAATCTTCTTCCAAAAAGGGTTCGCCCTGGAAGAGCAGATAATCCGCTTCCGGCAGACTGATCAGCTCAAAGCCGTCAGGAACCGACTCCTGATAGCCGGCGGACACTTCTACTCCCTGGACATATTTAGACGTTTCTGGGTTTCGATATTTATCCGGCAGCCACATGCAGACCGGCTCGCCGCTGATGGAGCGTATGCTGGTCAACAGCCCCCATACATCGCATCCCACTTCTTCACAATACTGAAAATAATCCTCCGCCTCTTTTCCCCGTTTGATGATTACCTTTCTTTCGGGTTTTTTCACGGCTTGAATGAATACATTTTTTACTTCTCCCATGTTCCTGCCTTCCTTTCCTGCTTGCTTGTAGATGACTCCATACGGCGTGAACAAGTACAGCGGCACCGGATTTTTGGCATACTCACCCGGGTTGCATCCAAACTCCCGATAAAAGGCCCTCTGATATCCATCAGCGCTTTGAAACCCCAAATCAAATGCCACGTCGATCACCCGGAAATTTCCGTCCCGAAGTCTTAAAGCCGACTTGGATAGCCTGAGCCGCCTGATATAGTCCGCTGGCGTGTAGTTTGTATAGGCTTTAAATAATCGATAGGCATACCATGGGGAAAAGAACGATACCTTTGCCAGATCAGCCAGCGTAATGGTTTCTTCAATATGGGTTTCAATATAATCCTGCATACACTGCACGGCTTTCAGCTGCTCTTCCATCTTTCTGCCTCCTGTCCTTTGTTCGTTCATATGATATCACATGAATCTCGAAAGTCTCTCGACTTTTTTTGTTATCTGCGGACAATTAGAAAAAGAACCGCCCCATGACCCTTGTCTCTCAAACTCATCTTATTTCTAACTGATATAAAGAATGGGTACATCTCCAAGAATCCGTTTTATTTCAGTCCTTAAATAAGATTCAGCTTTATCTCGTTCCTCTATCCGATAGCAATAACGTCCTCGTCCGCGGCCAGTCATCATTTCCTTATCGTACAAATCCGGCAGCCCGGGAAATGCCTCACCGTTGATCGCTCGATGGACGTAAGAATAAGTCATCAGGATAATTTCCAAAAACAGCTGACTTCGTGCTTTCTCAGTCAAACCTTCTTTCAATTCTTCGAAAAGCTCTGTATACAGTTCCTTCCAATTCTCGCATAAAATAACCGGGGCAATCAAAATTCCGCATGGGTATCCTGCTTGACACATGTTGTTCACTGCCGTAATTCGCTGCTTCAAATCGGAGGTCCCCAATTCAACTCGCTTAATCAGTGGCTGCGGATTAACGCTCATTCGAAAAATGACTTTCCCTTCATGGGGCAAATCCAGCAAAGAATCAACCATATGAAATTTAGTTGGAAACGTAAGGCGGCCGGAGCCCTCTTTTGCAAACCTTGGAATGGTATATAGCAGATTTTCCGTAATGGTGTTTTCCAGCACCAGGTCGCTATTGCTGCCAATTTCGAAGGTCAGCTCCCGCCCAGCCGTTTTGCTCCGTTTAATGAGCCGGTCCAGCATCTGTTCACGGTTGACAAAGAGACGGAGATATGCGCATTTGTTATAGTTGCAAACCAAATAGCAGTACAGGCACATGGCGGTACAGCCCGAGGATGTATAAGGCACCAGATAATCCGATACCTTATGATTTTCTGTGTATTTATGAGTTTTCCGGGTTCCGACGATCAAATTCCGCTTCATCCTGGCGAACTCAGCATTTGGCTTCTCCCGCATCTCTTGAATTGCATTGTGATTTTCAATCGCTATCCAGGGCAGACTGCCATAGTTCTCTTTCAGCTGTTTGCCCAAAGGGTAGTTCAAGCTGTCCGGTTCATAATAAACTGCGTCAAATTTCATATATTTACCTTTCCTAATCAAAGTGAAAATAACTATGATTAGTTTGCGCAGTTAATGGAAAAATACAAGGCGCAGCTGTTATCTCTATTTCAGGCAAAAGTCCCCATCCTGGTATGTGATGTTGCCGTCCATGATGGTCATACAAACTTTTATTTTGTGGATATCATAAGGGTTTACATCAAACAGATTTTGGTCCAGCACAACCAGATCCGCATATTTTCCGGCTTTAATAGTCCCTATTTTTTTATCCATCCTGACCTGGAAAGCCGCCGTTTCTGTAAATCCCTTAATCAGCTCGCTTATTGGCAACCGTTCCTCTTCTGGCTGCAAAACGGGAGAATCCGGCTGTCCGCACAGCTGTCTGGTAGCGCCGGTCTCTATGGAATTGAGCGGCTGCGGCCCATATTCGTCGCCGGGGAAATCACTGCCCAGGCTCATCCTGGCACCGGCCTTAACGATGCTATATAAAGGGAAGGTTTCATCTGCCCTCTTGCCCAGCAGTTCTACAGCATTCAAATCGCCGTAATGCCACACCCCTGTGGTATTGGCGATTACCTTCAGCCTGGCAAAGAGGGGGATATCGCTTTTTAAGACGCACTGGGTATGGGCGTTTGTAATAATCGTATCTTCATACCCCGCATCCCGCACAGCTTTCGCAGCCATCAAATTCTCATGCACCGTATGATCGCCGATTCCGTGCAGATGAATGTCATAACCCAAGGATGCAGCCTCGACACACAAGCTGTGCAGCGTTTCACCGTATAAAAGCGGCGGACTGGTTTTTTCCATGCCGGAAAAGGGCTCTGTCATGCTGGCGCTGCGTGCCTCAACAATACCGTCATTGATCACCTTCCATGTGTTGAAGCGCACATAATCAGTATTATATTTGCATCGCATATGATACAGATAATCCTGCCATCCCTCCAGCTCCGCCAGCTCGTTAATGTGGTTGCTGCCAAAGATTCGCTGAGGCAGGAGTCCCTTTTGGATAAACTTGTCCAGCAGCTGTTCAGCCCGCTCCTTTATATAAGGGATAAATCCGCAATCCACAATGGTCGTGATTCCGTAACTGCTGAAATCCCGCAAAATTTTCAGCAAGGTCTGCTCCGCCTTTTCCATCACAAAAGGGTCAACCGCTTTGATCACATTGGTAATGGGTGCGCTCTCAATCAAATGACCGCTGGGATTCCCTTCATCGTCCCGTTTATAAAACTGCACGTCCGGGATCGGATCGGGCGTACTCCGGTCCACGCCCGCCCTTTCCAAAGCTTTTGAATTGACCCAGGCCTCATGGCCCGATGCTCCCACCAGGATAACCGGTTTATCTGCGCAAATCCGGTCCAGCATCCCCTTGTTCGGCCCCGCATCACCAAAGACGTGCTCCCCGTAACCGATGCCAAAATAGCTGTCATTTTCGGGATTTTCTTCTATATAAGTTTTTACCGTTCGCAGAATTTCATCCTTGCCCATGTCAAAGGATAGGACCATCTGCGACATCTGAAATGCGGAGGTAAACGGATGGGCGTGGGCATCGATAAACCCTGGCAGCAGCATCCGTCCTTTAAGATCGATCAGCTCCGCGCCTTCTTTGCAGTACCGTTCCTCATCAAACCCATCTCCCACTTCCACGATAAAATTATCTTCAATTATAACATAGTCCGCATAAAGCTTCTTTTCTCCTGTATAAATCGTTCCGTTGTAAAATACTTTTCTCATTACCGCACCTTCTTTCTACTCCGCCAGCAGCTCCGCCACTTCCATTAAGGTATCGTCCTCCCCCACATTTCCCGGAAAGATGATATAAGGCACATCTTGATATGCTCCCGAAGATTGGCTCTTCCAGACAGGGATACCCGGCTTGATCTGACCCAGCACTTCTGCCCGCCTGATCTGCAGCGCCTTAGTGGCGATATCGCTGGAAGTAATGCCGCCTTTGGCGATGATAAACCTGGGAATGATACGAATGCTGGTGACAATGGATGAAACCGCATCCGATATTTTCACAGAGCGGACCAGAACAGCTTCCCTGGTATCCCCTTCCACATGCAGAGGCCGCCGTCTGGTAAAGATCACAGCTGTTTTACCCTCCCTTATGGCCTGTTCGGCCGCTTGTATAACACGGTCCTGTTCTGCTGCAAGGGCTGCTTCGTCCAAAACACAGTCGGAATCGAATTGGAGAAAAACAGCGTTTTTCAGCCCCCTTAGTTCATTGAGCTGCCTGGTTGTTTTCTCTGCGTATGAACCGACGATAATGAGCCCTCCAGATGCTGACCTGCCGTCAAGCAGCTGTTGTCTGTCCAGCAGCGGAGCATCGCTGATTCCGCCAAGAACTTTCACAATGGATGCCGCCGACCGGATCAGAAAGCGTTTTCCTTTGTCCATTGCCCGGTAAAAGGCCGCGCAAAACACCTTTAAATCCTGATACGTTTCCCCATTGACAATCACTTTATTGAAATCCTTTACATCCAGAAGCAGCTTTTCAATTTTATCCAGTTCACCGCTGCGGAGCATCTCCAAAGAAACGGAGCTTATAGTTTCGGCTGGGAATGCTCCGCCCGTCTTTTCTGCAATGTAGTCTTTTAAATTTGAGGAGCAGTAGCCGAAGGTTTTGTCCTTTGCAAATTCCGTATCCCCTGCGGGAATCAAAGCTTCCCCTTCTTTCACATAGTGAACATCCCCAATGGTCAATCTTCCTCCTTCCTGGAAAAAGGGGCATAAGATCTCCCCGTCAACGGGAAATGCCTGCTCAAGTACAGATCGCAGGGTGCTGGTTTCCAAAGGATAATGCCCCCGGAGGGTGGAATCGCTCCTGCTTATGATCAGAAAGTCCTTGTTTTTTTCCTGGGAAACCGCTAAAATCGTTTCGGCGATTTCTTCGTGCAGCGCCCTGGTTTCCGATTCTGTCATGGATCTGGAATTGGTCAAAATATAAAACAGCTTATTTTCTTCGTCAAAACCTGCTTCAATGCTGCTTTTGCTCCAATCGGTATAGACCGAAACTCCACGAACGGTCTGGGTCCCCGTAGGATCGTCGTCCAGCACGATCAGCTTTTTTTCATTTTGCTCAATTTCATTCTTCAAGATGCGCTCTATCGCGGAATCGTCCTGAATCCTTTGTCTTTCAAATGCTGATTTTTCCATCTTATTCCCCCTCGCAGCTGACTTCCACTCCTGCCAGCCTTTCAAAATACTGAATGATCCCGCTGTGGTCATCTTCCATGTTCCCGCTGACATCCAACGCCTGCATCACCTGAAAAAGCTGCGCTGTAAACGGAAGCGGGATTTTTTGATCCTTCGCTGTTTCCAAAACGTTTTTAATATCCTTATGATTGACGGCAATCTTTCCTCCAGGGGTAAAATCCCGTTTCAGGATCATGGGCAGTTTGGCATCCAGCACTTCACTTCCGGCCAAACCTCCCCGGATCGCCTGGTATACCTTTTCCGGATCCGCGCCAGCTTTTTTCACAAAAACGAAGGCTTCGGAAACTGCGGCAATGGACAGATTGACGATAATTTGATTGGCCAGTTTGGCGATGCTCCCGCTGCCCGGTCCTCCGATGCGCACGGAGCTGCTGCCCATGATTTCAAAATACGGCTTCAGCGTCTGGCAGTTTTGTTCATCGCCGCCGGCCATAAAGGACAACGTGCCGTCAACTGCCTTCGGCTCGCCGCCGCTGACGGGAGCATCCACAAAGGCAACGCCCATTTTTTCCAGCCTCTTATGGCAGTCGCGGGATTGGTCCGGTGTGACCGAACTCATGTCGCAGATGATCCGTGGTTTCTTTGGGGAGAAAGTAAGTCCTCCCTCTCCAAAGATAACCTCCTTTACAATGTCCCCATTGGGTAAAATCATGAAAACCAAGTCGCATTCTCTGCCGATTTCCGATACTGTGCCAACAGGCAGCCCTTGCTGCTTTATGCTCTCAAGCACACCATCGTCAACATCGTTTACCAGGATATCCTCGCCGGCATGATAAAGATTTAACGCCATCGGCCTACCCATGATTCCCAATCCAATAAAACCAATTTTTTTCATATGTATCCTTTCTTTCGACAATCCATTGTTGCCTGTTTTATATAGGCGCTACCGGTCAATTTTTTTCCCAACGCGAAGAAGGATAATCGCTGCTGCATATAAGATGATCGTCGCTGCTGTGAGCACCCACATGAAGGTGTCGAACATTTGATTCATTCCGTAAGTTTCATCATAATAGCTTTCTCCGCCAGCCTCGTACCACGGAAGGAAGAACCGTCCCGCCAGTCCAACGGTGGCCAGCATCAAGCACAAATTTCCGATCCGTCTCAGATCTCCTTGTCCCAGTTTTGTCCTTGGATTGAGCGGATAATGGTCAGGGTCAATCACGGCCAGACCGCCGTATCTTCTCTTCCAGAACACATATACCACCGGCCCGCTGACAAGTCCTATGACGCCGCCGATAAAGTAATCGGCGCCATTGACAAATAAAGCGCACACGGCCAGGATGATGGGAACAATGCAGATAACGGTAAAGACACCGTCGCTGACAGGAAGCTTGAAGGTCCGTTCCTCATCGGGGATTGTTTTTCTCAGCCGGATAGCAGCAATGTAAATGACGATATACGAGGTCATGAAGAAAAATACATCGATGACTACAATCGCCGTGAAGTCAAACTGGCACATAATGATATCCACTGCGCCCATGATTAAGATTGGAACATACGGTACGCCTCTTTTCTTAGAAACCTTCACCAGGATCGGAGGCGCCAGCCTGTCATGGGACAGGGTGAAAAAGCCTCTTGAACTGGTGGCAATATAAGCGTTGCATAAAGCTGCCATTGCCCCTGCCGAGATAAATAGGAAAACAATACCGGTCCAGGAACCCAGATAATTGGTCAATACGGTATGGTAGCCGACTGGTGCGGAAGGATCCGTGCTCCAGTTCTCCCACTGGCCGATGGATGCCAGGCCTCCGGTAATGGGCAGCACATAGGTTGCGACGATCAGCGGTATGGCGATTACCAGCGCCTTGGGAATTACCTGGGGCTGTTTGATCTCCCCTGCAACGGTGGACAGACTTTCGTAACCCGAATACATCCACATGCCAATGATGATCCCGGACGCCGCGGCTTCCAAGAGGCCCATGCCCTCGGGCACGAAAGGATCGAAGGGGTTGTTGTTCCAATGTACAAACCCCAGGATGGCAATCAGCCCAAAAGCGGTCAGAACTAACAGGATGAAAAACCGGGTAACAACGCTGACATCACCAATTCCGCGAATGTTGAGGCCGATCAGAAGGATGACCAGCGCAACCCGCAAAATATAGGTCTCAGTCTGATTGAGTTCAAGTGCCATTCCGATATATCCGCTGGCAAGAACGATTGATTCGGCGTTGCCTATATAGCAGGAACAGGTCCGCCACCAGTTGGACTGAAAGCCCCAAAATTCGCCCAGACCTTCCTGTACCCACTTATAATAGCCGCCTTCCACCGGCCGGGCGCCTCCCAGCTCCGCGGAAACAAAGCCCATGGGCAGTCCCCAGATAAACGGGATCACCAGCAGCAGGACAATGGTCATTCCCGGCCCGCAGGCCGGAACCATTTCTTCCACGCCGTACGCACCGGCGGCCACCAGCGAAAAGACCATCGTAATAGCGGCCAAAAGGCCCACGTGATATTGTTTGATCTCCCCGCCTGTTTCGAATTTTTTCATTGTTTTCCTCCATTCATTCCGCCAGAGGAGAATCCGGGTCCACGATTTGCAGCTCCCACGGTGTCGTTCCCAGAATTCTGGCTTCCTTTTCCGTAAAAACAAGCGTGTCCACTATACCGAATCCGGTTTCAAAGTTCACCACCATCCCCGGTTCGAACCTGGCGCCATTGGAATCAATATATGGATCGTAAACAAAGTTGCCTACCCAATCGGGCGGAAAGGAGATGCCCAGCTCATAGCCGCCGAGCCAGTATTGTTCATCCCAAGCGCCTTCCTCTTTAATAAATCGCGTGATCTCGTCGTAAAAATCATCGATGGACAAATTGGGCTTGATGATCTTTGCTACTTGTTTCATAATTTTTCCTGCCATCGTATAAGATTCCGCGATTTCGTTGGGCGGTTCTCCCAGGGAGTAGGCCCGCACCTGATCAGCATGGTATCGGTTATAGACACCGCACAGATCCACTGCTACCGGATTATTGCGAATCAGTTTTTTTCTTCCCGCAGGCGAATGAACCCACCAGTATTTTCCCGTTCCAAATCGGCACATATCCACCAGCGACATGCTCTCGCCGCCCGCTCTCATCATGGCCGAGGTATACTCAGCCACCAGCTCCAGCTCGGTCATTCCTTCATGGAGATTATCCCGGATGGCTTTATGCCCAATATCGGCAATGTGGGCCGCTTTTTCGATGCAGTTGATCTCCAGAGGTGACTTGATCGTTCGAATGTCGAGAACAATGTCCGTTCCATCAACGATTTTTGCGCCTTTTGCTTCCAGCTTTGCCTGAAAGATTTCGCTCACGGTTCTCGGAGGGCGGTAGCTCCCCATTTCCAGGGCCACCACGCCTTTAAGCCAGCCTTCGTTATAAAGGTCTTTGACCACCAGGTCCATGAAATCTTCGCCTGGGCCCGGACACTCCCGCGCTTCTCCCATCATCACGTCCTGGGGGATATCGTTCTTGATTCTCGGATCCGTGCAGCAGGTGCTTCCATAAACCGCGCCCTCTTCATCCACACAGTCAAAGATCATGAACTTATCCGAATTGACGTGGATGGCGGCTCCTGTAATCTTTGTATCGTTCCACACAGGAGAGGAATTGGCTCTGTACCAGATCAACTTGAGGCCGCTGACGTAGTAAACGTTTTCGGGGAGAGTCAGATAAAGGGTATCGATGCCTTTTTCCTCCATTTTCTTTCTTATTTTATTCAATCGGTTTTTATATTCATACAGCGGGAAAGGCAGCTCCATATCCTCGCTGATCAGACTCAAGTCTTTCATCGGCTCAATCAGTTTCCTCATTCTCCTTACCTCCTAATCGGTTATCATCAGTTCACGGGTTGTATTTCCCAGAATTTCAACTTCGTCTTCTGTGAAAAGAATCGTATCCATCCCGCCCATGCCAGTCTTAAAGGTAACGGCCATACCGGGCTCAAAACATTCGTCTTGATGCTCCCTATTGGGACCGTGGACAAATTGGCCGCACCAGTCGGGCGCAAACCCAATGCCGATTTCATAGCCGCCCATCCGCTTTTGGGACTCTTCCAGGCCCAGCTCTTTGCAGGTCTTCATCAGTTTTTCGTAGAATTCTCTCACTGGCATATTAGGTTTTAATATGCGTATCACTTCCTCCATGACCAGTCCATTGGCTCTGTGATAGAGATCGGCAAAGTCCGGATCCGGTTTTCCGATATAGCAGCACCGTCCCATCGGAGCATGGTAACGGTTATAAACGCCTGCCAGATCGATCCGGACCGGCTCGCCGGGCATAATGAGCTTTCTGCCGGCGGGAGCATGGCCGCACCACAGCTTTCCCCTTCCGCTTTGAACCAGATCGGCGACAGCTCCGCTTTCGCCCCCTGCTTTCATCATCGCGCAGGTATAGATGCCCGCCAGCTCCAGTTCTGTCATGCCGGCGCAAAGCTGTGCAGCCGCAGCTTCATGGCCGATATCGGCGATGGCGCTGGCCTTTCTGATATAGTTGAGTTCCATAGGTGATTTTTTTCTGCGGATCTTTACTAACAAGTCCGTCCCATCTACAACCCGGCATCCATGCTCTTCCAGCTTGGCCTTCATCCTGTCGCCGACAGTTCTGGGTGTTCTTGGGCATCTCATCTCCAAAGCGGCACTGCCTGTAATCCAGCCCTCTGCTTTCAGGTTGTCTGCGACAAAATCATAAAGATCGGATCCGTTTTCTGCGGATTGTGACTGCGTTTCATCCATGATCCGAATATCGGATGCGCAGGTTGAACCGGATACCAGCCCATATTCGTCCTTTGTTTCAAACAGGATAAAATAGTCATGATCCACATGGACTGCGATTCCGGCCGCTTTTTCTTCGTCCCGCGCCGACGGCGACCCATTCCTGTACCAGGCCAGGTTCAGGCCGCTGATATAATACATGCTTTCGGGAGAAGTCAGATAGAGCAAATCGATCTCCCGGGCAGCCATTTCTCTGCGGATTTTTCTGAGCCTTACCTGATATTCCGCCAGAGGAAAAGGCAGCCGGGCATTTTCGTAGACCACATCCATTTCCGGCAGTACTTTGACTTTTTGATTCGACATGTTCAACTCCTTTCATTTTCATACATTAACTGAATATTGGTATTGCGAAGGTTTTTTGCATAGTGTACAATGAATCCGGAAAAGAGGAATTCATCATGCAAAACACAAAACCTTTACAACAAACGGCTTATGACTATATCCAGGCTTTAATCTTGGACGATCAGTTTCAATACGATCAGATTTATTCGGAAACCAAATTATCCAAAGAAATCGGAATCTCGCGCACGCCCGTGCGGGATGCGCTTCTTCGTCTGGCGCAGGAAAAGTATATCGATATCATCCCCAGCAAGGGGTTCTGCCTTCATCAGCTGACGCCTCAGGATATCATCGAAACCTTTCAGGTGCGTTCCGCCATCGAGGGCTACTGTACTTACCAAATCACCCAGAATTACAGCAGCGATAAGGCCCGTCTCCTTTTCGACAAACTGGGCGGCTATCTGCAGCTGCAAAAGGAGATCGCGGAAAACTCCGGGGATATCAATCAGTTCGTCGATTATGACAATCAGTTTCATATTGAAACGGTCGCCTATGCGGGCAATTCAGCCTTTGATCAATTATTCGCAAGCTTTATCTACCAAATCAAGCGGCTGGCAATCCTTTCGCTGAAACACGAAGGCCGGATGGAAGCCACCATCAAAGAGCATGAAGCTATGCTGAACGCTATGAAATCCGGCGATCTGGCGAATATTTATGACATTACCATGCTCCATATGGAAAATCCAAAAATACTCAACCTGGAAGATGTTCTGTAATTTTGATTAATCAGCATACCGGTATACCGGTATTATACTTCAACTGATTTCGACAGGCAAGCCCCAATGACAAAAAATTCTGTATATTTTTTTGTTGTGCAAAAAACATACAGAATTTTTGTTTGCTCTCATATGAAAGGAACTGCTGCTGCCGGTCTGATCCCTTTTTACCTTCTCCGAAAGGCAGCCCAATACCAAACCCCATTATAGATGACTGTGATCACGCACAATCCATTAAGCACCGCGGCCGCAGGCGTGCTTTCAAGGGGGATTTGCGCTCTGGGCAGCAGATTCAAAAGCGAACGTACAAAACCGCTGGAAGCCAGTAAAATCCCAAAAGCCCCAACCGTATAAATTCCGACCACAAAGGCCAGCACATATTTCATGCTCTTTACATGCAGTCCGTATATCAGCAGCGGAATGAAGTACATCAGGCTGATCACCAAAAGGGCATTGTACATTTCCGGACTGGCAAACTGGTTGGCATGCCCCACTTGGGCATACGGCGTCAGGGTGGCCGTCACTGTGATAGCCATGAATAATAATGCGGAAAAAATTGTCATCACTACAAACCTTTTTTGTTCCATATCAGCTTTTACCTCCTTTTCCTCTACTGTACACGATGAAAGCGTCCGCTATTTATTTGCTGTCATAAATTGCAGGGCAATCTGTCATTTTTGAACGGCTTCGGACATTGAAAAAATAGTTTTCAGCGATTATAATGGTCAGGGAAGGCAGGTGGAGAATATGGTGCGAGTCGCTTTTGTTGATGACAGCAAGGCCGTCATTGCCCAGCTGGAAGAATATATGGCCGCAATCCCGCTTTCTTATGTGGATTGCAGTTTTTTCTATTCCGGCCAGGAATTATTAACCTATATGGAAAAGACAAAGGAACCGTTTCACATCTATTTTCTAGATATATCCATGCCTGGCATTGATGGCATCCGTACGGCGGAGACTATTCGAAGCCAGGACAGGCACTGCGTCATTATTTTTCTCACAGATTACAAGGAATTTGTGTATCAGGTGTTTGAGGTGCTGCCATTCCGCTTTCTTAGAAAGCCTCTGGATCAGCCCGCTTTTGCGGATATTTTCATGCAGGCCCTGGAACATTTGCAGACGTTTAGCAGCCTTTTTTTCTTCAAAATCGGCAGGGAACGCTTTCAGATCCCTTACGGAGAGATTCTTTATTTTGAAGCACAAGGGCGCAGGGTCCGTTTAAAAATGGAGGAAAAGGAGTTTTTGTTTTACATGAAGATCCGGGAGATTGGCCGCCAAGTAGACAATACCCTCTTTGTCCAGTGTCATGTGTCTTATCTGGTCAATATGGAACAGATCCACTCCATCAGCGACCGACTGGTCATCTTAAAAAATGGTGAGCAGATTCCCATCAGCAAGAAATACCGGCAAGAGGTCCGGTCAAAGCATTTGGATTTTGTGAAATGGCGGTGCGGAAAGTGATTATATCCATGTTTGAATATCTTCTCGACCTGCTGCTATGCTTGCTGGATGTGCTTTTAATTTTCGAGCTTATGAACCGGTCTTACGGGAAAATACCCGCCCGGCGGAGCCTGCTTTATGGTATTATGATCGGGCTGACCTTCCTTTGCGTTTCCTGGTATCACTACACCGGCGAATACGTCAATCCCTTTTTTGACCTGGCGGTCTATTTATGCCTGCTGGGTTTTTATCCCTCCAGCTTCAAGAAAAAGCTTTTATTCAGCATTGCTTTAATCACTTTTACGCTTTTGCTGAGCGGTTATTACAGCGGTCCCCTGCGTGAAGCCGCATTGTATCATTTACCCCTTCAGCTGATCTTTTTGTTGATTAATTTGATCGTTTTTGTCCTTTTCAGCGAATTTACCAAGTTCTATTCCAGGTCCTGGGAAAACGCATTGCTGCAGCAACAAGTGGCCTATCAGAAGCGCCGCTATAAGGATTTAGAGGCAGCAAACAAGGAAGTCCGGGAACTGCGCCATGAAATGAAAAACCATTTGAAAACGGCTGCCTATCTCTACAAGCAAGGTTCCCAATCAGAGCTGGCCGATTATCTGCAGGAAACGCTGGATCGCCTGACAGACATCGATCAAGTGATTACCACCGGCCATCTGGAAATCGATGCCCTGCTCAATATCAAGCTACGGGAATTGGAAGAAACAGGCGCTTCATGCAGCGCGGACATCCTGATTCCTTCCGATTTGGCGCTTCCTTTTACCGATATGGTGGTAATTCTAGGCAATCTTTTTGACAATGCCGGAGAAGCTTGTGAAACTCTGCCAGCCGCACAGCGGCATGTCTCTTTTACCATGCGTTATACGGAAGGCTGTTTATGGATCAATATGAAAAATCCTTATGATGTTTTTTCTACTGTCACCAAGAAGCAGGACCGGCTGTCTCATGGACTGGGCCTGAAAAACATTGAAAAAACGGTACAAAAATACAATGGGACCCTGGCCTATTCGGCGCAGGATCACATTTTTTCCGTAGATCTGATTTTATATATCGGGGAGCCCCGCGGGATGGCATGATGGCCGCTTTTTATTTTATCGGTTTTTCGTGCTCCCGTTTCCAGGCTTTAATCTGGTCCAGCCTGGTTTTATATTTGGCTTCCAGCCCTTGCTGGGTCGGCTGGTAATATTGCCTGCCTAAGAGGGAGTCCGGCAGGCATTGCATATTGGTCAGCTTTTCCTCTGTATCATGGGCATATTGATACCCTTCCCCATATTTCAAATCCTTCATCAGCCGGGTTGGGGCATTGCGGATCACAAGGGGCACCGGTTCGCTGAGCTGGGTCAGCGCATCCTTTTTGGCCTGTTCGTATGCCATGTAGAGGGCGTTGGACTTTGGCGCCAGCGACAAATAAACGACTGCCTGGGTTAGATGAACGCTGCACTCCGGCATGCCGATAAAATGACATGCCTGATATGCGGCCACTGCGATTTCCAAAGCTCGGGGATCTGCCAGTCCCACATCCTCGCTGGCAAAGCGGGTAACGCGGCGCGCCACATACAAGGGATCTTCCCCGGCTTCCAGCATCCGGGCCAGCCAGTAAACAGCCGCGTCCGGGTCGGAGTTGCGCATGGATTTGTGCAGGGCTGAAATGATATTGTAATGCTCTTCGCCGGTTTTATCGTAGAGCAGAGACTTCTTGGAGATGCACTGTTCCAGCGTTTCTTCGGTGACGACTACGGAATCTCCGTCCATCTCTCCGTTAAGCACAACCATTTCCAGCGTGGAGAGAGCCGTCCTGGCATCACCGTTTGCGAAGTTTGCGATCACCTCCAGCATGTGATCGGCCATTGTGATCTTTTGGCCGCCGAATCCCAGGGGATTTTTCAGGGCCCGATCCAATAAATCTTTTAATTCTTCGATTTTCAGCGCCTGCAATACGAACACTTTACATCGTGAAAGCAGAGCGCCGTTGACCTCAAAAGAAGGATTCTCTGTAGTTGCGCCGATTAATACGATACTTCCCTTCTCCACAAAAGGAAGGAACGCGTCCTGCTGGGCTTTGTTGAAACGGTGGATCTCATCGACAAAGACAATGGTCTTTTCTCCGAAACGCCTGTTTTCTTCCGCCTGCTGCATCACGCCCCGAATCTCTTTAATGCCGCTGGTCACTGCGGAAAAGTCGATAAAAGAAGCCTTTGTTCGATTGGCAATAATCCGGGCCAGAGTGGTTTTTCCCACGCCCGGCGGCCCCCAAAAAATCATGGAGGAGATTTGGTCACTTTCGATCAGCCGGTAGAGTACCTTTCCCTTTCCCAGCAAGTGGCTTTGTCCCACAAATTCGTCCAGGGACCGGGGCCGCAGCCTTGCTGCCAGCGGCTGGGCCTGATTATTTTCAAAGAGTGTGAGCTGTTCCATCTTCTCCCCTTTCTTCCCATCTACGCCTGTTTTCTCTATTTTATCACAAAAGACAGACTGCGAACAGTTGTTTGGGGAGGTAATTTAGCGGTTATCTTTTCCGGCAGATTCGAAAGCTTTCGTATACGCCAGCAGTTCTTCCAAGTATTTTGGATCAGTCCAATCGCAGCCTTTTCCGTCCCATTCAAACAGTTCCTTCATCCAGGGTTCAAAATCCTTGGGCTCTTTTTTGCTCAGTGATTTCTTTAGCATTCGGCACAGCATCCGGTCTATCACAGTCATTTTCTCTTCATCGAAGGCGCCTCGTCCATAAAAAATCGGTATTTCCCTGTGAAGTGTCTCTGTATTCCGAAGCTTCAGCTCCTCCAGCATCTTTTGATCAAAAGGGCTTGCGCCTGCTGCAAAGAGAATGAGTTCTTTGTCGGCCAAAGCGGTCAGATGCTTCTTCAGATCCTTGACGATTGAAATTCCCCCTGCATAAATCCCTCCCGCAAGGATAACCAGATCGTATTTTGTGATCGCCTCCCACTGAAACTCTCCAACTTGGTAAGCATCGCAGGAGAGCGCTTCTTGGATCCAGCCGGCATATTTTTTGGCTGCCCCGTATTTTGATTTGTATAAAACGACTGTCTGTTTCATAATGACCCCTTTTCTGCAAGCTCCAGCTTTTTTTCCAGATGGTCGATGCCGCCATACAGTCTCATCAATAGCTGGAATAGCTGCTTAATCTCTTCTTCACTGTAGTCTTCAAACAAGTATTTCAGCTGAGTTTGATAGGATGCGAAGATGTTGTCAAAATAGTCCTTCATCTTATCTGTAGGTTCGATGGTCGATGCACGGACATCGGCGCTGCTTTGTCGGATGGCTACAAAGCCTTTTTTCTCTAAAGCCTGAGCAAGCTTTTTGACATTTTGCCTGGAACATCCCAGCAGCTCTCCCAATTTGGTGAAGGTCAGCTGTTCTTCGGATTGGCGGATCATGGTCAGCAGCATGAACTGCTTTAAGGTAATCTCCGGTATATGGTGGTCAAACAGGGTTTGCAGCCTGTTTCCGGCGATGAACAGCGTGCTGAAGATGGCTTTGATCTGATTTCCGCTTGAATGTGAAAATTTTTGTATTAAATCGTTCAGTTCCATTGTATCTCCTCATATAGGTAACTTGTTTCCTATATTATAGCAACTAGTTACCTATATGTCAATCGTGATAGCCGCTGCTGAGGCAAAATGATCGCTGGAGCGTTGAAACTTTTGCGCCAGCGATCATTTTTTGGGGCCTATTCAGCGGCCGATATATAAGCCTTGATAAACTCGATCCGGTCTTTTACTTTCGGCTTGAAGAAGGAGGTTATGGCTGCCACCATCTTCTTTTTCGTATGGATGAAGATGACATTTCCGCCATCGCCCATGGCCGCATAGCCATCCTCATCGACCCACCATAAATATCCGTATGGCAGCCCCTGTTCTTCCCATCTGCTATGCTCCTTTGTACTCGTTTCAATCCATTTCGGCGACACAATCTGTTTTCCCTGCCACGTTCCGCCGTTCAAACAGAGCTGGCCAATCTTAGCCATTTCCATCGGAGAAAGGGTGAGTCCCCATCCTGCCGTATTGACGCCCTTCGGGTCAGCCACCCAACCGTTTACACACTTAGCCCGATTAAAGGCCAGCTGCTCTTCTTTGCTGTCAAACACCACATTGGGCGGCGCGGCAATTCCCAGCGGTGTAAATAAGTTTTCCGCCGCAAAATCCAGCACGGATTGACCTGTCGCTTTTACCAATATCCCGGTCATAATGTCCGGTCCAATGAGGGGCGCGTATCGGAACTGACCGATCTGCCCCTTGCCTCCCAATAAGTCGAGGGCTGCCTTTACCCAATCGTCGCTGGAAAAAAAGTTCGTGTAGGGCGCGGACCGATACTTGTAGGGCGCCGTCATCGTCAACAGATGCTCGAGGGTAATATGCTGTATGGTGGTTTCTCTTCTTTTTACCGTGTAGTCGGGAAAGAATTCCAGAACTTTCTGCTGAACATTTCGGATATATCCTTTATCAATGGCAATTCCAATGAGGATGGAAACGATGCTTTTGGTTACGGAATAGACATGGATCCGGCTGGAATCTGTGCATCCATGAAAATACTGCTCATACAGCAGCTTTCCATCTTTTCGAACGACGATACCTGCCATATTATCGTAATCTCTGCGGATGACCGCTTCCAGTTCTTTTGCTTCTTTCATAGGTTACTATCCTTTCCTGCCTTCAAAAGTTTCAACGGCTTTTTTTCACTGGGCAAAAAATTTCTGTAATAAGATCCTCTTCACGGGAAACTTGCGAAGGGTCCGTTACATAGACTTCGTAGAGCGGGCCGGCATTTTCATAGCCTTCTTTTTCCGCCCACTCCAGCTGCTTTGCATAAACCGATGGCAGGCCGGAGTATGGGCCTGCCAAAACGGTCTTTAAGCATAGTCCCGGGCAAAAATCCCTCGTACCGGTGGCATATTCTTTCACTGGTACGGCAAATTCCGTGTCAAGACCGATGGGAGTAAACTCCGGGCTGTGGAAAAGCACCATTGGCGGAGCGGCCATTGTCAGTTGATCTGCTGCGATGCGCCTGAACAATTTGCTGAAGCACTGACCATACGCTTCGGCAAACTCGTCTTCGCCAACCGTTTTTCGGATCCACAGCAAATTCATTTTAGAGACTTCCACAAGCTCCACATCGATGCCTTCCAGATACGACATCATGGACTTGCCTTCCTCCAAATTGGTCAGGTCTCTGTCCATTTGCTCCAGGTTGTTTTGGAATTCCTGTACTTGTCTTTCCAGCTGCCGTTTCTTTTTTCGCAGCGCTTCATAGAGGATTTCTTCTTGGGAAGGTCCCGCATGAAGAATCTCCTTGATTTCTTCCAGGGAAAATTGGTAGGCTTTCAGACGGTCGATGAAGAGCATGGTTTTAAGCTGCTCGATCGAATAATAGCGGTAGCCGCTTTCCGGGTTGATTTGATCAGGCAGAATAAGCCCGATTTCCGCATAATAACGCAGGGTCTTTGCTGATACCTTGCAGATTTTTGAGAATTCGCCGATTGATAGCATAGGTCCCCTCCTTTTCACTCTTAGTATAGACTTTACCGCAGGGGAAAAGTCAACCGGATTCTTTTCTGGAAAAGTCCGATTATCCATTGCGTAAATTCATCAACTCTTTTTCTTTCACAGTTATTAAGGTTTCCAAGTCCCCTTCCATACATAATCTTTCTCTGGCGCTTTGTGATTGAGGAATACTTCTCAGGGTCTTTTCATCAATGGGAAGCTCCAATATTGAATGTTTATACTTTGCAATCGAAATGTCTTTATCAAATACCATTCTTTGAACGGGATTCCATTGAATGATGTCCTTTAGTCCCTGGTCTCTTGTTATGAAATAATTCAAAACCGTGGCCTGCTTCTCCATGCTGTTGATCCTCATCTCTTCCGGTAAATTGGATATATGGAATAAATCCCATGCCATTCCCGCAATTTTATCGGTCAAATTTTTAGCAGCCGGCTGCATTTTTGAAAAAAAGCGTCGAATTCCTTCATGATTACTATCCAAAAGATATAGCCCGCATAAATAAAGGGCATTCTCCAGGTAAACGCCCAGCTGCTCATTTACGAAACGAATCATTGTTTCCATTTTCTTTTTGTAAGGCTTTTTAACTCCATGTTTTAATATCATCGTTTCTAATAACAAACAGTAAATTGACTTTGTCCGTTTTTCCTTATCTCGTTCGTGCTCTCTTAATCGTATCATTTCATTCCATGTATCATCCGCCTGCTGATAATCTTCGATATCTATGTCCAGTGCGAGATTTTTAAAATCTTGTTCTCCCAACGGATCAATGGTCAGTCTGCTGAAGGCGTAGAAATATAATAATGCTTGATATACTTTTTCTGTTGACTTCATTCCTTTTTTGTTCAAGCTGTCTTCAATGGAATAAGGCAAGCATGTCAGTGCATAATGGTTGCTTTTTATATACCAAAGCAATTTACAAAAATCATCGTCTTGTCTGCCGTCTTTCAGTGCTTTCGGCAAATAAGACATAATGTTCGAATCAAAATCAATACAAAATCCGATTTTCACCGGAGCTTGTTTTGCTCTGTTTGTTGCTGCCGCCTCCCAAAATTGTTTATTAAGGATGACCGCATTGCGATAATTGCCGATTCCCATAATGTAATAATTCCCAATGGCTTTATCGATACAGTGTTGTGAAATATTCGTATCTTTTTTACCATCGAACAAAACAATATTACAGTCGCTTAAGCAATGATAGTATTTTTGGTATACAGCTATTGGATTGGGCTCTGTTAATATTGCGTACAGAGCCGGTTCTTTTTCTTTGGGAACTCCAATCATTTTTCCCTCCTTTTCCATTCAAGCTTCTCCACAACGCTCACAATCCGGTGTGAGACTGGGCACATTCATAGGGATATCCAGTTCTTTAACGATAAAAAGCATGAACTCCTATGTCAGATATTCGTTCATGCTTTTTGCTGCTTCGTATTGCGGCTGTAACAGCGCTATGCCATTTTTCACTGTTTTGTATTTATGTGGTTATCCTAAAAATTCACTGATCCTTTCCGCGGCTCGTTCTGCACTGGAAAGTATGGCCGGATGAACACCTCTTGGAAAGATTTCAACTTGGGCGCCCGTCTCTTGGGCCATGGCTTGGTATTCTTTCTGGAAATCCGCTCTGGACATTTGATCCTCCGCACTCCCCATAAGCAAAAGAGGCACCCGCAGCTCCCTCAAAGGTTTGACAAACAGCGGCAGCTTTTCCCTGGCGCATTTGAGCAGGGCCTGGGTGTCCAGATCGACCACCTTTTCCCAGTCCTCACCTTGGCACCATTGATAAAAGCCGGCGGCCAGTTCATCTTCCCTGGCGCTTTTTCGTTCCTGGATCAGGTTTTGAGAAAAATCATCCGCCAGCATGCGGCCGTCGAAGCTGTCGGCAACGACTTTTCCAACCAGATCCGGACGTTCCAGTGCAGCATTGATTGCCACCCATGCGCCGCCGCTGGTCCCCACAAGATGGACCTTTTTTCGCCCCAGATGTTCCAATAGTGAAACGGTCTGCCTCGCCTCTTCGATCCACAATTCTGCCGGAAATTTTTCCAGGCGGTCGGATTTTCCATGGCCCAGAAAATCAATGAGGATCACGTGAAACGTTTCCTCGTACAAGGGCAGCAGCGGTTCAAACATTTTGGAGGATGCGGTGTTTCCGTGAAGAAACAGCACCGGACTTCCGCTGCCGGACTCTGTATAATAAATTCTTTGAGATTGATAATTAAAATAGGACATTTTTGCCTCCTAATCTTTCGCTGTTATAACTTTCCGATTAGCAAGGCATGTTAACATCAACGCCTTGCTGTTAATGCTTTGTTATCCGAATTCCCATGTTGAAGGGCCTCCTTTCTTTTATCTGCTTATAGTATAACAGAATTGCGGTCTGAGAAATAGTGGCTGTTGCTTCGAATGCGCGATGCGTTAGATGTTTGGACCGGGAAAATTTTATTGGAAGGTATCGTTTTTTTCAAAAAGTTGTGGGTTTGCGGGGCCTGATATTGAAAAGAAGCAGACTTTGCTGCTTCTGGCTGATTTTGAGAGGCGCATGCGCTTTCGGGCGCATTCTCGCAAACAAGGCTGGTGCATTGATCCCAATCAATGCACCAGCCCCTACTTTAGAAAACTTTTTATTTCAGCATATCATCCTTTTTCTCAAGAATTTCCGCAACGACCATGCAAGCTGGGCAGTCGCAGTATTCCGCTCCAGCGGCCTTGATTTCTTTTGCATGGGCTGCCACATTTTTCGCATCATCGCCAAAGACTTCCGCACCAGCATCCGATTCTGCAAAAGCGATTAAAGTGTCGATGGGCATTATATCTGCCTCCAGTTCAGCAATATACGCTTTGGTTTCACTAGCTTCCCGGTCGGTTCCAACAGCGTCCAGCCAGGCCTGAGCCGCTTCCTTGGTTTCGCTGCTGCAGGTCGGCGCATTGATGAGTTCGTTCGTTTTTTCTACTACATAATTCAAAATCGTTTTATCCATAGTTTAACTCCCCTCTTTTCTCTTAATTTTTCTATATGTTACCATGATCCGGCTGTTTTTGCAATGGGGCATGGTGCGGGTCGTATTATGGAAGGCTGGATGGGACGTGGCGCTGCAGATCAATCTATGCCCGTAAAATTTTTTCCATTGCCTTTCCTTTTGCCAATTCATCAATCAATTTGTCCAAATATCGAATCTGTTTCATGATTGGATCCTTAATTTCTTCAACACGAACACCGCACACAGTCCCCTTTATTTTTTCACTGTTGGGATTTATGCAAGGGGCCTGCTCGAAAAAGGTTTTATAGTCAACGTCATTTCGCAGCTGCTGGGTCAGGCCGACTTCATCGTATCCTGTAAGCCAGCAAATAATTTCGTCGACCTCTTGCTTTGTCCGCTTTTTCTTATCTGCTTTCTGAACAAGCAGGGAATAAATTTTTGAAAATTTCATTGCATATATTTTATGATTTTCCATTGTGGTTTTCCGTTCTTATTGCAGTTTTGTACTTTTCGTGTTGTTGATGGCAGTTGCAGTTAGATTTTGTATCAATCCTGAGCAGCAGGACAGATATCACTGGGGCTTATATTTACTCCATCATTTTCGATTTTCTTCGTACAACTTGATTCCATTTCGAATATCCGGCTTTAATAGAAACGTTCGGAACAGCCAGTTACCTCGCATCAAGTCGTTCCCATAGAAATAGATTTCTTTTTTTAAGTTCCGGGGAGTAATAACTATTTCTATGCCGACAGCCTCGGGAATCCCAGTATCAATGGCAGCGGCACTGTCTGCATAGATTTTGCTCATGCCATTCGTTTAAGTTTATCCGGGGACAGGTTCTCTCGTTCTATTTCGGAAACAGGATAATGATCAAACTGATTCGTATCCTTATGGTAAAAAATCGGTTCTCGCTCTCTCACCGCCAACATTAAACCAATAATTGTACTCACAATTTGCTCCTTTGTTTATAATTCAATCGTATTATCATTTTAGGCTTTTGTCGAATAGCTTTGTCAAATCACTGCACACACGAATTGCTGAGTATATAAAATTCTTCCTGGCTTGGCTGATGCCGTTTTTCCATTTTTTCTAAGGTATCGTCAAAACGCTGCGCCGCTGCCTCATCAATCTGCATGACCGGGCTGTCATAATAAACCCATTTTCTTCCGTCAAAAATATCTGAGCCCAGTTCTTTTACCATCATTGCCGCCGGATATGTCCCGTTTTCGATGCAGACATTGTACTTTTTACAGCTCTTGAACCCACGGCCGACATAATTACCCGGATTTCCAAAGATTACAACTGCATCATACCCAAGGGCCATCGCTTTTTCAAAGGAATGCTCTATCAGCATTTTTCCATAACCCATTCGCTGGTATTCCGGTAAAATGCTGACCGGACCAAACGTCAAAATCTGTTTTTCCTTCTTCGTTTCGTCGATCAGCCTTGCTTTTGTATACATAATATTCCCAATCACGCGGCCGTCCACTTCAATAACAAAATCCAGTTCCCGCACAAAGTCCTCATGTTCACGCATGATATGAACCAGATAATGCTCTGTGCAGCCTGGAACATATAAATTATAAAAAGCCTTTCTGGTGATGGATTCTACTTCTTGATAATCTTTTTTTTCTTCATTTCTAATGACCATTTTCAGTTTTCCCTTTCATTTTGCTGCCAAATTTACGGCCAGGGCATAATTGGAGGCAGTATACAGAACGGATGTCCCGCAGGGTCGATCATTACTCGCCAGCGATCATCGTATTGGAATTCCGACATGGTTGCGCCACATGACAGAGCATGCTTTACCCCCTCTTCCACATCTTTAACATGGAAATCCAAATGCTCCATTTGCTGCTGCTCATCCGGTGTCGCAGGCCAAACGGGCGGTACATAGTCATCTACTTGCTGGAAGGTGATCCAAGTTGGAGTGCCCTCTTGATCTACATTCGTCAAGACCGTATATTCTTCACCATCGAACCGCGTCCAGCCAAGTAATCTTTCGTAAAATACAGCCAACTCGTGTGCATTATCCGAATCCAGCACAACATTCCATCCCACAAGATTCAGCGCCATAATATAATACCTCCATTCTTTTATTAAGAGTCTCAATCTAAATTCTATCCCAAACGCAATATTTTATCAATAGAATCCGCCCCCATAAAGCAACCGTAAATCTGCTGTCACATCGGCTTTGCCTGAACTTCCAGGGCGCAAATGGTTCCAATAACGATCGGCCCCATAGCCGTTACATAGGGGGGCGTACTTTCTGCTTTTCCATAAATTATTGCCTTTTTCCTGTTTTTAACTCTCTGACAAACTGGGAGTTACTTTACGGGAAGTAGTGCTTCACCATATCCTTAGTTTGATTTAACCATTTTTCCCTTTCAGCATGGTTACTGTCTGCAACAATCCTAAACATTAACCTATTAAATACAGACATACCACAAAAATTAAAGATACAATCCTTCCAACGATGTTAAATCACATCTGCCACCGTTTCTCCGGAGACAGCATAGTGAATTTTATTCTGCACCCTCTTGAAAAACTGAACAGAAACTTCCGCTTTGGGATCATAGTCTATGCTTGTTGCATAGATTTCCAGAACCTGACGATAAAACACCTTCTCCGATGCCCGGATATCACGAATCCGTTCCAGCAGTTCTTTGAAGTATTCATCTCCGCCCAGTTCCTTTAAACGATCATCGTCCATCGCAAAACCTTTTTTGATGTATTCTTTTAAAATATTCGTTGCCCAGATACGAAACTGCACACCACGCTGAGATTTCACACGATAACCCACGGAGATGATAACATCGAGATTGTAGAATCTTGTTATATTGCTTTGTGTTTTTCCTTCCATCGCACCATGCTGACTGGTTGTTGCAAATTCTGCAACAACCACTTTTTCATCTAATTCTCCCTCAGCAAAGATGTTTTTAATGTGGCGTGAAATAGTCGATTTGTCTCTTTGAAGTAATTCTGCCATTTGCTCTTGCGTAAGCCATACAGTTTCATCAACCATACTAACATCTATTTTGGTCAACCCATCTTCAGTCTGATAAATCAGCATTTCACCATGAGTATCCACTTAGTTGTCCTCCTTTCGTTACCAGGATTATTTTTTATTTGTACTACTTATAAGCATTTTGTATTTTTCAAACATTATCTTTAAAAAACACATATACAAAATCACATACAACATGTAAAATTATTAAACCTATCACATGATATAAGTAATAATCGCCATTTTCCTTATCCAAATATGAATCGTAAAATTTAAGTTTCATCATCCATCTTTTCCTGGCACTCGCTACATTCCCTGTCATGAATTGAAATAATACCACCGCATTTTGAACAGATATATTTTTCTTTCTGCTGTTCCATAAACGTTTCTAACCCATATTTACGAACAAACTTGCTATTTTCCATAAGGCTTGCCTGATACCTCTTATAGCTTTTTTCAAGATTCTTTATCAGCTTACACGGATAGTCAAAACACTCGAAGCAATAGGATAATCCTTTTTCTTTGATACAATCTTTGATCTTGCATTTGCGGCAATGTTCCGGCTTGCCATTATCGCTGTTTAGACATCCGGCACATGGTTTTTTGTGATGGCAATGTTTATAACAGACCTTGCAATTCATCCCGCAAGGGGCGAACATTATGGGATCAATATTTTTTGCCGGCATTTTCATGGTCCATTACTCCTTTGCAAGTATGAAGCTTCATATATAAAAGTGGATATGGGTTTCCTTGTTCATCATGGTCTGTTCTTTTAAAGACTTCGAATCCCATGTGCTCATAAAACTCTTTGGCGAGGGGATTGTCCTCGTTCACGGCAAGTTCCCGAATGGCAAACTTCTCAATACCGTATTCCAGCAGTTTTTTTCCAATGCCCTTTCCTCTCTCTTCGGCAGATACAAACAGCATTTCCAGTTTCTGCCCATCAATTCCCATAAAGGCTGCGGGTATCTTTTCGTTTTCCGCTACAATCAAATGAGGGATCCCTTTTAATGCCGCAGGAACAGCTCCCTTAATCGCGCCAATTTCTTCATCTGATAAAAACAAATGGGTTGCCCTCACCGATTTCTCCCATAGTTCTAACAGCTGCAATAATAACAGCGGCGTTCGCTCTTTGATCTCAACGATTTCCACGTTTCCCTTGTTTTCCTCACCCAGGTATTCTACACGCTCTTTCGTCCACTGATTCAGTATCGCTAATTGCTCCGGCGTGTGGAACCAATGCTCACCGTTTTCCATAACCGTAAGGGATGCATGGCAGTGATCTATAAATTCATCCACGGTCTTGCGGGCTGTCATATTGTCGTTGCCGGCATATAGAATATCCGTCCGGCAACGCCATTCCGTGATGGGATGCGCTTTTGCATACTCATAATATTTCCTAATCTGTTTATTTTCGCCCAAGTGACCTGCACACGCGTTTTAAATGGAATTTTCAATGGGCATAACTGGAATTTATATGGAAAGTATCAGTTAATGAGAAGAATTGATCACATAAAAAACTAAATCTATAAAGTCTGGAAGCAATGATTTAAAATATTAAAACAATTAATTTTACTCAAGAAACATCTTTACACTCAGATCCACTATAAGCTAGCACAAATTAATATCCACACTTAACGTTCTTACTTTTCAGGATATTTTAGACAAAACTCCTCGTTTATCTTTATAACTATAAGAATCATAATCCGAAGAAAAATATAATAATCCTGTTTATTTTGTTCTTCATTTACCCTTTGCGTCCCATGACTATAACGGTTACGAATATCTAGTCCATTGTCAAATTCGGACTTATTAAATAAATAATTATAGTAATCCTGTTCTGGTTTTGAAAACAGGGATGATGAAAACTGCAGCATTCCAAATTCTTTTAATTCTACAATAATATCTTGATATTTTTTCATATAATTCCAGCATGCTACATTTTGTTCATACAACTCATTCAATATATTTATTTTTTCCTTATAAGGGATTATTCTTTTTTCTTCATCCATCTTTATTATACCATGCTCAACTAGCCAATTAATGCTTGACGTTTGATATTCCTGAAATATATCGTAATAAACATCTTGTTTTTCTAATAAATCATAAAACGAATTGTAGTTTTTTGATAATCCTGGAATATAATAAATTATTGATTGATCCGAAAACAATAAATGAGTTATTGTTTGATAGTCCTTCCCACATGGGTAAATATATTTATTATCTATCATACTTGGAATATCTTTAATAAACATATGCTCTGTAGATATATGTAATAATTCATTGTCAATCTCCCCATCTTCACACCAAAGCTTAAATTGTTTTAAAACACTATCCATTTCAGCTGCAATATTCCTACATTTTTCAAGATATGATGCCGTTCTTGAGGATACATTGAAATTAAAACCCTTTACATTGAATTCATCCTTTAAATAATTACAAAAAAACCAATTAATAATCTCTTCTAAATAAATATGATATTTCTCTAGTTCATTACAGTATCCAACCATTTGAAGTTGTGCCAACATCTGCATCTGTTGAAATGCAATTCCAGTATGATATTCTTTTTTCCCTTTAATTCCTAAAGTCTTCTCTAAAATACCCAATTGCGATTCCCTAAGAACATGAAGAGATCTAAATTGCATATCAGTATAACCAAATAAATATACAAAATTGTTTAATAATGTAGGATAATCTAAATTTTCTTTTATCCATTTTTTACTATACGAAACTGATAGAATTCTATTTCTCCCAATTTCAAATTTCTGTTCTTCGTCTTGTTTATCAGAAAACATGACTTGTACACCATATTCGAAGCCAGCGCTATTTTTAAATAAAATTTCCATTTGTTCATCATATCTTCGTTTGGCTCTTAATTTTAATCGGTCTGGTAAACACAAGTTATTTGTACTATTAGATTCAAAAATTAATTTTATATAATTACTATTAGCCGAGTCACTTAATATGTAATTATCCAATATTAAGATTTTTTTATCATTTGATAATTCAGATGGGAAATATAAAGGTTCTATATCTCTGTCATGCTTTTCCAAGTAATGGCTTAATAATATTTCTGCACAGAATGGATTTTCTTCCATATAGGTAATTATTTCATGTGAAAATTTTTTTGCTAGATTTTTACATTTCAAAACATCTCTTAAAATAAAATGCTTGTTTTTAGTTATATTTCTAAATATCTCAACTGGAATTCTCTCAAAAACCTTATACTTTTCTATAAGTTTCCAAAAATCATCCCTGTAATTATAATTAATAGTTTCAAATATACCTTCCAGCACATCTATATTAATTTCAGAAAAATATTTACCTATTACTTTCGAAAAGCTTTCTACAATTCTGCTATAATCATTCAGTTGTTTTTTAGTCCAATATCTGGAGTATATTCTATTTTGAAAAAACTGTTGTATATTATATAATTCAATAATTTCGTTAATATCCATTCTTTTTGCCTCAATCACAAAATCACAAATTATTTTTTCTATCCTATTTACATAAAATCCCATACTTAAATCATTTACAGAATAGTATTTTACTCTTAAACGTTCATTTGAAACCATATCTATCTCAATCCTTTCTTATTCAGGAGCATGTATATTATTCAAAATTTCGCATCCAATTTTGATTTACAAATCTTAGATCATCCTCATTACGATATTTTGCAATGTCTGTTAAAGGCCACAACTCTGCTACACACATTTTCAGCTAACAGCAAATAAATTTCATATGTCTTTTGGTTTTAATGAACTATCTGCTCTGCTATCGCATCCAAAGGCACTTTCCCCTCGCCTTGACCAAACTCTACTTTACGTTGATTATGCTGTCGGTTTGTTGTGGGAAGAAAGCAGTACCGCAATCTCGACATAATTAACGCTGTCCAAACTCAGTTCCATATCACCTCCAATAATTGAAAGTTTAAATGGAATAGACTTTAACAAATTTGCTGCATCTAAAAAATATGAATTTTTTGAGCGTCTTCCATTTAAGATGTAAAGAAACGGCTATTACTAACAGGTCCTCATTCTATTTTCAATCTTATCTTGTGTTTGCAAATCATCCTCTTAAGATTTCATCAATTTGTTCAGATTCAATTTCCCTTTTTAAATAACCGATTTGTGTTTCGATATGTTTTTTATGCTTTATCCATTTTAAACCCATAAAACTTGGAAGCAATGATTTAAGATATTCAATCCAAGCAGAATACATAGGTACGGCACTACCTGACCAACTCCAAGAAGTAGGTGTTAATGGTATCCTTTCAAAGTTTTCAAACAATGGATTATTCTTAAGGAACAATAAAACATATTCCCTTTTTCTTTCGATTTCAAATTTTGATATAACTGAAAATAGGCAGTACATTTTTGTTTCATCATTGGAAAACAGTTGAATGCATTGCCGAATCCACTTGTCTTGTCTTCCCAATAGATTTTGATCATTTGGGGTTGGTAATAATAAAGACTCCAAAAAATATGGTACTGACATCTTGGGAAACCGGCAATTCCCCAATAGCTGTTCAAAAATCTTATTATATATTTCTATGAAATCATCCAAATCAAAAAAACAACGATGCCTTTCTTGATGATCTCTAAAAGAGCCTTTATTTTTATTTATTAAATAATCTATATACTTGTCCAACATAGAAGGTCTAACCAAATAAATCTCTTTCAAAAATTGTCCGTTATAATCAAAGTAATTATCATACGACAGTATGGCATAATAAATTTGTTCAAGCAATTCCAGATTACAATTAAATTTTTTAATTACTTCTTGCGGTGTATTATGATGGATATTAAATAGTAAGTTAAAATAAATGTGCACTATAAAAGGCGAATACTCCATTTTATGTACAATAATTTTACATCCCTTTATCAATGCTTGCTCGTCTATTATATTATACTTCTCAAGGAAATCCACATCACGCATTGATGATGAAGTAATATCCCCGTCAGAAGTGTCTTTCAAAAAGTCATAAATCCTATATAGATGATTTTCGGTAATCAACTCTGGCGGTAATTGGTGATAATAAGCATACAGCCAAGCATTTTTCTGACTATATTCTCCATTAACAACAATTTGATACACTTCTGAATCAGGCAATAATGAAAAGAACATGTCCAGCAAATGATCTGGGTTTAAATTGTTTGGGGTATCTTTTTCTAAATAATACTTGATCGCATCAACGTAGCAATCTTTTTTAAGATAAATAGCATCGAAGGCAATTCTTAACCCTTCCCCAACCTTCCAAGATGAATGGCCATCGAGTTCTGGAATATCATTACAAACATCGATTAATCTCTTGAACATTTTCAAATCACAATCAGAAACGTATTGTTCAATCGTTTGTCGTTTTTGGTTTTCACAATCTTTATAATCAATTTCTTTTTTGTAATCTGGTCCTTTAAGAAGATGATATAATTGAATGTCTTCCCCTTCAAAATATTCAGCAAATAGCGATTCACAAGAATGATTCATACCATTGAAAACACGTGCTATTTTATTTGCTAAGATGCAGTTTTCCAATTCATCCGGCGGAAAATTTGAGTTTAAAATTGAAGTGATATATTTTAAGTCAAATTGTAAAACTGAAATACTTGTATTCTCGACAGTGCCGCCATAAGAGCTGAGGATTTTTGTAACTTTTGCCTTATACTTTTCAATCCCACATAAAGAGGATAAAGATTCCCAAATTAGCTTACGATATTTTTCAACACCATCAGATATGACTAATGGGATTTGATATATAGTAATTGTATTCTTTCGCCCTCCCTCCGCTGGTAAAAAATGCAATTTTAAAAATTCTTCTGCTATTTCTAAAAAGAGAGTAGTAACAAATTCTTGTTTCCAATTATCTGAATACTCTTTTATCTTTTCAAAAAAAATTATTTGTGTGCAAAAGCCATAGCCTGCAGAATCTTTATTAATACCAAAATATAGATTAACTGCATGATAAAATTCCATATATAAATCTGGTCGTTTTAAATAATACTGAAAAAATAAATCACAGGCTGTTGGCAAATCATCCGTATCTGCAAAACCACCAAGGATTTCGATAATATCGTTAGTTACATTCTGATAGTTTTTTCCTTTCTCAGTATCAATATCACACCATTCACAATTCACGTCTTCTTCTAATTCAATTTTATGTTTCAAAATCAGAAGAGTTTCAGTGGGATTAATACGAAAAAACACTTTAACAAATTCAAAGAATACTGGAGATTTTTCTTTTGATAATTCATTCCATAATATTTTTATTTCTTTCTCAACAAAATTGAAAAGAGTTTCATTCATGAATATATTAAGTAATGTATTAATCGAAGAAATGGTTCGTTCTTTATAACTTTTAAAACAAGCTTTCATCATTTCCGACAAACTGAGTAGTTTTTTATCAAAGAAAACATATTTTAACAAATAATTAGATAAGCATTGCTCAGAAAAACGAACGGCTTTATCATTGTAAATATCGAGAATTTCCTGGTCGTGAAGTATACGTACGTTTTCGATAAAACCATCTCGATTTAATCCTTTTTCCTGTAAAATCGGCAAAAACGCATCAATGTGTTCCAAATGGATTGCTTCTAGAAAAGCAACTATACCAGCAGTTATACACGTGTTTTTGTTGACAAGTAATCGATTATCCTCTAAATAAGAGCCATAATAATCTTCATATAATTGCGACACATCATTAATAGAATCCAAGCGATTTGAATTGCACGCTACTTTCCCTGCAAGTATCGCAATACGGGCATTTCCCTCTGCAATTCTTGTGATTCTTTCGTGATAGTTTTGATTTAGAATACCCAATGAAGTTTCGAGTAATTTCTTAATCTCCTCATCGGTAAATACATTAATGTTTATGATTTCATACGAAGTAATTTCTCGAACTTCCTTTATTACTTTCTGTAGTGCATAATCCCTCACCGTAATTAGTATTTTTACGTTATACCCCTGTGGTTTCATGGAGACATAACGAATAATATGCTGCAATCCTGACAATTGATTTGCATCATCGATAAAAAGAAAATAGTTTCCGGGCCTGTCTATAAAAAGTTTCAAATCCTCATATATTGGTAACGCGTTACTGTGAATGCAGTAAACCTCCTCATTATTAGCATCTGGATGATTTTTCACATAATGCAGAGCTAAACGAGTTTTTCCCGTACCTGCTGAGCCGTTGAGTATAACAACATCCACTTTCAGATAAGCGTCGCCAATATCTTTAAATTCCTTTTCTCTAAATAAAAATTGGGTATCAATTCGAGCCGCCATTCTATTTGAATTATAACTATTGATAAAATCGTCATACGATTGAATTTGCCCCGTACTTATTGATATTCCTAAAAAATCACGTGAAAGATTATGATGGAAAAGATATATATCTACCGCAAGCTTATCAATCCCGATAACTGTAAGCTTAATTCCAATATCTTCACATAAAGCTTTTATCTCACTATCTTGACGAGGTGTAAGATTTGATGAAGTATGGCAATAAATAATCTCAGAAATTTTATCATGCGGAACGCCTGTCTTTGACGTATCAAGACATTTTTCTAGATCATCCTTAATTTTTGCAAATAAGCTCGTCTTTTGAGTTGTATATTCCACAAAAACATACTTTCCATTTGATGCAATAAAATAAGTATCCGGTGTACCCAAAGTGGTCTTTCGTGTACCCGCCTCTCCACCAAGAGATACTATATTCGGATAGCCTATTTTATATAAATAAGAATCACAAAGATTTTGAAACGACCCTGCATCCAGTTGGAGTATTTTCTGTTTGATACTTTCAATATTAGCCATAATCAACGCCTCTACTATTTGAAACCCTTTTTTCCACTAAGTGATCATAACGCATCTTCAATTACCTGTTCCTTTTCTGGCGGTACTTGTGGAACTTTTGATTTCTTTTCACCTAAATTATAATTGACTCATTCTGTCAGTCCATATTTTAACTAGTGCTATATAATTGAAATACTTTGAGTCCTGTCTTATCTAACACATATTGCTTTATTTCAGCATATGTTGGCCCACTTTCTGCCTATGCCAAATCCATCCCATCCATCTTCAGTTCTACCTAAGTATGTTGGTCTGGATGAAGTTTGGAAAGCAGTACAACCGTTTCCACATTCATACCAAATTAGAACATATCCCCACAAAACCAAATATGGGTTTATAAATAGCCTTACTTATTAGCTTCCATAATAAATTGCAATAGGGTGGACAACACAAAGATTATTTTGATTTGTCGGAAGCATACTTCTCAGCACTTCATTTGCTGTAAATTGCAATGTAGCAAAAATGTTTTTATCATCGTTTGGATTGGTATCTTCTCCTATTATATTAGTAACCATACCAACACAAGTAATTTCACCACCATATTTAAATCCTAAATCTATCGGGTCAACTCTAAAGTACTTTGTATTTAGTGGAATTAAATATCCATCATTTGAAATAAGCATACGATTATATGGTATCAATCCTCTTAATGCCCTAATGATTATCGCAATATCATCAAACTGCTTATCACTAACAGCTATAGCTTTCTTTATTTCAGCTTTAAAATTAATTCCTGATTTACGTAATTGCTCTCTATTATATTCCTCTTTTATTTTTTCTGCCTCAGCTTCAATTTGCTCAGCTGTATTTTTTTTAATGAAATCTATAATCCCCTCTTTTTCGAATAAACCCTCAAGGTAGTCAAAATCAACAAAATCAAATACTCGTGTCATTTCAATATAATTACCAGTATCATCAGCACCCTGATCTCCATTTACAATTTTTATCGGACTAATATGACTATATGCAATATCAAAAGCTGCATCATGCATTGTCTTAGAAATGATTTCACGAGAAGTTGATGTTGATGAGCTACTTTCCACTGATTCTAAACTTCCTGACAAATTAGCTTCTGCTTTCGCAAGTTTTACAAGCGATCCTCCTAATTTGGCACTAATATTTGCTGCCTTTTTCGAATTATCCGATTCTGTATCGCTAGATACTTGCTCATTAGATAATGACTGTATTAGTCCTTGTTCGGACTGCGCAATAATAGAATTTACTATATCTATATCAAGATATAAAAATTGTTTCATATATTTCCTCCTTTTAAATTCAAAAAAGATTTCTTGTCATATTTAGAAAAACAATAGTTTTAAAACTCAAATCAGGCCAGAATGCTTCAAAACATTCTTTATCGCTTCCACTTTCTCTGTCGTCGGATATTTCCTCGGCTGTTTCAATTCTTCTACCGTATTAGGAGCATTATACATCGGCAAACCCAACTCTCGCTTCACCTCTGCGATGTATGCGGTATGTACCTTGAAGCCATATTTCGCTTCCATGTACTCCTTAATCATCTTGTAGGTCACTCGTTCTTTCGGCTTGTATGCTGCGGCTCTCTTGGCAATATTATCAAGCGACACTTTGCCTTCTCCCTCGCCAAACTCGACTTTTACATTGATTACATTGTCAGGTTTTTCTGGGAAAGCAAACACACAGTCTCCACACTCACCGTCCACGGAAACATATCCACCGGCGCAGCCTCCACAAACTCATACCCCAGCCCCGCCAGCACCTTCACATCCCGGGCCAGCGTCGCCGGGTCGCAGGAAACATAAACGATCCGCTTCACCCCAACATCAGCAACCGCTTCCAGAAGCCGCGGATCGCACCCGGCCCGCGGCGGGTCCAAAATCGCCACATCCGCATTCTGCACACAGTCTGCAATCACATCGTCACTGTCGCCTTCCGCCAGCAGCCTGGGCAGTTCTTCCTCCGCCCTGCCGCACACAAACCTGGCATTGACGATTCCATTGATCACTGCGTTTCGGTTGGCGTCTAAAACGGCATTTTTCACAGATTCAATGCCAACCACAGTTCCCGCCCGCTCCGCGCAGTACAGGCCGATGGTCCCCACGCCGCAATATAAATCCAGCACATTTTCCGTTCCTGTCAAACCAGCATATTCCAGGGCTTGATCATACAGCACTTTCATTTGCACAGGATTCACCTGATAAAAAGACTGGGGCGAAATCTCGAAAGACATCTTTCCTACTTGTTCCAAAATCGTCGGTTTTCCAGCCAAAGTGATGCATTCTTCCCCCATAATCCGGGAGGTTTTATCTTTTTTAATATTCAGCACCACGCTCTCCAAAGAAAAGCCGGCCTCGTAGATGGCCTCGTCCAACATTTCCACCAGCTTCTGCCCGTTGGGAATTCCCTTGCCGTTGATTACCAGGATTACCATAACTTCTCCGGTTCCAAAGGCAGTTTTCACGATTAGGTGGCGCAGCAGGCCCTTTTCCCAGCGTTCGTCCCAGGCCGTGATATTATCCTCCGCCATAAAACGCCGCAGCGCATCCGCCGCAGCCATCGCCGCTTCGGATTGGAGCATGCAGTCGATGCAGTTGACAACTTCGTGGCTCTTGACCTTATAAAAACCCACTGCCGGCTCTCCCAAGTTTTCTACGATGCCGCCCTTGCGGGTAATAATCCCGCCGGTACTGATAGGAAATTGCGCTTTATTCCGGTATCGAAACGGTTCCTCCATGCCAACAATGGGCCTGACGACGGGATCTTCCAGGCCGCCGAGGCGAGTAAGCTTGTCCCGAACTTGCTTTTCCTTCAGTTCCAGCTGTCTCTGGTAATCCAAATTTCCCAGACCACAGCCGCCGCAGCCGACTGCTGCGCACAGTGGTTCAATTCGATATGAGGAAGCCTCGTCCACAGATAGCAGCCGGGAAAAAGCAAAACGCTTTTTCACCTTGGTCAGCTCCACAGTCACCAGATCGCCGATCACAGCCCCTGGTACAAAAACAGTCAGACCATCCGCTCTGCCGATGCCCTGGCCTTCATGACTCATATCTTCAATTCGAATCTGGCATTTCTGCCCTTTTTCAAACATAAACGTCTCCTTCCAATCCTGCCCAATACTTAGATTAATCCCTCATCGATCAGCGTCAGCAGCTGCCCGGGCTCATCGATGATAAAATCGGCGCCCTTAGCTTTCAGCAGCTCTCGTCCGCGGAACCCCCAGGTTACGCCAGCTGATCTTAAACCGGCATTGCGCGCCGTGTCCATATCCACCTCAGAATCACCCACATAAATCGCCCGCTCTTTGCTCATGCCTAATTCCTCCAAAATGGAAAATACGCTGTCCGGTGCCGGTTTTAGAGGCACATCCTCACGCTGCCCTCTGGCAGCGTCAAAACTTCCCGGGAAATAATCCCTGCAAAGCTCAAGGACAGCCTGCTCATATTTATTTGAAATAACCGCGGTTTTAATGCCCTTTTTACGCAGCGCGGCAAGAAGCTGCGGAATTCCCTCATACGGCGTTGTTTTATCCTGCCAGTGCTGTGCGTAAAAATCCTTAAAAGCCGTTAAACATTCTTCCATTTTCTGCTCTGAAGTGCCTTGCGGTACCGCGCGGCTCATCAGTGTTCTGACTCCATTACCTACAAACTGGCGAATTTCTTCCAGTGTTCTATTTGGATAGCCGCCAGCCTCCAGGCCGGCATTGGCAGCATCCGTTAAATCTTCCAATGTATCCAACAAAGTTCCATCCATATCAAAAATGACTGCATCAAGCATGTTTCTTCTCCCTTCACCTCATTGATTGTACCATAAAGACTGTATAAATTACAGATTTTCCTTGAACTTTTAGCACAAGGTGTAATCAATAACCTTGCGGCCAACAGGCGTAATAAGCGCCTTTGCTCACGCTATTTACGCTGCTATCCATCTCTGGTCAATTAAATACGCTGCAAGGATCAGTAAGATAGAAAATTCCTACACCAAGTATTTGCATATCTGGGCAAAGCCGTACTCAATGGAGTCAATCATATACTTTGCAAATTACACCGCAGCAAGATTCGCTATTTTTACCCGATGCGGCCACTTTCTGTTCCTGATGGCTCGATTTTCAGTTTTTTGTCAATTCTTATTCGATATGGGCAAATATCAAAGCAATGTCCCAAGGCCGAGAGTCACAAACTGGGAAAAAATACCTTCGCTATCAGAATCTTAAAAGATCGAGTTCATTTCAGACAGTTTTCGGCCTGTGATGTGCCTGACCAGGGATACGCAAAGGATAAAATATCAGGATTTAGCTCGACGCCTTTCAATTCTGATGCTATTTCCAATGGTCCGCTCCAAAAGTATCAGCCATTTGATGGCGTGGCCCCCGATTAACGGACGCGAACGTATGTAAATCTCATCAGATTTCCTTATGGACTGCTAACCATAGCAGCCATTATGCAGCAGGTGGCTCTTTCGCCGGCGATTTTTTGTATACTTCTGCTGGCGTCTTGTAGCCATTTGTTGAATGTGGCCTCCTTGTATTGTAGTATCCCCAGATGTACTCATATAAGTCCTGGGTGGCCTCCTGCCGCGTTTTGTATAAGCCTTCGATCATTCACTTTCATTCTCCCCCAAAAGCTCTCAATCGGTGCATTGTTCCAACAATTCCCGGTCCGGTTCATGCTTCCGACCAGCCCATATTCGTTCATTTTCTCGATATACTCGTTGGATGCATAGGTGGAACCCCGCATAAGTTCTATTTATATTTCAATTATCTATTGCTTTATCACAAAATTTTTTTGCCACTTATTTTTATTTGTTTTATGTTCTGCTCATGAAACAAGAGACTTTGTATGGATAGATTTATATTCACACAAAGTCTCTTTCGCTTAATTTCTCTAATTGCTGTTATTGTTTCATTTTTTCTCAACACTACCTCCTTTTAACAATGTTTGTCATAGAATAACGCTTGCTCTTATTTTAATAATTCAACTTATTAAATACAGATATGTCCGACGCCTTGACTCTATCGATGTCTGTTATGTCTTTTTGAATCAGTACTTTGTTTTTGCTTATTGCCTTATCCAGAATAGCAAAATTTTTAGTTTTTTTATACTCCGATACTGTTGTCTTGACAAAATCATCCCAATAAGCTTCCCATGCAGATAGCCTCTCTTCTGAAAGTTGTTTCTCTCCTTCATTAAAAGTAGCTAGTTTTGCATTATACAGGTCATTTATAATATATTCCTTTTTGTATGTTTCTTTATTTTCTCGCATGGTAGCTTCAAAAGTTGTACCAGCGGCTTTACAAGCTTCTGCAACTTCATCGTAATTTTCAGCCGTCTTTGCGTCGGTAATCGCAGCTTCAATTCTTTGCTGTGTCTCCTCTTCGGACAATTGTATTCCGTGATTAGTTGCATACCAATATAGCGCCTCTTTTTCCAACAACTCGTTTTCAGTTTCACTAATAGCTTCAGCTTGACTCTTATCAAGTAGGTTCTCTTCCTCAACATTTATACGAAATTCCGGATAAATACTATTAGGTCCAAGTTTATCTTGAAGATCAGATTTCTCTACCTGCAAAGCTGCAAAAGATTCCAAGTTATCCGCATTATTTGCAGTAATATCACTTCCAAATACTTTTTGATTGGTAACGCTCCAAATGCTTATTCCTAATATCAATGCAATCGTTACTGCGCATATCGGCAAACACACTTTTTTGATATTCATAATTCCACCTCCTTTAAAAGTTACTTTGTTATTCCTGTAAATTTACACCCTTTGCTAACAGGATTAACTCCCCCGACTATTGAGTACGCCAAATAACAATAACCACTACTATTCTTTTTATGTGTTACTTTTGTCTTACTATCCCTATGTCGAAAAGCAACATAAGGCGTAGGCACTATTACGCTGTCTATAGGTTTAATGGATGTGCACACCACTTTTTTGGGATTATAGTGAACCAGTTGTCCCATTGAATAGCTTAATTTTTTAGTTACTGATGCCGCATTTGGGCTTGTAAATAATACATCTAGATGGTGTTTAGTAAAATTTCGTTTAGAACCACTATCGGAATACGTTTCTGTCACACCTGTAGACGTATTAATTGTTACCCAACCACCATTAGGAACAGCTATCAAATGTTTATTCTTTTTATTCGTTTTTCTCCCCAATATATTCTGCTAATCGGTATTGTAACGACTGTTACTTTAAATTTGTTGTGCTTTAAGTGATTCAATTATCCTTTAAAACACCTTGCCTATATCTTTCTACTTTACGCACAAGTTCCTCTATCCTGTTTCTCTCGTCCTGGGATAATTCCCGCAAGAGTTCCTGCGGATACTTCTCACAAATTTGCATAATGGTTTTCTGATATAAAATTTGCCGGTACGCTTGATACAGCGCCCCTTGCCGATCTACCTCCCAGGTACCCGGCATACCGGTCACCGGTTTTGCGAAATAGTATTGTTCTCGCCAAGCCATGTCATCACAGCGATCATCCTCAAATGTGCCGCGAAAATCTTCTTCCGGAAACAATTCGTAGATCGGTGTATTTCCCAGCAGCTTGCAGCTCCTTCTTGGTCTTTTTCCTCTCCGCCAGCGGGTTTAAAAGCTCTAACAACTGATATCCCTTTTCGACCACCTGCGGATTCTTTACCGACAGGAGCGTCTTTGCATAGTCAAGAATGCATCCATTACGAAGGATATCGTCAGGATATAGAATTTCTTCTTTTTTGGTTTTCTCATTACAACGTATTTTGCCAGCTGTAAGATAGCGCTCACGCTGCTCCTTTGTTAGATTCATCAAGTCAAAGGTTTGCTTGATACGAATCAAATCCTCCTGCGTAAGGTTTTCTTTGATACAATAGGCCTGTTCCCTTTCTACTATCATTTCGGTTAATTACTGATATAAACCCAAAGCAGAATTTGCATTTATATCAGTAATTAACGTTTAGTGTTAAAACGCATGATTTGTACATTATTCGCCGCAGATTAAAAAATTCATTTTACTCAAAACTATATGGTATTAAGCAATATTAGACGGTATTAAACGGAAATTTTAAAACACAAAAAAGGGCTTCAAAATTTCCAACTCATAGTATAATCCATGACTTGGAGCCTTTAAAGCCCTTCAAGTGTTCTATTTTAATAGATTAACGCTTATATTACGTTCCTTGATTTAGCTATTTCTTCGCTGCCGCAGCCTGCTGGGCCGCAACCTCAGCCGCGAAATCCTCTTCCTTCTTCTCGATGCCTTCGCCTACTTCAAAACGAACCATCTCAGCAACCTTCATATCCTTGCCCAGCTCTTTTCCAGCTTCCGTAACATACTGAGCGACCGTCAGATCGCTGTTCTTAACGAATTTCTGGTCAACCAGACATACTTCTTTGAGGATGGCTTTAATTTTTCCCGGAATGATTCGATCCAGCAGCTCCGGCTTTTTGCCTTCGTTGAGCAGCTGCTGCTTTGCAATTTCAGTTTCCGATTCCAGCCAAGCAGGATCAACCTGAGTTTCGTCCAGGAATTTCGGATTCATGGACGCTACCTGCATTGCAACGTCTTTACCAGTAACTGCAATTTCTTCAGCTGTCGCTTCTGTTTCCAGACCAACGATGACACCAATAGTTCCGCCGCCGTGGATATATCCGGTATAAACAACACCCGGTGCAGCCAGCTTCTGGAACCTTCTGATGTTCATATTCTCTCCGATAGTAGCGATCTTATTGTTCAGAGCGTCCTGCACCGTGCCTTCGCCTTCATAGGGCAGAGCCATAAACGCATCCAGATCAGCCGCATCGTTTTCCAGAGCCATCTGAGCCAGAGTATCTACAAATTTTACAAAATCCTCATTTTTAGCAACGAAATCGGTTTCAGAGTTAACCTCTACAATCGCCGCTGCTTTTCCGTCTGCGGCAAATGCAGTCTTAACCAGACCCATTGCGGCAATTCTTCCTGCCTTTTTCGCAGCCTTTGCAAGACCTTTTTCCCTCAGCAGTTCAACAGCCTTGTCGATATCGCCGTCTGTTTCTACCAGAACTTTTTTACAGTCCATCATACCTGCGCCCGTCATTTCACGCAGTTGTTTTACTAATTGTGCTGTTACAGCCATATTTATATCCTCCTCGATTATTCTGCAGTTTCTTCAGCCTTTGCTTCTGCTTCTTCTTCAGGAACTTCTTGAGCAGCGGCTTCGGTCGAACCTTCTGTTTCACCTTCATCAAAGCTTTCACCCTGTTTGCCTTCAATCACAGCATCCGCCATTTTTCCTGCAATGAGTTTTACCGCACGAATGGCGTCGTCGTTGGCCGGAATGATATAGTCCACATCGTCCGGGTCGCAGTTGGTGTCAACAATACCGATAACCGGAATTCCCAGAATTCTGGCTTCTCTTACCGCAATTCTTTCCTTCTTCGGATCTACAATAAATAATGCTCCCGGCATTCCTTTCATATCCTTGATGCCGCCGAGGAATTTCTCCAGCTTTTCCAGCTCCAGTCTCAGTTTGCCGACTTCCTTCTTGGAAAGCTTCTCAAAGGTTCCATCCTCTTCCATTGCCTGGATGTCACGGAGTCTCTTAATTCTGGCGGAAATGGTTTTATAGTTGGTCAGCATGCCGCCCAGCCATCTCTGGTTGACGTAGAACTGTCCGCATCTCTTTGCTTCATCTACGATCGCAGCCTGCGCCTGCTTCTTAGTGCCGACGAACAGAACTGGCTTGCCGGATGCTCCAACTTCCTTCATGAACTCATAAGCTTCATCGATCTTCTTTACTGTTTTCTGCAGGTCGATGATATAAATTCCGTTTCTTTCTGTGAAGATGTACGGAGCCATTTTCGGGTTCCATCTTCTCGTCTGGTGTCCAAAGTGTACACCTGCTTCAAGTAATTGTTTCATTGAAATTACTGCCATGTCATTTTCCTCCTGGTTTTCTGCCTCCACCGTATGTTTTCCTGAAAGAAACCGGACTGGCCGGCACCCTCTGCCAGGTGATTACGGTGTGCGTATTTCATAAAGATTTCAGTCTGTCCCAATTATTTAGCCAGACCACAGATAACTATACTATAAATGCGTTGAAATTACAAGTTTTTTTCTTGATTTCCCCTATTTTTTTGTTGTTCTAAATAGCGGTCGAAGGCACGGCGGCCTCTGCGGAAACTTTCCCGCCCTAAAAACACTTGATCGCCATTTTCCATGTAGATGGTTTGGTCCGACATTCGAATAATTTTGTCCATATTGAAGAGATAGCTTCTGTGGCAGTCCATGAAACGCTCATCGGTATATTGTTTCATCGAGGCCATATCGCAATAAATCGCAACAGTCCTGCTCTCTGTAATCAAAAGTGTTTTCCTCAAATTTTTTTCAATGTAGATGATCTCATCCAAATAGACTTTACTTGTTTCTTTTCTCGTTTTTATAGGTATGTATTTTCCGTTCATTCAGCAACAACTCCTTTCCTTATATCTTGTTGAATCTATTTTTCCACAAAAAGAGTGCGTTGTCTGACCGGAATCTGCAACATTTTGTCTGTATTTGCAACAAAATGAAGAAATTGTTTTTTTGCTGCGTTGCAAAGGAGCCCTTATGCCCATTAGTTACCATAAATAAAACAGGATATTTTGATCGTGATTCGTATAAAAGATGCACATCAGCCGCCGCAAAAAAACAGAGCCGCCCAAGGAAGCAAATGTCTTGTCTTCATTGGGCGGCCTCATTTTCTGCATTCATACGGTTTTACAGTTCTTCTCTTCGGTAGGTAATCAAATCCTCTGCGATCTCATTGGCGGCGATGGATACAGGCTTCTCAATATCCACTTCCGTCAGTTTGGGCTTGCCTTCAATAATATCCCTTGCCCGTTTAGCAGCCAAAATCACCAGCGTATATCTGCTGTCCGCTTTTTTTCTTATCTCATTAATGGATGGGTATAACATTCAAATCTCCTCCTTATATCGTTCTATGATCTTATATACATCTTCCGAAACTCTGGAATGCTCGGCCATGATGATCGCCGCCACCCGGTCGACCGCTTCCTTGAGTTCTCCGTTGATAACACAGTAATCGTATTTATCGATGTAAGAAATCTCTTTCAGCGTCTCGCCCAGTCTTCGCTCCAGAGACTCTTCCGTCTCCGATCCCCGGCCGGTAATCCGCTTTCTCAGCTCTGCCATTGACGGCGGCAGAATAAAGATAAAGACTGCTTCCGGATACGCTTCCTTGATCTGCAGCGCTCCTTGAATATCGATTTCCAGGACAACATCGATGCCGTCGTTCATCATGTCCATAACTTCCATCTTGGGAGTTCCGTAATAGTTGCCGTATACCTGGGCGTATTCCAGGAATCCTCTTTCCTCGATAATCCGTTTAAATTCTTCTTCATTAACGAAAAAATAATTGACTCCGTGCATTTCTCCGGCCCGGGGTTCTCTAGTAGTCATGGAAACCGAAAGCCGGATGTTTTCGTTTTCCAGAATTTCTTTACATATCGTCCCTTTTCCCGCACCGGAAGGCCCGGAAATTACAAACAATCTTCCTTTGTGCATTTGATTCTCCTTACTTGTTATGCAACTATTGATTATAACATGGTGGAAAAAGGCTATCAACTTAAATTTTCGCCAACTTCTCCAAATTCTAACCCTCTATGTACGCTATTCGATGTTCTGAACCTGTTCGCGAATTTTTTCAATCTCGCTTTTGATCTCCAGCATGAAATTGGTGATTTCGATATCATTGGCCTTGGAACCGATCGTGTTGGCCTCTCGGTTCATTTCCTGAACCAGAAAGTCCAGCTTCTTGCCGGCAGGCTGATCGCTCTTTTCCAAAATCCGTTTCAGCTGGATCATATGGCTGTCCAGACGAACCAGCTCCTCCGTAATACTGCATTTATCAGCAAAGATCGCCGCTTCCAGCAAAATGCGGTCTTCGGGAACTGTCACATGATTTCCAATCAATTCCTTAATCCGCTCTCTCAGTTTTTCCGAATAGGCTTCCGTTACTAAAGGCGAACGTTCTTCGATCTTTTTTACCAGACTGCGGATAAAATCGCCCCGCTTGAGCAGATCCTCCGCCAGCTTTTCGCCTTCGATCGTCCGCATATAATCCAGATTTTCCACCGCCTGCTTCAGCGGAACCTGAATGGCCCTGCAGACTTCATCCTCATCTTCAACGTCCGGGACTGCTTTCATGACATCCGGAAGCGTAGCCAGAAATTGCAGAGTTATCTCCCCGCTCAGTCCGAACGTTCCCTGCAGCTCACCCAGATTGTCCACGTATTGCTTGGCAACCATTGTATTGAGCTTAACGGTCATATCGTCTTCGGTGAGATTTTCCACTATCACGGAAACGTCCACCTTGCCCCTGCTCACTGTTTTCTTTACCGTATTTTTAATTTTCTCTTCCGCAAAAGAGTACCGTCTGGGCATCTTGACGCTGATATCCCCATAACGATGGTTAACCGATTTAATTTCAACGGTAATGCTCCTCTTTCCGTCCGAATGTTCACTCCTCCCGAAGCCTGTCATACTTTTTATCATCTAATTTATTCTCCTCAGTTCCTCAAAACTATGATAATATATCATTATACTATAACTTACGAGCTACGTCGAGTAAGTTTCAGCGTGTGCGCCAGTCTAAACTGTGATTAATCCGACTTCTGGTACACATGAACATATAAACGCAATAAAACGAATGAGGTAATAAAACTATGGCATTTGACGGAATTGTCACCTGCGCGGTGGCACAAGAATTGAAAAACACCCTGCTTATGGGGAAGATTGAAAAAATTTACCAGCCTGAATCCGATGAGCTGGTCTTTCATATTCACACAAAAAAGGGAAACCGGAGGCTGTACGCATCGGCCAGCAGCAACCATGCCCGTATCCATCTGATTGAAGAAAACCCTCCTAATCCCCCGGCCCCGCTGCCATTTTGCATGTTCCTAAGAAAGCACTTGCAGGGTGGGCGCATCACGGATATTGCCCAAAAGGATTGTGAGCGAATCATTGAATTCCAGCTTGAGACCATCGATGAACTGGGCTTTTCTGTTAATAAAAAGTTGATCTTTGAGATCATGGGCAAACACAGCAATATCATACTGATTGACCTAAGCACGGGGAAAATCATGGACAGCATTAAACGGGTTTCCATTGATGTTAATCGTGCCCGGCAGATCCTTCCGGGCAAGCTTTATGAATATCCTCCGCTGCAAAATAAGATTCCGTTCAAGGAAATTACGCCCGGCCAGGCAGCATCTTTGGATAAAGATCCCAAGTCGCTGCTGGCATCCATCGGTGGTATTTCCCCTGCAGCGGCTCAGTTCCTGGCCGACGGTCCTGACCTCTATACCAGACTGAACGAAATTAAAGAGGCTTTGAATCAGGGCCGATTAACACCTGTGGTTTATTTAAAAGAGGATAAAAGCCCGGGCGACTTTCATGTTATACCTTTATCCTTATATCCGGAAAGCCTGAATTTTGACACAGTGAGCCAGGCCCTGGATTACTATTTTGTCCACAAGCAGTCCTCCAATCGGGTCAAACAGAAAGCCGCTGATCTGGAAAAAACGCTGAACGCGGCTCTGGACAAATTATACCTAAAGCGGCAGCGGCTGGGCGAAGACCTGATAAAGGCAGAAAATTCTGATAAGTATCGACTTTACGGCGAATTGCTGACTGCCAATATCCATTTAATCCGTCCTGGAGCCGACGCTGTAACCGTGACTAACTATTACGACGGCAGTCAAGTGGACATACCCCTGGACCCCAAATATGCTCCGCCAAAAAATGCCCAGCGCTATTTTAAAAAGTATGGCAAAGCCAAAACCGCAGTCAAGGAAAAAAAGGTTCAAATGGAAGAGACGGATCAGGAAATCGCTTACTTGGAATCGGTGGCCGCATTTTTGGAAAACGCATTGACAGTAGAAGAGGTGGACAGTATCCGAGAAGAGCTGGTTGAGTCGGGTATCCTCAGAAAGCGCAAGACCAGCGGTGCACCCAAGAAAAAAGGAAAGGCTCAGCCTTTCCAGTATATTACGGAGGATGGATTTCGCGTTCTGGCCGGACACAACAACAAGGAAAACGATCTTCTTACCTTTAAAATGGCCGGGCCTAAGGACTATTGGTTTCATACCAAAGATATTCCCGGCTCCCATGTTCTTGTATTTACAGATGACCGCCTGCTGACCGAAGAAGCGATCTTCGACGCTGCAGCCATCGCTGCTTATCACAGCAAAGGACGTGCGTCCGAAAACGTGCCTGTGGATTACACCCAGGTCCGCTACGTAAAGAAACCTGCTGGAGCAAAACCCGGCATGGTGATTTTCACCCACAACCGCACGGTCTATGTTACACCGAAAGTTCCCCAATCCAGCGAATCATCTTCTCGATAACTTCATCGCCCGTACTATCTGCTCCTCCATTATGAATCTCATGATATAGTCCGGGCCACTCTACGTATTCACAGTCTTCCACGGCAGCAATTTTTTTGCTGCCGTTTATGCTGCATACTTTATCGCCCGTTCCATGCATCAGCAGCATCGGCTTTCCTGCAGCTCCTCCATTATCAGGCAAAGCTCCTTTTGCCAGCTTTGCTCCAATATCGAACCCTTCCACAGCGCAAAGGGCTGTAATCTTTTTATGGACCAGCGGATCCTTCTCATAATCGCCAACTGAGTTGCGATGACCCAGATCACTTGCCGACACACCCGAAGGAATTGCAAAGTGAGGATCGATTCGGGACAACAGCTTAACGGCCGCATACAGCGGTGCCGGAATCGCACGGACCAGTTCCACCCATGGCGCGGAGACAATAAATGCCGCAGGGACAAAATTGAGCGCTCCACCCTTTCGGTAATCCAAAACAAGATTGCCGCCCATGCTATGCCCGTACAAAATGACGGGGGCTTGGGGATACCGCTTACGCGCACAGGCGATCAGTTCATCCAGATCCGCCCGCACCTCCTGCCTGGGCGCACAATGGCCCCGTTTGCCAAAGGATTTGCCGTGTCCTCTAAGATCCATAGACAACACGGCAAATCCAGCCTCATTCATCCTGGTCGCGACCCGATCATACCGGCCTGCATACTCGCCGATTCCATGAACGATGCAGACTGTATGGGAAGGATTTTCCCGCGGCCAATGGTATCCGATGATAGCTCCATCCGGTTCCTGCGCCTTTTTTAACTGAAACTTTTGATACATGGCGTCTCCTTTTATCCTACAATATTACATTTTATGCTCTTTTTGTTAAAATTTAACAAAATCGATTGCTTTGCACAAGAGATTGTTTTATTATATATGTACTACCCGCTCTTGACTCCATGTTCCACGATTTCAGCTCGTTTCACAAAGGAGGAAAGGTTATGGACAAAACAAAAATAGAAAACAAAATCAAAAAAGAGAATTCAGAAGCGGAACCTTGTACTCTTTGCGGACAGCTGTACCACAATTTCGCATTCAAAGGGGGATATATCTGTGAGAGCTGCCTGCGTTCGATCAAAGATGAGAAACAAGAAGATCCCAAGTCTTCTGAAGATACTTGATCCATCCCTATTGATCAATGGATAGGGCTCTGCATCTTCCCCAGTTCCCTATCTTTTTTTTCGAAAATGCTGCTTGCGTGCCTCTCCCGCCAACCGCTTTTTCGTCTTAGTTTTCATTACCGAGTAGCCGAACTTACCAAGCGGCTGTCTTTTCAAGGCAAAATATTCGCCGTGGTTATAGCATACCAGACCAGCCTGATCCAGCCGCAGTCTGCCCTTCTCATCCATCAGCCCATCATCGGCCCGGACATTGACGATTTCGGCCACAAACATATCGTGGCTGCCGTATTCGTGAATTTCCTTAACCTTGCATTCCAAATTAACCGGAGATTGGGCAATGACTGGACAGCTGATCTTCTCACCGTCAAGGGCCGTCAGCTTCTGTTCCTTGAATTTATCCACATCACGGCCGGATTTAACACCACAGTAATCGGTGGCAAAAACCAGCTTTTCCGTGCAAAGGTTAATGGCAAATTCACCGCTTTCTTTGATTAATCGGTGAGAATGCCGCTCTTTTTTCACTGAAACATAGGTCATGGGCGGCTCTGAATTGACAATACCGGTCCAGGCGACCGTAATAATATTTTTTTCGCTGCCGCTGGCACAAGAGACCATGACCACCGGCACTGGATTGAGCATGGTTCCCGGTTTAAAACGCAATTTCTTCATTCTATACGCTCCGTCTCAATTTTTCTAAAATCTGTTCAAATTCATCGGGCAGAGGACTTTCAAATTCCATGTAAGTCCCAGTCCTTGGATGGACAAAACCCAGCAATCTTGCATGGAGCATCTGCCCCTGGACGCCGAAGGAATTCTTGGCAGGCCCATAGACCCCGTCACCCAAAAGGGGGTGTTTCATGTAAGCCATATGCACCCGAATCTGGTGGGTACGCCCGGTCTCCAGCCTCGCCTCAATATGGGTGAACCTGCCGAATCGCTCCAGCACGCGAAAATGGGTTACCGCCCGCTTGGAATTCTGCTCCGTCACGGCCTGCCGCAGACGATTCTTTGGATCCCGCCCAATGGAGGCATCTACCGTTCCCTGGTCCTGGGCAAAGTTATGATAAACAATGGCATTATAGGCTCTGGTGATACTATGCTTTGCCAGCTGTTCAGCCAAAGTGACATGTGCCGCATCGTTTTTTGCCACCATTAAAAGGCCGCTGGTATCCTTATCGATCCGGTGTACAATTCCCGGCCGTATAATGCCATTGATCGATGACAGCTTTCCCATGCAATGGTAGAGGACAGCATTAACAAGCGTGCCCGATTCGTTTCCTGCTGCAGGATGCACCACCATGCCTTTGGGTTTGTTGACCACTAAAAGGTCTTCATCCTCATAAACAATATCCAGCGGGATATCCTCTGCCTCAACATTGAGCGGCTGGGGCTCGGGCAGGATGATCACAACTTCCTGTCCCTCCTCTACCTTGCATTTTTTATTCCCGCAGACCGTCCCGTCTATGGTTACAGCTCCCGAGCCAATCAGCTTTTGCAAATAGCTCCTGGAGATTTGGGGCAGAGCCAGAGAAAGTACCAAATCAATTCTGGTCCCTTGCTGCTTCTTTTCGATTTTTACTTTGTAGATCGTTTCCTTTTCCATGCTCTCTCTTTCCGTCGATAAAAATAATGTAGATGATCAAGAGGCCGCAGCCCAGACAGACGAAAATATCCGCCACATTGAATACCGGGAAAACACGAAAATCCAAGAAATCCACCACATAGCCAAAGACCGCTCGGTCGATCACATTGCCCAGTCCGCCTCCGGCGATAAAGGAAAGCGATGTCAAAAGCAGCGGATGGGCACGTTTTCTCTTCTTAAAGATATAGATGAGGACTGCCAGAATCAGAACCGTCGGCAGCAATATCAGAAAACCGCGAAACCCTTCCATCAGGCTGAAGGCTGCTCCCTGATTTCGGATATAAGTGATATGAAACACTTGACTTAGTACTGGAATCGATTCTCCCAAGGCCATGAAAGAAGTCACAACTTTTTTGACGATCTGATCCAGTATGATAATCGCCGCAATCAGAATATAATACATGTAAAAATTACGGGGCATGATCTGCCCCGCCTCCTGTCTTTTATTTTATATGGACCATGGTCTTTTTTCTGTCATTGGGGTCGATATTGGGCTTTCCCGACCTGCTGGTCTTCCTCTGCTTGGGAGCCGCTTCCGGCAGATCGGAAAGATCGCTCACTTGCAGCTCCGGGAACAGCTCTGACGCCAAACTGTCAAAGCGCTGCAGTTCTTCTTCCAACATCCGCTTGTACCGCTTTTGGAAGCTGGTAAAGCGGCTGCGAAGCACTGCGTTTTCCTCCTGCATGCGTTCGATGTTTTCTTTTGCCTCCCGCTGCATCCGCTGAGCATCCAGCTCGGCATTTTTCAGCAGAATTTGCGCCCGCTTTTCCGCGCTGGCAGAAAGTTCTCCCATGAGCGCTTTAGCGGTCTCCAAGGTCTGCAGTACAGCGCCCTCAGAGCTTTGATACTTTTTTAAATCCTCTTCCATCTGCTGTTTTTCCGCCTTCAGCTGGCGGTTTTCCTCCAGCAAATGTTCCAAATCCAATGTAATCTGATCTAAAAATTCATTTACTTCATCTTCTTTAAAGCCTTTAAGTCCTCTTGAAAATTCTTTTTCCTGTATTTCTAAAGGGGAAATCATACCGCACCTCCATTATTTCCAGGGATTACTGTTCTTCTTGTCATTATCGAATGAAAAGCCCTTGTGGTCTACGCCCGCGGCGATGTCCACATTTTCAGGTGCAAAGACGAAAATATTGTTTGCAACCTTTTGAACATTACCATTGAGCGCATATGTAGCGCCGCTGAGAAAGTCAAAAATCTTTCTCGCTGTATCGGATTCAATCCGTTCCAGGTTGATAATGATCGGTTTTTTGCTCTTCAAGCTGTCCACTAATTTGGGGCATTCATCAAAGCCGGAAGGTTCAATTACCACCAGTTTGAAGGCACTTGTAATCGCGCTGACCGTCCGATTCTGCATTGGGATGACCTTTCCGTCATTATGCGGCTCGGGTCTTGGTGCCGAGAAGGATGTCCGGTTCTCCGCCGGCCTTCTCTCAGCCGCCTTTGACACTGGCTGCACTTCTTCATACTCCTCATCCTCATCGTAGTCTTCAATTCCTACCAGATCTTTAAATTTTCCTAAAATTCCCATAACAACCTCCCGTTATTTCTGTTTGCTGTAATCTCTTTCGCCAAAAATGGCTGTTCCCACACGAATCAGATTCGAACCCTCCTGAATGGCAGCCTCGAAATCATGAGACATTCCCATGGAAAGGTATTGGAAGTCGAGCCTTTCGTGATCGATTTTTCCATATTGATCGTATAATCGTTTTACTTCCGCAAAATAGATGCGCACATCGTTTGGGTCCTCTGCAAAAGGCGCGATGCACATCAGTCCCCTGATCCGAATGTTGGCACAATTTTCTATAATTGTCCGGATCAATTCTTCGGTTTCATCCATGGAAATACCGAACTTGCTTTCTTCCTGTGCGGAATTGACCTGAATCAGGATATCCATAGTAATACCATGCTGACCCGCCCTTTTATTGATTTCTTCCGCCAGCTTGTACGAATCCACCGAATGGATCATCGAAACCTTATCAATAATATATTTTACCTTGTTTGTCTGCAAATGTCCAATCATATGCCATCTGACAGGCTTTACAAAGTCGTATTTATCCATAATTTCCTGAACTTTGTTTTCTCCGATATCGGTCAGCCCCGCATCGATACCCTCGTTGATCTCATCTGCAGATCGGGTTTTGGTCACTCCCACCAGCAGAATATCATCACCGCTGCGTCCGGTCTTTTCAGCAGCAGCAGCTTTCAACCCGTTAATCTTGGCAATATTCTCTTTAATCCTTTGCATGCTCACATCTCCTCATCAAGTTCCCTTTCCGGGATTCTTCAATATTTCATCGTAAACATTGACGGTATTTACGGAATTGCCGTTTTCATCGATAAAGGAAACATCCTGCAGCACAGTATACTCTCCATCGCTGGCAATGACCTTTACCTGTGTAAAGGCGTATTCACCGCTGGTCTGTCTGACCATCACCCCCGGCTTTCCGTCTTTTGTAGTAATGCTTTTGCTCTTGGCGATCAATCCGTTATAGTCCTGGGAAACAATCGTTGCTTCTTCAACTCTACTCTTAGCAAAAGCTTCATAATAGCGATTAGAACGGAAGATAATTCTCCATCGATCTCCGTCCTCTTTGATGCTGCGGACAGTAGCCTGCACATCCCCTTCCGGCAGCTGGATCGTTACCGCTTTTCCCTCTTGGTATTTGGCTATGCTGGCAGCTTCCACCCAGCAGACCATATACCAGTTGTCGTTATCACAGATTTTAAAAATTGGTTCACGCTCCAGAGTACTTTTTCTTTTTGTGTCTTTTGCTTTTACTTTCAGGTCCTCCACTTTTTCATACTTCAGCTCGTCCATGGTGCTGGGAGAAAAATAATGTTCGTATCCATCGATGTAATAACTGAGTATGCCGCTGGACTGGGCTTTGCAGTCTGCAGACCGCACCACATAATCCGAAAGCCTGGTAATGATATCCTTGTAATCGGACTTATCGGTTGTCTCTTCCTCGCTTTTGGCCTTGTCCTCCGTAAGTTTGAGGACTTTGGTGCCTTTCCTGATATGTGTACCCTCATCGATCAGGTAATCGAGGCTTCCTGCGCTTCCCGCTTCATATACCGTTTCCTCCCTGACAAAATAACAGGTTGCCTCTTCTGTCACCTGCAGGGTGCCGGCCTTGAGCGTTTCTGTAGTTTCAAAAACGCCCGTTACTTTAGGAATGATGTAAATAACAACATATAGTATGATCAGTGCAAGAATAAAAATATATATAGGTTTCCTATTTTTTTTCGCCATAATCTCTCTCCACTAGTACATTTTACACTAAATACATATTTCTTTCAATGTACTAGGTGTGTAATTCCAATATTTTCTCTAAGATTTTCTTCTCCTCTTTTGATAGTTGAGGTTTCCCTTCTATAAATTGATCAAAAAGATCAGGCCTCCGCTCTTTTGTCAACAGCAGGGATTGTTCGAATTTCCAAAGATGGATTTTTTTATGATCCCCGCTTACCAGAACTTCCGGCACCGGTAAATCCCGGTATTCTCTCGGCTTGGTGTACTGAGGATACTCCAAAAGTCCGGAATAGATGGATTCATCCAGCGCCGCATGGCTGCTCTTTAAGACCTCCGGAATCATTCTGGCAACTGAATCGATCAATACCATGGCGGGCAGTTCTCCCCCTGTGAGAACATAGTCGCCGATGGAGATCTCCTCCATATTCCAATAATCCAAAATCCGCTGGTCTACGCCTTCATAGTGGCCGCAGAGAATGACTAGTTCCTTTTCTCCAGCCAGGTTGCGGATCATATTCTGGTCAAGCATCTTCCCCCGCGGGGACATGTAGATAGTCTTTTTTCCACTGGCTCCGATCGCTTCCATAGTTCGAAAAACCGGGTCGGCCAGCATGACCATGCCTGCTCCGCCGCCGAATGGGTAGTCATCCGCCTTGTGGTGCTTGTCCGTACTGTAATCTCTGATATTGGTCAGCCGGATATCCAGCAGACCTTTTTCACCTGCTTTCCCTAGGATGCTGCTGTCAGTTACGGCAGTAAACATCTCCGGAAAAAGGGTCAAAACATCTATCTTCATAACGCTCCTCTACAGGTCCAAAAGGCCTTCCGGCAATTTGACGTTCATAGTTCTGTTTTCCATATCGACGGAAAGAACAAATTCCCTAACCGCGGGCAGCAAAATCTTCTTTCCGCTTTCCAGCTTGATTTCGTATAGATCCTGTGCGCTGCTTTGCACCACGTCTGATAGGCTGCCCAAGACGCGGCCTTCTTCATCAGCTACAGCGATCCCCAAAAGATCCCGCACATAATATGTGTCCTCTGGCAGCCGTTCCAAATCGGATTCCAGGATGGATACATTTTTTCCCTTCTGGGCTTCTGCCTGATTGCGGTCGTCGATGCCCTCAAGTCTCAGAATCGCCACGTTGGCTTGGTAGCGGACGTTTGCGATGGGGTATGGTGTGTCTTCCACGTATACCCGCTCCAGCTCTTCAAAGCGCTCTTTTCTGTCTGTATAGCAGTAGACTTTTACTTCGCCTTTCAGTCCCACTGCGTTGACAATTTTTCCAATGATGATTTTCTCCATGTCTCTCCTTTTAAAATGTTGTGGTTGGTATTATTTGCCCGGGGCTCTCAGTTTGGGATTTGGCCCCCGGCCCGGGGGCCGGTCCGGTGTGGCACGGGGCCGGGGCCTGGAACCCGGAAAATTATCATGAGATTTTTCATTTTTTACGCAAATTTGTGGGGTTGCGGGCCATCATTCTGTGGGAAAGCGGCCGCATCTCCTTCGGCTCCAGTTCGAAGCCGCTCAACCGTTGAAAAATGCGTAAATTTCTCAAATTTTTTCCTATCTTTTCGAAAAAATGGCGATTCCTCTCTTGCAAGCCCTCCGGGGCCCAGACTGCTGAGGCTGCCTTAACCCGTCATCCGATAAGCAGGCGCCTAATATAATTGAAGCACATCCTCCCGCCTGCGGGAGGATGTGCCTTATCTTTGCGATTTGCAATCTGTCATTATTGAACGATTTCAACTACGACTTTTTTTCCTGCCTTTGTTGCCGCAGCCTTGACGACCGTGCGGAGCGCTTTGGCGATCCTTCCCTGCTTTCCGATGACCTTGCCCATATCTTCAGGCGCGACCTTAAGCTGGATCACAGTGGTCTTGCTTGCTGCGGATTCCGTAACCTCTACAGCATCAGGATTGTCAACAAGTGACTTCGCAATTGCGCTAACCAATTCTACCATCAACTTTCACCGCTTTCTTATAAAATGCCGGTCTTTTTGAACAGGCTTCTGACGGTATCCGTCGGCTGGGCGCCGTCACCTAACCATTTTTTCGCTCTTTCTTCATCGATTTTGATATCAGCCGGATCCGTCAGCGGATTGTAGTAGCCGATCTCCTCGATAAACTTTCCGTCTCTGGGGCTGCGGGAGTCTGCAACAACGACTCTATAAAAAGGTTTCTTGTGCGCACCCATTCTCTTTAATCTGATTTTTACCATTTCTTCTTCCTCCTAAAAAATTCATTTTATATTTTAAACTCAAGATTTCCCTGAATTCTAAGCATGTTTAAACGTTTACATTCCCCGGAACATCCGGTTCATGCGGCTGTTCCCGCCTTTTCCGGTAAATTGCTTCATCATCTTTTTTGCTTCCGTGTAGCGCTTTACCAAAGTGTTGATCTTACTTACCGGCTGGCCGCTGCCCGCCGCGATCCTGCGTCTTCTGCTGGCATTGAGAATATTGGGGTTCTCCCGCTCATCCTTGGTCATGGACTGAATGATTGCTTCCATCTGAACGAACTCTTTTTCACTCTGAGCCATATTGACGTTTTTCATGGCCGCCGAATTCATACCCGGCATCATGCCCAGCAGCTTGCCGATTCCGCCCATCTTTTTGATCTGGCCCATTTGATCCAGGAAATCCTCCAGCGTGAACTGGTTCTTGCGGATTTTCTTTTCCAGAGCAGCTGCCTGCTGATCGTCATAACTGCTCTCCGCCTGCTCAATCAGCGTCAGCATATCGCCCATTCCCAGGATTCTACTGGCCATTCTGTCAGGATGGAATGGCTCCAAAGCATCGAACTTTTCGCCCATACCCACGAACTTGATCGGTTTTCCCGTAACCTTTTTGGCCGACAGGGCCGCACCGCCCCGGGAGTCGCCGTCCATCTTAGTCATGATGATGCCGTCGATGCCCAGCTTTTCGTTAAACCCTTCGGCAGCGTTGACCGCGTCCTGACCGGTAAGGGCATCCACAACCAGCAAAATTTCATGGGGTTTAACCGCTTTCTTGATGGTAACCAGTTCCTCCATCAGAGCCTCGTCGATCTGCAGCCGTCCTGCCGTATCGACAATCAATACATTATAACCTTTCAGCTCGGCTTCTTTCATAGCAGCCAGAGCGATCTTTTCCGGTTCCTTGCAGTCCCGCATGGTAAATACGGGCGTATCCACCGTTTTACCCACCACCTCCAGCTGGTCGATGGCCGCCGGACGATAAATATCGCAGGCGCAAAGCATGGGCTTTTTGCCGTTGTTCTTCAAATAATTGGCCAGCTTACCGCAGGTCGTCGTCTTACCGGTACCCTGCAGGCCTACCATCAGCAGCACCGTAAACCCTCTCGGGGAATAGGTCAGCTTGCTGCCCGCTCCGCCCATCAGCTCCGTCAGCTCCCGGTCAACGATTTTGATGACCTGCTGCGCCGGAGTCAGGCTCTTCATAACCTCTTCACCCAGAGCTTTTTCTTTTACCGACTGGACGAACTCTTTTACCACCTTAAAGTTAACGTCCGCTTCCAAGAGCGCCAGCTTTACTTCGCGCATGGCGTCGTTAATGTCCGCTTCGGTGAGGGAACCTTTTCCCTTCAGATTTTTAAAGACGCCTTGCAGTTTTTCCGATAATCCTTCAAATGCCATTGGCTTCCTCCTATTGATCCAATTCATCGATGATGGTTTTTATGCTCCTGAGCCTTCCGGTCAGCTGTTCGTCCCGGCTCTCAGCCACCATCTCATCGATGATCCCGTCTATCTGATGAATGGCCTGTCTGCTTTTTTGAAACTTCTCTACAAGCCGTAATTTCTGTTCATAGTCCAGCAATGCTTTTTCCGCGTTTTTCAGCGCGTCGTGCACGCCCTGCCGGCTGATGGAAAACTCCTGGGCGATCTCGGAAAGGGACAAGTTTTCTTCATGATACAGTTCCATGACTTCCTGTTGTCTCTTTGTAAGCAGCTGCCCGTAAAAATCGTGGAGCAGGCTGATCTGTGTGATTTCATCCAATTTCATACTGGTTTTCCCTTCATCGACAAGTCCTTTTGCTTGACACTTGGTTAGTTTATCGGAAAAGCTTCCTCTTGTCAAGTATTTTTGGTTGACGATCCGGCATTTTTACAAAACAGTTCCGCTACGAAAAAAGCAGCTCACAAATCATGGCTGCTCTTTTTCTTTTTCCGCAAGTTGACGTTCCAGCTGCTGCTCTGTCAGGTAATCCCACATGAAGCCGCAATCCCGGCATTTGGTCCGGTGCCCGGTCTGAAAGCCGGAGCATCCGCAATCCACTTCCGCCAGCCCGTCCTCCACTTCCTTTTTCAGCTCCGGGATCACCAGTGCTTTGGCCGGAATTACCTTGATCAAATTCTCCGAACCGCATCGATAACATTTTTTTCCCACTGCACAGTACCTCCTTCATAGTAATCATTATACCCTGTCCGTCCCACATAAACCAGAAAATTCTGATTTTAATCAAATTTGACAAAAAAAGTGCTGGTGGGTATGATAAAAGACAGTGAAGTCAGAAAGGAGTTTTCACGATGTTTGAAATTACGAGAACCGTTGGCAGCAGCCATCTGGATACAAGCGGAACCCTGCGTTTGTCTGCGGCCGTGGATTTTATGCAGGATTGCTGCTGTTTTCAACTGGACAGCGAAAAACAGCTGACGGAATATTTCCAAAAACACCACATCACCATGTTTCTCATTTCCCGTCAGATCGACCTGCTCCAGCCGGCCTTTTATGGGGACAAGCTGACCATCCGCACCTCCATCTACCAGTTCCGGGCAGCTTACGGTTATCGAAACACCCTCATATATAATGAAGCCGGCGAGCTTTTGATCGCCAGCTATGCGGGCGGCGCTTTCATCGATCTGAACAAAGGCGGCGCCACCGTCATGCCCAAGGATGTGATGGCAACGGTGCCTCTGGATCCCAAATTCCCGGATATGGAATATCTGCCGCGGAAAGTGTCCGTCCCCAAAGGCCCCTGCGAAAAAGTCTTTGCGCCCGCGCCGGTGCTCCGCCATTACATCGATCACAACCATCATATCAACAACGCCCGCTACCTCGATATCGCAGAAGAATACCTGCCCGAAAACTTTCAAATCAAAGCCTGCCGCATCGAATACAAGACCGCTGCAAAATACGGCGATCGTATTCATCCGTTCCGTTATCAAACGGCCCCCGGTATTTGGATGATCTCTCTGCAAGGGCCACACGGCCAGGTTTATGCCAACGTGGAATTCCGCGGAAAAGAAAAGAATGCGGCGTCTACCCGATAAGGTGCAGCAGCCCCATGTAGAGGATCGTTCCTCCTGCAATGCTGAGAAGACTGTTCCGCTTCCAAGCATGGAGCCCGCAGATTGCCAGGATCGCCGCAATCTCCGGAAGGCCGAAGCTGGCGTGAAGGAAATCCACATTGCGCAGACAGTAGACCACCAGCAGCGCGATGACCGCCGGCGGGAGCACGCTGCCCAAATATTCCACGATTTTGGGTACCTTGCGGTTTTCCGGGAAAAGGACAAAAGGAACGAACCTGGTGATCATAACCCCTGCCGCAAGGGCCGCTATCATGATCAAAAGCTGGAGCATGGTCATTGGTCGTCACCTGCCTTTTCTGATGTCTTTTCTAAATGATACGCTTTTGATAGTTTGCTCTTGCCGCCCAGCAGACTGACCGCCAGCAGGATCATGGCCGGGATGATAAAATTATCCGCTCCGAAAACCGCCAGGCAGATCACCGAACAGATTACGCCCATCACCGCAGGAATGCGTTTTTCTTTTTCCCTCCATTGTTCTAAAAACAAAACCACAAACAACGCCGTCAGCACGAAATCCAGCCCTTCCAGATCCAACTTAACAAGACTGCCCAAAAGACCGCCGGCAAAGGATGCGATCACCCAATAGGCATAATCCAAAACCGTGATCCAAAAATAAAACCATTTTGCGCTCACGCCTTTTGGAGGCTCTTTGGTGCTGGTGAGGGAATAAGTCTCGTCGCACAGCGCAAAGATCAAAAAATATTTCAGCTTTCCCGTGCCGCTGTATTTTTTCAGCATGGAGATTCCGTAAAACAAGTGTCTGGCATTGATGGTCAGACTCAAAATCAGCGCCTGGATCGGATTGAAGGCCGCAGTGAGAAGGGTCACCGCCACATACTGGATGCTCCCTCCGAATACCACCATGCTCATCAGCAGAGACCACCCGGCTCCGTATCCCTTGCTGGCCATGAGCATTCCGTAGACCAGCCCCAGGAACGTGAACCCGGTGAGAATGGGAATGGTATGTGGAAACGCTGCCTTCAGCGCTGTAAATTTTTCATGATTGCTGTTCAATTTTCTTCCATTGCCTCCTTGATAATCTGGGCCAGCCTGGTGCTGTGTACCACATACGAACCGTGGGACTGGCCGCTGAGCAGCATCAGCCTGCTATCCGCTATCTGCTCCGCGATTTCCCGGGTATGGGATTCCCGAATCATATCCCGCTGCCCGGCGGTGACCCACACCGGTATGGAAATCCGCTCCAAATCCCCTTTGCCGATATGAGGCTCGGTGAGCATCATTTCCATGGCCGGATCCTTTTTAAAGAGAAACAGCGTGCGGAAAAACCAATAGATCGGCGCTTTCAGTCCTTTGGGATTTAAGTTTGCTCCGCTGACCATGAGCCGGGACAAAAGGTCCGGGTGCTGAGATGCCACGAGAAGCCCGATGATCCCTCCGTCGCTGAAGCCGTAAAAAAACGGCTGAGAAAGCTCCAATTCTTTGATAAACAAGGCCATATCATCGGCCATGTCCTGATAATGAAGCTTTGGCACCCGGCTGCTTTTTCCGTGTCCCCGGCTGTCCGGCCGATAGACCGTAAACGATCCGCTGAGGACTTTTGCGCATTGGTCAAATATAAAATGATCCTCCCCATTTCCGTGCACCAGCACAAGGGGAGGACCGCTTCCTTCTTTCTCATAAAACAGCTCAACGCCGTTTACTTTGATATACATGCCGACTCCGCCTTTCTTAATCATGTATCATTTTACACGATAAGCGGGGGAAAGGGAAGTCCGGCTTTTTTCTTTACAGCTCTTTTACGTGTGCGATTAAGGCTTCTTTCAGGAACTGGGCGCAGCCTGGGGCTTTTGCATCGTAGTAATCCTTGAACCGCTCGTCCGCCGTATACAGTTCCGCCAGTCCCAGGTGGGCCTTGCTGGTATAGTGCTGCCAGCTGCAGCAGATCCACTGCTTATGAAGAGCGGCGATTTCTTTGCCTTCGGAGCCGGCGGGGAGCTTGCCCGCCTTCACAGCGGCGGCAAGACGTTCTTTGATCTCCTCTTCCAAACGCTGCATCCGCTCATATTCCTCTTCTGTCAGATTCAGCATTTTCTTCTGGCTGGCATCGATGGCAGCATCGCCGTAGCGCTGTCTGGCTTCAGCTCCGTAGGTTTCTTCATTCTCCTTGATCCGCTGCCTTTTCAGGCCCTCAAACTTTTCCTGATCTGTCATGGTTATCATTCCTTTCTTACGCTTGATCGTTTTGCTCACATTGTCGATCATGATCTCCAGCTGTTGTTTTTCGGTAAGAAGGCTTTTCAGGTGATCTTCCATAACACGCACTTTATCTTCATCGGACATTTGCAGACTTTTCCCGATCTGGGAAAGCCCCATTCCCATCCTCTTCTGCAGCAGAATCTGTTGAAGGGCGTCCACTTCCTTTTGTCCGTAGATGCGGTACCCTGCCCGGCTGATCCTGGCCGGAGCGAGCAGTCCGATCTGATGGTAATAGCGCAGCGTTCTCGTACTGATTCCGGCCAGCTCCGCCAGCTCTTTGATCGTGTATTCCATCATCCTTTCCTCCTTACAAATGGGATTATAGGCTTTGACGCTGCGTAAAGGTCAATCTTTTTAATCATTTTCTTCCTCATCATCAGACTCGGCTTCATCATCTGCATCCGTATCATTGTCATTGCCATCATCGTCGTTGTTTTTTTGCGGTGCGGCTGTCGGCTTTTTACTCTTGTCCGTTTTCGATGTGGGGGCAGCAGCCTTTGATTTGCTTTCGACAGCGTCATCATCGTCATCCGTATCATAGTCGTCGTCATCATCGGCTTCTACTTTGCGCTGGTTGGATTTCTTCGTTTTCTTAGCTGCCTTTTCGTCCTTCTCCAAAGCTTTTCTTACGGCATCATTTTTCATCAGCGCCGGCTGCTTCTTCACCATTTCCAGAACATCTTCCCTGCTCATATCATCCACAACCTCTTCAATTTGATCTTCGTTAAGCGCTTTTTGAGCAATGTACAGGCCCAGTGTTTGTTTATCCCGCTCTGCCTGCTTGATATCGTTTTTGCTGCCTTTCAAATATAGCGCTTCATCCGTAGAAAACAGCTCTTGAAGATGGGTTTTCAGCTTTCTTTCCTGCTGCTGGTCATTTTCCTTTTCCAGTGCGTACCCAATCAGTATGGTATTTCCTGTCTGCGGCTGGTTTACCCCCAGCTCTTCTGCCGCCTCATCTATTTGCAGACCCTTGATCTCCTTTAATTGCTCCTCAGATACGGAACCTTCATAAGAAACCGCTTTGCGGATCTTGTATTTCTCATCCAGCTGCACCTGCAGGCTCACGCCGCTGTCGACGGAAACGACGGCATAGACCTTATCTGTAATCCTGGGTATGATCAGCGCGGACAGACACAGCATCAGCGCGGCCGCGACGGCGATGATGGAGTTGAGGGTCTTTTTTGATATTTTGATGGCCTGCATTTTTTCCGGCTGCTCCTCCGGCTTGCCCGAATAAAGGTCTTCATTGAGAACGTAAATGCAGTCCCCTTCCTTCATTTCACCTTTTTTCTTTATCCGCAGGACCTGGCCGTCATCTGCCATAGCCAGACAATAATCGGCCTTTATCTCTAAAACCATTACTTTATAATACATCCGTGCACCTCGCTGTTTTGATCCAATAACAAAGCTTTGGGAACCGTTTGACAAAGACGATCATTGCCGCCAGAATAAACGTTTTGCTTCGTTTTACTACCTTCTCTGTAACATTGGAAAGGCGCGCCACCTGCCGGATCGGCAGCTTCTTTTTCCGATAAGTCGTTTCCACGGTCGCTTCGTCCTTGCTGGCCGTATCGGCGATATGTATGGCATTCTTCCTGGTGTCGCTGTGTTTGGGCGCTTCGTCCGCCAGCCGCTCCAGGGTCAGTCCGAATTTAAAAAGCTCTTTCCGATAGGCCAGAATCTCTTCGTGGAGACCGGCATCGTTCTCCTCTTCTTCTGAAATGTCATAGCCCTCTTCCTGCAGCTGTTCCAGCGAAGCGTGCCTGGGGCGCGAGCTCTCTCTGGATAAAAAGGTTTTCAGCCTGCTTTCGATGACCAGTCTGGCAAAGGTAAGGAAATTCCCCCGTTCCGGGTCATATTTCTCAACCGCTTCTGCGAATGCGGACAGGGCAATGCTGAATTCTTCATCGTTTTCAACTGAAACATACCGTCCTGTCACTCCGCTGACGGTTCGAATCAAAAATGCCATATGGTTTTCGATCAGATTTTGTAAATTGTCAATTTCTATTTTCTCACCTGGAATCAATGTCATCACCTTCAATATTTTCTGCGATCCGGCCGATTGCACAAATGTCTGCTGCTTATACCTTCATATTATTCTAACCCATTTGCGCGTTTTGCGCCAATAAATTCACACTGTCGATTCCTCCAAGTTCAAAGATCTCCAGGATCATGCTGTTTTCCTCCTTCTGAGGCAGCTGAACTTCATACACCAGCTCGAAGGATTCTGCCAGCACATTTTTTGCCTTGACTCTGTTTTGGCCTGGAGCACGGTCCATAACGCCCTGAATCTGCTCGATATCCGTGTTGCTGCCCCGGATGACCAGAAGCATGGGGGACTGGAGGCCGGTTTTGTTCTTTGAAACGATCATGATCACCGACAGCACCAGACATCCAATGGCCCCGATCACATAGCTTTGGGTGGCGGCCGCAATGCCGATGGCCATGCTCCAGAAAATAAATCCAATGTCCCGCGGGTCGCGAATATTGGTGCGGAAGCGGACAATCGACAATGCTCCCAGCATTCCCAGGGATAAAGCCAGATTACTTTGTATCAGATTCATCAAAATCGTGGACACAAAGGCCAGCACGATGAGGGTCACTGCGAATTGGGGCCGAAAGTTCATTTTAACGTTGGCAAATCGGTATGCGGTGCACATGATTGCGGCAAAGAGCAGGGCAGCGCCCATGCTTGCCATCATTGCGTTCATTGTCCCAGTGCCGCCTGTCAGTCCACTGATCGTTTCTTGAATTTGTGTAGTCATATCTGTTTTCCTTTCTCTGCGAATGATTGTATGCGGTCCTCACGCCACTTTGCTCTGGGGCGCCAGTACGTTCACATCGTGGATCCCTTCCATGGTGCTGAACATGGAAAGCAGCTGCTGTTCTTCTTTGCAGGGCACTTTTAATTCATAAACCAGTTCAAAGGTATCGGCAAACACATTCTTGCATTGAATGGAGCTGCCTTTTGTTTCTTGAAAAACCTCCTGTACCCGGTCAACCTGGGCTTTGGCGCCCCGGACGACCATGGTCACAGCCTTTCTCTCCCTGACGCTGCGGTTAAAAAGGATCAGTATCATGGACAGCAGCGCCGTGCTTGCCAGGCCCACAATAAAAGCTCCTACTGCGGAGGAAATCCCAATTGCCAGCGCCCAGAACACAAAACCAATGTCTCTGGGGTCTTTCGTATTCGTCCGTATGCGGCAGATGGACAGGGATCCCAGCACGCCCAGAGACAGGATCGGGTTGTCCTGGACCAAGGCCAAAAGAATCGTGGAAATCAGCGCGATCATCAGCAGGGTAATATTAAATTTTCTGTTATAAGTCAGTGAATCGTGGCAGGCGCGATAGGTGGCAAACATAATCGCTCCCAGGAGCATGGTCGCCATAAGGCTGACGGCCAGATGGGATGGTGTCAGCAGGCTGCCGCTTGCTCCGCCTGCCGCTTGTCCTGTAAAACTGTTTAAAAACGTATTCATCTCAAAGCTTCCTTTCTTTTCAATAGTAGTATTGGCGCAGCAGCTGCCTGGAGGTGCCGAATTTACTGGGCGGTTTTTTTGTTAAATCGCATTCAGCCAGAACCTGCTGGATTTGTTTAAATAAGAAACGGTCGTATTTTATTTCCAGAATGGTCTGGTCGGCCGCCATGCCGGCTCGGAAATTGGGCCTGCGATCAAACAAATTATAGTTGAAGTCGCAGTATCGCAGGTTGTTGTCCAGCGTCACTCTGGTGTTGAAGTGGGGATGGGTGTAGGCTCTGCGGTCGTACTCGATCATGGCCGCCGGCCGGTACAATCTGGAGGTCATCAGCTTGTAGGCGTACTTGGCCATCTGGCTCTGGTATGACAGCAAAACGCTGTAATCACCCTTTAACAGCTTTTTTGCGTCTTCCCTTGTAATCACCAGGCTCTCTTTTAATTCTTGTCCATAGTATTTTCGCTTTAGTTCAAATTTTGCGGTTGAATCCTGGGGGTGGTACACGCGGACGCGTATCCTCTTTTTTTCTGCCGCTCCTTCGGATTTGTCTATGTAATCATCGTTGGCGATGCTGTCAAAATAGACGCTGCGCACTGTGTAGCCGTTGTAGCCTCCGTATGTGTCGGGAACCAGGATGCGGTCCAACGCATCGAGTATATACAGGCGGTCCGCAAGGGAGAGCAGATATTTCACTTCTTTGCGGGCAACGGACAGAACCGTTGGTTTCGGCGTTGTTTGTATCGACATGGGTAGGTCCTCCTCTCGCTATAATATACGAGGTGGTTTTTTCGTTTGGGGCCCTTTTTGGCAAAAAGATTTCGTTTTTGATTCTGAGACTCGGTCCACATCAGCGGCGGCTGGTTGTGGCCGGTTGACAGGGGAGGCCGGCTGAGACAGTTCTGACAGCAGAGAAATCCGTTTAATATAATCAGGAAAATTTTATTAAAGGATTTAATTTTTTCGCAAAGTTGTGGGGTTGCCATGCCTGATCTGGGCAACTTGCGGCCTGCACGGCCTCAAGACGAAGTTGAAAGCGCCTGGCGTTGAAACTTGCGTAAAAAAGAAAAACCTGTGCTGCCTGGCGCACTCCCGCAAACAAACAGGGCTGCTGCATGAAATATAATTCATTTCATGCAGCAGCCCCTTCGTATTCATATGTAGTTTTACGGAATTGGCTCAGCCTCGAGTGCAGAACGATAGCTTCTCTTGATGCGAAAGTTCCGTTTCTTAAAAACAGCCCTGTCGATGGGCGCAAAGGTCACAGCTTCACTGTAAACACGGTCTCTTCCTCGTCGCTGCGCACGGAAATATCTCCGCCGTGGGCATCCACGATCTCCTTGGCGATGGCAAGTCCCAGGCCCGCGCCCCCTGTCTGGGAGGACCGGGAAGAATCAAGCCGGAAGAACTTTTCGAAGATCTGCTCCTGCTGATGCTTTGGTATGGGATCGCCATGGCTGGCCACCTCAACGATAATCCGATCTTCCTGCCTGGCTGCGATGCGGATCACCGTATTTTCATAGCTGTAGGTGACAGCATTTTTGATAATATTATTGAACACCCTTGCCAGCTTGTCCCCATCCCCATTGTAAATGAGCGTATCAGGCGTTTCCACCTCAATGGATTTTCCGGCCGGTTCCACCAATGGATAAAACTCGTCGGCCATCTGCTGGAGCAGCAGCTTTAAGTCCAGCTTCTGCTTGGTGAGCACGATCGTCTGCAGATTAAAGCGGGTCACATCGAAGAACTCCTCAATGAGCTGTTCCAGGCGATAGGCTTTATCCAGAGTGATGCCCACATATTTGGCCTTTTGCTCCGCAGGCATTTCCGGCACCTCATCCAACAGGCTCAGATAACCGATGATGGATGCCAGCGGCGTCCTCATGTCATGGGCCAGATAGGTAATCAAATCGCTCTTGCGTTGAGACTCCATCTGCAGCAACTGCTCGTGGCGCTGCCCTTTCAAACGCATACTTTCGATGGTGTTTTTCATTTCCTGAGATTTCCGGTTGTTGGAGTAATTCATAATCAGGATAATCACCGTGCTAACCACCACCAGCGCCACCACAACCACGATAATGATAAAGCTTTTAAATCCAGCCCAATTATAAAAGACCGAGTAACTGGTTGTCTCATCTACGGCGATCTGTTCGATGAAGCGGTTGTAAAACCAATCCTTGAAAACGCCGTTGCCGAAGGAATCGATGAATTGGGCAAGAATCAAGGCCGTCACTGCAATAGCCGCTCCGATCAGGATAATTTTTACTACGACTTTTTTCTTATTTTTCAATTTTATACCCTACTCCCCAGATGGTTTTAATATACTTGGGCCGCTCGGCAGAATCCTTCAGCTTCTGCCGAAGATGCCGCACATGGACCATGACGGTATTGTTGCTGTTTTCAAAATACTTCTCCTGCCAGACAGTGCTGAACAGTTCCTCGGATGTAATCACCTTTCCCTGGTTTTCGGCCAGGGTCCAAAGAATGGCAAATTCAGTCGGCGTCAGGTCCACCGGCTCTTCGTTGAGAAGGCATTCGTGGGTATCCCGATTCAATAGCAGCCCGCGGATCGTCAGCACATTTTCTTCCGATGTTCCTTTGTTGTACTGGGTAAACCGCCTCAGCTGAGCTTTGACTCTGGCCACTACTTCCAGCGGAGTAAAGGGTTTTGTGATGTAATCATCGGCGCCCATGGTCAGGCCGGTCACTTTATCCAGCTCTTCTCCCTTGGCCGTAAGCATAATGATAGGGAAATTATGATTTTCCCTGATGCGCCTGCAAATTTCCAGTCCATCGATATCCGGGAGCATAATGTCCAAAAGCGCCAGATCGATTTTCTCATTTTCCACACATTCCAGCGCCGGCTTTCCCCTGTAAAATTTGGATACTTTGTAGCCGTCGTTTTTTAAGTACAACTCCAGAAGATCCGCGATCTCCTTCTCATCGTCCACTACCAATATATTCATGTCCATGCTAATCACCTCTCCTTTTGATATTGTACTACAGAGGCCGCCCTTTCCACACCACTTTTTTCTGGAAATTAAGCAAATTTTAAGAGCAGGGCCCGAATTCCGGGCCCTGCAGGTTTGCCCGGGAGAGGGCGCTGCCGGCGGGATCGTTAGGGCAAAGGAGCAGAAGAATGGGGAAAAGTATCACGATACCCAGCTTTGCGGCTAAGCTGCAAGTAATGGGGAATGTCGTATGCTTTTTTGTAAAATAGCATTGTAATTTGTTTTATGTTTTTATATAATAAAAGCAAGAAAGGCGCACCGTTGAAAACGGTTAGCCAAGAATACAGCGAAAAGTAACCGTGTTCTCAGCTACGATAGGCGGTTACTTTTTTGTGTATTCGATCAAAATACTTACCACAATACCCACAAATATGAACATTAGTGACAAGATTTCAAAATCTGACATAAAACTTCCCCTCCCTTCTAAGATTTCCACAAGTGGAGGTTCTTATAGATCGGGGACATTCCCTTCTTTCTGAAGGCTAACCGCTTTCGTCGCCTATTCTAGCTTGAGGTTATTATAGAGCACATCTAACGAAATTACAATATATTACAGTAAAAAAATGTATTTCAATAAATAAACGCACTTAAAGAAATCTGTAAAACCTTGCGCTGCAAGGAACATTTAACATAATAACCGACAAAACTGGGCAATCTATTCCTATCTTACTGCCAAAAAGGAGGCATTGACATGGTATCGTTTTTTGCATGTTTAGCCGCGCTTATCGTTGGCTACATCCTCTATGGAGCACTCATCGAAAAAGTTTTTAAACCGGATGACAGAACTACCCCTTGTTTGGAGCATTCCGACGGAGTGGATTACGTTGCTCTCAAACCCTGGAAGGCATTTTTGATACAGCTGCTCAATATTGCTGGACTGGGACCGATCTTTGGCGCGCTGTCGGGAGCGATATGGGGACCTTCCGTGTTCCTGTGGATCGTCCTGGGCACCATCCTCGCCGGCGGAGTCCATGATTTTCTGTGCGGCATGCTTTCCATGCGTCATAACGGCGCCAGCATTTCCGAGCTGGTCGGCATCTATCTTGGGCCGGTCATGAAGACAGTTATGCGGATTTTTTCCGTGGTTTTACTAGTTATGGTCGGGGTTGTTTTTATGGTAGGCCCGGCGGAATTGCTGGCAAAACTGACGCCTAATGTTTTTACGGTAACCTTTTGGACCATCGTCGTTTTGGTCTATTATTTTTTCGCCACCCTGCTTCCCATCGATAAAATTATCGGCAAGTTTTACCCCTTCTTTGGTATTTGCCTCATTATCATGGCGCTGGGAATCGGCGGGGCCACGGTCCTCAACGCGGACACCCATCCCATCGCAGAAATCACCCTCAGCAATCTTCACCCTGAAGGTAAACCAATCTGGCCGCTCATGTTTGTTACGGTAGCCTGCGGCGCGATCTCCGGATTCCACGCCACCCAATCGCCCATGGTGGCCAGATGCCTGACTTCAGAACGGCAGGGACGGCTGATCTTTTATGGGGCTATGGTTGCCGAAGGGATCATTGCCCTGGTGTGGGCTGCTGCGGGAGCCGCCTTTTACCAGGGAACCGCCGGCCTTGCAGCAGCAGGAGGAGGCAGTTCCAATACGGTTTATGACATGTCCATCGGACTTTTGGGTCCTGTGGGCGGCGTGCTGGCCATGATTGGGGTCATCGCCTGCCCCATCACTTCCGGCGACACTGCCTTTCGCAGCGCCCGCCTGACCATCGCCGATTGGTTCAGAATCAGTCAAAAACAAAGCCGCAACCGCCTCATTTTGGCCGCCCCATTGTTGATCGCCGGTTACTTGATTTCACGGATCGATTACCAGGTTGTATGGCGGTATTTTTCCTGGTCCAACCAGACGCTGGCGATGATAGCTCTGTGGGCCGGCGCAGTTTATCTGGCTGTAAAGGTGAGTCCAATTTCCAGCCTGATGGCTGCCATCCCCGCCGCCTTTATGTCCGCCGTTTGCTGCACCTATTTGATCTATGCCGAAGAAGGCTTTCATTTGAGCGCATCCATCGCCTATCCGGCCGGAATTATTTTTGCAGTGCTGTGCATCATTGTCTTCATATGGAAAGCTTATCTCCCAGGAATGAAGAAAGACCGCCGGCTTTAGAAGCAAGATTTACCCTCAGCTTTTACAATAAAAGACGCACCTCCAAGGCTGTGCTGCAGCCCTGAAAACGCGTCTTTTATTCTTTTCTTAGATCAGCTTGATTTCAATATCTTGAGCACCTTCCCACAAGACTTTTTTTCCAAAAGCTTCAAGGTCTTCGAGGCCTTCTGTGATGGTCAGAAAATGATTTCCGGACAGCTGGCCGTGCTGGCTGGCAAAGCAGCATCTGCCATAGGCCATGATCAGTTCCATTTCACTGATGCCGCCCGGGTAAAGCAGCATTTCCCCCTTGGCCGGATGGGAAGTATGGTTTTCATAAGAAAGGCCTGTCCTCTGATCTCCATAAGGGATCCAAATGCCTTCCCCGCTCCAGCGAACATGGATAAACTGGCTTTTTAAGGGCAGCATTTCCTCAAAGACACGGCAGGTTTCAGGCGCTTCATCCGTGAGCAGCCTGCCTTTGAATGTAAATGATCCGGCTTTAATTTCTACATATTTCATCGCATGCCTCCTCTGGATTTCTTAAATCCCCTTATAATATCTGCCCAGAGCATCCGCCCCCATAATTGCGGCATACACATCCTCCGGCGTCACCTCAAAAGGCATATTTCCAAGGGTGTCGTTTTCCGCTGCGGCCAGCTGGGCCACTTCCATAATCTGCTCCGGCTTTACTTCCTTGATTCCCAGATCCTCCAGGGTAACCGGAAGCCCTGTTTCCAGGCAGAAGTCAATCACTTCATCCAGCTCATCTTCTGGAGCATGCTCTAGAACAAGCTGGACAAGCGTGCCGAAGGCTACTTTTTCGCCGTGGTAAAGCTCATGGGTTTCCTCAATAGCTGTCAGCCCGTTATGGATCGCATGGGCGCCGGCAAGGCCGCCACTTTCAAAACCGATGCCGGACAAATAGGTATTGGCCTCGATGATGTTTTCCACTGCCTTTGTACAAATGTTTTCTTTTACTGCCAGCATTGCGTTGATACCGTCTGTGAGCAGCGTATCGTAGCATAAGCGGGCCAGCGCCATCGCTGCCATCGTGATTTTTCCGCCTACGCAGTTTGCCGCGTCGGATCTCTGACAGGCCCTGGCTTCAAAATAGGTGGCCAGCGCATCGCCCATTCCTGCGATTAACAGGCGTTCAGGAGCCTTGCTCACCACATCCGTGTCCACCAACACCATGTTGGGGCTGGCCGGCAGGAAGAGATATTCTTCGAATACTCCATCGTCCGTGTATATGACGGACAGAGCGCTGCAGGGAGCATCGGTGGAAGCAATGGTGGGCACGATGACTACCGGCAGACCCAAATAGTGAGCCGCTGCCTTGGCCGTATCGTGAATCTTGCCGCCGCCGATGCCTACGATCACATCGCAACCCGCTCCCTTACAGGCCTCCATGACCCGGTTGATCTCCGTCTTGCAGCACTCACCGTTGAATACTTCATAAACAATCTGTGCATCCCCCTGCCCTTCTGCAATCGCCGGCTCCACTCTCTTTCTCCCCGACACGCTGGTCAGGACGAACAGCTTCTTCCCAAAATTAGCCGCATGACCGCATAAGTTCTTCATCTCTCCCTTGCCCTGAACATACCTGCTCGGGCTTCCGATAATCTTTGCCATGATTTTATACCTCCTTGTTGTGTATACAGTATTCGCTTGACCTCTTCATATTAGCACAAGCCTTTGGCAGTTGGCAAGGACGGGATTCCTGCGGGGTTTTGTATGGTGAAACGTCGGGTTTATTTTATTGGTGGTCAATCGGGGCAGATTCTTCTTTCATCCGCTCCTCCAAATATTGATATCCTTTTTGGAAGGCCTGCCGGTTCACCTCATGCATGCTTTCCGGAAAGTTTTTAAGGATCTCCTGAAGCACCGCCGGATAATGGAGCCGAGGCAGCATTTTTGTCAGAGCTCCCAGCATAACCATATTGACCACAAAGGGCTTTCCCATGCTTTCAGCGATTTCCGTGGCAGGGACTTGGTAGTGATCCGCCTGGCTGTTTTCAACCAGAGTGCTGTTGACCAGAACCTTAGCTCCCTTTTTTATCGTATTTTTATATTTATCATATCCCACCTGATTGTAAGCAATAAAGACATCTGCATCATCTACTTTCATATAGTCGATGTCCTCGTTGGAAACCACCACTTCCGCTTTGCAGGCTCCGCCCCTGGCTTCCGGTCCATAGCTTTGCGTCTGTGAAACATTATAATCTTCACCCAGCCCGTAAGCCTTTGCCAGCAGCACGGAAGAGAGGATCACCCCCTGTCCCCCTGCTCCGGCAAATCTTACATTTAATTTCATTTTAATTCTCCTCCTTTTTTACATCGATGGCTCCGTCCGGGCATTGACGTTCGCACATCCTGCAAAAGACACAAGTTTGTTCTTTCGATGCCTCCGGCATATTGGTTCCATAGTTATTTCTTTTTTTACTTTTGATAAAAATTCCTTTGGGGCATATTGCCAGGCAAATGCCGCAGCCCTTGCAGCAGTTCTTATCGATGGTTATTTTCATGCTCTTCTCACCCCTTGATTACGTCCCGGGCCAGCAGCTTTTCTCTGACCTTTTCCAGATATTCCGCTGCTTCCCGTTCATGCTTCAGCACGCCGATTCTGGTTTTGCCTTCAGGAATATCCATGCCTTTTTGATATTGATAGGTATTTTCTTTGTACATCTTCAAAATCTTGGCAGGATCCTTCTGGCCGTAAACGGTTTTTCCGGCTTGAACAGGACACTGGCATAGCACCTCGATAAAGGAAAACCCTTTGTGAGAGATGCCTTGAGCAATGGACTTTTCCAGCTGAACAGGGTGGGCCGTCGTCCATCTGGCAACGTAAGTTGCGCCCATAGAAGCGGCCAGCTTGCATCCGTCGATCGGCTCATCGATGCTGCCGAAAGGAGAAGTTTTGGTTACAGCTCCCTTGGGGGTGGATGGGGATTTCTGCCCTCCTGTCATACCGTATATGTAGTTATTGGCCATGATGACCGTCAGATCAATATTTCGCGCGCAGGCGTGAAGGAGATGATTGCCGCCGATTGCAAGACAATCGCCGTCTCCGGTAAAGACGACAATGTTTTTATCCGGCTGGGCCAGCTTCAGCCCTTGGGCAAAGGCCAGGGCTCTCCCGTGCATGGTATGCATCACATCCATCTTGTAATAGCAGGGGATCCAGGAGGAACATCCGATTCCGCTCACGCAGGCCGTGTCCTCCTTGATACCCAGGCTGTCGATCGCTCCTATGGCCGCATACTGGATGATGCCGTTGCCGCACCCGGGACAGAAAAGTGTGGGCAGCAAGTCGGTCTTAATATATTTCTGATAGAGCCGATTCATCTTTTCCCACCTCCTCCAAAATCTCATCCAGCAATTCCTTTGGCGTATGGATATCTCCGCCGCATTTGGGCATTGAAATCACCTTTATTCCATCCAGCGCCCGCTCAATCTCCCGCACATACTTTCCCACATTCATTTCTGGGACAATGGCAAGAGAGATGTCCCGGGCCGCTTTCTTGAGCGCTTCTTGGGGGAAAGGCCATACCGTATTAATCTTAATCAGGCCCACTTTCAGATGGCTGTAATCCGTATGGATCACGGCCGGAGCGCCTTTTTTGAAAAAATCGCGGAACATGTTCAGTTTCGCCCTAAGGCGGTGATCCTTAATACCTCTTGCCAATTTGATCGCATTCATGGCCGGACGTGCAACGGAACCATAGGCAATGATCGCGATATCCGCATCCTCCATGCAAAAAGTATCCAGATCAGCCAGCTGGGTGCGATGGTCTTCTATCTTGCGGTTGATCTGCTCTATGAAATGCCCGCTGCGGTCGGCCATGTGTCCGATTCGCCGACCTTTTTCATCGTGAAGCTGCCCTTCCACCAGAGAGCTGCTCCCTTGAAAAAAATCCTCTTGGGGGGAATAGGCAAATCCAGGCCCGGCCTCATTCTTTTTTTTCGTACCACTGTATATGGTAATCTTTTCTCGCATATGTCCCACCACTTCATCGGACAGAAGAATGACCGGGCTGCGATACCTTTCCGATAGTTCAAAGGCTTTGATGGTAAAATCGTACATTTCCTGAACCGAGGAAGGCGACAGTACGATGATGCCGTAATCTCCATGGCTTCCATAGCGGGCCTGGTAGATATCCTGTTGGGAGGACAGGGTGGGCTGTCCGGTGGACGGCCCGCCCCTCTGTACATTGACAATGACTGCCGGCGTTTCCGTAACCGCAGCAAAGCCAATGGCTTCCTGCATCAACGTGTATCCTGGTCCCGATGTGGCAGTCATCGCCTTCTTCCCGCCCCACCTGGCACCGATGACCGCGCATGCGGATCCGATCTCATCTTCCATCTGAATGAACGCGCCGTTGTTTTTCTGCATTTCTGCGGAAAGCATTTCAATGATCTCTGTGGAAGGAGTGATGGGATAACCGGCAAAGAACCGGCATCCCGCATAGATCGCCCCTTTGGCGCAGGCCTCGTTTCCTTGTAAAACCGCCTGCTTTTGACCTTGTGCATCTGGTTCCATTTTCTTTTTCTACACCTCACTTTATCTTGTAAACTTCCGGTACTCTGTTATGAAAGGTACCCACTGCATCCCCAATTTCCTTGGGATAATCCGGATCCACATATGCCTGTATGTAACCGGCCTTATCCGCAGCGATAGCCTCGGGGACGCCCCATGGATCGCAAATGAGGCTGCGCCCGCAGAAAATATTGTCTTCGTTGAGCTTTCCAAAGAGGTTAACCCCTACCACATACATGGAGTTGTGCAGCGCTGTGGCAGTGAGGATATTCTGCCAGTGGTCGCTCCTGGGAGAATAGAAGGCCGATGGGATAAATAAGTATTGAACGCCTTGCAGCGCCATGGTCCTTGCCGCCTCCGGAAAGCGAATATCGTAGCAGATGGAAATTCCGATCTTTCCAAAGTCCGCATCATAGGTGAACAGCTTGTTTCCTGCTGTGATCTGGTCCGATTCCTGCTCTCCGCCCATGGCGTTCAAGGCATCGAACAGATGAATTTTGTCATATCTGCCGACGATTTCTCCGCTGCGGTCGAACAGCAGGGCCGTGTTATAGATGTTTCCGTCTTGCTGTTTGTGGGCCACGGTCCCGCCGATGATATAGGTATTGAACAGCTTGGCCCGCATGGAAAATTCGTCGATGATTTCCTGGGGATATTCCTTGATCAAAGGGGTTTCGTCCAGATCCGGCGCATAATAGAAATATTCCGGAAGTACGACCATATCCACGGTTTTATAGGCTTTCAGCGCCTCATCCATCAAGTCCAGCGCCTGTTTGAAATTTTTATCCTTATCCTTTGTGGGCGTAGTTTGAATCCCTACAAAGCTTAATTTTTTTGTCATGATTCCTCCTTTATCAAATCGGAAGCAAACGTTGCGGCAAATGGTTCTCTTTCTAATGGATAATCGGGAACATAGAGCTGCTGCAGGGTCTTTCCCTGTAACACTTCTTCCCGTTCCTCCGCTTCCGTATCCTGATCGGCTATGGCTGTATTAATCAGCTCCTCTGCTTCGAATTCCCTCAGTACCAGGACTCCGTTTTGATCCGCCAGGATCAGGTCGCCCGGATGGACCGGGACCCCTCCGCAGGAAATGTCAAAATTAATTTCCCCGGAATCCTCGATGAACTTGGTCGTTAAAGGACTGGTCCCAGTAGCAAAGATTGGGATACCGATTTCCATGATTTCTTCATAGTCTGTCATCGGCCCATCTACGACGATCGCTGCCAGTTTGCGCACGCTGGCGCAAAGGGCGACCATTTCGCCCACACAAGCGTGTGAAACATCGCCGCAGCGGTCGATCACAAGAACATCTCCTTCATGGGCCATGCTTACAGCCACATGCAGCGCCTTTGATTCCTGCGCCGGTATGCGTACGGTAACCGCCGGACCAAACACGTTTCCTGTATTGGGATTCATGCAGCGTATCCGCGGATTCATAAAGCCGAATTCCGAATAATGGCCGATGGCTGCGATGCTCACTTGTTCCAGCTTCGCTTTATACCTTCCTGTATTGACAGGCTTTCTTTGATTAATTCTTAGTTTTGCCATTGGCCCCCGCTTTCTCTGCCTCTTTTATGCTGGCAGTCATCATTTGATCCGCATGGATAATGGCCTTGATGCCGTACCATAAAACGATTGCCGCCGGTATGATGAGCATTGCTGCGCATTCGTATGCCAGCCAGTCCCACCGATAGACGAAACCAAAGATGATAATCAAGGACTGTACCAGAATTACGATCAGCGAAATCGCTGTTACAACTGTATCTTTGCCGTCATCGTATTTGCTTGAGGTTTCTTTTTTCATTGTTTACGCCTCCAATTTCTTCATATTATCGTTTTGACCGTCTTTATAGGTAAACTTGGCAACAATCATGAATACAAAGAACGCTGCTACCCAAGTGATATTGTTGGCAGGTATGCCTGTCGATTCTGCCAGCACATAATTCCAGAACAGCCAGAATACATATCCGAAGGCTGTGCTGACCCAGCCGGCTGCCGGAGTTCGTTTGGAATAAAACAGGCCCACAACCAGGGGAATGAACAGACCTGCCACCTGAAAACCGGTGACAAAATACAGACCGTCAATAATGCTGGAAAGCCAGGCCTGGGTGCTGAGCATGGAGAATATAATGATTGCCACGGTGGCAATATTGTTCCAGCGGATCATTTGAGCGTCCGACAAAACTTTTCCCGTTATGCCCGTATACAAATCCTTGGTGCAGGCTGCCGCTTGAACCAGGATATAACTGCTGAGGGTGGACATGACCGCCGCGATCAGGCCGGCAACGAACAAACCACGCAGACCAGTCGGAAGAGCAGCCATAACCGTATTCCAAAATGCCTCATAGAAAACTGCATCCGGATACAGGGTCTTGGCGCAGAAGCCCATCATAATGACTGCTGTACTGAATACCAGCCACATGGGAATGCAGAACATGAACGAGCGCTTGGCTGTTTTTGCCGAATCCGATGCGGAAAAACGCTGATACATCATTGGTTCGGTATAAATGCTCAGTCCAATGAGGGCCCAGGAAAGGGCTGTGGCACCGTTCATCCCTCCGGTGGGCTCGAACAGGGTCGGCTGACTTCCATTCAAGGTTCCGAAAATCGCATCCCATCCACCTGCCATATTCATAACCGCGATTACGCCTACGCCTACGGAAAAGCTGATAAATCCCAGCTGGAATACATCGGTCATGGTTACCGACCACATTCCGGATGCCAGCACATAGATGCCGACGATGCAGCCGGAAATGAGGATTGCCACAAAGCTTGGAAAATCGAACATCATCTCCAGTAGCTGGGAAATGACCAGAAAGTTTACGCCGTTGTAAAGAACTCCCGCCAGAACAGCCACGGTTCCAAGGACCTTTGATTTCCGATCGTATAAAAATTCCATCAGATCGGGTACTGTCATCACGTCTTCAGGGATTTTTCCCCTCACTAAAGGGGCGATCCAAAGAGCAAAAGGCACCCGGGAGAGGGTACATGGGATAACATACACGATCATTCCGGCAATACCGATGGTTGCTCCATATTCCGCTACTCCAATCACGGAATATCCGTCATACCAGGATGTCATCATAGTTCCGATGACCAGAGGCAGAGTCAGGGACCGGCCCGAAAGGAAATAACTGCTCATGCTTTTTCTGGCCTTGCTCCGAAATCGCAGCCCGATAAAAATCATTAGAAAAAAGTATCCGATCAGGATCACCGTATCGGGAACGGCCCAGGGGACATTTACGTGTAACATTGCTTTCCTCCTTTATTTCCTATCATCCGCTTGCCACTGGTCAATGAATCCGCTGATAACATTGACAGCATTTTCGATCATAACTTTTCCTTTTTCTTCGCTTCCGCAAAAGGGATCTCCCAGAACAGAGGTCTCGGTCTCCTTATCAAAGTACTCATAAACATACAAATCCGGGATTTCCTCTTTTTCCTCCTTCTCATTGCGGATCATTTTCTCCTCATTAACCAACTGGGGGAACAGATATTTTAAGATGGACGTTCCTGCCTCCGCAGCATGGCCCAGCGGAAACTTGCTGTCCATCAGCTCCTCGTTGATGTGGTAGATAAAGCGCCACCAGTCGATGTGGGCGCATTCCATGCCGTAATCCCGCATGGCATCCGACGCTGCTTGATCGATGGCACCCAGATTACCCACATGTCCGCATAGAAACAAGACTTTTTTCATGCCCTGCCGATGAAGGCTTTCGAGCACATCCCGATACATGGCCAGGATGGACATGGTGGAAACAGAGAGGGTTCCCGTGTAGCACATCAAATCCTCTGAAAAGCCGTATGAAATCGGCGGAGCTACAAAACAGCCGGCCTTTTGTGCTGCTCGCTTTGCCACTTCATAAGTCACCAGCCAGTCAGATCCCATCGGCAAGTGATGCCCATAGGCTTCTGTGGCTCCCACCGGAAAAATCGCTGTATCGGATTCTTTTATAAACCGTCCGAATTCTTCCAGGGTCATTTCTGCAATCAAATGCTTATCCATTGGTACGTTCCTTTCTTGTTCAGTTGTAAACAAAATAATTGGAAAAATCGTCTGCCGCTATAAATTGAGTCTGGGTTTTACCGGCAAATGCGACGCGCACTTCATAATAGGGCCGGTAAAATTTTTCAATATGGTCCGTTTCCAACTCAGGAGGCCGCTTGTATTTTGCCATCAAAACCTTCCACCTGGCGTCTACAATGGCTCTTTTCTCCGCCTGCGCCCGGGTCAGGGTATCAGCCACCAGCAGCTCGGGTTCAATCGCCTTTTTCACCAGCTTGAGATTGAGCTTTTCCTCATTGGCGCCGCATCCTCTTATGGGATCTACGATAAATTCGATGGTCCCGTCATCTGTCCGGTTCTTTTTAAAATAGGATACGGAATATTTAAGAACGACTCTCCAGCAAGGCAGATAGTGAAATTTAGCAGATAAAACCTTCGGCCGAATCAGGAAGAGGCGCTTTCTGACCAGGTAAGGCAGGTCTTCTTCCGATATCGTGTGCAAGGTTACCTTTACTTTGACACCTTTGCTTTGTTTTTCCTTGTCCGTCGGCGTGGAAGCCTTAGCAGCCTTGAGCTGTTTTACTAATGTTTCTTTTTCCATTTCGTTTTCTCCGTAAGACGTCTTTATTGATCCTGCATGCAACTCAATAGTAGCAAATTTTCGAAATATTACAACATGTATGTGACACTTGTCAGTCAATGCTAATTGACAAAAAATTGACACCGTAATACAATAACTGTACTATGGTGCTTAAATGAAATGGAGGTATGAATATGAAAAGCAGCGTCTCTCCCCTTTCCCTTATTTTAGACCACTTACATATTTCCGCTGTCGACCTGGCGGCAGGCATTCACGTGGATCCATCTTTGATCAGCAGGTGGCGGAACAAAAACCGGAAGTTCAACTCCTCTTCCGCCCATTACTCTAATACTCTGAATTTTATTTTGGATCAGGATGAGCGGATCAACTATCAGAATATCGCCATTTTCCTCATGGACTATATGCCGGAAGCTGCCATCACCAACCGGGAAGAAGCGTATAAGGCTTTGGATTTGTGGATGAGCGGCCATTTCAGCGTTTCTCCCTACGAAACCCTTCCTCCTTCCGTAGATAACGCCAATGTAGCTGATGTGGGCATCATTAAGGGGGAAAGGCAAAAAAAAGAAGCCCTGCTCTATGCGCTGGACACCACTTTGATGCTGCCGGAGCGAAAGCATCTCTATCTGATGTTTGATGACAGTACTGACCGAATATTGGAGCAGGAGTCCTTTTACATTCCCTGGATTCAGAGACTTCACGAAATTATTAAAAAGGGCCATGAAATTTCCTTTATATACAGCAGCGATTTTTTCCGCTCCTGCATCGTGGATTTGGATAATTTTCTCTCTCTATGTTTTTCACCCAATTTCCACGCTTATTACATGCCCAAGGGAGCCATCCCCGCTTTTGATTTGTGCATCTTGGAAGATGTCTTAGCTTTAACCAACTTCACCCCTTCCATAGGTGATAAAAAAACCACCCTCTATTCCTTCACCCATCCGGACATCGTGCGCCGGCTCCAGCTCCAATATGAAAACCAGCTCAATAGCTGCGAATTGCTGGTAAATCACGATGATAAAAAAATACGGCAAGTCGCTATAACGCTCAAAGGAATTCAACATATGGGCCAGAAACTTTCGGTGTATGACAGTACGCCCTTCGTCTTTCCCATAAGGCCGGAAAACTTTCAGAAAATATTGGTTTACAATGGTTTCAGCGCTCCAGAGATCGAAGCGATCATGATGCGCTATTTAACGTTCATTTATCATCCATGCCTGAGCTCCAATTTCAATGACTGCCAGTTTCTCTTGAATATGGACGGTATCTTTGACGCCTTGGACCAGTATCAGTGTATCTTCCTGCCAAAGCTGCTTTCCAACAAAGATATTGTCATTCCCAAAACCCTCTATTATCTTTATTTAAAGGAGATTTTCGATTATGTTTCCAACCCCGAATCTTCTGAGATCAACGTTGAAATCGCCATGGTCACCGATTCCTGCACCGGACTTCCCAGAGATACCACGGTCTACGCGGTGGATAATCTGTGTGCCTATATCAATACCTACTCAACTCCCAACGAGGCCAAACATCTGCTTTTCACCAACCCCTTCGTCGCCGCAGACGCTTATCGGTATCTGGAGAACCTGCGCATCGGTCTTCCGGAAGAAAATAAAAATATGACGCAGCTCCTATTGATCTTGAATCAGATGTTTGAAAAGGTCCCTTCGGGTGCAGCAGGCTCTGATTCGGGTTGATTTGTTAGGTTTGAACCCTAACGCAATCCTGCATTTTCCTCTCTGGTTTCAGCAATAGGATTTTTCGGACCCTCTAGCCGGGGCGGGGAAAAGATTAAAAAATCCTTGGTAAATTTACACGTTTTTCAACGGTTAAACCCTCTTCGACCGGCTCTGGAGCAAGTAAGATCGCTTTTTAGCAATATAAGGTCTCGCAAACCCACAACTTTGCGTAAAGAATGCGAATTTTTATGAAAATTTTCCTGATTTGGCGATAAACATAAATTTATATATTAAAACCAGGGCTGTAGAAGTTTGCGGATCGGAGCATTGGTGTGGCCCGGGCCGGGCCGGATTTTGGAGGCCGGGGCATCAATATGACCCCGGCGCGCAAGCCAGACTGGAACCGGCGCTGAGAGCAGATTATCGCGATCCGGTCCGCCAGGCCTTTTCCACGATGATTTTGGGCCATTTTCACCGTCTATCCACCGAAAAACAGCGAAAAATCATCGCTGATCCTTCTTTTTTTAATCTTCAGCGATGAGAATTCATCGTAAATCGGGCTCAAAAGAGGCTCCCACGATGATTTTATATTTTATCCGTAATCCGGGGCCAGAACAAATCTTTAGCCCAGGCCCGGGTCCGAGCCAAAAGATATCCGTACCCAACCCAAAAATCCGGATCCGATTACAATATGTGCCTTTTGTATTACAACAGCTTGTAATTTGCATACAATAACGATATAATTAAGGTGTACAGAATACAGAAAGGAGTTGATTTTATGGCACAGTCAACCATAACTGCGCGAGTAGACGAAAAGGATAAAGCCAGATTTGACGCTTTTTGCTCCAATGTGGGTCTAAACACCTCCACAGCCATCAATCTTTTTGTGAAAGCAGTTTTACGCGAAAACAGGATCCCATTTGAAATTGCAGAAACCACTGATCCATTTTTTTCTGAATCGAATATGGCCTATATAAAAAAATCCGTTCAGGAACTTCGTGAAGGGAAAGGGACGGCGCACGAACTGATTGAGATAGAAGATGAGTGAAAAAATTTGGTCAGACGATGCCTGGAAGGACTATCTCTATTGGCAAACCCAGGACAAAAAAACAGTAAAACGCATCAATCAGCTCATTAAAGATATTGAGCGTAATGGCTGCATGGAGGGCATCGGGAAACCCGAACCCTTAACCGGTGACTTGCAGGGCGAATACAGCCGCCGCATCAACGAGAAGGACCGATTGGTCTACCATATGGAAAACGGCCGCATCTACATCGTGCATTGCAGAGGACATTATGGAGATAAGTAACCGCACATGATGCCCTCGTCTTGAAAGAGAAGCGATTCTTGCCCGGGCCGGGGCATCAATATGACCCCGGCGCGCAAGCCAGACCGGGACCGGCGCTGAAAGCAAATCATCGCGATCCGGTCCGTCAGGCCTTCTCCACGATGATTTTGAGCCATTTTCACCGTCCATCCACCGAAAAACAGCGAGAAATCATCGCTGATCCAACTTTTTCTAGTCTCCAGCGATGAGAAATCATCGCAAATCGGACTCAAAAGAAGCTCCAACGATAATTTTACTTTTCACCCGTAATCCGGGGCCAGAACATATCTTTACCCCAAGCCAAAGACCCAGGCCCAGCTATAAACAGCACCGTCCACCCCAAAAAAGCAAAACAGAGCCATCAACTCAAACGGCTCCATTTTACAGTACACATTAATCCATTACTGCTTGGTCCGCTGCAGGACCGGTTTCCTTTTTCTCGCTTCGGCCCCGGGCGATCATTTGCCGCCACTGGCCGTTCTCCATGCAAAGGGTTACGATCCAGCCGAATACAATGGCCCACACAGGCGCACCGATTCCCAGAATACTCACTTTGGACAGGCCGATGAGAAAGGCTGCCAGCGCGCCCATCTGAAAGCGGCCGGTCCCAAAAGCACCTTGTAGCGAGCTCACCAGCAGGCCGGTCATGGCGATCCCGCAAATGAGATCGATGATCGTTCCCGGCAGCTGCATGATAAACGGGATCAAAATGCCTGAAAGTACACAGACCACCAACACGCCGCCGCAGTAGATGACTGCTCCTGCGAATCTTCTTTCCCGTCTGCCCGCATCCTCTCCAGCGAGAATCGCCATAACCGGGCCGGCAAGAGAAATGGTATGCCCCAGGCCAAAGGCCGCCAGTATGGAACCCAGCCCGCTGAGTACGGTCACACTATTGAGGGAAAGATCACAGCCGTTGGCTTTTAAAACCCCGTAACCTTTGAAAACATCCGCCACAGCCATAATCACCAGCGGCAGCGACACGGTCAGAAAAACATTGCTGGTAAAATCCGGCCCTGTGAAAACCGGCAGCGACAGACCGTAGGAGCCTGCCGATCCATCCGCTTCTCCCGAATGGAGAAAAACAGCACATGCGATGCCCACAGCCAGCGCTATGATGTGAGGCGGAACTTTCTTCGTCACCAGGGGAAATGCGACAAAGGCGCCTGCGATCAGCGCTCCCGAAAGAGGGTCTGATGCTATGGACCTTACGATATCCAGCCCGTAGCTCATAAAAACCCCTGCCACCATCCCCAGAATCACTGGAAGGGGCAAATACCTGCTGATCCAGCCGATCATCCCCGTATATCCCACCAGGAAAAGCGCAACCCCGGCTGCGATGAATCCGCCGACCATTTCCGGCAGTGTAAACTGATCGAACATGGGTTTTAATACCACGATCGCAGTCAGGGAACCCGCAAAATAAAAGGGCGTCCGGTAATAAATGCTGGCAAAGATGGAAATCAGTCCTCCCACCGCCATACTGCACATGACAAAGGATGCGGCCTGCGCCGAAGTCATCCCCGCGCTGGCAGCCACAGACGACAGCATGGGGATAGCGCCCGCCAGCACGAAAACCATGGAGGTCAGAGCCGCAAAGATATTGCGGCTCTCGCACTTAAACTCCTTCTTTAGATTGTGAAAGCCATTTCCTGATTCAATGAGCCTGCGCATCGTAAATCACATTCCCTTCTGAAACCGTCATCAGGATGGGTATTTGCCCGATGGTATCCGCCGGCACCTCAAAGATATTTTTGTCCAGCACCACAAAGTCCGCGAATTTGCCGGGTGTAATGGAACCGGTGATGTCCTCGGCAAAATCGGCATAAGCCGCATCCAGAGTAAAGGTTCGGATCATCTCTTCAACAGTCAGCGCTTCTTTGGCGTTTAGCACATTGGACGGGTCGTCGGCGTCATCCCTGAAATCACAGCGGGTCACCCCCATTTGAATGCCCAGCAGCGGGGCCGGCGGCTGAGTAACCGGAAAATCACTGCCCGAGGACAAAACGAGTCCTGCTTCTTCTGCCAGACTCCTCATGGGATACTCGTTTTCCGCCCGCTCCTCACCCAGGAACGGCACCTCCAAGCCGTAGAAATAACCTTTTTCTTTAGCAAACCAATAGGGATTTGCCGAAACCACAACCTGCCGCTCCCTGAGGCGCTGGTAATCATCTTTATCCACAATCTGCATATGAGCGCCGATGGGCCTGATATTAGGCTGCCCGTTTTCCGCCGCGGAGCATTCCAGCGCTGTCAGCATCTGATCCACAGCCGCATCTCCGATCACATGAAAGTGCATCTGAAAACCGTGGTGCTCCGCCCAGGAGCACAGCTTATTCAGCGCGGCCTGGCTCCAAACCGGCTCTCCGTAATAGTCCGGCCGATGAGCATAGGGCTTTTTCAGAAAAGCGGTAGCGCCCTCCACAACCCCGTCCACCAGCACTTTAATGCTGTTTGCGGCAAACCGCGTGCCGGCACCGGCGGCCGTTCTTTCCGTCTGATAGTCCTCCAGCATCGAATCCACCGCTTCGGGTCTTGCCATGAAGGATCCACGAATTTTCACCTTCAGCTCTCCTGCCTGGTCCATCACTTTGTAGGCTTCATAATAATTGGTATACAGCTCAACCATGGGATCGTGGACCATGGTCAGCCCCAGCTGGCCCATCATTTCTTCCAGATAGCGCACTGCCTTTTTCACCTTATCTACCGAATAGACAGGCTTAATGGCATGAAAGGGTTCCTGAGCGCACTCCCGGAAGGTTCCGGAAAGCTCCCCTGTATCCGCGTCCTTTTCCAGAACGCCCCCTTCGATCACCGTATCTTTTGTAACGCCGGCCAGCCGGATCGCCGCTGAGTTTGCCCATATACTGTGATGATCTCCCGAATCCAGCACAATGGGAATATCCGCCGCGATTTCATCCAGCCATTCCTTTCTGGGGCCGTGGTCGTCAAAATACGTGTTAATCCAGCCCGCCCCTTCCAGAAAATCAATATCCGGATGGGCTTCATAAAAATCCCGGACAGCGTTCAAACAATCCTCTTTCGACTGGGCCCGGGCCAGGTCCACCTTAAACAGCACTTCCGCGCAGCCCTGTACCGCATGAATATGGGAATCGATGAATCCCGGCAAAACCGTTTTTCCCTGCAGATCGATATACTCTGCATCTGCTCCCGCCTTTTCGGCGACTTCTTCTTCCGTACCCACAGCGATAAATTTCGTATCTTCCACACAGAAGGCCTGGGCCCAGGGACAGCGTTCGTCCACCGTGTAGACCCTCCCATTTCCGTAAATCACTCGTTTATCCATTTCTTCCTCCCATTTCCTCAGATGACACGTTCCAGTCCTTCTTCCTGATAGTCCTCACCCTTCTTTTTGGCTTCCATCACGGCTTTCAGCTGGTCGAATTTCGCTTTGGTCAGCGGGAAGGCTATCGCCATAACGCCGGACAGAATCAAGAAGCTTGAAGGTATGATCGTAAAGGCATTTTCGATACCTGCTACAGCCGATGCGGACTGCTGGGGCAGCGTAGGATCGTATCCTGAAACGGATAGGATGATTCCAAGCACCTGGCTGGAAATAGCGGCGCTGAACTTGGCGAAGAAAATACCTGCTGCGAAAACCGCGCCTTCTCTGCGCTCACCGTACTTGTATTCATAGACTTCGCACATATCCATGTTGATGGCCGGAATCAAAGTCCAGTATGCTCCGTTGGCAATGCTGAAAATCGCCATATACAAAAGGAGCATGCCAAAGCTTTCAATGGATATAAATTTGAAACAGAACATGACTGCGCCTGAGCCTGCGATGCATAAGGCCGCGGCCGCTTTCTTGCCGATCTTCATGGAAATGGCCGAAACGAGGGGTACTGCCACGATGCCGATCAGAATGTAAAGGAACATAACCAGCGCCAGCGTTTCTTCGGTGGACTGCATCTTGTGGTATACGAAATAGGCGATGTCCGCATTGATCATGCTGTATCCGAACATGAAGGCCATGAACATACCCAGCAGGAATTTGTAAGGCTTGAGCTTGAGGATTTTCAGATAGGTCTTGAAGCCGTTTTCTTTCTTTTTCTCTGTAATGGCTTCTTCCCGAACGTTCATGATCTCGTGGCCTCTGGTGGTTCTCCAGGTGATTAAAATACAGATCATGGCGATTCCGCCTGCGATCATGGCCATGGATTGCCAGGCCCGTCCCGGGGCCATTCCCTGACCGATGAACATGGCTACCACCAGTGACGGAGCCGACATACCTACGATGTTGCCCAGCAGGTTAAAGATAGTTGCCGGCGCGCGCAGCTTGGTTCTCTCGTCGTAATCCAGGGTGAGCTCTGCGCCCAAAGCTGTGTACGGAATGTAAAACGTTGTGTAAGATGTCCAAAATACCATGGCCATGATAACGTAGTAAACATTCTTGGCGTTGCCATCCAGGGGCACGTTGGTAAACAGCAGGACAAAAGCAGCGGCCAGCGGCACGGCGACCGCGATCAAATAGGGTCTCCTTCTTCCGTACTTGGATCTGGTATTATCGGATATCTGTCCCAGAATGGGGGTCGATACCGCATCCCAGATAACGGCGATGAGGGAAATGCTCCCGGCCAGGGCCGGACTAATCCCAGCGATATCCGTCAGGAAAAATAATAAAAACATAAAGACAAAGTTGTAAGTGATCGCATCCGATGCGGAAGCAGTTCCATATCCCAGGATCACTTTCCATGATAATTTTTTCATATTCGCGTCCTCCTTTATTTTCTTCAGTTTAACTGAGAGGGCAAATAAGAAATAGGCGGTTTCTTGGTACAAATTATACAGTTTATTGGCAACTTTCTGTTTTTTCAGATTTTTTAGGCCCATACGCTTTACCGCAAGCCCCTGTCATTCTATAATAGAGAAAACAATCCAATTCAGAAGGGAATGATGATCTTGTCTCAGACCGAAAACATCAATATTTCACTGGCGCAGCCTTTGATGCAGGAATTTCCGGAAGGAATCCGCCTCTCACGCTTTTCCTTTTTTTCTCTGCGGGAATATCCGATCCACACCCATCTTCATATGGAGATCATCTATGTTTTGGAAGGAAGCCTCTCCATTAAGGTGGGAGTCTCCAATTATACCCTCTCCGCAGGGGAATTTACAATCATGAATCCATTTGAACTTCACGGTTTATACTGTACCGATGAGCCCAACCGCGTATGTCTTTTAGAGATCAGCCCCCAGTTTTACGACCCCTGTCAGGAAGGCACCATCTTTGTATCCGAGTATAAGCTCTACCAGGACGCGGCCAAAGACGACTTCTCGAAGATTGAAGAGGTTCTGCGCAAGATTTTTCATTTACACCTTTCGACCATGCTGGCAGAGGACAGTCCTGACGGCTATCTTCCGGTTTACGCAAGCGCCCGCAATGAGGAATATGAAAAAATCCTCCTTCGTACCTTGATTAATTATTTTGAGCTCCACTTCACTGCGGAATATTTTCTCCTCAGCGATCATAAAGAAAACACGCTGCGGGATAGCTTTGTCCAGGCCGACCGGCTGAAAAACATCCTCTCTTATTTTTATGAAAACTTTCCTCAGAAGATCCAACTGCAGGATGTGGCTGATCGGACTTACGTCAATCGCTACCATATCTCTCATTTGGTGAAATCCGGGATTGGCTTTACCTTTTCCGAACTGCTGCAGCATATCCGTATTGAAAAGGCGGAAATATATCTGCTGGGAACCGATCTGCCCATCAGTCAGATTGTCTTTGAGCTGGGCTTTTCTTCTTATCGGTATTTTAATCAGCATTTTAAGAGCCTGTTCCATATGACGCCCAACGCATACCGGCAGAAGTATCAAAAAGAAACGATTTTACATAAAGAAATTTCCGTTCTCTCGCCCATTCCCCAATCTGCCGCCGAGTCGCTGCTGATGCGTCTGGACTCGATTAAGACCACTGCTTCCATGGGCGCCGGAAAGCCTGAAATCCGTTTTATTGATCTGAAAAACGTCCCGGACCGGCAGGACGGACACGGCCCACTTCCATCCGGCGCAGACGCTTATTCCGATTTGAACTGGCCCGAATCCCATATTTTGTATGATTCGCCCTACATGGCTTCTTTGCTGCTTTCACAGATCGCTTTGGTAGGCCCCGGCCCTTTCTTAAAAAAATATCCCTGTTTTGCATGCAGGGATGAAGATTGCTCAGGGAATTCCCTGCCCTTTAACGGCAGGCCCGGCGCTGTCACCCAGCAGGGACTTTGTAAAGCTTCGTTTCATACGCTGGAGTTTTTAAAACACTTTGAGGGTGATGAATTTCCCATTGACGCCGGCTCTTTTCTGGCTTGGTCAGGACCGGATTCTGAAAGGATCCTTCATCTGCTCCTTTATTATGCGCCTCTGGATATCGGCCAGCTGCTGTCCCGCAGCTTTCACATGCCGCAAGCTCTGGCTTCCTACGTGGAAGAGCGCACCCAATCTATGGCAAATCGAACCTTTGTCGTTGAGCTTCCTCAGGATTCTTTAGCTATGGAGCAGAAGCTGAAGCGTTCCATGGATCCCTTTGTCCAGTGGCAGAGGCTGGGTTGTCCTCCGTCTCTGGATCAGGAAACCGTTCAGCTTTTGAACAGTGCCTTTCAGCCGGACGCTTACTTTTTCAAACCTCAGGAGCGTCTGGAAATTACGCTGGCGCCTTTTGAGGTGAAGTATTTTCAGTTTACATTTCCGCACAAATAAGAAAAAACGGCGGGGGCTTCTTTTGCAGAAGCTTGCCGCCGTTTCATTATGTTTCTTTCTTACCGGGGCCGGACACTGATTTTTTTGCTGAAGGCGCCGTAATAGGCCTTGCCGCCCAGATACCGGACTGCCCTTATTTTATAATAGTATCGCTTTCCCTTTTTCAGCTTTTTGTTGGTCCAGGAGGTTTTCTTTCCTGAAACCGTTTTTACTTTTTTGTATGATCCGTTTTTCTTCACAGCCCGGTAGATCTGATATTTATCAGCGCCCCGGACTTTTTTCCACCTGACCGCCGCCTTTTTCTTTCCAGCCTTTGCTTTTTTCATGGCAGTCTTTCCCGGCTTGGTGGTCGCTGCCGCAATGTTTGAGAAATCAGCGTCATATCGTTTGCTGTCTTTCACCTGATACGCCTTAATTTTGTAATAATAACTCTGACCGGAAGTCAGCTTTGTATCGGTAAAAGAATTGTTGGATGCTGCTGCGGTTCCAACTTTTTGGTATTTGCCAGAGGCGGAAGTTGACCGGTAAATATCCCAGCCGCTTATATTGGCTGCTTTCTCCCAGCCAATGCTGATCGATGACGTGGAAGCTTTCGTGAAGCGGATGCCCCGGGCCGGCTCAACGCTCACGGGCGGCTCGGGTGCAGGGGGCTGGATTACAGGGGGATCGGGCTTTTCGGCTACCGGTGGTTCTTCTGCCCCTGGCAGCTCTTTATATTTTACAATGGGATTGCCCAAGCCGTTAATATAGGACAGATAGATGTTTCCCTTGGAGCACGTCAGGTCTATGCTCCTTATTTCTTTTACTTCCGCATCGGTTCCCAACTGCTCCCAGGCATCGCCCTTTCGCTGCCAGACCTTGGTTCGGTGTGTTGTCTGGTTTTCGCTGGCCGCAAAAATTTGGCTGCCACAGGCCGCCAGCTTTTGATTCAAGGAGCCTGAATCTGCCAGCGGCGGGCTCTCTTGTTTCCAGCTGCTGCCGTCATAGGACCATACTGAAAACCCTTCCTCAAAAGGTGCTCCAAGATAAAGCTTATCGTTGACCGCAAGGGTATCAAAGGAAGAAGCTTTCATCTCTGTCGGAACCGGCGCTGCCTTGGATCCGGTAATTTTTTTAATGACTAGCTCATTTGTTCCTGTGCGCATGGTCATGTACATGGAGCCCTTTTCTCCTGTAAGCTGCATGTTGTTGAGATCCCCTGCCGCAACGTTCTCCGCCGCCAGAGTCAGGGTGTTTCCGTCAAATTTTTTGATTCCATATATAAAGGAATTCCCAGTCTCGCTTGAGCTTTGGCTGTACCCGATGTAGATGCCGTCGTCCCGCACCACTGCGTCCGTATATTGGGTAAGGTCTCCATTGATCAACGCAGCCTGCTTCCAATCCCCGCCCTCATATTTCAACAGCTGACCGGCATACTGATCGCCAAAACTGCAAAGGAGGTAGGGCACGTCTTTATAAATCAGAATCTTTCCATCATGAATAGTCTGGCCGGTTCCAAGTGTTGTCCAGCCGTCTTTCGTATACTTGCGTACATAGGTCTTAAAATCACCTTTTTGGTAGGCCGCATATAGATTGCCTGATGAATCGGCCGCTGTAGAGATCTCATTCGCTTCAGAGTTTTCTATCTTTCCAGGGCCCAGATTCTTCCAAATTCCTTGGTCGGACACATCTGCAAATTCCACGTCAAAGGATATGGTGTCCCCTGGGCTGCCGATGTTTTTGAGAACGATCCCCGAATTCCTGCCGTCGGAGTAGCTCAGTACATTGGTTTTCTGGTCCAAATCTTTGCTGCCAAAGGAAGACCTGCCTTCTTTTGCGGAAAAAAAGGAATCCTTTAGCTCGTCACGGTTTTTGGCAGGAACGTCAATGTCTTTAGCAAAAACGACGATCCCTTTTTCCGTACCCATATTTGTCAGATTTTCCACATCCGTATTTACACGATAAACGATCAGGCCGGTGCCGGGAATCTTTGCATCCAGGCTGCCCGGCACCAGCGGGTCGGTCTTTTTTCGATACTCCACCACGAAAAACTCCGTGTCGGACATGGGGGACTTGAGGATATAGGCCTGATCGCCTGCGGGTTGATCGGCCGGCACCAGGGTCAGTCCTGTTCGGTCTCTTGCGATGGTATCGATGGTAAGCCAGCCGCTTTTGTGTCTCAGATAGGCCAGTGGATACTGAAGGTAGGTAGATGTTTTGGACATGATGTCCCAGTCGCCTACAGGGTCCGTCCCGTCATTGGAATAAAGATCGGGAAATCCGATGCTATGCAAAAATTCGTGGGCAATGACCCCTTCTTCTGCTCCTTCAAAAGCGGCGCTGGACTTGATAATATTGTAGTTGCCGATGGTTTTACCGGCAAAAGTTGTATGGCCGTCCCAGCTTTTGTGCGGATCCGTGGCATCGTTGGTGGCTTTTCCCTGGACGATAACCGTTACATTGTCAATAAAGCCATTACCGTCTCGATCCAGATCGCTGCCCTGAAGTGAAACGTTCGCTTTCACGGCCGCGCTGATCAAGTCATAATCCGTGCTGCCGCTTCCCATGACCGGAACGATCGTTGTGCCATTGTCCTGGGGCAGGTAGCTGGTAACGTGAAATTGACCGTAGGAGATAGCCGTTAAGTAGGATGGCAGGGATTTGGCATAGCTTTCATCCAGCCAGTATTTGCGAGCCAGCTGGGCATAAGTCGGCGGATTGTAGCCAGTGGTCCTGGTTTCCATAAAGTTTTTGGATGGATCGCCGTCCAACTGAACGAACAGCACCAGATTGGCGAATTCCTTTGTTTTCTGATTGGCTGTCTGACCATACGACAAACTGCCGCTGCCGGCCAAAAGTGCAGCAATCAGGATTAAGCACATGATACGGTTTTTAGCCTTTCCCTTTTTCAACATCTTATTGTCCCTTCCCTGGTTCATAATTGCTTTTATTATATCATGTATACGGGCCTTTGGATATAGTTATTATGGGATTTTTTTACATATTTCACTTGACTGCGCGGCGTCGTAAACTTACAATATATGTAAAACATATTGGAGGAGCTATGATTAAAGTTTATGAGGAAATGATAAAGAGTCTGGAACATATGCGCAGCCTGGCCGAGTCATTTGAAAAGGAAATACTTTCTCTGCCGCCGGGCAGTTTGTCGGTTTCAATACAGAGTTCAAAGCAATATTATTATCACAACTATAGTGCTGACGGGAAAAAGCAAAAGCGTTATTTAAATCCGGACAGCAAATACGATCAAAGGCTGCTGAAAAAATTGCAGCGGCGGCGTTTTCTGCAAAAAAGCCTGTCTGTGCTGAAAACCGATATTTCAGCCTTGGAGCAGGCAATCGCCAAATTTGTTCCTTATGATCCTGGGCGTATTTGTACCCAGCTCACGTCCGCCTATCAGGATATTCAAAAGGATCCCGGTTTATGGCTGCCGGCTGAACCGGACTTGAGGCGATGGGCCAAAGAGTCCTATACCCAATACGCAGGACATCCGGAGGGCCTGATCCACGAAACATCCACCGGTCTGCTGGTCCGCTCCAAATCGGAATCCATGATCGCGGACACGTTAACCTTATATGGGGTGCCTTTTCGCTACGAACAGGTCTTGATCATAAACGGAAAATCTTACGCCCCCGATTTCACCCTGCACCACCCGCTGAACCGGGAAATCTTTTATTGGGAGCATTTCGGGAAAATGGATCAGCCGGATTATCTTCTCAGCGCAGGAGCTAAAATCATGGATTATCGCCAAGCCGGCATCCGCACCGGCACCAATTTTATCATGACTTTCGAGGACCTCCAGAATCCGCTGACTATGCGGGAAATCCAGGACGTCGTTACTTCCCGGCTGCTGACTCGGTGAAGGGGTGCCGGGGCGCTTTACAAATAAAGATGCCGGAGCGCTTTAGGCGGCCCTGGCTCCCCCGACGCCCCAAAATCAAAAATTTTCGCCATTTCTATTCGAAACCGGCCTTTTCGCAGTCAAAGTCCATAGAAAATCATGCGAAATTTCGCTTCAGGCCGGTTCATCCCGGTTGTTATTTGCAACTAACCGCATACAAATTGCTCGCTCGTGGCTATTTGCAGCAAGTAAATAGCATCCTTCGAACCGCCGTGGTTCAAAAACAGCAAAATGCCCTGTTTTTCTATGGACATTGCTTCCAAAATAGGGCATTTCGAATAGGATTCGGCAAAAAAAGTTTTTTTCCCGGGCAAAACCGAGCCCAGGCAAAGCTGGACCCTAACAAGGCCAACTCGAGCAGGTAAAGCCAACCAGGGCCGCCGGCCCCTGGCAAAATCAGGCCGGCCCGCCGGGCCCCGGCTCCCAGCTAAGCCCCGGCGGCCTAAAAGGGCGTCACCTGCGCCAGCAGGTTTTCCAAATCCGCCCCGGTTGCCTGCCGGGGATTGGTCGTTGTGCAGGTGTCCGCCAAAGCGGCCTCAACCATCTCCTCCTTTAAAGCACAAACTGCATCCGGATCCACATCCAGCTTTTTCAGAGTAGAAGGAATGCCGAAAGTAGCCTCCATCTCCCGGATCCGGCGGATCAAGCTGTTTACCGCCACTGCCGTATTGGCATAAGGCAGCCCGATCAGTTTGGCCATCCGTTGATATTTCCTGGCCGCCAGCGTTATCTCCCCCGACTCCAAGTTCGCGTTAAACGCCAACACATGGGGCAAAATCATGGCATTGCTGCGGCCGTGGGAAATATGAAACTTGCCGCCCACCGCATGAGCCAGACTGTGGCAGATCCCCAGGCCGGCTGTGTTAAAGGCCATGCCCGCAAGGCAGGCTGCATTATGAACCTTTTCCCTTGCGACAAGATCATTGCCGTCTTTATATACCTGGGGCAGGAAGCGAAACAGCAAAGTCGTCGCTTTTTCCGCCAGCGCATCGGTAAAATCCGTAGCCTCAATAGAAACATAGGCTTCCAGCGCATGAGTCAGAGCATCCAGACCCGTATCGGCTGTAATGGCCGGCGGCACAGTTTTCACCAGCTCCGGATCCAAAATCGCCACCATAGGCTGAAGGGACTGGCTCACAAGAGGATACTTAATCCCTTCCTCCGCATTGGTAATCACAGAAAACTTGGTCACTTCCGAGCCGGTGCCGCTGGTAGTCGGTATGGCATAGCACTCTTCCACATCCACATACTTCATCTGTCTGGACAGCTCCCGAATAGCCTTGGCCGCATCGATGGAGGAACCGCCGCCCACTGCGATCATAACCTCAGCCTTGCACTCCGCCAGACACTTGATCCCTTCCGCCACCACTTCCACCGGCGGATCGGGAATAATATCGCTGAACACAGAGACGGAGCAGGAATCCAGGTGCGACTTAATCTTGTCCACCATGCCCGACTGCTCTATAAAGCTGTCGCAGACGATGAGCACACGCTTATCCTTTATCTCATCCAACCGGCCGAGAGAATTCTCGCCGAAAAACACATTGGTACTAATACTGAATTCTTTCATTACAAAATTCCCTTCTTCTTTAGTGGGGCGTCCCGAATAAGTTTAGAACAACGACGCCGATTAAAATCAAAATAATCCCGAAAATCCCTGCCGGAGTAATAGCCTGCTTGAACAGAAACACGGAAACCAGCGTGGCCACCACGATTCCCAGTCCGGACCAAATCGCATAGGCAAAGCTGAGATTGATATGCTCCAGGGCCCGCGCAAAGCAATAAAAACAGATGCCGTAGGACGCAATCGTAATCAGGGACGGCCACAGCTTGGTAAAGCCTTCCGTATATTTTAAAAAAGTAGTTCCAATCAGCTCGCCGCCGATGGCAATGGCTAAAAATAGGTTGTACATAAACTTCCTCCCATATACCTACCGGCTCCGATAGGATGTATGCAGCAGCTTTTCGGCCAGCGGACCCAGAGGCTCCCCGTAAAATTCCCGATAAACCTGTGCTACCTGGGGATTATCGATGGAATTTCGCAGAGACATCCTGGCATCCTCTGCATACATGCTGCTGATCCTGCTCCTTCTGATATCATCCACAACCGGCACGCAGTGCATCTGGGGCTGTCCTGCACCGCTGATGCAGCCGCCGGGGCAGGTCATAACTTCCACAAAATGATAGTCCGAAATGTCCCCGGCCAGGAATTTTTCCGCATTGGCAGTGCCGTAGACAACCGCCACATTAATTTGTTTTCCAGCAAGCTCCACTGCAGCTTTTTTCACCCCCGTAAGGCCGCGGACTGGTTCAAAATCCAGCAGATCATTAGCAGGAGGCTGGCCGGTCAAGCTCTGAAACGCCATGCGCAGAGCCGCTTCCATCACGCCGCCGGTATTTCCGAAAATAACCCCCGCGCCGCTTCCTTTGCCCAGAATAGAATCAAACTCAGCATCGGCAAGCTCCTCAAATACGATATGTTCTTCCTTCATCCACTGGGCCAGCTCTTTGGTGGTGATCACATAATCGTTATCCCGCATATCGCTGCGGCCTACAAGATTTCCCGCATCCGCCAGCTCCGATCTGCGAATCTCCGCCTTTTTCGCAGTGCAGGGCGTCACATTGACTGTCACCAGCTTGGCCGGATCGATGCCGGCCTTCCCGGCAAAATAAGTCTTGATCGTCGCACCCTGCATACCGATGGGACTCTTGGCCGTGGATAAATTGGCAATCAGCTGGGGATGATAGGTTTCCACATATTTTACCCAGGCCGGACAGCAGCTGGTAAACTGGGGCAGCGGCCCGCTTCCTGTAAGCAGACGGCTGAGCAGCTCGCAGCCTTCCTCGATAATGGTCAGGTCAGCGGAAAAGGTCACATCGAACACATAGTCAGCGCCCAGAGCCTTCAAGGCAGCCACCATTTTACCTTCCGCCCAGGTGCCGGCTTTATCCAGAAACGCGTCCCCCAGGCCTACCCGCACAGAGGGCGATGTGGAAAAAACGACAACTTTTTCCGGATCCCCAATCGCTGTACGGACCAGATCGATCTCCGAACGGAGGGTAATGGCCGATTCCGGGCAGGCAGCGCTGCACTGGCCGCAGTTGATACAGGAAAGCTCCGCCTCCCCGCCGGCCCCAAGGGCCTGAGTCCGTCCGGCCACGCCGATCTCTTCCTGGCACACAGCCAGACAGTGGCCGCATTCCACGCATAAATCCTTATCCTTAACGATGGCCGGATTATCCTCCGCTACTGCGACGCAGCGATCATATGAATTCATGGTCATGATCTCCTCCTCACATCTACAGTCCCAAGCCATTGCGCTTTTCCAAAATGACCGCTTCCAGCGCCGCCGCAGAAGAAGACACATCCGTATCCACCATCAGGCGGCCGCCGGTAATCTCCTCCATCTGCCTGGTTAAAACATCCAGCGCGATCGGGCTTCCGGTCACAAAAGGCGCCAGTCCAAGATGCACCGTAAAGCCAAGAGCCAGCGCGAATGCTCCGTCGGCCAATGCCTGCTCTTCCAGCCACTGGGGCGCGGAAATTACGATGGGCAGCTGTGGAATATCGATCCCCAGCGCCTCTGCGATTTCTCCTGCCACCAGTTCCATACGGCCAATGGCCAGGCATGGGCCGAAATTGAGAACCGGCGGAATTCCCAGGGACTGGCAGACCTCTCTCAGGCTGTCCCCCGCAAGAGCCGCAGCCTCAGGGCTCATCAGTCCGCAGTTCTCCAAACCTCCGCAGGTACAGCCCGCCGACAGCACCAGAATATCCTTTTTAATCAACTCTTTTGTCAGCTCCACCGTAAAGACATCGTGGCCTTTGGCCCGCAGGTTGGAACAGCCCACGACTCCGGCGATGCCCTTAATCTTACCCTGCTTGATCAGATCGATGAGCGGCGCGTAGCTTCCGCCGAGGAATTTTTTCAAAGTCACTTCCGTAACGCCGGTAATGGCATTGGAATATCCATGGGAAACCATGGGGTTCTTTCTCCCTCCCCAGTCCTGCTTTGCGGCCGCCTGGGCCAGGACGGAATCCAGTGTCCGGGCTTCCTCCGAATCCGCAGCCACCTTGCCCAGAGCATCAGAAAGCTGCACAAACAGACTCTGCACATCGCCCGGCACGCTGACCTTCCGCTTGCGGAAGGATTCAACTGCTTTTTCCACCACAGTCTGGCTGATTTGTTCCCGCTCCTGATAATGATACGGCAGATATTCAGCATTGGCCTTCTTAGCCACATCATCGAGACAGATCTGGGGAATTCCCAGCTCCTGGCAGATGGGCTCGATCCCAGGGATCGTACAGTTGAATTCGGAGAGTACCAAATCAATGCAGCCTCCGGCCAGAACCGCTTCGCTGGTATAGTTGTTTCCGGCATGGCCGCAGAATGCGTCGGTACCGGCTGCCTTGCGCAGTTGGAAATCCTGGCCCACGCAGGTGCATCCCACGATTTTGACAGCCTTAGCGCCCGCCTGCTCCGCCAGGGCCCTGACCTTTTCCGAAGCCAGATACTCCTGTAAGTGACCGAAGAAGGCATGCTGATGGCCGGTAATCATAATATTGATGCACTCCGGGTCCACAACCTGAAGACCCACCGGCTCAAAGCCAATCTCCCCTTCGCCCATCAAAACATCGTTGATCAGGTTGGTCAGAACCAGTCCGTATACGCCTGTGGAAATCCCCAGCCGCAGACATTGGAGCAGCATATCCGTGGGATCGGAGTTGAGGTTGGTGGAAGTCTTAACAAGGGCATTAAAAATTTCATCTTTGGCCCCTCCCGGCATGAGTCCGGTCTCTTTCCAAAGCTGGGTCCGCATGGGATAAGCGATCTTTTCCACCAGCTCCATCTGCTCGTCCACGGGCCGCCTCAAATCCGAAAGAACCGCATCGGCTGCCTTGGCCGCCCGATCCCAATCGCTGAATCCGCTGATATTCAACAGTTTGCAGAGCCGGTCCAGGGCCTCGATGCCTTTTAGCTCGGCCCGGTCTTTTGCCGTCTTTTTCAGCTGCCTGGCCGCGTTTTCCACAACGTGAATATAGCAGCCCGAACCGGCAGCCACGGAGCGGAGAAAATTTCTGACCGCAATGGTATCCGCATCAGCGCCGCACACGCCTTTGGGCCTGGCCGGAGAAATCCGGCAGGGCCCGTTGGAGCAGAGGCGGCAGCAGACGCCGGAAAGTCCGTATCCACATTTATTTTCCTGCTGTATCATTCTATGATGGGACGTTTCCACATCCAAACCTTCAATAAATTGTTCCAGAACCGGATCTGCATCCGGACATATTGCTCGCTTATCTGCCATAAAAAATCCTCCCTTTAGTAAAATGCCCGCGGCCTGCCGTAAAAGGCAAAGTATGGTGATTGATGTTGCAAATTGACCCGCTTTCATCAACTTGAAACAGCAATCCGCATAGTTCTCAACATACAGCACCCCGCTCTATGCAGAATTTAAAATGGGGAGGCGGACATGATATCCACCTCCCGCACTTTTTCTTTGGGTTTCTTTCCTATTTATATAGGAGTGTCAGGAAAGCCCTCCCTTATTTTGCTTCCTTCTTTGCAGGCAGAATGTCTTCAACTTCTGCGTGAGGACGAGGAATTACGTGTACAGAGATCAGTTCGCCTACTCTCTGAGCAGCAGCAGCGCCTGCATCTGTAGCAGCTTTAACAGCGCCCACATCTCCTCTTACCATTACTGTTACCAGTCCGCCGCCAACATGTTCTTTACCAATCAGGTAAACGTTTGCAGCCTTTACCATGGCATCCGCAGCCTCGATGGAACCTACTAAACCTTTCGTTTCGATCATTCCTAATGCATCATACTTAGTCATCTTTTTTTCCTCCTAAAAAATTTTATGGTTTTATTTATGAATTTTAACTTTTGATAACGAATTGAGATTCATCGCATTGGCTTCTTCCGTGTCAACGTGACATTCCAGAGCCGATGCGTCGTTTGCCCTTATGGCGACATTGCTGTAACTTCCCCCTCGCGGACCTTCAATCTGGATATCCACGATCTGGCCGTCATGCACGCCGTAGCAGGCGGCATCCTGCGGTGTCATATGAATGTGCCTTTGAGCGACAATCAGACCTTCCCTGGTCTGAACCGATCCTTTGGGACCGATAATCGTGATCCCCGGTGTTCCTGCCAGGTCTCCCGACAGTCTGGCCGGAGCAGTAACGCCCAGTTTAAAACCGTCTCCTGTCAAAATCTCGACCTGTGTCTTGCTGCGGACAGGTCCCAGGACCCGAACCTTTTCAATCGCCCCTTTGGGGCCGGCGATGGTTACGGTCTCCTTACAGGCAAACTGTCCGGGCTGAGACAGATCCTTGATCGGCGTCAGCTGATAGCCGGCTCCGAAAAGGGCATCCAGATCTGCCTGGGAAAGGTGGAGATGGCGGTTTGAAACTCCTACCGGGATCCCGTCAGGTTCCTGCTGCACTCCGGAAGCATTGGACGTCGAATTGACTGCTTCCAGGAGGAGCTTTAGGACAGCTTCATAATTTGCGTTTGCCATCTTCTATTCTCCCTTCATCGCACTGACCAGTGCGTTGATCATGTCCTTGAGCTGCTCGGTATCGATAGGCTGATCGCTGGCAGCCGGAGCTGCCGCAGTATCGGCGCAGCTGTTGCAGCCTGTGCTGTAGGAAATGCCGCTGTTCTGGTATTCAGCAGGGGAAAGATATCCCGCCGTGCTGCCGCAGTTGGGAGCCGACGTAGGTGCAATCGGTGCCGCTGGTGCCGGTCTTCCGCAGCTTGTCGTCGTCATGCCGCCCGCCGGAGCACATCCGCCCTGGCCGCATGCCGCCAGTTCCGGATGATTAAAGGTCGGGTCATCTGCTGCCAGTGTAGCACAATTCTTTGTTCCGTAGGCAACTTTTTTGATATTGATCAGATGCAGCGGGCTGACGTTTTCCGAAACTGAGCTGCCGCCCCATGTTCCGCATCCCAGAGTGAAGGATGGGAGCAGACCGGTGCTGGCTCCTGTGCCGCCCATGCTGCTGCCGGTGTTTACCAGAATTCTGGAAGCCGGCTTTCTGGTGAATTCCAATACAACGTTTCTGTCTTCTGTATGCAGGCTCATGGTATGGCCGATCCCGTTCTGAAGAAGCTCGATGCTCAGGTCGCAGGCTTCGTGCCAGTCTTTTACCACATAGAATGCCAGTACAGTCGTCAGCTTTTCGTAGGAAAGCGGATATCCGTCGCCGACGCCGCCCTGAGGTCCGATGAGAACCTTGGTATCTTCTGGAATGGTAATTCCGGCAGCGGTAGCAATTCTAAACGGTGATCTGCCCACGAACTTGGCGTTCATGCTGTGGCCGTTTTTGAAGAGCAGTTTGCATACTTTTTCTGTCTCTTCCGGTGTCATGAAGTAGCCGCCCTGTCTCTTCAGTTCTGCGATAACCGCATCTTTGTTGCATTCTTCGCAGATGATGGACTGTTCGGAAGCGCAGATGGTTCCATAGTCAAAGGTCTTACTGGCAATAATGTTGGTTACGGCCTGCTGCACGTTGGCGGTCCGTTCTATGTAAGCCGGTGAGTTTCCCGCGCCTACGCCCAGTGCCGGTTTTCCGGCGCTGTAGGAAGCTTTTACCATTCCAGGTCCGCCCGTAGCGATGATCATCTTAACTTCCTTGCTGTGCATCAGCTCGTTGGTAGCCGGCATGGACGGCATGGAAATGCATCCGATAATGTTTGCCGGTGCTCCTGCTTCAACCGCTGCTTCGTACATCAGGCTGGCCGCCTTCTGGGTACATTTTGCAGCCGATGGATGGGGCGAGAAAACGATGGCGTTCCTCGATTTAATGGCGATGATGGATTTGAAAATCGTTGTGGAAGTCGGGTTGGTGGAAGGTACGATTCCCATCAAAAGTCCGACCGGATCGGCAACCTCGATGATCTGGTTAACCGGGTCCTCATTGATAATGCCCACTGTTTTCATATCCTTAATGGCATCGTACAACAGCGTTGAAGCCATGTGATTTTTGTATGTCTTATCCTCTACTTTACCAAACCCTGTTTCTTCCACGGCCATCTTTGCCAGGGAAACGGCGTTGGCTTCCGCCACACGAACCATGTTTCTAATAATTTTGTCTATCTGTTCTGCGGTATAATTTGCGATCTGTTCAGTAGCGATCTGTCCCAGACGGGCCAGATTTCTTACTTCCTGTACGGACCGTAAATCATAATCCATATTTTCCATATTGTGGCACCTCCTTTTTTATTTTGCTATTTCTGACTGTAGTATTTTCTGAATTCTTCAATCAATGCAGTCTTGTTGGCCTTCGAAATCAAACGTCCCGCAATGCCAATTTCTTCATATTCTCTGGCCAGGTTTCTCAGTTTGACTACCTTGCAGTTTTCCAGTACTTCCACTGCTTTTTCCGCGCCTAGTTTGGAGACCAGCTTATCCATATCTTCTTTGTGCATCGTAGTTATGTCCGCTTCGATCTCTTCTTCTACGTTCTCTGCAGGCTCAGCATCTTCCGGTTCCGCCTCTTCTTCAGGCTCGGCCTCAGCCGGGCTTTCTTCCTCCTGCGGCTCATCCTCTTGCTGATGAAGCTCGCACAGCGGTATGGGAGATACAATGGTTTCGCCCAGTTCAACGTGGGGTCTTGGAATCACATGCTGAGAAACGAGAAGCTCTGTTCCCAGACGGGACACCGCCGCAGCTGCCGCATCGATGGATGCTTTTACCGCTGCCACATCGCCGGTAATGGTTATGGTAACCAGTCCGCCGCCGACAAAGGTCCGCTCCAGGAGTCTTACCTCTGCTGCTTTGAGCATGGCGTCCGCACTCTCAATGGCTGCCAGAAGCCCTTTTGTTTCAATCATTCCCAGTGCTTCCATCGGTTATCCTCCTTGCTATTAGTGAGTCGCGTAGAATACTTTGACTTTATCAGGAGAGCCGAAGGTCAGCTTGGAACCGTTCTGGAAGAACAAGCAGTCTCCCGGATGAGCGGTAAAGGTTCTGCCGTCCAGTCCTACCGTCAGCGTTCCTTCCACAACGTAGTAGATCTCTTCGCAGGCTACATCCCATGGGAACTGACAGTTCTCAATGGTCATAAATCCCGCGTTCATGGAAGAACCGTCGTCGGCTCCGATCAGCTCATTGTAGAATACCTTGTCCGCCGGATTTCCTGTGTCCAGAACTTCCCATTTTGCGGTATCGCCGCGGACCAGCTTGACACAGCCGTTTCCGTCGCTTTCCGCCACATAAGGAACATCCTGCCCCAGGCTGCCAAGTACAGCCCCCAGCTGGCCTTTTTCCATCAGTGCGGTCAGGGCTTTATAGATCAGCTCGCTGTCAATACCGGCTGACTGCTGCGGTGCGGCGTCTCCGCAGGGAGCAGCGTCCTGATTACAGCAGCATGCGGGTTCCGGCTCTGTAGAAAATTCGATTCCACAGGCGCTGGCCGCATCTTTGGCAGATGGTGTGATAATGGTATCGGCATCGATGTACATTACCTTCTTACCCTCTTTGTCCAAAGCCTCGACTTCTTTTGCACAAATCAGTCTTTTCATGCCTTCACATCCTTTCATCTATTTGCACAAGAAATATCTTCAATTTATATTAATGCTCTGCCCTCTGTTACAGTAGAGACGGCACGAGTCTGTCGGATGGTGAAGGAATTACTTCTGCGTTAACCAGAAGTCCCTTCTCTTCTGCGATGGCCTGACCTGCTGCCGTTCCTGACTGCACGGCGGCCACATCGCCGGTGTAGGTGAAATATGCTTTTCCGCCGAGCCCGTTGCCCAGACGCAGTTCAATGGGTTCCAGCTCCGCGGCCTTTAAAATCTGGTCCGCACAGATGATCATGGTAGCCAGTGAAAAGGATTCCATGATGCCCACCGCCTGAATGCGCTCCGGCATGGTCGACCCTGTGATCGCCGGGAACACACCCGGATCCACATTGGGGATCACGATGGAGTCAACGAAAAACTCTTCTGCCATCCGCTCGCCGATCTGCACCGAATCTTCCACTGCGGCCACATCTCCGTGAACGATGGCGATATATTTTCCCGGGCAGGTGGACGCCGCTGTAACGATCTCTACTTCCGAAATCTTTACCATCTGGTCCGCTGCGTATATGCCCCGGGCAATACTGTTAAATTCAACCATTCCTATTGCTCTTTGCATTTCAGTTCCTCCTTATCTCGATATAATCGGCAGTTACTTCCGAAACAACCCCCGAAATGCTGCTGTGAATGGCAGCGGACAGCGCGCCTTCCGGAATTTTTCCGATCATCTGACCGGCCTCTACGCGGGTTCCCGGCGCAACGATGGGTTCTGCCGGAGCACCAACGTGTTGTCTGGTTGCGATTCGGATCATCTGAGGAACAATCCCTGCCTCCGCCATGGGAGCCGGAAGGTCGAAGTTTCTGAGTCCAAGCCTTGCGATCAGCCGCTTGCTTGGCACCAGCCGGTAATTGCGGATGGACCTTGCTTCAAATTCCGTCTTATCCGGCGTATACTTGATCTTCTGTTCCGCCATCATATCCTTGAAATGCAGGTTGGCCATCTTGGGATGGAGTCCCGCCGGACAGGAGAACAGTTCGCACAAGTTGCACTGGCAGCACAGCTGGGCCATTTTCTGCCCTTCCAGATCATCGATGGAGTAGTTCAAAACCCGCATGATCTTATGAGGCTGCATATTGTGTCCCAGCAGATATCTGGGACAAAGGTCCGTACACATCCGGCACTGTTCACAAGTGGCTTTATTCACTCTCCTGGCCTGATCAGGCGTAACTGATTTTTTGCGGATCAGGAAGTGATCTTTTTTCAGGACCACGAAGCCCTTGTTTTTCTTAGTGATAAATCCGCCGATATCCGTCATCACCGGCCCCATCATCGGGCCTCCGTCAATGACCGCGTAATCGGTAAAATCTTCGATGCCGGAAAGTCTCAGCACATCGATAATGGGTGTGCCCACCGGCACCTTCACCGTCACTCGGTTTGGTACGTCTCCGGCTACTGTGATATATTTTTCTGTGACCGGCTGCCCCTGAGAAGCCTTGAAAATATTCAGCGCTGTCTCGGAATTGACAACCACGCATCCCACCTGAATGGGAATGCCGGTTTCGGGAACGACTCTGCCGGTGAGCTGATAAACCAGCACCTGCTCGTCACCCGCCGGATAGATATCGGGAAGCTCGCTGACTTCCACGAAGTCTCCGACTCCCAGCACCTGTATCCGTTCCTTTAAGAGCGCGATCACCTTTCCGTGTTTCTTTTTAATTCCGATCAGCGCTTTTTTTGCGCTCACCAGTCTGCCGGCTGCTTCAAATCCTTTGATAATTTCATCGGGATAGTCTGCCATCAACTGCTGGTCTACCCGCAAAAGCGGCTCGCATTCAGCCCCGTTGAGAAGGATGTAATCGGCTTTGGACGTGAGTTTTGCGTGGGTTGGGAATCCCGCTCCGCCCGCTCCGATAATACCGGCATCCTTGATCTGCTCTAGAAGACTCATTCTTGCACCTCCCCTTTATTCAAAGCTGCAGTCCTCATCTATGATGCCGACTACGACTGCGTCCACCGGGATATCGTCATCTCCCAGCATGCGCCGGGCCGAAGAGCCTGTGGTTACGATCACCCGGTCTCCTATGCCTGCGCTTATGATATCCACTACGATGATCCTGCGCCCCGCATCCGAGCCGCCGCCGATGATTTCAGCCTGCATCAGTTTGAGACCATTGAGTGAGTCTGCCTTTCTCGTGGACCAGATGTGGTCCACCAGTCTTGCTGTTAACATATATCCTTACCTTCCTCTGCTTTGCGTTTGATCTCGGACAGCGCCGATTCCACCGAAGCCGTGTCACCGAAGATCGCCAGCAAAATCATGTTCTGGGGACAACTGCCCCGGATATCTTCCACAGTAACGCCGACGGCCTTTTCCGCCACATCCGCGGCGCAGACCATTTCAATCATACGTCCCTGCACCAGACCGATGGCATCGACGCACTCGGGCATCTGGGTTTTCCCCGATCCCTTTCTGCGCATCAGAATGTCGATGGTACCTTGTGATGGGGATTTTATGATTCTGATTTCCATCGTCAGCCTCCTGCTTACATTTCCTCCTGTTTGCAGCTTAAGGCAATGCCCAGCGGCGTTACAAACATCGGATTTTTTGGTTTGTGGGTGTAAACCCCGGTTTTTTTCTCTATGATATCTTCAATGCCAGTCAGACAGCAGGTTCCGCCTACTAGAGAAAGCTCCTGTACATCGTAGTCCTTGATGTGCTGGGAAATAATCGATGAAACCTTTTCGATCACCGGCTGCAAGACCGGAATCAGCTCCCTGTGATTCTTTTCATCCCGCTTGTAGAGCTCCGCCTCGTCAAAGGATTTGCCGTAAGCTCCTGAGATGACCAGGGAAAAGTGGGTTCCGCCCGTAGGCTCATCGGCTATGTACACCACTTTGCCATCCCTGAGGATGGAAATACCGGTGGTGCCGCCGCCGATATCCACCACAGCGCCATTTTTCATTTTCAGCACTTCGTTGGCTGCCGTGGATTCATCCAGCATGTTGGTCAGTTCAAATCCGGCTCCCTGAATGACGTTTTTCACAGCTCCCGAATCCAGCAGATCGGTCCCCGGCGGAATGGCTCCCGCGGCGTAGATCAGTTCGGTATCCAGTTTTTCTTCGATTTCTTCCTTCAGCTCGCGGACGATCTGTACGGCGCCGATGTAGTCCACTACCATGCCGTCGCGGACAACGTCCGCATAGCGATAGGCTCCGGCTACCGGCCGCTTGTTCTCATCCAGCACTGCGACCACTACGCAGGCCGTTCCCAGATCCACTCCCGTATAATAGACGGAGGATTTTTCTCTGATTGGACGATCGATGACCTTTTCAAAATCTGCGACCATCTGATCGCAGTAATCAAAGGTTACATGCTTCTCTGACATTCTTTACCTCCAAGCGCACCGCATATCATCTGCGACAGGCGGTTGATAATCTGATTAAGCTTTCCTGAAACCTGGTCTGAAAGCTGGGTGTCCAGGAAATCCGGCAGATCCGCGTCCAGCTGGGCAAGCTCACTGCGCAATCTGTGAAGTAGGAGCATTTCGCGTCCTTTCTCCATCTGCATGTGAAACTCTGTGATTTCAAAGCAGTCGCCCAGGTTCTGGGAGAAATTTCCGCTGTCTATGCCGCTGCAAGGGCTCAGGCACAAGTCCTTTGCCTCGCATTTGCCATCAGCGGCGCTGCCCAGGCAGGCGAACTGGCGATAAAGCTCCGTCAGCTGCTGAGATACGCAGACATCCTTTTCCAGGAGCTCTTCTGCCGTGAGGAGAAACAATGCCTGCATGGATTTCATCCTGCTGCAGAATTTCCTCTTTTGGCGTCCGTCTCCCGCCGGTGCCTCCGCCTTTTTTTCTCCAGGCGGCGGAGTTTCTTTTCCTTTGCCGCTTATGAAAGGATCCGATGGGTCATACATGTTGATGCCCCGGTCCACCAGGAACTGTCTTGCTCCCGGCGTCAGCCTTTCTCCGGGCGAAAGGTCGTAATTTGTAAAGGGCTGTTTTCTATACAAATCCCGCAAGTCTTCTTCGGTTATGAACTTCATGATAGACCCCTTACCTTTCTTTTAACTCTGATAAATAACGTTTTAATTCTTCAATGCCTGTTCCATTTGGAACACTGACCTTAAAATAAGGTTCTGCTGCTCCGATCATCTTCAGCTGCCGGATACAGACGGTTTCGTTCTCCGGAGCAAGGTCGCTCTTGCTGATGATCCCGATTACCGGGCATCGAAAGGCTCTTGCAAATCCGTGGGAGTAAACCTCCGCACATCTGGACTGGTCCACCAGCGCCAGCATGCACCATGCGTCCTGCGCCAAAGCAATCATATGTTTGTACATCCAGGCGTTTTCAATATACGCGCTGGGTACGTCGATGGTATTGGGCCCGTAGATCGTGTCCTGCGTCCGCCGAAGCGGCCCGTCGTAATCGTTGATGGCATTGACAAGCGTCGTCTTGCCGCAGCCCTTGGGTCCGACCACCATAATTCGCTTTTTTCTCATGTTCGTGTAATTGGTACGGTGGTAAAATCCAGCAGACTGCAGAAGGTTTCGGTGACAGCCTTGAGGGCGGTCTCCACGCTCTGCACGTCTCCGGAAATGACCACGGACCCTGTAAAACGGTCCAAAAATCCGATTTCCACGTCAGCAGTTTTGGTGGCAATGTCGGCCGCGATAATGGCGGTCTCATAGGGGGACAAAGTTAAAATTCCGATGGCGCCCCTGTCGTCGATCCCAAGCCGCTCGTAAATGTCGGACATGGGGGAGGCGATGACATGGGCAATGGTGACCTGTTTACCGGGCACCGATTCTTGTATGATGCGTTCCATCGCTTTTTCATTCATAATTCCCATAAGTTTTGCCTTTCTGCCGGGTTTCTAATGTCTGATGATTGAAACCGGAAAATCATACTCTTTGATCCAGCCTTCGATCCTGTCCAGGTCCTCATCGGTAAGGCTTGGGTCTCCGTCAATGGGATAATCCATGCCCAGCTGTTTGTACTTGTTGACTCCCAGCTTGTGATAAGGCAGCAGGTCGATTCCTTTAAAGTTTTTATAATCCCTGTAGGGCATCAAAAATTCGATCACGCCGCGTATTTCCGCTTCACTGTCGTTGATGCCTTTCAACATGGGCATTCTGATTTTTATGTTATATCGTTTGTGAAGAAGTTCTTTTAAGTTCTCCAGAATCATTTCATTGCGCACGCCGGTCAGCTCGAAATGCCGGTCCGGATCGATGTGCTTCATATCGAAGAGAAACAAATCCACAAACTCGGCGATTTTAAAAAGGTTCTCTTTTTTCGCATAACCGCAGGTCTCAATCGCCGTATTGATTCCCATCTGTTTACAGGCCATCAGCAGATTTGCCGCTGCCTCCGGCTGAGAAGTGACTTCCCCGCCTCCTAAGGTGACGCCTCCTCCCGACTGTTCGTAGAAAGCTCGGTCTTCCTCGACATATTCCAGGAGCTCGGAAATCGTATGCTGCTCACCGGCGATGGTCAAAGCCGAATATGCACAGGCATCTACGCACTGGCGGCAGCCCAGACAGTCGATGCTCCGATCGATGATGTGCTCGCCGTCCTTGGAAATGCTGTGTATTCCCGCCGGGCAGACAGGTACGCAGGCACCGCAGCCTACGCACGAGCCAGCCTTGAGCATGACCTGGTATTTTTTCTCCAGCCCTTCCGGGTTGGAACACCATTTGCAGCGTAGAGGGCATCCCTTGAAAAAGATCAGGGTACGGACCCCCGGCCCGTCATACATGTTATATTTTTGTTTGTTGAAAATGAACGCTTTTCTTTCGATCATATTCATATTGTTATCGCTCATCTCTGTCTCCTGCTTTCGGCTTCTTGCGGTTTGTTTGCCGCTGCCTGAAAATTAATTTGCTTTCTCAGGCAGCGTTATATGGGTTTAAAGCCAACTTGGTTTCTTGTTTTAGAGCTCTGTCAGCATGGTTCTGCTGATGATTTCATCCTGTACATCCTTGCACAGCTCTGTGAAGAAGGCGCTGTATCCGGCTACACGGACAACCAGGTCCTTATAGTTCTCAGGATGTTTCTGAGCATCGATCAGCGTATTGTTGTCCATGTAGTTGAACTGCATTTCGCCGTTGCCAAAAGCGCATGCCGTACGCAGCAGGGTGATAATGGCGTTTTCCCCTTCCTGGGTGTCCAGTAGCCCTGCCATCAGCTTGAAGTTGTGCACAAGACCGATGTTCATGTTATCGTTGGCCATCTTGGAAACCGACTTGATGATGGCCGTCGGACCCTTAAAGTCCGCACCCTGTGTCGGGCTGATTCCGTCGGAAAGCGGTGACCATGCGGCTCTTCCGCCTGCCGATGCGCCGGTCAGCTGACCAAACGGAGTGTTGTTGGAAATGGACAAAGTTCCGTGGCTCAGAGTCGAGTAGAGCGTCTTGTACTTTCTGTGCTCCATTTCTGTGAAATTGATCAGATCAGCTGCGATCAAGTCGGCATAATCGTCGTCATTGCCGAATTTCGGCGCTGCCAGGCAGTCTGCCTTGGCCTGGTCATATCCTACAAAGTCCGCTTTCAGGACTTCGTTAAGCTGCTGCAGGGTATATTTCTTATCATCGAATACCAGCTTTTTAATCGCTGCCATGGCGTCCGTATAGGTTGCCAGTCCCGACCAGATTACGCCAGGTCCGAAGTTATACATCGCACCGCCCGAGGAAACGTCCTTACCTTTTTCCATACATCCTTCATACATGATGGACATAAGCGGTTTTGGAGCCAGATCTCTGTGGACGCGCTGAGAAATAACCGTAGCCACACTGGTCCACTTTGTTATGTATTTGATCTGTTCCTTTACTGCGGCATCGAATTGTTCATATGTCTTGAACTGATCCAGGTCTCCCAGATCCGGTGTAACTTGTTTGCCATACCAGAGCGGAACACCGTGGTTCAGCACCAGTTCAATACAGATCGGCCACTGAGTATAGGCGGTTGACGTCCACTGATAGAGTCTGCCTGCTTTCTGCGGTTCAACGCATCCCATAAGGCAGTAGTCTCTGGCATCCTCAATGGAAACGCCCTTGGCCAGCATCATCTTGATATGAGTATCGTCGAAGTGACAGGCTGGGAATCCCATTCCGGAACGAATAACGTCTACGATTTTCTTTAGATATTTCTGCGGTGACTTGTTATGAATACGGCAAGCCAGCGAAGGCTGATAAATCTTTACGTGTCTTACGGCATCCATCAATAAGTAGGTCAGTTCGTTGGTTGCGTCCCGGCCGTCTCTTGTGATACCGCCCACGCACATGTTTACGAAAGGCTGGTAGCCTGCGAAGAACTTGGAACCGCCTTCGCTGGTGATCCACATCATCTCCGACATCTTGACCAGCATACAGCCTGCCAGATCAAACGCTTCGTAATTGGTCATCCTGCCGGAATCGATATCAGCCTTGTAGTATGGATACATGTACTGGTCCACACGTCCGATAGACATACCGGTCTGGTTTTCTTCAACCGGCAGCAGGGATTCGATCGTCCATACGGCCTGAATCGCTTCCCAGAAGGTTTCCGGTTTATGAGCCGGAACTTTGGCGTTGATTTCTGAAATTTTCTGCAGTTCGCATTTTCTGGTCGGATTGGTTTCTTTTGCAGATAATTCCGCTGCATACTGTGACATACGTCTGGCGTAGGCCATAACACCCTCTGTTGTTTCGATAACGGATTTATAGAAATAGATTTTATCCAGGTCATCCGGGTTCTCGTAGTCCAGCTGAGCCAGGTGATCCCTTGCTTCCTGCTGGATATCCAGCATACCTTTCTTCATCAGAATCACATCGTATCCAGGATTAGAGTCGCCGCCGCCGTTTACTGCGTGATATGAGCAGTCAGAAACAAAGGATTCTCCCGACAGTTCCCATACGCCGGCTTCGCGGTACTGACTCTCACAATATTCATCGACAGATTTTCCTTCCCAGAACGGAAACAGTTCTTCCCTCATATACTTCTTGTCTTCTTCGGAAATGTAAAACGGGTCCTGGGGACGCTTTCCGATGGTATCGATTTCATCTACCATCCATCTCCATGCGATGTCAGGGGAAAAGGCTCCTGCACGAGGTGCTCCGTTGGGTGCACCGACAATCAGCTCATTATCCTGAATAACCAGGGGGGCCGTTTCACAGCAGTAGCGGAAGCATTTTGCTCTCAGCAGGATTTTCGGCATTCCCGGGTTTTCCTTGGTGATTTTGGTAACGGCCCGAGCTCTATGTGTAGTGATGGACGGAACCTGTTCCAAGAAGTTTGCCTTTAGTTTTACCAGACGTTCGGTCGGACCTACCGGTACTCCGTCTTCATCCACCTCAGTGGTTGGCGCCGCTGTAGACGAATAATAAGCCGGGTGATCGCCGGTCGCTTTCGCTGCGCCTGTCGCCTGCGGAGGAACCTGAGCCGGTGTCATATTTGAAATATCGCCCGATACGGCTTCAAACATCTTCATCAGAGATGCGCGTTCTTCATCGGACATGTTTTGTGTAGCTTGTGCAAGCTTATTTGAAAATTCACGAATATCCAAAACTCTTACCTCTCTTCTTTCTTCAATACTCTAAAAAATAACCATTTCTATCACAAAGCATCTGCTGCTTTATCCCAGATTCTTCAGAGCCTCCTCCAGGATTTTCTGCAGCACCTGCAAGCTTTCATCGTTATTTGTGCCTGTGTTTTCAGCGCTTTGCGCCTTGGCTGGGCTGCCCTGGGGAATTCCCAGGCCGATCTCTTCGATCTGCCTTACTCCATATCCGACTTTTCTGATATAAATCAAATTCATCGGTGAAACGTTATCGGAGGTGATTCCCTTGCCGGCCGATCCGCTTCCCAGGGTCATAGCCGGGAACAGATTGGTGGTCGCTCCCATGCTTCCGAAGACTGCCGGCGTGTTCACCAGCATTCTGCCCACTGGTTTTTTGAGGGCGAACTGGCGGATTACTTCCGGATCCTTGGAGTGGATGACCAGCGTATGTCCGTGACGCTCTGACAGGAGCAATTCAATACATTTCTCACAGGCATGCATCCAGTCGTCTTCAATGTAGTAGGCCAGTACCGGGCAAAGCTTTTCTCTGGAGTAAGGGTTGTTTTCCGATACGTATTTCTGCTGGGAAATCAGCACCCTGGTGCCATTTGGCACCGCAAACCCTGCCCGCTTTGCCAGCTCGGCCGCGGTTTTACCCACCAGCTCCGGATTGGAACTGCCGTCGGGATAGTAGAACATCCGTCCCAGCAGGTCCGCCTCCTCATCGGTCATGAAATAAGCGCCTCCTGCAACCAGCTCCTGTCTGACTTCTCCGGCAATACAGCTGTCAACCACGATTGATTGTTCGGCAGCGGATACCACGCCGTTATCAAAGGTCTTGCTGGCGATGATATCAGAAACAGCCTGGCGGATGTCGGCGGTCCGTTCGATAAAGGCAGGACCGTTGCCCGTGCCTCCATAGATCACCGGCTTTCCCGATTGGTAAGCCGCATCCAGCATACCCGGTACTCCCGTATCCATGACCAGCGATGTGCATCTGTGATTCATCAGCTCTATGGTTCCCGCCGGTGTAACCGTATGCAGATAGGTCAGCGCTCCTTCCGGAAGGCCGTACCCTTCGGCGGCCTGGATCAGAATGTCCAGCGTCTTGCCGATGGTTTCTTTCGCCCTGGGATGGGGTGAAAAAATCACGGCATTTCCAGCTTTGATTGCAACCAGCGCCGTATAGATTGTCGTCGATACCGGGCTGGTGGCCGGAACTAGGGATGCGATCACTCCTACTGGAACGCCCACATCCATCATCTGTTTTTCTTCGTCTTTCTTGATAATGCCCACACACCGCATGCCCCGCAGCTTTGTCGGCAGATACTCACAGGCAAACCGATTTTTTATGTATTTATCCTGCCATATTCCATAATCGGTCTCTTCACTGGACATCACGGCCAGCTCTTTGGCATGCTTGGCGATTTCTTCCGCCATGCGCTCCGTGATCTCGTCCAGCTTTTCCTGGGGAAAGGTGGCCAGCGTCTGCTGTGCTTCATGTGCGTTCTCCGCCAGGATACGAGCTTCTTGGATGGAGAGCAAATCGTAATCAATTATATTCATTTGCATCTCTCCTTTTCTTTCCTCGTTTTCGAAACGATTTATTATTCAGTATAAGGAAGTAGTTTTTCCATATCATACTGGCTGGTAATTTTTTTCAGATCCTCGTGGGGTCTTGCAATAACAATCGAGCTGTAAACTTCGGTTCCCAGTTCTTCGACTGCTTTAATTCCTGCTTCTACTGCTGTTTTGCAGGCTCCAACGTCACCTTCTACCAGCGCTGAGATATATCCGGAAGCGGTATTTTCAAATCCTACCAGCTCTACGTCCGCAGCCTTGCACATAGCATCAGCCGCTTCGATACAATAGACGATTCCAAAGGTTTCAATCATTCCCAACGCTTCTGTCTTAATAGCCCCCGGTTCTAATAATTTTTCGTCGCACTGGGTGTCAATGTCATAAATGGATACCACATCGCCGATGGGTTTGATCGGACGGGGAATCACATCGGTAGCAGTCAGTTTGCCGATGGCCTCTGCTGCCTGAGCGCCTGCCTTGATTGAAGATTTGACAGCTGCCACGTCTCCTTTGATGAACATGGTTACCAGGGTGGAACCTACGTTTTCATAGGAAAGCAGTTCAACCTCGGCAGCCTTCAGCATCTTGTCGCATGCTTCCAGAGCAGGAACCATTCCCACTGTCTCCAGCATGCCAAGCGCCTGTTCTGCATAATATCTTGCCATAACAAGAATCTCCCTTCTTCATGTAATATTGCGGGGAAGCCTTGGCCGCCCCGCAGCTTATTTAGTGATGTAATTAGTCTTTGATATAACTGTTTATTGCATCGATGCCGTCCTGAGGGGCACGATAATAAATAACCAGGTTACCCTTTTCATCCAGGTCGACCCTGCTTTCTTCAATCAGGCCGTTGGATGCAGCTGTCATCAGCGCTTCATCCATTTGTTTGTCCTTGAACGCCCGGAATCCGCTGTAATCAGCCTTCAGCGCTTCCTGAACATCTGCTCTGCAGGCTTCAACGCCTGACGCAAAATATTTTAATATTGCAAAGTTCAAAGGTTTCATACTGTTTATGCCTCCTTCCTTGATGCTCTATCCTGTGAAATAGCCAGGATAACAATACCGATTACCATTACGATGGCTCCAACCCATCCCTGCCATGGGATCGCGTAGCCTTCGGTACCAAAGATCAATCCGCATACGATGAAGCACCAGAATGGTCCCCAGAATGCATATGTACCGTTGCAGCCCATGCCCAGCGCTGCGCCGCACATGGAAGCGCCTTTGTACCAGAACTTGAAAGAGAAGGATGCAAATACACCGCCGATTACAAACATCCAGATGGATGGAGCATCTACCAGCGCCTGGCCCACAAGAGCAAGTCCGGAACCGATTCCGTCTCCGCCGATCAGGGAAAGGAAGCTGACGAGGATTACCCCGTTGATCAGACCGGATGTGCACTGACGAATAACGATCGCTACTTCGTAGTCAACCATGCTGCATGCGTATCCGCCGACAGCGCCTTCGATCCCCCAGCCCAGTGCCGCGCAGAAACCAGCGATGATACCGATGATCGTTGTTGCGCTGAATCCAACGCCGCCTTCAAATCCTGTGCTTCCGATAAGAACGGCAGCGCCGAAGCAGACTACGATACCGCAGATCATGCCGCCGGATAGGGCTTGTTTGTAAATAATTCTGCCGATGATTGCTCCGATTGCCGCGTTCAGTGCCGCGATGGGGATGATGATGGAACCAGCCATCTGCAGGCCTACTACGTAAGCCGTGGATGCCAGCGGTCCGCCGATGATCGCTGCCACGATCAGAATCTTACCAGGCTTGGAACGCAGGGATCTTCCGAAATCTCCCAGTCTGCCGATGATAGCCGCATAGATGATGGACCATACGGCGGAGCAGATGTCGTTAACAGCTGCGCCTGCGGAACTGAGGGTGTAGACCAGCGCAAACGCGGACAGCGTGCTGGCTGGGCCGTACCAATCCGCCCACACGCCTGTGGCCATACCCTGTGTCATGAAGGCGGTGTAGCCTCCGTACAGGAAACCGGACATCAGCGCGATAAAGATACCTTTGATTCTGAATGACTTTTCCATTTGTCGTTTTGCTTCCAGAGCACCTGCTGGTGCACTCATAGCTCTCTCACTCATAAGTTTCTCCTCTCATACTTTAAGATAATTGCTGCTTTATATTCAAATTGAATAACTGCCTGTATTTATAGGAATCGTCAATCGCAGCATTCCGCCGCATTGTCCATTGTAGTATTTCTTTCTTTCTTACCTCTGGTCTTTCTGCTCATAATCAACCCCAAAACTGCCAGGATTGCCTGTGTAACCGGAACCGAGAACCAGACTCCGGTGATCCCAAAAATCTGCGGAAGTACGGCGCTGGCCAGAATTCCCACTAAAACCAACTCTCCATATATGAGGATGTATGCGTTCAGGTTCTTGTTTTCCGCATAGAAGCAGGAAGTTCTCACCCTTAAAAAGCCGATGAAGAGAAAGCCAAAGGTGAAAATCGGCAGGGCCACAGATACATCCTCGATTCCCTGTGCTCCCATTCCGAAGAAAATGGCGATTGATCTGCGCAGTACGATCAAAAGACTCATGAATACTGCCGCCAGAATCTCTGCCATCACGTAGGCCATGCGCCTTAATTTTTTTACCGCAGCCTCATCTCCTACACCGTAGTATTGGCTGATCAGCGGCTGGGATCCGTCTCCCACGCCCTGCAGCAGCATCTGTACGATGTATACCACATAGCAGACGACCGCATAACAAGCCGCTGCTCCGGCTCCTCCATGTATAATTGCATTCTTGTTGATAATGATCAAAATAATATTGGGCGATAAGGTCAGGCCAAAGGGCGATGCCCCTACCAGCAGGACTTCCTTGAGTTTCTTCAGTTCCGAAGCCCGTTTCATATAGCCGAACAACTTTTTTTCTTTGAGGAGGAATACCAGGCTTGGAACGATGGCCAGCCCCTGGCCGCATACCGTAGCAGCTGCTGCGCCAAACATTCCGTAACCCAGTATAGCGATGAACAGCCAGTCTAAAAGAACATTGGCCGCAAATCCCAGTACCATGGAAATCATGGCAATCACCGCTCCGTTGTAATTTCGTACGATCGGCACCAGCCCGGTGCCAATAATCTGAAACATCGTTCCGTATATAATCCAGCGTATGTATTCACTGCCCAGGTCCATGATCTCGCCCGACGCTCCGAAAAAGTGAAGGATATTAGGATAAAACGCATACATGGCGATCAGTTCCACAATACCAACGCCGATCAAAAGACCCATGGTAATTCCCAGATATTCTCTCTGGGCCTCCGGTTCCCGCTTGCCTCTGCTGATGGAAATAAGGATGGCTCCTCCCATTCCGATTCCCGTACCCGTAGCCTGAATCAAGGCCGTGATTGGATACGCGATGTTGATGGCGGCCAGACCTGCCTCGCCGATATTATTTCCAATAAACCATCCGTCGACGATCGAATATACCCCTGAAAACGCAAATGCGATCATGGATGGTATTACATAGCGGAAAAATTCTTTGTGCAGCATGCCTACTCCTTTATTCCTGACACATACCCGGTTGTCTAACAGCAACTTTCTTTTGCGAAACCGTATCCGAAAATCTCTCTAATCGTTAACTTCTTAACAGGTCATCCCCTACCCCTTTCTTTCAGCTCAAAGTATATCCCATACTCTATAGAGGAATGTCAATAGCAAATTTTTTTGTTATATTAGAGCATTTTAGTTCAAGATTATTGTGGAATGAAAGCAAAAAAGTGTTTTTTGGACTCAATTATTTGCTTTTAAAAATCGTCTGAATTTTCTAATAAAATTCGTCGTATAAATGCTCCCGACCAAAAAAGAACAGGGCTGCGGCGGTCCGATTCCGCTGCAGCCCTGTTCTTTTTTCGTTTTTGATGCTCCCGCAACTTTTGCTTTATTTTTTTCAAATCAAACATTCCCCTTAAGGGAACCCTTTTTTTGCCACAAACGTTCATCCTGCTCTTTGGCCTCTTCCCAGGGGAGGACATCGCCCTCTTCCTTCAAGTACTCCAAAAGCTCCGCGATTCCTTCTCCTGTGTAGGCACTGACAAAGAAAATTTTTTCACATCCCGCCAGGCGCAGCCACTGGGCGGCCTGCTTGGGACTTCCCATAGGATGTTCAATCTTAGTGACGATGCCCACCACCTCCCGGTTGCAAATGGAGCATACATTAGGCGGATACAGAGAAAATGGCTCAATAGAACTGAGCAGCAGTCCCACTACATCCGCTTCGTAAGAGTAGACGGCCAGAGCGCCGCCTAACGTCTTTGTTTCCGCATATTCCCCCGGCGTGTCGATGATCACGTCGTAATTGTTGACATACTGGGTCTTTTGATAGGTGATGGTTTCTCCCTTCAAAGCCTGTGTAAGGGTCGTTTTACCCGCTTCACTGCGTCCGATAAAAATAATCTTTCGCATAAGGATTACCTTCTGGTAATGTCGCAGACCGCATAGCCCAGATCGTCCCGAAAGTAAGTCACGATTTCATTGATGGCCGTGTCCACCTCTGACAGGCGTCCGGTAATAATCAGGGTGCCGCTGAACCGGTCCACAAATCCCAGATAAACGTCGCCGGCCTTGATGGAAATATCACTGGCAATGACCGCCGACTCGGGCGGACTCATGTTGAGAATACCGATGGCTGAATTGGCAAAATCCACCTCCGGATTCAATCCTAATTTTTTATATACAATGGGTCTGGGCCCTCCGATCACATGGGCCAGCGTAATCTGTTTTCCTGGGACCAGTTCTTGTATGATCCGCAGTCTGCCCTCCGCGTCCTGGGGCAGTAAATCTTTTATGTCCATTTTTTCCTCCTCTGCCTATCTTGTCACTTTAATCAATACTTCTGTGACGAATTCTTCCGCATTGCGAATGGTCCAGTAATCGGTCACATATCGCTCGATGGAATCCTCGGCGCACTGGTACCCGTGGGCATTGGCCCATTTAAAGATTTTCTCATATGTATCGTTTATTGTCTCGTGGGGACCGATATGGTAGCAGGAAGCCGCCATGTGCCCTCCCAGAGTCATGGTGGGATTGTCACCGCAGTCAGTAATGATCTTCTGCAGGATGCGGACCCTGGTCCGCTCTTCGGCCATCTTTTCCCGGTAATTGGGAAACCAGTGAATCACTGGACCGGTTATGGCCCGGTCAATTTCTTCCAAATAGTTGGTCCATTCAATATTGATGACGGATTGCATATAATTATAGCTGAACTCCTGCTCCAAGTAGCAGGTGGTCATGGGATCCTGGTATTTGATGGAGACTTCTGTAACATCGTTTTCGATAACGCTTTCCGCTTCCAAAACCAGATCGTACCAGTCCCGCACGGAAGTATAGGCGATATGGATTTCTTCCTCCATCAACTTCAATTCGTCGATTTTTGCGCGGAATCCCTTCTCATGGGCCTGATAGGAACTTCCCTCCAGAAAGTCCCGCATCTCTTCCAGCTTAAATCCCATTTGTTTGAAATATTTAATAACCGGCACCGAAAGCAGCGTCTCTTTGCTGTAAAATCGGTAATTGTTTTCCTCAGAAATTTTATCCGGGGAGATGATGCCGATTTTATCATAAAAGCGCAGCGCTTTTTTTGAAATGTTGCAGATTTTACTCACTTCTCCGATGGAATAATACTCCTGTTCTTTTGTAGACATTCCTTCCTCCTAGATTCTTAACGGCTTTTGCTTCTCAGGCTTGCTTCTGCTTCTTCCAGGCTTTTGTATCCATAAAATTCCGCAGTGGTTTTGTGGATTTGAAAGGATACGTTTTCCTTCCTTTCGCACGCGCTGCGGACAGCCTCCAGATAAAACTGCAGGGTCCGCTGGGAGTAAGTTTTTAGTTCTCCGATAGTATACACATGAAAGGACACATTGCTCCCATCGGTTCCCGTAAGTGGCCTCCCCGCTTTTGCAAAAACCGGATAGGCGGCTTCAAACTCTTGTTCACAGCGGATCAGCAAATTGGCGATCCGGTCCACCAGATCGGCCTTTTCCGGTGAAATGGGCGGCAAATGCTCCTTCAATCGATGGTCAAAATAGGCCGGATCGGTGAATTCCATCATATAAGCGTATTTTTCTGTCAGCAGGTTGCGTCCGTCTCTGTCCGCCTCCTGCAAGTCCTGCCGGTAGCTTTTCAGTGTATCCATGTCCAAGGCGCTGTGCAGGCTGTACCGCATGGCATAAAAAGTCCATTCGTCGTCCTGGCAGCCTGCCCGGCCTCCCTGATTTTGGACTTGGTCGAACATCCTCCACTCGGCTTCGATGATGCTGTTGATTAAATCATCCTTTTGACCGTTTTTTCGTTTTATTTCTTCTCTCATGCCTTCCTCCTAACTTGAATGTCCTCCGGGCCAGGCCCGATAACCGTTCGTTCACAATTCGCAATCCGCCATGATATGGAGATTTTTCAAACGGGTGTCACGGATGCCGGACATTAGTTCCTGCCCGTGGCTCTGCAAAAAGCTGTCAGTGGTGCGGGTAAAGCCCCGTTTGTTGAGTTCCCGCCCCGTCTCAATGCAGATGTTTTCGATCAGCCATTCCTTTTTACCGCGGTGCTCTGTGGCATCATTAAGCATCACCAGCTCTTTCAGATCGTGGAGGGCATTTTGCAGAATGCGCAGATCCTGCGCCCCGCGAAAGGCCCATTTATAAAAGGGCATGTATTGTTCGTTCAAAAGATAGATCACTGACAGAGCCGCCCGCGCGAATTCGCCGCAGGCCAGATAGGCAGCGTGGAGTTCTCCCCGTTTCATGCATCTGGGATAGTTGTACTGACCGGATTGGGCCATGATGACCGTTCTGGCGGCCAGCTTTTTCTTAAGTACATCCTCAGGGTAAAAGCCTTTCAGCGTGCTGCGAATTTGTGAAAAAGTTCCCGGCTGGTCGAAGAAAACCTGCCCGTTGGTGGCTGTGGCTAAAAAACGCTCCGGTATTCGAAACCATTCCAGATTGTCCTTGGGCGCTCCAGACAGCCCGGTGTATTTTCTGTAAAAGCTTTCAATGGAGAACACGCCTACCCGGCCGCCCCCCTGGGCCGACTGAATACGCCTCATACCCCGGTATTCTTTGGGCAGAGCGTCATAGGCCTGCTGGAGCTGTGCTCCCATCTGCCGGTAGATCGGATCGGGCAGCCAGATGCAAAAACCCGGTCCGAAATCATGGTCCTGGGAAAATTCGTCGTCATAGCCGAAACACTCGGAGCCTTCTCCCACCAGACCTGCTGCCATCTGTTCTTTATATGGAAAAAACTGGCTCTCGATCATCGGTTTTCCGTATTCCTCAAAATATGCTTTGGAAAGTTCCATTCCTTTCATAAATCTCCGTTCCTTTCGTTTTCATCTGCCTGCAAGTATGACTGTTAACGGGGCTGCTGCAAGTTTTCCCGTACCCGCTGAAGGTTGCGGGCTATCAGCTCGTAGTAAGGTGTTTTCCCAAAATCCCGTTCGATCAGTTCCAGCGCCTTTGCATAATATTTTTCCGCCAGAAGATAATTTTTCTCGCAGTAAAAGACCTCCCCCAGGCTGGCGTTGGCCGCGGAATAGTGGACGTCTTTGCCGCCGGTGTTTTCCTCGTAGATTTTCAAGGCGGCGAAAAGGCTCTCTTTGGCCATTTCCAGTTTGTTTTGGCGGATCTGCAGTTCGGCCAGGTTCACGTAGGTCGTGGCCAGCTCTCCTTTAAATTGGGGAAGCCCCTTGATAATGCGAAATGCGGTGTCCAAGGCTTGTTCTGCTTTTGCATATTCCCCCAGCTCCCGGTAAATGGCGCTGATGTTGTTGCACAAAGCCGCCATTCGGTAGTCTCCGCCCAGTCCGCAGTCCAATAGAATCTGCTCTGCCTGCAAAAACAGCTGCAGCGCCTGCGGGTACTCTCTGGCATTGATATGTACATCTCCAGTATTGATGAGCGCCGTCGCATAATGCTCGGTAGAGGAAAGGCCCATCCGCTCCAGATTGTTTAAAACATTTTTGTAAAGCTCCCTGGCCCGGTCCAGCTCCCCGGCAGCTCTGCACAGGCCGCCCAGTTCGTTGGCCACCGCTGTCATCCCGGAAAGGTCGTTTTTTTCTTCTGCTGCATTGAGCCAGCTTTCCAAATAACGCTTTGTTTCCAGACTGTTCTTTTTCTCGAACATGATGTCCAGCCCGTTGTAAAATTCTTGTAAATTTACTCTGTCGTCCATCGAAAATCCCTCCTGAAATTGTTTTCTTAGTATAGACCTTTTGTCCACCGTAAGTCAAGAGGGGCGGCCTGGGGTTTTTGGTTTGTCAGCGCGGGCGCGTCCGGCAGTAGGGGAACTTTTTGGTTTACCATAATGAAAGCGATCGTTTTTCATTAAAAACAGTGTAAATTTTGTGGGTTTGCGGGCTTGAAATCTCCCCAAATATGAATTTTCAAGGATTTTGACACAATTTGACCCCTGAAAGCCTTGGAAAGTTACACTAATTTTGGGGAAACCAAAAATTAGTGTAAGGCAAGGCAAATGCGCTTTTACACGGGCGGTAGGATGGATCTTTCCTAGAATAAAAAAAGTGTGCATAATGGAGGCCAAACCTCCTATGCACACTTTACGCCCCGCAGAAGGGCGGCGCTTTACAAGGTATATTCTACACATATTTTCGCATGTACTTCAATGCGTTCTTTTCCAGCCTGGACACTTGCGCCTGGCTGATTGAAATTTCTTCCGCCACCTCCATTTGGGTCTTTCCTTCGAAAAACCGCATGGTTAGAATGTTCCGTTCCCTGGGCGAAAGCTTTTTCATCGCTTCGGACAGAGAAATATTTTCGATCCATTTCGCATCGGTATTTTTCATGTCCTTGACCTGGTCCATCACGTAGACCGCATCGCCGTTATCATGAAAGACCGGTTCGAAAAGTGAAATCGGGTCCTGGATCGAGTCCAGAGCCAGCACCACATCTTCCCGTTTCATTTCCAGCTCCTTGGCGATCTCCGTCACATTGGGTTCCCGCTGCAGCTCCCTGGACAATTTTTCCTTGGCCTGCAGCGCCTTGTACGCTGTGTCGCGCAGGGATCTGGATACCCGGATGCTATTGTTATCTCTCAAGTACCGTCTCACTTCTCCGATAATCATCGGCACCGCATAGGTGCTGAATTTGACTCCGTGGGAAGTATCAAAATTATCCAGAGCTTTGATCAGTCCAATGCATCCCACCTGAAACAGATCGTCCGGGTTTTCTCCCCGGTTGTTGAACCTCTGGATCACAGAAAGTACAAGACGCAGATTCCCTTTTATAAATTCTTCCCTTACCTCTTCATCTCCAGCCTTGACCTTTTCGATCATTTCCATCATCTCTTTGTCTTTGTAGCGCGGCAGTTTCGCCGTGTTGACACCACAAATTTCAACCTTGTTAGCCATAAATAAGGTCCTCGCATCCTCTTTGCTCCCCTAAAGCATTTGGTGCTCATCCTGCATACCTTATTTATGCGCAAACTAAGGCGGTTTTATTCTGTTTGGCTGAAAACTATTTTAAGACATCTTCCAAGATTTTTAGACCTTTGTCTATTTCCTCGTAAGTGATGGTAAGAGGCGGCAAAAGCCTGATTTTATCTTTGGCCGTCAGGCTCATCAAGCCTTTTTTCAGGGCTTCAGCAACCGCGGTTTTCGCTTCTTTCCCCTTGATCTCGACACCAAGCATCAATCCCAGCCCCGATATGGAGACGACCGCGGGGATGGCATTCAACTTTTTTTTCATATATTCGCCTTTTTCCGCAACTCCTTTGAGAAAGGCATCATCCATGCGGTCCAGCACTTCCAGCGCCCCGGCGCATGCTACCGGATTGCCTCCGTAGGTCGTGCCGTGGCTTCCCGGTCCCAGCACATCGCAGACCTTTTCGCCGAACAAAGCGCCGCCGATGGGCAGGCCGCCGCCGATGCCTTTGGCAAAGGTTACGATATCCGGTTTTATACCGTACTGTTCATAAGCAAACAAGGTGCCGGTCCTTCCAATTCCTGTCTGTACTTCATCCACGATCAAAAGCATATCCTTCTGGCGGCAGAGGGATTCCACTTCCTGAAGGAATTCCTTGTTCAAGTTGACCACGCCGCCTTCTCCCTGAACCACTTCCAGCATGATAGCACAGGTTTTATCGTTGATGGATTTATGCAGATCGTCGATATCATCCGGTTTGCAGTAGGAGAAGTTGCCCAGGAACGGGTAAAAATCCTTATGGTAATTTTCCTGTCCGGTAGCCGTAATGGCCGCCATGGTGCGACCGTGAAAGGAGTTTTCCAGGGTTGTGATCCAATTAATATCATTGCCGTATTTATTATTGCTGTACTTTCTTGCCGCTTTAATGGCCACTTCATTAGCCTCTGCTCCGGAGTTGGAGAAAAAAACTTTGCAAAGTCCGGTGCGGGCAGTCAGTATCTCCGCCACCCGAGTCTGGGGCTCAGTGTAGAACAGGTTGGACACATGCTGTGATTTCTTCAGCTGCTTTGTCACCGCCCTGACCCATCCATCGTCGCAGAATCCCAGCGAATTGACGCCGATTCCCGCTGTAAAATCGATGTATTCTTTTCCTTCTTCATCCACGCAGACCGCGCCTTTTCCGTGATCCGCCACCATATCGTATCGGGCATAAGTGCCAACGATCTTTTCCTGATCCGTTGTCTTTATATCAATCTTCTTCATTGTAATATTTCGCCTCTCTTTCACACAAAATCGCCGTACCGGCGCCCCGGTCGGTAAAGATTTCCAAGAGCATGCTGTGCGGGATACGCCCATCTAAGATATGCACTCTTGAAACCCCCTGGCGGATGGCATCGATACAATTTTTCAGTTTGGGCAGCATGCCGCCCCCGATATATCCGTCCTCGATGAGTTTTTCCGCCTCATTTACATAGAGCTCGGCAATCAAAGTCTTTGAATCGCTGGGGTCCTTGTAAACGCCGTCGATGTCCGTTAGAAATGCCAGCTTTTCAGCGCTGACTTCCTTGGCGATGGCGCAGGCTGCATCGTCGGCATTGATATTGTATGTCTGAAAATCATCATCCATGCCCACTGGAAATACGATGGGCAGAAAATCCTTTTCCAGCAGATCGTGGAGGACTTTAGCGTTGACCTCTTTGATCTCTCCCACATAGCCGATATCCTGGCCATCGGAGGTTTTTCTGGTCACATTGAGCAGGCCGCCGTCCTTGCCGCTGATCCCTACTGCCTTGACGCCCAGGGATTGAACCAGGCTCACCAGTTCCTTGTTGACCTTGGCAAGAACCATTTCCACCAGCTCCATCGTATCCTCGTCAGTGACACGAAGTCCGTTGATAAACTGCGGTTCCATGCCCACTTTTCCGACCCATCTGCTGATTTCTTTGCCGCCTCCGTGGACGATGATCGGTTTGAAGCCGACCAGTTTGAGCAGCACCACATCTTCGATGACTTTTTTCTTCAGTTCCTGGTCCAGCATAGCGCTGCCGCCGTATTTAATAACGATGATTTTCCGGTTAAAACGCTGTATATATGGCAGCGCCTCGATCAATACCTCTGCTTTATCCAAATATTTCTGACTTACCACTTTGGCCCTCCTCTAAGAACGGTAGTCTCCGTTTATTTTAACATAATCATAGGTCAAATCACAGCCCCATGCTGCGGCTTGTTCTTGTCCCTGATTGAGATTAACATCTATTTTAATTTCCGTTTCCGACAGGATCTCCGCCGCTTTTTCTTCGCTGTGGGGATACAGGGCGGAATGCTCACAAACCTTGATGCTGCCTTTCTTCGAGCTCATCTCTACGGTAATATCGTCGGCGCTGAAATCCGCCGGCGCGTAGCCAATGGCGCAGAGAACCCGGCCCCAGTTGGCATCTTCTCCGAACATAGCCGATTTGAGCAGGTCCGAGCTGATGACGGATTTTGAAAGGCTCCTGGCAGTTTCTTTGTCCGGGGCTCCCGTCACCTGACATTCGATCAGCTTGGTGGCTCCTTCACCGTCGGCGGCCAGCTTTTTGGCCAGTACCTTTGTGACCATGGCCAGAGCCTTGCAGAACTGCTTGAAGGCCTCTCCGTCTTCCTTGATTTCCGGGTTGCCGCAGAGTCCATTAGCCATAATCGCTACCGTGTCATTGGTGGAAGTATCGCCGTCAACGCTGATTTGATTGTAACTGTCTTTTATATCCTGGGAAAGGGCTTGCTGAAGCATGCTGCTGGAAATAGCCGCGTCGGTTGTGATGAAGGAAAGCATGGTCGCCATGTTAGGGTTGATCATGCCGCTGCCCTTTGCGGTTGCTCCGATGCGGCAGGTTTTCCCGCCCAGTTCAAACTCCACAGCGCACTCCTTGGAAACGGTATCCGTGGTCATAATCGCTTCTGCTGCCAGGGTTCCGCCTTCATAACTGAGGGCTTTTACCAAAGGCTTCATCCCTTTTTCAAAGGGCTCCATGATCAGCTCTTCGCCGATGACCCCAGTGGAGCAAACGATAATATTTTCAGCCTTGATGCCTATGTGCTCCGCCGCTAAATCGCAGGTTTTTTTTGCGATTTCCACGCCGTTTGGAGCACAGGTATTGGCGTTTCCGCTGTTGCAGATCACAGCTTTTGCTTTGCCATCTTTCAGATGCTCCCTGGTGACTGCAATCGGTGCTCCCTTTACTTTGTTCTGGGTATAGACTGCTGCTGCCGTGCACAGTTCATCGCTGACGATCAGCGCCAAATCTTTCTTATCCGTATTCTTGCTTCTGATTCCGCAATGTACACCTGCGGCCTGAAATCCTTTCGGTGCGCACACCCCTCCATCTATGTATTGCATGTATTCTCCTTCCTTTTATCCATGAGTTGTTTATAGTATAGGAACTATCCTATACTTCAAAGAACGTACCTTGCGAAGCGTCGCTGCTTGTCAGCGACATGTGTGCGTAGGAATCATCTTTGATTCCGTCATGCACACGTTTTTTATAATACAAGAAATATCAATTGCGTGGCATTTCCTGTATTTCAAAAAAGTTTACCTTATGAAAAACGGTTCCGATGGAAACTTTTTTATAGTAAACCGGTCGTTTCATCCAGTCCGATCATAATGTTCATGCACTGAACCGCAGCGCCGGAGGCTCCTTTTCCCAAATTGTCCAGACGGGAGGCTACCAGTACCTGGTCATCATTTCCGCAGACAAAGATCTCCATCAGGTTGGTCCCGGCTAATGAATTGGCCGGCAGAAATCCGTCCTCCAGTGTCTTGCCGCCGCCCGGCTCTCTGACTTTGACAAACTTGCATCCTTGGTAATGGACTGCCATTGTCTCATGGATTTGCTCCAGCGTAAAGGGCTTTGTCAGGCATCTGGTATGGAGGGGAACCGATACCACCATGCCGCTGTAGTAGTCGTCCACAATGGGGTTGAACATGGGCCTGTATTCCAAACCGCAAATCTTCTGCATTTCCGGCAAGTGTTTGTGGGTTTGACTGAGGGCGTATTGGCGGGGCGAATAGCACGCCTCCGGTTTTTCATCGCTCTCCATGACTGCGATCATCTTTTTTCCGGCGCCGCTGTAGCCAGACACTCCATGGCAGGTGAGCGGGTAATCCGTCGGCAGAATCCCGGCCTTGACCAGAGGATACACGCAGGCGATAAAGCCGCTGGCATAGCAGCCGGGTACAGCGACCCTTTTTGCTGTTTCAATGCGCCGGCGATGATCTTCAGAAAGTTCCGGGAATCCGTATGCCCAGTCGGGGTCCGTTCTGTGGGCGGTAGAAGCATCGATAATCCTGGTGCGGTTGTTTTCCACCAGCGCCACGGCTTCTCTGGCCGCCGCGTCGGGCAGACAGAGGAAGGTAATGTCCGATTGGTTGATCAGCTTCTTTCGCTCCTGGGGATCTTTGCGTTTTTCTTCATCAATATGTAAAAGTTCCAAATCCTGGCGGCCGGCAAACCTTTCGTGGATTTTCAGGCCAGTGGTTCCTTCTCCGCCGTCAATGAATATTTTGTAGCTTTGTTTCATCCCTATTCTCCTCGTCGTCTTACATGCTTTATCCGATGAACAAAGTCGGCTCCGCTCTATTCTTAAAGGAAGCAGGCTTTGTTGGTACTCCGAAAATATTGCTTATGATATTTCCGGCAAAATAAAAAATATACATCCTATAATAAACCTTTCCTGTGTAAAAATCAATAGTTTTTTGGCATTATTATTATGTTGGATGTATATTTATTCGAATTTGTATGTATATACGCTATATCTCAACGTTTCGGACTTTTATTTGTGAATAAATCACAAATTTAATTGTGGGTTTTTGGGCGATTTATCTAAAATAGTTTCCCTTATTTGCCGCCGCCGCAACAAAGTATTATGATTCGCCGCAACTTTGTTTTGGGTTTATTCAATTTATATACGTATTTGGGATCGCCGCCTTTTTTTCTGCACGTCCATGTGTCCGGGGCTGGTGTCTCACTTAAATGTAGAAGCTAAAATGCCGGCGAGGGAAAAAATTTCGCCATTTCTATTCGAAACCGGCCTTTTGGCAGACAAAGTGTATAGAAAATCGCGCTCCAGGCCAGGTTATCCCGGTTGTTGTATGTGGCTAACCGCATATAAGTTGCTTGTATGCGCAAGAGTTAAGCAAACCAATCCTGCTGATCCTCTCAGCAGGCTGTGAAAACAGCAAAATGCCCTGATTTTCTATGGACATTGCATCCAAATCAGGGCATTTCGAATAGGAATCGGCGAAAAAAGTGTTTTTGGCCATTAAGTCGGCCGGCCGGCCCGCCGCGGGCCGGGGCCGAAATGGTGAGAGGGCTGGCGCATGGCAAAGTAATCTGCTTCATGCGGCTGCCGTTGCTCGGAGCCTATAATTTTTTTGCCATGACGAAAAAATTTCACGATATTCAACTTTGCGGCAATGCCGCACTCAATGGAGAATATCGTATAGTATTTTTACCATTTAATACGGCGTTGCCGCGGGGTAAAAAATACTGAATCTTGCTGCGACGTGGCTTGCAAGGTATAAAAACAATACACATCCACTAATAGCCAGGAAGGACCCCCGGCAGCTTCCGGCCCCCTCGATGCTCCGGCCCCTTATCCTAACCTTTCGCGATCCCCAGCTGATGACGCATCTTGGCGCAGGTAATACGGTAAACCGCGAATACAATCAGGCCGAAGAGAACTTCCACTCCCAGGCACACGCCCAGTCCGGCGATTTCGCTTTTGGAAAAGCCGCCGTCATTGGCATACATGATCATTATATAGAGCAGATACATCATGGACATGCCCACGATCGCCGGAACCGTAAACACCTTGCCGGCCTGGCTTCTCAGCTCTCTGCCCAGGAACTTGGGGGACGCGCCCAAGCGCTTCAAATCATCAAAAACATAGTGATTATTGATGGCAATGGTCATGCACCGGGTGTAACAGATCACCAGAGCCGACAACATGCAGATGATCGCGATAAATAGGAACATCATCAAGAATACGGCAAAGGTCTTCATGTAATCGTTTTGGTCCATTATTCTGATTTTCGGCATATATGCCCAATACTGGCGGAATTCTGTGGAGTCCGGATTATCGAAGGACAGCCGGGTCATTTCATCCGTATCGCCCCAATAGACCTCTCCTTTTTGATTGCGGCTGTATTTATAGACACGGTCATAAACGCTGTTTGTCGGCTCTTCCTCATCCATAGAATCGATAAACCCATGGTAAAGTTCTCTGGCAAAGCTGTAATCGTCCTCTCCTTTGATGTTGAAAAAGGCTGCGCCCTCTTTCCACTCGCCCGCAAGCCCTTTGGATATGGCTGCGTAGTCCCGGTCGTCCAGAACATAGTAAGTACGGTCCGATCCGATGTAGAGTATCCCGTAGGGCACGACGCCTCCATACTCCACCGCAATTTGCTTTTTCGTCGTCATATTGGTCAGCAGACCGGTATCCTTTCTGGCGTAGAGCGCATTACCCTCATTATCACCGACGGTCATGTACTGCCCACGCGGGACCTCCGCTTTTTTCCCGGTCACCCTGGAAAAATCGCTTTCGGAAAAAAATCGCCCTTCCGAAAGAAACTCTGTATACTCTATATGAAACTTCTGTCCTTCGTCCTCCACTTCTTCCTGGCCGTCCATCCCCAGGGCAATGTAGGCCGCCTTCTCATAATCCTTTATGGCCAATTCCCGCTTTTCCGCCATGGCTTCGATGTTTTCCCGTTCCGCAAAGTGGTTTCCCTGCGGATAAAAAAAGGCGTAATCGTAAGGTCTGGAATTGGTTTCGAGGATCTGTCCGGTGCCCATCATGGGAAGATAGAACGCGCCGAAGCAGGCGCCTGCAATGAGAACCGTTACTACCAACATATTGTTGACCGTCTGCCGGCCCTGGAACTTCATCATGCTCCTGGATATGATCCCCTTGTAATGACTCCTGCGCTGCCGCCAGCCATTGACCACAGTATGGAGAAGGATCATATAAAGCCCCAAAAGCACCGGCGCATAGAGAACATTGAGCCACTCAGGCGCATATGCCTGGAAGAGTTGTTTGTAGATGCCGCTTGCGCTGTATCCCACAACTGCGCCGATCAGCAGGATCACGATCCCCAAAATGCCGCACTTTCTCCCTACCTGCCGTACCGGCTCATTCTTGTGTTCTTCGTGAACCACGTCCATGATATTGGTCCGGTTGAGATAGCGGATACCCAAAATAATGGCCGCGCCGATGACCAGCGCCATGAATAAGACCGAAAGCAGCAGACAGGAAAAGTCAAAGGTCAGTTTCATTTCCGCGCTGTCCACCACAAGCAGGCGGAAAGCCTGCCAGATCAGCCACGCGAAGGGCATACCACAGACTGTCCCTGCCAGTGCGGAAAGGCCGCTGACGATGGCAGTTTCTGAAATCACTCCCGGGGCCAGCCGCTGCTTGGATGCTCCTAGAGCCATCATGATCCCGATTTCCTTGGACTTTTTCCGAAAGAACAGCCCTGCGGAATAAATGGTAAAGACCACACAGCCCACACAGGCCAGGACAAAAATGGCGATCATCTGTTTTCGGCTGTCTCCCCCTTCCGGAAGCACGCTCAGCACAGTGGGTGAAAACATCATCGCCGAATATGCCGTGATCAGCATTAAGGAAATAAAATTGCAAAAAGCATAGAGGGAATATTGTTTTCGGTTGTGTTTTCTTAATTTTCTCTGTATCGCTTTCATGGTCATCATTTGGTATCACCGCTCATTTCCTTAATCGCAAGCAGCAGCTGATCGTGGAACGCTTCCCGGCTCTCGCCCTTTTCCATGTTCCGATAAACAGTCCCATCCTGCAGCAAGACCACCCGGTCGCAGAAGGACGCGGAAAAACTATCGTGGGTCACCATCAAAATGGTGGCATCCAGCTTGTTGATCGCTTCCCGGAAAGATTCGATTACCGCCCGGCTGGATTTGCTGTCCAGGTTTCCTGTCGGTTCATCGGCAAGGATCATCAGCGGATTGTTGATCAGCGCCCGGGCCACCGCGGTCCTCTGCCGCTCCCCGCCCGACACGTCGGCAGGAAATTTATCCTTGATATGCTCGATTCCAAAGATGTTCAAAAGGTCATCGGCCAGCTTCTCTTCCTTCTTCCCCACATTGCCGTTGATGATGCTGGGCAGCAAAATGTTTTCCCGGATATTGAGTCCGTCCAGGAGCATGAAGTCCTGAAAAACGAACCCCAGCTTTTCATTGCGCACCTTCGCCAGCTCCTCCTCGCTGAGATTTTTCAGCTCCCGGCCGCCGAGGACGATCTTTCCCTCATCAAAGGGAATATAGCAGGAAATACAGTTGAGCAGCGTGCTCTTTCCCGAACCCGACGGCCCCATAACGGCCACGAACTCTCCCTGAGCGACGGACAAATTGATCCCTTTCAGCACCGGGTAGGTTTCCCGGCCCACCATATAGGACTTGCGCAAATCTTTTACATGCAGCATATTCTAACTCTCCTTTTTCTCTGTTTTGATGTCCTTACCTTACCACAGAAAAACAGCTGCAGAATCTGCCGTGTCATAGATTGCAGATTGGGTGTAATCTTTGGAATCTGCCTTGCAGGCTTTGCAAAGTTTTGTTCTTTTCATGTAAAATTCAGCATCTTTGTGCTATACTCATACTCAGAAAATATAGAGGGAAGGATGGAATGAATATGCTGAGAATCGCCTTGTGCGACGATGAAACAAAGGCAAGAGACGCCCTGCGCTTTCAGCTGGAAAAAATTCTTTATGAAGGAGTGGAAAGCATTGTGTATGAATTCAATTCGGGGAAACGAGCCGCAAGCTGGCTGGCCAAACACCCCGGAGAAATTGATCTGCTGTTTTTAGATGTGGAGATGAAAGAACAGAGCGGCATGGAAACAGCTCTGGAAATTCGCAAGTTCAACCGGAAGCTTATGATCGTTTTCGTCACCGGTTACCCGGACTACGTTTTTGACGGCTACCGCACCGGGGCCCTGGATTACATCCTCAAACCCGCTGACCCGGAAAGGCTCCGTGAGCTGATGGAGCGGATCCGCCGCATGGAGCAGGAGCAGGCAGATGCCTTCTTTGCTTTTCACAATATTGACGGGACCTTTAAGCTGGCCTGCAGGGACATCCTCTACTTTTACAGCGAAAAACGGCTCGTTCACCTGGTTACTGCTGAAAAAGAATACACCTTTTACGACAAACTGGACCTTGTGGCGGCAAAGGTGGGAAACGATTTTGTGCGAATCCACCAGCGCTATCTGGTAAATGCTTCCGCGGTGGAACATATTTCCGCATCCGCAGTCACCATCTCAGGAATCCAGCTTCCCATGAGCCGGGCACTGAAAGAAGAAGCCTCCAAAAAACTGGCCCGCGCCATGCTGGGAGGTGCGTTCTGATGTTTCTGACTCACCCCATGAATTTCTTTCTTTTTCCCACTGCTTGGCTTGCCATGAAAGCTTCCGGTCTTCTGCTGCCAGCCGGCAGGGGGATTTGGCGGATGGCACTCCTGTATCTGGGACATTTCGTTTTGGTTTCCATGGTCATCTTTCTTGGCGATCCTTTCAACCTGCCGCCTACACTTCTCTTTTTCATGGCCGCGGTCCTTCTTTGCTGCAAAGGGCCGCTGCTACAGCGGCTCACCATTGGGCTTATGTTTGCCAGCACGGCTCTGGCACTCAATGCCTTCCTGGATGAAACAACGGATGTCCACTTCAAGACCTCCATTATCCTGCGGCTTTGCTTCTGGTGCCTGCTTTATCTTGCCATGCGGCGCGCCGCTCCTCCAAAGGACTATGAACTGTCCCCCGCGCTCTGGAAGCTGCTGCTTCTTTTAACCCTTACGCCCCTTGGCATCACCTGCTCTCTGGTTTTGCTCATCAGTCCTTTTTATATATCGACCCCTTCGTTTTCCTATGCCCCTCTTGCCTGTCTTTTCATCGCCTTCCTTTCCTTTGTTGGGCTCCTGTGGGCCATCACCGTGCTGGCTAAACAACGCCGCCTGGAAAGGGACAGCATTGTGGGGGAAATGAACAAACGCTATTACGCCTCCATGGAACAGCAGCAATTCGAGGTCAGAAGGCTGCGCCACGATCTGTCCAATCATCTGCAGGCTTTGGCCTCCCTTCCAGATGAGGAAAAGGACGCTTATTTGGCAAAGCTGATCGAAAGTCCTGCCATAAAGGGGACCCTTCATTATTGCGGCGACCAAACCGTCAATGCGGTACTCAGCACCAAAGCCGCCCTCATGGAGCAGAAAAACATTTCCTTTGATGTGAAAGCAGATATTCCAGACCCTCTTCCCTTTGAAAAAGCGGACATCTGCGCTCTGCTGGCCAATGCTCTGGATAATGCGGCAGAAGCGTGCCAAAAGCTGCCGCAGAACCAGCGCCGCACTGTCCTCAGGCTGCGTGCGCAAAAAGGCATTTTCGCGGTCAGTGTCATCAACCCCCTTCCCGGTGAAACGCGGGCGGACGGAGAAAACGCCCTGCCGGATACCAGCAAGGCAGACAAAGAGAAACACGGCTTTGGGCTGAGAAGCATCCGGGAAGTCGTCACCCGTTATCAGGGAAGCATGGACATACAAACCAAAAACGGGGAATTTCAGCTGTTTTTATATATGCCTTTGGATCAGGAACAGGTTGCGGATAGATAGCGCTTGCATGTTTCTGGATTTTAACTTTCTACAAAAGGCCAGTTCCTTTGAAAGCACTTTGATTTCCAAACATCTCTATCAGATTATCCATGCATTACCTCTTCCCAATAGTTCACAAAATGGAATCGAAAAAAGGGCTGTCGCATTCATTTTCACGAATGTGGCAACCCCTTTACTCTATACAATAGAACCTCGCTGCTTAGGAGAGCTTTGATAAATCCAACTTTTCAATCAGGCTTTCAAAATCCTGATTTGATAAATCGCTGCTTTGCTTTTCTGGCGTGAATTGATATAACAGCTCTATCGTATGCGTCTCAGTAATGATCAGAGCTTTGAAGTTGCGGCCAGAGTTGCTTTTATAAGAATTTGCTTTAACCTGATATCCGTCCATTGTTGTAAAGTTCCACTCCGTATATTCAGGGCGTTCCTTTTCTTCCGGAAAGGTAAAAGCACTCCATGGAGAAAGATACACATTTCTCGGAATCATATGCAATTCCCAATATATTGGAGCTTCAGGAGATTCACCGCCGCCAATTATGGTTACGGTTCCTTTATCCGTATAGATATATCCATCATTATACACATTATCATCCTTTGATTTCAGCTCGTTAATATCCCAAAACTCCCCCAGGATATTTCCGATTCCAACCTGATCTAATGCCTTCTTTGCCGAATTCACATAATAGTGAGTCCGTACAAATTCAAGTCCATATTTTTCGAGTACAGCCTTCTCTTTTTCCGTAGGAGCTCTGAACGTGATCGACTTTTCTTTTTCATCTGTTGTTCCAGTATCCTCAAACGTTCCATTGTCAAGCGCAATAAGTTCCTCTTGAGAAAGACTGTTATAATAATCCATCATTTCTTTTGCAGCTTTATACTGTGCAGAATCCTCTACTGCAGTCAATTCATATTTGTCATACTTTGTATTGATCACTCCCAGATTAAACCAACCGGCTGCATAAGCAACCGCACCGAATGACAAAATCATTACCAGCGCTGCGGCCAGAACTATGAACTTGCGGCTGAATCGTCCTATTGCAGGTTTATGGCCTGGCCCTTCGTTCTGTCTCAGGGCTGCACGTTTGTAGAAATTCTTAATATAAGCTTCTTTCTCAGCTTCTGTCAGGATGTGGTCCTCTTCTGTTAAAAAGGCGTCAAAATTTATATGCGAGTAGTTATCCTTCATTTTATCACACCTCCGCTTTGGCACTTCATTTGATTTTTGATTTTTTTCTTTCCCCGTGAAATGCGAGAGTATATAAGATCAGGTTTCATGTTTTTCGCTTGGGATATCTCCTCGATCGATTGATCTTCCATATATCTTCGAAAAAACAGGTCTTTATCTTCCTCAGACAAACAGCTCAAAAGCTTTTCAAGCTCGCCAGTTGACTCATCGATACCATCCATGCCGCTATCAAAAGGATGAAAACCATTCAGCCAATCGATATCCTGCTGATCTCCAATGCTGACAAAACGTTCACTGCGTTTCTTTTCTCTGCGAAGCGCATCGATCGCCCGATATTTTGCGATTGCACAGATCCAGTTCTTGAAATTGCTTTTCTTATCATCGAATTTATCCGGATTATTCCAGATGGCAAGCAGTATATCATTAAAGCATTCGTCCAGCGCTTCTTTGTCGCTGTACAGGTATTTGTAAATCACACTTTTGATCAAAGAGCCATATTCATGAACAATAAACTCGATGGATTCAGGGTTTTTCCGTCTGAGCTCAGCGAAAAAATTATCATGATTTATATCCAATATTACTTCCTCCTAATTTCCGACCGGCCTGTTTGATTAATCACTTATTACTACGAAACAAAACAGGAGAATCTAACAATCTCATGAAATTATAACAGAATGTGCAGGTGCTGAAAAAGAAATCAAAGGCAAAAGGGAGCATATCACATCAGATAAATGTTAATGGATATGCTCCCTTCTGCACCTTTTTGGCGGTGTATCTGTTTCTCTTGATTGGTCTTTTCGCTTACAACAAGGTATTATGTTAATATACATTTATATAATGCCAAAACGTACTCATATGCAGCCGGATAGGGATACTCGGGAGCAGATGATAATCTGGAAAATAAACTCTGCGATTTGCTTTAATTCTGAATTAATCTGTTTTTTGTATTTCATTTATAGACACACCCTTATTTATGATCTTTACGAGTGCCCGCCAAGGTCTGATCCACCTGTCAGCAGTGAGGCGAAGCCGCTTTCTCTTCTGTTAAGGAAGCCCGCAGACTGTCCGCTGTCAGCGTTTTCGCGCTGCGCAGCATTTCCATTGGGGTTCCCGTGAATACCACCTGTCCGCCGTTGTTTCCGCCGTCAGGTCCGATGTCGATGATCCAGTCTGCCTGCTTCATCACATCCAGGTTATGCTCGATGATCACCAGCGTGTTGCCCCGGGAAACGATCATGTCGAACAGCTTGAGCAGATTTTGCGTATCGGACATGTGCAGTCCGGTTGTCGGCTCGTCCATCACAATGATGCTCCCCTTCTTCCCCAGTTTTTTTGCAAGCTTGATTCTCTGGCGTTCGCCGCCGGAAAGGGTACTGAGCGGCTGGCCCAGGGTAAGATAAGATAATCCCACCTGCTCCATTACTTTCAGCCGCTTCTTAATCTTAGCATCCTCAAATACCTCCATCGCCTGAGATGCAGTCAGGCTCAGCAGTTCAACGATGTTTTTTCCCTTGTAGGTGCAGGCTAGGGCCTCCTGGTTATAGCGAACGCCGCCGCAAGCCTCACACTCAGTCACGATGGGATCCATGAACGCCAGCTCGGTAACAATCACGCCTTTGCCGCCGCACACCGGGCAGGCCCCGGCAGAATTGAAGCTGAACAGGCTGCTGGGCTTGCCGCTTTCCCGGGCCATCAGCCTGCGGATTTCATCAAAAAAGTCCAGATAGGATGCGGGCGTGGACCGGCCTGTCGCTGTGATAGGGCCCTGATCGATCATCACAACGTCGCTCTCATACTGTTTGGCAAAGACTTGCGAGATCAAAGTGCTTTTTCCCGAACCGGCCACGCCGGTGACCACAGTCATGACCCCCAGCGGAATATCCACATCTACATGCTTTAGATTGTGCAGGCAGGCATCCCGGACCGGCAGGCTGCCTCGCGGACGACGGGGCTCCTCTTTTACCGGCAGGGACTGGAGCATGGCTTTCCCTGTCAAAGTGTCGGCCTGGAGAAGTTCTGCGCAGCTGCCGGCGAACACAATTTCCCCGCCGTTCTGTCCGGCCCCCGGTCCCACGTCGATCACATGGTCCGCAATGGAAATCACATCTTTATCGTGCTCCACCACCAGGACTGTGTTACCCTTGTCCCGCAGCTGAAGCAGCAGGTTGTTCATGCGGTAGACATCCCGAGGATGCATCCCTGTGCTGGGTTCGTCAAAAATATAGGTCATCCCAGTCAGACTGCTGCCCATGTAACGCACCAGCTTGAGCCGTTGGGCCTCACCTCCGGAGAGAGACGGGGTTTCTCGGTTCAGATGAAGATAGGGCAGGCCGATCTCGATCATCCGATCCAGACCCTCGATCATCGTCTGCACCAGGACTTTTACCGTTTGGTCCATAATCTGTGATAGGACATCACGAAGCTGGGTCAGCTCCATGGCGCACATATCCGCAATGGACCAGTCGTTTATTTTGCAGCTTAAAACAGCCTCGTTGAGCCGTTTCCCATGGCAGTCGGCACACTCCATTTCGACAACCAGGCTTTGAGACTTCTCCTGTGTATGCCTGCTTTTATTGCTGATATCCCTGTTTAATAGGGTCTTTGTGTATTTGTGGTACAGCCCGGTCACCTTTGGGTTCTCCGGCTCACCTTTACCGTCGCGGGAACCGTATAGAAGGAGGTTGTATTCCTCGCTGGAATACGCTCTGATCGGCTTGTCCAGGTCGAACAGGCCCGACTGCGCATACTGCTTCCAGTACCAAGAGCCCGGCCTGTACAGAGAATCCTGCACACAGCCCTCATTCCAGGACTTGTCCAAATCCAATATGGCTTCCACATCCACTTTTGTGATCTTTCCAAGGCCGGAACAAGTTTTGCACATGCCGTTGGGGTCATTGAAGGAAAAATGGGAGGCTGTGCCTGCATAGGGCTTTCCAATTCTGGAAAACAGCAGCCGCAGACTGGCATAAAGCCCGCTGATGGTTCCCACTGTAGATCGGGCATTCCCGCCCAGGGGAGATTGGTCCACCACCACGGCCGGCGTTAAATGATCGATACGCTCCACTGCAGGCTTGGGATACTTGGGGAGCCTGGACCGGACGAAAGGCGGGTAGGTCGCATTCATCTGCCGCTGGGATTCGGCGGCGATGGTATCAAAAACAATGCTGGATTTGCCGGAGCCTGACACACCGGTAAACACCGTGATTTTTTCCTTTGGAATACTGAATGTAACATGCTTCAAATTGTTCTGAGTCAGCCCATGGACAACGATATCTGCCATCTGATTGTACCTCTTTTCGCTTTTGCTTCCTATCATATCATGGTTTGACTATGTCTGCCTCTCATTTCGCGTGCGTGTTCTGTTGTGTTACGGCGAGCAAGGGATGCCTTTCCCAAGGGACTCCGGAAAATTTTTTTTAAAAATCACGATTTTTGCGCAAAGTTGTGGGTTCGCGGGGCCTGATCCCAGCAGCTTGCGGCCCGCGCGGCTTCTAGGCGAATCTGAAAGTGCCCAATCGTTGAAACTTGCGAAAATTTCATATCACCTTTTCATTCTTTTCGCAAGAAATCCCATTCCTCTCGTAAAACACCTGTCCATGATCTATTGTTCCATAGATTTATACTCACCCCAGTTTTTTAATCTCCCGCTGCAGCCTGCTGATGATCTTTTTTTCCAGGCGGGAGATATACGATTGGGAAATGCCCATGCGGTCGGCCACTTCCTTTTGGGTCATCTCTTTTCCGCTGACAAGGCCAAAACGCATTTCCATGATCTCCCGCTCCCGTTTGTTGAGCTTGTTCATGGCGTAGTCCAGCAGGCTTTTGTTGACCTCTTCTTCAATGTGGGTGTAAACCACATCGTTCTCCGTGCCCAGAATGTCGGACAGCAGCAGCTCATTCCCATCCCAATCCACATTGAGCGGCTCATCCAGGGAAACATCGCCTTTGGTTTTATTGTTGCGCCGAAGATACATGAGAATTTCATTTTCAATGCACCTGGAAGCATAAGTCGCCAGCTTGATATTCTTATCCATTTTAAAGGTATTCACCGCTTTGATCAGCCCGATGGTTCCGATGGAAATCAAGTCTTCCACATTGATACCCGCGTTTTCAAACTTTTTGGCTATGTAAACCACTAGGCGCAGATTATGTTCGATGAGCAGGGCCCGTGCTTCTTCGCTCCCTGCCATGAATTCCTCCAGTGCCTTGTGTTCCTCCTGGGAATCCAAAGGCGGCGGCAGCACATCGCTTCCCCCGATATAATGGATATCCGGAATTTCATCTTTGCCCTTAAGAAAGTTTTTAAGCGCTTCATAAGCTTTTCTCAGCTCCTCCCAGAACGTCCTCACGCTCATAAAATGATCATTCTGCATTCTCTAATGCTCCTCCTTCTATAATCTGCTGCTGCAACAGTACTTCGTAAGCTTCTTTTCCTTTCCAGCAGGCAAAATCTTCTTTACTGATGGCCAAAACAATATTTTCAATGGGCCTGCCCTCTACGATCACCCGATCCGGCCGCAACCCCTGCAGAACGCCCTTTTGTCCCACGCTGCTGTATGGAATCACGCAGCTTCTGCTCAAGATGGCATCTTTCAGGTCATCCAAGAGGCGCTGGCCGCAGGAAGCCGACAGGACCGCCGCCGGATTTCCGGAAACCGGATCCCGCAAAAAATTCCCCGTATCCACAAAAGCCCGCATTTCCCACTCTTTTTCCGCAATTTCCACTTTAATATCCGTAAATACTTTTTCTTTTGTAAGTTTTCCCCGAATAAACTCAGCCAGCCAGCTGCCCAGTACCCAGGTGACGAGCACGCCGGCCGCCACCTGCAGATACGTGATGCTGTGAAGATAAACGCTTCCGTTGGCCGACAAGCCGGGAACCTTGGTCATGTACATGAGTCCGACCGTGATGCCTCCCATGAGGAAACTTACTATGTAAAAAACCGCTACCGTTTTCAGGTAAACCGGCTTGCCTCCGTAGCCGAAAGCCGCTAAAATTACGGCAAGGGAGAAGATCAGCTTGCAGATCAGCGCCGCCGGCCATACCATGGGAAGGAAGAGCACGAAGGAGTATGCTCCGCACATCAATCCCCCTAAAACCATGCCGGATTTGGCCCTCTTACGTCCGCACAGCCTGCCAGTGAGAACCAGTATTACCAACCCTGTTATGAAGTTTTCCAGAAATAAATATTCCCCGTAAACAGTCAACGAAAAAACCTCCCTTGGACTCTTTCTTTCGATTATAGTCCTAAGGGAGGTCGATTTGTGTCAAAACGCAATGTCGAATCTTTTCTTTTTTAAATCTCTTTTCCGTGGAATCTGCGATAGAGGTGGTACCACAGGTACAGATTGCCCAGAATCACGATAAAGACCACGCCGCTGATGACATTATTCAAGCGGCTTAAAATGGGAATCTGCCAGACCAGGTCTCTGCTGGCGGCCCATAAAACCAGCACCACCGCTTCCGCAGCCCCAGTCAGAGTAATGATTTTTTTCAAGCCATCTTCTTTCGCCTTCTCTGCCAGCCTTTTGCAAATGGATGACATGCTGAGCAAGTAAATGACCACACATACTGTCATCAGGCACAAAACCACTTGCAGCAGAAGGAGCAGCTGGACATCCATCATATCGCTCGTGAGAAAACAGCTGGCCGCAATACCGGCAAAGATCACTGCGATGGATGCGGTGATCGGTATTGTTTTATCAGCGAGGAATTTCAACTTCCGCGCCCCCAGCCAGCACACTACCCATGCGGGAATGGTGATGATCCACGGAATGAGCAGCAGCGCTCCGTCATACTGGTATTCATATCGTTTCCAGATAAATATGAAACCATTGAGCAGCAGCCAGATCCCCGTTCCGGCCATGCTGTAAAGCAGCCCCTTCAGATTCAGGCCGATATCGGCCGTGTGGAGAATTGGCCCGATCTTTCCCGTTTGTTTCGTCTGTCCCGCCTCCTGGTCCGGGATCCGGATCCAAAAGGCGACGCCGCCCTCTTCATTTTCACAGCCGCAGGTTCCCCTGTGAATCAGGCTGGTATTGCGCACAATGGCAAGTCCCAGGCCGGTTCCTCCGCTGCTTCTGTTTCTCGCCGAATCGCCCCTGTAAAAGCTGTCCCAGATCCGCACCTGTTCTTTGTCATCAATCTGCTGACCCTGGTTGTGGATGGTAAAGCGCATGCCCTGGGGTTCTTTTTCAATGACAATGCGGATCCGGCTTCCCTCCTCGGCGTGGGTGATGGCATTGATCAGCAGGTTGCAAATGCTCTGGGTCACCAATTTCTCATCAGCCAGGATCTGGCGTTCGTCATCTGCTTTCAGTTCAACCTCCAGCTGCTTGTTTTTAGCCAGAATCCGGGTACGCTCGATCACTTTTTCGGTGATCCCAGCCATGGAAATCATGCTCAATTCCATCGGATAGGTGCCCGCTTCCATTTTAGACAGGTCCAGCATGCTGACGACCATCTCGTTCATGCTGTCGGTTTCCTCAATGATGGTATTGAGATATTGCTTTCGTTTTTGTTCGTCCCCTTCTTCCAGCAGCGCCTCGCTGTAGTTTTTGATAATCCCCAGGGGAGTCTTCATCTCATGGGCCATGGCATCCGACATTTTCCGGCGCTTGCTCTCAGCCTCGTATTCCCCATCGATGGTCCGGCAATAGCTTCCCACCAGGACAAGGCACGCCGCAGTGCAGATAATGGCCATTATAAAGTACAGCCAGAGCGTGCTTGCGATGGTTTTGGAAAGAGGATGATCGACTATGCTCCAGCCCAGAAAATAGTCGCCGGCAGCAAGCTTGGTCACACAAACGGACTCCGACCGGAGAATGCTCTTGTCTTCCTCTTGCAGGGGGATATAAGTGGAGCCGTCTTCTCCAAGTTCAGCCTGATCAATGCGGGCATCGACCGCGCTTTTCACCAGCACTCGCCAGGTTTCATCCTGCTCCTGCCGGGCTGTGGTGTCAATGGGACTAACGCTGACCTCTTCGAATTTCAGGGTGGTAAGCTTATTTCCATCAGGCTTTTTCACAGGAATAAAATCCTTTTTCTTAAGGGCTGACCCCTCTTCATCTCCCGTATAAAGGATCTGTAAGCTGACAGGTTCAAAGAACTCTTCCGTATCATAGCCTCTCACTTCAGCCGAAGCCTCCAAATAGCAGCACTCGCTGATTTCCTGAATCTGCTGCGGCGAAAACCAGTCGTCCAGTATCACCCGTTTTTTATCGCTGTCATCTGGGAACGAATTGTTAGATAAAACACTTGCATTGCTGCTGACCATCTTCATTCCGATCACATTGCCTTTCGGATCTTTTTGCGCCCGAAAGAGAATCAGACTGTCCGTCCTCCCCGACGCATCCCAAATCCCAAGATTCCAATCGTTGCGACTAATGGCACTGGTGGCTTTTGCCAAATTCATTCCATCCTGGACGCCTTTACTGGATGCGGATGAGCGGCACCCGTTCAATTCGTTGATAAGATTGCCGATGACGCCCCAGCTGTACGTTGTTCCTTCCATAACATTCCGCTTTGCTCCATAATAGGTCACACTGCCGACGATTAGCACATAGATGGCTACAACCGCCGTTACTGCCCGAATCACGAAGCTGCGTTTGGCTTTATTTTTGTTCATCCGTTACCTCCTGGAATTTGTACCCCACCTTGACAATGGTGCGGATACATCCTGCCCGGCGGCCCAGCGCCTGCCGAAGCTTTTTAATGGTGGTATCTACGGCCCTGTCGTAGCAGAAGGCGTCCTCGCCCCAGACCTGATCCAAAATTTGTTCTCTGGTCAGGATCCGATTTTTATTTTCCATGAAATAGACGAGAAGATCGAACACTTTGGGCGGCATGGCGGTCTTTTCTCCGTCAACGGTAACTTCTCTGGCCCGAAGATCGATCTCGATTCCGCCGGAGCGCAGCTTTCCGCTGTCGCTGATCATTCCCCGGCTTCGTTCCAAAATCGCACAGACTTTGGCGTGAAGGACCGGTAACGAAAAGGGCTTGGTTACATAATCATCCGCCTTTACCTGAAACCCACGCAGCTGATCTTCCTCTGCCATGCGGGCAGTCAAAAAGATTACCGGCGTATCCCCTTTCCTGCGGATTGCCTTACAGACGGCAAAACCGTCCAGTTCCGGCATCATCACATCCAGCAGAACCAGATCAAAGGTTCGTTCCCCCAAACGTTTCAGCGCTTCCACTCCGTCCTCCGCTTCCCATACCGCGAATCCTTTTTTCTCAAAATAATCACGGATAATGATTCTCATCTTCGGTTCGTCTTCCGCTACAAGCAGGTTATACACAAATACACACCTCCTACAGTTTCTATTTTACAGATCCGTGTGTCTTTTTTATGTCCTCTGAAACATTTTAAAGGATCGGGTAGCTTCGCCGCAGGGCCGCCATCAGGAACATGCTCCAAATAGCCAGCCCCAGATAGAGCAGCATCAAAAGGTTGATCATCCAGCCGCCGATGACGACTTCTCCGCTGCCATAGAGTTCATCAATCATCATGGCAATAGTGCCGGCCGCGCAGCCACCGGCAAAGACAGCCGCGCACCTGGTGTAATAAGTCTGGCTGCTGCCTCCCAATAGTTCTCCCGCGCCGATCAGGATATGACTGTATATCTGGATGACAATAATCGCGCCCAGAAAATAGGAAAGAAACCGCAATTCCCAGGGAACGCGTTGGATAAAAAAGGGAACGACGACCAGTATTTGCAGGATCCAAACACCAATGCCGATCTGAGTCCATCGCCGGGCCAGGAAAAACCGTCTGTTTTCTGAAACCGCGCAGATGATTCCCGTGCCGCTGAGACAGCAGCATAGCCCAATTATCCCAGGCAGAAAGGGCAGCGTGGTGTCGCTTCCGCCCCAAAGCAGCATGAAAAACGTGCCCCAGAACAAGCGCCGATATCCTTGATTCATTGCCTTCGGATTCATCGTATCACCTCTCTTTCTTTCAAATAGGCCAGGGTCTGCATGAAGGTCGGTGCGCTGCCCATATCAAAGGCTTCGCCGAATTCGGTGAGCAGCTGGGTATCTTCCTTTCCGTCAGCTGTTTGATACGTGACCTTGATCATTGGCTGCCATCGTACAAAAGGACTTTGCCGTTTTAAAGAAATGGTGATGGAGTGGTCTTTGAGAAGCGTCGCCCCTTCCAGCTCTGCCGGCTCTTTGCCGTTGATCTTAAGGCCGCTGTTTTTTTCGTCCGGAACGCACTGTACCTGTTTGATGGTCAGATCCCGATCCGCCATATAGCTGGCTTCCCTCACTTCCTCGGAATTGTTTTCCCCCTTGAATTTCAAATCCTTTTCATCCACATCCTCCCCCGGATAGAGAACGATTTTTCCGATTTCCACCTGGTCCTTGGTGCCATCCTCATAGGAAACCGTCGCGGTAGTCAGGGCAATGGGTTTTTTCAACCCTTTAAAATCTTCGTCATCGATGAACAAAGAGATTTGCGAGGCTTTCCGTATATAATATCCATTCGTATCGTCGTAGGAAAAATCCATATTTTCTCCATTGTCGGTAAACGAGTAGTCCGCTTCATCTGCGTTATCCGGATCGTCTGGACCTGTCAGCGCCAGCTCCGCAAAATCAACGCCTGTGATCTGGTGGCGGCCGGCTTTGCATTCTATGTAGGGTATCTCAAACTGTTCTGCCTCGTCCTCATCCCCATAGATTGGATATGCGCCGTATACCCGGCAAAGAACCGGATAGTCCAGGCGAGCGTACTGGCTGATGCCAAAGAGAACTGCGGCCAGAAGAGCGATCAGGAAAATGGCAGCAGCCGCCGCCCTGGAAGCAGGTTTTAATGTCTTCATCATAGCGCCTCCTTCTGCGGTAGTTGCATCTGTCCAATCCTTTTGCGGCACTGGTAAAGCTGGATCAGAACTGCCAGCTGGATGAGCATTTGCAAGGCCCCAATCACCATGTATCCGTTGACAAGGAAAAGGATCATCGCCGCCAGTGCCACGACGGCCGTTGCGACGGCATACAGATCGGCTCTTTTTTTCAGGTCGCCGAAGGCAGCCGGAAACATTGCGCCGATTCCCACCAGGAGCTGGGTATAAATGCAGATCAGCAGCAATCTGGCAATGACTAGTTCAGCAAGGGGCACAGCCATGGTCTGCGGTATGGCTGCGTTTAGTATAAGGAAAAGCACATAGCAGCCTCCGTTTATCCAGCCGAAGATGGCTGCTGACCGGAAGCGGGGGTTTTTGGTCACCCGATACAAATCCTGTGTTCCTGCCAGAATTAGAATGACAAATAAGATGCTGGTGGAAATCCGAAGATTGTCCAGTTGAATATGGAATTCTATCAGGGAAAAAATGGTGGCCCAGAAAAGCGTTCCCAGATTGGCGTGAATTGATTTAATATCCATTATAAGCTCCCCCTTTCTTTCAAGTATGCGGCGGCTTTGGAAAAGGTGGAAACAGGGTCTTCCTCCCGAAGCATGTTGTTGCCGCCGGGAGGGTGAAAGGTGAGCGGTTCCATATCGGCTGTTTCTTTTGAGCCGTCTGTATAGTGGATAATCGCATTTTTCACCGTGATTGAGACTTGGCTTTTTGCAAGAAATTCGTCGGTCCGGGGGTCCAGAATAAGGCTGACCCATCCGCCCCGATAAAGTCCGATTCGCTCGCCGAAGCCCTCCTCTATTTGGAAGCCGGTATCTGAATCGTATTCGTCATATTCGCCGAAAAATCGGATTTCCGATGCCTCGGCAAACTCAATTTCCTGGATGGCCCTGGTGTCGCCGCCGTTGGTTAGAAAGAAGCATAGTAAGCCTCCCGGCCCTTCGTCCAGGGTTTCTTCATCTTCGTCCTCATCCTCATCGTCCGGCAATGCCTGGGCATACTCGGTCTGCCATGGAATCAGCACTGGTTTTTGCAGGTGGTAATGCCCTAGCAGATAAAAACAAATAATCGCTGCTAAAGCGATTATTCCTATACAAAGCGCCGCTACTTTGGTAGCGGGTTTTAGGCTTGTCATATGATTGCCCTCCTTCTTTGAAATTTATTGAATAAACACTTTTTCTTATTGTACCATGGGGAGGGCGGGCTTTCAAGGAGAAGGAGGGCGGCCGGGCAGTGTCTGGAGATTGGAGATTAGGTTGCACTAACTTAGATCAAAATGTCCCATCTTCATTAATTGGCCCGGCTTTGCCAAGAGATGTAATATCAGAAAAAGATTAAAATGAAATCTTTCAACAGAATTTTCCCATTTAAGACAACATACTGCGAAAGCAGCCCCGCCGCACGAAAAAAGGAGCCATTCTCAGACAGAAGCTCCTTTTTTGATTCATATTGAATTCGTCCTTATTTTGCCTGTGCCTGCTTAGCAGTCTCGCACAGCTGAGCAAAAGCAGCTGCATCGTGGATTGCCATTTCGGACAGCATTTTTCTGTTGATCTCGATGCCGGATTTCTTCAGACCGTCCATCAGTCTGCTGTAAGAGATGCCGTTCATTCTTGCGCCGGCATTGATTCTTGCAATCCACATACGTCTGTACTCTCTTTTCTTGTTCTTTCTGCCAACATATGCAGAACGCAGAGCTCTCATTACCGCCGGATTAGCAGCTCTGAACACCTTGCTCTTCTGACCGTAAAATCCTTTGGCCTGCTTTAAAATCTTTTTATGCCTCTTATGCGCGTTAACGCCTTTTTTTACTCTTGCCATGTTTCTTACCTCCTAACTTACTTGCTTAAAACAGATTTGATTCTCTTCAGATCCGCACTTGTTAAAGTTGTAGCTTTTCTCAGTCCTCTTTTTCTCTTCGGGCTTTTCTTTGTAAGAATATGGCTTTTGTATGCCTTGTTTCTCTTTACTTTACCGGAACCGGTTAACTTAAATCTTTTGCATGCGCCTCTGTGAGACTTCATCTTGTTCTTTGCCATGGTGATCTTCCTCCTATGTTAAATTTCAATTTGTTTCTATTTATCCGTCTTTGGTGTCAGAATCATAATAAGGCTCCTTCCCTCAAAGGAAGGTTTCTTTTCAACGTCACCAACTTCTTCAACGACTTGGGCGAAACGTTTCATAACGTCCATGCCTTTGCTGGTATAATCCCTCTCCCTGCCTCTGAACCTCAAGCTGACCTTTACCTTATCTCCGGACTTCAGGAATTTGGATGCGTTCTTTGCTTTCACTTCGATGTCATGTTCTTCGATAAAGGTGCTCAGTCTGACTTCCTTTACCTGAGTTGTCTTTTGCTTTTTCTTCGCTTCCTTTTCCTTTTTTTGAAGTTCATATCTGTATTTTCCGTAATCAAGGATTTTGCATACCGGCGGCTTTGCCTTAGGGGCGATGTTTACCAGATCCAGTTTCCGCTCCGCGGCCAAGTCCATTGCCTCGCTCCTGCTCATAATACCCATTTGGGTACCGTCGCTGTCGATCACTCTCAGTTCTTTATCACGAATTTCTTCGTTGATTTGGTTTTCCTTACTAATTGTCTTGTACCTCCATACATTAAAAAAAGCGGATAATCCGTTATCCGCTCCAAAAAGACACATTGCATGTGTGTTAACCTTTTATGAACCCTGCCAGCGCGATTGCCGAAAAGGTGAGAAGCGGATGACTTCTTCTTTACTACCTAAGTAATATATCAAAATTCTGCCTGGTTGTCAATGGTGTTTTCCCTTTGAGTGTCCACTTTTCTTTTGCAGTATTTCTTTTATAATTGTGTTCCTTTCAGCTTACGAATATATTTTAACAAGCTTGGCACCTTGGCAAATTGGCTTTTGCTTTCATCAATCATATAAGTCCATGTATTTGTAGCTTTTATCAGACCTTCTCCTCTCAGATCTACGCCATGCTCGGTAATTTTGCATGTTTTCAATTTGCTAAGCACATCCTTTTTTATATCTTCTTCCATTTCCGCAAAAGCTCTGACCGCGAATCTCTGATAAACGTCCACTGGCTCTTCACCGCCCAAAATAGCAAAATGGATGCTCTCGCGGGCAGACTCCATTGCAGCTAAGTAATCGACCCAATGCTGATTGATGTAAAAGAGGAGAAGCTGCTGCTCAGCACATAATACCCCTTGAGTACCTGACTCAGCAACGCGCTTTTTGTATAGCACAGGCGCGTTTGTTTCAAAAAAATGCACAGATTTTATATCCCGCAAAACCACTTCTCGATATTGGGTAATCATCCGCCTATGCTTTTCCAGAATCAGTGAATACTTTTCCAAAAGATAACGCATCTGTGCATCTTCTCCTTCTGCCATGCGCTGGATTCGGCGGATTTGCACCTTGCCGGTATTCTCAATTACATGTCTTTTGATCAACGGCTGTTCCATACTAATGAAAAACTGGCTTTCCCCCGGTTCTCCCTGGCGTCCGGTCCTGCCTCTTAATTGCTGATCAATCCTGAAACTTCTGTTTATGCCTGTACTCAATACAAAAAGGCCTCCAGCCGTCGCCGCATCTTTGTCCAATTTTATATCAACGCCTCTGCCTGCCATATTGGTTGAGATGGTAATGCGATACGGCCTTCCCGCAAGTGCGATCAGTTCTGCTTCCTTTTCGTCTTCTTTTGCATTAAGAACAAAACAAGGCAAGTTTCTCTTTCTCAGCGCACCGGCCAGCGCTTCTGACTCTTCTACACTTTGAGTTCCAATCAGGATCGGTTGTCCTGTTTGATGTATTTGCCTGATCTTATGATATACCTGTGTGTAAAGCGCCTGATTCGTAGACAGTATCACATCCTCGTGGTCCCTGCGAATACAAGGAACGTGTGGAGGAATCCGTATGACCGAAAGGTCATACATGTTTTTCAGTTCTTTTCTAGACGACCAGGCCGTACCGGTCATGCCGCACAGCCGGCGGTATTTTAGCAGATAAAACTGCAGCGGCATCATATTATAAATCTGAGATCCTTTCCGAGCCTTCACTCCTTCCTTAATTTCAATTGCAAGGTGGAGATGATCCGGGAAACGCCGTCCTTCCGCAACTCGTCCTGTCGTATGTTCAATTACGAAAACGGTTCCATTCTTTACGATATAATCACGATCCTTTTTATACAATAACCGCGCTTCTAAAAATGTATGAATCATCTCCAAATAATGGGCATTTTCCAGCTCATACAGATTGTTCACTCCCAGCAGCCGTTCCGCATGCACAGCGCCCCTTTCTGTCAGCCATACCTGATGCTCCTTCTCTTGAAATTCAATATCCTGCGCATCGAGCTCCTCCACTGTTTTCCAAACCGTCATATAATTCTTGTCTATAGTCGGCTCTTCGCCCGCAAGTACCAGGGGGATACCAGCCTCATCGATCAGAATAGAATCCGCTTCATCTACAATGGCTGTATGAAAATGCTGGCGCAGCAAACCACTTTCACGAAAAGCCATGAAGTTTCTTAAGTAGTCAAACCCTGCTTCCCTGGCGGTGATATAAAGGATATTGCAATCATAGGCAGCCTGCCGGTGTTCTCTTTTGGTTGTCTGAAGAATACATCCGCAGGATAAGCCGCAAAATTGAAAGACCTCCTTGTTCTCTTTATAGTCTCTTGCCGCCAAATAGTCATTGAACACCAAGATCTGGACCTGCTCGCCCGACAAAGCCAGACTCAAAGCAGTAACTACTGCCGCCAGCGTTTTGCCTTCCCCAGTAGGCAGCTCCGCAATCATTCCTTGTTCCATGGCGTAAGCCGCGGATAGCTGGGTATCGAACAAAACCATTCCTTTGCACCGTATGATAGTTTCTTTTATAAGGCCCTAACGCCTGGGGCAGTGAGAGGAGTTTCTCAGCTCTTCTTTTAGTGCAGAATCAGAAAGCCCGCTCCCATCAAAAGTATTGACCTTATCAACAAAATCTCTGTACGGTAAAATAAACCGTCTATGAAACGGCATCTTTTTTTTCATATTAAATTCTCCTTTTATTGTCTCGTCGTATCTTTTAATAAAAGGAGTTCATTCAATCTTGCAAATCGTTTGGGCTATAGATATATACCGGGATAAGACTGGCAGCGCTGCCGCGGTCAGAGCGCCCGTAAAAACGAACAGGGGCAGGAAAGAAAGTAAAACAGCAGGAAAAAGCAGCCACATAAGAAACGCGACTAAAGAAAGCGTATATATGATACCTACGGTTCTGTCCTTCATAATACATCAACCTCTCCCCAATAATTGTAACTCCCTGTGTTGGCTGTGTCAAATACCTCTGGCGTGGAAAGATTCGGCTTCCCAGCATCCAGCACCTCGTCAGAAGCGATGGCCGCATAAAGCTCCGTATACGTTCGATCTGTATGCCCAAGCATATTAAAAAGGAGTTGGTTTCCAACTCCTTTTTATTATATAACTTTTACAGTTCCTTTTTCCAGAGCCCGTGCAGGTTGCAGTATTCATATACCGCTAACGGCTTGTCCTCTCCCAAACAGAATACAGCCTTCGGTTCGTCCGATGCGGACAGCTTCTTAATCTGGCAGCCCTTATCTGTTTCCAGCAAAATCCACTGGATCAGGTGTTCTTCGCTCATGGGATGGGTTACGGACCCCACGTCAACCTTCACCTTGTTGTCAGCTACCTCTACAACAGGAACGTGCTTTTCTGTCGCAGCATCCGTAGTGTTGGCCTTCAATTCCTCCATTGCTTCTCCGCAGCATACAAGGGGAACTCCCTTGTCATCAATCAGCGTCGCAATATTTCCACAGTGGTTACATCTTAAAATTTTCATACTTTTACCCTCCATAACTTTTATTTAAACATTTTTTCAATCGATTCCTTCGGAACCAGCCCGATCGAAGAATCTTTCGGCTGGCCATTCTCAAACAGAATCAGCGTCGGAATACTCATAACTCCATATTTGGAAGCCAGCTCCGGCTGTTCATCGATATTAAGCTTGCCTACTTTTATGTCCTTATGTTCCTCAGCAATCTGATCAACCACCGGACCCATCATTTTACAAGGTCCGCACCAGGCCGCCCAGAAATCGACCAGAACCGGTCCATCCGCCTTCAGAACTTCATTTTCAAAATTATCTTTTGTAAACGTCATCACTGCCATCTCTTCATCCTCCCTGCATATCTATCACATCATTATAGTCTTATAGTACCCATATATTTACTGCTTAATCAAATTCTTTAGACAAAACTTTTTATTCGGCTGTAAAAGTTCTCCTTACCCGCCCTATTGCGCGGTGAACACTGTGCGTCAAAACCCATCAGCTCCTGCACCCCAATCCCGGCTTTTTTCCGTCGATTCCCACCTGGCATACGGTTATTTTATAGGGAATCTGCACGCTAGTCAACTGAAAGTTACAGGCACATTCACGCCAATGTAATAATCAGCCGGCTATAGCGATACAAAGTTGCATCATTGCTGCTTGCAGAATCGTTTCTTACATTATATAATGTAGTTACTTAGTTGAACAGCCGGGTCGCAAAGCAAAAGACAGGGAAAGATACTCATCCTTGTATTGCAACATACCTAGCGCTGGCCTGGCAGTCGTACAAGCCCTTGGCGGCGGACGAATAATACTGCTGCTTTTATTCTAAAAGGGGGTATAGAATGGAAAAATTCCTGGATACACTTTCAGCAAGCGAGCTGATTCCCATTTTAAACAGCATCAACGATGCAATCTTTATCGACAGCAGCGACGGATATTCTTTGTGGTGCAACGAAGCTTGCCGTGAACTTTATAAGGTCAATCCGGACGATATTTCCGGCATGCACGTTTCTGAACTTGAGGAAAGCGGCGTTTTTACACCTTCTGTGGCTAAGCTGGTCATGGAAAAAAAGGAAGAGGTTACGATTATTCACGAGAATAAGGAAGGCAAACGGCTTCTTTCCACTGGCACACCCATTTTTGACCATACGGGAAAGATGAGCAAAATCGTCACCACATCAAGGGATATTACCGAATTGACCAGCCTGCAGAATCAGCTGGAATCGGTCCAAAAAACGCTGAAACAGATCGAATCATTGGAAAATTTTTCAAGCGTACACGTAGTTGCGTCCAGCCGTTCCATGCGCAATGTACTGCAATTGGCCAAGCGGCTGGCGTCGGTTGACTCAACGGTTTTAATCACTGGTGAATCGGGCGTCGGCAAAGGTGTGATCGCAAAACTGCTCCACGAAAACGGTGCCCGAAAGGATTACCCCTTTGTCACAGTAAATTGCGGCGCTATTCCTGAAAACCTCATTGAGTCAGAACTCTTCGGCTATGAGCGGGGCGCTTTTACCGGCTCTCGGGCGGAAGGAAAAAAGGGACTCTTCGAAGCCGCGCAAAATGGTACCATCTTTTTAGACGAAATCTCAGAGCTTCCTTTAAATTTACAGGTGAAACTGCTGCAGGTCATCCAGGATCGGGAATTAATTCGGGTCGGCGGCGTCAATCGTGTTCCCATTGATGTGCGAATTGTTTCTGCCACCAACAAAGAACTGCTCCAGCTTGTAAGGAACAATAAATTTCGTGAAGACCTGTATTACAGACTGAACGTGGTTCCCATCAACGTGCCGCCCCTCCGGGAACGTCCGGAGGATATATTGCCTCTGATCCAGACCAATCTGGACAAATGCAATAAAAAACTCAATGAAGCCAAAAAATTGGATCCGGCTGCGCTTTCCATACTGCTGCGCTACCCTTGGCCGGGCAATATCAGAGAGCTGCAGAACATTATGGAGCGTCTCATTCTCACCACCAAAGATGAATTTATTACTGAGGACAACCTCCCGATCTTTATCAAAAACTCTGCACAGGCACAGCCTGTGGAGGCAGTACGGACCTTATCCCTCAATGCAGCTTTACAGAGGGCGGAAAAAGAAATCCTTGCCAGGACATTAGCTGAATATAAATCGACCCGGTCCATGGCCAAAGTCCTGCAGGTCAGCCAGCCTACAGTCGTTCGAAAGCTCCAAAAATATGGTCTTTCTACAGGTGATACAAAATAGCATCACCGATTCAATTTTGTATCATCCAGTCAATCCCTTGATTTTAAAAGCGTTTCGAACATTTTTACTATCTTAATTTTGCTTTCGATTCAATTTTGTATCGCATTTCTTGTCTTTTTTGCTTTATTCCTGGCATTATCTTGCCAGGCCGATTCATGTATACATTATATTTTTTGAAACTGACTTATTCACAAACGTTGATATTTCAATGTTCTAATTTTAGAACAATCTTCAAACATAGGACTTCACGGAAAATTCACACTTTTTCTTTTCATTTTGGCACGCTGGTTGCTCTATATATAGCCGTCAGTAGTTTTGCTGCTGGCGTTGAACATAGTTGATACGATTATATTTACAAGGAGGACTTAAAAAATGTCAATGAATGCACATGATTATGTTGCTGCTTTAGTTGAAAAAGGCAGAAAAGCACAGGCGATCGCTAACAATTTCACTCAGGAAGATGTTGATCTTCTGACCGCTGCTGTTGCTTACAACCTGACCAAGGATGGAAAAGCATTAAAGTATGGTGAAATGTTAGTTGAAGAATCCGGCATGGGTATCGCTCCTGATAAAGAGCAGAAAATGTACGGAAAAATCTGGGGTTCCTATATCCAGATGAAGGATGAAAAGTCTGTAGGTCTGCTGGAAGACAACAAAGAAACCGGCATGCAGAAATGGGCTAAGCCAATGGGCGTTGTTGCCGGTATCATGCCTGTAACAAACGGCGAAGCTACTCCTGTGGTAAAAGCCAACATGGCTCTTAAAACAAGAAATGCCATCATCCTGGCACCCCATCCGAAAGCAAAGAAAACAAACTGGGAAATCGTTAATGATATCAGAGCTACCATCAAAAAATTAGGCTATCCGGAAGATTTAGTTCAGACTGTTGAGCCTGAATGGGTTAAGATCGAAGTTTCCAAAGAATTAATGGCACAGTGCGACTTCATCCTGGCTACAGGCGGAGAAGCTCTGGTTGAATCCGCTTACTCCTCCGGCACTCCGGCTATCGGCGTAGGCGTTGGTAATACAGTATCCATCATCGATGGAACCACCGATATGGCAAAAGTTGCAGAAATGATTGTTAGGTCCAAGGCTTATGACAATGCGACTTCCTGCTCAACAGAAAACAACATCATCGTATTCGAAAGCTGCTACGATGAGTTTGTTGACGAAATGGCAAAACACGGCGCCGTACTGTTCAAGGAAGGCTCCGAAGAAAAAGCAAAATTGCAGAAAACCATGTGGCCGAACACTCCAAACGACCACGTGCTCAATAGAGCGATTGTTGCACAGAATGCAGAGCAGATTGCAAAACTGGCTGACATCGACGTTCCTGCAGGCACAAAAGTGCTGATGGCAGAAGAACTGAACGGATTTGGTCTGGAACACCCGTTCACAGGCGAAAAACTGTCACCAGTATCCGGCATCCAGAAAGCAAAAGACTTTGACGATGCGCTCGATAAGCTGATGAAGACATTAGATTACATGGGTAAAGGCCACTCCTGTGGTATCCACACAACCAATGATGAGTTAGTTGCAAAACTGGCCGCTGCTGCTCCTGTTACAAAGGTCGTTGTCAGCCAGCCGCAGTGTCTGGTTAACTCCGGCGGCTGGACTTGCGGATTCCCGGTATCCATGACTCTGGGCTGCGCAACCTGGGGCGGAAACAGTGTTTCCCACAATGCAACATGGAGAGACCTGCTGAACTTTACTTATGTTTCCAGAGAAATTCCGAACTGGAGACCGGATCCAAACGAATTATTCCCGGCTGATCTGAGAGCGAAAGTAGACGACTAAACAATCGAAAGCCGACTGTATTAAATTTGAGTGTTGGGAGCAGGAAAGCTTCACAAACTTCCCTGCTCCAGTAGAATCCAAAAAAGGAGATTAAAAATGTCAGCAATTAAAGAAAAAAGTTTAAAATATAACTTACACTCCTGGAGCGCACAGGGCAATCTGAATCCAAAGGTGATCACTAAAGCCGAAGGCATCTATTTCTGGGATGAAGAAGGCAAAAAGTATTACGATATGTCTGCTCAGCTGGTAAACTCCAACCTGGGCCACGGCAACAAGGCCATCGTCAATGCGATTAAAGATCAGGCGGAAAAAATTCCGTTTATCGGACCGGGATTTGCGATTGACGTTCGTTCCGATGCTGCGGAAGCAATTGTTGAGGCTTCCGGACTGGAAGGCGCAAAAGTATTCTTCACCAACGCTGGTGCGGAATCCAATGAAAACGCCATCAAAATCGCAAAACAGTACACCGGAAGATGGAAGATCTTCTCACAGTACAGATGCTATCACGGTTCTTCCGCCGGCGCTGGAATGCTGACTGGTGAACCAAGACACTTTGCCAATGAGCCGGGACCTGCCGGATTCATTAAATATGACGGACCTTACGCTTACAGAGCACCAAAGGCCTGCAAATTTGAAACTGAAGACGATGTAGCTGATTTCTATCTGGAACTTTTGACCAATCAGGTTAAGTATGAAGGACCGGAAAGCGTAGCTGCGATCTTCCTCGAAACCGTAGTTGGATCCAACGGAATTTTGGTTCCTCCTGCTAAATATGTAACTGGCGTTCGCGATCTTTGTACAAAATACGGCATCATGATGGTCTGCGACGAAGTTATGGCAGGCTGGTACAGAACCGGCACCTGCTTCGCATTCCAGAACTTTGGAATCAAGCCTGACCTGGTAACCTTCGCAAAAGGCGCAACCTGCGGCTATGTTCCTCTGGGCGGCGTAATCGTATCCGAGCCGATCGCTAAATACTTTGACGATCACAAGATGATGTGCGGACTGACTTACAGCGCTCATCCGATGGGCTGTGCTGCTGCTGTAGCTACCATCAACGAATACAAAAACCTAAACATTGCTGAAAATGTAAAAAAACAGGGCAAAGTTTTAGGCGAACTGCTGGAAGATCTGAACAAGAAACACGCTTGCGTGGGCGAAGTTCGTTACATCGGCCTCTTCTCAGCATTTGAGCTGGTAAAAGACAAGGCTACAAAAGAACCGATCGTCGGCTTCAACGATGATCCGGACGGCCTGATGGCAAAAATCGTCGGCATGCTGGTTAAAGAAGGATTCTGGACTTACTCACACGAAAACATGATTATCGTTGCACCTCCGCTCATCATCACTGAAGAAGAGCTGAGAGAAGCAATGGCAATTTTGGATAAGGTATTAGATTCTGTTGACAACATGATTAAATAAGCCTGTTTGATCATGTAAAAGTACTCCTTGAGGGGCTGTCGCATTAAGCGATAGCCCCTTCTAGTATGCAAAAAATAAACAAAAAACAATATTAAAAGCCCGAGAACCATCAGATTCACGGACTTTGTGGTAAAATATTAGTATGCTAAAATCAAATACTCTACAGAAAGATTATACACAATCCGAAACATGTTTTCAATGCAAGATGCCATTTGATATTGGATATATCATTCCTAATAATGATTGCGTGAGACTGCTAAGTCAGTTTGTGGAGGAAATGGATCTGACGAATCTTTATGAGACATATTCGCGTCTCAAAGAAAATCAAGCGTCTCCACGCACCATGTTGAAACTTGTCCTTTATGCTTATCTTGACGGTAAATATTCATCCAGAGAGATGGAACAAGCCTGTCACCGAGACATAAATTACATATATCTGCTGGATGGAAAACCTGTTCCTGACCATGCTACATTTGCACGCTTTCGCAGTATTCATTTTGCAGCATGTGCAGAAGGAATCCTTTCAGAAACAACACAACGGCTGTATCGTTTAGGAGAATTATCCGGGAAAGATATCTTTATTGATGGTACGAAAATTAAAGCCCGTGCAAACAAATATACTTTTGTCTGGAAAAAGGCGGTTACAATCTACAGCACGGCATCGATTCAGAATACATTGTGTGGTTGACTGTAGGTCCTACGCCAAATGACCAGCCAGCCTTAAAACCATTCCTGAAAAGTATGGAAGAGAATCTAAGTTTCACCTACAAAAACATTGTTGCAGATGCAGGATATGAAAGTGAAGAAAACTACAGTTGGATTGAGGAAAACGGCCAGATTGCCTTTATCAAACCTGCCAATTATGAACGGTCCAAAACGAGAGAATATCAGAAGGATATCAGCAGGAAAGAACACATGGATTACTATCCTGCTGAAGACTATTATCTTTGTAAAAACAGGAAAAAGCTTATCGCGGTTGAGATGAAAAACAGAAAAAGCAAAGCCGGATACCTTACTCAAACGACAATCTATCGATGCGAAGATTGCACAGATTGTCCTTACAAGTCAAGTTGTACGAAGGCAAATCATTGGAAACTGCCATTGGAGGAACGAACAAAACAGCTGGAAGTCTCCAGAAATTTTGAACGCCAAAGAAGTGAGTATTTGGAAAGAATCGTAAGTGATGAAGGTATTCTTCTGCGAATCAATCGCAGCATTCAAGCGGAAGGCTCCTTTGCAGATATGAAGCAGGATCGTAATTTTAGACGATATTTATGTCGCGGACAAAAGAATGTATATGCAGAAAGTGTGCTTATGGCAATTTCACATAACATAGAAAAACTGCATAATCGAATCCAGAAAGAACGAACTGGATTACACCTGTTCTGTACGGAAAAAGCAGCATAAATTTAAAGGTTGAAAATACCTTTTGTCAGTGTTGCTGTCAGAGCTTTATTTTTGTTGTCTTTTTGAGGCGAAATACGCTAAAGACGAAACAATTTAAGTAGAGATTACGATAATGGAGCTTCGCTCCGGCGGATTTTCATCCGCCTAGTGCGACAGCCCCTTTTTAATTGGCGGGGATTCTGCGCTGGCTCGGCATCATGCTCCCAGTAGGCAAAACACCCTGCACCGTCTCTTTTTTTACATCACATAAGCAAATCAAGAACATCTGTTTACATTTTGTTCTTTTTATGGTATTCTAAGGTTGATGTTATAGACGGGTTTCTCCTTTGACTGACGATTACAATTGGTACGCCGCGGACTGTATCAGAAAACGGTATTTTTTAGTGAATTACGACATTCTGACGGCACGTTGCACCAATGGACGGGCTTCCTTCATGCAAAATTGTCAGTATCTAAAAAGGATAGTTCTTTTATTGATACTCTTTGGGGAAACGCTCATAGAGAAGGACGGATTAATATCAAAATCCAAGGTTTTTGCAAGGAATTTTGATACTGAGGCCCCTCACCTGGCTTTTATCCAATCGCTCCGGGACTACAAAGTATCAAAATTGACATTTTTTTGATACCAGCAGCGATACTCGAATGGTTTGGATGCATAAGGCTTGATGTTGGCGGTGATGGCCGTCCTACTGCAAAACAGAATACTTTATACAGGATAAAAACAAATCCGGGAGGAATGGATGATATGTTAAAAGAACGGGAACAGAAAATCTTAGATTACATGAAGCAGGAAATCCGGCAGAAAGGATATCCCCCTACTGTGCGGGAAATCTGCAATGCGCTCAATATTAAATCCACTTCAACTGCTCATAAGGATATCGACAATCTTGTAAAAAAAGGCTATATTATCAAGGATCCATCCAAGCCGCGCGCTTTGATGGTAGTCGATCAGGAATTGGAGTCAGTACCGGCAGAACCGATGCCGCCTATTGATAATGCCCAGCGGACCGACGTTACCGACATACCGGTTATCGGACGCATTGCCGCCGGCACGCCCATCCTGGCTGAGCAAAACGTGGAAGAGACCTTTCCCGTTCCATCGCGCTTCCTTGGAAACGGTACCAATTTTATGCTGACGGTTAAGGGAGAAAGCATGATTGAAGCCGGAATTATGGACGGTGACTACATATTGGTTCAGCAGCAGCAAACCGCCAACAACGGCGATATCATCGTCGCTATGGTAGACGGCTTTGAAAGCGAAGCTACGGTAAAGACTTTCTATAAAGAGCAGGATCATATTCGGCTTCAGCCGGAGAACTCATCCATGAGCCCTATCATCGTACAGGATGTGAAAATTTTAGGCAAGGTCAAAGGCGTCTTTCGATATTTTTAAACCAACGCGGGTATTGTACCCGCGTTTTTTTCTGTATAAAAGTGATGGTAATCCCAGCATGGGACAATTCGGCTAATACATCAATTATTCTTTTTACAGGAATCATTGTTCTGCATTTGACAACTGGCCGACCGCCGTATTATGATAGATCCAGTATATAACTGGAAGGGGTAAGATTCATGTTTGTAATACTAAGTAAAATCGCAATTATTTTCGCTATGGTAGGAGTCGGTTTCATTGCCAATAAAGCCAGAGCCCTGCCGGATGAATCCAACGGTTATCTGATCTCGCTGCTCATGAATATTACGGCGCCCTGCATGCTCCTCACCTCCATTACCGGCAAGCAATTGACGCCGGATACCCTCAGTTCTACCCTGGAGGTACTGGCTGGCACCATCATCTTCTTCCTTGTGGGGATGGCCGTTTCTTACGGGATCGTCAAGGTGCTGCGCATCTCTTCTGCGGACCAGGGCGTTTATATGAGCATCCTCACCACCGTAAACACTGGCTTCATGGGTTTTCCCATCACAAAAGCGGCGTTCGGCAATGAAGCGCTGTATTTCATGGTGGTCAGCAACATCGTCCTCAACATCTACCTCTATTCGCTGGGGATTTTACAGATCAATATGGGCGAAAAACGTCAGTTCAAAGGGCTGAAAAAGGCCCTCAAACCAATGCTTAACATGTGCTCGCTGGCAGCGGTTTTAGGAATCATTATGCTCTTTTCCGGATTCAAAATCCCTTCTTTTTTCAACGAACTCCTTACGGGCATCGTCATATCCCTCATCAACCTGATCTTATGGCCCGCTCTGACTTTTCTGGCGGTCAACTGGCTGCCCATCCATGAGATGACCAAGCTGATACTGGTCTACGGCGCCGCTTTTCCTACAGCAGTCATTGTAGTGGCCCTGGCGGCCAAAGAGCGGAAGAATTCCCAGCTGGCGGCAGAGGGCGTGGCCATGACCACTCTTTTTTCCATGGCCACATTGCCGTTCATCACCATGCTGCTGAGCACCTATTACGGAATATAAAACAGGTGCTGCCGCACGAAGCTAATTTCTTCATGTAGACAGCACCTATCTATAATCTAAAGGTTTACATTTTTATTTTCCATCGATCCAGAAAGGATTGGTAACCGCATAATTGCCGTTCACATCCATAACCAGTATGGATACCCATGTTTTCTTGCCGGAATCCACAGCAAGCGACAAGTCAACAGCTGCCGTCTTTTTATCACCTGCGATTGTTGCAGCCTGATCGGTCAGTGCTTTATCATACTTAATATGTGTTCCATATGAATCTTTCTGATAGGCTCCGATCAAGGTCTCACTTTCATAATTGTCTTTGCTGTCTCCGGTCATAACGATCACTTCTTTGATGTCTGTCAGCGATTTTGCATCCAGCTTGAGATTAAACTTTTGATCGCTGTTCACCTGATAAATCTCTCCCGGTTTTTGATCCATTTCCAGAATCGGTCCGAAGGAAACATAGGAATGTCCTTCAGCGACAGCCTTTGTAAAGGTCAGTCCTGTATCCACCACGTTCTTGCCTTCCGTGCTTCCAACATCGGCTATGGTCCTGACCTTGCCCGAATTGTAATGCTCCGATTCGCCTCTTGCAAATTCGCCTTGGTTGGTAACGCCTGGAATCAGTACATCGTGGGTATCCGAGCCGCCCAGCAGATAATGCGGTTTTTCAACCGTATCCCCCATATATTTTCCGCCGTCCAGATATGCGTTCCACAGAGCCTGGGCAGAAATCAGCACATCCGCATTTTCCTGATCGCTTGAGCAGGCATTGATTTCGATGTTATCGTAATCGTCCTGATAGCCGCCCGGAACGCCGCCGTCCTTACGGGCCGAATAATAGAGGCCGTAAGAATACCACGGATGGTTGGCTGTAATGGTCGCTCCTTTGTCATGGGTCTGCTTTACAAATTCGGGGAACTTGGAGAACTGATCCATAACATGGTTTTCCCGGTTTTCATCGAGGAAGAAGTTATAGGAGCTATGATCCTGGGGAAGGACATTGAAGTGGGCCCATGAGCAGGAAATCTCTTCCGATGGAACAAAGCCTTTCATTTGGTTTTTATAAGTCTGTGTCACCAGATCATACCCTTTTTTATTGTTTACCGTAAAGTCGTGATCGGTGATAAAGGCAACGTCAAGGCCGGATGCCAGGAAGGATGGTATTGCATCTTCCGGATCGGCGAAACCGTCGTTCTTGTTGGCATGATGGTGCAGATCGGCGCTGAGCCATCCATCCTGCAGAGAATATTTTTTATCCGCCGTCACGGTCGCCTTGGCATTTCCGTCACCTTGCAGAGATACTGTATCCGTGTAAAAATAGTATCCCTGTGGGTAAACCGTCGCTTTGTAGCTGTTTAGATCAGAGACTTCTGCCACGATCTTGCCTTTTTCTTTAGCCTGATATACGGAGTTGCCTGTATATCGAACTTCCGGATACTCATTGAGAATCTCTGCTTTTCCCCAAAGCGGATTGTCATTCTGATCCTTCAATTGAATTTCCAGTTTCTGTTTTTGAGGGCCAGTCTTCAGATCGACCGATCCTGCTGCTTGTACATCGACGAGTTCTCCTTTGCCGTAGCCCTTGCATTCGGCGTAAAGCTGATAACTTCCCTTTGGCAGATCGATCGAGTAATTGCCGTTATTGTCCCCGCGGTAGAAGCCATAGACTTTCTTATCTTTATCTTTTACAATCACGACCGCATCGGATACAGCACCGGATCCGCCATTATCTTTTATTTGACCGGCAACGGTCATTGTCTCTTCCGCATTTGCTTTGTTGAGGAAATTGGTCAGCGTCTTGGTATCCGCCTTCTGTGAGGCCATAAAGTATTCCTGATAAACGGTGGTTTCTCCAGGGGCGTAAGCAGCGCTTGCCCGCAGCTCTTTGTATCCCAGTGAACCTCCGAATTTATCGATCTTCACTTTTTGATCTGCTTGTACTTTCGGTACCGTATGGCAGGTGGCGTATTCTTGACCGTCTTTGTTGCCGTAGCTCATGATCGTATTCACCGGCTGAAGGGTTTTCATGGCTCCGCCGTCATCGCCCTTATTGGTCATGGCAAAACGGGTCCTGTTGCTCTTCGCCGTATCGACCGCCGCCGCTCCGTTATTGGTCACCGTATCAAACATATATGCGTGATCGGCTCCCGGGGCCAAGCTATAGTAGGTTACGACGTCCAAGCTGCACATCTTGCCGCTTTCATCCGCCAGCTGATTATAGATACGGGATACCTTTACTGCTGGAAGGCCGTCCTTGCTTTCTTTGCAGGCCGTAAAGTCGTAATTAGCCAGATCAAAGGTTACAGTACCGCAGTTTTCCGGCGCCCAGGAGTCCCAGCCGTTCATGAGGAATTCCAGCGACCATATGGTATCTCTGGCCGGCGTTCCATTTTTCATGTAGCCTGCATCCAGTACCGATCCTGCCGGATATCCCCATGGATTTCGCGTTCCTACTGCCAGTACAAATCCCATTTTACCGTTGCTGACGATAATATCATGGTCGCTCAGAGCTTCGCCGTTCTGGAAGTAGGTCTTGGATTTGTCGCTGACCTTGTTTACCTTTCTCCAGTCGCCTACGGTTGCGATGTACAAATCATCCGTCTGCTTATAGTTCAAAAGATCGGCTGTGATTTTATATTGATTAGCGCTGCCAGGATCGGATGTAATCGTCTGGACTTTATCTTCGCCCGGCACTGGTGCTGGCTGCTGTTCTTTTTTGGGGACCGTCACCTTACAGGTTGCTTTATATTTGCTGCTTTCTTTTGAGTAAACCGTTATCGTAGCGGTTCCTGGGTTAACAGCGGTCACAACGCCCTTTGAGGAAACTTTGGCAACTCCCTTATTGCTGGATTTCCATTTTACACCCTTATTATAGACGCCTTCCGGCCCGACTTTCACTTTTAAAGTCTTCGTTTTACCGGAATCTAAAGTTAAGGTCTTCTGGGAAATAGTCAGCTTGGGCTTAATGTTTCTCACTGTAATGGTAATTCTCTTTTTCACCTTTCTGTTTTTCTTTGAAACAGCAGTGATTTTTACTTTGCCTGACTTTTTACCAGTTACCACCCCTTTTTTGGATACGGTGGCAACCCTCCGATTGCTGCTTTTCCACGTTACCGCTTTGCTGGCGCTTTTGGGCGAAACCGATTTAACGGTAATTTTGGCTTTTCCCTTGATGTCTACTTTCTTCGTCGTTGCCTTTAAAACGATTTTTTTCGGAGCCTTGCTCGCTGCGCTGACTGTTGATGTGGTCATCCACACGGAGGTGAACACCATAGCCAGTGCGATGAGAACGGCAAGGCATTTTTGCGTACTTGTTCTCTTTGTACTCATAGCGCTTCCTTTCTCTGCAGTCTTCCGCCGCAGTTTGTTTCTGCTCTAAGTATATAGAAAACCGATTTTCCCATCTAAAATGTTTCCGCTCTCTTTCTTGTAGATTTTGTGAATTTTATCTGACTATTTGCACATTTTTATGATAATCTGGCATTTTCATGTCCAATTTTTCACTTCTGGGCAGCAGGGGTATTAGCTGCTGACTTTAAATCCTTGGAATTCACACAAAAAAATGTGAACAATGCGACTAGCGCCTCTTTGTTCACACCTTGATCTTTGAAATCGATCCCTAATCCTTTGGATTGTCTTTTAGCTCTTTGCGGTAACCCTGGGGAGTCATGTTCATCCGCTCCGCAAAGACACGATTAAAGTAGGATGGATCTGAAAATCCGCATTCTGCTGCAATTCGATATGCCGGATATCGGGTTTCTTTCAATAGACGGCAGGCATATCTGATTTTCAAATCTACAACATATCTGGAAAAGGTTACTCCCATTTCTTTTCGAAACACACGGCTAAAATAAGCCGGACTCATGAATTCTTTTGCCGCCACTTCTTCTAACGTCAATTTCTCGCAATAATGGTCTTGAATATACAAAACCGCATCGGCGATCATGGGACTTCTGGCATCTTCCATCCGCTCATACCCTTCTGCTGTTCCCCTCGCCTTGACTGCATCTTTCATTCGAAGGACCAGTTGGGTTAAGTCCGAAGGCCGTACAGGTTTGACCAGATATTCAAATACGTTAAACCGTATGGCCTTTTGGGCACAGGTAAAATCCATATGTCCGGTAAGAATACTGATACAGCTATTTGGCAGGATTTCACGAATCCTGCCGATGGCGGAGATCCCGTCGAGGCCTGCGATCCACAAATCCATCAGCACCAGATCAGGCCGGTGCTCCTTTGCCAGCGCAACAGCTTCGTATCCATCCCTGCTGGTAAGAATATCGCCCCCCCCCCCCCGCATAAATTTTGCGATATGATGGTTTTAATAAATTCCTGCTCGATGGGTTCATCTTCTACGATTAAAACCGTATATGCTTCCTCAGCCATCCTGATCACGCCACGGAACAGAGACAACCGTAATACTACCCTTGCCCAGCTCCTTCCTTTCTGTCCGGACTCCATATTCGTTTCCGAAATAGAGCTTCAGTTTTTTATCAATAATATAGCGGTCATCTTCCCCATATCCCTGGTTTTCCTTACTATAAGAAACATTATCTTCAATAAAGATTTCCAGATTCTTTCCCATCTCTTTTGCACAGATCAGAATACACAGACACTTCCTGTCATTGGTCAGCCCCTGCATGACAACGCTTTCAACGATCGGCAGCAATGTCATGTTCGGGATTCGGCAATCCTCGGCTGAATCCGGGACCACAATCTGAAAGTCAAAATGATCCTTCAGGCGTATCTTCTGGAGCTTCAAATAATTCCTTACTGCGGCAAGCTCACCCCTAATGGTTTGGATTTGATCCTTTTCTGCAAGGGCGCACCGGATCAGCTCGGAGAGATTATAGACGGCTTCCTCGGTAATGGGGGCACCTTCCACGTAGGCTGTCCTGGCAATGCAGTTCAACGTATTGAGCAGAAAATGGGATCTTTTCATCATATTCATACAAGTCCCTCCGCACCAATTAGATTTTGCTATAACCATTAAAATATTCTGATAATATTATACCATTTTCCCTATAGGGGAATGTCAACACGAACCTTTATCCATTAACGTGTTAAAGAATCCAACCGTTTATTCCGTTGAATCTGTTATTAAGCTGTATTCTATTCTCAAATCACAGCTCTATTTTGGGTACAACATTCCATTATAGGGCAATCTTTGGAAGCTTTTCTTCTCAGCCTGCACAAACATAGGTACAGCAAAACGGCTTTACCCTGCATGCAGGATAAAGCCGACTGTATACGATATTATACTTTGCCCGTCATGACAAAAGCTCTAAAAAGCGATCTTTCATCCGGCATTTCAATGGAACTCCCAGTTCTTGCAGCGTTTTATCCATTGCATCAAGGGTCTGCGCCATATCTGGTATGTTGGCATTTTCGCCCATATGCCCGATACGAATCACTTTGCCCGCCAGGATGTCAAAGCATCCGGAAATCATCACCTGATACTTGTCCCGCATGATGGATAAAATCGCCTCATCCGTCACGCCCTCCGGCACCTGAACAACGGTCACCGTATTGGAATATCCGCTTTTAAGGTACAACGAAAGTCCTGCCTCCGTGACTGCCTGTCTCGTTGCCGCAGCGATCTTCTCGTGGCGCCGGAAAATCTCCTGATCGGCTTTCACATTGTCCACAGCAGCCGCCAGTCCCTGGATGTCGCTGATGGGCATGGTATATGGGAACCATTTATCTTTATAGTAATTCTTGAAGGTTAAGATGTTGGCGTAAAAGGATGCAATGGGTGTGCTGCGATTTTCCATGGCCTCTATAGCCCGGTCGCTGACCCATAGGAGCGTTAGTCCCGGCGGAGCGGACAATGCCTTTTGGGATCCGCCGCAGAGAATATCAATCCGGCTTTCATCCACATTGAGATATTCGCCGAACATCCCGGCCACCGAATCGACCACCGACAAAATATGGAACTCATCCAAAAGACATCCCAGCGCCTTTACATCGTTGAGCACGCCGCTGGGTGTATCACAGTGAACCAAAGTCGCATATTTAAAATCCGAATCCTCTTCCAGGAATTCGCGGAGTTTGCCGCAATCCACCGGCCGCTTGTAATCACAAGTATATAAAACAGGCTGGCCGCCATACAAGGTTACAAAATCGGCAAAGCCTTTGCCGAAAATTCCGTTATCAATCACCAGCACTCGGTCGCCCGGCTCGGTCAGGGATGCACACGCTGCTTCCAAGCCGAGAATGCCCTCTCCCCCAAGGATATATGCGCTGCCGCTGGAATGAAGCAGCCCTTTCAGGTCATCACAGGTCTGTTTATAGAAATCATAGAATTCCAAATCCAGATCCGGATTGGTGGTTTCCAGGCTCCTGGCCATACGAACATTTTCCCGAACCTGCGTCGGACCCGCTGTCATTATTTTATACATTTACGTTCTCCTTTTAAATCTTTGCAACTAGCGTTCTCAATCTGCCGGCAATGGGAACGACGATGATTCCGGCTACGATCACCTGGACAAGGTTACCCGGTATGGACCCCAGAGGAACGATCCAGTTTTGAAACAAAATCACCTCTGCAAAATAGTACCCGACCACTTTGATCACCAGAGCAGCCACAACAGCCAGTCCATTGAATAAAACGGGCTTATTCTTTCCTTTTTCAGAAATAGTACCAGCCGTGAAACCCATCAAGCCGACAATAACGAAGGTAAAGGGCGCCCAGGCCGTCCAGCCTGAGATCAAGTCGAAAAGTCCCATACCGAATGCTCCCGCAATGGCCCCGGTCTTTCTTCCAAAAAGAAAGGCGGCTAAAAACAAAGGGACATTGCCTAAATGGATCAGACCACCGTTACCGATCAGGGGAAGACGGATATTGATGAAGGCTGTTGCTACCAGCGTTAATGCGATAAACAGACCGTTGATCACCAGGGTTTTTGTTGTACTCATTGTTTGAACAGTTTCTACACTACGCAATTCAGATTCCTCTTTTCTTCAAAAAACAGCCCCTGGCGCCAGCTGCTGCGCGGGGACTCCTTATACTCTTAACGTTCTTCCTTGCGATCGCTCTTCTATTATATTCAAAAACTATCCATATTAAAATATGCAATTTTAATTAATTTTATAATAACAATACACCAATAATTGATGAGTTGTTATCGATAAAGGTGCAGTTTTTTTCAATACAGTTAGTTGCCCGAGTTTTACGGGGCTGAAAGAATTAGGTTAACCCCCCGCATCACCAGCTTGTTGGCATATTATCAAAAAAAGAGACAGCCCTGCTGTAAGTTTTTGCTTACACAACCATTCTTGAAAAATCTTATATTTCAAGAATTTTCAGCTCATTTTTATCCTGTCTTTTTAAACTTACACTGTCAGTTTAAAAAGATATATCTCGATTGGTAATATTCAAACGTTTCATCTTTTGATAGAGCAAGGGTCTGGCAATCCCTAAATATTGGGCTGCTTTGGTACGATTGTTGTTGAAACGTTTCAAAACATTGATGATCAATTCTCTTTCCGCATTATTGCGAACCTGTTCGATCAGATGTTTTCCGTTTTCCATATGGTAGAAAGGATGTTTGCCATTGTTGTTACGGAAGAGAATTACATCCAGCACCTCTTCTGTCAAAATTTCTCCGCTGACAAAGTTCATCGCCCGTTCAATAACATTATATAATTCCCGGATATTTCCAGGCCAATCGTAATCACATAGGCGCTCATAAACGTTTTCATCCACCTTGGTAATATGCTTTCCCATCTCAATATTTAAAGAACGAATTTTATTCTCCACCAGCGCAGGCAGATCCTCGATCCGCTCCCGCAGAGGCGGTACGATAATAGGAAACACATTCAATCGATAAAAAAGATCTTCCCTGAAATCTCCTTCTTTGACCAGCTTACTTAGATCCTGATTGGTGGCAGCAATGATCCTGGCATCCACGCTGAGACTCTTTTCACTGCCTACCGGATCAATCTCACCTTCCTGCAGTACCCGCAAAAGTTTAGGCTGCAGACTCAGAGGCATCTGATTAATTTCGTCAATAAAGAGTGCACCTTTATCTGCCAGTTGGAATTTGCCTTTTTTGCCTCCTTTTTTCGCGCCGGTAAACGCCCCTTCCACATAACCGAACAGCTCAGATTCAATGAGCGATTCGGGCATTCCAACTGAATTGACTTTGACAAATTCGCTGAAGGCCCGCACGCTCAGGTTATGGATAGAATGGGCCACCAGTTCTTTTCCGGTTCCGGTCTCACCGGTGATCAATACGGTCGAGTTGGACATGGCTGAAAGTTCAATCTGACGCTTGAGATCGCGGACTTTTTTCGATGAACCGATAATATTGTTGATGGAGTACTTTGTACTCTTAAAATCGCGCACCTGTTCCCGGTAATATTTCATCTCTTCCCGCAATGATTTGGCGTATTTCTCCAAAAGATCGTCCAGGGACTCCAAGTCTTGGAGCATATCGTATTCCAGAACGCCGACAACGGTTCCCTCCTTTTTAAGCTGCACCTGCGTGCTGACACTCATTCTGCCCTCATCAAAATAAAAGTTCGTATGGTATGCTGTGTCTCCCTGCAGCAGCTTTTCCATGGTAGAAGGCGCGAAAACCTTTTTAATCGGCTTTCCGATTGATCTTTGAGCGTCCACTTTGATGTAATCCGCACATTGATCATTAATGTAGACCACCTTTCCCTGCTGATCGATCACCATTAGACCGCAGATGTGGTCTAAAAACAGTTTATAATCTTTTCCCAATTCCATATCACACCTCATTTTTTCAATTCTTGTTGTTAACATACGAGCTGAGTTAAGCGGGCTTCTTAATTTTCTATGTTTTTCATAAGGCTACACAACCATGAAAATTTATACGAAAATAAAACCCACGGCAGCACAGAGGCGAACCGTGGGTTTTATATAAAAAATGTCAGAAGAGCGATATTATAGGTTGCTTATGCCTGTTTCTTCGTATCGCGCACGGATTAATTCCCTCTGTACGCTTTGAGAATAACGGACATATAGCCATCGGCATCGATGTCTCTGGCGTTATCCTGCGACAACGCGTTTTCTGCCGACCGTTCTGCAATAGCTCTGAAGTTTTCTTCTTTAATGTAATCCAACTCGATCAGCTTTGGAATCTTAACCTTAGCATTCAGCTCTTTTACCTTTTCTACACCGGCCAGAGCCAGTTCTTCTGTGGTTTTTCCCTCGGGATCAACGCCCAGATATCTGGCTACAGTGGCGAATTTTTCCGGGTTAGCCGGGATATTGTATTCCATAATATAGGGCAAGAAAATTGAATTTCCTACTCCATGAGGTGTATCATACCATCCGCCGACGGTTTCTGAAATCGCATGTACAGCACCTACATTGGAATTGATGAATGCCATACCGGCAATCAAGCTTCCCATCAGCATGTTGTACCGAACCTCCAAATTGCTGCCATCCTCTACCGCCTGTACAATATTCTTGGAAATCACATCAATGGCATACAGAGCCAGCGCATCTGTGATCGGCTGGGACACCTTGCAGGTATATGCTTCGATGGCATGTGTCAGCGCGTCGATTCCTGTGGAAGCGGTCAGTGACGGCGGAAGGCTGGTCAGCAGTTCCGGGTCAGCGATGGCCACGCTTGGTCTTAATTTAATAGGATCGAAGACGCTCATCTTATATTTTCTTTCTTCATCGGTAATCACCGCTACGAAGGTTACTTCGCTGCCTGTTCCCGATGTAGTTGGAATACAGATAACCGGCAGCATATATTCCTTCAATTCCACGTAATCCCAATCAACACATTTTCCGCCATTGGTTACCAGAGCGGCTGTTGCCTTGGCCTGGTCCATAGAACTGCCGCCGCCCAGGCCGATGATTACATCGACACCCTCAGCTTTGGCCATCTCTGCGGTAGTATCACAGTCGGTCGTTCTTGGATTTGGTCTTACTTGATCGTAAACGATGTATTCAATCGAGGATTCCTTAAGGCTTGCCGTTACCTTTTCCATAATTGGGCTTGCAGCCAAGAATCCATCGGTTATAATCAATACTTTTTTTCCGCCCAGAGCCAGAGTTTCCTGTCCTACGTTCTTAACCGACCCTGCTCCTGATACGACTTTTGTCGCGTGAAAAAATTCTCTCATGTCCATATTTTACCTTCTTTCTAAAGTCAATCTATTTTCGATACCCCCCGATGCCTTTGTTCACCAGGAATACTTTTGCTAAGATGTAGTAAACGATCGCCACAACGACGAATACGCCTCCTGACGCCGTACAATACATGAACGGTGTCTGATATACCAAGGTAGCCGGGTTGAGGAATACCAAATAGAACGGCATTGCCAGAGCAAATACGATAATGGCTACCCAGTTAAATCCGCCCCAGAACGAGTATGCGGATGTGGATGTTCTGTCATAGAGACCTCTGATGTCCAGCTTCTTCTTTCTCAGTACAAAATAGTCGATGGTACTGATGGTTACAACCGGCACATAGAAGGTGCAGGTCACGCCAAGCAGAATGTAGAAGTGGTCATAAATCTGATTGGGGAACAGGATCAGGCCGATTGCTACCGGAATCAGGAAGATCAGTACAACCAGCGCCCATTTTTTATCTCTAAAGATTTTGATATCTTTCAGACCAAGACAAATGTTATATGCTACAGTTGCATTGGACGTAACGTTGGCAATGGCAACGAACACCAGTGCAATGACACCGAATACCAGGCCGCCCAGAGGAAGCATCCACTCCGTCGGATCGTCGGATCCAATGGTAATGGCAGCAGCTACTCCAAGAGCCGTACCTACGGTTGCAGCCAGGATCAGACCAGCTAAATTTGCCCAATAAGCGGCTTTCGTGGTTTTACACAGTCTGGACATACCGCCCATGTTCGGCCACCAGGAGAGGCCTGCGCCAAAGCTCAGCTCAACTGCCAGCAAAAAGTTTACCCACTGATTGTCATTGGGCGCAATTGGATCCGCGCTGGTGATGACATCCCATCCGATGTTTTTGGACAGAATTACCAGCAGCCCGATAATTACGACAACCATCATTGGCGCAACCACATTGTTGAACCGTTTGATTACTAAAGGACCTTTCCATACTACTAAAAATACAATTGCAACCGCAATCAGCGAAATCACCATGGTAAAGCCGGATCCCATGGATTCGACGCCCATAAAAGCAGCGGTTACATTGCTCACCGATCTGGCGAACATAATGGAGAGAACGATCAGCCATGCAATCTGGAAGACTGTAATGAATGCCATCAATATGTAACGTCCGTTTCTTCCCATATAGCTTGCTGCCAGCGTGTAATTATCAGCGCCTGTGGTGGCAGAAGCCGAACAAGGCATGATCGCCATAACCAGTACCGAAATCATATTGCCGACCAATGTGGCGATTACGGCCGGCCAAAAGTCTACGAACAGCGCTACCGATCCGCCGATCATAAAGCACCAGGTGGCAATTGCCAGACCTACATTTATACATGAATTATCAAATAAATTATATACCCTGTCCTCTTTCAGGACGGGCAGCACACCAAATTGTGATTCTTGGTTCGCATCAAATTTTGCCATTTTAAATTTCCTCCTAATAAGCGATTACTGAAATCCATAACGGAATGCTTCAATAATAATTGGAATAATTCCGGTTACAGCGATTAAAAGCCAGGTAGCGATCCAATCGCCTTTGGTCAAATGGGGTACAATTTCCCCGCCGGACTCTTCGATAACGGAAATTCTGCGGCATAGTTCTTCTTCTATATCAGGGTTCAGGCCAGTTCGGCCTTTTAGTTCTTTGTATACCTCTTCATGACTTGCCATTTTAAGACCTCCTGTCTTACAAACAATACAGACGATAAAAATAAAATGGTAGAACAAATTTAATGTATCAACAATAAGACGCAAGAATTATGCCAAAATATATTTTTTTCAGAATTCTGTAAATCTCTCATTTACACGACTTACCGTTTTTTCGTTTTATTCACGTTCGAATACAGCTGTATTCGGCAAAATTCTACCCTCTTGTGTAAATTTCATTTTTTATCGACTGCCATTTCGCATTTATACCAAAACGAATACCTATTCTAATTAGAATAAATCTATTCTTTTGTTTCATCTTTGACATATTTTTTGATTTTACGAAATGCCGTAGGCTGGCTGATTCCAAGCATTTTAGCTACGCCAACCGTGGTTTTGCACTTGGCATAACTATCTGTTATCATCTCCCGTTCCAGAGCTTCGACAGCTTCTTCAAGCGTCAGGTGTTCATGGTTCTCAAAGTGCTTCACCTCCAAAGCTCCCTTCATGGCAACATCCAGAACATCCACATCGATCATCTTCTGATCGGAAGTCAAAAGAACCCGTTCCACCAGGTTTTCCAGCTCTCTGATATTTCCCGGCCATTCCTGATGTTCCAGAACGTGCATGACTTCTACGGAAAAAGATTTTTCCATATTATATTTGCGATTGAATTTGTCAGTAAAATAAAGAATCAGCGGAATAATGTCGTCTTTTCGTTCTTTGAGCGGCGGTATATCGATTGGTATGACATTGAGACGGTAAAACAGGTCTTCTCGAAATAAATTTTTTTTCACCAGAGATTCAAGGTTTTTATTGGAGGCAGTAATCAGCCTGAAATCCACCTGGATTTCCTTAGTGCCTCCTACTCGTGTAATCGTTTTATCTTGAATGGTTTTCAGAAGTTTGACTTGTAAGTTTAGAGGCATTTCGGATATTTCATCCAAAAACAGCGTTCCGTTTTGGGCTACCTCAATTAACCCCACTTTGCCCTTTTCATTGGCACCTGTGAACGAGCCTTTTTCATAGCCGAAGAATTCTGATTCCAGCAGGTTTTCTGGGATCGCCCCGCAATTGATCTCAATAAAGGGATAGTTCCTCCGTTCGCTTTTGCTGTGAATGATCTTTGCCAGCATACTTTTTCCGACTCCGGATTTTCCTGTCAAAAGGACCGAAGCATCGTAAGCCGCGATTCGGTTTACCTCCTGCAGCACTCGTTTCATTTGAATGCTCTCTGCAATAATTCCATCGACTTCTATGTTTTCATTTCTCAGCTTCTCCAACTCCTCTTTGTACAGCGCCATCTTATCTTCCAAAGATTTGTACTCATTTTTTAAATTAATAAAATCCGTAACATCTCTGGAAAAGGTGACTACTAATTTGATATTGCCGTTTTCATCTTTAACGGGGATGCCCGTGACGATAATCTCTCTCCCCTTGTTATTTCTCTGGTGCATTGTGACCTTTTCTTGGTTTTCCAGTACAATCGCGGCAATGGATGGTTTAAAATAGCCCTCTTCCTCCAGGTCCTTTACCGTCCTTCCTATGGCGCTGCCCGGATCCAGCCCATACTCCTTTTCAAAATCCGTACTCACTTTCAGGACCACGCCACGATTATCTGTGATCAGGATTTCGTCATAGATTGATTCAAAAATATTGTCCATGTTCTTCGCCAGCATATCTGCGGCAAAGCCGTCTTTAATCGTATTCACGCTCATCACCCCCTGGTAAACTATATAACTTCATAAAACGAGGCGTTCCTGATCAAATCGTAATATCCCCGGCGCATCTTTTTCACTTCATCTAAATTCAGAGTTCCGATTATCGTACATTCTTCATCACCGCATTCTTTCAGTACCCGTCCGCCCGGCGCCACCAGTTTGCTTTTTCCCAGATAGGACAAAGTCCGATCTGTTCCTGCGCGATTGCAGGCTGCGATGCAAGCTACGTTATCAAATGCTCTGGCTGCCAAGGTCAGATCCCAGTCAAAGGCATGGGGCTTTTCCCAGGCTGCCAAAACCAGGATCAGTTCTGCACCCTTTAGTGCCAAAAGCTTTACGGTTTCAGGAAAAGCCGCGTCCCAGCAGATCGCCATACCTACTTTTCCCCACCTGGTATCAAAGACCGGGTATTGGCCGCCTTTTGTAAAGTTATCTGCCTCAAAGCCTTCAACCAAGTGAGACTTGCGATACGTTCCAATGATTGCGCCTTTGTTGTCCAGGAGCAGAGCCGTATTGTACAGCTGCATACTGTATTCACGATCTTCCCGCTCAATAAAGCCAAAAGCAATGTGCACATCCCAGATTTGCGCAATCCTGCCTATCTTCCTTATGTAGGCCCCGCCCGGACACACTTCTGCCATGTCTTCAAACAGCTCAGGGCATTCATATCCATTGAGGGCCAGTTCGGGAAAAACGATCAGCTCTACAGTCGGATCATCAGATTTGATTGTTTTGACGCTTTCTTCCATCTTTTTAAAGTTTGCTTCTTTGTCCCCCAGTACGCAGTCTATCTGGGAGCATGCTACCCTTATTTTCATACAACGACCTCCTATTTATTCTTTTTTATTTTAATTCCGCACTGCAGACGGTTTAACCCTGTTTGGCCACATCCTCACTGACAAACGCTGGCATCCCAAGTTTGCTTTTCTGTAAAAAAAACATGTCAATATTTAACTGGCTGAAAGCTTTTGACATGTTTACCGTTTTTCTACTAAATCATCCACACTGGTGGTCATATATCCGTGTACAATTTTCATTAGCTGGGCTCTGTTGGAAATGTTCATTTTTTTAAAAATGTTGTGTGTATGTTTTTTTACTGTATTTTCTGATATGAAAAGCTTTTCTCCGATTGCCCGGATCGGCAGCCCTTCGTATATGAGCTCCACGACCTCTGACTCTCTCGGGGTCAGTCCATACAGATGGACCATTGTATCCGTATAATCATTTTCATTATTTCGTTTGATGCCGTTGGGAAACTTATTGTGGAAGTGGCACGCCAGATGTTTATTGATTACACCCAGGATATACACCTCTTCATCGGTAAAGTCCCCATGCTCCTTGCTTCGCCAGAGATTAATAGACCCGTAGAGCACTTCCTCAAAGGCAACCCTTGAGCCCATGCTGTAGCGGATGTCCTGCGGCTTCATCCACTCTCTGTAGAATACGGATGTTTCTTCCATCACATCGGTCACATAATCACTTTCCCTGTATATGTTCCTCTGCGTCTGGGAAAAGAACCAGAACATAATATCGATGGACTCATATTTATTGAAATAAGATGTCAGATACCCCCGATCCATGTTATCAGACACCGGATCAAAGAAGACCACCTTGGTATCCTTTTTATATCCCAGGTCAAAAAACGATTTGTCGTGGGGAATCAGCTCATCCAATTTCTGCAAAACGCTTTTCCTCAATCGGTATATATCACCTTCCGAATGAGCCTCCAGAATCAGCCGGTTTATTTTTTCCCATTGTTCATGTGTCAAATTCATCATTATCATTCGCACCTCCTACAATTAATAACATGCAAATTTCATTCCACCCGGATGATATTTTTAGTACTACTTTTATAGTATGCTCCCATACACCAAGTGCTACTCCTCCTACTACCTTTTACCTGAGAGCAATTACACTTTAGTTGCAATCGCCTGATTTCACTACGGAAGGTAATTGTAATCTGAAAATTCCGAAGCTATCATGTAAGCACGTCCTCTGGGTGAGTGGTGTAACGCGGCAGGAATCAAAACAGCGCGTTACCGGACGGATATTGAACATTGTATAAACGGAAAAAAGAGAATTAAAAGGAGAATCAAGTATGACTAAAGAATTAAGACATTTTATCGACACGTGCGATTTTACCAAGCAGGAACTGATGGACATCATCAATCTGTCCCTGAAAATTAAAAAATGCATCAAAGCAGGATACAATCCGCCGCTGATGAAGGATAAGACACTGGCTATGATCTTCCAGCAGTCCTCCACCAGAACAAGAGTATCCTTCGAAACAGCCATGGAACAGCTGGGCGGACACGCACAGTACCTGGGACCTGGAATGATCCAGCTGGGCGGACACGAAACAATTGAAGATACCGGAAGAGTTATCTCCCGTTATGTAGACATCATTATGTCAAGAGTTATCGAACATGAAACCGTTGTTAAACTGGCCAACTCATCTTCTGTTCCTGTATTAAACGGAATGTCCGATTACAACCACCCGACACAGGAAATCGGCGACATGATCACCATGATCGAGCACCTGCCGGAAGGAAAGAGCATTGAAGACTGCAAGATCGTATTCGTAGGAGATGCCACTCAGGTATGCGCTTCCTTAGGATTCATCGTAACCAAGATCGGCGCCAACTACTGCCACTTCGGACCGAAAGGCTTCCAGCTGAGACCGGAACACACCGATATCTACGAAGCAAACTGCAAAGAATCAGGCGGAAGCTGGATGGTAACCGACGATGTGGATGAAGCCATGAAAGATGCTGACTTTATCTACACAGACGTATGGTATGGCCTCTATGAAAACGAGCTGTCACCTGAAGAAAGACAGAAGATCTTCATGCCCAAATATCAGGTCAGCAAAGAACTGATGAACAAGGCAAACCTGGGAGCAAAATTCCTCCACTGCCTGCCGGCAACAAGAAACGAAGAAGTTACAGACGAAGTTCTGGACTCCGAAATTTCCATCGCTTGGGACGAAGCTGAAAACAGACTGACTGCAATGAGAGGTCTGCTCGTATACTTCACTCGTTACCAGAAGGAAGGTTCCGAACTGGCTAAGGCTGCCGTTAAGGAAGAATTAGACGAATTCATGGCGGAAGTATTCGGAGAATAAAGAAACGATACAAGAAAGAAGGCTAAAATAGATGGCAAAGAGAATAAACTCAACTCCAAAAAAAGACGGCTTTAGAATGCCCGGCGAGTTCGAGCCTCATGAACAAGTATTCATGATCTGGCCGGAAAGACCGGATAACTGGCGCAACGGCGCTAAGCCCGCCCAGAACGCATTCAAGGCCGTAGCAGAAGCAATCAGCCAATTTGAGCCTGTTACTATGCTCGTATCCCCTGCTCAGTTTTCCAACGCAAGAGCCAGACTTTCCGATGACATTCGTGTCGTGGAGGTCAACACCAACGATTCTTGGATCCGGGACTGCGGCCCTACCTTCGTCATTGACGATCAGGGCCGCATCCGCGGTGTGGATTGGGAATTCAATGCATGGGGCGGCCTTTACGACGGACTCTACTTCCCTTGGGATCAGGATAACCTGGTGGCGCGCAAACTTTGCGAACTGGAGAGAATCGATTCCTATCATACGGAAGGTTTTGTCCTCGAAGGCGGAAGCTTTCATGTCGACGGTGAAGGTACGGTTCTCACCACAGAGATGTGCCTTTTGAGCGAGGGACGTAATCCTCACATGTCCAAGGAAGAAATCGAAGACATGCTGAAAGAATATTTGAACGCAGAAAAAGTTATTTGGCTGAAAGATGGAATTGATCCAGACGAAACTGACGGACATGTGGACGACGTGGCCTGCTTTGTTCGGCCCGGTGAAGCGGCTTGTATCTGGACTGAAAATAAAGAAGATCCGTTTTACGATACTTGCCGCCAGGCATATGATATCCTGATCAACTCGACCGACGCCAAGGGGCGCAAGCTGAAGGTACACAAGCTGACCTTACCGAAAGTGCCCGTTAAACTCAGCGGCGAGTTCGATATCGACCAGGTTGAAGGCACGATTCCCCGGGAAGACGATGATATCTGCATTGCTTCTTACATGAACTTTTTAATCGTCAACGGCGGTGTCATCGCTCCTCAGTATGATGATGAATATGACAGCTTGGCTTTAGAGCAGCTCCAGGAGATGTTCCCGGAACGTAAAGTAGTCGGCGTACCTACAAGAGAAATTGTTTACGGCGGCGGCAACGTGCACTGCATTACACAGCAGCAGCCAAAATGTCAGCAAGAAACCAAATAAAGGAGATATGGAATGACTAAGGAAAAAATCGTAATCGCTTTAGGAGGCAATGCCCTTCAGTCAGGCAAAGGCCCTGCTACTGCCGAGGCACAGCTTGAGGTTGTAAAAAACACCTGCGAGCATATCGCGCAGATCAGCAAGCAGGGATATGAGCTGGCGGTTGTGCATGGAAACGGCCCTCAGGTGGGCAGAATCGTAATGGCCTCCGAAGCTGCGAAAGATGTTACCCCGGCGATGCCCTTTGATGTATGCGGAGCAATGTCCCAGGGTTACATCGGCTATCACATCCAGCAATGCTTGAAATACGCATTAAACCAGACAAATCGAAATATACCAGTAGTGACCGTTGCTACACAGATGGTCGTTGAAAAAAACGATCCTGCATTTAAAAATCCCACCAAACCCATCGGCCCCTTCTATTCGGAAGAGGAAGCCAAGGTTTTGGAATCCGAAAAAGGATATGTTATGAAGGAAGACGCCGGCCGCGGCTTTAGAAGAGTAGTGGCCTCCCCTCTTCCGAGAAAAATCGTCGAAATCGACGCTGTTAAAGAGCTGTGGGACCACGCAATCGTAATTACATGCGGCGGCGGCGGTATCCCGGTTATTGAAAACGCCGACGGCTCCCTGGAAGGAACCGCAGCGGTTATCGATAAGGACTTCGCGGCTGAGCTTCTGGCTGAGCAGGTTGACGCGGACATTCTCATGATCCTTACCGAAGTAGAAAAAGTAGCAATTAACTTTAACAAACCAAACCAAAAGAACTTGGATGAAGTAACTCTCGCAGAGCTGGCCTGCTATAAAGAAGAAGGCCACTTTGCAGCCGGCAGCATGCTGCCTAAGGTAGAAGCTGCCATGAAGTTCGTACGGGCTTTCCCTCAGAAACGTGCAATCATTACATCTCTGGACAAAGCGACAGAGGCTCTCGAGGGAAAGACCGGTACGATCATCAAGTTCGCGTAAGACACTCCTTGTAATTTCATCTTTATTATTCTCACGAAAAGGTCCTGGCAGAATTTCTGTCGGGGCCTTTTTTTTCGCTCCATTTTGCAAACCTGCTGGAAAGGAGCGGGCCCTTCGGGCCCGGCCCCGACATTCCGTTAACGTGACACTCAAGGATCCAGGGATCACGATGATTACGATTCCTGCGACAACCCCTTTTCTGTTCTTTCTTTCAGAAGATTCCACAGGCGAATAATTGGTTTGCCGTCAATTCATTTTTAAATAATGATTTAAGATTTTAATTTGTTGAAATTCCAGGCTTTCTCCTTATTCTCCCCTTCTTTTTATTCTCCATTGAATATCCATATTATTTTCTTATTATGGATTTTTAAAAACGTTGAAATTTCAACAAATATTTTTTATTTTTCATGCTGAATGTTGGCATGCAATTTGCTTTTATATAATAGTAAATTACACACGATAACCAAGTGGTAATTTATAAAAGCCATACCGGACGGCTCTTGCCTTCTTAATGGTATGACAAATTTAATGATACCACTCACCCAACTTGGGTTTGACCGCTTTAGGTATGGCTTTTAAAATTTGTATTTCGGTATGTGAACAAAGGAGGACATCACATGACAGTAACAAACAAAGAATTAGGTTTAGAGATTGCAAAACGCGTAGAAGGTTATATTCAGAAAGATCAGCTTTCACAGGAAGATGTAGATACGATTCTCAAGGAATCAGAAGCAAACTATAATGAAAATGTAAACCCTGGCTGGCTCCCATACAGAGAAATCATGTCAACTGACCCTATGTTTTCAGAATGGTCACAGAGAGAAGGCGAATTCTTCTCCGATGTTAAAGGCACTGAATTCATCGACTGTCTGGGAGGATTCGGAATTTTCCTGGCAGGCCATAAAAATACAGAAATCATGAAGACCGTTCATGCTCAGCTGGATCGTTACCCGCAGCACTCACAGGATCTGGTTAACCCGCTCCAGGGATATTTCAGCCACTTGATGGGACTGATCACACCGGGAGATCTGCAGGCAGTATGGCCGACAAACGGCGGTACAGAAGCAACAGAAGCTGCAATCAAGCTTTCCAAGCTGGCTACAGGCGGAAAATGGTTTATTTCTACTGTTAATGCTTATCACGGATTATCGACAGGCGCTCTGTCCCTGATCGGTAACGCTGATTATAGATCACCGTTTACTCCAAATATTCAGCAGGTTCAGCACGTAAAATACGGTGATGCGGAGCAGATGGAAAACGCAATCGTGAACCTGCAGTCCGTAGGCGAAAAGGTTGCCGCAGTTATCCTCGAACCGATCCAGGGCGAAGGCGGAATCATCATTCCTCCGGCCGGATATCTGAAGAAGGTAAGAGAGATCTGCGATAAGTACGGCGTAGCTATGATCTGCGACGAAATCCAGACTGGTCTGGGCAGAACCGGCGCTCTGTGGAGAACAGAAGCAGAAGGCATCGTTCCTGATATTCTGCTGTTCGGTAAAGCCATCGGCGGCGGTTGCATGCCTCTGACCGGTATCATCGCAAGACCTTGGATGGTAACAGAAGCTCTGGTTGAAAACCCAACACTGGTTTCCATGCCTACATTCGGCGGAAATCCTCTGGCTATGTCAGCAGGTATCGCTTCCATCCGTTACATCCTGGAAAACGACATTCCTCAGCTAGTTAAGGAAAAGGGCGAATATTTCCTCAAGAAACTGAACGAAATCCAGAAAAAATATCCGGAAATGCTCAAGGAAGTCCGCGGTACTGGTCTCATGATCGGTCTGGTTCTGCCTGACATGGATATCATGCACGATTTCTGCAAGGAAATGTTCTCGAGAAAGGTTATGACTTCTGCTACGATGAATGACGTAACCGTTGCTCGTATTGAGCCTTGCGCATCCATTTCCTATGAATCCATTGATAAGGTATGTGAAGTTATCGAAGAGTCCATCCAGGCTCTCATGAAATAGTATTTTCCAACATCGCAAAAGGGAGAACAGAAACTGTTCTCCCTTTTGTTTTGCCCATTTATACGGGGGGCAGTTGGGATGGAGGCCGGGGAAAGCGTTCACCTTACTAGAAGCGGACTCTGCGGAAAATTTCTGGAAGAAAGCGAACTATTTACGCAAAGTTGTTGGTTTACTGGGCCTGGTTCCGCAAACTATGGGGCCCGCACGGCCTCATTGCGAATTTGACAGCGTCTGGCCGTTGAAACCTGCGTAAAAAGTAAAATTTTGTTTTAGTTTTTTCCCAAATATCCCCACATCCTATCTGCAAGCCGCAGCCGCCCCGCATTCCGGTAAACTTCTGTAAAAACGTTTCACTACCAAACGCCCCATAGCCCGGGGTTAAGCCTCGTGGGTGATCTTCCCATCCATCATGGTTAAAATCACCTTAGCTTCCCGAATTTCATCTTCCGGTACTTCGAATAAGTTTCTATCCAAAACAATAACATCGGCCAGCTTACCGGGCTCCAGCGTCCCTAATTCATGATCTCGATTATATACTTTTGCAGCACCTAGCGTGTTTGCTGTCAGGGCTTCCGCCAGGGTGATAGTTTCGCCGTTTTCAACTCCTGCCAGAGTTCCATCGTAGTTCTTTCTTGTTACCGCCGCCCAAATTCCCGGGAGCTGATTGTAGTAAACCACAGGGAAATCCGTGCCAAAGGCCAGGTCCGCACCTGCGTCCAGCAGGGATCTGAAGGGCCATTCCAGCCTGCACCGATCTTTTCCCAGCCGGGTAATTTTTTCGTTGTGCTCCAGAGATAAATGTTCTCCCTGCATGGAAGCAACCACGCCCAGTTCCTTGAATCGGGACAGGTCCGCTGCATCAATCGTTTCAATATGTTCAATGGTATTGACCAGGCCATGATTGCCGTTAACCCGGATGGATTCTTCGAATGCATCCAGAGCCATACGCACCGCCCCATCCCCAAGGGCATGAATGCGAACCGGAAGGCCCGCCCCATTGCCTGCGGCAACGCTTGCATTCAATTCCTCCTGTGAAGCAAGGGGAACGCCGTCTCCGCAGGTATCAGGCCGGTCAGCATAGGGCTGGAGCAGAAGCCCGGTGTAAGTCGAGGTAACACCGTCCAAAAACCCTTTAAGTCCGCTGATTCTGAATTTATCCGAACAAAATTCCTGCTTCCAGGCCCCGGCGGTTTGAAAGTCGGTATATCCCATGAATTTGGTGTATACGTGGACTCGGCTGGTCAATTCGCCCCTTTCATCCATTTCCTTAAAGACCTGGTAGCGGTCATGGAATAGGTCTTTATAATCATCGGCGCTCATTTCGCTGAGGGAAGTAACCCCCTGCTTTGCCAGGCCTTTCATAAAATTGCTGACAATGGATTTGATTTGATCCGGCGGAAATGCATACATCTTTTCCCAGCCGATCGCAAGGGCGTCAGGCTCATAAACCAGCCCGTTCAGCTCCCCGTTTTCAAAAGTTCCCAGATAGCCCGCGCCCAGATCCATGTCAGCAGAGTAGCCGGATTCCGCAAGAGCGAGGCTGTTAAACCACCCTGTATGGGCGTCGGCGCAGTTCATATATGCCGGCCGGTCAGGAACCGCCTCATCCAAACTTATCTTCGTAGGCAGCGGCGCATCATTCCAATTGGCCGGATACCAGCCGAAGCCGCGGATCCGTTTTTCGTGGGGGTGCTTCCTGGCGTATTGCTTGATTTTTTCAATGGCGTCCTCCTCCGAAACAGAAGAAGTCAAATCCACCATATGGTCGCTGTCGGCGACCGCTCCCCACCACAAGTGATCATGGGCGTCCACAAATCCCGGCATAATCAGCTTATCTCCATAAGCATACACCTTCGTTTCTTGGGACCGATATCGATCGATTTCATCCCCCTTTAAAACATCCAGAATTTTGTTTCCTTTTATCGCCACTCCGCCGGCAAAAGGCTTTGCCTCATACCCGGTAAATACAGCGCTGCTTTTTAATATTTTATCAGCAAACTCCACGTTCACCCTCCTTTCATATCCATGCTTATAATTCGATGCTGACGCCCCGTTTCTTGTTGATGAGCAGAGCCGCCACGCCGATGGCCATCCAGATAAAGCCGATGATCATCGCCCACATGCCCAGATTCACCCAAAGGGCCATACATATGATGGTACCGCAGGCAGGCAGCACGATATATTTAAAGACAGCCGCCGGTCCCCGATTCCCTTCTTTTACCCAGTAATGAGCAAAGACCGATACATTTACCATGGCAAATCCCAGGAGTGCCCCAAAGTTGATCATTGTAGAGCCGATGTCAAGGCTGATCCAAATCGATAGCAGGGAAACAATTCCGATGAGAATGATGTTGTAATCGGGGACCTTATGCTTTTCGCTCACATGTCCGAAGAATTTTTTCGGAATCTGGCGGTCACGCCCCATGCCGTATAAAATTCTGGCGCATGCTGCTTGAGACGAAATGGCGGAAGCCAGACAAGCGATAATCATAACCCAGCAGAGCATGGTTGCCATGAATTGGCCTGCCAGGTATCCGATCAGCTGATAGGAACCGTTGTCCGGATCCAACTCTCTCCAGCCTTCCGGCCATGCAACCTGGAATAAAAAGGTCGCGATCACAAATAAAGCACCTGCACAAATGGTTATGATAATCAGCGCTTTGCCAATGGTCTTTGCCGGATCCTTGGCCTCTTCGGCCAGGGTGGTGACGGAATCAAAGCCCAGGAAACACAGGCAGAGAACGGCTGCGCCCGAAACAACGCCGCTCAATCCCACGTCGGACCATTCGGAAAGATTGATAAATCCATTGATATCAAATACGGAATAATCGTGCTGTCCAATGACCTTAACGGCAAAAATGATCGCCGTCAGTACAAAGGCAAACTGAATAATGATAAAGATATTATCAAAGGTTGACATTACTTTTACGCCAACAAGGTTGATCAAGGTTACGATTACAATCAGGATCACCATATCCAGCCACACCGGTATCCTCGGAAGAATCAGAGGAATAAACCCGGATGCGATAATGTAATTGATCATTGGGAGAAGAATATAATCCAATATAATTACCCACCCAGATAAAAAACCCACACTGGGATTGATCGATTTGGAGGTATAGTTATAAACCGATCCTGCGATGGGATAGGCCTTTACCATCTGTCTGTAGCTAAGCGCTGTAAAAAGCATCGCCACTGTCGCAATCAAGTAGGCAAATGACATCATCCCGTGGGTGCTCCCGTTAATCAGGCCAAAATACGAAAAAATCGTACAGGGCGCTAAATACGCGAACCCGAATAGACACACTGCCGGCAAGCCGAGAACGCGATTCAGCTCTTGCTTATACCCGAATTGTTCTAAGGAATTCTCTGATCCCTTAGGATGTTCGTTGTTCATATGTATGACTCCTTTCTCATTAAATGATAACGATTAAACTCACCGTTTTCATCCTATGTCCAGGATTCACACATTATTCATTTTTGAATACTCTGAAAAATACCTGCGAAACAAAAGACAGACGCAAGTCCAACCCCGCAACTGCCTTTTCACAAAAGCCTGTCAGGCTTGATTTTCTATTTGACCAGCAGCTTCTTGATCCCCTTCTCCAGCCCGTCCAGGGACAGCTCAAACATGGGGAACACTTCCCCCACCGCCTGAATGGTCTGCGCGCCGTAAGCCCATTCCCACTCGACCTCTTTAATGGGGTTTAGCCAGATTTTCTTTTTATATCTGCGATCGAACTTTTTAAGCCAATCGATGCCCAGTTCTTTGTTCCAAAGCCCAATAACCGAGTTTCCGCCCTTGCGGTAGAGCTCGGAAGGCGCCATGGCGGCATCGCCGACAAAGATCACTTTGTATTCACTGTCCAGATTGGAAAGCACCCAGCTGGTATCAATCCAGTCGCCCCGTTTGCACAGGGGTGTGTTGTACAGATTATCATAGATGCAGTTATGGAAGTAATACACCTTCAAATCCTTGAAATGACTGGACTTGCTCACCGCCTGAAAGAGTCGGTTGCAGAGGCGGCTGTAAGGGAGCATGGACCCGTCGGAATCGATGAGCAGCAGCAGCTTGACCGTATTTTTCCTCGGTTTATCGTAAACCAGACTCAAAAGCCCGGCGTTATCGCAGGTCTTATCGATGGTCTGGTCAATATCCAGCTCTGTCTTGGCGCCGTCCACTCTGGATGAATACTGGCGCAGCTTGCGGAAAGCCATCTGGAACTGGCGGATATCGAGAATATTATCCTGGCGGAAATCTCTGAAATTCCGTTCCCCGGCCACCTGAACTGCCGATTTATGCCGGCCTTTGCCGCCCACCCGGATTCCCTGGCTGTTGTAGCCGCCGTGGCCCATGGTGGATGTTCCGCCGGTTCCAATCCAGTAGTTTCCACCGTCATGCTTTTCTTTTTGCTCCTGGATCCGTTCATAAAACATTTGCAGCAATTCATCCAGTTCCCGCTGAATGTCTTCTGCATCGCCCTTATCGTTGATATCCCGCTCCCGCTGGTTTTCACTGAGCCATTTCCAGAACTCCTCCGGCAGATCCTCGGGAGTCTGGACGTTTTTGAAATACTCGGCAAAGACTGCGTCGAACTTATCGTAGTCGGATTCGCTCTTTACAAGAACGCTTCGGCACAGGTGGTAAAAGCCGGTCAGCGAGGATCCGCAAAGTCCCTTATCCAGAGCTTCGATCAGCGCCATCCATTCATTTATGGAGACTTCAAGGCCCTTAGCCCTGAGAAGATAAAAGAATTCTAAAAACACATTACCACCTCTTCAGCGAGTAGCCTTTTTCTTTGATTTCGTGCATAATATCGATGTCCTGGTTCTTTTTCAAAAGCACGCCCACAAAAGGAATTTCATCCTTGAGCTTGTTCACATTGACGCCGCTGATCATCAGCGCCTGCAGCCAGTCCAGCAGCTCAGAAGTGCTGGGTTTTTTCTGCAGCTCCTTCATGCCCCGGATCTCGTAAAAGGCTTCCAGCGCCTTTTGGCAGAGCTTGCGGTCGATATCCCCGTAGTGAACGCGGATGATTTCTTCCATCTTGCCTGTATCCGGGAATTCGATGTAATGGAAAATACAGCGGCGCAGGAAAGCATCCGGCAGTTCTTTTTCCGCATTGGACGTGATGATTACAATAGGACGGGTCTTGGTGCGGATGGTCTCCTTTGTCTCATTGATATAGAATTCCATTTTATCCAGCTCCCATAAAAGGTCGTTGGGGAACTCCAGGTCCGCCTTGTCGATCTCATCGATCAGCAACACCACCTGCTGGTCGGAAGTGAACGCTTCGCCCAGTTTTCCCAGCTTGATGTACTGTTTGATATCGGAAACATCTCCCTCTCCGAACTGGCTGTCGTACAGTCTTTGGACCGTATCGTAAACATAGAGCCCTTCCTGGGCCTTGGTGGTGGATTTGATCCCCCATATGATCAGATTCATGCCCAGGGCATCGGCGATGGCTTCGGCCAGCATGGTTTTTCCCGTTCCCGGCTCGCCCTTGATCAGCAGCGGCTTTTCCAGCGCAATGGAAACATTGACCGCGTTCATCAGCTCCGGCGTAACAACGTATTTGTCGCTTCCTTTAAAAACATCTAATTTTTTCATCGATTTCTTCTCCTTTTATATTTCAGCCTATACTCCGGCTATAAATCCCACTAAAACAGGTACTGCGATACTGAGAACCACTCCCGATAGAAAGGAATAGACCGCAATGTCCCCTCTTGTAGCTTTTTCAACGATGGGCAGGCACACATCCATGGCCGCAGCTCCCGGCAGCGCCACCGTTTCTATATACCCGATTTTTTTTGCAACAATCGGAATCAGCAAAATTCCAAACAGCTCCCGCATTACATTGTGCATGAAAGAAAGTGCGCTCACGTAGGTCGAATACTTGGAAAGCATCACTGGCGCCAGCGTATACCAGCCGAAGCCTGAACCAATGGCCAAGGCGTCACGGATGCCCAGGGACGGCAAAATCAACGCCCCTGCGAGAGAGCCGATCAAGGTACCAAAAATGATCACAAATGGAAAGATCAGAATACGCCATCCGGCTTTCTTGAAATTTTCTACTACGGTCCCTTCTCTTCCGATATCCATTCCCACAAAGAACAGCAACACGCAAAGGCCCGCAATCAAAACATTACCGGAAAGGTCAATGAACCAATCAGGGAGAAAAAAGTACCCGGCCAGAATTCCGGCGATTACGGAAATTAAAATTGCTCTAGTCATCGGTTTTCATGCCCTCCTTACTGAAGCCCAGCAGCTTTCTGGCGGCAAAAACTGCGCCCACGCTGCCCGCAAGGATCAAAAGGGTTAAAATGAACGCCGTAAGCCCAATCGACGAAAGGGATGCGATAACACTTTTATCAGCTCCGATGCGGCTTCCCATCGTAAAAACCAGGACGATAATCGCAATCAGCTGTACCTTTCCCGTCCACTTAAAGTCCTTTTCCGATTTTCTCAATTTGCTTCCGACGAAATAGCCGAAAAAGGTGATCGCCAGATATAATACCAATAAATTCATTCATTCTCTCCTTAAGTTTTCCCAAAACAAATCAAACATGCATATTATACCATCGATCCCTATCCCTTGTTAAGTCTTTTTCCAGATTGGCAGGCTGCCATGCCTCTTGGATCATGCCTATCAACAAAGCCTGCCGCGTTTCATAGTATATAAAAAGCAGTTTTAAATATGAAGGAGGACTTTTATGTTAGACAAATACCCTTTTACACCAATCACAATGCGTCACCCCTACTCCAGCTTTGTTCCATATCTGGATCCCAACACCATGTATTTTCATTATGATGTTATTTATAAAAATGCCGTCGAAACACTCAACCAGCTCATCGCAGCCAATCCCCAGTATGGCAGCTGGACGCTGCAGGACTTGATTTTAAAGGACATTCGCCAGGTTCCTGCTGTGACCGCCCAAAAGATGAAATTTTATGCAGGTTCTGTCTACAATCATGGCCTGTTCTTTGAGGGGCTTGATCCCAGCCGCGCTACTCTGCCCCATGGGAATCTTTTAAAAGCGATAAATGCCAACTACGGAAACTACGAAAATTTTAAGAACTTGTTTGTGGACGCGGCCAAAAGTGTCATGGGCAGCGGATGGGTATGGCTCAATTCAGAAGGCGGCGGCAAGCTCCATATTGCAACGACCGGTAATTGCAGCAGTCCTGCCATTGACAAGCTGATGCCGGTGATGGCGCTGGATGTATGGGAGCATGCCTACTATCTCAAGTATCCTGTACAGGTGGATCGTTTTGCGAGAAACTGGTTTGAGGTTGTTGATTGGGGCAAAGCAGAGGCTAGGTTCAATCAGAAGAAATAAAATTTCAGAAAATTGAAACTGTATATTGTACTGGCAAGCCGAATATAGTATAGTATAGTCAACCATATTGATTATACTATACTATTTACTTTTTGAAAGGACCAACCTATGGATAAACGGCAGCTGCGGGATTCCTTTTTAGGATCGCTGCAAAAAATGTATGATATGGAACTGGTTGCCCCATTGATGGAATTCTGTCAGGGAGAGATGCGGGTCCTTCTTTATCTGGACGTCCATAAAAAAGAAACCGTCTATCCCTCAACGCTGAGCGATTCCCTATTTGTTACCCGCCAAAGAATTACTACCATCCTCTCCGCTCTCCGCAAAAAAGGATACGTCATCATGGAGACGGCCCAGGAGGACCGGCGGCGGATGCAGGTTCGCCTCAGCTTGGCTGGCGGCCGCTATGTGACAGAAAAACGCAGGTTCGTTGAACAATATTTTGATATGCTGCTGGATGCCATCGGCGAAAAAAATATGTTGGAATTTCAGCGGCTGGTTCAGTTGACAGCAGAAAAGATGGAGGGGATTTCCAAATGAGCTATGTTACATTTCAGGATGTTTGTAAATATTACCACATGGGCAGCCAGACCATTGCCGCCGCCGATCATATCACCTTTTCCATCGGACAGGGAGAATTCTGCATCATCGTCGGCCCCAGCGGAGCCGGTAAGACAACAGTGCTCAACATTTTGGGAGGCATGGATTCCTGCGATGAAGGTACAGTCCTTTTAGATGATCGTATCGTAAGCAACATGAACGAAAAAGCGCTCACTGCTTACCGCCGCCATGACGTGGGTTTTGTATTCCAGTTTTATAATCTGGTTCAAAATCTGACTGCACTGGAAAATGTGGAGCTGGCCTCTGAAATATGCAGCGCACCTCTGCCTCCGGAAGAGGTGCTGCACTCCGTAGGCTTGGGTGAGCGCATGGACAATTTTCCGGCGCAGCTTTCAGGCGGCGAACAGCAGCGGGTGGCCATCGCCCGGGCATTGGCCAAGAACCCCAAAATTCTTTTATGTGATGAGCCTACCGGAGCTCTGGACTACAGCACGGGAAAAACAATTCTCAAGCTGCTCCAGGATTGCTGCCGCAACATGAATAAGACGGTAATCGTAGTAACCCATAACCAGGCGCTGACGCCCATGGCTGATCGGGTGATCCACATTCATAGCGGCAAAGTGTCCCGAACCGAAGAAAACAACCATCCTATTCCTGTAGAACAAATCGAGTGGTGATCTGATGAAACGCAATTACACCCGCACAATCACAAGAGAGATCAAACAGAGTTTCGGCCGTTTTGTGGCCATTATAGCCATCGTCGCTCTGGGAGTGGGCTTTCTAGTGGGGATCCTTTCCTCAACTCCTGATATGAAGGCCTCCGTAGATCAATACTACCAGGACAGTTCTATGTCGGATTTTAATATTAAATCGACCATGGGTCTGACCGGCGAAGATGCTGCGGCACTTGCTTCCCTTCCCCAGGTGGACCAGGTGATGCCTGCTTATGTGACGGATGTGCTCATGTCCACCGGCGAGGACGAGGTTCTGGCCGGACGAATCTATGGCCTGGAGCTTTCCAAAAACAACAGTGCTGCCTTCATCAACGATTTGACCTTGGTTAAAGGGCGTATGCCGAAAAAAACTGGTGAGTGCGTAATTGAAAAACCCAACGACTATATGTCCCAGCTGTCTATTGGTGATACCCTTGCCATCTCCCCGGATACGGAGGATCTTTCCGACACCTATCGGCAGCAAAATTTCACCATCGTTGGAATTGTCAACAGCCCTTATTATTTCTGCAATTCCAAAGAACCAGCCTCCGCGGGCAATGGACGGGCGGGTGTCATTGTCTATACAGACAGCTCCGCCTACAAGCTGGATGCCTATACCGATCTTTTCCTTACCCTTAAAAATGCGGGAGCCTCTTTTTCGGACGATTACAAGGATCATATTCAGACAGTATCCGATGAGATCGACGACCTTTCTGCGGTGCGGATCGCAGTCCGCTATGACGAGATCGTTGCAAAAGCAGAGGATAAGCTCAAGGATGCCAAAGAAAAACTAGATAAGGAAAAGAAAAAATCGGAAAAAGAGCTGGCTGACGCAAAAAAGCAGATCGATCAGGGCCAGCAGGAGATTGACAGTGGAACCGCCCAGCTGGGCAAAGCCAAGGCGCAGTTAAAGACCGGCGAGGCAAAGCTGGCGGATGGCAAAAAAGAACTTAAATCGGGAAAAGCCCAGCTGAAAAAAGCGAAGGAGGCGCTGAGTACTGGTAAGACCCAAGTGGAGCAGGCCCGAAAGCAGCTGAATGAAAGTAAAAAGCAATTGGACGCAGTAAAGGATCAAGTCCAGCAGGCAAAAGAAGCTTTGGCTGCTGGATATCCCTTGTCCGATGAAATGCTGGCCCAAATTGCTGCCTACGATCAGGGGCTCGCCCAATATGAACAAGGGCTTGCCCAAGTGACGGAGCAAGAAAAGAAACTGGCTGGCGCAGAAAACCAGATTAAAGCCAATGAAAAAAAGATAACCCAATCCCAAAAGGAAATCACAGCAAACGAAAAAAAGTTAGCCGATGCCAGGAAGACTATTTTTTCCAATGAAAAAAAATTGGCCGATGCAAAAAAGAAGCTGGATAGCGCACGCCTTGCGTATAAGGATGGAAAAGAAACAGCCGCAGCCGAGATTGCCAAGGCAGAGAAGAAAATTGACAAAGCACAAGCGGATATTGACGATCTGGACAAACCTGAATGGTACATCCTGGACCGAAATTCCAATGTCAGCTACGCCCGCTATCAGGTAGATGTGGAGAAAGTAGCCGATGTGGCCGCAGTCTTTCCTATTTTCTTTTTCCTGGTGGCCGCTTTGGTATCCCTCACTACCATGACCCGAATGGTAGAAGAGGAGCGGATTCAAATCGGTACTCTAAAGGCGCTGGGCTACAATCGGCGCACCATTATGGCCAAATACCTGATTTACTGCGGTGCGGCCACGGTTCTGGGCTGCGCCGTAGGACTGGCCAGCGGCTTTCAACTGCTGCCCACCGTTCTCTACAAGGCCTATGCCTCCCAATACGAACTGCCGGAGCTGATCCTTCAGTTCAACGGAAAATTTGCACTCATATCCTGTGGACTGGAAATTCTCTGTACCCTGGGAGCGACCTGGTTTGCTTGCAGCCGCACGCTTAGCGAGAAGCCTGCCGCTTTGATGGTGCCCAGAGCGCCCAAGGCAGGAAAACGCATTTTGCTGGAGCGGGCAACGGCTCTCTGGAAGCGGCTTTCTTTCAGCTACAAAGCCACTGCACGAAATATCTTCCGCTATAAAAAGCATCTTTTCATGACCATCATCGGCATTGCCGGCTGCACGGCGCTGATGGTCACTGGTTTTGGGCTGCAGGATTCCATGTCGGAAATCGTTCATACGCAATATGACCAAATCTTCAAGTATGATATGAAGATTGAACTGGTAGAAGATAAAACCGACTCCACCCTCCAGGATTTTCTGGACGGAAAAGCGCACACCAAAGTAAGCAGTCAGGCTGCAGAGGCTTCTTCTGCCGGTGGCAGCGAGAAGATCAGCACCACCCTTTATATACCGGAGAACGATCAGGCTTTTTGTCAATTTATTCTTTTGCGTCATCCCAGAAGTAATACCGCCATCTCCTTTGATCAGGATGGGGTGATCATGACTGAGAAAATGGCCGATGTACTGGAACTTTCTCCGGGAGATCGCTTTACGCTGAAAAACATCGATGATCAGACTGCCGAATTCACCCTCACCGACATTACAGAAAATTATGTGGGCTGCTACCTTTATATGGATCAATCTGTATATCGGTCGGCTTTCGGCGGCTTTGATTATAACGGTTATCTGGTGCAGTCTGGAATAAAGGGCCTGGCAGCTCAGGATCAGACTGCTCAGGGGCTTCAGGATTCGGAATATGTGGCGTCCTCTGAATTTAATTCTCAATTGAAGCAAAGCTATGAGGGGATGCTGTCCAGCATCAATCTGATCGTCTATGTGCTCATACTGTGCGCCGGCGCCCTGGCTGTAGTGGTTCTCTACAACCTGACCAATATAAACATCAATGAGCGCAGCAGGGAACTGGCGACCCTACGGGTTCTCGGCTATTATCACAATGAGGTGGCTCGCTATATTTTCCGCGAGATCGGACTCTTGTCCATTCTGGGAACACTGGCAGGGCTGGCCGCTGGGTTTGCCCTTCACCGCTATGTGGTGATCACTGCCGAATCGCCTGATTTTATGATGGGACGCGAAATCTCGCCCCTCAGCTATGTACTGGCCGCCCTGATCACCCTGGCCTTCTCAGCGCTGGTGGACGTTCTGATGATCTTTAAGCTGCGGCGCATTGAGATGGTGGAATCGATGAAGGCTGTTGATTAATCTCATTTTTTCTTCATATAAACGCGCGACAAAACAAAAAGGCGATTGCACGGTGACTGAAACCAGTCATGGTGTAATCGCCTTTTTAATGGAAAATAGAATAATATGATATGGGGTTTTTAGGGGAAATGAGGTTTTGCGAAAAAACTAAAAACAAATTTCACTTTTTACGCAATTTTCAACGGTTGCGACCTCTCCAAATCGGCCCACAGCAGCTGAGCACATTAAGCCCTCTTTTTTTCAATATCCGGCCTCGCAAACCCACAACTTTGTGTAAAAACGTTTCATATTTTTTAAAATTTACCGGATTTCAGCAACAGCTGAATAGGTTTCGGAAAAAAATGAAAACTAGTATGCTCTAATACTTATCTTTATCCGGCCTTGGGAGTTTCATAATAAATGTCGCCGCTGGTTTCTCAATTACGATCGTATATTTCATAGCTCTATGCCTTCCCGCTTTGCCAACTCTTCAAGCGTTATAGTATCATGCTTTTCCGGATCGTTATCATTCATATAATTGTCAACCAGCTTTTCATCTCTTTTTTACATTATATATGACTTCAATGTAAAGCGCAGGAACAGCAACGCATTCCACTTCCATCAATACCGCAGCGGTACGGAAGAAACCTTGCAGGTCTGAGGAAATCCGTAGTAATGAAGCATGTATTCAACTCCATTGACCGCCATTTCTTTATCCAGCGCAGGGCCGGCTGTTACGCCTGCGATCGCCCGCCCCTTTTCAAGAACGTCGATCACCAGGCAGGGAACTTGAATACCTCGAACCTTTCGGAATTGGTAACAGCACTCCGGTAAAGCATGGACCCGCTCATTTTCCGCGCAGATGACCAATCGAACCTCCCGCTCATGTGCAAAGGCGCTGTCTTTGTAGAATAAACTCATGGTTTCAAATGCCCGATCCAGCTTGGAAAGCAGCACCTCCCGTTCAATCTGAGACGGCAGTTTGCTCCATTTTGCCTGCGCTTGCCGCATGATTTGATCCAGGGCAGTCAACTTTCTCCGTTCATCATAGACAACGCCTCTGCACATGACGCTGCCCCGCCCGGCGGTGAGCTTTTCAACGATAGGATGTTCCCTCATCTGCCGGATCAGTTCCCGGGTATGAAAATGCAGATTATATCCGGCCGCATGGATACTGCGTGTATAATAATTCCACATAGGCAGGCTGTCCCGGTCTTTTGAACAGGACAGCACAAAGTAGCGCATTGCCCGCTTGTCGGACGGATTGGTATTGATCAGCTTATAAAAGATGGAATTGTTTTCCCCGAAATAGCGTCTTTCCACTTCTTTGATCCAATTCTTTTCCAGCGGAGCCTTCTGCAGATATTCCTTTAGGATCAAATAAAAATTCTTTCGTTCGCTCCTGTCGTTGAGGAAAAGACTATCAGTAAAGTATAAAGTCCCCGTCGAAAGAATCCCGCAAAGACCATCTGCGGAAGTGTAATGATAGATCCGATTATAATCGTCCATGCCTGCACCTTCTACAAAATAACGGCTAAACTGAGGATCACCAGCACCAGCAAGAACAAAATCAGCAGGAATTTCCAGACCCACTTGAGGTAAACGCCGTAGGAAACTCTTGCGATTGCCAGGGCCCCCATCAAAACTCCGCTGGTGGGCGTGATCAAGTTGACCAGTCCGCTGGCTGAAGCATAGGCAGTGATAATGACATCCCTGCCGACAGATGCGAAATCCGCCACCGGGGCCATGATGGGCATGGCAAGGGCTGCCAATCCGGATGAAGATGGAACCAGGAAGGAAAGGAGCAGAAAGAATAAATAGGACAAATCGACAAATGCCACCGAACCCATGGATTTGAGGGACTCCTCTCCCCAGTGGAGGATAGTGGCCGTCATGCCCCCGTCATTCATCACCACAGCGATTCCTCGGGTAATGCCGATGATTAAAGCTACCCCCAACAAATCCTTTGCCCCATTGAGAAATAATTCAATGAATCTCAGCTCTTTCCATCTCCAGATCAGTCCGCAGATAAAGGACGACAGCAGGAAGAGGATCGTAATATCGCCGAACCACCAGGAACCCAGAGGCGTGATATGTCCCAGCACTGTTCCCAAGACCGGAATGCCTAGTACCCATTTGTTAAAGTCTTCAAAAATGGTGATACCGAACTTGTCCGCCCAGGGAATGACCCCCAATACCATGATAAAAAAGCTGATGGCAAACACCCACAGAATTGCTTTCTGTTTTCCGGTCATGGCCTGGCTGCCTTCCGTTTTCTGTGAGAGGAAGTGCTGTTCATTGCTTTCTTTCATGTGGTAGACCAGCGATCTGGATGGATCGGCTTTCACTTTTTTCCCGTAGGACATGACAAAGAGAATCCCGATGATCAGTGTCACTACTAACAGGATTATCCTCAGTACGATCCCCTCGCCAATGGAGATGCCGGCAAACCCGGAGGCAATTCCGGTGGCGAAGGGGTTGACCGTAGAACCCAGACAACCGATGCCTGCACCCAGAAAAATTACTGCAAACCCGGTGATGGAATCAAAGCCGGCCGCGATAAAGACAGGGATTACCAATACATAAAAGGCAATCGTTTCCTCTGACATACCAAAAATGGTCCCTCCCAGTGCAAAGATGCACATAAGGATGGGGATCATGATTGTTTCTCTTCCAGAGAGTCTGGTTACGATGGATCCAATTCCCGAGTCAATGGCGCCGGTATCTGTCACCAGGCCTAAAAATCCGCCGATAACCAGAATAAATACGATAATATCGGTTGCGTTAAAAAATCCTTCGATGGGCGCCCGCAGCACTTCCCAAAATCCCTGGGGATTCTGTGCGATTGCCTCATAAGTGCCGGGAACCGGTTCCAAAGGCGTAGCGTTTTCATCTACATACTGGTAAGTCCCCGCCGGTACGATCCAGGTCAGGACAGCGATCACAATGATGATCAAGAACAGTATGGTAAATGCGCTTGGCATTCTGAATTTTTTCATAATAAAATCCTCACAATTCCTGTTTTTTGTTAGCTTGCACAGGTGTGAGGATTTTTATTCTAGTACACTATGTTCGGTCAATAAAGGAATTTCCGCAGCTGGGACAAGTGATTTTGATCGTCCCTTTTCCTTTGGGCACACGAACAGTCTGCCCGCAATTGCGGCAGCGGTAAAAACTAAATTGGGCGTTTTCGTTTTCATTGCCGCCGGCCGCACCTGGACCATAACCGGTATTTGTGTTTCCGCCTTTCCAATTATTCACTGTGCCGCCCTTCTTCTTACGGCTGAATTTGGCGCGAAGGGCAAGATACTTCTGATTTTCCCGCTGTCTTTTGTATATATTTCTCGATATGATGCGAAAATATGCATAGATTAGCAGCGCGATTCCTGCCAAATAGACAAAGCGGAATCGAATGAGATTGGACAATAATATAACGACCATAGACGCAATGATCAAGAATTGTCCAAAAGCGTCAAACCCATATCGCCCCTGCATAAATTGATATAACTTCGCTCTCCAGTTGTTCATTGTTTAACCTCTTTTTCCAAATCGTTACTTTACATTCTAACACATTTCTCATATTATGATAGTGGTTTTATAGAAACTTCATCAAGACATCAAACGAATTTCTGGAGGTAGATTATGAAAAAGTGGATCAGCGTGATTGGTATTTTAGCAGGCAACTTAATTCTGGCCCTCAGTGTGGCAGCCTTTGTCATTCCTAGTAATCTGATGGCAGGAGGCACCACCGGGCTCGCGCTCTGTTTGGAGCATTACTTCGGCATTCCTATAGCTGTTTCTGTGGCCGCGGCCAATGTGACCTTGTTTGCCGTGGGACTGGTCTGCCTGGGACGCAGGTTTGCGGTGACTACGCTGATCAGTACGTTTCTATACCCACTGCTTTTGGACTTGCTGCAGAAGCTGGATGTTCTGCAGCATTTGACGGACAACCTGTTGTTGGCGGCCGTTTTTGCAGGAACACTTATGGGTCTGGGCGTCGGACTGGTATTAAAGGTCGGTGCATCCACCGGAGGCTTCGATATTCCGCCGTTGATCTTTCATAAAAAATTCGGAATTCCCGTCAGCGCCAGCCTCTATGCCATCGATACCCTGATCATTCTGGCACAAGTAACCTTTTCTTCTCCGGAAAAAGTCCTCTATGGAATCATTGTCGTCTTTCTCTGTTCAGCAACCGTCAATAAAGTGATGGTTATGGGCAGCAGCAAGGTACAGCTAATGGTCATCAGCAAAGATTATCAGGCCATCAGACAAGGACTCCTTCAAAAGCTGGACTGCGGCGCTACCCTGGTAAACATCGAAACTGGATTTACCGGCGAAAAGCAATTAGCCATTATGAGCATTCTCACCGGCCGCAAGCTCAATGAAGCCAAGAAGCTGATTCAGGAAATTGACGGCAATGCCTTTATGGTCATCTCTTCCGTCACCGAAGTACGGGGACGCGGCTTTACTCTTGAGCGGCAAGCGAACCTTTTGGATGATCATCCAAAAGAGTAGTCTACTCAGCGCAGAGTCCATCATACAAAAAATTCCCGAAAATTCCGGAACTTTTAATCCTGTCAGCTCAATAAATCGATCAAGTCCGGCAGACGCAATTTCAAATCGCTCAACAACAATTCCATTTCCAGCATTTTTTCTTTTCGTCTTCGTTCCTGGTCGATACGGTCAATTTGCAGCAGCACAGATTCCAGCTCTTTTCGCATGTATTCTTTGAGTAAGTCTTTCATAAAATCATCATGCTTCAACATCCGCTCTGCTTCGTCATCGGTCACATCTGTATTCCACGTCATCAGATAACGTTTTGCCAGCGCCTTTTGACGGTCCGCCCTGCTGCGGTTCATCATAACTTTCGCAATATCGTTCATACCCAATGTACTATTTCCTTCAACCATGCTTCATCAATAGTTAAAGTTATCCTTTCTACTTCTATTATAGAGATCGAATGGATCAAGAAATAGTGGTAATATTCGGTAATTTTACAGTAGGAAGTGATTTTACCGGTTTCGCTTACAAGCGGATCGACACGTAAGTGCCGTCTGCTTCAACATGGACAAGCTCCAAGCCTTTATAGGGTTTTAGGCTGCCCCAGCATTCCTGCCATAAGAACGCAATCGTCTGCTTTGTGAGCAACTGATCATAGGGCGGCTCTACCTTTTCGCGCATTTTGGCAAAAGCCGCTTCGGGCACAGCTCGCAATACCAAGCCGACCATGGATAACGGCGCCGGCATGGAAAAGTTCACGTCCTCTGTACGGATTCGAATCCACATGACACTTCCCCTCTATTTATCTACGTAAATGCGTACAATTGTTCCGTCCGCCGCTGTCACGTTCACAAAATCGCCTTCCACTTCATCGTCCAGGCATTCGCAAACTGCATCTATCATGGCCGAAAGATCCATGCCTTCCAAGTTCTTATCCGGAATTGGAAGCTTTCCGGTGGCCTTTAATATTTTCTTTACCGCCCCGACCGGGAATTGAATGTTAACCTTATCTCCTTTTTCACTATCTACAATAATGCGGAACATCTTTTTATCGTAATTGCTGTGCATTGTTACCGCAATCTCCTGCTGATCGTCTGCACCGACGGCCTTCATCAGTTCAGCTGCTTCATCGGCGGTAATCGTACCTTCTTCTACCATTTTTAAAATTCTTAGTTTTTCGTCCATTGTCTTCCCCTCTCTTCCTCATTACTTTAATTTTTCAATCGCTTCTGCTGCGGATATTTCACCTCGTTCCAACGAATTCAGAACTTCTTGGCGCCGGCTTCGTTCCTCTTCTTTATCCGCGCTGTTCTCGTACCCCAATTTTTTAATAATACCATCCAGTTTGGCTCGTACGGTTGGATAGGAAATCTTCAATTCCTTTTCCACTTCTTTGATATTCCCCCGGCAGCGGATAAATGTTTCGGTAAAGTAAAGTTCTTCGCCGGACAGATAATCAAATTTGCTCAGTGAAAAGTCGTTTTCAATCACAGTTCCGCAGTCTCCGCATTTGAGCCGCGCTGCTCTTAACTCCCCCTGGCAGACCGGACACTGACTGATCACTTTGTTCATTCCCAGGCCCTCCTTTCCGATGTCTTTACTTTACACCCGCTACTTAAAAATGTCAATATATTAATTAATATTTTTAATGAACCGATTAATATATTTAAGTTTCTAAGCAAAATTCCGAATTTTAGAAGCTGCCCCACCCGGTTGTCCCGGGCCGCTCCAGACTTTCCGGATTTTCCGGAAAAGTTCTGCAAAAACGAAAAAAATTTACGCAAAGTTGTAGGGCGGCAGGTCCTCAAACAGAAAAAAGCGGGGGAGCCCCGCTTTTTTCTGAATTTGAGAAAGCGCAATCGTTGAAACGTGCGTAAATTCGATGAATTTTTTTGGTTTTTTCCGACAAACTGGCAAACTGGCAAACCGGCAAGCAGCAAAACCCGACGATCTTCTCAAACTCATACGGGCGCCACTTCACAAACAATCAGCCGCAAATCCGCGACTCGAAAGCGGACTTCGAATCCAGCAAACTCAAATCCGTAAATCCGATCCGGATCATTCTGGTAAGAAGGCCTGGGATCCTGGCGCAGCGCTCCAATCAGCGCCGCCTGTTTTTCCGCCGGAATAAGGCCCAGCCACTTTTCAGGAAAAACAACTTCAAGCCCGTAGTCCCTGAAAGCAGCGCTGAACCCGCCCTCAGCCTCCGGACAGCTGTCCGCATGGGGAATATAGGGCTTAATATCTAAAATGGGAGTGTGATCCATAAGATCAGCACCAAGCACGTGCAAGACCGGGCCCAGATGTGGATCAGCTTCAATCGCTTTCAGTTCCACGCAGGACAATCCGATAGGATTGGGCCGGAAAGGGGATCTGGTGGCAAATACACCCATTCTTTTGTTGCCTCCCAGCCTTGGCGGCCGTACGGTGGGCGACCAGCCCTGCCCCGCGGAATGGGAAAATTCCCAGATCAGCCAGATATGGGAGAATTCCTCCAGACCCCGCACCGCTTCCATTATGCGAAATTCCGGCTCAAAGATAATCCTTCCTTCCAGTTCCTTTACCAGCCCGCTCTGGCGGGGTATTCCAAATTTTGTAGAAAAATCGGTACGGATATACCCGATCGGTTTTACCTGCCGCATAATCGACCACTCCCATCTGATGTCTGTTTAGCTGATCTTACTGCAAGATGGGCCCTCTGTCAATCAAAAACACTAGTCAGAAACGATTACATTATAGGGCACCTTTTGATCACCCAGGGTGAACAGCAGCCGATACGTACCCGGAGCCTGGTCTTCCGGAATTTGAACAGACAGCTGTTGTGACCCGGAACCCGTTGTAATCGCTTCATTTCCAGTCACCGTCCACGGGGATGCAAGGGGAACATAATTTTTCTCTTCTTTCTGCTGAACAGCCACCTCAATCTTGAGGCCCTCGCCGCTCTTTTGGTTTTCAACTGAATAATCTGCCTTAAAGGAAAGTTTCGTACCACTGGCTGCTATGCGTTTCTCATCATCAGCAGCCACCTTGATCCCATAAACAGGGTTGGCCTCAACCGTATAGGTTGTGCTTGTTTTGACAAGCGGGGCCGCTGTTTTGCCTGTACTGTGCCCGGTTGAAAATAATTCCGCGTTTATCACTTGGTCCTCCGCCGCAAGGCCAGCCGATGCTGTGGTATCCATAATCACCTCCTGGGCATCAGATAGAGACAGATACACCTTCCCCTGATTGGGATAATAGGTTTTCCCGTTATATTTGAACAACGTCCCCTTGGGGAAAGATTTGCCCGCTGCTGGAGAAAGAACTGCTACTGCATCTCCGCTCAGCCGGGTATCGCTCCCAGCTGAAAAACTCAATGAAAAAGTATGTTCTCCCCTGGATAATCCATTACCGCCGGACAGAGAAATTGCTGCTGATCCTGGATTTATGGTAAAGCTTGCTCCTATGGAGTCCGCGCCGTCTTCCGTCCGCAGCCGCAGGCTATGGTCACCAGTTTTGATTGATTCTTTTGCTGATTCAAAATCGACAATCATTGCAAATGGCGTTGTGCTTAAATTTCCAGTGAGCGTTTGTGTCGTATCCGACCACATAAGTGTATAGTCCTTCAGCTGAATTTTGCTGTCTGTTTCTGCACCGGTCACTTCATAGGTATAAAAGTTTGCAGGTTGAATGAGTGTGATCCGAGTTCCTTCTGGCAGCGAAACCCTGGTCCCGCTATTGTCTTGCAATTCCAGCCACAGGCTGGCTACCGCCGTTTGCTGGCGAAGAGTAAATTGGGCAGTGATGGCACTCTTTGCATTGATGCTGACTGAATCAGACGGAGTCAGGCCGTTATACTGCCTCCCGGACTGGACATCGATTTTTGACACCGCCGATTCCTTCCAGTTGACCCTCAGCGTAACATCAAACGTCTCTGCAGGATTAACGCTGCTATCGCTCAAGGTCAGGACGATTTCATCTGCTGTATCTTTACCATGGAAATCCTTCACATTCTTTAATGTAAACAGAACCGGGGCTTCATAACGGCCATCTGTCTCTCCAATTACAGTCGCAGTGCTGAACGCTCCCAGATCCAAGGTTTTATTCTTTATGGACTTCCAAGCCTGGTCCTGTTCCGGCTCCATTTGAATCGCAAAGCTATGATCCGTAATTGTACCATTAACAGGTACCAGACTGCTGCTTCCCTTTGTAACCTTGGTTAAAGAAAATGTATGATCACTTCCTGAGGGAATGAGCAGCTTTCCGGTATAGCTTCCGCCCTGGGTCGCATAAAGATCCACTGTTTGTGAGGTAAGAGCTGTGGCCCTGGTAACGATCTTCACCTTCATTGTGGTCGTTTCCTGCAGCACATTCTTACTATCATAGCGGTTCAGTACCACTTCCACTGTACCGATTTCTTTACTGCTTGTGATCCCCTCATTATCATAGGTCAGATAAAATTGGATCTGAGGCTCTACAAGGGTCTCTTCAATCGAACCCATGCTCGTATTAATGATATTGTTCGAATCACCCGCATTCATTGAACGCTGCGAAACGACTTTCCCAGCAGCTGCAGTCCCAAATCCGCTGCCGCTTTTCATATATAAGCCAAACGAAGACAGAGGATCATCCTTAATCTTTTTTTGTTCCTTCTCTGTATCGATTGGCGTCGAAGCATTGTTATTCTGATCAGATGTGGTCCAGGCAGACGTTTCGTTTTTTGCGGCCTCTGTGAAGGTAACACCGCTTGGGGCAGTGATACTTTGAATCTTGTAGGAAGAATCTTTCGCTGCCGGCGGAAGATCAATCTCACCGGCCGCTACAGAAAATCCATCCGTACCATACCCGCTGTCACCAGACTGCAGGGTTCTGGCTGTCAGTACGGTCTCCCTCACCGCCTGAACCTGGGTGCCGTTGCGCACCTGCCAGTATCGATAAGTGGTGTCCACGTTCGTAAATGAAATCGTCTTGCCCTCCAAATCAATAAAGCCGCCGTCCGAATCTCCGGTATTTGGGTTTTGCCGCGCATATGCGTAAGCATCTGCCTTTTCTCCCGCAGCCAGATAGGCGTATCCCTTTACAGGGCCGTAATTTGAATCTGAATAAGCAACGCGGAAAATTGTGCCTGTATTGAGCAGCAATGTATTGGGGCAGCTTGTAATCCCCTCCTCCTTTACGTCCCGCGCCGACCCATCTAAACTCTGAAATTTTGCCAGTTCGATAACCGGAGATTCCAGTACCAGCGTACTGCCGCTCTGGAGTACCAGTCCGGTTCCCAAACCATCTGTTACCTTATCTTCTCCGTGATCACCAACCCGGTTCAGGGAGTACAGAGCAGTCTGATCCTTATTGGCTGCGTCCGATTGACCGGTCAGCTGTACATGCGAATTGAGCAGCAATACCCGGTCAGCCCGCTGGATCGCTTTTAAGCTGCGGGTCGCTCCGCTTGCGGCCTTTTTTTCATTTTCTGTCCGCACGCCGTAATTTTTCAGGGTGACCAGACGGGTTGAGCCTGCATCACAGGATGCGCCGCTGCCAAAGACCCCGCCCGCTATTGTCATCTGATGCGCATTATTATTTTGCCCCGTATCATAGTTCGTCCCATCAATATATACATGAGAAGTGCCTTTTACGGTGATATCATCGTACCCGGCAGCGCCGCCGCCATAATCGCCGCCGGCATAAACAGATCCGCTGACAGACAAAGCCGATGGGTTTAAATCAGGTTTATCCTCAGGATGTTCCTGATAATACTTACACTCTCCCAGAGCTCCCTCGCCAATATGTAAATGGGTCGAGCCATTGACCGTCCCCTTATATCCGCCTCCGAATACATTGTGGTCTACCGTACCGCCGACCAGGTTCACAAAGACCAAATCCGGCAGCGCTGTTCCCGCAGACACATCAGCACCATCGTTACTCAGCTCGCTGCCGCCATAAAGATTTTTTTGGACCCATCCGCCCGTCATATTGACCGTAGAACGTCCTTCAACCAGTACCTTATTCGTTTCTCCCAGAGCTCCGCCGTAGACCGAACCCTGTATGGTTCCCTGCTTTATATTGACCGTTGTTCCGCCCTTTACAGCGCCTTTCTCGCCGCCTCCGTAAACATTGCCTTCGATTACTGTGTTATTGTTCTCACCGGAAAGCGTAACCTCTGCGGAGCCTGTTACATCTGCAGTCTTGCCGCCGCCATAAACGTTGCCTTTAACCCTGCCCTTTGAAATCACAACCTGAGTCTTACTTCCCACCTTCGCAATCTCACCGCCGCCATAGATGCTGCCCTCAACCGTCCCGCCGGAAAGCGTAACCTTGGCCTCTGCCCCAGTGTCCACTCTGGCGCACTGTTCATAGCCAGTCTTGTTAATTCCCCTGCCGCCGCCATAAATGCTGCCTTTAACCGTGCCTCCCTCTATCGAGATATCAGCCTTTCCGCCCAAATAGGCATTTTTTGTGGTATCATATTTTTTATCCGATGCAGGCTCGAACCCACTTCCGCTGGCATAGATATTGCCCGTAACTACAGCATTGTCTGCAATGGTGATCGTCGCTGTTCCAAGCATGCTCCCAAACAGATCTTGAGATTCAGTAAATGATTTGCCGCTATCTGGGGCGACGATCGCTCCATCACCGCCCTGGCCCGCTGCAAAGACATCCCCTACCGTACCGCCGCTAATCTTAATGTCTACCTTACCGTCTTTCGTAACAAAAGCAGCCGATCCGCCGCCATAAATGTTTTTTGCGTTCCCGCCGTAAACTTCAATGGACAGATGGCCGGTATAGGTAGGAATACTTTGATTCCGACCCGTTCCCGCACCCAGGACATTGTTGACCGTTCCTCCTGAAATGCGGATGGCTGTATTACCCCAGAAATCGGACGGCGCAGCATTAAACCCCTGATTACCTCCAACCAGGGTCCCTACCTTCCCTCCAGCTACCGTAATCTCTGCCTCTGCATTTATTACCTGTCCGCTGGCATTGCCTGTAATAATGGTGTCTACCTCAGCCGTTCCGGATATTGTGATCTTTGCGGGCAGGTTCTGTGCATCAAGGCTTGGGTTACTTCTCACATAACCGGCAATTCTTGTTGTTTTTCCGCTCCTGACTACAATCTCCCCGACCTTCTTATTAAGAATCTCATTATTTCCAGCTCCATACAAATAGAAGTATCTTGCTCCGTTAATCCCTTCTATGTTCCCGTAATTATTTACCCCTTCCCCGATTGTTATGTTATGCCCCTGCCCGTATATATGTTCGATCCCGGTTGCTTTCATCTTTTGCAGGCACAGGTCATCGTCCAGATTAACAAAGGATTCCGTCTGATCCGTTGTCCATTTCTGACTTAACTCAGCATCCTTCTCAGGATCGCCCTCTATGGTTACCGGAACGGATTTATCCCTTGCAAATAATGTTATCTCCCTGCCAGTACCCAGACTATACTTTCCCTGGATTAGGATTTTATTATTCTCAACCGTCCCCCCATCGGCCGCTTTGGTCAGCTTACCAGCCGCCGCATCCAGAGTGTTAACCGGCTGGTCTTTTGTTCCATCATTGGTATCGACTCCAGTGCTCTGATTTACATAGACCGTCTTTTGTGAAACGGCAGCAGCCGCAGGGGATGACTTGACCGAAGATTTGGCAGCAGCCGCAGCTTTCTTTGGCTCTATGGGCTCCTTTGTCTCATCCCTGTCAGCAGACCGCCATACGGACTTCAGGGCAACCGTAGTTTTTTCACCTACTGGAAAAGCTGCACCTGCCTTTTGGGCAGCCACAGAATCATCAGCGCCTTTTTCCTGCCAGCCGGCAAAGGTATCCCCATCCCCTGCTTCCTGCTTGTGAAGCGCCGCGATTTCCGGAGGACATTCGGGCAGGAGGACCGCACCGTCTGATACCGGCAGCTGCAGCCGGACCGTATCATCCATGGTAATCAGAACGGTATGATCCTCTGCATAAACCTGCCTGCCTGCCATTCCCAGTGTGAACAGAAGCAGGCACACGGTCAGCAGTGCCACTAAAATGTCTGCCTTTTTCTTCTTTTGCATAACGGATATTTGATCTTTCTTCATTCTCATGCCTCTCCCTCCGCCTCATCCATAAGATCAGGTTGCCTTCGCTGTCATATCAATTTCATTCTCAAAGGGTACCAGTTCTTTTTTTAAGTTTTGCTTCGTTTCCTTTTTCAGCAGTACCAGTGAAAAAACACCTTTTTCTGTTACCGTGAACTGATAGCTGTCCCCTGGCTTTGTTACCCGGCTGTCGGTGGCATCGGGAACAACATTTTCGGGAAGTTTCAACGTAATTGCCTGCGTTCCTTCTTTTGTGCAGGTCATCGTTAATACCGCAGCCGTGCTGCCTGCTGTATCATCCACCTGATATTGATTGCCCCCGGTCAATTGGAAGCTTGCTTTCAGTTCTTTTTTGTAAGGGGCCGTACTGGTAGCTGTCACCTCCACCTGATCCTTTCCCGAAGCAGGTGTAATGGTGATGAAATTCGTAGTTTTCTGGCTCCCTATCAGTTTGCCTGTTTGTGGATCATTTACTGTTCCACCGGTTACCGTGACCTCGTATGTAATGTCTTTCTCCGTGATCCGCTTTGAATCCGCAAAATTGTGCAGTTCAATGGTAAAGCTTCCCGTCTGAGGGTCAATATACCGGATCGGCGCCTTTTCCCCTGTCTTTACCTCTTCCAGTAAATCGCTGGTGAAATAGAAGTCTGCCGCACCTGCCAGCTGGGAGCCGCTGTCCCAGGTCAACACGTATCTGGCTCCCGCAATACCGGCCAGAACGAGGATCGCGGCCAGGCAAATGAGAAGTGGTCGTTTCAGTTTGTCTTGTATTTTAAAGCATTTTTTCACGCTGCACCTCTTTTCATGCCCCGGGCGTTTTCTGCACGGCCTCTACGTTCAGATATACCGAGTCGATCTCGGCGCTATACTCAGCACTGTTTTTATCAGACGGCCATTGAACCGTCAGCGTATAGGAATGGGTTTCTTTTGCAGCTGCCGGCAGCTTGCCGCCGCTCCAGGTGGCTTTTTCGGATGGCGAGGCCGCTGGAGAATCAAGTCCGCCAGAATCTGCCTGTAAGGAATACGTTAAAGGCAGGTTTCCTGTTGTCTCAATGGAAATCGTGTATTCCATGGCCGTTTCGCTGATTGCAGAGCCTTCGTAATTGACAACTGAAAATGGCAGCGTTTTCTTCTGTCCCGGCTGCAGGCCGGCAAGGGCTAACTCGCTGGTCAGATCCAGACTCTTCACGCCATCTTGATCTTTCACATGAAAGACAACCGAGGCTGCACGGGCTTTTTCTCCGGCAGTATCGGAGCTGACATATTTGGCCAGGGTCCCGGAAAGCGCCCACAAGGAAATCAAACACAGGCAAAACAAAACAGCGGCCGTTTTCCATGCCATATTTTTTTGCTTGTTCTGCCTCTGTTCCATGCCGGCGGTCTCCTTTCCTTATTTCTGATCTCTGTCCTTTTCCTGCTTTAAACGTTCGATTTCACTTCGGATGCGCTGCTGCTGCCGATCTGCGCAGGCTTTCTCCCGGCGATAGGACCATTCGATGAGCGCGATTGCGGCAATGAGAATTCCAAAAATCGCCGCCGGAGTCTGCAGTGCGCTGACAAGTCGTCCTGCCCAGGGTATATGTCCAATCACCGTACCTTTGACCTGCGACCGGTCAACTGGCGGGTCGGCTGCCTGGTTGGCATCGCCTTTGGTTCGTACGGTATTCTCATCCAGAGCGATGATCCTGTGAACCACCAGCTGGGCCCGATCCTGATACACAATGATGTTCCCTGCTTTCAGGTCGCCGGTCTTACGGACAAAAATCAGGTCATCGGTGGAGAGGGCAGGCTCCATGCTTCCTGACAATACGACTGCCGCTCCGTACCCGAAAGGCATCGGCAGGGAGTTTCCCGCCAGACGGTGCGCGTTAAAATAATATACGTTCAAACCGATGATCAGGGCGGCGACTGCCAGCAGGCAGAGCCTCCCGATCCCGATTCGTTTATGATTTCTTTTGGCCTTCAGAATTTGTCTCCTCCTTCTTTTTGTCCCGTTTGATCAGCACCAGCACAGTTACCAGGAGGGCAGCCGCTGCCAGAAGGATATATGGCAGGTAACTGCGGTCGCCGGTCTTTGCCGGGCCTCCTTTGCCTTTTTCTTGAGTCGCATCCGTTCCGCCGCCAGAGCTGATTTTCTGACGGTCTTTCTCTGTCTGCGCAGGGTTTTTGTCCTGCTCCGGCTGGCTGCTTTCATCCGGTACTGGTGTTGTTGGCTGCTGGGGGATCGTCTCTGTCGGTTCTGTCGGCGGCAGCGGATCCGGCGTGGGCGTGGCGACGGTCTTAAGCCTGACGGACAGAATAAGCTCTTGTTTCAGTGCCGTATTTCCCAATTGGGTATCGTAAGTGTCGTCGCCGGAATCAAAGGGCCACCGCCATTGCAGTGTGTATTCGTCCGCCTGGTTCACATCCAGGGTGGTTTTTCCTTCCGCCTCATTTATCTCCTTTAAGGAAACCCATTGATCGGGACCGCCGATCAGGTAGTCTCCGTCTTGCGTCCTCAATCGGATTTCCAGGGGAACGTCCGTTGAGGCCGGCTCTATCTTTGGCTCTGCGGTCACGGTATAGTCCATTGAAATGTCTTCCACGTTTCTTATTTGAAAGGTATGGTTTTTTATCATGCCAGGAGCGATGAGTTCTTCACCGTTTTCTCCCGCAGCCACGATTTGCCTTTCACCGTTTTTGCCGGATATGCGCAAAAGCTCCATATCGGTCACGTTTTTGGAGCCGTCTGAATTTGTGAGCGCGATTGTCTCCCGCTCCGCCGGGATGTGGTCAGCCAGACGGTCAGCCAAAGCCGCCGCACTGGACAACAGAGAAATGATCAGCAGTGCGATTACGATCATGAATCCTCTGCGCTTGTTTTTCTTTTCCTGAGTTCGCAGCTCAGCGCCGGATTGTCGTTTCATCGACAGCTACCTCCCTTTTCTTTATTCTCTGGCCAGACTTTTACTTTTTCGAAAACCCCTGGTTTTGCGGATTTTCGAAAAAGCAAAAGAGAACTCTGCCGGACCGGCCACGGCAGGCCGGCGGAGTTCCTTATGTATAAAAGCTTCCTTTGAAAACGTTAGTCGGTCTGGGTTACAGACAGCTCGACGTTGAAGGCCAGCTCTGTGCTGTAGTCAGCAGCAGCCACTGCCTGATAGGTTGTCTTACCTGATTCCAGCTTTACGACGTTATTATTTTCTTTTATCAGATGGCCGAGGATTGTATCGGCGCCATCGTTGAGACCTTTCTTGCTGTTATCATCAATCGGCCATTCCCAGGTGATGGTGCAGCTTTTATCCAGATCTACGCCTGCATCATTTGCAGGCGTGCCGAATACTGTCCCTACTGCTGTAAGAAGCGCCTCTGTATCAGCCGGGGTCACGGTACTACCATCCGCCTTCTTGGTCAAAGTCCACTTTATCGGCTTATATTCAGCAGCAACTTCCGCCTTATCGGTTAACTCATAATAGGTGGTTCCATCATTATAAGCTGTTGCAGGGCTATAGGTACCGTCAGTAAGCGTATAATAGTCAGTCACATTAGCCGCTGTCACGCCGTTCGCTTCCGCCATCACCCCATAAGTACCCTCTTTCAGAAAAATGTCACTATTGGTCTTGTCTTTGGGTACCGCGGCAGCGACCGTATTGGCTACTTCCGGTGTGCCGGAAATGCTCAGGATCAGGCCCTTGGTGTTTTTCGTGCCTGGGGCTACTACATTGTCTGTGCCGGAGACGTTTGTGGAAGTGGCAGCAATCTCATCTCCGTCAGTTACTGCTGTATTGCTGTTATAGGCCTTTCCAAACAGCGAACCGCTGGCCTGGGCAGTTACACCCCACTTGGCGACCTTGGCCGTATCGCTGGTCGTGTCGCCGGACACATATTTGGCAAACGTCCCGCTGATCATGCAGGCCGTCAGCAGAGTGAGCACCAGCAGACAGGATGCCAGCCGCATTGCTTTGTTCTTTTTCATTGCATATTACTCCTTTCCTTCATCTTTTTGATCCGCGCCCTGTGCAGCAATTTTTGCGCACAGCTGCCCGGTAATGCGCCGCTGATAAAACATATAATTTCTTATACCATAAAACGCGGCTTTTATTCCATTCAATCTCCATCGTGGCATGGGGACAGACATGACAGTAAATGGTCAGCTCTTCCTGCCGGATGCCCTGTTCTCAGGGCCGGATTTCCCAGGAGGCGGACTGCTTTTTTCTTCTCTCAGCGCCTGCAGCTCCGCCAGCAGTGCATCGGTATCCTGCGCTTTTTTCTTTTCATATCTCCTGCGGCGGATAAAGTCGTATCCAATCAGCAGAATCAGAGGCAAAATCACGCAAACGATGAGTCCCGGTACAGTTTGTAAAAACATCGCCGCGTTTCCGGCCCCGGGGATCCGTTTCACATAGGTGCCCACCAGGTTTTCTGCGGGAACCAGCTCTGCATCAGCCGTATTGTTGGCATCGCCCCGGGTTCGGAAGGACAGCGCTCCATCCTTTTTCACAACCTTGACTACCCGGTGCGTGACTACGCTGCTGCCGTTTCCCGCCGGATCGAAGAAGGCGATCACGTCGCCTTTTTTCACGGTCTGCGCATCTGTCGTGCGGCAGATAATCAGGTCGCCGCTGTGGATCTGCGGATACATGGAGTCCGTCATTACGATCATGGGCAGATATCCGCCCACGCTCGGCACCTCTTCATCATGGATGTAGCTTTTGACAATTAGTGTAATGTTGATCGCAAGCACAGGTATCAGAATAATGCACAGCACAACACCGACCACCGTAAGCGCACGATGCCTTGTACCCTTCGCTGGTACTTGCCGCTGTTTGTTCGTAGACATAAAGCTAAAATCAGTCCCTTCTTTTTCACATTGTCCCAATCAGGCGATCCAAAGCCTGAAAACCGCCGCTCTTTTTTATTGGAAGTATACGATGTACGGGTTTCCTGTCCTTACCAAATATACGATAAAATCAAGAAAACAGCGGTATTCTGCTTAGCTTCCCCGCTGTTTCCCTCGTAGTGATTAATTTGCGCTGTCTTATCGCATAAAATGAGGTCGATATCTATTCTCAGCCGCCTTTACGCAGGCAAGATTTTGATACGCTCCGTTTCGGGTTACCACATAATCGAAATTATGTGGTAACCGGTACCGACATCACTTTTAATCGAAAAAATAAATAATTACATAAATAAGAAATTGATGGATATGATTGGATTTTCCCTGATAGAAACTAAGAACTTTACACGTTTAAAGCGATTTTTACGGCGAGCCATTGACAAATGTATAGGATGGTTTTATACTAAAACTACTTAATTCTGTCTGGGCTTTAAGAGTACCGCCACATAATTTCGATTATGTGGTTTTTTGGTTGGGTCACGGGTTCATACAGGCAAGTTTTAATTGTTCAATTTGTGAACGGTGTTCACTACCTGTAGATACCATATAGACGCGGGTCGTATCTATGCTGCTATGCCCCAGGATATCGGCTAATCTGGCGATGTCTCTGTGCATGGCGTAGTAGCAGCGCGCAAAAAGGTGGCGCAGATTGTGGGGAAACACCTTTTTCACCGAAACCCCTGCCTCTTCGCACAATCCTTTCATTTCTTTCCAGATATTGCTTCGATCCAGTGGTTTTCCCGTTCTGGTAACAAAGATACTCCCTGTGGTAATTCCCCGTTTCTTTCTGTATTTTTTCAGTGCCTTACAGAGCTTTCCCGGGAGAAAAACGATACGGTTCTTTCCTTTATTATCTACAGCCGCTTTTCCCTGTTCAATCGCTTCTGCTGTGACAAACTTTAGTTCTCCAACCCGGATTCCGGTAGCGCAGATGGTTTGCAGCAGCAGAAAAAGCCGCTCATTTCTTCTGTTTTCCGCTGTTTTGAGCAGCCTCATATATTCTGCTTTTGTCAGTTCTTTTTGCTCGTCCTGAAAAATCCGCTTCTGAATTTTCAGTTGTTTGACACAGCATTCCTGCAGCTTTAAGTATTGCAAAAATCCATTGATTGCGACTAACATTGAATTAATACTTGCCGGTGCATACGCTGCTTTCAGCTTTTCCTTGTAGGAAATAACCAAATTCTTTGTAATTTCCTGCCCACCAGTAAAGAGCAGAAAAGCGCGGATATCTCTGGTATATTTTTCGATTGTTGACGAGCTTCGCTCTTCTTCCTCTAAAAAAACCACATACTCTTTCAACTGCTCATGGCCTATCATTTCCTTCATTTTTATCACCCCATTTCGTTAATATTATTATGGCTTCGTAACAGATTCCTTAACCGTTTTTTTGTTCGCTTTCGGCCCTACGGCGTCTGCAATTTCAACAATTTGACCGTTTTCTCAACAGGATTGTCCTTTGGCCGGTATATTGGTATGTTATACCGGTACTTTGTTCTATCGTATTTTGTCGAATCCCCTTACCATAAGCTTGAAGGGAGGGATAACATGACATTGCAAGATAATTTTTCCAACAGTGTGAAGATCGCTTATAAAAACAGCAACAAGACGCTGGCTGAGTTTTCAAATGAAATTGGCATCTCACGGACTACGTTGCAGGACATACTGAAAGGAAACAGCAGCTCAAGAATTGATACAGTTGAAGTAGTCGCTGACGGACTTAATACGGATCCGCTGGCACTGCTCTCTAATCCCTACGGAGAAAATGAACTCGCGTTTCTACTGTCTTTATTCCAATTAAGTGATGCAGCATCAGCGCTTGCTGACGATGAAAAAGAAGAGCTCGCTGCCCACTGTCATGCTATGATTCGTATTCTAATTGGTCCTGGTAAAGGGGAGAAATAAAAGTTAGCTTGGCACTGTTTAAGCGTGCCGGGCGGACCCTTTCTCATTCATCAAAAGCAAAAAACCCGCCAAACGCTTGAAACACTGCGTTATGGCGGGTTTTTACGTGGTGCTCCCGACACGAATCGAACGTGCGACGCACGGCTTCGGAAACCGACGCTCTATCCCCTGAGCTACGGGAGCCTGTTCAGCAGACTATATGAATAATCTGCACTGTAGATTATTATACACAAAAACAAGCCAAATGTACACTAAAAATTTTGTGCAGCTTGCAAATTTTCTTATGGTTCTATATACTTTACCTCAAAGACAACCGATTACCCAAGGAGGATACCATTGAAAAAGTATTTTGATCTACTGAGCCGTCTGGGGATGGATGAGGCGAAAGTCATCGACGCCAGGACTGTAAAAACTGCGGCCTGGACGCGCTACCGCTGCCAATATGGATGTGATTGCTACGGCACCAACCTGTGCTGTCCGCCTTATACGCCGGACTATGACCGCACGCAGAAGATGCTGGATGCATTTAACAAAGGCATTCTCTTTACCTCGCGCTGTGGAGATATCAAGCAGGCTGCCGTTGCTTTATCCCGAGAACTCTTTTTAGACGGTTATTATAAAACCATTGCGTTCGGCTCCGGCCCCTGCATGCTCTGCAGCACCTGTTCCTTGAACAGATGCCGCTTTCCTAAAAAAACAATTCCTTCGATGGAAGGCTGCGGCATCGATGTTTTCGCAACTGTACGGGCCAATGGCTATGAAATCGACGTGGTAACCGAAAAGGGCGCGGACGGACGGTATTTCGGTCTGGTCCTATTTGAATAGGGAATTCCTATGGAATACGCCAGCCCTCAGCGAACCCTGAAAGTACACAGGTTGCAAGGTATAAGATGCTCAACAGGGCTCGCATCGTATACTCTTTTCACCATCCACGAGCTGGTGGTTGAAAAGCGACACGCTGAGGGTGACGATCATTGCTATATTTCTCGCAGCCGTTCTACCAGACTCTGCCCCTTGAACTTTCGGATCATAAAGAGCGCAATCAGGCATGGAACCAGTACCACGACCCCAATGTAAATCAAACTATATGCCAAAGGAAATTGGTAAACCATATAATCAACGCCCATGTACCCGAACAGCCTGCAGACACCGTAGCCCAAAAGAGATCCGAAGAGCAGGGAAATGATCACGTTGCCCACAGCCAGCACCAAGCCTTCTCCTATTACCAGCGTTTTGATCTGCCCTCTTGTCATACCGATGGACTGAAGCATAGCCAGTTCGGTTCGCTGGGACATGAAATTGGTAATCAACGTATTGATAAGATTGATCATGCTGAACAGTACGATAAAGAGTACCATAACGAGGATAGCCAAGATCATCTGGTTGGCGCTGGCCTCATATTCAACCCTGTGGGTTCTCAGCGCCGTCATGATCAGGTTTGGATTCTGTTCCATCAGCCGGTCCAGAGAAGCCTCTACCTTGTTTGTAGACTCCGGGTCTGTCGAAACAATCCACGTATCAGTCAGATCCACCCCAGGAACCTGCCTTTCCACCTCTTCATCGGGGAGCAGGAACCATCCGTTTAAAAATCCATCTTTATAATTATCGATCGTCCCTGCCACCTGGTAGGTCTTGGTCTTCTCTTTGCCATCCCAATAGTGAAGTGTTACCTCATCCCCGATTTCAAATCTCCAGCCGAAAATCTCTTCTGCCTGGTCATTGCCGCGAATGAGAATCTTATCATTTTTCAACATATCATCATAATCCAAAGCGCCGGACTCAAGGCATTTTTTGATCTCAGGTACTTCGTCTCTTGTAAACAACGACACGGTATCAGCAGCCTTGCTTTGATCCTGATAATCGTATTCAATCTCCGCGCCCGGAAAAGAGTGAATCTTCTTAACGCCCGGAATGTCGTTCACCTGATCATAAAGCTGATCGCTGAAGGGCTTTTGCAGCTTGATTTCCATTTCACCATGCTTGGCGGTTTCCGAAGCATTGCCGGAGATCTCGATCACAAATTCTCCGGCCTCAAACGGCCCCTGGCGCACGAATTTTTCTTTATCCATGGACACGGCAAAGGTAACGGCGCCGATAAAGAGTATGCCTCCAATGCCCAGTGAAAGCATGGTTACAAAAGTCTTTTTGCGGTTTCTGGCGCTATTCATTTTGGCCAGGGTAAAGGGGGTGATTTTTCTCTGCAGTTTTTTCGTCTGCGCTTTCCCACCTTCTCCCTGGTAAGCCGAGTAGTTGGCAGCCTCGATCGGTGATATCATGGACGCCATTTTCGCCGGCTTGAGGATCGATAGCAAAACGGTTATCAGAATAATGGCTATAACGATCAATGCCATTACCACCGTATTGGTCAGCGAAAAGCCTCCCGGTCTGGCGGCATAAGAGAAGATTCCTCCCAGCGCCAATCCGATGGGCAGAGACCGCAGGGCCAGGATAAAGCCTTCCCGCCTGACAAGCTTTCGGATTTGCTTTCTGGTCATGCCCAGTGTCCGCAGCTGTCCATACTGCCTTGTCTTGCCGGTTACGGAGATATAGAAGATACTGTAGATAACCATAATTCCGGCTGCCAGGATAATGATTCCCACAATGGCAATGGTCACCATTTCCGGATCGAACTTACCGGCTGGCAGGGTACCAACAAAATGGTTATTTTCATTCACCTGGCTTCTGGGAATCGCCGCCTTCTTTGCCGCATCCCGAATCACGTTTAAAAATTGATCCTGGGTCATGGACTTGGCGCCTGCCACCTTTGCCAGCACGTCGTAGTTTACATCCTTTAAGGTACTCCCCTTTTCCGCATAAGCCCTGGAATGGCGGATCTGATAAATATTTGTATTCTTTACGTCTTTGGTAAAGCCTGAAACAACACACACTTCTGTTTTACCGGAAAGGAGCGGCACCTCAATCTTTGTCCCCACTTCGGCCTTCTTTCCAATTTTTTTCATGTAGCCTTTCGATACTAAAACCTCGTTCTTTTTTTCCGGCAGTTTTCCTTCTGTGAGTTCTGTTGTTTTGATTTTCGTTGAAGCGCCGTCAAAATACACATGGAAAATAATATAGTCATCCATTTCCATGCGTTCGCCCATCTTATCATAGGTCATATAGGAAAACCGGTCGTCCTTTTGCAGATTTTTGATCTGATCTTTGGTTACACCCATGTACATGACATCCTGGGCGTATTCCAGCTGGCGCTGCAGATCCAGTTTTACGGTTCCGGGAAACAAGCCCATTACCAGCAGCAAGCTGGCGGCGATAACGATGGTAATCATGGTGAAGAGATTTCCCATCTTTTTCGATTTCAGGTCGGATTTAGCCAGGCGGTTGATCACCTTTTTATTTTGCGTCTCATACATGCCAGCCACCTACCTTCTGACGATCTTTCCGTCTTCAATGCGAACGATGCGGTCAGCCGTCTGGGCGATTTCTTCATTATGGGTAATCATCACCATGGTCTGTTCGAACTCGCGGCTGGTGGTCTTGAGCAGACTGATCACATCCTGGCTTGTGGCACTGTCCAGGTTTCCCGTCGGCTCATCGGCGAGGATGATCGCCGGCTTTGTCGCCAGGGCCCGCGCGATCGCCACTCTCTGCTGCTGTCCGCCGGAAAGCTGATTGGGCATCTGGGTCTTTTTTTCCGTCAGGCCCAGAATGTGTATGATATGGTCCACATATCCCCGCTCAGCTCTGTGTCCATCCAGTTCCATGGGCAGCACAATGTTTTCATATACATTTAAAATCGGCACCAGGTTATAGTTCTGAAACACAAACCCGATATTCCTTCTTCTGAAAATAGTCAGTTCATCATCTTTCATGGAAAAAATATCGTGATCATTGATGTATACCTTCCCTTCCGTGGCCCGATCCAGTCCGCCCATCATGTGCAGCAGCGTACTCTTGCCGCTTCCGGATGTTCCCACGATGGCTACAAATTCTCCCTGCTTCACTTCCAGATTCACGCCGTCCAGCGCTTTTACAAGGCTTGCTCCCTTGCCATAATATTTTTTTAAGTTTACTGTTTTTAATACAGACATCTTTATGCCCCTCCTCGTTTATTATGGCTATAGTCTAATGGATAATAGTAACCAGACTCTCTCGGAAAAGTAACAGTTTTGATATTTTTCAGGCAAAGGCCGGAATAAAAACGCTGAAGCAGCTGCCTTTTTCCGGCTCAGAGCTCACTTTTATATATCCCCTCTGGGCGCTTATCATTTCCCGGGCAAGATAGAGTCCCAGGCCCAGACCTTCGTCAGCGGCGGCGTCCGCGCCCCGGTAGAATCTTTCAAAGATCTTAGGAATGTCCTCTTCCGTGATACCCCGTCCCGTATCGGAAATATCAATCCTTGCAAACATTTCGTAGATGGTTACCGAAAGCTTGATGTTGCCTCCAATGGGAGTATACTTAATCCCGTTATCAACAATATTTCCCACCGCTTCCCTGAGCCACTTGCTGTCAAAAACAGCGGCGGCATCCTGGGGACATTCCAGCAGAATCTCCTGATTTTTCCCTTGCGCCTTATCATAATAGTCGCCGATAACCTGAAGGAGAAAATCGCGCAGCTGCCCCTCCCTGACGTCACATCGTATAATGCCGTTTTCCAATCGGGACATTTCCACCAGCCTGCGGATTAAAAACTGCAGTTTTTCTGACTGACTGGCCAGCTTTTCAATCAGCTCTCGGTTTTCAAGGGATCTTTCCGCAATCAGCTGGCTATAAAGGAGAATGTTGGCGATGGGTGTTTTCGTTTGATGGGAAATATCCGCCAGCAGCGTTTCAATTTGGTTTTTCTGTACTTTAGCATCTTGGAAGGCTTTATCCCGCATAGCCACAAATCTTGCCAGCTTAACCGCAAAGGCCGCAAGTTCGGTTTCTTCATTGACCATGGGCAGCGGGCTGCCGGCAATCGCCTGATCCAGAAGTTCATTGCATTGATCAAAAATCAACAGCACACCTTGTTTGAGATGCAGCACAAACAAAACCGCCGTCAAGGCCAGGAGCGCCAGAGCGGCGGGTACGATAAACCGAATGTAGATGTCCAGGAAACAAACTGCTGTGAGCCCTGCGCAGATTAAAATGAAAACAGCGCCATAAATTCCATAAACCTTATAAAACCATTTATTACTGATTTGCCTTTGTTCATTCATCTTCTTTCTCCCATCTGTATCCGATCCCATAGATGCTTTTGATCTGCCTGGTGCCCAGCTTGTCCCGCAGCCGCTTTATGGTCACCGTCAGCGCATGGTCGTCCACATATTCGGTCCCCCATACCCGATCCAAAAGCAGTTCTTTGGATAAAACCTGTCCCTGGTTGACCACCAGCAGCTTGAGCAATTTTTGTTCCGTCCTGCTGAGGATGACCGGTTGTCCGTCTCTTGAAAAATTCATATTGTAAAAATCCAAATTCAGGCCGCCGCTGCGGAAAAGAGCACTCTGCTCCGCAGTCTGCTTATCTCCTCGGCGCCGCAGCACGGAGTTGACCCTGGCCCGCAGGATCATCAGGCTGAAAGGCTTGGTAATATAATCATCTCCGCCCAGCTCCAGTCCGCGGACGATGTCCAGCTCCATATCGTTGGCCGTGAGAAAAATAATCGGCAGGTCCGTCTGCCGCCTGAGTTCTTTACAAAATTCAAATCCATTGCCGTCGGGCAGGTTCACATCCAGGAGAATCAAATCCGGCAGCTGCGCCTTTATGATTTCTCTGGCTTGTTTGAGGGTTTCCGCCCGCTGCAGATGAACGTCCGGTCCCTCCAGGGTCATGGCAATTCCTTCATTGAGAGTGGGATCATCCTCGATTATTAAAATTCGGTTCATAGTTTTTTCCTCCGTGGTTGTGGTAACGTTCATCCATACCCCGCCAGAACCCCTGGCTATTTGCACAAGACTCCCGGCCAGGCACGCTTCTAAAAACGGGGGCCGCTTGCGCCGCGCCCCCGTCAGACCAATCACCTTATTTGCGAAGCTCCGACATATAGCTGATGGGCACCTCGCCCTGATCGCTCATCAGCTCCAGTAATGCTGCCACATCGCCCTTGCTTCCGCCTTTGTTCAGCTCCTTTATCTGTCCCAAAAGCCCGCCCAGCAGACTTGTGTTTTCGTATTTCATATTGTAAACTTCACATTCTTCAAGGCCATACTGGTTCTTTATGTCGGAAACAGCTTCATCCAGCGTTCCGATCTGATCAATGAGCCCGTTGGACAACGCCTGTTTTGCCGTGTAAATTCTGCCGTCAGCCAGTTTTTTCACCTGACTTACGTCCATATGCCTTCCCTCGGCAACAATTCCTACAAACTGCTCATAAGCTTCGTCAACCAGAGATTGAAAAATTTCTTTTTGTTCCTTTGTCATTGGATCGACCGAACTTCCCATGGCCTTGTTTTTTCCCGATGTGATGGTTACCGTTTTGATCCCATATTTCTGCAAAAACTCAGAAACGTCGAAAAGTGTGCCGATGGTCACACCGATAGAGCCGGTCCAACAGTTGCGGTTGGCAATAATCTTGTCTGCAGGCGCGGAAAGATAGTAGCCTCCGGAAGCCGCCATGGACCCCATTGCTGAATAAACTGGCCTTCCTGTCTGTTGATATTCTTTTACTTTGAGATAAATCTCATCCGTTTCGTAAACTCCACCGCCCGGCGTATTGACATAAAGAATCAGCCCTTTATTGTTGGGATTGCCGATTGCGTCGTCCAGCCGATTGAGAACCCACTGATGATTATAGGTGTTCTCACTGTACAGTGAATCGCTGCTTTCGCCGCTGATAGTTCCGTTAATATGCAGCACGCTGATATGGTCATCGCTGATCTTGGCGTACTGGCTGTCGGAATTTCGCTCCATCCGGCTGCAGGACACGCCCAAAAGGACCATGGCCAGCAGAATACAGCCAAAGATGATCAGCGGCTTTTTCAGCGATTTTTTCCGGCCCCCGGGTCCCCCAGGTCCACCGCTGCATGCCTCCGGCGGAATTCCAGATCCGCCCGCTCCTCCGGAACCTGCTTCCTCCCCTGGTTTTATATTCCCATCTGCCGCCTGATCAAGTTCCCCGCCTTCTTCAAAAACTGGAAGTGCCGTCTCTTCCTCTTGCGGCTGGCTGCCTGTTTCACCGGATGGCGGCGCGGGCTCAGAGACCTGCTGCCCCATTTGATAATAGCGGACCCCATTGCTATCGGGGGCGCTGATCACGGGTTTTTTGCTTCCATTCATGTATGTTTCCCCTTTCTCTGCGGCGCAGCCGCTTTTCTGATGTGTTTACTATACCATTTTTTCAGCGGCTCGTAAAGATTCCTCTTGACAGTGTACTATGCGAGATAGTACACTTAATATACTAAAAGAATGGGGGTTCTTGCCGTATGTTTCAACTGGACCTAAAAAGCCGTAAATCCATTTACGAGCAGGTGGTTGACAACTTAAAAGAGATGATTATTTCCGGCGTTTTGAAGAGCGGAGAAAAATTGCCTTCTGTTCGGGAGCTGTCCCGAATGCTGACTGTGAATCCAAACACCGTTCAAAAGGCATACCGGGAACTGGAACGGCAGGGCTATGTCTATACTTCATCCGGGCTGGGTACATTTGCCGCTGACCAGGCGAATGCCAACGCTGATCCCAAGAAAGTGGCTGAAGTCATGGATCGGATCCGCAATGAAGTCGCAGAGCTCTTTTATCTGGGTGTCACCCCGCCAGAAATTCGACGTCTCTTTGAAGAAGTATTGAATGAGAAGGAGGGCTGGAAATGATCAAGGTCGAAAAGGTCAATAAAAGTTTTGATAGTTTTCAGGCTTTAAAAAATTTAGACATAACGATAAAAAAGGGTTCCATTTATGGACTTGTTGGAACCAATGGAGCAGGAAAAACAACAATTATTAAACATATTACCGGAGTGCTGCGGCCCGACAGCGGACGAATCACCATTGCCGGACAGCCTGTTTACGACAATCTGGCCATTAAGGAAAGAGTAGGATATATTCCCGATGATCTTTATTTTTTATCTTGCTATAATTTGACCGATCTGGCCAACTTTTTCCGCGGTCTCTATCCGACCTGGGATCAGAGCCAGTTCGACGCTACCATTATGCGCTTTAAACTGGATTTGCGCAGGAAGCTGTCTCAATTTTCCAAGGGCATGCAGAAGCAGGCTGCCTTTGCGCTGGTCATGGCAGCTCATCCGGATTATTTGATTTTGGATGAACCCATTGACGGTCTGGATCCGATTGTGCGCAAGCTGGTCTGGCAGTTAGTCATGGATGATGTGGCAGACAGAGAAATGACTGTACTAGTTTCGTCTCATAATCTTAGGGAAATGGAGGGCGTTTGTGACTGTATCGGTATTTTATCAGCTGGCTCCATGGTCATTGAGCGTGATTTGGATGACCTAAAGTCCGACGTGCATAAGATTCAGATTGCTTACCGCCAGCCAATGGAGAATCCATACCAAGGCCTTAACATCCTGCATCAGGAAAGGCGCGGCTCCGTGGATTTGCTCATTGTCCGAGAGAAAAAAGAGAAGGTAGAAAGTCAGATTCGGTCCACCCACCCGGCTATTTTTGACATGCTGCCCCTCACACTGGAAGAAATTTTTATTTATGAACTGGGAGGCGCAGAAAATGAAGACATCTTATTTTAGCTTATCCGCACCTATGATTAAAGAAAATTTCCGCAGGTTCTGGGCACTGCCGGTAGTTGCGTTTCTAGCCTATTTAGTTGCTGGTATTGTCCCGATTCTGGCTAACTATAAACATGAAGGCCGTCTTGCAGGCTTTATAAATCCGCTGCTGAATCAGGCCTATCCGTTTTACGCAGCACTCAGCCTGTTGGTGCCGGTTATTGCCGCTAGTTTGGTATTCCGCTATTTGTACAGCCGCAGTTCGGCAACAATCATGCATGCGCTTCCATTTACCAGGAATCGGCTGTTCAATACCAATGTGCTTTCCGGTCTTTTGTTCAGCACGCTTCCTGTCATATTGACCGGAATAGTCCTGCTTTTTTTGGCCAAGCCTGTGTATTTTTCCAAAACCACTTCGTATATGCAGGAATTGGGCAGCATAAATGAAAGCGCTATTTTATCCCATATGAACGTGTTCTCCCACCATTTGGTTTTGTGCTGGATCGGTCAGACACTGCTGACAGTCCTATGTGTGTATGCCATTTCTGTTTTTGCCGCAGTGCTCAGCGGAAGCGGCATCATTCAGTTTTTTACGGCGATCGGGTTTAATTTTCTAGCTACGACTTTTATGACCATGTTGACCTATTATTTCAGCGCATTTCTCTTCGGTTACGTTACGGGAGATAGCATGCAAGCTTTGATCACCAGTCTTTCACCGTTTACTGGTTTGACAAACCCATCGGTTGTAACCCCGTCGACGCCGTTGATCATGGTTTACCTGGCCGGCAGTCTGATTTTGCTTAGCCTTTCATCCCTCTTCTATCAAAAGCGTAAATTGGAGCGAACCCAGAAAGCATTTGTTTTCAGGGGGATGGACACAGCAGCCTGTTTTCTGCTGACCTTCTTTGGTATGACGCTGGCCGGATTGGTTCTATTCTCCAGCCAGAGTGCCAAATGGATCACCTATGCCGGATTTGCCGGCGGCGGCCTGGTAGCATTTCTCATCAGCCGAATGGTGGTAAAAAAGTCGCTGCACATTTTCGATCTTGCCGCATTAAAAGCCTTTGCCGCTTACGCAGCAGTCGCCATCCTCTTTTTGTGCGTTTTGATTTTTGATTGGACTGGGTATGAAAATCGTATTCCCGATACTGCTTTGGTCTCCAAGGTTGCGGTGGACGATGCTTCTCTTCGGGAAAGCGATCCCCGTTTTGATCCCTCTTACTTTAAAGGAGGCCGCAAAACAGCACAGGAAATTTATCAAACGCCTGGAAACATTCAGGCGATCGCCGCCCTGCACCGGGACATTCTTTCCGCTTATTCGCAAAAAATGCCGACCGCAGAAGACGGGCTGGTCTTTGGAGTTCATTATTACAAAGACGGAGTGGATTTACAGCGAAGCTATCTAGTAGATGAATCGTTCTTCTGCAGCAATGCTTCCTATAAAAAAATCTATGAATCCAGCGAATATAAAAATTTGTATCTGGCAAGCAATCTAAAACGGCTGAACAAGGGTGAGCTGAGCGTCTATTCGTCTTTTAGCTATGAGGATATCCAGATTAACGAACATGAGCGCAAGTCCTTTTTAAAATGCTTAGATGCGGATTTTCTTGATCGCACCTATGAAGAACAGTTGGATAAAAAGCGCCCCTGTGCCAGCGTCTGTCTCACCTTCAAGACCTTGGTACCGGGCAATGGCTATACGGTTGATGGGGTCAATCTCAATCTGCTGGACACCGATACCCGCACATTGAAGTGGCTGGATGAGCATAAGTCGCTGCGCTCCCTGCGGCCGACTGCAGATGATGTAAAGGAAATTCAAGTGTATGTATGCGATCCGTCCAAACGGAAAAAGGCATTGGAGGAATTATCTATGTTAGAGCCCAAATATTCATCTTACTTTAAAAAGGCAGCAGTTTTAAAAGATCCAAAGCAGATTCAAACGGTTTTGGATACTTGCGAGGTGAATCCGGACATCTTTATTTGTGAGATCACCTTTAAGAAGAATACGGTCTTTGACGGCGAAGAAGTCACCTTTTATTACAGCTTGGAAAGTGCGCCTTCCTTTTTGAAGGAATTGATAAACTAGGGGAATATTATGGTATATGATCGGATTATAATAGGCGGCGGAGCGGCCGGTCTCTACTTTGCCGCTTTCAGCCCGGCGGGCAGAGGGCTTATTCTTGAAAGAACCCAATCACCCGGACAGAAGCTGCTTCTTTCAGGAAGCGGCCAATGTAATCTTACCCACGGCGGCAGCATCAAAGACTTTATCGGCCACTATGGTCCGGGCGGCACAAAAATCCGTCCTGCCCTTTACAAAGCCAGCAATTTATCCTTGATGAAGTTTTTTGCGGACCGGGGACTGGCGCTTGTCGAGCGGGAGGACGGAAAAATTTTTCCCAAGTCTATGGATGCAGCGCAGGTGCTGGATCTGCTTTTGGCCCAGGCAAGGGAAAAGGGCTGGAGTCTGCGGACGAGTTGTCCCGTGACATCTCTGGCCGCGGAGAATGATGGAACGTTTCTCATCAACGGCCATTTGCGGGCCAAGCAGGTTATCGTGGCCTCCGGGGGCTGCTCTTATCCGGCGACCGGGTCGGACGGCAGCATGCTCCCTCTTTTGCAGGGGCTGGGCCTGAGCATAATCAAGCCCAAACCAGCGCTGGTGCCAGTGACGGTACAGCAGTATCCTTACAGCGATCTTGCGGGCATTTCCTTTGCAGAAGCGATCGTAAGGATCGATGATCACAGCCTGACAGGCGGCCTGCTGTTTACCCACAACAGCTTTTCCGGGCCGGCAGTACTCAATTTATCCCGTTATGTCCGGCCGGGAGGCAGGCTGAAAATCAGCTATCTTCCCCGGGCAGATCTGCCGGATGCGTCCGGGGATCGCAGGAGAGCCGGCACGTTTATCGCAGATAGTTTCCAAATTCCCAAGCGCTTTGCAGAAGTTCTCCTTTTCAGGGCAGGGGCCGATCCGGCGACCAGGGCGGCTTCGTTGCCAATTTCCCAGCTGCGCCGGGTGACTGCTCTGCTGAGGGAGGATCTCTTTTCCATTAGCGGTACATCCGGGTTCGGATCGGCTATGGCCACCAGCGGCGGTGTCAGCCTGACAGAAGTGGATACAAAAACTTTTGAAAGCAAACAATATCCCGGACTGTTTCTCATCGGGGAAGTGCTGGACATTGATGGGGATACCGGCGGCTACAATTTGCAGTTCGCTTTTTCCAGCGGTTACGGGGCCGCAATGTGTGTGTTGTGATTTAATATCGTGTGTGTTGTGTTTTTTGTTGTAAGTGTGTGTTGTGAACATAAAGGAAAGGGGCTGATCGCATCCAGTGATGTGATCAGCCCCTTTGTCGCATAAGTTTGTAAGGCCTCGAAACGACTTTTTCCATTTTATCGCTGGCAGCCATAAACACTCTTTCCAGCGATCATTCCCGGGAACCGGCCCAGGAGCAGCCTCCAGCTGGCAGCTGCTAACATCCATCTCTATTTTTCTTCAAAATCATCCTCGATGGGCACCGGAATAATGACAGCTCTCGCTTCTTCCAAAGTTTCCTCCGGCACGTAGATATCGATGGGATACGCACTGTTGCCGCCCATGGCAATTTCAAGAAAATTGCTGGCACCCTGATACTTTTTGACACAGGGGATGCCTTCGCTGCGCAGCTTGGATTCCAATAGGTCGGCTTGAAAACTGCTGTCCGCAGTACAAAGATAGACCCCGTCCCTCCACGGTTCTTTTTTATCGTAGTTGCTAAACATCCTTATCCTCAATTTCTTTAAGCAATTTGGCCTTCAGTTGGTCCACTCGCATTTCTCCCAGCTCGCCTGCTTTGCTGGACCGTACAGTCAGAGTTCCTGCTTCGGCTTCCCGCTCGCCGATGATGCAGATATACGGAGTACGTTCGTTTCTCGCTTCTCGAATTTTGTAGCCGATCTTTTCGTTTCTAACATCTACTGCAGCGCGCAGTCCGGCTTCTTCCAGTTCGGCTCCCACTTCCAGCGCATAGTCGTTAAATTTTTCGGTTACCGTCAGCAGTTTTACCTGCACCGGCGCCAGCCACAGGGGGAATTTGCCGGCAAAGTGTTCTGTCAAAATGCCGATAAACCGCTCGATGGAACCGAAGATTACCCGGTGAATCATGATCGGTCTGTGCTTTTCTCCATCCGGGCCGATATAGGTCAGGTCAAAGCGCTGGGGCATCTGGAAGTCCAGCTGAATGGTTCCGCACTGCCAGGTTCTCCCCAGAGAGTCTTCCAGATGGAAGTCCAGCTTTGGACCGTAGAAAGCGCCGTCGCCTTCGTTTACAATATAATCCATGCCCTTCTTTTCCATGGCCTCTCTGAGGGCATTGGTAGCCCGATCCCATTCTTCTTCCGATCCCATGGAATCTTCTGGTTTGGTTGATAACTCTACATGATATTTGAAACCAAAGAGGCTGTAAACATAATCGATAAAGTCAATGACACCCATGATCTCATCGGTAATCTGGTCTGGCAGCATGAAGATATGGGCATCGTCCTGGGTAAAGGTTCTTACCCGCATCAGGCCGTGGAGAGCGCCTGACAGCTCGTGCCTGTGCACCTGGCCCAGTTCGCCCATGCGGATGGGGAAATCCCGGTAAGAGTACATCCTGCGCTTGTAGACCAGCATTGCTCCCGGACAGTTCATGGGTTTGATGGCATAATCGGCATCGTCAATCTTGGTGAAGTACATATTCTCCTGATAGTGGTCCCAGTGTCCGGAAGTATGCCAAAGCTGTTCATTCAAGATCAGCGGTGTTTTAATCTCCTGATATCCTCTCTTTCGGTGCTCCTGTCTCCAGAAGTTCTCCAGCTCATTGCGGATGATCATACCGTTGGGCATGAAGAATGGGAAACCTGGTCCCTCTTCATAGAGGGCAAAGAGGTCCATTTCTTTTCCGATCTTGCGGTGATCCCGCTTTTTGGCTTCTTCCAGCTTCTTTAAATATTCATCCAGCTCGGCCTGGGAAGGGAAGCAGGTTCCGTAAATTCTCTGGAGCATCTTGCGGTTTTCGTCGCCCCGCCAGTAGGCCCCTGCTACGCTCTGCAGCTTTACCGCCTTGATCTGGCCGGTCTTTTCCATATGGGGTCCTGCGCACAGATCGACGAAGTCTCCCTGCTTGTAGAAGGAAATCACTTCATCCTCCGGCAGGTCCTCAATCAACTCTACTTTATAATCTTCATTCAGCTCCTTCATCTTGGAAATGGCTTCCTCCCGCGGAAGCTCGAAGCGTTCCAGCGGATAGTTGGCCTGAATGATCTTTTTCATTTCTTTTTGGAGTTTCATCAGATCCTGATCGGTAAATTTATGTTCCAGATCAAAGTCATAATAAAATCCGTTTTCAATGGCAGGACCGATTGCCAGCTTGGCTTCGGGCCACAGCTTTTTTACTGCCTGCGCCAGAATGTGGGACGTGGTATGCCTGTAACGCAGCCTCATCTGTTCATCTTCAAAATTCATCTTTTCTTTCGCCATCTTTTCATCCTCCTGTTTATTCCATTTCATCGGTCGCCAGCGCGATCAATGTATCTAAAAGTTCATTGTAAGAAAGGCCCGCCGCTTCCCACAGCTTGGGATACATGCTGATATTGGTGAATCCCGGCAGGGTATTGATTTCGTTGAATACCACCTGATCGCTGTCGCTCAGGAAAAAGTCCACCCGGGCCAGTCCCTCGCAGCCCATTGCCTGGTAAACAGTCAGGGCCGCCTGCTGAATCTCTTCTTCTTTTTCTTGCGGCACATCGTCCAGAATTCGAGTCCGAGACTGGCTGCTGATGTATTTTGCTTCGTAATCATAAAATTCGTTGGCAGCCAGAATTTCGCCCACCGGCGATGCCTTTGGGTGGCGGTTGCCCAGCACGGCCACTTCGATCTCCCGGCCGGTGATCGTTTCCTCAATCAGTACCTTGTGATCTTCCTCAGCGGCGATACGAATGGCTTCAAAGAGCTCTTTGCTGCTCTTGGCTTTGGAAATGCCCACCGACGATCCGGCATTGGCCGGCTTGACAAAGAGCGGGTAAGCGCCGCTGAAATGTTCTTCTGCTGCTTTCAAAATTCCCTGGGGATCGGATGCAAAGGTGTAGCGGTCGGTGAGGTAAAAGTCCGCCTGCCTGACACCGGTTTGTGCTACGATCACCTTTGTGATTGCTTTGTCCATCGATGCCGCCGACGCCGTAGTTCCTGCTCCCACGTATGGAATGCCCGACAAGTCCAAAAGGCCCTGTATGGTTCCGTCCTCGCCGTTCTTTCCATGAAGCACCGGGAAAACCACATCGAGTGGCAGAATTTCATATTTTTCCTGGTTCAGAACCACCAGGCCCCGGGTCTGGTTATCCGGCGATAAAAAGGCTTTTTGGTTGGCCGGGTTTTTGATCCAGCTGCCGTCTTCCACATCTGAAACAGGGGAATCGGTCAAAAACCAGTTCCCCTCTTTTGTAATACCTGCTTTGTATATTTCATATTTACTCTCATCCAAATGTTTGAGCACAGAGGCTGCCGAAAGGCAGGACACTTCATGCTCCGATGATGCTCCTCCAAAGAGGACTAGTAGTCGCTGTTTCATCGAATACCCTTTCTACAGGAACCTACCATATCCCTGTTATGCTTGAAATACTGTTGCTGATTTTTTCTACGGTTTCGGTGGGCTCATAATCCTTTTGATTAAAGAATTCTTCGTGGAGCTGAATGACATTGCTTTTGAGCGTCACTGGCGGTCCGTAGTATATGTTATTGTGCATCCAGTCTGCCGATTTGTAAGGCCAGTTCTTACTTTCCGTGATATTATAAGAGTTAATTTCCAGAATCATTTCCATCATCTGATTGGTAGACATATTCGTCTTGATGGTCGGCAGAATTTTATCGGCTATCTGATTCAGCTGGCTGAGGCTCAGAGTTTTGGCCTTCTCAAAGGCAGCTGAAAGCACGATTTTCATACGTTCGTTTCTTCGGTGGTCGCCGTCAGCCGAATCCTTTCGGATTCTGGCATAGGTTACAGCCTGATTTCCGTTGAGTGTCTGCTTACCGGCTTTCTTGATTTTCTTCTTCGGTCCGCCGATATTTTTTTGCGTATCCTTAATATACTTATTCATTTCTTTGATTTCTGATTCCTTGATTTCAATATCAAGGCCGCCCAGCTCGTCCACTGTATCGGCTACCGACTTCCAATTGACCACCACAGCTTCCTCGCAGTTCAAGTCCAGATTCCGGTTGATGGTCTGCAGGGTCTGGGCCGCTTTGCCGTAAAAATAGGCGTGGGTCATCTTATCGAGACCGAAATTGTCTCCCAAACTCACATAGGTGTCCCGATACAGGGATACCAGCTTAACTTCGTTAGTCTTTTCGTTGATACTGGCGATGATCATCGCATCGCTCCTTGTATTAGAATCATCGTCCATATCCCTGGCATCTATACCCAAAAGGGCGATATTTCGGTAATTTTTCAGTTCCTTGGCCACCCGGTCGTCGATTCCCAGGGCCTCCCGATTAACCTGTACTTTCGCCACTTTGTCAAGCTTGGTATGAACTACTGTCAGTCCGGCGCCAATGACGCCTCCCAGGGCCACCACCAGGACCAGGACCACCACCAGCGCGATCACCAGTGGCTTGTTGCTTTTTTTCTTCTTTTTTTTCTGACCGGATTCATCTGCCCTTGCCTTTGTTTGGCGCTTTTCTTCTTTTTCCCGTTCTTTTTGCTCTCGCTTTTCCTGCTTTTCCCGGGCTTTTCGTTCTTTTTCTGTCTCTTCTTTGCCAGCGCTGCTTTTAGCCGACCGTCCGCCGCCTTCGAGGACGCTGCCGCCGGTTTGTTCCTGGCCGTCCGCTGCTGTTTCTTCATCCTCCAAAGTTTTTGCCAGTAATTCTTCTATATTTTCAAATCCATGATCATTTTTTCCATGATTGAACTGATTCTCAGAGCTCATTTCGGATTTCTCCTTTCTGTCTCTTACCCTCAGGTGTTCTCAGACATTCCTTCTTTCAATAACGTAAATTAGAGCCGGTTGGTGGGGGCGGAACCCCCTAAATAACGTTCCTATTATACCAATACTAGCCCTAAAATGCAACAAAAAGCGGCATTTTAAGACATTCTTCACAAATATGGGCCGGAGGTATTTGGGTGATCTGATTGGGCAAGGGATGAGGGCCCGGATGCAACTGGCTTGGCGGGGTGCAGCTGAAAGGGGCTGCCTGCTGAAAACTGATTTGATTTATGCGGCTCTACATGGGGGTGCGGGATACATAGGGGTACACTAAATTTTTGATTTTTAAAAATTTAGTGTGGAATTTCAACGTTTCCAAGGTTTTCATTATGGTAAACCAAAAGGCAGGAGCCTTTTTTATTACGTAGGAAATATCGTCAGCGATAGTTCCGGAGTATCAACAAAGTCTACTTCTTTTAAGAATCGGCGAAGCCGACTTTGTTCCAGAGGCGATTGCGTAGATATAAAGCAAAAGATTTATTCGTTTTTTGCAGCAACTTTGCAGGCTCCAGAGCCTTAAATGGGAAAAATCTTCTGCAGCAGCCTGATTGGACCTAAGTCAGCGCCAATCAGATCCTGTCCGCGTTGAAAAAAGATACAAAAGCCGATGGTTTTTATCCTTTTGTAGCAACTCTGCCCATTCTCTATAAACGCACACTGCTGCATAAAACCGCTTTTCCATATGAAAAGTGATTTCATGCAGCAGTCTTATTATCTGTCGCCTAATACAGCCCTGTCCGTCTGGAAATTTCTTTGCTTATATCCTGTACGGTCTGAGTCGGTTCGTACCCAGGCTGTCCGAAGTATTTTTCATGGAGCTCGGTCACATTGCGTTTCAGGGTGACCGGCGGACCCACCCATGCTCCGTTGTAGCTGGTCCAGCTTCCGGTTTCAAAGGGCCATCCTGCGCTGTCGGTCATATCGTACCTTAGAAATGCAAACATGACTTTGAGCAGGCTATTGGTATCCATATTGGTCCTGATCTGCGGCATTACCTGATCGGCAATCTGCTTCAGCTTGAATGGGTTGGTCTTTTTTGCCTTATCCACTGCTGCGGAAACGACAATCTTCATCCTCTCGTTTCTGCGGTAATCGCCTTCCGACGAATCCTTTCGAATTCGCGCATAGGTCACGGCCTGATTACCGTTGAGAGTCTGCATACCGGCTTTTTTAATCTTCTCTTTGGAGCCGCCGATATTCTTCTGGGTATCCTTAATATATTTGTTCATCTCTTTGATTTCAGACTTTTTGATTTCAACATCAATCCCGCCCAGGCCGTCGATGGCATCGGCCACCGCCTTCCAGTTGACGATGACGGCTTCTCGGATATTAAGGTCCATATTCTCATTTAAGCTGTGCAGGGTTCCCGTGGTGCCCGCATAAGCGTGAACGTTGGTAATTTTATCATAGCCGTATTTTTTATTGGCATGAAGATACGTATCCCGATAAACGGAAATCTGACGAATCGCCTTATTCTGCTTGTCAATGCTGAGCATAATGATTGCATCGGTCCTGCAGGTCTTATAGTCTTCCATATCCCTTGCGTCCACACCCAGCAGGGCAATGTTCTGGTAGTTTTTCAAGTCGTGCTCAACCTGTGGGTTGATTCCCAGGTTGGCCTGGTCGATCTCCTCAGTTCCCACTTTTTCCATCAGGCCCATGACAAAGAGTATCCCCGCGGCAGCAGCCGCAATCAAAAGGAGGAGCACGATCAGGATTACCCGCCGGAGGCTCCTGCCTTTTTTCTTTTTCTTTTTTGCTGGCGGTTTTTTCTGTTCTTTTTTCTCCCTGCGGGAAGGCTTCGGTTCTTCAAAGACACTGGATTGCTGCTTGTTTGCACGCTTTTTGCGGGTATAGGTCCGTACATCATCCTCAGGCGCGCGGCTGGCATCGGTATTTTCCCGTAAAGCTAAATATTCCTGATAGGCAGCTTCCCGCTGTCTGCGCTTTTTTTCTGCTTCTTTTTCCTGATCGCGGCTTTGAAAAAGCATCTGCGTTTCTTCCCAGCCGTCATACGACTGGGTGTCCCGGCTGCTGTCTCTTTTTCCGCTGTACTTATCTGATCTCATCGAGTTTTCTCCTTCTTGTATAGCGGATTTATTATAGCAGTAAACCGCTTCAAAGGCAAGAAATGACGGGAAAATTTAGGAATCGTAAGGGAATATTAAGAGGCCCTTTATATTCGTTTTGCTTTGATGGCTGAGTAGGCGCTGTAAACAGTTTTCCCGTGAATCCGTTTATAGGCTACTACTTTATATCGATATTTTCTGCCCTTTATCAGGCCCTTATTGACATAGGTTCTGCCATTTGCCCCTTTTTTATGAACCTGCTTCCACTTTGAGGACGAGCCTTGGCTGCGATAGATTTTGTAGCCGCTGGCCTGAGGAACTTTCTTCCATTTTAACGTAATCGACGCGCCCTTTTTGCTGATAGTTACAGCAGGCCGCGCAGGCCTTGCAGTTCCAGTCTTGATCTCGGATGCTTCGCCATAGTACCGTTTGCCGGAAACGACACGGTAAGAGCAGACTTTATAAGAATAGGTTTTGCCCGGGCGCAGCTTGGAATTTCTCCATTTCGTAGTTGTATTTTTTGAAATGGTCTTCACCGGTTTATAGGCGCCTTGATTGGCTGTCTTTCGGTAAACCACATACCCATCGGCGTTTTTTGTCTGCTTCCAAGAAAGAGCAATCGTTTTATAGTTAATGGTTTTGCATTTCAAAGCGGCTACCTTTCCCGAACCCCGGGCTTTGGCGGCCGCAGCGCTGCTGAAATCGCTGACCATCTTTTTCCCGTCTTCCGTGGTGCCGTAGGCTTTTACTTTATAAAAATAATTCTTGTTGAACTTCCGTTTTGGATCCAGGAAGTATCTCTGATCTCCTTTTCGGATTTGTTTGATCCGCTTATAATGCCCATTTTTTTCAGCCGCGCGATAGATCCAATAACCATTGGCCTGAGGTATTCGATCCCAGGAAACTTTTATCGTATGTCTGCCGTCTGACTGGGCTTTGGCCTCCGGCTGGGGCAGTGCCTCTGCATTTGTTTGGATCCGGCGTCCCGCTGCCGCCGCCACCGCCCGATAAGCGTTCACGTTGCCGCTGCCGGTATATCGATCAGATCCCCGGGTATAAAGATCGGTAGCGGTGGAACAGAGAATCTCCTTTACTTCCCGCGCCTTCAAATTCGGATTTACATACAGCATCAGTGCGGCCACTGCTGCCACAGAAGGCGCTGCGTAAGAAGTTCCGGAACCCGATACATACGCCCCTCCCAGCGTGGTCGTATAGATAGCGTCTCCCGGCGCAGAAAGATCTTTTTTCTTTCCGTAATTGGAGCTGGGTGCTTTGGTATGGCGGCTCCAGGCGTTTTTATATTTCTGGGTGCTGATTACACTGATTGTGGCGTCAAAATCCGAAGGATACCAGGTTTTTTCATTATTATGGTTTCCTGCAGAGCAAACAATTACCACATTCTTATTATATACAGCGTCGTTGATGGCCTTTTCCAATGCTTTATCGTTGTGTTTCTTTCCTGACAGATCCTTAGCTCCCGGACTGTGGCCCAGACACATGTTAATCACCCGCGCGCCGTGGTCGCAGGCATAATTGAGGCCCTTGATGATATCCTTCGTTGAGGCGTTGCTCTGGGCTGTATATTGTTTGTCTTGGAATACATTGACCCCCATGAGTGAAATCAAGTCATTATCGTTTCCCGCTGCTACACCGGAAATTCCTTTGCCGTTGCCAGATGTGGCTGCAATAATGCCGGCAGTCTTGGTTCCATGGGGAAATTTTGGAGTCTGATATGTAGGATATGGAGCTGTCTTTCCTGCCACAGAAACACAATGCTCCTTATTAAGATTGGCCTGAAGATCAGGGTGGCTGGTATCAATCCCCGTATCCAGCGTTGCGACTATTATTTTGTCGCTTTCCTTTCGCATCTGTCTGGGTTTGATCTCATCGATCAGATTCCAGGCTTCGGGAACGTCCATATAATCCAGTGTCCATTCCCAGCCCTCCCCTGGCTTTGTCTGTGACAAGCGCTGCGAATCAAAAGCCGTCTCCGCTCTGGTAACGTCGATGTTGCTTCCCCCCAAGACAAAGGTAACCGCCAGCACAGCGGCAAGGCAAATACTGCCTCTGGTTAAAAACCTTCTTTTCATGACTGAGTTCCTTTCTTTTATTGAATCGATCCACACTTATAAGTATGGTACCACCTGTCAAGTTCCCAGTCAAGTACAGAAAAAGGAGCTGCCGCAGTAATGTGATCGTGATCGCCGTGATCCCTGAATCCTTGAGCGTCATGTTCTCGAGGAGTCGGGGGGTCGGGGTTCCGGAGTCGTGAGCAAATCATTGCAAGCCTCGACCAAAACAAGCTCGAGCGATCATTTTACTTTTCTTCTTTTATGAATCCGTGCCCGGAGGGTCCGCTCCTTTCGCAAAATGGATCGAAAGAAGGGGCACATCGCATTTGTTTTCACGGATGCGATATGCCCCTTCTATAAACATTTATTCTCCAGGCGTTTTTACCTTCTCCACGCTGCTTCCCTTACTGCTGATCTTCATCCTCTTCCCATAATGCGTCGTTGAACATTTTCCACATTTCACCGTATCCTGAGGATGCCGGGGTAACGGGCTTTTCAATGTTATTATCCATATCGATCTTGATCTTACCCTGCTTGGAAAGGAGCAGGATACGGGTTCCGAGAACCAGCGCTTCCTGGATATTATGGGTGATAAAGATGACCGTAGCGTTCTCTTTTTCTTTAATGCGCCATAGCTCAGCCTGCAGCTTGTTTCTAGTCATGGCATCCAGGCTGGCAAAGGGTTCGTCCATCAGGATAATCTTCGGATTAAGGGCCAGTCCTTTGGCAATGGCCACTCGCTGTTTCATCCCGCCGCTCAACTGATGGGGATAAAAGTCGCCGTAGTCGGACAGGCCAACAAGCTCCAGATGCTCCCGGGTAATCCGGTCCAGCTCTTCTTTATCCGTTATGCCATTGATCTTCAACGGGTACTGGATGTTCTTGCGAACCGTCTTCCACGGAAACAACTGATTAAAATCCTGGAAAACCATGATCCGATCAATGCCAGGCTTACGGACCTCCTTGCCATCGACCTTTATGACGCCTTCATAGTCTTCAAATCCGGCAATGCAGCGGATCAACGTAGTTTTACCACAGCCGGAGGGGCCCAAAATACAGATAAACTCCCCTTCATTGACGGTTAAATTCAAATTCTTGAGAATATCCTCCGAGTCTGGGGCATCGTGATAATTCTTTGTCAGTCCTTGGATTTCTAAAAGCTTGCTCATCTTGCCATCCCCCATTTCTTTACGGTCTTTCGTTCAATGGTATGGAAAAGCCCGTATTCGATAATGATTCCAATAATCATGATCACGATTAAGGCTGCGAACACACCTGCGATATCCACATTGGTCCGTTTCATAAAGATAAACCAGCCGATCCCGGCGCCGGCTCCAGTGGTACCGAAGATCATTTCGATACTGATCAAAGCCCGCCAGGCCCTGGCCCAGCCAACCCGCATGCCCGACAGCACATGGGTAAAGGCCGCCGGCAAATAGACCCCTTTTACCAGGTTGAAGCCTTTTAGTCCTATGTTCTTGCCGCTCTCTATGTAAATGCTGGAAACAGAATTGTATCCATCCATGATGCTTCTGGACATGGGCCAAATGATGGAATGAACCACAATAAAAATGGTAGTCAGCTCACCGATCCCAAACCAGAGAATGGCCAGAGGCAGCAGCGCCACACCCGGCAGCAGGTCGCAGATCGAAACAATTAAATGATAGATAGCCTTAAAGGTCTTAGATACCACCGCGATACTGGAAAAGATAAACGCCAGTATAATACCGATCGCCAGTCCTTTTAAAATCAAGGACATGGAATACATAGTAAAAGTAAACAGGCTGTCTTCCCGAAATCCATCGATAAAGCTCTGCCCAATATCCTTCAGAGAAGGAAAGATCAGTTCGCTGAAAGCCTGCATTTCATAGACGATCTGCCAGACTACCAGAAAACAAATGACAAAGATAATTTGTGTTCTTGCTTCTTTCATCCGCGTGCCCCTCGCTTCCTAGTTGCCTTTAACATTGTCAAATACCAGATCGCTGATATCCTTAGGACCGTCATTTTCCAAGAAACCGTTATCCGACATAAAGTTGGCAAAATCCATCAGTCCCTTTGTTTCTGTTGAGTAAACGCAATCCTTGTCCTTGAGCCATTTCTCCATGGTGGCTGCATCTACATCTTCCGCTTCACAGAGCATTTCAGCCGCTTCTTTGGTATTGCTGTTAAGGAATTCAATGGCATCATCAAAAGCCTTTACAACCGCATCATAAAGTTCGGGATTTTCCTCTTGCAGGGAGGTGGAAGCGACCGCTACGATAAAGGAATTACCGCTGGGCCAAACCGATTCCAGAGCCTCCACTTCGGAGATACCCGTCTCTGCGGCTTCCTTGAAAACGTATGGCGATGTGGTCAGCTGACAATCCACACTGCCGGAAAGAAGCGCCGACATTCCATCGGGATGGGACATGGCTACAATATTGTTGTCCAGAGCGTGGGCATCACCCAGCTGTTCTTTTGCCGCCATTGCAAGGACAATATGCTGGAAGCTTCCCATGTTGACCAGAGCAATTTTTTCATCCTTGATGTCTTTTAAGGATTTGATCTTTGGGTTGTTGGTCATGATCTTATGGGGCTGAGCCGACATGTTGGAGCAAATTTTATATGGAACGCCGCTGGTAATTCCCGTAATTGCAGGTCCCACACCCATAGCGCCCACGTCGATGCTGCCGCCGGCAAAGCCTTCCGTGATGGCAGAGCCGGAATTAAGTACGGACCATTCGATCTCTACCCCATCATAATACTTCTCGATCAGCTTCTGCTCCTTCATCACTTGCAGCGGCGCATACGCCATTCCGTACTGATGCGCAATCGTAAGCTTGTTCTTTGCGTCCGAATCCGAATCCCCGCCGCAGGCCGCCAGAGATACGGTTAAAATCAGTGTCAAAATAATTGCGATTAGTTTCTTTCGATGTTTCATTTTATTCTCCTTTAATAATAAGTTACATGTTTATCCAAACGACTCCAAAGAATCTTTTAAAACAGCGACGAATTCTTTGCAAGCGCGCGATAAATATTTTTGTTTGGGATAAGCGATGAACATATCCCTCTGGCAGATATCCGGATCGGTTAAATAAAAAGCTGGGTAATCCTGAAGATGGCTGTTTTTAATGGTACTTGCCGTCATCAGCGAAATGCCGACCCCCGCCAAGGTAAATGCGTAGCTGGTTATGGTCTGTTCTACTTCAACGCTACGCTTTGGAGGAAATCCATGGCGCTCAAAAAGCTGTTTCATCATGTTTCCAATATGCTGGTCATCCTTGAGCAGAACAAAGGGTTCATTCTCAAATCGTTTAAAGTCAACGGTCTTAAGCGAAGCCTCTTCTTTTTTCCTGTCCGACAAAATGTCATCGATTGATAACCTCTGTTCTGCGAGGGCATCATTAATGGGCCACTTTGGCGGAACACAGATGAAAATCCGTTCACTGAGAAACCGCTCATAAGAAAATCGGTCATCTTGCTGCCAGGGCGGCGAAATGAAGAGATCGATTTCGTTATTGAGGGCTTTCTCGATGATTTCCGGCATTTTCCCATCAACCACCTGGATTTTGATCCCCGGGTAGCGGCGCGTGTACTCCGCCACTGCCTTAGGCAGGTAGCTTACATTAAAAAAACTGGCCCCGCCGAGAACCAGATTGCCAGTAGCCAGATTATTGAGATCGGAAATGCGCTGCTCGAATGCCTTGTCGAGCTCCAAAGCCTGCTTTGCGTAATGCAGGTAGATGTCTCCGGCATCGGTCAAAGTAAGCGGCTTGTGAGATCGATCAAAAATCGTGATTCCCAGTTGATCCTCAATCTTTTTTAAATGAGCGCTCAATGCAGGCTGAGAAATCCCCAATTTCTCAGCAGCCTTGGATATGCTCTTATACTGCGCTGCTGCCAGAACATAGCTGGACGGAACAATATTCATTTTTCACCTCTCCATAACGTTTTATTTATACACACATAAGCACTCTTTTATATCGTCGCCAATTATATCCTTCCATTGTGAAAAAACGGTGAAGATTCTCTTAATTTCTTAAGAATTCTTAAAAAATACGATATAATAGAGCCACATTACTACTTAGGAGGGGTTAAATGACAACACATCAGTCCATCGTGGAATGGATCGCATTCCACGCCCAGCAGCAGCCCGACAGATTATGTCTTGCAGATGGGGCCAAGGCCGCAAGCTATCAGCAAGTCTGGCGCAATATTTACGGTCTGTCCCGGCACCTTAAAACAATTGGAGTCAGCACCGGCGATTGCGTTTTAGTCGAATGCACCCAGAATGTGGATTACATGATCTGCGAGTTCGCCATCCAGCTAGCCGGTGGAATTTTTGTTCCTGTGGAAAAGAATTCGGCCGCTGATCGAATTCATAGCATGGTTCAGGGTGTTGACGGCAAATTATATATAGGAAAAAAAGCCATAAACGAAGAAGTCCCATTTTTACCAATCCAAAGCGTGTCTGATTATCAGTACGATGGATCCATCGATTTAGATAACGTCACCTTCCCAAAGGAATCCGACACGGCTGAAATTTTATTTTCCACCGGTACCACCGGCAAATCCAAGGGAATTGAACTTTCCCACGGAAATGATGTGGCCCTGGCGGAAAACGTCATATATGGGGTACAGATGAAAGAATACAATGTGGAGCTGATTCCCATGCCCCTCAGCCATTCCCACGGATTGAGACGCTGTTACGGTAATATGCTCAACGGCAGCTCCGCGGTCTTTATCAATGGGGTTACGCTGCTGCAGGCAGTTTTCAGTCTCATGGATCAGTATCATGTCACATCTATGGATCTGTCGCCCAGCAATCTATCCATTATCTTTAAGCTTTCCAAAGACCGGCTGGGCGACTACGCCGATCAGCTGGATTATATTCAACTGGGTTCGGCGCCCCTTCCAGAGGAGGACAAGCTTCACCTTTCGAGGCTTCTGCCCAAGACCAGGCTCTATAATTTTTACGGTAGCACGGAAGCCGGCTGCTCCTGCCTGCTGGATTTCAACGCGGCTTCAGGAAAGCCGGGATGCATCGGCAAACCGGCCAAAAACGCCCAGTTCATCGTTGTAGATGAAAATCGAAATGTTATTGATTCTTCCATCGATCATTTGGGCTTTCTGGCCAGCTCCGGCTCCATCAATATGAAAGGATACTGGAAAGACCCCCAGCTGACAAAGGAAGCCATGGAGAACGGCTTTCTCTATACCAAAGATTTAGGGTATATCGATGAGGAAGGCTTTATTTATATGATGGGAAGAAAAGATGATGTCATCAATTACGGCGGTATCAAAATTTCGCCCGAGGAGATCGAAAGCATCGTGATTAAGCATCCGCAGGTTAACGACTGTGCCTGTATCCCGGTGAAAGATCCCCTCACCGGCCAAGCGCCCAAGCTGTTCATTTCCATCCAGGATCCCCAGCAATACGACCAAAAAGAGTTGAAAAACTATTTGCTGAAAAATCTGGATGCCAATAAGCAGCCCAAGTTTATCGAAGTGATTGATCAAATTCCCCGGACCTTTAATGGAAAAATTCAGCGGAATAAATTGATCGACCGTACCAACTGATTGATTAAGCACAATGAGGATACTGAGGTTTATTATGAAAAAAGCAATATCATTTATGTTAATCGCCGCCTTGTTTACAACAATGACCTTTACAGCAGCGCCCGCCGCATATGCGGCAGATTCTCCTTCCGTAGGCGATAGTGAATACGTAAAGGATGAAGTCCTGGTCGTCTTTGAGGAGGAACCTTCGAAAAAGGAACTTCGCTCTGTCACGGACGAAGTGGACGCAAAAAAAGTAGAGGAGGTGGAAACACCTGTCGAGGAAACGCCTTATGTTGTGACGCTGGACAAAGGGGAGTCGATGGAGGATGCGGTGAAAGACCTGGAAAAGGAAAAAGCGGTCGCCTATGCTCAGCCCAATTATCTGTATAGTCTGGATGCCGGGGAAGACAACGAACTTGCATCTGCCAGGGCAGCGACTGCAGGGAAAGATGACACCGATCTTTGGAATCTAAAAAAGGTCGATACCCAGCAATCTTGGGATTTGATTGATGAAGTGAAGAAAGACGGTCAGCCGCGGGAGAAGGTTACGGTTGCGGTGCTGGATACAGGAGTCAACCTGGAGCATCCCGATCTGCAGGCAGCGTTAAACAAGGACAAATGTGTCAGGGTGGTAAATGAACAGGATCCGGCTAACTATCCAAAATTAAAGGTATCTGATGTCAACCATGGCGATAATGGAGGGCATGGAACCAAGGTTTCGGGTGTAATTGCTGCTACTTCCGGTAACGGTATTGGCGTGGCCGGCGTTGCTGCAGGAAACAGCAATGATCTCATTGAATTAGCTGTTATTGACGTTTATACTCGTTACAACTCCGGTAAAGATCGGCTTGCCACTTCTGCAGATATTATCAAAGGAATCAGTTATGCTTGTGATACTGCCGGGGCTAAAGTCATTAATATGAGTCTGGGACATTATCCGGGCGATCGTGAGTCAAATAGTGGAATACTGCCTGATGGTGTTGTAGGAACAGATAATCTGTTAAAACAGACAATTCACGATGCTGTAAATACAAAGAATGTGACGATTGTCTGTTCCGCAGGCAACAAAAACAGTACTGTATCTTGGTATCCCTCTGACTTTGATGATTGCATCAGTGTTATCTCGACTACTAATTATTCTGACGTATATTCCAACTCTAAAGCGGCTACTTCCGGTTACGGCTGGAAAAAGGATATCTCTGCACCAGGATATTTAATAAGTACAACCCAGCCCAGTGGAGGGTATTCCAATAACTCATCCTCTGGAACTTCTTTTGCTGCTCCTGTCGTTTCAGCTGTAGCGGCGATGGTCTACTATGTCAATCCTAAAATCACATCAAATGAAGTAAAAAAAATCCTTGTTGATACAGCTACCGACTTATATACATATGGCGACGATATTTATACCAGGTGCGGCAATGTAAATGCCTTTGCCGCAGTCTCTAAAGCTGCAGGATATCCAGCACCATCAGCAAGCAAGCTTCCTGCGCCTGTCTCCGCAAAAGCTGTATCAAGTGGTTATAATGGGGTGAAAATCAGTTGGTCAAAAGTGGCCTCTGCCAAAGGTTATCAAATATACCGCTCAACCTCACAATCAGGAACGTTTAACCGTATTCAGACAATCTCAAGCAAGAACACCACAAGCTATATTGATTCCGGACTTACAACTGGAAAGTCCTATTATTATAAAGTACGGGCTTATGGCACTCTCGATAACAAACGGGCATATAGTCCTCATGTTATGACAAAAGCGCTCCCACTACCAGCTGCAACATCCCAATTTAGCGTTTCCAGTAAGACATATAAAAGCATTCAACTCAAGTGGAAGAAGGTCAAAGGCGCATCCGGTTATGGCTTATATCGTTCAACATCGAAGAACGGAGTATACAAGTACATAAAAAGAATCTCTCGCAGTAATACTACCTCTTATATTAACTCGTCGGGTTTAAAGACTGGACGCACTTATTACTATAAAATGCGGGCTTATCGAACAGTCTCAGGTAAACGTATATATGGCTCTTATTCTAAAATATACAGCGCTAAAGCAGCACCTGCAAAGCCCGGACTTGCACTATCAAAAAAATCCTCAAAAAGTGTCAAGGTAAGATGGAGCAAACTTTCAAAAGTAGATGGCTATTCCATCTACCGCTCCACATCAAAAAATGGTAAATACAGAAGGATAAAAACTAAGTCTTCCCGCTCCTCCCGATATCTTATTGATAAGAAGGTTAAGAAAAAGAAAACTTATTATTATAAAGCCAGGGCTTACAAACGCGTTAAAGGCAAAACCATATATGGCAAATATACTGCCCCGAAAAAAATTGGCCTATAATAAAAAAAGCTGTGCTCATCAATCACAGCTTTTTTTATTTGTTTTATTCTTGCATTGCAGATTTTCTTTCTGCAATATAGTCTAAATAGTAGTCGTACGCTTCCTTCCAGCTTTGATAAGTCTTATCACCTCTATGGTCCGTTAAATTATAATGTGTCGATAGGTATTGAGCAAGATAATCGGTGTATTTTGTTGACCCTAAAATATTGGTATGTTTATTATCATAATAATCTTTATCCCAATTAATCCCTATCTTTTTGGCCATTTCCTCTGTGTTAAAATTAAGCACTGTATAACCGTGATCTTCGATTAGTTTAACTGCTTTGTTCATCCTTCCCATTTTTACAGGGTCTTGAGTTGAGAAGGGAGATAAAACAAACAGCACTTCTGCATCAAGGGTATCACAATAGTTTAATAGGGATTCTAACAACTTTTCCGTGTCTTCCGATAGCGATTCTTCTCCATCATAGTATTGTGGAGGAGTTTGCATAACCTGTTGAAAAGATTTTGTACCGCTTACAAAAAAACCTTTTGTGTCCTGCATTTTATCTCGGAGCAGCAAATCATCCGAAGTTAAATCCTCCGCCTGCCATCTTCCATGATATTTTAAAATAGGGAAATAATAATTCATTTTGTTTTCATCAACACCATTATCGCCTAACCTGGCATACTCTACTGCTGAATCAATCATCTTTTTACGGTTCATCGAAAAACGCATACTATCGGTAACTCTCCGAATTCCTTCTTCTTTGACTTCGCTTGCGCTCTCTGTCACCTCTCTCATCTCCAACACATATACAGCAGGGTCCTGACTCTTTTCAACCTCTTCTATCAAATATTTAAACAACACCATCGGCTGGTCAGAGGTCGAGAGACTAAATATGCTGATCCCTTGCTGCGCGTATGCTCTTGGTGCATTCCAAAATCGATTTGCCGCACTGGATCCCATGTAAACTCCATCAAGCGTGTTTTTCTCTTCTGCATAAAAACTGTTAAGAACCTGTTTATTTTCATCCTCCTCTCCTAGCGAAAATGCTTTGTTCAAGTAAAAAAAAGTCAAAACACAAACAAATATAAAAATGATTGCTCTTATAAGATTCCTTTTAGACATATATGCTCCATTCGTTTATGATCATCAAATTAGAAGCCTCGATATATGAACGCACTGGCATCATACCCCGGTCCGTAAATACCGAAAATAAATACTGCAACGATTGCCGCTAAGTAGACACCCCAGCGAAACAAAATATTTTGTCTGGCCAGGGATTCTCTTATTTTCCACCCGTTTTCCTGCATTAAGCTGATAACAAACCAAACTGTACAGAAAAGAAATACTAAAGCAATATCCTTTTCAGTAAGCCCCAGTTGATAAATGCTTCCGTTAAAAATCACTCCCGGATTAAAAATACAGAGCGATTTGAACATACTAATTGCTGCGGTAAAGGACACAGCCTTTGGGAGCAGCCTGCCAATTACAATCAGAAAAAATGTGCGCAAAATTTGAAAAAGACGCCAGCTGAAGGTCTTAGTATTAATCCGCAATATTTCTATCAGCTTATCCAAATAGGGCTTTAGAACCAAACCCATGATAATAATGCCTCCGTTATACAAGCCATATGCGATATATTTGAATTCTGCTCCATGCCACAACCCAATAGTAAGAAAGGTGGCCATTTGCGCTACCAGTACGGGAAACAACTTTCCCAGTCGATCTCCTAACGTACTCCGTAGTTTTTTTCCTGCTTTGCCAAACGTTTTTGAAAGTGAGATGGGATAAAAGATATAATCGCGACACCAATTTCCCAGGGTTATATGCCATCTGCGCCAGAATTCTGAAATACTATCAGAAAAATAGGGCCGTTCAAAATTATTGACCATCTCAATTCCAAGGATTTGCGCAACACCTCGCGCAATGTCAATCCCGCCCGAAAAGTCCGCATAAATTTGTATAGAATAAAGGAGCAGAGCAATTGCAACATAAAAACCCACATATTCCGTATAATTATCAAATACTTCATTCACGAAAATTCCCACACGATCTGCAATCACCAATTTTTTTAAAAACCCCCATAGGATCAATTGGGCGCCGTAGGAAAGATTTTGATAATTAAAAGTATGTCCTGCATAAAGTTGTCCGGCTAGTTGATCATATCTGCTGATAGGGCCTTGTATAATCTGAGGGAAAAAGGACACAAAAAGAGCAAATTTAAAAATATTCTGATCTGCTTCGAACTTATTTCGGTATAAATCAATAATATAGGCCACTGACTGAAACGTATAGAAAGAAATTCCTAAAGGGATTAAAACACCAGAATCAAAGTGAATCCCTGCAATTCCTAAGGCTTCAATATAATAGCGAAAATACTTTACGACCGCCAGTACTCCAAAATTAACAATCAAGATCAGGACCACCAGACTGCGCTTTTTTTTCTGTACCTGTGCCTTAGCCTCCTTTTTCTCTTCCCTGCTAAGTTGATCAGCGTTTCTGTCAATATAATTCTTATGTTCTGTATTTTTCTTGCCGATGGCCTGACCGCCAAAAAAAGTAACCACCGTTGTGAATAAAATGAAAACAAACGTCCTTGGACTAGATAGCAAATAAAAGACATAACTGCCTGCCAGCAGCACGGTCCACTGAATCTTTTTAGGTACTGCAAAATATATACAGACTACAGCAAAAACAAAGATTAAAAAATTAAGAGATGTAAACGCCATTTTTCAATCTATCCCTGCGCTTTCACAATCAAAGCAACCATGGCTTCCAGAGAATTAAAATTCTCAGGTGTCAAATCCTCTACTGAAATTTCAATATCAAATTCTTCGTTGAATTCGCCGACAATTGCTACAATATCCAAGGATTCAAGAATCTCATCATCAATTAATTTGATGTTTTCTTCAAAATTTACATCACCTCGAATATCTTTTAAAATTGCCAAAACTGTTTCTCTCATTTGTAAGTACCTCTTTCTGCATGCTGCTAATTTCAAATTAAAATAAAAAAATGTATAACGTCATTTAAGAGTATTCAACTCTCCTAAGACACGCTATACACACTTTAATATCATACTGTAACTACCAATATTCGTCAAGCTATGCTATGAATCTTTATCTTTTCTTCATCTACTGTTCACAAACGAAAAAATAATGCCTTCTATGATTTAAGCATAGAAAGCATTATTAACGTTTCTCAGTAACTCTATTTTCTTACAATAATCTGCTCATTAATTAAAAACTTAGATAACTTATTTCCTATTTGCGTATAAGTAAATCTGGTCATATGTAAATTGTCAGAAGTCACATATGGGCAAGTACTCTGCGTAACAAACTCAGCTGTACTGAATTGCTTGATATCAAGACCATAGTTTGGATCGTTTTGATATTTCTTAACCAATTGATCAATATCGTTCTGATAGTCCGTGAGCGTTAGATCAATCTTATTCTTGGTAACAAAACGATTGGTTAATTGAGCATAGTCATGGGTTCGATCGCTGTAGAACAGATCAACAAACACCACCTTAATGGGACTCTTACCTTTGGCTACCCGTTTGTCGCTTCCTTCTTTAATCCAAGTCATAATCTGATTAATGGCCCCATTGAAAGTCTTCGATTCTGGATTATCCCGAATATCTTGCTTTTGCTGATCACCCTGTTTATCCTGATTATTTTCCTCATCCTGTTTATTTTGATCTTCCTCTTTATTGGAATCATCTTTGCTGTTCTGCCAATAATTACTGTCTAAATCACCCAGTTCTGTATTATCTAAATAATCATTGGTTCCTGCTGCCATAATAACTACATCAAAGTCTTCATATTTTTGAGAGTTGGGATAAAGAGCTTCTTTTGGAGTCTCTCCCTTTTCCATCTTTTCCGCAACATCTGTAAGAAGCCGAAATCTGCTTGTACTCTCCTTATAAGCATAAGTCGCTCCAGGAATAGATGGATTATAATACTGCACGCCGGTCAGTTGGTTTACTCTCCACGGATAAGAAAAGACTTCTTTCGTAGTTGCACCCTTGTATGGCGAACCAAAGGTTATACTGTCTCCAATATACAAAATATTTGTATTGCCATAATTTCTGTCACTAATATCAAATCCCTTATCATAGCTGCTGTAAATCGTCTCACCATTTCTTACAGACATAGCTTTTACAGTGAAAAAAGGATGATCCGGATTTACGTCTATTGTCGCTTTCTGTCTTGTACCTGATTTGTGCTTAACACTCGTAATTCTCTGCCAATGACGGCTTCCACTAGCATCATTATATCCCGTGTATAGGTAGTAATTCTTAGCATTTTTCACTGTACTCCACTCAATAGTTGCTTTGCTGGAACTATTTTTAGTAACGTCAACGATGGAAGGTGTTGTTAATTCAAAATAACCATCTTTATCATAATTACTATAACTTCTCTTACTGCCATCATCCGAATAAGCTCGAACAGTATAAACAATGCCATTGTGCGCTGGATCTAAAAAGTACTCTGAATTCAATAAATCTTTTTCAGCTGCAGTTGTAAAACTTTGCCTATAAACGTCCTTGTATGTACCATTCCCAGCTTTGACTGTCGCAATTGCACGATAATCACCATTCAGACTGTTTTTTCTATATACTTTATAGCCTTCTGCACCCTCAACTCCATCCCAGGTAATTGTGGCATGCAGATTTGTAAAATCTACATTTACCTTTGGTTTATCTAATAACGTTGAAATGCCACGGCTGTCATAATCACCATATTTATATAGAATCTTACCAACTTTTCTTATTGGTTTTACCGTATAAGTATAATTTTTATTTTTATTTATGTTTTTATCTGTATAGGAACACTCACTGGATTTTGCTTTTACTGATGCAATTTTTGTATATGCACCATTTCCAGTCCTCCTTAATACATCATATGAATATCCCTTAACTGATTTCCAGCTGATATTTGTACGCTCTTTGTTATCCGTTGTATAACGTTTAAGTGTCTGTAATTGAGGAGCTTTAATCCTTACTGGCGTTACACTTCTGCCTTTACTTGTATATGTTCTCGATTTGGTTCTGCTTACAATTCGATATGCATATTTTTTTCCGGCAACAACTTTCTTATCTGTATATGTACTCTTTTTCTTGCTGAGGGTAGCTACTTTTTTGTATTTGCCTTTCGCTGTTTTTTTATATATGTAATATTTCGAAGTTCCCTTTGCCTTTTTCCAAGAAACCTTTACGCTCGATTTTGTCGAGACAATTTTTGATATTACCGGGGTTCTGCTGCTTTTGCTTTTAGCTGCATATGCTGGAGTAATGCTTGCAAAGACAAAAACTGATATCAAGAGCATTAATATTAGTACTTTTACTTTTTTATGTTTCATGCCATATAACTCCTCTTTTATTTTCATACACTGAATTCTGTCCATAAATTTTATCATATTATGATTCGAATCTCAAGTAAAAACGATATACCTAACAAAAGATACCAAAAATCCAGCTGCAAGTTTTCTTCGTAGCTTCGCCATCGCAGGCATCCATAAATTTTTTCCGGAACTGCAGTCTTTTGGCAGGCTCCATCTTTTCTGAATGAATCGAATCAATCAAATCCGACCAATTAGTCACCACATCTCCATAAACATATTCAGAAAAATTAAAATACATCCCACGATCGCCGCTATAATTATTCAGGTCAGGAACGTAGTAAATAATTGGTTTATCTACCAACAGATAATCAAAAATAACCGAAGAATAGTCTGTGATCAATATGTCTGTAATTAACAGCAAATCATTGATGTCTCTGTATTGTGACAAATCGAAATAAAAATCCGGATAGGCCTCCAAATTATAAACTTCTAAATTTGAACTCTTGATATTATTATAAGCTGCAGGATGCCATTTAAAAATAAATACGTAGTCCTCGTGCAGCGCATTGTAAAGGTGCGGAAGTTTCAGACTATCAAAATCATAAGCCGCATCTTTTACCAGCGTTCCACGATAAGTTGGCGCGAAGAGAATTACCTTTTTATCTTTAAAGATTGGATATTTTTGATATAACGTCTGCTTTGTCTTTATGATATATTCATTATCAAAAAAAATATCTGTCCGCGGAATTCCTGTTGCCTGTACATGTTCAATGGGCATAGAAAAAGCTTCCGCATAACATGCTCTGATCGCATCTGCGCTAACAATGGCCTTTGCATACCGTTTATATCCCTGGTGAATTTTTATCTTTTCATTTTCATTGAGTTGTCTGCTATAACCAAATTTTTTATAGGCACCAGCGCCATGCCAGAGTTGACAAATCTGCTGCCCCTTTCTCAATCTTATGAAGGCCGTATAGTCCAAGAAGTCTTCCAATAATATATAATTTGAAACAGCCATATTATATGCAAGTTTTAAATAATTCATAAAGCTGCGGCGGAATCTTCTGTCTTCTTTGAAATCAACAACTTTTTCAAATGACTCAGGCAGGTAATCATATACAAACTTTAGATTTCCACCAAGTTCTTTTCTTACATCTGAGGCAAATAAAACTCGATTTTCTTTCACTTTTATAAACATCGATACAATTCGATTTATAATTATAAATGGCACAACTCTAACGGCTGTCCTGGTTTTCCGCATTAGTTTCATAAATGATCCTTTATAAATTTTCAAGAATTAAGTCTACAACTCTTTTGGTTGATTGCCCATCAATATGATCGAAATACCGTTTTGCAAATTGATCAACCTTTTCATGCTGAAAGTCACTTTCATTAATTGCAGTAATCAGCTCTTCCTGTGTAAAAACTTTTTTACCTGGAACTGAGGAATCAAAGTCAAAGTAGAAATCTCGTTCACTTGTATATTCTTCCAAGTCATATACATAAAACAACATCGGTAGATTTAATAATGATGCTTCAAAAATTAACGATGAATAATCTGTAACAATCAAATCCGAAATAAATAGCAGATCATTGATTTCTGGGAAATTCGACATATTTAGAATGTAATCACTATATTTCTCATTGATTGTAATAGAATTTTGCACAAAAGGATGTTGTTTTATAAGTATTGCATATTCCCCGCCTGTTTCTTTATAAATTCTCTCTGGCTGAAATCTCTCCATCGGATAAAATGCGGTTTCTTTACCTGTTCCGCGAAAAGTGGGTGCAAACAAAAGTATCTTTTTATTTTTTAATTTTGGATAGGCTTCATAAAAATCAGTTCTTACCTTATAGGCATATTCGGAATTAATAAAAATATCTGTTCGAGGTACTCCCGTAGGAATTATCGCTTCCATTGGCAACCCAAATCCTTGAGCATACCACACTCTTACATTTTCAGAGCTAACTGTCACATAATCATACGTTCTATGGACAGGAGAACTCTGTGGAGGTTCTCCTGGCAGTCCAATCCTTGAAAAGCCAAAAGTCTTAAAAGCTCCACATGCATGCCACAATTGAATTAGCTTAGTCGGCTCCTTCAACCTAATCGCATACATTGCAGGCATGTATTCATCCACGAGAACAACTTGGCTGTAAGCACAAGCCTTTACAAAGCAAAAAATGTCTTTATATGTCATTCTTTCAATCGTTCGCGTATTTAAAAAGGTTCTCAGCTTTATATCTGAATGATTGGATAGCCCCTCATATACAAATTTAAAATTTCCTTCAATCCTTTTGCTTCTTTGTGATATAAAAGATACTGATTTCGACTTTTTAGGAAGTACGGACAAGCCATAATATCCAGCTCGAATTAAACTCTTTTTTAGCCTTCTTAATACGCGATTAAATAGATAGAATCCTTTATCAGTAAGAGAAAGAGCCTTGCTCTTACGCATTCTCTCATACATAGCCTGTCTTTTGTTCTCTAACGGAATAAGTCCAAAAGGTATTAACAGAAGTTCCAAAATTCCCCACGGAATCATTACTGTCAAACCGCAAACAATCATAATATTGCACACGATATTTTTTATCTTCACCCAACTCTTGTGTAATACTGACTCTTTAGCCTTAAGTGCATAGAAGTTAAAAGAATTTTGATTGACGAATTCTATGTTATAGGAATTCGCCTGCAAGCCAAAAGTTGAAGGATCACAAGTTACCCTAATCTTTCTGTAATAATTGTCATCATAAACAATATCAAAATGCATATTGAAGGGAAAGCTTTTAATACACCTCTTAGAAAACACATGTTCTAACTCACAGCAAAATTCCCCTTTAAACCCGCAGCTCTCACCAGGGCCATAGCGTATCTCTGTGATCCGCATTAAAAAATTCCGGTCTTCTTGCCCATTATCAAACCATAGTAACACTTTTGGTTTTAATGGCCTATGATTACACGCTATCTCCCCCTCAATAGCTATAAATAATCTTTTATCATGAATACACAACTGAATAACATCAATTCTTGGCTCCATGAAGTCCCCTTAACCTCCTTATAATTTTGTTTATTAAATGTTTTTGTTCCTTGTTTAAGCGTTGTTTCAGCTCTTTATTTTCCACTGCAAGAGACTCATATAAATACTTATAATATTGTTCTGTTCGTCTCATCTGTTCCTCCGGAGTCTCAAGGATAAATGGTTTAATTGGTGGTTGAAGTTTTTGCTTACGCATTTCCCGATCAAAATACACTTCATCCCTACGCCTATCCCCGTCATATACCGTTTTTAATCCGTTTTTCTGCAGAAAATCCAAATAATGCTCAAAGCGTTCTTTATGACCTTTATGTACTAAATTAAAATCTGTATGCTCATAGATGTCGTAGATATTGGTATTTTGGTCTATATCCCTCGCCAGCATATGAGGAATATTGTGGTAATCCGCCAATTCTAAAATTCTGGAATCTGATACAAAAATATAACTCGGAATACCTGCGAGTATACCTGCAATATTACCATGGATTCTGCTCCCAAAATTAAAAGTAGCTTGTTTCATAAAGTCCAACCATGAAGGAACATTTACAAAGCCTCTGACTTTATCTTCCTTAAAACAAGCATCCAGATAGTGCTGCGGGTAGTTGGGAGGCGTATTTCTATCTTGATCCATGTCCAACGGCACTCCCCCATATAGAAGTCTTAAATCAAACGTATTTTGTGGAATAAAACAATAGTTGGAAAACTCGATCTGGCATTTTTCCAAAAACGCATGAAGATATAAAGGAATTCCGATCTTTCGGTTAATACAAACAAAAGAATCTGGTTTTAATTCCTTTTTTGTGATTTGTGGAAGTTGATCACCAAATAAAAACATTGAAGGACAGCCAATCACAGTAAAATCCCTGTCTTCTTTAAAGCCCAAATGTTTCAAATAGTCAGCAGTAATCTGACCTCTGACACCAAGTTTATCTGATTTATCAAGTATTGCTTTTACGAATTTTTTTACCGATTCATCAATTGCATAAGATTGATTGGCTCTCGCGTCAACACCGGTTTGTAAGCCTACCCCCACTACGATACACGGTATTTTTAACCTTTTTACTAAGTCTGTAATAAAATTCAATTCCTTGACAAAAGAGATTCGGAAAGCATTGGCAAGCGGAATTACAAAACAGTCATATTGTTCATTAATCTCCCTGATCCTTTCTTCCGAATATTTATACTTGGTCAATATTGAATCAATTTGTACGCTCGAATCCCGCATTAAAGTTCTGGACAGACTATACGGAAAAAAAAGATTACCAGCATTGGTCCCGATTCTGTCTTCAGCTATTATCTGAAAAGTATCAAGTTCATTTAGCGGCAGCATAGCTGCCCGCATGAGGATTTTTTTCATTCTTTCTATTTCTCCCAAATCATAACAGTTTTCCCCCCAGGCATAGCCGCATCTTTTTCAAAAGCATCCTTCATATCTTCTATTGAATTGATCGTCACAATTTCGCCAATGATTTTCTTCATCTTTTTCACCAGCTCCGGCCGCTCACTGTATAGATGCAGCAGTGCTTTAAAGTCTGCTATTCCACAACGGCTGCTTCCAAAAATACGCAGGCCTTTTTCCAACACCATACGAGTATTAATAGGAACTGGTTCTTCTGAAACCCCCATAATTGCAATCGTACCTTCTGGACAAATATAATCAATAATCTGATTAATAGCTGTACCGGAAGCTGCCATACCTACACACTCAAAAGCATGGTCTATACTTAAATCTTTTGGAATGTTGGAACAATGGTAGGTTCCGTCAACAAAATCGAAATCTAACATTTTCTTTTCGTCAATGCCAAAAACATACACCTTATATTCTGGATATCTGGTTTTCAATAGTAATGAAGTAATATATCCCAAATTTCCATCACCCCAAATACCAATCGTATTTCGTCTTGCATGTGCGATACGATCAAAGCGGTTAATTGTATGGTAGCTAACAGCTACTAATTCCGTAAAAGCCGCTACATTCGTATCGATTCCTTCTGGAAGCAAAACCAAGCGAGTCCTTTCCATATCGATTTTATCCTGCATGAATCCATCAAAGCCACTGGCACGAAATTTACTGCTTCTCAGATAGTTTTCTGCAATAACTTCGTCTTCTTCCACAGGCGTATTAGGAACCATAGCCACCAGCATTCCCGGCTTGAACTCATTTTGTGGATCATACAAAACCTCTCCAATGCCTTCATGGATTAATGCCATGGGAAGCTTTTTAGCTAAAATTTCAGGGGCACGAAGTCCCTGGTAGTATCTTTGATCCGCATGACAAATCGATAGGAATCTGGGTTTTACAATCACCGCATCTGTCCCATCGCCTATTTCCACTCTTTGTTCAACAAACTCACCTGGTTTTATTAGTCTATATATTGTATTTTCCAATTTTAATTATCTCCTAATAACGATTCCGCAAGCTGTAAGTCCGACGGATAAGTAATCTTAATATTATACGTTTCGCCCCTTACCAAATTAACAGCTTGTCCTTTTAAGACAAAAACTTTGGCGGCATCTGTCAGAACTTCTTTCTCCTGCTCTGTCAAACTGCTGTATAATTCTTTAAACGCTTTTGCTTTAAAGGATTGGGGGGTCTGTCCTTGATATAAATATGCTCGATCCGGAATATTGGTAATCACTTTCCCATTCGTACTCTCCACAATTGTATCTGTAGCTGCAATAACTGTATCGCATGCACCATATTTCATTACGGTATTTATATTGTCTTCTATGATGCGTTCTGTCACAAAGGGTCTGACTGCATCATGCGTCAAAATTACCGTATCATCATTTAATTCATAATGCTCTTCTATATAATTGACCGCATTCATGATTGTATCATTGCGCATAGTGCCACCGGCAGTAACCACCACTTTATTCATATCTATACCATTCGAGGTTAGCAGGTCATTTGTATAGGCTACCCAGTCATTGGGACAAAGCACAATGGTTATATCTATTTTACTGCAGCATGAAAATGCTTCTACCGTATAAGCAATAATCGGTTTTCCCCCCACTAACATATACTGTTTTGGTTTCTCCGAGTTTCCCATTCTGGTACCGACGCCGCCTGCAAGGATTGCTCCAAATATCATCTTATATCTCCTTTTCTCCTTTTGTTCCAACAATGGGTTTATGCTTTTTTACTAGAGTATTGATAAAGTCCGCCAGCTCCACCGTACATGGTTCTTCTGTTTTGGCAACATAGCGTTCCCCAAAAGAAATGCTGCGTTTAACATCGTATTCGTGCAGCTTGACTGCCTCCATGATTTCCTTTGGATCGAAATACGGTCTCTCTGGTAAATCATTACAATAGTCAATGTAAAAGCCTCTCTTTCCTGTATACTGGTCAAAATCATAAGCATACAGGAATATAGGTTTGGCTGCAAGAGCCGCCTCATAAATCATAGCCGAATAATCGGTAATAAAATATTCACATACCGAAAGCAATTCCAGTGTAGTAAATTGCTGTGTAGTAATCACTTGTTCCGGCATCTGAACACCACTCATAAGCGGATGTAAAGCGACGATAAGATTATATCGTTCAAGATCAACTTCACGAATTAAATCATCAATGCCGTCAATCCCAGCCTCATCCTTACGAAATGTCGGCGCATAAAGGATCGTTTCTCTCTCCTCTAGCTGAGGTATCGTTTCAATAATTTTTCTACGCGTATCAGTCATAAACTCTGCACTTCTGAGCAAGTCAGTTCTGGGCAACGGCAGAATCTTAAAATGGTCCAAATCATATCCAAACGCTTCGCTAAAAAATATGGCACTTTCTTTACTGCTGGCCAAAATATAGTCATAGTTATTATGCATTCTCATCGTTCTTGCAATCCAGCCCTTGGAGCCCTCTTCTTTATCTATGATACTATATCCGAATTTTTTGAATCCCCCCATAGCATGCCACATCTGAATAATTTTCAGCTTGCTGCGGTGATGTAATAAACTGGCTGCAATACAATAGCTATCTAACACAACCACCTTTGATGTTGCAAATGCATGCATTTGTGGACCAATCATATGAAATAAATATCGGATTTTGGATAGCATCCCTGATTCCAAGGTTTTGCATAATACTTTTACTTCAATATCTTTTCGTTGTTCCAATTCTTCTGAAATAAGCCGTATATCCAAAGTTGGTTCATTACTTTGCCGGCTAATAATCGCAACTTTATTCCGAATCGGAAACAGCTTGTGAAAAAAGTAAATTACATTGAGAACTAACCTGCCGATCAAAATTATAATTCTCATTAATCATCCACCATCTCACTTTTTCTTAATACTTTTGTTGTACACTTCTACCGCATCCTCAATTTTATTGTCATAGATAATCTTTCCATTTTTCATTACGATACCCCGCTTGCAAAATTGCTGTGCAGTGCCAGTTGCATGCGTCACAAATAACAAGGTAACGCCTTGATTATAAATAATATCGTTGACCTTTTTTATACATTTATCTTTAAAGGCTACATCACCAACACTCAACGCCTCATCGACAATCAGAATTTCTGGCCTTATGTTTACATTAACAGCAAATCCAAGCCGAGCTTTCATTCCACTTGAATAAGTGCGGACCGGCTGATCTATATATTCTCCTATTTCTGCAAATTCAACAATATCATCTTCCAATTCTTTTATTTCACTATCCTTTAATCCTGATAATTGCCCTTTCAAATAAATATTCTCTCTGCCTGTAAATTCCGGATCAAATCCAGATGTCAGTTCTAAAAGTGCACTTACTCGGCCTTCAACTTTTATATCCCCTTCTGTTGGAAAGGCTACTCCAGTAATCATCTTCAGCACTGTCGATTTTCCCGCGCCATTTTTACCAAATATGGCCACTGATTCACCCTTCTTAATTTCAAATGAAACGTGATCCACTGCCTTTTTCTTCTTACATGGCACTCTCTTAGAAAAAACAGACAGCAACCGTTGCTTATCATTCTTATATAATTTGTAGATTTTCGACACATCTTTAAACTCAATAACTGTTTTTTCCATCACATTGCTCCTATAATACATCTGGAATTTCTTTAATCAGCTTCTTATAACTCCAGATTGCTAAAAACATCATCAGTGCCAGCATAATTGCAAAGTATAGCAAGTGCTGCGGCTCGTCGAAAAACCATATCTTATAAATAAATACATTTCGATATCCTGATGCTACAAACGTGATCGGATTGAAATACAGTAAAGTCTGAAGCCACTCATATGGAATACGATGTACATCCCACATGATACCTGAAAGCCAGAATAATGCTGTCGTCAATGATTTTACCAAATTCAAAAAATCCTTACTCATAGCTGACAGCATCGACGAAAACAGTCCCCATACCGTAAAGAATAAGAACATACACAACATATAAAAAGGTAATTGTACCATGTAAATATCGGGGTAACGCCCAAAAAAAACAAATATCGCGATTACAATTACCATAAGGCACAAATGTACCGCTAGTTTAGAAAACGAAACAAATGTCGGTATGGTAGATACTGGAAATTTCATCTTTGTAACCAGATGTTTATATCTTCTTATAGCATTTGCCCCCTGAGTAATCATATCGCTCATATAAAACCATGGAATCAAACCCGAAATCAACCATAAAATAAATGGATAGCCCTCTACATCCTTTCCTGCACGCAGGCCAACTGAAAAAGCAAACCAAAAGACTAAAATCGTAACAGTTGGTTTAACAATTGCCCATGCCCAGCCTAACGCCGCACCACTATATGTCTTTATAATATCAGCCTTTGCCAGTTTGAAAATCTGACTACGCCACTCATAATGCTCTTTACAAATTTGTCTAATCGTGTTCACTATGATCCTCTCACCCTCTATTTAACAATGAGTCACTTGTCGTTTATAGTTCACTAACAATCCAGCTTTACTATCATATCCACAAACTGTTGCATAATTTCTTTTGTTCCTGTCGTTACACGAATAAGTTCCCCCAGCATTTCATTATCATAATACTTAACAAGAATTCCATTTTCTTTTAATTTTTTTGTCAAACTCTTTGCGTTGCTTTTCGGTTTAATAAAGATAAAATTGCCCTCTCTTGCATTGACCTCATAGCCTTTCTGCTCAAGACACTCAACCAAATATCGTTTACCTTCCAGCTGCTCTTTTACCATTTGCTCAATCATATTATTCTCAATAATTGCCTGGGCAAACTTTATACCAAATCCATTTACATTATGCGGCGTACATGCCTTCTGGATTAAAGCAATCCCATCTGCTTTTCCCACAACGTATCCCAAACGGCAGCCAGCTAGCGAAAACAATTTTGAAAAAGTTCTTGTCAGGAACACATGGTCGTTGTTCATTGCAAACTCAACAAAGGAGTTGGGATAGAAATAGAAATATGCCTCATCAATTAAAACAGTAGCTTCATGTTCCTTCGCGGCAGCTAGGATACGATTCATATCTTCCGTACTATGAACATCACCAATTGGGTTATTAGGATTCAAAACTACTACTAAATCGACTGAATCATCAATCTTATCAATGATATCCTGTGCTGTAACCTGCATGTTTTTATTATATGGCACCGGTACATGTATACGTCCATACATCTTAGAATAGACCGCATACATCGCGTAAGACGGCGCGACAGATACTATTTTTCCACCAGGCTGTGTATATACTTCTATGATATGACGAATGGCTTCTGCAGAGCCATTCGTCAAGCAAATCTGGTCAGGATCCACATGAATAAAATCGGCAAGTTTTTCTGTAAACTCTTTCGTTTCCGGATATTTTGCTACAAACTCAGAATCCACCGTACCTAAAACCTGGCGAATAAAATCGTTTGACAATCCGCCCGGGTTTTCGTTTAAGTCTAATCTGAGATATCCTTCTCTAGAATTTTGGTCAAAAATTCTGTTTAAGTCCTTAATATTTTCGTTAACGTAGTACATCGTTTCCTCCTAAATCAATAATCCTTTTCTTGTCCAATATATTCCAGCAGTCGATCCGCTTTTTCTTGTCTCTCATTTATTTTAAGGCAATTACAATAAATATCAAGAATTTCTTTATCAAAGTAAAAGCCCAGTTTGAAAGACTGATAATAACTGACTAACTCATCATAATCCCACAACATGTCTAAAATCGTATCATATTTTTTTTGTTGATACAATAATTTAATTTTAGCTTTGAGAGGACCGTATTCTTCCTTCATTTTCATAGTATCATCAATCCTGCACACGATTGCCCAGTATCTTCCAATTTGCCTGTTGAGCAGTCGAACGCGGTCTGTATAGCTCCTGGACTTTTCAAAATTTTCTCTTTCTGGTCCATAAAGAGGCGATAAATCTATATTATTAAGAAACTCCGAATACGTAAGATGCGTATCCATAAAACGAAAGACCCCTCTGCGGCCAGCATCTGCCCCTCCTGCACCCTCATCATAACTATACTTTCTTTTTGCGATAAATGCCGGAATTGGGAATTGGTAATCATATAGCAGGGCGCTCTCTTTTTTATTAAAGTTTTTGACAGGGTAGACTTCGTTTTTATGTTTTAACCCAATGTTACCATTCGTAACAAAATATTCTTTTCGTTTTGGGTGAAGAGCCTGATCACTGATATATTTAAACAAATATCCTGCCAATCTTTTTCTGCCACTCTCGCCGCTGATTTTCATTATTCCTTTGCCGATTTTCCCTATTAGCCGTTCCTTTTTACTAGCTGTTGCCGGAATCCTCACCAGATAAGACTCATGCAGACTTTCGAGTCCCCGCATTATATAATTTTTCATACGGTTGGAGCCCTTTTTCCTTAAAATTTTTATTCTAATATAGATTCCCATATTTTGACTATGATCATAATCGTTAAGGGGAAAGTATAATGTGTTTTGATCTGCGTAACACAGATCATAGAGCACATGATTGGCATTGGTGAGCATTGAGCTTAAATAGCGATCTTGTCGATTTTCCTTCTTGACCGCTTCCATAAACTTTAGTGCATTATCAGCAGTCATTACAATTGTATTGTTCTTATAGTCCCTTTCAAACGTATGATAGCGATACGCTTGTGTTGCCGTTTTGCCATATAAAACGTATTCAATTGAGTTTTCATTACAAATCTGGTCAATTTCCTTGAGTAATTCAAACTGTACCTGCTCAAATGGAGATAAATGTGATGTCTTTTCTAGGCCATCAGGACTATTGTCTGAAGATGCTTGTCCAAAAAAACCAATTTTTTCTTTTATATCCAAAATCAGCATACCATTATTAGTAAGTGGCACTGCTTTTTCATATATCGCTTTTGCTTCTTGAATTTTACCCTGCTTGTATAACAAATCTCCATAAGCTTTTAAAAATTCGCCATCCTGAGGATCGTTTTTAAGGGCGGCATGAATCATTTCCTCTACTGCTTCGAATTCGGTGGGGAGTACCGCCTTTTCAACAGCCATAAGCAAAGACACACGCCTCAAAGTTAAGACATGCATGTCCTTATCTGCTACTCGTTCTAAAGCTTTTTGCGCTTCATCGAGTCTCCCCGAATAATAGGCATTACAGATATTCTTCATTTGATAGAGCAGCTGCTCGATGTTCTTCAGCTCTTCCATCAGATTGATACCAGTAAATTTTCGAGCTTTTAAAATGTTTTGGGCCTTTTTTTCATGTCCAACTGCGATCAATGCATACAGCAGGTAGGATAACAGGCTATCTTCCAGCTGAATAAATACAGGATTCTTATACCGGTACCATAACGAATGCCTCATACTTCCTAAGAATTGTGGAGTACATTGATTTTCTAAATAGAATTCAAAAGCATGAACAATGTCTCTATATTTTCCTGACTTCATCATTTCTGCTAAATTGTAACCGTGCTCTCTGATGATTTTCTTTTGAACATACATTACATAGTCTGAATTCACTTGCAAAAGAATTTCATACCATGGCCTTCTCAGCTTTTCTTCTTCAACCTTTAGATCTTTTCGTAGCAAGTAGTCTTTCAATGCTTCTTCTTTGTCGATAAAACGATCGATCTGTGAAGTATAGACAGTATACGGCTGTTCCATATTAACAACAAAAACATGCTGTGTAGCTTCCTCATGATTAGGTACATACATCCAATCAGCTCCATATAACTGATACAGATAGTCCCACCATTTTGAAGGCACTGGAATCTCCATGTCCTCAAACGGCAAATAGACAGGCTCACCCATCATCTCCTTTGGAAAAATGCTTGGCAACGTTGCCCATCTCAAAACATAGGAACTACAATCTTCTTCCTTATATTGAAAGAGTTCCTCTTCTAGTTCTCGTAGTACTGACTCTCGTCCCTGGTGTTTTATTTTTTTCTTATAATATTCATAGTAATGATAGTATCCATTGTTATTTCTATGAGAATATACATAATAAGGTACAACCAGGTCACTATAAATATTAAACTTTGCCAAATGCTCTTCTTGCTTCTGCGGATCATCTGGTATGGGATCCAATATAAAAATATCTATAATAAGGCCGCCGGAACAAGTATTCAAACAATGAAATCTTCCCAAAGTGGTTGTAGTTTCTTCTATATAGCGCGGGATAGTCCCTGGATAGTGGGGATTATCATCCAGACATTCAAGGACCCGATCTTTTGGCTGTTCTTTTCGAAACGCTTCTCGAAAACGATAAAAGTTTTCTCTTGTCATATAAAGATCCGCATCGTCGTCCCATGGTATGAAACCGTGATGTCTTGCTGCGCCGATAGTTGTCCCCCCAGCAGCATAATAGGTAATTTCATACTTCCTGCATATTTCATCTATTTCGTGTAAAAGGCCTAAAATATGCTCATGCATTTTTTCCAAAGCATTATCCTCCGATCTTATTGCAATACACTCATATCCTTACCAGTTTAGCCCAATCTCCAATTGGCTCAAAGCCAACAGCTTGATGCATCCTGGTGGCGGATTCAATATAGTAGTAAGAAAAGACCTCGATTCCTTCTTCTATCAGATCAGCGCAAATAGCTGACAGCACATTCTTTGATAGCCCTTTCCCTCTAAATTTTGGTTCCACGAAAACACCAGAAATGACGGCAACTCCCCTCTGCTCTGCATACGTTGATGCTGTAGCAACAATCCTGCCCTCGTCTCTGTTAATATAGTTTCTGCCAAATCCTTCTCTATACCGTTCCAGCAGCTGCTTATACAGCAATTCAAATCCGTAAGGTTTTCCCAGAGCTTCATCTTCTGACAGTACTTGTGCCAACTCCCGAATTTCTTCCTCGTTTGCTTTATAACATCCTTGTGTATGATAAGTCTTGAGATTTGTTAGCTTTCCTACGAGTCCAAGTTCTAATTCATAGTTTTCAAAGAACGGTTCCAGTTGGCTGAGCGTCATTTTCATGCCACAAATCATGGACGGGTCGATTTCTTTGAGCAAAAAAGCAATTTCTGCTGCATCATATTTGCCCTGTCTGGAAAAGACATGTGTCCCAGTGTAATACTGTAATACCAACGCGGTTGTTTTCTCATCTTGTTTTTGCCACCAAACATTGATATTTTCATTTTCGAAACCATATTTAAGCAGGTCTATATAAAGATAGAGGCATTGTCCATAGTCCTGTCCTATATAGTCCAATATATCCTGCAAATTTTTCTGCATGCATTTAACAATCATACTTCCACCTATATATTATCAATTTTATTGATGATATCTACAATTGCCAAGGATTCTTCCGGGAACAATCTTGTACATTCACTCCTGTTATTTCTGAGCATGATCAACAGCTCCTGCAGAATATATCTGAATCCGGTGCCTTCAAAATTGTAGCTATATTTCTTCACAAACTTTTCTTTATAGTCTTTCAGTTCAAAGTATCCGGTATTCCACCAGTCATCCTTGACCACAACTGTCGCATTATCTCCGACAATCACCATCTCATCTTCCAGTTCGATATCGGTTCCAATTTCAATGTTCCCAACAGCATTATCCTTTGTGAAGAAAATATTGGCATACTTAATCTTGCCGGAATCATCTTTCGCAACTTTTTTAATAATGTTATCAAATTCCGTACCCAGGAATTTGACAATCATTGTAACACCCAGATTTTCCATGTCAAGATAAGTATCTTTATTCCGAAAACTGCTGGATGAGAGGGAACAGTTCACACTATGGACTTTGCCCACAATATCGCCCTGAACCATCCATAATAATTGAGTAAATGCCCGTAGATAGACCGTAGTAATACTTTCAATCAATGCCAGTCCTTTGCTTTTGGCCAGATCCAAAAGTTCCTTGATTTCTTGTTTGTTCATCGTAATAGGCGCTACGGCAATTACATGTTTTCCGGCCTCGAGCGCCTTTTTAACATAGTCTGCCCTTTTATCCAAAGATGTGGACACGATCACAATATCCAATCCATCCTTAAACTCCTGAAAGTCCATATGATATCGATCAACTGGGTATTTTTCACAGAATTTTCGTCCAACAGTTTCGTCTTCTACCAGAACATTTTCAACATGAAGTCCACTGACATACTTTGCTTCATCAATGACTCCATTATCGTTTACATCATCGGTAATAATCCCAATTTTAAAATTATTGCTGCTTTGTTCTCTGATCTGCGTACTGGAGATATTCTTCGTTCTTTCCAAATACACAACTTCGCAATATTGTTTTAAATGATCAAAACGTCCTCGCCAATCATCGCCAATCACCAGAACATCGATATCATATTTTATGATATCGCGTATTTTTTGACCCAAATATTCTTCAATGATAATTTCATCTACGAATCCGGTGTTTTTAACGTTTTCAATTCTCTGAGTCAGGCTGTCCTGGACAGATAGCTTACCTCTCTCAATATCATAACTCTCGCTGGTTACTCCAACAATCAGGTAGTCACCTTGCTCCTTTGCCCGCTTTAAAATATTATAATGTCCCTGGTGAAATAAATCGAAAGTTCCATATGTTATTACTTTTCTCATCGCGCCACCTCGTATTTTTCAATGTTTCAAAAATGCACTGCTACTCATTATATCACTAGCCCCCTTGAAAATCAAATCAGATTCAATCTTTGCAATAAACCTTCAGTGAAGCTGCCCTTACAGTTTCCAAACAGTTCTTCCTTCAGCAGCGTCCCTGCCTGATTCTGCTCGTTTTTCAAAGACTCTATCCATGCACCCATTTCCTCTGTGTTCTTGAGGATTGGACTCTGCCTCATCAGCTCATTTTTCATTGAATCTAAATCTTCATCGGCCCAAATCGACTTCCATACTGCTGCTGGGCGATTCAAAAAAATAAATTTCCCAAGTTGGTCGCATCGGTCTGATACAAGTACATCACTTGCACTTAACGCTGCGTCCACTGTAAGGAAAGCGGACACATCAATTAAATACTCTTCTCTTTCGTTCAGAGACATTCCTTTTTCTTCCGCAGTTGGAATATGCCAAATCATTAAGATCATATTGCTGCGTCGCATTATCTTTCTTAATGCCTTTAGTTCTTCCGCAGAAAAAATCTGTGTTCCACAATAGAATGCAAGTTTTTTTCGTCTTACTTGCGGAAATTGGCGTTCCAATTCTTTTCTTACTGTCTGACCCATGTCATCTGCTTCTTGAAACAAATCAAAATCAGCCTCCAGAGGAATATAAACTGCAGTAGTTTCCTCTCTGACTTTCAGATTGGATAAAGTTCTTTTGTTATTATAAAAAAGGAATTTGGCTTCAGCAGCCTGCTGATAAAATGCCCGATATCGATAAGGCTTATACTTCTCTTCATCCAAAAAGTAGATTCTAACCTCCAGGTTTTCCTGCGTCTCCAGCTTATCATAGATACATTTCAAGCCTCCCGACAACCCAGAATGTGAACGCCCTTCCGCCAGCACTAACAAATTATTTTTAATCCCATGGAGACCACTCCTCTTATAGACTTTCGGAGCTGAAACTCTCCTGGACCATTCCTTTTTAATTCCTGCTTTCAAATAAACCTGCTCCTGCAGATAAAGTTCCGCCAGCCGCCCACATTTCTGCAGAATCAGCGTCTCATCAACTTCATAGGTCAGCATAAATTCCTGGTAATTCTTTATAATATTCAACTGATCATAAAGTTTCATCATATCACTAAAGCTATCATCGGAAAAAGTTATTTCCTGATTCTTAATCGCTGCAACTCGGAACAGCTTGTTCGTAAACATCCAGTTTAATCTATTAAAATCTGCCGTATCACGCAAGTCTTCTGCTCTTCTGGAGAACACAAAGTCAAGGCAAGGAATACCTTCTATGCTGCCATTCTTAATATACTTTACGGAAAGAGAAACTGCATCAGCTGCCGGATCGTCTATCAGCATTTCTGCCATTGTACGCATATTATTGATTGAAAAGAAAATGTCCTCTTCAACAAAGCTAAGAAAAGCACCTTTTGCTTTTTTCAGAGCTTCCATTTTTGCCGAATGGCTATTCTCCGTTAATATATGAAGGTTTGCCATATTCTGAAACCGCTCAGGGAGAGACTCGAGCAATGATTCATGCACCAGTACCTCAAAAGCTGGGACACATTGATTGTAAATTCCTTGAAGAATTAAACCGGCCCGATTCTTCGATATTGATTCTAAGACAGCAAAAGAAACCAGCGGCTCTTCCGTCAGTTCCTCTATGGTCATCAGCCCTCTTTCCAGGCGCAAATCTTTCTGGGCCGCAACAATGCTTTGCCAATACTCCTGAGAAATTTCTGTTTTAAGGGATTCTACCGCATTTTTCATAATCGGATATAAATCTTCTTCAGAACGCCATATCCTTCGATAAAAATTGTTCAACAGATTAAAATTAATGATACGTGTAAAAAGCTTTTGCCTGAAATTAGCATGAATTTGCTTTTCCCGTTCGACCTGCAGATCTGTCACGTCATTGTTATCAATTAAATTTTTTTCATCTTCCTCTATGGCTTTGGTCACCAGCTCTCTTAAAATCTCATATGCCTGAACTGCATCACATAAAGATTTTTTCCTTGTTTTCTGCGTAATTGATGGATTTTCCCAGAAATCCCTCAGGCGATATTGATAGACAACAGCATTGCAGCCCGCAATCTTTTCACATGCGAAAATGTATCGAAAAACAAAAACCGCATCCTCAGAAAATGTCAGGTCATCGAACCGCAGATTGTGTTCTACCATTACACTTCTTCGGTACAATTTATTCCATAGTCCAAAACTCCAGACTAGATTATAGGTGTATTTTCCAATATTTTTCACCAGTGCCAGACGCTTGGATGGCAGACTAATTCGGGATTGAAACCCCTCGACAATTTCTGTTACGCCAATTACCAGGTCCGCCTCTTTTTTCTCCGCAGTCTGATAAAGATTTTTAAGTGCATCGGTTGGTACGATATCGTCTGAATCATAAAACGCGATATATTTTCCCTGTGCATAGGTCAGGCCAGTATTTCTGGCAGCAGCTACCCCCTGGTTTTTTTGCCAGTAACCATGAAACCTTTCATCTTCATGACAGTATCGTTCTATGATTTCTGCCGATCCATCAGTCGACCCATCATTTATGATAATCACCTCGAAGTCTGCAAAAGACTGTGTCCGCAAACTTCCAAGCATCTTATCGAGATATTTATCTACATTATAAACAGGGACAATTATTGAAATTTCCGGTACTCTCATGTTGCTTTCGCTGTATATGGATGCAGCCATCCATTACACATTTCCTTTCTTTTTGAACTCATACAATATCCAATTATCATTTCAATTCTTTTAAGTATTGTCCATATTCTGTCATCACAATACGTTCCCCCAAGGAATGAATATGGTCAAGTGAAATATAACCATTTTCATAAGCAGTCTCTTCAATACATCCAATATATCTGCCATCCTGCTGCAAGCGGCGAATTGCTTCTGATGCCCGAAACAGCCTGTCTGCATTCCCGGCATCAAACCACAGCACATCTTTTTCCATTGGGATGATCCGCAGCTGTCCACGCTGAAGATACTCAGCATTTACATCTGTTATTTCCAACTCACCTCTCTGTGAAGGCTTTAAGTTCTGTGCAATCTCAATGGCCTGATTATCGTAAAAGTATAGCCCTGGAATAATATAATTCGACTTTGGGTTTTGGGGTTTTTCTTCAATCGAAACCACTCTTCCCCATTCATCAAATTCCGCAACACCAAAAGGTCTTGGGTCTTCTACCCAATAGCCAAAGACTACTGCACCATCCATTTCCTTCTCTGTTATCTGCAACATTTCCTTAATTTTCGGATGATAGAAGATATTATCACCCAAAATAAGGCAAATATCATCGCTTCCTATAAATTCTTTTCCAAGGATTAAAGCATCTGCAATGCCTCTGGCTTCTACCTGCACTTTATAGGTGATGGAAAGACCCAAATCGCTTCCATCGCCCAGCAGTTCTTCAAATGCATCCTCGTTCCCTGGCGAGATAATAATAAGGATTTCCCTGATTCCTGCCTGCATCAGTGTGTCCAGAGGATAATAGATCAGTGGTTTATCATATACAGGAAGCAAAGCTTTATTGGTTGCTTTTGTCATTGGATACAGCCTGCTTCCCTTTCCTGCGGTCAGAAGAATTCCCTTCATCATCAATCATTCCTTTTTCTTTGATTTTCTGCAAAATAACGGCATCATCGCCAAGAAATAATATAGCACTCCCGGATCAGCTGCCGGCGTAAAAATAACGTCTGTCAAGGACATAATTCCAAATCCTATTATAGCAAAGAACACAAAGTACTGATAGATTAAAACCTTTTCTCTTGAAAACAGTTTTCGGAATACATAGATTGCAGACAGCAGTTCAATTAAGAAAAACAATCCGCCTGCAATAATACCACTGCGGTATGCGAATTCCAGAACTGTATTATGGGACCAACGGTTCCGGCCATAGCCTTCTGCGTAAATTGAATCAGTCGCATCATTTCCCTTCCAATTCAACAAGGCTATGCGTGCTTTATAGATTGCAAGCCTGCCTGTACTAAATGAATTAAGATCCTTCCCCTCCAGGCTGACACGCTCTTTGGTTAATTCTTCCTTATCGGCACCTTCCGGAACATCCTGCGTTTTCTGTCGTTCAGCTATCGTGTCCGTTGCAGCTTCCGTTTGTTGATTATTAACGTCTGTTGAATTGCTCGCACCGGGTGCTCCATTCTTGTTTTCTTTTGAAACATGATAGGTCTCCTGCAATATTGCGTAGCCATTTTCTAATAAAAAATTTGTTGTTGGATATGCGATAACCAGCATAAGCACAATCGCTAAAATGCGTACCAGCAATTTTTTTCGAATTTCACGATGATCCAGAAATTCTTTTATACAAAACAGCAGCAAAAACAACAGCAGCGCACACATGGCAAGTAAAGCTGTCCTTGAAAGAGACAATATAATCAGTGTGCATGCCAGTCCGCTAAAGAGTGCATATAGCCAATAATTCCTGCGCATAGTCATGACCAGGTACAAACCGCAGGTCAAAACAGCGACTCCTATCTTTCCCAAGGATCCTGGATTTCCAGTGAATCCTGTGTAACGAAGCACCTCCTCTGTCAAGGGGTTGTAGAACATGCATGCTACGAAAAATGCAAGCCCAACGATGACGGTTGATTTCGCCACCATATCAAATAGCATCTGATAATCGCCTCTATTACTCCATACAAAAAATAACAATGGATAAAATAGCAACATTACAATGGCCATTGGACGGAATCCAGGGCCAATTACATGATCAAAACCTGTTAGTATAACAATAATGCTGAAAAGAAACCAGCTCCATGGGATAAGCTTGCTCCATTTCATTAGGCGGAGAGGGCCATTCATGCTCATAAGGGTGATTATCATCAACAAAATGCTCTGCAAAATACATAACGTTGTAATAGGTGGTCCCTTCATATAGTCCTTTGCTTCACCATAATACGCAAGCAGCACTACCAACAACACGCAAACAAAATTTATCTGCGTTCTCGTTTTCTCCGGTATTTTATTTATCACCGCATAGCAGGGATTTAATATTGTGCAATATAATTTTTGTATCAAACTCATGATGTCATCTCCTATTTATTCTTACCAAAGTCTGTCAAGGACAGGCTGCATTTGTAATTATAACAAGTAGCCCTAACAATTGCAAATTAACATTTAGCATTTGTTGTTAACTTGTGATAATGTCACCATAGGATTCACTTGAGAAAATGTCCCAATTTGATAGACTGAAACTTATGAAAGAAGGTAACATTGCGTTGTCACAAAAACAACTGAAAACACTAACGGTCATCAACCGTTACATCCACAAAGACATTACCAGGCAGCAGGCCGCGGACCTGTTAGGTCTTTCTACCCGCCAGATCTCACGTTTAAAGAAAGGAGTCCTCGCTTCTGGCCCCGAATCCCTGATTCATAAAAATACCGGTAGAAAACCCGCCCATGCTGTTTCAGACGAAACGAAGGAAGCAGTCCTTAAGATTTATTCCCGCCCGGAATTGTCTAGGGCCAACTTCCTCCATTTCAAAGAAATTCTGTCCACGGATTTCGGAATTTCCCTTTCCTATTCCGCACTTTCCAGTATACTGAAAAACGCCGGAAAAGATAGCCCCAAAAAGAAAAAAATCCGCCATCGGACACACCGTAGAACGCGCAAACCCCATCCTGGACAACTCATCCAGGTCGATGCCACGCCTTATGAATGGTTTGGCGGGAAGGCCAAATACGCCCTGCATGGTGCCATCGATGACGCCACCGGGAACATTGTCGGCCTGTTCTTGACCAGCAACGAGTGCCTCTATGGCTATCTGCGGACCATGGGCCAATGCTGCCGCCGCTTTGGCGTGCCGCAAAGCGTTTATTCGGATAACCATACCATTTTCCGTTCCCCCAAGACCGGCAAGCTTACCGTGGAAGAACTGCTGGACGGCAAACAGGTGAACTTGACCCAGTTTGGGCGGGCCATGCGGGAACTGGGCGTTGACCTGATCTTTGCCGGTTCACCCCAGGCCAAAGGCCGGGTGGAACGCCTCTGGGCGACGCTACAGAGCCGCCTGCCCGTCGAATTCGCCAAACGGGGGTTCCGGACCCTTTCCGAGGCCAATCGGTTCCTGGAAGAAGCTTATCTGGACCAGTTCAATGCCCGTTTCGCAGTAGAAGCCGAAGCAAGCTCCCTGTTCGTCCCCGTGCGGGAGACGATCGACCTGGACGCGATTCTGTGCGTGAAGCATACAAGGAAAACCGACGCGGCCGGTGTGTTTTCTTTCAAAAACCGCTGCTTTCAAATCCTAGACGCTGGTTTCCCAATCGTAAGCGCCCGCAAGGAAATCACGGTCCTCATCCATCCAAATCGCGGGATCCGCGTAGAATACCAGGGGCGAACCTATGACACAATCCGCTATCTGAAGCCGCAGAACAAAAACGCCAATACCAAGGTTCCCAGGAAAGTTGTAAGCACCGTTACGCCGCATGTGGAGCTACGACATGGCAGCGAGGAATGGAAACGGATCTGGTGGATGGAAGACTACAACCTATCGCTCAAATTCCTTTACGAGATTTTCTTTGAAAAACAATCCAAACCAGCTTTATAAAAGGGCGGTTCCGCCCTTTTATAAAGGAGACATTTTCTCAAGTGAATTTCTCTCACAAAAAGAGACATTTTCTCAAGTTATTGACAATTAACATTTAGCATTTCCATGTGCTTTCTGCATTAGGTGAGCAGATCCTTTCAATAATCCAGATCCCGTCAACAGCATTGAGAGGTATGAAGCCGCCCTTCCTCTAAATGAAAATAGGGCAGAAAGCCATGGTACAAGCTATCTGCCCTATCTACATTTGTTTCAAATTTTCTAGGCAATACTAGATGTCTAGCTATCCACGAATCTTCAAATTACCTTTATGAACCCTCTTGGTGATATTCACTATAGGCTGCAATTGTATATCATTAAGAGTTGGAAATGCTTGATACGTTGAAATGTCGTGTCTGATCGGATATTGCAGAAATAGAACCAAAGAGATCCTTGAAGTAAAGAATTAGGGCTTGAAATCATTTGATACAGAATGGGTTTTTTTGCATGCCTTACAAGCCGCATCGTCAAATACTTTGACTCCATGCATACTTGGGATGGTTTCTGTGGCCCGATCGTTTTTTCTGCTTTCAGAAATTTTTCATCCGTAAGTTTCAAGCAGTTGCACAAGTTATACTAACACATTTCTAATTATGGCAGCCACTGTCTCAATCTCCTGATCTGTTAAGTATGGATGCATCGGTAAAGACAAGACAGTTTCTGTCAGTTTAAGTGTATTTATCAAATCCTTATCATTATAAGCACACTGACTAAAAGCCTCTTGCCTATGCATAGCTTTTGGATAGTAGACCATGCTGGGAATTCCGTTTTTCTTAAGTTTGTTCTGCAAATTATCCCTAGTTGCCTGATCAGAGAGCTGAATCGTATATTGTGCCCAACTGGAATAAAACCCTTCTGGTATCATTGGTGTCTTTACAATGTCACCAAGCAACTTTGTATATTTTTGTGCTATTGTATTAATATTTTGTAGTTCATATTCATAAAATGCTCTAAGCTTAACCGACAAAATAGCCGCCTGTATAGTATCCAGTCTCGAATTCAGGCCTATTCTTATATTATCATATTTCATCTCACCTTTTCCATGAACACGTATGGATTGCAGTAGTGTAGCCAATTCATCATCATCCGTAAAAACTGCACCGCCATCTCCGTAGCACCCTAAAGGCTTAGCTGGGAAGAAGGAAGTCGTACTAATATCTCCAAAGCTACAGGCCATCTTCCCTTCTATAGAACCACCAAATCCCTGTGCTCCATCCTCGAGTACCAACATATTATATTTCTCGGCAATATCTCTAATCTCTTTAAAATCCGCTGGCAACCCAAATAAATCGACAGCTATGATTACTTTTGGTGTTAATGTGTTATCTGACACGACTTTATCAATTGCCTTTTCCAAAGCTTTCGGAGAAATATTAAAAGTATCCAAATCCACGTCAACAAAGATTGGCACTGCCCCTGCATGGGAAACGATTTCTCCTGAAGAAAAGAAAGTGAAATCCGGTACGAATACTGCATCCCCTTCGCCGATGCCCCAAGCCATCATTGCCATGGTTAGCGCGTCAGTTCCGTTGGCGCAGGTAATGCAATGTTTTATACCTACATATTCAGCTAATTCGTTTTCCAAATCTTTTACCTGCTGACCGTTGATGAAGTTGCAGTCAGTCGCGACTTGGATCATGGCTTTATCAATATCTTCTTTTAATAATTGGTATTGTTGTTTTAAGTCTCTGAATTGCATACTAGTATCTCCTTTTTACAAATATTCTTTTTGCCAAAACACATGTGTATATTAGTAAATGTTAGCAGAAATTGGGTTTGTTAAATAGTCTTTCGCTAATTGTTGCATCTCGTATACTTGTAAAGCACTAGTTCCATTCGCAATCTTCAAAATGCACTTATTTTGTAAGAAACTGCTGTTACAATGATGCCGTATAAACTTATTCCCAACAACTTTCGTGATATATACCTGAGTAAGAGTAGCAGGGATACTTCGCACCAAACTTTAATTGCTAAATTCTATGTATGTACCCTCATTAGTTGCATAATGGAATTATATGGACTAATCGCTTACCAAAAATTCAAGAGAGACAATCCATTTGCAATTATGTAATGACAGATATCTTTCCATCAATATTACATGATCCTCCACAATGAAATGATAATACTAATATAAGCAAAGTCCCCCAAAGCTTTAACCTTCTTGGCAAATAATTATGCATTGCTTTTCTCCGTTTTAATTGTTTCCATCCTGTGGAAATTCCTACAACCCATTATTAGACTCTGGGGATTACTTACTAATAAATCTGCACAGGCTTTTATATCTTTGGTTTTATGTTGTCCATCGGCATCTACAGTAACTACACCCCCCTAACAATAAATTTTGATTTAGAACATAATTAAAGGCCGTTTTAAGCGCCCTTCCCTTACCTAAATTAGTTGCATGTTTTAATATGATGCAATTATATTTATCTTTTGCTTCTTCGAAAACGCTATCATAAACAGGTTCGCTGCCATCATTAACGCAGACCATATTATTAAAGCCTAAATTATTTAGTTCTTCTAGCATCTTGAACATTTTACGATCAGGATTTAATGCTGGAATAATAATTCCGATATTGTTATAATTCCTCATAATTACCTCTCTTGTACTTTATTTTTCAAGTTCTTAGCTCCAATGTCCACAGTAACAGCTCACCACAATATGAAAGAATACAGGATAAATAACAACTATATGATCTTAAGTTTTTGGGCTTCAATAGAATCATCTACAATTTGCGCTGCTATTTTAGAATTTTTTACATTATCATATACGCTTCCACGTGAAACACCAAGCTTACTCTCAAACATATTCCCAATATACGATTTTACACGTAGCCAAAAGATCTCTAGTATATATTTTCCGTACTTGGCCCTATCTATTGAGTTGAACTTATGATTAATCATTTCCTTCAAATTTCCATGAAAAGACCTAAATGCTGCATATACATAAATATAATTAAATTTCTTTAACTCTTCTGTCATATCCAATGCTTTCATTGCTTCTATCGCGCTTTGCGCATAAATGGTTTCACCTGTCCAAACTTTAGGAAGTTTAACATCCCAGCGTTGTTCAATATCTTTCGGTAAGAACGATTTACCGCGCAATTCACCTACATGCTCGTGTTTAGCCCCGAGGCCACCTGCACTTTTAGGACATGTGCCCGAACTTACTATTGGAATACCATAATAGACGTGTTTCTTTACAACACTACAAAGCGCTATTGCATTAGCCATATCGGGGCTCGGACCTGGGAAATAGGTGCCTGCCTTTTCAAAGACTTTATCCATGCATTCTTTTTTAATAATACCATGGTAGACTCTAGGCATATTTTCTATTCTGCTGGCTCCTATATGCATACAGTGGTTTAATATTGTTTTTACATTTAGATATTTAATCGAATTATCTAACTTGGGGATTCTTAAGTTTTTTAATTTGTGCTTAACATAAGTTACGCCAGGCCAATTAAAACTTGCTCTATTAAATACTGCGGCTTCTATCCCGTCCATATCCATTTTCTTAACAAAACAAAGAATATAGCTAGAAATAAAATCATCATCCCCCATATAGCAAATGTATTTACCTTTTGCATGTTTAATTGCTAAATCACTATTATCTATTATTGGCATAGGCGTTGCATCATGGTAATATTTCAAAAACTTAAATGAATTATTTTGTAGAAACAATTCAATCTCACTGTTGTCTTCAGAATTATCTTGTATAATTAATTCTAATTCTTCGGTGGCAAATGTATCAATGTACTCTACAAAATACTTTAAATATTGGCTTCTGTCTTTCGTTGGGATAACAATACTCAATAATATTTCTTTCTCCATTTACTTTATACTGACATACTATTAATATATCAGCTCTCCTTTCATATGTATAAATGATCTCCTAACTCACGGAAACAGTTTCGTTTTTATAACCCTTCTAATGCTTTTTATAGATAACAACATAACGATTAGGTTAACTGCTCCACAAAAAATTGCAGCAATTATCGTAGGTACTAATCCAACCAACAGTGACTTTATTGCTATTCGACTTACTATCGCTATGCCTAAGCATATAGTTATTGGCATTACTATATCTATAAACAGCACTTTTAAATTCCATTTCCCAAAATATTTTTTATAAATTATACATATATAAATAAGGGTAGAACTGACCATTAGCAGAAAATAAAAAATAGAAGCCCCTGTCACTCCGTATGATTTTACAGCCATTACCATTCCAACGATAGTAAATGGTAATGAAAACAGTCCCAACTGAATATTTATTTTTGTATTCCCCTGTGCCAATACAAACGCATACGGTATTTCTTGAAGAGCTAAAAAAAGTGACCCCATAACTATAAAAAAAACACCGTGTTCTATAATACTGACATAAATATTACTTTTTGTCCAAAACATGAGTAATTCGGGAGCAAAGACTGCAATATATACACCCAAACAAGCAATGATAATTGTTATCAGTTTATTATCATATAAAAATTTAGAGCGCAATAAAGAAATGTCCCCTTTTGAAAACATTTGGGTGTAATAAGAAAACAAAGCTACCGAAACCGCAGACGACACGATTGTTATTAGTTGGCCTAGCAAAAAAGCAGAATTATATGCACCCAGCTCCTCTAGGCTCATATATTTGCTAATAATAATTTTATCCATCTGTTTATTTATTAGTGCAATAATCGATATAATTAAAATCCCCGCCGTATATGGGAGGATAGATTTCATAATTTTAAAGTCTTGAAGTTTCCACTCTAGTCTTTTATTACTGTTCAATTTATGTACAACATATATTCGCAAAATCACTAAATAAATCAAATCAGAAATTATATGCCATACATAAAATACTCTTATATCTGGTGCAATAATGCAAATCACAACCAGTGCTCCTATATTTTTTATTGCTGACCAACCAATATACATAGCATTTGCAGTAATTTGGTTACCCAATCCCAAAATGCAGCCATGATACATATTTGTTAAAAATTGTAATGCAATTGATCCTCCCATTAAAACCAATGTAACAGCTATGATATTTTGTCCCAAAGAAGACTGAGAAAACCATTGATCTGCAATGGTATGACTCCCCAAAAAACAAATTGCTACCACAAGTATAGCAAGCATAAAGTAGATTAATTCAGTACTTTTTAACAATTTATATTTTCGGATATTAACATTATCATTTTTACTATCCCCTATTGCAAACTCCCGTCTTAAAGTATTGGCCAGACCTAATCCCAAGATATTCATCGCAGCCTGAAGGGTAGCAAAAAATGATACCAACCCATAAGCTTCCTCACCTAAAATATTAATATAGAATGGAATAAAAAAATAAATAGCTACAATACTCCAGAACTTACTTGTTATATTAGCTATTGAATTTTTTATTGTATCTTTTTTCGCCCACATACTTAATAACGTCCTCTCCATAAATGCATGCTATCTTTTTTTTGCTGGAACGCCAAACACTTTAGAATTTCTTTCGACATCTCTTGTCACAACGCTACCAATCCCAACTAAGGCATTTTCCTCTATAGTCACCTTATTTAAAATAGATGAACCCACACCTATCCACGCATTCTGCGAAATGTATGCAGATCCACAAACAATTACTCCAGCAGTCAGAACTGTATTTTCTCCTATATACGAATTATGTCCAATGATAGTAAGACTATCTATTTGTACATTTTTGCCAATAAAGGTCTCGCCTTCAAACAAGGATTTTTCTATAACACAATTACTTGCGATATAAGCACTTTCACAGATTCTAGTTTTTCCCGCATGCCTTATATTATATGGAACTCCATTCTCTTTAATAATTTGAAAACCTGTATCACCTATTGTTGTATTATTATCTATTACCACATTATCTTCTATGATTGTTCCTGAACAAATAACAGTATTCGCCCCTATTACTACATGATCGCCAATTATCACACCGGATTTAATTACTGCACTACTATCAATAATGCAATTCCTTCCAATTATACTATCAAAATTATTATTTCCATAGAAATCCGTATTTCTGATTAAGTAATCATGTATTTTATAAAACATTATTTCTGGCTGCTCTGCTACAAGCACTGTATATTGTGAGCAGGTGAGAGCGTCTTGATTCTGTCTCCATATATCCTCATTCAAAATAACAGCAGTTATACTTTTGTTGCTTTTAATTATATTTATAAATTCTCCGGTTTCAGCATAAGAAAGTACTGATTTATATATTGATTTTCGATTGCATAAATTTAAACCGTCAATAATTAAATCTTCATTTCCATAACATAAAATTTCTCCAAAATGGTTTACGATTTCTCTGATTGAAATATGTCTTATCATTAATTTCTCCTTATCCGTCGGAATTTAACCACCAGCCACAGGGAACAGCAACAAAACTGTTGTTAAATTCTACAACTCCAGATAAATAGCTATCATCTCCAAATACGCTATAGATATTATTATTTACATGCACTCCTGAAGCATAGTACCCTTGATCCCGAAACGTTTCAATTGTTTTGCGTTTATTCTTTACTCGCATTCCGTATATCCAGTAATTGGGTTTTGTGTTCTTTCTGGCGATCGGAATCCCGATTGCATTTTCTAAAAGAAAAGAATCCCAAATAAGTGCGTTTTTCCTTTGGGCATTCAACAATTTATTTGTCACATCCATTTGACAAAAACCAATATATGCATTAACTTCATTCATCATAGCACTGTAGCCTTTTAAGTTAATGTCACACTCAGGGTTAATTTCACCCAATTCATCACGAAACAAAGTTCTATCAATTCCACAGTCTCTAATAAGAATACTTTTTTTATAAATATCATGATCCTTAAAAATCACACCACCACCATCAATGGTATTCGGTATTCGAACAGGTCCAAAAGAAAACACAGATGCGTCGGCCCCATCAAGACCTATAAGCTTATCGTCTGACTCACTACCAAAAGCCTCAATACAATCATTAATTATGAATATTCCTTTTTCATATCCAATGCTGTTTATTTCTGATAAATAGCCTGGATATCCGCAAAAATGATTATGTACGATTGCCTTTGTCTTTGGGGTGATTTTCTTTCTCACATTATCCGGATCCAATGTACCAGTCAAAGGATCTACATCCGCCCATATTATTTTTATGCCCATAGTTAAATAAGGCTGTGTAGACACAAGGCATGCCATAGGAGAAGCAATTATTTCATCACCTGCACCGATTCCTAAAGCCGTTAAAGTGACATAAATTGCGTTACTGAACGTGTTCGCTGTAATGTACCTATCCGTCCTGAAAAAGTCTTTCAGCTTATGTTCAAAACCATTTCTATAGAAACCCGAAGTCAGCTTTCCTGAATAAAGAATCTCTTCTATTTTTTTTAGTTCCGGCATATATGGTTTAAATAATGGGATCATTTGTTCACCTCACATTATATTTTGTTGTATACTACCACCCACCCCGAATTATATCAATAATGTATTCTCGATCTTCCTCCGAAACCCACCATCCACATGGTATATGGATATATGTTTTATAAAAAGCATCCAGTCCAGGTAATGCACATTTTGATTCAGCGAAGAGTGTATGGGCATCATTTCTCAAATGAAGTTCCGTTGCTGTTATTCCGTTTGCTTCCATCATTTTTATAAAATCAGATTTTTTTTCTACATGTAAAGTGTATAGCCAATAAGATGGTGTTGTATTTTGATGATATGGTATAGTCTTAACACCATTGATTTTAGATAGTTTATCATCCAAATATTTTCCATTATCCAAATGTTTGGTTAATACTTTGTCCATCTCAGTCAACTGTACACTACCGATTGTGGCAGTAACATTGTTCATAGCATATTTATACCCGGCTCGATTAATATTGTTTTTTAGCCTGGACACACCTTTATCTAATCCAAACCACCTCAGACGCTTCGCTTCGTTTACAAGATTTTGATCCCTGATAGCCAGCGCCCCTCCATCAACAGTTGTCATATGTTTTATTGCTTGAAAGGAAAAGCATGTAAAGGCAGAATTATACCCAATTTTCTTGTTTAAATAACAACTTCCCAATGCGTGCGCTGCATCCTCAATTATTGGAATACCATATTTTTCCGAAATTGTATTAAAACGATCCATATCACAAACCATACCAGCATAATGTACCACTACGATAGCCTTTGTTTTAGATGTGATTTTCTTTTCTACTGATATGGGATCCAGAAGCCCCGTAGCTTGTTCCACATCACCCCATACGATTTTGGCTCCTGTAAGAGCAATAGTTGTATTGGTTGGTTCCGCTGTAAATGCAGTGGAGATCACTTCATCTCCCTCAGTCACTCCTAATAATAATAAAGCAATATGCAATGCTGCTGTACCTGAGTTAGTTGCTATCAGGTTTGGTACATTTAGAAATTCCTTTAACTGGTCTTCAAACTGATACACTGCTTGCCCTTCTGCAATATACCCACTATACAAAATTTCTTCTATTGCGGGCATCATTTTTTCTTTTGGCGCGATATATGGTTTTACTATCGGTATCATATCTTACTAAATTCCCCTTTCTCTACGTGTACACACGCTGCCTTCTCATCTGCCTTTTTAATTAGTTCTCTAACCAAATTTAAATCTGTTATAACCATTTCACTAGAACTAAATTCTGTTTTGAAGTCATCAAACATTCTTGTATCCCACCATGGGTGGATCGTCAAATAGTCCCCACAGTCTTCCGCTCGTGGCATCTCTTCTTCAGTAATTAAAATTTCATCCAACTTCTCACCTGGGAAACGTCCAATTACATCATATTTAAAGGGAACATTCGCTTCTTCGCAGAGAACCTCTGCTAATTTTGTAATATATGTGCTTGGTGCTTTTTTTACAAAGGTCTCTCCTCCGGTTGCATACTTAGTTGCATACATAACAAGATCAATTGCATCATCTAGAGTTAGTAAAAACCTTGTCATTTTTACGTCTGTAATTGTAATAGGCTGGTTCTCCTTTAACAATTTTCTAAAGTATGGGACTACCGACCCTCTTGATAGCAACACATTCCCATATCTTACCAACGCTAAAATTGTCCCTTTATTTTCAGGAGACTTATTTGCATTAATTATCAGCCGTTCTTGAATTGCTTTTGTCATACCCATTACATTTACCGGCTTAACCGCTTTATCTGTGCTAACACATATTACTTTCTCAACACAATGTTTTAAGGAGGCTCTAATGATATTTTCCACCCCTATAACATTGGTTTTTACTGCTTCAAATGGAGACTTTTCACAAACAGGAACATGCTTTAATGCTGCAGCTTGATACACAATATTTACATCTTTCATTACTTCATCAACTCTATCGTAATCCCTGATATCTCCAATAAAAAAGTTCAATTTAGGATTATTATTGTAATGAATATTCATATCATATTGTTTTTTTTCATCCCTACTAAGTATTCTAATTTCACTAACTTCTGAATTGCTTAGTAGCCGATGAACAATATAGTTTCCAAAAGAACCTGTTCCGCCTGTCACTAATACTATTTTTTTTTCAAACATAAATAACTCCTTATCTTTTAATTGTATTTTCATCCTTATTATAAAAAAGATATATAATTGCATATGAAATTGCAAACATCGCAATGGGATTAAAGTAAATTGTCCCCGATATCATAAATTGTGGTATATATGAAAGAATGAATAGCAATGCAGGCAATAAATCATTCTTAAATTTCACCTTTCTAATCAGCTGCACCATCAATCCTATTACAATTAAAACAAATACACTAGCTCCAATGATCCCAAAATCACAAAGATACTCTAAAATCATATTATGAGGGTAGGTTTCATACTTATTTTGGAAATAAAAGAGACCATTCCCAACTATAAGATGTTTTTTAGCTTCTTTAAAAGCAAGCTTAAAAAGTTCCATTCTATTTGGTATGAATTCGTACTGCTGGACGCTTTCCCGTTCCTCTTTGTTCATATATTTAAGGAATTCTGCTTGTCCATTTTTTATCTCACGAATACTAATTGCGCCTTTATTTGAGCTCTCAACCATATAGTTTAAATAACAATCGAGGACACTACTATTTTTTTCCACCTTTTTCCCATTCTGATTTGGCAAGTTTAACGTTACTTTATTATTCTCATCAAAATCATACTTTGTTATTTCTCGACTAAATCCATTTAGTCTGTAATTGGCTCCCGAAGATTGTGGAGACCAAATAAATACAAAAAAACAATAACTCAAAATCATTATTAATAAGATACTTATTATAGGTTTTACATTTCTACAAGAGTTCCAAATGATCTCATACAAAATCGCCATCCCTATACAAAAAAACACACATAAGACCGCTCCTCTAGTCCCTGTAAAAAGTAACGTTACCCATAATAACAGCATAAGTGCTAATTTTGCTAATGCATGCCGCCTATTTAGAAATACCGTTTCAATCAGCAAACATACAATGACAGGCATAAGCATATATGCAATAGACATATAGTTTACAGATTTAAAATTTATATAATCTAAGCTAACATCATCTGCAAGCAAAATTCTACCAATATAAAAGACACAAAAAGGTATTACTATTACACCGTACCATTTAAAAGAAAGGATAAATGATGTGATCTTTTGCTCCACTATTATGCAACTGGCCAAAAGACACATCGGTATCTCAAATAAAATATACTTAAATAAAATTTCATAGATAAATAGCTCCCCATTAAATAATAGTCCTAAAATAAATGGTGCCATACCTATTAATGAAATTAATATAACTATTATGAACAGTCTTAGCTTTTTTTCCGTATGCATTAATACATTAATAAAATTTAAGCCAATAATAATTGCAATTATTATATATCCTCCAATTGCAATTCGACTTTGAGTGTCATTTTGCAAACCTGGAAATACACCCAATATTATATTTATAATAGTTCCCATAATAAAAAGAAGCGGGTATAAATATATTATGTGTTGTCCTATTCTTTTATTAAATGTAATACTATTAAACATCTGAGCTATTCTCCTATTCTATCCTCATTTAAGTTTCAGCTATTTATTTGTACATGTTAATTATCCATCATCTTCACGCTTAATCCTCAAAATTTCAACAAGTATACCATGTTTTTTCAGCAATTACAAGAATCAGACAGTTGTAATCAGATCTCTTCAAATATTTAGGAAGGTTTAGTTATTCTAAATTCGCAGTTATTAAAAGCCGAGATATTTTCATATCACATTACGCTTTACTTCCAAATAAATCTTTTTATATTCTAAACAAATTCGTTTCCAACTAAATTTGTTTGCATACTCTGAACACCGTTTTGAAAACACCGCTAAATTATCATATATATATACTATTCTTTGTACAATTTCAGGTACATTATCATATTTTACCGCAAAACCCACTTCACCATCTTTAAACTGCCCATCAAATCCCTGATCCTTAGTATATATTACTGGCATACCCTGGGATATCGCCTCTGCATATACTAGCCCAAAAGTTTCTGCTTTAGAAGGCATTACAAAAATATCGTATTTACGATAAAGCTGTAATAATTGCTCTTTATGCATGGTTCCATGGTAATAAAATCCAGAGAATTTCTGTAAGCTCTTAAATATTTTTTGATCTATAACTCGTCCAACTACATGGAATTCTGTATTGTAGTTTCGATTATTTAATTCTATGCATGCGTTGAGTGTTGTTAAATAGTTCTTGTTCTTATCAATATCTCCAACACACAATATTTTAATTTCGTTATGTTTTATCTCTGCTTTTTGCTTAAAATTCAAATTTTCTAGCCAGAATTTATTTATGCCATTAGGGATTACAGTTGTCTTCATTTTGAAAATATCGGCCTCATCCTGTGGTATATATTGCTCTAAAACGTAATGTTTATATGGTTCTGATATAAACACTATGCCTGACGCTTTTCTTAAAATGTCAACCCCTAGCTTTCTCAGGTAAGGCATCCTTTTAAAAAAAACATTAACATCCGTATTTCTTACTGCTACAATATAGGGTATATTGTATAGTTGATTTAATTTATAGGCAATATAACCATTGGAAAAAAGCGAATGTGCATGTATAACATCATAAGAATTGAAATTATATTCTTTTTTTATAGATGCCAAAATTTTTCTATGTTTTCTATAAAAAAACAATCGATCTAGAGTGTTAAAATCATATGAAAGCTTCGAGTATGTCCCAAAATTTTTCGTTAATATTTTTTGTCCTTTTCTACATGAAACATATACATCAATATCACATCCGCCCAATTGTTGCTCATCATACAGATTTTTATATAATGGAGCCAAAGTATAATATGAATTTATGTGTAATACTTTCATTTATAAACCCCTTCATTTAACTACAAAGCAAATATTTTGAAAAACTGTTAGATATAAATGTTGATATATCGACACTTATACAAAGCTCAAATGCACTTGTACTCATAAATATCACTTCAATCAAATTCGCCTCGCATATCTGTACTTGAAAAATGGTTCAGAGGTATTTTAACTGGATATCCGGTTTTTTGACTTTTATAAATTGCAAGAACAACTTCAAGGGCATTTCTTCCAGCAACTGCATCAACATATGGTTTCCTGTCCGTCTTTATAGCATCAATTACATCTGCAAAAAGACTTGTATGCCCGTTTCCATAAACATTACTTGTCTGCTCTTCTAAGCCCTTATTTTTCTCATCTGCATATGTTTGATCAGCAAACTCCCATATATCAATATTATTTGTCGAAGTTCCACCAATCTTGACAGTCCCATTCTCTCCAAAAATATATAAAGTTTCTTCCAAATTTTTTGGATAAACGTTGGTGGTTCCTTCAATTGTACCAATTGCTCCATTTCTAAACTTAACTACAGCCATTCCCACATCTTCTGCCTCTAGATAATTGTGGAACTGCTGTCTCGACACGCCATAAATTTCATCAATTTCATCACCCATCATCCATCGAAGTAAATCTATGCCATGAATACACTGATTCATCAGAGCTCCCCCATCCTGTTCCCAAGTGCCCCTCCAAGGAGCCTGATCATAGTATTGTTTGCTTCGATTCCAGCGTACATGTATAGAACCATGTGACAGTTTTCCAAATCTGCCTTTTTCAACCGCTTTACGAAGCTCTTGAATAGCTAGATTGAATCTATTCTGATGGCAAGCGGAGACTTTGACGTTTTTCTCCTCTGCCAAGCCAATAATTTTATCAGCATCCTCTATACTCATAGTCATGGGCTTTTCTATGATCACATTTACATTTTGTTCTATACAATATAGTGCAATCTCAGCGTGGCTTCCACTTTCTGTTGCAATACTGACTACGTCTGGCTTTTCTTCTTTAATAAGTTGCTTATAGTCTGTATATTTTTTGATGATTGTATTAATATCCAAGTTATACTTTTCAAGAAGATCATTCATTTTATTCGGCAAGATATCACAAACTGCAACAATTTCCAGCTTGTTATTAAGTGCTGCTTTCATATGGTTTACTGCTATTCTCCCACAGCCAATTAATGCATACTTCATGTTTTAATCCTCCCTTATTTATATCCTATAAGCTTCTTAATTTTGGGTTTCATATATTCAACAAACGACAAAATAAAATTCAATTTTTTAACGTTATAGTACACTCTTGATTGTGCGCCAAACCCTCTAATAAATCTCTCTATATCCTCAATCATCGATCCTTCAAAGTCAAATATATTCACTCTTCCTGCCGCATGCTTTATCCCTTCCCAAACAAGAAGAGAAGTTGCCCCCGAATTTCTATAGTTTGGATCACCTCCGCTCATTAGATAGTAACATCTGTTTTCATCATAAACAAAATACGTTGCTGCATGAACATTGCCACTTTCATCAACAGCGTACAACAATTCTCTTGCATTGCATTTTTGGAGCATATCATCAAGTTTTTTCAGTTCTTCTATGTTGAATGGTGCCTTTCTATTTTGCCTCGCAAAAGTTTTATTTTGCATATCTATGAGCACATCTAAATCCTTGCTTTTCTTTATCTCTACTTTCTTTCCCGCTTTACGTATGTCCGTTTTTATATTTTCTTTAAAATCCTTCCAGATTTGTTCTAAATCGTTCAATCCTTCTAATCGGTAAGAAAATCTGGGTTGTACTTTGAATCCTTTCCAGATGAAAGGTAAAATATATTGATTATTAATATCTAAACTAAAATCACAATTATAGCCCGGCGGAATCTTTTCAATAATTTGGTTAATAAGCTTTTTTTCACGCTCAAGACGCTTACACAACTTCGCTCCTGTATCCTCCATATATATACCCAGGGTCTGTGTAAAAGGTGGAATTTTTAAAGTCTTAAATCCCATATATCTCGCTTTATAAATAGGAAATGAAGCTATCGTATCTCCACTTTTATTCTTTATAGTAATACGTTCCCAACTTCCTTTTGCTACTATGTCCAGCCAACAATCTTTTTCAAAGACTGAGTTAACATATTGTCTTTCCTCTTTGTCCATATTAACCTCGTTTTTCAAGTTCATCAATTGCATCACGATATGAAATAAACTCATATCCATTATCTTTAAGCCAGCTTATAATCCAAACATACCAGTCACGTTCGGATGCATATCCACTACAGAATTGGTAATCATGAAACAATAACGTTAAATATGGCAAACCGGAAGCTTCAGCCTTATTAATAAGTTCTATAGTTTTCTCTTTTTTTTCGTTCTTTTCTTTCGGAAGGTACCCATCCATAATTGTAAGCGGAAATTCCCACATACCATTTACCTTATAAGGTTTTTTTATCTGTGTTCCCACCTCTTTATCAAATTCCGTCGAATCGAATTGATATCCGCATTTGCTCAATTTTTCAAAAGATGTTTCGTCAAATCTTACATAGTGCATTCGCATGCCAAAATCATTTCTTTGTAAAATACGTCTGAAGGATTCATATTCTTGTTTCATTTTTTCAATATGTTGGTACTCTATACCATGCACTCCTACCTCAAACCCATATTCGTCGACATATTTTATTAGTGGTACTGCCTTATCTCTTTTATACGACATTCCCAAACCATTCTCCATTCCGAAAAAAAAAGTTGAAGGAATTCCTTTTTTCTTATCAAATTCCATCATATCGTATATTCGATGCCGCTCTTTTCTAAAGGGAGAGCACATTCTAAGGAACCATTCTCTTATACCATATTCTCTTTTAAAGAACTCAAGTGTACTCCTAACCCAGAGTTTTAAATAAATCAAGTCCTTGTAATGGTCATCTCTATATAAATGATCCACATCATGCGATACAATTATTTTCATTTATACTTCCTCTAGAACATCATTGTTTTCTTTATATTGGTTTCCACAGTTGCCACAAATTAATCCATGTTTCAACACTTCACCACATTCGCAGACCCAGCCGATCTGTTTTGCAGGAATGCCTGCCACCAATGCATAGTTTGGCACATCTTTCGTCACCACCGCTCCTGCCGCAACCATTGCCCATTTTCCAATCTCATGTCCGCAAATAATCGTTGCATTCGCCCCAATAGAAGCCCCTGTATGCAAGATGGTTTTTTTATAACCTACACTGCCTTTGGGATATTTCGCTCTCGGTGTCAAATCATTGGTAAATACCATTGACGGGCCACAAAAAACATGGTCCTCTAATTCTACACCTTCATATATCGACACATTATTTTGAATCTTACATCCATCTCCAATTTTTACATTATTAGAAACATTTACATTCTGACCAAAAGAACAGTTTGATCCAATCCGGGCCCCAGCTTGAATATGACAAAAAAACCAGATTTTCGTATTTTCACCTATTACTACATCCTCGTCAACAAAGCTGCTTTCATGTACAAAATAACTCATCAGTCTCTTTCCTCCGCCATACTACTGGCTACAATAGTCTAAAATAAGTTTAGCAATCTTAGTTGCTGAATCTCCATCACCAAATGGGGTCATGCTTTCTCGAACATGCTGTATCGCAGACAATTTATCTAAAATATCTTTCTTGTCTGGCCTTGCTAGTTGATTTCGATTATCGACCATTGTCTCTGGCCAAACTACATAATCAAAAACTGTGACACATTGCTTCCCAGCAAAAAATGCCTCTCGCTGAAGGCCGCCTGAATCTGTTATAACCTTTTTGCAATGTAACGTCAAATAAACAGACATCAAATAACCAACTGGTTTACATGTAATAACATTTTTAAAGTCATATTTATTTATAAGCCTTGCTACACGAGCTTGATTACGCGGGTGTACTGGATATACACAAGGGGCTTCCAAAGAATTTGCAGCATCTAAAATCTCTAACAATACTTCGTCAGACCCAGCATTTTCCTGTCGATGACAAGTCATGTAATAGTATTCTGTTGGAAGTTCAACCTCTAAGCCATTCAGATCGACCAAGGACTCCTGCTGATTATCCCCCACTTTTTCTCCGTAAAACAGGAACGCATCGTACATAGGATCCCCCACTAAATACACATTTCTCGTCTTCCCTTCTTTTCTAAGGAAATTAATCGCAGACTCTGTGCAGCATGCTAATAGCGAGGACACGTGATCTGTAGTAATTCGATTCACTTCTTCCGGATTAGACAAGGTTCCAAGTCTTGCTCCAGCTTCTACATGACAGATCGGTATATTCAATTTGACAGCAGCCAAAGCCCCAGCCATAGTTGAGTTCGTATCGCCATATACTAGCACCATATTGGGCTGTTCCTGCAGCAGAACTTCTTCAATCTTGATAAGCATCTCTCCCGTCATCTTTCCGTGAGTTCCACCAGAGATCCCAAGATTATAATTGGGTTTCGGAATTTCTAGTTCTTCAAAGAAAATATCTGACATATTGTAATCATAATGTTGGCCCGTATGGATGATAGTCTCTTCACAAAATTCCCAGAGTTTTCTTGATACTACTGCTGCCTTTATGAATTGAGGCCTTGCCCCTACAATCGTTACAATTTTCAAATTAAAGCACCTCAATATTCGTTCTGTCTGCAATGCCTTTCATCGCATTCTTTGTATCAAAAATAGCTTTTGCATTCTTTTGCACCATCTCATAATCTACTGTCGTATGCGCTGTTGTAATCATCACCAGGTCATAGCCTGCAATCACCTCAGGGTCAATATTGTCCAGGCCGCTATAAAACTTTCCGTCTGACTTGAATGCCTTAATAAACGGATCATAAAAATCCGTTTCAGCCCCAGAAGCTTTTAAAATGTTTATAACATCAATGGCAGGGCTTTCTCTATAATCATCAATATCCTGTTTGTATGCCACACCCAGTACCAAAACTTTCGATCCGTTCAAGGCCTTCTTATCTCGATTTAAAATCTTACTAGCCCTTTCTACACAATATTCCGGCATTTTATCATTAACCATCATTGAGGATTCGATCATAGATGTATGGAATCCAAATTCTCTGGCCTTCCATGAAAGATAGTACGGATCAAGTGGGATACAGTGCCCGCCCAGTCCTGGCCCCGGGTAAAATGCCTGGAACCCATACGGCTTAGTTTTTGCCGCATCAACCACTTCCCAGTAATTGATATCCATCTTATCACATAAAATTGCCATTTCGTTTGCTAGTCCAATATTAATATTTCTATAAGTGTTTTCCAGAATTTTTTCCATTTCCGCCACAGCAGGAGAAGATACAGTATGAATATCACTTTCCAATACTGTTCGATACATTTCTGCAATCACTTCCGTGGCATCCGGTCCAATCGCACCTACTACTTTGGGAGTATTTTTCGTTTTATAAATCAAATTGCCTGGATCTACTCTTTCTGGTGAAAATCCCAGGTAAAAGTCAACCCCACATTTCAATCCAGTTCCTTCTTCAAGAATTGGTTGAATTAATTCCTCTGTAGTTCCAGGATACGTCGTTGATTCTAAAACAACCATGGTGCCCTTCTGCAAATATTTACTGATTTCTTTAACAGAGCTCTTTACATAGGATATATCGGGTTGTTGATGTGTATCCAGTGGGGTGGGAACACAAATAGCGATAAAGTCCACATCCTTTACAAAGCAGAAATCTGTAGTTGCCGATAACATTTGATTTTGAACAAGATCTTTTAAATCTTTATCAACTACATCACCAATATAGTTTTCCCCGCGATTTACCATGCTAACCTTTTCGGCTTGAACGTCAAATCCAATTGTCTTAAAACCTGCTTTCGCCTTTTCAACTGCTAGGGGTAATCCCACGTATCCTAGTCCAACAACTCCAACGCGTATCGTTTTTTCTCTAATTTTTTGCAATAAATTATTTTTCATCATTTCATATTTTCCTTTAGTATTAATTCGAACTGCTTAGCAAGAAATTTGTAATTAAAATATTCCAGAACTGCATTTCTCCCACATGTACCTAATTTTTCACGATCCTCTGCAGATAAACTAATCAACTGCAAAATTCCTTCCTTTAAAGCGCTAACGTTCTCAGTTTCAACAGAAATTCCGCACTTATACTCATCAATATAATTATTAGGAGCCTTAACTGCATAAAGAATAGGCTTACCTCCCATCATAGAATCAAACAGCTTGTTCATACAGATGCCAAAGCGAAACATATTATTGTCCAACGCCCCCACATAGGAAGCATCTATGTGTTCGAAAACTGATGGAATACAGGCTTTTGGAATGGGTTCTAAAAATAGAATAGAGTCTTCATATCCATAGGCCTGTTTCTTTAATTCTTCCTTAAAAATCCCGTTTCCGATGAAAATCAACTGCAGGTTTACTTGCTCCAACTCTTTTACAGCATCAATTAAGTAATCTAGTGCATACGACTGTGTATGGCTGCCAAAAAAGCAAAGAATAAATTTCCCCTCTTTTTTCACCTTGAGCAAGGTCTTTAAAAGATTTTCCGGTAGAGGTTGTGGATTTTCCCATTCTTCTAAAACAACACCATTAGGAACATGCCTAAATTTATCCGCATCCATTCCATGTTCTATAAAGTAATTTTTAGCTGCTGGTAGCAACGAAACTACTACATCAGAGTTTTTGCAAAAAGAATTTTCCGCTTTCTGCAAAACTCGTATAAATGGATGTTTTGGCGACATGCCTCCCAGTTCTACCGGACTGATCGGCCACATATCATGCACTTCATGAATCAGCTTGACTTTCTTCTTTGACAACTTCCTAATCCGTTGCCCTACATAGGTATCCAGCGGATATGTCGAAGAGGCAATTACCACATCTGGCTCCATCTCTGCAATTATACTTTTCGCATGAATCCAAAGTTTCGAAACAAATTGAAACATGGTCATTGCTCTTTTGCCTCCATTCCCCTCATAGGTGCCTGTTTTAATCCAGTGGTAATGGATCTCGTCAATTACCTCTTCCTGAAAATCATGATCCACCTGAGGGTTTGCTCTTCTTAAATGCGAAAAATCTGCGGCAATGATATCTACTTTGTGCCCCATCTTAATCCACTCGCGCGCAAAATAATATGGTCTGAATTCCATACCCATATCAGGGGACCCCGCATAATGATTGATAATTAATATATTCACTTGCTGAAAGGCCCTCCCTTCTATGTTAACACCTTGATAAACGTTTTTATCATCAGTTTCACATCATCCCAAAAGCTGAATGTTTTCATATATTCCAGATTATATTTCATCTTTTCCGGCAAAACATATTTTATATAAGCCGTATCTGCACTCATTCCCTGGTCCAGATACCGATCCATTATTACATCTTCATCCTTAAAGTTGATGCTGGCCAGCGATGTAATTCCCGCTGGCATCAGGAGTGTGGCCCGCATCTCATCGTCATATGCCTCTACATATTTTCGAACTTCCGGCCTTGTCCCAACAAAACTCATTTCGCCTTTTATTACATTGAGCAGCTGAGGCAATTCATCTAACCGGCATTTCCTTATCTTGCTGCCTATTTTCGTAATTCTTGCATCATTCCCCGCCGTGACCAGCGAGCCAATTTTGTCCGCATTCTGCACCATCGTCCGAAATTTATAGATTCGAAAATCGCGGCTTCCTGTTGTAACACGTACTTGTCTATAAAAGACCGGACCTTTTGAATCCAGCTTGATCAGAATTGCTAAAACAAGAAATACTGGCGATAGAAGGCACAGCATTAGCAGCGATATCACAAAATCAAAAATACGTTTAATAATCAGGCTTGCTCTCTTTTTTACAAGAATATCATAATAAGGCCTCGCACCATCTGTCTTCATTTCTTCAGGAAGGTCTTCCCACTTCATCAACATTACTTCCCGAACTCCTTCAGGGCATTTCTCACTTCTGCTATAATAAAGCTTACCTGCTCATCTGTCAACTTACTATATAACGGCAAGGTAACTTCATTTTTATAAAATTCCAATGCATTTGGATAGTCAGCAATATGAAATCCCAATTTTTTATATGCAGTCATCATCGGAAGCGGTTTGTAATGAACATTCGCAGCCACTCCTGCATCAGCCAACTTTACAATCAGTTGATTTCTTTCCTCTTCCGACATACCATTTACCCTCATCAAATATAAATGGCCGCTGGAACAATGATTCAATCCTTTATGGCTTAACAGTTCTACATTATTCTTTTCAAAGGCAGCATCATATGCTTTGATGATTTCCTGCCTTCTTTCAAGCATTTGTGGATATCGTTTCAACTGTGCTAAGCCGATCCCTGCCTGGATATCGGTCATATTGCATTTATATGCCGGAGAAATAATGTCATATTCCCAAGCCCCTGCCCTTGTTTTATTAAAAGCATCCTTTGTCTGTCCATGTAAAGACAAATCCATAAACCGCTTGTAAGTATCCGTGTCTTCAACCCCTGGGATTGATTTCCAGGTCACAGCACCACCTTCTGCTGTAGTAAGATTCTTTACTGCATGAAACGAAAAACAGGTAAAATCCGCCCATTGTCCAGATATTTTCCCATCTCTTACTGCTCCAAATCCATGAGCCGAATCTGCCAGCACAACAATACGGTCAAACTTACGTTGTATATCATTGTTTGGAGAGAATTTGCCTCTATGTTTTTCCAAAATTTCATATAGTTTATTATAGTCACAAAGAATCCCTGCCAGATCTACAGGCATAATCACTTTGGTCTTCTTTGTAATTGCAGCCTCCAGCTTGTCGTAATCCATCTCTGGGCAATCATTCTGAATATCCAGCATGACTGGTGTGGCACCCACGTGACAGATTACACTACAGGTTGCTGTATAAGTATAGGCTGGAAGGATAACTTCATCACCCGGTCCTACGCCTAAAAGCCGCAAGGTCAATTCCATGGCCGCCGTTGACGAACTGAGGCAGGCAACTTTATTCGTTCCCATGTAGGCTGCCAGTCTCTTTTCAAACTCTTTTGTCTTTGGGCCTGTGGTGATCCATCCGGATCGCAATACTTCAACTACCTGTTCGATCTCCGCCTCTGTTATATCCGGCGGTGAAAAAGGTATGTTCATCTTTTCTTTCATAATTGCCTATTACCTTTTACATCTGCGGACTATACGTATCACAGACTTTTCCAATTTCCTTCTTAATGTTATTTCCATTCTTTTCAGCTACATATATTAAATTATCCAGCTGTCTCAAGAATTTTCTGCAGTCCATATCAATCGGTTGTCCAATATAAATCAACTCATTGGGTGTACTCTCCAAGCCTTCCTCTGCCATTAAGAGTTCCTCATACAATTTCTCGCCTGGCCTGAGTCCCACAATTTCAATCTTGATATCTTCATCTGGAACATAGCCCTTCAAGCGAATTAAGTTCACTGCTAAATCATAAATTTTTACAGGTTGTCCCATATCGAGGACGAAGATTTCTCCGCCTCTGGCAAGAAGGCCTGCCTGCAATACTAAAGATACCGCCTCACTGACTGTCATAAAGAAACGGGTGATTTCTCTGTGAGTCAAAGTCACCGGCCCTCCCGCTTCTATCTGTTTTAAAAATAGTGGGATTACCGAGCCATTGCTGCCCAGCACATTGCCAAACCGCACTGCTACAAATTCAGTCTCAGACATCTTATTGTAGGACTGGATGATCATCTCACAGATTCGTTTAGTAGCGCCCATCACATTGGTCGGCCGAACCGCCTTATCCGTAGAAATCAGCACAAAACGCTGTACACCATACTGATCCGACAGCTTGACCATATTTAAGGTACCCTTACAGTTATTCTTGACCGCTTCGTTAGGGGAATATTCCATAAGTGGTACATGTTTATGGGCGGCCGCATGATAAATAATTTCTGGGTTGTATGTTTGGAAGATTGTATCCATTCGCTCAAAGTCTCTGACCGACGCAATCAGCACCCTGACATCTGCCTCTGGATAATTTCGTAAAAGCTCCATTTGCAATTCATACGCGCCATTTTCATAAATGTCAACGATAATCAGCTGCTTTGGATGATTGGCCACAATTTGTCTGCATAGCTCTGAGCCAATGGTACCGCCGCCGCCAGTGACCATTACTGTCTTGTCCTTGACGAACTCCTCAACATCTTTATTATTAATAACAACCGCATCTCTTCCCAAAAGGTCTTCATAATTGACCTCACGAACCTTCTGGCTCAGTGAGGAGGTTAGTGTTGACGTAATTGCCGGCAAAATTTTCAGCTTAGCCGGTGTTTCATTGCAAAGAGAAATAATGTCACGTATCACCCTTGGTTCAGAAGACGGAATGGCGATAATAATTTCATCGATTTCATATTTCTCAGCCATATGAGGAATATCCTGACGATTACCCACAATGGGGATCCCGTGGATGTACTTGCCTTTTTTCCCAGGGTTGTCATCAATCAAGCAGGCAATCTTTGCATTACTACTATATTGTAGTTCTTTAATCAATACAGAGCCTGCAGATCCCGCTCCAACGATCATCATTCTGTGGGTCCCCGCGCCTTTTGTGTATTTATGCTTTATTTGACGGAACAGCCTTACAGAAACCCGGGAGCCTGCCAGCAAAAGAAACAAAAAGATCCAGTTGAACACATAAAAACTACGCGGCATAGCAACTCCCATAAAGAGTCGATACGCCACGTAGAGGGCTTCAATAATTAGCGACGCCTTTAAAACGGACATCAATTCATCCATTCCCGCATAAGTCCAAACCCGATTGTAGAGCTTAAACAATGCCATAACGATAATCGTAATCACAATATCTGCAGGGAGACATTTGATAGCGGGCTCAAGATACATTACATCCATAGTAAAGATACCGAAGCGCAGCGCCAACGGCATAATTGAACAGAAGGCAACAATAGCCATGTCAACCAGTATTAAGATGATAATCCTACTATATTTTTTACCCATTGGTTAAAAGTCACTCTTTTCTTAATGAATACACATTTGGTTCAGTTATTATATCCCCAAAAACTCGAATAAGTATATCATATTTTGCACAGAAATTCAAGATTACGTCAAGGATAACAAAAAATTTGGTTTTTTAAGTCTAAGTATTACATTTCAAAGCCCATTTAAAACACCATGAAAAATGCTGTTTTTTCCAAAGCGCACTTGAAGTGCTAAATATTTATTTGTAATTCCGAGTCCTGCCTTATACTATCTAACAAGAAACAGATGCCCTTTCTGCATGTTCCATATCAAAGCCCATATCAAGTACAGCGCCCCTGAAAGGTTTACAGGGGCTATTTACTCATATCTCATACAAATTATTTCCACTTATAAATCTTATTCTCCTTCTTCGACAGCTTTCTGATCGACTGCTTTGGAGCTTTTATCGCATTCTTCTTCCCTTTCTTGCAATACAATTTATTCTTCGTGATGGCTACCTTCCCATACTTGGATTTGGTATGAGAATAGACCTGCACAGCCTGTCTGCCGCCTTTGATCGTGTTATTGCTTATTGTAATCTTAGCTTTCTTAATGGAAGATGGCGCCTTACCAAAAATCGCACAATGAACACCAACAGTATATGCGCTCCCAGTTCTGCCTCCCTTGGAGTAAATTTTATTGTTCTTTACCGTTACGCTTGTCGTATTAAACAAGGCCAGTGCTTCACTTCTGATGCCTTCAATGGTATTCCCGGTCACTGTAATACCGCTGTGAAACTTATTTTTATACGTTTTCTCTTTGGAAGCATAATTGGCGCATACGCCCCTGGCTCCCTTAATATAGTTATTCAAAACCTTTATGTTCTTGCAGGTCTGACCTTTTACATATTTAGACCCATATGCTTTAATTCCCGGTGCTGTTTTGGGCGTAGCTATATCAATCTGAACCTGCTCTTCACTGCAGGTTTTGCTTGCTTTCCCTAATCCGTATATCTGGCAGTTCTGAACAGTCGCATTTTTACACGCAATCAATTCAATTGAATGGCCATTATAGTTTGCGGAAATATCGCACCCATCGATCAGGATATTTTGCCCATGAGCCAGTTTAAACATGGAGCCTTTCAGTCCGCTGCTGCTGGCGTTTTTCCAGACTCCGCCAAGAATCTTTACATTTTTCACCGAGTTATAAGAAGTAGCATCAACCTTATTGGCAATCATTCCTTTTTTCGAATCCACTTGAACGATGGTCGCACCTGACGCTTTTATCGTTGTATTATTGCCGACTAAAATGGCAAAGTTCATTCTAACCGTTTTCCCGGAAGGAATTACGATGGTTTTTGCCGCATCATTGCCGCACAGCTGCTGCAGTGCCAAGGCATTTAATTTCTCATACTCTGTCCCTTTATAATCGCTTTCCAAAGGTTGAAACTCAATCTCTCCAGCCGAATTGTAGATGCCAATTACATTACCTTTTATACCATAAATCACATCCCCTGCTGTTGCCGCAAAGGCAGAGGAAACGGAAAATGCAAAACCAACGGTCAGTACAGTGATCATTATGAGCATCTTTTTTAATAAGTTCTTAGTCATATAAAAGTCCTTTCCCACTCCACGAACTATATTGGACAGCTTTTCTAACAATAGGGTAGAGTTTGAAAACTAGTTACTCATCCTTTCCCATTATACCCCATCCCTCCCCCATTTTCACCCTAAAATACCAAATTTAATCCTTCCGCCGGGATTCATCCCCCTCCAGCGAATCCTGTTTCCGATCCCGTTCCTCCGCCTCCCAAATCAGCCGGGCAATCTCCTTCGGCGGCTCGGTAGCGATCACATTGCGCCTGGCTGCAGCCAGCGCCTTCTCCCGCCGCCTTTCCAGCGCTTCCCGGTCGAAATAGCACCCAGGATCCCGGTCATCTTTCCTGTCCATTACCTCCCGCAGCTCAGCCTCCAGCTCCTCCCTGGTCTTGCCGCGGCGGGCGCCCCAAAGACCCCGCCCGGAATCACTGAACACGAACAGCCTTTGTCCCAGATAATTGAACAGCGTGAACAGGCACATCCCCGCCAGCATGGCTACATTCTCCTGCAGCCCGCGATCCTGTCCGCTGAACATAATCATGGTCCAAGGTTTGGCCACCCCATAGGCAAGAAAATAACAAACTCCGATATTCAGAGCGAACCGCAGTCCGCTTTTAATGGCGCTGCCCTCATGGCGAAAGGTAAACCGCTTATTGAGATAAAAACTGAGAAAGCTGACAATCACATAGTTGGCGGCCGTTGAAAGCCAGTAGGACACGCCCGCCAGATTATAGAGCCCGAACATGATCGCCATGCCCAAAAGCGTATTTATAATCCCAACAATAACGAACTTAAACAAAGTCTTATCAAGCACACATCTCACCATCATATTAACAATTCCTCTTACTCACATTCCTTGGCAATAATTGAAACTCATCAATGGAAATTCATCAATCTTTCTTGATGTTTGTTTTGGCCACAATATAGATCGGTCGTTTTTTTACTTCTGCATAAATCCTGCCCACATATTCACCAATGATCCCCAGTGAGATCAGCTGCACGCCGCCGAGCACGGCGATCAGGGTAATCGTCGTAAAGTAGCCGGGTACGTCGATGCCGTAGATCAGAATTCGCACGAAGAGATAAATTAAATAGAGCATGCTGATGCCCAGGAGAACACCGCCCAAGTACACGCACATGCGCAAAGGCTGCACATTGAAAGAGACGATGCCGTCAACGCCGTAGCGGAGCAGCCGTTTAAAGGACCAGCGGCTCTCATCGAACGTCCGCTGCCGGTTGGCGTACTCGATATAGGTCTGGTTAAAGCCTACCCAGGAAAAGATACCCTTGGAGAAGCGGTTGGTTTCTTTCAGAGAAAGAACCGCTTCAATGGTTTCCCGGCTGAGGAGACGAAAATCGCCGGCGCCGTCCACCATACGGACATCCACCATTTTATTAACCAGCCTGTAATAAGTCCTGGCAAGGAAGGCGGCTTTCTTCGGTTCGCCCTTGCGGTCCCGTTTGGCAATGACCTGGTCATACCCTTCTTCGTATTTATCCAGCATTTGGTGGATCATGGAAGGAGGATGCTGTAAATCCGCATCCATTATAATTGCGCAGTCTCCAGATGCGTGCTCCAGGCCGGCCAGCATGGCCGCCTCTTTTCCAAAGTTTCGGCTGAAAGAAATGTATTTAATGCGGTCGTTTTTGGCCGCGAATTCAAGAATTAAGTTTAAGGTCTTGTCCCGGCTTCCATCATTGATGAAGATTAGCTCATAATCGTATTTTTCCGGTTTCAGCTGGTGAAGCTGCTTGATCAGTGCACCATGAAATAATCGGAGAACTTTTTCTTCATTATAGCAGGGAACGATCATGCTTAGTTTTTGCTTCTTTTTTTCATCCATAAATTTTACCCCCGACAAGAAAACAGTATACCATACAAAAATTGAAATTTCAACGTTTCTAAGGCACCACCGTTCGTCATGCCTTTACACGTTTCGAAGCCTTTCGACAGAAAAAGCAAAAAACCGCCCCCGATTCGGAAGCAGTTTTTTTATTTTTTCTAGAATAAATCCAAAAATTCGCCGACACGCTGTCTGATGTCCTCAGCGCCGAATACAGAAGAACCGGCAACCACCAGCTCCACTCCGGCATCAGTAACAGAACGGACATTCTGCAGATTGATACCGCCGTCGATCTCGATGGTAAACGGATAACCATTCTGCTCTTTCAAGGCATTGAGCGCTTCCACCTTTTTCAGCGCCGACCCGATGAATTTCTGGCCCCCGAACCCCGGATTGACCGACATGATCAAAACCAAATCCACCTCATCCAGAATATAGTCCAGAGTCGTCAGGGAGGTGGCCGGATTTAAGGCCACGCCAGCCTTCACACCGAGGCTTTTGATATGCTGCACGGTTCTGTGCAGATGAGGGCATGCTTCTTGGTGAACCGTTATATATTCTGTTTGATCGGTCACAAAATCCTCAAGATAATTATCCGGATGTTCGATCATCAAATGGACGTCAAAGGGCAGCTTGGTTTTGCCGCACAAACTCTTCATAACAGTCGCTCCGTAGCTGATATTGGGAACAAAATGCCCGTCCATCACATCAACGTGAATCACATGGGCTCCTGCCTTTTCAATGGCCGCCGCTTCCTCCCCCAGCCGGGAAAAATCGGCGGATAAAATGGATGGTGCTAATCGGATCATAACTAGTCCTTTCTATTAATCATAGTCAGTATTTTTTCTTTTCCTGTATCTCCTGCAGCTGCTCCTGATAAGATTGGTAGCGGCGGAAAGCGATCAAACCTTCCTTTGCTGCCTGACGCACGGCGCAGCCAGGCTCTTTGATATGCCTGCAATTATCATATTTGCAGCCGCCGATAAAAGGTTCCATGTCCGGATACAGATATTGGAGTTCCTCTTCATCCGCTTCCAAGACATCAAAAGAAGTAAAGCCGGGCGTATCAAAGATCATGGTACCCCCGCCCAGATCAAAGAGCTCGCAGTGGCGGGTGGTATGTTTTCCCCGCCTCGTCTTTTGGCTCACATCGCCGATTTCTGCATCCGCACCCGGTTTGAGGCGATTTAAAATCGTCGATTTTCCCACACCTGATGGTCCTGCCAGGGCGGTACGTTTTCCCTTTAGCTGATCTTTCAGCGTCTCGATTCCCTGGCCGGTGCTGCCGCATAGACAGACTACCGGATAAAGGGGCTGATAGACAGACCTGATAGCGGAAACTTGCTCCTCATCTGCCAGATCAATCTTGTTCATGCAAAGAATAATATCAGCGCCGCTTCTTTCTGCCATAACCAAAAACCGATCGACAATGGAAAGATTGGGTTTGGGCCGGGCCGCCGCCATGACCACCGCAAAGCAGTCCACGTTGGCAATGGGCGGACGGATGAACTGGTTCCTGCGTTCTGCAATCTTGGTGATCAGCCCGTCATCTTCCTGACCCCGCCCCATTTCAAATTCCACCAGATCTCCCACAAAAGGTGTAACACCGTCTTTTTTAAAGACACCTCTGGCCTTACACTGGAAAACCTCAGTGCCGCTTTTTACATAATAAAATCCTGCAATTCCTTTGATAATGGTTCCCTTCATCAACGGATGGTCCCCTTCGTAAAGTCCACTTTTTTCTTCATCATTTGTTTGTTGTCAAAGGTAACGATTACAGTAGCTGTACCTTTACCTTCCAGCTTGACAGTCTCGCCGCCGTCACTTTTCATTCTCTGCTGATTAAAAATCAGATTTCTAGTACCATCGCTGTCGGACTGGGTTACGGTCATAAAGAACATTTCGTTCTCTGCCTGACTGAAATCGATATACAGGTCTACTTCTTTTGATTCTTCCGGTCCGGTGCTGACGGTCAGCTTGACGGAAGTTCCCTTGGAGACCTCTTTATTGGCGTCGTACTGCTGCCACATAACCTGGTTGACCGAATAAGTAGTGCTCGGTGCATAATCGACTCTCCCCGGCTTCAGACCCAGATCCTCCAACTCCTGGCGGGCCGTATCAATATCCTTTCCGATCAGATAAGGAACTGCGACTTTCATCTGGGAGCCGTCGCTCAATACCAGATCCACGGATGTGCCTTCCTTCTCTGTCGAGCCTGCTTCCGGAGTCTGCTTGAATACTTTCCCCTTTTCCAGCTCACTGGCCCCGGTGCTCACGTTGCCCACTTCAAAGTTATTGGCTTCCAGCAGCTCCCTGGCCTCGGCCTCAGTCTTTCCGGTCACATCCGGCACTTTACCGTTTCCAGGGCCTTTACTAATATTAACCTTGATGGTAGTCCCTTTCTTAGCAGTGGTATTGGCCTCCGGATTTTGCGAAACGACCTGTCCCTCAGGGATTTTGGGATCGGAGACCAGATCCCCCTGTTCCACCTCAAAGCCTACCTCTTCCGCCAGCTTCTGAGCCTGCTCCAGGGTCTGACCGCTCAGATCAGGCACGATAACCGGTTTGCCGCTGAACAACCCCATAGCTGCGGCCACAGCAACCGCGGCCACCACGACCAGACCTGCGATCACGCCAATCACAATCTTTTTGTTTTTGCTCATACCGCCTTTTTTCTTCTTTTTCTTTTTTGGCTCCTCGTAATCGTCCTCATCATCCTCGCCATCGTCAAAATCCGTATCTACCAAAGGTTTCTCCGGATCATCGTTTCCGGTCATGAACACCGAGTTTCCGACAACGCTTCCCACAAACTCCAGGTTATCCAGTGCCTTGATCAAATCGTCGGCGCTGGCAAACCGGTTCGTCTGATATTTATCCGTACATTTGAGAACGATGCGCTCCAATGCCGGCGGAATGCCGGAAACCAATTTTGAAGGCGGTACCATTTCGCTGTTGATATGCATGAGGGCGATATTCACCGGATTGTCGCCGTCAAAAGGAACTCTTCCGGTCAGCATTTCATACATTACAATTCCCAGTGAATATATATCGGATTTCTCATCCACGTAACCGCCTCTGGCCTGCTCTGGGGAAAAGTAATGAACCGACCCCATGATTCCGCCTCCGGTGGTATCGACAATGGTGGATGAATTGACCGCTTTGGCGATTCCGAAGTCGGTGATCTTGGCAGTACCGCCGGCAGTAATCAGCACATTATGGGGTTTGACATCTCTGTGTATAATCTGATTTTTGTGGGCAACGCTCAGGGCGGCGGCAATCTGCTTTGCCAGTTCGATCGCCCTGGGATAAGGCAGCGGTCCCTCCTCATGGATTAAATCGCTGAGGGTTCTGCCTTCCACCAGCTCCATGACGATATAGTGTATATTCCCTTCCTGGCCTACGTCGAAAATATTTACAATGTTGGGATGAGACAGGCTGGCAGCTGCCTGGGATTCCCTCCTGAAACTTTCGATGAATTTTTGGTCTTTGACAAATTCCGGTTTTAATACTTTGATGGCGATATAGCGATTCAAAAGCTTGTCTTTTGCTTTATAGACAACAGACATACCGCCTTCGCCAATCTTTTCAAACAGTTCATATCGCCCAGCTAAGATCTTACTGCTCATTCTCATCCTCCCTTATATTTTCAAACAGACTACGGTGATGTTATCCCTGCCGCCGCAGCGGATCGCTTCTTCCACAAGACGGGCGCATGTTCCTGACATGGTATTCTTTTTGCCCAGTATTTCAACAAGCGTTTGTTCATCTACCTCACCGTAAAGTCCGTCCGAACAAAGCATCAATATATCGTTCTTTTCCAGCTGAGTCTGAAAAAAGTCAGCTTTTATCGCAGGTTCTGCTCCTACGGCTCTGGTGATCACATTTTTCTGGTTGTGGTTCTCCGCTTCCTCGGTGGTGATCACGCCGTTGCGCAGAAGTTCGTTTACATAAGTATGATCCTCTGTAATCTGTGAAATCCTCCCTTGGCGGTATAAATACGCGCGGCTGTCTCCCACATTGATCACATAGGCGGTATTCTCCCTGATGTAGGCGATGACCACTGTTGTGGCCATGCCCTTATTTTCTTTATGTTTTTGCCCCATCTGGTAAATCTCTTCATTGACCAGTTCCAGGCACCGGGTAAAATATTGATAAATCGATTGATCATCTCTGCAGTCCTCAATGGGGTTGGCAGCCACATATTCGGCTACGCCCCGCACACAGGTCCTGCTGGCGATCTCCCCGGCGTTGTTTCCGCCTACACCATCAGCCACAACGTAAACGTTGTGGCTGGGAATGACGAAACACGCGTCCTCATTATTATTGCGAATTACCCCGGTATTGCTCTTAAATCCAATTTGCGCCATATTCATTTCTCCGCTCAAATGTATTAACAAATGTTATACGAGGCCCCTGCTTTTCTTCATCACGCAGATAAAAAATCCGTCGGTATGATTGATATGAGGCAAGAGCTGAATGGCCTCTTCCTTTTTGAAGCTCGGGTTCTTTTTGAGAAAGTCAGCAATGATTCTCTGATTTTCATAAGGGTTAATGGTGCACGTGCTGTATAGCAGCGTTCCGCCCGGCTTGACATACTGAGAAGATGCGGACAGGATTGCCAGTTGCTTCTTTGGCAGCAGCTCCATCTCCGTAGTTTTTTTCTTATATTTGATTTCCGGCTTTCTGCGGACCACGCCCAAACCGGAGCAGGGAACATCCACCACCACTCGGTCCGCCTTTTCGATCATGGACGAATCCACTCTGGTCGCATCCCAGGAACGGGTTTCCACATTGGTGATCCCCAGCCGCTCAGCTTCTTTATCGATGATATCCAGCTTTCTGCGATAAATATCGGATGCAATGATACTGCCCGTATTGTTCATTCGTTCTGCAATGGCCATCGTCTTTCCGCCGGGAGCCGCGCAAACATCCATCACCACATCTCCATGCTTAGGATCCAGCTTTTCCGCTACCAACATCGAGCTTTCATCCTGAATGGAAAAGAGGCCGTGCTTGTAAAGTTCCGTGCCTAAAAGCTCGCTGCCTTTGATATGAAGGGCATTCTGGCACAGCTCGCCCGGCGTCACTTCATACCCCTTCTCTTCCAGCTTTTGAATCAAGTCCTTTTTTATAATCCGCAGCCAGTTGAGCCGTATGGTAGTTTGAGGCGTTTCATTGCCGGCTTTCAGCATTTCTTCCACAAAATCCACTTTATATTGTTCCAGCCACAGCTCGATGATCCACGGTGCATAAGAGTATTTTATAGATAAATACTTGACCTCATCTTCCGCCCGATCCGGGAGCTTGATGGAGAACTTTCGATTCAAATAATTTCTCAGGACGCCGTTTACGAAGCCCTCTCTGCCCCGGCAATATCGTTTGGCAAGAATAACGCTCTCGTTAACTGCCGCGTATTCAGGCACTGAATTCATGCATCCCAGCTGATAAATTCCCATCCTCAGTACTGTCAGATCACTGGTTCTAAGCGAACCTGCACCCGAGCTCACAAGCTGGTCGATATAATAATCAAGCAGCAGTTTGTTTTCCAGCACTCCATAGACCAGTTCCCTGACAAAGCCTTGGGAATTAGGCTTATTGCAAATAATCTGGTGGTTCAAAGCGATATTGGAATAGGATTTTTTTGATTCCACATCCATCAGTGTTAAATAAGCGGTTTTCCTGTTTGCATCCATGATCAATCACGCTCCCTAATCAATAATAACCTTATTAAATTTAAAACGGCTGTCGCAAGGGCCGCCACGTAGGTCATGGCTGCCGCGGATAGGACCTTCTTCGCGCCTGAAATCTCATCCGTACCGATAATACCCAGGCTCTGCAGCTGCTGGATCGCTCTGCTGCTGGCGTTAAGTTCCACCGGCAGCGTTACCAGATGAAAAACCACCACGGCCGCAAAGAACAAAATCCCGATATCGAAAACCAAGTTTCCGGTTGTGACTCTTCCGGTACCGGAAATCACGATTCCGATAATCAGCAGCAACCAGGAAAGATTGGAAGCCACGTTGACCACCGGAACGATGGCGTTTCTGACTGTCAAAAGCGTATAGCCCGCCCCATGCTGGATGGCATGTCCTGATTCATGGGCTGCTATACTGACCGACGCGATTGTCGCATCGTTATATACTTGAGCGGAAAGACGCATGACCCGGTCCCTCGGGTCATAGTGGTCGCTGAGCGTTCCTCCCACCATTTCAATCCTTACGTTCTGAAGACCGTTTGCATCCAGCACTCTTCTCGCTGCCTGCGCCCCTGTTATGTGGGTCCGGTTCTGTACCTGCGAAAATTTTCGATAAGCACGATTGACCTTTCCCTGTGCGTACAGCGTAAATAAAATTGCCGGAATCAGCAGAATAATCGTAGGATCAAACATCCCAAACATCGGCATATTCCGTACCCCTCCTTTTGTTTTTCATTCTATTTTATCCTAAAACGCTGCCTTTTTCAATGCTATTGCCCTTTAAATAGTCGCTCACAGCCACTCTCTTTTTTCCAGGCAGCTGTATGACCCGAGCAATCAGCGTTCCGCCTCCTGCAGAAATTTCAATTCCTTCCCCCGTTACCCCAGTGATGGTGCCGGCCGGCTCGGTTTGCGGCGCATCGGACACGTCCGCCTGCCAAATTTTCAGCAGCTTTCCCTGATAAGAGGTAAATGCCCCCGGCCAGGGATCAAAGGCCCGAATCAGCCGCTCAATCCGCTGAGGGTCCCAGGAAAAATCGATTTCCCCGTCTTTTTTGGCAATCATCGGCGCATAGGTGGATTTGGCGTCATCCTGCGGTTCCGGCTTTATTTCTCCGGCTTCGATGGCCGGCAGCGTTTCTGCTAAGAGCTCCGCCCCCATCAGAGCCAGCTCGTCGTGGAGCTGCTGCCCGTTCTTTTTTCCAATGGGTGTGGTTTTCTTGGCCAGCATGGCGCCGGTGTCCAGTCCCTCTTCCATATACATGAGAGTAATGCCCGTTTCTTCATCGCCTTCCAGGATCGCTCTTTGAATGGGCGCCGCGCCGCGAAAGCGGGGCAGCAGGGAGCCGTGGATATTGATACATCCCAGCCTGGGGAGATCCAGGATCTCTTTGGGAAGGATCTGCCCGTAGGCCGCCACTGCGATCAAATCCGGTTCATAGTTACGAAGGGCTGCAAAAAAGGCAGCGTCTTTTTTTAGTTTCTCCGGCTGCAATACTTTCAGTCCCAATTCCAGCGCTTTTTCTTTTACCGGCGTCATTTTTACTTTTTTGCCCCGGTCACGCACCGCATCCGGCTGAGTCACCACATATCCAATCTCATGGCCGGCATCGGCCAAGGCGGTCAGCGCCGGCACGGCAAACTCCGGGGTTCCCATATAAACAATCTTCATTTATTGTTCCTCTTGTGCGTCTGTAAGCTCATAGATGTTACTCGACTTGTCGATATAAAGAATTCCTTCCAGATGGTCGAACTCGTGGCACATAACCACCGCGTCCCAGCCTTCAAAATCGAATTCCTGCGGATTTCCTTCCCGATCCAGGCCTTTGATCTTGATTTTCATCGGCCGCTCCACCGTTCCCTGGTAGCCCGGCACGCTCAGGCAGCCCTCATCACCGGTCTGGGATCCTTCCATTTTTACGATCTCAGGATTCACAAAGCAGTATACCCTGCCTTCCTCCGGCTCTGCCACAAACATGCGGCGCATCATGCCGATCTGAGGCGCAGCCAGTCCGCAACCGTTGGCGCTGCGCATGGTTTCCACCATATCGTCCAGGATCATGCGGATGCGATCATCCACCTGGTCCACTTCTCTGCAATGTTTTCTTAAAATTGGATCTCCTTCAAGTACAATATTTCTTAATGCCATTTTCTCCTCCATGTTATACAAAGCTGTATGGATTGATATCCACTGTAACCGTATATTCTTTTTTCTTTATTTTTTCCTTTTCCTTGATGCTGTCAAGGATTTCCGAGTAAGCTCTTCGCTTCCCCTGGGGGCATTTGATCAGCAGGCAGTACCGGTACTGCTCTTTGACCTTGCTCATGGGCGCCGGCTGGGGCCGGAACACATGCTGCTTTTCATCCTCCTTTAGATGGTGCAGGATCCGTTCATACCAAACCTCCGCGGCCGCCCGGACCTTTTCTTCGTCTTTGGAAGCAAAGACCATCTGAATCAGATCGCTGTAGGGCGGATACCCCATGTATTTTCGAAATTGAATTTCTGTCTCATAAAATTCCCGGTAGTCCTGAGCCGCCGCCAGCTGCACGGCGTAATTATCCGGCGTGTAGGACTGAATGATCACGGTCCCCGTTTCATCGCCCCGCCCCGCTCTTCCGGCGGCTTGGGTGATCATCTGGAAAGTCCGTTCCGGGGAACGAAAATCGGGAATGTTTAAAGTGACATCTGCTGAAATAATCCCCACCAGACCCACATTTTTAAAGTCCAGCCCTTTGGCAACCAGCTGGGTGCCGATCAATATATGGATTTTACCCTTTTTGAAGTTATTTAATATCCGCTCAATGCTGCCTTTGCGTTTGGTTGTGTCCAAATCCAGCCGCTCGATGGTCGTGTTTTCGAAAAACTCACGGACCGTCTCTTCGACTTTTTCCGTCCCAGTTCCGAAATAGCGGATGTAATGGCTGCCGCAGTCGGGGCAGATGGGAGGCGGAACCTCTTCATATCCGCAGTAATGGCAGACAGCCCGGTTTTTTTCTTTATGATAGGTGAGGGATATGCCGCAATCCGGACATTTAAGGACTTTTCCGCACTCTCTACAGGATATAAACGTCGAGTATCCCCTCCGGTTGAGAAACAAAATAATCTGCTTCTTCTTTTCAAGGGCTGTTTTCATGGCCTGGTAAAGGGGCCTGCTGATGATGGAGCGGTTGCCATCTTTCAGCTCGGTCCGCATGTCCACCACCGATACCTGAGGCAGCGCCACCTGATTGTAGCGGCTGGTCAGCTCCAGCCTTTCATAGATGCCCTCCTCTGAGCGGAAATAAGTGGATATGCCGGGGGTGGCACTGCCTAATAGCAATACGCCCTCATGGGATTGGAGCCGTTTTAACGCAACCTCTACGGTATCGTATTTCGGCGTCATGTCCGATTTGTATGTGGCTTCATGCTCTTCATCGAGAATGATAAGCCCGATCCGTGACAACGGCGCAAAGACCGCTGATCTTGCACCAATGACAATGCTTACCTGTCCGCTCCGAATTCTTCTCCACTCGTCATACCGCTCTCCCAGAGAAAGACGACTGTGGAGCACCGCAATATGTTCGGCGCCGAAACGGCCGATAAACCGCTCGATAATCTGCTTTGTCAGCGAAATTTCCGGCACCAGCATAATTACCTGCCGCTGCTGCTCAAGACAAGTTTGCGCCGCCTGCATGTAGACTTCCGTCTTGCCGCTGCCGGTAACGCCGTGGAGCAGAAAGCGCCGGTGGCGGCCCTGGACGAGCCCCTGCCGGATTGGCTCCAGCACTTGTTTCTGCTCGCCGGTCAAGCTGGGTATGTTCTGCGGTTCGCCCTGCGTATCTTTGTAGGGGTTTCTCTCTTTGCCCCGCTTGGACCTGCTGCCCGCAGGTGTGAAGCACTTTACCGCATCGATATATTTACAAAGATATCTGCGTTTCATCCATAGGCAGGTATCGATGATTTCTTCTGTTAGAAAGATTTCCGGGTCTCTTTCCCCGGCAAATTTGAGACGTTTGTATTCCTGCTCCGGTTCATCCAGCACCTGAAACACATAAGCATCCTTCACCCGGTCGCCCAATCCGAAGGGTACGCGGATTTTCTGTCCGACGCGGACCTGGTCGTCCTCGCACCCGTAGGTATAGAGCGTGTCTGTATGTTCGCTTTTGTTGTCTATGGCTACGTTTATGTATTTCATCCGCTCCCCTTACAGCAGGAATATATTGTTTTCACTGCATTCTTTGATCATATCCTCCGGCCAGATGGAAACCTGCACCTCTCCGATATGGGCCTTCCGCAGGAAAAACATGCACAGACGGCTCTGGCCGATACCGCCGCCGATGGTATATGGCAGCTCTTTTCCCAAAATCATACGATGGAATTCCATGGCACGCCTATCTTCAGCTCCCGCTTCCTTTAATTGTTTTTCCATGGCTTTCTCATCGACCCGGATTCCCATGGATGAAATTTCAAAAGCCTGCCCCAGGATCTCATTCCAGAGAATGATATCTCCATTCAGCTCCCAGTCGTCATAATCGGGAGCGCGTCCGTCATGGCGCCGGCCCGATTTGAGCGTTCCGCCGATCTTCATAATGAATACGGCCCGTTTTTCCTCCGTAATCGCATCTTCCCGTTCCTTGGGCGTCTTATCCGGATACATGTCCTCCAGCTCCTGGGTGGTGACGAAGAAAATTTCATTGGGAAGCTCTGTCCTCAGATTTCGATAGAGGCGATTTACATAATCGCCCAGGTTCTTCAGCGCATTGTAAAGGTTTGTCACAATCTCCCTCAGATATTCCTCTGTTCGCTGCTCTTTGGTGATTACCTTTTCCCAGTCCCACTGGTCAACGTAGATGGAGTGGAGGTTATCCAGTTCTTCGTCTCTTCGGATGGCGTTCATGTCGGTATAGATGCCGTTGCCCGGCTGGATTCTGTATTTGCCCAGGGCCATCCGCTTCCATTTTGCCAGGGACTGGACGATCTCCACCGGTTTTTCTCCCATATCCTTGACCGTAAAGCTTACGGTCCGTTCAACGCCATTCAGGTTGTCGTTGAGTCCGGTTTCCGGCGCCACGAACAGCGGTGCCGTGACTCTGCGCAGACTCAGGCCGTAAGCCAGCTCCTGCTGGAAAAAATCCTTGATCTTTTTGATCGCTCTCTGGCTTTCCATAAAGTCGATCACCGGCGTGTAATTCTCAGGTATAATTACTTTTGACATATAGTTTCTCCTTTTATCGTTTAGAAAATTCGCATCCGCAGTAATTCTGTCTGTACAGTCCGTATTGTTTGGACAGCTGGATGCTCCGTTTAAAGCCGTCCTTCTTTTTAAAGTCTTCATCGATAAAGCTGAGTCCGTAACGGACCGCCAGTTTTTTACCCAGACTGCTGATTAGCTCGTAGTTTTTATGAGGGCTGACCGTCAACGTGGTGCCGAAGTAGTCGCATCCCGCCAGTTTGCAGGTTTCCGCGGTTTTTTCCAGCCGCATGCGAAAACATTCCAGGCACCGCTTTCCGCCTTCCGGTTCGTCTTCCAAACCTGCTATGGCCCGATAAAAGTTCTTGGTGTCGTAAGGTCCTTCCATAAAGCTGATGTGTTCTTTGGGCGGCAGGCTTTCGTTGTATTTTTTAATGAAGGTCATCTGTGCTTCCCTGCGCCGCCGGTATTCTTCCTGGTCGGTAATGCACGGATTATAAAAAAAGATGGTGATCTGATAGTCACCGGCAAGTCTTTCTATAACGGCTGTGCTGCAAGGACCGCAGCAGCTGTGCAGAAGCAAAGATGGTTTTTCGATTTTATCAGAAAATCCTTTCATGCAGGCAAAGCTTTCTTTCGCTTGTCCGCCGAAGTTTCCCCCGCTTGGCAGCGGTTTTGTCCGTTTCTCCCCTGTCATAAAGTTCATTCCTTCTTATCTGAGATTTTTGTTTGCAATTTTAACAATTTATTATATCATATAAATATTCTTCTGAAAATATTCAGGACTTAAAAAAATGTGTTTTTTCTATGATTAGAAAGGGATAAGATGTCAGAGATTTCAACGAGTTACACTTTCAACGCCATCGGCGCTTACTTAAAGGAAAAAATGGGCCGTAAAATTGTCAAGCTTTCTATAGACGGCGGATTCACCTGTCCCAACCGGGACGGCACCAAGGGAACCGGCGGCTGTATCTTCTGTTCAGCGGCAGGCTCGGGCGATCTGGCCAGCGATATACCTTCCCAGGTCCGCCTTTTGTCGGACAAGTGGCCTCATGCCAGCTATCTGGCTTATTTTCAAAGCCACACCAATACCTACGCTCCTATAAGCGAGCTTCGCTGTAAGTATTCCCAAGCCCTGGATTATCCGGGAGTGGTGGGTCTTGCCATCGCCACCCGGCCCGATTGTCTGTCCGAAGAAGTTTTAGACCTGCTCTCTGAATTCAATCAAAAAACGTTCCTGTGGGTAGAACTGGGCCTGCAGACGATCCATGAGGAAACAGCAAAGCTCATTAATCGCTGCTATCCGCTGAAGGTGTACGATCAGGCGGTGGCTGCGCTTTCCGCCAGGGGAATTCCAGTGGTGACCCACTTGATTTTCGGCCTTCCCGGCGAATCACAGCAGCAGATGCTGGATTCGGTGCGCTACGTTTGCCGGGATTTATCTTTGGATGGTATCAGCGGATCCGATAATTCGCGCAGGTGTCCGCAGCGAATCTTTGGCATCAAGCTGCACATGCTCAATTTAGTTCGCGGTTCCCAGATGGAAACCCTCTATCCTGACTATGTGTCCTTCCAGTCAATCGAAGAATACATTGATCTGGCGGTCGCTGCCCTGGAGATCATTCCGTCCGAAATCACCATTCACCGGCTTTCCGGCGATGCGCCCAGGCCGACGCTCATTGCGCCGGAATGGAGCTATAAGAAAAGGACTATTTTAAACGGAATCCACAAGGCCCTCAAAGACCGAAAAACCTGGCAGGGGCGTTTGGCGAAATAGGGGCGCTGTATACTGGCAAAGGGGCTGTCGCATTCATGAAAACGAATGCGATGTGCCCTTTTTTCCATCCATTTTGTAAACGATTGGAAATACGAGGCATTCGGAGAGGCGCTGCTCTGCCATGCTGGAGCCGAAGGATCAGGCCCTCCGGATCCAGATTCATAAAAGGTGAAATGTAAAATGATCGCTCAAGATTGTTTTGGTCTAATTTGCGATGATTTTTCATCGTGAGAAAAGATTGATATCTTATTGTCGTTTTTCATTTTTACTTGATATCCACTTTTGAAGAACCGCATAAAGCAGGTCGATCTCCAATGGCTTTGTAAGAAAATCATCCATACCTGCATCCTTTGCCATATCGCGATCCTCCTGGAAAGAGTTGGCGGTTAGGGCAACGATTGGAATGCTTACTGCATCGGAATGAGCAGAGGTTCGAATAGCCTTTGTTGCCTCTAGGCCTCCCATGTTGGGCATTCGCATATCCATTAAAATCAGGTCAAAATACCCGGGAGTACTTTGCTCAAAGCGTTTAACCGCTGCTTCTCCATCTTCAGCCAGTTCCACCTGTATCCCCTTTGATTCTAATATGTCTATCGCAATATCTGCATTTATTGGGTGATCCTCAGCCAATAAAATTCGCGCATTTTCAAAATGGGCAGAAGGTTCAGCCTGTATTTCTAAACCTATAGGCTTTCCGAAGGGGAGACAAATGCTAAAATAAAATTCACTGCCCATATTCACTTCGCTTTTCACCTTCAAAGTGCCGCCCATGAGCTGTACGATATTTCGGCTGATCGGTAGTCCCAGCCCCGTTCCCTGACTGCGCAGATGACTGGTTCCGGCCTGCTCAAAGGATTCAAAAACACGCTCTAAATCTTCTGCTTTGATGCCAACGCCAGTGTCAGAAATCCGAAACAGATAGACAGCTTGTACGTCGGTTGCATCGGACTCCTCTACTGACAGCTGAACGTCTCCGCCTGCCGGTGTAAATTTAATGGCATTGGAAATCAAATTCATCAAGACTTGCTTTAACCGAATACAATCTCCGCATACATCTGAATGTTCAATCTTTATTTCGCAAGTAAGCCCTACTTGCTCGGCCTGCGCCTGTGTTTGCATCATGCTGTAAAGCTCATCGAGCAGCTTTTGTAAGGAAAAATCTTCCTTTACAATTGAAAGCATGCCGTTGTCAATACGGCTCATGTCTAAAATATCATTGATCAGCCCCAACAAATACTGCGAGGTTGCTTTCAGCTTTGCCAGATATCCTTTTATACTTTGGGGTATATCATCCTTCATTGCAATCAATGCAGTTGTCCCTACAATGGCATTCATTGGCGTACGGATTTCGTGGCTCATGCGAGAAAGAAATTCGCTTTTTGCCTTGTTTTCTGCCTCTGCTTTAGCCATATTTTTTTTGCATATTGGCGTTCTTTACACGCATAGTGGCAATTACGATAATCACCAGTGAAAAGAGCAGTAAAAAAGCGGATATAACCGTAATTGATAAAATAGGATTTGTCGCCACAAAATTTTTCAGTGATACCTTAGCGTCCCCGATCGAGACCAAGTTATGATCTAAAAGAGAGTTCCTGTCATCCTCAGATAAGCTGTTGATACCTTTGTTCATGATGGACAGCAGCTCCGGATTTGCCGGCATCGACATAGCAAAGCTAATGTTGGTGCGATTCGCCGATAAGGTAACAGGAATCACGTTGGTATAAACGTTGTCCTGGATCATCTGCTCTATTCGTGCAGAAATCCCGTAGGCAAAATCCACTTTTCCATCATCGACCGCATTTAAAACCTCGTCAATTGTCTCATAATATTTTACTTCACTTGCTTTTGCATATGACGGCAGCCTGCGGCCCTTTAAAAGTCCGCAGGTCAATCCTTCAGACGGATAAGTAACCGATCGGTTGCGCACCACTAGGTCATTTAATGCGGCATATGGTTTCGTCTGAGCCAATTTATCGCGCATGGCATCAGCTGCATCCTCAAAGAAAAAGCCCGCCATATCCGCTTTGCCATCTATAACAAGCTGTTGCGTTTCTGCATAAGAGTCAGCAGATATATATTCAAACTTTACGCCATATCGGTCTGTAATCTTTTCCAGCAGCTCCGGAATCAGTCCAGCATGATTACCGTCCTCATAACCAATACAATAAAGCGGGTGAAAATAGTCGGGGACCGCTACAGTCACGGCGCCCTTCTGTTCAATATAGGCTGCTTCTTCTCTAGTCAACAGCAGGTTTTCCACACCTGTATCATCAAAATATCGCTTGTATAGTTCTTCTGAAAAATGGGGATCCGATAACATAATACGTTTCATGGCCCAATTCAGCTGATCGAGCAGTTCCTGGTTGTCCGGCTGCACAACCAGATAATGAGGCTGTGCATTAAAGTACGCGACCGCGCGGAACTCACCTGTGTCATCAGTCGCATTTCCAAGTTTCAGGTCAATTTTCCCGGTAATCAGATCCGTATTGATTTGATCGGCTGCAACTTCTTCAGAGGTATATTGCTTAATTGTACAGCTTATGTCATTGGCAGATAGGAATTCCTTCAACCGGCGTACATTCTCGACCGCACGCTTCACAACGCCTATCGTTTTCCCGTTCAAGTCTCTTAAATCATACCCTTTTATGGAATTATCTTCCTGACACGCCAGCAGCACGGCTTTGGTATTGCCGCAGCTATAATCCGGATAGGCAAAGTATTGCTCAAACGCCTTTGAATAGTATGTGCCGCCCATGAGATCATATTTCCCTGCAATAAACTCTTCCGTCATTTCATTGGCATCGATATCAATAAATTCGTATGACCAACCGGTGTATTTTGCAATTTCATACAGATAATCCACGATCAAACCGGAGCGTTTTCCGTTTTCGTCAATCATCGTAAAGCCTTTGACCTCCGGAAACGGAACCCGAATCCGGGCGTGAGCGTCTTCTCCAGCAAAAACAGGCGCTGTACTTGAAAGTATCGTGATAAACATCAAAACCGCAGCAAAAAACTTTATGATATGTTTCCTCTTTGTTCTTATCAAATAACGCATATATCCTCCTATCCCAACGCCTTGTTGCAAATATTTACTCTTCTTTTTTATCCCAGACCAAGGTAATCCGGTTATCCTTTGGCGGTGAGATGGTTCCTGCCTTTTTGACGGACGCAGTAACCAAATCAATATTGCTGCCAAGCTCACTGTGGCTCTTCAGGGCAGATGCAATATAGGATTCGTCTATTGAAGTGGCCCAAGCGGCGACGGTGTAGACCTTGTCATCCTCGATTTCACTGCCGTCCTCCAAGGTCAATTTTAACACATTTTCCTTTTGCTGTAACCGAAACGGGTACTACAATGATGATGCTGTTGCCCCAGCTATCGGGAAAGCTTTGAATACGCCAAGTTTCTCCGCTAATATCTGCGACAAATTCGACTTCTTGCTGCTCTTGCATCCCCCGTTGCAACGCATGGATTTGCTGCTCGTCCACGTTCTTTTCCCGCAAGGTATGAAGCAGGTTATATCCTCCAAAATAATTGTTGGCGGCGGATTTGTTCGGCCGCAGTTCAATAACGCCCCGCTGATTCACCACATAGGAAGCGCCTTGATTTTGATATAACGCAGTGGCTGCGATCTCTGCGTAGGTGTTTGAATCCCCCAGCATGAAAACACCGAAAAGCTCTTTATCATCTATCATTACGTTGTGCATAGGAGCCATAAATATCCAAAATCCAGCACCACGTCTATACCATCTGTCTTTTATTAGGGGCCAATTCATGCTATTTCCACAGCTGCGAGCCGTCATAAATATCTTTAACGGTCTTCCAGTAGCCTAACCTTTTACACTCTTCAATAATAAGCTGATTAGTATATGTGAACATCTCCGCAGCTTGTTTTGCAAATGCGCTGCGATCCCCGCCGATCAGTGCATTTGCCGCTTCTACACACTTGCGGTGTATCTCTAGTTTTCTAGATGCGTTGGCTCTATTTATTAGCTTGGGTATTTTTCGGCCAATTCGATAGTTTTTGAGTATAATCGCATAGACAGACTGCAGGGTCTCATATGGAATATGCTCTGTTAAAAACTCCAGCAAAACAATAGGCGCCGGCTGATACAAACTCCCGTATATTTTTGCTTCGTCTAATCGCTGAATTAATTCATGTATCTGCTCATCAGAAACATGAGCGGCAGCATGGCAAGCCACTCCCTCCACGGTCAAGGAAAGCAGCTCCAAACATTCAAAATATCTTCTGATATGGCTGGCAATCAACCGAGGGTCCAAAGGAATATCGTTCAATGCCTGTATATTCGTTGAAACAAAAATTCCTTTTCCACGAGTAGCCTCTACAACACCCCATTTTTGCAGACATTGAACGGCTTGCGTCGTTGTGTTAACACTAACACCATACTGCTTTTGCATCTGGGCGTGAGACGGCAGCCTGTCTCCCGGCTGATAATAACCGATTGCGATGAGTCCCAAAATATCCAGATATACACTGGAATAGCGCTCTTCTGCCGTTTTCATCCATTGGTCCAGCCCCTGAACGCCGATGCGAAAGGGCGAATCAGCAGGAACATAACACCGAAAATCATCTCTTGAAATCGTAATAAAATGAATATATGCAAGAAAATCTTTGATGGCATCGCTTGTTGGTGTCTCTTTTCTACTCTTTTCAATAAAATCAATGAGTGTCTGCTGATATGCGACGCGTGAATAAAAACTGTTTTCCCGATATTCCACCCCAAGAAAGCCAAGAGCATCGACAATATGAAGGCTTAGCTCGTTTTCGCATCTAGCGATAAAAAAGCGCCAGATCAGTTTAGAGTTTTTCCAAAAAAGGTTCGGTAGCTTAGGATTCAATTGCCGGACTATTTTTTCGGGAATATCCCAATCGCTCTTATTGCACAGAGAAATTCCATAACAGATAAAAGGATAGTAAAGAATTTCAGCTGTTTTTAAAATGTCTGTCATAATCGGTACATTTGGCGCTTTCAAATTGTCAGCATGATCGTTCGCCGGGTCAGTTTGATCAAAAATAACCACAGAAAGCTGCCGTTCCTTTGTCTCAATGAGTCCTGCGTCAGACAGCATTGCAACCACGCGGCGTATCGTTTTGTTAGATACTTTGTATTCCTTGCAAAGATCAGCAAAAGAGGGAAGCATAGTCCCTTTGGGCATCAGCCCTGATTCAATTTTGTGCTTTAAGATCTCAAATATTCTATCATATTGAAATTTATCGTATTTCATTTCACTTCTTCCTCATAAGGCGTTTCTTCAGATAGAACAGACAAAAACGATTCATGGAAGCTTCATAAATAAAATATTTGATGATTCGTTCATCACTACCCATTAAACGAATCGCTTCCTCATAATCACCATCCCTTTTTTATAGCATCCTTTAACATCCATAACTGTATCACCAACTTAAATTATTGATTGGGAATAGTTTACAATACAACATTCTGTGTATCTATGCCAAATAAGCCTATCATAAAAAACGACAAATGTCAATTTCTTCGGATAATATCCGACAGGATGTCCGGCACGGGCAACTAATTGCAGGAGATAGTTTCATCTCCATAATTTTCTGCATAAAAAAAATGCCCTGCATACGCAAAGCATCTCTTATATTCGTTATTTCTTGATTTTAGGCCCGATTCTACCGTCATTATAATGTTTCCTGCAAAGCGAAACGTACATGTCGTTTCCCCCAATTACAATCTGTTCTCCGGTTTTCACCAATTTTCCATCCACGATCCTGGCTACCATGGTTGCTTTTCGTCCGCACCAGCAAATCGTCTTGATCTCTTCAATTTTATCTGCATAGACCAACAAATAATACGAGCCTTCAAACAGCTCATTGCGGAAGTCATTTTTCAGTCCGTAAGCCAGCACCGGCACATCGCAGCTGTCAACAATTTCTACCAGCTCTTCCACATGATGCCTTTTTAAAAACTGCGCTTCGTCGATCAGTACACACGAAATCTCTTCTTTGGTATTCTCCATCATAAAAAGTTCCAAAATATTGGTGTTCTCGTTGACCACCAGGGCCTCTCTCTGAATTCCTATTCTAGACGTGATTACGCCTAGGCCGTAACGGTCATCTACGCTGGGCGTAAGAGTCAGTACCCGCTTGCTCCTCTCCTCGTAATTATGCGCAATGCGGATGATCTCCGCCGATTTTCCGGCGTTCATAGTGCTGTATCTATAATAAAGCTGAGCCAATTATCTTCACCTCTTCCCTTCTTTCTGCCTATCCATTGTATCGTACCAGGAAGGGAAAATCAACTGCTAACGCAGCCAAAAAATTAAGGGAACATTCATTACAGACAAGAAAAAAAGTAACCCTTCGGACATAAAGTCAGCAAAAGATTACCTTTAAAATGGTGCCCAGACTCGGAATTGAACCAAGGACACGAGGATTTTCAGTCCTCTGCTCTACCTACTGAGCTATCTGGGCATAATCATATTTATTTATGGTGGGCCATCAGGGACTTGAACCCCGGACCTGCCGGTTATGAGCCGGATGCTCTGACCAACTGAGCTAATGGCCCATTTTACGCGGTCTTTAGCCGCATCGTACAAATGGGACAGCGGAGCAAACTTTGTTTGCGTAGGAGTGCACCGTGTGCACGTTGCCCATTTCACGCGGTCTTTCATCGCTATGTACAAGTGCAGCGAACAAAGTATGCTGAGAAGCGAACCGTATACAGGTTTCCCATTTACCCGGGCTTCTGTCACAATCTTCCTCTATGATGGTCGGGGTGGCAGGATTTGAACCCGCGGCCCACTGGTCCCAAACCAGTTGCGCTACCAAACTGCGCTACACCCCGAAAGTGGGATTAGTGATATGGCAGGGGCAGTAGGATTTGAACCCACGGCACGTGGTTTTGGAGACCACTGCTCTACCAACTGAGCTATACCCCTATAAATGGCGGAGAAGATGGGATTCGAACCCATGCGGCCCTTAACGAACCCTAACGATTTAGCAAACCGTCCTCTTCAGCCTCTTGAGTACTTCTCCAGGCTAAAATAATTTTTTCCCGTCATATTATTCTGCGAGTATCCTCAGAATCCTTATGGCGGAGAGGGTGGGATTCGAACCCACGGCCCCTTTCGGAGTCACTGGTTTTCAAGACCAGCTCCTTAAACCACTCGGACACCTCTCCTCACTTGTAAGTCTTTGTTCTGCTACACCATACCCTAAAAAAGTTGGTGACCCATCGGAGATTCGAACTCCGGACACCTTGATTAAAAGTCAAGTGCTCTGCCGACTGAGCTAATGGGTCGTATGGCTGGGGTAGCAGGACTCGAACCTACGAATGACGGAGTCAAAGTCCGTTGCCTTAACCGGCTTGGCTATACCCCAATCTTGAAAAAATGGCGAGCCCACAGGGATTCGAACCCCGGACACACGGCTTAGAAGGCCGTTGCTCTATCCAACTGAGCTATGAGCCCAAAAATGGAGCGGATGATGAGAATCGAACTCACGCCATCAGCTTGGAAGGCTGAGGTTCTACCATTGAACTACATCCGCATAAATGGAGCGGAAGACGAGATTCGAACTCGCGACCCTCGCCTTGGCAAGGCGATGCTCTACCCCTGAGCCACTTCCGCACACTAAACATAATAATGAAATTGGTCGAGGGTGGTGGATTCGAACCACCGAAAGCTCAGCTAACGGATTTACAGTCCGCCCCCTTTGGCCACTCGGGAAACCCTCGATATAGGTGCCGCATCTTTCTCATGCGACTTTCGTCTTGCAAACAATTTGCTTAACGTTATTCACAGTCATACCCTTTCGGGCTCGCTTACCTTTGAAAGGAACTCATGACTTTTTTGGAGCTGGCGGAGGGAATCGAACCCCCAACCTGCTGATTACAAATCAGCTGCTCTACCGTTGAGCCACGCCAGCAAACATCGCTGTTTGGTATCAGTCTGATAAAATTGGCGATCCGGAACGGGCTCGAACCGTCGACCTCCAGCGTGACAGGCTGGCATTCTAACCAACTGAACTACCGGACCGCATTTCCTTGATAACACGTCCGCTTTTTCAGCCAAACGTCAACTGTTATGGTGGGCGCTATAGGGCTCGAACCTATGACCCCCTGCTTGTAAGGCAGGTGCTCTCCCAGCTGAGCTAAGCGCCCATGAGCAAGTGTTTTTATCTACTCGACACATTTATTAAATATACAGCATTTTCCTCAAGTTGTCAAGAACTTTTTTAATCTTTTTTGTCAGTTCTCGCAGTTTTTAAAAATTGGCTCCAAGGGTGGGGCTCACGCTTGCTGCGCAAGCTGAATCCGCTCCGCCGTGCCGGGGCACTGCTTCACGAAGAAAGCTCCGCCGGAGCTTTCTACCCTCTCGGGTTCTCGCCCTTTTTGTTCTTGTTTCTAAAAATTGGCTCCAAGGGTGGGGCTCGAACCCACAGCCTACCGGTTAACAGCCGGTTGCTCCACCATTGAGCTACCTTGGAACAACTTGAGAGCTTTTATATATTAGCACAGCTAAAGGTGCGTGTCAACGCAATTTATGGAAATTTATAGAGCATTTTTTCTCAACTCTTTCGTCTCAGAAATGAGAGCTGCCTTCCCTGCGGTAAGATTGCCCAGCAGCGCCTTTATTTCATCGCTTTTCTCCACATCGGTCACCACTTTTATCGTAACCAATTCTTCATAAATTATGTCTGTAATCGAAAAATTTCCATCTCGCGAAAGATTCTGTACTTTACTGAGGAAGGAATAATCGATCTTGTACTGGATAGCCTGCATTTCCATCATTTTGCAAATTCCAGCCGCCTCAAGCCCCAGTTTTGCGCTGCTGGTATATGCTCTCACAAGCCCACCTGTGCCCAGTTTAATACCGCCGAAATATCGAGTCACAACGACTGCCACATTAGTCACGCCCTCTTTGACCAGCATTTGGACAATCGGCGCACCGGAAGTCCCCTGCGGTTCACCATCGTCGCTGGCCCACTGCAGTTGAAACTGTTCTCCCACAACCAATGCAGGAACGTTATGGGTAGCAGTTTTATGCAAGTCTCTTACAGAAGCGATAAAAGCATCTGCTTCTTCTCTGGTTTCTACCGGTTTGACATAGGCGATAAAACGGGATTTCTCTATAATCTGCTCTGCATGAGCCTCTTTTTCAACGGTTTTATACTGTATCATATTTTTTCAACCTGTTATAATCTATCTCCGACAATTCAACATCAAAAAGGGTACCCTCCTCCTTGTAGTCCATCCCATGCACAATAGCCTTCTCACATAAGTAAGAAGAGAGTTCCCCCCGGTCATAGGGGATTAATAGTGCGGCCCGCACCCGAGAGGCAAAGAGTTTTTCCCGTACTTTAGCCAAAAGTTCGTCAATATGATCCCCATATTTGGCAGACACAAAAACGCACTCGCATTCTGTAGCATCCACTGGAAGCTCTTGTATCAGATCAAGCTTATTGTAGACCATAATCTTTTCTTTTCCGCCGGCCCCAATCTCATCAATTACTCGATTGGTCACGTCTATGTGGAAATCATAATTTTCATAAGATCCATCCACCACATGCAGCAGTAGATCGGCATAGTTTACCTCTTCCAGAGTTGCTTTAAAGGCTTCCACCAGTGAATGAGGAAGCTTGCTGACAAAGCCTACGGTATCGATTAGGATGAATTCAAAGTTGTTTTCCAGTTGAATGCTGCGCTGTTGTGTATCTAATGTAGCAAAAAGCATGTCCTTTTCTTTTACTGCTTTGTCTTCCTTTTCCGACATGCTCAAAAGCCGGTTCATAAGTGCAGATTTTCCCGAGTTGGTATATCCGACCAATGCCACGACTGGAATCTGGGCCTTTTCTCTTTGTGTACGCTGGACGCTCCTGGTATTTTTTATGCGGGCCAGCTCTTTTTTTATATCGTCCATCCTTCCGGCAACATGCCTGCGGTCTGTCTCCAGCTTTTTTTCACCCGGACCCCTGGTGCCGATGCCGCCGCCCAGCCTGGATAAGGATTTGCCAAAGCCGGTCAATCGGGGCAGGCGGTACTGAAGCTGCGCCAGCTCAACCTGCAGCTTGCCTTCCTTGGACGTGGCCCTGGCTGCAAAGATATCCAGGATCAAAATCGTGCGATCGATCACTCTGACGGACAGGGATTCTTCCAGATTCCGCAGCTGCATGCCGGAAAGCTCTTCGTTGAAAATAACCGTATCCGCTTCCATATTAGCACACATCTGCGCCAGTTCTTCCACCTTGCCCTTTCCGATCAGTGTGGCGGAGTTGGGTTTTTCCAAGCTCTGGATCATCTGGCCCAACACAGTGACGCCCGCTGCCTGAGCCAGCCCGGAAAGTTCCTCCATGGAATAGGAGATATCCTCCCCAAGCTGCAGGCCCACCAGAATGGCCTGATAATCTTCTTCTTTTATTATTTCATTCTTTTCATTAAATCTAACCATGGCTATATCTTACCACAACTCTTCCGCATTATGCTACCTTTTACTCATCCGTCACATCTAAAATATCTTCTTTCGGTACCTGAACGTAGCTCTTGGGCACACCGCCCAGAATAACAGCTTCGGCGATGAGAACCGTACTGGACATATCGAAGGTTGCTGCCGACAGTGGAGCTAACACTTTGACCTGACTCTTTAAAATTATGTATACCTTATACTTGGTCTGGTTGATCCCTTTGGCTTCAAATTCCGTTTTAAAGTCGATTCCGGAAACACTGAGAGGAATCACCTTAACATCGACTTTGGGGCCGTGCTCGGATAAAATCTGGCTTCCCAGGACAGCTCCCAAAGGGACATCGATCTTGTCTTCTTCCATGCGGCGGTATTCCTCCTGTAGTTCCTTGGAAATTTCAGTAATGAGGAGGTTCATGGCCTTGGTATCCGCCTGGATCATTTCCGTCTCACCTTTATCATTGGTCTTGCGAATGATCAGATTATCCGTGTCCGTCTCTTCGTGAAACTGATCGTTGATAGCCTTGTTGACCATTCGCGTTACCAGTGTCCGCGCCCTCATTTTTCCGATCTCTTCCAGATTGGGCTCTATCGTAGTCTTGAGATAATAGCTGGCAGAGGAAGCAATGGCGATAAATATTAAAAACAGAGACAAAGGCAGTACAAAGGACCGTCTTTCTCTCCGTCTTCTTTTTCTTTTCATAATAACACCTCCGCCGACTATATCAGTCTATGTTCGGCAGAGATGTTTTGTGCTTGTTTTTCGAATTATTCATTCGTTAAATATTCAGGTTTTCAAGTTCTTCGTTAAATTTGGAATTAACGATTTTAATATGCGTGCCTTTCATGCCCAAGGATCTGGATTCAATTACGCCGGCACTTTCCAATTTTCTCAGCGCATTGACGATGACTGATCTGGTGATTCCCGAACGATCAGCAATCTTGCTGGCAACCAGCAGACCTTCATTTCCATTCAGTTCGGAAAAGATCTGCTGTACGGCTTCAATCTCAGAGTAAGACAGGGTTCCAATCGCCATTTGCACGACAGCCCTCTGTCTGGATTCTTCTTCTTCTTCCAGCGCTTTTCTTCTCTGTATTTCCAGCCCTACCACAGTAGCCCCGTATTCTCCGAGAACTAAGTCTTCATCGCTGAATTCCGGCGCATATCTGGTCACGATGAGTGTACCCCATCTTTGCCCGCCTCCCAGAATGGGAATAACGGTGTGAAGCTTGTCCGAAGTATCATAATCGTATTTAAAAATCTTCAGCGCTTCTTCCGCTGTCAGGTTAGCCTGGGTGGTGGTCACTTTCAGCAATGCTTCGTTATATTCGATTGGGAACTTTTCAGATCCCGTTTCCGGATCGGCGATTGTGGAACTATCGGAACGAATCTTATAGTTAACACCGATGACCTTTCCCTTTCGATTAACAATGTAAACATTGGCATCCATCAGATCGCTGAGGATCGCGCACAGCTCTTTAAATGAAAATGCACCTGCGACGCTTTCCTGCAGGACCCAGTTCAGTTTTCTTACTTTTGCTAAAATTTGATTTTCCATATATGATGTCTCTCCTTCTACAACTTGTCGTTGTACAAAATTTCCAATCTTTTTATTGATATAGGTATTATATATGGTTTTCTCAAATATGACAACTCATTTTTTGAGTTTTCTAAAAAGTTTTTTATAACGAGAAAATTAAAACTAAGTTGTCCTTTATATTGTTCGCTTTTTTACTATTTTGCGTATATTGTAGAGTGTTTGCTCAAACCCTTCTCCACCTTATAAGATAAACCGATCGATGTCTTCCGGATGAATTTTTTCCATGAATTTTTCTTTAACATAATCAGCATCGATTACAAATTTGTCCTCTTCCATATCCGGAATATTAAAGGAAATATCCTCCAAAAGCTTCTCCAGAATGGTATGCAGCCTTCTTGCACCGATGTTTTCCGTCTGTTCATTCATTAAAAAGGCCATCGTAGCAACCTCTTCTATCGCGCTGTCCGTGAACTCAATCTCTACGCCCTCGGTTTCTAAAAGGGCTTTATGCTGCTTCAGCAGGGCGTTTTCCGGAATCGTCAAGATTTTGAGGAACGTTTCTCGGTCCAGGTTTTCCAATTCTACACGGATTGGAAAACGACCCTGGAGTTCCGGAATCAGATCCGTCGGTTTTGCCGTATGGAATGCACCCGCACCGATAAAGAGGATATGATCGGTCTTGACCGGTCCATGCTTTGTATTGACAACACTGCCTTCTACGATGGGAAGAATGTCTCTCTGCACCCCTTCTCTAGACACGTCTGCGCCGGAAGAGCGGTAGCCGGCTCCGGAAGCGATTTTATCGATTTCATCGATAAAAATGATTCCATTCTGCTCTGCGTTATGCAGTGCATCTTCAATTACCTGATCCATATCGATCAGATTCTGTGCCTCTTCTTCCCTGAGGATCTTTCTGGCATCCTTTACTCTTACTTTCTTATTCTTTTTCTTCTGCGGCATCATATCCCCGAAAATGTTTCCAATGGCAATGCCCATACCTTCCCCGTTCAGGTCCAGCGTATTGCTCTTGGGAGCATCCGTCACCTGTATTTCAATGAACTGTTCCTCAAGAAGTCCCTGTCTCAGCTGTTGTCTCACCTGTTCTCTGGCCAGTTCAACATCCTGCTTTTCGTCAGGATTCTGTGTATTTTGTTCCATCTGCTGCTGCTCATATTGTTGCTTCTGGCTTTGATAACCACCGCCGCTCAGCAGAAAATCGAACGGATTCCGATTGTTGCTCGGTTCATTAGCCGGCTTTTTTTTCCCTGGAATGATTGCTTCAATGATCCGTTCTTCCACGATCTCGTCAGCAATTGCATACTTTTCATCCAGCTGGCTTTGTTTTGTGATACGAATGGACGCCTCCACCAGATCACGGATCATGGAATCAACGTCTCTTCCCACGTAACCCACTTCCGTAAATTTCGTAGCCTCTACTTTTACAAAGGGAGCATCCATCAGCTTTGCCAGACGCCTGGCAATCTCTGTCTTACCTACTCCGGTCGGGCCCATCATCAAGATGTTCTTGGGTGTGATTTCTTCCTGCATTTCTTCTGACAGCAGACTTCTCCGATAGCGGTTTCTGAGGGCGATGGCTACTGATTTTTTAGCTTCGTCCTGTCCGATGATATATTTATCCAATTCCCCTACGATTTCTTTGGGAGTCATCTGGTATAATTTGTTTGCCATAATTTCCTCCTACAGTTTTTCTACTGATATGTTGTCATTCGTGTAAACGCAGATGGATGAGGCAATACCCAGGGCCTCTTTTACGATTTCCTCTGCGGTCATGTCGGTATTATTATAGAGTGCTTTTGCTGCTGAATAAGCATAGTTTCCTCCAGATCCAATGGCGATAAAATCTTGATCCGGTTCGATCACTTCGCCGTTTCCAGAGACAACCAGCAGGCTTTCCCGATCAGCTACAATCATCAGCGCTTCCAGACTTCTCATAGCTTTATCAGAACGCCAAAGCTGAGCCAGCGCTACCGCAGCCCGCTTTAAATTACCTCCATGTTCATCCAGTTTGCTTTCAAATTTCTCTGTCAGAGAGAAAGCATCTGCTACAGAGCCTGCAAATCCCGTCAAAACAGAATTGCGATAGATTTTTTTAACCTTTTTTGCACCATTCTTCATAATGGCTGTTTCACCCATTGTTACCTGACCGTCGCCGCCTATGCAGACATCGTCAGGGCCTCTTCTTACTGCAACGATCGTCGTCGCGTGGAACTGTACCATGTTCATACCTCCATTCATGATTCCCCTTGTTCTAATTAATAAAACTTCTATTCTTCTTTATAATCGCACTCGCTGTTAGAGCACGCATACTTACTCGTTTTAGTTTTTTTCTCAACAAGAAGTGAACCGCATTTCGGGCATTTCCTGTCGATCGGCTTATTCCAATAAGACTGCTGGCATTCGGGATAACCGCTGCATCCATAAAAAACACGACCAGTCTTACTCTTTCTTGCCACGATATCTTTGCCGCAATTAGGGCATTTGACATTGGTTGATTTGACGATCGGCTTTGTGTTCTTACATTCCGGATAACCGGTACAGGCTGCAAATTCGCCAAATCGGCCATGCTTGACAGCCATCGGTTTGCCACATTTCTCACAGAGTTCTCCGGTAAGCTCCACTTCAAATTCAACCTTCTTTATTTCTTTATCCGCTGTTTCAAGTTCCTTTTCAAGGGTTCCATAATAGTCGCGAATGATATCTTTCCATTCCACATCTTTTACTTCCACCGCATCCAGTTTATCTTCCATATCTGCTGTAAATCCAGTATCAACGATTTCTTTAAAATATTCTTCCATCATCTGTGTGACAATAAAGCCCAGCTCCGTAGGAGTCAGCGTCTTTTTTTCACGATTGACATATTTTCGTTCGATAATGGTGGCAATGATAGGGGCATAAGTACTCGGCCTGCCAATGTCCTTTTCCTCCAAATCTTTTACAAGACTTGCTTCTGTGAACCTGGCCGGCGGCTGAGTGAAGTTTTGCTCTGACAGCAGCTCCACCAGTTCCAGCTTTTCGCCTTTTTCCAGGTGAGGAAGCAGTTTATCGCTGTCATCCTCTTTCCCGGGTGAATATACCTTTAAAAAGCCATCAAAGATCAACTTAGACCCGGTAGCTTTAAACATATAGTCGCTGTTATCGATCGCTGCGGAAACGCCCATAAATTTGGCAGGAGACATCTGACTGGCCATAAATCTGGACCAGATCAGCTTATATAGATTGTATTGATCTTTACTGAGGGAGTCTTTAATTTCATCAGGCTCCAGCTCAATATAGCTGGGGCGGATGGCCTCGTGGGCATCCTGTACATCCTTTTTTTTATTGGAATATACATTATTCTGATAATACTCAGCTCCTAGGTTTTCAAAAATATATTCTTTTGCGGCGGCTTTTGCTTCATCCGAGATTCGCACCGAATCCGTTCTGATATAAGAAACCAGACCTACCGTCCCGTGTCCTTTAATTTCGATACCTTCGTAGAGCTGCTGTGCAATGAGCATGGTTTTTTTCGTATAAAAGCCCAGCTTGGTTGAAGCTTCCTGCTGGAGGCTGCTGGTGGTAAAGGGAGCATACGGCTTTCTTGCGCGTTCTTTCTCTTCTACTTTTTTCACCATATACTCGCCGGCCTTCAAAACTTTAACAATTTCATCAGCCTGTTCTTTATTCTCTACCGTAAGTTTCTTACCATTATATTCAGCCAGCTTTGCGGTGAACTTCTTTCCTTTTTTCAGCTCAGCCGTAATATTCCAATATTCTTTGGGGATAAATGCTTTGATTTCGTTTTCTCGATCGCAGATGATCTTCAGAGCCGCAGACTGAACTCGGCCCGCTGACAATCCCCGTCTAACTTTTCTCCACAGCAGGGGACTGATCTGGTAACCTACCAGCCGGTCCAGCACTCTTCTAGCCTGCTGCGCATCTACCAGTTTTAGGTCAATCGGCCTAGGATTCTTAATCGCGGCCTGTACTGCTTTTTTAGTGATTTCATTAAAGACAATTCTACATGGCGTATTTTGGTCAATGCCGAGCAGAAACGCCAGGTGCCATGAAATCGCTTCGCCCTCCCGGTCCGGGTCAGTTGCCAGAAAGACTTTGGCAGCATTTTTAGCTTCTTTTTTCAGTTCTTTAATAATGTCGCCTTTACCACGAATCGCGATATATTGCGGTTCAAAATCATGTTCAATATCAATCCCAAGCTTACTCTTTGGCAAATCTCTTACATGCCCTACAGAAGCAATCACTTTATATTTGCTTCCGAGGAACTTCCCAATCGTCTTTGCTTTTGATGGTGACTCCACAATCACCAAATTTTTCTTGGCAGCAGCCATAAAAAATCCTCCCCATCTATTATCATTATCCTACAACTTGCAGAATTTTTTTATTACGTAGGAAATATCGTCAGCGATATTTCCGAAGTATCAACAAAATCTACTTCTTTTTAAGAATCGGTGAAGCCGACTTTGTTCCTTATTGGTTCTAAAAGCTTATTATATCGCCTTTTTTTTATTTTGCAATAAAAATTTTTCCCAAAGAAGTGTAAATTACTCCTTTCAACTCCAAAATGGTCACGATTCCGTTAAGAAGGCCAGCCGGCTTTCCAGTGGCGCGGCAGAGCTGGTCCGGCGTCATTTCACCATTTTTTTTGAGGAGAGAAACGATCTCAAATTCATCTTTGCCTAAATTCTTTTGTAAATTCTGGAACCTAAGACCGGAAAGTCCCATATCAGCCAAAAGGTCTTCCAGCACGGCCAGGGGCGTTGCCCCGTCTCGAAGCAGTTTATTGTTTCCCAAATTATAGGCGCTGTTAATATTCCCCGGAATCGCATACACATTTCTCCCCTGATCTGCGGCCAGTTCGGCCGTGATCAGCGCTCCGCTGCTCTCCTTAGCCTGTACGACTACTGTGGTTTCGGACAAGCCGCTGATAATTCGATTTCTTTGCGGGAAATGGTATCTGGCCGGTTCCGTACCCTGTGGATATTCAGAAAGCAGTAGTCCATGGGCGGCGATTTGGTCACGCAATCTGCGGTTGGACTGAGGATAGCAAATATCGATACCGCAACCTAAAACCGCAATGGTTCCGCCCTTCCGGTTTTTTCCGCCGGATTCATCCGAAAGCTGGCTGCTGCAGCTTTCTAACGCACCCATATGGGCACATGTATCGATCCCTTTCGCCATTCCGCTGACCACCACCGCCCCGCTTTCAGCCAGACAGTTTCCCAGCCGCTTTGCGGCCCAGCACCCGTACTCCGTCGCTTTTCTTGATCCGACCACTGCTACACAGCGTCTCTTCGCCAACGTCAAATCACCAATATAGTAAAGCGGATTCGGCGGATTTTTTATTTCTTTCAGAAGCAGTGGATAATCAGCATCCTTGATAGAGACTTTTTTAATGTCCATTGTCCGGCCTCCTGTAAAAATCATCCAATGCCCGATATTGTAACGCCTCTGCTATATGGTACTCATCGATTGTGTGGGTACCATGAAGGTCAGCAATCGTTCGGGCAACCTTAATAATTTTGTAATATGTGCGCATGCTCAGCGCTAGTTTTTGATAAGCATCCGTCAGAAGTTTCCGCCCGGCTGCTGTCATGGGGCAATACTTGTAAATCTGCTGCTCCCCCAGCTGGCTGTTAAAACGAACGCCGGTCCCTTTGTAGCGCTGCGCCTGCAGCGCCGCTGCCTTTTGAACCTGTTTTTTCATTTCATAGCTGGACAATGCGCCTTCCTTCTTTTTCAAATTAGGGTCAAGCACTGCAGATACCTTGATGTGCAAATCGATCCGCTCCAGTACTGGTCCGGAAAATTTAGATTGATATTGGTTAAGCTGCTTTTCCGTACAGGTGCAAACGTGCCGCTCGTCTCCCAAATATCCGCATTTACAGGGATTGGCTGCAGCGACCAGCATTATGCTGCAAGGGAAAGCTATCGTCCCCCGGGCGCGGCTGATGGCTACCTTGCCGTCTTCCAGCGGCTGACGCAGCAGTTCTGTCACTCGATGGTCAAACTCACCGAATTCATCCAAAAACAAAATTCCGTTATGGGCCAATGAAATTTCGCCCGGCCTGGGCTTACTGCCGCCGCCGATCAGCGCTGCTCTGGAAATAGTATGATGGGGCATGCGAAAAGGCCTTTCCTTTATATAAGGGCAGTTTTCACTTAAAAGCCCGGCAGCGCTATGAATTCTAGTGGTTTCCAGCTGTTCTGCATAGCTCATTTCCGGCATAATCTGAGGTATCCGTTTGGCGATCATCGTTTTGCCGCTGCCCGGACTGCCCATCAGTAAAAGTCCATGATTTCCCGCCGCAGCCACTGTGACAGCCCTCTTTACACATTCTTGACCCACTACGTCACAAAAATCATCCGATGGGTTTGCCTGACTGAAGGTACCTTTTTTCTTCCTATTATATGGGGAAGCAGGTCTCAGCCCCAGATAATAATCCATGCTCTCCTGCAAATCCTTGACCGGATAGAGGTCGATGTCTTCGAGCAGCGCCACTTCCTCAAGATTCTTATAGGGAAGCAGCAGCTTGCGGATGCCTCTTTCTCTGAGGCCAATGGCCAGAGGCAAGGCACCTCGAATATGTTTTACCTTGCCATCTAATGACAGCTCTCCAATTAAAGCCGTGTCTGTTCGGACCGGCACACATTGACTGCCAAGGAGCAGGATACCAACTGCAATAGGAAGGTCGAAATGACTTCCTTCTTTGGGTCTTCCTGCTGGAGAAAGGTTTACCGTAATCCTTCTTTTGGGGAATTCAAATCCGGAATTCAAGATGGCGGCGCGGATTCGCTCTTTTGCCTCTTTGATGGTAGTATCGGCAAGGCCGACCATGTTCATGGCCGGAAGGCCTGGCTGCAGATCGATCTCCACAGTTACCATGTCCGCTTCCATCCCCAGCAGCGAAGCAGTGAAAATCTTCGAAAGCATAATTGAACGCCCCCTTAAAAAACATCTTCTATGTGATTGATCTGGACCTCCACCACATCGAATTGGAGCTGGCGGGGCTGGCGGAAGCTCTTGGATCGGGTGGACAGGTAAATTCGCGCAGCCATCCGCATGTGGCCCTTTTTCCGCTGATCCACGCTTTCGGCCGGAGTGCCAAACAGATCGCTTTGCCTTGTCTTTACTTCTATAAAATGCAGGGAAGTTCCTTTTAATGCCACAATATCGATCTCTCCGGCCCTGCAGCAAAAGTTCCTGCATAAAATCCGGTATCCCTTTCCGCCCAGATATTGTGCAGCAGCATCTTCTCCAAGACGTCCCAATAATTGGTTGTTCATACTCAAATCCCCTTTGTGTTTCTATTTTATCCTTATGTTAGCGGATCGAGAGACAAAAGTCAAGAAATTTATTCCATATTTTACATTTTTTTCAATTTTGTGTTTTTGGGAGCCGTCTGCGTAATGGAAACCTGGCCGAACTGGTCTTCATGGCAGTTCTAGGGCCCGGGAAATCAGGTCAGCGTTTAGAGAAACTGGGCAACCAATATAGCGGCAGCCCGACAAAACAGAAATTTTCTCAAATCCTATTCGAAATCGACATTTTCGAGACCAATGTCCATACGAAACGATCCTTTTTTAGTAAAAATAAGTAAATATTAGAATCACAAAACCAAGTTAGCGCAAGCTTCCCAATTTTAAGCACACGTACAGCAGCAAATTAGTTAGTTTTCTCATGTCTTTTAGGAAACATATTCCATTTTTATATGGACATTCACACTAATTTGGCCCATTTCGAATAGGTTTCGGCGAAAAAAATGAAAATCGCCCTTCCCCGGCCCGATTATCAAATCCACAAAACCACACTTACTAGTACAAAAGGAAAAAAGATGCTCGTCAAGACTCGCATCTTTCATTATTCTGTGTCCATGGGTGCATCCACCCTTCTTTCACCAGACCATATCAAAAGCTGAAGATCAACGTTTATCTACCGATACGGTTTATCAAATCGCAAAGCCTCAAATCCTCGAGCCTCAAGGCTCCAGTACCAGCACCTGCCCCAGCCTCCCAGCCCCGACGGCCGCAGCCCCCGAAGCGTAGCAGCACAAACGTTCACCTCATCTGCCAAATCCCACAAAACACCCCCTCAGCCCAGCCTTCACGCCCAGGCTGCCAGACGCCTTCCTCTTTACACCCCAGCCTGCCAGCTCCTTCACTCCAGCACGAACTTGCGCACCGCCTGCGCGACCCCATCCTCATGATTGGTCCCGGTCACATACTTCGCCACAGCCTTCACCTCATCCTTGGCGTTGCCCACAGCCACCGGCATCCCCGCCAGCCGCAGCATCGCCGCATCATTGGGGCTGTCTCCGATGGCCATCATTTCCTCCGGCTTGACGCCCAAAACATGCTCCAGCTCCTGGAGCGCCGCCGCCTTGCTGGTGGTAGCGCCGCCGATCTCCAAATTATGGTCGAAGGACGTGGTCAGCGTGGTATTTTCCAGGCCCAAAAGCACCTGACGCATCCTGGCCCGATCCCTCTGGTCCTCAAAATTTACATTAATATTTTCGATATGCTCCTTATGCTCCAAAATAAAATCAAACAGCCCCGCAATCGGCTCCCTGGTGGTCAGCACATAATCCACATGGCGGAAGCTGAGGCCCGTTTGCTTGATATGATCATAAAAAGACTTATCGATATACGCATGGCCCTCCGTAAACGCCTCCACCATAAAATCATACTGCTTCAGCAGCGCCACAGCCTCTTCCACCGCTGAGGGCGCGATGCAATTTTCATAAATCACCTTTTTTTCCCTCAAATCCGTTATGATAGCCCCGTTGGACGTAAGCACATACTGGATTCCCCGGATCCGAAAAACATCTTCCGGCAGAGCGCTGTAAGTCCGCCCGGTGGCAATCACAACATTGACCCCGCGGTCAATGGCTTCCTCCAGGGCCTTCCGGTTGGCCTCACTAATCACCCGGTCATCGTTTAATGTCGTTCCATCCAAATCTAAAGCAATTAATTTGATTGACATGATGTTTCCCTCACTATATCTAAAAATTCTTGATTCAGCTTTCTTACCGTTTTCATATTGCAGCCATCTCCGTGGCCGGGATAAATGAAAATTTCGTTGCTCCATTTATCGATGATCGCTTTGCAGGAGTGGATCATATCCGCTTCACTGCCGTCCTCCAAATCCGTCCGCCCCAAATCCACGTTGAAGATCGTATCTCCGGTAAAGGCGATTTTGCTTTTTTCCGAATAAAAGCACACGCCGCCTCTGGTATGCCCCGGCGTATGAATGACCTCAATAGCTTCCTCTTCAAGATAAACCATATCTCCGTCCTCCAGCGGATATTCCACTGGATCTTTATACAAATCCATATCCTCCCGATGGAGGTAGACCGGGCAGTCAAATTCTGCCTTCAGCTTTTTCACCGCACCCGTATGATCATAATGGTGATGGGTCAGAAGAATACCTTCCATCTTCAGGTTCATCTTCTTTATATATTGAGCAAACCGATCCGGGTTGTAACCTGGATCAATGACAAAACACGGTCCGCCTTCCCTTTGGTAAATCACATAACCGTTGCTTTCCAGCACCCCTCCGATAAAACGCTTTATTTTCATAACAAAACCATCCTTTTTTCTTTGTCAGTTATTTTACCACAAATATAGAATTTCGTCCAAAAAAACACCTTTTCCTGCTATTTTTACACTTCCTTCAATATTCCTCTCAAATATCTGTTGCCAAACCGCAAATTAGTGGTAAAATGGTTGTGTTATTCATATTGGAGGTAAGAAATGAAGATTGCGATAGTTGGCGCAGGGAAGCTGGGTCTCAAGGTTACGGAAGCGCTCCTGGGAGGAGATCATTCTGTGACCATCATCGACCAGGACGAATCTGTTTTGCAGAAATTAAGCTCTCATCTGGATGTGATGACTGTAAATGCCAACGCCAAAGAAACAAAAATATTAAAAAACCTGGGTATTTCCACTTACGATTATCTGATCGCCGTCACCGAAAGTGATGAAACAAATATTGTGATCGCCGCTTTTGCCAAAAAGCTAGGCTGCGCGAAAGTGATCTCCAGGGTACGTGACCCTGAACATATGGGGCAGCTGGGGTTCATCAAAGAAACGATGGATATTGACAGCATTGTTAACCCAGATCTTTCTATTACTGTGGAAATCTACAAATACTTGGTGGAAAAATATACATTGAGCAACGGAATCTTTTCCAGCGGAAAAGTGTCTTTGCTGGAATTTAATTCTGAAAAACTGCCTCAGCTCATCGGTCTGTCCATGCCCGAAGTCAGCTCTGTCCTGGGCGATATGCTGGTAGCTGCCATTTCCAGGAACGGAAAAGTGATTATTCCTCACGGAGATACGGTAATTCACCCGGAGGACGGCCTCTATGTGATCGGAGAACGCACGCCGGTTATGGAGCTGAACGCTCAGGTCCACGAAAAAGGCAAATATACCGATCTGCAGAAAGTTATGATCGTAGGCGGCGGCAAGACCGGATATTATCTGGCAGGAAAATTATCTGAATTCGGAGTCGCTGTCAAAATCATTGAAATGGATAAAAACCGCTGCCATTATCTTTCAACCCATTTGGAAGATGTCATGGTTCTCCACGGCGATGCCACGGATCTGGATCTTTTAGAAGAAGAAAACCTGGATGAAATGGATGCCTTTGTAACGGCCACCGGCTATGATGAAGAAAATCTGCTGCTGGCGCTCATGGCAAAACGTCACGGCATTGAAGATGTAATTGCAAAGGTCAGCCGAGAAAGCTATTCCGATTTGATCGAAAGCATGGGAATTGATATGGCCCTCAACCCATTGGATATTACTGCCAGCACGATTCTGCGCTTTGTGCAGGGCTCCAAACGGGTTATTTCTTCCGTGCTGATTCAGGGACAAGCTGAAATCATGGAGATCGTGGCTTCCGACCACATGCGGCTTGTCGATACGCCGCTGCGGGAGCTGAATCTGCCAAGAGGTGTAATCGTAGCTGCCATACACCGGGGGCTTAACGTCATTATTCCTGACGGCGAAACCATCATCGAGGAAGATGACCGGGTCATCATTTTCAGCTTGCTGACAGAGCTTCCAAACTTGGAAAAACTGCTGAAGGTAAGCGGCAAATTCTCCTTCTTTCGGAAATAGAGGCAGGTCAGAACATGAATCTTAGTTTACGCGCAGTATGCCGGATCATCGGGCTGGTACTCCTGGTGATCGGAGCTTCCATGATACCATCACTTGCAGTAGCAGGCATTTACAACGAAATGCCTGCTCTTTTGGCGTTTTTGTCCACCATCGCCATTGCCGGAATCTCCGGACTTGTGATGATCCGCTTTGGACATCGCTCCACTGCTGTTTTAAAGGTAAGAGACGGCTTTCTCATTGTCACCCTTTGCTGGATTGTCTCAGCGGTGATCGGGGCCGTTCCTTTTGTTTTTTCTCAGAGTATTCCAAACTTTGTGGATGCCTTTTTCGAGACCTGTTCGGGCTTTTCCACCACAGGTGCTTCCATCCTTTCCGATATTGAAGCCCTGCCCAAAAGCATACTCTTTTGGCGTTCCTTCACCCACTGGATCGGCGGCATGGGCATTCTGGTATTTGCCATCGCCCTTATGCCTTCCTTGGGAATCAACGGACAGAACATCGCTGTTTCAGAAGCACCCGGTCCTACCTTGGACAAGGTTACGCCCAAAATGTCCGACACGGCCAAAGCCCTCTATTTTGTATACTTAATTTTCACCATCATAGAAACAGTCCTGCTGTGCTTGGGCGGCCTGAGCCTTTATGATGCGCTGATTCATACCTTCGGCTCTGTGGGAACCGGCGGATACTCCAATTATGGGGACAGCGTCGCTCACTTTGACAGCGCCTATGTGGATATGGTCATCGCGCTTTTCATGATTCTCTCCGGAGCCAACTTCAACCTTTATTACATGTCGCTGCGCAGAGGTATCCGAACGCTGGTTCGAGATGCGGAATTCCGCTTTTATCTGTTTATCATCGCTTCCACAACCGCGCTGATCAGCCTGAACCTGCTCCTTACTCATTATTATGAAAGCATTGGACAGGCTGTACGCTATTCTTTATTTCAAACTGCTTCTATACTGACCACCACTGGATTTGCCACCACCGACTTTGATTTGTGGCCCACCTTCAGCAAGATGCTGCTCATGCTCTTAATGTTCGTCGGAGGCTGCTCTTCCTCCACCGGCGGCGGGGTCAAGGTGATCCGTATTCTGATTCTGCTCAAGCTGATCCGCAGGGGAATCGCCACCAGGCTCCACCCCAGCGCTGTAGTCAACGTGAAACTTAACGGCAGCACCGTACCGGCCGACACGGTTACGGCCATTGCCAACCATGCGTTTTTGTATATGGCTGTCGTTTTCATCTCTACGATCTTGATTTCCCTCAACGGGTTTAACATGACGACCAGCTTTACTTCTGTCATTACTTGTCTGGGCAACATCGGCCCTGGATTCGAACTGGTGGGACCGACGGCGAACTTTTCTATTTACGCCATTCCTTCCAAACTGCTTTTATCCTTTTTAATGCTGGCAGGAAGGCTGGAGCTGTTTACACTGCTCATTCTGCTGACGCCGAAATTCTGGAACCAGGATCATTAACCGCAAGGGAGAAGAACTATGTCATTCAATACTGCACTAAACTATCAGGCTATCGTAAAAATATTGGGAGTCATTACTCTGATTGTGGGCATTTCCATGCTCCCTGCTCTGTTTTGCGCCCATTTATACAATGAGCCGGGAAACTTCAAGGCAATTCTCATTTCGGCTGTCATTACCATCAGTGCAGGTATTCTGGTAGTTTTGTTCATCCGACCGGTAAAGGCCAAATTCCGCGCCAGGGAAGGGTATCTTGTGGTTGCGCTGTGCTGGATTATTGCTTCGCTGTTTGGCACCCTGCCCTACTATCTCTCCGATTTTACCGGTAGCTTTATTGACGGATTCTTTGAATCAACGGCCGGTTTTACCACGACTGGCTGCACATCCATTGGAGCCGAAACCATGCCCCATTCTCTGCTCATGTGGAAGGCCATCTCCCACTGGCTGGGAGGTATGGGAATCCTGGTCTTTGTTATTTCCATCCTGCCGGCGCTGGGCATCAATGGCCAGCTGATCGTCAGAGCAGAAGCACCCGGCCCGGTTCTGGAAAAGATGGCGGTACGGATGAGTGATTCAGCTAAAATTCTCTATTTGATGTATTTTTCCTTTACCGTGATCGAATTTGTCCTGCTCGCACTCAGCCCATCGATGACACCATTTGACGCGCTGATCAATACCATGGGCAGCATCAGCACCGGCGGCCTTTTGGCTCATCCTGACGGGATCGCTTACTACGACAGCATTTATGTGGAGGTCGTGATCGGGGTGTTCACCATTTTGGCTTCTGTCAATTTCGTACTCTATCATTACGCGATTAAGCGTAAGTGGAAGTATGTTTTAAAAGATATTGAACTGCGTGCCTTTTTGAGAATCCTCATAGGCGCCGTTATTTTGTGTACCCTGGGCCTATATTTTCTTGGTCACTATCCCAGCTTGGGAAAAGCGCTGCGGGATTCCTTTTTCCAGGTGGTCAGCGTTGCCACCACATCCGGATATTCCAGCGCCGATTATACCCTGTGGCCGGCACTATGCCAGTTGATCCTCTTCACGCTGATGTTCATCGGAGGCTGTGCGGCTTCTACCTGCGGGTCAATTAAGGTAATTCGAATCGTGGTTTTTCTTAAGTTGATCGGACGCGGCTTTTACAAACGAATCCATCCCCGCTCTGTGGTGGCGGTAAAACTGAGGGGCAAAGCAGTACCTGCGCCGGTGGTCTCATCCATCACCGTGTTCATTCTTATGTATATGGGGCTGTTCCTCTTCTCCAGTCTGATTTTATCCCTGCAAAATCTTGATCTGGAAACGACGATTACCACGTCGGCAGCCATGCTTTCCAATACAGGAATGGCGTTCGGCCAAGTGGGCGCTCTGGGCAATTACTCTATGTTCGGAGACGGCCTTAAGCTTTATCTCAGCTTGCTGATGATCGTAGGAAGACTGGAACTATTTACAATTGTCATCCTCTTTACGAGAAACTTCTGGGGAAGAGACCGCTAAAAATCGCATGAAAAGGAAATAAATGGGCATCCTAACGTTTGGGGTGCTCTTTTCGTTGGGAAAAGCGCTTATTACTACGGAAGCAGGGAGGATTTTTATGCTGGTAAAAGATTTGATGACTACAGGAATAAGCTGTGTAAAGGAAGATACTTCATTAAAGCAGATCGCCAAACAAATGAAACAGGAGGATGTTGGGCTGATTCCTGTCTGCAATGATAAAGGAGAGGTTTTGGGCGTAGTGACAGACCGAGACCTGGTGCTGCGCGCTTTAGCCAGAGAGATCGGGGATCATTCCGGCGAAAAAAAGGCGCCGGGAAAATCCGGCGCCCAAGAAAGCCAATTAAAAGCCCGTGATGTAATGTCCACAAACATTGTCTGTGCTTCACCGGATATGAATACCCATCATGCGGCATTATTATTGGCAAAATACCAGGTTCGGCGGCTGCCTGTCACACAAAATGGCAAATTGGTGGGCATGCTGTCCATGGCGGACATCGCTCGAAAAACCGTTTTCATCGATGAAGCCGGGGATGCCCTTTCTTCCATCTGCGCAGTAGCGCCGCCGTCTCATTTATAAACAGGTTAATGGGTGAAGCCATAGACGCCTTTATCGGTCGCCGGACCGGGCAGGATCCGCGCTTCATCCAGCTCTTTGACAGCGCGGCGGAAATCATCGATAAAGTGGATAGCCAGCTGTCTGGAGAAGTCGGCCCGGATCACTGCTCTTTGGATGACGATGGTTTCCAAATCCTGCGGCAGCGGGTAAGCCGGAACCTGCCAGCCGCTCATGCGGATCCGATCTGCCAGATCGTAGAGATTCCATTTGCGGTTTTCATCTGCTTTCAGCTTCCAGCAAACAATCGGCATTTCATCCCCATCGTTTAAAAGCTCGAAGATTCCCAGTTCTTTCAGTTCTTTTGCTATGTACATAGCGATTTTACGCGTTTTTTCATGTACAACCCGATAACCGTCAAAGCCCATGCGGGAAAAATTGTAGTACTGGCCGATAATATGGCTTGCTGATCTAGAAAAATTAATGGCCATGGTGGGCATATCGCCGCCCAGGTAGCTCACATCAAAGACGAGCTCCTTAGGAAGGAATTTTTCATCTCTCCATAAAATCCACCCGACCCCCGGATAAACCAGACCGTATTTATGACCGGACGTGTTGATCGAAACAACATTTTTCAAACGAAAATCCCACGGCCGGTTGGGTCCGCAAAACGGGGTGAACATGCCGCCGGACGCTCCGTCAACATGGATATATACTTTATATGGCGTCGTCTTATTGTGCGCCTCCACCAATCGATCCAGCCCCTGGATATCGTCCAGTTTGCCCGTGTATGTATTCCCCTGGATGCCCACAATTCCAATGGTGTATTCGTCCACGTAATCCATGACCTTTTCCAAATCCAGGCTGAGGCGATCCCATTTCATCGGCACCCGGCGCAGTTCAATGTCCCAGTATACACAGAATTTTTCCCAGCAAACTTGATAGCCTGCGGAAATGACCAAATTGGGTTTTCTGGCGTTGACATCGAGACCATGGGAAGCCGCATTTTCCCTCCACCGGAATTTCATGGCCATGCCGCCCAGCATGCAGGCCTCAGAAGAGCCCACCGTGGAGGTTCCAATGAACCTTTCGTCTTTACGGGCATGCCACAGGTCGGCGATGATATTGACGCAGCGCATTTCCAGCTGGGCAGTCTGGGGATATTCGGATTTATCGATGGCGTTTTTCTCCAGAGTCAGGGACATCAGGCGGGTCGCTTCCGGCTCCATATAGGTCTGGCAGAACGTGGCCAGATTCTGCCTGGCCACGCCTTCATCCAGCAGTTCATCCAAAACCAGGCGGTACGCTATGTCTGGATCCAACGGGTCTTTCATCAGCTTTTTAGTAGGCAGCAGTTCTTCAATGGTCCCGCCTGGAAAGGCGGCCATATGTTCCATACAATCCTTTTTCATTTAAACCTCCTCCATCACAAAATTGATTTCGCGATTTTCAATGCTCACCGAATCCACCGTGACGCGGATCCGTTCCCCCAGCATGTAAGCTTTATGGGTCCGCTCCCCGATTACCCGGTATTTTTCCGGTTCATGGATATAATAATCGTCGGTCAAAGAATCCAGCCGAATCATGCCTTCGATGGTATTGGCCAGCTGTACATAGATTCCGTAGCTGGTCACGCCGCTGATGACTCCGTCAAAGGATTCACCCACATGATAAGAAATATATTCGGCCTTTTTCAGCTTTTCCACCTGCCGCTCCAGCTCAATGGCCTGGCGCTCGGTGGCTGATGAAATTTCCGCAGCCTCCAATGTCTTTTTCTTGAAATGCTTCATCGTCTTTCCGTCCAGCTTTCCCCGGAGACAAGCTTTAATGATCCGATGAATGATCAGGTCAGGATATCTGCGGATGGGTGAGGTAAAGTGGCAGTAATATTTGAGGGACAGCCCAAAATGACCGCCGCATTCTGTTCCGTAAAAGGCCTTTTGCATGGAACGGAGCATCACGGTATTGATGACATTTTCATAAGTCTTTCCCGACACCTTATCCAAAATATCGTTGAGTGTCTTGGGATGGATGGAATCAGAAGCACCTTTAAGCGTAAGGCCGAACCCTCTTAAAAAAGTTCGGAACTCTTCCATTTTTTCCGGAGAGGGCGATTCGTGAATCCGGTAGACAAAGGGGATTTCCATCCAATAAAAATGCTCTGCCACAGTCTGATTTGCCAAGAGCATAAACTCCTCGATGAGCTTATTGGCCGTTCGCCGCTCGGCAATGTCCACACTGACCGGGATCCCCGATTCGTCCAAGGTAATATAAGCTTCATCAAAATCAAAGTCCAAGCTGCCTCTGGCTTCCCGCTTTTGCCGGAGAATTTTAGCCAGCTTATCCATAATCAGAATATCTTCATAAACCTCCCGGTGTTTTTTTATCAGATCCAGATCATTGGTTTCCAGCATGTCGGAGACTTCCGAATAAACCATCCTCGCTTTGGAATGGATCACGCTTTCATAAATATCGTGATTAACCACATCTCCCTGGGGCGTCACTTCCATATCAACCGATAGGGTCAGTCGACCCACATCCGGGTTAAGGCTGCAGATACCGTTGGACAGCTTCTTTGGCAGCATAGGCACCACCTGATCGATCAGGTAAACGCTATTGCCCCGTTTCAGCGCTTCCTGGTCCAGATAGCCGCCTTCTTTGACATAGTGGGCCACATCGGCAATATGAACCCCCAGCAGGAAATTGCCTCCTGGGAGCAGTTCAATGGAAACCGCGTCATCAAAATCCTTTGAATCCGCCCCGTCTATGGTAAGGGTGGTTTTTTCCCGCAGGTCCCGGCGGCCCGCCAGATCTTTTTCTTCCACGCCTGCCTTGCTGACGGCTTTGGCTTCCGCGTTAACCCGGCTGGGAAAAGTTTCCCGCAGTCCGCAGCCCCGCATGAGCGCCTTGATGTCGCCGCCGGCCTGCCCGCTGCGGCTGATGATCTCCGTGATCTTTCCTTCCGCGCTGTTTTCTTTATCCGGATAGCGGGTGATCTGCACCATCACTTTATCGCCCCTCTGTGCGCCGCGGAAATCTTTTTTGCGCACAAAAATATCCTCGCCCATTCTGGGGTCGTCGGCCACAACAAAGCCAAATCGTTTGCTTTTCTCAAAGGTGCCGACAAGTTCTTTTGTGCAGCGTTCCACAATCTTGACAATCACGCCTTCTCTGGAGTTTCCGCGGCTCTGGGGATTTAATTCTACCAGAACCCGGTCTCCGTTCATGGCACCGCCCATGCTGCGCGCGGAAATATAGATATCCGGTTCTTCGTCTTCTGTTATAACAAAGCCAAACCCTTTTCTGTGTTTTGACAATGTGCCTATGGTCTCAGGTCTTTTCATCTTTTTTCTCATATGTATAGTTTACCATATCCCGGCAATAAACGCACCCTAAACCCGTTTGAAGCCAAATTGGGCTTTGGGCTGCCGCACCAAAGTTAAAGGTTCGTGTCTGTTATGAAAGGGTTGGTTAGGCTCCTTGGTCGAGCTCTTTTGTACGACGCCTTGGTTTACCATAATGAAATCGGGATATTTTGACTAAATTTTGTGGGTTTGCGGGCTGTAAATTCTCCAAGATCCACACTTAAGGAGGTTTTTGCTAAATCCGACCCCCGGAAACGTTGAAAAATTGCACTAATTTTGTAGCTTTTATCAAAATTAGTGCAATCCCAGATGCCAAGGGGCTTCATGAAGCAGATCGCTTTTCACGCGGCAGCCCCTAACTTTCGGAAAGCCGCCTATTTTGTAGTTTCTTTGGTATTATTCTTCTGTGCATCGTCTGTGTTGTCTGTACCATCGACTAAATCTTTGGCTCCGTCTTTCACATCGTCGCCCAGATCTTTAGCATCGTTTTTCAAATCTTCGCCTGCATCGGAGGCTTTCTCCGTCGTTTGTTCGACTGTTGTGCCATCGTTGACCTGACCTTCCGATGTATCCTTGTCGCCGCAGCCTGCAAATGAAAATACAGATACGGCCAGCAGCATTGCTAATAAGATTCTTGCTTTTTTCAATGTCTTCACTCCTCTCTTTTTTTCTTAACATATTATTTGCCTATTGCCGCAAATTTATCAAAGAAAAAAAGATTTTTTTCTTTGAGCGAAGAAAGATGCTTAATCGATGCCAAAGAGGGATAAGAGTTTTTGCCACCAGCTTTGCTTTTGAACTGGTGATTCTGCAGGAGGCTCTTTGTCTGGGAGTTCGATCGGCCCATTCTTAATCACAAACTGCACGCTGCGCACATTGGTATTTTTTTCCGAAACAAAAGATGTTACCTCTCCATCGGTTCTCCTTATTCCCTCCAGCATGTCGTTGATTTGTTCCTCTACCTGGCCGCTGATGCCGGAGGTCTTGCTGGTAAGACTAGCAGTGCCCTGAGCCAGAGCGCTGCTGCCGCTCTTCAGCTTTCCGGTTCCGTCTGAAAGGGCCTCTGCACCCTGGGTTAGCTTACTGATCTGAGAAAGATCCAGCTCCTTCAGCTGATTGACCGCTCCCTGCAGCTGCTGATCAAAGGTCTGATAGTTTTCTGCCAGAGCAGCCGCACCGTTTTGGGCCTCGGTAATTCCCGCCGCCGTGCTGTTCAGATAGGTTTCGGTTGCCTGAATGGCCGCTATATTCCCTTGGATCAGCTTCTGGCCCTGGCTGATCTGGGCAAGATACTGGCTCTTCTGCGGTTCATTCAACATACCGGCCTGTACCTTCAGTTGATTCAGCAGCTCCAGCATTTGGGCGTTCTGCTGTTTCAACTGGTCGATATTGAGGCCGTTTTCAGCCATGACCTTTTTATAGGCGTCATAGCTGACAGAGCTTTTGATTTTTTCAACACCCTGATCCAATGCTGAAACGGCACCTTTGATTTCCGAAGATGCGCTCCCCAGCTTACCGGCCTGCTTCACTTGTTTGGAAATAGTTTTCACGTTGTTTTCCAAATCATCGCTGCCTTTTTTTAATTTTTTCGCCCCGCTCTTTAGTTCTCCGGCCCCTTTATCCATGGCTTTCGCGCCATGATCAATGGCTTTCACCGCTGCCGAAAGCTGGCCGAATTTTTTTGTCATCTCGCTGCTGTCCACGTCCACATCCATATTTAGCTGAATCCCGTTGAAGGAGATGCTCTCCATTTCAAAGTCCTTTACCTCTGTCTCCACCTGAAGGGTTTTCTCTGTGCCAGGGAGCAAAGTCCAGGTCAGCTGCTTATTGGCTCCCGCATTGGCTTCGGTCGCGCCCTGAGCACGAATGTTTTCACACTTATCGGTCGGAAAAGCAGCCGTAATCTGCAAGGCATATTGGTTAAAAAAGGATTTTTCTGCCTGAGGGTTTTCGGATATGGCGATTTCCAGCTTCATCTCTCCGTTTTTTCCGGCGAGTTCCTTCGGACTTATTTCCCTGCCGTCAAGGGTATATTTGAGCGCGATGTTCCAGGGAAGGCTGCCTTTTTTCAAGTTACCCTGATAATAGAGCATCTCTTGATCGGTGTCTATAAGGAGCTGATCGCCCTTTTCACGGATTTTATCAGTGGAGGTCATGTTGCGGACACGCTCATAGGTTCCATAGTCCAGAATGGATTTCTGCCCCTCAAAGATATTGACCACATAAATCTGCTCCATATGTCCGTCCCCGCCCAGATCCGCATAAACCACTTCGTCCTTTGGGGACGGCTGCTGATCAGCGAAAGCCGGAACCGCGGCCACATCGGCCAGCAGCAGGATCAGCAGTCCTGCCGTCAACATCCTCAGCTTTTTTCCCGTTCTGTTTTTTCTATACATGTGTTTTACCCCCTTGTGCAAAGTTTGATTGATAAGTCAGCTTGCCGATGATCTTATCCAGGCTGTAGAGGATCCCCGGCAGAACCAGCAGCACCAGGACCGCCGATAAGACCGCTCCCCGGGCTACCAGCGTGCCCAGCTCGATCAGCACGCCGTTGGTGGAAATCGCCGCCAGCATGCCGCCTCCCAATGTGAGAATGGAAGCCGAAGTCAGAATCGACAGCGCCGTATGGCGCACAGTGGAAAGCAGGGCTTCCTTTTTCGTATATAGATGCCGCTCTTCCATATAGCGGCTTGCCATCAGAATCGCATAGTCCACCGTCGCCCCCAGCTGTATGGCGCTGATAATCAAGTAAGCGATATATTGGAGCTGCTCACCGGCAAAATAGGGAACCGACAGGTTGATCCAGATAGATGTTTCGATGACCAGCACCAAAATCACAGGAATGATGATGGAACGCATGGTTATAAGCAGGATTAAAAATATGGCTCCGATGGCGATAAAGTTGACCCGCTCCATGTCTCTTGTAGTCACATCCCGCATGTCATATGTGGTGGCGCTTTCCCCTGCCAGCAGATATTTGCTGCCGTAGTACTGGTCCCCCAGCTTGCGCAGCTTTTTAACAACTGCAAAGGCCTCCCGGCTTTCCTGACTGGTGCTTACGGAAATTACCATCCGGCTATAATGCTCTGAGATAAGCTTGCTGCGGGTTTTCTGATCCAGATAGGCTGGCGGTACCTGGGGCCCCGCTGCATCCACAAAGGAAAGAACCTCTATAACCTGGGGAATTTGATGGATAGCTGAGCTCAACTCTTTTTCCTTGGCCGTATCGCCTTTGGGCACCATCAGCACCAGCTGATTGGTCTTTCCGAAATCTTTTTCCACTTGCACGCTTTCCGCATAGGTCTGAGTTCCCTCACGGAAGATGTCTCCCGCGCCGTATCGAAAATCGTTGCTGCTCTGAGCCAGAAAGGCCGGTATCATCACCAGCAGAAAGACGATCAGCGCCGGAATGCGAATCTTGTTTACGAATTTGGAAAAGCCTTCGAACTTTGGCATCAGCGGGCGATGCTGAGTTTTATCGATCCATCGGTAGCTCATCAGTGCCAGCACTGGCAGCAGAATCAGCACCGAGACCATGGAAAGGGCAATGGCTTTGGCCATGACAGTTCCCATATCGGGACCAATGCGGAATTCCATGAGGATCAGCGCCGCAAATCCGATGACCGTTGTCAAACCGCTGGCAGTAATGGTAAAAAAGGATTTGCGGATGGCTTTTATCATTGCATCCTGAACCGGCACGCCTTCTTGCCGGTAGGCTGAAAACCGGTGAAGAAGAAAGATGGAATAGTCCATAGAAACTGCCAGCTGGAGGATGCTGCAGGCCGCTTTGGTGACAAAGGAAATTTCGCCGAAAAAGAGGTTGGTCCCCAGGTTGATCAAGATGGCGATGCCAATGGTCACCATGAAGAGGACCGGCTCAAACCAGGATGTGGTAGTCAGCAGGAGAATGATAAAACATAGGGGTATGACCAGCATCATGATTTTTCCTACTTCAATGCCCGTTGTAGCAGTGGCCGCGGCCGTATTGACCGCCGCTCCCGCCATTGCCGCATCCTCGCCAGCCAGTTTTTGCACTTGCAGGTACGTCTCCAGAATCCGGTCAGGGTCGATGGTGAGAATAAAGCAGGCTTTTTCATCTTTATAGTATTGGTCCAGAACGCTTTGGCTGATCAACTCCAACGGCCCCTTAACCTCTGCCCCATCGTCCAGCCAGGTAATATCCCGGATGCCTTCTATGGCAGCAATTTTTTCTTTCAGGGCCAAAGCCTGGGGAATGGACACGTCCTTTACCACCAGCCTGGCGTTGGGCGCGCCGCTTCCAAATTCTTCTTTCATGGTATCCAGCGCGATGGTCGAGGGCGTATCCGCAGGCAGATAGTCTGCAAAGGTGTAATTGACCTTAACGCCTGTGGAAAGAATTGCTCCCGCAACGGCGCAGATTAAAAACAGAACGACCACTGTCTTTTTATGCCTTAGTATTGCCCGGAAAAAGCGTTCCATTTATGATCCCCCTTATATTGACGAATTTTAAGTAATGAACAGGCTGTTGATTTTAATGCTATCTTTTATTATAATAGGTCTTGCTCAATTTTCAATAAGCAACTAGGGGAAAAAATGTGCGTTAATGAACAAAGTCCCCAGATTTCGTTCATTATTCGCGTCCATGAGGAAACTGATTATGAATGAAAAAAAGACAGCGGACCGCCGGATCCGCAAAACCAGGCTGCTGCTGCGCCAGGGTCTGTCCAAGCTGATGCTGAAAAAAAGTATTAAGGAGATCACCGTCAAGGAGCTGACGGAGCTGGTGGATATCAATCGGGGAACGTTTTATCTGCACTATAAGGATATTTACGATATGGTGGAAAAGATCGAATCTGAAATCATGGAGGAATTCCGCATAATTTTGGATGCCTATCCCACATCCCAGCTCCAGCAATCGCCGCTGTTTCTCTTTACGGAGATCTATACCTATCTGGCGGATCACGCAGATTTGTGCGCCGCTTTCTTAGGGGAAAACGGAGATATCGCATTTGTCGAAAAGCTAAAGGGTCTGGTGCGGGATAAGTGTTTTCGTACCTGGGCTGTGAAATATGATAAGGCGGATTCGCGGACCTTTGAATGTTTTTACGCCTTTGTTGTCAGCGGTCATATCGGCTTGATCCAGGATTGGCTGGCATCTGGCATGAAAGAGTCGCCGGAAGAAATCGCGGCTCTGGCGGAAGAGATGGTGCTCCACGGCGCCGCAGCGCTGGAATCTTCAGCACAAGGAGAAGTATGAAGAAACGCTACAGTCGGGGTGTTTGGAAAGAGGCATTTTTTGCTGTATGCTGCGCTTCGTTGAACAGGCGCCAGATTGCGGAAAAGCAGGGGAAGCCGATGAGATTTCAGATTGGGGAAAATTACTTCAAACCGGTTAGGCGCCAGATTGGGGAAACCGCTTTAAGACCACAAGGTACCAGGCAGCGGAAAACTTTTGTAAAAACCGGCATTTTTTTCGCAAAGTTGTGGGGTTGCAGGGCCTGATTCTGGCAGAAATTGGCAGAGCGGCTTAAAGTTGCAGTTTGAAGGGCCGCAATCGTTGAAAATTGCGTAAAAACTCAAATTCCATTCAGCTTTTTTTCGAAAAATCCATATAGCAGATTCGCGGCAAATGCGATAATAAACGTGTGTATTCCTACGTATTAACCAGCACCACCCGTGTGAACGGGTGGTTTGCACTGTGCCTGAAAGGCACCCCTGCCTGCGAGCATCTCAAGATGCATTGTGAAAAAGGTCTGCCAATCGCATTACATTCTCAGACTACCCCTCCAAGAGGGGTTCTTTATTTATCCTCTTCCGGATCTTCTTTTTTAAATGGGTCGATGTATTCTTTTTTACTGATCTGGTCGTTGGCTATGTCTTCCTGCAATTGGTTCCTTATGTATTCTTGAATGGCTTTCTTGTTCCTTCCCACGGTATCTACCTGTATACCCTTTGCACCAGAATTTCCGATTTCCATAGCGGTATTTCATATTCGCATGCCGATCAAAAATCATCAACGAGCTCTTTCCTTTGAGATACCCCACGAAACTTGAAATACTGATTTTCGGTGGAATACGCACAAGCATATGGACATGGTCCGGACATAGATTTGCTTCGATGATCTCCACCCCTTTTTGCTCACACAGTTTCCTCAAAATCTTTCCTATGTCCACTTTGATTGTTCCATAAATCACTTTCCTACGATACTTCGGTGCAAACACAATGTGATATTTGCAATTCCATTTAGGTCAGTTTACAAGAGACTACACGCAGACCGTGAAACAGGCTGTGCTTGTAGGGCGAAGGCCGCAAGCGCAAGGCTGTTTTCGTCAGCAGACAGGGCGTATATGGAGCCCCCGTCCCTCCGTCCTTCGTCTGGACTTAGGGCCAACTTGGCCCGATGTTGTGTATAGACACCCGGCAAAGCCAGTCGAGCCTGTTATGCGATTGCGGCTTATACCAATAAGGCACAGCTATCACTTTTTCCTCTTTTCAGGGTAAAAGGCGAGAAACAGCTTGATATAATCTGGTATTCTTGCAAGGTCGGGAGAAAAAAACCAAAAAGCAAAACCGTCACAGAATTCGTATTGTTTTCCGTGAAGGGTATAGCTTTTCCTGTGGTTACATGAACCGTCCTCTTTCATATTATGGCAATGCTTACAAGCTCCGTAAGCACCAGTAAAGGCTTGCTGTATATAGTCGGGAGCCTGTTCAATAGCCTGTCTATGTTTGTCTATATTGCTGAAATACATGCGAAGAATAAGGTCATCTTCGCGCAAATAAATCCGGGCGAAGGATTTTTTGCTTTTCACGTTCGCCTTCGTGTAGATTATCATTTTCCGCCCCCAACAATATCCGTCCCCAATTGTCTGGTTGCTGGTATATCCGAGCCTATCCATTTCAGCTTCAAAGGCTATTATAAATTTCTTGTCCTTAGGACTGACAAAACTATAGGTTTCTTCTTTTAATAAATCTTCCATCGATCTCTCCTCTAAGCTGTACGCCTTATTTGCCAAAGGCGTACTTGTCATTTTCTTTTACCCCTTTGCGGCACATAGCTTTTCGCCAGTTCGGATTTTTGGACAATCCGGGTCAGCCATTGTTTTTCTTCCTCTGTCTGCTTGTTATAACGTAACTTTGTCTGCTTGCAGAATACCATCAACAGTTATTCCGCCCGGCTGCCCTTGAAGTTCGCCACTTCCTCTAAATCCCGTTTGAGTTCGTCCACAATGGTATTGCTGTATGTCCTCCATGATAGCGTCAATATCGTCATGTACCCGGCTGATGAAATAGTCGCCCTCCCGCACATGGGCGGCTTGCAGCACTCCGGCAGTCTTGTCATGCTCACCCGGTTGGTACTTCTCCACGATTTCAGCCCTCGCCACATCTACCCATGCGTTCAAGTTCTGTATCCGTGTGGCGGCGTTACCCTCCACATAAATCTGTATATCTGCCAGCAGCTTGACAAAATCCGGATGCGCCGCCAACTCACAAAGCAGACCGGTGTCAATCCGTCCGCTTTTCAGCAGGTCTATCATCGCCTCACTCAACGCAGGTCTGCAAGCTCGGCGTTTGGGTGATTTTTTGTTTCGGTCAGCCCTAACAGATAATCAGCGGTCACGCCGTAAAACTTTGCCAGCTTGATAAGGGCATAGTGGCTGATGTCCTTGTACTCATCCGCTTCGTAGCTGCCCAGCGCGGACTTGGAAAGCCCGGTCTACTCTGCAAGTTGTTCCAGCGTCAGCCCGCGCTCCACGCGCAGATCTTTTATGCGTTCCTGTATTGTCAAAGCCATGCTATCCCCCTTACTTTGAACACTCGACAAATGGGGAGCTGAAATACTACAAATTATCTTGAAATACTTTCGAGAATTAAAATATCGTGCTTATCCTTATCTCTCAAATCATAGCCTCTATGAAAGATTTTTTGTCCCTTTACAGATATACATGGAATTGTCTTTTCTTCAAAAACAGCGCTACCAAAAAGGTCTTTTTCAAACTCATACCAACCGCCCTCTAAATTCGCTTGTTTCGCAGTTCCGTCCTTATTCAGGACAAATGGGTGTATATCTAAATAACCGTGTTTTTCGCTATATAACTCTATTCTTACAGGTTTCCAATCAGTATCTACTTCATATCCAAACTCAAAAAGCAGATTTAACAATTTCTCTGTATGTTGAGAATCAAAATTTACATCAATATCCCGATGAACTCTTGTTTGTTTTCCTGCCAATATATCAACACCCCACCCGCCGTCAATCCAATATGATATGCCCTCATTTTCTAATAGACTGACAACACTCATTAAATCTTCTTTTGTTGTAACTTCTTTTCTCCTCATACGATTTCTCCCTTACAAGCTCCGATTTTCCTTTCTGTATCTTTATTCTACCACAATTCCGGGAGCGTGGAAATAGTGCGTTTTTCAGCCGTATTTCCAACCTTTCGGATATACGGGACGGGCGGTCAAAAAAGTGTAGACTTGTGTTAGTTCATCGATGGACAGGCACAAGTGAATGACCGTCCGAAAGAGATATTACCGGCTAGGGAAGTACGCCATAACGCCGCCACTTCTGGACAAAATGTCCAGAAGTCACTTCGGGTTAACTTGGCCCGAAGCAGGCCAGCGTACCAATGCCGGAACACGCCGCCGGGAGGGGGCAGGAACGGCTTTCGGGAGAACGGAGGAACGCATGAGCAAAAAACTACCAGAGATAGAGCGCACACCGGGCGGCGGCGCAGCGCAGACGGGCAAACGCCTTTATTCGGAAAACCTGCTGCAACTATGAGAACGGCAACTGCCTGATACTGGATGATGGGGAGGAATGTGTCTGCACCCAGACTATCTCCTATTCCATCTGCTGCAAGTGGTTTCGCTGGGCGGTGCTACCCCAGGACAAGGCGCTGGAAGCGGAGATTTTCCATAGCGACAGCGTGAAGCGGTGCGCCGAGTGCGGGGCGGCTTTCGTTCCCCGTTCCAAACAGGCAAGGGCGATTGAGACCACGCTGAACGCCGGAAGGAAGAAAGAGGAAGCCCTCGCCATGCTGAAAAAATGGTTCCCGCAGATGGAGAATTTCTCCGGACAACTGAAAAAGTACAAGGTCACGATAAATGACCTTTTGGAAGAAAACCGCAAGCTGGAAGCAAGGGCAAAGGCCTGCGAAAACGGCAAGACGAAAGACACGATGGAACGGGCGAAGCTGGAAAGCGAATTACATAATATCCAGCGGGTACTTGACCGTATTCCGCCCGATGTGTTGGCAGAACTGAAACGGCAACAGCAATATGGGAAGGATAGGTGATTTTATAAGCGGTATCAGGTGCAGAAAAGAAACAGAGGTCGTGACTTTTCAGAGAAAGGAAATCACGCTGGAAAATCTCTCCCCAGTATTCACCCCGGAACAGGAAGCGGCGAAACGCCGGGAATTGGAGCAGCAGCTTTATGACGTGTTCCGCAAGTACGCCGACAAGCGGCAGGAGGAGGAAGCCGGGGCGTAAGGTTTTCCAACGACAACATTGATTTGCGGGGCTGCTGGCGGTATAATAAAACTGTCAGCAGCTCCGTTTCTTTTTGAAGAAACGGAGCGACAAATGAACAATCGGATAGACGCAATCTATGCAAGACAGTCGGTGGACAAGAAGGACAGCATTTCCATTGAAAGCCAGATTGAGTTTTGCAAATACGAATTGAAAGGCAGTAACTGCAAGGAATACACAGACAAAGGGTACAGCGGCAAGAACACAGACCGCCCGAAGTTTCAAGAGTTGGTGCGAAACATTAAGCGGGGCTTGACTGTGGAAGCCATCAGCCCGGAACAGATCAGCCAGATTTCCGGCTATCTCGACACTTGGGACAGCGTATCCTTTGACGGCAAGCGGCGGGTGGTGGATTTGATGATTACCACCATAGCCGCCACAAGCGACAGCTTAAACATTACATGGAAAATCTGATGGGCGGCACATCTCCCGTCAGACCGTTACCTTGTGTAGTCCCTTGTAAACTGTACTTTGGTGTGTGCTAGACTATTTTTATCCATTTTGGATACCTCCTTTGTTACTTTGGTTGGCAGACCTAGTCTTATTGTAACAAATGGAGGTTTTCTTTTTTCTGCTCACCGCTGGAAGCTCTCCGGAACCACAGGCATAGCCTGTGGTTTTCGTTCATACAATAAAATAGAACGAGCTTTGCTTTCGCAAAGCCCGCTCTATTGGTGCATGTAATTATTGTAAGGAATTTCTTATTTCGAAGTTTGTTTGTATTATTATACTAACTCTGAAAGCAAGCATTGTCAAGGGGTTTGACCATTTTTAGGTACTTTTATTTTGTTACATAGCAACCATGTAACAAATGAGACTGATTCCGTAACAAATTGACCATTTTCTTAGCTTTTATTGATCGCCTATTGGCTTTTGACAGCCTCCGGTTTTGCTCTGTAATCCTACGAGCCGCCCAGATAAAAGACGGGCGGCCGCATAAAGCAAATCGCTTCATACGGCCGCGCCCTCTTATTAATGTGTGATTGTGGTCAATCTCAACTTATTTTGTTCTGGCTTTTACAACTTTTGAGTAAGTACCATAAACATTCTTGCCTTTTACTTTCTGATAAGCTCTTACCTTGTAGTAGTAAGTTCTGTTTTTCTTCAGCTTCTTGTTGGTGTACTTGGTTGTTGAGCCCTTCTTGATGGTCTTAACTGCCTTGTACTTGCCCTTCTGTGAAGTAGCGCGGTATACCTTGTATCCGTTCGCTTTGCTTACCTTTTTCCAGGAAACCCGGATGCTGGTCTTGCTTACCTTCTTTGCCTTTACGCGAGTCGGAGCCTTGGGAACCGGTTTTGCGCTGACAACTTTCGTGTATGCACTCGTCGCTGATCCGGAAATTGCTTTTACCTTGTAGTAGTAGGTCTTGCCTGTCGTCAGCTTCTTATTTGTGTAGCTGGCACCGGAGGTTGTGGCAACTTTCTTGAACTTGCCTTTTTTGGATGTTGCACGATAAACCTGATATTTCTGTGCGCCCACTACCTTTTTCCAGGAAACTTTGACGCTGGTGTTGCTGGCGGAAGCGGCTTTCACGTTTTCCGGAGCGGAGAGGCTTACGGAAACTGCACAGGCAGCTGTCTTGCCATTGGCTGTCTTAGCGGTAATGGTCGCTGATCCTACAGCTTTACCGGTTACAACGCCGTTTGCATCTACTGCAGCGATCTTGGTGTTGGAAGATGTCCAGGTTACAGTCTTGTCGGTTGCGTCAGCAGGTGTTACGGTTGCCTTTAAGGCTACGGTCTTGCCTGTCTTTACGCTGGTCTTTGTGGTGTTGAGTGTGATGCCTGTAACATCTACGGCTGTTTTTACAGTTGCGCTGGAGAGCACGTATTCGGATGCATGATCCAGGGTAAAGGTAACCGTGTGAGCATCGCTTACGATCAGGGCTTTATCCCCTACCAGTTCCAGCTTTTTGGTCTTGCTGTTGATGTAATAGAGATATACAGCATCGCCAGGCTTGAAAGTCTTTTGATCAACGCCGATGGTGATGGTAGCAGGAGCCGGGAAATCGCCTTTGTGGTCCAGGGTAATACCCATTGTCTTGGCTCCTGTCGGCAGGGCTTCTGCAGCCAGCTTTTCAGAATCTGCCGTTACGGCTGCTTTGATTCCTGGCTTAACAGCGATGGATGCGTCTGTAATTTCACTTGTTTTAAATTCAAAGGTGGCAGCGATGTTTGTATCTTGATCTTTTGTTTTGATTACCAGAGTTTCCGCCTGTGAGCCTTTTGCTGCCTCGATTATCTCTTTACTGATTTCTGGAGCTGTTCCGTCAGCCTTCTGGGGAACTACAACTTCGACGGTCTCATTTTCACCGGCGGCAGCCAGCAGATTGGTAATTGTGTCTACTGTCGTGCTGTCCAGCGCTTCCTGGTCGGTTGCTGTTGTATCAATGGTTGTTTTGTTTTCACCTTTGTCTTTATCTACAGCGACTTGCTTGTCAAAAATGACGTTACATTTGATATCCTGCTGTTCGCTGGCTGCGGTGATTGGATTCATTACAAAATTAATCAATGCAGTGATCATGTCTGCATTCGTCTCCGCATCGCGTAAATTGGCCAGTGAATTTGAACTCAAATTATTGAGACCGCTCATATCGATGGTCGCGCCCTGCAGTAATTTGGCTTCTGTTGCACCAACCCGCAGAATGGTTCCTGCCGGGATGTAGGCTTCTGCATCTCTGCCGTCTTTTAAGTTCGCTGCTTGGGTGTTCAATTCAACCGCATCGCGAATTGACTTCTGCAGTTCCGTTAAATTACCGGCATTATCCAATTTTAACGGTGTTCCTTTCGGATCGGTAAAGCTCAATCGTTCGCTTCCAATTTGCATATACGCATTAGCCGGAATCACCATATAGCTGTCATCCTTATCATAAGTAGTCGTGGCAACATGGGATGCCAGTTCCATCCAGGCAGCTCTAGTCTGTTCTGTGTTTGTGGATGCTTTAACAAGATAATCGGTATCTGTTGTGACAGTCTCTACCGCATAAGAATAATCTTTATCACCAATCTTACCCGAAATTTTTGCCTTCTGGAAATCTTTAATTGATCCAATGTAATTTTCCAGATCAACCTGATCCTTACCTTCTATTCCGGTGTTTATGGTAATCTTATGGGACTTTGTTATACCCCCCATACCCAGGCTCTCAATGTTTTTCATCGTCAAGTCAATTTCTGCATTTCCCGCATTTACTTTGGCATTTTTAGGGATCTGCAGGTAAGCTGAATAGTCGTCACGGACAAAGGCCGAAACGATCGTCTCGCCTGACTTGATGGAAAGTTTTACTTTGTCATCTATACCTGTAATTGTACTGTCTGACGAGTCGGCCCATACCGCCGGCGCTGACATGGTAAATAATACGGTCAGCGACAGAAGAAAGGCCAAAAGTTTTTTGGTTTTTCCTTGTTTCTTCATAACAAACTCCTTCTTAAATAAGTGTTAATGAGATAATGATCAGAGGCGTGAAGCACCTCGCACCATTCCGCCCTTTACGGCATCGCTGCGTTAAGCGGTCAGAACGGCATATTTTGTAAGACAGCGTCGCCGCTATCATTTTACAAACACTACTGTTGTCTTTGAGTATTGACTATAAACCTTTTTGCCGGCCGCCTTGCGGTAAGCTCTTACTTTATAGTAATACTTGGTTTTTTTGCTCAAGCTCTGGCTCTTATAGCTTCTCGAATTTTTCCCGGCGGTGCGGATCTTTTTAAAATGCTTGGTGTCGCCCTTGGAGCGATAGACCTCATATCCGCTGGCGCCCGCCACCTTCTTCCAGTAGCATTTAGCGCCGCGGCTGCCTGTTGCTTTTGCCTTAACGCCCTTTGGCGCTGCCGGGATGACTTTTACCTTCTTGATCGTCGTATAGGCACTGTAGGCCGTCTTCCCGTCGATCGCCGCATAAGCCTTCACCTTATAGTAATAGGTCTTTCCTGTTTTCAATTTTTTGTCCGTATAAGCAGTCGATTTTGTTGTTTTAACCACCTTATATTTGCCTTTTTTCGAAGTGGCTCGGTATACCTTGTATCCTTTGGCTCCGGCTGCTCTCTTCCAGGTCAGCCTGGTCTTGTTATACTCTTTTGACGTCACTTTCAGCCCTGATGGCTGGCCCAGTCTTACTTCAACCGCACAGACTGCTGTTCTTCCATCAGCGGTCTTGGCATAGACTTTCGCATTTCCCGGAGCAATAGCAGTTACTTCACCGGACTGGTTCACTTTCGCGATTTTTTCATTGGAAGCGCTCCAGGTCACAGTTTTATCGGCCGCATCTTCCGGCTGCACGGATGCCGATAGTTTAGACTTCTGTCCAGCTTCCAGGGACAAGCTGGTTTTATCCAGAGTGATTCCTGTGATATTCTTGCCTTTGTAAACCACGCTGGTCAGCACATAGCTGGATGCATGAGTCATCTTTACCGTAATGCGCCCGTTTGTATCAACGACCAAGTCTTTCGCCGTAAGGGTCAGGTTATTTTTATCCGTATCCAGATAATAGAGGTGAACCCGCTCTCCCGCCTTGAATCGATCACTGACATCCAGGATAAGCGTTGCCGTTCCGGGGAAAGCCCCGCTGTGTCCTAATCGCAGCGTCTTATTCACTGCATCAGCAGGCAGACAAGCTGCAAGCAAGGTCTGTCCTTTCGTGTCCAAAGTCTTGGAAATATCCACGTTTACAGGAAGATCCTCTCGGGTAAGCTCTGAACGTTGGAACACAAAGGTTGCATCAATTTTATCTTTGTCCTTGGTAACGGTTTGAATCACAATTGGCTCTCCGGTCTTTTCTTTTGCTTGTTTAAAGACATCGGCCGGTATGGTCGGCAAAGCCTCATCGTCCTTCTGTTCCAGCAGAATTACAATGGTTTCATTTTGTTCCGCCTTTTGGATCAGCTGGACAATCGGTTCCGCATTCAGCGCCCCCTGTTCGTCTGTTTCCGGCTGGATTGCTACAACAGGGTTATCTCCAACCCCTGGAATCTCCTCGCCCTGTTCCTCTGTGACAGATACTGCACAAGTTGCAAGCGTCAACTTGTCATTGCTGCTTTTGGCCTCGATTAAGGTGTTCCCGACAGCTTTAGCTGTCACAAGGCCGTTTTCATCAACTGTTGCTATATTTTCGTTTGTCGACATCCAGATTACAGTTTTGTCTGCTGCATCCTCTGGTTCAATCAAAGCAATCAGTTGTTCTTTATTCCCTTTTACTAGTTCTGTGCTTTGCTTATTTAAGTTGAAAGCAGTCACCAGTTTTTCTGTTCTTTTTACGCTGCAATCCTTGCATGTGTAAACCAGTTCTGTTCCGTCCTGATTTTCCACTCCAGTACTCCATTGGTGGTCTGCTTGTTCTTCATGTCCACAGAATGTACAGGTGTGTTTGTGCTGCGATTCATCAACACTGCTCCATGCGTCATATTCATGAAGCTTCGTCTCAACCGTTCCGCACTTTGTGCATGTTCTGGTATGATTCAGTCCATCTGCATCAGCTATCCAGTCACCTACGTGAGGCTTGGCAGCAGGTGCACCAATGGACTCTCCATTTTCATTGAGCCAGGTTAGCTGGAAGGAGTAGTCCTTTGTCTTCGGGTTTCCTTTATATCCATTGGCCTCTTTCGTTGTCAGCATCAGGCCTGCATCGCACTCTCTGCTGACAGAGTACTCGCTGCCGCAGACAACCTGTCCGGCCAAGGTCCCTTTTAAATCGAGAGCTCCGTTGAGAATCAGCTGTGCAGGAGACCGATCCTGCGGATATTGGGTATTATCTCCGGCATATCCGGTATTCAAAGGGTCTTCAAATTTATCATAGAAAACCACTTTTTTCTTTTCAGGAATAGTCAGTTTGGCATCCCTTGCTACTGTAACTTTTGCTCCTGGCATGAACTTATAATCATTGTCAAAGGAGTATACTCCGTTATGAAATTCAAAGGAATAGTCACCGTCTATCGGATAAATATAATCTTTTGTAGAAAGATTTAAAGTGGTTATTTTTAGCGATGAATTTGAAAATGCTGCTCCCCCATACAATTTAATGATTTCAACCCCGTTTTCATATGACTTTTCCGCATAACTGCTTTCATCACTTAATCTGAAAAGTCCATTTTCATTATTAATCTGCGGGAAACGGGTACAATAAAACTTTCCGCCTCCGCCAAAGAGAGATGTCGCATACATTTTCACAGTTCCCACCAGCGAAGCGCCGTAATCAATCCGCGTTGTCGTTTGTATATTATGACAGTCGTACTCGTTCATTGGATAGACTTTGGCAAAATGCATATTACTAGCTTGCGTACCGCCCCTCCAGTGTCGAACAACATATAAATCTCTAATTTCACTGCCAGTTTCTCCACGTATTTGTCCCGTGCCTGTTATATAACCGCCTACGTCCAACAAACCTTGATTTTTAACAATAAGATTTCCCTCTAGCTTAATCTGTGAATAACCGCCTGTAATATCCTGATCGTAATAACCGGCAGCCGGGCGGCCGACTACTGCGTTGACAAGAACTCTGCCGTTGATAAAAAGGGAGGCATCCTTGCTGATTGTCAAGATATGATACAGTTTAGCGTTCTTTCCAATTCCAGTGTATGGCGTTGTTTTATCTGTCCCGTCCGGACAGTAACCGCTCGAAGCATATCCCTTTGTGTCCAAGGCATCGGTCGGCAGCAGAAGAAAAACATCTTTAGGAACCGTTGCATTGTTTTTAAGGGTCGTGTCTCCTGTCAAAATTACCGTATCGCCTGCTTTAGCTTCAGCAAGAGCCTCTTCTAATGAGGCGTAAAACTTTCCGTCGTTCCTCGCCGCATAATCATTCTGGCTGAAAACGGCTTTAATCTTAACGTTCTTTTCAACCTGGAAAGAATACTCCTTTTCTGCTGACAAGAACTGGCCCGCGCCGTCAACCCACCCCAGGAAATCCACTCCTGACTTGGGAGCTGCTTTGATCATTACTGTACTATTTCTTTTAATATCATTTATCGTTCCGTCCGTTTGAAGGAAAGCGCCTGCGTATTCTGCCGTTACCTGCCCCTTTGCAGCATCACCTTCAATGGCGACCCCTGCATTTTCTGTCTGAGCAGGAGTGATGGTTATCGTTTTTGTATATGATTTGCCGCTATTGTTGATGGTCAGTTCCAGCTTACGTTCGCTGCTGGTTTCCGTCATAGGAATTTCTACTTTCCCATTTGAAATAACAACTTCATTGCCGTCCAGACTCGCCGACAACTGAAGACCGCTCACTTTATCTGTGATCTTTGTTTCTATTGTGTATGTAACATCTCCTCTTGAGGGGAAATATTCCTCATTGACGTCCTGGAACTTATATGCTTTGGAAGCAGTTCCGCTACTAATGGTAATGTCTGCAAGACCACGTATCAATGAAAAATCTCTTATAGAAACAGAACCCGTGCCTCCAAATCCCATATACATAAAGGTTAGTGTGTGCGAACCTTCTGGAATGGGAACCATGATTTCTTTAAAGCCGTTCGTCTCTGTATTATAGGAGTCACCCTGCTGTTGATCATCTAAGAGTAATGCGAAAAAATCAAGGTTTCCGCCTTTTACTTCATACTGAAAGGAACACACTGCCGGTCCTGTAATTGTTTCTGTTTGAAACATTGCGCCATTATATTCCACACCGCTTTTTGTATATGCTTTCGCGGCGTCATCGTATATCCATCCACCTGGATTGGAAAATCCCGTCACGCTCCCATCCGGCGACAACTTGCTGGCATCAATATCCTCTGCAAACACACTGGCGCTCTGCGCTGCAAGAATCATCAGCACGATCACCAGCACCGCTAAGAAAGAGTTTCCATAACTACGCTCTTTTACATTCATCTTTCCGTTCTCCATTCAATTCCAAACAATTACCTTCCAATCATCAATCCAGCATCCCCGCTTTAAGCCCTCCCGAACAAAAAAACGCCGCCTGTTGACAGCACCCTCGTTTAAATAACACGTTAATCGTATTAAAACATTCCAGAACGTATGCTTCGAATCTGTTTCAAATGTTCATTTTTATTTGCTGCACAAATTATTTGGCTGTCAATTTTTTGTTGGATTTTTAATTGTCCCCACGCAGCCCAATCCCCTTATTTCGTATAAATATACTACCCCCCCCACCAACTTTTGTCAACGCTTTTCATGGTATTGCCTTGCTACAAAAATGTTACATTGCAACCTTGTAACAATTAGACTTTTTAATGTAATCGTATGTTATTGACAAAATGAAACCATTCGATTTTAATTTTGGTGTAAGGCTTCCTAATTAAGTTTTATCATTAAGCGGTTGCATGGGCGGAAGCCATAAAAAATGCTTTAATAAAACCCTAATTCCATGCAAAAAGAAACAGGCCTGCCCAATGGCAAAGCCTGTTTCTTTTTGTGTATGTAATTGCAAGGAATTGTTTATCTTGTTTTAATCTTTTTGATCTTACTGTAAGAACCATAATATCTCTTACCGTCGATCGTCTTATAGGAACGTACCTTTACATAGTAGGTTCTCTTGGCCTTCAGCTTCTTAACCGTCTTGCTGGTCTTGGTGGTCGTGGTGCTCTTGAAGCTCTTGTTCTTCTTCAATGAGTAAGAAATCTGATAGCCGCTCACGCCTGCGCTCTTCTGGCTCTTAATCGTTACCTTGAAGGATTTCTTACCCTTCTTCAGCTTGCTGATTGCAGCTTTGGCCGGGGTAATCCTGAAGGTTGCGGTCTTGGTGCTCAGTCCTGTGCAGTCGCCTCTTCCAGTAACGGTTACGGTCGCTTTTCCTGTCTTTGTGTTGTTGCTGTATGCTACCGTATAATCCGTTCCATTGGCAAAGGCGGATAATCCATATACAGCGGGTGTCTTAGCCTTGCCGTTGTACATATACTGAGTCGTTGACAAGGAGATTCTCGCATTGTTGTATGCGGTTCTCTTGGCGTTTTTGTACTCAGCTTCTGCTTTTTCGATCTTTGCCAGATCAGCGGTTAACAATGCTTTGGCATCCGGTGTTTCGGCAACCACGCTGTTGTACATATTTCTTGCAGCGTCAATCTTGCTCTTGTCTGCGGTCGAATAGGTCGCTGCAGCCGGAAGCTGATCCACCAGCTTGCTTACCCGATTGGCCTGAGAAACAACTTCTGCATCTTTGCTGGCATCACGAATGGCCAGTAAGTCACCATAGTAGCCATCTTTTCCATAGCCGTCCCAGTCTAAGGCTTCGATCTGATCCGCATTCAAGGCTTTATAGGCTGCTGTCAGCGCTTCAACCTTTTTCTGCTGGGCGTAAGTCATCGCGCCGTCTACAGCTTCATAAAGGTCATCAATATCGGACTTAAATGCTTTCACTTGATCGTCCCACTTAGTGTACTGCTCATCGGCAGCTTTCATCGTCGCGTGTTGTTTAACTAAGCTGGTCTGTCCTTCATATTGTTTTTCGAAACCATTGTAGGCTTCTTTCGCTGCTTTGATTGCCTGGTATACATCATCTGTATAAGCAACGGTACCAATCTTGCCAATCAGGGCATCCACGGAATCCGCTGCGGTTTCCGGTTCAATCGGTTCGCTGCTGATCACGTAGTCAGATGCATGACTCAGAGTAAAAGTCACTTTGCGATCTTTCACTATCAGCGGACCATTGTCGATCAGCTGGAGCTTTCCATTGTTGAGATAATAGATATATACCGTATCGCCATCTTTAATACTATTATCATTAATGGCAATGGTGATGGTCGCCGGTGCCGGGAAGTCGCCTTCGTGTGATAAGGTTAATCCCAGTTTTGCAGCATCGCCAGACAAGCCAGAAACGTCAGTGATATCCTTCTTCTCGATTTTCGTATCAACTGCCACCATATTTTCAATGGCTGCCGTATCGAATTCAAAGGTTGCCGCATAGGTATCTTTCGTTGCCGGTACTTCTACGATCAGTTTGGCAGCCTTGCTTTCACTCGCCGCCGCAAAGACATCTTCGCTCAGCACTGGAGGAACGTCTGCCGGAACTTTGACAACAACTTCTTCTTTTTCCTTTGCGTTGTCGATCGCTTGTTTAACGTCCGCTTCATTGATAACCTCTTGTTCGGTCCCTTCATCGTCGGTTGCCGTTGTTTTACTTGGTTCCACGATGACCTTAACCGGTTCTTTGTCTGCAGCTTTTTCTATTACCGTTATTTTACATTCAGCCTTCGTGGTTCCATCTGCCGCTGTCGCGGTAACAGTTGCCTCGCCTGTCTTTAATGCGGTAACAACGCCGTTGTCATCGACGGTAATCTTGTCGGTATTGCTAGCAGTCCATTCAATGCTGGTATCATATGCTTCTTCCGGTTCAATCGTTGCGATGAGCTGCCCCTTATTGCCTTCTGTCAAGGTCATTGCACTCGTGTTGAGGGAAAGGCACTTAATCGCTGCGCCCGGTGCAAACTGGATGATCGTCTTACCATCATCAGTCGTTGTTACAGAATGCCAATCACTAGCCATATCTTCATGAATCGCAACCCATTCAGCCTTTACTTCCACAGTTTTATCAACGTTATCAATCTGAATCGGATTGTCTTGCTGTAAATCTCCATAATTGAATTCAAATTTTGGATCAGCTGTGACGCCGGAGCCTTTTGTCACATTGACCCCGCCCCAGCCGTTTCCGCTTGTGTAAAGTCCATTCGCGGTTACCGCAGAGCCGTTTGCCACGATACCATATCCGTAACAGTCTTTAACCGTCACCTCAGTCAGGGTTGCCGCACTGCCTTCTCCATAGGTCTGAATACCGTGTCTGGCCGTCCCATTATTGCCATCGATCGTCAAGGCATTAATTTCAACATTCGAACTCTGTACGCCGAGCACATGTCCGATCCCTTCTTTGTCGCCTTTGGCCGTTATGGTTTTTCCATTTCCATTAAAGTCAATTGCCTTATCAATGAGAATAGCCGGATTATTTTTTTCCGTCCCCATATCCACGGTCACGTCTTTCAGCAGTGTCACGATTGTTCCTGCTTTTGCAGCTTCGATTGCCTCTTTCAAGGTCGGATAGGTCACGCCGTCAGTTTGTGCTTCGCCGGCTAACTGGCTGCTCCACTGAATCAGAGTCTTATTGTCCTCCTTGCGGACGCTCTTTGTCGCATACCAGGTTCCAGCATTATCGCCAAAGATAACCCAGCTTGTACTTGGCGCTTTGTCGCCCACGTTATCGGCCTGGATTGGATTATGCTCCTGCAGGGTTCCGCTGTTAAAGGTAAAGCTTGGTTCTGCGGTTACATCCGTGCCCTGTCCAATGTTGACGCCGCCCCAGCCGTTCGCTTCCGCTGTGATTCTGGTAGCGATCATTTTACCGCCATTGATCATGAATCCATAGCCCGTACAGTTTTTCACTGTAACGGAAGTAACTTTGGCTTCACTTTGTGGTTCTTCTTTGCTATACACCTGGATGCCATGTTTTGCAATCTGGTTGCCGTCTATAGTCAGATTCTTGACTGCAGCTTTGACTCCGTTGGAAACTTCAATGACATGGCCGATTGCTTTTGTGTCGCCTGTTGCTGTGATGGTCTTTCCGTTACCGTCCAGAGTAATGTTTTTATCGATTAGAATCGCCGCTGTGTTCTGAGCGGTCATGGTCACCTGAACGTCTTTGTTCAGTTTTACGGTGTCTTTTTCTTTTGCTGCTACAATTGCATCGGCAAGGGTTTTATAATATGTGTTTCCAATCAACGCTTCGCCGGCTGCGTCTGTTGCTTTGACAACGTTGTAGCCTTTATCAGTTTTATTGACTGCATAGTCTTTTACAACATAGGCGGATGGGTTGGTGCTGAAGGTTCCGCCGCTGATCTTCAAATGATCTGCTGCGTTTGCCCATGCTTCCCATGTCTTATTGCTATTCCATTTATATGCTACTACTGCATCGTTGTGTGCGGATGTGAATTCACCCGCGCTGATTGTCAGGGATGGATCTCCGCCCGGATAATTTCTGCTGACCAGGGAAATCGCGGCTCCGTCACAAATTAGTCCGTCGCCTTCTACTTTTGCAGCTTTCTTATCCTGCCCTGTTGCGATAATCTTTCCGCCTGTAACGCTGATACTTCCTTCGCCCGCACACATCTGGACGCCTGTGGCTCCTTCAAGTGTTCCTCCTGTGATGGATAACTTGCCATCTTGCGGATGATAGATTGCGGCATTATCATCTGCTGCAAGTCCCTTAATCGCTCCACCTTTTATGGTGATCTCGGTTCCCGCATTTTTTGCCAGACCATTTCCGGCAATTCCATAATATTGGCCTACTATGGTGCCATCTTCAACGATTAACGTTCCAGCACCCATCACTCCAATAGCTGCATACGCTTTTTCGCCATTGATTTCACCCTTGCCAGTGATTGTCAGAGTGGTGTCGGCACCATTTACCTCAATTGGTTGTGTCTGACTATATTTCTTAAGAAGGTCATCCCCTGCAACAATTTCCTTGTCTCCAAGATCTAGCGTGATTGCTTTCTTACCGCTTACTAAGACCTTCTCATTGATTGTTACATCGTTCAGCAATTTTACAATCTGGCCATCCTTTGCCGCATCGATTGCTGCTTTCAATGATGAATACTCATCATCTCCAATAGCCGCTGCAATTCCTTCGCCAGCTACTACTTTATAGGCTCCGGCATTCTTTGTTACAACATAGCCCTGCGCAATATGATCCGCCTTTGGGCTCACATTATAAATCCCGCCTGTAATACTAATGTTACCTAATTCGCCGTTTGAATCCGCCTTAATTATAAGGTCAGAATTGCCGCCTACATTGAATGTGCCGTTGTTTATGGATAACTCTCCTATAGAAGAATCTTTGTCGTATACTCCATTAGTAATCACACGATTACTGGAATTAAAGGTTCCTCCATTAATGACCGCTTTGTTCCAATTCAGAATCGGTGATTCAATCTTTGTTTCAAAACTCCCGCCATTGATAGTCAGTTCACCCCATTCGTCATTTTTAACGGTATATTTTCCACCGCTATAATTTCCGCCTTCAATCGTCAGTTTCGCAAGATTGCTACCTTTTTTATCACCTTTATTAAAGAATCCATTCTCTACCAAGCTGGAATATCCAAACGCTTCACCTTGTTTTACGACAACATCTTTTTCCATGGTCATTGTTCCATGGTTAAGAATATTATACCAAGAATTAGAATCTTTTTTTCCATCCTCTTTGCTGCGGATATAGATTCCGCTCTTTAAGGTTGCAGTCGCTCCCTCATCATTATAAACGGCGCCTTTTGTATGAGATATATTATCTACTGTTCCTTTGCCGTCAATGATTAGGGTGCCCTTGTTCAAGATTGTATGGTCCTTGACATTTGTCAAAGTCTTACCATTCAAATCCAAAGTAATTGTCTTTCCTTCCGGAACCACAACATCTTCGGTTACATCTTTCTGCAGAACGATCGTTGATTCATCGGTTGCCGCATCGATCGCTGCTGCCAACGTAGCGTAGCCCTGATCACCAATCTTGGCCACATTGTCATCAGCAGCCTCTTTCTTCTCTGCCGCCGCTGCCTTCGCCGCCGGCTTCTTCGTCTCCGGCTCTGTCTTCACAGCCTCAGTCGGATCCTTATTACTGCTTTCCTCCGCCGCAGGATCTTCGCCCGGCGTCTGATCATCGGCTGCGACCGTTTCCTGCGTCGCGCCGGTTTCAGCACCCCAGACAAATGCAGTCGGGAACGTCATGGTAAACGCCACGGCGATCACGACCACCCACGCTAGAAGCCTGCTGCTTTTCTTTTTCCTTGCTTCCATGTCTTCCTCCTTAATAAATAGTACAAAACGAAATCGTAATAGAGCTTGGGGCAGGTGGCGCAAAAAAACGCACCATCAGGATGATAGTGCGCAAAGACCGTTGCTATGAAGCTCTGAATGGCGGAGAGAGCTTTTCATAATATCACCCTTTGCAAACAACTATCATATTGCAATTTTATGGCATTATAGCTTATACATTCATCCTTGCCTCTCCCCTATTCGTATAAATATACTACCCCCCCCCCCGGTCATTTTTGTCAATGGTTTGTACCGTTTTTACGTACAGGAAATTTGTTACATCGTCACGCTGTAATAAACAGTCCTACTAATGTAACATTCAGCCCTTGACTTTAGAGCTCACTCCATAGAAGGCCGTTTTCTTGAATTGCTTCTCCATAGATAAGAATGTCGAACGGCTCCAGTTCACTTTGGCTTGCCGCTTCGCTGATCTTGATTTCAGAAAAAAGGGGAGCAGTTTTTTCCCCTGGCTGGAGGACGTATTTGTAATAAAAATAGTCGCCGGTTTCCGACCAATGCTCCCGGTCAAAATCCACCACAGAGAGGGCGGCCATTTGACTGCTGGTATACTTGGCCAGCAGTCTGACCCTGCAGGGAACCGGGCCTGTGTTGACCACCGCCACTTCCTTGCGGATGGTAATGCCGGGGAGCATTTTGGCAGGCGGTTCAAAGTCCTCTTCAATTTCAATCTCCCCGTAACCCACCGTAAAGGCATTGACCGCCTGAGCTTGATAAACACTATAAGCAAGCAGTCCCAGAAAACTGCTGTTAACAAGCAGCAAAAGCATCAGCACCACAGCCAGCCTTCTGTTTTTAAATCTAACCTGCTTCATAGCCGCCTCCCCGCTTTTTCCTTTCAGGCAGCAGACGCCCCATTACAAAGAATGCCGCCAGAGCGGCGCTGGTCAGGAGCATGCCCTTCTTCGTCTGCAGAAAAGCCGCCGCATACCCTGCTTTTGGAATAGAAAAGACCACTTTTCCCATAACCTCCTTTTGGCTGACAGGCGCTCTGTCGGCGTGGGGATTGTTATCCCCTTTGGTGGTATAGGCGCCGTGCTCCGCCTTTAAAACCCGATGAACAATCTTCGTGCTCCCTTTGGAAAAAGCGATGATATCTCCCGCCTTCGCCTCCCGGTCTCGTTCATTGACAAAGCACAGGCTGCCGGTCGCAAGCTGGGGCTCCATGGAGCCGCTTAAAACCATAAATGGGCTGATATGGCCGATCAGCTTGGCGCCGCCCAAGGCCAGCGTAAAAAAAAGAATCAAAAAAATCAGCACGTTTTCAATGATATGATAAATAGTTCGTATCATCTCCTGCTCCTCCTTATTATCAGCAGCCCTGCCGCTGCGCTCACAGCCATAATCAGAATCGCAAGCCCAAAGCATCGCTCATCACCCGTCTGTGCCTGTATTGGATTGCCATCCTCATCGCAAACCTTGAAATACCAAGTTACCCTGTCTGCAAGGACTTGGTAGGGATTCGTCAATGTTTCCGGCACATGGATGGAAAACTTCACCTTCTCCGCCTGTTTTTTTTCAAGCTCTGCCAACATCCGATAATCCGACAGCTTTTCACAAGTCAGCGGGCCCTGATAAAAGAGTCCTGTTTCCGATTCAATGCGAAGCTGAATTTGCTTCAGGAGTTTCGTTTCCTCCGTGGATGCTTTAAAAAAAATACACACTTATTCTTGTCCGGCATTTTTCAGCTTCATGACATCGCTGTAATGATCGCCGGGCATAAGGTCGCTCAAATGAGCCATGAACGAATCGGCATCGCTGACCAGCGCCTTTGCGCCGCCCTGATAAACCAGACTAATCCCTTTGTTTTCCGTCCGCTTGCCCCTTCCGGCCAGATAGTATTCTCCGATCTGAGAAAATTCCGTTTCCACGCTCCCCCAAGGGTTGTGCTTCTGAAAATCGGCCTTCCAGTTCTGCGACTGAACAGCTTCCGCTGTAATGTGCAGATCAAAGCCGGATGCCTCTTTGTCCGTCCATGCGGCAGGCACACGCAGCCCTTGAAAAAGCTCCGCGGTCTGCCCCTGCGCCAGCGGGTAGCGATAATAGTAATAGGCGCCTTGCTCAATCCAGGCCGCATTCATACCAATAAAGTCCTGCATCTTTACAGGCTGCGGTCCCTCTTCATCCATGGTCACTTCAATCTGCGCTCTTATGTAGCAATCCTCTGCCCGGCTGGTAATGACCGGGATCATGGAAATCTCCTGGCCCGGGACCAGATCGCGGGGCTGAACAAACTCTTTGACGCGGCCATTTTCTTTCATCTTCGATTCCAGGCAAATGTCCACGCCTCCGGTCTGAAATCTGCTGGACAGGCTTTCCTCCTGCAGTGCCAGCATACTGGCCAGTCCTCCCGCGGCCAGCACGAGAAACAGCCCGGCCGCAGCCGCCAGCCGCCTCATCCCTTTCATGTTACTTTCCTGCCTGCTGATTTTCTAAAACAGCCCAGACATCTGCCGGAGCGGTCTTTCCCCCATCCAAATCCACAGTCTGTATGCCATAAGCATCTACCGGCAGCTCCAGCATTTCTTCTTCCAAGCCCTGGCCTTCGATCACATTGAGAAAACGGATCTTCCCGTCTGCGAACAGTACCGGCGTTGTATGGCCGGCAGAAAGGGGCGTGCAGGCTTCGTTTGAGCCATAGGCATAGACATACCGGCAGCCATCTTCCCGGTCCTCTTTGACCACTTGTGTCCATCCCCCGCTGATCTGATACTGGAATAGTTCCTGATTGACCGCCGTATTTTGAGAACCGTTTTCCGCCGCTGTTTTGACCTCTGCTTTCGGTATGGTGAATTCTGTAAAGACGAACGCATCATTGATTCCGGTGTTGGTCACGTATGGGTCCTTGTCCAGGCTTTTGTTTGGCGTCAGATTCTGATGATCCTGCGGATGGGCGTCATACGCCGGTTCGGTCAGGTCAATTTTTACCTTACCGATTGTAAACACATTGGCCGCCGAATCCACGTCCGTAAAATAGGCGCTGATTCCGCCGATTGCCGCCACTGCCAGAAGAAACGCCGCCAGCAGCATGCTCCCTTTTTTCCTTAATCTTATCTCTTTTCCCATTTTCTGTTCCTTTCTTATATGCTGAATCCCATGCGTACATCAAAGGCTGGAATCCAGGTATTGATAATCTTGAATCCTTCATATGCTGTCCCATATCCATCGGCATTCTGTGAGACTGTATAGCGAATCTCCGCACCGCCCTCATACTTTGGCAGATCGGAAAAGCAAAAACTCCAGCTCCCGTCTGCGCCAGGGGAAACGGTACCCTGCGCTGCTACGGATGTTCCTCTGAGAACACGCACAACTACGGACCCGGGCCGGGTTCCCATCAGATTGTCCATGTCCTCCCAGTAAATTTTTCCTGAAACTTCGGTGGTGTAATAGGCTGTCCTGGTGTAAGTCAGGTTAAATCCGGAAACGGATGGTCCTGAATATCCGCTGAGGCCGTTTCCTGTTACCGAATAGGCCGATTCTCCCCCTCCTGCTTTATAGACTGGAACAGAGACATTCCATGCGCCGATGGCCGCAAAGCTTGTGTAAGCCTGACCGTCCCTGATCACGGTTATGGTCCTGGTACTGCGCAGACCGTCTTGATTATTGTTGTCCTGCCAAATAACGCTGCCGGACAAGATTTTTGTCGTGGTCACCGCCGGAACGGTCACATTGGTCGAAGCTTTACAAACGCCGGGCCCGTAGCCGCCGGATGAAATATCGGAAGTGGTAATGCTGACCGGGATGCTCCTGGCGGCCGAGGCGTAGGAAAAGTACACCGTCTTCTTATAAAGGTTCTTGGTCACGGTGGAGGAATTGTTGCCTCCGCTCATACCGTCAAAGGTCTTGGTATAAGTAGTCCCGTTTATTTTGATATTGACCTTGTGGGTTTGGGTGCTGCTGAACTTGTATTTTTTAATCTTCAGCTGGGCCGTAACCTCCAGGGCATATCGTTTGTTGGCAGCATCATCCGTCAGTGTATACACGCAGTTAAAGTCATATTTTGAACTATTTCTGGAGGTGGTACCGGCGACGGTCTTGGCCAGCGCCGGCTCCACCAGAAGCAAAAACAGCATGACTGCTCCAGCCAGTACCAGCAAACATGACTTGCCCTGCTGTCCGAGGCAATGTTTCATTTTTTCCATCATCATCTCCCCTATCTGGCCGCACCATCAGCGTCAAAGAAACAGAACCTCTGCTCCCCTTCCAGGTTGGCAGAACGGAGCCACCAGGGTTTTCCCAGCGCGGCGGCAGCTTCCAGATCCGGCTTTCCGTCGGGAATCAGGCCTTGAAAAAGCTTGTACTGCGCTCCTTCTCCCCTGCCGCTCCGCAGCCGGCCAAAGTCCAAATCCTCAAAGTAAATCGATGGCTCCAGTTCCTCGTCCTCATACCCCCATGCTCCACAGACTTCCGACTGTGAAAGCAGCCAGAGCTTGTCCCATGTGGTTTCTTTCAGCGCCTTGCCGTCCGCAAATCCCCAGCTTTCTTTTTGCACCGGCACTGCGGCCTGCGGTAATTCCGCTGCCAAAGGAGCCGTCTTTTTTCGAAGCTGAGAATCCTTCCAGCCGCCCTGGTTGGTCAGGGTCGGGTTGAAAACATCAGCAGCCACAGGCTCCCAAATCAGAAAAGAGAGTCCCGCCCTGCTGCCATCCTCCTTCCGATCCTGATTGAAGCCGAGAATCACAGCGTGGCACTGCTTTCCATTGATGGTAAGCTCCTTGGTATGTTTCAGCGTTTCCTGCGACAATCGACCGTCCTCCAAGTCTTTTTTGACTGCGGAAAAACATTCATCAAGCACGGTCTCCGCTTTGCCGGAATCGGCAATCTTCTTGATTTCTTCCCAGGTATAGTCGTTCAGATGTTTCTCTTGCCATCGGGCATACAGTGTCAAATCCTCGACCAGTTCCTTCTTTGTATTGAAGGCGGAAATCAGTTCTTTATCCAGGTACCATCCACCAAAGGAAAATCCCGAGCGCAGCGGAATGTATTCCCCTTCTTTGTAATCCGCCAGACAGCTGTATTTCTCTGCGATCAGGGGAGCCATGGTCCCGCCCCCTCCCGTATCAAACTGGATGGTCAGCAGCTTAACTGCTTCTACCTGATAAGTGATTGTGGCCCGGCGGCAGATCCCATCCTCCTCATATTCAACTGCTGCCGTATAGCTTCCTGCAATTTTGGGAACTCTGGTCAGGACCCCGCCATCCTCTTTCTTTAATTGGAATTGATTTTGTCCCAGGGGAGCCTGGGTGCCATCGTCGTAAACAGCGGTCACTTGGAGTTTTTCCCGGGGAAATTGTTGGTTTCCTTCCAGAATGTTCTCGCCTTCATATTGAAGCTTCAGTCCAGTGAGCCTGCGGTTCAGTTTTATCAAGTTGGTTTTTGCCGCAGTGTGGGAATAGTCCTGCCACTTCTCTTTCTCATTAAGGAAGGTGGCCGTGCCTTCCTCCTCCCCCTCGAGTTGGAAGATCACCTTATCACCGTCCCTTTTGCCGTTTGGCGACAAGTCTGTGATCCCGGCCAGCTGATATCGGATATGCTCCAATTCTTCCACCTGGTAGGTTCCGCTTTTTAGTCCGCTGAAAACAACCGATTTTTTTACAGTTCCGTCTTGATTCCGGTTGTTTTCCACGTAGGTTTGGTTGAAGGTCGCCATCTGATATTCGGTTATCGCTTCCCCATCCGCCGTTTTGCCTGTAAGACGGAAAATGAAAGACGGTACCCCGTGAGCCATATGGATTTCATCGGTCCGAAGCTGTTTAACGATCGTCAGCTGCCCCCGCCGGGCTTTATCGGCAGCCTCCACGTATTGGGTCATTCCTCCTGTTGTGCTGTTGACGGAAAATCGAATCTTTTCACTGCTGATCCCATACCCCTCGGGAGCCTTTTTCTCCAGAAAGTAATAGCCGCCCCATTTGAGTCCCTCGACTTGAAGCCTGCCCTTTTCATCTGTCGTCAGGTTTTCTTTAACGATCCGCCCCGCATCATCAAAGAGATCATAAACCGCGCCTGCAAGCCTTATGGTTTCCGTCTCATCGGTTTTCGTCAGTATGACCGATCCTTTTTTCTGTTGATTGTAAACCTCGATTAACGGATGCAAATTCTCCGGCCCGATCTCCACTTTTTGAATTTCTTCTGACCGCTCATAGCCGCCTGGGGCCTGGAGTTCTTTGAGAAAGTAGATGCCCCAACGCAGCGAATCAATGCGAATCCGCCCTTTATCATCAGTGGTATAACTTCCTTCCTGCCTCTGGCAGTCCTGATCTCGATAAAGCCCAAAGACTGCGTCCGCCACGCTGTTTGCTCTGTCATCCTTTTTGACGAGTTCCAGTAAGCCGTATTCTCTCTGGTTATATGCGATAACAGTCGTGATCTGCGGCTGCTTTACCGGTCCGTCGGTCTGTGCCTTTTCCATTTGAATATCTATGCGGTCCTTTTCTTTCCGATAACCGGGCGGCGCTCTGTCTTCCAGAAGGTAATAGCTGCCCGGGCTGAGTCCTCTAATGATAATGCTGCCGCTGGAATCCGTCGTGTATCTGCCCAGGAATTTGTCCGGAAGCAAGTTGCCATTCTCATCTTTTTCTCCCTGCCGGTAAGCCAGGTAGACTGCGCCTGCCAGCGGCTTTTCTGTTTTTTCGCCGTTTTCCAGCTTTTCATATTTGACCAGGTGTATCTGATAAGGGACATGGGTATTTACCAAGTCATAGTTTGATACGCTTGCCTCATAACCCTCTACAGGTTTTTCCTCCACTTTATAATCAATGGGTACGCCTCTGGGCCGGTATTTATCCACGGTCCAGGAATACTTCCAGTCTTCCGCCGTGGAAATGGTTTTTGATGCGTATTTTTTTCCGTCCGCCATCAGATAGACGATCACTCTTTTCGGCCGGAGCTTATCCAGGTCATCCGCATCGTTCCAAAGCTTGGCGCCTTCAATGGTAATCTGCTCAGGGGTATGATGATTCACCATATCATATCCCAATTGCTTTGATGTGTATCCTGGAATCTGCTCTTCTTCTACCGTGTAATCAATCCTGCGGCCCTGTTCATCGAAAGGCTCCAAATCTTCAAATACATATTTCCATTCCGTTTCTTCGCTGATCGAAAGTGTATCTGCCATCTGCCCGTCTGCCATCAGTTTCACCTTAAGGGACTGGGGACGCAGGCCGTCCTGGTCCTCATGGTCATCCCAAATCTTTTGCCCTTCAATGTTGTAGGGCTTTATATGAACAGCTGCTGTCGCTGTCTTTTCCCGGGCAAGGAGAGCGCCCGTGAGCGCCGTATTATCGATGTCCCGATGGGCGGCTGCCTTTTCTGCTCTGGCTTGATAGCGGATGACTGCTGTCTGCCCGTAATTCAGCCGCTTCACCTTGAGCAGACAGCCGTTTTCCAGAGGTGTCAGTTCATACCCTGTGATGCCGGAGACTTGCAGTGTATCGGCCAGCACTTTGACCTCCTTTGGAAGGCTATCATCCTTTATATACAGATCCAGCGCCGCTGAATTGGCCTTGGTCTGGGTAACCCTCACAGTATAATCGATGGGGTCGCCCACCCGGTATTCTTTTTTCGAGGTTTCTTTTGTAATGGAGAGAACCGGCAGAGGAATTTCTGTCGTTACTGTATTGGTGGTACGCACGGTCTGGCTGCCGCCTGCCTGATACACCACCCTGCCGGTGTTGGAAAAGCGAATTGCGCCTCTGCCGCTGTCGTAATGGCCATGATTCCTCAATATCTCTTCTGTAGCTCCGCTCTTTATGCCTGCAGTGATACGCAGCTGGTAATTACATCCGTAAAATGAAGCTGTACTGCAGTTTTTAGCTGCCGCAGATACCGTCGGTCCGCTGATGTTTATGGTAAATTGACCGGACACGTCCTCGCTTTTATTTTTATATATGTGGACATCCTGAATCTCCAGACAACTATCCAAGGTATCGTTCATGGAAAAGCCTTGATAGAAGTTTCCCGGCTCTGTCTCCAAGGGCACCAGACCATTGAGCGTGTAGGTCCAGGCATCGCGGATGGTGGGGACTATATTGTTGGAAACATCCTTTTCATCCTGATCGGATACGGTTTTTTCGATGGCAGGCGGTTTGGGCTGGGGGATCATAGATGGAATGTATTTGGCCGCATCAAATCCAATGACGTTATCCGAGCCGTCGGCGTTGCCGTCCAGTACGTATTGGGTATGGCTGTTGCCGCTGAACTGATAAGAAAAAGTGGCTGTTGCCGCTTTGGCAGGGCTGTAGTTTGCTGTGCCCAAGTTGGGGATCAAAACATCATCCGACTGGATTAACAGCAGGTCATCTTCTTTTTTATATTTAAGAATCGTTCCTTTGGAGTTCACCCAAAGTTTTTTTATCTGGCCGCTGGGGATTGCCAGGCCCTGGGCATCGTCCACATCGCTGAAGGAAAAGAACCCGTTGACCTGGACAGGCGTGTTGGTGCCAGACAGGAAAAATTCGTGTTTCATCTTCAGCCATTTGACATTGGTCCACCAAATCTTGCAAAACCCGCCTGCAGCGAAAGCTTTTTTCTTGTCCTTGAGGGACCAGTTGGTAAAGGTAGTCTTAACGTCAACCCAAGTGTTGTTGTATTGAAAAAGCTTGTTATAGCGGACGCCGCATTTTCCTTTGCTGTTTTTATTGAGATAAAAGCCTTTGCGTTTGGTTCCGCTTCGGTCTGTATAAGTGGCCGTTGAGCCGAAGTATTCATCCACTGCTTTGGAGCCGGTCTTAAAGCTGTATTCCGGATCCACCATGTCGGCGGCGATCAGATTTTCCCGAACCGGCTTGACTGCGTAGTTAAAGGTTTTCACCCCTGGGTAAGAGATCAGCGCTTTGTAGCTGCCGCCGTTTATGGTAAAGGCGCTGGCCTGCTGCGGCATGCAGGACAGCAGCAGCACTGCGATCAGTGCCAGCAGAAGTATGGCTTGTCTGTTACAGCCCGCATTTGTATGAATCCGACCGGCGTCTTTCGCCCTGACTCTTCTCATCTCCAAAATCCTCCTTGAACTTTTCGCTCTCTTTGCAGTAATCTGTAATATATTTACATTCTGCAGTAATTTACATATTTTGTCAAGTTTTTTTGGAAATTATTACTTTTATTGGATTTTACAGTCACATTATATTGTCCAGATTAGTATGAAAGTTTTCCCGGGATATCCACATCCCACCTTCAAACCGCCAAAGCCCCATATTCCGGAAAACTTTTGTAAAAAGCGGCATTCTTTTCTCTAAGTTACAGGGTTATGGGGCCTGTTCTTGGCAGAAAGCGGCCTACGCAGCTTCCCGGCAGATTTGAGAGGCCGCTATCGTAGAAAATGGCGTAAATTTTACATGAAAGTTTCATTTTTTTCCGCAACAAGTCCATCTCTTTCTTACCTTCCATTGTTTACTCAAAAATCCCCAACTCCTGCTTCTCTCCCCACACAAAAAGACGAGCTCCGAAGAGCTCGCCCTAAATAACTTACATTCAATTGTTTTTCAATTAGATCAGTCCGCCGATACTTACGAACAGTGGCGCAAATACGACTGCTACGATCGTCATCAGCTTGATCAGAATGTTGATGGACGGACCGGATGTATCCTTGAACGGGTCACCGACCGTATCTCCAACGACAGTAGCTTTATGGGTATCGGAACCCTTGCCGCCGTAATGTCCTTCTTCAACATACTTCTTCGCATTATCCCAGGCACCGCCTGCATTAGCCATCATGATCGCCAGCAGTACGCCTGCAGCCAGCGCGCCAGCCAGCATGCCGCCCAGCGCTTCAACGCCCAGAACAACACCAACTGCCAGAGGCGCGATAATTGCCATCAGGCCAGGAGCCAGCATTTCTTTCAGCGCTGCTTTTGTGGAGATATCTACGCATCTTGCATAGTCAGGCTTAGAAGTACCTTCCATAATGCCCTTATCTTCTCTGAACTGTCTTCTTACCTCTTCGATCATCTGGTTCGCCGCTTTACCTACCGAGTTCATCGTCATAGCGGAGAACAGGAACGGCAACATAGCACCAATGAAGAGACCGATGATTACCATTGGATCCAGCAATGAAATTGCGCTGATCTGTGCAACCTGCGAGAAGGAAGCAAACAGAGCCAGAGCTGTCAGAGCCGCAGAACCAATCGCAAATCCTTTACCGATGGCTGCGGTTGTGTTACCAACGGAGTCCAGTTTGTCCGTGATTTCTCGAACGCCCGCAGGAAGCTCGGACATCTCAGCGATACCGCCGGCATTGTCGGATACAGGACCATAAGCGTCAACTGCTACAACCATACCGGTTGTGGACAGCATTCCGACAGCTGCCAGAGCAATACCATATAATCCGGCAAAGCCGTTTGCTACGAAAATACCCACTGCAATGCAGATGATCGGCCATACGGTGGACAGCATTCCAACGCCCAGCCCGCTGATAATTGTTGTCGCTGAACCGGTCTGAGACTGGTCTGCGATCTTTTTAACGGATTTATAATCTGCAGAAGTATAAATTTCAGTAATTTTACCGATGGCAATACCAACAATCAGACCAGCAATAATCGCAATCGCTGAGTTGAAGTTGCCCAGCATGGTCTTGCTTAAAATCAGAGAAGCGATCACTACGATAACGCCGCTGATATAAGTTCCCATATTGAGCGCAGCAGCAGGGTTGCCGCCTTCCTTGCCTCTTACCAGCAGGATACCGATAACCGATGCGATCAGGCCGATAGCCGCCAGCACCAGCGGGAATACAGAACCAACGACCGGATCCAGCTCAAAGGATGATCCGAACATTGGAGTTACGTGCGGGATAATAACCGCAAGTGTAATTGCGGAAATGATAGAACCAACATAGGATTCAAACAAGTCGGATCCCATACCGGCAACGTCGCCTACATTGTCGCCTACGTTATCTGCGATAACAGCCGGGTTTCTTGGATCGTCTTCCGGGATACCTGCTTCAACTTTACCTACCAGGTCAGCACCAACGTCGGCCGCCTTTGTGTAAATACCGCCGCCAACTCTTCCAAAGAGAGCCATTGAAGAAGCGCCCAGACCAAAACCTGTGATAACGTCTGCCGAAGAAATGCCCATAATAACAAAGATGACACCCAGGCCTAAAAGTCCCAGACCAGACACGCACAGGCCCATTACTGCACCGGACCGGAAGGCTACTTTGAGAGCCTTGTTCATACCGCCTTCATTGGCCGCGTTAGCTGTTCTTACGTTACCTTTTGTCGCAACGTTCATGCCGAAGAATCCGGCCAGAACAGACAGGAGCGCACCCACTACATACAGCACGCCAGTAAGCGGTTTGATGCATACAGCAATCAGAATAAAGAGTATGATGATAACAATGATCATGACTTTATACTCTCTTCTCAGGAACGCCATGGCGCCTTCGCGAATGTAGCCTGAGATTTCCTTCATCCTATCATTACCCTCAGCCACTTTGCTGATCCATGATGACAGGCCGAAGGCTACGATTAGCCCGATGACTGCCGCAATAGGAGCAATAATTGATAAGTTGTCCATAAAAATGATACCTCCCTCTCACTTTTAACACAACTATAAGAGGCGCCAATGACACCTCTTATGTAAAAGTGAAATATAATAATAAAATTAAACGAAACGAATTAACCGCTAACCCTAACCCTCAAGCATAACGAGAATAAGAGACAGCACAATAAACAGAACCGCTGCCACCGTGGATATTTTGTTGAGGATGCCCTCATATCCCTGGCTCTTTTTCTTACCGAAAAGCTGCTCTGCTCCTCCTCCGATAGAGCCCGACAAACCGGCACTATTACTGGATTGCAGCAGAATGCTTATGATCAAAATAACACTTGCAATGGCCAGTACTACCATGAGAATTGTCTGCATTTTCTTACCTCCTTGTAAACTAACTTCTAAATTTTATCACATGGCCTAAAAGAATTCAAGTTTTTTTGTCACAACATGGTTCTTTTCTAACTGCGGCCTGTTATTGGCTGGAAATCATCCTGGGAAAAGTTCAGCCAGAGGGGCTGCCGCACCAAGTATGATTGCTCATGCCTTTTGGTTTATCGTAATCAAAATAGGTTTCAGGCGGCTCCTTTTAAAGCAACACAAAGCACGTTATCTGTCAAGTATGAATTTTCAGATACTACTTTTGTGTTATTTTTTTCGGCAACAAATACTTCCCAGGTACATTTCACAGGGTTTTACGGAGCGATAAAATTAACCTAACAAATTTCTTAGCAGCTAAGAGCCAATAAATCACCTTTGGAGGAACAACCATATGAAAAAAGAAACGATCCGTATTACCTGTGCGCAGATGCACTCGCTGACCAATGAAAAACGAAAGAATCTGGATAAAATGAAGCAGCTTGCAGACATGGCTCTGCAAAAATATCCGGATACAGACCTGATCCTGTTTCCGGAACTGGCTACTACCGGCTGTGAATGCACACCGGAAGACTGCCGCAGCATTGCCGAAACCATGCAGGGTCCATCCATTAAAGAATTATCCAATTATGCCAGAGACCACAGCGTTTTCCTCGTCTTTGGATTCATTGAAAAAGATCCGGATACGGACAAGGTTTACAACTCAGCCGCACTGATCGACCGCAGCGGGAAGGTGCTGGGCCAGTACCGCAAAATGCATCTGGTGGAAGAAGAAAAGCCTGGCGTGGAATCCGGCAACTCGGACTATCCGGTTTTCCAAACTGAAATCGGCACCATCGGGATCATGATCTGCTGGGACAGCGCTTTCCCTGAAACAGCTCGTATCCTGGCCTTAAAAGGCGCGGACTATATTTTGATTCCGGCAGCCTGGGAAAAGCCCCAGCAGCATGATTGGGATCTGGTTCAGCAAGCGCGGGCCTTTGACAACGTTATTTATACGGCCTGCTGCAATCAGGTTGGTGCTGAAGAAATTCTGGACTTTTTCGGAAGAAGCAAGCTGACCGGCCCCAATGGCCAGCTGCTGTCAGAAGTTGTTGAAGATCAAGAAGCCATCGTTTCAGCCAGCTTCAATTATATGGACAAGGAACCGCTGCGGGCCGGCTATTATGCCCTGCTGAAAGACCGCCGCCCGGAAACCTACGGAATGCTTCTTGGGAAAGGACACGGTGCTAAATATGAGTAACGATCAAGAATATCAAGCTGTTCCTGAAACGGAAGCGCACGAATTTGCCACCAAAAAAATCACACCGCTGTTTTGGAAATACTCCCTTTTGGGCCTGATTGGCCTGATCGCCCAGGCTATATCGGTTATTGCCGATGGGTTCTTCGTTGGAAACAGCCAGGGAACGATCGGCCTTGCCACCATTGGCATCGTTACCTCCCTTTGGACCGTCACCATCGCCCTGGGCGCACTGTTTGCCATAGGCGGTTCAACGGTCATCGCAAGTAAGCTGGGCGAAGGTGATTCTGAAGGTGCCCGGGAAACTTATGCAATGGTCACCATCTTCACCTTCCTCTTCTCCCTGGTTCTGGCTGCTCTGTGCCTGCTCAACATGGACCGGCTGCTGATGTTCCTTGGTTCCACCCCGGACATTTTGCCCCATGCCAGAGCGTATGCAATTCCGTACTTTATCTGCATTCCTTTTTCCATTACAGGTACGGCAGTATACTATTATACCCGGGCCATCGGCAAACCTCTGGCTTCGGCCATCTCCTACATCGCTCCTGCGATCGTTGCGACCATCCTCGAATACATTCTCCTGATGCGGATGGGATTTGGTATGGAAGCTTCGGCATATTCCTGGGTAATCTGCGTAGGCTTTGCTTTTGCACTGGTGCCCTATCTGCAGCTGGCCAAAGGCGGTATGAAAATTCATCTGCGCGATTTCAAACTGAAGTTTTCCATCATCGGCAGCGCCTTGAAGATCGGCTTTGCGCCTTTTCTCATCGAACTGTGCGTTATTCTGACAACGATCATTGTCAATCGCCAGATCGTCAGCTATGGACGGGGCGAACTGGAAATTGCGGCATTTGGAACGATCAACGCTTATATTGTCTACATCATCATGCTCCTTTGCAACTCACTGATTTCCGGGCTGCTTCCCATTGCCAGCTATAACTTCGGCATGAAGAATTTCATCCGTGTAAAACAGCTGTTAAAAACCTCCACCTTCCAGTCTGTTCTGGCCCTGAGCTGCTTGCTGGCAATCATCTTTGTTTTCGCAAAACCGGTCGTGACCTTCTTTGTCGGCGAAGATCCGGAGCTGATCGATGCGACCGTCGCCATCATGCATGTATTCCTGCCGTTATTCACCTTCGGTTGTCTCGCCCTGGTCACCAGCGGATACTTCCAGGCCATCGAAATGATCCGGCCGGCGCTGGTCTGCGCTTTATGCCGTGTGGCTTTTTCCACACCACTGCTCTTCCTTCTTCCTGCAATCTTCGGGTATAAGGGAATCTGGTTTGCACAGCCGGCAGCCGATGCCCTCGCGTTTATCCTCTGCCTGATCTTCATTCGCAGAGAATGCCGCAGGCTGGATACCCTTGAAGGCGCTGCACCTGATATAGCCGCCTGCTAGAAAAATCTTTCACACCCTTTTTCTGCGGATGGTTTCTACCACAAGTGAGCCATATCATGATCGAGGACAAACTGAACCAGCTGGGACCGGCTGGAGACCTCCAGTTTCTCGTAGATATGGCTCACATGTTTTTTGACAGTGTTTTCTGCAATCCCCAGTAAATCTGCAACTTCGTCATTGCGCTTTCCTTTAAAGACCAGGCCCAGGATCTCGATTTCCCGTGTTGTCATGAAATAATTGCTTTTCAGCAGATAGGATATGTTATTTTTGTTGCTTCCTGCCCGCAGGTCATCGGTTGAAAGCCGCGTTTCCAGATGGGGCCGGAGAAACTCAAGGACAAACAGATCCTTTTCCGTAAAATCACCGGCTTTCTCCGCTTTGTACAGGGTCAGCGCTCCAAGAAATTTGCCGTTTTCCACAATGGAGATCCCTGCCACATGGGGCAGTCCGCTGGCAAGCAGATAGTCTTTGTAATAGGGCGTCTTTTTCCGCAGCTGGTCATTGACCAGGTCAGAATCTTTATAGACCACCGACTCCGGAATCAGAAAAATCCAGGAAGCATAATCCGACATCTCATATTTTGTTTCGCTGAGATAAATAAACGAATCTTCAAATTCTTTCTCGAAATCGCTGACGATCACACTATCGGTTAGATAGACGATTTTATTTCGCAGAAGGCCCAGGCTAAATACTGAAAATTTACAGCCGGTCAGCTTTTTCAAGTCCATCAGCACCTGTCTGCGCATGGCCTGTGAGTTGGTTGTTTGGTATACAGTTTTAATAATACCGTTCAAAATATCATATTCTTTTTGTTCCAGCATCCTGACACACCTGCCCTCTTCAATCATAATGGTACTCTGAAAAAAGATTACGGGCAGCACACGCTGCCCGCAAAGTTACTTTACGCTTCAATTTATTTCAGATTATAGAAGGCATCAAATCCCGCGTACAGGCCTGAGTCGCCCAGCAGCTCTTCAATGCGAAGCAGCTGGTTGTATTTGGCGATCCGGTCGGTTCTGGAAAGGGACCCGGTCTTGATTTGTCCGGCATTGAGTCCGACAACGATATCGGCGATGGTCGTATCTTCCGTCTCACCGCTTCTATGGGACACAACTGCTGTGTAACCGGCTTTTTTCGCCATTTCGATGGCGTCAAAGGTTTCGGTCAGTGTTCCGATCTGGTTGACCTTGATGAGAATAGAATTGGCAATTCCCTTTTCGATTCCGCTTGCCAGTCTCTCGGTATTGGTGACAAACAGGTCGTCGCCCACCAGCTGAATCTTTTTGCCCAGCTTTTCGGTAAGCAGCTTCCAGCCGTTCCAGTCGTCTTCCGCCAATCCGTCTTCGATGGAAACAATTGGATACTTATCCGCCAGCATTTCGTAGTATTCAACCATTTGCGCCGCTGTTCTGCTCACGCCTTCACCAGTCAGAGCATAAATGTCTTTCTCTGCATTGTAGAATTCGCTGGCAGCAACGTCCAGTGCGATGCGCACATCATCGCCAGGTTTGTAACCGGCCTTTTCGATGGCTTCGATTATGACCTGAATGGCTTCCTCGTTGGTGGACAAGTTTGGAGCAAATCCGCCTTCGTCGCCCACGGCTGTATTGAGGCCCTTGCCTTTTAATACGGCTTTCAGGCTGTGGAATACTTCCGCGCCCATTCTCAGCGCTTCTCTGAACGTAGGAGCTCCGGCAGGCATGATCATGAATTCCTGAATGTCGACGGTATTATCGGCATGGGAACCACCGTTTAAAATATTCATCATGGGAGTAGGAAGAACTTTTCCGTTGACGCCGCCCAGGTACTGGAACAGCGGAAGTCCCAGAGATTCAGCCGCCGCTCTGGCCGCAGCCATGGAAACGCCGAGAATCGCATTGGCGCCCAGTTTACCCTTGTTGGGAGTTCCGTCCAGGTCGATGAGCAGTCTATCCAGGCCCACCTGATCGAATACGTCGCAGCCGATCACCTCATCGGCAATTACGGTGTTTACATTCTCTACCGCCTGCAAAGTACCTTTGCCCAGATAACGGCTCTTGTCTCCGTCCCGCAGCTCAACTGCCTCGTGAACGCCTGTGGATGCGCCGGACGGTACCATCGCTCTTCCCACACTGCCGTCATCCAGCATAATTTCAACTTCTACTGTAGGATTTCCTCTTGAGTCCAGCACTTCCCGTGCGATTACATCTTCAATAAATGGCATGTTCTTCTCCTCCTTCTAAAAATCAATAATTTCCATAAAATCTTTTGCATTGAGACTGGCGCCGCCTACCAGAGCGCCGTCTATATTGTCCATGTTCATGATCTCCGTTGCATTGGCCGGCTTAACGCTGCCGCCGTACTGAATTACCACTTTATCGGCAACGTCTTCGTTATATAGAGCTTCAACTGCGTTTCTGATAAATTCGCACATATCCTCAGCCTGCTGAGGAGTCGCGGTCTTTCCTGTACCAATCGCCCAAACCGGCTCATATGCAATGACCAGTTTTACAGCCTGCTCGGGAGCGATTCCCGCAAGTGCGCCCATCAGCTGATCCCTTACTACCAAATACTGTTCTTCCTGTTCTCTCTGCTGAAGATTTTCTCCAACGCATAGAATCGGCGTAATTGTACCAGCAAAGAGCCTCTTTAACTTGCGGTTGATGGTTTGGTCAGTTTCGCCAAAATACTGTCTCCGTTCGGAGTGGCCGATGATACAGTAATCCACACCTACATCCTCCAGCATTTGCACCGATATTTCGCCGGTGAAAGCGCCTTCATCTTCATAAAACGCATTCTGCGCTCCTACCTTGATGTCTGTGCCGGAAAACAGGTTCTTCAAAAGGCCCAAATACACGTACGGCGCACAGATCGCGGTCTTTACGTCCGTATCCTGGTATAGTTCTTTGAATTCTTCGGCAAAGGTTACGGCTTCTCTCCCTGTTTTGAACATTTTCCAGTTTCCTGCGATAAATGGTGTTCTCATTCTTTTTCCTCCAATACTGCAATCCCAGGTAATACCTTACCCTCTAAAAATTCCAGCGATGCGCCGCCGCCGGTGGAAATGTGAGTCATTTTATCCGCATAGCCGAACTGTTCCACAGCTGCTGCCGAATCGCCACCACCTATTATAGTCGCTGCCTGGCTGTTTGCCAAGGCTTCTGCGATTTTTTTTGTTCCTTCTGCGAAATTGGGCATTTCAAATACGCCGGCCGGGCCGTTCCAGACTACCGTCTTTGCTTTTGCCAGTTCCTCGCTGATTAGTTGGACCGATTTGGGACCAATGTCCATGCCCATCATATCCGCCGGTATCTGATCCCTGTCGCAGACTTTCTTTTCGCTGTTGTTGTCAAACTCCTTGGCGCATACCACATCCACGGGGAGAAGCAGCTTCACGCCGGCCTGCTCTGCCTTTTTCATCAATTCTCCGGCCAGATCGATGCTGGGTTCGTCCAGGATGGAGGTCCCGATTTCCAGTCCCATGGCCTTGAAGAAGGTGTAGCTCATTCCGCCGCCGATGATCAGCGTGTCTACTTTCTTCAAGAGATTCTCAATGACCGGTATTTTGTCCCCGACTTTTGCGCCGCCCATGATGGCCACAAAGGGTCTCTTGGGGTTTTCCAGCGCATCTCCAAGGAATTTTACTTCTTTTTCAATGAGAAAACCGGATACAGCCGGCAGGTAGTCGGCCACACCGGCTGTGGAGCAGTGGGCGCGATGGGCGGTGCCGAAGGCATCGTTGACGAACAGTTCTCCCAGCTGGGCCAGTTCTTTGGCAAACCCCGGCTCGTTCTTCGTTTCTTCCTTGCGGAAGCGGACGTTTTCCAGGAGCATGACCTGGCCGTTTTCTAAAGCCGCTGCCGTATCGATGATCTGCTGGCTCACAACCTCAGGAACGCTGGTAAAAAAAACTTCTTTTCCCAAAAGCTCTTCCAGCCGTTCTGCCACTGGTTTGAGTGTATATTCCATATTCGCCTCACCCTTGGGTCTGCCCATATGGGACATGAGAATCACCTTTGCTCCGTGGTCGATCAAGTATTCGATCGTTGGCAATGCCGCGGTGATACGAATATCATCTGTAATTTTTCCGTCCTGCATGGGTACGTTGAAGTCGCATCTCAGCAGAACTTTCTTTCCTTTTACTTCCACATCTCTTACTGTTTTTTTCATAATTCTACTCCCTTTCAAATGTAAATCAATCTTCTATGGGCCTGTTTGGCCGTGCTGCCCGTGTCTCGGCCCTTGGTAGCGGATCTTTTGACGGGCCGTGAGGCGCTCTTATAGCACAACAGCCGATTGTTCATCGGCTGTCGTATTGCATGGGATCGAGTCCCTTTTCCTCTATTTAGTATCTACACTGTTCATGTGTTTTATGAGCGACAGGATTTTGCTGGAATATCCATATTCATTATCATAGAATGCAATTAGTTTAAAGAATTTATCATTGAGCTGGATTCCTTCTCTGGCATCAAAGATGGAAGTGTGCGGATCGCCGATAAAGTCGCTGGATACCACTTCATCATCGATATATTCGATGACACCTTTCATGGTCGTTTCGGAAGCTTCTTTGATCTTGGCGCAGATCGCTTCGTAGGAAGCGGATTTTTTTGTCATAATATTCAGGTCGATTACCGAAACGTCGGCTGTTGGCACACGATAGGAGATACCGGTCATTTTGCCAACCAGAGACGGGATAACCAGACCTACGGCTTTGGCCGCGCCTGTGGTGGACGGAATGATATTGTTAAAGGCAGATCTTCCAGTTCTCCAATCCTTCAGAGAACGGGCGTCTACCACTTTCTGCTTTGCAGTAGCTGCATGGATCGTTGACATGAGCCCCTGTTCGATTCCCCAGTTATCTTCAATGACTTTCGCCAGCGGTGCCAGACAATTGGTGGTACAGGAAGCGTTGGATACAATGTGCATATCCTTTTTATAGCTCTCATGGTTAACGCCCATTACAAAGGTCGGTGTAGTCTTGTCCTTTGCCGGTGCTGTGATGATTACTTTTTTTGCCCCCTGGTTGATATGTACCATTGCTTTTTCCGTCGTGTTGTATGCTCCGGTACCTTCTACAATATACTCTGCCCCGCATTCGCTCCACGGAATATTAGCGGCATCGCTCTCGCTGTATACCGGAACTTTCTTGCCATCAATTACAATCCCGTTTTCATATACAGCCAGGTCTTTTGGAAAACGGCCGAAGATAGTGTCATATTTGAGCATGTACACCATGTACTCCTTGTCCGCGTTACGTACGTTGATTCCGCAGATATCAATATCTTTATCATCCATAGCTGCGCGGATCACGACTCTTGCGATACGACCAAAACCACTAATACCGACTTTAATTGCCATTTTGTAATCCTCCTCGATTAACTAAAAAATATATTTAAATGTATTAATTAATACCGTCTTCGTTTGGATGAGGACAATATGTTCATCTCATCCCTGTATTTTGCCACTGTCCTTCGGGAAATATCAATACCTTTATCCTTCAGCATCTTAACCATATCCTGGTCGCTGTGAGGCGATTTTGGATCCTCGTTGTCCACAATTTCCTTAATAAAACTTTTTATGCTTTTTGAGGAAATGCCTTCTCCCTGGTCGCCTGAAACGCCCCCGGAGAAAAAGTATTTAATTTCGAAAACGCCCATTGGACTTTGCAGGTACTTACCGTTGATGGAACGGCTTACCGTTGATTCATGGATGCCCACTTCTTCGGCAATCTGCTTCAGCGTCAGGGTTTTCAAGTATTTGCTCCCTTTGTCGAAAAAGTCCTTCTGGTATTTGACTACGGCTTTGACCACATTATAGATGGTCTGTTTTCTTTGATCGATACTCTTGATAAGCCAGACTGCTGAATTGAGCCGATCTGTAAGATATTTGGACAGGTTGGAGTCCTTCTCCGCCTCTGTCAGCAGTTTCTCGTAGTAGGAGCTGACCATCAAATGAGGCGTGCTGCTGTCATTGACCGTTACCACGTAGTCGTCATCCACCCGTTCCACTAAAACATCGGGCACGATATATCTGGTATCCGTCTGACTGGCAAACTGGCGTCCCGGCTTTGGTTCCAGAGATTTAATCACATCCGCCATTTCCTGAATCTCTTTAACAGGAATGCCCATGGATTTTGAAATCGCTCCCAGTCGGTTAGCCGCCAAATCCTCCAGGTGCTCATTGATTACAAGTTCATATTCTTCAGTCAGCAGCCCCTTATGCTCCATCTGAATCAGCAGACATTCTTTTAGATTCCTCGCCCCTACTCCCGCCGGATCAAAGGTGTGTATGATATCGAGGACCTCCTCAACTTTATTCTCCGGAACACTGGTAACTTTAGCGATCTCTTCCACCGACAGCGTCATATATCCGTTTTCATCCAACGACTCAATGATATACCTGCCGACATTGCGGCAGCCCCTTTTATGGGAAGCAAACTGCAGCTGGAACATCAGGTGCTCCGGCAGGGTGACATCATAGGTGGTATACTGCTCGTAAGAATTTTCTTTTTCCTCCGGATCCTTGTACTCCCATTGCCGGTAACTGATATCATCGTACTGCCGGTCTTTTAGGTATTCCTTCCAATCGATTTCACCATCCTGGTCATTTTTTTCCGGTGCGGCATCTTCCCTGGATCCGCTTTCCTGTTCACCATGCTCCTGTGATTCCCCCGGCGCAGATGCTCCCTGTTCCAGAACAGGATTGGTCAGCAATTGTTCCTGCACATACGAATCCAACTCCTGGGTGTTGAACTGCAGAATTTGAATTGCCTGAATCAATTCAGGGGTCATCACCAGTTTTTGTGTTTGTTCAATTGTCAGATCATATCCAAGTCTCATGCTCATTCATACACCTCTGTCAAATCAAGAAATTCACTTTATTTTTCACAACACTTACGCAATAATTATACCATAACCACGTTTTTTTTTCTAGAGCTTTTAGCTTAAATTAGGAAAACCTAATTGCCTCAGTGCTTCAAATAGGATGATGTTCGCTGAGTTGGAGAGGTTAAAGGATCGCAGTCTAGTGTCTTCACTCATAGGTATACGTATGGCCCGGGATTCATTGGCTTTGATAAAATCCCGCGGCAGTCCTGCCGTCTCTTTTCCAAACAGGATCATATCCTCATCCTGGTATTCCACCTCTGTATAAAGATTAGGGCCTTTGGTGGTAGCCAAGTACATATTCCTTCCTTTATATGTGTCTAAAAACACCTGCAGGCTCTCATGGACTTTCAGGGTTACGAAAGGCCAGTAATCCAGTCCTGCCCGTTTTAAGCTTTTATCATCAATGGAAAACCCCAGCGGCTTTACCAGGTGCAGCACACTGCCCGTCGCCGCACAGGACCTGGCGATGTTTCCCGTATTAGGCGGGATTTCCGGTTCTACCAGAACGATGTGTATTGCCATATTGTTCCTCCTATTCAAGATTTTTATGCGCAACTCCTTTCATTGTGGCGGCTCGATTGATAAAAGTCAATGACTTTGTAACCAATCGCAAAAATTTCTAATTTTCTAAAGACAAATCGTCTTTTTTGTTATATAATTTTAGTCAATGCATTTTGAGATCGTAGGAGGTATTCTGAATGAAAATAGTAAAGGTTGGTTTGCTGGGTCTGGGCAACATTGGAACCGGCACATATAAAACCTTGGAAATGAATAAAGCGCAGATTGAAGCTGCTGCTGAATGCAAAATTGAAATTACCAAAATCCTAGAGCGGGATGTGGATCGCAAGCGCGACATAACGGTTGTACCGGAACAGTTCACGCAGGACCCGGATTCGATTTTCCAGGATCCTGAAATAGATATCGTCATCGAACTCCTGGGTGGTATTGAGCCTGCATCCACCTTCATGCTTTCCGCAATGAAAAACGGCAAGCATGTGGTTACGGCCAACAAGGCGGCTGTAGCGGCTAACTTTGACCGCTTGATGAAAACAGCTAAAGAAAACCATGTGGACTTCCGATTTGAAGCCAGTGTGGGAGGCGGTATCCCGATTCTCAACGCCATCACCACTGTGCTCCGTTCCAATCAGTTCGAGGAAATCCTTGGTATTCTCAACGGGACGACCAACTATATTCTGACACAGATGACCGAATACGGACTGCCCTATGGCGATGTGCTGAAAAAGGCCCAAGAAAAAGGCTTTGCCGAAGCCGATCCCACGGCTGACGTGGAAGGCATCGATGTGGCTAACAAGCTGTCGATTTTGATGGCACTTGCTTTCGATACCTATGTCGCACCAGAAGATATACCAACTACCGGCATCACCGACATTACCAGAGCCGATATTACCGACGCTGCAGTCAACGGCTGCAAAATCAAGCTGATTGCTTCTGCTAAAAAAACAGAAAATGGTTTGGAATACAGCGTTAAACCTACACGCATCCCCAATTCACATCCTCTGGCAACGATCAATAATGAATTCAATGCTGTCTTTGTACGCGGAAACGCGGTGGACGAGCTGATGTTTTATGGAAAAGGCGCCGGCCCGCTGCCAACCGGCAGTGCTGTGATGGGCGATGTGCTGGAAATAGCAAAATTATGCGGGAGGTAACAGGAACATGACTTTGTACGAACAATGGCGCGATCTGATTGAGAATCAGACAGATGCCTCATTCAAAGATTTTTGGACAGAATACAGTGAGGCGGAAACAAAGATTTACAGTGATCTGTTGGACAACCCTGGGGAAAAAATATCCGCTCCACTTAAAGAACTTGCGGACAAGTATCAGGTTCGTCCAGTTATCTTCATGGGATTTTTAGACGGAATCAATTCCAGCCTTCGTAAGGGCAACGATTTTGAGAACTACGGCGAAGATTCTCAGGTGGAACTGGACATTGATCTGGAAAAGCTTTACTATAATATGCTGGCAGCTGACGCCGATTATTTGTATGGTCTGCCTCAGTGGGAAAAGCTCTTGTCAGAAGAAAAACGGCAGGAAATTGTTAAGGCATATAAAAAATCAAAGACCGTTGTAAAAGGTGAAAAAATCGGCCGCAACGACCCATGCCCCTGCGGAAGCGGCAAAAAGTATAAGAAGTGCTGCGGAAGATAACGGCCATAAGAAATGCCGGTCTTTTTCCCGGATCTCCCACTCCAAGAGGGGAGTGCCCTGCTAGAAGCAGTGTTATCAAAATAGCTGAGAAAATCGTTTGACTTTGATAGTTTTCAGCCTTTTATGCACCTGCTTAGGGCTCTGCGCAGATAAAAGTATCAGGATCCATCTTTAAATCATTGGATTCTGATACTTTTTTAATTGGTTTTTAGAAAGAGTATTAAAAACGAAGCCGTTTTATTTAAATACCGATACTCTGCTCTACAGCAGCAAAAGCTCCTTGGGCTTGGCGGCCCCAATCGGCCAAAACCGAGAACCCGCGGTAAACTTCTGGCCCGCCAAGAAGCAGTCCCCATCACCCTACTTCGCACAAAAGCACATCCGCTTGCAGCCTAAAAGCTCAGCCGCACCGGCCAGGGTCGTGCCGAAAAAAAGCACCTCTTTATCCAAATTCAAAAAATTCAGGATCGTACCATTGCAAAGGGTGCTGCCTGTGCAAAGTACCAGTTCCGCCCAATCTTTTACAACCGCCTGAAAGTCCTCAACTCCATGCTCCACCATTACCCCGTAACGCAGCTGCCCGATATTCTCCGGATTCAAATCCAGCACTTTAAGCGGATATTCCTTTGACAGATTTTCCAAAAGGGCCGGCTGATATCCCACCAGTGCGATCTTGGGAGTTCCGTAATGCTCTTTTATATAACATGCAGCCTGCTTTGCACATTCCTCCGGTTCCTGTTCTTTACAATGGACCGTCTTTTCTGCAAGTCCCAAATAACGCATCACTGCATTCATTGCAGCGATGAACAGTCCTCTTGCGTGGGAATCATCAGCCAGCCCCAGACTCAGAATCTCTTTCAAAGACCCTTGAAACTGTGCCGGAGCATCGGTGAAGGCCTGTCCTTTGGCGCCTTTATAGTCAGCCTCCAGCATAACCTCCTTTCCTGTCAGGATCGGATAATCTTTTCTTTGGGTTTTACCGATTGCCTCCAGCGGAGACAAGGCTTTTGAACGGATGACAATGGTTTCTGATTTCAGCTCATATTTCTCTAACACTTGTTCAAAACGAGCTTTTAGATATTCAAAAAATTCTCTTTGTTCCATGTTACTCTCCTTTAATTCCAAGAAATCGATGGATTGACTCGCTGTCATAGGAAGAAAAAAGCGTATCCGGGGTCCTGACGGCGCACAGCTTTCCTGCTTCCATAATTCCGATACGGTCAGCGAGAAATGCTGCCTCTTCAAAATCGTGGGTAACAAAAATAATCGGACATTGATAATGAGCGCTTATATGTTTCACTTGTTTGTATAGGGCTTTCTTTGTTTCTGGATCTAATGCACTAAAAGGTTCATCCAGCAGCAGCAGTCTGGGATTTGTAATTAACGCCCGGGCCATGGCTACTCTCTGTTTTTCGCCGCCGCTCAATGTTCCCGGATATTGGTGCAGAATATGTCCAATGGAAAAGAGTCCGGCAATTTGCTGAACCTTTTGCAGAGTCTCCGATTTCTTTTGTTTCTGCATCGTCAGTCCGTAGGCAATATTTTTTAATACGCTCATATGAGGAAACAGTCCGTAGTCCTGATAAACAAATCCAATTCGCCGTTCTTCCACCGGAATGGAGCTTACCGAAATACCATCTATGAGCATCTCGCCTGTCCCGTCCTCATAGAAACCCGCAATCGATTCCAGCAGCATCGTCTTGCCAGAACCGGTTTTGCCCACAACCGCAAAGATTTCCCCCTCATCCACCGCAAGATCGATGGACTTGAGGGAAAAATCGCCCCGCCGAATGTGATACTTCCTGACTTCTACTCTGTTCATACTTCTTTCCTCGTTACTCTTTTGTTCTTTTTCTCCAGCCTGCTGCTGAAGATCAGAGTTGCCATAGATATAGCGATCAATATGGTTGCGGAAGCCATAGCCATATCGTTGTCGCCGGTGGAGATATTGAGATAAATACTAGCCGGCAATGTCTCCGTCACCATTCGCGTTACCCCTACCAGCATGAGGGTTGCCCCGAATTCACCCAGTCCCCGGGACCAGGCTAAAATACAAGCGGACAGCAGATCGTTCCGGCACAATCCCAATGTAATGGTATAAAAGCGTTTCCACCTGCTTGCGCCCAGTGTCCCTGCAATGAATTCAAGGCGAAGGTCTACCTCAGAAAAGGCGGATGTCACCAGCTTGATCACAAAAGGCAGATTGACCATGATCTGGGCAATCACAATTCCTGCAGCGTCAAAGACAACCCGGAATCCAGCCGCCTTTAAGAGCTGTCCTGCTTGAGAGGAGAAAACAATTAATAGGCATAGCCCCAGAACAAGATATGGAAGCGACAACGGCACTTCAATAATAGCTTCAATTAGCTGCCTTCCCGGGAAACGCTTTCTAGTCAGCACGTAGGAGCAGGGCAGCGCCAAAAGCATACATACTACTGTGGATATGGTTGCGGTGGCCAAGCTCAATTTGACAGCAAATTGGACTTCATCAGAAAAGAGGGATTCCCTGAGAGCGGAAAATCCCCCTAAAATCACCGCCAGCAAGCTAATCGTAATAAATGCAGTTACCAAAATCAAAACGCCAATGGCAAACCATTCAAATAATTGGAATCTGCGTTTCATAAGGGTTATACCAGCTCATATCCAAATTCGGTCCAGATGTCTTTTGCTTCCTTAGTTCCAAGAAACGCTTCGAACGCTTTCAGCGTATCCGCATCCTTTGTCGTTGAAAGAGACGCGGCGGGAATGGTTTTTATGTAAGCTTCCATATCCGGTACCTCTGCGATCTCGACGTTGTCGCCCTTGACATTTTCCTTCCAGACGATGGCAGCATCCGCCTCGCCTGCGGAAAGGGCAGTAGTCATCTGCGGAGCAGTTGTTGTTGTAGCGGCCAGCTTGACCTGATCCTTAATTCCGGCATCAGCAAAGGCTTTCTGCGCAATCTTTCCAATCGGGGTGGAATCCGGATCTCCAATTAGTACGCGCACGGAATGGCCGGCTAAATCTTTGATACTTTTTATGTTTTTCGGATTTCCTTTCTGAACAGCGATCACTGGAATATGTTTTACCAAATCTTCGCTTTTGCTGACTGTTTCCTTTACCGGTTTTAATTCTTCCGCTGATCCGGCAATGAACATATCACCTTCTTTGGAAGTGTTGATCTGTGTTTGAATTTGTGCCGCATTGGCAAAGGTAACCTTCATTTGACATCCGGTCTTTTCCTGAAAGGTATCGGAGATTTTTTGAAACGGCTCTTTCATTCCCGCGCCGCAGTAAATCATCAGGCTTTTGCCTTCAAGGTTCTTGCTTCCGCCTGTCTCCTGATTGTCTCCGTCGCCGCTTCCGCATCCAGCAAGCAAACCGACCGTCATCGTCAGCATCATAACAATAGCAACTAGTTTTTTCATGGTGTAAACATCCTTTCTCTTTTTTCTTAATAACACCACCCAGTGTACCAAGGATTACGAGAAAAGTATGTTGTCAAGGCAACATTTTCCAAAAAAAATTGATCAAAAAGGGATACATGGAGACGGGAATCCGTTTATACCATGTATCCCTTTGACCAAGCTCAGATTTAAACGATTATACTTCGAAAATCACGGTATTTCCCATATGCTCCAGAAACTTGAGAAAATCGTTTTTAGTCAGTGACAGCGTTGCCGTATTATCGTTGGGATGAAAATTGACCGTCATATCACCGGCTGCCTGGCCGATCGATTTTGCCAGCACCACAATCACCCGATGCTGCAAGTCGTTAATCAGTCCAAAAGGGCTCACTGATCCAGGAGTAAGACCAAGGTATTCCATTAGCTCATCATCTCCCGCAAATGTGACCTTATTGCCCCAGCCGGTAAACTTGGCAAATGCTTTAAAATCCAGCTTGCGATGGTCGTCCAATATGACAAGGTACCGCTCCGGTCCCCTCTTGTTTTTTATAAAAAGATTTTTCAGATTTAAACCTGGCAGCACATAGCCCTTTTCATCTGCTTCCGCCACTGTGAAAAAAGCTTGATGTTCATGAATCTGGTAAGAAACCCCCAAGTCATCCAGCACTTTGTATACCCCCAGCCGAGCGTCCTGCTTTGTCATTTTACACTTACACCCTTCTTTTTACATATGTAACCGATTACACAATTTTCACAGTCTGGATTTCTAGCGTGACAGCAGTAACGTCCGTGGAAAATCAAGCTGTGATGAGAGCGGGACCAGCGCTCTTCCGGCAAGCTATTCATCAGCGCCATCTCCGTCTTCAAAACGTCCTTTTCATCGACCAGACCAATTCGGTTGGAAACCCTGAAAACATGGGTGTCTACGGCGATCCGCTGATGGCCGAATCCCACTGCCAGCACCACATTGGCGGTTTTTCTCCCCACCCCTGGCAGTTCAATCAACAGGTCGTAATCTTCTGGAACTTGTCCATCATATTTTTCAACCAGCATCCTCGCCAGGGCCAGAATATTCTTCGATTTGTTCTTATACATGCCGATCCGTTTGATGATATCCTCCAGATTTTCCTGTGAGGCCTGCGCCAAAGCATGGGCGTCCGGATAGGTTTCAAAAAGTTTTTTTGTTACCAGATTAACACTCTTATCTGTGGTCTGCGCCGATAAAACGACCGCCACCAAAAGCTGAAAAACGCTGCCGTGCTCCAATGCGCAATCAGCGTCCGGATATTGCAATTCCAACTTATCCAGTATTTCATTTACCTGTTTTTTCGTAAAGCTCATACGATACCTCCTCTACGTCTGGGTATGATTATACATGGATAACATATTGTTTTCAACTCCAACCAATATTTTGAGTTTTCTAAAAAATTAAAAAAAACTAGTTACATTTCTGACAATTTATAGTATAATTGGTTATGAAATAATTTACGCTTTGTAAAAATTTAATATGGAGGTGTTTAAATGTCAACGCACACACAAGTAGTTCGCAACGGACTATACGAACTGACGGATACTGCCAAAGCGGAACTATTGTCTTCCAAGTATTACAATGAAGACCTGGCTCCCACTTCAGTATCCCAGAGAACCTGGACTACATACAACATTTCGATGTTATGGGTTGGTATGTCGATCTGTATCCCATCCCTTTCCCTGGCATCCGGACTTATCGGTATGGGTGTATCCCCATGGCTTTCTATCATCAATGTAGCCTTAGGTAACATCATCGTTCTGATCCCGATTCAGCTGAACTCGCAGGTCGGAACCAAATACGGTATCCCGTTCCCGCTCTTTGCCAGACTGACCTTCGGCGGCAGAGGCGCCCAGATACCGGCAATCCTGAGGGCGATCACCGCCTGCGGCTGGACTTCCGTTCAGGCCTGGGTAGGCGGCGGTGCCGTAGCGGCCATCATTGGCTGCGTGATTCCCAAGTTTGCCCATGAAGACTGGACAATGAGCCTTCCTTCCTGGGGCGGCATGGAGACCGTTGTAGCCGGTCAGTTCATCGGTTACATCATTTTCATCATCTTTATCGGCTGGGTAGCTTATAAAGGTATGGATCAGATCAAATGGGTCCAGAACATCGGCGGACCGCTGCTCATCGCAGTTATGATCGCTCTTCTGATCTGGGCCGCAATGTATGCGGGAGAAGCAGGCTATTCCTTCTCCGACGTACTGAATTCACCGAACAATGATGCATTGATTGAAAAGGGCGGCGGGTTTGCTCTCGTTTACCTGGGAGGCCTGATGGGCAACATCGCTTTCTGGGCGACCATGGCTCTCAATATCCCGGACTTTTCCAGATATGCAAGATCCCAGAAGGATCAGTTCAGAGGCCAGCTGTACGGCATGCCGATTCCAATGGCATTCTGCGCATTCGTAGGTGCGTTCTTTGCAAGAGCAACTGAGCTGGTTGACGGCCAGGCCATGTTCGACCCGACAGCCGTATTCTATCGGATCGATAACAAGCTCATCGTATTTATCGCAGCTCTGGCTGTAGTAGCAGCTACCGTAACCACTTGCGTAGCGGCCAACGTAGTAGCGCCGGCCAACGGAATTTCCAACATCAACCCGAAGAAGATCAGCTACAAGAAGGGCGTTGTTGTTACCATCCTGATCGCGTTCTTCATCCTGCAGGCTTGGTGGATCTATGGTTCCGGCGGAGCATACTTCACTTGGATGAACGCTTACGGAACAATCCTCTCACCGATCGCCGCTATCTTTATCGCAGACTACTTCGTTTGCAAGAAAAAGAAGGTGGAAATCGCAGCACTGTTCAAGGGAGAAGAAGGCAGATACTGGTATGGCAACGGCTTTAACAAGGCCGCTATCATCGCCTGGGTCGTAGCATTCATCATTCCGCTGATCACTTACTTCCAGCCGGCCACTGCAAGCAATGGCTTCTGGACATTAATTACTTACATCAACTCCATCAACTACATTTGGTCCTTCATCGTTGGTTTCGTCGTATATGTACTGCTGATGAAAACCAGCATGGCCAAGGATTCCAATATCTCTGATGAAGAGTTTGAAACTATCGAAAAAATAGAAGCATAACAAGGATTAGTTTTCACAAAGACTTAAAGAACAAAGTCGGCTTCGCCGATTGTTTAAAGAAGTAGACTTTGTTGATACTTCGGAAATATCCTGAGGATATTTCCTACGTAATAATGATACCGTAGAAGCCTTTGAAACCAAGGGCTTCTACTCTTATCCAAGTAAAAGGAGGTTGTATTATGGATTTATTAATCAAGGGCGGCACCGTCGTAACAGCACAGTCGAGCTTCAAAGCGGACGTGGCTGTAAAAAACGGTAAAATCACAGCAATCGGAGCAAACTTGAAGCCGGAAAAGGGCGCGGAAGTGGTAGACGCTAAAGGCAAGCTGGTACTTCCTGGCGCCATTGACGGACATACTCATCTGGCCATGCCTTTCGGCGGAACCATTTCCACCGACGATTATTATGCCGGTACAAGATCGGCTGCATGCGGCGGAACGACCACGGTATTCGATTTTGTCCTCCAGGGGCAGGGTGAGCCTATGCTGGATGCAATCAACCGCAGAAATGATCTGGCTGCTCCAACAGCAGCAGTGGACTACTCGTTCCACATTGGTGTGGGTGATGTCACAACGGATGAAATGCTGGATTCCATGGAGGATGCCGTTAAGTTTGGTGTAACCTCCTTTAAAGTATTCATGGTATATGATTTCGGCGTAGATGACGGACAGTTCTACAAAACTCTGCTCAAAGCCAAAGACATCGGTGCACTGGTCGGCGTGCACGCTGAAAACAGAGAAGTCAACAACGTTCTCATCGCCCAGTACCTGGCTGAGGGCAAAACGGACGCCTGGTGGCATTATATGGCTAAAAACGAGGCTGTTGAAGGCGAAGCGGATGTAAGAGCCATCAATTTGGCTAAAATGGCCGGAACTTCTCTCTATATCGTTCACTTGGCTAACAAACAGGGCATGGACGCAGTAACAGAAGCCAGGGATCAGGGTTATCCCATTTTTGCAGAAACTTGTCCTCAGTATCTGTACTTCACCAGCAAAGTTTATAAGGAAGGCATTCCGGAACAGGGACTTCGCGCCCGCGACTTCGTATGCTCTCCGCCAATGAAGGGGAAAGAATCTCAGGATTCTTTGTGGGAAGGAATTAAGAGAGGCGATATCTCCACCATCGCCACCGATCACTGCCCGTTCACAAAGGCAGAAAAGGACTGGGGAATCACCCAGAAGGACGGTACTCCAGGAAACTTCACCACCATTCCTAATGGCTGTGCCGGTATTGAAAACATGTATCCTTATGTTCTGTCTGAGGCAAACAAGGGCAGAATTACCTTCAATAAAGCAGTTGAACTGTGTGCTTCCAATCCGGCTAAACTGTTCGGACTGGATACACAAAAAGGCGCTCTTCAGGTGGGACTGGACGCGGATATCGTAATCTACGATCCGAAGAAAAACTTCACCATCACCAATGAAGCTATGCATGGCGACACGGATCATACCATCTGGGAAGGCGTACCGGTTAAAGGGTATCCTGTGGCCACTTACAGCAGAGGAAATCTGGTTTACAAAGACGGCGAATTCCTCGGCAAGAAGGGCGACGGAAAATTTGTGAAGTGCAATAAGATTAAACATAAGACGCCAATGCTTTAGCCCATATCATGCTAGCCGTACAAGGTTCTGCAAGCATGCATTTCTGATATGGAACGGTCCCGGCAAAAACACAAGAAGCTGCGAATCAAAAATGTTCGCAGCTTCTTTATGCTTTCAGCCTAGTCTTTTAATCAGGCAGCGGCTCCAAGTCAGTATTGGATGAAGCGAATACTTCCTTTGTCTTTCTTTTTTACTTGGTACAATGCTTTATCCGCCCGGGCGATCAATTCTGCCAGCTCAACATCAGAAGCGTAAGGCGTAGCCCCGATACTGATCGACAGCAGCAACTTCTCTCCCGTACTGCTTATGGTGTATTGTCTCAACTGTTCTTGCAATAATTTCAGCCTCTTTTGCCCATCCTCCCATTTATCGTCAAAGAGAAACGCACTGAATTCATCGCCTCCATAGCGAAAACATAGCATGCCGCAAGCAGGTTCCAAACATCTTTCTCCCAGAAACCTCAATACCGCATCGCCTTCCAGATGGCCATATGTATCATTGATTTCCTTAAAACCGTCAATATCCCACATGGCAAAAAAGGTAGGCAGTCTTCCCAATTTTTTTTCTTGCACTTTTTTCTGGAAATCTTCCAAGGCTCTGACATTATATAGTTTTGTCATAGGGTCCTTCTGTGCGGTCTCCTTCATCCGGCCCCATTCCTCAATACTGCGTACCATCATTTCTCTTTTTTCATTTTCCAAGCGTATAATGGTTAACGAGAGCACATAAATTCCGCATAAAATAATCACAGCCAGCAGCAGATCCGCCAGCTCGTCAGCACAGAAGGAAACGCTTTGGTCAATGCAGTAAATTGCACTCAGACATCGGCCGATCAGTGCTGCGAAGAAAATGATCGTCGTCAAAAGCTTGTCACCATAAAAAACGGTAACAATAATCATGAAGGCGAACAGCAGATAGACAGAAGGAAAGGTTGCATGGACAATGGCAATGATAAAGGCCTCGGCCACGGCCAGCAGTGACACGGTATATTCTTTTTGTTTCAAGTTTGTACCATTAGATCGATATGTCAGCCACGCTGTCAATACACAGATTCCGTTAAGGCCCGTAGGCAGGGCCACATATTTCAAGAAATATCTGCTTGGCTCTGACTCCATGGTCCCCTGGGCGGTCAGCACAAAATAAAAGACAATCTCTGCCGCAAATGCGACCACGGCCATACCCAAAAGGGTCTGCATATGGATCAGTAAGGCCTTTTCCAGCGTTTTTTCATACCTGCTTGTCATTTCCGTTTTTTCTCTTTTCCGATAGCTGAAAGGATGCCATTTCCGGCTTTCCGAATCGTTTTCGATAGATGCGAATGAGTAAAGTATAGATCCAATCATACAGCAGTAAAAACAGGATGCCCGCTGCAAGCAGCACTGCCGCCGGCAAGTCCGGCAAATCCACGTTTCCCAGCAGCAGTCCCTGAAAGCCGTAGAATGCCGCTGAAAGAACTCCTGCAAAGAACAATACTTTTAGGCCTACTTGCATAATCGGATTTTTAATCTTTTCAATAAAATATTTCAGGATTCCATAGAGACCGAATAGACAGGCATACGGCAAAATCCCTATTTTATTGGGTACGATCAAAAGTCCCAGCAGAATGGCCGCAACATAGAGGAGAATTCCTCCTTTGACGCCGGTTTCAATGATCATCACGGCGATAAACAATGAACTGAGCGCGTAAAGTGTCAGTTCCACTCCAGGCACGAAAGAGGCGCCGAACATAAATACAACGGACAGCGCCAGGCAGATTCCGCCCAGTGCAAGCTTGAAGGTCTTTTTATTTGTCACCTGATCCCCCTTGAATCTAGAAGCAGTCACAGCACATATCTGCGCAGCAGTAGCACTGCAGCGCTTTACAGAAAGCGTCTTCTGTGGAATTATATCCTCTTCCATAGGCTGTATTTTGATAGCTCTGTCCCACGTTCATCATCTGCCCCAGAGCCTGACTGTATTCCGGGTTGGACGGGTCCATATTGACTGCCTGCTGTACTTTGCTGACTGCATCATCGTACCAGCCTTTGCGGTAGGACAGCATCCCCGACAGAAACATCCACTCGGCGTTGCGGTTCTGGGTCCGGTTAAGAATTTCTTCCGCTGCCTGCAAATTTCCCATATCGATATTTCGTCTGACCTGGTTGAATTCCGGTGTGGTTCGCGCCTGGCCATAATTGTTTCCACGACTGGAGCCCGGTCCATATCCTGTTCCGGCATTTTTCCCAGAGCCTTTCATGAGTATGTCATAAGCTTCATTTACTTCTTGAAGTTTTTCTTCTGCCAGGTCGGACAGCGGATTATTTTGATATTTGTCCGGATGGTATTTTTTTACCAGCTCTTTATAAGCGGCTTTGATTTCTGCTTCGGAAGCTCCCTGTCTGACTCCCAGTACTTCATATGGATCCATTATTCCTCCTTTTGGGTCATATTCTGTGTTTTTCGAAGTAACCCCTTGTAAATTATATTTTCTATTATACCTTCATTTTTCTTAATAGCAAGCAAATCTGCGGCCCTCCCTATCTCCCCCAAATAATGGTAGAGATTGAACTCGCAGGTTTCCATGATCCGGCCGCGGAAGTCCTCTTCTCCCTGCTCGTAGCTGAATCGGTAGAGCAGCGGATTATAGGCTCCGCTCTCAATGTTCTCGTCGATGTCGTCGATGGCATCCATCAGGTAAATCCATTTTCCCAGATGATAGCCGATTCTGCGCAGGACTTCTTGTTCTTTAAATCCGCCCGGCAAAGGGCCCTCTTCAAAAATCGCTTCCATGATTTTGGCAAAGGCTTCCGCGGCCTGATCCAAATTGGCGCATTTGTCTTTTTCCAGCTGGGTCAGTCCCTGCAGCCCTTTTTCAACTCTCAGGCAAAGACCGGGCCTGGCGGCTTCCAGCCTGTGATAGATATGCTTTAACGCTTTCGCCGCTGCCTTAGCGTGCAGCTTTCCCTCATCCCTGGCGTCATCCTGAAGCTTGTGCCAGGCCAGGATCAGCATCACATCTGCGGCATAATCGATGGCTTCATTGCTGACAATGGTTTTTTTCTTAATGGGGTGAATGATGCAATGTTCTCTGGCCGGCTGATCTTCTTCTCTGTAGAGGCTGCCGATCAAAAGCGCCAAAAACGCCGCGTCATAGCTGAGCACCATCCTCGGCAGCTGTCCGTAACGCCGGGCGATGGATTTGCAAACGCCGCAATAGTATCCGTTATAAACTTCGAATTCCCGCATTTTTAATTCCGGTCTATCCGCTGTTACATATCCTAACATCCTCAAAGCGCCCCTTTCTGTTCCTAAGCGTACCATATCAGCTTTTGAAATTCAAATAGATTCTAAAAATATCATAAAATCTTCATTTCTTGTTGGCCCGGGGCTCCGGGGAAGGCTGATGCTGGGACTTACCGGGCTGGGCTGGCTCCAGAGCTCCCGGACAAATCATCGTGATCGCTCTCCGGCAGCCCTCTCCACGATGATTTTGCTCCTTTTTTGCCGTCTTTCCATCTAAAACCAGCGGAAAATCATCGCTGATTCTCCTTTTTTCATCCTCCAGCGATTAAAAATTATCGTGGGCCAAGGCTAAAATAGCCTCCAGCGATGATTTTACTTTTCGGCCTTAATTTATCCTGGCCCAGAGGGCCCGCTCCTCTCCCCTGCGCACCCCCACCTTCCTTCCCCCGCCCCACCACCTCAAAAAACCCCATTCTGCCTCTTGACCCCAATTCCGCATACTGGTATACTTGTATACAATGGCGTCAATCAAAATTACATATTTTTATATAAGACAAGGAGGTCCATATACAATGGGAAAAACACTAGCATATAAGATCCTGGAGAATCATCTGGTGAGCGGCAATCTGACACCGGGTGAAGAAATCACGATCAAGATCGATCAAACACTGACGCAGGATTCCACCGGAACGATGGTATACCTGCAGCTGGAAGCCATGGATGTCGACAAAGTACAGACTGAGCTTTCCGTCGCTTACATAGACCACAACACCCTGCAGACCGGATTTGAAAACGCCGACGACCACGCCTTCATCAAGAGCGTCGCTCAGAGACACGGCGTGCTCTTCTCCAAGCCAGGCAACGGCATCTGCCACCAGCTGCACCTGGAAAACTACGGCAAACCGGGAAAAACCCTGCTGGGATCAGACAGCCATACGCCTACCGGCGGCGGACTGGGCATGATCGCCATCGGCGCCGGCGGACTGGATGTTGCGGTAGCCATGGCAAAAGGCACCTACAGCCTGGTTGCTCCCAAGGTAATTAAAGTCGAGCTGAAAGGCCGGCTCCATCCCTGGACATCGGCAAAAGACGTGATTCTGTACGTGCTCCAGCAGCTGAGCGTAAAAGGCGGCGTTGGCAAAATCGTAGAATACACCGGCGAAGGCGTGAAATCCCTTTCCGTAACCGACAGAGCGACCATCACCAACATGGGTGCGGAGCTGGGCGCGACCACATCCGTATTCCCCAGCGACGAAAATACAAAAGCATATCTCAAATCCCAGGGCAGAGAGGCCGATTACACGCCGCTGGCCGCAGACGCCGATGCGGTTTACGATCAGGAACTGATCGTCGATCTGGACAGTCTGACACCGCTGGCTGCCCAGCCCCACAGCCCGGACAATGTGGATTCCATCGCAAACATCGGCGAAATCAAAGTCGATCAGGTTGCCATCGGAAGCTGCACCAACTCATCCTACACAGATTTGATGAAGGTTGCCGCTATCCTCAAAGGAAAGAAAGTCCATCCTGATGTAAGCTTGGTTATTTCACCGGGATCCAGTAAGATTCTCACTAAGATGGCAGAAAACGGCGCCCTGGCCGATATCATCGCCAGCGGAGCGCGTATCATCGAAAACGCCTGCGGCCCCTGCATCGGAATGGGACAATCGCCAAAATCAGGCGCGGTTTCCCTGAGGACTTTTAATCGGAACTTCAAAGGCAGATCAGGAACCCTGGATGCGGACGTTTACCTGGTAAGCCCTGAGACCGCGGCCATCTCTGCGGTTACCGGCGTGCTGACAGACGGCAGCAAAACCGGCCAGGCCCTGCCGCAGATCGAAGACACCGACTTTACCGCAAACGATAACTTCATCGTTTACCCGGAAGGAACCAATACCGAAAATACGCCGGTGGCCATGGGACCAAACATCAAACCGTTCCCAAGAAACACCGCCCTTCCTGAAACCGTGGAAGTAACCGTGACTCTCCACGCAGGCGACAACATTACGACAGACGATATCATGCCGTCCGACTCCAGACTGCTGCCTTATCGCTCCAACATTCCTCATCTGGCCAACTACTGCTTTGAGAAGGTTGACAGCGGGTTTGCGGGAAGATGCAAGGAGGCCGGAACCTGCGCCATCATCGGCGGCGACAACTATGGACAGGGGTCCAGCCGGGAGCACGCCGCACTGGCGCCGCTGTATCTGGGCGTAAAGTTCGTTGTGGCAAAATCCTTTGCGCGGATCCACCGCTCCAACCTGATCAACAGCGGAATCATGCCTCTGGTATTTGAAAATCCGGCTGATTACGACGATTTCACCATCGGCGATGAGCTGGTCATCGAGCAGGCGCCCAAGCAGGTGCAGAGCGGCACGGTTGAAGTAAAAAACAAAAATACAGGCAAAACATATCAGACAAAGACTAACTTCTCCGACCTGGAGATCGCACTGATCTTAAAGGGCGGCAAGATTAATTACATGAAAGGTTAAAAAGGTGGAACACTATGGAATATGTAAAGGCATTTGAAACAATCGTAAAAGAACAGCTGGAGCGGGCAGAGCGGATGAAAACCGCTCCCCAGTCCACGGACTATAAGGCTCTGGATAAAATTATCGTAGGTATCATCGACGGTGACGGCATTGGCCCCATCATCACCCAGTCCTGCAAAAAAATCATGGAGCATCTGATGGCGGACGAGATCGCGGCAGGAAAGCTGGAACTGAGAGACATCGAAGGTTTGACCATCGAAAACCGGATTGAAAAAATGGAAACCGTCCCCGCTGACGTACTGGCAGCCGTAAAAGATTGTCACGTTCTGCTCAAGGGACCTACCATGACCCCGGGAAAAGGCGACAACATGCCCAATCTGGAAAGCGCCAATGTAAAGCTGAGAAAAGAATTGGATCTGTTTGCCAATGTAAGACCGGTATCCATTCCGGAAAAGAACATCAACTGGACCTTCTTCAGAGAAAACACAGAAGGCGAATATGCGCTGGGAAGCCAGGGCGTGGATATCAACGACGATATTTCCATGGACTTTAAAGTCACTACCACTATCGGAACCACCCGCCTTGCCCGCGCTGCTTTCGAATTTGCCAAAGCAAACGGCAACCAGAGAGTCACCATCGTAACCAAGGCCAACATCATGAAAAAGACCGACGGCAAATTCCTCAGCCTCTGCTACGAAGTGGCTAAGGATTACCCGGAAATCCAGGTGGACGACTATTACGTTGACATCACAGCAGCAAACCTGATTAAAGAACCGGCCAACAGCAAGTTCAACGTATTCATCCTGCCCAACCTCTACGGCGACATCATCACGGACGAAGCCGCGCAGATTCAGGGCGGCGTCGGCACGGCAGGAAGCATCAACCAGGGCGGCCGTTACGCCATGTTTGAAGCCATCCACGGTTCTGCTCCGAGAATGATTTCCGAAGGAAGAGGCCAGTATGCCAACCCTTCCAGCATCGTAAGAGCAGGCGCTATGCTGCTGAGACATATCGGCTACGGTGACCAGGCTGCGGCCCTGGACAATGCACTGGACGAAGCTTTGGACGCCCTCAGCATGACCTCAAACAGCACGGGAAATTCGACAGACGACTTTACCGAATTTGTAATCAGCCATCTGAAATAGCAGCAACATTTGCTAAACAATAAAGGAGACAGTTATGGTACTCTACAAGCATTCTGATGATCCTAAATCAAATGCGCCAATTTCCACAAATTTGTTTTCAGAGCTGCAAAGAGATATTCTGACCGGGAAGCTTGCTCCCGGTCAGAAGCTTACTGAACAGACGATCTGCAAGGAGTACAAGGTAAGCCGCACCCCTGTGCGAGAAGCTCTGCGTCAGCTGGAAACGGAAGGCCTGGTGGAGAACATTCTCAATCGGGGGTCTTTTGTTATCGGCCTCTCCCAGCAGGATTTTGAGGACATGTTCGAGCTGCGAAAGGCTTATGAGATTCAGGCGGTCAAGTGGGCCATTGAGCGGATCACCGATGATGAAATGGAAGCGCTGGAGGAAACCTTCGAATTTATGGAGTTTTATACGCTGCGAAACGATGTGGACAAAATGCTTACCATCAATGCCGGATTTCATCAGATTATTTACGAAGCATCGCACAATCGCATGCTGCGGCAGCTCCTCTCCTCCTACCAGACTTATTTTAAATATCGCTTACAGGAAGACATCTATGCCGACGATTATCTGACCACCGTATTGGAAGAGCACCGAATGATCTTTAAGGCCTTTACGGAGAAGGATGTGGAAGCAGGCGCCGAAGCGATGGAGAAACATATCGACAATTCCAAAAAAAGAAGATGTAAATAAACAGAAAACTGTGATAAAATAAGTTAATCCGGTATTGCTTGTGTATGAATAAAGAAGGGGGAGTGTTTATGACAATCTTTGGAATTACCCTGAGCGCGGCGGTTATCTGGCTGATCATCGCAGCCGTGTGCGGCATCATCGAAGCTGCAACCATGGGCCTTACAACAATCTGGTTCACCGGCGGGGCGATTATCGCTTCCATTGTGGCTATGGCTAAGTTTTCCCTGCCCATTCAGATTATCGTTTTTCTTATCGTCTCCATCCTGCTCATCTACTTTACCCGGCCTCTGGCCAAAAAAAGGCTGAAGATCGGAAATGAAAAGACCAATGTGGATGCGCTGGTTGGAAGAGAGGCAATGGTAACAGGGACCATCGAACCGTTCGGTTCGGGACAGGCCAAAGTTGACGGACTCGTATGGTCTGCCATAGCAAAAGACAGCCATACTACGATTCAAAAAGGAACAACGGTAATCATCGATCGAGTGGAAGGCGTAAAGCTGGTCGTAACTCCTTCTGAAGAACCGATTACAAAATAAAAGGAGGATCTTACATGAATATCATGTCTATCATTGCTCCGATCATCCTGATCGTACTGATCATCTGGCTGATCGTGACCAATATCCGTATCGTGCCCCAGGCGCACGCCTATGTTTTGGAGCGTCTTGGCGCTTATCACTGCACTTGGCAGGTGGGACTGCATTTTAAAATTCCGCTCATCGACAAAGTGGCGAGAAAGGTTTCCCTCAAAGAACACGTTATCGACTTTCCGCCCCAGCCTGTTATCACAAAGGATAACGTAACCATTGAAATCGACACGGTGGTTTATTTTCAGATCACCGATCCCAAGCTGTATGCTTATGGCGTGGAAAACCCAATGGCTGCCATTGAAAACCTGACTGCCACCACCCTTCGTAACATCATCGGAGAGCTGGAGCTGGACGGAACCCTCACCAGCCGGGAGCATATCAACGGCAAAATCCGCATTGTCCTGGACGAAGCCACCGATGCTTGGGGCATCAAAATCAATCGTGTGGAAGTAAAGAACATTACTCCGCCCCGGGATATACAGATGGCCATGGAAAAGCAGATGCGTGCTGAACGTGAACGTCGTGAATCCATTCTGCGCGCTGAAGGAGAAAAGAAATCCGCCATCCTCATCGCGGAAGGACAGAAAGAAGCGGTTATTCTGGAAGCCGAAGCCGCAAAGCAGTCGGCCATCAGAGAAGCGGAAGGTAGAGCCGAGGCGATCCGCATGGTTCAGAGAGCTACGGCCGACGGACTGCGCATGCTCTCCGAATCCGAACCCACACAGGAGGTCTTGACCATCCAGAGCCTGGACGCGTTCCGGGCCGCGGCGGACGGAAAAGCGACTAAGATCATCATTCCATCGGAAATTCAGGGAATCGCCGGTCTGGCCAGCTCCCTGACGGAAATCATCAAGGATACCGAAGGCGGTGCGCCATCCAAAAGACCGCCGGCCAAACCGGTCGTCCACCAAGAAAAATAGCCAATGAACAAACCGGGTGCGTGTACTTGATCTCTCTTGTGCATGCGCCCCTTTTTTAATGACTGCGCCCAGTCAAACTGCAGCAGGAAGGAGTAGGTGAAACATTATGTGCAGCACGGATATCATGAAAGAGCTCTTTAAGGCCGCCAGCTTTTCCGGCGTTTTAATCACCGACGGCGAAGGTATGGTAATCTACGTAGATGACAACTTCAAAGCCAGTTACGGTCTGGATGCCGATTTACTGCTGGGCCGCAGCGTATTCGACTTGGAAGAGGAAGGATATTTCCGCCCTTCTTCTGCCGCCATCGTCTTAAAGACAGGAAGTGAAATCACCCGCATACAAACCCTGAAAGATGGCCAGCACGTCATTGTATCCGCCTTCCCTGTTTTTGGCCAAAACAAAAAGATTTTAAAAGTCGTCACCTTTACCCGGGATATGGGCCAGCATATCAAAATTAAAAACATGTACGAAGAACTGATGGACAAGGTTAGGCAGTACGAAAAAACCATGGATGAGCTGTCTTATGAATCCCTGGTAATCGATAATTTTTTTACCAATAACGGCTCCTTTCAGAAAACCTTGAAAGCCTTGCAAAGCACAGCCAAATATAATATCAACCTGCTGCTCTTAGGGGAAACCGGCGTGGGGAAAACCCTGCTGGCAAAAAAAGTACATGAGCTGAGCGATTACAAAGACGGCCGTTTTGTAGAAGTCAACTGCGGCGCTCTGCCCGAAAATCTCATCGAATCGGAATTGTTCGGCTATGAGCGGGGAGCATTCACCGGCGCCGACCAGAAGGGCAAAAAAGGTCTTTTTGAAGTAGCAAACGGCGGCACTCTGTTCCTCGATGAAGTGTCCGAGCTTCCCATGCAATCCCAGGCCAAGCTCTTAAAAGTTCTCCAAGACAGTCAAGTCCGCCGGATCGGCGGCAGTCAGTCGATCAAAATCGATTGCCGAATCATATCAGCGACCAACAAGGATCTCAGCCGGGAAGTGGAACAAAACCGATTCCGCCAGGATCTGCTTTATCGCTTGAATACAGTAACCTTCACCCTTCCGCCGCTGAGAGAACGCCGGGAGGATATTGTCACCTTATCCAATAGTATCCTGGAAAAGGCAAACAAAAAATTCGGATTGGAGAAGATGATCGATAAGGATGTAATGAACGCCTTTAATACTTATGACTGGCCGGGCAATGTGCGGGAACTGGAAAATGTCATTTATCGGATGGTTGTCACTTCTGAGGACCAGATTATTACCAAAGACGCCCTGCCCGCCGACTTAATGGATTCCCTGTGTCATGGCCCGCAGCAAAACCATACGTCAATTTATGATGTTTCCGACCTGCAATTTGCGCTCGATCAATACGAAGGTGAAATCATACGCCACGCCTATCTGAAATATGGCACTTCCATCAAGGTTGCCCAGGCTTTGAACATCAGCCAGGCCACTGCCGCGCGTAAGATAAAAAAATACGCCATCCGTCTAATCAACTCTGAATAACAGATATTTACATATTGGCCTTAAGCGTTGAAATTTCATGTTTTGTGTCCATTATGCAAGATTGAGAACAGGTTTCAATCTAGTCAGCTCATACATAGCGCCCGCGCTTATTTGAGAAAGAATAATCCTTCTATTTTCAGCGGTCCGCACGCCTTTCAGCTTCCCGTATATGTCCATTGGCACGCCTTTTGCTTTTTATAAACGCAAAAGGCGTTTTTCTTTAAAACAAAGTCGGCTTCGCCGTTTCTTAAAAGAAGTAGACTTTGTTGATACTCCGGAAATATCGCTGATGATATTTCCCGCGTAATAAAAAGGAGGATTATATGAAACGGATTTTTACAGGCGGAACCATTCTCACAATGGCAGAAAACAAACAAGTGGAAGCAGTTTATGTGGAGGACAATGTGATCAAGGCCGTCGGCACTTTGGCTGAATGCCGAGAGGCTGCCGGCAGCGGCTATCAGACCGTAGACTTGAACGGGCGCTGCATGATGCCGGGATTTGTCGATACCCATACCCATCCGATGATGCTGGGGATGTGCCGAATTTGGGCCGATCTGGACTACCCCAAGGTGGCGGGGATCGATGATTTGATCCGCGTTTTAAAGGAGCACGGCAAAACCCTTCCGGCCGGCGAAGCCATCCGCGGCTATGCCTTTGACCAGAGGAACTTTAAAGAAAGAAGGCACCCCACTGCCGCAGATTTGGACCAGGTTTCTACCGATGTCTACGTTCAGATCATGCATGCCAGCGGCCACTGCAATGTGGTTAACACCAAGCTGCTGCGGGCCATCGGCGTGACAGATGAGACACCCGACCCTCCAGGCGGCGCGCTGGGACGTGACAAAGACGGCAAACCCAACGGACAGCTCTTTGACAGCGCCAACGATCTTTTATCAGGTCTGGACGGCGTTCAGCCCCAAAACCACGGCCCCAACATTCACATGCCCGACAGCCCGGACCATTTGATGCAGCGGTTTGAAGTGGGTCAGGACTTTTTCGTAAGGGCCGGTATCACCACCGTAAACGAAGTTCAGCTTACCAAACAGGAATTAAACACCTACCTGCGGGCCCGGGATCAGGGAAAGCTGAAGATGCGTATGGAAATGTCCTTCCTTTCCAATTACTTGGATGATGTTATTGCCCTGGGCTTTAACAGCACTTTTGGGGACAACTGGCTGACCATCGGCTCCATCAAGTTCTATTCCGACGCTTCCCTCCTGTCTGGAACCGCCAATGTCAGCACCGGCTATCTGGACAGCGATCGCCATGAAGGCTACAACTATCATGAACCGGAAGAAATGATCGAGATTCTGGTTAAGGCCCATAAAAACCGGCTTCATACTTTGACCCATGCCACCGGCGATGGTGCCGTCGATCCGATTATCGATGCGATCGAAAAAGCCCAGGCAGAAGATCCATGGCCAGAAGCAATCCATCGGGTCGAGCATGCGGGTCTGGTTACGGAAGAGCAGGCGATCCGCATGGGTAAGCTGGGCATGATTCCTTCCACCCAGCCGGAGTTTCTCTACTTGTACGGCGACGGCGTAGTAGACGCCATTGGGGAGGAAAAAGGCAGAGAATTTATGCCTATGGCCCGCTTTAAAAAATATTGCAGTCTCTACACCATTTCTTCCGACGCGCCGGTAACCACACCCAACCCAATGGAAGCGATTTCTACCGCGGTTACCAGAAGAACCAACGAAGGAACGGTTCTTTGTCCGGAGCAGGCAATCACCGTTGAAGACGGCCTGAAGGCTTATACCATTTATGCGGCCCGAACGCTGAGACGCAGCCATATCGCCGGCTCCATTGAAGTTGGAAAGCTGGCTGATTTCGCCATACTCAGCGAGTCTCCCCTGGACCTGAAAGAGGATGAAATTCAGCGGATGCGGGACATCAAAGTCATGGAAACCTGGCTGGACGGCGAAAAGATTTATGAGAAGAAATAGGTTCCGATTCACATAGAGAAAGGAGGGTGGCATGAAAAGTAAGAATATCGATTTACCATTAATGATCGTCAGTTTGTTTCTGATTATCGTGGTCGTTGTCCTGTTGGCGGTTTTCCCGGAAAGCGGGACGGATTTCATCGCCTCGTTGTTCAGTTTGATCACAGATAATCTGGGTTCACCCATACTCTGGTTTGGTTTTCTCGTCTTTGTGTACTGCTGTTTTATGGCGTTCAGCCGTTACGGCAAAATCCATCTGGGCGAGGGCGCTCCTGAGTTTACCATGTTCCAATACCTGTCGATGATGATCTGCGCCGGGCTGGGCTCTGCTTGCGTAATCTGGTCTTTCGTTGAATGGGCCTACTATTATTCCAGTCCGGCACAGCATATCGAGCCTTTCAGCGTGTCCGCCGCCGAGTGGGCGACGGCATACAACTTGTTTCACTGGGGATTTACGCCCTGGGCCATGTTCGTAGTTCTGGCAATTCCTGTGGCCTATGGCTATCATTGCAGAAAAATACCGGCTCTCCGTTTCAGCTCAATCTGCGAAAACATGATCGGCGATAAGCCGTATGCCCGTCCCCTGGGGCGGCTGGTGGATTTCTTTTTCGTATTTTGCGTTGTCGGCGGGCTCAGCGTAACTCTGGGCCTGGGGATTCCCGTTATTGCAACCGGCCTGGGCAGAATCTTTCAGTTCGAGCCCACCTTTACCACCAATGTGATTGTAACCCTGGCCATCGCCGCCCTCTTTACCCTCAGTTCCTATGTGGGCATTGAAAAGGGCATGAAAAAACTCAGTTCCTTCAATGTTTATGCGGCGATTATCTTCATACTGGCTTTGCTGTTCACCGGCCCGACCAAGTTCATTATTAAGGAAATCACCAACGGCCTGGGCATTATGGTGCAGAATTACATCGGTATGAGTCTGTGGACCGATCCGGTCGAACAGGGCGGATTTCCCGAAGCATGGACCATTTTCTTCTATGCCTTCGGCATCGTTTATGCCACTTTGATGGCGATCTTCATCACAAAGGTCTCCAAAGGCCGTACTCTGCGGCAAATGATCTGCAGCGTCATGTTCGGCGGCGGAATCGGCTGCTTCGTTTTCTTCGGCATCAATGGCAGTTTTAGTATGAATTTGGAGCTGAAGAATCAGCTCAATGTTGTGGACACTCTTCTGGAAGAAGGAAACGCCAATGCGATTATCGCCATTCTGGATGAAACCGTATTCGGCATAGTCGGCATTATTGCCTTCCTTGTCATTACTGTGTTGTTTCTGGCAACATCCCTTGATTCTGCGGCTTTCTCCTTATCGGCCGCATCGACCAAGGAGCTGAAGGAAAGCGAGAACACATCCCCGCTGCTGCGGCTGTTCTGGTGCGTGACGCTGGCGCTGATCCCCCTGTGCATGAACTTCATCGGGGCGCCGCTCAGCACCATGCAGACCATTACCATCATCACGTCGCTGCCATTTATCGTCGTTATCCTATGTATGACCAAAGGCTTGTTCTCTTGGTTTAAGGAGGATGGAAGATAGGTCCGCATATTTTACAACAAGGTCTCATATGAACCGACATATGGGGCCTTTGTTTTTTGCGTACGGATTTGTTCATGTGGCTGTTCTGGTATTACGGTAAACCAAAATTCATAGGCAATCACACTTCATGCGACAGCCCTCTTTGCTTTTGGCTTCATGGCCGGTGGTCCGTTTTGAAGCAAATAGGAAATTGCCTGCGGTGTGTACACTTACACATTCAACAGCTCCATAAAGTCTTCTCTGGTAAGCTGGGATAATGCCATGCCCTGGCCGCCTATCAGCTCATCGGCCAAATGGGCTTTGCGTTCCTGCAGTTTGCGGATTCGTTCCTCAATGGTCCCCTGCATAATCAGTTTGAATACCGTGACCTGTTTATCCTGGCCGATCCGGTGAGCCCGGTCGGACGCCTGATTTTCCGCAGCCACATTCCACCAGGGATCGTAATGGATAACCACGGTAGCACCAGTCAGGTTGAGTCCGGTTCCTCCTGCTTTCAGGGAAATGAGGAACAGCGGAATATCCCCTTCATTGAACTGGTGGACCATCTCCAGCCGCTCTTTTTTTCCGGTGGCTCCGGTGAGCATGTAATAGGAAATGCCTCTGCGCTCCAGCTCATCTGCGATCAAATCCAGCATGGAGGTAAACTGGGAAAAGAGCAGCACCTTCTGCTCCGACTCAATGGCCGACTCCACCAGATCCATGCAGGTTTCCAGCTTGGCGGCAGCCCCTTGGTAATTTTCATAGACCAGATGGGGGTCGCAGCACAGCTGGCGCAGCCTGGTCAATGCGGAAAGGATTTCAATCTTTCCGGTTCGAAACTGTTCTCCGTTTTTACCGGCGATGGTCTCCGATAATTGCTTGGCATTGGCCTTGTAAAGGGCTTCTTGTTCCTTCTCCATCCTGGCATAGACGATGGTTTCGTTCTTCTCAGGCAGCTCTTTCAGTACGTCCCGTTTCAGCCTACGTAAAATAAAGGGGCTGATCATTCTCTGCAACCGCAAAGAAAGTTCACCATTGCCATCCTGCACGATGGGAAGCTCATATTTTTTTCGGAAGGATGCATAGGAGCCCAGAATGCCGGGCATCAAATAATCAAAGATGCTCCACAGCTCGCTGAGGCGGTTTTCGATAGGGGTGCCGGTCAGAGCAAAGCGAACCTGCGCCCGAATCTTCTTCGCCGCTTTGGCAGCCTTGGTCTGATAATTTTTTATGTTTTGGGCCTCATCGAGAATTTGACAATAGAATGCTTTTTCTTCATAATTGTGTTCATCCCGCTTGAGCAGGTCATAGGAGGTAATCAGAAGATCATATTGCGTCCATTCCTCCAGCATTGCTTCCCGTTCGGCAGCAGTGCCGGTAACCAGCAGGGTTTTTAAATCCGGCGCGAACTTGAGCACCTCTTCCATCCAGTTATAGACAAGGGAAGCCGGGCAGACCAGCAGACTGGTTCTCTGCTCTCCGTTCTTCCTTGCCTCTTCCCTGGACGTATAGAGAAAGGTCAGCATCTGCAAACTTTTACCCAGTCCCATATCATCCGCTAGTATGCCGCCAAATCCCAGATCTCTCAGGGTCATCAGCCACCGGTACCCGTTTTTCTGATAACCTCTGAGAACCGGCGTGATCGGCGCGGGGACCTCGTAATCGCTGTCCTCAACCGCCTTAATATTGCGCACCAGATTTTTAAAGGACGAGGAGCGGCTGACAACCGCACCTTCACAGGATTTCAACACCTGATCGATATAAAAGGACCGGTATTGAGGCACATGGAAATGGCCGTCCCGCAATTCCTCGTCGCTCACTCCCAGACCGTCGGCCAGCTCCCAGACCGCCGCAAGGCCACTGTCCGCAAGACGCATAAAATCGCCATTATTCAACCGATAATACTTCTTGCGCAACCGATAGGCCTGGAGCAAATCCTCCATTTCTTCCTGAGGCATATCTCCGGCATCGATGCTCAGATCCAAAAGACCGCTGTCCATTCCCACATGAATGCCTACTTCCGGCGCCTGATGAATGGAAATCCTCTTGAGGGCAGCCGATAAAAAGACTTCCCCCAGCTGCTCCAAGTCTGCGATACCATCGGAAAAAAGATCGTACACCCGGTCCTCGTCCATTTCATCCAGCCAGAGATGGTCCCGGTACTGCTCAGGAAAATACCGGCCCGCGGCCTGGACCGCCTTTCCCTCGGCGACCGTATCCCGGTACATCTGACTGACTTCCAGCTTTTGCAGCAGGTTGAACGTCTCCTTTTGCCCATACCGGCTTTCCGGGCGGCAGACAAACATGCCGTCCTCCTTATCCAAAAAGAAGCGGATTTGACATGGCTCGGGCAGATATTGTTCAGCAGCTTCAAGACCTGCAATCTCAGAAAATCCCTGAACGGCCGGAAGCACTGTGGCGCAAAATGCCTGCATATCTTTCTCTCCAATATGAAGAACTTCTCCTCCGTATCGGCCCGCTGCGCTGCACAGAGCTTCCATATGACTGCGAAATTCATCACTGCATCGTAATACCTGATCGCCGCTGATCAGAAAATTATCCTGCTCATTGCTGACCATCTGCACGTTTGGAATAGCCAGATCGTAGCCGCCCGCCGCAGATTTCACCAATGCCATTTCCAGTTTAGGTTCTTCTTCCGAAAACGTGATATACTTACTGTTTTTGTCGCTGACCTGGCAGGGTTCAGGCCACATTATAGAAAAGAAATCGGCCAAATTTTTATCCGTCAGGATCATCTTGCGCAATTTCTCCATTTCTCCATATCGCCTCGAGTATCCATATTGGCTGTCCCTTACAGATCGCTCCTGCAGACATTCTCTGAGAAAAATGTAAAATTTCTGCGCACGATCTGTAAAGGCGCTGATTTCATGGATAAATTCCAGATTTTTGCCGTAAGCCGTCGTTTCTTTCTTTTCTACGGCGCGGACAAAATCAACAATGTTTTTCAGTACATACATTCGTTTTTCCGTTCCGATTTTGAATTCCACCTGCCAGGGCGATCCAAAACTCTTATGAAGGGTTGGTGTTAAATCAATAGTACCGGTAATCTCTGCCTGAAAATATCTCGCCTTGTCCGTCATCGAGTAATGATAGATCATTTCTTGTATAGGAAAGGAAGACGAAAGCCGTCTTGAAAACGGTTCTTCCTGCTTCTGAAGTTCCTGCTGTAGGAAAAGGACGCCTGTATTTCCCTTGGCATCTTCCTGCTGCTGCCGGTACCTCAGGGCCAAAGCAACGCAGTGTTTACAGGGATATGGAAACTGGTTAACTGATGGGCAGGTGCAGCCATAGGAAAACATTTTATCGCTTCGTATAAACACGCTGGTCTTATACACCTTTCCGCTGCTTCCCAGAACTTCGCCCTTTACATGGACAGCGGGCGCTCCGCCGCCCTGTCCGAAGCTCTGAACTTCCAGGCTGCGCACATGTCCCTGTTCGTACAATTGTTTTCCTCTGGTGTAAAACCGCGCCAAGGTGCTGCGCTTTAATTGATCCAGTTCAAGCATCTATCGTCTATCTCCTATCTAAGATTATAATTCCAATCTATCCACGATAGATTTTATCAGTTTCCGCAGATAAAATCCAGCTTCAATCTGCTCTGATTGCGGGGAAATTAGCTTGGACAGGCAAAACGACAGGGGCAGTGCCAAATGGCTGCTCCAGGCGGCTGGACCTGGCCAGGCCTGACTGATCCGGGAGGTCCCGGAAGCCAAACCGGGAAAACGTTCGAAAACGTTTTATTTTTTACGCAAAGTTGTGGGTTTGCGGGGTCTGATGGTGGCCGGGAACGGTCAAAACTGCTTTAACACCGGTTGGAGAGGGCACAACCGTTGCAAATTGCGTAAATACTAGAATTTATTTTAAGTTTTTTACGAAAAAGCCCATGCCATCTAAAAAACGTGTGCATGATGGAATCCCGCAGTAGAAGGGAGCTGCCACATTGTGACAGCCCCTTCTTTGCATGGGCCCTGCCTGAGATTGGCTTCTTCCAATCGGTCCAGGACTCCAAGATTCCTATGCACACGTCTTTATTTTGTAATAAAGGTCAAAGCTTCACCGTCCGTACTCATCTCAACGCTGTCGCCGTCTTTAATATTGCCGCGGATAATCTCGCCTGCAAGCTCGGTTTCCACATGTTTCTGCAGGTACCGTTTGACAGGTCTTGCGCCATACGCAGGTGTGTAAGCTTCTCGGGCAATAAAGCTCTTGGCCGCATCTGTAAGGGTCAGATGGATATTCTTATCCGCCAGCCGCTTTTCAATATCCACCATGGACAGCTGGATAATTCTGCCGATCTGGTCTTCTGTCAGCGGCGAGAATACGACGATATCATCCACACGGTTTAGGAACTCTGGCCGGAAATACTTTTTCGTCTCGTCTTCAACCTGCTGTTTTACGCCATCGTCCACTGTGCCGTCGGCCTTGATTCCATCGATCAAATACTGGCTGCCAATGTTGGACGTCATGATAACAATGGTATTTTTAAAATCCACGGTCCTTCCCTGATTATCCGTCAAGCGGCCGTCGTCCAGAAGCTGCAGCAGGATGTTGAACACATCCGGGTGAGCCTTTTCAATTTCGTCAAAGAGGATCACGCTATATGGTTTTCTCCTTACGGCTTCCGTCAGCTGTCCCCCTTCATCGTAGCCCACATATCCCGGAGGAGCCCCTACTAATCTGGATACAGAGTGCTTCTCCATATATTCGGACATATCAATCCGCACCATATTGCGTTCCGAATCGAACATGGCTTCTGATAATGCCTTTGCCAGCTCGGTTTTGCCCACGCCGGTGGGTCCCAGGAAGATAAAGGAACCGATGGGTTTGCTTTCGTCCTTCAATCCGGCCCTTGCCCTGAGCACGGCTTCTGCTACTGCATCCACCGCCGTATCCTGGCCGACGACTCGTTTGTGCAGCGTTTCCGGCAGACGCAGCAATTTTTCCCGCTCCGATTCCACCAGTCTGCTCACCGGGATTCCAGTCCAACCTGCAACGACTTCTGCAATCTCTTCCTCGCCGACTTCTTCTTTCAGAAGACGGTTTTCCTTGGCCTCGTCAGCCTGCTCCTTTTCGTCTTCCAGCTTCTTTTCCAGTTCGGGAAGGGTTCCGTATTTCAGCTGGGCCAGTTTTTCCAAATCGTAATTTCTCTCAGCCTCTTCAATCTGAAGTTTAACTTCCTCGATCTGCTGCTTGGTCCCCTTGGCCTCAGTGATGGCCTTCTTTTCATTTTCCCACTGAGCCCGCATAGTAGCGCTTTCATCCTTGAGCTGGGACAATTCTTTTTCCAAATGATCCATCCGGGCCTTGGAAGCGTCGTCCGTCTCTTTACCCAGCGCTTGTTTTTCAATCTCCAGCTGCATGATCTTTCGTGAAATCTCATCCAGCTCGGCCGGCATGCTGTCGATCTCGGTCCGAATCTTCGATGCCGCCTCGTCCATCAGGTCGATGGCTTTATCCGGCAAAAACCGGTCCGTGATATAGCGGTCGGAAAGGGTCGCGCAGGCAATCAGCGCATTATCCGTGATTCGCACACCGTGATGAATTTCAAAGCGTTCTTTCAATCCTCTTAAAATTGAAATGGTATCCTCTACCGTCGGCTGGTCCACCAATACTTTTTGGAAACGCCGCTCCAGAGCTGCATCTTTTTCAATGTACTTTCTGTATTCATCCAACGTGGTCGCGCCGATGCAGTGGAGTTCGCCTCTGGCCAGTTTTGGCTTGAGCAGGTTGCCTGCGTCCATCGCGCCTTCCGATTTGCCGGCGCCTACAATGTTATGGATTTCATCGATAAACAGCAGGATCCGGCCTTCCGATTTTTCGATTTCATTCAATACGGCTTTCAGCCGCTCCTCAAATTCACCTCTGAATTTGGCGCCTGCGATCAGCGCCCCCATATCCAGGGCAAAGATGGTCTTATCTTTCAGCCCTTCCGGCACATCGCCGTTTAAGATACGCTGGGCCAGGCCTTCTACAACGGCTGTCTTGCCTACGCCCGGTTCGCCAATCAGCACCGGGTTATTCTTCGTTCTTCTGGAAAGGATTTGGATGGTGTGGCGGATTTCCGCGTCCCTGCCGATTACCGGATCCAGCTTTCCCTCTTTTGCCATTTCCACAAGGTCACGGCCGTATTTGTTCAATGCATCATAATTATCTTCTGGGTTCTGGCTGGTTACTCTCTGGTTGCCTCTGACTTTTTCCAAGGCCTCCAGGAATTTGTTTTTTGTAATGCCGTACTTCTTGAATATCTTGGAAGACGGCGTCCCTTTTTCTTCGAGGAGGGCCAGGTACATATGCTCTACGCTGACATATTCATCCTTGAACTCCTCTGCGATTTTTTCCGCTTTCATCAGGATCTGAGAAAGCCGCCTGGACGAATACATGTTGTCGGCTCCGCCGGTTACTTTCGGAAGCTTTTCCATCTCTTCCTCTAAATCCCCAATAACAGCCCCAACATTTATTTCCATGAACTTGAGAAGTTTCGGGATAAGCCCGTCCTGCTGCATGATTAGTGCAAGGTGCAGATGCTCTGCCTCAAGCTGCTGATGTCCTTCTTCTATGGCGATATTCTGGCAATCCATAATGGCCCCCTGGGCATTTTGCGTATATTTTTCTAAGTTCATTTATGTTCACCTCCGCGCCTGTTAACTTTAGTATTAACAAGGATAATTTATCTTACACCTATATTGTAATCCTGCATGAGCAAAAAGTAAAGAACTTTTTTAGCACTCACCCGAGTAGAGTGCTAACAATTTTATTGTTCGACTACCTCCCATAGGAGTACGCATGATCCAGGCTTATTTCGTTAAGGTTAGTAATCCTTTCCATCAGCCGTGTAACATAAAAAGGCTGGAGCTGCCGCACCAAGCAATGTGAGCAGCCCCAGCTTTCATTTTGTAACCCTTAGTTTCCTTTTTTTCTTGCAGCATCTTTTATCGCCAGCCCTGTTATCACTGCTTCTAAAAGCGTCAACAGCCCGATAAGCGCAGTCCACGGATCCGCCAAAATCATAGGCAGGTTCATCTCAGCCGTCAGTATAAAGATCATAATTGCACAGATAGCCGCAAATGCGCTGCCTGCCTTAAACATGCCTTTGCTCTGCTTTTTGCCTGCCAGAACATATACGCTCATCAAAGCTGCCAAGACTGCGAAGATCAAGTTGAGAAATGCCCAGCCGCTTTCCTTGGATATCCCCGCGGCCATCGGAACCTGACTGTCCTGGATGGAGACAGCGGCCGGGGCCGTTTTATCCTGCGAGTCAGCGCTGCCCACAGCTGCATCCGCCGTATTTGTATTCACCGAAGCATTCCGATTTGCCCTTGTCTGAACGGCGGATTCTGCTGTATTCCCTGCAGCTCCCTTCTTAACGTACTCGTTCTGCTGCCGTTCTCCGGCAGAGGATTGCTGCTGTTGGGTTGAAGACGTATTCTCCTCACCTTTATAAAACTGTTCCACCTCTTCTTCAAAGTGAGCCGTATAGGTCTGTGTTTCATAAACGCTGTCATCATTCTTTTGCGGGTTAAAGCCTGCTTCTTTGCTTACTTCTTTTCCGCTCTCATCAGTCCAGTTGATAAAGCGGAAGCCGGAGTTGGCACTGGCAGCAACGCCTTTGGTACTGCCGCTGACTGCTTTCACCGATTCAGCCTCACGATCCACCGTACCTGCGGTTTCATCAGAAGATCGATAGCGGATCGCAGCCTCCGTTTCTTCAAATTCCGCTTCAATATGCAGATTTCCTTCCACTTTACTGTCCGCTGCAGGCAGCCCTTTTACAGGATCCCATCCCGCAAACTGATATCCCGGGTCAGGGTCGGCTCCGGGCAGCTTTGTTACCACATCTCCGAAAAGGGTTCCATGAGCAATGTCTTCAAAATACGTCTTACCAGTCAATTTTCCGCCGCCTCTGGGACTGACGCGGAATTCAATGGAATGTAAAGCTGTTTCCACCGGCGGATTATATGGGCTGACCATAATACGAATCGTCGAATCCGCATCAAAATTAGTAAATCCGAACCCATTGCTATAATTAACGAAAGCCTGATTATTTTTGTGTACATCGATGGCATCGCCCGGTGCAAAACGTACATCCTTTTGTCCCCATTTTCCATGAGCCGTGTTGAGCAGTGTCATCTTTACGTTCATGTCTCCGTTTCCGGTTTGATTTTTTGCTAGCAGCCATACACCGAAAGAGGTAATCTTTTCGGTGGTTTTTTTCTTCATTGTATAGCTGCGGCTGCCGCTTTGCTTTAACACATAATAGTGATCGTAGGCGGGATCAACGATATATTCGATGGTATAATAACCGACTTCTTTCGAATCCGCCTGTCTGCTGCTCTTATCCTGTGTTCTTTCCGTTTTCTGTTGTTCCGCAGTCGACGCTTTTTCAGACCCGCCTTGGGATTCCGCGAAAGCCATCGTCGTCATCTGAGCGAACAGAAAGCATACGATGAGCAGGCTGTATGCGATTCGAATACCTTTTCCTTTTTTCATGAACAAAATCCTCCCTATGTAAATGGAAATACTCCCTTGTTTTTTACGTTAAGGTTATTATAATTGTTCAAGGTTACATTTCGATTACATTTAATGTAACCAATATTTTCTAATACCATCGCTGTTCATCCCTGTTGATGCTTGCTGCCTTGAGCCATACAGCCTGTATTGCTACTCCTCTGTTCCCCGAAAATCCATGGTCTGACACATCTCCTAAAGTCTTCCTTCAAACTAAAAAAGCCCCGCAGTGCAGGGTTTTTCTATGATATTCAGTTTTTCCAGGCAGCGGCCTTCTCCTCATTCCTGTTCCTCAATATACCTCCTGATTGCTTCAATGGCATGGTCGATATGTTTGCCCAAAGGAACATCTTCGACGCTTACCACATGGATATGACAGCGATTGATGGGTAGAAGCACTTTATAGGTATGGCTGCCGCCGATGGCAGAGGCCATAGCCGGTGTCAATTCACCCATCATAGAGTTGGCATTGAGTATTCCAATTACTCCTACCACAATATCAACATGCTGCATATTGTGGACAATAGCATTTTCTCCTGTGGCGCCATCATCAGCGCCTGCCCGCAGCATCTGGCCGGTAGCAACTGAATTGGTGCCCAGCCCGATCACATGTGCTGCCGGCATCGCTGCCTTTATCTTTTCAACGACGGCCCTTCCGATACCTCCGCCCTGTCCGTCTACTACTGCAATTACCATATCGTCTCATTCCTCCCGCATTTATTGACTTTTGTGTAATTTTAACACACTTGCGGCAGCAAAAGCAATTCTCTTACTCGATCTCGTCGGTTTTATAGATAAATTTTACGGTACCTTTGGTCTGTGCCTGTTTGCCGGCAAAGCTCTGATAATCGGATGCCGCCTTCTGCAAAGCTTTCAGACGATCGACTACCTTGGAAAGATCTCCGTTAAAGGCTTCTGCCAGTTTATCCACCCCGTCGCTCTTGAACTTGGAAATGCCCCCGGCCAAATCTCTGGCTCCCGTCGCCAAAGTACCGGCACCGGCATTTACTTTTTTGGCCCCTGCATTCAGATCGCCTGCACCATCGTTAACTCGATGGGCCCCCTTTTTTAAATCGGCAGCTCCGTCTTTTAAAAGTCCTGCGCCCTCGCAGGCCTTTGTAATTCCTGTATTCAAGTCTTTGGCGCCGCTGGAGAGATCGGTCAGGCCGTTTTTCAAGTCCTTTGTTCCCGCCGCCAGCTCTTCCGCGCCGTCACTCAAGGCTGCCACGCTGTCTTTCATCTTTGCACTTTCACTTGTCAGCCCTGATACAATGCTTTTCTGGCCGTCTATGCTCTTCTGGAGGGCGCCTTTCGCCTGTGCCAGCGCTGTCTTCTCCCCATCGCTCAGCTTACTTGCATCGATCTTGTTTAATGCGGCCAGTGCAGCTTCATCCGCCTGTATGGTTCCCGGCTGACCCTGCGCTCCTTGAATTCCCGCCGATACTTTGCCTACGGCTTCCTGGAGCTTACCCGGGATTTGGCCGATCCCTCCTTTCAGCCGGCCGGCACCTGACTCCAGATCGCCTGCGCCTTTCAGAAGCTGATCGGCGCCTGTCTGCAGCCGGGCACTTCCATCTTTGGCCTCCTTCAGTCCATTCCCCAACTGCTCCACTTTTTCTTTCAGCGTCCCCGCCCCTTTGTACAAATCCGTTGTCCCTTTGGAAAGCGTCCCCGCCCCTTTCGAGAGATCACTGGTTCCTTTGGCCAGATCGCCCGCTCCGCTCTGGAGTTTTTCAGCGCCTTCCTCCAGCTGAGCTGCCGCTGACTGAAGCTGATCCAGCGCAGCTTTCAAGTCGTCCATGGAATCAATTCTTCCCAAATCCAGATCATCCAGTAAGCTGCTTGAAGCAACGGTCATGGTCCCGCCTAATGCAAACTTTTCTGCCTGACAAGTCACCTCCACGTAATCTGGTATAACAACCTCCGTATCTTTCAGCTCCAAGCTTTGAGCAAGTCCCGGGAGCGCATAGCCAACAACCATGGATTTCTGACCGTCGTTGATCACCTTGCCGTTTTTCACCTCCACCTTGCTGAAAATATCGTTATCCAAACTCATGCCGGTCATCACCACAAAAGGAACGTAGACGCCGTGCAGCTTTTGGTTGTTGGTATAGTCAAAGCGAATTTTTACCTTACCGCTTTTTCCGGCAATTTCCTTCGATGTGACAGCCTTATCATTCAAGTAGTAGCTGACCTTCATTTCGACGGGCAGCTCCTTTTTTATTTTTCCTTGATAATAAATATCCTTACCCTCCGCTTTCCAGGTTCCCTTGCCGTCTTTTTGATCAAAGGACTCGTCGCCCTTAACGTTTTCAATTTCTTTCAGTTCCGTATAGTCTTTGATTAGACTGAGCTCACCAGCGTTCTTCAGCCATTCGCTGACGATAATTTTACTGGCATCTCCATTTTCGTCGGCCATGACATACACGGTTTCCTCCTTGGAAATTAAGGCGTCATCCGTTTTTTCGGCGGCAAAGACCGGAGCGGTGCTGCCTGCTGCCGCAAGGACCAGGCTCAGTATCACAGTCAGGATTCTAGTTTGCCTCAAGTTTCTTTTCATTTTCTGCTTCCTCCTTTGAATGCTTAAAGCCCATGCTGGTGCTGCATATGATGCGGTGGAATAAAACCAGCATTGCAGGCAGAATAAAGATTACAACCATCATGCTGATCAGAGCCCCTCTCGCCATCAGGCCGCACAGAGAGCTGATGATGTCAATATCCGAATAAATGCCAACGCCGAATGTGGCCGCGAAAAAGCATAGCGCGCTGACGATGATTGACGGAATGGAAGTGCTGAGTGCAATCCGCACAGCTTCCTTTTTTTCCCTTCCCAGCTGCAGCTCTCGCCTGAATCGAGTGGTCATCAGTATGGCGTAGTCCACCGTCGCCCCCAGCTGAATGGTACCGATGCAGATGGATGCGATGAAGGGAAGGCGGGTGCCAGTGTAAAATGGAATTCCCATATTGATAAAGATCGCCAGTTCGATGACAGCCACCAGTATGACCGGCAAAGAGGCCGACTTAAAATTGATGGCGATGATCAGGAAGATGGCAATGATGGAAATCAAGCTGACCACCTTGAAGTCGTGGTTGGTGATGGAAATCAAATCCTTGGTGCATGGAGCCTCGCCGATGACCATGGCTTTGGGATCATACTTCTCCGTAATCTGGTTAATTTGCCGGATCTGTTTATAAACGGCTCCCGTTGCCACCTTGTATTTGGAATTGATAATCATCAGCTGGCGGCCGCCCTCCTGCAGTTCATCCAAAACGCTGTCCGGAATCATATCCTTTGGTATGGCCGGTCCCATCACTGAGTTAAAACCAAGAACAGTATTTATGCCGTCTACCTTCTCAATCTCTTTTGTCATCCGGTCGGCAGTCTTGGCACTAAGGTTGGCATCGGCCAGAATCATATAGGTGGACCCCATATCAAACTCTTTTTCCAGCTTTTCATTGGCTGCAATACTGTCCAGATTCTTTGGCAGGCTGGCATCTAAATTGTAATAGACATCGGTCCTGGTATATCCGATCAGGGCCGGTACCAGCAAAATCAGGAACAGAAGGCCAAAGAGGCGGGCATGGCGTATGATAAAGGCTGCCGGCCGGTTCATTTCCGGTATGATTTCCCTATGCATAGTTTTTTGAATCAATTTATCGAATACCAGAATCATGGACGGAAGAATGGTGACGCTGCCGATGACGCCGAAAATAACGCCCTTGGCCATTACGATCCCCAGGTCCAGCCCCAGCTTATAGGTCATAAAGCACAAAGCGATGAAGCCGGCGATGGTGGTGATGGAACTGCCCGATACCGAGGTTATGGTATGGGCGATTGCCTGGGACATTGCCGCCGGTTTATCTCCCGGCAGTTTTTCACATTCTTCCTGGTAACTGTGCCACAGGAATATGGAATAATCCATGGTTACGCCCAGCTGCAATACTGCGCTGAGGGCTTTTGTCACATAAGAAATTTCCCCCATAAAGTAATTGCTCCCCAAATTGTACAGAATTTCCATACCAATTCCCAAAAGGAATATAATTGGAATAATATACGAATCCATACAGACACCCAATACAACAGCAGCTAAGGCAACTGCAATCATGACATAAATTGGTTCTTCATGCTCCGCCAAATCTTTGGTATCCGTCACAACAGCTGACATTCCGCTGACAAAGCATTGTTTTGCGGATAAATGGCGGATTTCCCGTATGGCGTCCATGGTCTCATCGGCGGATGTGGACGTGTCAAAAAAAACTGCCATCAGAGATGTATCGCCTTTTTGGATGGATGCTTTATACTTATCCGGCAGAATCTCCATGGGAACGGACGCATCCAAAGCGGTCTCGTAACTGATGACCGAGGCCACATGATCCACCTGTTTCATCCTATCTTCCAGCACCACCTTCTCCTTGGAAGAAAGACCCTCAGTCATAACCATGGAAAAAGCACCTTTGCCGAAGTCTTTAAGTAGGATGTCCTGACCTTTTATGGTCTCAATATCATCGGGCAGATAAGTCAGTACATCGTAATTAATTCTGGTTTTGATCATCCCAAGAACGGACGGAATCAAAAGCAGCAAGCAAACGACTAAGATGACCCTCCTGTGGTTTACTACTTTTTCCCCGAACTTTAACATATCCGGCCTCCTTTTTTTCTCTTAAATCTTATTCATTCTAAGCCTTTGAAACCGGCTGTGCCATAGACAAAAAAAGAGCAGTGTTAAAAATTTTAACACTGCTCCTGATTTGTCAAAAATTAATCGCTGCTCAGAGGAAATAGATCTGTATGCATCTGCTGCTTAAGCAGGCTGTGCAGCTTACTGGTAATCACTTTCGGGTCCGCCTTCATCCCGCCTCGGATCCAGTCTAAGATAATTCCCACCAGCGCGTATTTATAAAAGTTGCAGATGAAGTCTTTGTCCTCTTGGGAAATTTTATGAGAATCCCTTGTGCCTTCGATGAACAGCGCGATTAAATCATAGACAATTTTGTAAAAATATCGTTCCAAGTGCTCCCGTCCCATGGAATTGTAGGCATTGATTGTAAAGTTTTTATTGTTTTCAATATATTGGAATACCTCCAGATATACATCCTGCCAATTTTTGCAGATCCGTTCCGCATCGATGAACTGCTCCCCTTCCTGTACGAAGGTCCATTCCAGAAGATCGTAAATATCTTTGAAATGGTAATAGAAAGTCTGCCTTTTTACGCCGCAGTCGTCCGCAATCTCCTTCACGGTTATCTTATCCAATGTTTTTCTTGACAGCATTTTTTTTAAAGAAGCCGCCATTGCTCGCTGTGTTAGTTGTGTCATAAATTCCATCCTTAAATCAGTAGGTCAGCTTTTCCCTGACCTCTTCAAAAACGCCCATTGCCAAGTTGCGCACTCTCTGGTGTGAAACCGCTGGCGGAGCGAGAATACCCAGACGTATGGTCGTTAGCCCTCTTTTCCTCTTTTTTCTGGTGGTCGCCCTCTCCTCAATATATTCAATGGTTTCTGTCCTCAGCAGCACAGTGCGTTTAGTAAAGCCGCCGCAGGTCAAAAAAACGGTTCTGCTGTCCGCCGCCATCGCCGTATTGCCGTATTCCAGTATTACCGACGCAAGAGCGCTCAGGAAAATCAGCAGGCAGACAACCAGCACCACAGCTTTGATTATCGGCAATCTAATAAAAAAGACCGTCGATACTGCTGCGGAAAGGAGCAGCAGTGCAGAGAAAAGGAAACGTCCGCAGAGGAAAAAGTATGGAAAGGCTTTTGCTTCAGTTCCTATTGGTGATTTCTCCAGCTCCAGTTCCGGCAGAAATCGCTTCAAAAAAAATTCTAACCGGTCCTTTTTGATTATAGGATAGAGTATAGCCACTTCCTGACTATCCTCTTCATTGCTGCCGTAGCCCACTGCAAAAACTTCCAGAGTCCCTCTTTTGAAAATCCGCATGAGAATCGATTGATTATAGGATACACCGCTGATTTTCTCTTTAATTAAAGTATACGTTTTTTTGTTCAATAATCCATATTCAATGAAGATCGAATTTTCTCGATTGGTAATCCGAAAGCCGTAATATTTAATCGTAGTCAGAATCACGCTGATGGCTACTCCCAGCAAATAAAGGGCGATGATCAGCGCTGCAATCAGCAGGGGCGCAGAAATGCTGAGAAAATAGTTCAGCATCAGTTCCTGGCCGTCCACGTTTTTAGAGAGAAAAATCCTTGAAATAAGGCTGATGGCTACACCGCCGTAAGCCAGAACCTGTATCACCACCAGCGCTTTTGAACGCAAAAGCCCCATCAACAGGATCTCTCCAGTTCCAGCTAAAATGGTATTACCGCTATCATCTTCCGAAATGCGGTCATTGTGAATCTCCGGATCAGGCTGCTGCCGCTTGGAAAGCAGCAGTTGTTTCACCGCAATGGCATCCTTCATCTTGAAGGCCATCTTGACCTTTCCCGAATCTCCGCTGATGCTGCCCGCATTGTCCACGTTTACGCTGTAAACTTTGAACAGTTGGAAAACGATATTTTGCGAAAAGTCCACTGTGGTTATGTTGGTAAGGGGGATTTCTTGGGTTTTCTTTTTGATCCATCCGCTTTCTACCAGCAGCTTCTCATCGTCGATGCTGTAATAGGTAAAGAGATATTGGATCAGCCTGCTTATCGGTGCAAAAAGCACTACAACCAGCACAGGAACGTTTTCCAACAGTTTTTGATAATCACCAAGAACCAGCGAAATGACTACAGCTGCCAAAAGGAGTCCGAAATCCCGGAAAAACCGTTCAAAGATGAATAGAAAGTGGCCGCGTCTTGGTCCGAATCTCATTAGCCTTCCTCCTTGGTTTTCAGCCTTGTGTATAGCTTGTTTTTCAGATTCTCGGCAATTTCATCGGCAACGTCTTTTGCCAGACATTCGATCTTAAAATTATCGCTGGCCAGGGAAAGCTCCACATCGTACAGCCCCAGTCTGCGATTGATCGGTCCCTGGCTGACGGTGATATGCTGGATTCGGATAATGGGAACGATGGTATTGGTCACGAAAAAAATTCCATGGTGAATGTCCACTTTGTCTTCCGTTATATAATATCCCCACTGACGATATTCGATCATCGGATAGATAAGAATTCCCAAAAGCTTGTACAGTACAATCACGGAAAGCGCCAAGGTAATGATCCATAGAAAAGGATCCAGTTGAGGGATCCTGCCGCTGATGATACGCAGGGCTGCGCATGCCAGAAGCAGGATTGCAAAGGATAGGACTCTGCCGATTCTCCAGCTTGCGATGGCTTTTTTATCAAGTTTGATGTAATCCATCGCCGCTACCACCCCCTGGTATAATCGTTAAAGCATTCCAGGCAGACCTGCTTTCCATTCTGAATCCGCATCTTGGTTTCCGGCGCTCCTTCTCCGCAAATCTGGCATAGGACCGTGTTGAGGCTTCTGGCCTTCTCCGGCAGCGGATATCTGGTTTCGCCCACATCGAAAATTTCCTCCAAAGGGCCGCTGAGTACAGCATCGATATACGCCTTTCCCTTTTTTCCGCCGGCCTTTTTTGGTTTGGCGATCATGCGAAAGCTTTCACCTGTTCTGCGGTTATAAAAGTTAAAGGCCATTTTTCCCGTTCCATAATAGATCAGGTTTCCTTTGCCCAGGGTGCAGCCCAAAATCGCTTGTACCGCATCTACGCCGCAGGCATCGTTTTCCGTTACACACACCAGATCCTCATCTTCGGAAAAGGTGATTCCAAGCCGGTCGATCGCTTCCATACAGGCCCGAACACCCAGTGCGATCCCGCCGCATTGGTGGCCGTGAAACGCGACTGCTTTTTCCCAAAGTTCCTGTCTCATATTCCTTGCCTCCTTTTTTCGATCTGCCATTGTGCAGTCTGTCGTAATCCGATCTTCCGTCCAGGTCGGTCCGCACGCTGCAATAATGGTTTATTATAACACAGATTCAGAGGCAAATCCATTTCTATCATCTCCTGCAGCCTTAGAAGGATAACCGCTAACCCAGGATTGCCTCAATGCTTTCCCGGCAGATCAAAACCGCCTGATCAATCTCCTCCCGCCGGATATTCAGCGGCGGATTGAAGTAAGGCACATCTCCCATGGGCCGCAGCACCAGCCCCCGCATCATAGCCTCTTTATAAATTTGATACCCTATACGCTGATCCGGGGCAAAAGCTTTTTTTGTCTCTTTATTTTCTACCAGCTCAATGGCATTGATTAATCCGATCGTCCTTATCTCTCCCACATGGGGATGGCCTGCCAAAGCCTTATTCAATACCTTTTTTAGATAACCTTCCTCCGTATGCGCAAGAGTATCCTCTTCTTCTAGCACTTTCAATACTTCAACGGCCGCTGCGCAAGCAAGCGGATTGCCGCTGTAGGTGGTACTATGGACAAATGCTTTTTTCTCATTGAAATTAGCATAAAAAGCCTGGTAAATTTCCGGGGTGGTCACCGTCATAGCCATTGGCAGATACCCGCCGGTAAGCCCCTTGGAAAGACAGATGAAATCCGGAGTAATCCCCGCGTGTTCACAAGCAAAGAGCTTTCCAGTCCTTCCATAACCGGCCGCAATCTCATCTGCGATCAAATTCACATGATAACGATCACACAACTGGCGCAGCCTTTTCAAATAGACAGGGGAATAGATCCGCATGCCGGCTGCTCCCTGAAACATGGGTTCAAGTAGAAAGGCTGTTGTTTCTTCTCCGTATTGTTCAAAAGCCTTCTCCGCTCCCTGAATGCACTCCGCTTGGCAGGAGTCCCGTTCTTTTCCATAGGGACAGCGGTAACAGTCCGGACCATCCACATGGATCGCGGAAAGCAGCAGCGGGCGATAGATGTCAGAATAATAGTCCATACCGCCCATTGAAAGTGCTCCCAGTGTTTCACCGTGATATCCGCCTGCCAGGGTCATAAATCTCTGTTTCTTTGGATATCCGGTCTGGAGATGATACTGAAAGCTCATCTTCATGGCGCATTCCACAGCAGCAGAGCCATTGTCCACAAAGAAACATTTCTCCAGCCCTGGAGGCAGCAGTCCTGCAAGCCGTCTGCACAGCTCCTCTGCGGGTTTGTGGGTAAATCCCGCGAACATGACGTGCTCCATTTTATCCAGCTGGTCTTTTACCGCTTTGCTTATCCGCGGATGATTGTGTCCAAGCAGGGAGCACCACCAGGAGCTGATGATATCTATGTAGGCTTTCCCCTCTTCATCGTAGATGTAGATTCCTTCCGCCCGATCAGCCATGACCAGTGGAAACGCTTCATGATCCTTCATTTGTGTGCACGGATGCCAGATGTAGTCCTTTTTCAAATTCATAATGATCTCCTTATCGATAAAGCTCTGCCAGCAGTTTCCCATCCATCGGCAGATCCTGTTCCAATTCCTTAACGCAAGCGAGTACGGGCACACCGGTATATTCTTCAATAAATCGCTTGTTATCTTCCTCCATCCGATCACCTGGGTGGAAGTAATTGAGCATAACCCCCCGCACCGGGATCCCTTTTGTGCGGGCGTATTCAATGGTTAGAATGGTGCTGTTAATCGTACCTAATTGGGCCGGCGCGACGATCAGTACCCCCAAGTTCATCGCCTTGATCAGATCAGTCAGCATCAGCTGGGGCTTTTCCCGTCTGATGGGACATATAATTCCGCCGCTTCCCTCAACGGTTATGTAATCATACTTCAGGCAAGCTTTTTTATAGTCCGCAAGGACCTTTTCTTCCGATATCAAAGGGCCTTCTATTTCTGCCGCCAAATGGGGTGATACGGCAGTTTCATAGATATAGGAAACCATCTGCGAAAAGGGTTCCGTTAGCCCTGCGGTTCGTTTCACATGATCTGCGTCGCCGGGAATCAGCGCCCCTCCCTTTCGCTCCGCCCCGCTCAGCGCCGCTTTATAGTATCCGGCAGTGTACCCGGATTCCCGCATTTTTTTGATCATCAGTCCGGTCAGGTAGGTCTTTCCGGCATCGGTTCCAGTTGCTGTAATAAAAAGTCCTTTAGTCATTGCATTTCACCACCTTATATCCAAGTTCTTCAATCATTTCCAAGTCATGATTAATGCTGATACCGGCGGTAGTCAGCATATCGCCGGAAATAGCAGCGTTTGCTCCGGATCGGAAAGCCATCCTTCCTTTGTCGGGCAAAAGACCTCTTCCTCCGGCCAGACGGATTGATGCTTTCGGCAAGGCGAAACGGAAAAGCGCTACTGTTCGGCATACCTCCTCATTTGACAGCGGCTTTTGAGCGGCCAGAGGTGTTCCTGGAATTGGATTGAGAATGTTTAGAGGAACGGAGTTTACGCCTAAATCCCGCAGTTCCAGCGCCAGGTCGATCCTGTCTTCCATCGTTTCCCCCATGCCGATGATTCCGCCGCTGCATATGGAAAGACCTGCTTTTTTTGCTCGCCTAAGAGCTTCTCGTTTATCTTTTTGTGTATGGGTTGTACAAATCTTCGAAAAGAAACGTTCACTTGCTTCTAGATTATTGTGATAGCGCACTACCCCAGCTTCCTTTAGTTTTTTGAATTGATCTTCTGTCAAAAGCCCGTGGGATGCACATGGGGAAATCTTCTTTTCAGCAGCAATTTTTCTATATGTACGGCAAAGCTGCTCAATCTCGATATCAGATAGGCGTTTTCCCGAAGTAACGACAGAGAATCGGGCCACGCCTTTCTCCTGATTATATGCTGCCTCACTGCAGATCGCCTCTTCATCCATCAATGGATATTCTGGAATTTCCGTCTGGTAATACATAGACTGAGCGCAGTATTTGCAATCTTCACTGCAGCGGCCGCTCTTTCCGTTTACAATGCTGCACAGATCAAACTCGGTTCCGCACATCTCAAAGCGAAGCCGGTCCGCTTCCTCGCATAACTTTTTAAAAGGTCGCTCTGCCAGCTTTATCAGCTCTTCCTTGTTTATCATTTTATAAACCTCCTTACTTGAGGTAAAAGCCTTTGACCTAGAATCGCACATACGACACAAATCAAAAGATCGCCAGGAACTGCCAATAAAAAGCAATACAAAAACAATGGCCAAAAAGCGATGGGTGTTCCAAGAACATAATTGCATATTATATAATAATATGCCATGCCAATCGCATACACAGCCATTAGTCCGAAAAAATTCGCTGCCAGTAATTGTTTCAAGTTTGGACTAGGCCAGTATTCGGTCATTTTTCCCGTGATCCACGTTCCTGCCGCAAATCCGATCAAGTAGCCGAAGCTGGGCACCAGGACATATCCCGGGCCGCCGCCCTGGGCAAAGATCGGCAGTCCTGCAAGACCCAGAATCAAATAAAGGATCACGCTCGCAGCCCCGTTTCGTGCTCCCAGAAACATACCCGCCAATGTGGTAAAGAGAAATTGAAGAGTAAAGGGCACCACAGGAACCGGTATTTTGATAAAGGCGCCCACAGCAATCAAAGCTGCAAACAAGGAACACAGAATCATCTTCTGCACAGAAAAGGCTTTTGTCATATCAACACCTCCACAAGAAAAGTTTCTTCTATGCCTAGTATACTTGCGCCGGGCAAATTGTCAACCTTTTTTTATATAAAGTTTACAATTGACTCAATTAAATTTGTAATTTTTTTACATTTTTTCTCTTGCAACAATGTGTTGTGCATGCTATAATACGGATATTGATTCAATCAAAAAAGCCATTGTCAGGGACAATGGGGAAAGGACTTTATTATGGAGCAAAACATTCGTGAAATCAAAGAACTGCTAGTGATGATCTATGACGAGGTGAAGGAAGTAAAGGTTCGGGTCACCAATCTGGAAAGAGGCTTTGCCAATCTGTTGGAGAGAGCGACTTTACTGGAAAACAAAGTTGAAGCAATGGATACGAGAATCTCCAACCTGGAATCTTCCATGGACAATAGAATCTCCAATCTGGAATCTTCCATGGACGAAAGAATCTCCAATCTGGAATCTTCCATGGACGAAAGAATCTCCAACCTGGAATCTTCCATGGGCGAAAGAATTTCCAGCCTGGAATCTTCCATGGGCGAAAGAATTTCCAGCCTGGAATCTTCCATGGGCGAAAGAATTTCCAGCCTGGAATCGAGACTTGCTGGTCTGGAAGTTTCCATGAACGAGCTCAACGATTTTTCCAGACAAAAGACCGCAGAGCTTCATCATCAGGCCCAGCGCAATTTCGAAATTCTGGAAACGGATCTGGGCGCAGCAATTGACTGGTCCAAATTTCTACAAGAACAGAAAGTCGATAAAGAGGCTCTGAAAAAAGCTGCAGTCTAGTCATTCTGCGCTGATAACGACTCAGCAGGATGATTGCTGCTGCCGGGTGGGACCGGCCTTGACCATAGCAGCAAACCCTCGCTATTAGTAAGGCGAATAACAACTTAAAAGCACCCTCTTTTAAGCAAACGTCGCGTTGTACGAAGTTTGCTTTTTTCATTAGAACAAACGAGGCCCGCCCAAAGGGACAGAAAACGCGATTTTATTTATAAATATGGTTTAAAGCGCTCTACATTATTTTCTTCAAATTTTTTCAGATGTTCCATCAGCTCCAAAATATCTGCTTCTGCCACATCCTTATATTTTCTGATATTTTTAATAGCATCGATCACCCCCATATTGCTCCCCACCATCAGCATTTCCGCAATATGAGAAGTGGAATCATCGGATAAGGTTTGGAAGTTAATCATTAAATAGGTACGGATTTTCTCAAAAGCAGTCAGGCCCTCTTCCGTAAACCCGTTTGCTTCCAGCATTTGCGCCGCCTTATCGTGAATCTGCCGATATTCTTTCAGCTGGGCATGCAAATGATCTTTAAAATCTCCGTCCTGCGCGATTTCCAAAAGCTGCGTAATGGTGTCCACACCCATCTGTGAATTTTGATATATGAAATTCAATAGTTCGGCATTATAATTTTTCTCATTCATTTTTTTCACACTCCTTGCATGTTATTGTGCGCAGAATGTTTGTCTTCTATTCTCATACCAGCCTACTACTATCCCAGATGCAAGCCTCCAAATCCACCAATCCCTGCTCAGTAAAAGGCACGCCTTCTTCCTCAAGAAGCAATTGCTGCTCATTGATTCCGTCATGAAAAAAGGCATCTGCCAATTTCCCATTCCTGTCGACCACTCTATGACAGGGCAGATTGCTCGGACTGACAGAAAGCGCGTATCCGACTGCTCTTGACAGCCGGGGATTGCCCAGCATTTTGGCAATCCGCCCATAGGTCGTTACTTTGCCGGTCGGAATCTCTGCTACAATTTTATAGACTTGTTCAAACATATTTTCCATATTTCCTCGAACCTTCTTCTGTCATTGATTCATATATATAACGTAGTGTCAAAAAACGGAGGTCATTTATGCATGTTATTTCAGCCGTCCTGTTCGCCATATCTGCCAACATGGACAATATTCCCCTCGGGATCGCCTACGGAATCCGCGGAATCAGGATCAACTTTGCCCGCAACCTATTAATCGCGCTGATCACCAGTGCCGGTACGTTCATTTCTATGTCCCTTGGTACAATAATCACCCTGTTTTTAAAAAAAGAGACTGCAGCACTGATCGGCTGCAGCATTCTCATTATCATGGGATTATGGCTCGTCGCCGGCTTTTTTCGAAAAAAGCATAAGGCATCCTCTAATCAAAGAACAGGAACAGAATCCGTCTCTGGCCCAAATGATAATGCCGATGATAAAGCACAGGGGCAAGCTTCTGTCCAAGGCAGCGGGTACAGAATTTCGATGAGTACTCGGCAAAGTCTTGGCCTTGCCTTGGTGCTAATGATCAACAACATGGGCTTTGGTATTGGGGCCAATATTGCCGGGCTTCCAATTATTCTCACATCCTTATGTACCCTTATTTTTAGCATGGTTCTGCTAATTATTGGTGTGAAAATAGGGCTTACGTTCACCAATAATCGATTAGGCGCCTACTCAGAGCTAATTTCCGGCATTCTCATCGTAATCCTTGGTATCTATGAGCTGTTCGTATAAAGAAAACACAAAAAAGGGACTGCAGTCTGCCAGCCTGCCTTTATCTTACAAAAACAAATCTGGCTCGGCCCGGCGAGTATATCCTTCTTCAAGTTCGCGCTTATGATATAGATAACCCTCGTCTTCATAATACTTAGCACCCTGAGGGCACTTTTTAATGCATGCTCCGCACTTTATACAAATTCCAGTAAATTCCCTTACATTTTCCATAGAAATTGAACCCATCGGACACACATGCGCACAAAGTTTGCAATTGTCGCAAGAGTCTGCGGTAAGAGGCTTTACTTTACGAATATCGATGAATACCCCCTTCCGGTCCCGCGGCTGGTAATATCCTCGAATAGGGTCTTCTCCTGTTACTTGGATCATGCCCCGATCCTCAAGAACGATCTTGGATGCAAAATCCCGGGCAAGTTTCATATCAGCTTCATCGGGTCGTCCCGCCGCTAATATTTTGGAAAAGGAATGCTCTCCAATGAAGGCGGCTGCCGCCACTGTTCGAAAACCGTTTTTCTCCAAAATATTCCGCAGCTCAATTAAAGCATCATCGTAATTTCGATTTCCATATAAAACAATGGGAACCGCCAGCGCACCGCATCCCTGCACTGTGTCTAAATATTTCAGGAGCACATTAGGCACTCTTCCTGCATATACTGGAACGCCGAAGACTACCGCATCATCCTGAGTAAACGATTTTCCCTCTGTCCTGGCCTGCGGCAGCGTAAAATCAAAGACTTGTGTCTGCCCGCTGTCCGCTAAAACATCCGCAACGCAGCGAACAATCTTTTCTGTTGTACCTGTTGGGCTGAAATACATGGCCCAAATATTTTTTTTACTCACTATCTTTCCCTTCCTTTCTCCTTGCGAAATGCTACAAATCCGCAATCTGTAGGATGATCCAGAATCTCTGCATCCCGATAGCGAAAAAGCATTAACGCGATCGTGGTGTCGCCGCCCGCGCACAAAATATTAATCATACTTAACAGCAGCAATAAGAAACAATGCAACAACAAGCTGATCAAAAACAAAATGATCCCTAAAAGGAAGAACGGCATTAGTCCTCCCGCTATGTAGCTGCCGAAATGCAGGGGCTCCATACAGTGACAATACGGAGTACCCGAATCTTTCATAATCCCGAATCGTATGCTTTTAAAATGATTCCGGCAACAAATTCCCCAGGTCAGACCATGCAACCCTTCATGTACGGGAATCGATATCAGAAACAGCAGTAAGAAAAGCACCACATTCCAAAGATTCAGCTGGATGGATAATGCTCCCCATTTTATTATATAGATCACTGCCGCCAGAATCGCGAATGGACCGGCAGTCGCCAAGGCCCACAAATTGGCCTTTAAAATAGATATCGTTCCCACGTATTCCCGATATCCGGCGTTGAGCAGGGCCTGTCTCTGCACTCTATAATTTTTCAACCGGAATTCTTTATCTATCATGAGTTTCTCCTTTTAAAAGTGTACCACATTCACAAGCAATCGTCGAGTCGACAAATCAAAATCCTCATCTTAAACACCACAAAAAAGAGCTAGGGCCTCCGTTCTATCTTTGTAAACCGAAAGCCCTCACCCTTATTCGTTTAATTTTATCTGACAGCACTGTGCTGAATCGCCTTCGCTGCCATTTGATTTTATTGCGTATTGATTTTCGGAGCATCGCTAGGCCAGATGCGCATATGAATGCCCTAAGCTAAAACCTGGAGTTGGAACCCAAATTTAGGCCGAGATGGGACGCGGAAAATGGTCAATAGGTTACAGCAAGCTTGCCATATGGCCCAAGGTTCTCAATAGTTGGGAAACATAGCTCATTTCATTATCATACCAGGCGACAATACGGACTTCGTAAATTTTAGTGCCGCACCGCTCCGCCAATGTCTGTGTAGCATCGAATAAAGAGCCATAGCTCATGCCAATTACATCGCTGGACACCAATTCTTCCTCAGAATACCCAAAGGATTCGTTGGCAGCCGCCTTCATCGCCTCGTTGATTCCTTCCACACTGACACTTTCTGTTTCATCTTTCAGGGTTGCATCAAGAATGGTGATTGAACCAGAGGGTACTGGTACTCTCTGGGCGGATCCAATCAGTTTGCCCGCCAGCTCCGGAATGACCAGGCCGATTGCTTTCGCTGCACCGGTGCTGTTGGGAACAATGTTTATAGCCCCGGCTCTTGCACGTCTGAAATCACCCTTTTTGTGAGGGCCGTCCAGAATCATCTGGTCTCCGGTATAAGCATGGATCGTGGTCATAAACCCGGTTCTCAGTTCTCGATATTCATTGAGGACTTTTGCCATCGGTGCTAAACAATTGGTTGTACAGGATGCGCCTGATACGATATGGTCATCCTTTGTCAGCTTTTCATGATTTACACCATATACAATCGTCGGCAAATCGTTACCGGCCGGCGCGGAGATCAGCACTCTTTTAGCTCCTGCCTCTAGATGTGCCTGCGATTTTGCCTTAGAAGTAAAGAAGCCTGTGCATTCCAATACAATATCAATGTCCAGTTTCCCCCAGGGAAGGTTTTTAGGATCAGACTCTTTATAGATTTTGATCCGCTTTCCGTCTACGATCAGAGATTCCTCATCATGCTCCACAGTATGGCCTCTGTAAGCGCCCTGCACGCTGTCATACTTTAATAAATAAGCCAGCATATCCGGTTTTGTCAAATCATTAATGGCTACCACCTCAAAGTCTTGATTGTCAAAAACCTTTCTAAACGCCAATCTTCCGATTCTCCCAAACCCATTAATTGCAATCTTTGTCATTGTGCTCATCCTCCTTGAATTACATCATTTATTATATGAAAGTTTTACGAAATTGCGACTTCAGGCTTTAAAACCTTTCTCGCCTCCGTCTCCTTTTTGACGTGGTAAATCATCTCCCTAAATCCAATCGATCAAATGGATTCATAAAACGCTTAATTTTTTCCAGGCTGGCCAATCCTTCACTGCAAGCTGTTGCAGAACCTGCCGCAAGACCAAGGCGCAGCGCAAATGGGTAATCGCCGGTTTTCAAGTAACCTGCCAAGAAACCCGCTACCATAGAATCTCCGGCACCCACCGTATTTACAACACTCACGCTGTGAGACTGCATTCTATAAGCTCTTGTATCTTCGCTGAGTAAATATGCACCCTCTGCCCCTAGTGAAACTAGGACATTCCGCGCACCCTGTTTTTGCAGTGCACCGGCCCTGTCTTCCAATGCTTGATCGCTCCTAATCTTGCTTCCTTCCAGCTCTTCCAGCTCTTTTTTGTTAGGCTTAACGAGAAAGGGACGGTATTTCAGCAATTTTTTTAAAAGCGGCCCTGTTGTATCGATTACTAAGCGGATTCCTTTTCCTTCCAGCCTGTCCAGCATAGTTTCATAGCTGCCCTCAGGAATTGTGCTGGGAGCACTGCCGGAAACAATCAGTATGTCTCCCTCTTTCAGTGCGTCCAGTTTAAGAAACAGTTCTTTCAGCTTTTCATGGGAAATGGAGGCTCCCTGCGTATTTATCTCTGTTTCCTGATCAGTTTTAATCTTAATATTGATTCTGGTAATGCCTTCATCCAGATAAACAAAATCTGTATCTATTCCTGCCTTCCAAAGGCTTTCTTCCAGCGCCCTCCCCGTAAAGCCGCTGATGAAACCCATCGCCGTATTTCTAACGCCCAAACGTTCCAGCATAACGGATACATTGATACCTTTGCCGCCGAAATGGCACGTTTCCCGTTTCGATCGATTGATTTCTCCCTGCGTCAGTGCATCCATATGAATTATATAATCTATGGCTGGACTGAAGGTAACTGTGTAAATCATAAGCGCTCGATCTCCTTGATAATCGTAAACTGGCGATACCTGGCATCCGGTGTCCAATCGGTAAGAATGCAGGCATCTTCCAGGCCGGCAAACGTGACAGAAGAGATCAATCCGAATTTCGCATGATCGGCTAGAACAAACGATTCATAGGATTGCTTCATCGCTTCGGTCTTTACGGCTGCTTCTCCAATGTCCGGCGTTGAAAATCCCCTTTCTATATCAATGCCGTTGGTTCCCATAAAGCACTTGGTAAAGTTGTATCTGCTCATTGAAGCGATGGCGGCCGTACCAATAGCAGCTTCCGTAGAGGGCCGCAGCAGACCTCCTATGATATATGCATTAAACCCCTTTTGAATTAGTTTTTTCGCATGAACAATGCCGTTGGTAACATATGTAACGTTTTTCTTTTCCAGATACCCGATCATCCTTTCTGTTGTTGTCCCTGCATCAATAAAAACAAAGTCATTGTCGTTGATCATCGTTGCCGCGTATCTGGCAATCCGCTCTTTTTCCTCTATGTTGATTTGGGATCTGGCAGCAACATCGGTTTCTCTTGAAGCCATATCTGCGGATACGGAGACTGCTCCGCCAAATACTCGCTTCAGCCTTCCCATCTGATGTAATTCGTTGATATCACGCCTTATTGTGGATTCGCTGATTCCCAGTTCCTTGGCCAGGCTGGTTACTTTAACAGCGTGTTTGATCTTCAGCTCGTTTAAAATTTTTTCATGCCGTTCATCCTGCAACATCGCTTTGCCTCCTAGCGCTTTTATTATAACACAATCTCTTCCAAAGTCAATCAATTTCTCTCAAACTCATTCACGTATTTTGACTGATTTTAACCGTTTATCGTCTTCGAATCTATAGAAAGCTTCAGGACTGATATGAAAACTCTGAACAACGTCCAGCAAAGAACTGGCTGCAAGGTCAGCTACAGTAACAATCCGGCCTCCGTCGCTATCCAAGTCATATCCAAAATGAGCAAATGCATACCAGATTAGATAGGCGCACTGGGCTTGACCGCAGCAGTTAGAAACAGCCTCTTTTTTTCCATGTAGGCCGCTCAACAAGCTGTAAGGGACACCGTTTAAACAATCCCTTGCATATTGGGCAATGACTTTCCGTTCCTGTGCATCGGTGTTCTTCAACCGTAAAACAGCAAAATTGGAATATTCCCGCCAATGATCCAGATCCTTTAGCTCTGACTCGCTGCCCAGCGTAAGCGCTTCCAGACAAAGCCCCTCTTGCGCGTCCACCACGATCCCTGCGTGCCCATGCCTCCACCCAAAGGTGTGAGAAGAAAAAGAAATCAGGATGTCACCATCTTCAATCGGCGCAATCGGCAGTTTTTTCACCTCTGCTGAGCAGCATCGATCCTGTCTGGTAATTGGGCTCGTAGCTCTGCATTCTATCTTTATTTTTGAAAAAATTGCCGTCTGAAAAGCTTGAATCTCATCTTTTTGATAACCCTGCCGATCTCTTAGGGATTCTACCGCCTGCCGCCCCAGTCCAGTTTGTTCAAAGATGATTTGGTAGTCATTGCTGCTTAGTCGGTTTTTTTCCAAAATTTTAGATAAGGACACCTTCTCACCGCAGCGATCTTGGTACCCCGCATCATAAAAGTGAAGCAGCATCTGAGGCAGACTTACTGCCAATACAGCTGTGACTCCAACACAAAACAGGCCATATAAAAAAATGCGAAACCATTTGTACCCGCCGTTTCTCATTCACTCCTCCTGCTTTCAGTATTCCCGAAAGGGGGGATCTAATACCTCTTTGATAACGGTCTTGAATTCTTCTGTTACAGAGCCTATAATGGAAAGAAACGATTGGGGTAATTTTATGAAACACGTTAAATCACCAACTTTAAATATGATTGGAACAGCAGCCTTGACCTTCATACGCGTGCTGCCGGCGCTTCTATTTTTTGAAATTATCTATAAACTGATTTGTACCCTGATATTCCGCCCGTTATTATCGCTGATTATGCAGCAGGCCCTCCATATCAGCGGCCACGAGGTGGTTTTTAATGGAGATATCGCAGGCTTCTTCACCAATGCGGCAGGAATCATCGCTACTATCTTATTATGCATTCTGGGAGCGTTCCTTGCATTTTATGAATTTTCGGTCATAATTATCATGATTTACTACCGATATTCCGGTACGCCGATAACGCTGGTAAATGCGGCAAAAATGGCTTTGACCACCTTCAGGAGTCTCAAAAGCTTTGGCACCATTGGATTCATCCTATATGCCCTTGGCCTGCTTCCTCTCGTGGGGATGGGGATCGCGCCGTCTATTCGTCCCGACGGGGATATTCCCAATTTTATCAGCGGTGAGCTGTACAAATCTACCTTCGGCAGTATTCTGATGGTGTTCTTTTATGTTCTTATGTATCTGCTGTTCTTCTGCCTGATTTTCGTGCTGCCCTCCATGGTCCTGCGCCGCCGCAAATTCGGCCGGGCCTGCCGAAGCAGCTTAGCTCTGCTGCTATCGATGAAGCTGCGAAATGCCATACCCTTAATTATCATCTTCGTAGTTTGGTGTGTCCTATTCCTTTATCCAGGCGTTCTTCCGACTTATTATGCCGGTATCTCGGATACAGGGATTGTAGAAATATTAGGAAATTTCTTTTTTTCTTGGAAAAGTTTACTACAGCTTTTATTAACAGAATGCCTACAAATCTGTCTGATTTTACTGCTGCTATCGTTTCTGGTGGCTCTGTATCTCCAATGCCGCGGCAGGGTCAGCCTCAACGAAGAAGCCATGCCGACGATCGATCGCAGGCTGAGAAAGACGCAGGGGGCGGCGTCAAAGATTTACAATGCCTTGAAAACGATCGCTTCGGCGATTGCCGGCTGGGTTCAAAGACGGCCCTTTTATCAAAATCACAAAAAACCCATTTGGACTATAATCTGCATATTAGCATTTCTCGGGGTATTTGGAATTCTTTACAGCCAGCCCAATTCCTACGACCAGGTGGTGGTCGGTCATCGAGGCAGTGAATATGGAGTCGAAAATACCGTGGAAGCTATTCAAGGCGCAATCGATACAAAAGCAGATTATGCGGAAATTGACATTCTTCTTTCCAAAGACGGGATCCCCATGGTCATCCATGATGATAACTTAAAACGGCTTTCCGGAGAAAACGTCAACGTATATGATCTGACGGCTCGTGAATTGAAAAAAATTAATTTGAAACAGAATGATAAGGCTGGAAAGATTTCTACATTGGATGAGGTCATCGATTATTCCCGGGGGAAAATTGACCTGCTGATTGAATTGAAGCTCCACGGCCATGAGAAGAAAAATATTGTCAAAGCCGTCACGCAAGTCGTCGAACAAAACCATTTCCAAAAAAACTGCGAGATCATGTCTCTTGAGTACGGCCTTGTAGAAGATTTGAAGACGCATTACCCCGAATATACCGTAGGATACTGTGTATATGGTAATCTGGGGCAAGCAAGGCTCAACTCGCTGCGTCAGCTTAATGTAGATTTTCTCATCATTGAGGAGAGCATGGCTACCAATAGCTTTATTGCTGAATGCAATCGTGCATATCTTCCGGTATATGTCTGGACGGTGGATAAAAAGCAGTCTATGGAGTCTTATTTAAAAATGGGGGCCATGGGTATTATAACCGACAAGCCCAAACTGGCTCGCGGAGTCGTGGATGAATATGTTGAGAGCATGATAAAATAAGACAGACTTCCGGGAAAAAGAAAAGCTCACTTTATCCCATATTTGATCGGAATAAAGCATAATCTTTAACCATCGAAAGTATTAAAATTGCACCAATTTTGAAAACAGCAAAATTGGTGCATGAGTATTAGCCTTAATATATAAGCTACTTTACTTCTGCCTTGACAGCACAAGACTGGCTGCCGTCCTTAGGCCTGTATCCAGTTTACAGGAATCATAACCAAACATAAAATCGCAATTATCTCCCCAGACGCCGCCAGCTATATCCCAGCTGTCAGGATTGTTCGGTGTTGTTCTCCATATCAGAAAACCTTCCGCGTTCTGGCGCAGTCGGCTGCGCAGCCGAATATATCAAACCTTTCCATATTAATGCAACCAAATTCTCATATATATTTTTTGCCGATCGTCTTTCCACAAACAATGAATGCTATACCGATCAATACAATCACAAGTCCTGATTTCCATGCTCCCGCGCCTGATGCATACGCAGCATAGACCATGAAGCATACCGCAAAGGCTGGAAGAAGAGAAGCAGCAATAGCATGCGCCCGTTTTTTCTGTTTAAATACTGCAAAGATGAACGCAATCAATGTTGCTGAGAATGATAGGATCAACCCGATGGAAATAATATTCAGATACCAGTCCAGTTCTGACATGGGCTTGATCCAAATAAACAACAGCCCTACGCCTGCAATCAGTACTGTCGAGAACCACGGGGTTTTATGCTTGTTCAGCAATCGGAAAACAGGCGGTAGGCAGCCTTCTTCTCCCATACGATACGCTGCTCTGGCTCCAGACATCAAAGCTACTTGATCCGGCATAGGTGGAAGTAATGACAACAAAAATGGCGATCCATTGCATGGAGGCCGGCAAATACGCTGCTGCAACCGAGGCGATTGGTCCGCCGTCTCCATTTTCAAATTGAGTCAAAACTTCCAATGGTACAGCTCGCTGCCATCCAATTGTAGCAATGGTGTAAATAGCGAAAATGACAAAAACAATAATCATCAATGACCTCTGTACAGAACGTACTGGTTTTTTCGCTTCTTCAATGAAATTAATCGTGGTGTCATATCCGCAGATGATAAAGATTCCAATTAGTACACCGCTGACCAAACCGCCGATGCCGCCTACTTCCTCAATTGAATAGCATTCCGCTAGAGAAATTCCTTCAATACGCGGATTCACAATTCCGCAGATACCCAGTCCGACTACAATCGTAACTTCAACTGCCAGGAAAACCGCAGATAGTTTGGCATTGAGCGCGACACCCTGTAATGCAATTGTCAATAAAATCAAAATAAAGAAGGTTCCTACGATCTGCCCTGAGTATTCCCCCTTAATGAAAGGAAATAGCGCTTTTATATAAGTGCCTGCCACATTCGTAGTCATTCCCAAAATAATCATAGCGCAAATCACATAGCTTGTACCGATTACTGTAGCTATATCGTGATTCACAAATTTTTCTGTAAAGGTAAAAACTCCAGCTGCAGAGGGCGCCTGTCTGACAAGGTATACCATGCAAAACATAATGATCAACGTGGAACAAAGAAAGGTTACGAGTAAAACTAGAGGGCCCGCATGTCCTGCTGCAGCATACAGCAGTGGTATGGAGGATGCTGCTACCCAGGCAGGCGCGTTCCAGCCCATAGAAGCCAAAATGATATGCCATGTAGAAAGTTGATTTTTTTCAAGATTGGTATTCAGTTCTTGAATACTGCCGTCCTGATCATATCCGATAAAGTTAAAAAAACTCATTTTTTCCCTTTCTCTCCTTGGAGAATAGCAAAACGATAATTAACCTAACGAACGATCGGTATGTTTATATTGTACACAAGAACCTGACCCTTGTCAATCAAGAAATTAATTAGTCATATTATCTCCTTTTAAACGGCAATTGTATCATCAGGCTAAATATGTTAGTATTATTTATACTGGAGGAATTTACAATGGGAAAAACAGCTCTGATTAATACGGAACAAAAAAATACCAGCGATACAGCGCAGCGCATTAAAGAGTGTGCACTAAGAGAGTTTGCCTTATACGATTATGAAGGGGCCTCCATTCGAAATATTGCAGAAAAGGTCGGTATCCGTGCCTCTACTATTTATTTTCACTTTAAAAACAAAGAAGAGTTGTTTATGAGTATTTATAACAGCGTTATCGATTCTGATCTTATGCGAATGCAACAGCTCTATGAAGCTGTGAAAGAATTGCCGGTTGAGGATCAATTATTTGCATTTCTAAAATACTATGGCGAACGAAATGCAAAATTTGAAATGGAAATGTATTTCTTCGATCGCTTCTGTCAGTTTAAGCCTCCGGCCTTAAAGAGCGCCATGCAGGAAACGTTCATGGAATATGAAGCAGATGTATCGGAAATCATAGCATCGATTTTGAAGCAGGGTATCGAGCGGAAAGAGATCCTACCGATTGCTATTGAATCTCTGATTGACTACTATTTTTGTCTTATGGACGGCGTTGCTTTGGAGTACCATTACTACTCACCGGAACAATTTCAAAAGCGTATTACGATCATTTGGGATACTGCTTGGCAGATGATGAAACAAGATCGATAAACAACGCTGTTTCCAATAAATAATTTGGAAACAGCGTTGTTCATAAACGTAATATTCAAAAGGTTATTTTTCAATAGCGCAAGCGGATAAGAATTCTAGAATCGTGCTTACCGCACAGCGTTGTGTTACACCGCCCAAATCATACTGAGGGGCCACCTCTACCAAGTCAAATCCGACTACTTTTTCTTTTCCGATTTTCCTTACTGCATCGATTAATTCGCGGATTGACAGTCCTCCCGGACTTGGCGCACAAGTTCCTGGCGCATAAATAGGATCCAAGACATCGATGTCAACCGTTAAATAAATAGCATCCGTTCCTTCTGACGCCAGTCGAATTGCTTCTTCTACAACAGAATCCATTCCACGCTTCAAAACTTCGTTGATGAGAATTGTATGAATCCCAGCTTTTTTAGCTAACTCATACTCTTCCTTAGGGTTTAAACATCCACGAATTCCAATCTGTACGATATTTGATCCATCCACTTGATCGAATTCCGAAATCCGAAGCATCTGTGTGCAGTTGCTGATTTTCTCGCCCGCATATTCATCCCCCGTATCCAGGTGCGTATCAAAATGAATCACTCCCAGTTTTCCGTTAAAATTCTTTAAAATCCCCTTAACCGCCGGTAGAGTAACAGAATGATCCCCTCCCAGCAAAATAGGAATGGTCCCATGCCGATAAATACGTTCCACCGCTTCCTCAATGCGTTCCAAACTTTTATCCCGATTGCCGGGAATCACTGCAACATCGCCTGCATCAACCAACTTCAAGTGGTCGGTAATCTCCACATCCAGTTCAATATTATAGGTTGAAAACTGCTCTGATGCGATACGAATCGATTGGGGCCCAAATCCACTTCCCGGCCGGTAAACACAGCATTGTTCAAATGGAGCGCCGATCACTGCGTAATCGGCCTGCTCCAGCGAGAAGCTGGCATTGTCAAATGATACATAATCACTTTTTAAAAAAGAATGGCTGACTCCGCATTGCATTGCTGTTTCCAAAAAACTACACTTATTCATATTATTTCCTCCTCTGCTAAACAAGTCTAAATCGGCAAATATCTCAAAGTTTGTTTGCCAAATCGATGGGTTATTTTATCTATCGACCGTTCGTTAGTTTTACTATATACAACAATTCATCTTCTGTCAAGATAAAATTGTTTAGCTAAGTGTTTATTTACAGCCTAAGCCAAATTAATTTCATCAAAAAACACCTGATTCACTCATGTAAATCAGGTGTTTGCTTTTGATTACTTATTTATTCGTCGATCGTCATTTCAGGCGGTTCTTTCTTAAACATATTCGTCAGGTAAAGGAGAATAATAAATCCAACGACAGCCCAGCTGCATCCCAAAATAATGGCGGACTTATCCAGATGGATCAGTAAGTAGAATACAAAGAGCGCTCCCAAAGCCGGGCAAATCAGATATTTTATCACAGAGCCAATCCCTCTCGCTTTTTTTCTGACAAAGTAATGGAAAATTACAGACAGATTAACAAAGATATATGCGATAAAGCCGCCAAAGTTGATAAATGAAGTAGAGGTGGCCACATCAAGCGTCGTAGCCAGCAAAGCGATGATGCCGGTGACGATGATACTTCTTACCGGAGTATTGAATTTTCCATTTAACACCCCGAAGATTTTTTTCGGCAACACGCCATCGCGGCCCATTGCGTACAATAATCTTGCTCCGCTCGCTTGGGCAGATACGCCGGAGGCAAACTGCGCGATAATTACACCGATCAATAGAATTGAGGCAAAAATTGGAGGTGCAATTATTTTCGCCACTTCATAGGATGCATTATCGACATTTGCAAAATCATAGGACGGATGCGCCAGCGTTGTGAAAAAGGATGCGCCAGCAAATGCGAGCCCGCAGATTAACAGAGTCAGCATAATAGCCCTCGGGATATTTTTTTCCGGCTCTACCGCTTCCTCAACAAACGTCGTGATCGCGTCAAACCCTAAATAGCAATAACACGATATCGCCGCGCCGGCAACAACAAAGTCAAACGGAACGTCCGGATTGAAGAAGGGAGTTAGTGTGAATCTTCCCTCACCCATACCGGCCATGACTGCTTTAACGGAAAAAATGATAAATGCCAAAATAATCATAATTTGGATTAATACCATAAAAATATTTACATTAGCCCCAATTTTCATGCCAATAATGTTAAGAGCCGATGTAACAAATATGAAAATCAAAACCCACGCCCAACGAGGCACTGCAGGAATCGCCGCTTCAAAGTATGAAGAGCCAATCAGCCAGATCGCCATAGGGATAAAGAGATAATCCAGAAGGATCATCCATCCGGTCATAAATCCCAGCTTTGGATTGAGTCCCTGACGGGTAAAGGTGTAAGAAGAGCCTGCGATCGGAAATGCTTTTACCATGTGGCAATAACTGTACGCGGTAAAAAACATAGCTACAACGCCGATCGCAAAGGCACCTGCCGCCTGCCCATGTGAAGTGACCGCAATAACACCGTACATACCATAGACGATCATTGGTGTCATATAAGCCACGCCCAAGATGGTCAAATGGTAGAGCTTCAGGCTCCGCTTAAATGTTGGAGCATTTTGTAATTGAGAATCCATTGTGTTTCCTCCTTTAAAATAGTAATAATTAAATAAACTGTTTATATAAATCCGGTCTGTAATCCGGCTCTCCAGCAGCTCCTGAACAATCCATCAGCCGTCTTCTGGCCAATGAAAGATCGATAGTTGTAAGGCTGATTCCTTCTTGTGTGTTTTCTTTGCTCCCAGCATAATAGTACACATTGGTCTCAAAAAATGGTGTTAATTTGGGACCTAATATTGCACTTCCCCCGCCAAAGTAGCTGATATCATCAAAGCCGGTCAAGTTTGCGCTGGCAATAAAAATCGTATTGCACAATACGCCGTATTCCAGTGTGGGAGCATAATAATCAATAAATGCTTGTCTGCTGCCTTGCTTTGAAATTTCTTCTACTACCGCTGTGGGATTTAAATAAAGCCTGGAACCCTTTGCAACATAATACCGCATCAGTTCTGGAAATTGATATGTATCATAACAGATCCCGATGGAAATGGGGCCCCACTCCGTATCAAACATAAAGGGCGTTTCCCCTTTGCTAAAAAACTTATTTTCCAAATCAAAAGGGTGGATTTTTTGATAGGAACCGATCACGCCCGCAGGCCCAATTGCCACAGCGGAATTGTATATTTTATCTTCATCGCCTTCCATTTTTTCTGCCAAACCGAACACAATATATATGCCATATTTCTTCGCCGTTTCGGCCATATAGGAACAAGATGGTCCCTGTATCGTTTCAGCCATGGCTCTCTTTTCTTCCAGGCTGATGTTATCATCAATAAAATAATCATATCCGCTCAAGCTCAGTTCCGGAAACAGAACAAGGTCGGCACCGCGCTTTGCGGCAGCGATCGAGTATTCATTCATTCTTTTAAGGTTGCGTTCCTTTTGTCCTGCATATACTTTAAAGTCCACAACCGCGACATTCATAACATCTTTTTCGTATTTCATAATATATCCTTTCCATCAAAATTTATTTTGCATATAAACTCAATCCTGGAAATGGACTTGGATTTTTCCAGAATATTGGTCACATGCTTTTTTACAGTTGATACAGTGATAAATTTTTCTCTGGATATTTGTTCATTTGTATATCCACGTAATATTAAGCGCGCGATTTCATTTTCCGTTTTTGTAAAGGAAAATTTACTTAGAATATCTTCCAGCGAATCAACAAATGAAAATACATACTGGGAAGCCTTTGTTTCAAGGTGCGGCTGCAGAATTTTACAGATTTCAACTTCCTTATCCGTAAAATCCCGCTCCTTTTCCGTTCTGAAAAGGTCAAGGGAACCAAAACTTGTCTCCTTTACCGTTTTATTCCACCTAAAATTTGAATCCAGGGAAAAATGTGTTCGCACCGGCCGAATATAATCGTTATAGTATTCGGTTTGCTTCCGTTCTTTAAGGTTGAAAATATCGCTGCTCCTAACCGTAGTCAGTTTGGTAGGAAGCATTTTTTCAACGATATCATCAATTTTACAATAGTATTCATCGTATGTTTCAAGATCTCTTTTGTCAAACCCCTGGCTGATTCGGGTGTCGACATTCACTTTATTCCTTGTTAGCGTGTAAAAATAGACTGTCGCCTTTTCATATGGCACCATCTTATCGATCCCAACTAGAAATAAATTGAGCGCTTTCAAAATATCACTTTCGTAATTCATCTCCAGAATAATATCGTTAATGCGTTTCCAGTCTTTAGAAGTTAAATGACTATTCATAATAGCTCCTTTGATTCTTCAATAATTAATCCATATAAATCAAGTACACGGCTACGTTCATAGCGATATTAATTATGAATATTATACATTTGTTAAAAAATTATTCATATGGTACCTAGGTACAGTTTTTTCGTTTTGAACGCTTTTTCTAATGAACCTTCATCCTATTTTGGGCTGATCAATGAGATGTACGAAGGTAAAATAAAAAAGAACACAACTTATTATCAAATCACATTCTTCTTTATCTTTTCTTTTATTATATACGAAACAATGAAAGCAATAAACGAAAAGCACAAAAACAAGTAAAGAATTCCTTTCTTCCGGCTTGGACACGTCGCTTCAAGACAGTCCGTTCCAGCAGGACACTCATGATCGAATCTGTCTGCGCGCGAGAGTGCTGCCAACTTGTTATGCGCACGGTAATCTATATATTGAAGTCTACGGCCTTGGGGAGATCGGAGCCTTTACCCGCGGAGAAGACCATACTTCTAAAAATCACAGATGATGTGGAGAAATCAAAACAACACCTGTGTATTTCTGAGCATCCTTTTGGGACCGCCCCGTGGTATTACAGCGCGTATTACGTATTCGGCAAAGGAATTGCGAAAGTCACGGCCGAGCTGGGCTGAGTTTTCTTGCCTACACTTTGTCAAGGGGCAGTCAATTGGGTCGGCGCCCGCTTCCTATTGGATGTCATTGAGAGAGTATAACCCTCTTTTTTAGCTCCGCAAAAAACAAAACACATTGAAATCTTCCCGATTTCAATGTGTTTCCAGCCCTTTTCGGATAGATTGTGGTGCGCCTGGAGGGACTTGAACCCCCACGGTCGCCCACTAGAACCTAAATCTAGCGTGTCTGCCAATTCCACCACAGGCGCGTATAAACATTCAAATGCGAATCAACAGATTAGATTATACTATACCAAGTTTCATTTTGCAAGTACTTTTCAAATGGAAAGTAAAAACGAAACAATCAATTTTTAGTCAAACTGTCCAGGGGCCTTCTTGTTCTTATTAAAGGTTGCTCCGGCAAATAATACGGTAATTGGGACCGCTAAAAGAATTCCCAGGCTTCCCACAATAGCCTGTATCACTTCTACCACAATCATTTCAAAGTTCATGAGAATCAGCAGGTTACGATTATTCAAAGTAAAGAGTAGAATAGAGGCGATCGAACTGCCTGCATAGGCCAGGATCAAGGTAATAGTCATTGTCCCGATTGCATCCCTTCCAATATTCATTCCGGAAGAAACCATTCTTTTAAAGGTGCGGTCTTTCATTTCAACAGCTAATTCCTGCATGGCCGAGGCAATGGACATTGAAACGTCCATAATCGCTCCTAAGGAGCCAATCATAATTCCACTCCAAACGATGGCACGAAGATCTATAGAAGAATCGTCTCCAATTGCAGCTAAAAAGACATAATCCTCATTGACCATCCCTGTGATTTTTAAAGCATAATTTACAACGAAAGCCAGGACTCCGGTCGCTAATATCCCGCCAATATTGCCAACGATTGCACACAGCGTTTTTTTATTAAATCCATTGAGAAGAATCAAACTGGAAAAAATAATGTAAATAGTAATAATAATAGTAGTCAAATAGACATCTTTCCCGGATAGGATCGCTGGAATATATACACAGAATACTGCCGCTCCCGTAAAGGCTAAAGAAATAATCGTTGTCAGCCCTTTTAATTTCCCGATAATCAACAACAATATCAAAAATATGGCTGCAAGACACAGCATCCCGGGAATTCTATCCTGCTGTAAATAGTACCACTGGGCATCTTCTGTTGCATTACCCATGAGATCTGTATTGGAGACAAGTATTCGATCCTTTACTTCTACCGGATTGGGTTTATCAATCGTTACATCATTGATGATTTGTTCCATTTCGAGGGCTTGTCCCTTTTCGTCTCCTGTAAGCATTTCTGCTTGAAAGACAATTACGGTATTTTGAAGGCCTTCAATTATCTCTTCTCGAATATCTACTAGTTTAATGACCTTTGCGCTTTCGACATCCGTTTCTCCAGCGCCCCCTGGTATATAGCCGCAAATTCGATTGCCGATCATTATGAAGAGTAATGATAATACACATACAATTAGTAACTCTAAAACAAACCGAATCTTACCCTTACTGTTATTCATAGTTTCCTGATCCCTCGCATATAGCACTAAAATATCTTTCATATAATAAAAATCCACGATTAAAAGCAGCCTATACTTTTAACGTGGATTATCTTTGGTGACCCTACCGGGAATCGAACCCGGGTTACCGCCGTGAAAGGGCGGTGTCTTGACCGCTTGACCATAGGGCCTAAAAAAACCGGCAACGTCCTACTTTCCCAGGCAGTCGCCCGCCAAGTATCATCAGCGCTAAGGAGCTTAACTTCTGTGTTCGAGATGGGAACAGGTGTGACCTCCTCGCTATAGTCACCGGATTTTCTTTTCATCTGAAAGTATTGTACCTTCAAAACTGAATAATGTCAAGTGTCTTTCTTCCTTTACACGCTTCTTCCTTGAAACCATTGGTCAAGCGTTCGACCGATTAGTACCTCTCAGCTTCATACATTGCTGCACTTTCACCTGAGGCCTATCTACGTGGTAGTCTTCCACGGGTCTTATCATTTTCATGAAGGAGATCTTTTCTTGTGGGGGGCTTCGCACTTAGATGCTTTCAGCGCTTATCCCGTCCATACTTAGCTACCCAGCTATGCTCTTGGCAGAACAACTGGTGCACCAGAGGTATGTCCATCCCGGTCCTCTCGTACTAAGGACAGCTCCACTCAAATCTCCAACGCCCACAGCGGATAGGGACCGAACTGTCTCACGACGTTCTGAACCCAGCTCGCGTACCTCTTTAATGGGCGAACAGCCCAACCCTTGGGACCTACTTCAGCCCCAGGATGAGACGAGCCGACATCGAGGTGCCAAACACCCCCGTCGATGTGGACTCTTGGGGGGTATCAGCCTGTTATCCCCGGGGTAGCTTTTATCCGTTGAGCGATGGCCCTTCCACTCGGTACCACCGGATCACTAAGCCCGACTTTCGTCCCTGCTCGACCTGTTTGTCTCGCAGTCAAGCTCCCTTCTGCCTTTACACTCTTCGTGCGATTTCCGTCCGCACTGAGGGAACCTTTGGGCGCCTCCGTTACTCTTTAGGAGGCGACCGCCCCAGTCAAACTGCCCGCCAGACACTGTCCCAACGCCGGTTCACGGCGCATGGTTAGAATTCCAACATTACAAGGGTGGTATCCCAACGGTGACTCCACTAAAGCTGGCGCCCTAGCTTCGCAGTCTCCCACCTATCCTGTACGTGCAATGCCGAAACTCAATATCAAGCTGCAGTAAAGCTCCACGGGGTCTTTCCGTCCTGCTGCGGGTAACCGGCATCTTTACCGGTACTACAATTTCACCGAGTCTATTGTTGAGACAGTGCCCAGATCGTTACGCCTTTCGTGCGGGTCAGAACTTACCTGACAAGGAATTTCGCTACCTTAGGACCGTTATAGTTACGGCCGCCGTTTACTGGGGCTTAAGTTCATGCCTTCGCCTAAGCTAAGCAGTCCCCTTAACCTTCCAGCACCGGGCAGGCGTCAGCCCCTATACTTCAGCTTTCGCTTTCGCAGAGACCTGTGTTTTTGGTAAACAGTCGCCTGGGCCTTTTCACTGCGGCCTGCTTGCGCAGGCACCCCTTCTCCCGAAGTTACGGGGTCATTTTGCCGAGTTCCTTAACAATAGTTCTCTCGCTCGCCTTAGGATTCTCTCCTCATCTACCTGTGTCGGTTTGCGGTACGGGCACCTACGGTCTCGCTAGCGGCTTTTCTTGACAGCTTGAAATCAGCAGCTTCCGGTACTAATCTTCCCTCCGCGTAACGCCTCAGAATTATCACAGGGGATTTGCCTCCCGTGACTCCCTTGACGCTTGCACACGCTCTACCAACGGCGCGCTCTGCTTATCCTTCTGTGTCCCCACTTCGCTCAAATGACTTTCGGTGGTACTGGAATCTCTACCAGTTGTCCATCGCCTACGTCTTTCGACCTCGGCTTAGGTCCCGACTTACCCTGAGTGGACGAACCTTCCTCAGGAAACCTTAGATTTTCGGCGGGCAGGATTCTCACCTGCCTCTCGCTACTCATGCCAACATTCTCTCTCGTATACCGTCCAGCAATCCTTCCAGATCACCTTCTGCCTGTATACGATGCTCCTCTACCATACCTTGCGGTATCCTAAGCTTCGGTAGTAAGTTTTAGCCCCGTTTATCTTCGGCGCAGAGCCACTCGACTAGTGAGCTGTTACGCACTCTTTAAATGAGTGGCTGCTTCTAAGCCAACATCCTAGCTGTTTATGCAGCTCCACATCCTTTTCCACTTAACTTACATTTTGGGACCTTAGCTGTAGGTCTGGGCTGTTTCCCTTTCGACCACGAAACTTATCTCACGTAGTCTGACTCCGGGGTATGATCGCACGGCATTCGGAGTTTGATAGTTTTCGGTAACCGGTGAAGGCCCCTAGAACATTCAGTGCTCTACCTCCGTGTATCTTTCCCCCAGGCTAGCCCTAAAGCTATTTCGAGGAGAACCAGCTATCTCCGAGTTCGATTGGAATTTCACCGCTATCCACACGTCATCCCAACACTTTTCAACGTATATGGGTTCGGTCCTCCACGAGATTTTACTCTCGCTTCAACCTGCACATGGATAGGTCACCCGGTTTCGGGTCTACAGCATGTAACTTTCGCCCTCTTAAGACTCGCTTTCGCTTCGGCTCCAATGCTCCAGCATCTTAACCTCGCTACATACCATAACTCGTTGGCCCGTTCTACAAAAAGTACAAGGTCACTTGCGCTCCCTTTGCTTGTAAGCATAAGGTTTCAGGTTCTCTTTCACTCCCCTCCCGGGGTTCTTTTCACCTTTCCCTCACGGTACTGTTCGCTATCGGTCACTGGGTAGTATTTAGCCTTGGGGGGTGGGCCCCCCTGCTTCAAACCGGGTTTCACGTGTCCGGTCCTACTCTGGTGCCACTCCTGCATAAACTCCATTTCGCCTACGGGGATTTCACCCTCTTCGTCCCTGCTTTCCAGCAGCTTCGGCTATGAATTTCATGTCCTTTGAGTGGTCCGCAACCCCGAAAACTAAAGTTCTCGGTTTGGGCTCTTTCCCGTTCGCTCGCCGCTACTAGGAAAATCGATGTTTCTTTCTCTTCCTAAGGGTACTTAGATGTTTCAGTTCCCCTCGTTGCCTTCTCCGCACCTATGTATTCAGTACGGGATACCGCCCCATTACGAGCGGTGGGTTCCCCCATTCGGATATCTACGGATTGTCGGATATTTGCTCCTGCCCGTAGCTTTTCGCAGCTTGTCACGTCCTTCTTCGGCTCCCAGTGCCAAGGCATCCGCCTTATGCTCTTATTCGCTTGACCTATTGGTCTGCCTGATCTAGCGTGATCAGGTCTTTTACTGTTAATTCACTCTGTGAATCAGCTTTTTTCTGGTTTCTCGGTTGAAATCGCAGTATTACCCTAATCGCAGTCTTTTCAAAAAGACTTTGTCTTAGTTGCATACTTTTTTCTATTTACCGTTTGGTAAATAGCTCGATTTCGTTTTCGTTGTAAATTTGTTTTTACACTTCTTTACATTATTCAGTTTTCAAGGTACAAACAAGATAAAAGAATCTCTTAAGAGATTCTTGGTGGAGAATAAGGGGCTCGAACCCTTGACCCCCTGCGTGCAAGGCAGGTGCTCTCCCAGCTGAGCTAATTCCCCATATAAACACCTAACTAGGTTTGCACAGCAAACCGTAGTAGGTGTTACACTACTGAATTCACAAATCTGCGATTTGCAGAATTCGACAGTGTAAACTCATAGTGCAGAAACGTTCGTCTCCTTAGAAAGGAGGTGATCCAGCCGCACCTTCCGATACGGCTACCTTGTTACGACTTCACCCCAGTCATTGATTTCGCCTTAGGCAGCCTATTTACTAGCCGACTTCGGGCGCCCCCAACTTCCATGGTGTGACGGGCGGTGTGTACAAGACCCGGGAACGCATTCACCGCAGCATTCTGATCTGCGATTACTAGCAACTCCGACTTCATGCAGGCGAGTTGCAGCCTGCAATCCGAACTGGGATCGGTTTTTGAGATTTGCTCCACCTTGCGGTCTTGCTTCTCTTTGTACCGACCATTGTAGCACGTGTGTAGCCCAGGACATAAGGGGCATGATGATTTGACGTCATCCCCACCTTCCTCCGTGTTATCCACGGCAGTCTCATTAGAGTTCTCATCTTACTGTTAGCAACTAATGACAAGGGTTGCGCTCGTTGCGGGACTTAACCCAACATCTCACGACACGAGCTGACGACAACCATGCACCACCTGTCTCCCCCGTCCGTAGAAAGGTCCGATTAAGGACCGGTCGGAGGGATGTCAAGCCCTGGTAAGGTTCTTCGCGTTGCTTCGAATTAAACCACATGCTCCGCTGCTTGTGCGGGTCCCCGTCAATTCCTTTGAGTTTTACACTTGCGTGCGTACTCCCCAGGCGGAGCACTTAATGCGTTAACTCCGGCACCGAACTCTTGCGAGCCCGACACCTAGTGCTCATCGTTTACGGCGTGGACTACCAGGGTATCTAATCCTGTTTGCTCCCCACGCTTTCGTATCTCAGTGTCAGTTACTGTCCAGAAAGCCGCCTTCGCCACTGGTGTTCCTCCTAATATCTACGCATTTCACCGCTACACTAGGAATTCCGCTTTCCTCTCCAGCACTCAAGTCTCTCAGTTCACGGGGCGAACAATGGTTAAGCCATTGCCTTATACCCTGCGCTTAAGAAACCACCTACATACTCTTTACGCCCAATAATTCCGGATAACGCTTGCCCCCTACGTATTACCGCGGCTGCTGGCACGTAGTTAGCCGGGGCTTCCTCCTTGGGTACCGTCATTTTTTCTTCCCCAAGGACAGAGCTTTACGACCCAAAGGCCTTCTTCGCTCACGCGGCGTTGCTGCATCAGGGTTTCCCCCATTGTGCAATATTCCCCACTGCTGCCTCCCGTAGGAGTTTGGACCGTGTCTCAGTTCCAATGTGGCCGATCACCCTCTCAGGTCGGCTACTGATCGTTGCCTTGGTAGGCCGTTACCCCACCAACTAACTAATCAGACGCAGGCCCATCCTCTGCCGATAAATCTTTGACCGTCTGCCCATGCGGACATACAGCATCATGAGGTTTTAATCCCGGTTTCCCGAGGCTATCCCTCTGCAAAGGGCAGGTTGCCTACGCGTTACTCACCCGTCCGCCGCTTTCCACTGATTCTCTCAACCGAAGTGTCAATCATCAGCTTCTCGCTCGACTTGCATGTGTTAGGCACGCCGCCAGCGTTCATCCTGAGCCAGGATCAAACTCTCATATAAATGGTATTTAAATCTCTTTCGAGACATAAATCTAGTTTGTTCTTACTCTTCCGAACGCATCGCGTTTCGCGATTTCTTTCGAAATTATTGTTGTTTCTTTTTTAGAAATTGTCGGAAACTCTCACGCAATTGTCTTACCAATTTTATGATTGTTTCTTTCTTTAATCTCCTTGAGAATCTCTCGATTCCCGTTTTGACTAAATTTCTACACTATGAAGTTTTCAAGGTTCTTCAGGCTTCAACCGTTCGGTTTTGGCCTTGTTCGTTCTTGTCGAGCGAACATTTAATATTTTACTATCATTCCGGTGTTTTGTCAACCACTTTTTTCTTTTTTTGGAAAGTTTTTCACTTTCCATTTGTCTGTCATTCTAGCTCTTTTGTGGCTGCTCTCACCTGACAGCTTGTCTATATTACCAAACTTCTACTAACATGTCAACCGCTTTTTTCAACTTTTTTCTTTCTATTTTTCATAAAGTTTCTGTCCTTGCGTTTTACATGGGAGAAAGCCGCTAAAACAGAGCCTGTTTTATTTGGTAATATAGTAGGAAACGTGTTCTTATTCGGTTTCCCAATAAATAGGCTTTCCATAATACGACTACTTATACATAAAATGTATGAGTTTTTTTATCTCTATAAAAGGAAGCCTGTTCACAAGGCCAGCTGGTCCTCCTTTTGCGCAGAATTCCCTGCCGTGTTCCTGAAGCAATCAAAGCCCGATGGTCTGACTGAGCCTTGCCAGCTTTCCCCGGTCCATAGGTTCCACGTCTCTCAATTTATATGGTATGCCCAGCTTATCCCATTTCTCAATCGCCATATTGTGATAGCCCAGCAGCTCGATCTTGTATAAATTCTTCACTCTCTGTTTGACAAACGCTTTCAACTCTGCCGCATTTTCTTCCGTATCATTGAAGCCGGGAACAATAACCTGCCGGATCCAAAGGGGCTTATCCGCTTCATTGGCCAGATCGATGACGCGGAGCAGATTGTCCTGTTTCAGTCCGGTTATTTCTTCGAACTTCTTAGGATCGGAATGCTTGATATCCAGCAGAAGCAGCTGGCTGTCTTCAATGACTTTTTGAGTAAATTCATCGATATAAGTGCCGCTGGTATCGATCACTGTACTGATTCCCTCTTCTGCCAGGGCATCCATCGCTTCCGATAAAAAGGCCCCCTGCATGAGCGGCTCTCCGCCTGAAAAGGTGACGCCACCATCTTTCCCATAATAAGGGCGGCCCCGTTTGGCGGTATGAACGACGCGTTCGATGGTAATCTGTTCCGTTTCTTCTGTAACCGTCCATGAGTCCGGGTTATGGCAGTACATGCATCTTGCAGGGCATCCCTGCAGAAAAAATACCGTTCTGATTCCCGGGCCGTCAACAGCACCGAATGTTTCAATTGAATGTAGTTTACCAGTAGTCATAGTTCCTCCTTGCACGCGCGATAGAGAGTAATATAAGATGCCTGCAGAGCAGACACCTTATATTATAATGGAGAATTATAGCTTTTTAAATAGCTGAGTGGAAGGTTCTCTGGATGACTTCTTTTTGATGGTCTTTGGAAAGAGCGTTGAACTTCACAGCATACCCGGACACGCGAATCGTCAGGTTTGGGTATTTATCCGGATTTTCGTAGGCATCGATCAAAAGCTCACGATTGAGCACGTTGACATTCAGATGATGCGCTCCTTGATCAAAATATCCGCGCATCAGGCCCACCAGAGTATCGGCCTGTTCTTCTTTGCTCTTGCCCAGGGTTTCAGGCGTGATGCTGAAGGTATAGGACACACCATCCTTGCAATCGTCCCATTTAACCTTGGACACGGAGTTCAGCGATGCAATAGCTCCATGGTCATCTCTGCAGTGCATTGGATTTGCTCCCGGAGCAAACGGTTCTCCAGCTCTTCTGCCATCAGGCGTATTGCCGGTCTTTTTGCCGTAGACAACATTGGAAGTAATAGTGAGAACCGACAGGGTATGCACGGCATTTCTGTAAGTCTTGTGCTTTCTCAATTCATTAATTGTCCCTTGCGTCAGCTCAACTGCAATACTGTCCACACGATCATCGTCGTTCCCGTATTTGGGGAAGTCACCTTCGGTCTTGTAGTCAACGATGACGCCGGCCTCGTTGCGAATCGGATAAACCTTCGCGTACTTAATGGCGCTGAAAGAATCCGCCGCAACGGAGAGGCCTGCTACGCCGAAGGCCATCAGTCTGCCGATGTCGCTGTCCAGGAACGCCATCTGACTCTTTTCATAAGCGTATTTATCATGCATATAATGGATGATATTCATAATGTTTACATAAAGGCCGCAGAGCCAGTCTCTGTAAATATTGAACCTGCGCATCGCATCCTCATAATCGATCGGTCCGTCTCCCACCGGTTCCATCTGGGGTCCGACCCGCTCGCCGGTTCGTTCATCAACACCGCCGTTTAAAGCCAGGCAGAGAATTTTCGCCAGGTTGTACCGCGCTCCAAAGAACTGCATCTGTTCCCCCATCTTAATGGCGGATACGCAGCAAGCGATCGAATAATCATCGCCGTAGGATTTTCTCATGACATCATCGTTTTCATATTGGATCGAATCTGTATCAATGGAAACCTTGGCGCAGAACCGCTTAAACGGTTCCGGCAGGTTTTCCGACCAGAGCACGGTCATATTCGGTTCCGGCGATGGCCCCAGGTTGTACAGGGTATTGAGCATCCGATAGGAATTCTTAGTAACCCTGGTTCTGCCGTCCGCTCCCATACCGCCGATTCCTTCTGTAATCCACATGGGGTCGCCGCCGAAGAGCTCGTTATACTCAGGAGTTCTCAGATGTCTGGCGACACGAAGTTTGAGAATCAAGTCATCAATCATCTCCTGAATTTCGCTTTCCGTATATACCCCGTTTGCCAGGTCCCTCTCGGCAAAGATGTCGATGAAAGTGGAGGTTCTTCCAAGAGACATCGCTGCGCCGTTCTCTTCTTTGATCGCTGCCAGATACCCGAAATAAAGCCACTGAATCGCTTCCTTTGTATTTTTGGCGGAATCTGAAATATCATAGCCGTACATGGCGGCCATCTTTTTAATTTCACCCATTTCTACAATCTGTTTGTGAATTTCTTCGATGAGCTGAATATTTTCGTTGGTCATAGCCTTCTCAGCCAGCAAAGCCTTATCGCGCTTCTTTTGTTCAATCAGAAAGTCCATTCCGTACAGAGCAATTCTCCTGTAATCGCCGATAATTCTGCCTCTGCCGTAAGCGTCCGGAAGTCCTGTAATGAACCCCAAATGTCGCACCTTTTTCATTTCATCGGAGTATACGCTGAACACACCGTCATTATGAGTCGTCACATATTTGAAGATCTCTTCCACGCCGTCATCCAGCTTTTCGCCGTATGCTTCCGCCGACTGTCTGGCCATTCGAATGCCGCCGAAGGGACATATGCCCCGCTTCAACGGTTCATCGGTCTGCAGGCCGACGATTAAATCCCGATCTTTATCAATATATCCCGGAGGAAATGCGGTGGCAGTCATAATCCTGCTGGCGTCTACTTTTAAAACGCCCCCGTTTTTCCTTTCCTCTTTCAGCAGTTCCTGAACCTTTTCGGCAACGATTTCCGTACGTTTTGTAGGGCCGGCCAGGAAGCTCTCATCTCCTTCATACGGATGATAATTGAGCTGCATAAATTCCTCGATGCTGATTTCTTCCGTCCATGCTCCCGGCTTAAACCCTTTCCATTGTTCTTTCATGATTGTACCCTCCTTCACATTGTATGTTGTATAATGTATACAAATAATCAGAAAAAAATTTGCTCGGCGTTTTGCCTTTCTCCCAAGCCTTCTGTTCCTTCCCTTTTGGCGAAGTAAAGGATGTCAGTTTTCACGATCGCCGTTGTTTGTATACATAGTACACCCGAGTACAATCCTTCGTCAACCGGTTTTTTTGTTCTTTTTGAGATACTTGCAAAAGAAACAATTCTCACTATTCTGAAAATCCTGCAACCCTTTGAGTTAAAGGATTACGGGATATAAATCCGGGCCTCCTGCCAGGTGTTTTTCAGCAGTATTTTCAGGGTTTCCCAGTCCGGCTGCCGGTGATGGGGAACTAGCATGGCCTTATCGCCTTCCGGATTGTATACGATTTTATACAATTGATTTTTCCGGTCTTTCAAGGTCTTTGCCTCAGGCAAATGTTCCATGATCATAAGCGGGATCGGCCCAAAAGCACGTTCATGCAGTTCATGGGAACGACAAATCGGAACAACCTTTTCCTTTTGCAGCGCAAGGGTCGCCCTATTATTATATATATTCAATCCATAATCTCCATAAACGGTTACACCCCGCTGGGTAAATTCGTCGATCCAGCCCAAGTTGCCAGCCGCAATACCGCAACTTTTCACCCGATCCGCGATCTCATCCAGATGCTGCTCAATATATTTGTCCAACAAGCCTTTACTGATATTGAGGATATACGGCACAACCTCAATAGAGCTGCGCCTGGGATCGGCATCCATGAAATACCGCAGCGGTACATAGGCCCGTGCAGTTTCTATTTCCAAAGCATTCAGCGCACTTTGAAAATCCCATTCCTCGAATTTTCTCCAATCATAGAAGTAAAAGGCCATACGGTTTTCCATGGAGGCTGACATCTGAGGAATTCTTTCCGGTATCTCCGCATGCCTGCGGACTTGTTTTTTCTCCTGCAGGGCGTTCAGTCCCTTTCTCCGCAAATGATTCAGTACCGAAAGCGGCATACTGCACCCTTCCTCCAGCTGCAGATCCACCCTTTCCACATGAAAGGGCGTGCCTCCTGTTTTTCGCAGCTGTTTTTCCGCGGCCTCTGCGGACAAGGGTCTGTGCTGGGCCTTTTCCGCCGGAGCATCGGCTAAAATCATAATTTCCTGTGTTCCATCCTGGATCGTCAGCTTCGGCCGTTTTCCCGCCGCGGCTTCCAATTTCATGGAAACAGGGACCGTCTTTCGATGTTTGCTGCCACCGGGGCCGCCCTCTTCAAAGGTTTTTCGCATCTGCTTCATTAATTCTAAATCGGTAATCTTATAGATTTGATCCCCTTCTTTTACAGATCCCTTAATATCGCCGATCCGCCAAATGCTCCCTCCGCGATGCTCCAGATAAGTCACCACATTTCCAGTCAGGCTGTCGCTTCTGATCTCAATGCCGTCCCCCATCTCCAGCAACTCATCCAGCCTTACGTCGATCAATCTGTTTTTGGATACTCGCCGGATAACTTGTCCAATGTAGATGCCCTGATGCTTTGGAAGTCTGCCTGACAAAAATCGTTTTTGAGGGCGGCCGTCCAGATACCCTCCGGTAAAACCGCCTCGGTTGAAAATCTGCATCAAAATCCTTCGGTCCTCTTGTGAAACATCTGTGTACCCTTGCTGAAAATATTGATCCAGATACTTGCGGTATATTCCGGTTACCGCTGCCACATATTCGGCGGATTTCATCCGGCCTTCTATTTTAAGAGACTTGATTCCCGCCTCAATCAATTCCCCCAGACGGTCAATGGTACACAGATCTTTTGGGCTTAGGGCATAGGAAACCTTCCCCTTCTCATTCCTATAGGGCAGCCTGCACGGCTGGGCACAGAGGCCCCGGTTACCGCTCCGTTCTCCTCCGCCCAGCATTCTGCTCATCTGGCACTGACCGGAATAGCACATGCAAAGCGCCCCGTGGACAAAGACTTCAATATCGCAGATCGATGCTTCGGTTATTCTGCGAATCTCTGACAGAGAGAGCTCTCTTGCCAGCACCACCCTGGAAACGCCCAAAGATTTTGCCTTGCGTACGCCGGAAAGATTGTAGATGCTGCCCTGCGTAGACAGGTGCAGCGGGAGCTGAGGAAGATGCTCCCTCAGCAGATCGATTAAGCCCAGATCCTGCACGATCAGCCCGTCCACTCCCATATTGTAAAGTCTGGCCGCGTACTGAAGCGCCGGCAGCAATTCCTGGTCGGTCAGCAGAATATTCAGGGTCACATACACTTTTACGTCTCGTATATGGGCATAGTCGATCGCCTGTTTAATTTCTTCTTCTGTAAAATTCTGCGCATTAATCCTGGCATTGAAAAGCGGGCCGCCTAAGTAGACCGCATCGGCTCCGTTTTCAACTGCGGCAGTCAGCTGCTCCATGCCGCCTGCCGGGGCCAGCAGTTCCGGTTTTTCTATGATCATAATCTTCTCCTGTCATGTGATGAGAAAAATTTTGCTATTCTGTTGGGTATAGTATATAATAACCCGTATATGGGAGGGATACAAGGATGAAAAAGTTCAAAGAGGTCATGAAAGAAAGGTCATTTGTAAGAGGAAGCCTGTTTATCGTCTTCAATGCCTTTCTTTTATACGTTCTCTATTTTATTGTAAAAAACTTTGATGTTATTGCCATTGCTGCAGGCAAGGGAATCAGCAGTGTGGTTTCCGCCTTTTCGCCGCTCTTTATCGGGCTGGTGATCGCGTATCTGCTCAATCCGCTGGTAACCATCATTGACAAACGTATGATGCGGCGGATGTTTTTCCGCATTCCTGACGATCCGGTCAAAGCTGAAAAAAGACGAAATCTGAGCAGGTTTCTCAGTGTGCTGCTGACGTTTTTAATTGTCATCGCCGCTATTGCTGCTATTATCTATGGCTTTGCGGTAATGATTCTGGGTCAATTCGTTTTTTCCAACTTCTCGGAAATGGCGCAAGGGGTCGTTCAGACGTTCCTTAATTATGAAGTGGAGCTTCGCCAATGGATTGCGCAAAATCTGCCGGCAGGCTTCATGTCGGACAAGTTTATGGAAATCGCCAACTCTATTATCAGCTGGATTTCTACCAATTTCAGCGCTTCCAATGCCATCAGCGCGGTCACCGGAGCCGTGGGAAGCGTGGTCAACGTGGCCATCGGGGCTATTGTCAGCATCTATCTGATGAAGGATAAGGATTTTTTCCTCAGCTTATGGAGAAAGCTCCTGCACCTGCTTCTGCCGCAGCGCGCTAATGCCGCAGTTACCGAAACCCTCAGCGAGGTCAACGGCGTTCTTTCCCAATTTGTGCGAGGAGCGCTCCTGGATGCAGTAATCGTGGCCATCTTGTCATCCATAGGTCTTTCGGTCATTGGCCTGGACTTTGCTGTGTTTATCGGAGTATTTGCAGGAATCGCCAATGTAATTCCTTACTTCGGACCTCTGCTGGGAATGATCCCGGCCTTTATCATCGGCTTGTTTACGGAAGACTTTACACAAGCGGCGGTGGCTGTCATCGTTCTCATCATCGTGCAGCAGATCGATTCCAATATCATTTATCCGAAAGTAGTGGGTTCTTCCACTGGGCTCCATCCGCTGACAGTTCTGCTGGCGGTAAGTGTTTTTGGGTACTTCGGCGGAATCATCTGGATGATCCTGGCGGTTCCCATTGCCGGAATCATTCAAGCGTTCATTGTCAAATGGGCATTTCGTAAAGAACGGAAGCTGGAAGGCTCTGCTCAACCGGCAGCAGAAACAGCCGACTCACCTGCTTCTGAAATTAAATCCGAATAAGTTTTAGTCCCGAGAACAACAAAATGGTGTAAGATGTTCGCAGTATTGAACATCTTACACCATTTTTAATTGCTCGGCAGCACATCAGCTGCTACAACAAAAATTTTCGTCGTTCCTCTTCAAAACCAGCCTTCTAGCAGTCAATGTCCATATAAATTTGGCCTTTTTCTACGAAAACGCAGTACTCCCTGGGTATTATGAGACAAGTTCGTGCGAACTTCTCACAAAATCTGTTCGTGAAACAGCAACTTAATTGCTGCCAGAAGAAAAAATAGGGAAATTCTTACTTTTTTATATGGACATGCATCGTGTTTTTGCTTATTTCGAATAGGATTCCGCAAAAAAGTGTGAAATGAGCAGCATGAAAGATTTTGGCTGCTGGCCCCTCTTACCTATTCTAAAGCTCCTACAAATCCAACTTGTAGTCCCCCACCTGAATCATTCCCACTGCCTTGAGGAGTCGGTCAAAAATGATTGCCAGGATCGCAGGCAGGAAGATATGCAGAAACAAAACAGACAGCAGCACCGGCACGGTAAACCCCATGGAGGTAAAGGTGCCGATCTGTCCCACAAGGCCGGAAGTTCCCATCCCTGCGCCCGCAGGGATGTTGGTCATCTGAAAGAGGACCGTAGACATGGGTCCTATGATAGCACTGGCTAAAGTTGGCGGCAGCAAAATCCATGGATTCTTAATTATATTGGAAATCTGCAGCATGGACGTTCCAATGCCCTGTGCCACAATGCCACCGATTCCGTTTTCCTTGACGCTGATTGCGGCAAATCCAACCATTTGAGCGCAGCAGCCCACCGTCGCGGCCCCTGCGGCCAGACCGGACAAATCCAGCATGATGCAGAGCGCGGCACTGGAAATGGGTGCTGTAAGTGCCAGTCCTACAATCACGGAAATGACGATCCCGAAGAGAAACGGCTTCCATTCTGTCGCCGTCATAATAATCTTACCAAGACCATACATCAGCTCTCCCACAAGGGGGCCGATCAGCTTGGCCGACAAAGCGCCTATAAACAGCGTCACCGCCGGCGTCACAATAATATCGATTTTCGTTTCTTTGGAGATGGCTTTGCCGAATTCAACTCCAATGGCAACCGCTATGAAGGCCCCAGCCGGCCCGCCCAGATCAGCGCCCATCATCCCGGTTATGGCGCTGGTAAATAGAACGAGCGGCGGAGCTTTTAATCCCCACGCTACAGCAATACCGATGGCCGCCCCCATCAAGCCCATCGCTGTAGTTCCCGTATCCACCAAAAACTTTGAAACCGTATTATCACCAAAGAGATTGATCGTCTGTTCTCCCAGGGTTTTGATAATCAGTCCGATGAGAAGGGATGCGAACAACCCCAGAGCCATTGCCGACAGCGCATCCTGAAAATAGCGCTTGGCTGTGAATTCAATGTTTTTTCGTTTTAGAAAGCTTTGTTTTTCTTCCATGACAGTCTCTCCTTTTCTTTCTTGGACAATTGTGTTCATTGTAGCAAAGACCTTTCTTTCATGTCAAGACACATGTCATGAATATTTAGTTCGCCTTATTGCTTCATAAATGAGATTGTGCTATGATTGGTGGAAGAAAGGAGGCAGCCATATGGATGCAAACAAAAGAAGATCTCAAATCCTCGCCCTATTGAAAAAATCTCAGATGCCGGTCAGCGCATCATCTCTGGCAGAACAGTTATCGGTAAGCCGGCAGATTATTGTAGGAGATGTGGCCATTTTAAGAGCATCAGGCGCCCATATTTCAGCTACACCCAGAGGGTATGTTTATGAAGAAGAGGCTTCCGCCTTCCCTTATGAAGGTCTGCTGGCCTGTCGCCATAGTCCTGACCAGCTCCGGGAAGAACTCTATACCATCGTCGATTACGGAGGTTTTGTCATCGATGTCACTATCGAACATCCTCTATACGGCCAGTTGTCCGGCCCATTGAACATCGGCTCCCGCTACGATGTGGACCTGTTCATTGAAAAAGTAGAAGCTGCGGAAAATGCCAAACCCCTCAGCGTTCTCACAGGAGGCATTCACCTTCACCGGATTGGCTGCAAAGATTCAGCCGTGTTTTCCCTTATAAAAGAAAAGTTGGACGAAAAGGGGATCATCTTCTCGTCCGCAGAATAATTAATAGATTGTGAAGCCGTTTTTACCACGTTCCTTTGTCTGATACAACGCAGCATCCGCATTTCTATAAAGTGTATCAAAATCAGCTCCATCCTTTGGGGCTGCCGCCGCTCCGATGCTGGCCGTGCTGTGCAGCGACAAATTGCCGATGACATAATCTCGATCCAGAGCTTGTGATAAGTCTTCTATCTTTTCTTGGAGTTGGCTCATCTCCCGAAATGGCATGAAGGCTACGAACTCATCTCCCCCGATTCGACCTGCAAAAGCATCTGATGCAATACGGCTTTGTATGGTTTTGGCAAAGGCGCATATCACGCAGTCACCGGCTGCATGTCCGTACCGATCATTAACCAGCTTGAAATTATCAATATCAAAAATAACAAATGCATAGTTTTGATCCGTATTTTCCTTTAAAAGCTGTTCAATATGCTGCCTGGTCGAAGTCTTATTGTACAAGCCCGTCATTTCATCGGTTTCTACTCGCTGCGCCATGTGGATTTCCTGACGTTTTTCCTGGTCAATGTTTCGCCGATAGGTAAACATGTGAACACAAGCATCCTCAGGGCTGTAATAAATATTTGCATCAATACGCATCCAGAAATAATCGGTACCGTTTTCGCTGATCATAAAGTCATAGCATAGATGCGAATTTCCCTTTTCAAACTCTTCCATGACATGCTTTGGCGCGAACAGATCAATATACCCCTGACGAAATTCTTCTTTAATTTGTTTTTCTGCAACTACTTTCAGCGCCTCATCGAACATCATGTTTTTAGGTACTCCCAGGCTTTCGAAGTAACGGACCGTACTTGCACCGGCCGCACAGTTTTTGGTGATATTCAGTTCATAGATATTTTCATATAACTGCTCTGTTACCTTGCGAAATGTCTGCTGCCGTTCTTCCGTAAGCTCCATAATTTTTCGGTTAAAGCTTTTAACTACCCGGGTAAGTACAATCAAGATAATCGCCAGAATGAGAATAATAATCAAAACCGTCTCAATCAGGTTCATTCGGATTTGTTTTATAATCTTTCCCGTATTTTGATCAACCACCAGCGACCAGTCCAGCTCGGGAATATAACGGTTTACAACATAGTCTTTTTTTCCGCTTTTGTCTTTCCCGCCGGACCAAAAGCTTTCTACCTTTCCGCTGGCGTTCTTCCAGCTGAGAATTTTTTCCCGGCTGTTTCGATCATAGTCGTTGACTTGGAAAAGACTCTTTTTTTCATACCCATTATAATCGGCAGAAAGCTCAATCTCTGCGTTGCGATTGATAAAAAACGCATTTACGCCAAATTCTTCTTCGTACTGCAGGAGTTTTTTTCGCAGATCAGCAATACGCAGACCAACACCGACCACACCCAGAAGGTTGTTCGATGCGTCCTTGACTTTGCAATTTACAAAAATGGTAATTTCATTGTTGGCAGCCGCAACTTCATCGTTATCCACATTCAGCGAATATTCCTCATCATTGCCGGCCATGGTATAATACCAGTCATTTTCAGGGTTATCCTTTGTCAAGGTTCGATCTAATCCTTGGAAATTATAATAGCGCTTTGTTGCCGCAGAAACCAGAAATACCGAATCATATCCATACTTGCTGCGGTAGGTTTCCAAATATTCGCGAATCGTGTCTATGTAGGCGTTGCTCTTTAGATGATCAGATTCTTCTATCAGAAGCGTTCTCAATAAACTGTCATTCGCCATGGTTTGAGAGATGTTCACCGGTTTTGAAAGTATGGAACTCAGTTCCTGATAAATTCCCTCTGAAGCCAAGGTTGACACCTGTTCGATATTTTCAATAGATTGGCTGTAGTTAGCCTGATAACTGAGCAGTGCTGTCAAAACAAACCCAATGATAACGATTGCACAGATCAACAGATTTGTCTTTAGCAATATGTTTCTCTTCAAAAAATAAACCCTCTTTCCCCTAATGGAAAAAGGCAGCCTGCAAAGCTGCCTCTTTTCTTTAAACGTCAATCACGTGCAATAATAGCCATCAAATCAGCAAAGATGCCGTATCCGCTCTGGCGAGTCTCCGGTGCCTCCTCGATCAGCGTCAATCTGCCCATCAGGTCGGTCTCCACAGTAATAATGGAAGATGTACCGTCAATTGCGGCATAAATATTGTTTTTATCCACCTCTTCCGGACCTACTTTTCCATGGACAACTCCGTCCTCATCACGGTAGAGACTGCACATAAGCTTAATGACGCGGCCCTTTTGTTCAGCCTCCTTGATGTCCGCTTGCGTTATATGTTCAATGCCTTCGCGTTCCACATCCAGCGGCGTCATATCCGCATCCATAAATACGTTGGCAAGCACAGCAACTTTTGCCGCCGCATCATATCCTCCCATATCGGTGGATGGGTTGGCTTCAATAAAGCCCCGCTTTTTTCCTTCGGAAATAATCTCTGCACACTTGCGGCCTTTTGCCAGCTCGCAGAGTATGTAATTCGTCGTACTGTTGAGGATTCCGGATATTCGTTTTACCTCGCACATACTCAGATAATCGCGTTTCATATTGAATATGGGGGTACCGTCCATTACGGTCGTTTCATATAAGAACCTGCAATTATTCTCTTCAGCCAGCTGGGATAATTCCCGATACGCCCATGCAACCGGGCCTTTATTGGCTGTTATGGCATGTCTGCCCCGCTTCAAGGCTCCCCGGATATGGTTAGTTGCCACTTTTCCAGATGCGAATTCCAGAGGCGTAAGCTCGATCAGCACATCATAATCCACTTTGTCCACGATATTCTGCGATGTGGAATTCTCAGAAAATCCTAAAATCTTATCAAATCTACCGCTATTTTGAACATTCTTAAGCGCTTTATCCAGATCAATGCCCCAAGCATCTACCAGGTTGCCCCTCGTTTTGGTCGTGATCGCGACAACGGTCACCCGCGTGTTATACTTTTTTCGGAGCACCTCCTCCTTTTCCAATAGAATCTTTGCAAACGCCTGTCCTGCATTGCCAAAACCGATTAAAGCCAATTTTACCTCTTTCATGAAACGCCCTCCTTTTTCTCTTCTGCTCTTAGTCCATTATACAAGAAAAAGCGGTCTGCTTCCACAACATTTTATTCAGAAACGCGGTTTGCTGCGATTACCCCCGCCACAACCAGGATCAAACCCGCTGCGGTGTACCATCCGAAGGAATCTCCTTGGAATGCGATTCCACTCACAACTCCGGTCAGGGTGATCAAATTCACTTGAAGCATGGAAGCCTGGGGCGCCGGCATCTTTGAAACCACGTAATTAAACAAAATATAGCAAAGAAAGGATCCGGCCGCACCTAAAAACAATACCGCCAAACCCACTTCCGGATATTGAAAACAGACGGCATAGCAGGAAAAGCCTTTGCCTCTTATAAGGTTAAGAAGATTGAACCAGATGCCCCCCATAAGAGCCATGGTAAAGGTCCGCTCCATGGGGGAAAATTGGTCTGATATATGTCCCGACATAATGGTGAACACCGCCCCAGTCACCACCATGCCGATCAGGAACAAATAACCTCCTGCTTTTCCTCCCAGAGAAAAACCTTCACTGAACACAATGGAAATAATTACGCCCAAAAAGGATAGGGCGATCCCGCCGGCCACAACGGGCTTGATGGAACGTTTTAAGATCAGAGCCGTAATCAGGACCACTGCAATGGGAATCATGGCATAGACTATAGCGGATTCTGAGGCTGTTGTCAGATCAACTCCACAGGTCTCGCAAATTGTATTGATACATGGCTGAATGAAAGCTGCCAGCGCAACCAGCCAAACCCGCTTTCCTCGATAATGAATTCGGATAAGTTTAAACATAGCCAATGCCAGGAAAAGAACCATGGCAATCGTCCACCTGCAGGCCAAGACCTGAATCGCATCCAGTTGTGTAAGCGCGATCTTTGATCCCAAAAAAGTGAGGCCAAAAAGAACCGATTCAATGACCGCCGCTGCATAAACAATTTTTTTCGTCTGCATTATGTAAATTCCTTTAAAAAAAGGGTACATGAAAAATCATGCACCCTTGTAATTGAAATATACTCGATATGGTTCCGATATTACAGGCATTCCTTGATTGCTTCTTCGTAAATCTCAAGACCAGCATCGATCTGAGCGTCGGTTACGCACAGCGGGCACAGGAAACGGATTACGTTGCCGTATGTACCTGCTGATTCCAGAATCAGGCCCTTCTTAACTGCAGCGTTTACAATGTTAGCTACCAGGTCAGCGGCCGGAGTCTTCTTCGCTTTGTCTGTTACAAATTCGATACCCATCATGCATCCGGTTCCTCTAACGTCGCCGATTACATCATATTTCTTCGCCCATTCGTTGAACTTAGCTGTGCATTTTTCTGCAATTGCTCTTGCTTTTGCCGGATAATCTTCCTTTGTCATAACATCGATTACCTGCAGTGCTGCTGCGCAGGATACCGGGTTACCGCAGTATGTACCGCCGATGGTTCCGGCTGTTACCGCATCCATGATTTCAGCGCTTGCTGTTACAGCTGACAGAGGCATTCCGCCTGCGATGGATTTTGCTGTGGTCATGATGTCAGGTGCGCATCCTGCTTCTTTAAAGTATTCGGACGCGAACATTCTTCCGGATCTTGCCCAGCCTGACTGTACTTCGTCTGTGATCATCAGGATTCCGTTGTCGTCGCAGATCTTTCTTACTGCCTTAACCCATTCGATCGGTGCCGGAATAAATCCGCCCTCACCCTGTACAGGCTCGAATACGATGGCTGCTGTAGCGTCTTTCGGAGTCGCTTCGATGAATACGTCTTCCAGCTTGTTTACGTAGTATTCGATCGCTTCTGCTTCGCTCATGCCTTCCGGTCTTCTGTAGAGGTTGGGGAACTCTGCTCTGTATACGCCGTCTGGGAATGGTCCCATACCGATCGCATATGCTTTCTTAGCGGTCATGGCCATGGTCATCTGCGTTCTTCCGTGGAACGCGCCTGTAAATACGATGATATTCGGACGGCCTGTTGCGCTCTTAGCGATTTTAACAGCGTTTTCGTCTGCTTCTGCTCCGGAGTTAACGAACATGGTCTTTTTCTTGTCGCCTCTTACTGGCACGATTTCGTTCATCTTTTCAGCCAGTTCGATATATCTTTCATGGGTTGTGATGTTCATCATTGCATGGAAGTATTTTTCGGACTGTTCTTTTACAGCATCGATCAGCTGAGGATTGCTGTATCCGATATTCAGTACACCTACTCCACCTACCCAGTCTAAGATCAGGTTGCCGTCAACGTCTTCGATCATTGCGCCTTCACCGCGTTTGATAACCAGCGGATATCCGCACTTGATCGCGTTAGGAATCGCAGCTTCTCTTCTGGCGATGATTTCCTTTGCCTTTGGACCAGGTAACGGTGTTACGATTTTCGGTAATGCTTCTCTTAACATTTTGTTTCCTCCATAATATACTTCAAAATTATCAATTGTAAGTAACAATCTAATTTTATCCTACTTTGACCTGAAACGCAAGGTATATAGCAAATTTCTCATTTTTTAAAATGGTCTGAATACTTCTGTTTGCCCTTATTGCAGGACACCTTTGTTTTCCATGAATCTAATATTTGATTTAACGTCTCGTTTTCAAGAAATTCGGCTCAGGATTTGTCCATGCGGCTTTTGAGGCCATATTGGGCGATCTTTCGTGAGACAGTAGATTGATTGACTCCCAGCACTTCAGCCGCTTTGACCGTGGTGCCGTATTCGTCCAGCGCCATTTTGATCAGATCTTTTTCCAGTTCCTCGATAGCGGCATCCAGCCTGGTAATCTGATTGACTTTTACTTTTTTTTGAAATTCTTCTCCTTTAAAGACCGGCGGAAGATCATCAATGGTAATCGTCGGCTTGGGCGTGGTCAGAACCAGCCTTTCAATGGTATTTTCCAGCTGGCGGATATTGCCCGGCCACGGATATTCTTCCAATGCAGAAATGGCATTGTTGGAAAGCTGCATTTCTTTGTTGTAAGCAGCGCAGAACCGTTTGAAAAAATGTTTTGATAATAGGGGCACGTCTTCTTTTCTCTCCCGCAGAGGCGGAATGCTGATGGGAATCACGTTTAACCGATAATACAGATCCTCACGGAAATTTCCCAAAGCCACCTGCTCTTCCAGGTCTTTGTTGGTAGCCGCGATGACGCGGATATCCAGATCGATCTCCTGGGTGCCTCCCACTCGAATCAGCATTTTTTCCTGCAGCACATGCAGGAGTTTTACTTGCTGTTCAATGGGCAGTTCACTGATTTCATCTAAAAATAACGTACCGCCGCTGGCCGCCTCTACCAATCCAATTTTTCCGCCTTTATTGGCTCCTGTAAAAGAACCCTCTTCATAGCCGAACAACTCGGATTCTACGATAGACGGCGAAATCGTTCCGCAGTTGACTTTGACAAACGGCTGATTTTTGCGGTCGCTGAGGCTGTATATATACCGGGCAATCACTTCTTTTCCAGTTCCGGTCTCGCCGTTGATCAGCACCGTAGCCTTTGTAGGCGCAATCATTTTTACCAGAGTCTTAATCTCAAACATGGTGTCGTTGCAAGTTACGATCTTGTCTTCTTTCTCCCTGAGGATATTATCAAAGGCTTCGCTTTCGCCCAGCTCGGCGATCATTTTGCTGATCTTCATCTGTGTTGAATAGTCTCTGGTGACGGATATTACCTTTTCAATTTCTCCGTCCTTATTCAAAACAGGCGCGCTGACGGAAACCAGTTCTTCGCCGATTCGAGTCCGCTGTATGACCACCTGGGATTGCTTTGATTCCAGTACCTTAACGCTTACCGATGGGACAAATATACCCTCTCGCTCCACATCGTACACATTTTTGCCTACGAAATAATTGGACGATACCCCGCAGGTCTGGGAGATCTTCTCCCCTGCGAATTCAATGTTTCCTTTGCCGTCGGTCACCATCAGCGTATCGTCGCCGTATTCATTAAAAACGCTGATCAGCTCCCGGTTCAGTTCCAGCGTCTTTTGGGACAGATTTTCCACCCGGATTACATCTGTAAAGTCTACAATGAAGAACCAGATGTAATCCTCTTCAACCGCACAGTTGATTTTGACCGGCATGCCGTTAATCTCTGTGTTCAGCAGCTCCCCCTCCATCAGACGGCCAAGCTCTTCACTCTTTAAGATACTTTTAACGCTGCCGGCCTTCTCAGCCGGGTCCAGATCCAAGAGCATTTTCGCATTGTTGTTGATCATTAAGATTTTAAAACTTTTCTTTTCGCACAAAATCAGGCCGTCGCTGCATCCGCAAATAAGCCCCACATACAGCCGATTCTCCACAATCGCCTTTTCAGCAGAGCCTTTTAGCTCAAATTCCTTTTCCATATTTGGTTCTCCTCGTTGTTTACACACCCACCCGTTCAAATGTACTACATTTTGCTTAAAATCACTACAATAATTCTGTAAAAATTCTTGTTTGCTTCCGAATAGTAAAAGAGCACTTGAAGCTTTATTACCCCAAGTGTCCTTTTACAAAAGATTAAAATGTCAGAACTAAAGTTGTTCTGTGACTTTGGCAAATACATGCACGTTTCTCTTTTCCAGCTCCCTGAAATAGATATCAGTATCCAGAACCTGTTCGCCGGTAAAGAAGCCTTTTTCTTTGACCTGCCCTCTTGCCAGCATTTTAGCGGTAATCGCCCCCGGAAAACCTACTGAGAAATGTCCGTTGGATAAACCCCAAGGATGGTGGTGGAGATCCGTCTCCACTTCATACGTGCATTTCTTCCCGTCCTTTGTGCCCGTAACAATGACACGCAAAAGTTTCATATCATCCGGCGTTCCCATCTTTGTTCCCGGTTTGGTCTCGAACACTTCCAGCAGAAAATCTCTAGGTGCGATCGCCGTGCCTTTTACGTTGATCTTTTCCTGACTGCCCAGTCCATTTTCGATGAGGAAACGCAGACGTTCTTCAAACAGTGTGGGCAGCGCCAGCTTAAAGGCTACGTTCTTAATGCCTTTGTCTTTATATGCAATGGGCATGGTAGCTACTTCCGAATGAATCATGTTATACAGATTCAATGTTCCGTAGGGCTCTGGAAAATCCACCGTCATTTTGCCGGAAAAAGGCGGCAGCTCCACATGCTCTCCGTCCTTATATTCAAAATTGTTCATTGTGAATTCTTCAATAATGGTGTTTAGAGCATAGGGCGGAACAAAGCCATATCCAGACGCACTGCGATTGATGATCGCATCCAGAATCAAAATATCCTCTACTGTATCCAAACGATCCGTCGCATATTTAGTCAATACGTTTACGATTCCCGGAGCGCTGCCGGATCCCACGATTCCGGTAATTCCCGCTCGTCTGAAATCCTCGTCTCGTCCCATCTGTTCCACCGCCCAGTGAAACAGGCCGCCGAAATCCGTGTAATTGGTCTTTGACTCGATGCAGGCGTCCATCACATCCATATTGAACACATGGGATGAACCGTTGATGACAACATCGTATTCTTCCAATGCTTGAGCCAGTGTCTGCGTATCCTTGAGATCGATTGCCTTTGTCTCAATCTTGGGCGAACCGACCAGTTCCTTTCTGGCCTTCAATGCCTCTTCATTGATATCGATCAATAAGACTTTTTCCACATCCTCCGTTTCTACAAAATCATAGATTGCAGATAAGCTCTGCCTTCCTGCTCCACCTGTTATTGCCGCTTTCATCGTTTTACCTCCTAAATTAATCTGCTCCTGCCGATCACTACGTTTAAATATTTGCACTTATTTGTAACGCAAACGGTGTGCCAAAAGCGAAAATATTTTTTATTATATTTCTGATCCCTTGTTTTTCAACGTTTTCCCGCCTCTTGACAGTCGGGCAATCTTTTGCCGTTCAGCTATGGTCTGCCGCCGCCATGCACCTGCGCATATTTTTTATGTTCTCTGGCATAGCGGCAGCCCCCTTCCTTCAAGCTTATTCTTCGTCCTCTTCTACCCGGAAGACCCCTCGTTTGATTTCTATCAAGTAGAGAACCAGACAAATAGGTCCGCAAACAAAATTAGCAATGATTAAAAAGTAGAATATGGGCGTATTTCCTACCGTAAACCCATACAGAATCAGCAGGCTTATGATTACGACGACAACCGAAAAAATATTTCCGATTCGATTATTTTTATCAGACATGACGTTCTCCTTTCTTTCTATGCTCCCAGCTTATCCTTTTCTTTTTGTGCCTTGTAAGTCATGGGGCAGGCGGTAAAGTAAACCACAAAGCTGATTACCCAGGTAAATACATTGGATGGTATTCCATAGGGTGCTTTTAAAGCAAACTCCCATATCGCATAGGCGACAATGCCGCAGAGTACTGCAATAAAACCTCCGTTGGCGGTCTTTCGCTTATAAAAGAACCCAGCTACAATGGGAATGAAGAACACCGCGACCTGGAATCCGCCTATGTAGTACCAGGCGTTGGCAATGCCGTCGCTCCAAAGATACGTCCCCAGGATAATGAACAATCCCACAAATACGATCATTACCCGGCTCAATTTGAGAACTGCCGCATCCTTCATACTCGGCTTTATTAAATCTTTGCACACATCCTTTGCCAAAATACCTGCACTGATTAAAATATCGGCGCTGGAGGTGGACATGACAGCCGCTACCAGGGCGGCTACAAAGAGCCCTCTCAAACCGGTGGGCAAAACGGTGAATACCGCGGCCCAGAATCCCTGGGAGATGGTCTCTGCTTCGGGGAACATGACAGATGCTGCCATACCGCCGAAGACCATGATTGCGCTGAAGGAGATTCCGATTCCCAACATAACCGAATAAGCGACTTTAATTTCGCCTCCGCCCTTAGCAGCACCGAATCTCTGATAACTCTGCGCATTGACATATAGGGCCGCAGCTCCAATTACCCATGCCACCACATCCAGGGCCGAGTTATGTCCCAAAGGCGTGAGCAGTACTGGGTCGGTAGCCGCAATGGAATCATAGACCGGCTGCAATCCGCCGAAATGGAGCAAGAGACCGAGCCCCAGTGCTCCGGCCGCAATGGTCATAACCGCGAACTGAATCATGTCGGTTACTGCCAGCGCCCACAGACCTGCCATTGCCGTGTAGAAAATAATTCCCACTCCCGCAATGACCACGGTGGCATAGATAGGAAGCCCGGATACCATATGGAGCACATCGCCCACCGCGAACAGCAGCGCCGCTGAATACAGCACGGAGAAAATCGGGACAATGGTAGACAAAGCTTTCGTTTTCTTATCGTAAAAGTATCCGACCAAATCCGGCAGCGTCACCACATAATCGGGAATCTTGTCCCTTGTAAAAGGTCCAATCCAGATAGCCAGAGGCAAACGCATCAACCCGGTTGGCACTACATAAATAAATAAAATAGAAATTCCCATGGTCCAGCCGCATTCAGCCAGACCGACGATGGTCCACGAGTCATACCACCCGGCCATGGCCACACCAATGAGGACGGGAATGGTCAGCCGGCGCGAAGCTACGAAAAAGCTCTTAAAGCTCTTGCTGGCCCTGCTGTGCATAACGAACCCCACACCCAGGACAGCCACAAAATAAACTACCAGTATGATCCAATCCAGCGATGACCACAATTCGTTAAAATCAATCATTTTTTTCTCCTTTCCTGAAAAAAGCTTTTACTGTTTTAACTATCCAGTCTTACCTTTAGTCCGCTAATATGTTCTGATGATAAGGCGTATTGATCCAAATAAGCGTATTTCACCATCTCTTTTCCCCTGGCAGCAACGACCATTTCAACCGCGGGACGATAGAATTCATTTTTCTTCCTTAGTTTAATTTCCGATCTCCCTCTGGAGATCCGCTGCAAATATTTATAACGTATCATGTCGTAGCATTTTTGTTCCATCTCCTGTTCCGTACAGTTTTTTTGCAAAAGTTCGAAAGGCTGGTCAAGCTCCGATAAATTATTGCTCTTTGTACGGAAACGTTCTTTTTCTACTAAATCAAAATGAAAACCGTGTACCTCGTTGGCGTCGAAAATGATCGCGATTTCTCCTTGTCTGTTGAGAAATTTTGTTTTTTGCGGCCCCTTTTGCATGGAATAGTAATAGATCAACATGTTGTAGGGCACTAATACCGGTCGGTACGAAACCATTTCATACGGAACCGGATTGAAAAGTCCCAAAAACTTCACATTGAGGCTTTTCATTTTTTCCGCGACAGCTTGGTCGATGGTTTTACTCCTTTCCGTAATTCGTACTGTTTTATTCTTCATATTGCGGCCCTCCTTTTCATCAAAACGGTTTGTGCTGTCTGCCTACCAAATAGAGCAATATCCGTGCCACTGCACTTTTTTCTCTATATTGGCGCATTTTTCAGCGCTCTTTATTTTTATTGCTGTTTTTTTATGAATTTTCAGTTATTTTTTATGCTCTCCCGCATATGGTTTTTGCAGCTGTGCATACGCTTAGCCCTCTTCATAGGTTTTTTGGAACAGCTCAATATATTTTTCTTTATTTACCGGTCTGGCATTACTGGGGGTGGATACATTTACCATGCAGACCTCCGCCAGCATATCGAATTTATCCGGCTCTACATATCCCAGAGAGCGCAAAGAGGGAATTTCAAGATCTTTTGAGAGCTGCCGGATCCATTGGGCACCGCACTGCGCGATTTCCCGATCAGATTTTCCTGTCGGATCGATCCCCAGCGCCAGGGCTGCATCCCTATGTTTTTTCACATCCGCAGGGATATTGTATTCAAATACCACCGGCAGAAAGATCGCATTGGCGACCCCATGGGGCGTATCGTAATATCCGCCGATTGCTTCTGCAAGGCAATGAACAGAGGCAATGTCAGAAAAGCCGAAAGCCAACCCGGCCAGCAAACTTCCCATCATCATCCCATACGCATGTTCATCGCCTTTTTGATACATCATATTTCTTAAATTGGCAGCGATCAGTTTAATGGCAGCCAGGGCAAAGGCATCCGTAATGGGACTGGCGCATTTGCAGGTATAAGCCTCTAAGGCGTGGGTTAAAGCATCAACCCCTGTAGAGGCGATGATCCCCTGCGGAAGCCCTTTCAAAAGCTGCGGATCAAGCAGAGCGATATCGGGCCGTATTTTATCGTCAAAAATACAGGTTTTCTTTTTCTCTGCATCCAGCGTCAAAACCGCAAAAGATGTGACCTCGCTTCCCGTTCCCGCTGTGGTGGGTATGCACATGAGGGGAATGGGTTTTTCCTTGACTTTATTGGGTTTGAGGATGTTGGCGATGGGTCCCTGATTGGTCACCAGACAAGCGATGGCTTTGGCGCTGTCCATACTGCTTCCGCCGCCCACGGCCAATACAAAGTCCACCTGTTCCGCAATGGCTATGTTTCCCGCCTCCACGCAATGGATATCCCTTGGGTTGGGCATGATTTGATCGAAGATCACGTAAGAGATTTTCGCTTTTTTTAAAGACGCTTCCACCCTTTCTGTAATGCCCGCTCTGCGGATCCCTTCGTCGGTGACGATCATGACTTTTTGGGCCCCCTGCTCTTTTACCAGTTCTCCTGCCCGGTCCACATACCCGTTTCCAAATTCGATTCTCGTCGATAAATTAAAACTTACTCCTTTCATAAGCACCTCCTGATTCGTCAGAAATATCGGACGATTATTTATAACGCAATGTTCATGCCAACCCGTTCGCCGCGGGCTGCAATGGAAGCTTGTCAGAAAAATGGTATAGGATTTGCATTATTTAATAACAAAGTCTAGATCATGAAGGAGGTACAATATGATTATCAATCACACGTTTGCGTTCAACCATCGCACAAGAATTTGTTTTGGGCCTGGTATATGTTCAGAAACAGGAAAGGAAGTGGGCAGTTATGGGACCCGGGCATTGATCGTCACAGATCGCGGTGTACGCAATGCCGGTATCGTTGATAAAATTCAAATCAGCCTTAGACAAGCAGGCGTTGAGTATGCCGTTTATGACAAGATTCTTCCCAACCCCAGAGATACCAGCTGCGATGAAGCAGCGGAACTGGGTAAGGATTTTGGCGCTGATGTGATTCTCGGTATTGGCGGCGGCAGCAGTATGGACAGCGCCAAGGCGGTGAGCGTTCTCATGAGCAACGGCGGCAGCTGCTCCCATTGGGCAAAGGTCAGAAAATTTGACAAGGAGCTGTTTCCCGTCATCTGCGTACCAACAACTTGCGGAACTGGAAGCGAAGTAACTTTTGAAGCGGTCATTACCGCTACTGAGTTGGGCATGAAAGTCTCCATGTCCGATGGTTTTAAAATGGCTCCCAAAGTGGCGATCATGGACCCGGAGTTAACCATGACGGTACCGCCGCTGGTAACAGCTTCCACTGGTATGGATGCGCTTACTCATGCACTGGAAGCTTTTACTTGCACCTACTCGCATCCCATTTCTGATGGCATCGCCATGTATGCCATGAATAAAATCGCCGGCAGTATTGTCACGGCGACAAAAGAGGGGTCTAATTTGAAAGCCAGGGAAGATATGATGGTGGGAAGCCTGATGGCTGGAATTGCTTTTACCAACACCTTTCTTGGGGCTGTCCATTGCTTTTCTGAGCGGCTGGGTGGTTTTTACGATATCCCTCACGGTATCGCCAATTCCATCTTCCTGCCCTTTGTCACGGAATATAACATGCGTGCAGATTATGAAAAACATGCCATTGCAGCTAAATGCCTGGGGATTGAAACCTTTGGACTGTCCGATGAGGAAGCTGCCGCAGAAGGGGTCAGCAGACTCTTTGATTTAAATGATGTACTGGGCATTCCAAAATTCAGTGAGCTGGAGGTGGTTGATCCCAAGGACTTTGAAGAAATTGCCGCTCTGTGCGACTCCCACGCCTGCAAAAAAGCAAATCCGCGCCCCATCGGCCATAAGCAGTTCTTGGAAATCCTGCAGAAGGCCTATGACTTTTAGAAAGAGGAAGTCTGTTTTCTGCTTAGAGGACCATCAGCAAAAAGGTATCACCACTTTTGGCGATACCTTTTTCCTTTTGACAAAGTATTCGTTCCTTTTAACGGTGCGTTAAACGCCCTTTTTATGTTTAATGGATTTCACTTCTGGCGAAACAATATAGGGAGCATTTTGTAATTTCCGTTTGCCTTCTTTAAACTTGCTCCAAAAACTGATGTCCGCCTTAGGATTGACGTAATCAGCCTCAGCCTTCAGCGCTCCCTTTTTCACATAAGGGGACATCCAGGAATCCACCATATCCACCACCAGATCCATCCCTCTTGCTGCCCGGGCGATCTCTTCCGGATCCGTGGCATTGACTTTATCCACTACCACCTTGTCCTTACCGGTACGTTCTTTGTCGTGAAAATCCGGGCAGCCATCAGGGCGGCCCACCTTAATCAATTCAATTTCTTTTGCCATGGTCAAAGCAGAAAGCCATTCATCCTCTGCTCCACTCTGCTCTACAATAAATACTTTCACCCTTTTTCCTCCTCATAAACAATTCTGCCGTCTACCATGGTCAGAAGCGGCTTAACATGGAACATTTGGTCTCTGTCATGGCAGATCTGAAAAATATTTTTATCCAGCACGACCATATCCGCCAGTTTGCCTGCCTCCAAAGTACCTAATCGCTCCTCCATTCCGGCGGCGAAAATGCCTCCGTATGTATAAGCCTTTACCGACTCCTCCACGCTCACCCGTTCTTTTGGATTCCATCCGCCCTGTGGCTGGAGCTGATTTGTCAATCGATTGACCGCACGAAAGATGCCTCTCCACGGATCCAGCGGTGCCACAGGGCTGTCCGTGCCGTAGGCCAAAACGCCTCCCCCTTTGCGGATCGATTCAAAAGGCCAGGAATAATTCATCCGGATTGGCCCTAATTTTTTGTGAAAAGGGTGCTCCACAAAATCATATTTGGGCAGATGCTCCGGCTGAACGGAGGCAATGACACCCAGTTCTCCGAACCTGGGTATATCTTCCGGCGTCGTAACTTCGATATGCTCGATGCAATGGCGCAGATCCTTTCTCCCGTACAAGTTTTGAGCAGTTTCAAAGCAGTCAAGGCAAAGACGCACCCCCGCATCACCGCAGGCATGAATACGCATTTGGACATCACCTTTATGAAAGGTTTTCACCAGCTCTAAAAATCGATCAGGATCGATCATGGGCGTTCCCTTTTCTTTCGGATTGTCCCAGTAGCCTTCCAGCATATACCCCGAGTCACCTTGGGGCGTTCCATCGATAAAGGCTTTCACGCCGCAGCATTTGAGCATCGAAGACGAATATTTGCGCTGCAGCTCATGAACCTCCTTGAGTGGCTTCTCAAGCTCCACATAGAAAAAAATTCTAGCATTAAGCCCACCGCTGTCCTCAAGGTACTTATACGCTTCCGGCCGAATGGGACAGACGCCTACGACATCCCCGAGAGAGGTGATACCACAGCGGTTGGCGGTTTTAATAAAGACCTTGGCGTAGTTGGCGACCTGTTCATCCGACATCCGCTCAAATATTTTTTTCTGAACCTCAAACATAGCCGTTTCATGGAGGTATCCGGCGGGGTTCCCCTCTTCATCTCTGCTGATCCTCCCATTGGGCGGGTCCGGCGTCTCCTTTGTTATATGGAAGATTTCCAGCGTCTTACTGTTGACCCATGCTCCGTGACACTCTTTATTCAATGCAAAGACCGGAACGTCGGGGAAATATTGGTCAAGAGCAGCCTTGCTCGGCTCTTTGCTGGTATTCCACAGAATGTCGTCCCAGGCGCCTCCCAGGACCCATTGTTCTTTTGTCTTACTTTTATTTCTTTCCCACAGCATCCGGGCGGCTTCCTCTTCAGAGGCTGCCGTTCGCAAATCGCCATCCAGCTCAATGGTTGCGCTGTTGATCAAGTGAACGTGAAAATCACAAAACCCCGGCAGCACCAAGTTATCCGTAAAATCGTAAACGTCCTCTGCTTTCATCAACTGTGGAAAATCTTCACGCTTTTCATAAGGAATCAGCTGATGGATCGAATTGCCGTCTATGCAGACATATCCATCGATCCACTGGCCTTCTTTGTTGGTATATATATATTTACTTCGGATTGTGATCATAATCAAATCCTCCTCACTTCTATTTGCCCTCCAGCATCATCTCTACTTGAGCCATCTTTCCCCGGGCCATCTCTTCTGTTATCAATACCTGGCCGCATTTGGGACAGCAGGGCATGACGTGGTTAAATTCCCTTCCTAAATAAGTAAATCTAACCGGTTTTTCAACCAGCCTCTGCCGGCACTTACAGCAGACCACTTCCATCTCTTCGTCCATCATCCTTCTCCTTCTTCAAACGCCATTCGATGACAATAAGCGTTGATCAGTTCATAGGAGGTCTCCTTCTCCACATATTCGGCCCAATAGGTCATAAATCCGATTTTCAAAGATCCCAGAGTATGCCCGTTGGTCTGATTGCGCATCTTATGCTCTGTCCTTTCACAATGAGAAATCACGTGAAACAGATCGTCCTCCAAAATATAATTGTGATCCAATTTTTGTTTCAATGCCTGGCTAATATCAATTGGTTTCCCTTTGACAAGACGGTCGGCGGTAAGGCCGGAATTTTCTTTTTGATCATCGCTTTTTTGCAGCTGATGTTTCAGCGCTTCCCGGTTTTGCCTCCGCTGCGTCTGTGTCGGTGCCGTGCGGTTCTGGCAGTTTAAAGAAAATACCAGATCCAGCACATGGACAGCATCTTTTCCCTCCGCGGCTAACAGATCTCTGCAGTTGCTGCAGTAGGTGATATACGGGACCGGACTCTGTGCCGCCCGCCTTTGTGTAACTTCCTTCGTGTACTGAGAATTGACAATCGCCGTATGGCCCCCATATCCGCAGCACCGGGCTCTGCTTTTTTCCGCAGGTATTGGCAAAAGCTCTGCACCTGCCCGTTCCGATAGACTGCGAACAGCCTGCTGGACGGCATCGTCGTGTCTGGCGCTGCAAGGATCAAAGACAGCATAGGACGCATGATTGAGCTGCTGTTTCATAGGAGTCCGCCATTTTTCCAGCAGCGTATAAACCATCTCTCCCTTCAGCCCTCCAATATGCTCCTCCATCATTTTTTTACAAGTGGCGCAGGCAAAAATCACCTTGGGCTGACCCAGCGCCTCCCACTTTTTCTGGAAATCCCCAAACATGCGGCCTTCCCTTTCCTCATCGCCTGACCAGAGAGCAGGTGCGCCGCAGCAGTCTACAAGCAGCGCCACCCGGCCCACATGGGAGCAAATCCGCTGATAGGTTTTTAAAACGTACTGAGGATCCGATGCTCCCAACTGACATCCAGGGAAAAACAGCCAGCTGGGGTTTTCCCTCCTGTCCCAAAGAAACACGCTGTTTTCCCGCGCATGGGTCATATCCCGCAGAAAGAAGTCATGGAATGCCCAAGGCATACGGCCTTTCTTATGAAGAATGCGCCGGGCTTCCAGCAAATATGACTGAAAATCGATGCCCTCCGGGCAGCATCTAACGCAGTATCCGCACTGACTGCAGGATGCAATCAGCTTGGTGGCCACCGTTATATCCGATAGCACCCCTTTCACTTGGGTTGTTCCCCTTACTTCTTCGATCATTTTAAGCGGGGATTTCCGATAATAACGGAGCAGATCGCAGTTTTTCTTACAGGCATCGCAGGAACACCGCAGACATCTGCCGGCTTCCTGCATGACCTGTTCTTTTTCGGCAGGGCCGTCTCCTGTGAGAAACGACCCCTGCCGCAGGATTTCTCCCAGATCGGGAAAAGGAATCGTTGTGGAAAACGATTTGTGTTCATGAGTCATTTTACCTGTTAAGAAATAGGTTTCGATGGCCACAGCACCCTCGATTCCCTGGGCAATGGCCTGGATTGTATCCGCTCCCAGGATGGAACCTCCTATGAAAACGCCTTCCTTTTCCTCAATCCCCAAATTTCTTCCATTCCTTCCGGTGGCTATATAGACCGCATCAAAGTTTTCCTCAGCCAGTTCTGGCAGCGACAGGATCTCAGAATTTAATCGCACATCCAGCTCTTCATACTGAAACTGTCTTTGTATATCGGTGAGAAATATGCTTTCCGGCAGCAGTTCCCACAGATGACCGCCCAAACGAGCATCCCGTTCAAACACCACAACTTGGTATTTTTTCAGGCAGAGCTTGAGCGCGCAGCTGAGGCCGCTGATCCCGCCGCCGATCACAGCTGCCCGTTTTCCCTTTAGCGGGACATTGTAGTCGATGGGGTCTAAGTTTTTCGTCAACCCGATCACAGCCTCTTCCAGCCGGCGCATATCAACAGCCGCATCAATTTCGTTTCTGGGGCATGCTCCCCGGCAGTACTCCGGGCAGAGGGCAGATACCACCAGCGGAAACGCCACTGAGTTTTGATAAAGCTTATAAGCGGCGCGGAAGTTGCCCCGCTGTATCTTGTTCATAAAATCCGGTACATCCAGGTGAAAGGGACAGGCTGCGGAGCAAAAAGACGGTTCGTTTTCTTTACAGGTCTTAACGTATTCTCTCATGGCCAGACGTCTCTAAAACTTTCCGGTATCGCGTATCTTTTGGATTTCATCGTACATGTCCGGACCCAAATAATATTTTTTAGGCGGTTCAACCTTTTTTCCGGCTGCGATGGCCTCAAGGCCGGCTTTCACCTTTTCCGGTTTTGCCGGAAGCTCGTAAATGCGCACGCCGCAGGCATTGCTTATGGCGTTGATCACTGCCATATGGCCGCTGGACTGAAAGGCTTCCGATGCTCCCGATGAGCCGAAGGGTCCGTTCTTTCTCCTGGTTCCCATATGGATCAGCTGAATGTCATCCGGAATATCTTTGATATATGGCACACCACAGGAGAATGGGTTGTTATGCTTCCTCACATCCAGATAATCTTCGCTGAGGGCGAATCCCATACTGTGGGATATACCGCCGTAGGCCTGGCCTTCTACTGCATGGATATTTCCAATCACTCCCACATCGTCGATACAGGTGAATTTGAGGATCGTAGTCTTTCCTGTCTCCGTATCGACTTCAACTTCCGCCATATATAGCGCATAAGTATAGTCGATGGACGGGTTTCCCTGGCCAGTAATTGGATCGGTCGGCACCAGACCAGGTACAGTGGCATTTTCATGCTGTCCCACATATTTGGTCGGAATTCCTTCTGCTGTCATTTCCTCATAAGTACGATACGTTCCATCCTCTTTGCGCATGGCTTTTATCAGTTTTTCTGCAGCAATGATCGTCGCTTTTCCGTTCATGTAGTGGGAACGGCTGCTGGCGGATGAACCGCTGTTGGGGCACACAGCGCTGTCGTTTTGTATTAGCCTGATCTGATCCAAGGTTACGCCCAGCGGCTTGAGCGCCTCTGCCGTTACCATCAGCGAACCAATATCGCCTCCCTGGCCCAAATCCTGCCAGGTATCATATTTTGTAAAGGTATTGTCCGGGTTCAATTCGATGGCTACGGTGCATTGATCAAAAGGATTATCGGTCACATTATAACCGCCCCAGGCCAGGCCGACGCCTCTTCGTTTCTGCGGCGTATCCTCAGCCCTGGCCTCTGCAACAGCCTTCTCATAAAGCGGTTTTAACCGTTTCATCATTTCTTCCATGGGGTAATCGACAAAATCAGATCCTGCCAGATTTTTGTCTCCTTTCCTGGCGATGTTTCTCCAGCGAATTTCAAAAGGATCCATGCCGATCTTTTCTGCCAGCATATCGATGACCGCTTCTCCCGCCGTATAAGCCTGGGGCGAGCCGTATCCCCGATATGCCGTGCCAAAGCCGTGGTTGGTAAAGGCAACCCGTGACAAGACTCTGGCGTTGGGAACAGAGTAGGGGAACAGAACAAAACGGATGACTTTGTTGGCCAGATCATCGCCCATTTCAGCATAAGCTCCGTGGTCAATACCGATATCAAACTCGGCGGCAGTAATCTTTCCGTTCTCGTCGCAGGCCAAGCGGGCATTGCTGTAAGCGGCGGACCGTTTTCCGCTGAAGTGCATGAATTCTTCGTAGGACATGGACAACGCAATCGGCATCTCTGTTGCCATGGCTGCTATCCCAGCCAGTGCAAAAGATGCAGCTGTAATGGACCAGCCAAAGCTGCCGCCTGCCGGATTCATAACCATGCGCACCCGTTCCGGCGGCAAACCGATGGATTGGGCAACATCGCTTTTATTCCAATAGATGGACTGGGATTTACAATGGATCGTCAAAACATCGTCCTCATCAAAGTACGCCTGTACAGTATCTCCTTCAATGGAAAGGTGAGGCTCTCTTGTGGAATAAAAACTGCCGCTCACTGCATACTCCCCTTCATCAATGAGCGTTTCCACATCCTCATCTCCCTTGACAAGGGGCCACTTTGCATAAATATTGGGGGATTCTTCATGGATGCGAATGGCATCGGGCATGGCCGCATCCAGATAGTTTACATACTCCGGCAGAGGTTCGATTTCGACCTTTACCTTCTCGGCCGCCGCTTTGGCTTGCTCTTTTGTTACAGCCGCCACCATGGCTGCCACATCGCCGTACATACGGATCCGATCTTCCGCTAGAATATGATGGGGCGCTTTCATGTTGGTGGAAAGGGGCGATGCTGTAAAGAGATCCATATGATTGGTGCCTTTTACATCTTTGCTGGTAATTACTTTGACAACGCCCGGCATCTTTTCCGCCTCTGTGCAGTCGATGCTAATGATGGCTCCATGACTTACTTTTCTCGGCTGAACCAGTGCTACATGCAAGGTGCCCGGAGGCATTTTCAGCTCCACGTCATCGCCGTAGTCCACCGTACCGCAGGCCTTACCCAATGCGGAAGGCCTTACAACAGGTTTTCCGTAGTATTCCTTAGTCTGGTCATCTGGCTTATACCAAATTTCCTCTATGGTCTTTTCACCCCGCATCACTTCTGCTGCCAGCATCACCGCATCTACCAGCTGTTTATATCCGGTGCAGCGGCAGACGTTTCGGTGTTTTTGGAACCAATCTCTGACTTCTTCCCGCGCAGGCGCTGGATTTTCTTTCAGCAGTCCATAGGCAGACACAATAAAGCCCGGTGTGCAGAATCCGCATTGAACGCCGCCGCAGTTAACCCAAGCTGCCTGAAGGGGATGGGGCTGGTTGGGCGTGCCGATTCCTTCTATCGTTGTCAGCTGACTGTATTCTTCCACTGTTTTGATCTTCTTTGTGCAGGAACGGATCACCTTCCCGTTGAGAATTACAGAACAAGCGCCGCAGACCCCGGTCCCGCACCCGACCTTTGTCCCAGTAAGACCCAGCCGGCGAATTACCGACGCCAGGGTATCCTTCTCTGGGTCACAAATAAACGTTCGATCCGCGCCATTCATGTTCAACGTCATTTTCTTTAATTTCATCATGAACAAATCCTCCTGTTCGCATCATAATAGCTAACCAGTATTCCTTTGATATCCTTTTTAATCCGCAATCTCTATGCCAATTTGAAAATGCTTATTTTCAACGATTTTCACTGATTCTTCAGACTTTCTATGCGCATGCGCATAATGCCTATGCGTCAACACCTGTTTCTCAAACGGCGAATCAGCTCTTCGTGCTTCGTTTTTGAAATCGGATAAAGCAGCACAAAGACAGCTGCCGTTAAAAATAAAATCCCTGGTACCACGGTCAGAGAAATCTGGATCCCCCATAGGGCGGTCCGGCTTTGCCGCAGCATATCGGGTTCATAGCCAAAGAAAAAAAGGACACCGGCCAGCAGCTGTGTAGCACAGGCATTGGATACTTTCAAAATGATTTTGGACAAAGAGAGAATCGTTGCTTCCCGGCGCCTGTGGTTTTGGTATTCATCCACTTCGCTGATATCGTAGAGCATGGGATAAATCAGCTGCCAATAGGCCGAACTGCCGATTGTAAAGGCGATTATATAAAGGCATAAAAAGAGCAGAGAGTTGATGCCGAATATACCAAAACCGATCGATAGAATACCGGCCCCAATGTAACATCCTGCCATGACGATCCGTTTATCACCTTTTTTGGTGCAGGCAGACAAGATTGGAGTCATGAGAATTCCAAAGCCGGTCATAACTGCAAACACAACGGATTTGCTCTCCTCTGAAATGCTTAGGTTATATTTCATAAAGTAGGCGATGCTGGAGCTGGAGAAAACATTGGCTATGCACACCAGCAGAGTCACGGCAAGGAGTAATCGCATCGGCTTTAATTGAAAAACTTCCCAATATTCTTTTATAACCGTCTTCTGCTGCTTTAGCTTCGGCGGCAAGCCGGTCGTTTTGCTGGAGAACCATCTGCATGTTGCAATCTGCGAAAGGGCGGAGAGAACGGCGATACCCAGTATGCTGGCCTGCCACGCCCTTTCCTGGCTCAAGCCCTCTGACTGAAGAAGCTTTACCAGTGGCAGCAATATGGCAATACTGGTCAGATTCCCCAACCCCATAAAAAATCTGGCGTAGCTTCGCAGGGATGTTCGTTCCCCTGAATCCGTCGTCATATCGGCCCCAAGAGCCTCATAGGGAATCATAAAAAAGGAGTGGGCTGTCATCAGCAGGGACATTACAACCGTATAGTAAATGCCGACAAACAGGGCGCTGCCTTTTACAACGGTAAACATCATCACCAGTGCAGCAGACATTGGCATAATGGAAGCCTTCATATACGGCAGCCGCCGGCCGCCGGCAAAGGAAAAGCGGTCGGAAAGATAGCCGATCAGTCCGATTGAAAAAGCGTTCCATATTGTGGAAATAAAAATGATATGGCCGGCCGCCAACGTTTCTACCCCTGCGATATCGGTCATAAAAAAGAGCGCATAAATCACCAATAAATTGTAAACTGCCGTATCGCCCAGTGAAGCGGCGCCATATCTGATTTTTTCTTTTAATGAAAACATTCTATCCTCTCCCCACACCTATATGTTCTACATATAGGAATTGCAAGTTCCATTCCACCACAATTATTGAAAAAACAAAAAATTTCGTCAATGGCACAAGAATTGCGTATTTCTTAGGGTAGATTGTGTCAATAATAAAAGGGAAGAAGATACTTCCATGCAAGTATGGGAAAGAATACTTTATCTTATAAGCTGGTTCTATGTTGACTTGCATAGCTGATATGCGGCCGTGCATTTCGACAGTCTGCCAGAGAAAAACATATTGGGGGATTTTTATGATTAATGAAAAGGAACATATTTCACATTTAATAAGAACGTTTATTGAAGAGATCATTCACCCTTACCGGGAACTGAATGTTCAGATGTCCGAGCAATGGATGCAGGCAGGAAGGGACGGCTTTGATTACAATGGTGTGATTCACGGCCTCCTTCATTTAAAAAAAGCGGCCGAGGAGCTGGCCCGTGATTCTGATAAGACGGATGTGCAGCCGGAGCAGCAAGCTCTATTCAACAAATGCGTCACCCTCTTCATCACAGCTGTGGAGCAGCAGATACAGACGCTTCGTACTCTGGGATATCAGGCTGCACAAACGATCGGCGCTGCTGCACAAGAACAAGACCAAAGCCAGCGCTATCTGGCTTCCATGAGCAAAAACCTGACAGCGCTGAAACAGAGTCTCAAAAAATAGGGATAGCCCCTTAGAAAATCAGAAAAAGCATACGCTGCCCAGCGCACTCACGCAAAAGGGCTGCTGCATGAAAAAGCAATTCATACAGCAGCCCTGTTTTCTATATTCTCTTAAAAATCTGTGCGAATCAATACCACATCAATCCGGTCAATATGTTATAACTTGCGAGCCAGGTTGAGCAAGTTTCACTTATTCTGCACCTCTCGGCAGCTCCGTATTAATCTGGTCAGAATAGTATACCTTGCAAGCCGCGTCGCAGCAAGATTCAGTAATTTTTACCCTGCGGCAACGCCGTATTCAATGGTAAAAATACTACACATTGATATCCAGCTCAGTGAGCTTACGGTACAAGGTTGCCCTGGAAAGGCCCAATTCTTTGGCAACTGTATCCTTCGCATTGCCGCTGCTGCCATACTTCTTAAGCTTACGGGTAATGATTTCTTTTTCGTATCGCTTGACCTGCTCCGACAGAGGCAGATTGGTATCCTGAAATTTCATGATGCTGTCCTCGTTGCGCAAAAGCCGGGTTGGGACTTCATCCATGCCAATAGTATCGCCGAAGGCCATGTTGGTTCCGTATTCCACTGCATTTTCCAATTCTCGGACGTTTCCCGGCCAGTCGTGATTGACGTAAAGCTCCTCAACTTCCTTGGTGAATCCGGTAATTTTGCGATTCATGAAAGTATTATATTTTTTCAAGAAATGGTACATCAAAAGCTTGATATCATCTCGCCGCTCTCTCAATGGAGGAATCATCAGCGGAATAACACTGAGCCTGTAATATAAGTCCTCACGGAACGTTCCCTCGCGGATCATACCTTCCAGGTCCTTATTGGTGGCCGCGATTACCCGAACATCAACAATAATATTTTTATTGCCGCCAACCCTTTCAAAGCGCATGTTCTGAAGAACATGGAGAATTTTAACCTGCAGGTGGGGCGGCATATCGCCGATTTCATCCAGAAAAATGGTTCCGCCGTTGGCCAATTCGAACTTTCCGGCCTTGCCTTTATCGCTGGCACCGGTAAAGGCGCCCTTTTCGTAGCCGAACAGTTCACTTTCCAGCAAATTTTCAGGAATGGCTCCGCAGTTGACCGTTACAAAGGGGCCTTCTCCTCTTGGGCTTGCATAATGGATGGCTTTGGCGAACATCTCTTTTCCCGTACCGCTCTCTCCAGTGATCAATACGGTGGAGTTGCCTTTGGCCGTAATCATAGCCTGCTTTTTGGCCCGTTTTATTTCGTCGCTGTTGCCGACAATATCGTCCAGAGTGTTTTTCAGTGCTCTGGTATTGATATTATAAACCAGTTTTTGTGCTTCTTCGATATCTCGGAAAGAGATGACCACTCCGCCTATGTCATCTCCTGACATGTAAGGCTTTGCCGTTACAATAAAATGCATCTGACCTCGGTCCGTCTTGAAAATCTCTTCGTTTTCCGTATAGCCCCGGCCGGTTTCTATGACCTCCAGTGCCGGTGTACCGAGCATAAACTCATTGATATGGGTTCCGATCAAATCTGCCTTGGTCGTTTTAAAAAGGGTGGCCGCCATATTATTGCAGTGTTTAATATATCCGCCTCTATCCAGCGCAAAGATGCCTTCGTGGGTGGTCTCCAAAACCGTAGACATCTCGTCCCTGGAGATTTCCACGTCCTCCAGTATCTCCTGCTGAGCAGCTTTCGCTGCTAAAAGGTCGGCCATCTTCTCAACAAAGGTAACCATGCTTCTTTTTTTATCCAGTAGAATCTCCCTCTGCTCTTCCGTAAAGGCTACCAGTCCGATGACTCCTATGATATTTTCACCCATTTTAATGGGCGTACAGATCTCTGACAGTTCTCCGAAATGGGTCTGTCCGCTGCCCATGTCATCGTAGTTTTCTTCTGCTTTTGCATCTTCTATGTATTCTGTTACGCCGCTTCTGAGAACTCTGGCATACAGATAATTGCTATCCAGTCGGCCGCTTTCTTCCTTTTGGCCGATCATCGCAGCGTAAATGCCCGTTCCGCCTAAAATCGTCAAATCCGTATCGACGATCTCAACTTCCACACCAATGGCGATACTAATAGCCTCCGCCACCTGGGTGACACTATTGGAAATTTGTTTTAATATGGACATCGCTCTCTCCTTTATCATTTACGTATAGCTCCACCAATATTATACCATGGAAGTTAAGATTTTAATATGGTTTTTAAGATTTTTTCTCATTCATAATACGATTGAATATTCACAACAAAGAAAATCTTCGGCCTATGCAGTATGAATATCCCCCAAAGGCCCCGTTGAGGCCAGAGTCAGGGATAAGTCGGTTCCTAAAAGGGGCGGCTGTAGGCATTGAAAAAGCGCAGCCAATATTTATCGCAAATGAACGATTTTAGCTGTGCTTAATCCTTTCGATCAATTTTGACTTTCCGTATGAATGTCCATATGGTTATCATCTTCTTCCGTTACCGCAGATCCGAGATTTACCGAATATTTCTCCAATTCTAAGACAATATTATTGATCTCGGCCATCTTTTCAGGAGACATTTTCTCACTTACGGCAAGATGGGTGTTGTACAAAATTCCTTCCAGTCTCCTGTGGATATCGGAAATATTCTTTTTCATATTTTCCATGGCTTCGCTGTCCATCGCATCCTGTATGGCCTGTTCTTTATTGACGATTTCGTCCTTTTCCAGAATGAATTCTGAATTTCCGGAAATAACGATGGGTTCATACCCCAGCTTCTCCTTTACGGTTTTGGCAAAATCATCTTTTGATTCCTGTTCGCCGTGTACCAAAAAGATATGTTTGGGCTCCCTCTGAAAACCACTGAGCCAGGTTAGCAGTCCATCCCGATCCGCATGCCCTGAGAAACCTTCCAGATTATAGATTTCAGCGTTTACCTTGATCTCCTCGCCGAAGAGGGTTACTTCCTTCTCACCTTCCACCAGCCTCCGTCCCAGAGTTCCCTCCGCCTGATAACCGACAAAAATCACGCTGGCCCTGGCATCCCAAAGGTTATGCTTAAGATGGTGGCGTATCCGGCCGGCGTCGCACATGCCGCTGGCGGATATGATCACTTTTGGATGACGGTCATTATTTAAATATACCGACTCTTCCGTGCTGCGCGTAAACTTGAGATTTTTAAAATCCAGAGGGTTATCCCCTGCAGTAATAATTTCTTTCATTTCTTCGTCAAAGACCTGAGCATTTTTACGAAATACTTCGGTAGCAGTCGTGGCCATTGGGCTATCCACGTAGACCATCAGATTTTCCAAATCCCGGCGATAATCTTCATTGTTGTAAAACCGGCTGAACTCGTAAATCAGCTCCTGAGTCCGGCCTACAGCAAAGGACGGAATTACCGTTGTTCCGCCTCGTCTGGCCGTCTTGACCACAATGTCCATCAAGGTTTTTACATCCATGGAATTTTCCGGGTGGAGCCGGTTTCCGTAGGTCGTTTCCATGATCACATAATCTGCTTTTTTGATAATCGTCGGGTCCCTGAGAATGGGCCGGTCCATTACGCCCAGATCGCCGGAAAAAACGATTTTGGAAACATTATCTCCTTCTGTCACCCATAGTTCAGTAATGGCGGAACCCAAAATGTGTCCGGCATCGTTGAATACGATCCGCATCTCCGGATTCAACTCCACCAGCTGGTCATAGAGCACCGGTTTGACATATTTGAGGGACTCTTCCGCATCGCGCACTGTATAGAGCGGTTCCACCGGCGGCCGCCCTGCCCGTTCATTTTTACGGTTTTTCCATTCCGTTTCTTTTTCATGTATGTACCCGCTGTCCCGAAGCATGACTTCCAGCAAATCGGCCGTAGCATCCGTGCAATAGATATCGCCGCGAAATCCCCGCTTCACTAAAAGAGGCAGCCGGCCGCAATGGTCGATATGGGCATGACTGAGTACCACATAATCGATCTCAGAAGGATCAAAAGGAAAGGGCTCATGGTTCATTGCCTCCATAGCTTTTCCTCCCTGGAATTGGCCGCAGTCCAAAAGGATTTTATGGTTTTCTGTCGTAATCAGATGGCAGGATCCAGTTACGCCTGATGCTGCTCCGCAAAATTGTATTTTCATAAGTGAGACCTCCCTTATATTTGTACTGTTCTATAGATTGTTTCCATTATACACCCATAGAGGGGTCCCGGGGAACAGAAAGATTCTGTATGGCAAAATCTTCCGCCCCATCTCTTTACGCAGACAATACAAAACAGCCCCTGGACGAAATCCAAAAGGCTGTTTTGTAATGTTGAAAAGGTAAGATAATTGCTATAATAAGAATCCGAATGCAATAAACAGGATCACTGCCATAGCTGCTGAAATCGCCGCATATGGAAGCTGTGACAGGGCATGATCCAGATTTTCCATTTTACATGCCTGGGATGTGAGTGCTGTGCAGTCGGAATAAAAACACGCGTGGCTTCCAAAGGTTCCTCCGGAAAGAATGGCTCCCAGCACCAAAAGTTCATTGGTCCCGATGGCTGCCGCAAGGGGTATCAGAATAGGTACCGTAATAGCTGGAATTCCCCAGTTGCTTCCTGTTACAAATGCCAGTCCCGCAACGACGACAAAGGCGATGGCGGGAAAGAGTCCGGCACTCATATAAGGCAGAACCGCGTTGATTACATAAGCGGGCAGGCCGATTTCATCCAGCCCGGTCTTCATGGTCAGTGCGCAGACGATGATAAACAACATGGGTGTCATAGATGCAAAACCGTTGACAAAGGAATCGCCGAATTCGGTGAAAGTCAAAGTTTTCGTCGGCAGATACATGATCAACGCTACCAGAATGGCTGCGATCAGCCCGTACAGAACTTCTCCTGTGACGACAGCCACTGCAATGAGAACGATCATCGGGATCAGAAAATTCATAACTTTTCCGTCCTGAGTGTCCAGTTCTTCTTGGCTCATAACTTTCTCTGATAGGTTGAACTTTTCACTCTGCTGAGAATAGACATTGCCGCCTTCCGCAACTCTTTGGTATGCTTTTTTCATGGTGCCCAGTTTGGGAATGATACCGTAGATTGCCAGCGGAACTACGATCAGAGCCGTAATTGCATAGAAGATAAACGGCATGGCGTGTATGTAGATAGACATCCCTTCGCCGTACTGCTGCAGTTCTTTTTGGTCGGAGAAGATTCCTGCGAAGAAAATCGCCCAGGTGGATAAAGGCAGTAATACGCACACTGGCGCCCCCGTGGAAGCTGTCACGTAAGCAAACATCTCTCTGGGGATTTTCTGCCTGTCGCAAACGCCTCTCATGGCCGAGGTCAGGGTCATAATATTGAGAGCATCGTCCATAAATACAATAATGCCTAAGAAAAAAGTAGTAATTAAAGATTTTTCCGGCTTATTGGCCAGCTTCGCCACAATTTTCGAAAATCCAAAAGTACCTCTTGATTTTTCGAAAAGCATGACCAGGCTTCCAAACAAGCCCATGGTGACAAGCATTGACGCATTGTCAGAAATGGTAAAATATAATGCTTCCAAATAAGGCGGGATAAATCCAATCCCATGCGCTACTACAAAGGCCAGCACGCCGCCGATGATGAGCGGTTCAATGGTTCTTTTGGTCAATAGTGCCATCACAATTACGATCAGCGGCGGCACTAATGTGAGTAATCCATAATCTACAGCCTGTTCCAAGTTCTTCACCTCGTTTCATTGCCGCCTGCCGGCGGTTTTCAGTTCCGCCGGCAGACTCACCTTACAAAGAACGCTTAACGCTATCCTTCGATGCACTGTTCCTTCCACTTATATGGATAACCGGTATCCATCATTCTCTTGAGGAAATCTTCTGGATCCAGCTGGTCTGAGAAAATAATTCCCTTATCCATTTCCACCTGGCCCAGCATAACGGTTCCAATCGCCAGCGGCAGCGCTACATAAACCAGCGCGGTTCCGTAGAGCTTTTTCAATTCAGGACCAGGAGCATTCATCTTCGGGCAATTTGCTTTGTATGTCATCTTCTTTCCGTCTTTTTCTCCAGAAACTTCAACGATCAGTTCAATAAAGGCCGTTTTGTCCGCTTCTGCAAGCTGCTCATCGGTGGCGCCGAAAATGTTATTCTGTGGAGGCGGCACCATGGCTGTTACCACATCGATGGGAGCCACTTCCGTATCGCCTACTTTGACCTTTTCCTGTGAGCAGAGTCCGGATGCGTAGAAGATTGCCGGCTGGTACATTAAATAATATTTAAAGTCCAGCTCTTTTACGCCTTCAAATGTGGACGGCATACTGTATATTTCTTCGTGAGAGTGATGGGTTACCGGAAGGGTTCCTACCGGTTCGGGGAAATCGCACATTTCAACTCCGCCGAACGGAGGATATAGTACGTACTTTCCGCCTTCCAGTGCATAGGTCGGGCTGGCGCAGTCAACCAGAGCCTGCTTTGGCGACCATCCTGGATTCCAAGGTCTCAGTACCCAGTCGAAGGGAGCTTCGCCCGGCAGTACAGTCGCTTTACCAATTCTCATTTTAATGCTGTCCACCTGGTCCAGCTTGTTGGCAAATCTTCTAGCCAATACGTTGGTCATGCCCGGTGCGAATCCGCAGCCGAAAAGCGCGGTTAGTCCGGCTTCTTTAAATTCTTTGCAAAGGGTCAAATCTTCGATGGCTCTTCCCTCCAGGAATTCATCCCAGTACGGATCGTCAAAGGCAGTATTGATGTAATTGGCTTTTGCTTTTAACGCACCCTTCATGACATATGTAACCATCCACGGCATTACCATGTCTACCACAACGTCCACGCCTTCTGCGGCTCGTGCTACATCATCCGGATCCGTGGCGTTGACAGCACCTGTTTTTACCTTCGGGCTTCCGATCTGTTTTGCCACTGCCTGCGCGGTCTCTTCCTTCAAATCTACCAGGCGAATCTCTTCAACTGCATCTTGTCTTGCGAGAATGGATGCGCATGCTCCACCCTGTCCACCAGCACCTACGATTAATACTTTCATTCTCTGTTCCTCCTTTATCCATCGATTATATTTAAGATGAAAATTTATGATTGTATCGCGATGCCTATATATAACGCAAGTGCCGTGCCATCTTTTTTTTAGTTTTATAAAACGTTGCAATTCCAACGCTTATTTAGCCTTCCCTATTCCATTTTTATAAAAAACGCCCATTGGAGGGATGAAAAAAGCAGGGTTTTGTTTCATTAATGAAACATTTTCCTGCTTTCCCATAAAACCCCTCTTATTGGTTTCACATTTGAAACAAACGGTTTTAATTTTGAAACTTTTATTCAATTTGGTACTTTTTTAATCTCCTTGACAAAGTGGATTTGTTCATCTGCAATGCTCGGGCTACGTCGCTGGCCCTCCTGTATTTGTTCATCATCGACTCCAGGATATATTTTTCGTATTCTTCCATCAGCTGTTCCATGCTTTTGCCGCTGGCAATGGCATCCGTTGAAACTGTAGACTCAACTGGAATACCGATGGCCCGTTCCACTTGGAATTTGGTAATCGTTTCTCCGTCAAAGCTGATCATGATACGTTCGATAACGTTCTCAAGCTCACGGATATTGCCCGGCCATTGAAAGCGCTGCAAGAGCTCCATCGCTTCCTCCGTAATGATTTTCTCTAGTTTATATTCCTTATTAAACTGGCGGACAAAGTACATCGCCAGCGCCTTAATATCTTTTTTCCTTCCCCTCAGAGGCAATAGTTCCAGCGGCATGATGTTGAGCCGATAATACAGATCCCCTCGGAAAGCTCCCTCCTCAATGGCTTTCTTTAAGTCACGGTTAGTCGCTGCGATTAACCGGATATCCAGGGAAATCGTTTTCGATCCGCCAACCCGCATCAGTTCCCGTTCCTGCAATACCCGCAGCAGTTTGGACTGAAGATGAATGGGCAGCTCACCGATTTCATCCAAAAAAAGAGTTCCTTTGTTGGCCATCTCAAACAGGCCCATCTTCCCATTTTTATCAGCTCCGGTAAAGGCTCCGCCTTCATAACCGAACAGCTCCGATTCCATCAGATGCTCAGGAATGGCGGCGCAGTTGACTTTAATGAAAGGTTTTCCCACCCGCTTGCTGTTTTGGTAGATAAAATTGGCGAAAACTTCTTTTCCGGTCCCCGACTCTCCCGTCAAAAGGACGGTTGCATCCATCTTGGCGATGCGCCTGGCTTTTTCCGCAAGCTGTTTGGAAGCTTCGTCTTCTGCGATCATATTGCCCCACATAACGATGTTCTGGCGTTTTAAATATTCTACCTCTTCTTTAATTTTCACATTATCGTTATCCCGCTCTTTTAAGAGCTCCTTCAAAGTCAGGGTTTCTGTGATATCCCGTTCCGTACATATGACCAGCTCGATCTTGTCGTTGTGATACAAGGGCGTTCCGGTTACATATACTTTATCCCCGTCTCCCAGGCTCTGAATGATCTCTTCTTCCTTGCCGCTCTTCAAGGTTTTCAGGGTGATGGAATCGGCGATAAAGCCCATTTCTTCCAGCTCCTTCATGTTTTTTCCAAGAACTTCACCTCTGGTCAGGCCGCCGGTCTTGCAGGACTCATCATTGAGAAAAAGAGTTTTCCCTTTTCCATCCGTAATATAGACGCCAACCTTCAGGCAATTTAAAATATCCAAGAACTCCCGATAATGATCTTTTATAAACTTCTTATACATGGTGAAATACTCCTTAGCTTTTTCTGCGCCTGATTTGTACAAGTGCAGCTTTCGTGCCAGTAAGAGGATCTATCTTTTATTTCCCGTTTCGTTTTGTCAGTGGCGACAGATTCACTCAAGGTATCGTTTGACAGTTGCTTCCGGTATCCCAGTCATTTCAACAATTTTTGCCGGGATCATGCCGCTTCGTGCTATGTTGCAGACAATTTCTCTTTCCTTTTCCTCGGCCCGCTCCTCTGCCAGTTTCTCGGCTCGCTCCTCCACCAGTTTCTTGGCCCGCTCCTCCACCAGTTTCTCGGCTCGCTCCTCCACCAGTTCTTCCGCCTTCTCCTCCGCACGAATATCAATAAATTCTTCTTCGGTCAAATACAATGTTAACATATTTTCCACCTCGCTTCCGTGTTGCTCTAAAAAAGATTTTAGAATCCCTTTTCCCGTACAACTCCATATTGCATGACGAATCGCTTCATCCCGATCCATCCCTTTTTTACGCATATTCCCTCTTACTTCTTCTATAAAGTACGAATATTCCCTCAGCGTTCTGCTGCGCAGCAGGATGGGATGTTGTTTATGATAATTGATATTAATGATTTTAACCATAATCTGGCCATAGAGCGAGCCTTCTTTCCGGAGAAACGCTTCCGACAAATACTGAATCGTTTCAGTGGGGCGCTCCTCCTGGCCATTGTAAAGCACAAACAGGTGCGGTGTAGGAATTTGATAGAGTTTCTTTTGATAGGCCTTCCTGTTATCCAGTATCTTTTCATAGGTTCTTGCCAAATACACCATCTCGCGCAGAGGCATATTTTCACTCCATGACGATTGGTGCTCCACAACGGAAAGCAACGCCGCAGAATATTGAAAAGCCAAATCATTCACCTTTTGGTTATAAATCGCATCTTCCAGCGTCACGATTTCCAGTTTCTCTGTTTGTGCGTAATTCGTCTCTTCCAACGCATTAAACAGTTCTAACGCCTCCTCTTTTTCGCTGAACAACAGACGGAAGATCCGATCCTTAAAATCCCGGCTGGTACGGTAGTACGCCGTATCTTCTTTTATTATAAAATTTGCATGATCCAATTGCAATACATACTCTTCTAATTGTTCCATCATTCTCTCCTTAGAGTTTATTTATACCATTATATGTCATTTGTAAAAATATGTAAAGTCAATTTTTGATATGTTTCATTTTATCTCTCATGATCTGGGGCCGGGGCTGCAATTATCTCTGCACTGACATAATATCCAACTGGCCGAAACCGTTGAAATTTTACACTAATTTCAGCCAACCTATCAAAATTAGTGTAAACGGCCCAGCTGGCTGGTAACTGGACCTGTCGGCTGGTCAAGTCCGAGGATCAAAACGGCCGTTTCACCGCACCCAGGCAGCGTCAGACAAAAAGGCCGGCCGCGAATGTCCATTTTCGCAGCCAGCCCTTCCTTATTATTCCGGCGATCTGCCCGCCGTGTTCCATTTATCTGTCTTTCAGCTTATCGCCAGCTCTTTTGCTCGCTTTTGCCATATTGATAATATCTTTTCCGCCCAGGATGGCCAGCATAAAGATCATGAGTCCGCCGACGATGAAGGATACCCATACCATGGCCATACCCAGCCCCTGATTTGCAAAGCCCAGGGAAAGAACATAGTGTCCCAGGAAAATAACCGCGATTACAACCCAGAATACCTTCCAACCGGTCGTATTGGCGCAAAGCCATCCAAAGATGCCGCCTCTTTGCGGTTTGTCTTCTTCTGCAATCAGCTTGCTGGCCTTCATTTCTTCGCCGAGAACCTTATAGCTGGTCGCTTTTGCCATCTCGTAATCAGGCTTGGTAGCCAGGCTGACAATGATCATCAAAGGAATGGAAATTGCCACGCCCACATGTACCGCATGCAGACCGAATACCAGGCCGCCCGGGCTTCCTGTCGTCGCCCACGCATACATTGCCCAGCAAAGAGCTACAGCTCCGCCTCCAATCGTAGCGGCCAGAGCACCCGCTGTCGTGGAACGTTTCCAGAACCAAGCGCTCATGGTCGTGGCAAAGAGGCCGGAAAGTCCGATCGCCTGAGCCAAAGCCCACAGAGGAACCAAAATCGGCAGCCACAGAGCGCTGGCAATACCGATGGCCACAACAATTACCAAAGAAACTCTGCTGGCAAACAGAACCTGTTTGTCCGTAGCCTTCTTATTGATAATCTTCTGATAAATATCTCTGGTGAGGATGGTTACACCATTCATCGCAAAGGATGAACCGCACGAGATAATGGTCATCATCAATCCGGTGAGAATCAGCACGCCTACAGCCGTATTGGAGAAATTAATGGTAAACCATGCATACAGGGAGTCGCCTGCCAGACCGTCGGGCATGGTGAATTTGCCGATGGTCACACCCACCAGAATCGCCATACCGCTGAGGAACGGGAGCACGTTGTAATAGGATCCGCCCAGTACAGCCAGCATTCCGTTGGAGCTTACTCTCGGAGATTCTCCCACATATGCCCACATATACATCCACGGATCAGCCAGATAGAAGAGGCCCAGCGTTAGCGCATATACGGTAAAGGTAGATGTGTCGATGGCCCAGAAGTTGGTAAAGCTCTTAGGCAGTACATCATAGAAGGCCACAGTCACCGTATTAGGATCTCCAATCACTTTGAATGCTACAAGAGCGAAAAGTATAATTCCTGCCGCCTGAAGAATGGATTGGAACCACTGTGTGATCAGTGCGGAGTATTGCCCTGCCGTAATCAGATACAGCAGAATGATGATTGAAGAAACGACTACACCGAACTCGGTGCTGGTGCCGAAGACGACCTTCATGGAAACGGAAATCGCTAAGAACTGCATACCGGTCAGGATTGCCGGTCTCGTCAGCGAAACAATTGCAGAAGGTACACGGAGCTTTTCGCCGTACCTGGCACAAATGAAGTCTGAGATCGTGACAGCATTGGTCTTTCGTCCGAAATAGTTCAGCCTTCTTGAGAATAAAATAATGAAAATTACGCTGCCGGTAACAACGAACAGGGATGCCCACATTTCTGAGATACCGGAGTTAAAGCCGTTTCCTACATAACCGGAAACGCTGGCGCCTCCCACGTAGCCGCCCAGATAAGCGGTAGCCAGCAGCCAGAACGGCGCTTTTCTTCCTGCCAGCAGGAAGTCGTCGGAGGTCGTGGCAAGCCGTTTGAACCACATACCGGCGCCGATGAAAGCGATGACCAGTATGATCAGTACCACGATGGAAATTGTAACGATAGTGTTCATTTTGTCTCCTTTCTATTTTATCTATATTTTGCCATAACGTCTTCATTGAGATGGATCGGCGGTTCATAATCATCCGGCAGCAGACATTTATAAGTACGCCCTTCCATCCTTTCATCAAATTCCGCCTTCGCTCTGCTCAGCAGATCAGGATCGCACAGCAGATCGGCCGCTGATAAGGAAATAACCTTGGCCGCGGTGTCCATGCTCTTTTGCCCCATGGTATCCGCCGCGCATCTGGCAACGCCCCAGTGATGCCATCCGCAGTTTTCCATGCCCATCGCGATCCACGGCGAAGCATAGGGAGCATTCCAGCTGAATTCCGAAGTATCGCAGACAACCGTATATCCGCCTTCAAATGGGGAAATTTCTTTCGGCAGTCCGGTTTCCGGCGCCCCCAGTTCTCTTTGAATCGCCTTGGCCTTTTCATGTTCTTCTTCGGTAAAGGCCGGCGGACCGACCAACTGCATATTCTTATGTACCGCTTCTGCCAGCGCCTTATTGGGGATTTTGTGGTGAGTAGCGGTAATCAGCTCGGTTTCCACTTCTGTTTCTGTTGCCAGCGCCGCGCCTTCCGCGCACTTGGTAATCCGGCCCAGGGCGTTCTGCGCATCTTCTGTAGTGATGAACCTGCCAATATACCAGGCAGTAGTCACATCTGGGACAACGCTTGGGAATTCCGGACCAGTATTGGTCAGTGTATAGTTGATGGTATTGGCCGCATCCGGCGGGCATCCTGGATAGATGTGTTCCCGCATCAACTCCACGCCATGAGCCTGAAGCATGGCCGCATCCAGAGCGCTTCTTCCATGCCACGGAGAGTTGCCATGGGAAGTTCTCCCCTTAAAATGATATTTCACGCTGAAATACGCGCAGCAGCTGTCATAATTGGCCTTGGTGTAGGACCATGGATGCCAGTCCAGAAAAGCATCAAATCCCTCAAAGCAGCCGGCCTTTCCCATGAAAGGTTTTCCTAAGCACAGCTCTTCGGCGGGAGTTCCCAGGACTTTGACAGTTCCGCCAAGACCGAATTCCTCCATTGCATTTTTGATGGCAATAGCTGCTTTTGCGCCTCCTGCTCCCAGCAGATTGTGGCCGCAGCCCTGTCCCGGTGCGCCTTCAACAACCGGCTCCTTAGTCAGAGGTTCCGCCTTCTGGGAAAGTCCTGGAAGAGCATCATATTCCGCATTGATGCCAATCACGGGACGGCCTTCTCCATAAGATGCGATGAAAGCAGTAGGCATGCCCGCAGCGCCCCTCTCCACCTGGAATCCGTTTTCCTCCAGCAGGTCCATCAGCACAGCCGATGACTTGAATTCCTGCATGGACAGTTCCGGTGTATTCCAGATTTTCTGTTCCGCTTCATAGAAGCGTTCTGTGTTCTCTTCGTTCCATTTGATCAAAAAATCTTTGATCTTATTTAATTCACTCACTTGACGACTCCTTTCTTTTTCAATTCACACCCATATATAACCGCAATATATGTGCCAAATACGATCGGTGCAGTTTTCAGATTCTTGAGAATTGACAGAAAACCAATGGCTTGAGGATTTTATAAAAAGCGGGCAGCCTCAAAAAATACCGTAAACTTTTATCATTTTTAAGTCAGAATCGACTTTTTAAGTCATGATGACTTAAATCGTTTCCTTGTCCAATTTAACCAGGACGTCGGCAGTCAGTTCCGTTCCCGCCACTAAATCTTCCCACTTGGTGTTCTCCTGAGGACAGTGGCTCATTCCTTTGATGCTGGGGACGAAGATCATTCCCGTGGGGATGATTTCACTGATAAATACGGCGTCATGGCCGGCCCCTGAAATAATCCGCATAGCGGGCAGATTCTTTTCGTTGGCCGCTTCTTCCACGCAGCCAACAATCGTCTCATTAAAGACGGCCGGTTTAGCCCGCCAGTATTGCTCGATTTGAACGGAAACACCAAATTCATCACAAGTCTTCTGGATAATATCTTTCGTCTGCTGTTCCAGTTCTGCCATACCCTCATCGGTGTGGTAGCGCAGGTCAATACTGAAGTATACGGTTCCCGGAACGATATTCTTGCTGGCCGGCTGAGCATTTATGATGCCGTTTGTAATGACAGCCGGTTCTCCAAAGTCAATGCAGTTCTTGCGAATGCGGGAAATGGCTTCTGCGGCGGCGACCAATGCATCCTTTCTATGGGACATGGGCGTTGTTCCTGCATGGTTTGCTTCTCCGGAAATGGTTATGTCAAGTCCAGTGATTCCCAGTGCACCGGTTACGATTCCGCACGAAAGGCCCTTGGCATCCAAAACCGGTCCTTGTTCAATATGGGGCTCCAAATAAGCTTTGGCCTTTGTCAGTCGGTTTTCTTTCTCTCCCTGATAACCGATTCGCTTCAGTTCATCTTCATAGCGAACCCCCTCTGTATCTTCCCGGTCGTATACCCACTGAGGATCAAACACACCTGCGTTTACCCCGCTGGCTAGCATAGGCGGAACAAATCTTGCGCCTTCCTCATTGGTCCAATCAGCAAGAATTAAATCACTGTCCAGCTCAAGACCGCTTTCTTTGATGGAGAGGATGGCTTCCAATCCGGCCATGACGCCGAAAAATCCGTCGTATTTCCCTCCGTTGGGCTGAGTATCCATATGGGAGCCCACGCAGATTGGCAGCGCCTTTTCATCCGTTCCCTTCATCACGCCGTATACGGTTCCCATATCGTCGATGCGCACCGACATTCCAGCTTCCTCCATCCATGAGACTAATAAATCGCGCGCCTCACGATCGGCATCCGACAGGGCAAGCCTCATCATTCCCTCCTCCTCGGTTACAGCTATTGCGTTAATTCGATCCATTCGCTGTCTAAGTCTCTCCTCGTTTATTCGCATTGTTTTAAGTCTCTCCTTTCCAAATTTGATATTTGCCCCCTATATTCCGCAACATCCATGCCAGGTTGCATTTGGAAAACGCGGCAGTATTCTGAAAATACGAAAAAATAAAGGCTAGAAAGAATTAAAAAAGAACCGTGCTAAAGGTTTGAATTCCTTCAGGCGGCCCCATATAAGTCTAAATCGAATTACGCGATTCAGCCTTGACTTTCCTTTATGTACTTTTTAATTCTGCGATAGGCCGTCGACTGGCTTATGCCCAGGACCTCAGCTACTTTATAACTGCTCTTATAGCGCTCGTAAGCTTTAATAATGATATCCTTTTCCACCTCTTCCACTGTTTTATTGAGGGCATCTTTTCTGCCGTCTTCCTGGCTGCGTTCATCCTGATCCAGGGCCAGCACCCAGCCGGATTCATTGGTCACGACCAATCGTTCAATATAATTTTCAAGTTCGCGCACATTGCCTTTCCAATCGTGATTCATGATAAAATTCATGGTTTCTTCGTCCAACTTCATCTTTTTATTATACTTTTTCATGTACATGTCCAGGAAATGCTGAGTGATCACGCCCAAATCATCCCGTCTTTCCCGCAGCGGCGGAATGTAAATGGGGATGACATTGATTCGGTAATAGAGATCGGATCGAAAGGTTCCCCGTTCCACTTCCAACTCCAAAGCCCGGTTACTGGCAGCAATGATTCTGGTATCGATGGGAATTTCTCTGGTACCCCCTACCCGGGTCAATTTTTTGGTCTGCAAAAAATGAAGGATTTTAACCTGGAGCATCAAAGGCAGCTCACTAATTTCGTCGAGAAACAGCGTTCCGCCGTCGCTCAGCTCGATCAGTCCCGGCTTTCCTTTTTTATCAGCTCCAGTGAATGCTCCGCTCTCGTAGCCGAATAGCTCTGACTCCAGGAGGTTTTCCGGTATGGCTCCGCAGTTGATGCTGACCATCCGTTTTACGGAGCGATTGCTGGTTTCATGGATATAGGAGGCCAGCACGCCTTTGCCCACACCGGTTTCTCCGGTTATCAGCACATTGGATTCCGTGTTTTTAATCACATCCGCCAATCCCAGAACCTCTTTCATGGCTTTGCTCTCAGCGATGATTTCTTTTTTCTCTACCTTCTGTTTTTCGCACTTTTCTTTGCCTCGCATATATCGGGTCAAAGAATTCATCTCGTCCAGCTTGACCGCATTGGTAACAACCCGGAAGAGCGTACCATTTTCATCAAATACCGGTACGCCGGTCACGGCCATACGCTTTACATCACGGATATCCTGCAGTACAGAAATCGGCCGCTTTTCCTTGAGGGTCAGCAAACACACAGAAGGCCGGAAAATCCCGTCCCCATCCAGGTCAGCCACGTTTTTGCCCAAGACTTCATGCCGGTTCATTTTCACCATTTTCTCATAAGATTTATTAACCCTGAGGCATTCGCCGTCTGCATCGCAGACAAAGAAACTGTTGGGAGATTCTTCAAAAATGAGGTTCAACTCTTTGCTCGACTGAAAGATGACCTCCAGTGCGGCTAGCAGCTCGTCCTCTGTCTGAGGGCTCTTTTTCATCCTGGAAGTCTCGTACTGGGCAATTCCCACGTTTTCCAGCGCTTTCATGTAAAGCTCCACTTTGGCTTTGATTTTTTCAAACAAGCTTTGATCCATATGTTCCATAATCGTATCTCCTTTGGGTCCCATGCTAAACGAGGATCCTATTTTTGTCAAGAACCACAGCCAAAAACAGGAAAACACCTCCGGAGAGGTGTAATCCCGTTGTGTATGGTAACTTTGTGTGAAGATTACTCGTAGTGATGTTTGAGAGTGATATCCGCCGGTTTTCTGCCGTCTTTCCACTTGATTTCTCCCGGTGTAATACATTCCTGAACCGGGCATACGTTGATACACAGGTGGCATCCTACGCAGTTGTCGTTCAGTTCGGGTCTTCTTTTCTCTTCATTCCAGTCAATGGCCTGATGAGCGCCGTCATAACAGGAGATATAACATCTGCCGCAGCCAATGCATTTATCTTCATTGAAATCAGGCAGGATTTTGAAGTCACGGTTCAGCTCTTCCGCAGGGATGATATTCGGCAGTGCGCAGCCGATAAATTCATCCAGTTTATTGTAACCCCTCTCGTCCATAAAGTGCATGAGGCCGCTCGCCATATCTTCAACAATCCGATATCCGTACTGCATGATGGCAGTGGTAACCTGAACGTTTCTGCATCCCAAAGCCAGGAATTCAGCCGCGTCTCTCCAGGTTTCAATACCTCCGATTCCAGAAATCTCCAGATCTTTCAACTTTTCATTCTGGAGCATTTGAGCGATGAATCTGAGCGCGATGGGCTTAACAGCTGCGCCGGAGTAGCCGGAAATCGAAGACTTTCCATTTACAACAGGCATTGCCGTCATATTCTCAAAGTCAATGTTGGTAATCGACTTGATGGTATTGATCGCCGATACAGAGGCCGCTCCGCCTTCAATAGCTGCGATTGCAGGTTCTTCCATGTTCTTGCAGTTGGGTGTCATCTTGGCGATGAAGGGGATTTTTGTAGTCTCGGAAACCGCTTTGGAATAAGATCTTACCAGTTCAAGATTGGTTCCTACGTCAGAACCCATATCGTGGCTGGTCATCTGCGGGCAGGAGAAGTTTCCTTCGATTAAATCCGCTTCCGCCTGTTCCGCCATCTTAGCCAAATCTCTCCATTCCTGTTCGTTGCTTCCCATGATGGAAGCAACCATGATTTTTTCCGGATAAGCTCTCTTGAGCTTACGCATATTCTCAAAGTTCAATTCAGTAGGCTTGTCGGAAATCTGCTCCATGTTTTTAAAGCCGACCCATGGTAGGCCCTCTTTATTCACATTGTCAAATCTGGGGGAGCATTCGTCAGCAACGAAGATACCTACGGTCTTATAAAACACGCCGCCCCAGCCTGCTTCAAAACTCTTTGCAACCATCTCGTAATTACTTCCAACCGGTGAGCTTGAAAGGAAGAACGGATTTTCGCATTCAACACCTAAATAGTTTATAGATAAATCTTTTTTAACTGCCATCCTACTTCACTCCTTTCTTCTCAAGATATGCAATCATAGAGGCTGCGGCATCTTTTCCCGCCGCTACTGCTTCTACAACTGTCTTGCCGCCGTTTACAATGTCTCCGGCCGCAAAATACTTGTCGGCGCTGGTAATGCCGTCCTCGCCGGCATCAATCGTGCCTTTTTCCGTAACTTTGACAGGAGCGATCTTCGTCATATCCTGTGGACCCTGGCCGGTTGCAAATACAATGGTATCCGCGGAAACCTGCATCTGAGCCGCATCGTCTCTGAATCCTTTGAATACGGCAGTTTCAACTTTGCCGTTTCCTTTTACCGCTGCCGGCGCCATACCGGTGGTAATACCGATACCCAACTCCAGCGCGTACTGGAATTCCGACATATTGCCGGGAGCCTCTTCCAGTGTTCTTCTGTAAACGATCTTCACATCGTCCGCTCCCAGAAGTTTTGCGGTTACGGCGCAGTCAACCGTAACATCGCCGCCGCCTACAACGACGACTTTCTTTCCCGGATCGAAGCCTTCGCCCTTGGTTCTGGCTTCCTTCAGGAAATCAGCTGCCGCGTAAACGCCTTTCAGGTCTTTTCCTTCGATATCCGGAATCCGGATGCCCCACAAACCGGCACCGATGAATACGGCATCATAATCTGCAACATCTGCTTCTTTTACTTCTTTTCCAAATTCAAACTTAACACCCAGACCTTCTACCTGTGCGATATCGTGGTCAACGACAGCCTGAGGCAGTCTGCTGGGAACGATTCCGTATGTAAGCACGCCGCCGGCCTTGGCTTCTCTTTCCAGGATTGTCACCTGATATCCGGCTTTGGCCAGTTCTGCGGCACAGGCCAGAGATGCTGGTCCTGCTCCTACGCAGGCAACCTTTGCCGCCTTCTTTTCATCAGGCGCATTCAGTATTTTCATACCGAACGTCTTTTCTTGATCAATGGCATATCTCTGCAGCTTTCCGATTTCAATCGGTCTGTCGATGCCGCATCTCGAGCAAGCTTCCTCGCAAAGCTTGTCATATGGGCAAACTCTTGCGCAGGTTCCGCCTAAAACATTGTTTTCTCGAATCGTTTCAGCTGCGCCTTTGACGTTTCTGAATCTGATCGAGCGAATGAACTTTGCAGGGTCAGTTCCTGCCGGGCAGCTCTGGCTGCATGGTGCGTCGTGACACAACAGGCATCTTGCGGCTTCTTCCATAGCGGTTCTATGGCTAAATCCACAAACAGCTTCTGCGGTGTACTTTGCTTCTACTACTTTACTCAATTTACATTCCTCCTTACCGCGTCGCTTCTTTCCTTTTGGAAAAAAAGCTGCATCATCAAATGGCTTTTAGGGTCAGTGAAAATGCAGCTTATCCATTCAGGGGAGCTTGACAAAAGCTCCCTCCATTATCCTCTGTAGTGACGAATCGTCACTATTCAAAGTCTTCGTCCGCTTTCAGAATCGCATTCAGCAGTACGGTAGCGCCGCTGGTGCAGTGTTCTGGTTTTGCGTATTCCGGTTCGCAATGGGACAGTCCGTCTTTTGTCTGGATGAAAATCATCGTTGTCGGCAGCATATATGCTACGAACTGTGCATCATGGCCTGCGCCGGAATGGATCATCTGATGGGAAATGTCTGCATCTTCAGCTGCAGATTTTACATAGCCGACCAATTTTTCGTTCCAATAAACGGTGTCGCGCTTCCAATTTTCTCTGATTTCGCAGTCACAGCCAGCCCATTTCATAGTGGCGATCTTCTTCACGATCTCCATAACCTGCTCGCGGACCTTTGGATCTTCGTGGCGGACATCCAGTGAGAATTCCACTTCGTCCGGGATTACAGTATGTACGCATGGATGGCAGTAGATTTCGCCTGTGGTGTAAACCAGTTCTGGTCTGCCCAGCTTGTCGATCTCATCATGAAGATAGCACAGGGCCTGGGAAGCCGCATAGAGAGCATCATGTCTCTTGCTCATGGGGAAAGTTCCCGCATGAGCCGCAAATCCGGTGAACTTCAGGGAGTAGTTGAACATGCCCAGTACACAGTCAACAACGCCGATATCATTTCCCGCTTCTTCCAGGATCGGTCCCTGTTCAATATGCGCTTCGAAGTTGCACAGATATTTGTCAGGGCTGAGACGATATTTGGCATCGCCTTTATAGCCGGATGCATCCAGAGCTTCGCCGAAGGTTTTGGCGCTGCCTTCATGCTCTTCCATTGCCTTGGATTTCATCATGTTTTCATATTTAAAGTTCTTTGCAATTTCAGGAGGCAGGTAGTCGTTGCATACAATACCGGAAACCATCATCGCCGGCGGATACAGAGAACCTTCTTCGTTAGTCCAGATCATTGCCGTAAGCGGATGTTTGTGGGGAATGTTGTTTTCGGCAACGGTTTCCAAAACTTCCATTGCACTCATTACACCCAGGATACCATCGTAGTTGCCGCCGTTTTTAACGGAATCCACATGGGAACCAGTTACAATTCTCTTGGCGCCCGGATCGGTTCCCGGCAGAGTCGCATAAATGTTGGCCACATCATCAATTTCGATTTCCGCGCCGATGGCCTTCATTCTTTTGATGAACTCTTCTCTTGCCAGTTTCGCTTCCGGTGACAGCGAATATCTAGTAATTCCACCGTGTCCGGCATCACCATATTTACTGAATGTCTTGATTTTATCAGTCATTCTGTCCAAACTACAAGTATACATAATCTTCGTCCTCCTTTTTATATTTAAAAAAATTAGTTACCATACCTTCACAATGCAACAAGTTTCTGTAACCGGTTACATTTAATAATATACCATATTTTCAGAAAATTGCAAGAGTTTTTTACCAATCCAATTTTAATTTTTTTGCCGGACAGATACAGGTACACAAACCGCAGCCGGTGCAAAGCTCCTGATCTACACAAATTTGATCGTCTTTTTTGGAAATCGCGTGATACATGCACGCATGGATACAGATGCCGCAATCAGCCGTACACGGCACGCTGATAGCAGTGCTGGTCGCCGGCTCGATTTTGATCTCATCAAATGATTTGAGATTTCGCAGCGCTTTTCCTTTTATTCTGGAAATGTTGCCGATCTTCTTTTCCTCCAACCACTGATTGAGACCGGTTATGATTTTGGTCAGGGCCTCGGGGCCGTTGATCATCACGGCTGTTCCCACCTGCACGGCGGATGCTCCCAACATGATGTATTCCAAAGCATTGCGGTAATCCGTAATGCCGCCGATACCGCAGATAGGAATATCTACCGTCTGGGCGATGGTGGCTACGGAAGCCAGCCCCAGAGGGCGAATCGGCCCTCCCGAATATCCGCCATATGTAGCCAGAGATGGTTTTCCCGTTTCAATATCCACGCTGAGAATGCAGCGAATGGTATTGATGGCGCTGACGCCGCTGGCACCTGCGTTTTTAGCGGCTTTGGCTACCGCGGAGATATTGGTTGTATTCTGGGAAAGCTTGACGATTACCGGCAATTTTACGTTGGATACAACCTCCTTGGTCATTTCAAAAACGGTTTCCGGATGGGAAGCCATGACTTCCAAAGATTCCCACATAGGATTGGATACGCTGATTTCAATGGCATCGGCTCCGAACTTTTCCATTTTTGTAGCCAAATAGGCCAGTTCCGACGGCGTATGGGCGGAAATGCTGGCGATCACCACGCCGCCGCCGCTCTTTGCGATCTCCATTTCCCGTTCCCAGCCTTCAATTTGTATATCGCTGTAAAGTCTTATATTTTGAGCTCCCATGCCATCGTAAGCAATCCGTGGTCGTACATCCAGCAGGGTATCGCTGACTACGCTCTCTGTCACCACAGCCCCCGCTCCTGCTTTGATCAGGCGGCGAATGCTTTCACCATCCCTGCTCCAGGGACCCGCCGCTGCCATAATCGGATTTTCCATTCTCAGACCTAAAAATTCTGTCTTCATCATTAAAACATTTCTCCAATTCTTTCTTTATGGCCGCTGGACTTTCGAATCTTCAGCTTAGACTGAAGCAGGATCGTCTTCGGCTCCGTCTCTGGTTCCTCTTCGCCTTCTATAATATCAAATAGCAGACGCGCACCGTATACTCCCATTTTATGCAGCGGTACTTCTACGGTAGTCAGCTTTGGTTCTACCAGATTTGACATTCTAACATTGTCAAAACCCATTACTGCCATATCATCGGGAATCTTGAGGCCTTTATCTTTAATAGCATCCATGGCACCAAAGGCGATATAGTCGCTGCTGGCAAAAATCGCTCTCGGGGGATCGGCAAGTTCTGCCAGTTTTTTCGCCCCAAGGTAACCGCCTTCGATGGTGTTTTCTACCTCCCGCAGATAGTCCCGGACAAAGGGCAGTTCCGCTTCCTTGAGCGCTTGCTTATATCCGGCCATTTTATACTCATTCTCGATCTGAGGTTCGGTCCCATAAAGCATAGCTATTTTTTCATGACCGCTTTCCAGCAGATGGTTCACTGCTTTTTTTGCTGACTGTTTGCAGTCGATGCTTACCACGTGCAGCCCCAGACTATTTTTATGCTCTCCGATGAGCACCACCGGAATTTTTTGTTCCTGCACCAGCTGAAAGTCTTTTTTTTCCAAAGAAGAACAAATAAAGATGATGCCGTCTACCCTTCTTTTTATCAGCTGATCCAGATATCGTTTTTCTTTGGCTGCATCGTGCTCCACGTTGCACATTAAGGCGATATATTCCTTTTGATGCGCCACATCCTCTACACCTTTAGCGATCTCCATATGTACGGAATTCAATATATGGGGTATCATAAGGCCGATGGTCCCAGTCTTATTAAAATTCAGGCCCCGTGCGAACCAGTTGGGTGTATATTCTGTCTCCGCAATGATCTTTTCGATTTTTTCTCTGGTCTTCGGCGCCACGTTTTCCGGGTGATTCAGTACCCGGGAAACCGTCGCCACAGAAACACCAGCCTGTTTTGCAATATGTCTGATATTCATAGCGCCCTCTTCAATCATTAATATTTTGTCCAATTCAATCATACGCTGCGCGGCCTGACCGGGCCGGCACCGTACATGTCAGTCCTCACCTTTTCAGAAGGCTTATCTGGTGCTCATTTTCAGTTTTCCGTTTTTTTGGTTCCTATATAATTCGGCACCGCCCTTGAAGCTCTCATCTCCTTATGACAAAAAGGCCTGGACACCGCCAAGCCTCTACATTTCGAATCTCTGCCTGTCAGAATCCCAGTAAAAAGATCCCGCTCTTGCAGAATGAAAGCAGTTTCGGTCTCATCTCGGCGGCTATCATCCGAATATTCTTCTCTAAAATGCTCACCCACATATATTTTCAGAATATTACTACTATAATTATCGCACTTTATGAAACCGTTTTCAACATTAAACTTTGTTTTTTTTAAGTTTTTTTGTGACTAGTTACATCTTTAATAGCTCGTCTGCCGCTCCCAACGCTGCCACAGCTCCGTCAGCAGCAGCAGTCACAATCTGCCGTACCCCTTTGGTTCTCAAATCCCCTGCTATAAAAACACCCGGCACATTAGTACGACAATCTTCTCCAGCAATTACATAGCCTTCCTGAGTCAATTCCACCTGTCCTTCCAAAAAACTGCTGTCAGCTTCATATCCAATGGCAACAAAAACCGCACTGGTCCGTAGGATCTCCCCATTATCCAGCACCGCTTCTTCAACAACCGTTTCGCCTTGAATCTCAGCTACATTGACACCATACATCACCGATATATTGTCTTTTTTCTCCACTCCGGATTTGAGCGTTTCTTCTCCATTTAAACTGTCCTTGCGGCAGACAATGGTAATATGATTGCAGTAGGCTGCCATATACAGGGCATCTTCCATAGCCGTATTACCTCCGCCCACCACGACCACATCCTTATCGGTGAAAAAGCGCCCGTCGCAGATGGCGCAGTAGGAAACGCCTTTTCCAGCCAGCTCATCTTCACCTGGGCAGCCCAGCTTTCTCCTCTTGAGTCCGGCCGCGATAATCAGTTTTTGTGCCTGATATTGATTGGCTCCCGTCTCTATGATTTTATGCTCCGCATCGATTTTTTTAACTTCTTCCAGTTTGATTACGCCGCCCAAAGAGGTCAGCTGCTCATACATTTTTTCCGCAAAATCCGGCCCTGTTACCGATGGTACGGCGGGATAATTTTCAATCTCCGCCGAAAGAATGGTCTGTCCGCCAAAGGAAGCTTTATCGAATATCAAAGTTTTCAATCCCGAGCGAATCGCATAAATGCCTGCGGAAAGCCCGGCTGGTCCCGCACCTATAATAATCACATCATACATTGTTTTTTCCTCCTCATTCATCCCTTGTGTTTTTTATTATACCCATTACCAAAAACTTTTAACGTTTTTCTGCCTTGACATTCTAATCGCCTTCTGTTAATATTGTTAGAGTTCTAACAAAGGGAACAAATTTTATGAAAAATATAGGCAAAATGATTCATGTCATTGATGTGAAATTAAAGAGAAAAATCGACCGTCTTGCAGACGAATACAATCTGACGTTAATCCAGTTCATCGCTATGGAGCATATTTTTATAGCCTCCAAAAAGGGGGATGTATTCCAGCGTGATCTGGAAGCGGCATTGGATGTGCGGCGCTCAACTATTTCCAATGTGTTGGGAATTCTGGAGAACAAAGGATACATTCGCCGGGAAAGCGTTGTCTGCGATGCACGGCTGAAAAAATTGGTTCTAACTTCGGCCGGCGAGTCTACCTTCATTGAGTTTGAACAAAGGCTGGCTCAGGATGAAGCACAGGATTTTCAGGTATTTACAGATGACGAGATGGAAACACTGCTGCGTCTTTTAAAACGCTTGTCCGAAACGATTAAATGAATGTACTTGCAGATACATTCATTTTCTTTTCATTGATATAGTTCGATATCTAACTTATTTATAAAGGGGGAATTTTTAAAATGTCTGATGCAACACTTCAACAAACCGAAAATAAAATGGGGATTATGCCCGTTAACAAATTACTGATTACTATGGCTCTGCCCATGATTATTTCCATGTTGGTGCAAGCCCTGTATAATGTAGTGGATAGTATCTTCGTAGCCATGATCAACGAGAACGCTTTGACCGCCGTGTCCCTGGCCTTTCCCATCCAGAATCTGCTCATCGCTGTGGGCAGCGGGGTAGGCGTGGGCATCAATGCACTACTTTCCAGAGCTCTGGGGCAGAGGGATCAGCCGAGAGTCAATAAAGTAGCCATGCAGGGGCTTTTACTCATCGCTATCTGTTATTTGGTGTTTCTGCTCTTTTCCTTTACCGGGGTCAACATCTTCATGAGGGCCCAGACAGATATTGCCCAGATCCTCGATTACGGAAACATCTACCTGCAGATCTGCTGCGCCATGTCCTTCGGGCTCTTCTTTCAGTTCACCTTTGAGCGTCTCCTTCAATCCACCGGACGTACCTTTTATACCATGATCACACAGGGTATCGGTGCTGTTATCAATATCATCCTTGATCCGATCCTGATCTTCGGTCTTTTGGGAATGCCGAAAATGGGAGTGGCCGGGGCTGCTCTAGCTACGGTTTTAGGGCAGATCGCAGCTGCCTGCCTTGCTTTGTTTTTTAATTATAAGAAAAACCATGATGTTACGCTGAGCTTCAGCTGTCTTCGCCCGGACCGGCACATTCTCTTCAGTATCTTGTACATTGGAATTCCGTCTATTTTGATGATGGCTATAAGTTCGGTCATGACCTTCGGCCTCAACAAAATCCTGATTGCGTTCAGTTCCACAGCTGTGGCGGTTTTCGGGGTCTACTTTAAACTTCAAAGCTTTGTCTTCATGCCCATTTTCGGCCTCAACAACGGCATGGTACCCATCGTCGCTTATAATTACGGCGCCGGTAAAGAAGACCGTATTCATCGCACCATTCGCTACGCGGCCTGTTATGCCATCGGCATCATGTGCCTGGGGGTAATCCTCTTTCAGGCTATACCCGGCCCGCTGCTCCATTTGTTCAGCGCGTCTGAGCATATGATGTCCATGGGCATTCCGGCCCTGCGGATCATTTCCATCCATTTTGTATTCGCCGGATTTTCCATCATCGCCAGTTCCGTATGCCAGGCACTGGGGATGAGCGTATACAGTTTGATCGTATCCCTGATCCGCCAGCTGATCGTGCTGCTGCCGGCCGCTTATTTGCTCTCCCTGTCGGGAAATATCAATGCGGTATGGTGGGCCTTCCCCATCGCCGAACTGGTATCCGTCTTATTGTGCGCACTCTTCCTGAAGAAAACATTGGCAAAGGTCAAGCGCTCTCTCCATGGATAGCTCCAAAATAAAAACAGCGGATATGCCGTTCTCCGGCATGCCCGCTGTTTTCTTTTTTACTGATTTACTGCTTCGTCTTCCCAACTGAGGATTTCGCCGGAAACCGCATCGATTTCAAAATCGTATTCCCGGTTGTTATAGACGATTTCACCCTCGTATTCCTGACGGCCATCGTCTTTGTCCAGCTTGAATTTGGTAATATGGGATTCCTTGGCGCCCTCTACTTTCATAAGGGCAATTTCCTTGGCCTTCTGTTCACCGATCAGATTCTGCTGGCTTTCAGAAGTCGCCGCTTGTGTAGTCTGTTCGCTGGAAGGCGGCTGGGTCTGCTGGGCAGCTTTATCGTCGTCTCCGGAAGAGCATCCGGCAATCATCAATACTGCTACAACCGCAGCTAACAGCAATGTAACTTTTTTTCTCATAATTCCATCTCCTCTCTTGCTTCTATTGTGTACCATTATGGTACATTCTATAAATGAAAGGAGCATTAAAATTTTCTTTTATTTCGCGCCGGTCAAATCAGAAGCCAGATCGAGCAGAAACTGTGCTCCCAGAATCAAATCTTCCTTTTTGGTATCTTCCTCTGGTACGTGACTTCTGCCGCCAATACTGGGTACAAAGATCATTCCTGTTCTGGCATGGTTTGCGATCATACAGGCATCGTGTACCGCGCCGCTGTCCATCACTTGATGAGGAATTCTTTTCTTTTCCGCCAGCCCTTTCATAGTCTCAATCAGCCCAGTGTCAAGGCTGAGGGGCTTGGATGACGATGTTCTTGTTATCTGGCAGTCCACGCCTCTTTGGCTGCAAATTTCTTTGAACGCCGCTGTAATACGATCCATATAGGTCTGAATTTTTTTGTTGTCCCGATCCCTAACCTCCAAGGTAAACCGGGCTTTTTCCGGGATCACGTTGGAGCAGTCCGGTTCTGCGTGGATGCGTCCCACGGTTACCACACTTATTCCATCCGGCCTGACCATGTCTTCTGCGGCCAGAATGCACTGGGCGGCAGCGCAAAGGGCGTCTTTGCGATCGACCATGGGCGTTGCTCCCGCATGGTTGCCCACGCCTTTTATTTCAACCTCAATGACTTGCATACCGAAAATGGCCTCAACGATTCCCAGAGGCAGTCCCTTTCTCTCCAGCACCGGGCCCTGCTCAATATGCAGTTCCAGCATAGCCTCAATTTGAGCGAAATCCCACCTGACCGCTTCAAGGTCCGCCGGAGATGGATCTCCCAAAATGGTTCTCAGGGAAATGTCTTGGTCGTTCTTCAGCTTATCCAGATCAGGGTCGCCGTAGCTGCCGGTAATAAATTTGCTGCCAGTCATGGTGGATCCGAAGTTGGATCCCTCTTCCTCGGCAAAGATCACCAGTTCCAGATTGCGGTTAAGCTGGCAGTCCTTCAAAGCCCGCAGAACCGCAAGTCCTCCTGTGACGCCGTAGATTCCGTCCAGCCAGCCGCCGTTTCTCACTGTGTCCACATGGGATCCAATTACGACCCGCTTGCACTCCGGCTTGTTCTGGGGCATATGAATGCGTACGTTTTTCAGCGCGTCCGTTTCGATCCGGCAGCCCAGAGCCTTTGCCTGTTCAAAGAGATATTCCCTGGCCTTTTTATCCTGCGTCCCATAAGAAAATCTGGTAACGCCGCTGCCTGGCGTATCGGTAAAGTCCCTCAATACAAGCAGGTCCTGCAGCAGTCGCTTCCCATCAATCTTCATAAGCTGCGCCATAAGGTTTTCCAGGCACGAATCTGCCCTGTCCTTTCTGTCCCACATAGGTGCCGTTATCGACGATCTTCATGCCTCTGAGGAATACGGTCTCCGGACGGCCTTTCTGCTCGAATCCTTCGAATGGGCTGTAATCAACGCCTTCCAGGTTATTTTGGGCGCTCATGATTCCCCGGTATTCCGGATCAAAGACAACCAGGTCGGCATCGTAGCCCACATCGATGTGTCCTTTTGTATCCAGACCGTTGATTTTCGCCGGCATGGTGGAGAAAAGATCGACCAGTCTTGTTCTGGAAATTTTTCCTTCGCAAACGCCGTAGGTCCAGAGAATGTTCAGCCGGTTCTGCAGGCTCGGTGCTCCGTTGGGGATATCGGCAAAGGACTTGCCTTCGCCAAAGCCCATATGTTTTTGCTCTGCGAAGTCAAAGCCGCAGTGGTCGGAGCTGATGGCGTTGAGCCACTTTCTGTCCACAGCCTGCCATAGCGCCTGACGATGCTCCGCCGTACGCAGTGCCGGCGAACAGACATATTTGGCTCCTTCAAAGTTGGGCCGCGCCAGATCTTCCGTATCCAGCACCAGATAGTGGGAGCAGGTTTCTCCGAAGACAGCTTGTCCCCGATTATATGCCTGTTTGATTTCCTCCAGCGCTTCCTTACAAGTTACGTGGACCACATAAAGCGGTGCTCCCGCCAGCTCGGCCAGATAGATGGCTCTTCTGGTGGCTTCCGCTTCCACAACCGGTGGTCTGGACACAGCATGGTAGTACGGCTCCGTCTTTCCTTCCGCGATGAGCTGTTTGGTGAGGACATCGATCATATCCGCGTTTTCCGCATGGACCATGATTGTAACGCCGGCCTCTTTTCCCTTGCGCAGCGCCTTTAAAATGGCATCGTCATCCGCATGGAAGAACATGCCTTTATATGCCATGAACAGTTTCATAGTCGGATATCCCGCTTCTGCCAGCTTGGGAATCTCTTCGATCACTTCGTCTCTTGGATCGGTCATAACGCTGTGAAAACCGTAGTCCACCATGGCGATCCCATCGGCGTCGGAAGCCTTGTATGCTTCCAGGGTTTCGATCAGCCCTTTTCCTTTTTCCTGATTAACGAATTCAATTAAGGTGGTGGTTCCGCCTACCGCGGCAGCGTTGGAGGTCTCGAAGCCCCGCACTTTACTGCCATTGTAGGTAAAGGAGAAATGTACATGCTGGTCAACTCCTCCGGGCAGAACATATTTACCGGTAGCGTCGACAACTTCGTCATCCGGCCGATGCCCCAGCTTGGCGCCGATGGCAATGATCTTTCCGCCGGCTATATACACGTCGCCTTTGAATTCATTTTCTGCAGTAACGATCGTCCCGTTCTTAATTAATACTCCCATAGTCGGTTCCTCCTTTTTCATCATAATCATATTTTATCATGGAATTTTTAAGAAAGGTAGCGTTTTCTAAAAATTCCAAAAAAAGAGAGGTCCTGATGATCTCAGTTTTTTGCCTCCCTTACCGCTAATTCCACCAGGCAGTGCATCGGGCCCCGCAAGTTTGCTGCTTCTATGAGTCCGGCCAGCTTCCTGCTGCTGATGTTCCGGCCATTTTCCAGCCACAGGGTGAGCATTCCGATTTGGGCGCTGGCAATGTATTCCATCTGCCTTCTTTTCTTTTGGTGCTGCTATTGGGATACGGCATTTTTGTCTGTATCGGCATGTGCATCGGCATTTATATCAAGTCAACGCTGACTGCTTTTCTGATATCCCTAGTCACTGCTCTGACGCTATGGGTCGGGGGGCGGCGGCTTTGGCTCCCTCTCGTATTTTGGGAGCGTGGCAAATCTCTTGGGCGATATCAACCCTGTGACCTATGCCATCGAAATCGTGCGCTGGTGCTATTTTAACGGCACAATCGACCGGACCGCGGATTTTGGAGCCTTATGTCTTTCCTTTATTCTGGCATTTGTGCTGATTACGATTTCCTACATCAGATGAATCCGCAGCGAGGAGGTGGAAAGATGAAACTGTTTACTGCTGAATTTAAAAAATTATTGCTGCTTTTCAGGGCGGATCCAAAGTCCATCGCAGCAGGTGTCATTGCGCCAACCATCATCCTGATCATATTTGCCCTGACCTTTGGGAACTTTTCATCCCTCAGGCTGGCTTATGTAAATGAAGATCCCGGCACATACGGAAAGGTACTTGAAAAATCCATTTTCAGCCAAATTTCACCATTGGGAGACAAACCATATTTTGAAGAAGTCAAAGAGGGTCGTGAAGCGGCCATGGACTTGTATCAACAGGGAAAGGTCAACGGTGTGGTCCTTGTGAGCGGAGATTTCAGCGGCAAATTGGAAGGCGGCGGCAACGCGGATATTTCCTATTTCTTTAATAACTACAATTCGGATATGGCAAAGAACCTGCGCTTATATCTCAACGAAGGAATTCTGGACTTTTACCGGGCCACGGATAAAAATCTGCAAGTGGAAGTGGAAGAAATCCTCAATGTGGAAACCCAGTTGGATTGGTTTCATATTATTGCGGTGGCGGTATTCCTCCTTGCCTTTTTATTAGGGTCCATGTTCAATGTTTTGTATTTGCTGTACAAGGAAAAAACCTACAATACCTTGTTTGAATACCAATTGTCGCCCCGAAGCATAATGACCGCGGCCGTGATCTTATGGTTTCTTTCCGGTGCGACAGGCTCCATTAAATATACCACCGGCCTGTTGAAAAGCGCTGCCCTCTGCATTCCAAACACCTATGGATTAAGCCAGATCAGAGGCGAAGTTTTTTCCATGGATCCGTCGGTCTGCGGCATGCTGAGTTTTCGGGAAGGCTGGCTGATTATGATTGGGTATCTGGTAGTATCTGTGTTCGCCGCAGCTTACGTGTATCGAAAAAGGCTTGCCTGTGTGGTCAAATAAAAAAATTTACAAAAAAGCCCGGCAATAAACTTGCCGGGCCCTCCACTTAAACGATCTCTTTTATTCCGCGTCCTCAACCGTAACTTTTTTCATCACCTGCGGTTCAGCCGGCTTATCGTTAAAACCGGTTTTCACGCTGACAATTTTGTCGGCCGCTTCCATACCTTCGGTAATCTTGCCGAAAGCCGCATACTGGCCGTCCAGGTGGGGCGCAGGGGCTACCATGATAAAGAACTGGGAGCCCGCCGAGTTGGGATCCATGGCTCTGGCCATGGACAGAACGCCCCGCTCATGGGCCAGATCATTGGTAAAGCCGTTGCCTGTAAATTCTCCCTTAATGGTGTACCCGGGACCGCCCATTCCTGTTCCGTCCGGGCAGCCGCCCTGGATCATGAAGCCGGGAATGACCCTGTGGAAGGTCAGTCCGTCATAGAATCCTTCTCCCGCCAGCTTTTCAAAGTTGGCAACTGTTTCCGGCGCCACGTCAGGATAAAGTTCCCCCTTCATCACATCACCGTTTTCCATTTCAATTTTTACAAGTTTCATATTCATTCTCCTTTATCAACTCGGTCCGGGGACAGCCTTGTCCTCCTGATCAAGTTCTTATTTTAAAAGCATTATAGCCATAATAATCTTCTTCCAGGAATCTCCACAGCTCATCTTTCAGGTACTCCGGATACAGCACCTCCAAATGGCACATTTCTTCCCGGGACATAAAGCGCACTTCTCTCAGCACCTGTGAGTTTTCATCGAATTCCGGGTCAGATCCCAGTTCTAAATTGCCTCCCACCAACTGGGCCAGAAAGAAATTGACAAAGCGCTGGCCCCGTTTTTCCGAAACCTCTTCCACATGCCAGATCAGTTTTCCCATCTCCACCTGCAGGCCGGTTTCTTCCAGGACTTCCCGCACACCGGCCTGGCTGGAGGTCTCTCCTTCTTCAATGCCGCCGCCGGGCACCATCCAGATGTCCCTGCCTTCGTGATGCTGCCGCACCATGAGAACTCGTTTTTGATCATCCAGTATAATTACTCTTACGCCGCCTACCCACATACTACTGCTCCTACTACTGCCATTAAAATCGTAATTTTAATGGGACTCACTTTGAACTTCCCCGCCAGAATCAAGGTCACCGCAAAAATGACGCAGGGAATCGGATTGATATAAGATCCGGGATTTGTAAATATTTTTGTGGAAAAGAGTTCCCCATTGACCAGTGAAGTTTCGGCCACAAAGATGGCTGCCGCACCAATGAGCCCCACCGTTACCGGTCGAATGCCCAGGAACGCACCTTCCAGCCCTTTGCTTTCTTTGAACTTTTCCATAAACTTCATGACAATCAGAATCAGCACGAAGGAAGGCAGACACACGCCCAGGGTAGCGATCATCGCTCCCGGAAGGCCCGCGTAGTTAAGGCCCACGTAAGTGGCCGCGTTAACGGCGATGGGACCGGGCGTTACTTGGGAAAGGGCCACCAAGTTGGAAAATTCATGAGCCGACATGATCCCGAAATCCTGGACGCTCTGAAAGATCAAAGGCAGCATGGCGAGCCCGCCGCCAAAGCTGAACAAACCGATGCGAAAGAACATGGAAAACAGATACGCATAAATCATTTTTCTGCCCTCCTGTGTTCACGGATAATCAGATAGAGAATTCCGGCTGCCGCTCCGGCAATAATCGCCCAAAGAGCGGTGATTCGAAATATTGCGATGGCCGCAAAGGCTGCGATCGCCGCGATCCAGGTAAAGGGATCCTTTAAAACCTGTTTCCCCAGCTTGCAGGCCGATACGATGACCAGGCCGCATACCGCCGCCTTGATCCCGGTAAAGGCTCCGTCTACATATTTGTTCTGTCCCACGGTTCCCAGCAGAGTCACAACTGCGATGATAATCAGAAAGGAGGGCATGATCACCCCCAGGGTCGCTGCCAATGAACCTGTAATCCCATTGCGGCGTCTGCCGATGTAGGTGGCGCTGTTGATGGCAATCACACCGGGCATGGCCTGGCTGACCGCCAGACAATCGATCATATCCTCAGCATCCATCCATTTTTTATCCTCTACCGCCACCTTCTGAATCAATGGCAGCATAGCCATTCCGCCGCCGATGGTGAAAAGGCCGATCTTAAAAAATTCCCAGAAGAGACTTGCGTGTTCTTTAATTGCCGTCTTTTTGCTCTTCGTCATCACTTTCCTCAATCCGTTTTACTTTTGCCAAATGCCAGTTCATTTTAATGGCGATCAGCCGCACTGCAAGGGTCACGCCAAAGCAGATATACATGGCCAGGCGAACCTGATTCAGATAATAGTAAGCCCCCATGAAGGCGGCTGCCCCGATGATGCACGCCACCGCATAGACTTCTTTTCTGAACACAAAAGGAATCCTTTTGGCGAAAACATCCCGCAGAATGCCGCCGCCGGTTCCTGTGAGCACCGCTAAGGTTATGACCACGAAAGGCGTATAGACTTCATGGACCAAAGCGGCCTCAGCGCCGATGGCGGTAAAGGCAGCCAGACCGATGGCATCAAAAAACAAAACAATGTGCTGATGTCTGACAAATTTTTTATAGAACAGAATCACCACTGCCGCAGTACCGATGCTGATGAGCACGTACAGCGGGTTTGCCAACGCCAAAGGCAGAGGCAGATTAATGAGGATATCCCGCAGAATGCCGCCGCCCACCGATGTGATAATCGCTAGAAAAGCGATTCCGTAATAGTCCAGCTCTTTTTCAATGGCAACCAGGGCCCCGGAAACAGCAAATGCTACAGTACCGATGATCTCCATCAAAGAAAGAAACTCCATTTATTTCTCCTTGTTCACGATTTCGATTGCCCGCTGAACTCCTTCTTCCGCGGAAATCTCTTCCTTGTCTGCATCTCTTCTCAACTTATATTCGATCATGCCGTCTGCTGCGCCTCTTCCTACGGTGATCCGAACCGGAATACCCAGAAGATCCGCATCTTTAAATTTGACGCCGGGGCGTTCTTTCCGATCATCCAGCAGCACTTCCACCCCTGCGGCTTCCAATTCGCCGCTGATGCGTTCCGCCAGCTCCATCTGTGTCTCATCGTTTTCTTTCATCACGGTGATGATCACATGATAAGGAGCGACGGACATGGGCCAGATAATTCCATTTTCATCGTGATGCTGTTCGACAACGGCCGCCAGGGTTCTGGTCACGCCGATGCCGTAGCAGCCCATTACAATCAGCTGATCCTGCTGGTTCTCGTCTTTATAAGTAGCGCCCATGGACTCGCTGTACTTGGTTCCCAGTTTAAAAACCTGGCCCACCTCAATACCGCGGGCATGTTTGATCGGCGCACCGCATACCGGGCATGGATCGCCCGCTTTCAGGGTCTTGATATCGGTTATGATATCCGCTTTATAATCTCTGCCATAGTTGACGTTTTTCAAATGGTGATCCACTTTGCAGGCACCGGCGCAGAGGTTCTTCAGCCCCGGCAGCTCACTGTCAACGACAATGGTACAATCGTGAAGCTTTGTCGGTCCGGTAAATCCGCCTACGCAGCCCGTGGCATCACCCATTTTTTCCTCGTCTGCAAACTCAATCGAATGCTCCGGAATCTTGAGTGCGTTGATCAGCTTGGTCATGTTCAGTTCTCGGTCTCCTCTGACAAACGCTGCCACATAACCGTTTTCTTTTCCCTCTTCATCATAGGTAACAAAGAGCAGAGCCTTGATGGTCTCCTCCTGTTTGATGCCTAGAAAATCGGCCACTTCTTCAATGGTCTTGGTTCCCGGGGTATGAACTTCTTCCATGGGCAGCTCCGTTTCCGAGAAAGCCGGCGCATCCACACATGCAGCTCGTTCCACGGTCGCTGCCATCTGGCATTTTTCACAGTAAGCGATCTCGCTTTCGCCCACCTCGGAGAGAGCCGTGAATTCATGGGAATTGCTTCCGCCGATGGCTCCCGTATCCGCTTCAACCGGACGGAAGGTCAGGCCGCAGCGGGTGAAAATTTTCTCATAAGCTTCATACATCTCTTCATAGCTTTTATCAAGTCCCGCCTGGTCCTTATCAAAGGAATAGGCGTCCTTCATGATGAATTCTCTGCTTCTCATCAGTCCGAAACGAGGGCGGGCTTCATCCCGGTATTTGGTCTGAATCTGGTATAAATTCAGAGGCAGCTGACGGTAGGAAGAAACATCGCTGCGTATGATATCCGTAAAGATTTCTTCATGGGTCGGCCCCAGACAAAAGTCCCTGCCGTTGCGGTCTTTCAGTCTCCAAAGCTCCGGTCCATAGGCGTACCATCTGCCGGATTCTTCCCAGAGTTCGGCCGGCTGTACGGCCGACATATGGATTTCCTGTCCTCCGGCCCGATCCATCTCTTGGCGTATAATCTCTTCTATTTTACGAAGGGATCTCCATCCAAGAGGCATAAACCCGTAGACACCGGAAACCAGTTTGCGTATCATACCGGTTCGAAGCAGCAGAATATGGCTCGGTATTTCGGCCTCGTTGGGTACTTCTCTCAAGGTTTTCAAATGCATGTTCGATAGTCTCATTTTCTTGCGTTATCTCCTTTTTGTGTTATCTATAAAGCAGGCAGACCGCCTGCGCCGCAATGCCTTCTTCCCGTCCGACAAACCCCAGCTTTTCGGTGGTCGTCCCTTTGATGTTTATCTTGCTTTTGTCGATTTCCAGCGCTTCCCCAATCTTTTCGGTCATATCGTCAATGTACGATTTGATCTTGGGACGCTCCGCCATCACGGTAATGTCCACATTGCTGATCCCGTAGAATTCCTCGTCGATGAGCTTTTTCACCTTTTCCAGGAGTTTCATACTGGAAATGTCCTTATATTGGGGATCGTTATCGGGAAAGTGTCTGCCGATATCTCCCAGAGCGGCAGCGCCCAACAGGGCGTCCATCAAAGCGTGAATCAGCACATCCGCATCCGAATGGCCAAGCAGCCCCTTTTCAAAGGGAATCTCAACGCCGCCCAGGATCAAGGGCCTTCCTTCCGTCAGACGATGCACGTCAAAGCCTGCTCCTATTCTGCTTTCCATAGGCATATCCTCTTTCGTCGTAATTTTTATATTGTCATACTGACCCATCACCAGCTCAACGGGCTGTCCGATCCGTTCCACCAGGCTGGCATCATCCGTACCGTAGTAGCCATCGGAAAATGCCTGCTCATAAGCCTCCATTAAAATGGATTTTTTGAAGCCCTGGGGCGTTTGGACTGAATACAGGTTCTTGCGTTCAACGTTGTAGCTGCTCTCGCCTTCACCTCTGCGAATGCTGTTCTTAACCGGGACACAGGCAATGGCAGCGCCTACGCCGGCAGCTGCCTGGACCACATAATCGATGGTTTCCTGACTGACAAAAGGCCTTGCTCCATCATGGACCAGCACGTATTCCACGCCGGGCCGGCAGCGATTTACCTCCTGCAGTGCTTGGTATACGGAATCCTGCCGTTCCTTTCCGCCCTCGACGACGGACACCACCTTATCCAGCCTATAGTCCTCTTTCATTTGCAGGCAGTACGGTATGTAATCCTTATTAGTAACAATAAAAATATAGTCGATATAGGGAGCGCTGCAAAAGGCATGCAACGTTTTCAGCAAGATCGGTTCGCCTCCAATTTTCAGGTACTGCTTAGGAACGTCGCTGCCCATACGTCTGCCCAGCCCGGCAGCTGCGATAATAGCGGCGATTTTTTTATTGTTGTACATTTGCGGTCTCCTACTATTTTACGCGGGGTTTGGCAAAGATCATTCTTCCGGCTGATGTCTGCAGCACGCTGGTGACTAACACCTTGATCGTCTTTCCGATATAGCGTCTGCCTTCTTCTACGACAATCATCGTTCCGTCGTCCAAATATGCGACGGCCTGGTTGTTCTCTTTTCCTTCTTTTACCAGGAACAGTGTCATTTCTTCTCCCGGCAGTACCACCGGCTTGAGAGTATTTGCCAGTTCATTGATATTCAGCACATCCACGCCCTTAATTCCAGCTACTTTGTTCAGATTAAAATCGTTTGTAACTACCTTGCCGTTCATGATCTGGGCCAGCTTCAAAAGCTTTACGTCCACTTCCGGAATTTCATCCAGAGCTTTTTCTGATGCCGTATTATAAATTTCGATGCCATAATCGCCTTGAATTTTATTTAGGATGTCCAACCCGCGGCGTCCGCGATTTCGTTTCAATGAATCCGATGAATCGGCAATGTGCCGCAGCTCAACGAGTACAAATTCAGGAATTACAATCGGTCCTTCAATGAATCCGGTCTTCATAATATCGGCGATCCTGCCGTCGATAATCACGCTGGTATCAAAAATCTTGGGCGTAGCATCATGCTTCCCCTTGCCCTTTCCTCCCGAGCTTCCAGCTTTTTTGGATGTGAACCAGGCTGCGCGGATGTCCGGCCCCTTTCTGGTGGCAATGACAACGCCCAAAAATCCCAAGACAAAATAGGTAATAATGTTCAAAACCACATCCAGGATCGGGTTCATAACTCCCACGTAAATTCTACTGATCAGGTAGGCAATAATTAATCCTGCGATCAGTCCTACCGTGCCCATGACAATATCATTGGTAGAAATTTTCTGCAGATCCGTCTCAATGTTATCTGCAACCTTGCTGCTCTGTTTTCCCAGCGTAGGTGTCAACCTGAAAAATATTAATCCAAAGATAAGTACGAATAAAGCAGCCACGCAGAGTTCCTGCGTGCTGGACAGGTTGATTTTTTCCCCGTAATCGGACAGTCCAACTAGAAACTTAGCCAATAAAAATACACCATAGCCTACTATGGCGCCTACGATCGAAAAAACAACTCGCATTAATTTTTTCAGCATCCCTTCACCTCCTTTCCCCATATTCGGTTACATGTTCGGTATAGCCTCTTTGTTCACAAGCGGCCCGCAGGCCTTATTAACGGAGCCTGTAGATTATACAGCTTCGTCAATAAGAACGTCGGCCTTGGCCGTATCCATGCCCCCTGCCAGAACCATTTCGCTCAGCAGGATCTGTCTTGCATTGGTAAGCATCTTTTTCTCTCCCGTAGACAGCTTTTTCTTTCGGTCCGTACGAGTCAGGTTTCTTACAACCTCTGCTACCTCGACCGCGTTACCGGTCTTTAATTTTTCCATGTTTTCGCGGTACCGCCGATTCCAGTTATGCGGCATTTCTGAAGATACGTCGGCCAATACGGAAAGAATCGTCTGGATCTCTTCCGCACTGATGATATATCTTACGCCAATCTCATCACTGGTATCCACCGGTATCATGATCTTCATGTCACCGCAAGGCACATTCAGGACATAGTACTCTCTGTGTTCGCCCAGGATCTCTTTTTCTTCGATTTTCTCGATGATCCCGGCACCATGCATTGGATATACAATTTTATCACCTATGGTATACATACTACTTACCTCCAGTCTATACCTAATATTAAGTATAAGTCACCTTTTACAGGTATGTCAAGTAAATAAATTGTTAATTTTATCATAAGGATTTTTGACTGTCAACTAAAAATTTAATCAAAATTTCCAGATGTTTTAAAATAATTATGATACAATAACTACATACCTATCACACAAAAGTCACATAATGACGCTATTGTGTAGAATAGGAATTCAGAATCGGGGAGGAGACTGTCTATGTCAAAAATTTTAGTTGTGGATGATGAACAGAAAATACGAGAGGTTATTCGAGAATATTCGGAATTCAACGGATTTGAGGTTACAGAGGCCGCTGACGGTATGACTGCTGTGGGTCTTTGCAAGCTCAACGATTATGATTTGATCATCATGGATATCATGATGCCCAAGCTTGACGGATTCACCGCCTGCAAGGAGATCAAAAAGATTAAGGATATTCCTATTATCATGCTTTCCGCCAGAAGCGAGGAGTACGATAAGTTGTTCGGCTTTGAGCTGGGGATCGACGATTACGTGGTCAAACCCTTCAGCCCCAAGGAACTGATGGCCAGGGTCAATGCCGTGCTTTCAAGACGTCAGGGCGGCTCTCAGACACAGCCCCAGGTTTTGGAATTTGAGGGGCTATGCATTAACATCGCGGCCAGAACCGTCACCGTGGATGGGGAAAAAATTGAATTGACGCCTAAGGAATATGACCTTTTGTTCTATCTGGTGGAGAACAGAAACATTGCCCTGTCCAGGGACAAACTGCTGTCCGACATTTGGGGATACGACTTTTTCGGCGATGACCGCACCATCGACACCCACATCAAAAATCTCAGAAACAATCTTGGAAAATATCGTGACTACATCGTCACGCTCAGGGGAGTAGGTTATAAATTTGAAGTTTAAGATCGACGTAAACAGTATAAAATTTAAAGTATGTTTATACTTTATCATATTTGCCGTTTTGCTCATGCTGGTGCTCTGGTTCCTGCAGGTTTTATTTCTCAACACCTTCTATGTGACCATGAAAAAGGCCAAGACAGAAAAAGTGGTCACCACCATTGAGGAGGCGTATGAAAAGGATGATTTGAGCGCCTTTTATACCAATATGAACAATTTGGCTGATTCGGTGGATATGACCATCTATATCACCCAACTAGGCGGCGCGCCGTTTTTTGCTTCCTTCCGCGATAATTATCCCCGGGATTACAGCTACGAAATGCAGCGGGTGCGGGAAGAGATGGAGCTGAAACATCAGACTTCCGTTCAGCTTCCCATCGGCAAAGGAAAAGATTCCAAAAGAATGCTGGCCTGCGGAACATTACTTTTAGCCGAGGCTGACAAGCCGGATTTAATTGCCTATGTGTTTTCTCCGCTGTGGCCGGTTTCGACCACCATCGAAATATTGACCAACCAGCTGGCCTACGTCACCGCCATATCTCTGGCCCTGGCCCTGATCCTAGCCATCTACCTGGCCACCCGTATCACTACGCCGATCCGGAATATTACCAATTCAGCCGGAAAACTGGCTCAGGGACAATACGGCGTCGTTTTCAAAGGGGGCCACTATACGGAACTGAACAATCTGGCAGACACGCTGACCCGGGCTTCCATTGAACTGGAAAAGTCGACGATGCTCCAGAAGGATTTGATCGCCAACGTTTCCCACGATCTGCGGACTCCGCTGACCATGGTCAAGTCTTATGCGGAAATGATCCGCGATCTTTCCGGAGACAATCCCAAAAAAAGAAACGCCCACCTCCAGGTCATCATCGACGAGGCGGACAGGCTAAACCTTTTGGTAAACGACATGCTGACCTTATCGAGAATGCAGTCGGGCGCTATTGTCATCAAGAAAACCCATTTTAACATCAAAGAAGCAGTGGAAGGCATTCTGCTGTCCTACAAGCTTCTGATGGAGGAAGACGGCTATAACATTAATTTGGACTGCCGCGGCGACATTCTGGTGGATGCGGATCCGGAAAGGATGAAACAGGTATTCTCCAATCTGATCAACAACGCGCTCAAGTTCTGCGGAGAAGATAAAACCGTCAATGTAGTTATTAAAAAACGAGGCCGCCACGTACTATGCCAGGTGCAGGATCACGGAGTCGGTATCCCGGCGGAAGAACTGCCTCATATCTGGGAACGGTATTATAAAGCCAGCTCCAACATGGTCCGTTCCACCACCGGAACAGGTCTGGGTCTTTCCATCGTAAAGGAAATTCTTTCTCTGCACAAGGCCAATTACGGCGTTGACAGCACTCTGGGAGAAGGAACTTCCTTCTGGTTCGAATTGGATGTGGCCCTCAAATAACTTATTTGATAAACGCACGGACGATCTTTGTTTTCCACCGGGCATAAGGCGCATAGCGGAACGGGAGATCGATCCAGGTCTTTTTGTCCACCAGGCTTTTGTAATGGGTAAAGGTGTCGAATCCGGTCTTTCCGTGATAGGCGCCCATACCGCTTTCTCCCACGCCGCCAAAGCCCATGCTGGTGGAAGCTAAGTGAATAATCGTATCATTGATGCATCCGCCCCCAAAGGCAATTTCCTCAGTCAGTTTTTCTTTAACCGACTTGTTCTGTGTAAATACATAGAGCGCCAGTGGGGTCGGATGCTTTTCGATCATCTTTATGGCCTCTTCGATATCGTCGAATTCTAAAACCGGCAGCACCGGTCCGAAAATTTCTTCCTGCATGACCGGACTTTCCATGGTCACATCCGTCAGCACAGTGGGCTCCATCCTCCGGCAATCATCGTATTTGCCGCCGATCCGGGCCGTCTGTCCCTGGATCAATCCGATCAGCCGCTGAAAATGTTTTTCATTGATGATATTGCCATAATCCGAATTGGCGAGGGGCATGGTGCCGAATTGGATGCGGATAGCTTTTTCTATATGGGCCAGGAGCTCATCTTTCACGTTTCGCTGCACCAGAAGATAATCCGGCGCCACACAGGTCTGACCCAAATTGAGAAACTTGCCAAAGACGATCCGCTTGGCAGCCAGCGGCAGGTTTGCCGTCTCGTCCACCACACAAGGGCTCTTTCCTCCCAGCTCCAGCGAAACAGGCGTCAAATGCCTGGCCGCCTTTTCCATAACCAGCCTTCCCACCGTTTTGCCGCCGGTGAAAAATATGTAGTCGAATTTTTGCTCCAACAGCAGGCTGTTAGCTTCCCGGCCGCCTTCCACCACTGTAACCAATTGGGGCGAAAAGGTCTTTTCCACCAGCCTGGCCATGATTCTGCTGGTATGGGCAGATGCGTTACCGGGCTTTAAAATGGCCGTATTTCCCGCTGCCAGGGCATCCACAAGGGGCGCCATGGTCAAGAGGAAAGGATAATTCCAGGGGCTCATGATCAGAACGGTTCCATAAGGGCAGGGCTTGACATAGCTTTTCGAGTGAAACTGTACCAGCGGAGTTTTTACCCGTTTTTCCTTTGCCAGCCCTTTCAAGTGCTTTTGCATGTATGAGATTTCCTCTAGAACCATTCCCACTTCGCTCATGTAGCCTTCGGGAGCGCTCTTCCCCAGGTCCTGTTTCAGTGCTTCCAAGATTTCGTATTCCATACTGCGAATCTTATTCTTGAGTGACTCCAGCGCTGATTCGCGGGCAGCGATGCTCCTGGTGGCTCCTGTTTTAAAATATGCCTTCTGGCAGTCCAAAATTTCTTTTATATCTCTCATCCTTTCACCCGGATTGCAATCTCTTTTCCTTCTTCATAGCCATCCAGCGCTTTCACCGCACCAATAACCACGTTTTTCAGCGTATTCTTAACAAATGGCACCATAGGAATTTCTACTCCGTCGATAGTCAGAATTACATCTGCCTCCTGTTTTTGTTCTTCAGTAGCTTTCTCGATTAAATCAGCCATTTTCTCTACCTCCTCTAAACAATTAATCACCGGAAGCCGGCCGTAATGGTCCAGTTTTCCGGAAATGATCCCCGATACAGCGATCACTTGATCGGTCATGCGTTTTGCCAGATCCTCCTCGGTCGCTCCGGTCAAAATTGCCGGGCAGTCTGCGCCGCTGTCGCCCTCCAGGATGACAAAATCCTCTTTATAATATTTCAGGACAGCGTCAATGTCCATCCTGCGCGACAGCAGGATGTCCGTCTCCTTCTCTCCCAGCGCAGTTACCCGCTGGGCCCCTGCCTGGGTGTGCTTATAGGTATCCGTCCCCGGATGATCCATGGCAAACTTCTCATAGTGAATATCCTTTACCGTTCCCACGCTGTATCCCCGCCTGCGCAGTTCTTTAATGATCTGCGTAACCGTGGTCGTTTTCCCTGTTTTTGAAAACCCTTTTACCATAATGACTCGCATCGCTATCGCTCCTTAAATCAGCAGTTCTCCTGCTATAAATTTTCTGGTCAATTCCTCCTTGGGATTTGCCAGTATCTGATCCGCCCTGCCCGTTTCGATCAGCTGCCCGCTTTTGAGGAACAAACATCGGTCGCAGGTCCTTTTGGCCTGAGCCAGGTTGTGGGTGACCAAGACAACGGTAGTTTTCTCTTCCTCGTTGATTTTTATCAGCATCTTTTCGATTTCTGCCGTGGTGGAAGGGTCGATATTTGCTGTCGGCTCATCCAGCAGCAGCAGTCTGGGGTGAAAGGACAGCGCTCTGGCTAAAGCAACTTTTTGGGTTTCTCCCCCCGACAGCTTCCAAGCCTTTTTCTTTCTCATGCCGGTTAAATCCAGCTCCTGGCAGAGCTGGGCGACTCTTTCCTCAATTTCATCTTCACCCCATCCCCGCAGCTTCAGCGGGTAGGCAATATTTTTTTCTACGGTGGTCGTAATCAAATAAGGGGTCTGGAAGACCTGAGTAATTTCATTCTTTGGAATTTGTTTTTGTCCATCGTAATAAATCCGGCCCCCGTCAGCCCGGTCCAGTCCGCCGATCAGGTTGAGCAGCGTGCTCTTTCCGGCTCCGTTAGGCCCGATGACCCCGGTCCTGCTGCCGCTGACAATGGCTCCTGCTTTCAGATCCAGCACTTTTTTTCCTTCATATGCCCGTGTCAGCTCTTCAAATCTCAGTTCCAAGCCGCACCTCCTATCTGCTTTCCCGTTCCTGAAAATTATACAATACAGCGTTTACCAAAAATGAAAGGGTCAGCAGGATAATGCCCACGGCTATGGCGCGGTCATAGTTTCCCATGCCTTTCAATTCTGAAATATAGGTGGTCATAACCCGGGTCTGTCCTTTGATATTGCCGCCGACAATCATAACGGCTCCCACTTCGGAGATGGCCCTGCCAAATCCGGTAACAACAGCCGTGGTAATGCCCACGCGCATCTCGTAAATGAGCAGTTTCATCCGGTCCAGCCGTTCCGCTCCCAGGGTCATGCCCAGGCGGTTTACTACAGGCGCCTTTTCTTTTACCAAATTGTAAGTCAGGCCGATGATGATGGGCGTCACAAGGCAGATTTGAGCGATAATCATCGCCGTCACCGTATAATTCAGCTGCAAACTTCCCAGCGGTCCTCTCCGCATCAGAATCAGAAATACCGTCAATCCCGCGATGACAGGGGGCAGGCTCATAAAGGTGTAAATTAATCTGACTACGACGCCTTTGCCTCTGAATTGGTGCGTTCCCAGGAGAATACCCAGAGGTATGCCAGCGCAAGTGGAAAACACCACAGAAAAGCAAGAAACGTAGAGAGATAGCCCTACGATTTCAAAAATTTCCCCGTCGCCGGCAAAGATCAGTTTAAAGGCTTCGATAATTCCATGTCCAATTGCATCCATAAATGATCCTTTCTCAAATCAGTCCTATTATATCAAAAAAGGACAGGATTGTCTCCCGTCCTTTGCTTATCAAATCCGTTATTTTGCGTTGGGAACGAACAGAGCCTGTCCATATTCTTCCACTCCGTATTCACCGATCAGCTTCTGTGTTGCTTCTGAAACGATCCAGTTCTGGAATGCTTTCGCACCCTCAGCGTTGATGTTTTCATTCTTTTCAGGATTTACACAGATAACGCCGTACTGGTTGTTGAGCACGCCGCTTGGGTCTTTTTCGCTGACGATCTTCAGCTGAGTGTTTTTGCCCACGTTGAGCCAGGTTGCACGATCGGAAAGGGTGTAGCCCACCATTTCATCGGTCATGGTGATTACATCGCCCATTCCAGCCGCAGCTTCGATGTACCAGTCGCCTTTCGGTTCAATCTTTGCCTTTTCCCAAATAGAAAGTTCTTTCTTGTGGGTACCGGAGTCATCTGCCCTGGATACGAACTTTTTTTTCTGGTCCTTAATGGTTGTGAAAGCCTTAATTGCGTCTTCTTTTGCGTTCTTTTCGATGGCCGCCGGATCATCCTTTGGTCCCAGTACAACAAAGTCATTGTACATAACGTCCAGTCTTCCGTCTTTGTCCGCATGGCCGCCTTCCACATATTCCTTTTCAGCAGCAGGTGAGTGTACGAGCAGTACGTCTGCTTCGCCCTTTTCGCCCATTGCCATGGCTTCGCCGGATCCTACGGATACAACGTCAACTTTGTAGCCGCTTTCCTTCTCGAATTCAGGCAGAATCGAATCTAAAAGTCCGCTGTCCTTGGTGCTGGTGGTGGTTGCCAAAATCAGCTTGGGATTGGCCGGCTCTTTGGCCGCTTCTTTGTCGTCTCCGCTGCCGCATGCACTCAGCATAGCTGCTGTGGAAAATACCATCATCAGCGCCAGCACGCATGCAAACACTCTCTTCTTACTTCTCATTTTTTCTCCTCCTCAGTAACAAAAATAATTTACCCAAAAAACAGAACAAAAAACCTTTCATTGCATTGAAATGAAAGGTTATATTCTGTATTTTGACATACATCGTATTCCTTTCCACACTGGGAGGCCGGAGAGTTTCCTCTAGGACCCTGAACGGTCAAGTGCCATGCGCCTTTTGCTGCGGACGGTTAGGCTGTATTGACTCGGAACATTTTCTATTCAGTTGTAAGGATCATTTTGGGCAATGATCCGGCCCGCTGCGTCATCTCAGCAGCCATTGGTATTTTCGCATGAAATCAACCCGTCTGTCAAGGCAAATTACCATAAAACTATCATAATTCCCCTTAGATTCAAACATCTTCCACATTCAGATCAGAATCGAATCACTTCATATTCCTGATTGAGCAGATCGATGGTCAGCAGACGATTGCGCAAAATCTGTGGTTTTCCAAGGAGCACCTTTACGGTCTCCGCCACTTGGACCGCTGCTACCATTGCAGGCGTGAAGCTTGGGTTTCCAGTTTCCTGCTCGGCACCTTTATTAGAACCAGCAGGGTAGATTTTATCAAAGAGGTCGTCCCCCGGCATGATCACCGCGGCCTGCCCATGCCAGCCGGCGATGGCACCGTGAACCAACGGGAGCTTTTGCTCCCGGCATCCTTGTTCCAAAAGACGTCTGGCCTTTATATTATCCAAAGCATCGACAACGGCATCATAACGATCCGTTATAATGCCGTCCACATTGTTCTCGTCAATATAATGACACAAAGGATGGATCTGCACCTCTGAGTTGACCATTTTAATCCTCTCCTGAGCTTCCAGGGCTTTGTAGCGTCCAAGTGTCCTTTCTGTAGAGAGAAGCTGCCTGTTCAAATTGCTGGCTGAAAAAACGTCTCCGTCCACGGCTGTGATTTGACCCACTCCCAGTCTGGCCAGACCCTCGATTACATGGCCTCCCAAGCCGCCGCAGCCAGCTACCAAAACCCAAGAGTTTCGCAGTTTCTCGTTTTCTGCCAGTGAAATTGTACCGATATTTCTCTCGTATCTATCAGCAGTCATCATTCAATGATCCTTCTTACGGCTAGAATTGGTTTATAAGTCGCCTTGCTGATTTTAATCCCGTCCGTAGGATTGCTGGCGTGGACGATCTGACCGCCTCCCATATAAAGCGCTACGTGGCCGTCATAACAGATAATATCACCTGGTTTTGCCTCGCTGTAGGATACCCCTCTTCCACAGGAGCGCTGAGCGCTGGAGGAATGGGGAAGCTTGATGCCGAATTTGGCATACACACTCATGGTAAAACCGGAACAATCGGTGCCGTTTGTCAGGCTGGAACCACCGTACACATACGGGTTGCCGACAAACTGCAAGGCATAATCCACGACTGCCTGTCCTTTATTGGTCGTAACCGGGGGTTTGGTTTCCTTATCCGGAGGAGTGGTTGGCTCCTTCTCGGGTTTTGCTGTGCTCGTCTCTTTTTCCGTATTCGCGGTCGGTTTTTCCGTTGTCTGCTTGGACGGTTTGGTATTGTCCACAGACGGCTTTATCGCTTCAGTCGCAGGCTGAGTGGCTTTGCTTGGCTCTTTTGCCGCAGCCGCTGTTGCCGGCTGGGGTGCTTTCTGTTCAGGCTGCTGCTGCGGTTCTGTCGTTGGTTCTTCCGCAGGCTTAGGCTGCTCCGTATCTGGGGCCTTAGCCGTTTCCTTTTCTTTTGCCGCTGTCAAGGTTCCGTCTTCTTTTACGGAATCATTGCCTTTGGCGACTACCATCGCTACAGGCTGGCGCGTTACTTTTTCCGATATCACTTCTTCTGACAGCGTGCTGCCATTTACTCGAACCACTTGACTAGTGATTAGTTTTCCGCCCTCCTGTCCTTGGGCTACAATTTTCTTCTGCCCTTTATCCAGGTTATCATCGATTCGGTATTCCGTCTGATATGCAATCGTTTCTGTTCGCGAAACTTGATCCACCGTCGTAACCGCTACCATCGGGTTACCAGACGCAGCCGCCGTATAGATTTGCTCAACCGCGTCCTGCGCCTCCACAACGTTCACTTTCTCGTCGCTGCGTTTCAGCGCCTTTTTCTCCACGGTTATCTCCGGAGAAAGGCTAGTCTCCCCTTTCTTGGTATTGGCGGTGCTGTATTTTTGTTTGATGCCGTCGATGACCGCCTGTCCTTCTTTTTGACTGGCAACAATGAACGTTTCCTGATCGCCTATTTTTACTGCCCATGGTTCCTGTATTCTGGCCCCATTATCCGTAATAGCGTAAGGTTTTGTCATCTGAAGATAGATACAGACTGCAAGAATTAGAAGCACTAGACTCAAACCTGCTGCTGCAATCTTCAGCATCTTTCCTCTATTTTTTGAAATTGCTGCTCTCATAATCCCCTGCCTTTGTTACTCGATAATTCTTCTTACAGTAATGATGTTTTTATAAGTTGCGCTGCTGACCTTAATTCCGGTACTCGGCGTACTGGCATGAACGATCTTGCCATTTCCGATATAGATGGCTACATGTCCCGCATAACAGATAATATCGCCTGGTTTTGCTTCGCTGTAAGGTACTTCCTTGCCGCAGGATCGTTGCGCACTGGATGAATGAGGAAGTGAAACGCCGAATTTGGCGTACACGCTCATGGTGAATCCGGAACAGTCGGTTCCGTTGGTCAAGCTGGTTCCGCCGTATACATACGGATTGCCCACGAACTGCAGAGCATAATTAACCACTTCTTTACCAGAGCCCCTTCCCATAGCTGCTCCGCCTCTAGAGACAACCTGAGATGCCTTGTCGGCCGTCATGGTTTTGGTTCCTTTTTCGATAACTTTGGCAACCGGCTTTTGGTCCACAGTCGTAGCGATCACTTCTTCAGATACAATCTGGCCGTTCTGCTTAGTCACCTGGCTGACAATGGTCTTTTTACCTTTTTTGCCCTTTGTCGCTACCTTTTCTTCGCCAAGGTAGAGCTTGCTGTTTTCCTTATATTCTGTCTTATAGTCGATGGCTTCTGTCTTTGCCACCTCTTCTGTTGTGGTCACCGTTATCATCGGCTCAGCGGTTTTGTTTGCCGCGACCACTTGTGTCACCGCATCATCCGCTTCCACGACAGTGGGCGATTCATCGCCTCTTTTCAATTCTTTTGCCACTATGGTTACTTCCGGAGACAAGGTTGTAGCTTCCTTTTTCGTGTTCTCCGTTACATAGCTGCTTTTTATCCCCTCGATAACAGCTTTTCCTTCTTTTTCGCTGGCGACGACGAAGGCTTCGTTATCGCCTACTTTCACCACCCAAGGCTCTTCCACTTTCACCCCGTCTTCCGATATTGCGAAAGGCTTGGTGAACTGCAAGAACGCACACACACCTAACACGATTACTACGATCGCCAGCCCGATGACCGCGACCTCCATTTTGTGTTTCATTTTACCCAGGTGTTTTTCAAACATAGTACCCTTCCTTGTGTGTTCAGTAACAACGGACCCGCCGATCAGCCTCCCGAAATCCTCGAGTATGCCTTCAGCTCATCCCCTGGCGACAGCCGGTCATAGATCATGACGCGCATGCCATTGACTGCCACGAACCCAAAACTGGGGATCTCTTTGTAATTGATACCTACTGCCTGCAATGCTTCGTCGCAGGTGCAGTTATCGGGCACCTCCACCTTCCGCTCTTTATCCTGGCCAAAGTACTTGCGGAGCGTGCCTCTGAGTGTGATTGTGATTTCCATAGTTCCTCCTTGCAAAAAAGAGTGTATAGGATATTATCCAAACACTCTTTTATTATACATCATTTTTGCTATGGCAAAAAGCCAATTTTTGAAGTTTTTTGTATTAGAGCAAGGAAGCGATCAGTTCTTCCGGCATCATGCCGTTTTCATCCCATCCCATAACCTCATAATACTGGCTCAGCATATCATCAAAGACTTCCTGCGGAATCACCTGTCCCTTTGCAGGACCGTTCTGCAGAGCCTCGGTTACGACACGCTTGGGAACGGTATCGTTCTTGCGGTCAAATCCTTCTCTCTGATTGAATGCCCGGCCGATGTTGATGACGCGGCGTCCGATCTTAGACATGTCTTCCACCGTCCATTCGGTTCCGGTAACCATGGTCAGCAGCTCTGCCATGATTTCGTATGTAATCGATCCCCAGAAGTCGCAGATACAGAGGGAGAATTTAATGGCGTTGAACTCTGCCAGATCATAGACCAGCTGTCCTTTATTCTCGCCCGTATACGGCGGTGCAGCTGCTTCGAATACTTCCAAATTGGGAGCATAAGAACGCATGTGGCAGGCGCCTCTGTCGGATACTGCGTAGGATACGGACATAGCCCAGGAACCGCGTGGTTCATACTGAGGATATTCCAGTCCCTTAACCTGCATTGCGAATTCTGTGCCGCCGAATTTCTCGGATGCGCGCTTTGTGCCCAGGGCCAGATCCTTGCCCACGCCTTCATTTTTCGCAATCAGTTCCAAGTAGTGAATCATTTTATCGGCTTCTCCGAACTTGATGCCAAAGTCGTGGATGCCCTTTTCCGTCATTTCCATAGCCCAGATGATCGTATCTCCGGCACTGATGGTATCCAGTCCCATATTGTCAGCCACTTCATTGAATTTTACGATCTTTTCCGGGTCGCGGATTCCTGCGTTGGGGCCGGCAACGGAAATGGATTCATATTCAGGTCCCTCGCAGATGGCATCGCCGATCTTGAGGAAGTTTCCGCAGCCCAGGCCGCAGCTTCCGCAGCCCCGCTTACCGACTCTGTACTTTTTCAGCACATCGCCATTGTATTCGGTCCATTTTTCGTCCGTTGCATCGGAGAAATTCTTCCATGGAAGGATTCCGCCGTCGTTGCAGGCCTCCAGGAACGCAGTCGTACCATCGTGATAGATAAAATCGTTGTCCTCGGTTACTACGTTTTCACGAAGAAGCTCAACGATTCGCTTCGTCGTGTTTTCAATATCGTTTACTTTTACGCCGCCGGTTCCCCGGATGACGATCGCTTTCATATTTTTGGATCCCATTACGGCGCCGATTCCGCCTCTTCCAGCCTGTCTGTAGTAGTCGGAATTGATGCAGGACATGATGTTCAGATTTTCGCCGGCAGGTCCGATGGACATGATGCTGTACTCGGTTCCATATTTTTTGGAAAGAATGCTTTCTGCTTCATGGGATCCCAGTCCCCACAGATCAGATGCATCCATAAAACGAATTTTTCCGTCGTCAATGAGCACATATCCCGGCTTATCCAGTTTTCCTTCAAAGATAACCATATCGTATCCGGCAAATTTAAGACGGATGCCTACATGGCCGCCGATGGAACAGTCGTTCATAGTTCCTGTGGCCGGTGATTTTGCCGCTACTGACAGTTTTCCCGAGCAGGGAACCGGAGTTCCGGTCAGGGGACCGGTTGTCAAAAATAATTTATTTTCAGGTCCAAGAGGATCGATTCCAGGCGCCAGTTCTTCATACATATATCGAATGGCCAGTCCTTTTGATCCCACGTATTTTCTTGCAAAGTCCATGCGCAGCGGTTCGAAGGACACGCCCTTTTTCGTCAGGTCAATACGCAGTACTTTGTTTTGATATCCAAGCATTGTTTTATTCTCTGTCATGATTGTCCTCCTCCCTACTCAAATGTCAGCGCGTTCTGCGGACAAGTCTTTACACACATCGGGTCGCCCTTGCAGGTATCGCAGATGTACGCCTTCTCGTCTCTGATACGCACGACTTTCTTCGGACATTTTTCAGCGCAGGCTCCGCAGCCAATGCACTGATCCATATCCACCTCTATGTATTCGCCGATTTTTATCGCATCTACCGGACATGCTTTTGCGCACAGCCCGCATAAAATGCAGTAGTTGTCGTGATATTTTAGATTGCCGTCGTCATAACAGGTCTCAATGAAAATTCTTGCCTTTGAAGGAACGTATTCCCCTTCCTTCATCGCTGAGCAGACCTGAGCACAAAGCTGGCAACCGATACACGTCTCTTTCTTAAACTTCAGTCGCTTCATTTTTTCTCTTCCTTTCAACATTTAACATAAATTCCGCAAACAAAAAATGCAAAGCATGTCTTGCCGCTGTCCACGGTTTTTAAGACGCTCCTTTGCACAATGGCAGGCAGCAAAATCGCTTTTGCTACCCTGACGTTTTCGCCGGCACAGGGTGTCATGCGAAAATCGGAGTTATTAAATTTGTCGTTTCTATGTCTGATTATAACCTATTTTCTCTTCCATTGTCAATTACTCGGGCCTTCCTTTTTTATACAAGTTTGCTGTGTTGACTCAGCTCATTTGTTGTGCTATATCGGGCTGCTGCATAAAGGAAATCACTTTTTATGCAGCAGCTCATGTTTTTTTCAAATTTCACGTAGCAGGGCTTGAGGGCCTGGTATTTGGGGATATATAAATTTTCAAGGATGTTGACACCATTCAACCCTTGGAAATGTTGAAATTCTACACCAAACTTCTAACATTTAGAAGTTTGGTGTAATCCCAGTCATGGCACAGCTGCATAAAGAGCCGCTTGAAACAAATCAGTTTTCATGCACCTACCCTCTCAAAAAGAACAGATTTTTATAATCCGTATTCCGCCGCCAGTTTTTTAAACCCGGGCATGGAATTTACAATCGTCTCATAAGAAACGCAGTAAGCCAGCCGCACATATCCCGGGCCGGCAAAGGCGCTGCCCGGTACCATCAGGATATTATACTTTTTCGCTGCCTGGCAGAATTCCGCTTCATCTTCCACCGGAGACTTTACGAAGAGATAAAATGCGCCCTGGGGCATGATACATTCAAAGCCGCATTCCTTCAATCCTTCATAGAGCGCTTTTCTATTTTTGTCATAATAGCTGAGATCCACCTTGGCATCCACACAGCGGCCGATTACCTTTTGCTGCAGGGAAGGAGCATTGACGCAGCCGATGATTCGATTGGCATTGGACGCGGTATCGAACACCAGCTCGCTCTCCTCAAGCTCATCGGGGATAACCAGATAACCGATCCGTTCTCCCGGCAGGGACAATGATTTGCTGTAAGAGTACGCCACAATGGTGTTATCGTAATACTTGGTCACATAGGGCACATTGATTCCATCATAGGCCAGCTCCCGATATGGCTCATCGGCAATGATAAAGATGGTCCGGTTGAGCTCCTTTTGTTTTTTCTCCAAAATGGAAGCGATTCCCTTGATGGTTTCCTCCGAGTAGACGACGCCGGTTGGGTTGTGGGGCGAATTGATCAGCACCACCCTGGTCCGATCGCTGATACACGATTCGAAAGCAGCCAGGTCCGGCTGGAAGGTTGTCGGCTCAGTTTTAGCTTGAACCACAGCACCGTCGAAGTTGTTCACATACCAGTTGTATTCCAGGAAATACGGGGTAAAGATTACCACTTCTTCCCCTGGATTTAAAATGGTTTTCAGGGCCACGTTGAGTCCGCTGGCCGCGCCTACTGTCATTAAAATATTCTTCATGGAAAAGTTGGTGCCCTGGGTCTTATTGATGTGCTGGGCAATGGTTTCCCGCACATCTTCAAATCCAGCATTGCTCATATAGCCATGGAGGATCAGGTCTGGTTCTTCCTTAACAATATCGCAGATGGCCTGATTGACTTCCGGCGGCGTGGGAGCATCGGGGTTTCCCAGGCTGAAATCGTAAACCTGATCGCGGCCGTACTTGGCCCGCATTTTATCCCCTTCCTCGAACATGGTGCGAATGGCGGAATTATTCTCCATCAGCGGTTTCATTTTCTCTGAAATCATTTCTTCATCTCCTCTGTTTACATGCTTACAGCTTCAGGCCTTTTGCCAGATTGCAGACAAAATCCTGCACATTGGTCACGATCCCTTTGGCTGCCAGGCTGCCTCGGTCCGCCAGTTTATTGACAGCAAATTCCGAGGTATCTATGGTATAAAAATAAATTTGGCGAATGGTTCCGTCGGACATTACCCGGTAATTGGGAGTCATGTTTCCGGCGGCAATGGTATGGAGCACCGTCGCCATACCGATCACTGTAGTCGCTTTGCTGATGTGGCTTCTCACCGCATCCTGACCCACATATGTATGTTCATATACTTCCGGCAGCGGCCCGTCGTCCCGCAGCGAACCGTTAAGGATAAACGGAACATCGTGCTTAACACAGCTGTATATGATGCCGTCTTTTATTTTTTCTTTCTCAAGAAAGGCTGGTATGGAACCATGGAGATTCACCTTGTTAATGGTATCAATATGGTTATAATGTCCATTGAAGTGGGGCCGCTGGGTTCGGATATCCTGCCCGAGGGCGGTTCCCAAAAGTCCCGCCTCCAGGTCGTGGGTAGCCAAGGCGTTTCCCGCCAGCAGCGCATCCACGTAGCCTTCCGCGACCAGCTTGGAAAAGGCTTCTCTGGCCTCACAGTCAAAGGCGCAGGCAGGTCCCAGCACCCAGACCACATAGCCGTGCTTTCTCTCGTGTTTCAAAAGTTCAATCAACTGTTCATAGTCATAGGAGAAGGCAGTCTCACGGCTGCGGCTCTGGCGGAAGGAGAAAGGCGTATCCTTATTTTCCTCCTGCTCAAAGCAGTCGGCGTGCACGTAGATACCTTCCTCGCATTCCTCGGTTCTGCCTACGACGATCCGGTCTCCCTGTTTTATATTGCGGAACTCTCTTACGTGAATTTTCCCTTCTTCGTAAACTGCCACGCAGTCCATCCGTGATTCTTCCGCAAGCCGCCATTTTCCATCGATCTTAAAATATTCCGGAAAAATGGAGGTGGCGTGAAAATTCTGAGGCGCTGTCATGTCCTTTGGGGCAAGGCGCAGCACCGCATCCGGCGCATCGCTGAATTTTCTCAGCGAAAAATTCGGCTCTTTATATGCTCGTAATTTAAAAGCCATTTCAATCAACTCTCCCTTGCTGTACTAAAATTTGGTTGTTTTTACCGAGTCAAACTCTTCTGCGATCTCAGGCGGCAACTTGCTGCAGAGGCTGACGATCACGATCACCGCCGCGGAGGCGATAAATCCAGGAATGATTTCATAAATATCAAAGATGCCGCCTTCCAGGTTGTACCACAAAAGATCCACCACTCCGCCTGTAATCATACCGGCGATGGCGCCCGGCAAGGTCATTCTTCTCCAGAAAAGGGCAAAGAGAATCAGCGGTCCGAAAGCCGAGCCGAACCCTCCCCACGCACAGGAAACCAAACCGAAGACGGAACTGTCCGGATCGATGGCAATGACGATGGCGATTACAGAAATGATGACTACCGTCAGTCTGCTGGCCCAAACAATGGAAGGGCCTTCCGTATCTTTTTTAAAGATGGTGGCATAGAGATCCCGCGAAACCGATGATGCTGATACCAGCAGCTGAGAGCTGGCCGTACTCATGATCGCAGCCAGAATCGCAATTAATAAAATGCCTGCGATGACCGGGTTAAACATAGTATTGATCATGGACATATAGATCGTTTCTCCGTCCTCCAGACCGGGCATGAACGCTTTGCCTACGATGCCGATAATAATGGCTGCAGCCAGCGTAATTCCAACCCAGATCATGGCGATCACCCTGGATTTGTGAATCATATCCGGGCTTTCGATGGCCATAAACCGTACTAAGATGTGGGGCTGTCCGAAGTAACCCAATCCCCAGCCCAGGGCAGAGGCTAAAAGCAATCCGTTGATTCGTCCGTCGATCTGCGGAAAAAATCCCAGCGATTCGGGTGTCAGCTGGGCCAGACGCAAGGATACGTCGTCGATCCCGCCCATGGAGATTACGGCGATGATGGGCACAATAATCAGCGCGAAGAACATGATGGTTCCCTGAATGGTGTCGGTCCAGCACACAGCAGTAAACCCGCCCAAAGCCGTATATGCTAAGATGATCACCGCGCATACGATCAAGCCGATGGTATAGTCCATTCCAAAAATGGTGTTGAACAGCTTGCCGCCGGCCGCGAACTGGGAGGACGTGTAGACCAGAAAGAAGATAACGATGCACACGCCGGAAACGATCCGCAGGATATGCTTATGATCCCGGAACCGGTTTTCAAAAAAGTCGGGTATAGTAATGGCGTTTCCCGCCACCTGTGTGTATTTTCTCAGCCGTTTGGCTACAAAGAGCCAGTTGAGATATGTACCGATGAACAGGCCGATGGCGGTCCAGATGGCTTCCGAGGTCCCCGTGTAAATCACATAGGCGGTTCCCGGAAGGCCGATCAATAGCCATCCGCTCATATCCGATGCCTGGGCGGACATGGCCGTTACCCAGCTGCCTAGTTTACGCCCGCCCAAAATATACTCTGATAAGCTGTCTGTCTTGCTGTAATGTTTTATTCCGATTGCCACCATTACGCCCAGGTAAAGGATGAAAATGGCGGCGATAATCACTGTACTCAAAATATCGCTCCTTTATTTGGTAATCTTGTCTACGCCCATATAGGATATAAGCGCCTCTGGAATCACAACCGAACCGTCGGCCTGCTGATAATTTTCCAGAATCGCCGCAACCGTTCTGCCTACTGCCAAACCCGATCCGTTGAGGGTATGAACGAATTCCGGCTTGCCCTTTTCCTGGGGACGGAAACGGATGTTTCCTCTTCTCGCCTGGTAGCTTTCAAAGTTACTGCAGGAGGAAATTTCTACATATCTGCCATAGCTCGGCATCCATACTTCGATATCGTAGGTCATTGCCGAAGAAAATCCCAGGTCGCCCGTAGAAAGCCGCACAACTCTATAAGGAATATTCAGCTTTTGCAGAACTTCTTCCGCTGCATTTGTTAAAAGCTCCAGCTCTTTGTAGGATTCATCAGGATGAACGAATTTTACCAGCTCTACTTTATTAAACTGATGTTGGCGGATCAGACCTCTGGTGTCTCTGCCCGCGGAACCCGCTTCTTTTCTGAAACAGGGCGTATATGCGGTATAGTAAACCGGCAGTTCGTCATAGCTGAGGATTTCATTCATTCTCAGATTGGTTACCGGCACCTCTGCTGTAGGAATCAAGAAAAAGTCTTTAGCCGGCACATGGAACATGTCATCTTCAAACTTGGGGAGTTGGCCGGTTCCTGTCATCGCGTCCCGATTGACCATAAAAGGAGGCAGAATCTCCGTGAAACCGTGTTCTCTTGTATGAAGATCCAGCATGAAGTTGATGACGGAACGTTCCAGTCTGGCACCCAATCCTTTGTAAACGGTAAATCTGGTACCAGAGATTTTCGCTGCCCGCTCAAAATCCAGGATATCCAGATCCTGGCCCACATCCCAGTGGGCTTTTTCTTCAAAGTCAAACTTCCTCGGCTCGCCCCACTTGCGCAGCTCCACATTGTCGCTGTCATCGGCGCCCACCTGTACGTCTTTGTATGGGGTGTTGGGAATGTTGAGAAGGGCGTTTCTCAGCTTTTCTTCCACATCGCTGACTTCCCCGTCCAGCGCTTTAATTTCTTCTGAAAGAACCTTCAGCTCCTTCATCAGCTCGCTTGGATCTTCGCCGGCCTTTTTCATCTTTGGAATTTGTTTGGAAGCAGTGCTTTGCTGGTTCTTCATCTGTTCCACTTTTGCCAGCGTTTCCCGCCTTTTTTTATCGTATTCCAGCACCTGATCGATCCCGAAATCACCCTGTCCTCTGGATTCGACGGCTTTTTTTACATTTTCAAAATCTTCTCTAATTCTTCTGATATCTAACATGGCTCACTCCTAAAATAAATTTTTCTTATATATTATGTACAAATCCGTTAGTTCTTTTACCTTTTCCTGCATTTCGATCTGCAGGTTGGAAGCCGTTTCAAAGTCCCGCTTATCCAGCGCCCGGACGATTCTTGTGAGCAGGCACTGTTCATTGAGTTTATCTCTTCCCAGCAAGTTGCGAATCGTATTGATTTTTTCCCAGTAGACCACATCGTAGTCTACGCAGTCACCCTCATCATGACATTTGACACAGTGGCGGATCAAATCCATGGTGTTGGGAACAATCCGGTTGTGGAGCTCAGTCGCCCACTGGGCAACGATCGCTTCTTTGTAAGAGTCCAGCGTGATCGGCGTCATGACATCATCCCTCTGGAATACTTTCAGCTTCTGTGGATGATCTTCAAAAGCGCAGATGTTTTCCCAAACTGTCCGCGGCACCCGGCCGAAGAGTTCATTCCGCTCCTGCTCCGTATATTCTTCAAACACATCCAGCTCGCTTCTGTAAAGCCGGTCTTTTTCCAGATAAAAATCTTCCTGTCCGTACTCTTTGGAGATGGACGCTTCCAGCTCTTTAGGCGTTTTTTCCCCTTCCAGAGCCGCCTTGATCCCATCCAACATAGCCATATAAGACGATGCCAGGATCAGATAGGTGTTGCTCTTGGGGTTGGGCGCTCTCAGTTCAAAGCGTGTTGCCAGCGGATTGTCCACATCCCGGACCAGTCCCACGAGAACGGTCCGGTTTCTGGAGGGCATTTCCACGCCGTGGCCCAAAGAGGTAACCACACAGACAGGCGCTTCGTATCCGGGCTTGAGGCGGTTAAAGGCATCGTTTGTAGCGCTGACAAAGGGGTTTACCACTTCGTAGTTCTTGAGAATTCCCATCAGCGCGCCGAAACCGATGGGGCTGAGGAATTCCTCTTTCATGTCCTTTGCCGAAAACAGATTTATCCTGCGGCCGTCTTTCAATTTGGCGGCAAGCCCCATATGGGTATGCTCTCCGCTTCCGGCCACGCCTTCCATGGGCTTGGCCATAAAGGTCACTTCCAGCCCGTGCATACGGAAAATATCTCGCACCACGTATTTGATATGATTTTCATTATCCGCAGCCTGAATGGCTGTGGAAAACTTCCAGTCGATTTCCAGCTGTTCCATTACATGGTCATAATTTCCCGAGTTTCCAATTTTGGCTTTTACCCCGCCGACCTCTTTATGGCCCATCTCCATCTCAACGCCGTATTTATCCAGAACCAGCATCACTTCTTCCAAAGCCGTCCGCACCGGGCCAATGGTTCTCTTCCAATACTGTTCTTTTAGAATCTGCGCCGTTGACAGCTGCTCACGGTCCGCTTCGTCATCCGGGGTTTTTACCCAAAACTCCAACTCTGTGGCCGCTGTGATCTCCAGCTTTTCGATCTGATCCACGCCGTCTATGTCCAGGTGATCGAAGATATAAGGATTTTCCTTAATAATTTGTAAGAGCTCTTTTTTAAAGTTGATAATGGCATCCCGCAGAATTACCCTCGAGCCTACCTCCGCCACATCGTTGTGGATTAGAAAAGAAGGAATACGCAGGGTTCCTATGGGGAGCCCGGTTTCTCTGTCCACATGTTTAAAATTATGGTCCACATACCAGTTTACCTCTGTATCTGGAATGATATCCACTTTTGCGTTATTTAATTCTGCGATCTTCGGCAGGACTACGCTGGATCCGTCCGTCTGCACGCCGGAGTTAAGAAATTTATCCATATCCTCGATAAAGAGATTTACCGGGATCTTTTCATCTGTATCATGACCTCCGATGTCCAGACCTACCAGTGAAACGAAGCGAACTTCGGGATGGGCCCGAAGAAGGCTGGTAATTTCCTCCGGCGAATGGTTTTCCGCCGGTATGGTAAACAGCATCTTATCCAAGTCGAAATCAAACATGTAAACAATACTCCTTTCAAATTTATGGTTCTCAAACAGGCTAGGACATCCTCTTTACAAAATCTGCAAAAAGAATGTCCCCTAAAACCCTTACTTATTCTAAATGATTCTGAAGTTTTATTCTTCAGCTTCTTTTGCTGGCGGTGCCAACAGATTCAGATACTTCTGCAGTTCATCCAGGTACTGGCCGTATTTGGCCCAGTCGCCGTCTTTCTGCGCTTTCTCCGCATTGGTGAACGCTTCCTGCGCCTTGGCTGCCAGTTCTGCCTGGCTCAGTGCATCGTCGGTCTTTTGTCCCTCCTGTGCCTCGGCATCGCCGCTGCCCGGGCTTTCCTTGGCGCTTCCTTCACCGAACAGGGAATTGAGCGCATCTGCCAGCGTGCTTTCATATGCGATCTGGTCGCCGTAAGCGACAATAACACGCTTGACTTCCGGAATACTGGAATTTTTCGCCTCCAGGTAAACCGGTTCTACATAGAGCAGGGAATCTTCGATCGGAATGACGAACATATTTCCTCTGCTGTAGTTGGATCCGGCAGAATCCCACAGGGAGAATTCCTTAGAAATCTCTGTATTCTGGTCGATCTGCGCTTCGATTTGCATTGGCCCGTAAATAATCTTGCTCTTCGGCAGCTGATAGAGAACCAGTTGTCCGTAGTTTTCTCCATCATTTCGTGCCACCAGAAGACCGGTCATATTCTTCTTATCTTTCGGCGTATACGGGATCGAGTTAACGAATTCGGCGCTCTTTTCTCCCGGCAGCTTCATGATATAGTAGTTCGGCGTCATCGCGGTTTCTTTTGTGCCGTAAATTTCATCGGCCACATCCCACATATCCTCTTTCTGGTAGAATACCTTCACATCGGTCATGTGGTACTTTTTGTACACGTTGGCCTGAATGTTAAAGAGTACATTCGGATAACGAATATGCGCCTGGAGAGATTCCGGCATTTCTTCAAAATCCTTGAAGAGCTTGGGATAAATCTCTTTGAAGGTATTGGCAATCGGATCCGTATCATCAACCAGGTAGTAATTGGTTGTTCCATTGTATGCATCGATAACAACTTTAACCGAGTTCCGGATATAATTGGTGTTGTTCGTCTCATCGAACGGTTCGGAATACGGATATCTGGTACTGGTCGTGTACGCATCGATCATCCAGTAAAGGTTTCCGTCAGCTGTCACGATATATGGATCGCTGTCGTATTCCAAGTATGGCATGATCTTCTGAACTCGTTCCTCGATGTTGCGGTTGATGACGATCCTTGAGTCGCTGTCAATGTTGCTGGACACCAGCAGCTTGAGGCTGCGCTCGCGGATTGAGAACATCATTTTATTCAGCATATTGAGTTTGATTCCGGCATCACCTTCGTATGTGGCGTATTTATTGTTGTCTCCGTCCGGATAGTCGAACTCTTCTTCGTTGGTATTTACTAAGATATAATTATCTGTTTTTTCTCCGAAATAGATCTCCGGTCGTTTGATCTGAATTTCCTGTACATCGGAAATCGGCGGGATACTGTCAATCAGCATATCCGGCTGGCCGCTGGAAGTTACCTTGTCAACTCTGGAAAGAGTAAGTCCGTATCCGTGGGTGTATTTCAGATGCTTGTTCAGCCATGTATCGCTGATCTTTTCTTCATCAATTTCTCTGGCTGACTGGAATGTCTGAGTATATTCACCATTAACCATATAGCGGTCCACATCGACATCATTAAAGGTGTAGTATTGTCTGATACTTTGTGTTTGATTGTAGAATTTTTCCGCTGGTTCATAATCATTGATACGGATGTTGGAAATCGTCTCCGCATTGTTAGCGATGTCTTCGCTGCTCAGGTCATTGTTGGCCGCAAAGGGTTTGACCGTCACTTCCCCCAAATCATATGCGTATCTGGTATATTCAATATTACGTTCCAAGTATTTGCTTTCTTTGTTGATTTCATCAGGCGATACGACCAAATTCTGGATCAAGGTACCTGCGCCTGCGCCAACCAGCCCTACTACAATCATAATGACCGGTACAACCACAGCTGTCTTAAATTTTCTCTTGGAAATGCCAATGGCAAAAGCAATAGCTGCTACCACGGAAAGGACCATAAGGATACGGTATACCCAAAGGGTAATGTTGACATCTCTGAATCCGGCGCCGTAGACCGTTCCCGTATGTCCATAAAGCAGATCGAACTGCTTCAGGAAAAAGTTAATTGCAACCATAACAAAGAACAAAATCCCCACAATAATCAACTGCTTTTCGGCAATGCTGATCAGGTGCATAAAGTTCTTGTCATCGAACTGCTTTTTCCGTCTTGGAGCACGGTTCATGCCGCTTTTCTTGCCGGTAAAGGCTTCCCCGAATTTGCCGAACATGTCGGTTACATTGTCAAATCCGGTTCTAGGTCCGTCATGCGGACCGGTGAAGGGTTCTTCTTCAAAAGGTTCTTCTTTTTCCTCAAACATTTGAGGCGTCCGAACCGACAGGAGCACAGCGTAATAAAGCAGCGTCAATATGGCAAAGGCTATAATTACACCGATTAAAATCTGGTTAAGCTCCTTAATGAATGCCAGCTTAAATACATAGAACGATACGTCCAGATTGAATAAAGGATCGGAAATATCAAATCCTGTGCTATTGGCGAATTTTAGAATTTCAAACCACAGCTGGGTCACAGAAACAAAGGTGACCAGTACGGCGAAGACGATTGCCATTCCCCATGATATGAGATTCAGCCTCTTATGGTTTGTCTCCTCATTAGATTCCACCTTTTTGAAATATCCTCGTTTGAGGAATTTCAGGTAGACATACGCCAAGAATGTGATGACGATAAATGTAGGTATTCCGATTTCCAGCTGAGTAATCAGCTTTTTGAGAAATACGCTTACATACCCCAGTTCTCTGAACCATAAAAAGTCTGTTATAAACCCAATAAGACTCAGGAACAATACGATGAGCAAAAGAATTACGATGATTAATCCTTTTAAGCCCAGTTTCTTCTTTTTCAAATCAATTCCTCCCTTTTGTGATACTACATATATAAAGGTTAAATTTCATAGCTGGCTACCACTTTCATGATCTCGTTATCCGGCTGCAGTTCATAGATTCGCTTTGTTGTGGAATTTTGCTTGCTTCCGTTTTGCGTATCAGACACTTTTTCGGATACCCAGACAAAGTAGGAGCTGCCCGCTTGTCTGATTTCTCCAATTTTTAGCGTCTTGAAAGTCTCTTTCATGCCTTTTTTGCCCAGCTGTTTGACCTCTTTATAAAGATCCGTTCCTTGCTGCATTAAATTGAGAACACTAGTGTCATTATTATTGATCAGGTTTACCTTTTGCGAGTCATATGCAATGATCGCTCCAACGATAGCCTGGTCGTAATACACTTGTTTGTTTTCAGCGTCTTTGTACCAGGTAACATCAGCCAGCTTTTGGGTCAGGTTCAAATCTTGATTCTCATATTTTTTGTCCGGATCAAATTTTAAATCCGCGTTGTATTCGATAGCCGCGATGTTTCCATCCTTATTTTTGCCCATTTCAGCCTGAATTAACGTCGTCTTGTCTTCCATCGGCTCCTCACGAATATCTTCCTTCTCCATGGCAAAGGTATATTCAGCATCGTTTCCGGTGAAGAGATGGATCACCTTGTTGAGCTGGCTGTCGATGAACTTGGCAGCACCGCTGTTTGGCGCAGTCAGCTTAATCACAACGCCGGCAATTTCGATTGCCAGCAGGATGATCAGGATTACCAGGAAGACTTTAAGAACCACTCTGCCTTTTCCGCCCTTTTCTTCTTCATCCTCATCTTCTTCATCTTCAAATTCCATATGGTCCGCAATTCCAGTCTGTTCAATGGCTTCGCTAATGTCTTCCGCCGGGCTGTAATCGGACGGGAAGACCATGGTCGCATCCATCGGCTGTTGAGCTGGTTCTGTTTGATTATTTAAAATATCGGCAACGGATTCTTCTGACATAATCAGAGTCTCGTCCGATACTGGTTTTGCTTCCGCAGCAGGTTCATCCGGAGCCGGATCCTGCGGTTCTTCCCCCATCAGATCATCAAAGGAGAAAAGCTCTGCCGGGATTTCTTCCAGTTCTTCTGCCGAACGAGCCGGCTCCGCTTCGACGGAAAGATCTTGGAGTTCGTCGAGAATATCAATTTCTTCAATCGTATCTGCAGCTGGCACAGATGCTGCCGGCTCTTCCTCAAAGTGTCCCAGAAAATCAGGCATATCCACTGGTTCAGATGCAAAATCTTCAACTGGTATCTCTTCCTGCGGCGCTACCTTGGCCGCGGCTTCGGCTGCTGCTGCTTGCCGGTCCCGCTGTACCATCTCAGAGGCAGTTGCCATTCCTGCGAGAATGGCGGCTTTATCAACGGCTTTTGTCTTTTCTGGAATCGGCTGTTCCTCTTGCAGCGGCTCGTTTTCTTTCAGCGCATCCTCAAGGGATTGTTGACCAAAGAAGGTCTCTCTTGCCCGCACCATTTCAGAAATATGGTTGAGCGGATCTTCTTCCGCAGCTTTAGCCGCAGCAGCCTTGGCTTCTTCTTCCGCCTTTGCCCGCGCAATTGCTTCTTCCCGAGCCTTGGCTTGCGCCTCTGCTTTGGCTCTAGCTTCTGCGGCTGCTTTGGCCTCTGCCTCGGCTTTTGCCTTAGCTTCTGCTTCTGCTTTGGCTCTGGCTTCCGCCTCTGCCCGCAGTCTTGCCGCTTCCTGAGCTAATTTGGCTTCTGCTTCTTCTTGCTCGATTCTGGCTTTTTCTGCTTCTGCTTTCATCGCTGCTTCTGTATCTTCTCTAGCTGCTGCTCGTTCTTTTTCGCGTTCGGCAGCTTCCTGCGCCGCTCTTGCATCCGCAGCCCGCTTAGCTTCCTCTTCCAGTCTCAGCCGTGCGGCCTCTTCCGCTGCCTGCGCCTTTGCAAGAGCTTCAGCCTCTGCTTTGGCTTTGGCCGCCTCTTCTTCTCTGGCCTTGGCTTTTTCTTCTTCTATGATTCTGGCCGCTTCTTCCCTGGCTTTTTTTTCTGCTTCTGCTGCCTCAATGCGGTCCAGCACATCGGTTTCTACTGGTTTCGGTTCGTAGCTTTTTACGACCCCTTCGGCAGCAAAAAGTTCTTCCATTGGGTCTTCCGGCTTTCTTGAAGCAAATTTTTCTTCCGATGCGGCCGCCGCTGTGTTCATTTCCTCAGAGAGTATATTCCCGGATTTTATCTTTTCATACTCCCGATCTAAAAGTTTCTGAAACTCTTCGTTCTTTTTATTAAAAGTAAAAAATTTGTCGATTTGCTCGGATTGTTTTCTAGCTTCGTCAGCCTTGCTGTCCAGCCCTCCGAAGAGTTCTTCTTCCAGGCTGGACGCTGCCTGAGGTTTTTGCCCTTCATCCGGCTGTTTTATGGTTTCGGATGCAGGCTGTGGTTTGGCGTCTGCCGAGTTAATCGTTTCCTGCACTATTTCTCCTGCTGGTTTTGTTTCAGCCGTGTGCGTCTGCGCAGGCGCGCTTCTATGCTGTGCCGCCTCCAATTCTTCAGGACTCATCGACCAGTTAAAATCAATTTCTTCTGTCTTTTCCACTCGTTGTCCCGGGAATGTATGTATATTCCAATCAAAATCCTCAACCGGCGGTGTCACGGACCCGGATTCTTTGGATTTTCCTGCAGAGTCGTCCAGCCCAAGGTCTATTCCAAGATCGAGTGACTTAAAGTCAAATGGTTCAAACAAAGGAGCCTTTTCTTCCGGCTGCCCTTCAGCCTGTGCGTGCGAAGTTTTCTCCTCTGCGTCCGCAGCCAGATTCTCCGGTTTATCGTTTTCGCTTGCTAAAATTGTTTTTTCTCCACAGGAACTGCAAAACTTATCCCCGTCTGCCAATTTTTGTCCACAATTTCTACAATACATAAGTTCCTCCTCTGCTTGTTACTCTTTAATAAGTAATTCAAGTTCTTCCTTTGTATAGATTTTTCCGCTTTTTCCAATATTATAAATTGACGTTGCGGGCGTTTCGCTGCCCTTGTCCAAAGTATCTGTCAGCTGAACGTCGGGCTCAGCTTTTTCTGTGGCCTCTATGTTCGGAATATTAGCGGTCTGTATCGTTTCTGGCTCGTGAGAGGATTCTTCCGGAGCGTTTATTGGTTCATGTTGTTTTTTCTCCGGTCCCTTATCCTCCTCCGCTGTATATTCGCCGTGTTTTTCTGCCGGCGGCGGTTCCGGATTCACGTTTTCTTTTTGTATCGGTTCCGTCTCTTGCACTTGTCCTGTTTGAATGCTGGCCGTGTTCTGCCGTGACACTGCCGCTGCTTCCTGCCTGATTCTGATGGTTAAAGCCTTTTCCACTGTAGTCAGACGCTTTTCGATATTTTCCAGAGCCGTGAGCTGCGCAGCGGATTGTTTCCGCCATAGGATCAGAGTGATCACTAGAATCAGCAGGATCACGACAGCTACTACTGCAAGTATCGGCAAAGCTATTGTCGTCATGCTAAAATCTCCTATTTTTAAGATATCCCGGCCTTTCTATTTGTCTTGGCGTACTTCACCGAGATTATAACTTTTAATATTATACTACAAAGTTAAAACAATAGCAAACACAACAGTACAGAAAGCTTCAGGAAATTCCATACGCAAAAAGAGCGGGTACCCCCGCTCCAATAATTAGGAGAGACATCCTGCTCTTTTTGCCGTAAGAATTAGTACTCAGATCTGTTGTTCTGGTTCTTTTCGTTGTTGAAACGATTGTTCTGTGAATTTTTTTCGTTCCTTTCACTTCTTTCGCTTCTGTTCTGGTTGTTGTTCTGGTTGTTGTTGTTCTGGTTGTTGTTGTTCTGGTTGTTGTTGTTTTGGTTGTTTTTCATTTCTCATCCCTCCTCGTTTATTATTTTGTTCCGACCGTGCATTTTGTATGTGCGGAAAAATGAGGAATTTTTATACGCATGTGTTTTTTGGCTTTGATTGATTTGCAGTGGAAGGAATGAAGGCAGGTCATTCACTAAGAAAGTGACCGAAAAAAGAAAGTCGGCTGCCGGAAAAAGCCAAAATTTTTTTTGCGGAATTTACACTTTTTTCAACGATTGATCCAGCCGGAACTGGGTAAAGTGCCGGTGAACTGCAGCCGCAAGAACTATTAATAATATCCATTTACATATGAAACCGCCCATATCCGCAGCTTGTAAAAGCGCTTTTCCCGCTTCTTCAGTTTACCAGAAGAATAAAAAATGGTATCATTCGTTTTGGCAAATAGACCCGTATTCAATATAATAAAAGGAAGGTACATCATGTTGAAATTTTTTCGAACCACTTGCACGGTATTAGCTGTTGTCGTACTTTGCTCCTCATTCTCAGTCCTTGTCTTTGGGCAAAGCAGCGCAGAGCCAACTGCAGCACCATCAGACGCCCAAAGCTCCGGACAAAAAATCATTGCAGAACTTGATAGTTTGCCATCCAACACATCTCGGCAAACTATTAAAATTGGCTCCGGAAAATCACCCAATCTGCCGAAAGAACTCCGGGTCCGCTTTGAAAATAACTCTGATTTTGTAGCCGTCAATGCGGACTGGAACTCAAAGCCGAGCTTCAGCGCCGATCGGGCAGGTAATTATACATTCACACCAACGTTTCCCGCTCAATTTCATTCAAACCCATCTGCTGCACTTCCCGTTATCCATGTAATCGTAGTCAAAGCGGATACTTCCGTTAGTGGAATTTTTCAAAAATTCACAAAAAAATCACGGCAGACAATTTTCCAAAATATTACTGTAACCCCGGCTTATGGAAGAACCCTCGAATTGCAGTTATACCAAAACGGACAGTGGCTCACGAAAAAAAACTTTCAGCTGCCTGACTCAAGCAGCGCTGCCCTCACCGCCGTTTTTCCCAATGATTGGTGGAAGGTTCCCTCATCCGCATGGCGTTTTGTGGTTCCGGAAAGCGACCAAGCAGCGGCTTTCACTAGCAGCAGTATAACCATAAAGACTCAAAGGTATTATCAAAATCCTTCAAAATATATTCAAATCCAGGATAAAATAAAGTTAAAGCATTCCGGCGGCTACAATTTAAAGGTGGGATATATGGGGCTGAAAGTCCAGAAGGTCAATCGTTATTTTCATATTGGGAATAAATATTGGCCTCGCTACACTGCTCAAACAAAACGGAAAGTCAAAGCCTTTCAAAAGCGAAAAAAATTAAAGGCAACCGGCGTCGTTAATAAAGCTACGTGGTTAATGATGGGTTTTTCGGAAAGTTCCTGGTACAACCTGGGAGCCTATGTTTCACCGATCATAGTAGACCCTTCCAGCACGAAAAAGGACCATATCGACGCGATGATCAGTACCGCCAAGAAATATCTGGGCTCAAACTACGTGGTAGGAGCTTCGGGAAAACCCCGCCAGGGTGCGGATTGTTCAGGCCTGATCATGCAGGCGCTGTACGCGTCCGGCATCGATCCTTATCCGGTCAGTTGTGTAAGGCATTCCAAGCCGGGGTACGAATTTGAATCGCGAAATATCTGGAAGAACAAAAAGTTAAAGACCGTGTCTTATACGAAAAAGAAGCGGGGCGATTTGATCTTTTACCAAGGTCCCAGCGGAGCAATCAACCACATTGCCATTTATCTGGGCGGCGGAAAGGTAATCGAATCCTGGCCTAACAAAGTAGTGATCCGGCCGATTAAGAACGGCCGCCGGAGCAGAATTAAAGGGGTAAAACGAGTGTTTAATTAACGACATGTATTCAGGAAGAATAAAACCAGCATACTTGTTGTAATACTGGCATTCTGGTTTTTACGTTTTATTTTTGCTTAAGCGCTTTTTTGCTGCTGAAGATTATGGTCATCCCGATCGTCATGGCAATAAGCATTCCCCTACAAGCTGAGATTGACATCGGCACCGGTCTGGACCGAATCGGCATTATCCAATGTATCCCCATCCGATGTGGTGGTTGTAGTTGATGTCGTCGTATTGTCATCGTCCCATCTTTGTATTGTAATTTACGAAATTTTTAAAATCTTCTTGACATTACAGTTACAGGATACGCTAACATGATAGGTAAGAATATTGGATTGATGGAAAGAGGCTGAAAGGTTTGTTAGAAAAATTTATTCAGAAATATGGGGCCCCGGCCGGGGTTTTAAGCCTAATCATTGCAGCACTCCTGTGGGGCGGCGAATATGTAGTTGCAAAAGATGTTTTGAACTTGATCGAACCAAATTGGAGCAATGCTATCCGAACGTTCTTCACGTCTGTTCTGGCCCTCGTTATATGGCGGAAGCAGTTTGCCAGGGCCACCCGGCAGGATTGGAGACGGGGAGCCGTCTGCGGGAGTTTGTTCGGCCTGGCCTTTGCGCTTCAGATCATGGGATTGAAGATGATCAACGCCGGAATTAACGCGTTTATCTCTTCTGCATATGTTGTGCTGGTTCCATTTATGGTATGGTGCATCGAAAAAAAGCGGCCACCCAGTAAAGTTTTTGTCAGCGCTTTCGTGGGAATTTTAGGCGTAAGTATCATGTCCGTAACCGGTTTTTCCACAGGGAGTCTGTCAATCGGCACCGGCGAACTTTTATCGCTGCTCAGCGCCGTCGGCTATGGAGGTGCCATCGTGGCGGCGGATTATTACACGAAAAAAACATCTGTAGAATTTATCACAGGCTGTCAGTTCTTATTTACGTTTGTCATCGCTGTCATCTTTGCAGTGATTATGGAAGTGCCGCCGCGCATCGTTATGACGCCGTCCATTCTGTTGGAGTTTTTATATTTAATCATCTGCGGAACATTTATTACGCAGCTTTTGTTTACCATAGGCGTGAAATATGCTTCGGCCAATCAGGCAGGCGTCATATTCCCCTTAGAATCTGTTTCCGCAACCATATTGGGCTGCCTGTTTTTGCACGAGCAGCTGAAAGTCGTTCAGGTTATCGGGGGAATTCTCATTGTTGCCGCGATCGTCATCAGCAGCATTACCAGGAAGAAGTCATCAGACTTATAAAGAAACCGGTCCGATAATCTCAACCATGGCTTTATAGTAATCGTATTTAATGCCGTTTTCGGACCCGGCTGTCAGGAACTTGCTAATCACAACGCCCGTCGTATTACCAAGTTCATGCAGCCCTTTTAGATCCTCTTTCAGATTATGCTCCCACGGGAAGGCGTACTCCGTTCGAAAGAGAAACGATAAGTACTGATTTTCTGGCTGTTTCAGTGCCCAAAGGGGCGCTACCCCTTCCGGTATCTGATCCGCGTGATCAAGGGGTAGAGCGATACCCTCCAGACACCGATCGTAAGGAGGCTCATAGACATTGATCATACAAAACGTATTTATACTGCTTACGTATAATTCCATGATGGAATTTTCAAAACTCCAGGGCAAAAGAATGAAGGGATCGGGCTTGCATGGCTGAAATGGGGCATTTTGCAGCGCCTTATATTCATTGGATCGTTCAATCCTGTAATCCAGCTTGCTCATCGTATTCGACAGCTTTTCCATTTCCTTTTCCAGCACACTGCGCCTTTTGGCAATCATATCGATGTTATCGTCTACGGACGCTTGGTTAATTCGGCAAATGTCCTTGAGGGACAGACCGAGAGAACGGTACATGAGCAAATCCTGTATTTCAGAAATTGATTTCTTGGAATAGACTCGGTAATCGTTTTCCTTATTTCTTTCCAGGGAAATTAATCCTTTCTTCTCCCAATAGCGTAACGCGGACTTGGGTACATTGAAGAGCTTTGCGATATCTTTTATGTTTTTAAGGAATGCTTTGCTATTTTCCTTTTGATCTGGCATCTTGTCCACCTTTTTCTTATCGGAGTTACAATAAAGGAACGGTCGTTTTGTTATAAGGAAATTCTATCAAAATAACCATTGACATTCAAGTAAGTTTAAGGTTTACCATGAGAACATAGAATTCAAAACTTAATTCAGGAGGAGAGAAGATGGATTTACAAACAACGGACAAAAAAATAAAGCCAGTATTGGCGGCTACGGTTTTACCGGTGGCAGGCGGATTGGATTTTGTCTTTATTGAATATATTTCCGCATACATAGACTCGGTGAGTCTGGTGTTCTTGAGACTTGCGCTGATCGCTATTTTATTTCTGATTGTACTTAAGATCAAAGAAAAGAAGCTGCCTTTTCAAAAGGAAGACATACCAAGATTTCTGATTGGCGGCGCTCTTGGATCCGGGCTCTATTATATCATCGAAGCCATCGGGATTACGCTTACGGGAGCCTCTCTTTCGTCGCTGTTGTTTGCAACTGTCCCTCTCTTTGGAATGATCGGAGATGCCATCGTATATAAAAATAAAATTACAAAAGTAAAATTGCTTGGCGTTCTGGCGTCCATTGCTGGTGTGGCCGTGATTCTTATGGGCGCAGAAGAAGGCGATTTCAGCGGCAGTCTCTTGGGGATCATTCTGGTGCTCATTGCTGCCTGCTGCTGGGTTGGTTATACGATTGTCGCCAAACCGTTAAATAACAAGTATTCCATCTTGGCAATGACGACCGGTTTTTTTACAGCGGGAGCATTGATCGATCTGCCGCTTTTCTTGCTCTATCATCCGGAGCACGTTCTGCAGCTCACTCCAATCCAGTTAATCCTCATTATGGCGGCGGCTGTCCTTCTTATCGGAATCAGTCAGCTTTTCTATCTTTATGGGGTCGGAAGGTTGGCAGTAACAACAACCGCCATTATGATGAACCTGCTGCCTTTCACAGCGGTTATTGTCACATGGATTTTATTTGGGACGTTATTAAACACGATGCAGTTGCTGGGCGGAGCTGTAATCATAGCATCGATTACCATAGTTGCCCTGGCTGACAGGCCGAAGGTCGGCGCAAAAGAAATTAGCAGCAGCAAACCGAAAAAACAGTGACCGAGCTTTCAGTTCTGCTAGCTGTTTCGGGAAAAAGGCAACATGTAATACCTGCTTCATTCAGGCTTTTTTATCTAAAACGATCATCCGCAGTATCATTGCCAGCTATACGTGCCTTCATCTTCGAAAACGGACCGGGTTTTACTCCGCACCATTAGAATTTCATGGTGTGGAGTGCCATCAGGGGTTTACACAACCCGCTGCGCGGCCTGTCGTCCTGTCTTAATAGCCAAATTATCTCTGTAGAAGGACAGCACCCCAACGGGCTTTCCATTTTTTCACCGTCCATGGCTTAACCACATATTTCACTGCGATGATGCGCTCTATTCCTTTATTCTCAGGTTAGGTCACTTCTAACGCAGCTTTAGTCTGAGTTCTCTTGTGCAATGTTTTCTTGCCATTATCTCCCCTTCAATCCTACTTCTTCGTTCACCGGCCCTTTCGCCTCTCTACTTTTTTTGGGTACACATTATCCTTGTTAGGGGCCTAGAGTCTTTTTTTATTTACAGCCCGTATGGTCTATTTTACACCTTAAAGAGGTCTGAAAATGCTAAAAACCACTGAAATTTCAGTGGTTTTCGTATACTTTGTGGTACACCATCAGGGGTTCGAACCCTGGACACCCTGATTAAGAGTCAGGTGCTCTGCCAGCTGAGCTAATGGTGCATATAATCCTTTAGATTTCAATCTTTTTCAACTATAAGCATGTCTGTTTTTCAAACTTGCAAAATTGATTATACAATATTCAAATCTCTATTGCAAGTATTTTTTTATTAATTATCAATAATTTTATCTGGCCTGCTCTTAATGCAAATAAGCTATTTACAATGACACTTGATATCTTCCCTTTTTTAAAAGGACACCTTGCCCAGAGCATAAAAATATTGCTGTATACCGGAACATGTTGTTTTTGTGCAAAAAAATAAACCATAGGTATGGATTTTTCATAAAACGTAAGATAATACCGATCGCTACTTCCTCTCCCACCTTTACTCCCCATAAAGTTTCCGTCTTTACACCTCCGTACTTCGGAATCTTTGTCTACCGCTACGCTCCCGCTCCGGCGACTTACAACTCATATTTCCTCTGACTTCGGTTCCTAAAGTTTTCACTTTACCAAAATTCCTTTTTCTGCCTTTGGCCGCCCGGCCAGCATCGAAAGGCGTGTCACTTGGTTTTGCAATCGGTATTATCTTTTTGTTGACTCAGTTTGCATTTCTGGTGGACTCACCCTCTTTCTTTGATTAAAGCCTTTTGACTTCAACTTATTTATTTCAAAAGCTAGTAGAGAGTTCCATCTTAGATTTCCTTCTCTTTCTTTGCTTTTCTTGTTTGTATTATAGCATCACTTTTTTAACATTGCAAGAATTTTCTGATATTTTTTAAAAATTTTTTGTCTTGCCAAAAACCTTGTGGTATTTTTACCATCGGGACGGCATTGTCGCAAGGTAAAAAATACTGAATCTTACCGTGACTGAAAATTCGTTGTTTAAGAGGTAAAATTTGTAATCTTAATATGGACATTGCTATAGTATTTGCCCATATCGAATAGGAATTGACAAAAAAACTAAAAATCGTCCCATCAGGGACAAAAAATAGGTGCATCGGGTAAAATCAGCGAATCTTGCTGCGCCGTAGCTTGCAAGGTATACGCCTATCGACATTACATGTTTAGAAAACGCTGCTCCTTTTACGTGATAAATAAAAGAGCCGCTGCGATAACGCAAATGCGGCTCCTTTGGATATGATGAGAATTAATCGTGGCACTTATGCCCCTCTCCGTGATGGGAACACTGGATCGTTGGATCATATTCCAGATTGCCGGCTAACAGCCGTTCTACTTGTTCATCCACGGCTCCAGATACTCCCGGCAGCACCTGAATGTCTAACTCGGCCAAAGCAGCTTTGGCACCTCCACCGATACCACCGCAGATAACCGTATCGACACCTGCGTCTTTGAGAAATCCCGCCAGACTCCCATGTCCTTTTCCGCCTGTAGATACAACTTCACTTGAGGATACAGTTCCATCCTTTACCTCATAGATTTTAAACTGGGACGTCTGCCCAAAATGTTGAAATACCTGTTCATTTTCGTAAGTAACTGCAACTTTCATCCTGATGGCCTCCTTTTTTGCAACACCGATTTCTGCCCTGCGGGCAAATTCTATAATTTCCTCCCTGTATGATCAAGGGTTTGCCGTCAACCAAGGCCTCCGCCAACTTTTTCCGAGCAGAATTATACACAGCCTGCACTGTAGTTCTCGCTACTCCCATCTGTTGGGAACAACTCTCCTGATTGTAGTCCAGATGGTCGATCAGTCTGATCGTCTCGTATTCATCAACCGTCATAATAACGTTTTCATCTGCGGCATCACCGTCCAGCGGTCCAAAATTGCATCGTTTAGGAAGGCCGCAGATTTTTCTGCATTTTTTAGGTCTCGGCATGGTAATCTCCTTGGTTTCTGACTTATGTCAATTATAGCCCAGTTTCTGACTTATGTCAATTATATTCCGATGTCTTTTTTCAGAGGCATGAAAATGACAGCAAAAAACAAATCGTCTGGCACTCAGTATTACAATTCTTGCCAAAAGGCTTCGACTTTGATAGTTACTCTCAGATCTCAGATTCTCGCGTTTCTCGCCCCCGCTGGTCTGAAATCATAAAAGATGCGAGCTGCGGCTCGCATCTTTTATCCTGCTGTGCAGAAGAGTAGCCCTGCACGAAACGTTAAATGGCCGGAAGAAATCAAAAAAATTTTAATCTTTTCCCCTTTTTCAACGATTAAACCCTCTTAAATAGGCTTTTCAGGAGTCAGGCCTACTTTTTTCCAAAATGATGCCCCGCAGCCCCACAACTTTGCGTAAAAAAAGCAAAGCTTTGCAGGAGTTTTCCAAGATCCGCCACGCCACCTCACCGGTCAGCAACAATTTTCCCGGGCCTGGCCCCTCCCCATTCCGCAGAAGTATCCTGGAGCCCTGCCACCTCACCCACTAGCAGAAGTTTGCCAGTCCTCCCGGCTGTAAGCAGGAGTCGGCTCCCCTCAGCAATCAACACCGTACCAATTGTTCAAAATCCTATGATTCCAGTTTGTTCAGCTTTGCGAGCTCTTCCTTTTCTAAAATCGTATAAGCTACCTTTCCCACCAGTGTCTGAGGCAGCTTATCCCGATATTCAAATTCATAGGGCATGGCGTATTGGGCAATGTTTTTCGCACAATGCTCTTCAATATCCTTTTGGACTTCCGGCGTCGGCTTGACACCCCGCTTCAAGACGATAAATGCCTTAACCTTTTGCACTTTATATGGATCGGGCACGCCGATTACGGTACACATGAGCACATATTTGTTAGCGTCAATGATATTTTCCAACTGAGACGGGTAGATGGAGTATCCAGAGGAAATAAGCATCCGTTTCAGCCGCTGTTTGTAATAAACAAAGCCTTCTTCATCCATAGTTCCCAGGTCTCCGGTATGAAGCCAAATCCTCCCGTCCTCGTGACGCTGGAGCGTGGATTCTGTTTCTTCCGGATCTTCCAGATATTCTTTCATAACTGTGGGGCCGCTGATACAAATTTCACCCTCATCTCCATAAGGGATTTCCATTTTAGTGCTGGCCTTGACAATTTTATAATAAGTATCGGGGAAAGGAATCCCTATACTTCCCTCTTTGTAAAAGTCCTTGGGCGTCAGACAGCTGGCAGTAACGCATTCGGTCGTCCCGTACCCCTCCCGGATCTGTACGGGAGCATCATGCTCCCGGAGAAAGCGGTCCACCTTCTTCTTTAACTCGACGGATAGAGAATCGCCGCCGGAAAAGACACCTTCCAGGCGGGACAAGTCCACGTCTTTCATCCGTTTATTGCGCAACAGCGCCTCGAAAAGAGTCGGCACGCCGGCAATGTAGTTGGGCTGGACGGATTTGAGCAGCTTAGCATATGTTTCAACGCTGAATTGGGGAACCAAGGCGCAGCTGCAGCCGTGAATCAGCATGGTGTGGATACAGACGCCCAGACCGAACCCGTGAAACATGGGCATGATCGCCAGCATTTTATGCCCGGTTATAATACAGTCTCCCGCAGCACCGGTCTGCATAGCCAGAGCGTTAAAGTTCAAGTTGGTTAAGATGATTCCCTTTGTTTTTCCCGTAGTGCCGCCGCTGTATAAAATTGCAGCTTCAGCAGAACCCTTGCGCACGGTCCGGAAGTTTCCGGAAAAAGATTCCCCCTTCCGCATAAAGCTCGTATAGGTGATAACATCCTCACGGCTCGGGATCTTCTTGATCTTTCTTCCTTTCGTCAGCTTGAATCCAAGTTTTGTAATACCTGAAAGCTCGGTGGCAATGGAGGCTACAATAACATGCTTCAACTCCGGCGTCCGGCCGCGTACCTGTTCAACCTTTGAATAAAAAGCGTCCAGAACAAGAATAGCTGTGCTGTGAGAGTGGTTGAGATAAAACTCGATTTCTCCCTCAGCCGACAGCGGATGGACCATATTGGCCAGCGCTCCCATGCGGTTGATCGCATAAAACATCGTGACCGCTTGCGGAGTGTTGGGCATACAAATCGTAACCCGGTCGTTTTCATGAATGCCCAAAGCACACAATGCTCTTGCGCACTGATTGACTTCTGACAAAAACTGGCGATAGGTCACTTTCTTTCCCATGAATTCGTATGCAGTTACATCCTGGTGTTCTTCTGCATTCTTTTCTATCAGATCGATCATCGAAAGATCGGGGTAATCCAGTGTTTCAGGCACATTACGGTATGACGACAGCCACGGAGCCTTTGGTTCTTTAGCATTCATAATCCACTTCCTCCTTTACTGGTTTTTCCAGAATTTCCGGTTGGGATAGGATTTCCTCCAGCAATTTTACGGATCTGGCAAAATAAAAGCCGTCTGCAATTCTTTCATCCAAAGTAACGCCAAGATCAACCACATCTCGGATCTCCGCTTCTCCATCATCCCCAATGATCTGTGCTTGATGCACGGTTCCTACGGCAATGAGCAGAGAGTTAGTTCCATAATTGTTCAAATGATGATAGACACAGCTGCATCCAATGCTGCCCAGGTTGGTCAGCATAGCCGTTGAATAGTTGGGGTCCCCATCACAGATAAATGCCGGCATCTTATCATGAAAATCCAAAAACCGAAAAGCAGCCATCATGATTCTCATAACAAATCTGGGCAGCTTAGCCAGTTTGCCCAGCACTTGGTCAATATCATTTGTACCAGCCTCTTGCCTAAGCTTGGCAGAATCTCCAATGATTTTTCTGCTCACATCTTCCAGTGTCATATCGTCCTCAACCCGCAGCGTCATCAGCGCTTCTTCGGCTCCATCCTGAAACTGTCGCTTCACTACAAATGAAATTGTAATCTCATTACGATCGAAAAATCGTTTGCCAGCAATAAAGCGGTTCAGCAGCGGTCTTTTATATATGGTTTTAGCAACCGCCATAACGATCGTATGAAAAATTGTAGTTTTATATTCGGCACCTGGCCCATTTTTTTCCTGCAGATACCGCATCAAATTGGTGACATCGATCTGCTCTTGTATATACACTTCCGCATCACACCGATTGGGCATCAAATGCGGCATAATCGCATGGACCCCATCCACATTGCGGACTCTGGTTCCGTCCCGCCTGTCCCTTCTTTCTTTCGTTTTCTTTGTCATACACTTCCTCCTCGGTCGTCGAGTATTGTATACAATTTATAACATAATCTAACTTAATGATATATTATATTCATTTTTTCGCTTTTTTTCAACTTTTTCAGCATGAGCAGCCATCATGTTGATTCTTAAAAGTTTATTAAAGGGGTCCGAAAAAAGACCCGGTTGTGATATAATGTTCTCTGCATTTAAGTTAGAAAAAGGAGGACAAGGCATGGATACATTCCAGAACATAATGACCGTCATGGGGCCATATTACACAGCGGCCGTAAGGTGGGTCTTTGTGCTTCTTGCTATATTTATACTGGTCAAATCAATTAAATCTTTGCTTCAGGCAAAAAACCCTTCAGAGATATGGGCCTATATAGGAGGCCCCGACGGTTCTTCTACCCCGCTCAAGCATTGGGAAAACGTTATCGGGCGAGCTTCCAGCGCCGATATTGTAGTCAACCTGAACAGTATATCCCGTAATCACGGAACCCTGGTTCGGGATGCCCGGGGAACTTGGCGATACAATGACTTGCATTCGAAAAACGGTTCTTACATAAATGGGGTGAAGGTAAAAAAGACTATGCCTTTGCGTCCCGGCGATGTACTTACTCTGGGCGGCGCTAATTTTTCTTTGATTCCTGTAAGCTTGCAGGAAAAGCAGCAAAACATTCAAAAAAGAAAGCGGAAAAGCCGGCCCGTATCTCCGTGGACATCGCTGATTGCGCTGACGGTCTTTCAGGTTTTGACAGTAGTTCAGTTTAAAGTCGCATATGGAGATGACTGCCCTCCATCCATTCCAACATCCATCTTCGGTCTATGTGCGATTATGTGGGTTTATTTTCTTTTCATGCGCTCTCTGCGGCGGATCGCATTTGAAATGGAAACCATTGCCTTTTTCTTGTCCACGCTCAGTTTGGCTGCAACAGCTGTACACACCGGCAACACGATGAAACAGTTGATCTGCATCATCTTAGGGGTAGTCTTATTCTTTCTGTTGTGCTGGTTTTTGCGGGATTTGAACAGGTCCAAGGAAGTTCGGATGTTGATTCTGGGAGTGGGCGTTGTTCTGCTGCTTGCAACATTACTTTTTGGAACAACTCATTATGGAGCAAAGAACTGGATTGAAATCGGAGGAATGTCTATTCAACCGGCAGAATTGGTTAAAATATCCTTTATTATTGCCGGAGCCGCTACTTTAGATGAGTTGTATGAAAAAGGAAACCTGACCATCTTCATGATTTTTTCCGGCTTTTGTATGGGCTGCTTGGCTTTAATGAGTGACTTTGGCGGCGCTGCCATTTTCTTTGTCACCTTCCTGGTCATCGCCTTTCTGCGAAGCGGCGATTTTTCCAAGCTGATCCTCATCGTCGGTGCTGTAGCACTGGCTGGTATGCTGGTGCTGACGTTGAAGCCCCATGTGAGGCAGCGATTCGCCACTTGGGGGCATGTCTGGGACGATCCTATGGGAACCGGATACCAGCAGACCAGGGCCATGTCGGCGGCGGCCAGCGGCGGCCTTCCCGGCGTTGGTGCCGGAAAAGGCTGGTTCCATACTACAGCGGCTTCAGATACTGACCTTGTTTTTTCCCTGCTTGCTGAGGAGTGGGGTCTGATTATTGCTATTTTAGCTGTTCTATGTATTGTAACGCTGGGCGTCTTTGCGGTCCGTTCCATCATCGCAGGCCGCTCCGCTTATTACAGCATTGCCGCTTGTGCCGCCACCTCGCTGTTTATTTTTCAAACGATACTCAACGTGTTCGGTGCGCTGGACCTGCTGCCTTTTACCGGAGTAACCTTCCCCTTCGTTTCCAGCGGAGGGACCAGTATGATCGTCTCCTGGGGGCTTTTGGCCTTCCTCAAGGCAGCCGACACCAGGCAGAACGCCAGCTTTGCCGTCCGGCTGGACGATAAAAAGGAAGGGGGCCTAGCATCATGAAAAAGATTGAAAAACGTGCGATCATGTGCCTGCTCCTTGCCGGAGTCCTGGTAATCGGCCTCGGCGTCTTTTGTTTTCGCTATGTGAAAGACGGAGGCGACTGGGCGACTTATACAGCCAACAAACAGATTTACAACGATAAAGGAAAGCTGAAAACCGGCTCCCTTTACGATCGAAACGGCAAACTGCTTATGACCAATGTGGGCGGAAAGATGCAATTCAGCGATACCTCTTCCATTCGGAAAGCGAACGTCCATTTAACTGGCGATAAAAGCGGCATGATCGCTACCGGCGCTAATAAAGTCTTTGCCAATAAGCTTTCGGGTTATAATTTTCTTACGGGGACTTACTCCATGCTGGGAAAAGGCAGAAATGTGAACCTCACTATTGATTCCGAAATCTGCACTACGGCCAATCAAGCGCTTGCCGGACGAAAAGGTACAGTCGGAGTTTATAACTATAAGACCGGAGAAATCATCTGTCTGGTCAGTTCGCCTAATTACGATCCAACGGACCCGCCTAAGGTAAGCGAGGATGATAAATCTGGTATTTACATGAACCGTTTCTTTTCCGCTACCTTCACTCCCGGCTCCATATTCAAGCTGGTGACAGCGGCGGCTTCCATCGAAAATTTATCCGATTATGCGACCTGGGAATACACTTGCACCGGCAGACAGTCTTATGGCGGTTCGGACCGAGTTACCTGCCAGGAACCTCACGGAAAGGTTAATCTGGAAAAGGCTTTGGCCGTATCCTGCAACTGCTATTTCGGAAAGCTGGCCGAAAAGGTGGGCGCAGAAAAGATGAAGGAATATACAGAGAAGACCGGTCTGACCATCAGCAGAGATATCAACGGAATCTCTACTGCAAGGGGAAAGTTTGAGTTTCCACAGAGCGGTGGAGTTGAGCTGGCTTGGGCCGGTATCGGGCAGCATGAAGATCTAGTAAACCCTTGTACGATGATGACCTATATGGGAGCCATCGCCGGCGGCGGGCGGGCTGTACAGCCGAAAATTATTCGCAATGTAAAATTCAGCACCGGAATTCCTGCAAGCCTGCCCTGGAAGTCCTGGACTAAGCGTATGATTGAAGAAAACACTGCATCAATCCTTCAAAACATGATGCGTAACAACGTGGAAGATAATTATGGTACGGAGAACTTTCCGGGCCTGAATATCTGCGCAAAATCCGGCACAGCGGAAGTTGGGAAGAATAAACGGCCCAACGCTTGGTTTACCGGTTTCCTCAGGGATGAAGAACATCCATATGCCTTTATCGTATTGGTTGAAAACGGCGGTTTCGGCAGTCAGGTTTCCGGCAGTATTGCCAATAAAGTGCTGCAGGAAGTCGTCGAAAAATATTAACCGGACAAGAAAGCCGGAAGCGCGAACACAGCAGTCACACTTCGTGTGACTGCTGTGTTTTTTGGTTTACCATAATGAAAATGGGGTGTTTGGGCCGAAAGTGGTGTAAATATTGTGGGCTTGCAAGCCTGAAATTTCGAGATATATAAAGGTTCAAGGATTTTGACACAATTTGAACCTTGAAAACGTTGCAATAATTCACTAGATTCATTAAAATAAAAAATTTAGTATAATCCCAGGCACCGCACAGCTACATGAATTAAATCATTGGTCAGCAGGCAGCCCATTTTCTATGGCCTACAAATACCGTTCAGTCACAATAAAAATTCGATCCTTTCTCGTTCGCTGTCCGACTTCACGCAAGAAAGCCTTGCCCTTCCCCCGGAGTACCAGCTTATCTCCTTCTTTAACTTGGAAATCTGTCTTTTCCGCCTGCATACTATTGACAAAGACCAATCCCGAGCGAATCGCTTCCGCCGCCTTTGCTCTGGAAAGGGAAAAAGCCGATGCGATCACGTTGTCCAGTCTCAAAGAGGCAACCGTATCTTTTTGCATACTTGTTTTCTGCTCAGGTATCCGCAGCTCCGACAGAGGGACGGACTCCAGCTTCAGGCTGGTTCTTCCTGCTTTCTCATAATGAAACAGCAGGAAGTCCCTTATTTCTTCTAAAATAAGGATGTCCGCCCCTGTTTCATTGGTAAGAATATCACCGATCTTCTCCCTTTTGATCCCCAATCCGGTGAGCGATCCCAGATAATCCCGATGGGTCAGCTTCCTTCCCCCGGACGGAGCCTCCGCACGGATGACCGCTAGGGGATGGTTCTCTTCAAGGCTCGCATAGTCAGGCAGAAACATGGCTATGGTTCGCTCCGCATCTTCATACCCGCCGAAAAACGCCCAGCTCACATCGCTTGAAGCTTTGCTCAGCTCCCGCAGGCGTCCTTCCACCAGCGCTCTTTGTCGTAAATCCAGAAAACCAGTGCTGGTCACCATATACTGGCGACTACACTGCTGATATTTGTCTTCTGCCCCAGCCAAGAGCATTTTATCTTCTTTGCTTTCGTTCATCGCTATTTGTATTCCACCTTCACCGTGTCATCCACCACCTGAATCCAGGTAACGCCCACGTTCAGCTTCAGTTCCTTCCCTTCTTGATCCGTAAAAACAGTAGGGGAATCGAGATCTTTTCTAGACCAGCTGCCTTCTACTGCAACTCCGTTGGTAAAAAGCAGGGCATCTCCCCCTGCGGTCATATTGATTTTCAAGCGCCCCTTTTCATCCAGAACTTTGGATTTCACTTTTTGCACCAGAATGTTTCTCGTGGTGATCTGCTTTCCGGTCTCTTTGTCCATATACTCGCTTCCGCCGACGTATTTTTTATAGAGGCCAGTTTTTTTATCATACTTATAGTTATTCTTATTTACCCGATAATCAATATCAATATCGACGGCAGATGCTCCCTGCTGGATCTGGCCGTCTCCCAAAAATGGAAAGCTCCTCGGCTCCTGCTGCTGATCCCATCCTTCTTTTTTAATGGTCTTCCAGACGTCTTTCCCCGTGGTATAAGAATTATGGGGCGCGCTGCGATCCGTTGAACGATAGAAAATACGGTTATAACTGAACGCGCTGATGTAGGGAATCACACCGGACTCTAAATATTTTTTGGCCTGCGGGCTCCATCCGTGGTGGACGAAAACCGCTTTATACTCTCTGGCCATATCGATAAAATACGGCCTTGCGCTGCGGGATGGTCCGATTTTGTCAGGTACCTTGCTGTAATAAATCGGCTCCAAACGGCTGGAACCTCCCTCCACTGGAAATTCATAAACAATATCGGCCTTGGAGATCCCCGACTGTGGTCTTGCCAGACCGGAATCATTGTCAGTTGAAAGGATGAACGGTCTCGATGGCAGTTCGATTACCAGCTCACCGGTCAGCGGGTTTGTCTTTGGTGATTTGATATCCGGCCAATCGCTGGAAAGCCCTCCAAAGAGAGCAAATACGGCGGTTGCCCCACCAATTACCAGTACAACCAGCACAATCAACATCATTTTCATGCTGCTTTTTTTCTTAATTTTTCTTTTATTTTTGTCTGAACGCATTTTATCTTTCCCTTTCCGTTCTTTTTTGCTATATTATATATTATAACAGTAAAAAGCAATTAAGAAAGGACAAATTGTTATGAAGTATTCCTACATCCCACGAGGAGTCTGTTCCACCAAGCTGGACTTTGAATTGGACGGCGATATTGTCAAAAATGTAAAGTTCAGCGGCGGCTGCAACGGCAATCTAAAGGCAATTTCAACATTAGTAGAAGGCATGCCGGTGGAAGAAGTCACGAAAAAGCTTTCTGGAATCAGCTGCGGCATGAAATCCACATCCTGCACCGATCAGCTGGCTACAGCTTTGAGAAAAGCACTGGAAGAGAATAAAGATAAGGAGGGAGCCAAATAGGCTCCCTTTAAAATGGATCGAGACCCCCTTGTCCCCTCAGTGCAAGCGAAATTGTAAAGATCGATAGAATCAGAGTCAGCAGAACCTTATCCCTCATCCGGTAAAAAGGAGGAAGATGCTGCTCACCTTTCCCCTTCATATAAATCAAGGTTCCCGGCGCATATAGGAGTGCAGACACCAACAGGGCCGTCAAACCGCCCGAATAAATCAGCCAAACTCCATATAAAATTCCAATTACAGCAGCAAGCCGGCCCCTTGCAGGGTGTATCCCCGCATGCTCTAAACTTTCCGGTCTATGAGCGGCCAGCTGCCAGTAATAGAGAGCTGTCAAAAGATATGGAATGACCATCATGGTCGTAGAAATTGTATAGAAAATTTGATAAGTGGATGCACTCTTATATACGATCACCAGAAACAATTGCACCAGTGCTCCGGTTATTAACAGCGCGGCGATAGGTGCTCCCGATTTTCCTTCCATAGCAAAGAGCTTGCAGAATGAACCTTTTGACGCAGCTTCGTAGGCACATTCCGCAGAAATAATCGTATGCCCCAGTGTGGCTCCCAACAAGGAAAGGACAACGCCGGCATTGATCAGATTACCGCCCCAGGGCCCGACTACCTGCCGCATTACGTCCGCCAGCGGCGGATTGCCCAGCTGGGCCAGCTGTCCTCTGGTCATCACACCCATACTGAGAACAGAAATCAGGATATAAATCATCAGCACACACAGATAAGATATTACTGTCGCTCTGCCCGCATCCTGTGAAGTCCTCGCTCGTCCGGAAATAACAACGGCTCCTTCAACGCCGATGAAAGCCCATGCCGTTGTATATGTCGTAGCCATCACTTGTCTGCTGAATGGCAATCCGGTATCCTCTCCCATAAAGTTGAAAAAAAAGATCTGCGGATCAAAGGCTTTTAGAAAAATCACTGCCAAGATAAATAGAAAAATCGGGATGAGCTTGGCAAAGGTGACCAGCAGATTGATGAGGGCAGCCGCTTTCATTCCCCGGAGCACCAAAAGTACTGACAGCCACGTGACCGCCGATGCTCCCACGACAGACGCCAAATTGTTTCCTGCTCCGAATACAGGAAAAAAATGGCCCAGCGCCGCAAACATTAAAGTTGCAAAGGACACGTTGCCCAGAAAATTGCTGATCCAATAGCCCCAGGCCGAATTAAAACCTGCATAATCCCCGAACCCGGCTCTGGCATAGCTGTAAATACCGCCCGTCAGCCCCGGCTTGACGCGGCTCAGGTGGTAAAAGCAAACGACCAGTCCCAGCATTCCCAGACCGCATAAAAGCCATCCGCATAGAACCGCCGCTGTCCCTGCTCCGGCAGCCGCCATATCCCCCGACAAGCTGAAGGCTCCGCTGGCAATCGTACTGCCCACTGCAACGCCGGTTAATTTAAAGCAGCTTAACTGCTGCCCATGATTTAAGTCCTGTTTCATAAAGATCCACCTCTCTTTGGGAACATATGCCGGCGGACGAGTTGTTTTGCCTGAAAATTGTATTTCTCCCCCTTTCACTCCCGTCGATGGGAATAGCAACCGGTCATATAATTTCCTGCCATCCGTTTGTACATAGTTGTAGAAAGATATGGTATAATAGGTCATATTGTTATTTGAACGGAGTATAGATATGGGAACTTTTTTAGCAAAAATATTTGTAAAAGACTATAAGAATACCGGCGATCCCAAAGTCCGGGAGCGCTACGGTAAATTTGCCGGAATCGTAGGCATTATCTCTAATGCGGTTTTGTGTACGATGAAGATCATCGTCGGTCTGGTGGCAGGCAGCATCGCCATTGTGGCGGACGGAATCAACAATTTGGCGGATGCTTCTTCCTCTATTATTACACTGATCGGTTTCAAGCTGGCGGCAGCGCCTGAAGATAAAGACCATCCCTACGGCCATGCCCGAATCGAATATCTGACCGGCCTTTTTATTTCAGTGCTGATCATCGTTCTGGGTCTGCAGCTGCTGAGCTCATCCTTTCGCAAAGTTCTGCAGCCTGACCCGCTTTCCTTCAGCTATACTACGGTAATTATTCTAGTCATTGCCATTGTTATTAAGATTTGGCAGGCCCTTTTTAATATGGGGATCGGTAAAAAAATCAATTCCGTTGCCCTCATGGCCACAGGCGCCGACAGCCGCAATGACGTGATCTCCACTTCCGCTGTTCTGGTCAGCATTTTCATCGGAAAAATCTTTCATATACAGCTGGATGGTTATATGGGCTGTTTAGTTGCCTTGTTCATCGTTTGGTCCGGGATTCAGCTGATTCGCGAGACTTCCAGCCCGCTTCTGGGAGAAGCGCCGGATGCGGATCTGGTACGGGCCATTGAAGAAGGCGTTCTTTCCCATGAAGGGGTTATCGGCATCCATGATCTGGTGGTGCACAACTATGGTCCCGGCAAAATCTTCGCATCCATTCACATTGAGGTGGACGCCAAGGGCGATCTAATGGAAAGCCACGATATGATCGACAACATTGAACGATACATCAAGGAGGGCCTTCACATCGAGTTTACTGCTCATATGGATCCGGTAGAACTGGATAACCCTCTGATCAGCCAGCTCTATAAAGAGATTATTCAGACAATTAAGCCCCTTGAGGGAGTCCACAGTATTCACGATCTACGCATCGTTCCCGGCAAGACGCATACCAATATCATCTTTGATGCGGTATTGACACCGTCCTGTAAAATGTCCGAGGATGAAATAAGCCGGCTGGTGGATGCAATGCTCAAGCAAATTAATCCCACCTATTTCGTGGTCATTACCTTTGATAAGGCTTATACGGAAACTTGATTGGTTATCTAATTCGCTATGCAGCAACTGTTGAATTGCGGCAATATTTTCTTTATTTTGTCCAGACATTAATATCTAACGCAGTTCTGACCATCCGCAGGCTAGCGATGGAAAGGCAGCACGCTGGGGGTATCAGAAAATGGGATTTTTTAAGGCTCCCCCCTTCAGCCATCGGCTCGTTATGTTATAACTTGCGAGCCAGGTCGGGCAAGTTTCACTTATTCTGCACCTCTCGGCAACTCCGTATTAATCTGGTCAGAATAGTATAACATTCTGACCAGCAAGCGGAGTGAGCTGCCGAAGGATGAAATATCGCAAAGAAAGGAATGTGCTTATGAAAATTTCAACCAAAGGCCGCTATGCGCTGCGTTTCATGCTGGACCTGGCGATCTACGGCGGAGATGAATATGTTTCTCTGCGGGAAATTTCTGCAAGGCAGGATATCTCGCTGAAATATCTGGAGCAAATCGTATCCTTATTTAATAAGAACGGCTATATCAAAAGTGTTCGCGGCCCCCAAGGCGGCTATAAGCTTGCCAAAGCGCCGGATTCTTACACAGTAGGCGATATTCTGCGGACTACAGAAGGGGCTCTGGCCCCGGTAGTCTGCCTGGAAACCCAGGAAAACGACTGTCCCCGCTGCAGCAGCTGCGGCACCCTTCCATTCTGGACAGGCCTTTATAACGCCATCAACGATTATGTGGACAGTGTCACCTTGGCCGACCTCTGCGAAAATCAAAGGACCGCAGGCAATAACGATTTCTGCATCTAATTTTTCTATTTGGTTTAAGATTCCCTGTTGACAAAGCAGGGAATTTATATTACTATAAATTCATACTATTTCTATAGGAATTATATGAATTAAGATTTGAGGTATTAGGAGGAGCATATCATGGCAGAAACAACTTACAGATTTGAGACATTGCAGGTGCACGTAGGACAGGAGGAAGCCGATTCGGCCACCGATTCACGGGCAGTCCCCATTTATCAGACTACATCCTATGTTTTCAAGGATTCGGCTCAGGCCGCAGCCAGATTCAGCCTTGCTGAGTCCGGCAATATCTACGGCCGGCTGACCAATTCCACACAGGATGTCTTTGAAAAAAGGATCGCCGCCCTTGAAGGAGGCTGTGCCGCTCTGGCAGTGGCTTCCGGGGCTGCCGCCGTCACTTATACATTCCAGAATCTTGCACATGCAGGGGATCACATCGTCGCAGCCAAGACCATTTACGGCGGCACCTATAATCTTTTAGAACATACCTTGCCTGAAATGGGTATTTCCACCACCTTTGTCGATCCGGACGAGGACGGCGCTTTTCAGAATGCGCTGCGGAAAAATACGAAAGCTATTTTCATTGAAACCATCGGCAATCCCAACGCGACCTTGATCGATATTGAAAAAGTAGCTAAAGTTGCCCATGATCATGGAATTCCTCTTGTTGTAGACAATACCTTTGCCACACCATTTTTGCTGAGGCCCTTTGAACTGGGCGCCGATATCGTCGTTCACTCGGCTACCAAGTTCATCGGCGGCCACGGCACAGCCCTGGGCGGTGTAATCGTAGACAGCGGCAAATTTGACTGGGAAGCCAGCGGTAAATTCCCGCAGCTTACCCAGCCTACTGCCTGCTATCACGGTGTCAGCTTCACAAAAGCGGCCGGGCCGGCGGCTTTTGTCACCCGCATACGCGCAGTCCTTTTGCGGGATATGGGCGCAACTCTGGCGCCGCTCCACGCATTTTTGTTTTTACAGGGCTTGGAAACCCTTTCCCTCAGAGTTGAGCGCCATGTTTTCAATACGTTGAAAGTGGTGGAATTCCTCAGTAAACATTCATTGGTTGCAGCTGTCCAGCACCCTTCCCTTGCGGATCACCCGCATCATGATCTTTATGAGCGGTATTTTTCGGGCGGGGGAGCCTCCATCTTTACCTTCGATATTAAGGGTGGGCAAAAAGAAGCCCATGCCTTTATTGATCATTTGAAAATTTTTTCGCTGTTGGCTAATGTAGCCGATGTTAAATCACTGGTCATCCACCCGGCCAGCACAACCCATTCTCAGCTCAATGAACAAGAAATGAAGGAGCAGGGCATCGGGCCTGCAACCATCCGCTTGTCCATCGGCACTGAGCATATTGACGATATTATTGAAGACCTCTCGCAGGCATTTAAAGGAGTAGAAGCATTATGAAGATTTATAAGAAAATGACAGATTTAATTGGCGGCACGCCGCTTTTGGAAATATCCCGATTCAGCCGGGCACAGAGTCTCAGCACACCCCTTTTAGCGAAGCTGGAATATTTTAATCCCGCCGGAAGCGTCAAGGATCGAATCGCAAAAAATATGATCGAGCAGGCGGAAGAGTCCGGTCTGTTGAAAGAAGGCTCCGTGATCATTGAACCTACCAGCGGCAATACTGGAATCGGGCTGGCTGCAGCAGCGGCGGCAAAGGGTTATCAAATCATTCTCACCATGCCGGAAACCATGAGCATGGAAAGGCGCAAGCTGCTCAAGGCTTACGGAGCTGAACTTGTGCTGACGGACGGCGCCCAGGGAATGAAAGGCGCTATCGCCAAAGCGGAAGAACTGGCTGCCAATACGGAAAACAGTTTTATACCTAGTCAGTTTGCCAACCAGTACAACCCTGCAGCCCACGAAGCGACCACTGGTCCGGAGATTTGGCAGGATACGGATGGACAGGTCGATATCTTTGTCGCCGGAATCGGAACCGGGGGTACCATCACTGGCACAGGCCGCTATTTGAAGGCGAAGAATCCAAAGATTAAGCTGGCCGCCGTCGAACCATCCGCCTCTCCGGTTCTATCCAAAGGTATTGCCGGTCCCCACAAGATTCAAGGGATCGGCGCCGGATTCGTTCCCGAAGTACTGGATACCCAGCTCTACGATGAAGTCCTTACGGTAGACAACGAAGAGGCTTTCGAAGCAGCCAGAACGCTGGCTAAGACAGAAGGAGTCCTGGTCGGCATTTCGTCCGGCGCCGCCCTCTACGCTGCGGTTCAGCTGGCAAAACGTGAAAAAGACAAGAACATTGTCGTTCTCCTTCCCGATACTGGTGAACGTTACCTGACTACGGATTTATTCAAATAAACAGCAGACGCGATCCTTAAAGCCTCCATGGTTTTTTCTCTATTTGTAAATTTTATTGGAAATCACATATTCAACATGGTCTGCAGCCGCCAGTTTCCGTGCCAGCGCTCTGCTGTCCACGGTCCACACAGCCAGCTTGCAGCCGCATTTATGAATACGGCTGATAGATGTTGAAGATAAAATTGTATACTTGGCGGAGATCCCTGCGATCCCCGCTTTTTTGTATTCCAGGAGCCGTTCACTTTTAATCAGCGCCGGCTTTTTGACTAAATAAAGCAGCTGGGTATTTTTACGGATAAAAGGTTTCAGCCGATACAAGGAATGAAGATTGAAGCTTTGCAGCACTGCGAGGCGACCCGGCAGTTTGTTGTAAAGGAGGCTGGTTAAATGCCTTGCTGTTTCCTCTGAGATAGCATTTTCTTCATTCTCCGGCTCCCTGCTTTTGATTTCAACAATCGGGATCGCTTCTGTTGTTTCTAAAATCTGCAAATAGTCTTCAAAGGTGGGGATTGGCAGGGAGCCGCCATATTTACCGATATTCTTGCCCCGAATAATGGGGTATTCGGCCAGCTCGCTTTTGGTCAGTTTCGTGATGCGCACATTGACGCCGCACATGCGGGACAGGTTTTCATCATGCATGATCATAAGCTGCGGCCCGCCGCCGTCCTCCCTTGCCTGCCAAACATCGCACTCAACAGCGCCGAATCCATGCTTGACGGCCTCTTCAAAGGCTGGGATGGAATTCTCCGGCGCAGTGCTGCTGTAGCCTCTGTGGGCTGCATATATGGTATCTGACATGGTTCGTCCTTTCTATTATTGATGATAAAAGTCTGCTCCGAAAAATTGTATCACGCTTCCCGCAGCATCGCAATCTCCCGCGCATATCCATCCAGTTCATTGGGCGTTTCTAGAATAAAGGGCAGGCCCGCAAGCTGAGGATGCTTGACGATTTTGGAAATGGTCTCCAGCCCCAGATGGCCTTCTCCAATCTTTGCATGACGGTCTTTATGAGCGCCTATGGGATTCTGACTGTCGTTGATGTGCATGGCATGCAGCTTCTCCAGCCCGATGATCCGATCAAATTCCTCAAGTACGCCGTCCAAATCATGAATGATATCATAACCGGCGTCGCTGACATGGCAGGAGTCCATACAAACGCCGATCTTATCCTTTAACTCTACCCGCTCTATGATGGCCGCCAGCTCTTCAAATCTGCCTCCCACCTCGCTGCCTTTGCCGGCCATTGTTTCCAGCAGCACAATCGTGCTCTGCTCCGGCTTGAGAATCTGATTGAGCAAATCTGATATCATGCGGATCCCTGTTTCCACACCCTGACCCACATGGCTGCCGGGGTGAAAATTGTAATAGTTTCCTGGCGTATACTCCATCCGCTGCATATCTTCACTCATAGCCATGAACGCAAAATTCCGCACTTTCGGGTCTTTGGAACATGGGTTGAGGGTATACGGCGCATGGGCCACCAGCTTGCCGAATTTATGCTCCTTCATGATCAAAAGCAATTTATCCGCATCTGCCGGATCGATGGCTTTTGCCTTGCCGCCCCGAGGGTTTCTCGTAAAAAAAGCAAAGGTATTGGCCCCGATCTTAAGGGCGTCTTTTCCCATATTTTCATAACCTTTCGCTGCTGATAAATGACATCCTATCGTTAACATGTTGATTCTCCTTTGTTTAATCTATATTTCTATGATACCACATTCACAGAAAAACGAACCACCACTTCCCAACTGTTCAAAAATGTTTTATACTATTCTAAGATGAAAAAAGGGAGAAGGATTATGCAGCATGAAATAACGAGAAAACACGATCTGCTCCGGCCCAATGGAACATTATCTGAAGCCGGGTATGCAAGGAGTCTCCTATTAGACTATGATCGTTCCGCTATAAAAGCGAATAAATTTCGCATAAAAGAATGGGATTATTATCTGATTGCCAATCGGGAGTTTGCCGTGGCTTTGACCATTGCTGACAATTCCTATATGGGACTGGACAGTATCTCTTTTATTGATTTTCGAAAGCCGTGGCAGCATACGAAAAGCCCTATGCGTTTGTTCCCCATGGGCCACACCCATATGCCGGAAACATCGGAAACCGGATACACGGAAAGCTTCTGCAAGAACCATTTTCTTTCTTTTCGAAAAGAAAAGGACCGGCGCTTTCTCAAATTCCATATGGATCATTTTTATGATCATAAAACCCTGGATGGAGAAATTACCCTGGAGGATCATGGCGGCGATTCGATGGTCATTGCCACGCCTTTTGTGGAAGATCCCCTGGCCTTCTATTACAATCAAAAAATAAACTGCATGGCAGCGAAAGGTTATGTTAATCTGGGTGATCAGTCGTATATTTTCCGTCCGGAAGAATCTTTTGGCGTTCTGGATTGGGGCCGCGGGGTATGGACTTATAAGAACACCTGGTACTGGGGAAGCAGCTCCGGTCTGCTGGATGGAGTACCCTTCGGCTTTAACATCGGCTGCGGCTTTGGCGATGATTCGGAGGCCACGGAAAACATGCTCTTTTATGGGCATAAAGCCCACAAGCTGTCCCGTGTGACCTTTAACATTCCCACATTAAACGGGGTGGACAATTACCTGGAGCCCTGGTTTTTTACCAGCGATGACGATCGTTTTAAAATGATCTTCCATCCCATTATCGACCGGGCAGCTAAGACCAATCTGGGAATTCTGTGCAGCGATCAGCACCAGGTATTCGGGTTGTACACCGGGCGAGTCGTTCTCGATGACGGAACGGTTCTGACAATAAAAGACTTCCTCGGATTTGCCGAGAAAGTCTTCAATAAATGGTAGCATTAGATTTCTTTGATCAGATTGACCATTTCGATGGCAGCAGCTGCGGCTTCGCTGCCTTTGTTTCCGGCCTTGGTTCCTGCCCGTTCAATAGCCTGCTCGATGGAATCCACAGTGAGTACTCCAAAGATCACCGGAATCTCGCTGTCCAGCCCTACGGATGCGATTCCTTTGGACACCTCCGCGCTTACATATTCAAAATGGGCGGTTGCTCCGCGAATGACAGCGCCCAGACAGATGACGGCGTCATACTTTCCGCTCTTTGCCATTTTCTTGGCAATCAGCGGAATCTCAAAGGCCCCCGGAACCCAGGCCACACTGATGGCATCTTCATCCATTCCATGGCGCTTCAGGGTATCGATTGCCCCTGACAGCAGCTTGCTGCCGATGAACTCATTAAACCTGCCTGCAACAATTCCAATCTTCAGTCCTTGTGCGATTAAATTTCCTTCTAAAACTTTCACTTTCCTTTACCTCCTTAACATGAATGGAGCACGTGGCCCATCTTTTCTTTCTTGGTCTGCATGTAGAATTCACTTTCCGGCTTGATCTTTGTCTCAATGGGCACCCGCTGCACCACATCGATGCCGTAGCTTTCAAGGCCGCTTATTTTATCCGGGTTGTTGGTCATAACACGGAGGGTGGTGGCACCCAGGTCTTCCAAAATCTGTGCTCCCACTGTGTAGTCACGCAGGTCCGCGTCAAAGCCCAGAGCGATGTTGGCGTCCACCGTGTCCATTCCCTGGTCCTGGAGCGCATAGGCTTTCAGCTTATTGATAAGACCGATGCCCCGGCCTTCCTGCCGCAGGTAGACCATGATTCCCCGGCCTTCCTGGGCGATCATCCGCATCGCCGCATCGTACTGGTCGCCGCAGTCGCACCTGGCGCTGCCAAGCGCATCTCCAGTCAAACATTCGGAATGAACGCGTACCAGTACCGGATCGCCGTTTTCCACATCGCCCATGGTCATAGCTACATGATGCTCCCCGTTGAGCTTGTTAATATAGCCATAGATGCGAAACTGTCCGTATTTGGTCGGGAAATCGGCTTCTACAACCCGTTCCATAATTTTATCATGGCGCTTTCGGTAGGCGATTAAGTCTTTGATGGTAATAAAGGTCATACCGTGCTCTCTGGCCAGTTCCATGAGCTCGGTCCTCCGCATCATGGTTCCATCTTCCCGCATGATTTCACAGCAGAGACCGCATTCTTTGAGGCCGGCCAGGCGCATCAGATCAACGGTTGCTTCTGTATGACCTTCCCTTTCCAGAACGCCTTTGGGCTTAGCCTCCAAAGGGAACATATGCCCCGGACGGCGGAAGTCACACGGCTGTACCCGGTCCTCCGCACATTTCATGGCAGTCACAGATCGTTCGTGGGCAGAAATGCCGGTAGTGGTATCCACATGGTCGATGGAAACCGTAAAGGCTGTTGCATGGTTATCCGTGTTGTTGTCGACCATCTGTGCCAGCCCCAGCTTTTGCGTCATTTGTCCGCTCATGGGCATGCAGATCAGCCCTTTCCCATAGCAGGCCATAAAATTCACGTTTTCCGGCGTTGCAAACTCAGCCGCACAAATAAAATCGCCTTCGTTTTCCCTGTCCGGATCATCGGTACATACAATGATCTTGCCGTTTTTCAAATCCTCTAACGCTTGTTCAATCGTTCCAAAGCTGCTCATTTTTTATCCTCCTAAAATCCATTTTTCTGTAAAAACTCCAGATCAATGCTGCTCTTTGCCGGTTCTGCTGCGGCGGGCCGCATGAGTCTTTCGATATATTTTGCTATGAGATCAGTCTCCAGGTTAACCAAATCGCCTGTTTTTTTCTCCAGCAGGGTGGTTTCCGATCCCGTATGGGGAATAATGGAAACTTGAAACCCATGCTCCCAAAGACTGGCTACGGTTAAGCTGATGCCGTCAATGGTTATTGAACCTTTTTCCGCAATGTAGCGGAGCAGCTCTTTCCTGCACGAAACCGTAACCCATACGGCATTCCCTTCTTGCTCCAGGCGTGTTATCGTTCCGGTGTCGTCGATATGCCCGCTGACGATGTGTCCGCCAAAACGGCCGTCCGCAGCCATGGCCCGTTCCAGGTTGACCCTGCTGCCAGTTGACAACCCTCCCAGGTTGCTGCGGCGCAAGGTTTCCGCCATAACGTCCACGGAAAAGGAAGCCGCATCAAATCCGGTAACGGTCAGACAGACTCCGTTGACTGCGATGCTGTCCCCCAGATGGACGTCCTCCAGGACCTTCTTTGCCCGGATCCGCAGGCTTCCCTGCCGGCTCTCCATCAGACAGCCGATCTCCTCTATGATTCCTGTAAACATGTTCTCACCTCTTTGGTATGGCTTGAATCATCAAATCTTCGCCTATTTTTTCAAACTGGACGTTATCCAATGATATGGCTTCATCCATGCGGGCCAGGCCTTCACCTTCCACCGGCGTCGGCGCATCTTTTCCGCCGATTATTTTCGGTGCGATAAAGAAAATAACCCGATCCACGATACCGGCTTTCAATGCCGATTCATTGAGCCTGCCGCCCCCTTCCAGCAAGATGCTGTCGATTCCCCGCTTTCCCAGCTGCATCATCAAATCATCCAAATCCACCTGTCCGTCTCTGCTCTTGGTAAGCAATACTCGATCACCTAATCGTTTCTTTTTTTCCGGGTCGCAATCTGACGTGGCCGCCAGGATGTAATTATCATCTTGCAGGACCTTGGCTGAAAGGGGTATCTTCAAATGGCTGTCAACGATGATGCGTACCGGATCCCGGCCGCCTTCTTTGCGGCAGGTCAGCCTGGGATCGTCGGCAAGCACCGTCCCGATTCCTACCATGATTCCTGTGAGGCTATTACGCATCTCTTGCACCAGACTGCGGGATTCTTCGCCGCTGACCCATTTGGAATCTCCCGTTCGCGCCGCAATCTTGCCGTCCAGTGTCATGGCTGTTTTCATTACAACGAACGGTCTTTTCTCCGTAATATACTTGAGAAAAATTTCGTTGATCTTGCTGCACTCCTGCTTTAGAATTCCAGCTTCCACCTGGATTCCCGCCTCTTCCATCATCCGAATTCCTTGTCCTGCCACCAGCGGATTGGGATCCTCCATGCCTATATAAACCTTTTTAACCTTCTTTTCAATGATGGCCCTGGCGCATGGCGGCGTCTTGCCGTAATGGGAGCACGGCTCCAGGGTTACGTACATTTCCGCGCCCTGAACGTCGTGGCCTGCCCTTGCCGCATCTTCAAAGGCATTGATCTCTGCGTGGTTCCCGCCGTATTTCTTATGCCAGCCTTCTCCGATGATCCGGCCGCCTTTTACGATTACGGCTCCCACCAGCGGGTTGGGCGAGGTCCTTCCTCTGCTCTGCTCCGCCAGGTTTAATGCATAGCGCATATATTCTTCTTTTGTCATCTTCATCCCTCCCAAAAACACAGAAAACCCCGAAATCAAATTCGGAGTTTTGTTTTATAATCAGCATTCCTATCTTTTGCTGAATCCCGGCACGTTCTTTGATGCCGATTATCCTTTGCCGTAAAGATTTTTACCAGTGCGTGCGGCACCGATTATCTTAAACAAAAACCCTGAGAAAATTTCTCAGGGTAAATTTACATAGCAAAAGAGCTTTCATCTTCTCTCATCCAGACTTTACTGTCGGCACCGGAATCTCACCGGTTCATGCGCTGGGCGCTCGCGGGCTGTACCGCCGGTATGGAATTTCACCAAACCCCGAAGACTTGTTATTCAATTCATTTTTTATTATAGACCTTCTGACCGTATTGTCAAGAAAAAAATTTTCTGTGCCGCCAGAGAGGGGGGGGGCGATTCAACTCCGCACAGCCGGGCCGGCAGGCACCGGCCGCACATCGTTTTTATCACAATACACACATAAGCGCTGCCTCACATTTTCTGTATTTTTCGCCTCACGGCAGCACCAAATTTTTTTAGCGATCCATACTTCTAAAATAAGTATACCCCCCCCCCAGCCATATTTTGTCAATGTTTTTTTACAAAAATCCAGGATTGAACAAATCGCAGGCTGGAAGGAAGGGCGCGGGGTTAATTGCAAACCAGTCATGCATAGAATAGATTTACCATTATGAAAACGCCGTATTTTTGTGTAAAATGGTGTAAAAGTTGTGCGTTGCAGAGAGCAAAATCAGTAAAAATCGGAACTCAAAGCAGATTTGACAAAATTTACCCGCTGGAAACGTTAAAAAATACACTAATTTCATTCAATAATACAAAATTAGTGTAAGAGGATTGCCGCCGCGAATAAGTCAGCCTACATTCTATTCCATCGTATAAGCTCCTTCCAAGGAAAACACGGTCTCCTCGCAGATGTTTGTCGCATAATCGGCGATGCGCTCTAGGTGGGCGGCGACAAAGGCAAACATAATGGAAAGGCGGGCGTTTTTTGAGTCAGTTGCCGCGATTCCGATCTGTTCTTCGTATACGTCGCGGAACAGCTCATCCACCTCCTCATCCGCTTTCCAAACCTTGCGGGCCAGCTTGAGATCCCGGTCTAAAAAAGCGCGGATGGCGTTTTTCACCATGCCTGCGGCCATCTCCGCCATCCTCGGCAGGTCGATCAGTTCTTTGTAGTATTCCTCATTTTCCATACGGATCGCATACTTGGCCAGGTCCTCGCAGTGATCGCCGATCCGCTCCAGATCGGTTACCATCTTCATAATGGAGATACAGTAACGCAGATCGCCGGCCAAAGGCTGCTGGGTAGCCAGGAAAAGATAGCACATTTCGTTAATCTCATCATCCATATCATCGATCTTCTCATCGTTGTCAATAATGGCTCTGGCCAAATCCATATCTTTCTCTTTAATCGCTCTCAGCGAATCGACAATGGCCTGTTCGATTTCTTCGGTCATTTCTGTTACCTTATCGTTAATCGCAATTAGTTCCTGGTCCATTTTAGGTCTCGGTGTCATAAATTCCTCCTTTAACCGAATCTTCCGGTTATATATTCTTCTGTCTTTGAATTGGATGGGTTAGTAAAGATTTTTTCCGTATCATCGATCTCCATAATTTCACCCGTCAGGAAGAAGGCTGTCCGGTTGGAGATTCTAGCCGCCTGCTGCATGTTATGGGTGACGATGATAATCGAATACTTGGATGCCAGCTCCTGAATCAAAGCCTCGATCTTAGTTGTAGCCACCGGATCCAGCGCCGAGGTAGGTTCATCCATAAGGATCACCTCCGGTTCCACCGACAGGCATCTGGCGATACAAAGCCTTTGCTGCTGGCCGCCAGAAAGGCCGATCGCCGATTTGCCCAGCCGGTCCTTTACTTCTTCCCAAAGCCCTACCTCGCGCAGCGTACGTTCGACGATTTCGTCCAGCTTGCTCTTGTTTTTTTCTCCATGAATTTTGGGCCCGTAGGTAATGTTTTCATAAATGGTCTTGGGAAAAGGATTGGGTTTTTGAAACACCATCCCCGCCCGTTTTCGCAGATTAATCAGATCATAATCTTTATCGTAGATATCCTCGCCGTCAAAGAGGACGCTTCCTTCGATCCTGCATCCCTCCACCAGATCGTTCATTCGGTTCAAGGTTCGCAGGAAGGTGGACTTGCCGCATCCGGAGGGTCCAATCAATGCTGTAATATCCTTTTCGTATATATCAATATTAATTTTTTTCAGAGCCTGAAAGGTTCCATAATATAAATCCAGATCCTTTACTTGAAAGGTTTTTTCTTTATCCGTCATTTCTTACTCCTTCGCCAGCTTGCCGCTGATATAGCCTGCAAGTGTATTGATGATCAGTACCAGAATGATAAGCAGCGCCGCAGTGGCATACGTGTTTTTATCCGACAGCCCTTCGGAAGCCAGGGTGTATAAGTGAACCGCCATCGTTCTTGTGGAATCAAAAATCGATACGGGAAGCTTTAAGGATCCGCCCACTGTCAGCATAACAGCAGCAGTCTCTCCGATCGCTCTGCCGATGCCCAGGATCAAACCCGTCAAAACCCCCGACTTACAGCAGGGCAGCACAATTTTTTTGACCGTTTCCCATTTAGTGGCGCCCAGAGCCAGACTGCCTTCCCGGTAAGAGACCGGTACTGTTTTCAGCGATTCTTCCGTTGATCGGATCAGCGTGGGAAGAATCATCATGGATAAGGTCAGGCCGCCGGAAATAACCGACCACCCCATTCCTAAAAATACAACGAAGAAAGCAAAGCCGAAGAGACCAAATATGACTGATGGTATTCCAGCCAAGACCTCTGTAAAGAATCTAATTATGTTTATGAGCCTTCCCTTCTTCGCGTATTCTGAAAAGTAGATCGCCGCCGCTACTCCAATGGGCGTGGCGATGATGATGGATACTAAGGTCACGTACAAAGTACCGATGATAACCGGAAAGATACCGCCCTCTTTTCCCATCCGTTTCGGAGAATCCGACAGAAACTCCAGCGATATATTGGGAATTCCTCTTACGAGAATAAATCCAATGATGAGAATCAGCACTGCCAGGGTTATGGCGGCTACCAAGCCGATCAGTCCGAAATATCCATTGCTTTTTATACGTTTGTTCATGCCGTCATACCCCCAAACTTTCTCATAATCGCCTGGGCGATGGAATTGAGTATTACAATTATTACAAAGAGAATGATGCCGATGGCAAACAGCGCACTCTGATGCTCCGGTGTGGCATACGACATTTCCATAGCGATTGTGCCCGTAAGCGTGGCGGCCGGATCCAACGGACTTCCCGGAATCTGCGCCATGTTTCCCGTAATCAGGAGCACGGCCATAGTTTCACCAATTGCTCGCCCCATAGCCAGAATGATGGAGGAAAAAATACCCGATTTTGCCGCCGGAAGAATCACTTTAGTAATCGTTTCCCGTTTGTCGGCTCCCAGAGCCAATGAGGCTTCCCGGAACTCAGCCGGTACGGCGGATATGGAATTTTCCGAGATACTGACAATGGTGGGAAGTATCATAATTGCCAAAATGATCGCGCCTGCAAGGACACTGAATCCGCTGCTGGCCGCTTCTGGATTTACTTTCTGTGCCAAAGGAAGAATATATTCTCGGATAGCCGGAACGATAACTGCCAACCCAAAGAAGCCGTATACAACAGATGGAATCCCGGCTAGCAGCTCAATTGCCGCCTTAAATAATTTTGCCGGCCGTTTTTTTAACATTTCCGCAAGAAATACGGCGCAGCCCAGGCCAGTAGGGATACCGATTATGAGAGCACCTAACGTAACGCCTAGTGTGCCTGCGATCAGCGGCAAAATACCGTAATCTCCGTTTGTCGGCCGCCAGCTGTGTCCGAAGATAAAGTTGAATAGTCCATAGTTTTTCAGCACTGGAAGTCCTGAGCTGAAGATAAAGATCGTGATAAGTGCAACGGCCAGGGTGGATACCGCTGCACAAATCAGAATTACTTTTTCAATCGCTTTTTCTCTCGTCTTCATGATTAAACCCTTTTTAGTTTACAGGGATGAATCCGTTTTCCTCTACGATTTTCTGCCCTTCCGCGCCCTTGGCAAAGTCGATGAAGGCTTTGGCCGCATCGCTCATTTCGCTGTTTACAACATATACGAAGGGTCTCTGGATTTTGTAATCGCCGGACAATACATTATCAACCGTAGCTTCGGTACCTTCAACTTTAATTGTTTTTATACTATCATCCAGCGCACCTAAGGATACGTATCCGATGGAATCTGGGGTGCTGGCAACCGTTTTCTTGACAGCTCCTGTCGAAGGCTGAACCAGTGCATCCTTTGTGGTCTTGTCGGATTCCTTTCCTGCGTCATCCTTTTCAAGCACACCGGTAATTTCGGTAAAAGCGCCTCTTGTTCCAGAACCTTCTTCTCGGGATACGACGGTAATCGGTTTGTCGTCTCCGCCTACATCCTTCCAGTTGGTAATCTTTCCTGTATAGATATTCTTGATCTGTTCCAGCGTCAGGTCATCAGTTTTTACCTCCTTGTTGACCACCACTGCCACACCGTCTTTTGCGATTACCACTTCCTCTGCTACAGAAGCTTTTTCTTCATCTTTTACTTCTCTTGAAAGAGAACCAATATCGGCGATTTTTTCTTCGATGGATTTGATGCCCTGTCCTGAACCGCCGCCTTGTACCTCAACGGTTACATCTGGATTACTGTCCATATAAACTTCCGCCATTGCTTCTGAAAGGGGCTGAACGGAAGTGGATCCAGCAATTACCACACTTCCTTTATTGGCAGCAGCATCCTTTTCGTCTCCGCCGCTTCCGCATCCTGCCATTCCCAGTGATGCGATGAGTACAGTTGCAGCAAGCAAACCTGTCAATACTTTCTTTTTCATGATCTTCGTCCTTCTTTCTTTTTATTTTTTCTTTCATCTTTTCTTTTTCACAAGTTTAGTTTAACCGGCTTTTGTTAAACCTATTTTAAGAAAAGCGTTAGATTTGGGTTAATTATGTTAAATGGCTGTAAAAAATGAGATTGTTTTGAGGGATTTTGTTAAGAGCCGGATTATGGTATAATCAATCAACAAGATCCTGTATTTGAAAGGAGTTCATGATGAAAAAGAAATGTTTGTGCTTATTATCTGCGCTGCTGATCGTTTTTTCACTTGCCGCTTGCGGCAGCGATACAGAAACTGCTGACAAAGAAAAGAGCGATTTTGATTCTTTTATGACTGTGCAAAAGAACATGGAGCAGATAAAAGATGCGGAATTTAAGGTGAATATGGAAACGGCCATTCCCTCCAGGGACGGCGACTATAACATGACCGTGAGCGGGACCGCAAAGGAGATCAAAAAGGCCAAAGACGATATCCAGATGGAAATGAAGTATAAAATGAACATGGCCGGTACCGATATGAGCGGCACCATGTATATGAAGGATAAGGCTCTTTATACGGAATTCATGGGACAAAAAGTGAAAACGGATACATCCAATGAAATGGGTGCCATGATGAAGGTGGATACTGATGAATTGTTATCCATTACAGAGGAAATGATTTCAGATTTGAAGGTCAGCCAGGATGGGGAGGACACGGTCTATAACTTTACCATGGATCCCGCGAAAGCTATAGACTATATGGCCAAAAACGTATCAGGGGCAGAAGGGATCACCGATGCGTCCGGAAATCTGACCTTTGACAAGGCGGACATATCCGTTACAGCTGACAAAAACCATATGGCCAAAAAGATCGATGTGGATTTTTCCCTGAAAGCAAAGCTGGATAAAGAAACCGTGGCTATGAAATTTAAGACAACCGTGGAATTTGTCAGCATTAACACCGATTTAACCATTGACTTCCCTGATTTTGAGGGGTATCAGGAAATGACAGTATAGAATCTGCGATAGATAAAAAGGATTTTGAAGTTATGTGGCAGCTGTATGATCAGTTAATCGAGACAATACCAAAGGATGTGAAAATCAATCACATCCATGTGGGTCCAACCTGGACCATTGTTTACGCCGGACCTTACTGCGGATTTGCAGCAACAGTGAATGAGCGAGGACTTTCTTTACCGGTTTTTGACGGCTTAATCGGCGTGGATATGCAATCTGCCGCTGAGCTGTGCAAATCCTGGGACTTCCTGAAAGCCAGCGCGGGAACCGCGGTTGTCAACGCCTACTGCAACCATCCGGCTGCCGCTCTTTCCGTGCCTGGCATGGAAAAGACCCAAAACGCCTTTTTCGATTATGCCGGCGCAGTAAAAAACAAAAAGGCAGCGATCATTGGTCATTTTTTCAATCTGGAACGATTCCTGACCAATGCTGCCTCTATTTCTGTTCTGGAGCGCAAGCCCTCTGGCGATGACTATCCCGATTCTGCCTGCGAATTTATCCTGCCGGAGCAGGACTTTATCTTTATCACCGGGTCAGCGTTTATCAACAAGACCCTTCCCCGTCTTTTACAGTTGTCTGCCCATGGGCGGGCAGTTGTTCTCGGCCCCAGCACGCCCATGTCCCCGGTCCTCTTTCAATATGGAGCAGATGAGCTATCCGGCTTGCTGCCCAACTATCTGCCTGTCAAGCAGGCTGCGGAAATCGGTCGGGGATATGTGAAGATGGGGGATTTTGGTCAGCGGGTACGGCTGCGAAAGGAAATGCACTCCACTAAATCACTTTAATTTCGTCTCCTGCTTTCACAGTTCCTTCTCGTAGCACTTTAACAAAAATGCCTTCCCGGGGCATGACGCAATCGCCGGCCAGCTCCCGAATGGCGCAGCCTTGATGGCACTCTTTCCCGATCTGCGTCACTTCGCAGGTCGCGCCGCCGATCTGCAGCTTGGTCCCAATGGGCAATGTAAAAAGTTCAATGCCTTCTGTAAGAATGTTTTCCGCGAAAGCACCGCTCTTCAGTTGAAAATCCAGGACTTTCTGGACTTTTTCCACACTCTCGGCCGCCAGCAGGCTGACTTGGCGGTGCCAGTTTCCCGCATGGGCGTCGCCTGCGATTCCATGATCGATCTTGAGCTCTACGCTGTCCACCGGATATTTTTGTTCTCCCTTTTTTTCGCTGATGCAAACAGCCTTTACCTTAGCCATGGTGATGGCCCTCCTTATCCTTTTTGTGCATTTCCGCGCAGTCATGAGACTGGCCCCTCAGCACATCGATTCCATGTTTGATGGGTTTAATGACCGCTGCCAGACACTCTTTGGCCGCCTTTTCGCTGCCAGGCAGATTGACCATGAGCGTTCCGCCTCTCAGACCAGCCTCTGCACGGGAAAGCATGCCCATAGGGGTAATCCTCATGCTCTCCGCCCGCATGGCTTCGGGAATGCCGCGCACCTCACGGTCCGCCACCGCATGGGTGGCCTCCGGCGTCACATCTCTGGGGGAAAATCCGGTCCCGCCGGTGGTCATCACCAGGCAGACGGAAAGTTCATCCGCACATTTAATCAATTCCTCTTTGATCGTTTCAAAATCATCTGGAATGATGCTGGTATACACCACCTGCCAGCCGTTCTCCTTTAACATTTCACAAACAGCAGGGCCGCTGGTGTCTTTGCGCAGTCCCTGCGAGCCTTTGTCGCTCATGGTAATTACAGCCGCTGTATATTCCATCTATCTATCCTCCCATCTAAAATCGCCGCTCTTGCCTCCGGTCTTTCTCAGCAGATGAATCCGATCGATGACCATATCCTTTTGAACGGCTTTGCACATGTCGTAAATAGTCAGGGCTGCTATGGAAACCGCTGAAAGGGCTTCCATCTCCACGCCCGTTACGCCGGAGCATTTTACTTCGCTCCTGATTTCAACCGCCAAATCCTCTTCATTCAAAGAAAAGGTAATGTTGACGCCATTTATCATAATCGGGTGGCACATCGGGATGATCTGAGAAGTGCTTTTCGCTCCCATGATCCCGGCTATCTGAGCGGTTCCCAGCACATCGCCTTTTTTCATACCGCCGCTTTTGATCAAATCAAAACATTCTTTATTAACAAGGACTCTTCCCGCAGCAGCCGCAGTTCTGACGGTTGTATCTTTACCGCCCACGTCCACCATTTTAGCCCGTCCTTCTTCGTTAAAATGTGAAAAATCCGCCATATTTATCCTCCTATCTGGTTCATATCCCTGCCGGCCTTGCTGGGGCTGTCAGCGCCCAGTTCTTCCCGCTTCTGCGGCTTGTCCATGATTGCGCCGCGGAGCGTTTCCTCCATCTGATCTTCGGTCAAGCCTTTTAAAGAAATCTCCTGATCCGAGTGGAGACAGGGTTTTAGTTTTCCATCTGCTGTCAGACGTATTTTATTGCAGCCCTCACAAAAATCGCAGCTGACCGGCCGGATCAAACCGACTCTCCCCGCCGCTCCGGGAAGGGCATAGAGACGTGCAACGCCTTCTTCCCGATTGAGGGAACGAAGCTGGGGAACTTTTTCCAGAACTGTATCACAGCTTACAAACTGGGCCCGGTCAAATCCAATGCCTCCACCGATGGGCATCAGCTCGATAAAGCGCACTTCAATGGGCTGCTCCCTGGTCAGATTGACAAAATCCTCCGTCTCATCATCGTTAAAGCCGCCCATGAGCACATTATTAATCTTAATATTGGTAAATCCCGCATCCTCTGCGGCTTTCAAGCCCGCCAAAGCATCGCTCAATTCTCCGAGCCGGGTAATATGATGGTATTTTTCCGGGTTGAGGGTGTCCAGACTGATATTTAGACGGTCTACCCCTGCGGCTTTCAAGTCCTTGGCGTATTTGGGAAGCAGGGTGCCGTTGGTGGTGATGCAGACTTCTTCGATTCCAGGAATATCGGCAATGGCACCGCAAAGTTTTACGATTCCCCGCTTGACGAGGGGTTCTCCGCCGGTGATACGAATTTTACGAATTCCCAGCCGGGCCGCCGCCGAGACTGCCATAATGGTTTCTTCGGCCGTCATCATCTCTTCGTGGGCTTTCTTCGCAATCCCTTCCTCCGGCATGCAGTACCGGCATCTCAAATTGCACAGCTCCGTGACGGATACCCGCATATAATTAATATCTCTGTTATATTGATCTTTCATGTATATCCTCTTGATTTTTACTAGAATTAGCAAGCGCCCGCAAAGGGCCGCTGCAAATGATTATACCACAAATTCGCCGTTTGTACCGCCCCTGAGCTGTCTTTCTCAGGATTCTTCCATCTTCCAAACCTCATATATAAAAGCGCACCCATTTCATAAGGAATTTCTTTCCTGCCTTGGAAGCTCCATAAACATGTTTTGCCAGATTTCGGACATAGCGATTCATAGTTTCATATTCTTCTTCCAGCAGATGGCCTTCACTAAAACGTACCCGGTTCACCAGCCTCAAAAACTCAGCAAGCGTGATATCGGTCACAGCATCATAAGCAGTCGAAAGTTCTTCCAACTGATCGTATGGGTTTTCTGGCAACGGATGTCCGTCAAAAGCCATCACCCGCCCCGCGTACGCGTACATCTTGTAAACCTGTTCATCGGTATGAATCGCAGCAAAGGATGCCAGTCGTTTATGAATTCGCTGCCTTCCCATGGCCTCATAGATTAGAATCAGCAGCGCGATTGCCGCCAAAACAAACCATGGCCAGCTGTTCATCTGTTTTTCCGTCTCTTGTTTTTCTTCCCTCTCCCGGCTGTCTTCAGGAACCACATTCTCATATGTCTCATCCTTGGCTTCTTTCAGCTTTTCCGGTTCTTCCGGCTGAGGGTTCTGCGGTTTTGCAGTACCATAATAACCCGGGACTACCTCCACCGGGAACCAGCCGATTTCATCCACATAGATTTCAACCCAGCTGTGGGCCAGGAAGTCGGGCACATCCACATCCGCATGATCCATTCCCAGGTAATCGCTTATGTATTCCGGTGAAAGATAGTAACCTTCTGCATACCTGGCCGGAATGCCTGCCTTGCGGAACATGAGCGCAGCGGCTGTGGCAAAGTGCATGTCATTTCCGCTGTAGCTGTCGTTCATAAAAGTATCCAGCTGTCCTTTTCCTTTCATTGCTTTTTGCTGCTGCGGGTTATAGGTAAACTCTTCCTCGAAATTTTTGCGGATATAGTCCAGTGTATAAGCGATGGACTTCCCCTCGCATCGTTCGATTCCGCTGGCTCCCAGCGCAGCCGCATCCTTGTTGGAAACAGAAAGATAAGTGTCATAGACATAAGCCCGATACACGGCTTCTGCCTTAGAATAGTCCTCCCATCCTGAGCTTGCTTTCAATTGACCGATCCATTGGGCCGCGCCCTTTTCACTGTAATCATTCATTATGGCCGGGTAGGTCTGGAAGATGTATTGCCTCTGGCCGGTCAGCCCTTTGGTAAAGGCGCCGTAATCCTTTTTGTAATTGACCTTTTCTGGGAGGGCATCGCCGCTGAGCGCCGCCTCGTATGGAAGATACAGATACCTGCTGCTTCCGTTGCGGTTATTCACATAGACATTTGAAGGGGCAGCTGCGCTTTGCAGCATGGAATAAAGACGCCCCTGCTGCACCCAGGGATAAAAATCCTCTTCCATCAAGCTCTCTATTAGGCCGGCATATTGGCCGCCATAGGCCCCTTCTGGAGCTTCCTCCCATTGATCCTCCTTGAATTCACCGCCTGTGAAGCCTCTTAGATACATAGCCTGCGGGTTTTCCATTGTCAAAGTAAGGACCGAATTTCCCGTATAGGCAAGAGGATGGGACTGAGTCAGGTCGCCCTCACTCAGCTGGTCGATTTCATCGCCTCCCAGTTTGCTGTAGCGAAGATGCTCCTGGGCTGCCACAACTGCGTCTCTGGCTTCGTTAACCGTCTGCGGCGGCCGATAATCGTCACCTGAAAACAGCAGTACATACCCCAGCAGAAGAACCAGAGTAATACCGAGGAAAAGATATGGGAGCATTGAATTTTGAGAATTTTGGATATAAATGGGCCGATTTTTTTTCCGGCTCACCGGCCTGGCAACAGCTGAAAGAACCAGGAGCCCTGTCCAGCTTAAAAGCAATAAAATCAACAGCCAAATGGACGGTCGGATTTTCATGCACAATCCCAGCAAAACCGGAAAAGCGGTAAAGATAAATCCCAAAAGAGGTTCTTTATGGTAGATGCTGTGAACAATGGCCATGGATGTCAGCAGGATAACTGGAATCATGGTCAAAAATACGTCTGTGCTCCAATCAACTGAATCACCGGCCGCCTCAAAGGAAACCAACCCTGCTTTGATTTGATCGTTCAATATCTCGATGACGTTGTTGGTCAATACCAGCAATCCGTTCCAAACATGCTTGTATGCTGCCGCACAAAATACCGCTGCGAGCACAAATACACACAGGGTCAAAAACCGCCCCAGAAATGGGTTCCAGCATAGAAAATACAGCCCCACCGGCAATCCTGCAATAAGCAGGACGCTAATGATCGGATCCACCGGATTGGGAAACATGGAAAAAAAGGTGTACCAGCATCCCACCGAAAGGGCGATCGCAAGCAGTAGCTCAAAGAGAACTCTCCTGGCCGGATGCCTGCTGTTTTCATCGGTTATTTGTACCAGATCCATTGCGGTCCTGGATTCATTCTTTCTCGTTAAAATCATCATTTATACCATCAACTCCGGGATTCCCTGCCCAATCTGGTTTACCGGCACCGGAACCAGCTCGATCACCTGCTGCGCCTGCTCCTTATAAGCTTCATCTTCATAAACATACACCGTCCGCATTGCTTGCGACACTTCCATTTCTGCAACCTTCTCCACATCCGGATCCGATGTAATGTAAACCAATGTGTTTTTTTGCCCTGAATAGGCGCTGGCCGCATAATAGTCCAAAGCGATTCCCTTTTCCTCCCCGGCAAAGGACGCCAGAACCTGCGCCGCTGCCAAATCCAGATCTTCAAAATCATCCAGCTCGCGCACATGAAAAGCCCGGTCGCCGGCATCATACCACGCCAAGTTGTGGTTGATGCCGCCTTCCAGAAGCGCCCTTGACAATGACAGGTATAATTCCACTACTGCATCCACCGCATCTTCCTTTCCGCGAGTCAGCTCCATTAGAAGAAACACCGAATAGTTGAAAGGAAGGCTGAAATCCCGCACCATCATCTTGTCGATTTTAGAAGACAATTTCCAGTGGATTTTTCTCACTTCATCTCCAGGGGCATATTCCCGCAGGGCAAAAACTTCGCTCACGTCCTGACCCGGTTTGTCCGTTGAGTAGCGTCTGCCGTCACCGGTCGTTTCGATGGCTTTTTCCATATGAACGGCAGCTTCCCGCATATGGGGATAAATCATCGTCGCCTGATCGGGTAGATCGGTTTTTTTTAAAGTAAAGAGGCCGAATGCGTCGTATATGCATATTTCTTTTGTCGAAATGATTACAGTTCCTACTTTGCTGTCTTTGATAGCTAATCTTGCGCTTGCTTGTTTTTTTCCGCCTACGGTGGTGCTGACCTTTCTGGTCTTCTGCGATCCGCTCATCTGATTTTCCAACTGCACCTGAAAACCAAGCCTGGCAACCGGCAGCCGGCTGGCGTTTTCAAATTGATAGGTGAAAACAGCCTCTTCCTTGTCTGCTGCAGCGGGCGCTTGCAGACTTATGGACAGTCCCCTGTGGGATAGCAGCATGAGAGCCAGTGAAACAAGGGGCAAAAGCACACAGAGGCCAAAAAGGGTCAGTGTGTAATATGTATTTGTAAAGATGTAAATCACAGCCATTGCCAAAAGCAGCAGCCCATAAAACACTCTGTTTCGCAGCATTATTTTGCCTTTCTTTCCAGAATCGCCGGCGGTTTTATTTCTTGCAGAATATCCTGCAGAATTTTTGCTTCTGTTTCTTTGCGAATCTTCGCTCTGGCTGTCAAAATCAGCCTATGGCCACAAACATCGACGAACACATCCTTGATATCCTGGGGTATGGTGTAGGTTCGCCCGTCCATGAGAGCATCGGCTTTTGCCATCTGCACCAGAGCTAATACTGCTCTCGGACTTACACCTTGTTCTACAGCCGCCGCAGTCCTGGTTTTCTCACAGAGGGCCGCCGCGTATTGAATGATCTCCTCGTCCATATGGATCATCTGCACAGCTCGTTTCATGGCTTTGATATGAGCCACGCTCACGAGGGGGCGAACGGTCTTTATCGGATCGGAGCTCTGGCGTTGCTTAACGATTTCCACTTGGCTTTTCAGATCCGGATATCCCATGGATAGCCGGGCCATAAAACGGTCCAACTGAGAGTCAGGGAGTTTCTGTGTTCCCGCGCTTCCCAGGGGGTTTTGGGTGGCAATACATACGAATGGGTCCGGCGCTTTGTGCGTCACCCCATCGACGGTCACACCTCCCTCCTCCATAACTTCCAGCAGCGCCGCCTGGGTTTTGGCTGAAGTCCGATTGATCTCATCTGCTAAAAACAGGTTGCACAAGGCCGCCCCCGGTTTGTAATCCAAAGCTCCGGTTTCTTTATTGTATACGCTGAACCCGGTGATATCGCTGGCCATCGTATCTGGGGTAAATTGCATACGTCTGTAATCCAGATTCATGACTCTGGAAAAGCCCAGGGCCAATGTAGTTTTACCAACTCCAGGCACATCCTCCAGCAAAATATGTCCGCCGGCCAAAATGACCATCAGCACCTTTTTGATGGTTTCATCCTTTCCCACAATTACTTTCTTCAGTTCCCTGATAATCGCCAGACAGACCTTCTGCATTTCAGCTGTGACGGTTTCTTGTCTGGATGCAGCCGCAGCAAGTGTCTGGTCGTTTGGCTGCGATTCCTTTATCTGTTTGTCCATGATATCCTCCTCAATAATTGCCTGTTCAAGACAGTTGATGACCTCTCTGATCAACCGTTAATTTTTTTGATTATTTTCCGATATAGTATATCACATTTTCATGCTGCATGACTACCTTTGTCGAATCATGTCAGCCCAGCCTGCATGAACCCACACTGTCACTTACCGACATTTTCTCTTTTAATTCCATGAAAAAAGCAAACCACTTGCGCTGGTGGAATGGTTCTTCTTTTGAAAAACTTCTCCGGCACATCTGTTTGCTTAAAAGAGGGTGCTTTTAAATTGTACGTTCCCATCGGAAAGGGTTGCTGCCCGGCTCTTACCGGTCCCACCCGGAAGGCAGCAAGGATATTTTTTGATATCCGTTAAATCCTACTCTCTATGTAACTGCGTAAAGCGATTACATGCTGCCAGCCAAATCCATACACTTATATGGCTGCTTGTCTGAGTGCGGATTTATCAACTTTGTTTTCTCTGAGCCAGTTCATTCCATCCATGGATGCGCTGAATTCTACAATCAAAGTTTCAAAATGCTTTTCTTGTGAGTCTCTCAGTGCGGAAAGCTCGGAGTCTAAAGCCGCGACGTGTTCTTCCAGAGCGGTTACACGCTCTTCCAAGGTGCTCACACGTTCTTCCAAGGCAGTCACACGTTCTTCCAAGGCAGTCATTCGTTCTTCCAAGGCAGTCATTCGCTCTTCCAAGGCGGTCATTCGTTCTTCCAAGGCAGTCATTCGCTCTTCCAAGGTGCTCACACGTTCTTCCAAGGCAGTCATTCGCTCTTCCAGAGCCGACATGCGAACTTCCAAGGCAGTTACCCGTTCTTCGATCCGATCCACTTTGACATGCAGACTTTGTACACTGTCCAAGGTGCGAAGCATTAAGTCCTTCAGTTCTTGAATATCTCTATCCATTTCATTCTCCTTTCCTGAAAATTTTCCGAAAATCTTCTCTTTCAGAATGTGACTTAATTATATCCGATTTGTAAAATTTTGTCAATCTTTTTCGAGATAAAAATCCCTTCCGTAAAGAATCATTTGCCTCCCTTTTACAGCAAAAACCTGGCCAAGCTTTGCCAGCCTGCCAGGTTTTCGCTCATCTTTTGGTCTTTCAACCACGCTCTTGTCTTTAAAAACTATGTGTAAACACGCCTAAATCATAAGACATTGCAATTATTATTCTTCCACGTCTTTTGCAATCAGTTTCACTCTTTGTCCGGTCATCTTTTCAATCTGCTTTTCTGTCTCATGAAGCATGTGAGAAATAACATTCGAAGGATTTCCCGGATTGTCGTTTTTAAATCTGCTGACTCTTGTTGATGTCATGGTTCAACACTCCTTTCTTCCTCATCATTATGATGATAATAAAATTATCTCTTCTGACATGGTCATTATATTCGTAGTCAATTAAAATTTCAACCAAAAACAAACAACTTTTTCAACTCAGCAATCTGATTGCAGGCAAATAACAAATTTGTTCATTTTCTTACAATTTGGATAATTAATTTGTGCATTGCTACTATTTTAACAAGCATGTCAAAGGGAAGCATTACACCAATTCGAGCCTTATTTTCCCCTATCTTTTTACAAATCGTCCGCCTAAATAAGCACCACATCCCCTGCATGTTCATAGGAATACCCGCCTAGTTCATCAAGGCGGCGATGAAAATCTTCGCTTCGCAGAATCTCCAGGAACGCCTGGATATGGGGCAAATCCAAATAGCTTTGAGGAATTGCAAAATCATATTCTTCGGGGCCAATCGGTATGAAATCCAAATCCATCGCTTTTGCTGACGAAAGAATGCCCATACCTGCATCTGCCCCGTCGCTTCCTACCGCCGCCGCTACAGCCATATGGGTAGCAGCTTCCCGGTCATATCCATTGATCTGCTCGGGCTCCATTCCCAGCTGCTTTAGCTTATAATCGAACAATACCCTCGTACCTGCGCCCCTCTGCCTGTTGACATATCGACAGCCGGCTAAGTCTTCGATGCCGCCGATGTCCAGGGGATTTCCCTTTTTTACAAGAATACCCTGTGTCCTGCCAACTCCCTTGATCAGAGCCATCTTCTCATCTCCGAACACCGTTTTTATATAAGAAATGTTGTACTGACCGGATGTTTCATCCAACAGGTGTATCGGCGCCAAATGGGCCTCTTTTCTCTTCAGCGCCATCAACCCGCCCATGCTGCCCACATGGGTGCTGGAAACAAACATCCCTTTATGCCGATCAGGCATCATGTCGGCCACAACATCCAAAATCAGATCGTGGCTGCCGATGATCACCACTGTATTTTCCACTTCAGCCTTTTCCCGATACAACTCTACCTTGACCGGATCGCCAGCTTCCACGCCCTCGCTGTTCTGCTCGATCACGCAGAAGCCATCGGCCCTCACCAGCGACATAGCCGCTCCCGCTCCCCTGGCCAATGGCGCTGCAACCATCTTATCTCCCACTTTTCCCACTTTGACGCGGACATATTCCTTGTGCTTGAGGCTGGAGACCAGTCGTTTGGAGATATACGCTGTCACGCTTTCACGCCGCTTTGCCGGAGTCTGTCCCATCATGGATAAAACCGGTTCAACAAAATTTTCAAATCCGATATATGCGGAAACCGGGTATCCCGGAAGTCCGATGACCGGCTTTCCCTTGACTATGGCCAGGATGACCGGTTTTCCCGGTTTGATGGCCACTCCGTGGACCAGCACCTCTCCCAGCTCCCGCAGGACATGAACGGTAAAGTCCTCCGTGCCTGCGCTGGAACCGGCGTTAACGATCACCATGTCGTATTCCCCGACCGCTTCTGCAATATGATCGCGAATCTGCTTGTAATCATCCATAATCGGCGGAAAACGATGAGCAGCGCCTCCGGCTTCCGTAACCATATTTTCAAACATACGAGAATTGGATTCGATAATATTGCCGTCCTCCGGCGTTTGTTCCGGCTCGATGATTTCCGTACCTGTAGGGAAGATGGCCACCTCCGGCTTCTTAACCACTTCGATTTCCGTAATTCCGGCAGACAACAGCACACCCACATCAATGGGACGTATCTTATGGCTGCTGGGCAAAATCATTTCCCCTGCCACAATATCTTCCCCAATTGGTCGGATATGCTGCCAGGGAGCAGCAGATGCGATGATCAATACCCCTTCTTCTGTCTCCACTAAATCTTCGGCCATAATCACCGCATCATATGGCGGATGAATGGGATCGCCCGTGTCAACTACCACATAATCTTCTTTTTCCTTTAATACAACAGGTTCAGTCTCAGCAGCATCCTTTGTCTTTTGTGAAATAACAGCGATGCCGTCCATTGCCGATGCGTTAAAAAGGGGTGAACAGTATTTGGCATAAGTCGCATGCCTGGTAACCCGATTAAGGGCTTCCGACACGGGAATAGTTTCATATTGAATATCCACGGTCCTCTGCAGCGCAGCCAAATAAAGAGCCGCCGCCTCATCCACCGGCTTTGTATCTAAATAAAGGTTTCTCTTTGCCATATTTTATCCTTTCTAAAACAGTATTACTTGTATGGGTTCTCCCGCTTTCAGCCCTTCTTTATTCATATCAATCAAGGTATAGCCCCAGGCCCTGGATAACGTGGTCATCAACCCCGATTTACCGAAGATCGGCCTGGCAATATATCCGTCGTCACCATCCACAAGTTCAACCAGCAGGCAGGTTTCTTTGCCCGGCGCACTGGCCACATTGGTTTCGACTACGGCCGTTGTATATGCTGGAGCCGGCTGGTGGGTTAATTGGAGATACAGCCAAACCGCCAGCAGTTCAAATACGATCATTGCCGCGGCCGGATGACCTGGAAGGCCCATTAAAATGGTCTCCGAAAGCGTATCATATCCCAGGATAGTCGGCTTACCCGGCTTCAGGGCGATGCCGTGGGTAAAGACCCCTGGATCTGCCAGCTGATCCAGGACATCGGCCGTATGGTCCTTTTCCCCCTGGGAACTGCCGCCGGAAACGACCACCATATCGCAGGTTTTCATGGCTGAGTCCACCGCTTTCTCCAGCAGATTGCGCTGATCCTGCAGCACCTGTTTGGACACGACCTCAAATCCATATTTTCTGCTCATGGCATCAAGCACGTAGGTGTTAATATCCCGCACCTGGCCCGGCATGGGCTTTTGATCCGCAGGCACCAGCTCGTCTCCTGTGGAAATAATGGCAATCTTCCAAGGCCGGTAAACCGGCACCGTATGAACGCCTGCCGAAGCAAGGACCCCGATTTCCTGCGGCCGCAGCCTTGTTCCCTTTTTTAAAAACAGAGACTCCTCTTGAATATCTTCTCCAATGCGGATCAGATTTCTCCCGGGTGAAACCGCATCGTATACAGCCATGCTCCTGGTATCAAAGGCTTCACAATATTCCACCATAACCACAGCGTCAGCGCCCTCCGGGATCATGCCGCCCGTCGGCACGTAGCTGCATTGCCCGGGCTGAACCATCCTCACGGCCGGCGTACCGATTTCAATCCGCTCGATGATTTCTAAAAAAACTGGAATGCTCTCCCCGGCTCCCTGGGTATCCGCCGCCCTGACCGCATATCCATCCACCGTAGATCTGCGGAAAGACGGGATAGGTTCAGGAGATACCAGATCCGATGCCAAAACCCGATCCATCGCTTCTTCCAGTTCCACAAATTCGATTTGCTTCTTTTTTTGCTGTGCCGCGATTAATAGTTTTTCGCGTGCTTCGCTTACTGTATCTACTGTTAATAGTTTCACTGCACTTTCCTTTCTACTTCTTTGCTTAGTTTTTAGCATATCGCTTCCACCTATGCGTTGTCAACGGGAAAATAATTTTGTATGATAGATACTATGGAAAGGATTTTTAATTATGAAGAAACAAGATTGCGTTTATATGCTGGAGTGCGCGGACGGTTCCCTCTATACCGGCTGGACCAATGATATTGAAAGCCGGCTGGCTGCTCATAACCGCGGAACCGGCGCCAAATATACAAGAGGCCGGGGTCCGGTGAAACTGGTCTATATCGAATACCTGCCCGACCGTTCAACCGCTCTGCGCCGCGAAGCGGCGATAAAAAAATTGAGCAGGGACAAAAAGCACCTGCTCATCGCCTCCCACCCTGGAAAATAAAAAAAGTGTGCATGACGGGAGCATAGCTCCCTATGCACACATGTCGGCCGCAAGGGCCGACGCTTCGCAATGTACTTTCTTTGAAACTCCGTCAATATCGATGGCATCGATATTTCCTACGTTATGAAAAAGGCAATGCTTATCACATTGCCTTTTTCACGTCTTTTTTCAGTTTTTTCCAGGCGTCTGGATGTTCCACATAGTATTTGGGACAATCCTTGCCTGTGATATCGTAATGACGGATCACATCCTCTTCATCTAACCCAAACTCATCGCAAAGCCATGCGGTCAGCTTGATCAAAGCGCCGTATGTCTTACTGTTGAACTTTCCGTTTGCCTTGGGATGACAGACCTCAATGGAAATGGTATCCGGATTCCGGTCATTGGAAGCGGACGACTGTTCGTTTAAAGGCACACACTGAATCACTTCCCCCTTCAAGCCCACGACAAAATGCGCGCTGACGCTTGACTGGCTGGAATCGAAAAAGTCCCGGTTGGCTTTGGCGCTGCTCCCTGGATTGGCAACATAATGAATGACAATGTCGTTGACTCGTTTCATCGATTTTCCTGTTCTGGAGTGGCCGTCCTTCCCGATAAAATCCTGCTGCACAAAGGATGGGTAATCCAACTTAGATATGTCGATAGTCATAAAGCAGGATTTGAGCACAACGACGCTCATGAGAGCCAATATGACGAACATCAAAACCAGCAGGCGCTTTCGCCGCTCCCCCTGTTTTCCCCTCTTTGTTCTTGTCTTTTGTCTGATGGGTTTCTTCGCAGTTTTCCTTCTCGCTACTGTTGTTCTTGGCATACATTCATTCTAAAGCCCTCGACGTTTTTTGACAAGAGAAGGGCCTGAATGTTAACGCTTTTTTAAGAATTGCCGCCCATTACCCCTTATTTATAAACCTTTTCCACATAATTACTGGTTGCACCTTTCAGCATGGCGCCGTACCCCACTTTAAATTTGACCACATCGCCAATACTGTAAGATTCATCTGATTTGGTAACATCCAGGATCATATGGTCAGAGCTGGCTCCCAGAATATCGACCTTAGAATCCAGGGGGTTCATGCTGGTGATGTCGGTATCCTGCTGACCGATGGCAATAATTGCCCGCTTGATCTTGCCGCGGTCCTCATAGACAGGCTTTTTTCCAAAAGCATCGACCCCCGACTCCCCGATCGGAATCGACGGTTTTTCTTTCAGCTCAATGATCTGGGCCTCCAAAAGCAGGGCATCATCCGTCGTGCCGGAAAGCTTAGTCCCGTATGCCGTATCGTTTCCTAGGAGAAAGGCCTCCCCTAAGCGCAGATTGTTGATCCTTCCGGGAAGCTCCCCCTTTTCAATCAAGTAAATGGAACTGGAATTACCGCCTGAAACCATCTGCAGCTCAATGCTAAACGTCTTTTCAATATTCTCCGCCCATTGGCAGAGCCGGGATAAATTATCATGCTTTGGTATGATCGCGCCGTAGCAGGTCAGATTGACCGCAATTCCATAAAGCTGCAGATGGTCCATGGAAAGAACTTGAGAAACTGTATTGTAAATGGCCTCTTCAGCTTTGAAGAAAATGCCTTCCCTAAGATCGCCCAGATCGATCATCAGTACGACTTTATGCTTGACCCTCTGGCTGGCAGCCTCTTCATTGAGAAGCTTCAGTGTTTCAAGCTCAGAGTTGAAGCTGATATCCGCAAATCTGATCACTTTGTCGATTTCGCACGCCATGGGCAGCCGTAAAAGCACGGTTTGTTTGCCTGCTTTTCTTGCACGTTCAGCATACGTTTCAAGGTTCTGAATTCGGGAATCTGCAACAAAGTCCACGGCCGGATGCCGGCATATCAGTTTTACCACCTCCCGGTCCGCGCAAACGCCTTTTGTTACGATCATCAGACTGCAACGCCCTTGCTCTTTTGTAATTCTGGCCACACCTTCCAAATTATTTTTTAGTTTCTTCAAATCGATGGTTAATCTCGGATACATGGTTACTCTCCCCTATCTTAGTCTTTCTCTTTTGACGGCAGTCCCAGGCCTTCCCGGTAAGCGGCCATATCATACCCTTTTGCTTCACATTCTTTGATGTGTTTGATCAATGCTTCCCGCTTGGAATCCTGCGCTGCCTGATCTCTTTCCAATTCCTCTAAAACAGCCGCACCGGACCTGGTTTTTGCCAAGGAAGTATCCATTTCCCCAAAACCAGCTTTGGCTTTCGGAAACGAAATCCCCAAACTTCTTTCAAGCAGCCTTTTTGCTCCTTCTTTATGTTTTTTTGAAAGGACTCCCAAGGAAGCCATAATATAGTCGCGGTCCACCAGGACTTCTGCGTGCTGTGTTGGAAATAAACGCATTCCAGTCTCATCATGAAAGGCGATTTTCTTCATAATCGCTTCTTTGTGAGGCAGCCTGGTTAGGGCGCCTCCAGTACCGACAATATACTTGACTTGGGTTAAGTCCTTGCCTTCGGCCACACTAGTCCTGCCGGAAGGGCCGTAGATATATCGAATCTGCCCCGCATGCCGCTCTACTGCTTTCATCACTGCCTCTTCTGCCAGAATTTCCACCAGCTTGCTCTCATCCTCATTCTTAGGAATCGCCCGGTAGCTTTCCAGAGTTTGCTCCGGATCAATCCCTGCTTTCACGCATGTTTCCCGGAATTTTTCTTCACCCATGGATTCGATTACCTTCATGCGGTTGATATAGACGCCCAGATCCCCTTCCACGGTCCGCTTTGCCTTAGGCTCAGGCGAAGTCATAATGCGGGCCACCTGATCGGACTCAGCGGCAACCGAATGAAGGTCGGTGGTCGCTCCACCCACATCTAAAACCACCAGATCGCCCAGATATTCATAGAGAAGTTTCGTGCATTCCATCACTGCCCCGGGGGTAGGGACGATCGGCCCGTTTATCATATCCCGTACATGCTCCATACCGGGAGCACGGGTGATGTGTTCCTCAAAGGCATCCTGAATCACCTTTCTGCACGGCTCCACATTCAGGTCGTCGATCTTGGGATAAACATTTTCCACATTGTACAGCTTTTGGCCGCTATCCTTATCAAAAATCAGCTTCATCTCTTCTTGATTTTCACAGTTTCCTGCATAAATCACCGGCGTTTTCAGTCCCAGGCTGCGAATCATTTCTGCATTCTCAATGGCCGTATCCCGTTCCCCATAGTCAACACCCCCGGCGATGAGGATCAAATTGGGATCGATGGCTTTAATCTTAGCAAGATCTGTCCGCCGCAATTTTCCCGCAGTCACATAATGGATGATGCCTCCTGCGCCCAAGGCAGCTTCTTTGGCGGCTCTTGCGGTCATGTCGTATACCAATCCGTGCACCGTCATTTTCAAGCCGCCCGCTGCCGAAGAAGTCGCCAGCATTTCATCGTATTCTAATGAATCGATCTTCTTTTTTCTGCAAAGATCGGCGATGGCGCCCTCAAGTCCAATCCGAACATCGCCGTCCAGCACCGATGTGGGAGCCTGCCCCTGGGCCCAGAAAACCGGCTCCTCTGAGTCAATATCCTTAAATGCGTTTACTACTGTTGTCGTAGAGCCGATTTCGGCTACCAGCACATCAACCTTCATACTCCATGTTCTTCCTTTCTTCCCGGGAGGCCGCATGAAGCGGCCTAAAGCTCGCCTCTCCGCCTCATGGCTTCTTCTGCAAGGAAAGTTGCCACATCGATGCCGTGTGAATCTCTTCCGAAACCTTCGTCAATACCGGTATTTCTCGCTTCCTCAGGGACGACCTGTGTACCGCCTGCGGCGATGATTACCTTATCCCGGATTCCCTTTTCAATAGCCAGCTCGTTGATTCGTTTCATATTTTTATAATGGACGTTATCGTGGGAGATGATGGTCGAGGCCAAAATCGCATCCGCATTGAGTTCCACTGCCGCATCCACCAGCTTTTCCACTGGAACCGAAGTTCCCAGGTATTCCACCTTGATGCCCCACTTTTCGATGCCGCCGTGTTTGATGTTGATGATCTCCCGCAGACCGACCGAATGTTCGTCCTCGCCTACTGTACCGCAGACAACCTTCATCGGATGGTCGCTGAACTCTTTGTACAGCACCTCGTCGCTCAAGTGATGAGGCTCCGGCGGAATTTCTAGATGATTGGGATCCACGTCAAAGGTGACTTTACCCTTCATTTCAATTCTAGTACCTTCCGCATCCTGAAGGACTTCCTTGCTGATAACCTCCGGATCCTCCAGCCCCAGCTTTTTGCCGATTTCCAGGGCTGCCGCTTCTGCCGCCCGCATGTGGGTTGGAAGGCACATGGTAAGCATAATCGTGCCATCGGCGCACCACTCCATTTCTGGTTTGATGGCTTCGCCGTCCAGGTATTTCTTTACCTTTTCCAATCTCACATCCACACAGTCTTCCTCATCCAGCTCGTCGATATAGACGATCTTCTCCCGGTCCTCGAAGGTACATCCTCCGATGAGGGCCGCCGGATCGGCGGGATCGCCGCCGTACTGCTCAACATTATTGTACCCAAAATGGGCCGTTACCGGCGCCATATAATCATCTTCCCGTTCAAAGATATATCCATAGCCTACACCGCCTTCAATCTGCCTTGCGATACCATCGCCGTTTCTCGCCGGGTACTCGGCAGAATCCACGAAAAAGCCTTCCTGCACTGCCTGGAAATATCCGCCGGCTTGGACAATCTCTTCCATAAAGAGGCATGCCCGTTCTTTAATTTCTCTTGCCTTTTCTCTCAGATAGCCGTCCTCTTTCAGCTCGACCATTTCCATCAAACCGTCCAGGCCCACCAGGGTCTGTTTGGCATTGTCGCAGGCTTCGATGTTGTAAATATGCCATGGTACATTTCTGCCTTCGTCCGGGGTGATGGTGGACTGAATATCTGCCCTTGTCAGCTTGGAAATCAGCATGTTCAGCACATGAGTTACCGTAGCTTCCCTTGCGGAGGAGCAGATATATTTGGTATTCTGCTGGGCCCGCATTTTGTATCTGTCGCAAATATCCCGCAGGGCCACTGCATAGGGCAAATCCATGTATACGCTTGGCGCAGGCGTTGCCGTCGGCGGGACGGTCGATAAACTGATATTCTCAGGCTTTATGCCAACCTTCTCTGAGAAAAGGGCGTTGATGGCATGCTGGACGATCAGTTCCGGCATCACCTTCCATGCTTCTCTCGCTGTAGCGTTGGCGTTGTGAGCCCCGTCAATCTGCAGGATATCAGCCCATGCCAGGATTTTTTTTGATTCACAAGCATCGACGAAGGAACGCACGCAGTTGATATCCCGATACAGCACATTGTATTGTGGGTCCTGATGGGCTCCGTTGATGCCTTCTTCCGCGAACATGACCGCCACATCCGGGCCCGCCACGCCGGAAACATAGGAATGATAGTTGATGGGCCGGCCCACCTCATCTTCGATGATATCGAGGGCTTTTCTCTGAGCCCGCACCTGTTTTCTGGTGATCGGAACGCCGCCGATGCCCTGGGGCGTGCCTTCCATCAAGCCGTCTATATGGGACTGCCCCATATGGCGGATAACCATAATATGATCGGCTCCGTGCCACGCGGCCATCCGCATTCTGCGGATATCATCCTCAAATCTTCCGGAAGCGATTTCCGTTGTGATCACCGCATCCGGCTGGGGATCGATGTTTCCAAAATATTTTGCCGGCGGCAGGCCTACCCCGTTTTCCAAAGGCTCCGAGCAATCATGGTACTCAAAGGGACCCATTTTTAAATTGTCAACGTGCTTTCTCCAGGTCCAGCCTCTTCTTCTGGGTTCATATTTATCCAGGTCTTTAAGGATGTTACGCACATCCAGCTTTTCATTGGCTTCCAATTTGAAATCCGTCATTTTTATTTGCCTCCCTTCGTAAACAGGGACACTGCTTCATCCCAGCCTTCACCCCTGGCCAGCATCTCGCCGGCTTCTCTTATGGAAATATCTTTCTTTTTGGCCATTTTATAAACCACGTGGCCGGCGCCATGTCCCATGAGGCCTCTGTCCATACAGCCTTCTACGATTTTCTGCGTATCCAGGGAGGAAATGCCCATTCTCAGGAGAACGGCCCGCTCTACTGAAGGGGTGGTGTTTTTTTTGCCCAGCTCCAGGAGGGGGTCAACCACCTGAGCCGTTAACTGCCAGAACCGGTCGTATAACTCCTGGTCGCTGAGACCTGCGATATGCTTTCTGCGTTCCGCGAAATCATCTTCTCTTCTCATCCTTATCATCCTTTCTGTCCCCGGCCTTTCATCAGCCCGGCCGGTATGCTGGTTTCCATCATCTTGTTTAAAGGGAAGCTTTTATCTCTTCTACCGCTTTTTTCACCCAGTCCACATCTTTTTTCGTTTCTTCCGCAAGGTATTGGTAATCTTCTTCAGTGGGATCCATGGTATATTTTTTCAAGTTGGCTTTAATCAAAGATTTTTTCTGGCGGTCCAAATCCATGTCAGTGGCTTTGATCAGGGTCGGATGCTCCGGAATGATGACGCTCTTTCCCGGCACCTCATCCTTGGGGTCGCCAAAACGGACTTCTATCCCGTTTTCTCTTGCAAAGGATAGCTGTGGCTGGACATGCTTTCCAGCTCCCGTATATTCTGTCTCCTGGACAACGATCATCTGATCCTGGTCCATTTCCTGCGCCAGGGCAAAGGCCGCCGCCAGAGAAGTGTTTCCTGCCGGCCCTTTTTCCAATCCCTCTAAGGTAGCCAGACATTCGGTAATATAGAAGACGTCGCCTTGTGTGATGGTCACGTACCGATCCATGTAGCGCAGCGGTCTGGCCGCGGATCTTGGTACGTCGGAATGGTCCGGATCCACAGCGTAAGGTACGCCGAATCCAGTGTGGCCGGTGGTACAGGACTTGAGATTAAAGGCTTTATCCGATGCCATATGCAGGCCGGAAAGATCGATGGATGCTCCAATCACTTTGGTATCCTTGGCCCCGGCTTTCATCAGCCCTCTGGCCGTTCCGGTCAGGTTGCCGCCGCCGGCGTTGGTGCAGACCACCACGTCCGGATCTTTCCCGTACTTTTCTCGAAATTGCATGGAAATCTCATAACCCAGTGTCTCCACGCCTGCGATTCCAAAGGGCGTATATAAGGATGCGTTAAAGTATCCGGTTTCTTCCAGCAAAAGGATGAACTTATAAAAGAGCTCCGGTCCTACGGTCAGCTGAACCACTTCGGCTCCCAAAGCTTCGCATTTTCTCGCCTTTTCGATGATCTCCGGCTGTCCAACGCCCTTGGAGTCATAGCATTCCTGAACAATGATGCATTTCAATCCCGCAATGGCGGCCTGGGAGGCGACTGCTGCTCCGTAATTTCCCGATGTGGCTGCGATCACGCCCTTGTAGCCCAGCTTTTTCGCGTGAAAGACGGCGTTGGCCGCTCTTCTGGCTTTAAAGCTTCCCGATGGGTTGGCGGCTTCATCCTTGACGAAGATGCGGGCGCCTTTTCCTTCCGGAGCGCAGGCTCTTGCCAATGCGGTCAGATTTCTCAGTTCCAGAATCGGTGTGTTGCCCACATTTACGCTGTACTGGATTTTCTGCATTTCTTCCAGGGTATAACCGGTCTCACGCATCATTTTTTCGTAGTCAAAGGCCATGGACCCTGATTCAAACTGGGAATAGTCAATGCCGATGGCATCTTTCATCACTTCCTGTTTTCTGCTCATTACGCTGTCATAATCCTGAGGTAAGTTTGCCATTATTGTTCACCTCCAAATATGATTTCTCTCACTTGTTTATCAATTTTGAGCAGTTCAGGCACGCAGGTTCCGAAATCATGTTCATAATACGGGTTCACTTCAATCAGCGTGCCGGTCTCATGCCTGCCGTTGACGGATTCGATCTCAACCTCATCTCCGATCTGTGCATCTGCCAGCAGATAGCCTTTTGTCCACATCTCCAGGGGAACCTTCTTTGTATCCTCAGGAAGCTTTCCTGTCCTCTGCTCCGCTTTTAAAATCACCTTATGGATTCGCACCCATTCACCTTTTTTAACCATTGTCTCCTCCTAAAAAATACGGTTAGATGGCAGGACACCCTCTGCTGCAAGCTGAGCGTGTCCTGTCATTTTTGTATACGTATGAATCAACTATTTTACAATTTTTGCTTCTTCACAGATCATGTCTCTCATATCCCCCATGATGACCCTTGGAACCGGCAGGTCGATCATGGTATGAAGGCCCGGTCTGGCATTGATGATATGGGGAATCATATTGACGCACATGGCGATGGTTCCGATTCCTCCCGGTACCTCCGGCGAATTGACCATGTTGATGTTGGGCGTGCCCTTGATGATCACATAGTCTCCGGTCTGAACGCCCACCTGCTCCGGCTCGATCTGCTGTGGATGATCCATTTCGATCTTCAGCTCGCCGTCTACGTAGCCCTGACCTTTCATGGCGCATCCGGCGACGTTGCCGGCCTTGGCGAAGCCGTAAGGAGATTTCCGGTCTACATCGGTCATAATTGGATCCATGGACTGGGTAACCTTTTCCACATCCCAGCCGATGGCGTCTGCGATCATGTGTATGGATTCGTGGAAACCAACGTGGCCTGATAATTTACCGGTCTTGACTCCATCCAAGAATTCTTCCTTGGTAATGCCGATTCCCTGCTCTTCCATGACCGCCGGACCAAAAGGTGAAAGGCTGTTGACTCTCCTGGAAACAATATGTTCCACTTCTTCACAGCAGCCGGTCATAGTCACAACCAGCAGGTCCATGATCAATCCCGGATTGATGCCGGTACCCACGATGGAAACGCCGTTTTCCTTGGCGATGCGATCCAGCTCTGCTGCTTCCTGCGGGGATTGGGCTTTTGGATATGCCATCTCTTCCGCAGAAGATACCACATTGATCTTTCTTTCGAGGACAAATCTCAACCGGTCAAAAGCGGTTTTAACAAAAGAGTCCGTGCAGCAGAGAACCACATCCGCCGCGCCTTCTTTGATCACATCTTCCGGAGCACCGATTAACACATCTGGCCGGTCACCACGTTCTGTCTGAATGTAATCGTACATGGACTTGCCGATCTTGGCGCCTCTTCCGGCAACGCCGACGATATCAACGCCCTTTTTCTTGAGAAGCAGATCCGCCATACCGCCGCCCATAGCGCCAAGACCCCAAATAATTACTTTTACATTTTTCATTTCCATATTCTCCTTTTCATCTTAATATCGCTTCGCTGTTACGCTTTTACTTTTATCTTGATTCTGCTAATATATAAAGCAATCTCCATGCCAAATCCGCATAATTTGATGAGGACATTGTAAGCACTGAAAATTCAGCTCTGATTGTTTTTATATAATTTTGAATATTTTATCTATAGCTTGTCATGCGCCCGTTTTTTTGCACTTCATAGCCCATTTTTTTGCACTTCGTTCATTTTTTAATGCCTGTTTTGATCGAATGGCGCATGAATAGCAGTTCCTTCTTACTTATTCCTTATCTTAGTATGCGATTCCTTTTAACATTTTATGAATTTCGTGGAAATAAAAAAGACCGGATAGAAATCACGCTGATTCCCGTCCGGTCCAATTTGTGTCTACAGACTCTCTATAATTGATATTTTTTTAATTTATGCTGCAAGGTCTGTCTTTTTATTCCCAACTGCTTGGCTGCCTTGGAGATGTTGCCTTCGCAGTTTGCAAGGCTGGTTCGAATGACGGCGCTTTCTATCCTGCCAAGATATTGATCCAAGCTTTCTTGCTCTCCATCAAAGTCGGTATCAGCAGAAACTTCGCGATACGCTTCTTGAATTTGAACTTGTTTTTCAGTCAGCACATGCTCCTGATCTGCCAGCGATACTGCAGACATAATCATGTTTTCCAGTTCCCGAATATTGCCGGGATAACTATAGTTTCGCAGCTTTTCCAATGCTCCGTCGGACACCATCCATACTTCTTTTCTATACCGTTTATTATGTTTTTCTAAAAAGCTGTCTACTAAAATCGGCAGATCGTCCAGACGCTCCCGCAGAGGAGGAATGGTAAGGTTGACTACATTGAGTCGGTAGTATAAATCCTTTCGCAAAGCCCCGCTTCTAATCAAGGATTCCGGAGATTCGTTGACCGTGGCGATGATGCGCACATCGATAGGAATGTCTTTCTTGCCGCCTACCCGCCGGATGTAATCTTCTTGCAGCACCCGCAGCAGTTTGCTCTGCAGCTCATAAGGCATGGCACTGATTTCATCCAGCAGCAGAGTGCCGCCGCTTGCTTGTTCAAATAGTCCGGCCCTGTCCACAGCACCTGTAAAGCCGCCTCGTTCCGTACCGAATAGAATCCCTTCCAAAAGGCTTTCCGGGAGCGCAGCGCAGTTCTGTGCCAGGAACGGTTTATCACTTCTTTCACTGGCAAAATGGATGCTCTGGGCAAACAGTTCTTTCCCGGTTCCGGTTTCTCCATAAATAAAAACTGACGCATCGGTTTTGGCTGCTTTTTGTGCACGTTCTACTACTTCTTTAAACGCTCTGTTCTCGCCGATCAAATTTTTAAAACTATAGCGCTTGATTTTAGGCCTTTGGGGTTCTTTGGGGTTGATACTTTCCTTTTGAAGCTTGAGAATGGTGTCGCTCATGCTTTTAATTTCAGTAATATCTTTGCCGATTTCAATCGCTGCGATCACCTGCCCGTCGACTTCCACCGGAATGGTTGAGTTGACGGCCGTGATTTCTTTTCCGTATTTATTGCGATAGGTTTGATGCTGATTGATAGTTGCCTTATTTTCATTCAAAGCCCGATAAAGGGAGCTTTCTTCGGGCGGAATATGGGAGAACGCTTCTTGGAACGGCTTGCCCAAAACGTCTTCCCGATTGGTCTTTTCCAAACTTGCCATAGCCTCATTATATATGATGCTCTTGCCTTTTGCGTCCACCACATGGACGCCTTCATCTACGATCGCGGTCAGATCATGAAGGATTTTCCGGTAGTCCTTTGCTTTCATGTCTCCACCTCCTGGTCCCTTTTAATTCGCTCCGTATCCCGATAGTTAGAATAGTATAGCACAAAAAAAACCAGGGTGCAAATTAATTTGCACCCTTAGCACTTTACTATATGACAGGTTGTTCGGGCAGGGGAATGTTTTTTCCCCCTACCGGTTTTCCATGATAGGTTTTCCAGAACCGCCAGAAACACATAAGCAAGCGAATCTCAGCCACCAGCACCACGATACCGCAGATCATCCCTATTATGAAGAAAACCATTGCTACTGTCTCCAAAGCTGCAATACTGCCTAAAGCAATCACGAAAAACAGCAGACCGCCTATAGAGGCCCAAATATACATGGTCCAGATGCTGCGGCACTTCTGCGCCAGATACTGCTCCCCCTCCATAAGGGCGATGTCACGGCAGCCATAAAGCAATTGATAAACGCATATGAAGCTAATGATCAATATCGCCAAAAAGAAGAGAACCATTGCTGCCAGGCTGATCAAGCCGACAACAAAGGAAGCATCTCCCAGGCTCTCATTTTCATCGGGCCAGTAAGCATTCACCAAGAAAAGGAAAAGTGCTGCCAACGCTGCTGCAGAAAGCAGGATCGTAATCAAAGTAAACGTTTTCGCCTTGCGAAACCGCTCATTGATGCGGCTGCACTTAAAAACACCCACAATGGTTATCACCCATCCGACCAGTTCCAGAGGCAGAACCAAAAAGGCAGCGGATTCGTCGACCGCAGAAATGAGCGATTCGACGACTGATAACACCATTGTCACAATCGATCCAATTACAATCAGTCTTAGTCCCCGCAAATCGTAATACACACACATGCGCACACCTCCTCAGTCAATGGGTCTATATATACACTACGTCCACATTCTGTGAATTGGTAGCATAGACAATGGTGGCATAACAGAGATCAAATTCGACCACGTCTCCCACTTTATAGTCGTGTTTGCAGTTCTGCACGTCGAGAATGGTATGATCGCTGGATGCTCCCAATATTTTAATATCTTCATCGCGGGGCAGCAGCATGTCTGCAAACGCAAAATCCACTTTGCCCAGGCCAATGATCGCCCGTTTATGTACACCCTGGTCTTCAAAGGCCGGGTGGTTCCCAAAGGCATCGAACTCGATCTGCCCCACCGGATAGCTGGGCTTTTCTTTCACTTCGATAACTTCCGCCTGCAAGGTGAACACATCCTGGTGCATATCGCTCATGTCAAAGCCCCAGAGGTCCTGCAGATCCTTTGCCAGAATAATGGCTTCGCCGATGCGCAGCTGATTGATTCTGCGCGGCATATTCCCTTCCAGAACCCTTGGATAAGAAGTAGTCGATCCTCCGGAAACAAATTCCAGTTCCCTTCCGATCTTCTCTTCAATCATTTCTACGCACTCGACCAGCTCGTTGAGTTTTTCCGGCGTGGCCGCAATCGCTCCATAACAGCCCAAATTGGTTCCAATTCCGGCCAGCTCCAGATTGTAGAGCTCGTTTTCGACCCGAAGCGCCGCCTGCAGCAGCTCTTCTTTATCCCAGTAGCCTTCCCGCAAATCGCCCAGGTCTACCATCAGGATAACCTTATGACGCCGGTCCTGCAACCCGGCCTGATGGTTCAGCGCTTCCAGCACCTTCATTTCACTGTTCAGGCTGACCTCTGCCAGACGAACCACATCGGCCGCCTCGCTGAGCATGGGGATCCGTATCATCATAAAATCCGACTGGACTCCGAAATTTCTTGCTTCTTCAATCTGCTCCAGCCTCGAGGTAGCAATGTAGCGGCAGCCGGCCAGTGCAAACTGGTTAGCGCATTCAGGAAGGCCTGTACAGCCTTTGATGACGCCTGCCACTTCAATTCCCTGGTCTTGGCATTTAATGAGAACATGGTCAATATTATGTCTCAGTTTCTTCAAGTCTACAACTAATTTCGGGTATTTGTTTTTGTTCATTTTCACCTTTCCTCTCTGTTCGAATCTGCATAGCGGACAATCTTTTTGGCCGTATTTTTCGCAAAATCCTCTTTACGAATGATGATCTTCTTAATTTTCTTGAAAAATGGCGTCATCTCATTAATCTTGTCAACTTCCTGCCAGAGCAGTTTCTGAGCCTCCTCCAGCGAGTAATCCTTTCCCAGCTTTTCCTTCAGTTCCTCTTCATCCAATTTGACGGAAGCAACAATCGTCGTGTCTTCCCCGTCATCACTGTCCTGCCCAAAAACAAAGGATTCTTCAATGAATGGAACATTGCTCAAATAGTATTCCAGCTCTTCCGGATAAACGTTTTTGCCGTTTTTGGTAATAATCACATTCTTTTTACGGCCTGTGATGTAAGCATAGCCGTCCTCATCGATATAGCCCAGATCTCCGGTATGGAACCAGCCGTCTCTGATCACTGAAGCCGTTGCCTCCGGCATATTGTAATAACCGAGCATGATGTTGGGTCCTTTGATGCACAGCTCGCCGATTCCCTCTTCATTGGGCGAATCGATCCGCATGGAGCATCCGGGGAAAGGAACGCCAATGGATGTGGCTTTGGGCGCAGTATCGGGGTTGAGGGCGCCCAGAGGCGCGCATTCCGTAAGGCCGTAACCCTGCAGCGCCTGAATGCCGAAGTCCTGGATCCCCTCCAGGATTTCGGGGTTAATGGCAGCACCGCCGCAGATCATGATCCGCATTCTTCCGCCGAATACAGCACGGATCTCTTTCAGGAAAAGATTCCCCAGATCCAAACCAATTTTTTTGGTTTTACGGTTGAGCTTCAAAACCTTTTTCAACATCTTTTCCTTACCCTGCTTGCGGACATTTTTCCAAATTTTTTTGTACATGCTTTCGAAAATCAGCGGCACACCCAAGAACATGGTCGGCTTTACTTCAGCAAGATTTTTGGTAATATATTTCAGTCCTTCACAGTAAGCGATGGCCGCGCCCTTGTAAATGGGCATCAAAAATCCGCAGGTGCATTCGTAGGTGTGATGGATCGGTAAAACGGAAAAAAAGATATCCCAATCGTTTACCTTTAAAACTGTCGGAGAAACCATCAGGTTGGACGCCAGGTTCCAGTGGGAAAGCATAACGCCTTTGGATACGCCGGTAGTTCCCGATGTAAAGAGAATAACACTTAATTCATCCTTGTTGATCTGGGCATCCAAGAATCGCCGGTCGCCTTCTGCGATCAGCCTGATCCCTTCCTTGACTAAAGGTCTCCACGCCTGCACCTGGCCTTGATCCTGATCAGCATCCATGTTGATCAGACTCTTGAGTACCGTGCCGCCGCTGTTTTTCATATCTTCAAAAGTTTTCTGAAAGCGCCCTGAAAAAATAACGCAGCTTACCTCTGCCTGAATGATCAGTTGTTTCAGCTCCAGGGGATTGAGCTCTTTGTCCAGGGGCACGACAATACCGGTACCGCACAAAGCAGCCAGATAAGAAATCGCCCATTGACAGCAATTGTCGCCGATTACGCCAATTCGTTTTCCCTTCAGGCCTGTATCAATCAGCGCCGTCCCCAAGCCATTAACCATATCCAGCATTTCCGTATAGGAAACAGTCTTATACGGACCGCCCTTTTCCATCTTTTGATAAAAAGCAGTATGATCACCATACAGCTGGGCGCTGGTTTCAATCATGTGCTTGATATCCATGATTGGGCGGCTTTCTTTGTATTTTACTGCTGGGCTGGTGCTGGCTTTAATCTGAGCTACGATTTCCTCAGCCGCTTGCAGGTCGGCACCTTTTAAAGCGCGGTATTCTTCTTTACTGAGCATCTATTAATCCTCCTGTGGATCGTCATTTTGCAGCTGACTATGGCGTTTGATCTTGCGAGTGGTGGTTTTTTCAAATTCTTCGTCTCTGATCCGGAATCGTTTCACCCGTTTGTAGAGAGGCATTTCTTCGTTGGTTTCATCGATAACTGCCTTCATAAAGTCTTTCAGGCCTTCTTCACTCATTTCTCCCAACTCCTCGTTGATTGCTGCGTAATCCGGATAAATATCCGCGCGTACGATCGTGTCGCCGGTTCGCTTGTCAATTGTTCCATAGACCATAACTTCTTCTATATATTTGTTTTTCAACAAATAGTATTCCACTTCTTCCGGGAAAATGTTCTTTCCATTTTTGGTGACGATTACATTTTTCTTCCTGCCGCAGACATAAAGGAATCCCTCTTCGTCAAAGCGGCCGTAATCTCCTGTATAGAGCCATCCGTCCCGGAGAACCTGCTCGGTCGCCTCCCGGTCATTATAATACCCGATCATAACCGAAGGTCCTCTGCATATAATTTCGCCTATGCCGTCTCGATCTGGGTCGATAATTTTCACTTCTGTTCCCGGCATTGGTTTTCCTACAGAATCGGCTTTGCTGTAACGGTCCCGGTTTACTGCAATAATGGGCGCGTTTTCCGTCATTCCATAACCTTGAATCATTGGAATTCCCATAGCCTCATAGTCGCGGATTACTTCTGGATTGATGGCCGCCCCTCCGGCAATGAACAGGCTCATATGATTGCCTGTGCTTTGATGAAGTTGGCCAAAAATTTTGCGGATCAGTTTTTGGTTGTTATATAATTTTGTCTTCCGTGACAAACGGACCATATTTCTCATGGTTTCGGCCTTGCCCGAACCTTCTGCCTGTTTCCAAATCTTTTTGTGCATAGTCTCAAAAATCAGCGGTACCCCCAGCATTACGGTGGCCTCTGATTCTTTCATATTTTTTTGTATATGCTTAAGCCCTTCGCAGATAGCAATGCACATGCCTTGATACATCCCAGTAAAGATATGGCACGTCATCTCATAGGAATGGTGCATGGGCAGGACCGATAATCCCATTCCCGGGCTTTCAATCTTTACATATTTCGACATGTTATAAACATTGGCGGAAATATTTTTATGGGAAAGCATGACGCCTTTGGCAAGGCCGGTAGTTCCGGAAGTAAACAGCAGTGAACACATGGCTTCCCGGTCGATGGGAGCATCGATAAAACGTTTGTCCCCCTGGTCGATCAAAGCCTGCCCTTCTTCGATTAAGCGGTCGAAGGAAAGAATGCTGTCCTCATGCTCCTCTGTGGACATGCAGATCCGGTATTGTACGCCTTCTACCTGGGAAAGTGCGATTTCTACCGTGTCCTCCAGCTTTTTTGAATAGATAATGGCGCTGACTCCCGCCCGCTCCAACAGATGGATGATTTCCTTCGGCGGAAGTTCCCGATCTAAGGGAACGACTACTCCGGTTCCGTTGACCGTACCCAAATATGAAACCACCCATTTATAGCTGTTTTCACCAATAACAGCTATCTTGGCCCCTTTAAGTCCCAGATCAATCAGCCTAGTTCCCAAGGCATCCACATCCTTTTTTACCTGAGAATAAAAGATGGGGCGATATTCCCCTCCAGGTACATCTTTCACAAGATAGGCTTTCTCCTCGGCAAAGATCTCTGCGCTTGTATTTAGCATATCTTTTAGATCGTTTATGTATCTGAATTGATAAAATGTATCTTTGTATTTTCTACTATTCAAATGGATAAAACCCCTTTCCCGGTTTCCCGTATAATTACAAAACGCCTGATAGTTTATTGTATCATTTTACGGAGCCCAGTGCAATTGGCAAAGAAAAAAGCTGTCTCTGCTTTTGAGAGACAGCTTCGGTTCGATCACTTTGTCTTACATGCTATGTTATGCTAAGCGAACATTGGCAGCTCTTGTCTTGCCCCGCTTAACGTCATCTTCAATGTCAAAAGTAACCTTCTGGCCTTCCTTAAGTGTCTTGAATCCGTCAGCGATAATGGCTGAGAAATGCACGAAGAGGTCTTCGCCGCCATCATCATTTGTGATAAATCCAAATCCCTTGTCATCATTAAACCATTTTACTGTACCTGTATACATTCTCCGGTACCTCCTGTTTCTTAATTATACTTCATAGATCCAAGTATAAAAAAATGCGGTTTAAAAGTATCCCAGGCAGGAACTTTTAAAAACCACATTGCTTATAACCGTTCTCCATTCAATACAAGCTTAGTATAGCATGTAGTTGTCAGATTTGTCAAACAAAATTCGCTCAATTTCCGTTCTTTCTGATGAGTTTTTGGGCGTGCTCCCGATGGGTTTTGCCAAAACAACTGGGGCCGCTGCGCAGAGGCGGCAGTTGGCAGGTATTTTTTTGAGGGGTTTTGGGGATCATCGGCGCGAAAAGGGTGGGCGGCCGACGCCCTGATGTGGTTTACCATAATCAAAACGATACATTTTGATCGAAATTAGTGTAAATTTTGTAGGCTGCAGAAGACGAAAATAGTATAAATCGGAACCGATGGCAGTTTTGGCAAAATCCACCCTCTGGAAACGTTGAAAAATTGCACTAATTTTGGTCAAAGCTGCAAAATTAGTGCAATCCTGGGCGACAGGCTGTCACATGAAGCAACTGAATCGCTTTTTTTCATGCAACAGCCCCTGTTGTGTTTTATTGTTCTGGTTGAAACGCTTTCAATCAGTCAGTGGAAAGTGCTTATTTCCAGGACAGAGAGTACCATCCTGATGACGTTTTGGTTCCTCTGTACACTTTAATGTAGTATGTACCCTTAGGCAGCTTTCCATAAGACTTCAGTGTCAGTTTATTGTTGTAATAGTTGTAGTTGTATGCGCTGCTTACTTTCTTTCCCTTCTTATTGTAGACAACAACCTTCAGCTTATTGTTGGTAGCGCCCTTCATCGTCAGAGTTACTTTTTTCTTTCCGCCCAGCTTAAATTTATACCAATCAGCCTGGCTGCTTCCAGCAATAATCGTGCCCTTTTTGGTCTTTTTCTTTTTGATGGTCACGGCCTTAGACTTCTTTTTCCCGGATTTTTCGGTGATTTTTTTGTTGGTTACTTGTAATTGGTAGCCTCCATCATAATTGCTGCCAGCCGCAACTTTTATATAGTAGGTGCTGCCTTTTTTTACTCCATATGTAGGAACATATCCCGCATATGTATAATTAGACAATGCCTTTTTCTTGCTATTACATAGTGCGATCTTATCGTACCCTTCGCTGCTCCCCACCTTTAAATAACCTGTTTGGGTTGCTTTGAATTTAAAATAGTTTGTCTGGGCATCTTTTTGACCTACCGCAATCGTTGATCCATTTTTAACAGTACGGTCAATACCTGAGATGAAACCAGCTGACATGTTCAATGTTACCGCAACTGTGGGTTGGGAAGCATAGTCGTTCGAATACGCTCCAATATAATATGTCCCCGCTGCAGGGATTTTAATAGCAATTCCATCGGCTGCACCCGCTCTTACAATGCTTCTACCACCTGCAATTTGATTTGTCAGCGCAGGGTCTTGGAAAAGACCAAAATATGCTGTCCCAGTACTTTCAGGATAATTGTACGCCGCTAAAATAAGAGTTCCTTTAGATGGCAAATAAATCGATTGCTGGAATCCATACTTATAACTGCCAAGGGAATCTGCCGGAGCGCTATAGTCAATTCTCGCCACTGGAGCCGTTTCATATCCAGTTACCAGGGTTGCTACAGTAAGATTTCCTATTGCCTTTGTTTTTGCCGATTTCGATGTTGCTTTAGTTTGGTCACTCTGTGCTTTAATCTGTTTTTCAAGGTCAAACCCTTTTTCCAACTGTGAAAATTGTTTCTTCCCTTGTGAAGCCTTTATCGCGCCGCTTGCCTCGCTGCCGCCCGTATCTGCGAACGCTACGCCGGCTGAAGTAAATACCAATGTGGCGATCAAAAGCGCCGACAGCAATTTGCTCATTCCTTTTTTCATATTGCTCTCCTTTTTGAATACTGTTGGTTCAATTCATATTTAGTTATCATTATACCTGATTTTCACAGCTTTTCCACTATTTTTTCACACATTGATCATGTTTTTTTATCAGAACAAATCCTTTAAATCCAAAGGTTACAGCCATGCATGTCCCACATGAAACCTCTGTATGTTTTAAGCAAAATATGCATATTCATTCACATTTGTAGTTCCCATTTACTAAAGCCGCAATCTTGGATCCATAAAAAATAAAAACAAAATAATTGTCCTTTTTAGCTAATTAGGATTAATAAAGCTTGCTGTTTAACGGAAATGCGAGGCATTGATGGCAAAACGGACAGCGCAGTGATCGAAACTACGCAAAGAAAAACGACCCCGCCGAAACCTGCAGATCAACTGCACGTTCCGATCGGGCCGTTCCTATACTACAATTGTTAACGTGGGTACAAAGGGCGAATCACGATTTCGAAGGAAACTTTTTTATTTCAACAAAACCTCTTCAATTATTTTTGCCGCGTCCTCAATACAGCCGTCGCAGCTGCGCAGCACATTGCCTCCATTTATCCCCTTTAACTCAGCGCAGATCACCGTCTTATTCTTTTCTTCAAATTTCTTAGTCATTTCTTTCATCATCTTATAGCACTGCTTCTTTGTAGCAGGCTTGCTCAGGTTTCCATCGCTCAGTTTCATTCCTGTGAGGGCGGCCATAGCACTGACGGCCCCGCAGGTTCCCATTGTTCCCATTCCAAAGCCAAAGGCCTCTGTCATCTTAAATGCCTCCGCCTTATCCACACCCATCAGATCACAATAAGCACATGCCACCGCCTGCGCACAATTGTAACCACTCTTATGATTTTCTACTGCCTTTGCAACTCTTTCAGTCATTTGTCATCCTCCTTTTTTCTCTTCCGTTTCAAAAAACATCCCCTTTTTCGGCCAAAATCAGCGGCTGTCCCCGGGGTCAGGTTTCCTTTTTTTATCCCTTATTAGCCAGACAAAAAAGCCGGCTGTGTAAGTAAGTGCTCCCAAGGCGCCGGAAACAATATCACCCATGGTGTTAAGATTGTTTCCCTGCATATTTGTATGGATCAACTGGTCTGCCGAAAACTCGTAAATCTCCCAAATTGCCGCACATGCGCAGGAAAAGAACAACGCAAACAAGATTTGAACCAGCAGCAAACGCTTTTCGTGGTAACGCTTTAAGATGTATTGCATGATCAGACGGCCGCCTTCTGCAGCCAGTAGGCCGCTGAGATAGTGAACAAACCGATCATACCCGTCAATGCTGCGATAAAAGTCCAAGACTGAGCCAAAAGCTGCAGCCAGCAGGTCGAAACACAATGCCAAAACAAAGAAATGCTGGGGAGCTTTGTAAAGTACGGCAGCTATCAGAATAGACGAAACGTATGCGCCGATCATATTGATCACAGGCGGATCAATTCCTGTCGTCCGTGCGATTATCACACATATAGTAATCAAAAACCATAGTCCAATTACGCTATAAATTCGCTGCTTCATTTAGTTGCCTACCGTTTCTTCGTTGGTCGTATACATATTATAGAGCCTGCTGTACAGCCTTCCCTTGCTCATCAGCTCATCATGGCTGCCCTGCTCCTGAATGCCGTCTTCCGTCAGCACCAAAATCGTCGAGGCATTGCGGATCGTCGTTAATCGATGAGCGATGGTCAGGGTTGTTCTGCCCTTTGCCAGCTTTTCCAGGGATTGCTGAATAATCCGTTCACTTTCGTTATCCAGAGCTGAAGTGGCTTCATCCAAAATTAGAATTGGCGGATTTTTTAGGAATACCCGCGCAATGCTGATCCTCTGCTTCTGTCCGCCTGAAAGCTTGACGCCACGTTCGCCGACAAAAGTTTCATAACCGTCTGTCAGCTGGGAAATAAATTCATGAGCGCCTGCCAGCTTGGCGGCCTGGACGATTTCTTCCTTGGAAGCTCCCGGCTTTCCATATTCAATATTATCATAAACCGTTCCCGAGAACAAATAAACTTCCTGCTGTACCATTCCGATCTTGGATCGAAGGGAATGGGTTGTCACACTGCGAATGTCTATGCCATCGATCAAAATCCGCCCTTCTGTCACATCATAAAAACGAGGAATCAGATTGCATAAGGTGGTTTTGCCTGCGCCCGAAGGGCCTACCAAAGCCACGTTTTCTCCGGCTTTGATGGTCAGATCGATCTGGGTGAGAACGTTCTCATCGCTGTCTGCATAATGGAAGCTGGCATGGTCAAAAGTGATTTCGCCTTTCACCGCCTGCAAATTTTTCGCATCCGGAGAATCCTGAATTTCCACTTCTTCATCCATAACTTCAATGAATCGCTCGATCCCGGTCATACCCCGCTGGAACTGTTCCGTAAATTCAACGATTCTGCGCACTGAGGCCAGCAGCATCACCACATACAGGAGATAAGCCATCAGATCCGGAGGCGTAATAATGCCCTGCATCATAAATAAGGAACCGGCCACAACGACGGTGATATACATGATTCCGTCAAAGAGCCTGGTGGTGCTCTGAAAGCCGGCCATGTAGCGGTAAGCTTCCTTTTTCACATTGAGAAAGCCCTCGTTTCCTTCTTTGAATTTTTCCCCTTCAATGTCCTCATTGGCAAAGGATTTTACAACCCGCACGCCCAGCAGGCTGTCTTCCACCTGTGCGTTAATTTCGCCCAGCTGATTTCTGGATTTCTTGAACGCGGTCCGCATCTTATTGTTGAATTTCATGGCAAAAAAGATCATCACCGGGATAATTGCAAAGATGATCAAAGTAAGCCATACATTCACGGAACACAGAATGCAGAAAGAAACTACGATTTTTAGAGGCGCAATATAATATTCTTCCGGGCAGTGGTGGGCGAACTCGGTCACGTCAAAAAGATCGCTGGTAATCCTGGCCATCAGCTGTCCCACTTTTGTATTGCTGTAGAAAGAATAGGACAATTCCTGGAGATGATCGAACAGGTCCCTGCGCATGTCCGTCTCGATTTTGGCTCCCATCACATGGCCGATGTTGGCCATGTAGTAATTGGCGATTAAATCGATGACACGCAGGCCCAGATAAATGGCCCCCACCGTCAGAATCAAACGCACTGTAAGACTTTCCACATCGTTCATGCCCATATCCGTCAGATAGCGGACGATCATCGGCAGAACCAGATCGCAGATTGTCGTCAGCGTCGCGCAGAAGAGATCCAGAATCAGTACCCATTTGTATTTTTTAAAATATGGAAGAAACCTCTTAATGAGATAAGAGGTTTTCTTCGTATTGATGTTATTTTCCTTCATCATTCAAATCCTTAATCGTTCTTTTTTCCTTGCTCCCCAGTTGAAGAGCCCGCCTGGATTATTTGTACTTTTCCGCCAGGAGTCTGCCCACATGAACGCCGCTTGCGGATGCCTGGGACAGGGAATGGGTCACGCCGGAGCCGTCCCCAAGGGCATACATGCCTCTTACCTTAGTCTCCAGATTTTCGTCTACTTCCACCTTGGAGTTATAGAATTTCACTTCCACCCCATAGAGCAAGGTATCCTCGTTGGCAGTTCCGGGAGCGATCTTATCAAGGGCATAAATCATCTCAATGATATTGTCCAGCTGGCGCTTTGGAATGACCAGGCTCAAATCTCCCGGTGTAGCCTGGAGTGTAGGCCTTGTAAAGCATTTTTCCATTCTGCGCGTGCTGCTCCTGCGCCCTTTGATCAAATCCCCGAAACGCTGCAGCAATACGCCTCCTCCCAGCATGTTGGACAGTCTGGCGATGGATTCGCCGTACTCGTTGCTGTCTTTGAAGGGTTCCGTAAACTTGTTGGAAACCAGCAGGGCAAAGTTGGTGTTTTCTGTCCTTAACGCCGGATCCGCATAGCTGTGCCCGTTTACGGTGACGATGCCGTTGGTATTCTCCGCAACTACCTCTCCATAGGGGTTCATGCAGAAGGTTCTGACCAGGTCGTTATACTTGTCCGTTTTATATACGATTTTGCTTTCGTATACATCGTCGGTGATATGTTTAAAAACTTCCGCCGGCAGTTCAACCCGCACGCCGATATCCACCCGGTTGCGTTTTTGTCCGATGCCCATCTTATCGCAGATGCTGGAAATCCATTTTGATCCGGAACGGCCGGTGGCCAGTACCAAATCCTTGCAGGACATGACTTCTCCTCCATCGGTGGTGATTTCAAAAGTTCCGTCATCCTTTTTCACCACATCCTGTATGGTTGTATAGAACATGGTATCGACTTTACTGCTGCAATAGTCGAAGACCCGGCCCAGAATTTTCACATTGCGGTCTGTCCCCAGATGGCGCACTTTGGCTTGCAGCAGATGAAGATTGTTTCGCAGGGCCGTTGTCTTCAGCTCAGAGCTGGCAGTGGAATAGAGCTTGGCATCCGCTCCGCCCATGCTACACAGCACATCGTCCACATATTCCATCAGTTCCAGGGCTTCCTGCGTTCCCACGTAATTATGCAGGTCGCCGCCGAACTGGGTGGTGATATTGTATTTTCCGTCGGAAAGGGTGCCTGCGCCTCCATAGCCGTTCATGATGTGGCATGGGGTACATTTGAGACACGACTTGGCGCCTTTCTTAATCGGGCACTGGCGTTTTTCCAGGGGCGCCCCCTTGTCAATCATAAGTACTTTTGCCTTGTTGTCTCTCTTTGTCAGCTCGTAAGATAAAAATACACCGCTGGCGCCTGCGCCAACAATGATGATGTCATAGTTTTTCATTTCATTCCCTCCAGAATGGCTTTTACTTCTACTCAATTCTTATATTTTATGCTGTTTTGTTCCTTTTGTAAAGTGTTGGACGAGGTTAAATCATTCCAAAAAACAAGGCTGCTGCATGAAAAGCGATTTGCTTCATACAGCAGCCCCTTTTGGGGTTCCGTTCATATTTAAGCCCAACTATTTTTTCTTCTTTTTGATGTTGGGGTCGGTCGGGTCGTATTTCTGGCCGGCCTTAATTTTTTTAACTTTCGGCTTATCGAATGGTCCTGCTGACTTTCCGTCGTAAATGGTCACCTTGGTTTTCTGATACCTGGCAATATCGTAGATAATCTTAGCGTTGGCTGTCTGCAGACGGATGCATCCGTGAGAAGCGGCTTTACCCAGATTATTGTAAGCAGAAGATGTCAGGGTGCGATTATTCTTCTGATTGTAATTGACAGAATGGAACAGGTAGCCTCCTGTAATTCTGGAACAGTACTGGCCGTAGCAATAACCGCCCATCGTCGGTCCGCCCAGCTTTGCCCAGCGGTACGTTCTGTTCTTGGTGAGGTAATAGGTTCCCTTGACAGTAGGAGTCTTGGATTTACCCACGGAACAGGCCATGGCCTTCACCGGAATCGTAAAGCCCCGCTTACCGTCTTTCGCGTAAAGAGTCACACAATTCTTTTTACGGTTCACCTTGATAAGAATGTCTTTTTTCTTCCACTTGTTTCCGAACTTGGCAATCAAATCCTGACAGATCTTTCCTTTGCTGTCAAAATAGTATTTATATTTTCCAACATAGTTCCAGCCGGTAAGGGCAGTGCCTTTTTTGAAATAGTAGCGCTTTCCGTTTACCCGTTTCCAGGCCGTGCCTTTATAGACTTTCCCGTTTTTCTGGAAATAGTAGATTTTGCCGTTGTTCATTTTCCTCACGGAATTCTTATATTTCTGTTTGACTCCGTTTTTATAATAGTAGCTGCCGCTGACTCCGGAGTAAACTTTCCCGGCTTTGTAAAGCTTGTTGTTCTTTGTTCCGGAAAAAGGCTTGCCGTTGACATACAGCAGGCTGTTGTAGGTGCCGTTGGCTAAAACACCGCTCACATAGTATGCGCTGTTGTAGGTGCCGGTGTAGAGGGCTCCCACTCCACTGGTACCTAAATTATACAGCTTACCGTCGATCATCTGCATCCCTGTCAGCATAGCACCGTCTCTATAATAGGTGCCGTCATTCTGCCACCCATCTTTTGGCTGCTCCGCCTGTGGCGGCGGATTTTCACTTGCAGCTGCTGCGTTACTTTGAGCAACCGCCTGGTCAGGCGACTCCGTTTCTGCGTACACATGATTTCCCGCAAACATCCATATCCCCAGCAGTACCGCCAGGGCGGCCAATCCTACCATCAGCCCCCGAGATCTCGTTGATTGCATTCTTGTTTCTCCTTCTTGCATAAATATGGGGACCGATTAAAAACCGTCCCCCAAGCTCGCCGTATTCTGTGCGTATGTCCTACTCTTCTTCCGTCATCAGCTCGTCGAATACTGCAACTGCCTTTTCGAATTCAGCGTCATTTTCAATATCGATCAGCTCGAACTCGTCTTCACCGGTTTCCTTATATCCATAGATATACACGTCATCGGAATCATCCTGAGGAATCAGGGCGATATATTCCTTACCCTCTGCTTCGAAAACGCCCAGGATCTCGCATTCCAATTCTGTACCATCATCATATTCCAATGTGATGAAATCTGCATCTGACATATTTGTTTCCTCCAAAAATTTTCTAAATTTGTACTAATATCATTACTATACCATCATGCCGGGGTTTTAGCAATGAAAATATTCTTGAATTTTGATTGCCAGTTTTTCTGTAATTCCTTTTACTTCCTGCAACTGTTCCTGGGTAGCGCTCTTGATTCGATCCACGCTGCCGAAGTGATCCAGCAGGGCATTTCGCTTTGCCGGGCCGATGCCTTCAATCTCATCGAGAACCGATGTCAGCATCCGCTTATTTCGCAGGCCTCTGTGGTATTCGATGGCAAATCGGTGTACCTCTTCCTGGACCGTTCCCATATATTTATACAGCAGCGGATGATCCTTCAGGAGAATCTCTTCCATCCGGCCTTCCTTGAAGAACACTAAGGACCGGGTCCTGTGATGATCGTCCTTTGCCATGCCTGCAACTGCCAGATCCAGTTCCAGACCGCGGATCATTTCCAGCGCCGCATTGACATGGCCTTTTCCTCCGTCAATGAGAATGAGATCGGGAAAGACGGAAAAACCTTCGTCCCCTTCCAGCGCACGGCGGAATCTGCGGAACAGGACTTCCTGCATGCTGCCGTAATCATTGGGGCCTTCGATGGATCTGACCTTGAATCTGCGGTAAGATTTCTTATCCGCTTTCAAACCTTCAAAGACGACCATGGCCCCCACTGTATCTACCCCGTTGGTATTGGAAATGTCATATGCTTCGACCCGGTAGTCGCGGCCATTATACTGGCCTTCTTCGTAACCCATCTGAATGAGAATGTCAAAAATTTCTTTACCCAAGCTCACGGCTCTTTCCTTTCGAACCTCCGCCCGCTGGTCAATGGTCTTGACCATTTCCACCACATCTTTTTTGGCCAGCTCCAATACCGCCCGCTTTTCACCTTTTTTCGGCGCCAGCAGGTGGACCTGATGACCCGCCAGTCCGGAAAGGTATTCTTTCAGCAATTCTTTTTCTTCCGGCTCCTTTTCCAGGATAATCTCCTTGGGCAGACTGAGGCTCTGGCTATAGTGCTGCTTGATGAATGCGGATATAATATCTTCTGACGAATCTTCTTCCATGGATTGAAGATCATAAGTCTCCCGCCCGCTCAGCTTGCCGTCGCGCACGAAAAACAGGACAACATGCCGCTGTTTTGCGCCCCTTGCCACCAAAATCAGATCCACATCCTTGGTATCCTGGAGCACAACCCTTTGTTTTTCAGAGAGGGCCTTTGCCGCCATGATGTAGTCACGGTACTCGGCCGCCCGTTCGAAATCCAGGGCTTGGGAAGCTTCCGCCATCTGTTCTTCCAGATAAGTGAGCATGCCTTTTGTCCGGCCTCTCAAAAAATCCACTGCGTGATTGACCTTTTCACGGTATATCTCCGGCGAAACCGTGCCCTGACAGATGCCGTCGCACTGGTCGATATGGTAGTTGAGGCATGGGCGGAATCCTTTGGGGAATACGCGGGCCGAACATTTTTTCAAGGAGTAGACCTGATTGAGAAGATCGACGATCTGGTTGACCGCCCCGGCGTCGCTGTAGGGGCCGAAATATTTGCTGCCGTCCTTTTTCACCAGCCGGGTTTTAATGACACGAGGATAATCCTCCTCCATGGTTACTTTTATATAGGGGTAGGTCTTATCATCCCGCAGGAGCACATTGTATTTGGGCATATGCTTTTTGATCAGGTTGCACTCTAAAATCAGAGCCTCCATTTCGCTTCCCGTAGTAATGTACTCGAACTCTTCGATCTGGGAAACCATGGCCCTGACTTTGGGGTCCATGTGTCTGGAGGACTGGAAATATTGGCGCACTCTGTTTTTGAGAGAAATCGCCTTCCCCACGTAAATGACTTGCCCCAGTTTATCTTTATGCAGATAAACTCCCGGTGAATCCGGGAGTTTTTTAAGATTTTCCTGAATATCAAACATCGTTTCTTCGCTCTTGCTCTCTTCTTTTCTGTCTTTTTGCTTTAGCCGCTTTTCGTCTGCTGCGCTTGCTGCCCGGACGCCGGTTGAGCGCGGCCAGGATGATGATCATCAAAATGATAATACCCGCTGCGATATAAATCAAAACAGCCAGCCAATCGGGGATTCCAATACGTGACAATGGGCCGCCTTCTTCAATGGTCTTTCCTGCCACGGCGTCAACCTGACTCATGAGACGGTCGCCGTCGTATACTTTGATAATGCCCACTTGATCGCCTTTTTTTACAGGAGCCTGAAGCTTTCGCTTTTCAAACTCCGTATGTACATTCTTGATGTCCTCACCCTTTTCCACTGTTACCGATGCCGGGCCCTGCGCTACGGCGGGCACGTTTCTATGGGCGCCTCGTTTTACCCGAACCTTGCCGACCTTCTCCGCCTTTTCCACAATTTGATGGGTATCGTAGAATTTATCCAAGGTATAATCCCAGAGCTTTATGGTATCGTAAAAGCGCATCTGGGGTCCGGAATGAAGGACCACGGAAATCAGCTCCGTGCCATTGCGGTCAACCGCTCCTACAAAGCAGCCGCCCGCCGTACTGGTCAGTCCGGTTTTGACGCCGATGGTTCCCGGATAATAAGGGGTGAACTTGATCGTTTCCTTTTTATCCGTTCCAGTGCCTTTTTCCACTTCAACCTCTTTGTTATACCAAAGACATTCGTTGGTGCTCTCCAGCTTGCGGGCTTTGGATTTGTTGGTGGCCGGGATCGTGTACTCCGTTGTGCTTACCAACTTGCGGAAGGTTTTATCCTTTAAGCCCTCCCGGGTCATCACCGCCAAATCGTAAGCAGTGGTCAGGTGGGCTTCCTGTCCCTGCCAGTTAAGGCCGTTGGGATTGAGAAAGTGGCTGCTTTTGGCGCCGCATTCCTTTGCCTTGGCATCCATCATTTTGGCGAAATTTTCTACAGTTCCGCCCATTTCTTCCGCCAGTACCACTGCCGCGTCATTGGCCGAATAGACCATCAGCGCGTACAGCAGCTGCTCCGCCGTCAACTCCTCGCCTTTTTTCACATCCATAATGTTGCCCATTTTGGTAGCATCATGCTTTACCGTAATCACCTGGTTCAAATCCAGCTTTTCCAACGCCAAAAGGCAGGTGGCGATCTTGGTGGTACTGGCCGGTTCCCGCTTGGAGTAGGCGTCTTTTTCATAAAGAATTTTTCCAGTGGATGCGTCCATGACAATAGCTGCCTGCGCGTCCAGATTCAAATTATCCGCAGACGCAGCAAATGCCGGCACCGCTTGGGTACAGGCAATTGCAATGATTGTAATAACAATAAATAGTTTCTGCTTGAACTTCATACCTTCTCCTATTTTTCAAAGAAGAAATCCGCCAGAGCAAAACCGCTGTCCATGTACTGTCCTTTTGCGCCGGATTTTTCGTTGAATTGACGTTCTCTATCCTCAGGCTGTTCTTTTCTGCTGTCATAAATCACATATGGAACCGGATCCGCCGAGTGGGTGCGGATCGCCAGGGGCGTTCTATGGTCAGGAACGATGAGAACCCGGAAATCTTCGCCAGCCTGGCGGAAATATTCCACGATGGGCGTGAGAACCTTGCGGTCGATGGATTCCAGGCACTGAATTTTTCCTTCAAGATCGCCCTGGTGGGAGCATTCGTCCGGCCCTTCCAAGTGCATGTATACGAAATCCTTTCCATCCTTATATTCCCGGATAGCCGCGGCTGCTTTTCCTTCAAAGTTGGTGTGAAGGGTGCCGGTTGCGCCTTCCACGTCCACCGAATTCAGCCCCGCGCAGATGGCGATACCTTTAATCAGGTCGACGGCGGAAATGGCGGTTCCTGTAATGCCGTATTTATCGTAGAAGGAGGACAGACTCGGTTTTCTGCCCTGGCCCCAGATCCACAGGGAATTGGCCGGATTGAGCCCGCGGGCGATCCGGTCTTTGTTCACCGGATGGTCTTTCAGGAGCTCATAGCTTTCCTTCATCATTTTAGTGATAAAGTCGCTGCCCTCGCCCTTTGGCAGATGGTCGCCCGCCTTCTGGGTCAGCACGTCGTGAGGCGGCGTCAGCTCGTAATCGGTAGAGCCGTTATGAACGATCATGCAGTGGCGGTAGCTGACTCCGGTATAAAAGCGGATATTCTCATCGGCAAACTTTTCGTTGACTGCCTGGATCAGCTGATCCGCTTCTTCCGTGGTAATGTCTCCCGAACTGTGATCGGTAATAATGAGGTCTTCGTAGTCGCCTTCCCCTGTCAATGTGACGATGTTGGTACGAAAGGCAACATCGGTATCGGACATGTTGATGCCGATGCTGGCTGCCTCCAGAGGCGACCTTCCTGTCAGATAAACAGCCGGATCATACCCCATTACGGAAAGATTGGCCGCATCCGAACCAGGCGCCACTCCAGGGGGGATAGTCTTTACCATACCCACCATTCCTTTTGCGGCCAGCTGGTTGGTCATATTCAGATCGGCAGCTTCCAGCGGGGTTTTCCCGCCCAGCTGATCGACCTTTTCATCTCCTGCTCCATCGGGAACCAAGATCAAATATTTCATGCTTTTCCTCCTAAAATGTCAAAGGCTTCCCTTCTTGTGAGGGGAAGCCCGGTTTACGTTTACTTGTTTTCGGCTTCGAACTTCTTCATGAATTCAATGAGCGTATCCACTCCTTCCGGCGGCATAGCATTGTAAATGCTGGCTCTCATTCCGCCGATGGACCGGTGTCCGTTCAGGTTGTGCAGGCCGCAGGCTTTTCCTTCTGCTACGAATTTCTTGTCCAATGCTTCGTCGCCTGTGACGAACACCACATTCATCAGTGAGCGATCCTTTTCCCTTACCGGACAAGTATACAGTTCACTTTCGTCGATATATTTGTACAGCTTGGCAGCCTTTTCTTCATCCAGCTTGTGCATGGCCGCGACTCCGCCGATTTCCTTGATGTGTTTGAACACTTCTCCGGCCACATAGATGCCGAAGCAGTTGGGTGTATTGTATGCGGAATCGTTCTCTGCATGGACTTTGTAATCCAGATAAGTGGGAACCGTATCCTTGGCAAAGCCGATCAGATCTTCTCTCATGATGACGATGGTAACGCCTGACGGCGCTACGTTCTTCTGCGCGCCCGCATAGATGAGGCCGAATTTGGAAACATCGATCTCTTCAGAAAGGATGCAGGAGGACATGTCCGCTACCAGTGGGATGTCGCCTGTATCCGGGATGTATGGGTAATGGGTCCCGTAAATGGTATTATTATAGGTGATATGTACATAATCCGCATCATCTCTAAAGTCTTCTCTCTTCACTTCCGGAATGTAGGAGAATGTGGATTCTTCGGAAGATGCTACAATCTTGATATCTCCGAATTTTTTCGCTTCCTTAGCGGCTTTCTTAGCCCAGGAGCCGGTGATGATGTAATCGGCTTTTCCTGATTTTCTCAGCAGGTTAAGGGGCACCATGGCAAACTGCAGCGTACCTCCGCCCTGAAGGAACATAACTTTATAATTGTCCGGAATGTTCATAATATCCCGCAGGTCCTGTTCCGCATCCGCCAGGATTGCTTTGAACTCCTTGGAACGATGGCTCATCTCCATTACGGATTCTCCGCACCCTTTATAATTGGGCAGATCTGCGGCTACCTTTTCGATCACGGAAAGCGGCAGCATCGACGGGCCTGCCGAGAAATTATATGCTCTATTATTGCTCAAATTCGTCACCTCCATAAGCTACTTGAGTCAATTCAACAAATTCATGATTTCCTATTATATCACTTTACTGCCTCATGGTAAAGTGCTATAATTTAGGATAATTCAATTTTATAGAGAGGTGAAACCATGTACAAAATCGCGACCCTGAACAAAATTTCACCGGTAGGACTTTCCCGCCTTACCGATGATTATACGGTAATTGACAATACAGATGAAGCAAACGGCATTCTGGTCAGAAGCCAGGCCATGCACGATATGGAATTCGGAGACAGCCTGCTGGCCATCGCCCGTGCGGGAGCCGGCGTCAACAATATTCCTCTGGACCGCTGTGCACAAGAAGGTATCGTTGTCTTCAACACACCGGGAGCCAACGCCAACGCAGTAAAGGAACTGGTTCTGGCAGGAATGGTCCTGGCCGCAAGAAACATCCCCGACGCTCTGGCATGGGCAAAGACTCTGGCCGGTACGGAAGGCGTGGGTAAAGCTGTCGAAAAGGGCAAAGGGCAATTCGCTGGTACGGAGATTAAAGGCAAAACCTTGGGTGTCATCGGCCTGGGCGCAATCGGCGTGCTGGTTGCCAATGCGGCGGAAAAATTGGGTATGGATGTCATCGGCTATGATCCGTATCTGACGGTCAAGGCTGCCCACGGCCTGTCCAATACGGCAAAGATCGTCGATGATCTGAAGGATTTATATCCCCACTGTGATTACATAACCATTCATGTTCCGGCTGTCGCTGATACAAAGGGGATGATCAATGAAGACGCTTTCAATAAAATGAAAGACGGCGTGGTCTTCCTCAATTATTCCAGAGACACGCTCATCAATGATGATGATCTTGAAAAGGCGCTGGCTGCCGGAAAAGTAAAGAAATATGTTACTGATTTTACGGATGATCGAGTGATTACCTTTGATAATGTCATCGTACTTCCCCATTTGGGAGCTTCCTCTGCTGAGGCGGAAGACAACTGCGCATCTATGGCGGTGGATCAGATCATGGATTATATTGAGAACGGCAACATCACCAACTCGGTCAACTTCCCGGCCTGCAATCTAGGACCAATCGTCCCCGGGTCGACACGGGTCTGCGTCATACACAAGAATGTTCCTTCTATTTTAGGTCAGATTACCGGTATCTTTGCAGATATGGGGCTGAATGTAGAAAATATGATCAATAAAAGCAAAGGGGATTACGCCTATACGCTTCTTGAGCTCTCCGGAGATGTGGCAGAAGCGGATCTGAAATCCAAGCTGGATGATGAAGCGATCATTTCAATAAGAGTTATCAAATAAGTTTTATATAAGCGACCTGCTTCTCGAGCAGTCGCCTGGCACCGGAGATTGCACTAATTTTGCAGCTTTTTCAAAATTAGTGCAATTTTTCAATGCTTTCAAAGGTGGGGGGATGTTAAAGGAGGGCGGCCCCAGGGGCCGCTTGAGCTGGTTTTCGGGAAATCATCGCTGCCTAGGGGGTTTTCTCCCGGATTGCGATAATTTTTTATCGCTGCCGGTAAAAAAACTTGGCAGTAGGGGTAATTCTCCCCTATCCATCGATAAAAACGGCCCGAAAAGCGGCTAAAATCATCGCTGGATGAGGCATTAGCAGTTGACAGCGATAAAATAGTGAAAAGTCGGCCTCCTGCCTTCGAGCTGCGGCAGACTTCCGCATTCCGGTAAATTTCTGTAAAAATCTGCATTCTTTTCGCAAAGTTGTAGGATTGCGGGGCCGGATCCCGGCAGCTTTCGGCCTGTACGGCCTCATTGCGAATTTGAGAGTGCTTGGCCCTTGGAACTTGCGTAAAAAGTAAAATTCTGTTTCAGTTTTTTCCCGAAAAATCCCCACAGCCTATCTCCAACTGCTTCCAGGCTGCGGCCGGCATCCTGCCAACTCCTTCCACCCATCAGGGCCAAGCTCGATTCAAAAAAGAAAAAAGCCGCTTTTCGTATCCCAAAATGCAGCTTTACACCCCTTATTTTTCAGTTTTTATCAAGCTTCATCACAAAATCTCGAAATCAGGCCCGAGCAGGGTCTTCAAATGGGAAGAACAGATACAAAAAACCAAAAAGTTAATCTTTTGATATCTGTCCACCCATCCCGCCCTTTTACAAGAGGCCTGCTTTATTTTTGCAGCTTTTCAATATTTTCTATGTACACGGAAACTTCACCGCACCCAGGACATACCGCCACTTTAGGTCGGATTCGTTTCGCCAGCAATTCTTCGCTCTCCACCAGCTGGATTTCCGCGGCTTCCGAGTCTTCACGGATGGAATAACCTTCGATCATTTCTTTTCCGCATCTTAAACATTTTCTCATTTTTCATTCCTCCTCATGGATGGATGTTCCACCGGCTTTCTCTTGCTGAAGCTGGTAGTATCATCCCACACCTTGTTAACTAAAATTCCCAGGCAAAGGACCCAGGCCAGGAAATAAAACCAAAACAGAACTGCGACAATGGATGACAGTGCTCCATAGATAATGTCGTAATTGGCAACGCTGCTGGTGTATTTTGCATAGACCAGGGTCACAAGCAGCATGCCCACAGAGGCAAACACACTCCCCGGCAAAATTTTTCTAAAAGGCACCCTATTGGTAGGCAGTATATAATAATTGTAGCTGACCATCAAAAAATACAGGGCCAGACCAAGCAGCCATCTGAGGTACATCCAAATGCTATTGATATACTTATCCGCATCCAGATCGAAGAGCTTCACCACGGTCCGCAAAAGCAGATCACCGTAGCCCAAAATGAGCAGCGCAAATGCAATCGTAAACAACGTTACGATCATAGTTCTGACAGCCCGCAGCCGTTCTCTCCAGTATCCTTTCCCCGTATTCTTGCCTTCTGTAAACGTATAATTCGTAATCCGCATAATCGCGAACTGCGCCCGGGACGCCGCCCACAAAGCGACACACAAAAATACAATGTTGCCTGCGCCCGCCGAAGAGAATTGAATCAAATTGAGCAGCATTCCGGAAAGCTGTTCTCCAGTGTATTTACTGATCCATTCGACTACATACTGATTGTTCAAAGGCAAATGAAAGTACCCCAGAATTTGGGTCAGCAGCAAAAACATGGGCACAATGGAAAGCAGCAGGTAGAACGAGATTTGCGCGGCAAATCCCTGATAATATGGATCTCTGAATTGCTTAATCCCTAAAAATGTCATTTGCAATAACCGTTGTCTCATGCTACACTCGTCTCTTTCTCAATTATTTTGCCGCCCTTGCTTCCAGCTGCCTTCTCAAATCTTTCAGCGCATTCGCTCTATGGCTGATTTGATTTTTTGCGTCAGGCTCAAATTCTCCAAAGGTAATGTCATAGCCCAGCGGCACAAAAAGAGGATCATATCCAAACCCATTAGGTCCTCTTTCCTCCAGCACCAGATGGCCCTCAACTTCTCCCCGTGCGACGATGGTATCACCGTCTGGGTACACCATGGTAATTACTGAAACAAATCTGCCGGTTCTTTTTTCATAAGGCACATCTTTGATCAAATCCTTCAGCTTATCGTTATTGGCCTGATCGTCGCCGTCTATTCCTGCAAAGCGAGCAGAATAGACCCCCGGCGCACCATCCAGACAGTCCACTTCCAGTCCGGAGTCATCGGCAATTGTAATCTCATTGCAGAGTTTCATGATCTCATACGCCTTTTTATAGGAATTCTCTTCAAAGGTGGTTCCGTCTTCTTCCACTTCTATATCAGCAACGCCTGCCTTATCTCTAGCAACGATCTCCATGCCGAATTCTTTTGTTATAGCCTCAATTTCTTTAATTTTATGGTGATTTTTTGAAGCTGCTACAATTATGCCCATATTACTACCTCTCAGTTATAGTATTGCCTTTATCCCAATGATTACTAATATTGTTCCACCTAAAATTTCGGCTTTGCTGCCTAAAAGATCACCGAATTTACGGCCTACATATATGGAAATCATCACCATGATTGCCGTTATGATCCCGATTTCCGCTGCCGCGGCTCCGATGGGAACGCCCAGAAAGCTGAACCCCAGCCCTACGGCCAACGCGTCAATACTGGTCGCAATAGCTTGAAAAAGTAAGATCCCTAAGGTCAAAACCCGGTTTTTGGGCATCTGATGTTCTTTTAGGTGCGCAACGCCTTCCTTGATCATTTTACCGCCGATAATCCCCAAAATCAGCAGGATTACAAGTCCGGACCATGCGCTCATAATCCCGGCAAAAAGGCTCCCCGCATAGTAGCCTACCACCGGCATCAGCATCTGAAAGCCAGCGAAAAAAGCCAGCATTCCTATGTAATCCACAGACTTTAAATTTTTGTAAATCATCCCATTCGTCATGGACACCGCAACCGCATCCATGGCAAGCCCTACCCCGATCAGGGCTACTTCAATGAATCCCATTTATGCCAAATCACCGCACGATCCTACAGGAACCTTCCCTTCGATAGCTCCAATCACTGCCTGCGTCTTTTCCTTGTCAAAATAGCTGCACAGCTCTATGAAATCCACGCCCAGAGAAACAAGTTCCTTTGCCGCCGCTTTAGCTGCGTCCAGATCCTTCGTAAAACGGACATAGGTATTGCACTCTTCGCTTTTAAGACTGAATTTCTGAGTTACTTCAACTCCATCCATTACGATGACAATGCCATACTCTTTCAGAGAATCCAGCGCTTCTATTTTAACCAATTCATCGGGCAGATAATCCGCATGGGTGATGCCCATTTCTCCGGTGAAGGACTTGGAAAGCTTTGCAACCGCTTCATCATCGAAGTCGCCGCACAAATCGATCAAATCATAGCCTTCCTGATCCAGCTTTTTCGCCAGTTCTTCGGTCATCTCAAAGGAACTTGTTCCGGTTACCAGACTATAGCTCTCGTCATTCTCATAGACGAACGAATAAGTTTCCGGGCTGCTCCCCGGAACGTTTTCAATGAATGCATACTTAAACATACTTCCTCCTACTAAATACTTCCTTGCGGCAACGCCGCATCAAATGGTGCTGCCATTATAATGTGCAAGCCGCGTCGCAGCACATTTCAATGAACGCTTCCTTGCGGCAACGCCGCTTCTAAATGGTGGAACCATTATAATGTGCAAGCTACGTCGCAGCACATTTCAATGAACGCTTCCTTGCGGCAACGCCGCAATAAATGGTGCGTTCATTATACCACAATGTTCCTGGACTTTCCAATCCTCATGGTGTAAAATAGCCATTGTAAAATTCATGAGGAGGGATAATAATCTTGAAAATTGTTATTTTTGACGGACATACAATCAATCCGGGCGATCTTTCTTGGGATGCGCTCGAAGCAATCGGCGATCTGACAGTTTACGATGCCACCCGGCCTGAAGAAGCGCTGGAACGCATCGGCGACGCAGAAATTCTTATGACCAGTAAATGCCCTGTTACAAAAGAGTTTATGCAGCAATGCCCCAATTTACGCTATATTGGTTCAACTGCCACCGGTTATAATAACATCGATGTGGATGCTGCAAGAGAATTGGGCATTGCTGTCACTAATATTCCTGCCTATTCAACGGAAGCAGTGGCACAGCATACCATCGCTTTAATCCTTGAGTTATGCAACAATGTGGGCCTTCACAATGATTCAGTAAAAAGCGGAGAATGGACAAACTGTAAGTACTTCTGTTATTGGAAAGCGCCGGTGATGCTGCTGTCCGGCAAATCCCTGGGGATCGTCGGCTATGGTCAGATTGGGAAAAAAGTGGCGGAGATCGCCAAAGCTCTGGGGATGAGCGTTCATGTGTACAGCCGCGATAAAGAGGCAGCAATGAAATGCGATTTCGTTTCCCTTCATTGTCCGCTGACAAAAGAAAACGCAGGATTTGTGGATGCGAATTTTATCGGACAAATGAAACCGGGTGCGATTCTGATTAATACAGCCAGAGGCGGATTGATCGATGAAACTGCCCTTGCAGATGCCCTCCGCGCAGGTCGTCTCAGTGCAGCTGCCGTAGATGTGCTGTCACAGGAACCGCCTGCAGCAGCAAACCCTTTACTGAAGCTTTCCAACTGCATCATTACGCCTCATATGGCCTGGGCCCCGGAAGAGATGCGTAGCATCATCTGCCGGACATTAGCGGACAATTTGAACAGTTTTCTGCAAGGCGGAACGCTCAATCGGGTGGACTTGAAATAAAATTTATGTTCTGTTAATCCTTAGCAAATATCCGAAAAGCTATTTCCATCAATAAACAAAAATTTTTCCCATTTCTATTCGAAACAGGCACAAATAGAGTGCTTGTCCATATAAAAATGGGATATTTTTTGTTTCTGGCAGATTGGATAGGACCAAATTGCGGCTTATTCATATTTTATACTTAGAAGTTTGCGCTAGCTTATACGAAAGCACTTGAGTTTAAATCAAATTTCACGTTAAAAGACCGAATTTATATGGACATTGCCAGCAAATTGCTGGATTTCGAATAGAAATAGATCAATATACTTTTTTGTAAATATCTATTCACCCGCAGAACCAATGGCGTGTCGCCTTTTTCTGCGCAGAAGCAGACGGACAACCATAACAATGACCGCTGTCAGCAAAAGAAGCGCTCCCGCAGCCATGAACAAAACCTTCCCTGGCTGCTTTAGCAGCTCTACCGGACTGAGACTATTCATCTCAACTTTACGGCCCTGGAGCTTGTGGTAACGGTCCGGCACAGTCCCATCATCAAAGGATTTCAAGTAAGAAGCCATTGCATACCATGCTTTCAATTCATGGTCGCCATGATAAATAATATGATCTTCGAAATTTTTAATTGGTTGTCCCTCTTCATCCTTAGGCTCAATGGACAAGAGACCGAAAGACTTCTCTTTGACTGATCCAAGCATCTGGCAGGAATATAAATCAGCAACAACCCGATAAAGTTCATCATTCTCTAGCTCTTTATAGGTTCCGTTTCCCAAATCCCTGCGAACATCCGTAGCTCGATTGAGAAAGAGCCGATTGGGGTTATAATTGTATGCCAGCCCGCTCATATATAGCCGCGCCACCTGCATAATATTAGACACCGAAACATCTACCTCAGCAGCCGCTTTCAGCTCCTTCCCTGTCAGATAGGCGCTCACCAGAGGATATCCGGTTATTTTATCCTTTCCGTACCCCAAAGAGAGTACATTGAAGGCATCAGCTGCTGTAATCGGCCCTTCACCAAAAGAGGCCCGCACTACACCGGCCGGAACCACCGCTACATCCACGGGCCGGGCCTGAACTCCTTCAGCTTGAGATACCGCATAAAGATAAGAATCGGCAATCAAATTTCCCAGCGTGTCTTCCCCCTGATCCATTGCAAATTGTTCAATATCTGTAAAGGCTTGATCGGTTTTTGCCAAAACATCCTTCATGTGAAATCCAAACTGAGAAAAATACTCTTGATCCACAAGTTTCTCAAATCCGGCAAGTCGGGTTACAATCGATTGGTCCTCTCTAACACGGCCATCCAGGGGAAGCAGTTCATAATTTTTTAGATGGGCAGTACCGTCGCTGCCTTTTTCCAATACTAAGTGGCCCAAATTATACGTATAGCTTCCGCAGGAAGCCAATATCGTATCGCCGACCACAATCGGCTCCGCCAGCTCTGTATGACTATGACCGCTGATAATCACATCGATATCCGGTACTTCCCTTGCGAGAATTTCGTCCTCCGATTTATCCGGATTCTCATTGGTTCCGCTGTGGGAGAGACACACGATGGCATCCGCCTTTTCACCCTGCTTTATCTCGTTTACGATTGTCTTTGCCGTCTCAACCGGCTCTTTAAAATAGAGACCGCTTTCAGGTGCGAATTCGTCCGCTTCCTTCCCTAAAAGCCCGAAGACCGCAATCCTAATGCCGCCTTTCTCAATCAGCGAATAGGGTTTGACGTCATATGCATCGCATGCAGATTTTAACTGGGATGCCGCCGCCTTTTTGTCTTCATCCGCAAGCGATCTTTCCCAATCTATGTTGGCAGACAGGATCAGAGGCAGCCGTTCTCCCGACTTGACTGCTGCCTGCAGCATATTCGCCAGTCCACCCGCCCGATAATCAAATTCGTGGTTGCCAAAGGTCGTTGCATCATATTGCAGCGCGCCCATCATCCGCAGCTCTGACGCCTGGGTAGAATAAATGGTCTGATACGGCGTACCCATGGCAAAATCACCCCCATCCAGCATAAAACTGTTTGGATATTCTTTTCGAATTTTTTCAGCCAGGGTTTGGAGTTTTGCAAAGCCGCCTCTCATCTCAGCGACTCCGTTTTTGACAATTTTTTCAGCATCCATATGAGAATGCATATCGTGGGAGAAAATAATCGAAATTTCTTTCTTCCCGCCCTGCACATCGTCTCTTTCTGATTCCGCCGCCCACACAAAAGAAGTTCCTGCGGTCAGCAGCAAGAATAAGAGTGCTATCCCAACGATTCTATTTTTCATTTGTATCCTCTCGTTCGCCACACAGGGGCATGGCTCTGTCTCCCATTTCTCGTATTAAGCAGCCAAATTCCTCCTGTGACAATGGTTTTGAAAAAATATATCCCTGGATCACATCACAGCCTGCTGCTCTTAGAAAGTCAACCGTTTCTGTATTTTCCACCCCTTCAGCAATGGTTTTAATCTTAAGTTCCCTCGCCATATTGATGATATTGGATACGACAATCCTCTCTCTCTTGATATCTACACTCTTGCGAAAAAACAGCATATCCAGCTTTAAAACACTCACTGGTAAATTTTTAAGTACATTGAGCGAAGAATAACCTGATCCGAAATCATCCAACGAACAAGTAAACCCTTTACTCTGCAGTATACGGACGATATGGTTAAACATATCGTCATCACCAAGTGCAAGGCTCTCTGTGAATTCCAGTTGTAAAACATTGTCCGGTATTTGATATTGTTCCTTGACCTTTGTGTAATATTCAATGAAGTCCGGCTCCAAAAGACCCAGCCTTGAAACATTAACCGCAATGCTGATCGGCTGGTTTCCTTCTGCCAAGTAGCTGTGCAGCCAGCGGCATGCTTCACAAAATATAGATCGGTCCAGCTCCGCGATCAATCCGGTTTTCTCAAAGATGGGAATAAATTCATCAGGTGGTATCATTCCTTTCTCAGGATGCTTCCAACGTGCCAGCGCTTCGGCACCAACAATACGATTCCCTTTTTGGATATTCACTTTTGGTTGAAAATGCGCTATGAACTGACCGGCATTGATACCGATCTTGCCATCGGACTCGATCTCCGTCTCCTTTAGGGCCTGTAATCGAATTTGGTCGGTAAAAAAGGCGCACTGGTTGCCTGGCAGCTGTTTTACCGAGTTTTGAGCCATATTTGCCCGATTTACCATATCATTGATCGATCGCTTTTCATCCCCAGTCCGCGGGCAGTAAAACCCCATAGACAGGTGGATAAAATCTTTTTCCAAAACATCTGACCCGTCAACGTGTCTCAATCCCGCTAGTTCATCAAACCATTGTTCCAGCTCGGTTCTATTGTCATAAGTTCGTATACCGGTAAAATTATCTGCCGATACACGGCAAAACAAAAATTCCCGGTTCTCGTATTTTTTGAATTGCTGTGCCAGTGCCTGCAAGACGCTGTCACCAGCTTTATAGCCAAAAATATCGTTAAAATACTTGAAGTTTTTCAAATCACAATACCAGACAGCATATTGTTCTGTTCTTTGCACAAAGTCCCCTGCATCCAAAAGGAACTTGGAAAAATTGCTGCAGCCAGTCAGCTGATCCACATAAGCCAAGTTTCTCAACGATTTTTCATTGCGGTGCATGATTTTCTGCTGTTGATAGAGCAGCAGCAAGAAAATACAAAGAGCTGTAAAAATAATCGCAGACACACCTATGGCGGTCTGACTGTATCTCTGTTTAATCACCGCCTTTGGAACGGCACCTGTAATTGACCAGCCATTGATTCCAATCGGTTCAGCGATGGAAATCTGCTCTTGGCCGTTCTCTTTATACGTTAAGCTAGTCTCCTCTCCCTTTTTCAACGCATTCATCAGTTTTTGTTTCTGTTCTTTTGTTAGGAATTTCATATCATCTAAAGAGCGGGCATCCATCTTCTCTGCGGAAGATCCTCTGGCACGTATTACGAATTGGCCATTCTGATTCATAATATTGGAGCAACCTGCCCCCTTGAAAATAGGACTATTGATAATATTTGCAAGGGTATCGGCAGGATTGACCGCACACAAAATTTTGAAAACCTGTTTGTTTTTATCCTTAATTGGAACTGCATAATAATTAATGTATTCCCCTTCTGAAAAAGGGTCTTCAGTCGTGGCTGAAATACTGCTTTCGCCGGCAAGCGCCTTTTGAAAAAATAGTTCTTCGCCCAGATTAATCGGCTCATTGAGTTTACCGCCGATATCAAATAACTGCACAACTCCGTCAGTGTCCGCAACACCCATACGAATAAAGGAGTTGCCGTTGTTGATTTCTTGCATAATGTTGGACATCTCATTCGAGTTGTTGACGGCTACACCTCGAATGCAAACGGATATTCCCTCTAAAGTCTGAATATCACCCTGTACTTGCTTGACGATCGTCATTTTTTCTGATCTGCGTCAGCCTTTATATATTCCACATTTTCTTTGTTGTTTTGCTGCATCATGTAAAAGAGAAAGATTAAGCTAGTAGCTAAAAAACACAGACACAACACAAAAGCCAGGAGTATATATTTACGATAGAAAGACTGATTTCGGTCTCTATCCATCTATTTCTCTCTTTCTTTGTTCAAATGCTATAGACTTATTTCTTTATGATCGATGTTCAAATGCTCAATCCTGCTCGAACCGCCTAGAAATCTGCAGGATAGTTCGGCCAAGTCCCGAGCTGCTGCCGCTAAGTCCCCGCTTCTTGCCGGATCCACGGATTCAATGATAAGAAAGGCATCCGTTGTATCCTCCGTCAGCATAGTGCGCTGTCCGTCCCGCCAGTTCCAGCAGCGGCAGACAGCTCCCTCATCGTCCTTATATACAACCTCCCCCGCAAGCGCATCATCATATTGTTCGTCGCCCAAGGCCAGAAATGACTCTCCTCCTTCCGCAATTGTCAGACGCAGATCGCCTGCGAACGTATTGATATCCTCTCCGCCGCAAGGTAGTCCATAATTTAAAGAAACAGAATTATAAAGATCGACCAGCGGATTAATACACCCAACCTCTTTTCCTTTTTGTATCCGCTTTAAGAGAGCCTCAATGGAGCATCTGGCGCTTTTTTTGGTTTTGAATTTTTTAAAAGCCTCTCTCCAGACAGCGATCACTTCGTTCTCACTGATGGGTTCTTTGAGGATAAATTGATTGGCGTTTTTATTGGCGTTTTCCAGCAACTGCAAGATGTCCGATCTTACCGGCTCTGCCGATTCTTCCGTATTATCAATCCCCTTAACGAGGATGACTGCAATTTCAGCTTGCGGGAACAGCTCCCAAAAGCCTTCTTCTATTATAAACTTCGACATATGTCACCTCTCTTTCGTCCTTTGTTTATCAAATACATTGCCATTCTACCATATCGGCTGACCTCACAGCAAGTCAAAGCGCCGGATTTGATATCACCGGCGTTTTTTCAAAATAATTCTATAAAATTGACAAGCTTTTAAGCAAACTAATCATTTTTGCCCCTTGACATCCAGCAAATTAAGCACTATAATGAGCTCATAAGAATTAGTAGCAACAGAAAAGAGGGATATCATGAGTAATGCTACGAAGAAAAATGTTTTCGCTAGAGGCATACGTGCATTTAAGGAAGAAGTTATGGCTTGTGCGGAAATGATTGACGAGTGCATTCACAAAGGCACTCTGTAGATCATTGATTCAAACAAATATATCCTTATATTTTTTCCGGTAAGAGTTCTTACCGGTTTTTTATTGGATTTTATTTAAGGGCTGCCCCATGAAAACAGTGATACTCGGCTGGACGAGGCTTAAATAAAGCTCGCACCTTTTTTACATAATCGGCAAAAAAGGTGCGAACATGAAACATGTGCTCTTATACGATCTTTTATTGAACGAATCCGTAATAAAGACGAATGCCTCGATAAATTCCGCGGGCAAAGCTTTCCGGATCGTTAGTCAATAGATACAAATCTCCCAAATTGGTGATATAACCCATTTCCACTAAAACTGACGGCATAGATGTGGCCCGCAGCACATAGAGACTTGGTCTGATAAAGACACCTCGATTGGCCAGTCCGGTCATGTCGTGGAGGCCTTCCAAAATCCGCTGTCCCATAGTGTAAGCCTGGGTTCCTTCACTGTATACATATGCCTCACTGCCGCTGGCAGACGTATTGCTGCTGGAGTTACAGTGCAAACTGATGAAAAAATCCGCGCCCCAAGTATTTGCCTCGTAAACTCTGGCCTGCAGACTGGTGGCATTACTGGTTCCCAGCTGCTCTTGCGGAGAATTTCTTGAGAGGCGGACTTCGAAATTGGGATCATTTCCCAGAAGAGCTGCCAGACGAACGCCGATATCATACGTGATATCCTGCTCTCTTACTCCATTGGCCTCAGCTCCGGCATTGGGATTCTGCGGGTTGTGCCCCTGATCGACAAATATTTTAATTGCCATAGCATATTCCTCCTTTTTATTCTATTTAGTGTATGCGAATAAAAAGAAATTTGCGCCATAACAAAATATGGCTATAAGTTCTCCAACTTTTCCAGCAGCCGGTCCACAGGCCTCTCCAGCTCCGAATCGCCGGTACATTTCGTCGGCGTACGATTGAGAATATCATTGAGAATTGGCTGGCGCGCGCTGGCCCCATCAACGGCGATATCGTTCCACAATACCAGTTCCACTGCTTTGTTCAAATAAGCCACCTGGCTGCGCCCATGGGTTTTGGTAACCTCCATTGCTCCGGCCATATCCAGGTAGGCTTCAATCTCCCCTTCGGTCAGTCCCGCTTCGAGAAAGCTATCACAGATTTCCCGCTCCGCCAGCAGTTCCAGCCGATCCCGATCCTGCGGACCGATCCCGCAAAGCACAAAGGAAAACCGGGTTCCGCAGTTGACCCCGATCAGCGAAGGCCGTCCCTGCAGCATGATCACATGCAATTCCCAGCAGAACAGATCGTCGGCCTTCTTGCCGTAAGGCGGCTTTTTCATCTTAAAAAATCGCTCCATGGGGATGGTAATTCCCAGCTGCATAAACGTTCTCCTCTCTTAAAACTGCTGATTTCAGACGCGTGCTTATGCGTTTGCCAGGAATGCCTTATATGTCTGGTAGGCTTCGTACACATCTGCTTTGGAGACCACTTCCCAAGGTGCATGCATATTCATCACTGCAACGCCGGCGTCAATAACATCCATATTGTAGTTGCCCATGATATAGGCGATAGTGCCGCCGCCGCCCTGGTCCACTTTTCCCAATTCGGCAGTCTGATAGTTGATGTTTGCTTCATCGAGAATTCCTCTCAGCTGGGCGATATATTCGGGATTGGCATCGTTGCAGCCGCTCTTGCCCTTGGCCCCGGTGTATTTATTGAAAACGACCCCCTGCCCCAGATAAGCGGCGTTTTTCTTTTCACTCACATTTACATACAGCGGATCCACTCCCGCGCTCACATCGCTGGAAAGCATCTTGGTATTGCTGAATGCCCTGCGAATTTTCACCTGGGACTGGTCGCCCATGCAAGCCAGCAGTTCGGCTATGGTATTTTCCATAAAGACCGACTGGGCTCCTGTCGCGCCCATGCTTCCGATCTCTTCCTTATCCACCAGGAAGCAGCAGTTGGTATATTGGCAGGATTCCACTTCCAGGATTGCCGCCAGTGAGGTATATGCACACACCCGGTCGTCGTGGCCATAACCCATGACCATGCTGCGATCCAGACCGCAGTCTCTGGCTTTTCCGCTTGGTACTACCTCAATTTCGGCGCTGAGGAAGTCCTCCTCTTCGATATCGTAGTTTTCCTTCAGAATGCGGAGAATATTTGCCTTTACTTTATTCTCTTCTTCTCCTTTTAGCGGAATGTTGCCGATGGTCACATCCAGATTCTCTCCCTCGATCACTTTGTCCGCCGTACTTTTTAGCTGTTCCTGAGAAAGGTGAATCAATAAATCACTGACACCGAAAACCGGATCCGTTTCATCTTCACCGATGACCAGTTCAATCTTTGTGCCGTCTTTTTTTACCACGACTCCGTGGAGCGAAAGGGGAATGGTAACCCACTGGTATTTTTTAATACCCCCGTAATAGTGGGTATCCAAAAGCGCAAAGCCTTCACTTTCATATAGAGGATTCTGCTTTAGGTCCAGACGCGGAGAATCCACGTGAGCTCCCAGGATGCGAAGGCCCTCTTCAATGGGCTTTTCCCCGATCACAAAGAGCGCGATGTTTTTGCCTCTGTTCAATGCGTAGACCTTATCGCCCGGCTTCAGCTGCCGCTGCTGGCCGATGACATCCTTTAAATCGGCAAATCCTCTCTTCTCCGCCAGGGCGGTTGCTTCCTTTATGCAGGCCCGCTCCGTTTTTCCTTTGGTCAGAAAATCCTTATAGCCTTCATTAAATTCCATAACCGCTTTTAACTGCTGGTCCGTATATTTTTCCCATGCGTTTTCCTTATACATTCTATTCGTCTCTCCTTATCAATCTAAAATAAAAAATTCCCTCGTTCTTAGTATGCAGATATCCTCAGTATATCATTTCTTCTCAAAAAATAAACATGAAAAGAGCAGATTCCCCGGCCTTTTTCTCCCCCATGCCGCGATCCGCTCTTTATTCGTTTATTTTTTACGTTTCTTTACACACTCTGCCAGAAGATATTCAATCTGGCCGTTGATGGAGCGAAAATCCTCTTCCGCCCATCTTGCAATTTCATCCCACAGGGACGGTGCGATCCTCAGCAGAATTTGCTTTTTCTTTTTCTCGGACTCTTTGAGTTTTTTCTCTCGCTCTTTGATTTCCTTTTCCAGCGCCGCCAGCTTTTCCAGCTTTTTTTGCAGCTGCTGTTCTTTTAAGTCCAGTTCTTCTTTCATTTGCCCAGGCCTCGATTAATAGATGGTTCCGCTGTTGACAATGGGCTGCGCCTCTTTATTTCCGCAGAGCACCACCAGCAGATTGCTGACCATGGAGGCTTTTCGTTCTTCATCAAGCAGAACGATATCTTCCTCTCCCAGCTGATCCAGCGCTGATTTTACCATGCCTACTGCCCCGGTAACGATCTTTTGTCTGGCTGCGATGATGGCCGATGCCTGTTGCCTCTGCAGCATAGCGGCGGCAATTTCTTCCGCATAGGACAGATGCGTAATTCTCACTTCAATAATCTCCAGGCCCGCATCGCTTACCCGCAGCTGCAGTTTTTCTTTCATCGTATCGGCAATCTCCTGGCTGCTGCCCCGCAGAGTCTTTTCATCTGTGTCCGTATCCTCCATATTGTCATAAGGATACAATCTGGCAATGTTTCGAATCGTAGAGTCGCACTGGGTGGACAGATACTGGAAATAATCATCCACATTGAAAACAGCCTTGGTTGGATTCTGCACCTTCCATACGACAATGGCCCCGATGATGATCGGATTACCCATAGCATCGTTTACTTTCTGGGTGCCGTTGTTAAAGGTGAGTACCTTTGTGGAAACCTTCTTGTTCATGGAAGCCTTCTTTGATTTGGAACCCTTTTTGTTGCTGTCATTGAATTCTTCCAGCAGGCCTTCCGGCGCTCCTTGTTTTTCCGCCACCGGATTGCGGCCCGTAGCAAAGGGATTTACAAAGAAGAATCCATGGCTTTTAATCGTCCCATAGTATTCACCGAATAAAGTAAGGACCAGCGCCTCATTGGGATTGATGACTTTCAGTCCGGCAAAGAGTATGCACACCAGACAGAATACGATCACTGCAGCAACAATTGGTACCACCAGCTCCTGGGCAATTCCAAAGATCATAACTGCGATGGAGGCCAGCAGGACCAGAATCAAAATAACCAGCATTGCCATGCCGTTAAACGGCTTTAATATTTTTTCTTCAATTTCATTATTCATATTCACCGCATTCTTTTTCATTTTTTTCTCCATTTCTTCATTAACAGTTCAATATTTATTTGATATCAAAATAATATCACATTATTATGGATTGTCAATAGAATTTTTAAGATTGCCGCGCAAAAAAAGATCTGCGCAAAGGATGGCTGATACCTTTACGCAGATCACTGCCGCTGAATGCGGATCAAATTGGGTTATTGTTTTTTTATGGGGAAGCAGACTTCGGTCACCAGTTCCTCCGGATTTTGCGTTTCTGCCGGGCTAACATGGTAGATACAGAACGAAGTCCCATCGAAGGCATAGCCGTTGTCCTTCACCCAGTTGGCTACAGCCGCGTTGACTTCCGTCAGCTTGGTGTAGCTGCCTTTGTAGGTTGCAGAAGCAATCCGGCACTCAGGGGCGGTTTTGAACTTGACATGATCGGTATCGGCGTAACGTCCCTTTACCGTTATTTGGATTTCCACATCCACGTCCTGTTCTTTGTAGCCTTCATCATAAAAGAGAGCCAGGCTGCAGCTGGGTTCTGCCGTCTGCACATTCATGCCTTTTGTTTCTTCGTACATTTGCTGCCAGAGGATGCTCTCCTGATCGTAAGCCGGTATCACCTTTCGTAAGCTGGCAACATATCGCTTTGGCATTGTCTTTAAAGTTACATTATATTTCATCGTTTCGCCGTCCTTTCCTAATCGCACGATGGCATTATCAAGGATCCGCAGGCGCTGATTCATGGCATCCAGGTTTTCCTGCAGTTCCACCCGCTTTAATACCAGATATTCTCTAAGGGCCTGAACATCATCGTATTTTTTCAGCAATTCCAGCACCATCGTCAGGCTGAATCCCATTGATTTTAAGGCACCAATGCGGCCAGCCAGCGGCAGCTGCTCTTCGCCGTAGTAACGGTAACCGGTAGCCGGATCAATCCATTTTGGTTTTAACAGTCCCATTTCGTCGTAATGGCGCAGCATGCGGATGCTGATTCTTGATAGTTTTGAAAAATCTCCTATTTTTAACATTTCCTTTACCTCGCATATGCGTTTTTGTGAGCTCATTTATAGGATACGGTCTTTCATAGTGTTAGAGTCAAGCATATGATTAACCTTTTGTCAGTTTTTTTTGCAAAGCCGCTTTGCCGCGATGATAAGTTACTTTTGCTGAGCCCTCCGTTATTCCAAGAGTTCTTGAAATCTCTTTAAAAGAAAGCTCAAAATAAATCCTCAGGATAATAACGTCTTTCTGCTGCTTCTTCAGTCCCTCCACGGCGCTCCGCAGCTCTTCCTTCATAAGCCTGGCTTCACAAAGTTGTTCTGTATTGGCAGCGCGATCATAAACCAGCTCTTCTCCCAATCGGGAAAAATCAACCGATACCTCTTTGTGTTTTTTCAAGTACTTAAAGTAGCTGTTCTTGGCGATCTGGCAGAGCCAGGTAAAAAATTTGCACTTGCCGTTATATCGGTGAATGGAAATAAATGCTTGATAAAAGGTTTCCTGCGTCAATTCTTCCGCAAGAAGAGGATCGCTGCCAGTCAGTCTCAATAAAAATCCGTAGAGCGCCGAATAATACGTTGTGTAAATCTGGTCAAACCCTTTCATCTTTGCTCCTTTAGTTCTGCAAGCGGCTTTTTTTCAACCAGCTCATCGTTTTCCCAAGGGCCGGCTTGGCTGCCCTTCTTCCATTTGTCCGGCACAATACGATACAACTCTGCCTCCGAAGTTTCATCGTTGAGAAATAGGTAGGTACCATCTGCCACCTGCTTGCCAAAATAGGCGGCAGCTTTCATTCTACTCCGCTCAACAGCGCTCTGACCTTCATCGCTCTGCCCTTCAATCGAAGCATTCAGACGGATTGCAACTGGTTTTGGGAAATGTTCATAGATCGCAGCGCTTCCAGCATCCCCCAACTTGTATTCTTTTACCTGCTCCACTTGCAGATTCTTGCCGTCCCAAACCGCCGATACGATCATCGGCTGCTGTTCACCCCCATTATATGCGGACTGGGGGTCCCCATCAACATTTTCGTATACTTGGCCCTTATATTCCAAAAAAGAATAAACTGCACCTTTCATGTAAATCGTATACTGATCTTTGTCTTTTTCCACATCCAAGATAGATGCATCAAAGGTCTGAAAGCATTGAAAATAATCGGAATACGCGGGTTTCTGCCCATTGCGCTTTGTGAGCTGGTCTGTTAGCTGCTGATATTGCTGTCCTGTCAGAACCTCCGGATTTTCTTCAACGTTTTCCCAAAGCCAGAGCCGCTGGCTGTAATTCTTTCCATATTTAGATTCGTATGCCACCTGTTTGAATCCCAAAGAATAGTAGATCATGGTGCTGGTCTGTCCATTATCCACTCCGTCGCGGCTGATCACAATCGGCGGCGATACACTTCTGCCCGCCGCTTTATAATTTACAATACACACAGTCAGAAACGCTGTAACAAAGACTAAGATGGATGCGGCTATCATCCGGCGTCTTCGTATTTTTTTCGCCAGCAGAAGAAACTTTTGATCTTCTGCCTCTCCGGGATCCATTCTTTGAAGCCCTAACTCTTTTTTTTCAACCATAACAATACACACTCCTTGTTTTTATTTGAAACGTTTCATTGATTAATACGCCACAAGCGCAAAAAGTTACAACATTTTTTCATCAGTCATCCTGCCTCCTATGCTGCCATCTGGCGGCGGGGCAATAACCGTTATGCCCCTGCCTTCTAAAAAACGTGTTATGACATGCATGATAAAAAAGCGGCGTCAGCTTGTTCCCAGCCCGGTTTCATTATATAATGCCTTTAACAATCTGAATTTACAGGAGGAGAAGTTATGAGGCTGGGAAAGGACACAGCAGCGCGGATCATCCGTGAGATCAGTATGATTTTGGATTACGACATCAATATTATGGATGAAAAGGGGGCGATTCTGGCCAGCACCAATCCTGACCGGATAGGCATGTTTCATGAAGGCGCTTTCCGTATCATCCGCCAGGGCCTGGATGAGCTGGCCGTTTATGAAGACGGACAGTATCAGGGCTGCCGCAAAGGAATCAATCTTCCTATTTTTCTAAACGAAACAATCATCGGCGTAATTGGTATCACCGGCAAGGTATCAGAAGTGATGAAATACGGCAAGGTTTTAAAAAAAATGACCGAGATCCTGTTGATGGACCTTTTTTCTTACCACAAAAAAAATCAGCAGGAGCAGGCCCGCCTTTTCTTTGTCAACGAATGGATCAATCTGCAGCCGCTTGAGTTTGCCCCTGGCTTCAAGGAATCGATGGCCGAATACGGTCTTCCCGCCGAAGCACCTTATGCGGTGTGTCTGGTCCGTCCGGCAGCTATACTTGCAGATGCGGAAGATTTGAAGGAAAAAAACGTCCTTCATGCACAGAACAGCGATGTGGGTATACTAATCTGCGCGGTTTCTTCTGCGGATCAAGTCTTATCTTTTGTAAAAAAAGCCGCGCGCTATTCCGGCATCGATCCATTTTTGTGCGCAGTGGGAGGAACCCAGGAGGATTATACCGGTGTTCGCCGTTCCTATCGCCAGGCAAAAAAACTGATGAATTTGAAACATAACCAGCAAGGATGCTTCTTTTACGAAGATTGTATTTCCGAGCTTATCTTAAACGATGTGGATCCGGAATACAAAGAGCTGCTTTGCCGCCAAACCCTTTCCTCGCTGTCAGCCCAGGAAAAAGAAGAGTTCTCTGATTTTATGGACGTCTATATTCGCTGCAACGGCTCCGTCAATGCCATTGCCAAAGAACTCTTTGTGCACAAAAATACCGTCCAATACAAAATCAATAAAATCCTCCGAAAGACCGGCCGCGATCCGCGGATCCTGAAAGATGCCTTTGTTCTGGCGATGACTGCTCAGTGGCTGAAAAAAGGCTAGTGCTGCGTCTGAAACCCTTTGCTCATCTCCCGCACCCTTATTTTCCGTCGTGCTTCTTTATTTGCGCTGCAAGCGCATGGTACCGCTCCTGGTTATCGATAGGTTTTGCAAGATACCCATTCATTCCTCTCTCCATCGCTTCCTTTGCATCCTCGCTGAACGCATTTGCTGTCAGGGCAATGATCGGAATCTCCGCCCCATTGCCGTGCCCGCTTTTGCGGATTTTTTCTGCGGCTTCTAATCCGTTCATCTTGGGCATTTGAACATCCATCAGAATCAGGTCAAAGTTTCCCGGTTCTTGTTCCAGAAACATTGCTGCCGCCTGTTCGCCGTCCCATGCATGGGAAGTATGTACGCCTGCGTTTTGCAGAAGATATTCGATAATTTCGGCATTAAGTTCATTGTCCTCGGCAAATAGAATATGCGCGCCCTTTAACAAGCCCATTTCAGCCTGATTGGACACATTTGCACTGTTTTCTTTTGTATCCTCTTCTCCAGCCTGTTTTAGAGGAAGATCAATGGTAAACACCGTGCCTTCGTTTATTTTGCTCGTCACTGAAATCGTGCCTTCCATCAGTTCGACAAGCCGGAAGCTGATGGCAAGGCCCAAACCAGTTCCCTGATAAATCAGGGATGAAGAATTCTGCTGTTCAAAAGGCTCAAACATCTTGCTCATAAATTCTTCCGGCATACCGATTCCTGTATCTGCAACTGTAAAGCGTATGAGAGGCTCCCCATCGCCTTGGTTCAGGCTTTCTGCATCCAGGCGTACCTTGCCTTTTTGGGGAGTGAATTTCATTGCATTGGACAGCAGATTAATCAGAATCTGCCGGGTACGAAGCTCATCAGCCATTACCAGATCCGCCCCCTGGTCCAGATTGTCTTGACAAATGAGAAAGTCAAGCTGCTTTTCTTTGGCTTGATCTGCAAAGAGTTCCCGCAGGTCATCCAGCATTTCGGAAAGATGAAATGTCCGGTTAAGGAGAACGGTCTTGCCGCTTTCAATTCTTGACATGTCCAGAATATCGTTGATCAAATCTAAAAGAAATTTGGAAGCCTTATCGATTTTGGCCAGACACTGTCCGCTCTTTTCCACATCCGGCAGGCTTTCAATACCAATTTTGGTCATGCCGATAATCCCATTGAGCGGCGTACGAATTTCGTGGGACATTCTGGCCAAAAAGCTGCCTTTTTCCTTGCTGGCGGCTTCTGCCTGCAGCAGCTCTTCCCGCATTTTTTTCTGTCGGATTCCATAAATTGCTGTCACAGCAACAAGAACAATCAAAATGAAGTATAGGCTCATCAGCCAGAATCTGGCATGTCTTGCCTGCTTTTCCGAATATATTTCCGCAGCGGAAACCAGCTTGTCCGCCAGATTGAAATAGTCCTCGCTTTGGAGAAAGAGAGATTCCAGCCCGCCGCCTTCCCGGACGTGCAGAATTTCCTTCTTCAATTCTTCCCATGAACGCTGTACTTGCTCCAGCAGTAAGCTGAACTGTTCATCCGACATTTTTTCCAGTTGATTTTCACCGTCTCCGTTCTGAAGATCATACAGAATCCCGTCCAACCTCTCAATCAAATCGTCATTCTCTTTCCCGTACATTTCTTCTTTCACTAGTTTCTGAGTAGCGCCCCGCACAATGCCCGAATAATTGACAATTCTGGCGTTTCCCTGCAAATTTTTAATGATGTAAAAGGAAAAAATCCCTACCCCGACAAAGGTGACAAGAACCATTGCAATCATCCATTTCTGCTGTATTTTCATTTTTCTCATTTTGTTCACCGAATCCTATATGCTCATTATACGTACCTTACTGCGTATTGTCCACAAAAAAAGCGTTTACTATCGATTCCACCTCTGTCTGGGACCGTCTCAAATTGCAGCGGAGTTTCATATACTAATCCGTAAAGGAGATGATCCATTGTCCAATAACGAGAATATCAACCGGGAACTTTTTGAAAGAATGCCAATTCGAAGGGCCTTTCTGACGCTGGCAGTTCCCACTGTTTTAAGCCAAGTCATCGTAATCGTCTATAGTCTGGCGGATTCTTTTTTTGTAGGTAGATTGGGAGATCCGCAGCAGGTCGCTGCTCTGACCATTTCATTCCCCATCTTTAATATGCTTACGGCGCTGGCCAATATATTCGGCATCGGAGCGGCCAGTGTCATTTCGCGCAGTCTGGGCGCAGGAAACTCTGAACGGGCGAGGAAAGCATCTGCCTGCGCCTTCTGGAGCGCCGCTATCTCCGCAGGCTTGATGATCCTGGTACTGATTTTATTTATGAAAGAAGTTCTTACCCTCCTGGGAGCAACGGCGGATACATACGCATTTACCCGCAGTTATCTGATCTGGGTGGTCTTATTCGGCGGACTTCCTACGGAGCTTTCCCTATTGCTGGGGCATTTGCTGCGCGCTGAAGGCAGAACCAAAGCTGCCAGCATTGGCATGACCCTGGGCGGTCTTTTGAATATCGCGCTGGATCCCTTGTTTATCTTTTACTTTCATTGGGGAGTGGGCGGAGCAGGAATCGCCACTATGGCGGCCAACACTGCTTCCATGGTGTTTTTTTTGGGCGTATTTTTCCGCATTCGCCGCCATACGGTTCTTTCGCTGAGTCCAAAGGACTTTACCGTCCGTCAGGGAATTCTTGCAGGCATCGTCTCGGTGGGCCTGCCTACCGGGCTCAACACCTGCCTTGTCAACCTGGACAATGCCTTGATGTCCGGACTGACCGCAGCTTATTCCGATCAGGTGGTAGCAGCCTACGGGATCACCCAGAAGATCACCACCGCAACCATCCACATCAGTCAGGGAATGGCACAGGGGATTTTGCCTTTGATCGGTTATAATTATTCCCAGGGCAGGCTGACCCGCGTCCGGCAGACCAATCGGTTTGCGCTGCGGACCCTGCTGATTTTCACCATTTTCTTTTTTGCTGCCATTGAAGCTTCGGCAGCTTCTCTGTCTCGTATCTTCATCGACGAGCCGGCGACTGCGGCGCTGACTGGTGTCTTTATGCGGTGCTGGATGTTCTGCGCCTTCGGCATGTGTCTCTTTCAGATGTATAATGCCATTTTTCAAGGAGTCGGCCTTTGGAAGCAAGCCCTTCTGCTCACAATCTGCAGGCTGGGGATTTTGTTTCCGGCAGCGTCTTTAGGACTTAACAGGTTCCTCGGCTTGCAGGGTTTGATGTTTTCCCAGCCCCTGTCCGACACTTTGACGCTGTTTCTTTGTATGGCCGTTTATCATAAGGTCAAGATCAATCAGCTCTGCGGCGGTCAAGCGCCAAGCGATCCATAAGTTTTCTTCAGGCCATGATGGTGATGCTGCTGCCGCCGAATTGATCCTTTTTAACGATGATCTGACGGTCGATCTTTTCTTTCAGCTCGGCCACATGGGAGATGATTCCCACCAGCCGGTTTCCCTCCGTGAGATCGGACAGCGCCCTGATGGCCTGCTGCAAGGATTCTTCATCCAGGGATCCGAAGCCCTCATCCACAAACATGGTATCCAGCTTGACTCCGCCGGCGGAAGACTGAATCTCATCAGAGAGTCCTAGCGCTAAGGAGAGGGAGGCTTTGAAGGATTCTCCTCCCGAAAGGGTCTTGACGCTTCGCTCACTGCCGTTGTAATGGTCGATCACATCCAATTCCAGCCCGCTCTGACTGAGGCGGTTCTCTGCTTCCAGCCGGCGTTTCAGCTCGTACTGCCCGCCGGACATAATCATAAAGCGGGTGTTTGCCCGATCGATGATCCGGTCGAAATAGGTCATCTGCACATAGGTTTCCAGCATGATCTTTTCTTTGCCGCTGATGGTTCCGCCTGCCGTATCCGATAGGGCTTTCATCCAGGACCACTCTTCTTCGGCCGCTTCCATTTCCCTGGCTCTGTTCTCAATCTGCAGCAGGCAGTCCCGATTTCGATCCAGTCTTGAGCGAATGGTCTGCAAGGTTTGAGAAAGGTCGGTCTTTTCCGCTTCCCAGGCTTTCTTTTTTTCAATTTCAACATCAGGATCTGCGGCTTGCATTCCTTGCAGCTGTTCTTTAAGGGTACGGGCCGTTGCCTCAAGGTCTGCAATTCGTTCCCTGCTTTTCTGGAGCTGCGTTTCCGCTTGACGCAGAGCCTTATCGAGGGAGGATTGGGTTTTCTCCAGTTCCTTCAGATATTTTTTTGCTTCCTCTTTGCTGGAAAACTCCAGTTTTTGAGCCAGGCCGCTTTCCTGCTCCCAAAGGTTTTTTTCCTGGCTTTCGGACCTTGCCAGTTCCTGCTCGTCTTGGTTCAAAAGGTCTTTCTCTTGCTCCACCTTTTTCTGTCCCTGAGGTATGTTCTGTTCCAAGTCCGCCTTTTGCTCCGCCTGCTTTTCAAGACAGGCTTGTTTTTCTTTCAGCTCTTTTTGCTGTGCTTTCAGCTCTGCCCTCTTTCGATCGATCCAATGGGAAAGGGATTCCAGGGGGCCGTCTTTTATGAAAACCTCTGCCTGCCGTTTTAGATCGGACCTTTGGGCCTCCGCCCTGCCTTTAATTTCGCCGGCAGCAGCGCTGGCTTGCGCCATATCGTCCTGGGCCTGTTCCTTTTTGGAACGGGCAAGCTCTACTTCTTCCTCGCTGGGCGCGCCCTGGGTGATGCTGGCGGGCTGAGGATGGTCCGTCGAGCCGCAGACCGGGCAAGGCTGACCCGGATCCAGACTCTGTGCCAAAACACCGGCCTGTTCATCGAGAAATGCCTGGTATTTCTCGGCGTATTCCTGTTGTGCCTGCTGGGCGCAGGCAGCAGCTTTCTGGTACTCTGCGCTGGCTTCCTCCCATTTGGTCTGGGTGATCTGGTATTGCTTTCTTATCTCTTCCAGTCCTTTTAGCTGCTGGCCCATCCGGCGATTTTCTTCTATGGCCTGCTGCGTCTTTGTCTGCTCAACGTCAATCTCTTTTAGGAATTCCAGGTCTTTTCGCTGCTGTTCAAGCTCTGCGGAAAGAGATTCAATGAATGCGGCCCTCTCTTCTTTTTCCGTCCGCTTCTTTTCAGCCCTTTTCCGGCATAATGACAGCTGCTGCCGCACATTTTCCAGTTCATCGTACGCGGGCAGGTGTGCTTTCATATTGGCGATCTGCTCAGAGAGCTGTTCCCGCTGGCCTGCTTTTGCCGATTCCTGGTCCAGCGCCGCCTTCTTTTGCTCTTGATTCATACGTTCTTTTCCAAGCTCCGTTTGGGTGCCTTCCAAATCAGCGGCGGCTTTCTGCTGTGTCCTGATCCGGTCAAGATTCAGGTGCACAGCCCGAAGCTGACGTTCGGTCTTTTCCAATTCTTCCGTTTTTCTTTGATACTGCTGCTGGTCATCATCGATGATCCTTTGAATCACCGGTACCAATTCTTGCGAAGAAAGTTTTCCTTCCTTGGCCAGCTGCAGCTGTTCCCACTCCGGTGATCCCTCCCTGCATTGTATTTCGTCCACATACAGTTCCAGGCCGGCCTTCATGGCTTTGTATTGTTTTTCCCTTGTCAGTGTCTCTGATTTGAGTTTGTTCTGCAGAATCTCATAATTCTGGGTGCGGAAGATTTGCCGGAAAATTTTTTTCCGGTCGTCTGTGGATGCCAGCAGCAATTTAAGAAAATCCCCCTGGGCGATCATCGCGATCTGGGTGAACTGGGCGCAATCAATTCCCAGGATCTCTTTAACGGCCTCGTTGACTTCTCTGATCTTTGTTACGATTCTCCCGTTTGGATAATGGAGCTGGGCCTCCGCTTTTTGGAGGACAGTTCCATGACCTTTTTTCGCCGGGCGCATATATTCCGGATTGCGGCGCACCGTGTAAAGGCTTTCATGGTAGCAAAACACTAGCTCCACAAAGGTGGGCGCGGCCGGATCGGCGTATTTGCTGCGAAACATGCCGGTTTCCCGCACCATGCCGCTGGCCTCGCCAAAGAGAGCGTAGGTAATGGCATCAAAAATGGTCGTCTTTCCGGCGCCTGTATCTCCCGTGATCAGATAGAGGCCGCACGCCCCCAGCTTGTCCATCTCGATCACCGTCTCTGCCGCATATGGGCCAAAAGCGCTCATTGTCAGTTTGATCGGTCTCATTTCTCATCCTCCCAAATGGCTTTCACCAGCTTTTCCACCAGGCTTTCCTGACTGGGGGACAGTTCCTGCCCGTTCTGCATCTGAAAAAAATCCGCGAACAGCCGGGCCGGCGGTTTTGTCTCCGCTGCCGCTGCTGTTTCAAGGCCTTGGGCGCGCACGCGGCTGTTATCATAGTCCAATTTCATCAGATTGGGATAGATGGACCGCAGCTTTCCAATGGCATCGAAGATATCCTCTTCGTCGGTCAGGGTTATATGCACATAGTCGCTTTGGTCCGCAAATTGGTACTGCTCTCTTGCGGTAACTTCCATATAGCTTCCCCGAATTTCCCGCATCTGTCTTCTGGGAATCAGCGGAACCGTTCGCAGCAGGAGATTGCCCTTTTCTTTCAGTTCTATGACGGTAACCGATTTCTGATGCTTGACTTCTGAAAAGGAATATTTCAGCGGTGTTCCGCAGTATCTGGCTCTTGTTTGACGTTTGCTCTTCCCTTCTTGCGGGGGGATGGGAATATTCTGCGGGCTGTGGAGATGTCCCAGGGCGACATAATCGAAAGGCCGGAATACACCTGCTTCAATATGATCGGTGCCCCCTGCCGAAAGCTCTTCCGAATCGCAGCTCTGGGAGCCTGTAACGAATTGGTGGGTCACTAAAATATTACGTTCCTGCGGGTCGATATCCATTTGCTGGATCGCCGCGCTCACCGCATCGGTGTAAGAGTTGATTTCTTTATCCGGAAAAACGGCCCTGGCGTGAGCTGGTTTGAGAAAGGGCAGGAGAAACACATGGACGCTGCCAAACGCGTCCTCAAAGGTTATGGGCTTGACTGCGCCGTCATAAACCGGCGAAAGGTATACGCCGCTTGCAGTCATGAGCTGGGCGCCGAAAGACAGACGTTCGGGAGAATCGTGATTGCCGCTGATGATCAGCACGCTGCGTTTCTCCTCGGAAAGCCGCACCAAAAAGTCGTCAAAGAGCTGGACGGCTTCTGCCGAGGGGACTGTCTTGTCGTAAACATCCCCTGCGATGAGTACTCCATCGGCGTCTTCCTCTTTAATGATTTCTAATATTCGCTTTAAGATATATTGCTGATCTTCGATCATGGAAAATCCGTTGACCCGTTTGCCAAGATGAAGATCGGATAAATGGATCAGTTTCATAAATCCCCCTTTTTATCGCCGGCTTTTCGGCCGGTCTTCATCTTGCTATTATATCATTTCCTGATCCCAGATCAAATGTTCAGCTTGTGTTCAAGGATATTTTTACTCAAGTACAAAGCTGCTGAAGTCAAAGCAAGGCATATCACTAATCCCAAAATCAGCCCGCGGGTAATCTCATAGCTGCCGCCTATACGCACAAACATTTTGTAAGCCAGCCGTCCCAGCAATGCGATCAAGGCTGCAGACCCTGCAAAAATCCCTGCTGTAGCAATCGGACCCTTTTGGGAACCCAGCGCCATATGGCGTAAGGCATAGACAAAAAACAGCAGGCTCAGTACCATACCCGGCACAGCAAAGATGAGCGCTGTCAGCAAAAGCCCGCTGACGCCCGCCTGCCAAATCGGCATGCCGTCCAGCATCCAGGATTTGATCAGTCTAGGTATATATTGGCTTTCCCAGGGATACAGAAACATCAGAAATGTGCAAAGCTGCACGGCTGCTGTTTGAACCCACACAGCCAGTATCTTTGAGGCAATCAAATTTTTTGTGCGAACAGGCAGTGCCATGTAAAGGTTAGAGTCATGGCCGAATACAGTTCGATGAAAGAGCAGATGGGCTTCGTACAAGATCAGAAACAAAATGGCCGCGGCTGCGACGGCTGTAACTGCTGCTGCAGCGCTTTTTTCCCAATCGCTGATATCGGAATAATAGGTCGTTTGATAGATCATTTTCGCGCCTGCTGCCAGCAAAAGGATGGCCGGAATCATCATAATCATCTGCCGTTTTATAAGCCGCAGATTCATGTCAAACATTTTCTGCATTATGTTCGCCTCCCCTCTAAAAGTCTGCAAAATACAGCTTTCCTTCATATCCTACGACCGCAGTCCTTCCTTTTGTCCAGGACACAGACTCAAAGCAGACAGGCAAAGCGAGCTTTCCCCGATTGTCAGCCAGGCCTTTTTTCAGGTTGTCATAGTCATCATCAATCACCAGGGCATAACCGTCTTGGAACGCTCCGCAATCGCTGTATGTTCCGGAAAGACTGAAAACTCGGTCGCCCCTGGTGTTGACGCAAAACCAGTTGTTATTTTTTTCGTCATTGATCCAGGCAAGTCCCTGGGAAAACTGGGACGTGCCTGTCAGCCAGTCTCTTTTTAGCTGGAATACCGTATTTCCCTTTTCACCGATACACTGTTTTTCCCCCTCGCCCGTTTCTATAAAGCATCGTCCATCAGAAAAGCCGCTGGTCCTTTGGATGGTTTTGTCGCTGAATACTTGTTGAAAGTCTGCGTTATAGCACAAGAGCCGTATCTCACCGTCATCCCGATCCTGGGAGAACCAAAAGAAGCCTTCGCTGTAACTGTCAAAGCTCATTCCTTTTTTCGAATAGAACAGCGTTTCCCTGTTCGTTACGCTGCCGACCCATAGCTGATAGCCGTTCTCCATTAGAAAATATCCGTCCTGAAGCATGGTAAGCCTCTGATTGGGTTTTGCCCGATAGCAGGTCTTTCCTTTTGTGTCAATGATGCAGTCCTGCTTTTCATCCCATACCACAGCCCAGCCTTCGACAAAGGGGCTGCCTTCTTTATAGCGGGCCGGGATCACAGGCTGGCCGTCCTGGTTCAAATAGCCGAAATATTCACCTTGTTGAAATAAATAGCGGTCATTGTCTCCCTGGAAATCGATATAATCGTACTGGCCGGCTTCTGCCAAGCAGCTGCCATCCCGGTCCGTCAGCGCGTAGAAGAGCCGGCCATCCTCTTCGCCTTCGGCAACAAAACGATTTTCCGCCCCGTCCATGGGAACCAGCTGAATCAGGGAATCCATGCCCGCCAGCTCAACCGGCTTCAGCGACCGCACCAGCTGAACCTCTTCGGAATAGCTCTTTGCCAGAAAGGCTGTCCCTGCGCCTGCGGTGACAATTACTGCTGCTATGAGAATGAAGATGTATTTAAGGCGAATCCTCATAGTTCTTTCCTCCCTCTATGAATCGTGACATTCCGTTTAATTTGTTGCATGTGCTATTGTATTATTTATATAGTACAATAGCACATAGGGATGCGCTTGTCAATGCGCATTTGCTTTGTTGGGAAGGCTTTATTGATCTGCGTTTTTTGCATATTACTGTTGGCGGAATCCCGGCTGGGCGTCGTGCCTGGGTATAAATTTTTCTATCCTCCACACACTACTGTTGGAGGTGGTATTCATGGATAGAGATTTTAGGGTAGCGGATCTGTCCGCGGAAAAGGTGGCGGAAATCAACGAGTTTCAGAAAAAGCTGCGTAATGAAACCAATCAAAATATTGTCTTAATCGCATACGAACCAGGCACGACAAAGTAACGAGATTGCGGCGGCTGGGATTGGGCCGGAGCGTTTAGATGGTACATTTGTTTGGGGATAACCAAGAATGGGGCATATCACATAAATGCGTGATGAATGTGATATGTCCTTTTTTTGTGCACATTTCGCCGAGTGTTGAAGCGAGAAGGGAAGGCCCCTAAGGGTTTTGCCTTTGTGGTGTGTTGGTGTTGAGTCGGGCTGGACCGGGCCGGGAAATTTTTTTTAAATGGTTTGGTTTTTTTCACAAAGTTGTGGGTTTGCGGGGTCTGATATTGAGAAGTGGCAGGATTTTCGGCTTTTGGCTGGTTTTGAGAGGGTGCAATCGTTGAAAATTGCGTAAAAACTTGAATTTATTTGAAGTTTTTTACGCAAACCTATGCCCCATGAAATTCAGGAATCGCTATACAATCAAAAAGAACGTTGAAATCTCAACGTTCAAATGGTGGAGAATAGGGGGATCGAACCCCTGACCTCGTGATTGCGAACCACGCGCTCTCCCAGCTGAGCTAATTCCCCAAGCCGGATTAATTTAACGGAACTATTATAGCACGATTGATTCGAAGATGGCAATAGAAAAATGAATTCTTATTACCCTTGCCAGCAGGCTTGACCAGGGAGGCCCCACAGGCCAGCCGCCGCAACCAGAGAGGCTGTCGCAGTAATCATGATCATCGTGATCCCTGAATCCTTGAGCGTCACGTTCTCGGAGAACCGGGGCCGGGGAACTAAGCCGGGAATCGAGGACGGGAGCAAATCATCGTGATCTGTACCTGGCAGCTTTCCCAGCAATGATTTTGCTTTTCGCCCTCTATTAATCCGGGCCCAAAGGGCCCGCTCCTTTCCCAACAGTCCACAAAATGGATCAAAAAAAGGGCACATCGCATTCGTTTTCGTTAATGCGACAGCCCCACGAAATTCTACGGAAAATCATGATAGTGCGTCCGCAGATCAAATGTGATATTTTCGCAATTTGCGTGAAACCGTCGATTGGTTGATACCGAGGCGATTTCCGATTTCGGTTGTGGATTTATAGAGCTTCTTAGCTTCTGTGAATATTTGTTTGTCCAACTCTTCACAAATCTCTCTATAGCTGCGGTTCGCAATCCTCAAATCCGTATTAAAAGTATCTTCCAGGTTCAAATCGATAATTCCGTAAAGATCGCTCAGGGTAATGGTCTTTTTATTGGAAAATAAAATCAGCCGCTCTATGAGATTTTCCAGTTCCCGTACATTTCCTTTTAATTCCATTCTGGAAAGAAAAGTCAGAACTTCGCCGGTGATTTCTTTCTTCAGTTGATAAACTTCGTTGAATTTCTGTTTAAAGGTTTCGACGAGAGGCGGAATGTCCTCCGGTCGTTCTCTCAAAGGCGGAATGTTGAGTTCCAGTACGTTCAATCGATAATACAAGTCCTCTCGAAACTTTTTTTCTTTTATCTTCTCCTTCAGATTTACATTGGTTGCAGCAATGATTCGAGTATTTACCATAACCGGCTTGGTTCCTCCGATACGGAAAAATTCTCTTTCCTGCAGCAGGCGCAGCAGTTTTACCTGCAAGTCATAAGGCATGTCACCGATTTCATCCAGAAAAAGCGTACCGCCATCGGCCATTTCCACAAGCCCTTGTTTTCCGCCGCTTAATGCACCTGTAAAAGAGCCTTTCTCATACCCGAACAACTCCGATTCAATCAGCGAATCAGGGACTGCACCACAATTAATGGTTAAAAAAGTGCCTGCTTTTCGATTGCTGTTATTATGCAGAAATCTTGCAAGAAGACTTTTACCCACACCGGATTCACCCAAGATCAAAACCGTTGAATCCGTCTTGGCCATAATTTCTGCCTTATCAATAATATTCTTCATTACTGCGCTTCTATAAACAATTCCTAATTTTTTAGCAGCATCGTTCTTTAATTGGAGCAATTCCATACTGTACTTCAAATTGCTGGAAGTCAAATCCTCAATCACTTTCCGCTTTTCGCTGGTATCAAAGATGTAGCATATGACGTATTGAATTTCTCCCGACTCATCAAAATAGGGAACGCCTTTAACCATCCGCGAAATCCCTTCCCCGTCATTTTTATACGACAGCTGTTCCAATACCACCGTTTCCTTTCTGTCCATTACTCTTCTTGTCGTCGCGTCATGGATAATTTTTTGCTCAATCATCTCGCCCAGGGTCATTCCAACGAGATATTTTCCCGAATAACCAGTCATCCGCTCGTGTTCTTGATTGGTCATAATCACTTCCTCATCCTTATCGACCACGATGGTGGCGCTGGACGACTGGTCGATTATAAACCTCAATAGTTCTCTGTTTTCAATAAATTTTTTTTGTTTATTTTTCATCGGAAGGCTCCATGATTTCAGTAATTTATGCTTATTTTCATATTTTATGCATTATAGCATAATTACATCTAAATTCCAATCTTTTTCAACAATATTTTGCCTTATAATATGCAATTTCGCATATCTCCCTTTGTATAAGCGACGTCGGCTTACTCATTTTGCGTCAATTGGGCCCGATTCTTTATGAAAACTGCGTTTTTTTATGGCATGGGATTTGCGTTTAGCTTATTGGCAAATGATTTTATCATAATTTTTTAGGAGGAAATGCATTATGAACAAAGTAGGTTTAAAGCAAAACGGAAGATTCTACTATGGCTGGATTCTGATGATCGTCGGATTTATCCTCATGTCTCTGGCCTATACAGGCTCAATTTCCATAACCAGCGTTTTTGTAGTGCCAGTAACGGAAGCCTTTGGCATTGATCGGGGCTCTTTTCTGCTCTATCAGACCGTGCTGACATTGACGGCCGTTGTTGTGACTGCATATTTTGGCAAGCGCATGGCGAAGGGAAGGTTAAAGCTGATTGTCGTGATATCTGCCCTTGTGGCAGCTGTCGGTTATCTGCTCTTTGCATGGGCAAAGGCTGTGTACTGGTTTTACTTCGGCGCAGTTTTGATCGGCGTCGGCTTTACCAACTGCACGGTACTTCCGATGTCCATTATTCTAAATAACTGGTTCGGCGGAAAAGTCAGGGGCACGGTCATGGGATTCTGCTTTGTGGGCAGCGGAGTAGGCGGCCTGGTGATTCTGCCGATCCTGAATTCGGTCATAACCAATTCGGGATGGAGGACCGGCTATATCGCACTGGCCTGCATGTTTGGAATTGTCGCTTTCGTCTCTCTGCTCTTCCTTGTGAAAACTCCGCAGGAGCGCGGCTTTACAAGAATGGGTGAAACCGCAGAAGAAACAAAGGCGGTTGAAGATGCTGCAGGGATGAACATAAAGGAAGCCATAAAAACGCCAATGTTCTGGCTCATCTTGGCTACCGCTACTTTGATGGTCTTTGGTTCCAGCGCGATTCTGTTCAATTCAGCACCGTTCTTTATCGAATGCGGATTCAGCACGCAAAAAGCAGCTCTCGTTGCTTCTTTCAACCTGGGCATGCTGGCCGTTGGAAAAATTTTTATTGGTTTTATCTGCGACAAGCTGGGTACCAAGTTCGGCTCCATTCTGTCCGGCGCAATATTCGGATTGGGCTTTCTTTCCCTGGCCCTGATGCCGATGAACCCCAATGTGTTCGTATTCGGAGCAGTCATTTGCTACGGTATTGGCGGCGGCGGTATTACGGTCTGCCCGCCTCTTCTGGTAAACGCATTATTCGGCGAAAAGGATTATGGAAACATCGTTGCTGCTATGAACATGGCTACCAATCTGGGCGGCGCTATCGGCGGCACCATTGCCGGCGTCATCTATGATATTACCGGAAGCTATGTGGTGTTTTGGTGCATTGCCGCGGCGATGATGGCTGTAGTGGTTGTATTCCGTGTTATCTGCTTTAAGTTAAGGAAAAAGTACACTTATTAACTGCCTGATTTTGGTTTACCATTTAGTGTAAGTGGTTGCAGCGACTGTTTAGAGATAATAGGAGGAAGAGTATGGAACAAAAAAAGAAACAAGCAATCCGCTGGATCGAAGAGAATCAAACCCAATTTTTTCAAATATCCGATGCCATATGGGAGCATCCTGAACTGAGCATGCAGGAATATTTTGCATCAAACCTATTGGCTAATTTTTTGACTGACGCAGGGTATCAAGTAGAAAGGAACGTCGCCGGAATGCCCACTGCATTTATTGCTTCATACGGCAGCAAAGGGCCGGTTATTGGGTTTAGCTGCGAATACGACGCATTGCCGACATTATCCCAGGACAAAGACAAATCCCACAGATGCAGCCTGAAGGAAGGCGCTCCCGGTCATGGCTGCGGACACAATCTGATGTCCATCGGCGGCATCATGGCCGCTGCTGCGCTCAAATCGCTGATCGATGCCGGTCGGTTAAAGGCCCGCTTAAAAATCTTTGGAACTCCTGCCGAGGAGCTGTGCATCGGCAAACCGTTTCTAGCACGAGAAGGATATTTCCGCGGCGTAGATTGCGTTTTGGACTGGCATCCCATGGCCTACAGCAAAGCCGGGTACAATGAAAGCACCGCATATTTCAACTGCAAATACCACTTTAAGGGTGCTACCGCCCACGGGAATGCTCCCTGGTTTGGAAAAAGCGCACTGGATGCAGCTATGCTCATGGGAAATGCGCTGGAGTTTCTGAGGGAGCATTTACTTCCCGGCACACCCGGAGGTGAAACGACGCTCAACTATACTTTTGAAAATGTCGGCGGCACGCCCAACGTTGTCCCGGAAAAGGCAACCTTGTGGTGCGTCGGCAGAATGGGAACGGCTGAAGAAATCAAGGAGTTGAAACGGAGAGTCGATAACTGCGCGGACGGTATCTCCCTGGCAACAGAGACAGAGGTCACCAAGGAGCTCATAACCGTGATTCACGAAAAAATCCCCAACGAAACCATTTCAAGAACCATGCTCCGCAACTTTGAATATGTGGGTACACCGGTGTTTTCGGAAGAAGATCGAAAGACTGCTGCACAAATACAGCAAGAACACGGCATACCGGTCATCCCGATGGGAAGAGAATTGGCACCTTTTGCCTGCACCAAGATGCCGGTCAACGATTCCTCGGAGTACAGTTGGTTTGCTCCGATGGATATTGCCATGGTGGAACTGGTCCCTGATGAACTGGGATGGCACAACTGGGTGGTAACCAAGTTTGCCGGGGGCAATGCCGGAAGAGTTACGGCTTCTGTGGCAGCCAAACTATTGGCATGCACTGCAGTCGAGCTTGCAGAAAATCCCGCGCTGCTCCAGGAAGCGAAGGATGAGCTGAAAACGAGACTGAACGGAAGGGTCTATCAGTCGCTCTTTGATGAAAGCATCCGGCCTGCAACGGATGCCAACAAGGCGGAAATGGAGAAGTTCCGGACACCTGAAATGCAGCCTTAAAATATAAAGTTCGTGCATCTTTTTCATAACAGCGAAAAAGGTGCACGAATAAATTTATCACTTGTTTTTTGTTATCTTGTTTTTTTATATTCAATCATTTAATAGATTTCCAATTATCTCGTTAGATGTTCTTATATGCCGGTATAGCCCTTAACTTCGGGCTTTTCCGGCATTTTTCCTATCGGAAGAACCTCACAAACATTCTTATTACCCCTCATGTTTTCGTTCTCAAACGTAGTACAAACAGTAGTACATTCTGCGTATCTTATGCGGCCTTGGATTCCTGGGCGCTCTCTGACGCAGGCTGCGCGTTGACTGCGGCGGCGGTCTGTGACTTGGCTTGCAGCCGTTCCATTTCCTCCTGTGCGGAATGGAACGTGGCGTGGGCGTAATAGTTCAGCGTCATAACGATATTGGAATGCCCCATAATGTACTGCAATGCCTTGGGGTTCATGCCCGCATTTGCCATTCTGGTACAGAATGTATGCCGCATGGTGTGTGGCGTCATGACCTCCGGCAGCGGTTCCGCATGGAACTTGTTGAACTTCTTGGCAAGGCCCTGAAACATGGAATCATAGTTGACAGCCGCTTTCGGCAGTCCGTCCCGATTTAAGAACAGGAATCCCTTATACCCGTCCACCACAACGCCTTTGCCGTCCTTTCGCCTGTGCAACACACGCTGAAATGCTTTGTAGGCCGCTGCGCTCATAGGCACCTGGCGATAACCGCTGTCTGTCTTTGGCGCTTCGATGTAGTAGCCGTCCTCGGTGCTTCTCAAAAGCTGGTGGTCTACATTCACAAACCGCTTGTCAAAATTCAGGTCGGCAGGCGTCAGGCCGCAGAGTTCGGAAACGCGAAGTCCGGTTTCCAGCAGAATCAATACCTCGTCATAATACTTGGCATAAACGGGGTCACTCTGCATGAAGCCCAAAAGCTCCTTTTCCTGTGCAGGGGTAAGCGGCACCTTTGGTACGGTATCGTCGTTGATAACCTCATTGATCTGGAAGTCAAAGGGATTCTTGCGGAGGCAATCGTCCTGTACGGCCATGTGAAAAATGGCTTTCAGGGAACGCTTGCCGTTGCAGATGGTATGATAGGCCACGCCCTTTTCCTGCATACGCAAGGCCCATTCTTTGGCGTCAGACAGCTTCACGCTGTCGATGCTGGCCCCTCCGATTTTATCCTCGGACAGAAGTTTCATTAACTGCTGGCGGCTCTTATGGGTTCCCCGTTTCACATTGCCCCGCTGCCGGATATACTTTTCATATAGCTGGCACACGGTCATTTTCTTACCGATGGTGTCAATCCCATCGTCAAGGTCTTTTTGTATCTGCTTGATTTTCTCACGCAGAGAAATATCCGGGCGTTTTCCGGCAGGGATTTTGTCCGTAGGGACTAACTTCCATGAGTACACAAACTTCGGTTCTCCAAAGGTATCCGTATATTTGTAGGCGTATCTTCCGTCTGTTCGCTGGCTCTCTCCAGATTTCAAAAGGCGGCCTTTGCTGTCCCGCCTTTTTTCATCTCGTTCTTTTTTTGACATTTCGTCATGCTCCTTTCCATGACGGAAAGAGCCTTGACACGCTTTAAGAGTATTATAGCATAGTCAAGGCTCTTTTTCACTAGATTGTGTCAAGAGAATCAATGATTTTTTCAAATTTTTGCCGTTTGATCTGGATGCGGTTGCCGTTCAAAATCACCCAGCCAGCGGATGGGTTTTCCTCGGCAAGCCGACGCAGTTTGTTTTCTCCAATGCGAAAATATTTCGACGCTTCCTCAATGGTAAGCGTATACTTTTCCCAAATAGGCACATCGTTATTACTCATAATATGGCCTCCTTCTGTTCAAAGCAAAGGTTCCTTGTAAATGTGGGCAAAACACGGACGGCTGGCGGCCCAGCTCCACGGGCTTTTCACCCCCGTGTGGTTCTCACACGGCCCTACCCATTGCCTGTGACGCTTTTAACGCTCGGACTGTGGCTGTAAGGGAGTATCATTGTCCTGCCTGCACGTCATCGCCCATAAGCAGCTACGCTTATTTTGCGGCTGGGTGGTTGTCGCTCCGCTGTTTTCGTAGAAACCAGCATCATGGCGCACCCGCCGTCCGGCTCGGTGTAGACAGAATGTGTCCGTATGCCCTATGACGCGCCGCCATTGTCCTGCGGGCGTATTTGTCAAGGTACATACATCAGCCACCGAGCCGGCGGAAATGCGGAAAGAGAGTAATAAGACATTTCCGTTACCGTGGCCGGGTCGTTACTTCAAGGCAACGATGATGGAATGAATGAGCTTGATTTCCAAACGGTGCTTCATATACTCGTCCACGCACACATAGGGGATGCCGTTGCTGTCATACAAGGTGCGGATGCAGAGCTTGTTTATGTAGTCCTCATAGTACCGCAGCACTTGCTCCATAGCCATTGCATCCCCAGCGTGGGCAGCTTCCATCACCGAAAGGGGAAGAAGCTCTCTGCCGTTGAATGTAGGTTCCTTCATCCGCGTTTACCTCCCTCTGGCATGAACGCCATCAATTTCATACGCAACTGTTTCAGGGTCCTTGTCCTGTGACGCTGTACGGCGCTGCGGGACATTCCCATGAGGCTGCCGATTTCTCCGTCTGCCAAATCCAGAACACAGTGCAAAATCAAAATGCTTTGTTCCTGTTCCGGCAGGCTGGCGAACGCCTCGGCTACAAGCTCGTTGTCGATCAGCAGGTCATACCCATACGACGAAAAAACGTAGCTGTCGCTGGGGTAATCATCCACGACTGAGAGCTTGTCCATTTCCTCTTGTGTCAGAGCATCCAGCGACTTTTCACGTTCGCGGCGATGCGCCATCTCCGACCAGTAGCTTTTAGCCTCATTGCGGAGTACCGCTTTGCAGAAAGCATCATAGCGGTGCCGCAGGATAAAATCATTGCGGGGGATCGTTTCCATCTTTTCACCCCCTTTCTGTGGGGGATTTCGGTGGTTTTCTCCCTTTCCGCCAAAGTTACTGTTGAAAGGCCTCCAGCTACCCGCCAAACACCACTTTTTTAAAAAAATTTTGAAAAAGTGTTTGACCGATAGAGCGGGCCGAAGGAAATAACAAAATTCGCCCGGAAGGGCATAAACCCTCCGGGCGAACAAAAAAATAGTATGATATTTTATTGCATACGCAAATTCATGGTTCCGGCCACATTTCCCACGGGCCGGGGGATGTTTTTTTTAACGGTGTTACTCCCATTTCCGTTGGTCGATATCCCGTTCTACACATGACGGCTCCCTCCTGAAACCGCCAATGGGATCAGCGTTAGGGGGAATTGCTCCCATCCAATACCTTACGAACCGCGGTGTGGTTGCTCGGGGCGATCCGGCTGATGTAATGACGGCCTGATTGCGCAACGTTCCTTTGGTTTGATGTTCCATCTTTCACTTTCTCCATTTTTTTAGAAAATAACTTCGATACAAAATCCAAGGACAACAAACAGTAAAATGCTGATAATCGTTCCAACTCTCGTCATGATCTGATACTTTGTAAACTTCTTATTTCGCACAAATGTAATCCCTCGCATTCTCAATAAATGTATCTAATATCAATTCGCAATCTGTAAACTTGTATTGTCTTGCACTTTCTATATCTTGATTTAAGAAAATAAAACCGATGCATTTATCGTAGGTTCCAAGATAATCAAAAACAGATTGTATGTATTCATTGCGAACTTCATCACTGGTGCTATGCTCCGCGATCTCTCCAAAAATAATTGGCTTATTATATGCTTCCAAATAGTCTCTTTGACCTTCATTTTCATAGAATTGCTGAAAACTCTCACGGGAATCCAATGTGTTATTCAATGTCAATCCGACATAATCAACATACTCATCACCTGGATAATATTTCGTTGTGTATTCGTCTGCCCTGTTGGGAGACCATACCCACTTAACATTGGGAGCATATTCCCTACCCAAGTTCACAATGTGAACCCAAGCGTTTACATATGCGTGAGCATCATCTGTTTGCCAACTGTACCAACCAGATTTGTAAGAGGGCCTCATTTCCATTTCATGCGCTAATCGAACAAAAAGTTCTGTATTGGCTCTGTTATCCGAAGAGAGTTTCTTAAAATATTCAATAATTAAATCATCATAATACCCGTCAGAAACCAATTTTAAGTCCCAGTCGGTAGGCTGCAAAGTGATAAACGCTATATACTTATTGTCGTCTAAACATAAAGAAATCTTGTAATCACTTGTCTGATCAAAACGATCAAACCAAGCTAAAGTATTGATGCTGTCAGCTAAAACATCAGTCTCTTCGGGGCCTTGAACATAAACGCCCAAATATCTTTGTCCCTCTGTAATAGGATAATATTCAGACTCGACAACTGAGGATTCTGTTACAATAGATTCCGTAGTTGGTTCTTCCAGTGTAGCTTGACTATTACTCGGAGCCTCAATAGACGCAATGCTGTCAGAGCCATCGGCCTTCTCGGTATCGACAGGCTGTTCGTTGCAACCAACCCATAATATAAATATAGCAGCCGCGAATATACAAATGCAATTAAGGAACTTCCACTTTATCATTGTCCTCCTCCAATTTCCGGGTGCCCCATTCCATATCGTCAGAGCAGAGCATAAGGCCTAGCAATCGGATAGGAACCATGACAACAGTTAAAACAAGGATGAATACTGGAAGCAGTAATGTATAATACCACTTCACACTTCTCATAACCTTAATATTTCGTGAACCAAAACTAATGATGCAACCAAGAAGAATAAAGAGAATGATCTGCCACCATGGAGCGGTATATGCCAATGTTGGAATCGCGCAGCCAAGTATATTTAACACCTTGCAAATTATAGTATTGGCATAAACGCTAACCAGCATCATCGGACTAATCATATCTGACCAGTAAATAAAGCACATCAGCTTGGCGTTTTTTAACATCCAAGGAGTCATTCTCAGATTGTTATACTGTGAACCTTCCGACCATCTTAACTGCTGCCTGATAAATTTTTTCCATTCGGTGGGCGCATCTGTATAAATTACTGAGGTGTCTTGCATAACTGTTTTGTACCCCTTTCGGAGCGTCAGGTTTGTGAGGCTTCTGTCATCGGATACTTCTTTGTGAAATCCCATGAATGTCTCATTCATAAAGTCATACATCACATCTATCAAAATCTGAGTACGGAAAGCAATTGTCCTGCCGGGAAGGCAGCCCACTTTGCCTGTAACGCTCATTGCTTTCATCGTTCCTTCAGCTCTGATCTCTTCAAGCAAATTTGCAAACATGGTTACGAGTTTGCGGTCAGGATCAAGTATTTTCTGTCTGGTTGTAACACCGCCAATTTTTTGATCACAAGCAAAAGGCTTCAGCAACTCGGACAAAGTATCCTCTGTCCATACCGTATCACTATCCACAAGCACTGTTATATCGGAATTCGGATTAATGTGCTCCATTGCCACACGGATCCCATTTCTCTTACCGGCAACAGGTGTATAATAATGCTGAACAGGAGTAAAGCAAATTGGTAAATTCCTGTTGAAATCTACACACAGGTTTTCAAGCCCCTCGTTTTTTGGCCCATTAATGACAACTATAATCTCAGACGGATTCTGGCGTGCTATTTTCATCAGAACACTATAAAATAGATCTAATGGTTCGTCAACGACTGGGAGCAGCACCGATGTAAAATAATTTATTTCTTTATCTTCATAATCATATGGCTTATATCGAATAGCATGGAAAAATACTATTCCCCATCGAATGAAAATGAATGCGAAGAAAAACATAAAGAGGTGAAGGTTATGAGTTTTGATATAATCCTCGACCATCAAGAAAAATGTGTACATTACAATCACCGCCTCGCCGGGTCAATCTCTTCCAAAGATGTCTCTTGTATAAACCTTATACATAACTTCCGAGAGTTCACTGGAAACTCTATTAGCAACAATAACATCACATGAACGCTTAAACTCCGCAAAAGAATGTACAACCTTATAACCCATAAACTCTGCGGCATCGCCTAATAAGGGTTCATATATTACAATTTCTTGTTTTTCTTTGGAAAGCCCCTCCATAACACCCCAAACAGCACTTGAACGGAAATTGTCAGAATTAGACTTTGCCGTTAAGCGGTAAATACCAACTGTGCCAGGATGTTTATTCAGAATTCCCTTTATGACATGGCCTTTTTTGGTGTGGTTTGCCTGACACACAGCGGTAATCAAATTTTCAGGAATATCATGAAAACTTGATTTCAACTGCTTTGTATCTTTCGGGAGGCAATATCCGCCATAGCCAAAAGATGGATTGTTATAATGCTTACCAATTCGAGGATCATGACAAATTGCATCTATGATGTTCTTTGTACTTAACCCATTCATTTCTGCAAAGGTATCCAATTCGTTAAAGAACGCAACACGCATGGCTAAATAAGTATTAGCGAAAAGTTTAGCGGCTTCTGCTTCATCAAGCCCTATAATCAAGACGGGAATATCTTCTTTATTTGCGCACTCTTGCAAGATGGTTGAAAAAACCTGTGCATGGATAACCATAGCAGGGTCTGCAATATCTGTACCAACAACAATTCTGGAAGGGTACAAATTGTCGTATAGGGCTTTCGTTTCTCTTAAAAATTCAGGGGAAAATAGAATGTGGCTGGTGTTATATTTTTTTCGCACACTCCTTGTATACCCAACAGGAACCGTACTTTTGATGATCATAATGCAATGATCATTATTTGCCATACAAATTTCTATGGTGGAATCAACCGCATGAGTATCAAAGCTATTGGTTTCATCCTCATAATTAGTAGGTGTTGTAATAATTACATACTCGGCGTCTTTATATGCTATTGCCGTATCTACAGTGGCTGTCAAATTTAGTTTTCTTTCGGCAAAAAACTTTTCGAGATATACGTCCTGAACGGGAGAAATACGGGAATTAACTTTCGCAACCTTTTCTTCATCAATATCAAGCACTATTACTTCATGCTTTTGGCCTAACAGAGTGGCAAGAGATAACCCCACATAACCTGCGCCTACAACAGTAATTTGCATAGCATTCTAACCACCTTTCTATTCAAATTCATTCTCGGCTCGGATGACGTTGCAAACCGCTGCAGTGTTCCGATAGATGCTTCATCAACGTTTCTTTCGCGGCGGATGCATCCGCTTGCTGGGAAAGACCCGTCAGATAAGCCAAGGCGTCATTCCACGTTTTTAGCGAAAAGGCTTCCGAAGGAACATGTAAAAGCTCCCTGGACAGATGGAATTGCTCCCATGGGCTGAGATACCGCAAATCCGACAGATACCCACATCCGGCCTTCTGGGCCAAGCACTCCAACAATTCTACCGACCATCTTTCTTCCACTTTATTCACCTCCTGTCATTTCAAAGGGAATATCCTAACCACAAACTTTCCTTTTCTGAACGATTCAATTACCGCAGAATAATGATTCTGGGGTAATCGTTACTGCTTCTAGGAAGAAAATTATTATTTTAATCAACTAAGGGCGTTCTGACAGGCATAAAAAGCAGACCTGCGCACATATTTCGCGGTGCAGGTCTATTTTTCGTATTTATTTTGCTGTTCTATATGTAATAAATGGTTGAAAATCTGCTCTGATACACTTATAATAGAGCTAATCAGTTCTACTTGTAACTGAGCAAGGGGGCCATGGAACCACAGAATCATTATTCCGTGGTGCTATGAGATCAGATGCATCCGCTGTAAGGTTCGCTCATGTTCCCGTGTGCCCATAGCTACATAGATACGCGTGGTGTCCACGGAGGCGTGTCCTAAAATATCCGCAAGATATGCCAGATTCTTTTTGATGGCATAATAGCATTTTGCAAACAAGTGCCGCAAATTGTGGGGAAAGACCTTTTCAGGATTTACCCGCGCCGCCCGGCACAGCTTTTTCATATCATGACAGATATTGCTTCGATCTAAGGGCTTTCCGGTACGGGTGCAGAACAGATACCCCGTTCGGATGCCTTTTTCTTTGGCATAGGCGTTCAATTTCCGGCACAGCTCTTTTGTCAAGAGAATGGTGCGGATTTTGCCTTTCATGCGGATTTCCGCTTTTCCTTTGTGCAATGCCTCCACAGTCAGAAAGGAAAGCTCACTGACCCGGATTCCGGTGGTGCAAATGGCAAGCATCACATGATACAGGCGGCTGTCCTTTTTCCTTTTGGCAGCGTCTAACAAGCGGTGGTATTCCGCTTCGGTCAAATCTCGGCTGTCATCCACAAATACCGTATGCTGGATTTTCAAAAACCTCACCTTGCAGGCCGCCAGCCCCAGGTAGTCCAGATAGGAATGAATGGCGGACAGCTTGGCATTTACGGTGCGGGCATGGTGGCTCTGTTGCAGTTGCTCTCGATATTCCAGCACCTTTGCTTTTGTAGGTTCTTCCCCCTGTAAAAATGAAAGAAACCAAACCAACTCACGAACATACTTTTGTATGGTTGCGTGAGATTTTTCATGTTCGGTCAAGTAGATGCGGTACTCCCGCAAGATTTCATTGTAATTTTGTTTCATCGTGTTTTACCTCTTCTAAATTGATAGTATGAAAGTAGTATGACAGAATCTTTTATACCGTATTCTCTGCAAAGGTAAAACAAAAGAACGGGTAAGTTTAACGATGTGCTGTAGACACGGACCGTCAAGCGAACGCGTCAAACGGATTCGGCATTTGTTTATCATTTGTTGTATGGAGGCCAAGGGCCTCTTATTTTTTTGCAAATTTTTCTTTCCAAAGCGCTATTTTGCGGGTAGTTTGATGGCTTCTCAGAGTATTAGGAGTGGAGGAAAAGAAAAACAGCAAGCATAGGGAGTGTAGCCACACTCCCGGCAAACGGCTTCCCGTTTGTATCTTGGGGAAGTCCCCAAACCCCTGAATGAATGGAGGTGCGAAAGTGGCAAACCGAAAACGAAAGTTTGTGCTGCGCGTCCCGGTGACGCCGGAGGAAAGGGCGCTGATCCAGCAGAAGATGGCCCAGCTTGGCACAAAGAACTTTTCTGCCTACGCCCGGAAAATGCTGATTGACGGCTATATCGTCCATATCGACACCGGCCCCGTCCGGGCACAGACCGCAGAGCTGCAAAAGATCGGCGTCAACATCAATCAGATTGCAAGGCGTATCAACAGTACCGGGACTGTGTACGCGCAGGACTTGGAGGACATCAAGGGGGCGCTGGCACAGATATGGCAGTTACAAAGATCCATCCTATCAAGTCAACGCTGAAAAAGGCGCTGGACTACATCGAGAACCCGGACAAGACCGATGAAAAGCTGTTCGTTTCTTCCTATGGCTGTTCCTATGAAACGGCGGATATTGAATTTCAAATGCTGTTAGATCAGGCGTACCAAAAGGGCAATAATCTGGCCCACCACCTGATACAAGCATTTGAACCGGGAGAAACCACGGCGGAGCAGGCCCACGAGATCGGGCGGCAGCTTGCCGATGAAGTGCTGCAAGGCAAATACCCCTATGTGATTACCACCCACATTGACAAGGGCCACCTGCATAACCACATCATTTTCTGCGCCGTGGATATGGCGAACCAGCGCAAGTACATTTCCAACCGCCAAAGCTACGCCTTTATCCGGCGAACCAGTGACCGGCTGTGCAAGGAACACGGCCTGTCTGTGGTAAAGCCCGGCAAGGACAAGGGTAAGACCTACGCCGAGTGGGACGCACAGAAAAAGGGTAAGAGCTGGAAAGCAAAACTGAAAATCGCTATCGACGCGGCCATTCCGCAGGCCAAAGACTTTGACGGCTTTTTGCGGTTCATGGAGGCGCAGGGCTATGAAGTCAAACAGGGCAAGTTTATTTCATTCCGCGCCCCCGGACAGGAACGCTTCACCCGCTGCAAGACCTTGGGGGAGGATTACACCGAGGAACGGATCACCCAGCGGATCAAGGGCATTGCCATCGACCGGGGGCCGCGCAGAAGAAGCGCCGGGGAAATCTCCCTGCGGATCGCCTTGGAGGACAGTATCAAAGCCCAGCAGTCGGCGGGATATGCGCGGTGGGCGAAGCTGCACAACTTGAAGCAGGCCGCCAATTCCTTAAACTTCATCACAGAACACCAGATCGACAGCTACGAGGGCTTGGAAAGCAGGCTGGCCGAGATCAGCGCGGCAAACGACGCGGCAGCCTCCGCCCTGAAAGACGCGGAACGCCGCCTTGGGGATATGGCGCTGCTGATAAAAAACCTCTCCGCCTACAAGCAGCTCCGGCCTGTGGCGCTGGAACTGCGAAATGCCAAAGACAAGGCCGCGTTCCGGCGGCAGCATGAAAGCCAACTGATTTTGTATGAGGCGGCGGCAAAGGCACTCAAAGAGGCCGGGATCACAAAGCTCCCTAACCTGTACGCCCTCAAAACCGAGTATAAAAAACTGGACGCAGAACGGGAACGGCTGTCCGCACAGTACAGCGAAGCGAAACAGAAGTTGAAAGAATACGGCATTGTCAAACAGAATGTAGACAGCATTTTGCGGACAGCGCCGGGAAAGGAGCATACGCAGGAACGATGAACATACCGAGAATGAGTTACCCCCAATACCGCAAGGCCCGCAGGCTCACCCATGAGTGCTGCAACTACTGTAACGGGAACTGCCTCCTGCTGGACGATGGGGAGGAATGTATCTGTGTGCAGAGTATTTCCTATTCGCTGCTGTGCCGGTGGTTCAAGGTGGCCGTCCTGCCGCTGGACGCGGCCCTGTGCGCCGAGATCACCAAAGGCCGGGACGAGATCAAACGCTGCGCCGTCTGCGGGGCGGCGTTTACGCCCAACTCCAACCGGGCCAAATACTGCCCGGATTGTGCGGTGCAGGTACGCCGGAAGAAAGAGGCGGAACGCCAGCGGAAAAGATACCTCCTGTCTACGCATTTAGGGCGGTAAAAGTCCACGGAAATCAAGGGTTTTTCCGCATGGTCGGCAGGCAGGTGGATAAAGTTATCCTGTTCCCCTCAAAACGGGGTTCTAAATGCGGGAAAATGGACAAAAAAGAAGCGCCGGACGCAGAGGCTTTGACAGCCCCCGCGCCCGGCGTTTTAATATGGTGGCACATATTGTGGTTTTCTGCTACAATAAATAAAAACACAATTTAATTGGGGAGATATAGTTATGGAGAAGAATGAATTTGCTTTACTTCGTTCCAAAGAAATAATAGCAATTTTAGACGGGGATAAGGAATTTGGTGATATGACCTTTGAAGATAAATACGGCAATGAAAAAAACATCAAAATTGCCATGCCATATCTTAGTGGGCCAGCTATATGCGAAATTTCCTCCCTTTTTGGGCTACCCTCAACTTATTCATGGTCTGGTGGCGCATTAAGTCGCTGGCAATATTTCGATCAAGTCATGGATTTTTGTATTAAGCAAAATAGAATGTCCGATTTTCTTGCCTACATATTTTCCAAAGATAAATTTGTTGAATCGTTAAAGGGTTTATCGCCAGAAGATATTGAGGAAGCGTATTGTACTATTGTGCAGAAAATCTTAGAGCAGATTAACAGTATTCTATATTTCGGCGGCAATGAACTCCGTGTGGTTGGCAAGTCATATCAAATTGGGCAAATTGGTAAGGTTCTTACTATTACTGCACCAACAGTAAAGGTTATAGACCGCGCTTATATAAAAGATTTGGCTGAAAGAGCTAACAAAGATATTGATGATGGAAATTTTGATAGTGCAATAACAAAAGCTCGCACAATACTTGAAGAAACATTCTGCTATGTCATTGAGCAAAAGGGAGAAGTGCCATCAGATAGCGGTGATATTGGAAAACTTTACGGTCAAGTAAAATCTCTATACAATATGCACGCACACAAAGATTTGGATAGGCGTATAAACACCTTACTTTCCGGCTTGGAAAAAATAATTTCTGCAATCGCAGAAATGCGAAATAAAGAGAGTGATTCGCATGGTGTTGGTAGCAAGCGCATTGGTATAGCGGATTATCATACGCGGCTTTTTGTCAATTCTGCAATCGCAATGGCAGATTTTATTTTATCGGTCTATCTCAATACAACACACAATGAATAATCAATTAAAAGGAGAAATTATAATGAATCAAGATTTTATTGAGGGACAAACGGATTTAGAATTAGTTGAGGTGGATTCTATTGTAGATTCTCTATCAACTTGGATTGAACAGGGTGCAGAGGATATTGTGACTTTTTTTAGTTCAGATGAAGTTTCGGATATACTGGATGAGATAAAAGAACTGGGAACAGAACTATCAAATGCGCTCAAAGTTGTAAAAGTAATTCGTAAAAGTGCAAGTATTCCCGACAAATTGTTCATGCGTAAAATGGAACGGTATTGCGCCGGGCTTGTATCAATTCCAGCTTCAAAACGGGAAAAATATGTGAAAAGGGTTGGAAAAGAAGCTCTTAATAAAGATTCTGTATTTATCCTTGGAGTTCTAAATAAAATTGAAGAGCTATCAAAAATTGATATTCTTATTAGGTTATTTGAAGCAAAAATGGATGAAGAAATTGACGATCAAACATACCGCAGAATGATGTTGCAAGTTGATCGCACAATGTTTTCTGATATTTTGTTTCTCAGGGATAATATTTGTGATGGTGAAATAAAGATCACATCTGTTGAAACAGAGAATCTATTGGCTACAGGCTGGTTAATATTTGCTGGAATTGGTATTGGTTCAGCTACTGAAGATGGCGGGAATTTATATTCATATACACATACAGCAAAGCAATTTTGTAATATAGTCTTTCAAAGCAATTTTGAGATTAACGATAATATAAATCCAGCAGTAGGAACTCTTTCATTTGATATAATAGGCTAATAGTCAAATCATAAAAGCGCCAGGAGCAGAGGCCATACAGCCCCTGCTCCTGGCGCTTTTGCTATACTTGGATCACTCGTCTGTGAAGTGGAACCGCTGCGCCGCAAAGTCGGCGTCGCTCATGGCGTCCAGCTTATCGGCGGTCTGGCAGGCCAGCGCTGCCATTTCCTTGTCCATGTCCGGCAAAGCTGCCCAGAGATTTGCCGCCGTCCTGCGGCGGTCGGCGTTGTGGTACAGACAGATCAGGTTTTCTTCTTCCACGGTGAAATACATTCCTCATACCTCCATTTCTTTTGATTTTTCCCGCGCCGGGGGCTTCTTTTTCTGTTCCTCCTTGGCGGCGGCAAGCTGCGCCCGGATGGACGGTTTCTTTTGTTTCTGCGTCGTCTTTCGGGTCTGCTTGGGTTTTTGGGCCTCCGCCTTGGCTGCCTCGGCCACATCCAAAAGGGAAATCTGTTCCCCGGCTTTTGCCCTTGCTTCCAGTTCCTCCATAGACGGGGCATTGTTCATCATGCCGTCGATCATGTTGTAGTTCTGCTCGGTGGACATTTCCGCCGTCTTGATATGGCTTTCTGGCTGGGCGGGGATGGCAAAGGCCCTTGTGCCGTTTGCCATAATCAGATACCTGCCGTCCTCCGACTGGTGGTGGAATCCATACCCGGCGGCCTCCATCTGTTCCCGGCTCCTGTCGGTCAGATAGAAACGGCCCCTTGGCGTCTGGATTTGTTCGCCAGTCATGCACTCGTCTGGCGTGAGCTGCTTTTCCGGCTGGGCGAAAAACTCCGGCACCTGCCGGTAGTCGGCCCCCTCGTCCACATAGTAGGCGGTCTGTTTCCCATCCTGCCGGAACACCACAATATCCCCCATTGAGAGGGAATGTCCCTTGTAATCGGCGGGATGTTCCATGTTGAAGCGGCGGTAAATCTCGTCCAGTGTGGTGTCCTTGTCCAGCGGCGCGGTGTAGACAAGCTGGTAATTTTTCCTGTCCACCGAAAGCCCATCCGCCTGCAATTCCTCATAGGAACGGTAGCGCAGGTCGCGCCCCTCCGGGCCGGGCGGTACTTGGTAGATGGAAAAGTTGGGCTGCGCCGGGGCCTCATAGTCGGAGGCAATATATTCCTCCACCGTCAGCCCGGCAGCGGCGGCCTCCTGTTCCAGCTCTGCCTCGATCTGTTTTTTGTAGTCCTGCAAGCTCTGGTCGAAGTCGGCAAGCTGCGGCGGCTCCGGCAAGTGGTACTGTCCCTGATTGAGAAGCGGGCGGCACTCCTTTACATAGTCCAAAACCGCGTTGAAATAAGCGGTCTGTTCCGGCGTCAGGGTTTCCCCGGATCGCAGGGGACGCCGGGCCTCCTGCTCCATAGCGGCCAGATTGCAGTGCAGCTCCATATACGGGACAAACTCATGCAGCAGCATATCCCGCTGGGCTTTGTCCGCCTCCCATGCCTCCGGCCCCTCATGGTGTAGCACATGGTTTTTCCAGCTTTCATCCTGCGCGTAGTATTCGTGGTAGCCCCGGATATGCTGGATCAGGGAACCGTCCCCGTCGCCAAAGTCCTGCCGCCCCTCGTAGCTGTCCGGCTGGCCCTGCATGGTAAAGTCAATGCGGAACTTGGTCTTGTCGTACCAATGGCCCGTATAGCCCGGCTGCTCCCGTTCATGGCGTCTGGCGCTGTCCAGCTCCTTGAAAACGGCCTCGGCTTCATGCAGCGGCATTTGCTGGCCGTCTTTCAGATGGGGGCTTTCACTCCAAAGGATCGTGACAACCGGCTCCGCCGCCGGATTCTGCGTGATCTGCCGCTGGGCGTTGGCAACGGCAATCTCACTTTCGATCTCGCTTTTCACAAAGGAATCCATCTGGCCCTTTTGCAGCTCGTAGCCCTGTTCACACAGGCGGTTGATAAGCCCGATCATCTTGTCAGTATCGCCCACAGCCTCGGCATAAGCCATAATCAACTGCCGTTCCTCGCTGCCCAAACGCGGGGCGTTTTTCTCCGCCAGCTCGATCAGGGCGGCGGCCCGGTCAGCCGGGGACGCCTCCGGCATGAACGGCTTTCCATTCAAAAGGCCGTCGATCCCATTCCATGCCTGCGGCTGGGGAATGGCGTTGGCCTGTTCGGTTGCTTCCAGAAAATCATCCAGCCTGTCGCTGGTCAGGGGTTCCATTGCCCCAGCCGGTCGCTCATGGATGGCAAGGATTTCTTTTCCGGCTTCCACAAAGGGCAGGTCGGGATTGTCAAGCTGGCCTCCGTCCAGTTCCTTGTAGTCGGGGCCGTACAGTGTGTAATCGTAGCCGGTTTCCGATGTCTGGATATACAGGTAATCGCCGTTTTCCAGACGGTAGGCGGCCTCCTGCGGGGCTTCTGCCTGTTCCAGCGTTCCATCCCTGGCAATGGTAAAGCCCTGTGCTTGCGCCGCCTCCTTGGTTCCCTGCGACACTTCGCCGGTGGATTTCAAATCCGCGTCAATCAGGGTTTGCAGCATGGCTTTTACGCTGTCGGTCATTTCCTGCTGTTGCTCCGTGGGCAGCTTGGAAAATACGCTGTCCGGGTCTGGCTGCTCGGCGGCCTGTTCCAGAGGTGCGGCCTGCGGCTGCTCCTGCTGGGCCTGCCGCTGTTGCTGAAGCTGTGCAAGGTGGCCGTCAATGGTGGTAATCAGTTCATGGGCGGTGGCCCGGATGGTTTCAAGGGAGGCTTTCAGCTCTTTCAAGTCCTTGCCGGAACTCCAACCGGCCACATAGCCAAAGGAATAGTCGGAGGTGTCCAGCCCGTAGTGCTGGCAGACGGCATAGGCCACGCTTTCGGCCTGCACCTCGCGGGTGCGGCTGTCGGGGCGGTCGGCCTGCTCTATGGCCGGAGCTTCCGGGTCGATGGCGTGGAGCTTGGAATGGGCGATCTCGTGGATAGCCGTCTTTAGGGTCTGTAATTCGCTCATGCCCTCCTGAATGGCGATCCGCTTTTCCGTCAGGTGGTAGTAGCCGTGGGAACCGCCCGGAATGTCCTCAAAACTAATAGGAACCGGGGAGGTCTGTTCCAGCGCCTTGAAAAATTCCCCGTAGCGTTCCACGCTGCCGGTCAGTTCTTCCACGCCGATAGAGGGCAGCGGTTCCCCCTCGGTCTGGCTCACATCAAAGACAGAAACGATCTTAAAGGCCGGAACCTGTATTTCCTGTACTTCGGTAACAGGCTTTCCGTCCTTACCCATCACCGGCCTGCCCTGTGCGTCCAGCTTTTGCACTTCCTTTTTCGCCTTGAACGGGGCCGGGGCCAGTATCTTGATGGCCTTTTCGCCTTTCTTTACATTGCGGTGAAAATCGTCCCTCCACTTGTTGTAGCCCGCCACAAGCTGTCCGCCCTGCATGGCGATCAGGAGGGTGTTGTTGAAGCTGTAACTGTGAAACTTGGACATGGTGGTGAGATAGGCTTTGTAGCGTTCACTCTCGAAAAGCTCCTGTATGCCGGTTTCCAGCCGGTCGGTGATCTCTTTCATGCGCTCGGTGCTGTTCTGGCCGTTTAAGAGAATGGGGGTGACAGGCTGCGGGGCCTTTGCGGGGGCTGCCGCCTCCGGCTGCACCTTGCTTTCATCCCGCAGAATTTCCGGCGCAGGATAGGCCATCACCCGGTATTCCTCCGGCACTGGCTGTCCCTCATGGACGCGCTGCCATTCGTCGCTGGTTCGCAGAATATAGCCGTAATCGGTAAAGGTTCCCTGTTCCTCGTTGGCGATAAAACTTCCCAGCCGGTCGGTGTCAATGGCCGGTTTCCACGGGTCGGGAACGACAAACAGCCCGGAATCATTCAGATAATATTCCCCCAGACTGCGGTTGTCCTTGGCGTTGATTAAGACAAAACAATCGGTGTTTTCGGCGTAGTCCAAAAGCTGCCCGATGGTCTGCATTTTTGCCGGGGACTGCATGGCGGCGTTCAGCTCCTCCAGCTCCACGGCGTCCAGCTTTTGAAGCTGGGCGGCAAGGAAGTTCAGTTCGTCCACGCTGGCGGCTCTGATTAAATCCTCCGGCAGTTCCAGCGGTTTTCCCTCCGGGGCAGAAAAGCCGCCAATGAACAAGTCCTGCTGGTTGTCGGCGGTGATGTGGATTTCCTTTAGGGCTTCCTGCACCTGTTCGGCGGTAGTCGGCAGGGAAAGCCAGTACCCATGCGACCCGCCGGTCTGCGCTTCGGCGCGGTTATCAAGAAAAATAGAAAATACTTCGTTCACAGGTTCCCTCCTTTCCGGGGTGGCTGCGGTCTGCTGCGGCTGCGCGGCTTCTTCCTGCGCGGGAAGCTCTGCGGCTTTTGCCGGTTCCTCCCCCTCGATGGTGTAGCCGGGGAGCAGGCAGCCGTTGACCTTAAAGCAGTCGGCGTATTCCTTGGGGATGGCCGGGGAAATTTCGGTAAAGTAATGTTCGTGGGCTTTGATCCGGCCATTCAGGTACTTGTCCAGTTCTTCCCGGCTGGCAAAGACTTTCCGATCCTGTCCGGCGATCTTTTCCCGCCGGTTTCCGCGAGGCGCGTTGGTATAAAGGCTCCAGCGGAGCGTCCACGAGTAGGGAACGGATTTTTGGGCGGCGCTGTCATACCTGGTGTTCTCGGAAATGGAGTAATCCATCTGGTAAACCATGTTGCTGCGGATATGGCGGTATTCGTCCGGGGCCTCCCACTGGTTTGCGGTATGGGTAACGGGAAGCGTCCGGGCATATTCAAGTGCTTTGTCCAGAAACAGGGTTCTTCCGGCCTGTTCCTCCCATGCGGCGGCCTGCTCTTTCAAACGGTCAAACACTTCCTGTTCTGCGGCGGCGCTTTCCGCCCGCAGGGAAAGAAGCTCCGCAAGGGGCAGCTTTACCATTTCGGAGAGATCGGCCTTGCCGCTTTCAAAGTAAATCCGGCGCTCGATCCGCATAGTGCTGGCCGGTTCTAAATTGTCATGGTCGTAGGAGCTGTAAGACATTTGGGGTTCACATCCTTTCTATGGTGGTGATCTGATACAAGGGGTTTGGGGCTTCCCCAAAGAGAAAATCCCCGGCCCGGCAGGTGCGCCGGGTCAGGGATTTTGCCGGGAGTGTGGCTACACTCCCTATGCTTGCTGTCTTTCGTTTTTGCCCCTCTGTTCCACGCGGTAGTTCACATACTTGCCGCCGGTATCCGCTAAAAGCACCGTCCCGTCATAGGTCTTGCCGGTTTTCATGGAGCGCAGGCCCTTTACCTTTGCCTTTCCGTCTTTAAGGAGCGCGGCGGCGATCTTCGGGGTGAACGCCTTGCCTCGTTCCTCAAAAAATCGGTCATTCTTCCACATGACAAACTGGCAGCTTCGGTTTCCGCAGTAGTAGTTCTTTTTGCCCTCATAGACGCTTTCCCCGCAGCGCGGACATTTGCCGATAACCACACGCTCGGTTTGAAACAACTTCTGTGCGTCCTCGCTAATCTGGGAGTAGTTTGCAATCAGGCCCCTTGTCATTTCTGCAATGCCAGCCATGAAGCCCTCCGGGTCGGCCTGCCCCTTGGCAATGGCCGTCAGCTCCGTTTCCCACTGTGCCGTAAGCTGGGGTGAGGTCAGCGCCTCCGGCAGCACACAGGCAAGGTTGTGGCCGTCCTTGGTGGGAAGTAGCTGTTTTCCCCTGCGCTCCACAAAGCCCATCTGCACCAGCTTTTCTAAGATGGAGGCGCGGGTGGCCGGGGTTCCCAATCCCTGCCGCTCGGCGTCCTCCGGCAGATCGTCCGCACCGGCGCGCTCCATAGCGGAAAGCAGGGTATCTTCCGTGTAGGATTTGGGCGGTGCTGTGAAATGCTCGGTGATGGCGGCAGTTACCTTGTCAAAGGTCTGTCCCTCGGTGATCTCCGGCAGTTCACGCGCAGGCTCCGGGGCGGTGTCGTCGGCGTCTGTTTTGAACGACGCCTTAAAGCGGCGGTCAAGCTCTTTCCAGCCGGGGGTCAGGATGGTCTTTCCCTTGGCGGTAAAGGTGTTCCCGGCACAGGTGAATGTAGCGGTGACAGCTTCGTACACATGGGGCGCGGCCACGGCGCACAGCAGCTTGCAGCACACAAGGGACAATAGTTTCTTTTCCCCCTCGGCCAGCCCGTCAAAGCCTTTCTGCACAAATTCCATCGTCGGGATAATGGCGTGGTGGTCGCTTACCTTTTTGCTGTTCAGCACCCGGCCAAACTGCGGGGACAGGTCAAGCCCCGCCGCAAAGGAAAGCAGCGGCCACAGGCCGGACACAAGACTTTCCGCCGTTGGCAGCATATCGTCGGTCAAATACTGGCTGTCGGTGCGGGGATAGGTCAGCAGCTTCTTTTCATAGAGCTGCTGGGCATAGTCAAGGGTCTGCTTGGCGGTAAATCCAAACAGGCGGTTGGCCTCCCGCTGCAAGGTGGTGAGGTCATAGAGGCGGGGCGGCTGCTCCGTCTTTTTCTCCCGTGTTACCGACACACAAACGGCCTGTGCCGTTTCACAGGCGGCTTTCAGGGCCTTGGCGTCGTCGGCGTTTCCCATGCGTTCACTGGCCGCCTCCATGCCGCCCGCCGCGATCTGAACAATGTGATATTTCTCTTTCTGAAAGCTGCTGATCTTGGCCTCCCGGTCAACCAGCATTTTGAGGGTCGGCGTCTGGACACGGCCCACGGTCAGGGTCTTGTGGTAGAGGATGGAGAACAGCCGGGTCGCGTTGATCCCCACCAGCCAATCCGCCTGCGCCCGGCAAAGGGCCGACTGATACAGGTTATCATAGTCAGTTCCCGGTTTCAGGTGGGCAAAGCCGTCTTTAATGGCCGCATCCTCCATGCTGGAAATCCAAAGGCGCTGAAACGGTTTCTTGCAGCCCGCCATCTGGTAGACGAAACGGAAAATCAATTCCCCCTCGCGCCCGGCGTCGGTGGCGCACACAAGGCCGGTGACATCGGGGCGCTCCATCAAAGAACGCAGGGTGTCAAACTGCTTTTTCTTATCGTCGGGAATGATGTACTGCCATTGCTGCGGCAGAATCGGCAGGTCGTCATAGCGCCATTTTTTGAAACGCTCGTCATAAGTCCCGGCGTCGGCAAGGGAAACAAGGTGGCCGATACACCAGCTCACCAGATAGCCGTTTCCCTCCATATAGCCGTCCTGTTTCTTGTCCGCGCCGATCACGCCCGCAATGCTGCGGGCGACGCTTGGTTTCTCTGCAATTACTAACTGATAGCTCATACTTCGTCCTCCTTATTTCCATCTTCACTTGTCATATCCTCGTCCGGCTCCGGGGCTTCGTCCTCGTCGTCCTCGTCCTCTCCAAAGTCATACTCGGCCAGATCGTCATTTCCTGTGGTGTCGGCTTTTTCCTTTTTGAATTTCAGGAAGTAGAGGGCTGCGCCGCCGCCCAGCACCACCACAAAGAACACCACAAGGCCGCCCATGCCACTTGGCTTTTCCTCCTGCGGCTTTTCTTCCTCCGGCTGGGGTTTCGGCTCCGGCCCGTTGCAGGCGGTCAGGTTGTTTTTACAGACCGGGCAGGCCGTATTAACGGCCCCGGCTTGACATTTGGCCGTACAGGTGCAGACCTCCGGCTCTTTTTTCCCGTCCTCCAACAAGGCTTGCAGGTCGGCATCGTCCACTTGGTTGAGGAAATGCACCGCCGTTTCCTTGTCCTCGTTGGCCCGGTCGATCAGGATGTAAAAATAATTCCCGGCCTTGGTGGTAACGGTGATAAGCTGCTTATCCCCGAAAAAATCATCCACCAGCGCAGCGTTGCCCTGTGGGGTGACAGGTACGCCCTCCGGCTCCATGCCGCCGGTGGTAGGTTCTTCGGTTTCCTCCGGCACTTCTGCGGGGGCCTCGGTGGTTTCCGGCAGCGGCACCGGGTCAGGGTCAGCGCCCCCGGCGTAGGCGGTAACGGTCGTGGTCGCCATGCAAAGCGCAGCGGCCACGGCCAGCGTCAAGGTGCGGAACAGTTTAGATTTCTTCATGGGCGCTGTCCTCCTGTTCAAAGTCCGGGATCGGGGCCGGGGCCGCCTGTAACGCGCCGCCGCGCACAAAGGCGGCGAACTCCTGCGGGGTCATGTTGAGGCCGCGCACAAGCTGGACGATCTGCAAGTTTTCCTGTTCGGTCTTGGCCGCTTCCAGCTCCCGAAGCTGCTTTTGCAGCTCCGCGATCTTGCCCTTGGTTTTCTCAATATCCTTTTCAATGCGCTCCAATTTGTTCATTGCCATAGTGATTTACTCCTTTCTGGCGTTTAAGGCAAACGCCCGTAACAATAAAAATGCTGCTGCCAGTAGCTTGAATTGAGGTTTGTGTAGGAAATGGGGTCGCCGCAGTGCAGCATGACCGAATTTCCCACATACAGCCCCACATGGGACATTCCGGCAGTGTCGTAAGTGCCGACGAAAAATACAAGGTCGCCGGGCTTGGCCTGCTCCGGGGAAACGGGGGTGCAGATGTTGTAAAGCCCCTGCGCCGTCTGGCGTCCCACATTCCAGCCGGAATGATTGATGACCCAGCTAATGAAGCCGGAACAATCAAAGCTGGTGCTTGGGGAGCTGCCGCCCCACACATAGGGATAGCCCACATACTTTTCTGCCTCGGCGATCATGGCGGCAAAGGCTTCGTCCTTTAGCGCCTCCGGGGGGATTTCATAGTAGGTCGGCTCTTTCGGGGTGGAGGCGTGGGGATAGCTGCCGTTGGGAAACAGGTCTGGCCGGTTGCCCAAAGTCTGCATATAGGCAGCATAAAAGCCCATCTGTTCCTCGGTGAGAATGTAGATGGGCAGGTGGGACAGGTCAAAGTTTTCCAGCTTCACATTACAGATATAGTAGGTGTAGGGGACTTCCACGGTGTAGGTGTTTCCCTCGCTGTCCGTCCTCGTTTCGGTGCGGTAGCGGGTTTCCGTTTCGATGGTCTGGGTCAGGATGTACTGCTTTTCAAAGAGCATGGCAAGGTCGCCCTGTACCTCCTCCAAAGTGAACACGCCGTTATGCAGTGCGGAGAGGATGGAGGTCAGCACATAGGGGTCATGCTTGATCTCGTCCAGATCGAAACGGTATTCGTCATAGCCGGGGTGCAGGCTTTCGTAGTTGTCAAGTTCGTGCTGCAAGTCTGCTTCCAGCGCGGCATAGGCGGCTTCGGCTCCCAGCATATCGCTGTCCTCGGAGAGATAGGAGGTGGCGGCAAGGCCCGTCCCGGTGCTGCCAAACATGGCGGTGCAGGATTGCAGGCCGCCCATCACCAGCAGGAGCATAAGGCCCACGCCGCCGACAATCAGCGCCCCTTTCCAGTGCCGGGCGGCAAAGGACGCGGCCTGTCTGCTTTTCTCTGCGGCTTTCTTTGCTGCGGCAGCCGTGGTCTTGGCGGTGCTTGCGGCCCCCTGTGCGGTCTGGCCCGCCGCCCTTGCTGCCTTGGCATATTCCCGCTTGATGTGCTGTTTCTGCCAGAAACGGGAAACGGGGTTCTTGGCCGCCTGCGCCAGCTCCGGGTTGTCCCGCAGGGATTTTTGATACGCAAACTCGGCGTTGGCGGCGATGGACTTTCGCTCGGCCTTGGCTGCGGCCCGGTAGGGTTTGAGCTTGTGGCGGTGGACGCCGCTGCGGATCATGCGGCCCGCCTGCCGTTCCGCCAGTTCCTCCCCCTTGTGGCCGCCCTCCACGCCCACATTTTCGTGTTCTACCTCATGGATTTTCCCGTGGAGGTAAAGCCCGGCTTCCTGTATGGGGCGACTGGCCGGGTTTGGTTTGAGCTGGGGAGGGGCTTTCTCCACCTTGTCAAAATACAGCCTGCTTTTGGCCTTGCCCTTGGCTTCGTCATAAACGGTTTCCTTGGTAACGACGCGCTTTTTCGGCAGGGCTTCTTTGGCCGCTTCCAGCTGATCCGCCCGTTTTTCCGCCTTTTTGATATACGGGGCCAGCTCCGGGGAGGCCCGTTCCTCGGCGGTAAACTGCAACCGGGAAACAGGGCCGGTGGCCTGCGCCACGGTTTCCCCGGCGTCCTTGGCCGCTTTCTTTGCCTTATGGCGGTCGTGCAGTTCGTCCGCCCGTTCCAGTATTTTTTCCGCCACGCCCTCCGGCTGGGCGGTATATTCCTGCTCGGCCTCCCGGCTGGACACATTGACGCTTTCGCCGGTGGTCTGGTTATCCAGCGTCAGGCCGTCGCGGGTCATGTGCTGCGTTACCTTGTCGCGGGGTTTTAATGGATTCATGTAACATCACCTCCTGTATGCGCCGCTGGGCGATTGCGTAATATTCTGGATGGATTTCTGCACCTAAGTATCTTCTGCCGGTCTGAATGGCCGCTAATGCGGTGCTGCCTGTCCCCATATAACCATCAAATACCAGATCGCCCGGTAGACTTGACAACTGGATCAGCCATGAAAGACAATCCGTATTTTTTACAGTCGGGTGATAAATCTGATGTTTTTTCTGCCATGTGGAATTATAGGTTGCTTTGGGATATTCCGCACCAAACCAGCAGGCCGGGAAGCGTGTCTTATATTTTTCACTTGGTTTACGCCCCGTGTGAAATAGCGCCCCCTCCTTTTTGCGGTTCTGCAGAAGTGTCGTGCGGTTAAATGTCCGCCTCCCTTTTTGACAGAAGATAACCCACTCGGCATTGTTGGCAAAGCTGCCTTGCAGATCTCCCAGACCGCCGATTGTATTTTTTTCGATGATCAGGCAATTCTTTACCTGAAACCCGGCTGCCTGCAAGCAGGCGTAATGGTGCGGATAACAGTCAAAACGGGTAAAAAAATAGGCATGGGAGTTATCCCGCAGGATGCGGTAGCTTTCCCTTGCCATCCGTTCATAATCAATCCCTGTGTCGCCTGCCAGCATTGCGTGGGGCTGCTTGGCAAAATGGTTCTGATAGGAAATTCCGTAGGGTGGATCGGTAACAATCAGTGATACCGTACTATCTGGAATTTTTGCAAATAGTTTCATACAGTCTATGCAGAAAAGCCGATTGTTGAAACTGTCTGCCTCATCGCGCCTCATACCGTCGCCCCCTCGCCTAACCGGGTCGTCATGATCTGGTAGAGCTGGGTGTTTTTCGGGATGGGGTTCTTAAAGGGCAGGATCACATTTTCGTAAATGAGAAGCCCCTCGCCGGGTTCGGAATTGTCCACATACCGTAATTGCTGGGGCGAAATGTTCAGCCGTTCCGCAAGGATTTTGCGGTCGCCGCTGGCCTGATTGAGCAGGCAGATAAAGTCGCTGTTTTCCAAAATGTTCTCAATTTCCGGGGAGGAAAGCAGGTCTTTCACATTCTGCGTCGCACCTGTGGGAATCCCGCCCCACTTACGAAAACGCTTCCAAAGCTCGCAGGAAAAGGCCGCCGTCTGTTCCTCACGCAAAAGCAGGTGGAACTCATCACAGAAATACCATGTCGCCTTGCCCTTGCTTCGGTTTTGGGTGACGCGCCCCCAAATCTGGTCTTGGACAATGAGCATACCGATTTTCTTTAGCTGCTTGCCCAGCTCCTTGATGTCAAAGGCCACAATGCGGTTCTGGATGTCGATGTTGGTTCTGTGGTTGAACACATTTAAGCTGCCGGACACATACAGGTCAAGGGCCTGCGCTACCCGGTCGGCCTCTGGGATATGCTGGTCTAACAGAGCTTTGTGCAGGTCTGCAAGGATGGGCATATTTTCCGGCTTGGGGTCTGCCAGATAAGGCCGGTAGATCACCTGTACCGCCCGGTCGATCACCGTCTTTTCAATGGCTTCCAGCCCGTTCTTGCCGCCCATGACAAGCTCACAGAACGACAGCACAAAGTCGGATTTCAAGGCCAGCGGGTTTTCATCCTCGGAGTAGTTCAGGTTGATGTCCAGCGGGTTCACATAGTTTTTGCTGGTAGGCGACAGCTTCACCACCTGCCCATGCAGCCGCTTCACAAGGGGGTAATACTCGGCCTCTGGATCACAGATATACACATCGTCCGGGGTGCAGAGGAACACGCTCAAAATTTCTGATTTACAGCTCATACTTTTGCCGCTTCCCGGTGTCCCCAGCTTTAGTCCGTTGGGACACCTCGCTCGTTTGCGGTCGAGCATAATCATGTTGCCGGTCTTGGCGTTGATCCCGTAATACATGGCGTCGCCGCCCTGAAAAAGCTCCTGCGTCACAAAGGGGACGAACACGGCCACGCTGGAAGTCGTCAGGGAGCGTTCAATCTGGATGTGGCTGGCCCCCAGCGGCAGGCTGCTCATAAGCCCCTGTTCCTGCTGGTAGTCCAGCCGCACAAGGGAACAGTTGTATTTCTGTGCAATACCGGCAGCCCAGAACACATCGTTTTCCAGCTTTTGCCGGGTGTCTGCGGTATTCAGCACCAAAAAGGTAAGCTGGAACATCCTTTCATTCCGGCTCTGCAAGGTCTTTAGCAGTTCCTTGGCGTCCTGCCCGTAGGTGGCAAGGTCGCTGGGAAGAATATCCATGTCGTAACCGCTTCTTACCGCCCGTTTCTGTTCCTGAATCTTCATGGCGTCAAGGTCGGTGATCTTGCGCTTGACCGTCTTAATGGCGTCGCTCTGGTCGATGGCCTGCACATGGAGGTTCACTACAATGCCGTTTTCCATGTTGAGAAAGTCGGCCAGCATTTCATCCGACAGCTCCGGGGAGAGGATTTGCAGAAAGCTCACCGCCCCGTATTTGCCGCCCAGCCCGAACATCCGGGCATTGCCGAAGCGGAACGAGGACGGGGCGATAAAGTCCTTGGTAGAAAGCCCCGACGGGGCAAGCCACTTCCAGTCAAAGGAGAACGGTTCCCCGTCCGGGTGGAAAATGCTGTGCATGACTTCCAGCCGTTCCTTGGCGTCCAGTCCCCACGCGGAGGCCCCCATGCTCTTGAAATAGCCCAAAAGGTCGGTTTCGATCCGGCGCAGTCTGGCGCGGGCCATTTTCAAGCTGTCCGCCTCGATGGTATAGGTCATAAATTTCCGCTTCATCAGGCCGTTGTTCCCGTTCACAAGCTGGTCTTGCAAAATGTCGGAATACTCGCTGCGGATGTCGTCAAAGTCGTCCCCATGCGCCCGGATTTCAAAGCTCTTGGCGTACTGCTTGGGGTCGATCTTGCGGTTGATAAAGGAAAACTGCACATGAATGGAGGCGTCCAGATAGTTGTAGAGGTCGCACAGGTTTTCAAAGATGGCGGTCTTGGTGTCCGCCTGCGCCAGTTGATAGCTGATGTCCGTAAACTCAATGCACTTGGAAAAGGTGCGGGGCGTCACCCGGCATACGCCGTCCTGATACATGGCCTCATAGGGAATACTGGCCTGCGCCGAATGGGGTTTGCCGTCGCCCTTATACTTTCGGATGACGGCCTGAATCTCTTTCTTTTCGGCGCGGGTGAGCTTGACCGGCGCTTTTGCGCTCGTTTCGTTCTTTTGCTTTTTGGACAATGGCGTTGACCTCCTTTTCCATTTGGGATTGCCGCACAAGGGCGGTATAAGCGTTGTTGGTCTGGTAGGGGCGTTCCTTTGGCTGGATGAAGCAGCACTCTACGATCTGGCGCACCACCACTTCAAGGGGCTGGCCGTGTTTTTCGTAAAGGGCCAGCAGAAAGCCCGGCAGCATGGCGAACACCATAATGAGTGCCGCCGCGCTGGTCGGGACGCGGCCCCGGATCAAAAAGAAAAGCGGGACGCCAATAAGCAGCGCACCGCCAAAACAAATGAGCTGGCGTTTCGTCAGCCCGAATACTACCTTGGATTTGACCTTGGTTAAATCCTTGGGGACAGTTACATAAGCCATAAAAAGTCACCTCGTTTCTGGTACGGACAGGGAAAAATCGCTGTCCACTTCATTGCCCCACACATCCCAGCCAGGGGTTTTCTGTCTGGCAAACAGTTCTGCGCGGGGCAGGTCACCCGCAAGCTCGATGATTTTCTCGCGGGTGATGTCTGGTTTCTTGCTGTGTTCCTCCACCGGGGAAATGATAAACTGATGGACGCTTTTGGAGTAACGCTTGGGATGGCCCCGCTTGGCAAGCAGGCAGATTTCCGCATTTCCTCTCGTCCAATAGCCCAGTCCGTAAAACCATGTGGGGCTTTTGCGGTTCAATTTCAGCCAGACAAAGGCCACGGTCTTAAAGGAAAAGCCCCACGCCTTAATCAGACGCAGCGCCTCCGGGAGCTGGGGGAAAGTCGCCCACAAAAACAAGAGGCAGTCTTTTTCCGCCAGCGTTTCCACCGGCAGGGCGCACAGCTCGTCAATGCTCATGGTGGGATAGTGATGTTCCGCCGCCCCTGTCCGTTTGCACTCATATCTCCACGGCGGGTCGGCGTAAAGGATGTTGTAGGTTTTCTTTTGTGTTTCTTCGATGGTTGGTATTCCTCCTGTCTGTCAATGTGCGGTAAATACGGCTTTCGATATGCTGCCGGTCTTGAACAGACAGAAGCAAAGCAAAACGGTATAGCCCATACAGCCCCAGATTGCGCCGGATATGTCGTCGGCGGTTCCGATCTGCTGGATCAGCACCGCATAAATCCCGACAACCACCATGATTAAAAAGGCTTGGAAGCCCAGCGCAAGCAGGGATTTCAAGTAGTTCTGGCCCATGCCGCGCCACTCCGAGTTTCCCAGCGTAGCAAGGGGAATCGGCCCCAGCGCAGTCACAGCGTATATTTCAATCATTCTCCCGTAGGTGACAAGGAAAATGCAGATGGATAACGCGTGCATCGTCAGCCCAACAACCAGGGTCTGAAACCACAGGCCCAACAGAGGGCCGATGTCCATGGCTTCCAGCCGGGTTTCCAGATCCGGAATCAGGGTATCAAAGTCAATGCTGGTTTCCCCGATGATGACCCCGGCGCTTTGGTTCACGACGGCCTGGGTGGCGTCAAAGACGCCCATGACGATATTCCATGTGTTCGTCACAATGAGGATGGCAAATGCGCTCTTAAACATCCAGCGGAAGAACAGGGACGTATCAAAGTCGTGCATGTTGTTCTTTTCCACAATCATTTCAATCAGCTCATAGCACATCACCAGGGCGAGAATCGCCGCCGCAATGGGGACAATGACCGTTTCGGACAGGGTTTGCAGCATGGAAAAAATGCCGCCGTTCCAGTCCTGCGGAGTGCTGCCCACATCCGATGCGATTTCCCCGACCTTGGTATTCACGGTACTGAAAAGGCCGGACAGGTTTCCCTTGATCCCGTCAATCAGGATGCCTTTGATCCATTCCCCGATTAAATCATCAATCATGTGTGTATCCCTCCTTTCCCGCGCCCTCCCAGCAGCAGGAGGGCGCGGCGTATTGCTTGCAGATGGACCAAACGATTATCCCAGCAGCCCGGACAGCAGCGGAACAAGGGTCATGCCAATGAGGGCCACGCCTCCGCCCGCGACAAGCTGCTTGATCCCCTGGCTCTTGCTGGCGGGGTTGTCGGCCCCGTATCCCTCCAACAGATTGACGCCGCCCCATACACAGAGCGCCCCGCCCAGGCCCACAACGATGGTCTGTAACGTATCCACTGCACTATTGAAAAATTCCATATATGCCTCACTTTCTGCCGGTTTCCGGCGACCAAATTTGATTGATTACAGGAAAAAAGCCGCTTCACTGGGCGGCTAAATCTTCGTCCGACAGGTCAATGTCGTAAAGGTCAAAGGTTTCATCCTCCGATACCACGCGCCGTTTTTTCCGGCGCAGGGACGACAAGTACCTGTCCACATCAAAGGTGTTCTGTTTGTCGGCATCCGAGAGGTATTGATAGCGGGGGTGGCGGGTAATGTCGTATTTCTCACTGAAAAACGGCCTCACCCCGCGCACCTGCAAAATACACTTGCCTCCGTCCATGGTTGCAATTTCGTCCTGGCTCATCAGCTCCTTTCCGAGTTTTTGGTAGTTCAGTCCGTGGGAGGTCTGCGCGCCCCGGTTTTCGCTTTGGTTGTAGCTGTCAATCGTTTCCTTGCCCAGCACGTCAGCGATTTCCTTGGCGTTTTTACCTCTTCCACTCAGGAAAAGCGTACAGTCGCAGTTGTCGGAAATGATTTCCGCTGCATCCTTGTAGATGGCCTTTAACTGTGACTGGCTCTGCAAAATGATAGAAGCCGAGATTTCCCGGCTTCGGATGGTGGCGATCAGCTTGTCAAAGTTGGGAATCTGACCGATGTTGGCAAACTCGTCCAGAATCATCCGCACATGGACGGGCAGCCGCCCGCCGTATTTGTCATCGGCCCGGTCGCACAAAAGGTTGATAAGCTGGCTCTGCACCATGGTAAGAATGAAGTTAAACGTCGTGTCCGTGTCGCTCATAATGAGGAACAGGGCCGTTTTTTCATCCCCGATGGTGTCAAGCTCCAGCTCGTCGTCCTCCATCAGCTCCCGCACTTCCCGGATGTCAAATGGCGCTAATCTGGCTCCGCAGCTAATCAAAATGGAACTGCGGGTTTTGCCTGCCGACAGAAGGAATTTTTTGTACTGGCGCACCGCAAAGTGTTCCGGGTCTTTTTCTTCCAGCCGTTCAAACATGGCATCCACCGGGGATTGAAATTCCGGGTCGTCCTCGCGGGCCTCCGACGCATTGATCATTTCAAGCAGCGTCGTGAAATTCATTTCATCGTCCGGCGCTTCGTACCAGATGTAGCCAATGAGAGCCGAATACAACAGACGTTCCGACTTGATCCAAAAATCCTCAGCGCTTTTTTCGCCCTCCCCCTTGGTGTTGCAGATCAGGGTGTTGACCAGCTTTAAGATGTCTTTTTCCGAATGAATGTAGCGGAATGGGTTGTACCGCATGCTCTTGGAAAAGTTGATGGTATTCAGCACTTTGACCCGGTAGCCGCTTCGCACAAGGAGCTGGCCCACCTCCCCGATCAGGCCCCCTTTGGGATCGGTGATAATGAAAGAGGCCGGATAGTCCTTGGACACGCACTGCATCAGGTTCGGCTTCACAAAAAATCGCGTCTTGCCGCTGCCGGAACCGCCGATGACCAGCACGTTTTTGTTCCGGGCGGTCTTGGGGTCTTTGGGGCGGTTGTTCATGGTGAGGCGTTCCGTCTGGGTCAGGAGAATGTTGTTATCAAACACCGGGTCGATGTACGGGGCTATATCTTTGGGGCCGCCCCACCGGGCACTGCCGTATTCTACGCCTCGGCGGTATTTCTTGGCGTTCTTGCTCTTGCAGTACACCATCAGACGCAATGCCACCGCACCGGCCACACCCACCGCCAGATCGAACAGGTGGAAGCTGGGGGCGGCGTTTTCAAAGGCAAGGGAAAAGCCGTCCGCAAGGTGCAGCAGCTTTTCTGAGACATCCGCCCCAGCCGCCAGCCGGTAGGTCTGTCCCAGCTTGCCAAACAGGTAAACGAACAGCAGATAGGGCAGGTTTGCGATTATCAGCTTTTTCACTTCCGGCCTCATAGAGACAGCCCCCTTTCCTTGATTTTCTCCTTGGCCTGCTGGCGGTTTCTGGCCGCCGTCTTTTGCTTCATAGCCGACAGGGCCTTTCGGATGGAGGGGCGTTCCTGCTGTTTGAGCTTCTTGGCCGTAAACTCCTTAAACGCCTGTTCCAGATTGTCCGCCTGCTTGGATTTGAAAATCACGATATACCGGGGCGGATGGGTGGTGCGGTCTTTCCGCAGGGTGAAATCAATTCCGTATTTCTTGGCGCAGGGCCGAAACAGGCCGATGTTGGCATCGGTGATTTCAATGTTGGACAGGGCGGAACCGTCCTTTTTGAGCTGCCGCAAGCTCTGTTTTCCGTGATGTGCCTTTCCTGTCCCTTTCTGCCGGGCGGCCAGATATTTTCGGATGGCCGCTTGCAGCACTTGGGCGGTGAGCTTGCCCGTCTTAACCGCTAACGCTATGGTTTTCTGGTCTACTTCTTCCTGCAACTGCTATCCCTCCTTTGGAAAGTCAGCAGGCAGACGGATGGCTTAAATCCGCACCCGCAGGCCGGAGAGGTCGTCGGCATGGATTCCCACCAAATACCAATTCTCGGCCATTTCAATGCGGGTCGGCTTCCATCTGCCGCCCACCATCACATCAAAAGTTTCTCCGCAGTGCAGGCCGCCGTAATAGTCCGCAAGGTCAAAGCGGATGTCGTAGCGGTCTGTCTGCTCGTCAAAAATCAAAGCACCCTGTTTCATAGGGTCGTCCTCCTTTCTCGTCGTCACAAAATCATTACGGGGTTCCCCAACTGCCTGTGTTCATATCGTGAGCTACCAGCGCCGTGTAATAGCCGTTGATGGTGCTTGGGGCGTTGAACAGAACCGCCAGCAGGTATTTTTTGATGTTCCGTATTTCCGTGGTGTTTTTGCTGATACAGTCAAAGACAAACTCAATGTGAGAGCTGTTCAGCTTCATCAGCTTGGATTTCACCAGCTCGGCGGGGTAGTCGTCCCCGGCAATGCGGATGGTCTTTCGGGCGCTGCATACGGTTTCCACCAGCAAGTCCACGATCTCGTCCAGCATATCCCGGTCAATCCCCTTGGCGTACTGGCAAAGGTGTTCATACTCGATGTTGTCCTTGATGATCTCCCGATAAATCTCTACGGCGCTCTGTGATTTCGCTCCCGTTCCTTTCCGTTCCGGCGGCGCAGCCGCTTCTTCCCCCAAAGGAGAGGGAGGGGAAAGGATAGGAATGGAATCGGTATTTGATCCATCTGTAATTGATTTCTCTTTACTTGATCTATCTTTATTTAATTGCGTTGGTTTTTCCTGCGTAGGCTTTTCCTGCGTTGGATTATCCAATGTTGGATTTTCCAATGTAGGTGAATCCGGCACAGGTTGGGGCTGTTCGTAAATGATGTAATCCGCCCCGCGCAGGCGGCCTTGGCTGTCACGCTCACGGGAACGCACGATATAGCCCGCCTGTTCCAGCTCCCGGACAGCCGCCCGGATCGCGTCGATCTGCTCCCGGTTGATAAGGGACAAGCCTTTCAGCGTAAAGTCCCAATCCTCCGGCAAGGACAGCATTTGCGACAGCAGGCCCTTGGCTTTCAGGGACAAGTCCTTGTTCCGCAGGTGGTGGTTGGACATCACCGTGTAGCCCCGGTTTTTCTCCACTCGAAAAACTGCCATCTCGTCGTCCACTCCTTTCACTTGAAATTTCACCGCGCCGTCAAGGGCGGTGAGCTTGCCCGGCTGGTAGGGACATTCCTCATACACACAAAACTGGTACTTCCAGTGCGGGCGGTAGAAACGGCAGGTGCCGCAGTCCTCCGGCGCTCCGGCCTCGCCGCTGTCAAAATGATCTGCGCCCGGCCTCGTCTGCATGAGCTGTTCAAAGGCCCGGTCGCTGCCGGAAGTAAAGTACATAGGTGGTCGCCTCCTTTCTGGTTTTGGGCGCAAAAAAAGCGGCGTCCTGATCTCCCCAAAGGGGAAAAGAGAACGCCGCCGTTTGCGGTGTCGTATTTGATTTTCGATGTGTCACTATTTGGGCGGTGGGCTTCACGGGAAGCAGAAGCGTGTCAAAGCTCAATCCGAAAGTAGTAAATCGGTAGTAAATTCAGTTCTTATATCCCGTGAAATGCCCGTATTTCCGGGCTTTTTGGAGATAATCAGAGTTGTTAACATTAACCTTTGACCATTGTGAATAAATTCGTTTCGTATGGCCGCTTATCTTAATTGTTTTATAGGTACGAATCCTTACGTAATACTTCTTTTTTGCCTTCAGTTTTTTAATTTTCTTTGAAGTTGTCTTATTGCTCTTAACGGTGGTGGTTTTTACGGATTTTTTTGTAAATTTTTTATTAGTAGCATACTGAATCTGATACCCCGTTACTTGCGTTCTTTGTCTTTTCCATTTGACGCGAAGCTGTTTTTTCCCTGCAGTCAGCTTAGACAGATTAGTCTTCTTGGGAACAATGGTATATTGCTTTGACAAGGAGCCGCTGTAATCACCCCGAAAGGCTAGCTTTAAGGTATAAATCCCAACATTTTTCCGTCCCTTAGAATAGGAGACTGTATAGTCGCTTCCGTTTCTTAGCTCTTTTCCTCCGGCAAATATGCGTGGTGATGGTGTAATCGCTTTTCCTTTATAGGTATACTTTGTCATCAGTCCTGTGATTTGCACATTTGAAATAGGCGCCGGCATAATTTGATAAGTAACCGTCCTACTTCCGGTATAGTCGCCCATGCCTTTGATTTCAACCGTATAAGAACCGGCCCTTACACTGTTATCCGGTTTGATCAGAGAATAATCTTTTCCCTCAGACAATCCCTCCACAGAAATCTTCGGTCTCTGATCTCGCCCATTATATCGAAATGTTGATGCACTTACCGATAGCTTTCGATATTGTATTTGAGAAATATCGAAAAAGGGCAGTCCGTTTCTCTTCGCATAAGCTTCTGCTGGCGACCCCATCGCCCCATAAAGCCTTACCTTATCACAATACTCAAATGCATAGTCATCCTCAATCTGAATGTTTTCAGGAAGATACACACTTTCTAAATTCTCACAGCCAGTAAACATCCATCCATCTAACTTCTCCAATTTTGGAGGAATGGTAATGCTCTTTAATTTTTTACAGTCCATAAATGCTTGATGCATCGTGGACAACCCGTCCGAGAGCCTGATTATTTCCAATCCAGTGCACTGGTTAAATGCGCCGGCAAAAATCTTCTCCACGGCGTCGCTCATGTCAATGTGCCTCAAATTCCTGCTGCTGTTGAAAGCTGAATACTCCACAACTTTTACAGTTTGCGGAATCAAGTAGAAGGTTTGTGGTTTTCCTGCCGGATAACAGTATAATCGGCTAAGATCTTTTGAAAACAATACCCCATTCATATCGCAGTATTGCTGGTTTTCATCGGAAACATCGATTGCTTTGAGTTTCGGACAATAGACAAAATTGGATGCCTGGAGGTTTTCCAGACTTTTAGGCAGAATCACCCTTTCAAGGTTAATACAGTTGGAAAAATTACCGCTTTCTATCTGTTTGACACCCTCAGGGATTTTAATTTCGCCAATACTGTTGCAGCCTTGAAAGGAAAAGGCCTCTAAGTACAGGACCGAATTGGGTATCTTCACATTCTCTAGGCTGTAACAATCCCGAAAGGCATATTTTCCAATTATTTCTGTCCCTTCGCTTATCTGGTAGCCAGTTCCTGGCTTATTTTCCGGATAACGAATCAGCTTCTTTTCTTTCGCATTATAAAGTACATTATCGATGGTTTCATAAACAGCATTAGAAGGGTCCACATGAATCGATTCTAGTGAAGGGCAGGAAACGAAAACAGACGGCTCGATCAACTGCACAGAAGCAGGAAACGAAATCGTTTTAAGAGACAAACATCCATTAAAGCACCCTGCGCCGATTGTTGTTACTTTATGTCCGGCAATTTCTTCCGGAATAGAGGCCTTTATGACCGTTTCATCTGCGCCGGAAACCGTTCCGGTCTCTTTATTAAAATAAAGATATCCTCCCTCTGCCTTGTACTTGACATCCGTCGCCTGGACATTCTCTGTGTGTGCCGAAACAATACTCGCCGAAACAAATAATGTTATCAATAAGATAAATAGAAAGGTTAATAACCTAAAAGTTTTTTTCATATCTGCCTCCCTCCAGGAATTGCATTGATCTTTCTATTTATGGGATATGGATAGTTATTAAATTCTATCAGATAGATCTTGCAGAATCAAGAAATTTAATGGATGATTCGAAATTTTCAAATATTACCTTTTTATCATCCAAAACTTGACCACAGCCAGCGACTCCCGCAAGTAAGACGGCGGCAGATTGTACCAGTCTGTTTTTGCTCCCAGGCCTTTGGCCTCAAGGCCGGCCGCCGCGCCGATGCTCCTAGCTCGATACAAATGGAAATCGCTTGTTACAAACACACAGGTATATGCCCCTTTAAAATGCTTGTCCAAAATCTCACGGGAAAATTTGAAATTTTCGTAAGTGCTGGTCGCCCGTTCTTCCTTGACGATTCGCTGTTTTGATATGCCTTTGTCCATCAAATATCGTTCCATTGCAGAGGCTTCGGTCACTTCCTCCTGAGGTCCCCGGCCGCCGCTCACCACAATCATTGCGCGAGGATTTTTTTCTGCATATTGGACAGCCTGATCCAGCCGATGGGAAAGGGTTCGCGAAGCTTGATCCCCATGTACCGCCGCGCCCAGTACGATAACCGCATCTTCCTTGTAATCCATAGAATCGCCGCGGGCGGCAGCAGCCAGAAAGAGAATCATCCCCAATAAAAATAGGACTCCGGCCAGCACCGCATATTTTACAATGCGTATAAACCCTTTTGCCGTAAGGGCTGCTATTTTCTCACGCCAAATCCCACAAGCCGTCAGCAAGGCTCCTGCGGCCAAAGTCAGCGCTGTTCCCATATTAAGGTTGGTGGTAATTGCCACATATAGCCCGTCCAGCAGCAGTAAGATGCCTGCTGCCAGCGATGCTTTCGCCAAAATTCCTTTTCCCATTAACTTCACCCCTGATTCTGCAAAAAGGTTCTGAGCTTGAATGGACGCAAGCTCAGAACCCCGCTATGTATTACCTTCTTTTCTATTTTACAACGTTTTAACCTCTGTTTCCAGCGTAATATCCAATTGGGCCGCATAATCCAAATACTTGCCGCATTCTTCATCCGTCAGCATGTCGGAGGAAATCAGCCCCTTTTGCGTATATTCATCATTGACAAACATCTTAGTGAACAAGGAACCGCACTGCCCGGTGAGATACATTTCCCCTGTGATTCCAGCCCGTTCAAAGGACTCTACGCAGCCTGGGGCATAGAGATAGGTTTCCACCAGCACGCGCTTGCCGTCTTTCATACCCACAGCTTCCACAACAAAAGCGCCTTCATCTTTCACCAGACCTTCATCCAGAATTTCCTTAATCTCGTCATGGTATTTGGGCGCCGGCGGAAGGTGAGATACGATCACATCAAAGGGAATAAAGGTGTGTCCCTTGTAGGTCTCTTCCTCTCTTGACAAAAGCCCGGCCCGGTACAGGGGTGTGGAAAAATCGATGCCCACGCCGCCGTATTTGAAATTGATGTTTTTGGCTCCCTTGAAATGGGTATCCTTGTTAAGCCCCATATAAACCGTTTCGTCGTGAGCGTGCTCCACCAAAGTGACAGGCCCCTGGCAGCCTTTAAAATGTCTGGTCACCGGCAGAGAATGGGGTTCTGTTTCCACCAGTTCGCCGTCTTTCAATGCGAAAGTCGGGTCGGTCATATCGGAAAGGGCGGTGAAAGGGGACCACCAGAAGGGCAGGAACCGTTTGGCTTCCACGCCTTCGTAAACCATCATCAGGATATCGTCGCAAGTATCCAGATACGTCATGGACCGCTTGGCAGCAACGCACATCATACCAGGGGCGGAGCCGGTGCCGATAATGGCGGTTTTTCCAATCTCTTTGAAACGTCTGCCGTAATCCTCATACATCATTTCTACGCATTTGGGCCACCAGGAATCCAGGACATCCGTGGCAGCGAAGTCCTGGTAGTTGGCCTTTACAGCGATTGCTGCCTCTAAGACTTTGGGTGCAAAGCGGATGGGCAGAGCGTTAACGATGAGATCCACGCCCTCTGCTGCTTTGATGATGCTATCGATATCGTCCGCATCCACATAAGCGCCGCTGGCTTTTTTGAGAATTTTCACCAGCTCATCTACCGCTTTGTGATCCGCATCCGCGCAAATAATTTGACTGACATTTGGCTCTTCGTCCATTCTCTGTGCAACGGTCGAACCCTGGGCTCCTGTTCCTAATACTAAAATTTTTTTCATTTTTTCTCCTCTTCTTTCAATTATTTTTTCTCTGCATCAAACTCTGAAAATAGAAAACTGCCTTCAAACATCACGGCCTCCGGTTTCACTTCATGAAGCTCACTTACCGGAATTTGGAAGATATCTCTGTCCAGTACAACCAGATTGGCTCGTTTTCCCGCCTCAATAGTGCCGGTCTCATCTTCCAGCCGCAGCGGAATCGCGCCCAGTCTGGTATACCCGTCCACCAGATCGGCGACGCTGAGCCTTGCCCTCTCCGGCGGTCGAACGCTTCCCGGATATTGTTCCGGGTCCAGAGGCTCTTCCGGGTCAACTCTGGTGGACGATATCTCCATGCCCAAAAACGGATCTCCTCTATGCTCTTCGCACATGCCGATCACATCACTGCTGTAAGTAACCACTGCTCCGGATTCAATCATCTCTGTGAAGTCATACATGGTGTTCCAGCGTTCCTGTCCCAGGTAATCGATTGCTGCTTCACCGAAATATCCGCCCGCCCAGTGGCAGGACCAGTTGATGATGATTCCCAGCTCCGCAGGCCGCCTGCGGTCATCGGGGTGAACCAGTTCGCAATGGGCCAGTTCCATGTAAATATCCCATGTTCCGCCTTCAGACTCCATCTGCTTCTTTGCCTTTTCGTAAGCATCGCAGGCAGTGCGGAATCCCCGGTCACAAACCACGTGAACATGGAGATCCAGCTTTTCCTGGTTCAAGCGCAGCAGTACGTTTATCAGTTCTTCCTCGCTCATATTGATCTGTCCGTAATTAGCCTTGTCGGGATCGTCGCAGTGGGGCTCCAGCGATGCGCTGTTGCCCATTTCATTGGTGCCATCCAGGAAAGTCTTCACTGTATGGATCCTCACATGATCGCTGGTGTATGTTCTTTGCCAGTCACGCAGGGTGGCGATGCAGGCATCCAGTTTGTCAAAGCTCTCAAGGAGGCAGGTCCCCTCATAATACATGTTGAGCCTTCCCGCCTTATCCATATCGTAATAAAGCTTCATCGCTTCTTCGCCTTCGGTGATCCCGTCCAGGATGCCGATAACACCGCGTTTTTTCAGAAAGTCCAGGAAAGGGGATAAGGTTTTTTCATCCACGGTAGTCGGCGGATGCCAGCCAATCTTATCATACATGACATCTTCATAATCTTTGGTTGGAAGCGGTTCCAGAACCCAGCCTGTGGGCTCGCCCTTGTCATCCCGTATGAAAAATGGCGCCATACCCGTTTCCTCGTTATTTTTATCGATGCCCATCAGCTCCAAAGCCTTGGAATTGTACCAGCAGGCGTGATCGGTAAAGTCCTGGAGCCTTACCGGCCGGTCCGACACATATTCGTCGATCCATTCTTTTCGAGGCCCCTTTTCATCGAACATGGTGGGCGGATAACATTCGCCGAAAAAATACGGAACTTCGCTGACCGGGTGGGTCTGGCAATATTCCTTGACAAAGGAGAGCATCTGATGCATATCATCAAACTCCGGCATCTGCACGCGCCAGCGGCTCTTGGCGATGGTCTCCGGGTGGGTATGCCCGTCGATGAGGCCGGGCAGCACCAGCCTTCCCTGCAGGTCGATTAAATCCCCTTCCGGCAGCGCAGCCTGACATTCGGCCAGCGTGCCCACTTTTATAAATCTGCCGTCCTTGATGGCCGCTGCTTCGGCAATTTCCCTTTGCTCATTGCTTTTATATAGTTTTCCGTTGAACAAAATCATCTCTTTGTTAATATTCATAACCATTCACTTCCTTCTTTCATACCGGGTCTTTCTTTTTTCCGATCAGGAGCAGCGCCGTGCCTGCCGCTGCACCGATTATTCCGCCAATCCTGGCGGTCTTTATCATGAGCCAAAAGTCGCTTTGCAGTCCCGATCCGTAGGTTTCCAAATAATATTCAGGTCCCCAATCACCTTCATACCAGCTGAGGAAAAGGCTCCCCACAATAGCATATATACCGAAAGCCAGCACATATACGCCGATCCTTTGTATATCGCCCTTTGCAAGTCTGGTTTTATAATTGATCGGGTATTCTTGTGGGTTTATTTTGTACAACCCGCCGCAGCTCACTTTAAATATGATATAGAATACTACAGCTGAACCGATCGAAATAAATCCGAGAAGAAAGTATTCCGTTCCGTTGACCAGCAGCCCCAAAACTGCGATCATCATTGGCAGGAGAGCCATAACAAAGATCTTTATTTTTCCGCCTTTGTTGTACCATACGGTTCGTTCCTCTACAGGATAAAGTTTTCTTATTTTTAGCAGAGCGATGCCAAGAACCACATAAACCATCAAAGCCAATGGCGTTAGTATTGTAACTAAAGTGGAAAAATTAAAATTCATCATCAGGACTGTAATCGCACCTAAAAGTAGAATGGCCAGGATGGGAACGCCCCTTGTTTTGCTGACTTTTACCAAAAACTTTGGGCAGAGCCGGTCGTCGGCCATGACAAAAAATCCCCTCGATCCGGCCGCAATATAGGAATTAAAAATTGCAGCCTGGGAAGCGATGGCAATTACAAGAAATGCTACACCCCATCCATATCCCAGGCACTGAGTAAGCACGTCGCCGTATCCGATTCCTTCCGTCCCCCATTTCTCCCACGAACCTATGGATACAAGGCCGGCCACAGTAGGGAGTATATAGCTGAGTGCAATCAGCGGCATGGCAATTTTAAAGCCTTTGGGAATGACTTCCGGATTTTCCAGTTCTCCCGCCATATTGGAGACGCATTCATATCCGCAGTACATCCAGATCACCAGGCATATGCTGCCGCCCAAGCTGTCAATGATGGACTGTCCTTCCGGCATAAAGGGCTGTACAGGATTATACTCCCAGTTGGCAAAGCCCACCACGGTTACAGTCGTAAAAGCAGCTAAAATTAAAATCGATAAAACGGTGCTAACCGTTCCAACTTCCTTCAGTCCCATTAGATTAATAATGACAAAAAAGGCGACTATGGCAAACTTGACGACAAAGGAGATAAAGGGATCCTTAAGTTCTGGAATAAAATCGGCCGCATATCCTACGATCAGCACAACATAAGTGGCAGATGACAGATAAATGGAGATTGTTCCCCACCAGCCCATGCAGAATCCCCAGAACTCGCCCAGCGACTCTTTAACCCAAACATAAATTCCGCCTTCAGACGGCATGAGAGCACTGAGTTCCGATACGATCTGACAGATGGGATACGCCCAGATGATCGCAAATACGACTAGCATCCCGATCGTCAGTCCCGGTCCGCTGGTTGGGATCATATCCTCAATTCCAAACGCACCTGCAGCCACCAGGCAGAACAGCAAAAAAGCGATTTGTATTGGCCGCATGGTATGTTTTTTTAAACCGGCAACACCATCCTGGCCGATTACATTTCCTTTGTTCTCCATAAATTTTCCTCCAAACTTTCCGATGCCGCATCTTTTTTTAATATTTTGTTTGTTAAGAAAATTATGACCCCAATCCAGTTCCATGACGATTGCCGTTTTTGATAAAAAAAGAACCAATTAATCTAAAATTTGACTATACCCCCTTTTTCGTGTATCCTTACCTTATGGATATCAAAGAAACCCCCATCAATTATCAGAAGGAACTAACATACGAAAGCCGGCTCTGCAAAATCGGCCATATTAATCCCCATTATCATCCCCATGATTTGGAGTTGATCTTCTGTCTTTCCGGGTCCGTCCGGCTGACTGCCGGCCACCAGAGCGTCAGGATTCAGGCCGGAGAAATCTTTTCCGTGGATTACCGGGATATTCACTATATCCACTCTGATTGCGACAACCTGACCTTAGTTTTCCATTTAAACCTCACCAGAACCCACTTGCCCTGGGAAAACTTGCGTCACGTTTTCTTTGCCTGCGAAAGCTGTCATTGTTATCCCTATCAAAAGGAAGCCATGAATGAGGTCAAGGATATTCTTTTGGCCCTTTCCTACGTGCAGCATACGGCCGACCCAACATACCCTCAAGGCATCTGCGAGCCCGCCAATCGTCTGATTGAAATCCTTTTCAAATTCTTTAACTGGTTTAATTACGAAAATCAGGATGAATACATGAATTTGGATCTTCATGACCGTTTTTACCGAGTGCTGGCCTATTGCAATGATCATTTTGATCAAAAGATTTCCGTTTCCCAGCTGGCCGCTTCCGAGCACATCAGTAGAAATTATTTTTCTCAATTTATCAGCAAGACGGTATTCAAAAGCTTTAGTCTGATGGTCAAATACATACGCTGCTTTGAAGCGGAACATCTGCTGCTCACCACCGATCTGCCTAATTCGGAAATCTCTTATCGAAGCGGTTTTTCCGATCCAAAGTATTTCTACACCACCTTCAAGGAGTGGTGGGGCTGTACGCCTACGGAGCACAGAGACCGCTGTCGCGCTTATCTGGAGCAGGCCCCCCGGCTTACAGTGGTCAAGGAAGCGGAAGCGGCCACTCTTTTGAAAGAATACATCACAGACTGGCATTTGCAGAAGGTGTTTGTTTAAAAAAAGACTGCTGCATGAAGTAAATCGCGCTTCAATGCAGCAGCTCTGTTTGCTAGAATATGTCCGACATCGCATGTCTTTTTTGATTTTTCGGCGTCATAGTTTTTGGGGAAAAATTCTAAAACAAATTTAAGTTTTTACGCAGTTTTTAACGGTTGCGCCCTCTCAAAATCAACCAGAAGCGGCAAAATCCATCCCTTCTCAATATCAGGCCACGCAAACCTATACCTTTGCGAAAAAAACGTAAACTTTCAATAAAATTTTCCCAGCCCAACGCAATGCGCTTTGAAAACAGAGTTTTCACGACGCCTTCTGCGAGGCATCGCACTCTATCTCGCCAAAAGCTCAATCACCTGATCCTGGGGCAGCGCATATACTTTATTGCCGCATATGCCTTCCATGGTTTCGGCTGCGAACATTGCGTTAAGAATCGCCTCTTCAACCGCTTCGGCCACGGAAAAATAAATGGGATCGAGCAGGTCGTCACTGAGCATCGTCACTTGAGATTCCGAGGAAGTGTAGGCGTTCTCGTTGGCTGTGGAAAACGCAAGGAAGATATCTCCGGATCCGTTTTCTCCATATGATCCTAAATTTCCGATGCCGATGGGTATGCGCTTGCATAATTTGGACAGCTGCCAGGGCATCAGAGGCGCATCAGTGGCGATGACAACGATGATGGACCCGGTTCCCGATTTAGGCTTTAACATGTTATATACAGCCTGGCTTCCACAAATTTGAGTTCCCATGTGCCTGCCCTTGATTTTGAAGTTTTTCCGCAAACCGTGGTTGGCCTGAACCAGTACGCCGATTGTAAATCCGCCGTCCTTCTTTGGCAAAAGACGCGAGGCGGTTCCGGTTCCGCCTTTAAAGTCATGGCAGACCATGCCTGTGCCTCCGCCCACATTTCCTTCTGCGATTCTGCCACCTTTGGCATTTTCCAGGGCTTTCCGCACATGCTTTTCTTTTACTCGAAATCCATTTATATCGTTGAGAAGCCCGTCCCAGGTTTCCCCTACTGCGGGATAAAAATATCCGCAGCCAGGTATTTCTTCGCCTTCATTGATAAGAGGATAGTAAAAATTATGCTCGATCATCCATTTGGCCGCAGTATCTCTGACCATGCCCACGCTATTGGTGTTGGTCAACATCAAGGGGCCGTGCATGAACCCTGAATCATCGATCCAGTGTGTTCCCGTCAGCTCTCCGTTTCCATTTAAATCATGCCGCCCGGCAAATACAGCGCTCCGCTTTTTCCCTCTCGGTAAAATGGCCGTTACGCCTGTTCTGACAATACCACTGCCTGCATCCATGGAATCAGAGGCGCTGCCCTCGATGATGGTCGCATAGCCCACTTCCACGCCGGCCACGTCTGTTATGGCATTATTTTTTCCAGTTGCTCCATAGAACGGGATTCCCGCTTCTCTTGCTCTCTTTTTCATATTTATCATTCTCCCTATTAAAAAATTTTGTTCAGTTTTTCTTGCGGATATTCTTTTCCTTCTTTTTTATATTCGATCGCTTCCAGCAGATTTTGAAAGCGCTCCTTTGTTACCGGATAAAGGATGATAAAGACCGTTCCAACCATAAATAAAATTCCCGGTATCAAGGTATTGACCGTTATAATGCCCTGCAGAGCCTGCTGGGTCTGAACTTCCGCCGTACCATCATATCCCAGCAGAGACAAAAGGCCACCAGTCACATACATTCCAATGGCTGATCCGAACTTTTGCATGAAGGACGAGAATCCGGTAATTGCGCCTTCCCGCCTCTTTCCAGTCACATATTCGTCCAGCTCGGCACAGTCGTACATCATGGAATAGCCTACGGACCAGTAGCATACATTGCCGATGTTATAAAATGCGGTAAACAAAATCAAATGGGTGAAGTCGGGAATTCCATAAAAGAAATAGAACATGCAGCCGGCAATGCTGATCAGATTCAGGGAAATCAAAGCCTGTTTTTTTCCAAAGCGATTGCTGATCAGATTACAGATGGGAATAAATGCGATAGTCAGGATCGAGTAAATGGTCCAGTATCCCGCCTGTTTGGCCGGACTCAAGCCCAGATTGTTGTCCATGATATAAACAAAAGCAGCCGATGCTATAGAAAAAGCGATGTTGTATGCCAAAGTCATCAGCAAAAACCGGCGGAAAGCTTTTAATTGGAAAAGTTCTTTATAGTTTGCCAGCAGCTTTGCCTTTTGTTCTGCTTTATATTGGTTCTTATCCACAAATTCTTTCCCCTTGGTCGCCCGCCAGCAGATCAAGCCGCCTGCCAGCCCGAAGAGCCCAAAGGCTACTGCGGAAATTGTCCAGGATTGTGCTTCCGTTCCTCCGCTTTGGGTGACTTTGTCCAGAACCATCATCGGTCCGGCGCTGACAAGCCATGTAGCCACGTAGATTCCAACTCCTGCAAAGCCGCGCAGCGTGGTCCTGTCGTTAAAGTCCTGGGTCAGTTCGGCGCCCAAGGCAAAGAAGGGAATGACATACGTTTTATAGCTGGTCCAATATAAAATCCCCACTGCGATATAATAAAGCAAGGTAATGGGTCTGCTGAAATCCACCGCAGTGTACAGCAGCACCGTGCAGAGGAATAAGGGGAAAACGCCTGCAAGCATGAAAGGCCTTCTTCGCCCGTACTTTGATTTGCAGTTGTCGGATAAATAGCCCACGATGGGATCCGTCAGCGCATCCCACAGCACGACAATCAAGGCAATGATCCCGCCATATACGGCCGGCAGTCCGACTACATCGGTCACAAAATATAAAAAGTAAATATAGAACATATTGAACGGTATGGAATCGGTCAACTGGCCGCACGCATATTGCAGTTTTAATGCGATCGTTGTCCTTTCAGATTTGGTTTCAGTCATAAACATGATCCTCCTTAAATCCTATACGAGTGACAGTTAATGATAAAGGCCTTTACATGGACAGAATATCGCAAATATTGTGCCACTTCTTAAACCTTGGAAATACAGCCTTTGACAGCTTGCACAAAAAAAGAAGTGTCAGATTTTTTAACACTTCTTTTTTCTTATATCACTTTGTTATTCAGTTTGGACCTTTTTGCGCCGGTGTCAGGTTTTTTATCATAGTAAAAGGATCTGACGATTTACCCCCGGTCATCCTTTTTGCTCAGGTTATATTTTTTTATTTTATAATGCAGACTGGGTCTGGAGATTCCCAGGAACTCCGCCGTTGCCGTAATATTCCAGTCGTTCAGCTTCAAGGCTTTCTCCAGGATGCGCTTTTCAGTATCGTCCATCAATTTGCCCAGCAAATTTTCTTTTGCTTCCATCGGCTCATCGACGATGAACTCTTTTAAGCGCGCGATGTTCAGCTCCTTAAAGTGTTTGCTCTCCAGGGTATCTCCGCTGCATTCGTTCATGGCTCGTTCGATGGCATTGAACAGTTCCCGGATGTTCCCCGGCCAATCGTATTCTTTGAGAATGTCTGCCGCCTCTTGGGTGATTCCAATTATGGCTTTGTTGAGGATCGGGTTTAGCCGCTGGATATGGGCCTGGGCAAGAAGGGGGATATCTTCTGTCCTTTGGCGCAATGGGGGAATTTCCATATTGATCACATCCAGTCGATAATATAGATCTTCCCGGAACAGGCCTTCTTCCACAAGTTTTTTTAAATCCTTGTTGGTGGCGGAAATGATGCGAATGTCAATTTTTATTTTTTTGCCCCCGACGGTCACCACCTCTTTTTCCTGCAGGACCCGCAGAAGCTTGGGCTGCATATGATAGGGGATCTGGTCAATTTCGTCCAAGAAAATCGTTCCCTTGTCGGCCATTTGAAACCTTCCTTGTCTGCCGCCCCGCGCTGCCCCGGTGAAGGACCCTTCTTCATAGCCAAAGAGCTCTGATTCAAACAAATGCTCCGGTATGGAGGCGCAGTTCACTTCTACCATGGGAAACCTGCTGCGCATACTGCTGCTGTGGATGGCCTGTGCGACGACTTCCTTGCCCACCCCGGATTCGCCGGTTATGAGGACGGTGGAGTCGGATTCCACCAGGTTATAAATTTTCTGCCGGATTCTTTCGATGGCCAGGCTCTTGCCGATGATATCGGCTACCATATACTTGGACTCCTTTTTCTTATTGTAAAATTCGGAAACGTTTCCAAACCCTTTGTTCTTGGTCATAATCGTTCCGTTCAGTACTGTTTCTAGCTTTTCCGCAAAGCTCTGCAGCTGCCAGCTGTCCGTGAACAAATCATAGTCGATGGCGCCTGCGATCTGTCCATGGTCATAAACAGGCTTGATTCTGGCAACACTGATGAAACCATCGGACAAATAGAAATAGGCTTCCTGCTGTTCTTCTTTTGCAAAGGCGCTGCTGATTTTGCTGGTGGGGTGGATTTCATGGATGGATTTCCCCACCACCTTTTGTGGAAGCTCGATGCCGTACAGTTCTTCCAATGCGTCAAATAGATCGGGAGATAAATATTTTATAATTCCCTTATGATCTATGACGACCAGCCCGTCAATGGCATCGAAGACGTTTTTGCACTCTTCCAACGTCAAGCCGAAATATGTGATTTTCTTTTCTTTTTTCATGGCGTTTTCCTCTAATGTCATACCGGACATTTCTTCAGTCCAGTCTTTTTCCCCGATTTTGCGACAACATCTGCATACGCGAAAAGGGATGCGCTTCAGGGAAGTTTCATCACGCATCCCTTGCACGAATGCAGCTCTTCTGACATTATCCCACAAGCCGGCCAATGCTCTGTGGAAAAGGCTTGCGGGTGATTCGCGCTCATGATTCGACAGATTTATTATGTTTTACGGGTTATAGATAATCATATGAACAATGGCTGTTTCATTGCCTGTGTTTCTGTAAGAATGAATGGAATCTGCCCTGAATCGAAGGTGTTCACCAGCCCTTACCGTAAAGCTCTGATCGTTCAGGCAAATTTCCAGGGCGCCTTTGAATATGGTAACGAATTCCGTCGCCCCCCTTAAGTGGGCTTCTGATTCCCAATAACAGCCCTCCTCAAGCTCCAAGTAGTACACCGCGAATCTGCGGTTTTCATCGTCGGGAAAAATCGAATAATTCTTCACCCTCCCGCCGTCTTCAAGCAGCGGCTGTATTTCCCCAGTCTTGACAATCTCATAAGGCTTTTCAGGACGCACCGTCAGTGCATCAAAAGGCACCTTCATTCCGTTGGAAATTTTCCAAAGCGTCGATAATGTTGGGTTCCCGTCCCCCCGTTCAATCTGGGCAAGCATACTCTTACTAACGCCGCTCAGTTTGGAGAGTTCTTCCATACTCAGTTTGTTTTCCTCCCGCAGACGCTTAATATTCTTTGCCACAATCGCATTCATCGTATCCAAAAGAAACCTCCTCTTGACAATATATTGCATATAATGTATCATTATATCGTACAGTACGATATATCGCACCTTTTGTACCATTATATACCTATTGCTTTTATAAGTAAAGAGGGAGGCGTCTTTCGTGTTTCATTTATATGACTTTCTTATTTATTGCATGATCACGGCTTACACGCCGGGAGCAAACAACCTGCTTTCTATGAGCAATGCTATCCGGCTCGGCTATCGGCGCAGTCTCCGTTTTAATTTTGGTATTTTAGCCGGATTTGCAGCAGTAATGGTACTGTGCATGATTTTTAGCGCGGTGCTGTATCAGCTGCTTCCGAAAATCAAAATCGTTATGCAGGTTCTTGGCGCCGTCTATATGTTGTACTTAGCTTGGAAAGTATGGAAAAGCTCAGCTGACCTGCATACGGAAAACGGCAAAGAGGCCAGCTTTCTTTCTGGTATGATCCTGCAATTTGCCAATCCAAAAATCTATATTTATGCGATAACAGCAATATCGCTCTACATTTTGCCCGTTTATCATTCCCCATGGGCAATGGTTGGGTTCACCGCTATATTAACGCTGATCGGTGCCTCCGGCTCTTTTATGTGGGCCTTGTTGGGCTCTGCCTTTTGTAAAATTTTAGCCAAACATACAAAACTCGTCAACCTGGTTATGGCGCTGTTGCTTATTTATTGCGCCATCGCCTTATTTCTGTAATGGGAAGTTAGTACGAAAGGTTTTATCGGATGATTTTAGCACTGATACAGCGCCTTAATTTCAGCCTCTTATTGAGGGCGATCAGCGACAATCCTGCACTGATGCTGTTTTACCCGGTCATAGTTAATGCCCACCAGCAGGATCTCTTCGCAGCCTTCCGCCTTCTGCGCATAATTTTTATCCCTGATCTGAGCGATAGCCTCTTCACAGGAGCCGCCCACCTTTAGTTCCAGCACAATCGCCGGCTTCCCCGGCTTCTTTGGCAGGAATAGGTAGTCGCAGTATCCCTTTCCGCTCTTAGCTTCCCGTTCAATGTAATAATCATCCCGCGCTGACAGATAACACAGAGTGATGACACACGACAGGGCATTTTCATCATTGTATTTGAGAAAAAGGATTTCCTTATCATGAACCTCTTCCAAGATCGCGGCTACCGTTTCTTCCTCACCGGCCAAAGTGGCTTCTAACATCTTCTGGGAACGATCCACAATGGCTTTCACCTCGCCCATGCTCCGGCGTGTCAGAACATCCTCGTATTTTTCCATCAGCTCATGATTGGGAATCTGCAGGCAGCCGTCATAGTACGACAGAAATCCATAGACCACCATGGCTGAAAGGATTTCGTCTCTGGTGTCCAGCTGCAATTCGGCGGCGCTGTAGCCTTTCAGTTTGATGGGGACCGGGATACCGGCCACCAGCTTGACGATATCTTCCCGCACCTCGTCCACGTTGTGCTCAATGCAGTCAGCGATTTCATTCATGGGGCCGGTTTCCGTCCAGGATGAAGATGAACGAGTCTTCCGTATCCTGGAGCATCTGGCTCAGGCTGTCATATTCCCGCGCCGCAAGCTCCGGATAGGCTTCGGCCAGATCCGCCTTCATGTTTTTCAGGATGCTGGTCATATACGCTTTATAGCTATCGCAAAGATCCGGCATCCTGCTAAAGTCTATATAGATGACATTGTGCTTGTTCAAATGCTGGGAAAAAGACGCTGCCCCGGAAACCGCCAGTCCCGCAAAAAGTCCGCTGCTGTCATAACCTTTGGTGTAATCTTTTCCGCCTTTATGTACACGGATAATTTTAAATTATTCAGCCCTTTCGTCCAATCTCCGGGGTGCGCAGCTCTGCCGCATCAGTTAGAAAGACCGCATGGTCTCCGCCCGCTGCGGGCTTCCATCGCTTACAATTCCTTTATGCCATCACAATTCCTGAAACAAGAAAACCGATTGCCGCCAATGCTCCGCCGATGATCCCATACGGAACTTGTGTAAAGGCGTGTTCAATATTATCGATTTTTGCCATTGCCGATGCGAATACTGTGTAGTCGCAATAGAAGCAGACGTGTGCTCCGAAGGCTTCGCCGGATAAAATCGCAGCCAGCACGACCACCGGATCCGCCCCGATGGAAACGGAAAGGGGAACCGCCACCAGCGCATAAACAACCGTTACGCCCCAGGTGCTCCCGGAACAGAATGTCAGCAATGCGCAGGCGATAAAGGTAATGAGCGGGAAAAATACCGGGGACAGGAAGGACTCGCAAATGGAGATAATATATTCCGGAACCTGCAGGGTCGTAACAATATCCTTGAACATGTAAACAAAGAAGGAAATCAGCGGCATCTGAATGATTCTTGCCTCGCCCTCGATGGCGGCTGTCATGATCTCTTTCCAGGTACACAGCCTTGTTATGAACAAGAGCGCGCACATGGAAAATACTCCGATAAAAAAGCCGGACAGCACGTCGCCGGTAACCAGAATGGATGCCGTTAAAATGGCGATTCCGGCAATGAATACCACCAGCCGAACTGGGGCTTTCGGGTCTTTTTCTTCCTCATTTACTTTTTCCTCCGGATTGAGCGGAATGCTGGCCTTGCTGTAAAGCTCTCCCGTAGTTTGCACCCGTTCGTAGGCTTTTTTCATGCCGCCCAGCTTGGGCATCCATCCCATGGTAAATCCAAAACACACCAGCAGCGCGGCGATGGCGTAGAAATTAAAGGGAATTGTTTTTACATAAATGTCAAATCCATTGCCCAGGTATTCCAGCTCCACAAAGCCGGCGAACACGCCCTGGAAAAAGACCGCCCAGTTCGTCAGCGGCACCAGGGATGTAACGGTCGTGCTGGTGGAGTCGATATAGTAGGCCACGGAAGCCCGCGGCACTTTGAACCGGTCGAACAGCGGTGTCATCTGGCCGATTACGGATGAGCGCATCATATCATCGATGAACAGCAGCGCCGATAACAGCCAGGACCACAGGTATAGATTTCGTTCGCCTTTCACCTTTTTTTCTACGATTTTAACCAGTACATGAGCGCCGCCCGATGCCTGAAAAAGCGCCACCAGAACGCCGACCACGCACATCAGGCAGACGATCCATACCGTATCCTCGTTGCAGCCTGTCGTATAAACCTGATCGATAAACGTTGAAAACCAGCCGGTGCCGCCAATAATCACGCAGCCCACCAGAATCGCAATCACCATGGATGAAATGCATTTTCTGGTTATGATGGCTACTGCCAGCATGACCGCGATCGGCAGTAAACATAAAATTCCATATTCCACTTACTTCACCTCCAAACAGGGTTTCTTTTCGTAAATGATCCTTCCTCCTAACATTGTCATGGCGACGGTGGTCTCCAGAATCTCTTCCAAATCAACTTGAAACAAATTCCTGTCTAACACGGCGATATCGGCAAATTTGCCTGCCTCTAAAGTGCCTGTTTTCTCCTCGCTGTGCATTTGATATGCAGATCCGATTGTATAAGCTTTCAGCGAATCGGCCAGACTGAGTTTTTCATTGGGGCACCAGCCGCCCTCGGGCTGCTTGTCTTCCGACAGCCTGGAGGCCGCTCTGTAAATGCCCCGCATGGGATTGAGCTCCGCAATGGGATGGTCGCTGCCAAAGGCGAGAACCGCGCCTTTTCCTGCCAGACTTTTAAAGGGGTAAACATACTTACAGCGTTCTTCTCCGAGAATTTTATGGAAAGGGTGTTCGCAAAAGACCGGGGCCCACATATGATCCGGCTGAACAGAAGCCACAACACCAAGCTCCCCGACTCTCCCCAGATCGTCCGGATGCACCACTTCAAAATGCTCGATGGTATGGCGCAATGGTTCTTTTCCGCCGGCGCTGCGGCAATATTCATATATGTCCAGCGCTTCCCTTACCGCCCCGTCCCCGCATGCATGGAGCCGCATCCGGATGCCATTGGCTTCAAACGCCCGCGCCCGCTGGCCGAAAGTTTCCACGGACAGATATTTTTCTCCGTAAAATCCCGGGCGGTCGCTGTATTCTTCAATCAAAGCGCCCGTATAGCCCATAGGCGTGCCGTCGACAAATCCTTTGATTCCGCCGAATTTAAGCGTGTCGCTGTGATACTTGTTTTTCATATCCAGCAGCTTTTCCATAGGCGTATTGATCGAAGCAAGGAGGGACATTCTCACCTTGAGTCTGCCGTCCTGATCCATTTTCTCAAACACATCTTCCATGAGGATTTCATGGATTTGCAGATTGCTTAGGGAAGTGATTCCCAGGCTGGCCGTCGTTTTAAAATACGCATCGATCAGTCGGCTCTTTTTCTCTTCTGGCATGGAAAAAGCTTCATCCAAAACCAGCTTCATCGCATAGGTCTCCAGTAGATATCCGGTAGGCTCCCCTGCGGCATCTTTTCCGATCATCCCCATGCCCTGCGGAATAGCGGTATTCCGGTCAATTCCGCAGACTTCCAAGGCTTTTGTGTTTACCCATGCGCCGTGAAGCTCCTCATTGATGACCACCACCGGTTTGTCGGGAAACCGTCGGTCCAGAGACGCTTTCGTTGGCAGTTCTTTGGTCTGCCAATATTCATGGTTCCAGCCGAAAGCGATCACCCATTCATTCTCCTTGTCCTTTTCATGGTCGAAAATCATCTGCACCGCGTCCTCTTCGGAGCGGGACTCCGCCACATTGGCGCCGGCCACTTCTAGCGCTCCATAAAAAACATGGGCGTGGCTTTCGCCGATTCCCGGCATGACCAGCTGATCCTCATAGCTTAATACCTGGGTTTGGCCGCCCAGATACTCTGCCATTTGTTCATCTGATCTTCCTATGTATGCAATCTTGTCTCCCGCAACGGCGATGAACCCCTTGAAGGGCTCATCGCTGACTGAATCGAAGATACAGTTGGATTTTATAATATAGTCTGCAAACATATCAGAACTCCTTAACCATCAGTTCTCTGGTCGTTTTGCCCAGAACAACCGCTTCATCTTCTTTGAACATAAGGGTATCGATGCAGCCGAAGCCGGTTTCAAAGTTGACGACGGTTCCGGGAACGAAGCGTCTTTCCTTATCTTCGCAGTCGAAATAGATATCATAGACCGTCGATCCGCCGCACCAGTCAGGCGGAAACGCGATGCCCAGCTCATATCCGCCGATCCAGTACTGCTGGCCCCAGAGGCCCTCCGACTGGTAGTATTTTTTCAGTTCTATGAGCAGCTCCGACATGAGCATATTGGGCTTAATTGTGTTTTTAACGGTTTCGATAATCTTTTGGTTGACTGCGTATTTGGCCGCAAATTCCTTTGGCGGCTCGCCCACGGAAAAGTAACGGCACTGGTTGGAATGATACCGGTTGAATACACCGGCCAGATCCACGCCCACCGGATCGCCCAGCATGATTTTTCTCCTGGACGCGGGGATGTGGAAACACCAGGAACGGTAAGGGCCGGAACGAACCATATTGGCGATGGCCTGACTTTCGCCGCCGGCCTTTAGCTGGGCGTTGGTGTAGGCCGCAACAATTTCCAATTCGGTTATGCCCGGCTCCAATGCGTCGTAGATCGCTTCCATGCCCACATTGCAGATATTGGTCGCCGTTTCAATATATTGGAGTTCCAAAGGCGATTTTACGGCCCGGGCCCCCCGGATCACTTCCGTGGCGTCGACAACCTTGCATCCGGCCCCTTCGAACAGGGTTTTCCACTGGTCGAAGATCAAATAGCTGGGACGGTAGCTGCCCAATTCCAGGCCAATGGTCATTCCAGGCTTGATCCATCCTTCTTCCTTTAAGTTCTTGATTACAATTTCTTTATAGCCTTCCTCGTCTGTTGTGCATATATAGGATTTTCCGTACATATCCGCCGGGATATCGTAGATCAGCCTTGTGTCGGTGGAAATGCTGGTGAGTTTTAGTACGCCCTCTTCATCCGGCAGGTCAAAGTGAATGAATGTATCGTGGTCCACATGTATGGCCGTTCCCGCCCCCATTGAATCGTACCAGGCCTGGGGCGAATTGACCCGGTGCCATACCACATCGTATCCGCTGATATAGTACATACTTTCAGGGGCTGTGGCGTACACAAAGTCGATCTCTTCTCTGTCCATGATCTGCCTGATTCTGGTCAGTCGGTTCTTATACTCCTCCATGGGAAAAGCGACTTTCATTTCTCCGGCGCAGCTTTCTACTCCCGGAATTAAATCAAATTTTCTCTCTGACATTTTGCGTTCCCTCCATTCAGTTTTGAATTGTCTGAAAAGTTAATTAATTTACCTTGGAGTATATCGTTATTTGCTTCCGGTTTTAAGCCATTATCTTGTTATGGCGATAGGTAAATTTGCGAATAAAATGCCCCTGCTTTATGCAGGGGGCTTCGCAATGCGGTAAATTTATTGGGGAAATCGTAAAAGTTACGCAAAGTTGTGGGTTTGCGGGGTCGAATCTTGACGCAAAACGGAGTTTCTTGATTCAGGCCAAGCTTTCCAGGGCTCAACCGTAGAAAAAAGTGTAAATTTCAAAAAATATTTTTAATTTTTTCCGCCCAATAACTTTTGGGCGCACCTCAGACCTCACCAGCCCGAAAGTCACACCTTTATCAAAAGCGTAAGCTGCATATCCGCGGCAGCGGGCGGCAGCTCAAGGGCAAAGGCTTTGTCTTTCAGTTGATCCTCATCGATATAATCGACGGAAATCATCGGCAGAGATGCTTGGTCCACCATCTCATATTCGCTGTCACTCAAATACCGGATCACGTTTGGGTTTTTAATGACCGATGAGATGTCGTCACGCTGAGAGTTCCATGCATAATGCACCGACTTGTAGCTGCCGCGGAAATTTTTTAAAATCAGTTTATACTCGGTTTGCTGCGGGTATTTGAATTTGGTGCCTCCGTTGTGGAACAAAATCTGAAAATCATCTTCTTTTCTTGTAATCACATAACTCTCTTCTTTTACAACAACCGCCTCACCCATCTTGGAAAGGAAAAAGTAGAAATAGTACAGATTATTTTTAAATCCGTTCTTGGAATAAAGCCAGTCCATTCTGATTTCACCGTCAATCATATTGGATATGTAGTCCGTTTCAACGTTGCCCCGCTTGTCCACTGGCCTCTTGTAGTGTTCATACTGCTTGTGCCGTATGTTCAGAGAATCCAGGAGGGCGGTAAATTCTTTGATTTTTTCCTTTGTTTCCCGCTCGTTGTCCGCCATATCGATCTTAAACTCCATTTGCGCTGCCCGCCCTCTGGGGTAAAACTTGAAAAAATTCCGCAGGGATTCCTCTGCCGCATCGATTTCATATTGGTCGTCTTTGCTGCATCCCACAATCAAATAGACTTTTGCGAAAATATCCAGCAAAAAGTTGAGAACGCTGTGCAGCTGCGGCATTGACGGGTCTTCCGTCTGCTGAGTCCCGGCGCTGAACAGCTCGTCGGCGATGATCGCCATAAATTCAATGTCTTTCTGCGCCTCTTCAATTTGTTTCATCTTTCGATATCCGATGATATTGGAGCCGCCGCACCACAGCTTCTCTTTCCACGATGGGTCCAATCGCTCCGCTACTTTCCTTGTATTGAGATCAATCACAATCTCATTTTCCGTATCTGCGTCCGCTTTTATTTCCGGGACAATGGATTCGATTTTATGAATGATATCCGCCATAGGAACAGGCTCCTCAAAGCGCTCCGTATCGTCGTACATTTCACAGGATTCACGGAACAGCTTGCGGTACTTGTTGGGACTTATTTTGTACCACTTCATAAAATGCTTATTAAAATAGCGCACGTCCGAAAACCCGCACTGGTAGGCGATCTCCGTAATGGGCGAAGATGTGTTGAGGAGCAGTTTTTCCGCTTTTTCCACTCGGACAAAATTCAGCCAGTCCCGAAAACTGTATCCGGTGATATCCTTGAACTTGTGGGAAAGATAGAACATGCTCAGGTATTCCTGCTCCGATACATCCTGCAGGTTTACTTTATGGTCGTAATTGGAATACAAATACTTGATGGTACGATAAATAATATCCATTTTTTCATCCGTCACTTGGAAGGCCGCGCCGTTCAAATCGGTAATATCCACGCGGTAGCAATAGATCAGGCTCTTGAGAAAGGAATCAAACTGGCGGGCGATCCGTTCCCTGTCCGCGTTTTGGTCGATCAGCACCGCCAGACGATTGACATGCTCCATAATCACATGTTTTCGCTGGTTTAATTTATGGAACGCTTCGGAATACGGCCAAAGAGCGACGATTTCATAAAAATCCGGATATTTCTCATAAGATGCATTGCAGTCGATGTATACACAAATGACAACGTTTTTTTCATTGGTTTCCTTCATGCTGTGTATTTCATCGCTGTTGATGAGCATGATGTCGCCGGCCTTCAATCTGAACCATTCGTAACCAACTTTTAAATCCAGGCTGCCCTCTACCACAAGGAGCAGCTCCAGCTCGTCGTGCCAGTGAAACGTCTGTCCAACAATGCTGCTCTGGCTCACGTAGATCATCCCGTTTTCTTCAAAACCCATATTAATTCCTCCTGGTCGTATTATACTCCGGATCTTTATGGAAAGGTTTCCATATGAAAAAAACCGGCAAAAAAGCCGGTTAAAACGCAAGAAAGTCGGATTATAAGGATAATCCCCCTAAAACCGAAACACCGTCCGGTTGTACCCGCTGGTGAGCATATACTTTTTTTCCTTGTTGGAGCCGATGATCCGATCCGCCGCGTATTCCTGCATGGAAGTAAGGTCTTTGTTTTCCTCAGTCACATCGTAATTCTGCCCGTTGTCCCGCAAAACCAAAGTAACCCCGTCGTCAAAAAGCAGGCTGGCCTCTATGCGAAAATCATGTTCCGGATTTTTTCCCACCGCCAGCATGCCGGTTTCTTCGGTAATCAGCTCGATTCTGAATTTTGTCCGCACCTGCGCGCCTCGCTCTGTCAATTCCCGGCCCAGCAGCCCCACAAGCTCCATGACGCCGTCCTGGGTGCCCGGCACGTCAAAGGCTGCCTGGTTTTCCAAAACTTCCTGGTCCAGCAGCAGGGGAAACACCTTCTTCCCATCCCTGCATTTTCCGCCGACCAGCAGAAATCCCGCAGCAAGGGCGGCCGCGGAGGAAATGGCGAGTCCGATCCATACACCCGTAAGTCCCCACAATCCCCCGAAAACCACTGCGCATAATATGGGGAAGAAAAGCAGCAGCAAAAACGAAAGGGCCAGCGAAAGCTTGATTTCGTCAATAAAGCAGTAATAGGCTGAAAGCAGAATCCCAATGCTGATGAACACCGCTGAGAGGGCATATATGCAGACGGCCGTCTGAGTCTGCGAAAGCAGAGCTCCTTCTCCGACTCCAAAGAGCCGGGGGATCTGGCCGCTCAGCAAAAGCAGCGCCGCCGTCACCGCCAGACCTTCCGCAGCAGAAACAAAAATCCCCAGTCTCATCGAGCGAAAAATTCCCCGCTGGTTCTTCTCGCCCCGATAGACATTGACCAGCACCTGCATCCCCTCGCCGATCCCGTCAAAGGCGCTGAGCATCAAATTGAGCAGGTTGAGGATGACGGCCGCCGTAATCAGTGCGTTATCGCCGAAGCGATAGACCAAAAACAGATTGAGGCTGACCTGAAACGCCGCCAGATATAGATAGCGGAAGGAATCGTTGACGCTGTATTTGAGCATTGATAAAACAGACCGCAAGCGGCAATACCAGGTGAAGCGGAGCTGATTCTGCTTTTGAAAAAATTGCAGACAGAGAATGGCATCCGCAAGAATGTTGCTCAGCACCGAAGCCAGGCTGATGCCCGCCACTCCCATCTGGCTGCAGAGCAGCAGAGACATGGCGATGTTTCCTCCCACCTGCGCCGCCGATGAAATCATGCAGATCCGCTCGCCCCCTTCATTTAAGACAACGCCGTAAAAGAGCGCGTTGAGCGCCTGCAAAAGTGGGATAAAGCAAAGATACCGGTAATACTGCGCGGCGTAAGCCGCCACTTCCTGAGAAACATGCCCAAGCCGAAACACCTCTTCCCGAAACAAAAGGAAGAGAACCGTCAGCCCGGCTCCCACGGCAAAACACAGAATCAAACCCTGGCTGAAATAGCGGTTGGCTTTTTCCCGATCCCCCTCGCCCACGGCAAAAGCCATGAGAATGATCGTCCCCTGGGATACCAGGAAGGCGAAAAACACGGAGATGGAAAAGGCCGGTCCCACCAGCGTAATGGCCGCCACGGCACGTTCTCCCACCAGATTTCCGGCGATCACATTATCGGAGAGCATGACAATATACTCCACCAGCATCGACAGGGTGGAAACGAGAAAAATGGATTTGAACTTTTCCGAAATGAAATTCTTTTTCAGGCCCAAGCTCTCCATTTGCCCTCCTCTCGAAATTTACGATTCACTGTATCAGCGATCCTGGCAAGCCTCCGCAAGATAAGCTTCTATATCTCCCACGGTCAGAAAGTCCGCTGCCTCGGAAATCGGTATCTCAATGTCCAGGCAGTCCTCCAGGCTGACCACAATGTTCATCACCGTAAAGGAGTCCAGACCCAGATCTTTTTGCAGCTCCATCTCCGCTTTCAGAGGGCTGACCTTGGTGTACTGCCCCATCACCTGTTCCAATTCTTTTCTCATCCTATCTTCTCCTTTTTATCTTCTGTCCGCCGGTCTTTTCAAAAGCCGTGTCCCGAATGAGGACCTGCTGGATCCGATCATAAGCCGGAAGCTTCCGGTTCAGCAGCGCCATTTCCGCGGACAGCGCTTCCTCGGAAAGCTCCGTATAAACTTCGGCGGTAATTTTTTTGTCCTTTTCATAAACCAGCACTTCTTTTACGCCTTCCATCCGATGAATTTGCTCCTCAAGCTCCTCCGGCGACACGTTTTTGCCGTTGGAAAGGATAATCAAATTCTTTTTGCGGCCGCTGATGACCAGATGGCCGTCCTGGTCCAAATATCCCAAGTCGCCGGTGCGAAACCAGGGCCCGTCCATAACGGCCTGCCGGCTCTCGCCATCCCCGTAATAGCCCATCATCACATTGCTGCCGCTGACGCAGATTTCTCCGTCCTCCGCGATTTTTACATCCCAGTTTTTGCCCGGAAGTCCTACCGTATCCGCCCGGAAAGCCCGGCGCGGATTGAGGGAAACGATGGCCGTACATTCGGTGATCCCATAGCCGTTGAGCACGTCCACTCCATGTTTTCCAAAGCGCTTGATAATCTGAGGCGAAATGGGCGCGCCTGCGCTCATCACCCATTTGAGGCTGCCGCCGAAAAATTCTTCCGCGCTCATCCCGCTGCGCTCCAATTCCGTGAGCAGCGCCTCTACCACCACCGGCACCAGAAAGAGAATCCTGGCCTGAAAAAAAACAATCTGCTGTGAAAGCCGCTTCAAATCCGGACAGATGCACTGGACGCAGCGGGCCGCAAGACCGGCGTAGAGGTTGTAAAAGCAGCCGTAGCAATGATACAAGGGCAGGACCAAAAGGCATCGATCCCCCGGCGCAAGATCCAGCAGCTCCAGCGCGGCTGATACCATGGAAACGATGTTTTTCTGGGAAAGCATGACACCCTTCGGCCCGCCAGTGGTCCCGGAGGTAAAGATGATGCAGGCCAGATCCTCTTCCCCCGGGCGCAGCGATATGTACTGATCATTGCCGCGCTCCAGTTCTGCGTTACCCAGCTCCAGCATTTTGTCGAATTCTTCCTCGTCCCAGCAGATAAAGCAGGTTTTGTCAAGCATCTCCTCCAGACGCCGGGCTTTCTTGCGGTACTGAGCGGAGTAAAAGACCAGGCTGCACTCCGTGGTTCTGATCTGGGAGGCCAGGGTATCCTCCCGCTGATCCCGGTCCAAAGGCACGGCCGCGCCTGCGCCCAAAACCGCCGTCATGTGGATCAGGGCCCATTGATAGCTGTTTTCCCCCAGTATCCCGATCCGCGCGCCCGGATGGCCGTCCACAAGCCCGGTCCCCAGAGCGTTGATGTCGCTGAAAAACCGCTCCCAGGTGATTTCCTTTCGTTCCTGCCCTTCCCGGAGCAGAAAAACTGCTTCCCGTGGTGCCTCTGCAGCGTGCTTTTGTATGTAATCCTTGTAAATCATCTTATGACCTCGCCCACTTTTTGATTGGTATCCTCCATGGCCTTTTCCGCCAGAGCGATAATTCTCCCTAAGGTTTCTTCCGCTTCTTCTCGGGTAAAGGCGGATTTCCGGTAATCGAAAATAACGGTAAATTCGTCCGGGTCATTCATATGGAACAAGGTGAATTCCAGCGATACTTCCGGTGCGCCGTTGGCGATCCATTCCATGCGGCAGCCCCGCTGCTTTAGATCGCCGCAGGGCAGGTAGCTGAATTCCGCATCCCGAATGGCCGTCACCTGCGGATGCTGCGCCTGCGCCAGCTCCAGCACTTCATCGTGAAGACACAGCCCATGATAGTAGGCCTCCATGTTGGATTCTTTGATTTTCCGGTATACGTCTGCTATGAGGTCTTCATCATGCAGGTTCACGCACAGCATGCGTTCCGCCGTAAACATGCCCAGCCGATCCTTTTCCATAAGGTCGCCCCGGTTCATCATGTTCTGCCCGATGTCCACCCGACTGCAGCCGGGATTCTGCCTGTACAGATGGAGCAGCAGAGCAGTCTCAAACAACACGGCCGGGGAAATATTCAGCTGGCCGCAATGGTCATTGATGCGGCGGGACAGTTGCCGGTCCAGAGGCACCTGTACCCGGTCCCCTTCCGATTCCTCGACTTGGGGACGATCGGGCCGCATGCGGCAGAGAATCGGCTGCTGAGCGAAAAGATCACGCCAGTAGCGGCGGTCCTTTTCATAGCGGGAAGAACAGTAGCGCTGCAAAATAGCCGTAACGCAGTCTGTAAAATCGTGTTTTTCCGGCTGTGGGCTGCGGCCTTCCGCCAGAGCCTTGCAGTAATCCATCAGCTGCTGAGCGAAAAGAGCCAGGCTCCATCCGTCCATGATAATATGGTGGAATTTAAGGGAAACCCCTATTCCCTGCCCATAATGAAAAATAGCCAGCTGGTAAAGGGGGCTGTCAAGGAGCGGAATCGGCTCCTGGGCCAGGGCCTCAAAACGCGCCCGCACCTGAGCTTCATCATCGCTGCCGTAATCTGCTGTGGGAATGGACTCGCGGACATATTCCTGCTCGTACTGGACGTACTGCCCGCCCGCTCTTCCGACCCGCAGCCGCAGCGCCTGTTCATGCTTCAGGATCAGATTCAGCGCTTTACTGACGATTTCATCCTCATAGGGCGCTTCAAACCAGCAGACCGCCAATAGGGTGTTGACATTTTCCCTCTGAGCCGGATCCAGGTCGAACTGCAAAATCTCACCTTGCTGCTTGATAAGCGGATGTCTCTGTGCTTTCATCGTGTTCTCCTTTTCCTCTGTCAAAAATATTTCTTTATGGTCAGAACATTGCTTCCGTCCCTGAATTCATAGCTCACTTCATCCATCATTTTTTTTACCATGAAAATCCCCAGCCCGCCGCAAGGGTGATGTCCGGGTCCTGTTTTTTGAGCGGATCAAAGGGCCGGCCTCTGTCTCGAAAAAGGATTGTCAGTTTCCCTTCTTCCGGAAAACCTTCCGCTTCCACCGTCACCGGTCCGCTTTCATGCCCATAGGCATAGCTGGCAATGTTGACATAGATTTCTTCCACCGCCAGTTCGACCTGATGGCAAACTTTCTGGGAGCATCCGCAGGCTTTCAGCACGCCCTCGATCAGGGTCCAAACCCGTTGCAGGTTTTCCTGCTTTGCTTCCACCGTAATCTGTTTCATGATCCTGCCCTTCCTTTGTAAATCAAATAGAGCATGGTAATGTCATCGGCCTGGGGCGCATCTCCGGCAAATCGATCCAGATCCAGCTTTACGGTATCCAAAAGCGCTTCGGCTTCCTGGCTTTCGCTCTTCTGGAGGGTCTGCCGCAGCCGCTCTTCCCCGTATAATTGATTTTGCCGGTCCGCTGCCTCCGTTACACCGTCAGTGTACAAATAGAGAGAATCGCCGGGTGCGAGCCAGAGTTCGTTTTGCTTATAGGCGATTCCTTCCATTCCCGCCAGCACGAATCCGGCTTTGGATTTCAAATATTCAAAACATCCGTCCCTTTTTATGAGGGGCGGGTTATGTCCCGCATTGACAAATTCCAGTTTTCCCGTGGAAAGGGTCAGAACGCCCATCCAGCCGGTGACAAACATGGACTTTTTGTTGTTTTCACAGAGCTGGTCGTTGGCCGCGGAAAAAACTTCTCCCAGGCTTTCGCCGCTCTGGGCGTGATTTTTGATCAGCAGCTTGGCGATGACCATGAACAGCGCCGCCGGCACGCCCTTTCCCGAAACATCGCCGATGACCACGGCCAGATGGTCCTCATCGACAAAGAAGAAGTCGTAAAAATCGCCGCCCACTTCCCTGGCCGGGGTCATGGCCGCGCGAAGTTGGAACTCTTTCCTCTGAGGAAAATCGACGGGGAGCATATCTGTCTGAATCTGGGCCGCTACTTGCAGCTCGGCCCCGATCCGTTCTTTTTCCGCGGTCATAGCTGTCAGGTTGGCGATATAGGCGTCCAGATCCTGCACCATCTGGCGAAAGCCTTCCGCCAGGTAGCTCACTTCGCTTTTGCTGTCCAGGAGCTTTTCGCATTCTGCGGCGATTTCCCCGGTATCCGCCTTGCCGCTTTCCTCGTCAATGTAGTTTTTGGCGATCCCAGCGATAGATTCGACGGGAACAGTGATATTCTTTTCCGCGTATTTCAGAAAAAGGACAGTGATGATATAAAAAACAGTCAGATCCATGACCATATAAAGGTAGATCCAATTCCACATGGACAGCGGATCGGGTATGTACCGTGATAATTCTGTGTAGGCAAACAAACCGATCAGGGAAGCGGAAATAACGCCCAGAAGGATGAAAATCAGAATTAGCCGTTCGTTGAGGGAAATGACCGGTTTGCTCCGGCCTTTTGATCTGGTTCCCGCGAAAACGATGATCGGTATACCCAAAATCATGCAGAAGACCACGTTATTGAGAAACACCATCACGTCAGCGGTGGTCCAGAATTTTCCCAGACGCGTCACCCGCATAAGAATGCCAAACATGACGGCCATAACAGCGGAATCCAGAACGATAATTCCAATGTAGCGCAGGAGCTTTTTGACGCTGTTAAGGCGCAGGAAATGATCCGGCTGCAGCTTCCTATCTTTGAAGCCGAACCAGAGCAGGTAAGGCAGTATGCCATAGATAAACTGGGCGATGAATCCCAGACCGCACAAAAGCGGACTGTAACCGGAAAGGGCGTCGGCCGCCAGATTGCCGATGGCGCAGCCCAAAGCTCCCGGATATCCAAACAGAAGCCCCAATGCCGGCGGCAGGGCGCTGACCGGGCGCATTTCCGTCACTGCCATCACTTTGAAGAATTCCCGGAAAGGCATGGTGATGACGAAGAAGAGGATGGCTGATAAAAAAATCTTCTGGTAGAGTTTCAAAAAACCACTTCCTTTTGTTTACGCGCCTTCAATAGACAAAACGTCGGAAAATCCGGTCATTTCAAAGACTTCCATGACCATTTCCTGTACGTTTTTAATATGCAGCTGCCCGCCGCGTCCCATCATCTGCTTATGGGCGAAAAGCAGTACCCGCAGGCCTGCCGAGGAAAGATATTCGATTTCCTTGAAGTCGAGAATCAGCGTACTTACGCCTTCCAGCCAGCCGTTTAGTTTGCCTTCCAGTTCCGGCGCCGTGGCCGTATCCAGCCGGCCGGTCAGGTCGATGGTAAGGGTTTCCCCTTCCGTATGTTTTTCTAATTTTAAGTTGCTTTCCAAATTAAATGTCTCCTTTTTTACCATTGAACAGCACTCCTACGGCGATGCAGGCAGGTTCCCAAAGACAGCACTTTAACCAATGTTGGATTTTGTTCTAATTATAGCGAAGTTACCTTGTAATAACAACGGATTCTATAACTGTCAATGCAGGCTGCGGAAGTTTTTGCTTAATTTGCATATTTTTCTGCATAATTTGCAGGTGTGTGCGGGAGAGCGCCCGGCCAGCGCATGCTTTTTTTAATTTAAGGCTGCATAGGGGGGTTGAAAAAAATTGAAAAAAATCACGAAATTTACGCACTTTTCAACGGTTTCCTCCTCTCGAATGAGACAAAAAGCGGCCTAGCCCGCTTTTTAGCCATATAGGGCCTCTCAAACCCACAGCTTTGCGTAAATAATGAAAACTTTTAATAAAATTTTTCCCATTTGAATTAATACATGACTGAAGGCGGAACTTTTATGTCTCCTTCTCGTTTCAACACAATACCAACTATCCCCATACAAATTAAGCAGAATTTACTGCAAAATATGCAACTCGATTGTTTTTCACCTACAGCCACGTTAAAATTTAAAATCATGAGTAAAAAGAAACGAGGCAATACATATGAACGCAGCGCAAATATTCCGCAGAATGATCAGTCTAACCGCAGCAGCCGCTTTACTTTTCACCATGGCGGCCGACTTTTCCGCTGAAACGGTCCACGCAGCGGCAGGCGAGGTCATCACCCATTACAAAACGGGAGTCGACACCCGCTACAAGATTCTCCAGGACGGCACGGTCCAGCTTGGAGACGGAGAAAACGCCGCCCTATCCGCCGGGACCACAGGAACCCTATTCATCCCCGAAGATGTGACCTCCTATGACGCCTGGGAAACAGTGCGCTCTTTTGGCGTGAGCAAAATCGGCGCAAAGGCATTCGCTGGCTGCGAAAAGATCGATAAAGTCCGCATAGAAGGACGGATCACCATCGACGCCCGTGCCTTGGACGGCCTGCCTGCGGATACGATTTTTGAAACCGGAAATACGGACACGAAAAAGGCTCTGCTGGCATACGGAATTCCCATAGAGCAAGTCTTCTACAAACCGGCCCGTACAAAATATGTAGCTTTCGGCGACAGCATCGCGGCGGGATACGCCCTTCCCAGCTATGTAAAAAATGACCTCACTGCCGACAAATACCCCACCCCGCAGGATGCCTTCGTATCCCTCATCGGAAAAGAACTGAGCAAAAATAAAGGGCCTGCCGTCACAGACAATCAGGCTGTTTCCGGCTGGACCTCCGAGCAGCTTTTGGACCAGCTCAACCGCGGCGATTATGACGCGGCCCTGAAAAACGCCGATGTGATAACCGTAACCATCGGCTCCAACGACCTGCTGGGGCCTTTCATGGAAATCGTGGAACAGGCCGTGGCCGCGGAATTCGGCCAGGCAAAAGTGAAAGGGGTCAATGGGGTCGGCGCGCTCAAGCGGCCTATTCCAGTGGTCAATCAGTTTGTTGAAAAGCTGTCCAAGTTGATCGACAGTCTCAAGCTGAACCTTAACGACAATCAAACATTAAATGCCGCCTGCCTGGAGTTCCAGGACAAGATCCAGCCGGCCATTTTGCAAAAGCTGCACAAAGCGGCCCCGGGCGCGGAGATCTACTGGACAACCCTGTACAATCCTTTTTATGGAGAAGAGCTGGATATCAAGAAACTGGTTCCTGGCCTTAAAAATACTGTCTCAGAAAATACTTGGAACAACCTTCCTTCCCTCGATCTGGGCGCGTACGGGGCCATCTATATCGAGAAGATGAACCAGGCTTTTAAGAAGAACACCGCCGGCTATCACAGCATCGATCTCTATGAGCCCTTCAATCAGGAGGATTTGACCAACGTGGAAATCACCAGAGATGATAATAGCACGCCAAATATACCCGGTGATGATATTATAAACCTGAACATCGACCCTCATCCCAATCATGAGGGGCATCAGTTGATCGCGGACCTGGCCCTTCCAGTCATTGAACGCACCTATACGCCTGGGATGCCGGCCGCGGATCTTTCCCATGAAAAGAAAATCAAAAACTTTTCCCTGGATGGAGTAAAGGGAGCGATCGACGAGAAGAAAAAGACGATCCGCGTCACTCTTCCCCAGAGCAGCGATCCGAAAAAACTGACGGCTGACTTTACCCTGAGCAAAGGGGCGGAACTGACGGCAGGCGGCGTAAAACAGATCAGCGGCGTTACCGTCAACGACTTCACGGAGCCTGTCACCTACACCGTTACCGCCGAGGACGGCACGACCCGGGATTACACGGTTGCAGTAACCATGGCCGCCGCCGGCGCAGATTCGGCCGCGGTACCCACAGGCGATGATTTCTCCATAAAGCTTCCTCTCATTCTCCTGCTCGCCTCCATCTTCATGATGGCGATCTTGGCGATCCAGGCAAGAAGAAACCAAAGCCGATGAAACTGCTCTACTGCGATATACGAAAGTTCCCCCAGGAACTCGGGCCGCTCATCCGCCTTCTCCCCGAAAGCCGCAGAGAAAAAATGGACCGCTATCTGCGAAGAGAAGACCGGCTGCGATGCCTGGGCGGGGGACTTTTGCTGTGCCACTGGCTGGGAAAGGGCTATGAAAAACGCCTGTCTTATAACCCATACGGCAAGCCGCTCCTGAACGGCAAGGGGACCTTCAATCTCTCCCATTCAGGAGATTTCGTCGTCCTGGCCGCCGCGGACCAAACCGTAGGCGCGGACGTACAGCAGCAGGAACCGGGCGACCTTCCGGCCATGGCAAAAGTTAGCTTTCACCCAAAGGAGCGGCGGCTCTTTTTAGCCAGCCAACAGCAAAGGGAGCTTTTCTATTCCATCTGGACCCTGAAGGAAAGCTACATGAAAGCTGTGGGAAAAGGCTTTTCCCTTCCGTCAACGTCTTTTTCCATTTCCTTTTCCGGTGGAAAGGCCGGGATCGACGGCGACGACAGCTATCATTTGAAAGAAATCCCCTTTTTCCCCGGCTACTCCCTGGCCGTCTGCTGCAAGCAGCCTGTCGAGGAGGTACGGCCGGAGGAAATCACGGCAAAGGATTGGTAATTGCCCGTTACTGGAGAGGAGAAAATTGATGCGCAAAAAAATCGGACTATATCTGGGAATCGGAATCCTCTACTTTATCCTCGCCCTGCCCTTTGCGGGACTTCATTTTTCCGACGGATATTCGGAGATCCGCTTTACCAGCCTCCTGCCCATGGCCGCGGGGCTGCTCTGCGGTTTTCCCGGCGCGCTTTCCTGCGCCCTGGGGAACCTGCTGGGCGATCTTTGCACAGGCCCGGATATCTACTGCATTTTCGGCTTTGCGGGCAATTTCCTCATGGCCTGGCTGCCCTACAAGCTGTGGCACACCCTGTTCTTCGCGGGACGGCAGGGGCCGCGATACCTGGAGTCTTCCGGCTCCATTCTCAAATTCGTGGCTGTCTCCCTCATCGCAAGCTGCGCCTCCGTGGGCGTGATCGGAGCGGGAGGTCAGCTTCTTTCAGGGTTTTCCTTCGGAGCCTTTTTTCTCCCTGTGGCGCTCCAATACTACGACCTTTCCCTTCTGGGAGGCATGCTCCTCTTCCAAATCTGCCTCACCGTTTTTCGCAGGACGCCCCATATTCCCTGGCAGGCGTACCGGCGGATTCGGCGGGAAAGGGACTATCTCCCCGATTACCTGCTCTCCGGCCTGGTAGTGGCAGTCGCCTGCGCTTTGACCGCGCTGACCATGGGCCAGGGCCAGGAAATCAGGCAGAGCCCCCTCATCACCGGCCTGTGCCTTCTGCTGCTAGCGGCCTCCCTGGTTCTGGCCTGTCTGCCTGTGGGCCGGGGAAAAGAAGAAACAGAGACGGAGAGCCGATACCTGCCGCCTGTCGGGGTGAGGGCCCAGTTCGTCACCCTGTTTCTGCTGATTCTCTGCATGATTTTAATCACCCTTACCGCCGTCTGCCTGCGCCTGCTCTACGTAGACCTGGCCGCCTTTACCCAGGGCGCGGGAAACACGTCCCTGCTCTGGCTGCGGGTCATTGTCGCCGCAGCGGTCATCGGAACCTTTTTTATCATCGTTCTGCCTCTACTGCTGAAAGGGATTCAAAAGGTCGTGGCCGAGCCGGTGGAAAAGACGGCAAACTACGCCCGGCAGTTTGCGGCCGGTGAAACATTGACCGAAGAACGTCTGGTGATCGGACGGACGGGAAACGAGCTGGACGGACTGGGACAGTCCATCAATACCATGGCCAGAAACATCCGCGCCTTTGTGGAAGAGACCCGGCTTAGGGCCATCAAAGAAGAAAAGCTGGCCGCCGAGCTGAACATAGCCAGGAACATCCAGCAGGGCCTGCTGCCGGAACGCTGGACCGGAAGCGGCTTTGACATCGTCCCCTTTATCAAGCCGGCCAGAGAAGTGGGCGGAGACTTTTACCACTTTTCCCGGCTGGATGAGGACCGGGTCTTTGTCTGTATTGCCGATGTTTCGGGAAAGGACATTTCGGCGGCCATGTTCATGGTACAAGCCAAAATCCTCATGGAAGAGGGCTGCTCCCTGCCGCCGGACCAGATGATGGCCCGGGTCAACAATGCCCTGTCCAAATCCAACAAAGCCATGATGTTCGTCACCGCCTTTGCGGCGATCGTGGACCGGAAAAACAGACGCATGACCTATGCAAACGCGGGACACAATCCGCCGATCTGCCAAAACAACGGGCGTATCTGCTGGCTGGACGAAGAGGCGGACTTTGTCCTGGGGCCCATGGAAAATACCCATTACCAGCAGCATACCATGGACCTTGCCGATGATTTTCTCCTCTTCATCTACACCGACGGCGTCAATGAGGCGGAAAATAGCGACGGCGGATTTTTCGGAAATCACCGGCTTTTCGAGGAAGCGGGACGGCAGCTCCGGGAGGGGAGCGGCTGCCAAGGACTGGTAGAAAACCTGGCGGCCAGGCTGGAAACATTTACAGAGGGCGCCCAGCAGTCGGACGACATCACCATGCTGGCCCTTTCCATGAAATAAGCAAAATCACAGGAGGTAGCTTTGTTAGAACGTAAAGGCATCATTATCAACCAGCAATTTATGAAATTCTTTTTTCCAACCATACTCATGGCCATGGCTCTTTCCTTGAGTACGGTCATCGACGGAATCATTGTGGGCAACATCCTGGGGCCGGACGCTCTGGCGGCGGTAAACCTGGTCCTTCCCATTACGCTGCTGTTCAATTCCGTATACGTGCTCATCGGCGTGGGCGGATCCACCCTCTATTCGGTAGCCCTGGGAAAGCGGCAGAAAGAGCGGGCCAGAGAGCTGTTTACCGTCTCTGTGCTGACGATGATTTTCACCGCTATTGTGATCTGCCTGCTGGGGCTTTACGCCTGCGGACCCCTGGCGAAAGCTCTCACCGTCCATGCCCGGGATTTGACGGAGCTGGTATTCGACTACCTGAGGGTGGTCATGCTGGCCTCGCCGTTTTTGATCCTGGTCCCGGGCTTGGTGTATTTTCTCCGCTCCACCGGCGAAGTTAAGCTGGCCTCCTTTGTGCTGATCGCCGCCAATGTGATCAATCTGACGCTGGATCTGATTTTCGTCGTCCTGCTGGAAAGCGGCATCGGCGGCGCGGCGCTGGCTACGGGCTGCGGATATTTTGTCGGCCTGCTCATTGCCCTGGGCGGCGTCGCCCGGGCAAAGGAGCTGCGGTTTTGCGGACTGCCAGGCCACGTCTTTTCCATGCTGAAAAACATCATGGGCACGGGACTTCCCCTGACCATCAATACGGCCCTCAACTTCTTCCGGCTCACCTGCGTCAATGCCATCGTCTCCGTGTACCTGGGCAGCGACGGGGTTACAGCTTTTTCCGTATGCACCTCCTGCCTGTCCATCGTCTCCATGTTCGTGGGAGGCTCGGCCCAGACCATGATCCCGCTATTGGGGACTTTTTACGGTGAACAGGATCTGAGCGGTGTCCGTTTCACCATCCGTAAAGCCGTTGCCATTACCGTGTCGGCATCCCTAATCCTACTGGTGATTTTTGAAGCCATCCCTTCCACAATCACCGGCCTGTTCGGTGTCAATGACCCCCACCAGGTAGCCATCGCCGCCCAGGCTCTCCGCATCTACGCCATCAGCCTGCCCTTCATGGGATTTCTATTCATTTCCATGTGCGTCTATCAGGTCGTGGGGTATCAAAACCTTTCCAGCCTGGTTGCGCTCTTAGAAGGCTTTGCCATCGTCGTACCGGCGGCTTTCCTGCTGGCACGCATCATGGGGGCGGCGGGAATCTGGATCGCGTTTCCGGCGGGAGAACTTCTCACGATTTTGCTGTTGCTCCTCTTCGTCCGGCAAAAGCAGAAAAAGAATCCAGGGGCCAAGGGGATTTTCCTCTTGGAAGAAAACCCAAACAGGCAGGTAATGGAAGTGACCCTGCCCCGGGAAGAGACTCAGGCCGCTCTGCTTTCCGGGCAGGCCATGGACTTTTGCCGGAAGCGGGGCGTGGATCCGGTAACTTCCCATATGGCGGCCGTGGCCGTGGAGGAAATGACCGTCAACACCATCCAAAGCCGGGAAACAGGTGGAAAGAACCGCTTTATCGACGTGCGCCTGACCCTGGAGGAAGGGCGGATTTCCATGATCTTCAAGGATAACGGATACCCCTTTGACCCGTTTCAGGAAACGGACCTGCGCCAGTTCGGAAATCTGGCGGTAGCCGAGGCGGTCACCAGCGGGATCCGCTACGACTATATTCTGGGCATGAACTGCACCATTGTAACCATTGATCGGAAAGGAGATTGAACATGATTATTACCAACAAAGAGGAACGCGTTACCATCGCGCTTTCAGGAAGACTGGATACCATCACCGCGCCGGAGCTGACAGAGGCTGTGAAGGATTTAACCTTTCAAGAGCTGACCCTTGATCTTACGGATCTGGAGTACATCTCCAGCGCCGGGCTGCGGGCTCTTCTGGTCTGCAAAAAAACAGCCGACAGCCAGAAAGCGCCTTTCACCGCGGCGAACCCCGCCCCTGCTGTGCTGGAAGTCATGCGCATGAGCGGCTTTGACAAAGTTCTGGATATCCGGATGGATTAGCCATGGATACCATCACCCTTCCAGCCAAAATAAAAGCCCTGTACCAGGCCCTGGCCTTTATCGAAAAAGCCGCCCAAAGCTGCGGCTGGGAGGGCGACCGGGCCAAGCTGGAGCTTATGGCAGAAGAAATCTTTGTCAACATCGCCGGCTACGCCTACGGCGGCGAAGAAGGGCTGATCCAAATAAGCTGCGGCGCGGAAAAGGGCATGTTTTTGATGCAATTTCGCGACAGGGGAAAGCCGTTCGACCCTCTCAAACAGCCGGAGCCGGATCTCCAGTCCCCGGCCGGTCAAAGGCCCATCGGCGGCCTGGGCGTTTACCTGACCAAAACCTGCGCGGACCGGGTATCTTATCAATATGAGGACGGGACCAATATCCTAACGGTGGGAATGTATTTGCAAAAGGAGGAACATTATGAAAACCATTGACATGAATCAGGCCCTTCGCCTGTGCAAAGAGGCGGAAACCATGCCCCAAAAGCAGCGCGGCAAGCTGAGAGACACCCGGCTTATGGAGCTGGCCTGCTACGCCAGGAACCATTCGCCTTATTTTAAAAAAGCCTATAAAAACATTGGAGAAAGTTTCACCCTTTCCCAGCTTCCTCCTACCAATAAAAAACAGCTCATGAAAGACTATGAAGCCTGGGTGACCGACCCGCGGATCCGCTATGAGGATGTCTTTTCCTATATCGAAAGCCCCGAGGGCGGCAGAGAGCTGTATCTGGAAAGCTATACGGCCATCACTACCTCCGGCACCACGGGAAATCCCATGCCTATGGTGCGGGACCCTTACCACAACACCATTCACGGCGCTTTGACAAAGACCAGGCTGCTGCGCCAGACAGACCCGGATCTGATGACGCCGGTCAAACACAAAATCGCTGCCGCTGTCTTTCTGGATCCCCACGTTTCTTCCTATTCCAGCCTTCTGCGCATGAAACAAGCCTATCCCGGCTATGAGAGCAATGTGCTGGAGCTGCCCATCAACGGCGATATCGCCGATCTGGTCCGCATGCTGGACGATTTTCAGCCCGATCTGGTCACCGGCTATCCGTCGGTCATGGGCGCTCTGGCCAACGCCCAAAGGGACGGGCGAATGGACATTTCTCCCCAGGCCATCGCCTGTTCGGCGGAGGTGCTCACAGAAAAGGTGTATCAAGCTTTGCACCAGACCTTCGGCTGTCCGGTGCTCAATAATTATTGCAGCACGGAGGGCGGCGAAGCGGCCATGTCCTGTCCTGCGGGAAAGCTCCACGTCAACGATGATTGGGTCATCATCGAGCCGGTGGATGAAAAGGGGAATCCGGCCCGGGAAGGCGAATGGTCGGCCGGCGTCTATGTGACGGATCTGACCAATTACGTCCAGCCGGTGATCCGCTACTACATGGAGGACAAAGTAAAGATCCACAGCCGGCCCTGCTCCTGCGGCATCACCCTTCCGGTGATGGAAATCCTGGGAAGGACCACGGAAAACCTGATGGTGGGCGGCGTGGAAGTGCTGGGCATCAACGTGGAATACAGTCTCATGTACGTGGAAGGGGTTTACTCCCTCCAGCTGGTGCAGACCGGCGATACGGAATTTGAAATCCGCATGGTCCCCGAGTCGGAGGAAACCAGGCTCACCGCCTTTGAACAGGCCAGAGAAATCATGCTGCGGTTCTTCAAAGACAACGGCTGTCCCCAGGTAAACATCCGTCTCAGCGAAAAACCGCCGGTTCACAGCGAAAAGGGCGGCAAAGTAAAATTCATCGTCAAGGAATTGGACAGGAGGTAGTGTATGCAGTTATATTTAGAACAGCTCGCGGAGCATATCAAAAACATTCCCGGCAAAACCGCCATCGCGGATCGGGAGGGAGAAAGGGAGACCTCCTATGAGACCCTCTGGTCCCTCAGCGACCGAATCGCGGCGGTGCTGATAAAAAGAGGCGTTAGAAAAGGAACCTTTGTATCCATTCTCCTTCCCAGGGAAATGGAGTACATTGCCGCGTCTCTGGGAATCCTCAAAGCGGGCGGCGTGATCGTACCCCTGTCTTTCAGCTATCCTAAAGAGCGGATCGACTTTATCAACGACCAGTGCGGGGCCGGCGCGGTAATCGACGAAAAATTCCTAGCAGAGCTGCCCAAGGAAACAGGCCGGCTTTGCTTGCCAAAGATCGAAGGCACGGACCGGGCCCTGGCTGTCTATACATCGGGCTCCACCGGAACGCCCAAGGGCATCGTCCACAGCCACCTGAGCCTTGCCAGCGCGGCGCGGCGCAGCGCCCAGGTCTTTGTCACAGCAGAGGATGTCTACCTGTCCAACCTGCCCTTCCATTTTGTCGCCATTGTGGTGGACGTTTTTATGGGCCTTTACGCGGGAGGCTCGGTACATATCAACAGCGAAGAAGGGCGAAAGGATATCCGCAGAATTGAAGATTACATCGCGGACCACCGTATTACAGCTACCCTGATTTCCCCTCAGATGATGAAACTGTTTAAAAATAAGGGGGATTCTCTGAGAACCGTGCTCTGCGGCAGTGAGCGGGTATCGGGAGTCTATGGGGACGGCTACCAGATCTACAATATTTACGGCTCCAGCGAAACCACCCCGGCGGCCACTTTTTTCAAGGTGGACCGGGAGTACGACAATACGCCCATCGGAAAGCCCTTCCCCGACATGGGAATTTACGTGCTGCGGGAGGACGGCAGCCAGGCGGGGCCGGAGGAAACGGGAGAAATCTGCATTTCCGGCTATCTGGCGGAAGGCTATCTGGGGCTGCCGGAAAAGACGGCCGAAACCTTTACGGAAAGCCCTTTCGCCAAAGGAGAGACGGACCGGGTCCTCTATCACAGCGGCGATCTGGGCTACTTGCAAAAGGACGGCAATCTGGTCTATGTAAACCGGAAGGATTGGATGGTGAAAATCAACGGACAGCGGGTGGAAACCGGCGAAATCGAGGCCATCATCAGCGGCCTTTCCTATGTAAAGACCGCTGTGGTAAAGGGCTTTGAAAATGAATACGGCCAGACCTGGCTCTGCGGCTACTTTCAGTTGGAGGACGGGGATGGGCCGGAGAACCCCGCCGCCGCCATTAAAGGGGAATTGAAGAAAAAGCTGGCGGATTATATGATCCCCCAGTTTCTGATCCGGATGGACGCTTTTCCATTGAACCAGAACGGCAAGCTGGACCGGCTGGCCCTGAAAGCCCCCGACGCGTCAGCCTTTAAAGCCGAATACCAGGCCCCGCAAAGCGAAGAGGAAGCGGCCATCTGCCGGGGCTTTGAGGCAGTTTTGGCAATAGACCGCATCGGGCGCAAGGATGATTTCTTTACCATTGGCGGGGATTCCATCAAGGCCGTGCGCTTGCAGGAATTCTGCCAGGACCTTTTCCTCACCTCCGCCCAGATCTTCGAGGGAAGGACGCCTGCGGGAATCGCGGCCCTTCTCGACGGGCAAAAGGCCGACCCTTACGCGGGCTGCGACAGCCCGAGGGACTTTTATCCCCTCACCGACAGCCAGCTTGGGGTGTTTTTGGAGTGTATGCAAAGCCCGGAAAGCGTCATGTACAACATCCCATTTTGCCTTACCGCCCCGGGGGATACGGACGTTCCCAGGCTGCAAAGGGCGCTGGAGACGGTCGTCCGCCACTATCCGGCGCTGCTTGTGGGCACCGGCCAAAAGGACGGCGAGTACGGCATGATTCCCCTCCCGGATCGGGAAGCTGTCATTCCGGTGAGGGAGATTGCCGGATCGGAAATGGAAAAAATCAAAGCATGCTTTGTGCGGGCCTTTGATCTGGAAAAGGGACCCTTTTTCCGCATCGAGCTGTACAAAACGGAACAGCAGGTCTATCTTCTGGCCGATTTTCACCACATCATTTCCGATGGCGCATCGGTGGCCGAATTTTTCCGCCAGACGGCCCGCGCTTATGAGGGAAAGCCTTTGGAAAAAGAAGTCATTTCCCAATTTACCCTCGCAAATTATGAGAAGACCTTAAAAGAGAAGGATGTTTACAAAGAAGCCAAGGCGTATTTTGAAGAATATCTGGCGGGCAATAAGGTGGACGTCAGTCCGGTATTCGACCGGCCGGAGGATCCGCAGCAGTTCGTGCGGCCGGGAAAACGCCACTATGTCAATCTGGCGGGCAAGCTTTCCTCAGAAGAGCTGGAGCGGTTTTCCCGCCAGGCCGGCGTTACGGAAAATACGGTATTTTTGGGCGCTTACGCCTATGCCCTTGCCAAATACACCGGACAGAGCGAGGCGCTGCTGGCTACGGTCAACAACGGCCGCCACGACCCGCGCATGAACCATACCCTGGGTATGCTGGTGCGGACGCTGCCGGTCTACCTTTCCATCGATGAGGAAGAGACGGTAGCAGGTTTCCTCGAAAACCTGCAGAGCCGTTTCTTTGAAACCATGAGCCATGACTGCTGTTCCTTCGGCGAGCTGGCCCGGGAGTATGGCGTGACGTCGGATCTGCTCTTTGTCTATCAGGCCCAGACCCTCAATTCCGTCACGCTGGACGGGGCAGAGGTGCCGATGGAGGCCCTGGAAACGGGAAACAGCCTCGCCAATATCGCCCTCCATGTATTCCGCAAAAAGGGCAGCTACGACATGTTCTTCGAGTACCGGAGCGACGTTTATGAAAGAAAAACCATCGAAACCTTGGGCAATCTGCTGGTGCGCGTTGTCAGGGGATTTTTGGAGTACGGCAGATTAAAAGAACTGCCCCTGGTATCCCCTCAGGAAGTCGGCATGTTGGAATCCTTCTACGGAGAGACCATTTCCTATGACCGGAGCAAAACCATCGTCGATCTCTTCCGGGAGCAGGCTGGGCGGGTTCCGGAAAAGACGGCGGTCATTTACAAGGAAAAGCGCATCGCCTACCGGGAAGTGGACGAGCTGTCGGAGCGCATCGCCGCCTATGTGAGCGGCCAGGGCATCGGCAGGGAACAGGTGGTAGCGGTTCTGATTCCCCGCTGCGAATATATGGCCATCGCCTCTCTTGGCGTGATGAAAGCGGGGGCCGCTTACCAGCCGCTGGACCCGACTTATCCCATGGACCGGCTGGCCTTTATGATGGAGGACGCCGGGGTGGAGCTTTTGATTGCCGATGAAAGCCTGCTTTCGCTGGTCCCCCAATTCAAAGGAAAGGTCCTGCTCACAAAGGATATTCCAAGCCTTCCGCCGGCAGAAGAGCCAGGGAAAACCGACCCTGCGCCGGAGGATCTGTTTATCCTGCTGTATACCTCGGGAACTACCGGCACGCCGAAAGGCTGTATGCTGACCCAGGCCAACATCACAGCCTTCTGTCACTGGTATCAATCCTTTTATGAGATGGAAGATGAAAGCGTGGTGGGCGCTTATGCCAGCTACGGTTTTGATGCCTGTATGATGGATCTGTACCCGGCCTTAACCTTTGGCGCGGCGGTTTTGATCATACCCGAAGAGCTGCGTCTGGAACTTGTTTCTCTTAACCAGTATCTGGAAAATGAAAAAGCCACCCACATTTTCATGACCACCCAGGTGGGCCGCCAGTTTGCGGCGGAAATGGAGAACCACAGTCTGCGGCACCTTTCTACGGGAGGCGAAACCCTGGTTCCCGTGCGGGTGGAGGCGGACTACGCCTTTTACAACGTGTACGGTCCCACGGAATGTACCATATACACCACGGCCTTTGAGGTGGATAAAACCGCAGCCTATGAGAATGTGCCTATCGGCAGGCCCCTCGGGAACTTGGAGCTTTACATCCTGGACAAGCAGCAAAGAAGAGTGCCGCCGGGAGCCTTGGGCGAGCTGTGCGTGGCCGGATATCAGGTGAGCCGGGGGTATCTGGGAAGGCCGGAGCAGACGGAAAAGGTCTTTACCTCCAACCCTTTTACAAACAGAGAAGGCTTTGAGCGCATGTATCACACCGGCGATATCGTCCGCTTTCTCCCTGACGGCAATATTCAGTTCATCGGCCGGCGGGACGGTCAGGTGAAAATCCGGGGTTTCCGCATTGAGCTGACGGAGGTGGAAGGAATCATCCGCCAGTATCCGGGAATCAAGGACGCCACGGTCATGGCCTTTGACGCGCCGGCGGGAGGAAAGGCCATTGCCGCCTATGTCGTTTCCGATGAAACGGTGGATATCCAGCGGCTCAACGCCTTTATTCAGGAGGAAAAGCCGCCTTATATGGTGCCTGCCGTGACCATGCAGATCGATGAGATTCCTCTGAACCAAAACATGAAGGTCAACCGCAGGGCGCTGCCGGATCCGCTGAGTCAGACGCCAAAAACAGGCGGCGATGATTCCAGGCCCCTCACCTTGCTGGAGCAGGAGCTGAAAGAGCTGGTGGGCGGCATTGTGGGCCATGAAGAATTTTCCGTAGGCACGGAGCTGACCAGGGCCGGGATCACGTCCCTGTCCGCCATCAAGCTGGCGGCGGCCATTGAAAAGGAATACGGCCTGACATTGGAAGTCAAGGCTATGATGAAACAGTGCACCATTCTTTCCATTGAAGATGAAATTTATAAAAGCTTGCGCAGCGGCGCGCTGCCTGCGGCCCGGAAGGAACAACGGGCGCTGAGGGACACTTACCCGCTGACCCAGGCCCAGATGGGCGTCTATTACGACGCGGTCCGCCGCCCTGAGGATACCGGCTACAATATCCCCGCAGTTTTCCGTTTTCCGGGGGAGCTGACGGCGGAAACGCTGGCGGATGCGGCGCGGACGGTGGTCAAAGCCCATCCGTACCTGTCCGCCCGGCTCTGCTCCCGGGATGGCGCTTTGGTGCAGGTTCCTTTTGAGGAAGAGCCGGTCATTGAGGTTCACTCCATGTCCGAGGATGCCTTTGGGGATTATCGGGACCGGTTTGTAAAACCGTTTGAACTGGAAAATAGCAGGCTCTATCGGCTGGCGGCGGTGGAAACGGAGGCGGGCCTTTATCTGCTGGCGGATTTTCACCACATCATCTTTGACGGCGGCTCTTTGGATGTGTTCCTCCGCCAGGTGGCGGCGGCCTGTGAGGGCGCAGAGGCGGAAAAGGAGGACTACAGCTACTTCGATTATGCGGCGGATCGTCAGGCGGCAGAGGACAGTGACGCCTACCGCCAGGCGGGCGAGTTTTTCGCGGATCTGCTTAAAAACTGTGAAGGAGCCAGTCAGTTGACGCCGGATCTGGCGGGAGAGGAAACCGCCGGCAGAAAAGCGGAGCAAGCCGTCTTTGTGGACGGTGAAAAGCTGGATGCTTTTTGCAGAGCAGGAGGCGTTACTCCCGCCCACCTGTTCCTGGCCGGTGTCTTTTACACCCTGGCCCGTTTCCTCCATACGGAGGAGGTTTATCTTTCCACCATCAGCAGCGGCAGGTCGGATTTGAAGGTCCGGCAGTCTCTGGGAATGTTTGTAAACACCCTTCCTTTGGCGGCAAGCCTGGGGCAAGGCAAGACGGCGATAGACTTTATCAGAGAATCGGCGGATTTAATGATGGACGCGGTGTCCCATGAAGGCTATCCTTTCTCCAAGATCGCCCAGGACTATGATTTCGCGCCCCAGATCATGTACGCCTGCCAGTTGGGCGTGCTGGAAAAGGTGGAGCTGCTGGGCAGTCAGGTAGAGATGGAAAGCTTGGAGAGCGACACGCCCAAGTTTAAGATTTCCATCCATATTGAAGAGCGGGAAGGCCGTCCGGCTGTCTGCGTTCAGTACAATGACGCTCTTTACAGTGGGGAGCTGGCGGCACTTCTTGCCGGGAGCATCGCCCTTTGCGTGGAGCGGATGATGGCCGGGCCGCAATGCCCGCTGCGGAGCATCAGCCTTGTTACGGAGCCGCAGAGGAAGGTTCTGGAAGGCTTTTGCCGCAGGGCCGCCGCGGAGCCGGAGGAGGAGATTTTCCACAAGGCCTTTGAAAAACAGGCGGCCCTCCATAAAAACAAGACGGCGCTCATCGCATCGGAAGGCTCCTATACCTATGGGGAGCTGGATGAAAGGATGAACCGGGTAGCGGGAGCGCTTGCCGCGCGCGGCTTTGGGCCGGGCCAGTCGGCCGCAGTCCTGCTGCCTCGGACCGGGGCGCTGATTATAGCCATGTACGGCGTTATGAAGGCCGGCGGCGCTTATATCCCTTGCGATCCGGACTATCCGGCGGAGCGAATTCGTCAAATTACAGAGGACAGTTCGGCCTCTCTGGTGATCACCACGGCAGACCGCCTGGCGGATTATGAACAGGCGGTGGACATGGAAGAGCTGCTGGCCTATGAAGGCGCGCCTGCGCCTTTGGCAGCGGTGACGGGGCACGATCTGGCTTACATGATCTATACCTCCGGCTCCACCGGAAAACCAAAGGGCGTTATGCTGGAGCACCGGGGCATTGTCAATTATACGCGCAATCATGAGGCCAACCCTCACGTGCGCGCCTGCGCAGAGGAAGGACATGTGATGGTTTCCGTAACTACCGTTTCTTTTGATATGTCTCTGAAGGAAACGGCGGTGGCTCTCTTGAACGGGCTGACGCTGGTGCTGGCCGACGAGGACTGCGCCAATCACCCCCTCAAACTTGCGGAGCTGATGGAAAAAACGGGAGGCGATATCTTCAACGCCACCCCGTCCCGTATGCTCCAGTATATGGAGTCGGCGGAATTCTGCCGGGCCCTGGCCGGGTGCAAGGTAGTCATGTCCGGCGGCGAGCAGTACAGCTTAAAATTGCTAGAAAAACTGAAAAAGGTCACCAAGGCTAGAATCTTCAATACCTACGGGCCGACGGAAATTACCGTTTCCAGCAACGCCAAAGAGCTGACTTTTGCGGATCGCATTACCATCGGGCCGCCGCTTTTGAATTATACGGAGTTTATCGCGGACAGCGATGGAAATCCGCTGCCTCCTGGCGTGACGGGAGAGCTGTATATCGGCGGCATGGGCGTTGCCCGGGGCTACCACAATCTGCCGGAAATGACCGAGGAGCGGTTTATCACCGCTTTCGGCCAGCGGGTTTACAAGTCAGGGGACTATGCCCGCTGGACGCCGGAGGGCGACGTGGTGATTCTGGGCCGGACCGACAACCAGATCAAGCTGCGGGGCCTGCGCATTGAGCTGGAGGAGATCGAGTCCTGTATCGGCGGGTATCCGGGTGTGAAAAACGCGGTGACGGTGATCCGGGAAATCAACGGAACCGAGCATTTGTGCGCTTACTTTACGGCGGAAAAAGCGGTGGAGGTTTCCCAGCTGAAAGCGTTCCTCCAGGAAAAGCTGACCAAATACATGGTGCCTACCGGTTACTGCCAGCTTGAAACGCTGCCTATGACCCCCAACGGGAAAATTGACCGCAAGGCGCTGCCGGAGCCGAAGCTGGCGGAGGCCGGTGAATATACGGCTCCTATGGGCGAGGAGGAACGGGTCTTCTGCCAGATCTTCGCCGATGTGCTGAAGCTCGATAAGGTGGGGGCCAACGACGATTTCTTCGATTTGGGCGGCACCTCCCTGCGGGTTACCAGCGTCATTATCGCGGCTACGGAGGCGGGCTTTGACATTACCTACGGCGATGTGTTCAGCCATACGACCCCGCGCAGGCTGGCGGCCATGTTCCGCACGGATGCGGGCGACTCGGCATCTGAGCTGGAGGACTTGTCCGATTATGATTATACGAATGTCGGCCGGATGCTGGCGGAAAATAGCCTTGACTCCTTTGTTTGCGGCCAGCGGCTCCCGCTGGGCAACGTGCTTTTAACCGGCGCTACCGGCTTTCTGGGAATCCACATTTTGCGGGAATTCCTGGAGTCGGAGTCCGGGCGCGTTTATTGCATCCTGCGCAAGGGCAATTACGATTCTTTGGAAAAGCGTCTCAGCACCATGCTCTTTTACTATTTTGAGACGACCTATGAGGAATTGTTCGGGGACCGAATCCTTCTGGTGGAGGGCGATGTTACGGATCCTGGCGTCTTTCAGCGCCTGGAAGGTGAGGATATCCAGACGGTGATCAACTGCGCCGCCAATGTGAAACACTTCTCCAAGGGAACGGATATTGAGGACGTCAATGTGGGCGGGGTGCTGAACGCCATTGACTACTGCAAGAGAACCGGCAGCCGCATCGTCCATATTTCCACCACCAGCGTTTCCGGTTTCAGCGTGGGCGATGTGCCGCCTTCCAATACGGTGATGAGTGAGCAGATGCTCTACTTCGGCCAGGCTCTGGATACCAAATACGGCCACAGCAAGTTCCTGGCCGAGCGGGCTGTCCTGGAGGCGGCGGCCGCCGGTCTCAGCGCGAAAATCATGCGGGTGGGCAATCTGTCGGCCCGGGATACGGACGGCGAATTCCAGATGAATTTTGCCACCAACAGCTTTGTGGGCCGTCTCAAGTCCTATGAGCTGATCGGCAAGTTCCCTTATTCCATGATGGATATGACGGCCGAAATGGCGCCTATCGACAGCACGGCCAGGGCGATCCTGACCCTGGCAAAGACGCCGAAAGCGTGCTGCCTGTTCCACCCGTACAACAACCACAGTATCTATCTGGGGGATATCATCTGCGCCATGAAGAGCTGCGGCGTGGAGATCGAGCTGGCCGAAGAGGCGGACTATCTGGCGGCTTTGGAGACGGCCCAGAAAGACCCGGACAAGGCGGCGGTGCTGTCCAGCATGATCGCTTACGAGAATATGGGCCACGGGAAGAAGACGGTTTCCATTGCCAGGACCAACGATTATACCATGCAGGTGCTCTATCGCATGGGCTATCAGTGGCCGACCACTTCCAAGGAATATGTGGGCCGGTTTGTGGAGGCCATGGAAGGGCTGGGATTTTTTGCGGGAGCGTAAGGATGATGGTGGCCCGCTTTCTATCAAAGTGAAGGCCACCAAATTCTACAAGGAGGTTTTTATGAAAACATTTAAGCGATGCTATTGTGCCCTGTGCATCCTTCTGATTGCGGCAGTTTTCTCCGCATGTGAGGGCCCAACGGACAGCGTAAGCGTCCCGGTGGCCGGCGATGATATTACGGCATCGGACTATAGCCAAAACGATAATTGGATGATGCTCCCAAAAGAGAGTGACAAGCCGGTGGATGTATTTTACCTTTATCCTACGGCCTGGGGCATGGAGGATGAAGAGGATAACCCGATCTGCACCATCGACTATGAACCCATGAGAAAACGGGCACAGGCCATTGCGGCCGGACAGGCGACCGCATTTGAAACTGTGGGAAACATTTACGCACCGTATTATCGCCAGATCGATGCGGCTTATTTGCTCTCCAAGCCGATCAGCGAGCAGCCCCAATATACGGATGGGGTCCCGGGAACAGATGCATTGGCGGCTTTTGACTATTATATGAAGCATTATAACAAGGGAAGGCCTTTTATTCTTGCAGGCCATTCCCAGGGCTCCGTAATGACAAAACTCATTCTGTTCCAATACTTAAAAGAACACCCCCAGGCTGCCCGGAGGATGGTCGCTGCCTATGTAATCGGATATTCTGTGACAGAGGAGGAGCTAAAGGAAAATCCCCATGTAAAATTTGCGGAAAGCGCAAACGATACCGGAGTCATCGTTTCTTACAACACAGAGGCGCCGAAGGTAGATGGTAAAAATAACACGGTGCTGGACGGCTCGGTTGCCATCAATCCGATCAGTTGGACCCGCAGCGGCAGGACTGCGCCCAAAGAGGATAATCTGGGCGCTTATATGCCCCAGGAAGACGGTAGCTATAAAAAAGTGGCGGCCCTTGTGGATGCTGCGGTGGATTTGGACCGGGGGACCGTAATTTGTACTACGGTTGATCCGAAAGAGTATGCAAATCCCAACAAAGCGTTCTTTCCTCTTGGGGTTTATCATAGCAAAGACTATGCTTTTTATTACTACAATTTAAGGGAGAATGCAGAAAATCGCACGGCAAAGTTTTTAGCGGGTGCAAATTAGAGCAAGAAGGGCAAACGCAGAGTTTGCAAGAGATTTGCCGCTAGTGCGATCGAAGATACGTTATCTGCAATTTTTTCAGTTTATGAGGAGGTCTATTTTGAAAGTTATAACAATTATTTTAGGAGTACTAACCACACTGCTGGGTATCTTTTGCGTTTTTCGTCCGGGGGTTGCAGCTTTGAGCCTGGCCTGGCTGCTGGGGATTATCCTGATCCTGGCGGGGTTCAACATCGTAACAAATTATTTCGGGAAAAAAATCGGCTCCGGCTGGGATGCGTTCTTTGGAATTCTTTCCATCGTAGGCGGGATTATCTTGATTTGTAATTATTATGGGCGCTTTTTTGCGGACACGATCATTATTTATTTCATCATGGCTTTTGTCCTGGTTTCCGGTATTACCCGTGCGGCTGGCGCCTGGAAGCTGAAGAAGAGCGGCGAGTCCTGGGTGCTGGGCATGGTCTTTGGCGTTATCTCCATTCTTGTGGCGGTGGCTGCTATGTTCCATCCGCTGATGGGCGTGGCGCTGGTTGGCTATATGGTGGCCTTTACCATCGTGATGCAGGGCATCAATACCCTTAGCCTTGGCATGTCGCTGAAAAAATAAGAGAAAACGGATCTGAAAATCCCCTTGAATTTCATTTCTTGTTTTTGTATAATAAAAGCAAGAAAGGCGGAACCGCTGAAAACGGTTAGCCTTGAATACAGTTAAAAGTAACCGTAATCCTGGGCTGCGAGAACGGTTACTTTTTTATGTACTCGATCAGAATACCTACCACGATACCCACAAAAATGAGCATAAGTGACAAGATTTCAAAATCCGACATAAAGGTTGCCCTCCCTTCCAAGAGTTCCACAGAGTGGACGTTCATGTAGTTCGGGTAACTTTCCTTCTTTTGAAGGTTAACCGCTTTCGCCGCCTTTGCTTGCTTTTGTCTATTATATCCAGATTTGGCTATAATTTCAATATTTTTACAGCAATATTTTTGCAAAATATCTTGTTGTCTTTATTGATTATTGTGGATGCGCTCAATGGATACCATCCTTCCTGGAGGCTCCGTCTGTCCTCGAACTTATCCCGATTTCTCTGTTTCCATTGACAATACAAATCTTTGTCGGCATTATATATGAAAAAGATGTTAGTTTGTATTTTTTGTGGTGAAGCAGGAAAGGAATTGGGGCAATGAAAGTACAGGAATTAAGGCAGCTGTTGATTTCTGCGGACAGAAATTTACTGGAGAAAGCATTTGTAGAAAGCTACAAGCAATTTTCCAAGGGGCAGAAGGAGGATGTCGATTCTCTGATACGCGATGTATTGGAAGGCAAGGATGTGAAGAAAACAGCGAAAAATACAATTATCAGTTTTCAAGACTTAGAACAGCAGATCACCTTGTTTATCGAAAATGCTCGCGCGCAGAATTATCTCGCTCCCAACCGAATCATTCCCAAACACCAGCGGCCCAAATGGCGTTTTTTAGTAAAACAATACATCAAAGAGCTGGAAAAAATCCCGACAGAAAGCGAGCATTATTTCAAATCAGTAAGCTTATTAACGGATCTGTATTCCCTAATATGTGAAGCCTGTAATTACTATTTATTTTCAACGGACGACCCTTTTCGTTCCATCGGATGGGCTCAGCCGGATTTCTTTCAATTAGTGGTAAAACGGACTTTTGCCGCTGGATATTCAAAAGAAACCATCTCCGCATTGCTTTTATCCGCTGCTACTGGAGGATTAAGCAGGGAGTCGCTGCACCTGAATCAGGAGCTGGTGCTCCTGCAGGAATTAAAGACAAGCGATGTGAAATATATGGCCATGGAAGAGGCAATGAAACTGGTGGCTGAAAAAAGTGCCAAGCTGGACCATCTTGGAAAATACGATAATCAAAGATATGATCTGGAAGATAGCGTAAATGAGCTCTGCGCAATGGTCTTGCTCATCGCAATTGCTTTGGCGGAACCGGAAGACGGGATCAAATACTATTTTAAAAACTGCCGGGAACAGGATAAGGAAATTACCCTCTACCGCGCTCTTGACTTGGTGGATTGCATGGGCGAAGATAAATTATGGCTATCTGTTTACGAATACGGCCTCAAGAAAAAAATAAAGCCGCGGGAGTACCTGGCCAGAGAGTACCAGGAACGGAAAAGTAAGAAGTAAGAGGAATTGCGAAGAAATTTGCGGTGACAAGGTGCCAGACGAAGCTTTATGTTCCCTCACTGATACAAAACCCCTAACCCGGATTTGAATTATCATTTCCAGGAAAGGGGCTTTTATTTTCAGGCGCAGGACTATTTACACAGCTGTCTTAAAGCATGCTCTCCAATTGGCCCATTGCCTCAGTTTCGCTATTTACATACTTTTGCAGCTCTTTCTTGAGAATGTCCATATATCCCTTATATTCATCCACAAATTTTCTGTATTCCGCGGCATCGGTGACGCCCTTGTTCCACTGGGCGTACATATTCTTTGTGGTTTTCCATGAATCTTTTATTGCGAGGGTCATTTTACCGCTTCCCCAATTGCTTTTGACCTTATCATTCATCAGCAAGCTATTGGACAAAGCGCATACTTCATCGCTGAACAGATAAGCATAATTCTCATAGTAACCGTTGATTGCGGCGGCCAGCCATACATCCTCTTCCGTAATCTTACCGTCGCTCAAGGCTTCCACCACATCGCCGTACAGATCGAGATTATTCTGCAAGCCTTTATGGTGCAGCTCCACATCACCGTAATCGGCCAGCCCCATAAATTCATCCTGCACATACTTAAAGGCCGTGAGGGACTTCTTATTATGCTCAACGCCCTGGGCTCTTGCGGCTTTCATAGCATCTTCGTCCTCCGCCTTGTACGCGGCCTCGTAGTCAGCGTTGATGCTCTTGGCCTTTTCAAGGTTCTTTGCAGCCGCTTCACGTAAATCCGTCAGCGCTTTTTTATAAGTTTCTACCGATTCTTTTGTCGCGTATTTTTCAGTGTCCTTTACGGCAGCTTCAAAATCATCGCACCGACTGTTGAGATCCAGCTCCAACGCAGGGCTGCCGTCGATATACATGGCCAGCGCTGAATACAGTGAAAGCTGATATTCTAACAATTCCTTGCTATGTACGCCGTCTTTTTTCGTATCTTCCACATTATTGTCGTCTTTTGGCGTATGGTAGCGGTTCTGGGTCCATTCGGTCCGGTCCTCCTGCCTTGGCATGAATACAGGTACGCCCTGGAACTGATAGGAGATGCCGTCTGTTCTCGGAATTTCCTGATCGTCATTTTTCACAACAACCCCGTCTTCATAGAAGGACTTCACGCCGGACAATAAATCCGAGGACAGCAAATTCTTTCCGATTTCCCCTGCTTCATAAGTGGTCCGCATAACGCCGTTCTTGTTAAAGCTGTCTACGCTGGGCATTTCAAAGTTGATCAGAGCCAGCGTACTTCCCTGCCACTCGGGATGAGCGGTGGTGATCATTTCCCACGATCCGATGGCCCAGTCGGTGGAAGTATCGAATCTTCCCCATTCCTCCGCGGCATGGGCGATAAATACAATGTCATTGGCTGGTTTATATGCGGAGTCGATGATGGCTTTTGCAATGCCGGCCGTAAGTCCGACGGCAGTGCAGTCATCCTCAAATCCGTTGAAATATTTGTCATAATGGCCGGCGACGATGATTCTCTGTCCCGTGTTCTCCGTACCCTTGATCGTGCCGACTACATTGTAGCTAGTGCCATTTTGACTTCCCACTTCATTGTCCACATAAAGCTTGGCAGCAATATCTTTTCCTGACTTTATGATCTCCTGGACTTTTTTCGCATCGTTCTTGGTGATCGATGTACAAGGGAGCTTCATGTCCGGAGCACAGATATCCTGCATATTCAGGGTATCGTCATTGTACTTGGCATATCCGTCTATGGGATAACTGATAATAGCTGCGGCCTTTTGTACGGCAGCCTCCATGTACGGTCCGTCGATCCAGACTTCATTCCATTGGTCCACGCCTACAAGAACAATTTTTCCTTCCATGTTCTCGCAATTATTTGCTTTATAATATTTTCGATAATCGGCTTCCGTACCCATGCCCATATCTACGATATCCAGGTTGGTGTAATCGCCGCCCAACTGCTTTGTACCCTGCGCCGCGTAGGATACCATATTGTCCAGCTTGAACGTCTTCTTTTTTCCGTCCTGATCCGTGTAATTGACGGTCATGTAGGCTTCATTGAACTGCCATTTGTCAACGGTTACCGCTTCTTTTTTCACATCCGAAAGCCCGATTTTTTCAAACTCTTTCGCCAGATAATCAGCGGCCCTGTGCTCCGCGTCGGATCCGGCGGTTCGGAAACCAGTGGAATCATCGGCCAGTTTCTCGTCGTACGCCAGCTTATAGGCGACAGCCTCGGCTTTGTCCGTTGCCTCGCTTGTGAATTCGAGCATTTTGTCGACGTCCTTGGACATGGACAAGTCTCCCGACGAGGAACAGGATGTTCCAAACATCAGGACCAGCGCGATGAGAAGCGCAAGTGATATGCAGGTTAATCGTTTCTTCATTTTCTCCCTCCTTATAAAATAACAAAAAAAGACCAATGCAAATAAATGCATTGATCCATAAAAAGCAATGTAATGATACTTTCTTTTTAGTCTCTCAATTTTCTTCTTTAAAATCTTAAGATATCGTCTCCTGCGCCCGCAGTCTACTCTATCCCATGGCAAAATTATAGAATATATCATCCACTTTGTCAACGGCGTCTTGACAATTGATCTGTTGTGCACTATACTCCCTTACATTCCGATCAATCCTTTATTCCGCATAATTGTGAATGGTGTACGCTTATGAAAAAAATATTCAAACGTGTGGTTATTTTAATTATCCTGGGGGCCCTCTTAATCGCTCTTCCCATTGAAATCATAGGGCTGATTCGCAATCAAAACGCCTTTGAGAAAGAAGCAAAAGACAAGATCGAATACGCTACAAAAAGCGCGGGCACGGATCTTGATGTGGTGATCAACAGCATGTCCAGTCTGGTAAATATGATGCAGTCCATTGTGCAGGTGACCTTTTCCCATGAAAATTATATCGATGATTACGATACGTTTCTGCGCCTCAAACATCAGGCCGGCGATATTCTCAAACAGTCCCTTTCCAACACCGAACATCTTTCGGGACTATATGTTACCTTTTCACCCCAGCTTCACTCCAGCATGGAAGAGGTGTGGTACGCCTACAAAGACGGCAGGGTCGTCCCCATTGACGCGCGGATGTATGCTCCCAGCTGGCTTGTAGAGGGGAATCCCAGAGTGAATTATTATTTTGACGCAATCAAAAACGGTGACTATTGGGGCGCGCCTGATTATGAATCCTCCCTCGACGAATATATGCTGACCCACACCAAATCCGTATATGATTCCGACGGAAATCTGATCGGCATCGTCGGCTCCGATATGCTGATGTCCGAGGTGGATGATATTCTCAAAGCGATTAAACTGTACAGCGACAGCCAGATCATCCTTTTCGATGCCAAGCTGAATTTCTGTGCATCCAGCGACAATGTAAAAAATCCCGCAAAGTTTTATGCTCCCCTCGTTTCCCAGATCGCTTCTTTGGGCGCCGATCAAGAGCCGGTCTGGTATACTTCTTCGGATGGAAAAAAGCATATTGCCGCATATACGACTTTGAACAACGGGTGGATTTTGGCCACAACGCAGACTGTAGCCACGGTCATGACTCCGGCTACGGAAACCAGGACAACCTTGATGATCACCATGTTCGTGACGGTTTCCATTATCGTCGTAATCGCCATATTACTGATCAAACGATTCTACGGCCCTGTCGTAAAATCGGCGCAGCAAAACGAAATTCTTCTGATCAATCAGTCCAGACAGGCGAAGCTGGGTGAAATGATCGGAAACATCTCCCACCAATGCAAACAGCCCCTGAATAATATCAACATCGACATTTCAAATATGAAGGACGATTACGATGCGGGCGAATTGACGTGGGAGCGTTTTAAGGAATACGAAACAAAAATGCGCGAAAACGTATCCATCATGTCGAGCACCATAACTGATTTTGCTGATTTCTTGAAACCTGACAGGAGGAAAGAACGCTTCTTCATAAAAGACAGCGTGGAGAAAGCCCTTTCGATCATGCGGGAAAAGCTGGTGATCAACGAAATAAACATCATGAATGAGGTGGATCCGGAGCTCACAATTATCAACTACAGAAATGAGTTTATACAATGCATTTTTAACATTCTCGAAAACGCGCGGGATGGAGCCATTTTATCGGAAATAAAACCGAGGATCATAAAAATAGATTCTGATCAAAGGGATACGGCCCAATGGAAAATCATTTCTCTGCGTATTTTCAACAGCGGCGGAGCGATACCAAAAGAAAGCTCTGATAAAATTTTTCTCCCGTACTATTCAACGAAAGAAAAGGACGGGGGCAGCGGAATCGGACTATATCTGGCGAAACAAATCATAGAATCCCATTTCGGCGGCGAGATCGGTTTTCGCAACGAAAAAGCGGGTGTGACCTTTATAATAACGATGAAAGAGAGGAAACAATGATCGTTGGGATTTCAATGGTCATATAAGAAACATCATGGATATTTTAAAAGAGCTGAAAGTGATATACATCGAAGACAACGACAATACGCGGTCCAGCATTGAACGATTTTTAAAAAGACGTTTCGGCAAAGTTTTTCTTGCGGAAAACGCGGAAAAAGGCATTCGTCTGTTTGATCAATTTGATCCGGACATCGCGATTGTGGATATCCTTCTGCCCGGCATGGGCGGTCTTGAAATGATCAAGAAAATCAGAGAAACCAATTCTTCCTGCAAGTTTCTCATTACGTCCACAGTGTCAGACGCTGAGACCATACTGGAAGCTGTTGATCTTGATATTGAAAATTACATTGTAAAACCCATTGATATGGAGGTCTTTGAGGAAAAGCTAAGACGAATCGGCAAATCGATCCTCGAGCAAAAGGCCAGGGCGTCTGCTGCGCAGATTTTTGATTTTGAGAACAAAAAGGAGATCGAAGAGACGATACGAAAGCTGTTCATAAAACTGTTGAAAGAGAAGTCAGGAAAGGGCCCAAGGGACGCGGTCGTCTTTCTGTCAGGCGGCATCATCGAAATTTCCGCCTACGGGATATTCGGCACAATGGAAAAGACGCTGTTAGCGGATATCAAAAACACAGGTCATGTGGAAGAAGGGCGCAGGCTGTTCTACCATGCGATCGAAAGCGACTTGTCCGATATGATCAAAGAGGCGACCGGGGCCCTTATGGAATTGCAGAGCATCAAGGTGGATGCCAGACGGGATCAGGAGATTTCAAGGTTCCGCTGAATTAGGCTCCGCTGATTTCCAAATAAGTCTGCGTCAGCCCTTGCCCATGGACACTCAAAAAAGAAAAAATAGTGTTCGCCAGTAATGAAGGCAAACTCCGGTCATAAAAACACCTCCATAAACTTAAATGAAGGTGTTTTTCCGGCTATTTCTCTAAAACAGATACTCTTCCCAAAGGCCAATTCATTTTCAGGGCTGCCAGGCGTACGGCCAGCGTCTTTTCAATGGCAGCCAGCGCACCGGAAACGGCAAAGGCAACGGTTCCAATGATCTCCATAAGAGAAATAAACTCCATTTAGCAGCCCTCTCCTTTACATCTTTTCCAAAAAAGTTTTGCATCCAAAATAGGTTTCGTAAACATCGGCCTTTGAAACCACTTCCCACGGAGCATGCATGTTCATTACGGCTACGCCGGCATCGATCACGTCCAGATTATAGCTGCTCATTATATAAGCGATGGTTTGGAACATGCCGGTATCCACCTTTCCCTGTTCAGCAGTCTGATAATTGACGCCCGCGGATTCAAAAATCCTGCGCAGCGAGGCAATATATTCCGGATTGGCATCATTGCTATAGATCTTTCCGCCGCTGCCGGTATACTTGCTCAGCACCATGCCATGGCCAAGGATCGCGGTGTTCTTTTTTTCATAAACTTCCGGGTAAAGCGGGTCAAAGGCCGCGCTTACGTCACAGGAGAACATTTTTGAGCGGGCCATGGCTTGCCTTGCTGCAAGGGGTGAAGTATTTCCCATGTACCAGATCAGCTCGGCCACCAGATTTTCCAAATATAAGGAGTGGGCTCCCGTGGCTCCCACATCGCCGATTTCTTCTTTATCAAACAGGACGCAGCAGGCGGTGTGTCGGCTGTGCTCCAGATCGAGGACCGCGGCCAGGGATGTATAGGCGCCGACCCGGTCGTCCTGCCCGTATGCCATGACCATGCTCCGGTCCAGACCGTAGTCCTTTGCCGCGCCGGCGGGAACGATTTCAAGCTCCGCGCTGAAAAAATCCTCTTCCTCTATGTCGTAGGTTTCTTTGAGCAGTTTCAGGATGTTTGATTTGACGGCCTCTTTTTCCGTATCCTTGAGCGGCATGTGTCCGAAGGTGACATCCAGATTTTCCCCTTCCACAACCGTTTCCCCGCTTTTTTTCAACTGTTCTTCCGAAAAATGATACAAAAGATCGCTGATTCCTACGACCGGTTCTCCATCCTCTTCACCGATACGTATTTCCGCTTTGCTGCCGTCTCTGCGTACCACTACCCCGTGGATCGCCAGGGGAAGAGCGGTCCATTGATATTTTTTGATTCCTCCATAATAATGGGTATCCGCCAGTACCAAGCCTCCCTCTTCATACAGGGGATTTGGTTTCAGATCGAGCCGGGGCGAATCAATGTGCGCGCCCAGAATCCGCATCCCCTCTTCCAAAGGTTTTTCTCCTAAGACAAACAGCACAACATTTTTATGGCGATTGATTCCATAAAGCTTATCTCCCGCTTTTAACGGCCGTCCGCTTTTGAACACACCCTGCAAATTCACAAAGCCCTTTTCTTCCGCCAGGCGCACGGCCTCTTTCACACATTCCCGTTCTGTCTTGGCGGAGGAAAGAAACCGCTTGTAACCTTCGTTAAAATCCATGACCTTTCTTAAATCTTCTTCCCTATATTTCTCCCAGGCATTCCTTCGATACATTGTTCATTCTCCTCTATACTTTTTTAAAATACGCACCACTTCATCATGGGGCATGGCGTAAAACTTATTGTGATTGGCGCCTTCCATGGTCTCTGCCGCGCAAAGGGCATTCAAAATCGCTTCCTCCACCGAATCCGCCACAGCTCTGTAGATCGCGTCCATCATATAATCCCCAAGGACTTCTGCGGTGGAAACGTTGTTGGTGTAAGCGTTTTCGTTGGCTGTGGAAAAGGCGACGAAGATATCGCCCGAGCCGTTTTCATATCCGCTGCCCAGCTTGCCGATCCCAATGGGTACGCGTTTGCACATCTTGGAAAGCTGCGTCGGATTCACCGGCGCGTCTGTGGCAAGAACGACGATGATGGAGCCGGTTCCCGGTTTGGGCGCAAAGGTATTGCACACGGGATCGGCCCCCTCGATTTCCTGTCCCATGGGGATTCCATTGACCTCAAACCACATGCGGATGCCGTGGTTCGCCTGCACCAGCGCGCCCACCGTATATCCGCCGAATTCCTTTGGCAGCACTCTTGAGGCGGTCCCTGTCCCGCCTTTGAATTGATGGCATACCATGCCGGTCCCGCCGCCTACGTTCCCTTCCGCGACCGGCCCCGCCTTTGCGTTGTTTAGAGCTTCATATACGTGCTCTTCTTTCACGTGGAACCCATTGATATCATTGAGCAGACCGTCCCAGGTTTCCCCGACGACCGGATAAAAATATCCGCATTCGTCAATTTCTTCCCCCATGAAAACCAGGTGCTGGTAGTAATCGTTTTCCACCATCCACTTGGTGACCGTATCCCGGACGATGCCCACGCTGTTGGTGTTCGTGATCATGATGGGCCCATGGATAAAGCCTGAATCGTCCATCCAGTGGGTGCCGGTTAGTTCTCCATTGCCGTTCAGGTCATGCCGGCCCGCATACACGACGCTCTTTTGCTTCCCCCGGGGCAGGATCGCAGTAACGCCTGTTCTGGCAAAGTTTGAGCCTCTCCCTTTAAAATTATCCGGCTCTCCCTTGATGATGGTGCTGTAGCCCACCTCGACCCCTTCTACGTCCGTTATGGCATTGTTTTTTCCCGGGTCTCCAAAAAAGTTGATTCCTAAATCACGCGCTCTTTTTTTCATTTTAAATTCCTTTCGTCTCTATGATAATTTCTTAGCGGCCCATTGGGCCTTCTTTCCTTACTTCTACAGCAATTCTTTAAATCCATCGGTGCTGTATTCTTTTCCCGCCCTTTTCAGCTTCAATGCCTTTAGCAAAGCGTAGAACCGTTTCTTGGTCATCGGGTATTTGAGGATCGCGAGAATCCCTATGACGATTCCAATGAGCGGTACCAAATTGAATATATTGAAGATCATATGCTTTGCTTCTATGGTCTGTACAGCTAAGGCCGCGTCGTAGCCGCCTTTGGCCAGCAGCATGCCGGTCAGCCATGAAGCGCTGGCCGCGCCAAGTTTTTGGAAAAAGGAGGTCAATGCGCTCAGAGTCCCCTCTTTTCTTGTCCCATTTACAAATTCATCCACTTCGCAAAGATCGTACATCATGGCAAAATACAAGGTCCAGAAAGCGCATGTCCCAAAGGATGATATGGTGAGAAATACGATGTATATCGCGTAATTGCTGACCAAGCGGGTATACATGTCATAGCCCATGATCACTACGATCAGGGCGGTTGCCGCGCTCACGCCCAATGCGATTGCATACGCGTACTTCTTATCAACTTTTTGCGAGAGGATATTAACAACAGGGATCCACCCTAAATTGACAATCGTATAGATGATAAAGGAAAGGGACTGCTTTTCAGCGGAAAAGCCCAATACGTGGTTCATCATGTACATGCTGGAATTACTTACGACCGCCGCTATAAGGGCTACGGAAAAAACGGATAAGAGAAGCCACTTGACCGGCTTGAGTTTAAAGGCTGAGATATAGTTGGTGAAAAAATTCATTTTTGCTTTGTCTTTCACTTCCGACCAGTCGATTTTGTCTTCTTTCCCCCGGGTGAAATTCCAACATACCAGTCCGGCAAGGATGGTGATGGCCATAAACAGCACACCGATAAAATTCCATGCGAAATCGGATGAATAGCCGCTGCCTTGCAGTTTGCTCAAAAGGATCGGCGGCAGGGCCGTGGCCAGCATGGAGGCCAGATACATGAATACGCTGGACCACGCCCGCAGGGAAGTTCTCTCATTGAAGTCCTCGCTCAGCTCGGCGCCAAGGGAGAAGAACGGTATGTCATAGGTGGTAAAGGACGTCCAGAACAGCAGTGCCACAGCAAGGAAATAGAAGAACTGCGCGTTTCCGCCCAGGTCGATGTTGTTGAACAGCAAAAATACAGATATGCCGTATGGTATGGCCCCCGCCAGGATCATGGGCCTCCTTCTTCCGTATTTTGATTTGAGATTGTCCGATATATAGCCAATGATCGGGTCGGTAACGGCATCCCACAGGATCGCGATCAGCGAAATCATCCCCGCAAGCGCCGGGTTCATCCCCGCGAAATCCGTTAGGAAGTACAGGAAAAAGCAATAATAAAGGTTAAAAGATGCTGAGTCCGCCATTTGCCCGACCGCATAGCTCAATTTGGTTTTGACGCCAATTTTTGAAGTTGTTTGGTTCATCATTTGAATATCCTCCTTATAACAACTCAATTGGGCATTAACATCTTTTCGATATCGAAATACGTCTACTGTTTAAACGCTAATATATAAAGCAAGTATTATGCCAATTCAAAGATACTTACTTTTCAATATATTCACACATACAAAAAGACCATGTGTCAAAATATGATACACATAGTCTTAGAAACTCGTTAAAATAAAACCGTTTTCATGCTGTATTATATTTTGACGGTGACAAAATATAATACAATTATTCGATATGGTTCTTTTTCATCTTGTGATACAAATTGCTTCTGGTTACTCCCAGCGCCTGCGCGGCCTTGGATTTGTTCCCGCCATAAAGCTCCAGCGCCCGTTTGATCGCCTGCTTTTCCGCTTCATCTCGAACAGCCTCCAGCGACTTGATCTCGCGGCTGCCATATTCTTTTCTTTTCTCTTGGGGCAGCATTTCCATAATGTCGTCTTCTTCGATCCGATCGCCGCTGCAAAAATATGCGCTCCGGTCGATGACATTGAACAGCTCGCGAATATTTCCCGGCCAGCTGTAATTGTAAAGAATTTTCATAGCGCCTTTGGTGATGCCCTTTATATCCTTATCAATGGTCTTGATCTTATGCTCAGTCAGCAGTCTGATATCCTCTTTTCTCTCCCGCAGCGGAGGTATCCGCAGTTCGATAACGTTTAAGCGATAAAACAAATCCTCACGAAAACGGCCGTCCTTTACCAGCTCCGGCAAATTCTTGTTGGTAGCCGCTATGACCCTCACATCGACCCCGATCTTTTTTCCGCCGATCCGGTCAATTTCTTTTTCCTGCAGCACCCTCAGCAGCTTGGGCTGGATGTGCATGGGCAGCTGGTCTACCTCGTCTAAGAAAATCGTACCTTTGTCAGCCAGCTCAAATTTTCCCGGCCTGCCGCCTTTTTGCGCCCCTGTAAAACTGCCTTCTTCATATCCGAAGAGTTCGGATTCAACGAGATTTTCCGGAATGGCAGCGCAGTTGATTTCGATCATCGGTCCATTCGCTCGTTTGGAAATATGGTGGATTGCATTTGCTGCCAGTTCCTTTCCCGTTCCCGTTTCTCCATTGATCAGAACCGTTGTATCCGCATCCGCGCATATGTAGATCCTCTGTTTCAGCTTTTTAATCGCCTCGCTTTCGCCCAGGATGTCCTGTATCCGATATTTCACATTTCCGCCGCTGTTTACTTTATTAAAAAGCTCTTCGATATCGATTTCAAAGTCCAGATCATGATTTAGGGAGCGTTCCGCGACCATATCCAGGAAGATGCGAATGTACGCGTCATTGGGCAAAACGTCGTAATCGACCGCGCCCAGAAGTTCCCCCTTTTCAACGATGGGATAGATCACCGCCGCTCCCGTGATCCCTACCGTTTGGTAAAAGACAATCTGCGGCTTTGCATCCTTGTCTAAAGCATTGCCGATCTTTGATACGGGATTGATTTTTTGAATGTCTTTGCCGTAGTAATTATCGGCCTCACTCTTGGATACGCCCAGCTGCTGGACTCTTTCTACCATATCTTTTGAAAGAAATCTTACCTTGCCCTGTGCGTCAATCACCACCAGGCCTGAAATATGATCCAGGATCTGCCTGCATTCTGCAAGCGTCAACTTGAAATTACTCATGATACCTCCTGACACAAAGTGTAGATAGGTTTAGTATACCATACTATTCCGACAAGTACACGAAATGATCCGGCATGTTTTGTTTTGTGCAGTGTATTGGCTTCAACAGTTGAAATCCGGTAAATGCTCAAATATATTTGTAATTTTTACGCAAAGTTGTGGGTTTGCGTGGCCTCATTTCGAAAAAAGGCAGCCTGGCAGCTGGTCTAGCTGCTTTGAGGCGATGCAATCGTTGAAAAAAGCGTAAATTTCGAATAAAATTTACGCTTTTTTCCGGACATAAACATCTGTCGCAATAATCGTGATCGTCGTGACCTCTGAATCCTTGAGGGGGGCGGGGTCCAGGTTCCGGGGCCGGGGCTCGAATCCGAAAGTCGAGGGCAGGAGTAAATCATCGCAAACTTAGATCAAAACAAGCTCTATCGATCATTTTACTTTTTACCTTTTATTAATCCGGGCCCGAAGGGCCCGCTTCCTTCGGATCCAGAATAGCAGAGCAGCGCCTGCCAGTTCATTCTCTGCTCACAGACAGGCTGCTTGTAATACAGCGTTTCTCGCCCTCGAAATAGGTACATTCAGCTGTTACCGCAGACATTTGCTCAGCGGAAGTTGTAAAGATATCTCGATTCAGGACCATAAAGTTGGCCAGTTTTCCGGGCTCCAGGGAACCCATTTTATCATCCAGCCTCAGGCGGGCGGCATTATTGATGGTGTAGCCTTTAATCAGTTCCTCCAGCGTGTATTTTGCTCCCTCGGGCGGGCGGGCGCTGCCGGGATATTTTTTCGGGTCCAGGGGAAACACAGGATCAACTCTCGTCATGGCTGCCTGAATGCCGAAGAATGGGTTCGCCCGCACCGCTTCCTGATAGCTGAATACGTCGCTGGAGAATCCCAGATTCCCCCCTGCTGCTGTGAATTCCCGAAAATCATACATGGTATTCCAGCGGTCGATTCCGTGGAATTCCTGCGCCGCTTCGCCAAAGTACCCGCCGGACCAATGGGTGGACCAGTCGATGTAAAGACCCAGCTCTGCGGCCCTTTCGCGGTCATGAGGATGGGTCAGCTCACAGTGGGCGCCTGTCACGCGGATCTTCCAGCCATGGCCGCAGATTTTGCGGGCTTCTTCCAAAGCGTCCACCACATTGCGGAACGCCCCGTCGCAGATGATATGCAGATGGAGATCGATGGCCTCTTCATTGAGCCGCACCATGGCCTTGACCAGGTCCGCTTTATATAAATTGGCATGGCCGCAGTTCTTTCCTTCCGGGTCGTTCTTGAAAGGCTCCAGCGCCAGGCAATCGCCCAATTCATTGGTGCCGTCCACAAACATTTTTACCGTGTTGATATGGACCCGCTCAGTACCGTATTTCGCCTGCCACTGCCGCACGTTTTTAATTGCTTCTTCCAGATCATGGATGGTTCCCGCATGGGAAGCCCCCTCGTAATACATGCCTAACTTCCCTGCTTGATCCAGCTCCGAAAACAGCTTCATCGCCTCGCCGCCTTCTGTGAATCCATCCAGCATGCACATGACGCCGTTTGCCTTGAAGAAATCCAGCAGCGGCTTGATCATTTCTTCGTCCGGAGTATCCGGCGGATACCATCCGATGGCGTCGTAGATTCCCAGATCGCCCTCCGGCCCTCCTTCCAGGCACCAGCCCGTGTATTCTCCATTTTCATCTTTCACGAACTGCGCCTCGCCGACAGGTGATTTGCTGTGGGGGATGCCGTTTTCGTCTTTCAGCATTTCCAGGGCCATGGAGTTGAACCAGCATGCATGGTCTGTAAAATCCTGTATTCTTGCCGGCCGGTCGGAAACGATTTGGTCCAGCTCCTCTTTTCTCGGCCCTTTCGGCCCGAAGGTTTCCGCAAAATAATTTTCGCAGAAAAGGAACGGCCTTTCCTCTTTCGGATACTGTTTCGCGTATTTTTGAATATTTGCCAGCAGCTCATCCTTGTCGTGGGTCAGCGGCATCCGCACCCGATAAAAGGTCTTGGCCACTGTGGTAGGATGGGTATGTCCGTCCAGGAAACCCGGCAAAATGGTCTTACCTTCCAAATCGATCATTTCCGTGTCTGCATCTGCCACCGCCCTCGCCTCTTCATTGCTGCCCGCGAAAGCAATCTTCCTTCCGGAAATCGCCAGAGCCTCGGCCCAAGGCGTCTCCTGAACGGATGTGTAAATCTTTCCGTTAAATAGTACTTTATCAATTTTCATAATTGGAGTCACCTCACTCTTTCTTTATTCAAGTTCCATTTCCGGCGGAAGTTTTCTGAATCCTTTTGTCTGGATCGCCAAAACAAGGACTCCGATCGCCAGCCATATGAGACCTACTGTTTTTGCCGTATTGGACATGTTAATCCATAAGACGGCACATATAATGGTAGCAACGATTGGCATTATGCCATGCATGAAAATCGACTTTCCTCTCCGTTCCTTCTTTCTGATAAGGAAGTACACTGGTACGGAAACGTTAACGAGAAGAAATCCAGTTACCGCGCCAAAGCTGATCAGTTCCGCTCCGGCCATAATGTTGTCTGCAAATACGATTCCCAGCAAACCAATGATGGCAACGATGATGAGGTTATAAACCGGAACGCCATATTTATTGAGCCTGCCGAATAATTTCTTTGGCAGAATATTATCCCGGCCCATGTTGTACATAATTCGTGTGACTGCCGCCTGACCTGATAAGGCGCACGCGATGCTGCCGATGTTATCGATGATCAGGAAGGCGATATCCATATGGGGGATGAGCGTAATCTTTGCCAGCAGTTGAAAGATCCCGGCGTCCGGATCGGACATCTGCTGCCAGCCTACCGGCCACATAACCTGTGCAATGTATGCGATAAGGGTAAAAATAATTCCAGCCCCCAGACAAACGAGAACAATGGCCTTGGGAATATCTTTTTTGGGATTTTTCGCTTCTTCGGATAATGTGGAAACTGCGTCAAATCCCAGGAAAGATACACAGAGAATCGCAGCCGGGTATAAGACCAGTCTGAACTGGAAAACCTCCGGGTTGTAAAACGCGGTGCCATCGATGAGTCCGTTGGAAGTACCGTCGATACCGCCTTTTGCAATGGTTATGATACCCACAACCACAAACAGCGCCATCATTAGCAGAGCTGCTCCTACAATAATATTGTCCGCCTTTGCCGTATTGCTGATGCCAAACACGTTGACAAGAAAGCAGAGTGTGACCAGCACGATAATCCAAACCGCCACGGGCACGGCAGGGATATACGTATTCATATAAACCCCGACTAGCAGAAAGCACACCATCGGCAGCAGCAGATAATCAAGCAGCATCACCCATCCAGCTACAAATCCCATATGAGGGTTCAGGGATTGCTGTACATATACATACGCTGACCCGGATTTTTGGAATACTTTGGACATGCTTGCATAGCTGAATGCCGTGAAAAACATTGCGATTGCAGTACACAGCATTACTGTGGTATACATCCCATTTGAAGCCACTGACATGGGTCCATAATAATTGAATACAACGGTGGGCGCCAAATAGGCCAAGCCGAAACAGATCAAAGAGCCTAATCCTAATACCTTTTTAAATTCACCATTTGTTTGTGCTTTCTCAGCCATAACGTACCTCCTGTAAAAGTTTCAGATAAAAATTATACGGAATCCGTTTTGATAAATTCAGTATAATGATTATTTTCTGACATTTATATGGACTTTTTGTTGAACTTAACATATAATTATCAACAAATATGTCTATATTCGGAGGGTTCTATGCACACCGCAAATACTGTTCCAGATTTCATAAAAGATACACCTGTCGCGATTTCCATTTATTCAATCACTCAGGAAGCTTGTCACTACCACGAAGGATTTTTGGAGATCATCTACTGTTTTAAGGGAAATGCGGTTATCCATATCGCATATGAAGATATTCCCCTGACCGACGGCGATATTATTTCCTGCGATCCTCATGACATCCACTCTTTACAGTCCTCGGAAAATAATTTATTCGTTTCCTTCTATTTTGACCTGCGCCATCCGATTTTCAACAATCCTGATCTGCCCTATATGTTCTTTGTATGCGAACGGTATGTTCTTAGAAAGGAGAAGCAGGATGAGATGCAGAATTTGAAGCATCTTCTGCTGACAATGCTTTATTTTTACTGTTTTCCCCACGAAAAAGTCTCCCAGAGGGAGACCTTTTGCAATCTGGCTCTGAAAATCATGGATATTATGCTGGAGCATTTTCATTTTTTCAATTATGTGGCAAACACGTTGGACTATTCCCAGGAGGCAAAGCAAAGATATGAGAAAGTGATGGTTCTTACAAACCAGCGTTATTCAGAAAAGCTTACGATTACAAAGATCGGGGCCCAGCTCCATCTGAATTCCAATTATCTGTCCCACTTTTTTAAAAAGACCTCGTTCGTCGGTTACTCCTCTTATCTGAACTTCGTGCGAATCTATCATTCAGAAGTGCTTTTGCTCGACTCCATCCGCAACATTTCTGACATCTCCTACACGGTCGGTTATTCGGATCCGAAGTTTTATTACCGCAGCTTCAAAAAATGGTATGGCTGTACCCCGCTGCAGCATCGGACATTTTTTAAAAAAATAGAGGAGCGGTCACAAGAAAATCAATTTTATGACCCCAAGGAAATATCGGCACAGCTGGAGCATTATATTTCCTACTACTTTGCGACGCTGCATATCCCCGAATTTTGGAACGTTCCGTTCGTTCTCTTCAGAAATGTGCCGCTGGTTTGACTTCTCCGACCAATGCGCTGCTGTTATAAAATGTACACGTCCCCTCTGTGCATCGATAAAATGAAGTGATAAGTGGAGAATCGAAGAATTCTTCCATATTATGAAGTCTCAATTGGATGCCAGACCAGTCTCTCTGCAGAAAAAGTTAAAAAAGCATAGAATCTCTTTAAGTCAAAGCTTCCTTATCATGCACTTAAATCAATCCACCTGTTTCTGTTTTTTTAAAGAAAAAACCCCTTAAAACTTTCATAATTATCAGTTTCAAGGGGCTCGCTATCGAGAAGAGGAATAATATCCCCCTATTCCTGTTAAACGATTGGAGGAGTACCTTCCGCGTTTCCTGCGATCGCGTCGATCTGGATCAACGCGTCCTTTGGCAACGCGGATACTCCGACGACTCTCCGTGCAGGAACACCGTCTGGGAAGAATGTTTTATAAACTTCATCTACTGCCTCAATATCCGCGATATTTTTCAGGAAGATATTTACTTTCACGATATCCTCCATAACATGGTCAACGCTTTCAATGATCTCCTTAATATTTTTTAAGCACTGGGAGGCCTGCTCTTTCACACCGCCCGCTACTAGTTCACCGGTTTTTGCGTCGATCGGCAACTGCGCTGAAATATTATTGTAATGAGAGAAGGCTACCGTCTGCGTAGACAGAGGATCGACTGACACCTTGTCCGTATTGTTAGCTTCAACGATCAGGCCATGTCTGTCTTCAATTGCCTGTGGAGGCGTCCCATCTCCGTGTGACACCACTGCTTCAATCTGTACGAAGGCATCCATCGGTAAGGCTGCAGCTGCAATGACTGTCCGCGCAGGAACATAGGCTGCGGCCCTAGCGATCGCTGAATCTGGAAAAAAGGTTTTATAAACTTGGTTTACAGCTTCAAGATCTGAGAGATCCTTAAGGAAGATATTCACTTTCACAATATCATCAAAAGGAACCTCGATACTTTCCAAAATCGCCTTTATATTCTTTAAGCACTGACAAGCCTGTCCTTTTACATCACTTGCTGTCACCCTTCCCGTTTTTGGGTCGATCGGTAATTGCGCTGATAGGTTATTGTAATGGGAAAAAGCTACTGTCTGCGAAGAGAGAGGACAAATTGGCGCATTTGCCGTGGTATTGGTAAGCTTGATCAGGTCGCCTGCCTGCGGTGCGTTTGGAATGGTACCCTCGCCATTTGAAACAAGTGCTTCAACCTGTACCAAAGCATCCATAGGCAAGTCAGAAACTGCAGCCATTGTTAATGAAGGAAGGTAACTCGTAAAGTAAGTTTTATAAACTTCGGTCACTGCGTCAATATCCTTGATTTCCTTAATAAATATGGTAATTCTAACAATATCGCTCATTACATGGTCAATGCTTTCTACAATAGCCTTGATGTTTTTAAAACATTGCCGGGCCTGCTCTTTTATACCACCTGCTACCAAATTCCCAGATTTGGGATCGATCGGTAATTGCGCTGATAGGTTGTTATAATGAGAAAAGGCTACAGTTTGCGAATACAGGGGACTTTTGGGCGCGTTTTCTGTATTTCTTGCTAACACAACATTATTGCCGCTCATAATTGTATACTCCTTTTGAATAAATGAATTAAAATATAAATGATTACTTTTAGAATGCCTCATTTACTCAAAAATTATTAATGATCCAAAGGTCGGATTCTTTCGGCGCATTTATCATTTCTTTGAACATAAAAAACTGGACTAATCTCTAATAAAACTGGTCTCTATGTACTCCTCCTCTGATGGCATTTTTATATTCGATCCATGCATTGTCTTAATGAGCCACGCCATATTCCTGCCTAGTATCCGCATCGTCTGCATCCCCTCAGCATCCTGCATGACTTCATCCGGCGTTATTCCATGAACTCCATTCCAGCAGTTTTGAGAAGTTACGATTGGCATATTGTTATATGCGAAGAATTTATTGAGTCTGTCAAAAGCAGCAGTTGAACCGGATCGACGACAGCTTACAACCGCGGCTGCCGGTTTTCCTTTTAAAACATCGCTGTTTGCAAAAAACATTCGTTCTAACAAAGAACATATTGCTCCTGTAGGGCCGGCAAAATAAACCGGCGATCCAACAATAATGCCGACGGATTGTTCTGCGAGTGCCAGCATATTATTACAAATATCATCATGGACGCACCTTCCTGTCTCCTCACATCCAAAACACGCGGAGCAGCTGTAAACCGGCTCACGACCTATGTGGACAATGTTCGCATCGACGCCCATCTCCTCCAAACCTTTTTTACATTGAAGCAAAGCGGTATATGTACAACCCTTTTCATTCGGGCTGCCGTTAATCATCATTACTTTCATATTCTCCCTCTCATTCCTGACGTTTATCTGCTTAAAAATTACCGATCATGGGAAGCGGCATCAGCCGAATTTCATTTCAATCGATGCTCCGCCATCAACGACAATTGCTTGTCCCGTAATGTAGGATGCTTTTTCTGACGCAAGGAACACAGCGAGTCCTGCGACTTCATCCGGGTGGCCATTTCGGTTCATAGGCGTTTTCAGTCCTGCTTCATATGCATCTTCTTCCTGGGACGCCGACGAGATATAGCCGGGCAATATGTTATTGATCGTAATATTGTCTTTTGCCGCTTCTATGGCGATGGAACGGCTCATGCCGACAATTCCCGCTTTGCTGGCCGCATACGCGGAATCACCTTCCGCACCTAACACAGGCCCAATTACAGAGGAAATGTTAATAATCCTCCCCGCCTTCTGTTTTTTCATATTTGGAAGTATTGTTTTCGTCATATTAAAGGTCGTCATGAAATTCCGGTTGAATTTAAGAAACCATTCCTCTTTTTTCGCGTCGACAAAGTCAGGGTATTCTTCCGGACAGCCTTCGATATGCCACCCTGCATTATTTATCAAAACGTCAATCTTCCTATACTTGTCGTATAGTTCCTCCAGCATATTTTGTACCTTTTCTGCATTACATAGGTCACAGGTATATGCAGCGCTCTTCATTCCCAGGCGATTTAAATCATCTGCCCGATCGTATACTTTTTCAACAATATCTGTCAAAATTACGATAGCTCCCAATGCACCAAATTCTTTTGCAATTGCAAATCCGATCCCTCTTTCAGATGCAGCGCCCGAAATAAGGCAAACTTTATTTTTAAAATCCATCATCGTTCATCTCCCCTTTCTACGCATATTGCTCTGCGGCATCTATGCATCTCAAAAATTCAACATTTTCATGCTTCTTTAGAAATTGGATCAAACGCTCATACATCCTGATTCTGGACGGGCGGCCTATAATCTGCGGATGGCAGGTCAAAGTAAACACATTATCAACGCTTTCCTGATATAAGAATTCAAATTCTTCCGTCCATATTTCATATACTGCGCTGGGAGGCAGCATGGGAGCGCCCCAATCTTGTGAACTCAAAAGCCAAAACGGAGCATCATCGAGCGTCCAGTTGATCGGAATTTCTACAAGATCCGATTTTTCACCGAACACTTCCAATTTTCCCATTGAATCAGCTCCCATCATTGTACTGTCATAGGTAAACCCCATTTTTTTTACAATATCAAATGTATTTCGACTGTATTCCCATGATGGAGCACGAAAGCCCTTTGGAGCTGATCCGGTTATTTCCTTTAACACGCAATTTGTCTCTTCATATTCTTTCCGTTCCTCCTCGTAGTCATCAAAGAGATCAGGACATGTATGTGAATATCCATGGTTGCCGATTTCATGCCCTTTCCTATGTATCTTTTCAACCATCTCCGGATGGAGCTCTGCAACTTCTCCGGGGATAAAAAATGAGCCTTTGATATCGTATTCTTCCAATAAATTGAGGATCCTTGGAACTGCGACATTTGCGCCGTAGCTGCCTTGTGACAACATGGACGGCCGAATTGTATTTTTGCCGTCCACATTAGCATCCCGCGCTGTCCATAAGGTTTCCGCGTCCACGTCAAAGGTCAGCATAATTTTAAATTTTTTTGCCATAAAACTCACACCCTTCATGAAATTATTTCTTGCAGGAATATACTTCTCTGCCATCGAAAAACGTTTTTAATACTTTTGTATTCTCAATATCCAGATGATCTATGGCAAAGATATCCCTATCTATTACGATAACATCCGCTTTTTTTCCACATTCTATGCTGCCTATCTCATCTTCCATATGCATCGCGTATGCCGCATCGATCGTATAGCCCTTTACCAGCTCCAGTACGCCGGCTCTTTCTTCAGGATTCAGCCGCCACTTGGGGTCGTTCTCGTCTGTAATCTTTTCAGCGCCAAAATAATCAGCGTCATAGAGATTTCTCGTAACTCCCGCCTGAATAGCGAAAAACGGATTCGGGTACGGGGAAGACGGATAATCCGCGGAGCAGGTGATGATAACACCGTGGTCGATGAAACTTTTGAGAGGATATTCTGTTTCCGCCCGTTCCTTGCCCAGAAAGACTTCTTCACCGTCGAAATATACGGATGGCTCCTTAAAATGCCAATAGGGATTTACACAGGCGATGATATTCAGCTCTGCCATTTTTGAAAAGTCGTCCGCGTGTACAAGCTGCAAATGCGTGATACAATTGCGATGATCTCCTTTGACTTTCTCCTGAGCTATCTCCAACGCCTCAACAGCCTTTGAGACCGCTTCATCGCCGATAGCGTGGATATGGATATTAAAGCCCCTGCTTAAAACTTCTATAAAGGTAGCTTTCAAACGTCCTTCATCCCAGAAGAGTTCGCCGTAGTAATTCTCACCTTTGCCGGCTTCAAGGCTATAAGGCTCGCTTAAAAATGCGTTCAGGCCTTCTACCGTTCCATCTAAAAAGAATTTTGCCGTTGTTACTTTTATTTTTCCGTCTTCCTGATGATACTTTTTTTTCAGCTCCGCTAGATCGTTTATTTGTATGTATTCATCTTCCAGAACTTTTATTTCTCGCGCGCTCGCCACTCGCAAATTCAGCTGATCCTGTTCATCAAAATATGCAATCGTTTCTAAAATAGGCGTAGGATCCGATGACGCGGATTGCCGCATAGCCAGGATACTCGTATATCCATAGGATGTAAACAAATCCTGAAACCATTGGTAAGCTTCCCTTTTTTCTTCCGGAGAAAACTGCTGCTCCGGAAAAAGCTTTTTCGCTTCGTCCTTTAAGATTCCCCAGAGCTCCCCTGTTTTTTCATCCTTTTCAATGATTCCGCCATCAATCTCCTCAATCGTTTCCGTAATGCCGGCAAGCTCTAACGCTTTGCTGTTCAGCCAGCATATATGGCCGCCTTCATCAATAATCCCGATCGGTTTATCGCTGCATATTCGATCCAGCCGTTCCTTTTTGGGGCCTTTCGTGCTCTCTGTCCCAGGAAAAACAGAAGTCTTAAATCCTTTGCCATAATACCTGTTTTTTTCCGGATGTTCTTTTATAAATCTTTCAATCACCGCTTCCGTCTCTTCTGTGGTTTTCGCATCGTATAAATCGATATTATGCAGAACATTATACGCGTTACCCGGGACGTGGACATGCGTCTCGATCAGTCCCGGCAGGACAGTGTTTCCCTTCACATCCACAACCTTTGTATGGCTGGAGATGTAGCTTTTGACCTCACTATCGGAACCCGTGAATATAATTTTGTTCGCTTTGATAGCAATGGATTCTACAACTGTGTTATCTTTGTCCATCGTATAGATTTTTCCATTAGTAAGAACTGTGTCTGCAATCATAGATGAGCTCCTTTCCGTTAAAACCCTGCCGTCAATCCAAAGTCCATAGCCAGACAAACACCCGTAATAGCCGCTGCCTTTGGCGAGCCCAGAAATGCAATTGCTTTTGCCACTTCTTCCGGTTGGATGTATCTTCCCTGTACGCCGCCCTGGGAAAACGCTTCCCAATTGTAACGGTCATATTCTTCCCTGCTCTTAAAGCCTGAGGACTCGAAATCCTTTTGCAGCATTCGCGTATCAACCATATCCGGGCAGACCGCATTGACTCTCACACCATGCTCCGCAAATTCTACGGCTAAAGATTTTGTCAGAAGGTTGATTCCGCCTTTGGACGCGCAGTACGCGGCCGCTCCCCTGAACCCGACGAGGCCCGCATCCGAGCTTACATTTACGATCGCGCCTTTGGTTTTTATCAGGTGCGGCATGACCTGTCTGCACATCAAAAATGTTCCTTTCAGGTTGATATCGATCACTTGGTCCCATTCTTCGACGCTGCATGTTAAAGTTGGTTTTTCTATATAGACTCCGGCGCTGTTGACAAGGAGATCGATGCTCTTTTCTCTCTCAGCCACATGATTTATGATCCGTTGACAATCAAGCTCTTTTGATACGTCCCCTTGCAGAGCAAAGACGTTGTCGCTTATTTTACTAAGTTCTTCTCTTGCGTCTTTCAGTTTGTCAGCCGTACGTCCGATCAAGTACACTTTTGCGCCTTTTTCGAGATATTCCACGGCCGCAGCCTTTCCAATTCCTCCCGCACCGCCGCTAATGATAGCGACGCATCCATTATAACCATTCATTTTAAGCCCTCCTGCTTTGTATCAATTCTGTTTGTGGCATCATCTTTTTTCTTGTGTATCCCATAGAAAACAATTGCCAATATAAAGCTTACGGAAGCTGTACCGACCACACCGCCCATAAAAAGATTGAAAATATGCTCGTTCCCATAGGTTTCGATATAATAGGCCGGGTCTTCGTACCAGTTCAAAAAGAAGTATCCAATTGCCACCAGAACGCCTAACATGAAGTAAAAAAACGCGATTCTCTTCATATCGCCGTATGGCATTTTTGTCTTAGGATTTTCAGGATTATGTTCAGGATCTTTTTTCGTCATTCCGCCTAAAGACTTTCTTGCAATCATATATAGAATTGGCCCAATGATGAACATGGCACATCCAGCAACAAAATAATCTAACCCGTTCAAATATAAGGCTACAAATGCGGTAAGAGGTACCAGCATACAGAGTGCCCCGAACCAGAAATTGTTCAGCTTTACCTTAAATGGCCTTGGTAAGTCCGGTTCGCTTATTCTGAGTTTCAATGCGGCAAACATCATCAATGAGGTCGGAAACAAGATTGCCGTTACAGTTAGGATCGCAATCACATCAAAAGAAAACGACGCGAATAGAACGCTTAGCGCTACCATCAAAGCCCATCCCACAATTGGCACACTATTTTTGTTTGTCTTCGTCAAAATTTTAGGCGCCAGGTTATCTTCCGCAAGTACCAAAAAGGCTCTTGATGAAGTGGCCATCCAACTATTGTAAGTGGATATCTGCCCCAGGAAAGCGACTACCACAAAGAACACGGCCCATCCAGAACCTGCGAGCGCCGCTACATCGCCATAGGATACACCATCTGTACCCCAGCTTTTCCATTGACCAACACTGCAAAGCCCTGCTATCGTTGTTGGTACATACGTTAAGATGATTAAGGGGACTACAATCATCAGCGCTTTTGGGATAACTTGTGGATTTTCCAGTTCCCCAGCCACATTGGCCATAGATTCATATCCGGTATACATCCACATACCAATCGCCAGCGCTCCCCCAACAGATGCGATTACGCTTTGATCCTCGCGGGCAAACGGCTCTACCGGATTATACTGGGCGTGTGAGAATCCTATAATGATGACGCAAGCAAATGCGGCCACGATCAATATACCTAAAACCGTTCCTACCGCAGCCACATCTTTTACACCCTTATAATTGATAAATGCAAATATCGCAATAAGAATCAACTTGAAGATATATGTATAGGTGTCATTCCAATTTAATAAAGATCCCATATAGTCCCCCGCAAGGACAACATAAATTGGAACTCCTACATAGTAAGAAACCAGTCTTCCAAAGCAACTCTGAAATCCCCAAAATTCACCGAAAGCCCTCTTTACCCATACATAGCTGCCCCCTTCATAGGGAAGCGCCGACCCCAGTTCTGCGGATATCAACGCATTGGGCACAGCCCAGAAGAAAGGGATAACAATTAGCATTACCACGGTCAATCCGGGGCCGGCAAACGGAATCATATCTTCAATTCCAAATGCGCCCGCACAAGCCATGGCATAAATCATAAATACTACGCCGATCACACCGACTTTTTGTTTTGGCTTTGAATTTTCACTATCATTCATTTCCTCATCTCCTTTACAAAATTCCAATTTTTATAATATTTAAAATTTACTGATTTTATGGTAAGCTATAAAGGAACTTTATAGTCAAGGAGTATTTTATGTTAAATGATTACGAAATAAATGAGCTAAACGAGCATGGGCTCTATACGACCGGGCAGTTCGCGAAAATGTTTGACATCGAAAAATCCACACTTCATTATTATGATAAGATTGGCTTGATTTCCCCCCAGATAAAAGGCGACAATAACTATCGATATTATTCTTGGCAGCAGTTTGACGATATTACACTGATTTTAACGCTGCGTGAATTGGATATGCCAATATTGGAGATCAAAAAATACGTTGAAAATCGAACGCCAGAGAAATTTGCCAAGCTATTGAACAAAACAGCGGCGCAGCTCGAAGAAAGGCTTGCACAGATTTTACGGATCCAGAAATTTATAAACGGCAGACGGAGCATTACAGAGGAAGCGTTGAACGCTGAATTAAATAAAATTAAAATTCAACATCTTCCTGAAGAATTTTTCTATGTCACTGCTTTCGATGGAAACCCTTACGTTATTGAAGAAGTTTATCATTACGAAGGCTATCATAACAAAAGCCTAAAGCTGCTTGATATCTATTCGCCTTATTCTGTAGGTGAAATTACCCATATTGATTCCATATATGAAAATAAAATTATTCATCATAAATATTTTCAGACAAAGCTTACAAACAAAAACGACTATTCCGATCCCTGGATACATCCAGAAGGGGATTATCTTACCATTTATCATAAAGATGGATATTGGAAGACTCCCAAATACCATAAGCAGCTTTTAGCGTTTGCAAAAGATAGCGGACTGGAAACAGATAACTATTTTTATGATGAATATCTTTTAGATGAAATGACCACCAACACGATGGACTCATATTTCATCCGCATCTCACTGTTGACGAGATAAATTATTTCCCCCGCCCTCTGTCCATTAATAAAATGTAGTGATATAATAAAATGTGACAGCTACGATTGCTCCCAGAGAGACGCCACGGCGGTCAATTCCTATTTTGGCGAATATATGGCCTAGTACAGCTATGTGCCACACACAACCAGTACGCGAATTTGAGATTGGGAGGAAATCCAATGCTTGAACACTGCAAACGTGTTTTCATATATTTCTTCATATTTTTTCTATTTGGATCTGTGATCACCGTTTCGGCTGCGTCAAACGACAAAGCGGCGGCATATTATACGGACATCCCCGGGGTAACCGAGGAAGAGATCGCCCAAATAGAATCGCTGAAACAGCAGCACCCGGAGGGCCTGGTTTACGGAATGATTTATTCGGAAGAGGCGTTTGTTTCCTTAGATGGCCAGATCGGAGGCTACGCCAATCTTGTATGCCAGCGGCTCAGCAGCTTGCTGGGTTTGAAGATCACGCCCCAGATCCTGGAGTGGGATAAACTGAAAGCCTCCCTGAACGATGGCTCTGTAGATTTGAGCGGCGAATTTACTGCTACGCCAGACAGGCGCAAAACCTATTTTATGACCAGCTCTATTGCGGAACGTTCCTTTGCTGTTTTTCGCAATGCCAACCGAGAACCTCTGGATCTTCTGAGCAGCAAGGAGACGCTGCGCTACGGTTTTCTGAAAGATGCCACAACCTATGAGCGGGTACGGGAAACTTCCGCAGTACCCTTTGAGGCGGTCTTTGTCCGGGACTACAAAGAGGCGGCGGAAGGACTGCGTGACGGCACCCTCGACGGCTTTGTTCACGAGGCCACCACCGATTCGCTACTGGAATATTACTCGGATATCGCCTATCAGGAGTATTACCCGGTAGCTTTTACTTCTGTTTCGCTGGCTACTGCCAATCCGGATCTGAGCTCGCTGATTAATGTGGTGGAGAAATATTTAAAACATGGCGGCAAGCAGGAGCTGTCGGATTTATATGAACAGGGAAAAAAAGAGTATTTGCGCCAACAGCTGTACAAATCGCTCACCGCGGAAGAAAAGGCGTATCTGAAGGATCATATCGATAACAAGCAGCCAATCCCTGTGGCCGCAGAGTTCGACAACTATCCCATCAGCTTTTACAACGAGCAGGAGCACAAGTGGCAGGGTATTGCCCATGATATTCTCGATGAAGTGCAAAGTCTGACCGATCTTTCTTTTGAAGTAACCACAGGAACAGAGGAACCCTGGAATTCGATCCTTGAAAAATTAGACAACGGCGACGTAGTGCTCATTACCAACCTGATTAAGTCCAAGGACCGCAGCGGACGTTATTTGTGGCCGGACGCGCCATATTCCACGGACAGCTATGCTCTTTTGTCCCGCATGGACCAAGACGATATGACCATCAGTCAGGTCACCCTGTCAAAGGTGGGACTTCTTGAGGGCACGGCCTACGAGGAAACCTTCAACCGGATATTCCCAGACCACAAAAATATTAAACTGTATTCGGACGCAAAGCTGTGCTTTGAAGCTCTGGGAGCCGGAGATGTGGATCTGATTATGATGCCCCGCCATTTGCTTTTATTTATTACCAACTATATGGAACGACCTGGCTTTAAGGTAAACGTTCCTTTGAATATTCCCTGCGAGGCTTACTTTGGTCTCAACAAGGATCAAAAGGTGCTCAGTTCCATCATAAGCAAGGCGCAGAAGCTGGTGGACTGCGAAGAAATTACGGATCACTGGGAAAGACGGGTTTTCGACTACAGCAAGAAGCTGGCTGAGCAGAGGGTCCCCTATCTGGCGGGAATATCAGCCCTGCTCTTGGTCATTCTTGCTCTGGTTGTGGTACTCTATCGGAAGCGAGAGCGTTCTTCTCACCGGATGGTGATGACCGATCCGCTCACATCCTTGTATAACCGGCGCTTTTTCGAAAAACAGCTGGAACATGAGTGGGCTGAGTCCATAAAATACAGGATTCCCATCAGCCTTTTGACCGTTGATTTGGACCGGTTTAAGGAATACAACGATACTTACGGCCATCCCCAGGGGGATTTGCTGCTTCAGTCCATATCTGCCTTATTCAGAGAATCCCTTTCGCGTCCGGGGGATGTGGCCGCGCGTACCGGCGGGGATGAATTCGTGATCCTGCTGCCCAATACGGATCTGTTCGGCGCTTCGTTTATGGCGGAAAAAATCCGCAGGAAGGTGGAAGAACTTTCCGTGGAAACTTGCGGCGGCGAGCCGACAAAGGCGACGGTCAGCATTGGAGCGGCTTGTATGACGCCGCGGTCCGGTGACAAAATTTCAAGCTTGATCGCAGCATCGGACAAGGCGCTTTACCGGGCAAAAGAAGGCGGCAGCAACTGTGTTTGCACGGCGTCGAGCTAGTGGGCTATTGCGAAGCTTTTAAGAAATAGTATTGTATAATGGTAGAATAATAATTTAATTAAGGCATGATGGGGTATGGTTAGAGAAAGTACACAATTTTTTAGTAGGACACGATGAAGAAATGTTTACAATGTGGAACTGAGGCAGACACGAACTTTTGCCCAAATTGCGGCTCTGAAATGAAAGAAGTTCCGCATCTATTTCCCGAACGATCCAAAACTACTAGTGATATTGAACCTACAATACCTTCCACGCCAAGACCAGGTCAGGGCATGAAAGCAAAGAAGCCGATTTATAAACGGGTATGGTTCATTATCCTTGTAATTATTGTTGTTTTAGGTATAGTTGGATGCTTTGCAAGCGGAGATGAGAATACTGAAACGGCTTCCACACCTACAGAGGCGACACCTTCTACGACAATGGCTACCACTGAAGCCCCGGCAACGACGGCAGCAACTGAAAGTACTACGCTGGGTGAAAAAAATGCCCTGCAAAAAGCTAAAGACTACTTAATGCTTGACGCTGGCTTTTCCAAAAAAGGTCTAAAAGAACAATTAGAATTTGAAGGCTTTACAGACAAACAAGCTGCACATGGTGCGAAATCTGTCGGCTATTAATGAAAAGATTATTTTAAGTTGTACTCTATGGATGCATAATAGCTAATTGCTGCGAGCGGGTGGGAAATTGGGACAGTTATTATCCGAACATCAGATAAGCTGACAGCATCACAACCTGTACCTTAGCAAAGTTAACGGCCTTGCGGAGCTTTGCGCCCTTGATGAGCTTGGCAGCTTTTATCTCGTCTCCGGTCTCCTGTGCATGCCGGAGCAAATATATGAGAATCTCGGTCTGGTCTCTTTTGCACTTCCTGAGTCCGAGCTCAGCAATCTCGACGGCTTTATCAGGTCTTCGCAGATGTCCCAAATCAACGTTATCTCAAGCTGATCATCAATATAATCATAGAAGTTTACTTTCTTTATGTTTCGCTGAGTATCATGCCATGCCTCTTCCAACTTGGTTTTCTTTGGTTCTTTGCGTTCCAAATCTGTAGGCTTCCGGAGTTCTTTAAGAAGCTCTTCCTTCTCGGGCAGCGTTAACATATCAAACAATTCCATGATTTTATACATCATAAGATGACTGTAATGCGTCCAACTCAATTAGTCACGCAGTGCGTGGCGATTTGGAAAGGTTAAATTCAAACGCTGTCAGCTTCTTCCAAGGCTCTGTATTCTGCTTTCAATTCTTGGCGCAGTTCTTCTTCTGTCGGCAGGTATAATTTGTATTTTGAAGCAAATATCTGAAGATTATCTTCCGGTAATGTGTATTTGACAACTGCATCGCTTTTATCTGCACATAACACAATTCCAATAGGTGGATTATCCCCTTCATTCATAAGTTCTCTGGTATAATAATTGACGTACATTTGCATCTGGCCTAAATCCTGATGTGTCAAATCACCAAGTTTCAAATCAATCAATACAAAGCATTTCAAAATATAATTATAAAATACCAGGTCGATGTAAAAATGTCGACCGTCAAAGGTAATACGTTTTTGACGCGAAACAAAGGAAAAGCCTCTCCCAAGTTCTAGCAAAAATTTTTGAAGGTGGTTGATAAGCGCTTGCTCTAAATCGGATTCATAAAAATCATCATTTGATGACAAACCCAAAAACTCCAGAACATATGGATCCCTTATAATATCTTCCGGCGTTTTCCCCGATTCCAAAGTCTGAATTTCTGAAGCCACATTTTCTTTGTTCTGACTTGAAAGCAGCCGTTCGTAAAAGAAAGAATTGATCTGGCGCTCTAGCTGTCTGGTACTCCAGCCTGATCGAACCGCTTCATCTGCGTAGAACTGCCTGGCCTTTTCATTTTCAACTCGCATAAGATGTCTGTAATGGGTCCAGCTCAAATCGCTACTCAGTGCATAGCGATTTGGAAAAGTTAAATAAAATTGCCTCATATTTTTCAAATTGGCAACTGTAAAACCTTTCCCAAAGTCTTGCGTCATTTGTTTTGAAAGCGCCTTTAACAACCCACTGCCATACTCTGATTTTTGACTGCCGCCTTGTTTCTCTACTATGGCTTTTCCGATTTGCCAATAGGCTTCAACCATTGCAAAATTAGCTGTTGAATAGACCTTATGCCGTGCTGAGTTCAGAACTTCTTTAATTTAATTGTAAAATTGCAAGTCAAGTAATTCGCTTTTCATAATTCCTGTTCCTCTATCTCTAAATTCAGTTTTTTCACTTGGCTTTCCATAGTATGATTCCTTCCTGATTTATGTTTCTATAAAACGGTAACACCTGCTGCCATTCTTGAAATTGCTCATAATCTATGTCTAGTACAGAAAAAACTCTGTTGTATTTTAAATTCATATCTACAATAAAATCTGATAATATGTCTTTTGTCTTCCGGTCTATTTTCTCGATCATTAATAAAGCAACATCCACATCTGATTCCTCAGTATCAGTTCCCCTGTCCACAGAACCATATAAGATAATTTTAACAATTTTTTCGCCTAAAATTTCTTGGATTCCCTCTGCTAATTCAACTATAGCTGCTCGATCCATCTTACAGCACCACCTTATTTATGTTGTGATCGAACCGATCTGATAATTATGCTATATTTTATCATTGTCTTACTAATATAACAACGGGCTGTTAATTAACTATATAGACATTTTGTATCTTAGAGTATTATATCCAATTGATGTTAGGTATTATTTTCATTCAGACCCGCTTTTACTCTTTATAATCATTTCTTTGAAGTATAAGGCATACCGCCTAGATGTTCAGAAGGCGACATCCCTTATACTATAAAAAAGTTTCCTCTGGAAACGTTATTCGCGCTTCGCGCTCACTTTCACAAGGTAAACTTTTTTGAAATACAGGAAATGTTACGCAATCGATATTTCCTGTATTATAAAGAAAAAGAACGCTACTTTCGTAACGTTCTTGCTGGCGGAGGACACGGGACTTACGCTGCTTGCTCCGCAACCTGCCGTCCTGCGCCTTCACTCCCGTTTCGGCTTGGACCCGTCGCTACTCGGCTGTCCGCCGGACAGCCTCGCTTCACGCTCCGGCCCTTTCGGGTTCGAGTCCCGACTGTATCTCAATTCCACCAAAGAAAAACACGCCCGAATTCGGACGTGTTTTTTTGGCGGAGGACACGGGACTCGAACCCGCGGGGCTGTTACACCTTACTCGCTTTCCAGGCGAGCTCCTTAGCCACTCGGTCAATCCTCCATAGCTGCCCCAGCGTGTCCCAAATCGGACCGCTTGGCGCACTTAATAATTTACCATATAACGCAGGCCTTTGCAAGTAAAAACGATAGTTTTACTCAAATTCTTTTTTCATAGTCTCCGCCCGCTTTTCCGTCAGTGCTTGAAAATCCTGAAGCACATGCTCATATTGAGAATTCATGTACTGAGATGTAATGAGAAAGTCAGCCGTTGCACTATTGGTTGCAACCGGAATATCATATACCACCGCAATGCGCAGCAGCGCCTTTATATCCGGATCATGAGGCTGTGCTTCCAACGGATCCCAGAAAAAAATCATCATATCGATCTCGCCGTCAGCAATCCTGGAACCAACCTGCAGGTCGCCTCCCAGGGGACCGCTTTTATACGCCTTTACCGGCAGGCCCGTGGCCTCTGCGATCAACCGGGACGTGGTACCCGTTCCGCATAAAAAATGCTTCTTCAACTCATCTTTGTTTTTCACACACCAAAGCACCAGCTCATCCTTGAGATGATCATGGGCTATCAGCGCGATTCGTTTTTGTTTTTCCATTATTACATTCATATTTTATCCTCCTTTCCTTCATTATATCAAAGTATGCCCAATCTTCTACCCCAATGGACAAAGTTTAACCTAGATTTAACGTAGCTGTCAGATCATTCGCTTATATGGATACTGCTTTGCCGAAAAATTGAATGCAGCAAAGTAGGGAACAGGTTTATGGAAAAAATCAGAAAAACCCCATTTTCATGCGCTGGCATTCTGCCGCCAAAAAAATCCTGCACCAATTCGACCATACCAATTTAACCTGCAAGCCGCATCGAGCAAGCTATACCACCGCTGTCATAAAAACCCGGCAGAATGCCCACCAATCATTCAGCAAACAACTCGTTAAACAACATACTAGTCATCAACACCAACCATGACAGAAGTTGCCTTGATGATTACAAATGCAACTCATCAACCGAGCGAACGAAAAAGTAGATAATTTCCATTTATATTCGAGTCTGACCTTTTTCCAGCCGAAGTCCATATAACATTCACCTTTTATCACAAAAAACGGCTATCCCAGGCAGAGTTAGCGCAACCTTAAGCAGTTGTTCTTATATTCATATAGCAAGATAATTTCGGTGCCTCAAAAATTTAGTACAAATATCGTATTTTTATATGGACATACCCCCCCGGATTTTGCCCATTTCGAATAGAAATCGGCAAAAAATTGAAAATTGCACTAACTTAGATAAAAGCCAGTGCAATCCCAGATGACGGTCAGCTGCATGAAGCCAATAGCTTTTTTTCATGCAGGCAGCCTTCTCCATCATATTTAGTATTTATTTCAGGCAGTCATATACTGCGTCCGGCATTTCTTCGATGTCCAGAACCCCCGTATGTCGGATTTCTTTGTTCTCCAGATCCTTCAGCCCGGCAGGCACGCGTACCTTTGTCTTTTCATATAAATTCTTGACCGATTCAAATCCGCTTTCACCCTTTTCCAGGCCGATGGATTCTGTAACGCTGTCGGCAAACTTATAAGCGCTGGCCGTGGACGCGATCAGAGTCGGCGTCTTGTCGCCGGTATAAGCAACATAATCCTCATAAACCCGGTATGCGACCGCGGTGTGGGTATCCATCAAGTAGCCATACTTGTTATACATATGGCCGATGGTTTCATTGGTTCTTTTCACATCCGCATAACCGCCGTAAAAACGATCCAGCGCGTAATTGATCTTGGGGCTTACGGTATATTTCTTGTTCTTTTCCAGGCTTTCCATCAAACCCTTGATCTCTTCGCCGTCCTGTCCGCTCAGATGATAGAGCAGCCGTTCCAGATTGCTGGAAATCAGGATGTCCATGGACGGAGAATTGGTGAGGAAGAATTCTCGGTTGGTGTTGTAGGTTCCAGTGTTGATGAAATCTGTGAGCACCTTGTTTTCGTTGGAAGCGCAGATGAACTTTTTAACCGGAATGCCCATCTGTCCCGCATAGTAAGCAGCCAGAATATTTCCGAAGTTTCCGGTGGGAACAACGATGTTCACCTTATCGCCGTTTTCAATCACGCCTCTTTCGACCAGCTTGATGTAACCGTAAACGTAATACGCCACCTGGGGCACCAATCTGCCGATGTTGATTGAGTTGGCCGACGACAGTTTGCAATCGATTTCCGCCAGCTTTTCGGCAAAACTGCTGTCATTGAAGATTTTTTTCACGCCGGTCTGCGCATCGTCAAAGTTGCCGTTGATGGCAAATACGTGGGTGTTTTCCCCCTCCTGCGTCACCATCTGGCGCTCCTGAACCTGGCTGACGCCCTTATTGGGATAAAAGACGATGATCTCTGTGCCCGGAACGTCCGCAAATCCTTCCAGGGCCGCCTTGCCCGTATCACCGGAGGTTGCGGTCAAAATGCAGATCTTTTTATCTTCCTTTTCCTTTTTCATTGCGGTTGTCAGAAGGTACGGCAGGATGGACAGGGCCATATCTTTAAACGCCGCCGTTTTCCCATGATACAGTTCCAGAAAATAAGCGTCGCCGCCTTTTACAATGGGCACGATCTCCTCTTCTTCAAATTTTGAATCATAAGCTCCCCTAACGCAGGCTTCCATCTCTTCATCCGTGTAATCTTCAAAGAATGCCCGGATAATGCGGAAGGCGATCTCCTGATAGGACTTTCCGATCATGTCCTCAATGGCAAATGGTAGACCCGGGATTTCATTGGGAACATAGAGCCCCTTGTCCTCTGCGATGCCCTGAATAATGGCCTGAGCCGACGTCTTTATATATTTACTTCCTCTGGTACTCTGGTAATGTATCATATCTTCACTCCTTTACACGCTCAATATTCCTAGATTCTAACAAAAAATGCCGGAAAGTTCAATGAAAAATTAATCTGCGAGGATATCCCGGTATTCTTTATGTTTTTCAAACCATTTCACCGCGTAAGAGCAGGTAAGCCTGGCTTTCTTTCCATCAGATGCAATTTGCTTTGCCGCCGCTTCCACCAACTGTCCGGCCGCTCCCTGTCCCCGCAGCGAGTCATCGACAAAGGTATGATCGATGTCTACAAGGCCGTTTCCCGCATCGGGAAAGGTGATTTCCGCCACTAGTTTTCCGCTGTTATCCACTGCAAAAATTCGATTTTTTTCTTTTTGTAATTCCATATTCGTTTCCCCCTACTGTTCGCACTCCAGTGCTTTTAAAATCACATCAACGATTTCATCCACATCAGCGAGCGCCCCTTTTCCCAAGTCCCCGCAAGCCAGCAGGCTGGCTTTGGGATCGATAAAATGATAGCCAAACTGTTTCAGCTTTTCAATGTTTGCCTGCACGATGGGATTTTCATACATATTCGTATTCATGGCAGGTGCCAGATAGATGGGCGCCCTGCCCGCCGCGGCCATAGTCACTGTGGACAGAAAATCATCTGCGATGCCGCCGGCTATTTTCCCGATGATATTGGCTGACGCGGGAGCGATCAATACCAGGTCGGCTTTTTTTGCCAGCGAAATATGTTTCACTTCGCTGGGCGTAATTTCCTCAAACATGTCCATATAGACTTTGTTTTTGCTCAATGTCTGAAAGGTCAGCGGCGTGATAAACCGGCTGCCGCTTTCCGTCAAAATCACATCCACGTTATGCCCCTGCTTTGTCAAGCGGCTGGTGATTTCCGCAGCCTTATAGGCGGCGATGCTGCCCGTTACCCCTAATAATACGTTCATCTCGTTTCCTCCCAAACCCGTTTTGCGATCATATCTGCGATCTGCTCATTATTTTCCATGGAGTCGCAGGTACCGTCCCTGTGGATCAAGTAGCCCTTATGCATATTGGGGCCGATCTCCGCCAGATCATTGGCCAGGACAAAGCTGCAATCATTTTTTTGCAGGAGCCCATAGCCCACCTGTATCAGCTCTTCATGGGGCACATGGCTGAGCAGTTTGAAGCCCACCAGCGTTGTCTGCGGGCTGAGCTTTTTAATCATACGGATCACCTTGGGCGACCGCTGCATGATGATGGTCAAATCGTCGATATTGGAGCTGATCTTATTTCCTTCCAATTTGGTGGTATCGCCGGACTTGATCTTTTCCAGAGTGGTCACTTCCCGCACCATATAATCGCTTACTGCCATGGCATGAATAACCCCGTCGATCCGTTCTTCCGTCAGCAGCCGTTTCAGCTCTGCTTCCAAATCACGAACGCCCTCGATGGGGATTGCCGTCACATTGGTGCCCTCAAGGGGCTGTGCTCTCAGTCCGTGGAGATAGTAAAGCTGGTCGATCTCCTGTGAATAGTTATCCAGAAAACGCTCACCGATGGCATGGCCCAGTCTGCCTGTGGAAGTATTGGTGATGGATCTGACATCGTCAATTCGTTCGCTGGTTCCTCCTGCTGTAATGATGATCTTCATCGATTGCTTTTTCTCCTTCTGCTTATTTCTGCTCAATGATTTCCAGCGTTACGCCGTTTGGATCTTTGATGAAAAAGAATCTTGTATTGGGATTGGGCTGAATCGGTCCGCCTGTGATGACAACGCCCTGGCGCTCCATTTCCGCCATCGCCTCATCCAGCGAATCCACGGAAAGTCCCAGGCTCAGATCCTCGCTGAAGCTTCCCGGGGCAGCTGTTTTGTCACAGATCAGCTCGATCTCCGCCGGACCGTCCTCCATGAATGCGATCTCTGTGTTGGGACCGGCGGCAAATCTGCGCGCTGTATTCATTCCGATCACATCCTCATAAAAACGAATGGATTCTTCCAAATCTTTCACGTGTATGGTTGCAAATGTAAATTTCATCTTTATCCTCCTTATTCTTTGATCTTCCGATCTACTAAAACTTTTCTATCCGGGCTGAGAACCGTAATCGACTTCTTCGCTTCATCGAAAAAGTCCTGCTTTTTGCCGGCCTGGCCCAGCATATAGCGGTAAGTGAGTCCTTTATCATCTTTTGTTACCACATAAACATCCAAGACTGCGTCATCCGGGTTCTTGACGCTGTCTTTCCAGTCAAATCCGGGAAAATCTTCCCCAAGCTCCATAACCTTTACCTGTTTTTCATAAATCTGTTTGCCGCCGGCCATTACAACTACTTGTGCATTAGAAGGCGCTTCGACTATGAATTCGCCGTATTCAAATGTGACTTGAAGGTCAAATCGGGTTTCACCTTTGCCAGCTGACGGATCTGATCCCGCTGCGCTCCAGCCAAAGTCGGTGGATATGTACGGGTTTTCGCCATCCACAGACTCGGTCCGCGTGGCCTTTTCGTCAATCAAATACACTTCCGGATCCACGCTTTTGAAAAGGGAAACTGGAAATGTTCCCACAAATGTATTTTCTTTCTGTTTTAAAGCATAGGTTTTTCCGTCTATTTTCACCTTTGCCTTTGTGCCCTCCCGGAATTCGACGGGAGTAACCGATAGTTGGCATTCCACCGTGCCTGCCTCGACAGAGATGGTATCTTTTCCTTTAAATTTCACGCTGGTGTCGCAGAAAATCGACGGCGGCTCGGGAGTCTCAACAATGCTTGCATCGTCATAACTCTGGGTCTGGTGGACGACCACAGAGCCCTCTCCGATTAAGTCCCGCACCTCTTTCACCTGAACTGCGATAACAACAATGCCCAAGATCATAGCCACAGCCGCAGCCGCACTTACAGCGATTATGATCGTTCTGGTTTTCTTATCCATAGCTTTCCCTCCATAACAATTGAAACAACACATCAAACACATTGTTATTTTACTACAGATTTACTTGAAATGCCATACTATTCTAACCATTGAGTGCGGCGTTGCCGGGAGCGGTGTCAAAAATTGTCGAATGAGATAATTGGTTCAACAATGTATCAATTTTCCCTTTGCCGCAACGCCATTCCGCAGCCAAAAAAAGCAGGATGCCCTTGGGCATCCTGTACCATTCAACAAAAACCCGGCAGTTTGTCCGCGGATCATCTGGCCAACAACATACTAATCATCAACACCAACCATAACAGAAGTCGCTTTAATGATTGCATAAGCTTCTTTTCCCACTTCTAAACCCAGTTCTTCAATGGAGGCCATGGAAATCGTGGAACTGATTTTATTGCCTCCGCCAATATCAAGGATTACAATACCGTTTACCGCACCCTTCTTAATTTCAACAACTGTGCCTTTTAACTGATTTCTAGCGCTTAATTTCATAATTCTTCATCCTTTCCTCGGTCTGTCCCGTATTTTTTGCTCTGCAGCAACCGACTGTCAGAAAAAGCTTTTTCAGGACGAATTCTGACCGTTTTTCAGTTTTTTTAATGTATAGCTCACCACTTTCATACCCGGATTATCAAATTTCAAAACATAACTACCCTTTTCCATAAATTCCAAAGTCAAAATTTAGGAAAGTATCAGGACCGAAAGGTTTTGAGGTGGAGTCTGACAGTCTGGCCCGGGACCCAGTCTCTGCACCCCAGCCAAAAGCCAACGCATCGCCCCGTTTGGCCCGCAGGCTCATTTGCCTACCGTAACTTCCCCCTCTTCATTGACGCCGATCACCTTTTCCCCGGCAGCCCGAAGGCCGGCAATATAGTCGATATCTTCGGCTTCAATTTTTTCACCCGGGCAGATCAAAGGAATGCCCGGCGGATAGGGGATGATGGAGGATGCACAGATACACCCCGCGGCATCTGAAAGGAGGACCCGCCGCTTATCCTTAGGAATATCGTAAATCCGCTTTTTTCCGGGGCTGCGGCCGCCGCCCGCCGTATGAACTGCCGCTTGCTCCTGTTTTTTCCCATTTCCGTAAAGTTTACTGATTTCCCTCAGCGCATGAAGCAGCACATCAAAATCCCGCCGCTGATTGCCGATTCCGGTCATCAGCATGAGGATATTGCCAGTCGTAAGCTCAGCGAACACGCCCCGCTCCATCAAAAGCTCTTCCAGGCGGCCTGCGGAAATCCCAAGAAGGGTCGTATCCAGATTGATCTTGCTGCGGTCGAAGTTTTCAAGATTGTCCATGACCCGCACATTCGGTATTCGTTTGACCCCTTCATAAAAAGCATTCAAATTTTCCCGCCACTGCACCATCAGCTCCGATCCCTTCTTCTCCAAAAGATCGGCGTTGATATCCAGGGATGCCATCAGCAGGTAGGACGGACTGGTGCTTTGAACGGCCTGGAGTTTATCTTCCAGCACATAGCGGTCCACCCGATGGGAGTTCAAATTGAGGACAGCGCTCTGGGTGAAGGATGCCAGGGTTTTGTGGATACTGTTGATGACGATGTCGGCGCCCAGATCCTCAGCGCAGGCCGGCCCTTCGCCCGCCTGGCTCAGCCATTTAAGATGGGCTCCGTGAGCCTGATCCACGATCAGAACCTTCCCGTGCTTATGGACCAGGTCGGCGATGGCCTTAATATCGCTGCAAACGCCGTAGTAATTGGGGCTTGGCAGTATGACAGCTCCGGCCTGGGGATTTTCCAACAGCGCCCGTTCCACTTCCTGGGGCGTCACTTGTCCCAGTATCCCGTACTCTTCAATCAGCTGAGGATACAAGTAAACCGGCGAAACCTTTCCCAGCGCCAGGGCGTTGAATACGGATTTATGGCAGTTTCGCGCCATGATCAGTTTTCCGCCCTCAGGTACGCTGGCCAGGATGGCCGCGATAATTCCGCAGCTGGTGCCATTGATCAGCAGATAGGAATGATCTGTTTGATACAGCCGGGCGTAACGCTCCTGGGTTCCTTTTAAAACTCCTTCGGTTTGAAACAAATTATCTGCTCCCGGAATTTCTGTAACATCGCAGTCCATAAATCGATCGAGAAATTCCCCATAGCCAAAACGGCGGTAAAGCTGCGCGCCTTTATGCCCAGGCATATGAAAGGACACAGGCTTCTTTGCCGCGTGCTCCATGAGGAATTGTACCGTTGTCTTTTCTCTGTCCACAAAATTTCTCCTTTCCAAGTCTCTCCATTATACTGCTTTTGTGTTAAAATAGAAAGCAAAAGGAGGAAGTTTCCATGTCTCATTGCGACGCTATAGTCAATTTAAAACAGGGAGCACCGCCCGTTTCCATCGTGCTCCCAAACCAAGCCGCCTATCTGATGAACCGCCTGACCGCCTGCGGCCATAAAGCCTTTGCAGTCGGAGGGTGCGTCCGCGACAGCCTCATGGGCCGGACGCCCCAGGACTGGGATATCTGCACCAGCGCCCTGCCGGATGAAATGAAGCAATGTTTTTCCGACCTTCACCTTGTGGAGACAGGCATGAAACACGGCACCCTCACAGTGATTGTGGACCATCAGCCGTTCGAACTGACGACCTTCCGCATTGACGGCGAATACCAGGACGGCCGCCATCCAAAGCAAGTGCGCTTTACCTCTGACCTCAAGCAGGATCTGAGCCGCCGGGATTTTACCATCAACGCCATGGCATATCACCCGGATGCGGGTCTGATCGACCCTTTCAGCGGCGCAGCCGATCTGCAGGAGGGGATCATTCGATGTGTGGGCACGGCAAAGAAACGGTTTGAAGAGGATGCTCTGCGCATCATGCGGGGAATTCGTTTTGCGGCACAGCTGGGCTTTGCCATTGAAGAGGAAACAGCCGCCGCCCTTATTGACTGTAAATCCCTTTTGGACAGGATTTCAGCGGAACGAATCCGCATAGAACTGGACAAACTGCTCTGCGGCGCCGGGGCCATGAGCGTACTTTCCCAATATCGGGAGATTATCGGACAGATTATTCCCGAAGCCAGGCCCATGTTTGATCTTGACCAGAAAAACAGCTATCACATCTATACGGTGTGGGACCATACCCTTCATGTAATCGATCAGATTAAAAACACGCCCCTATTAAAGCTGTGCGCCTTTTTCCACGATATCGGCAAGCCGGAGATGATGACCGTTACCGAGGAAGGCTGGGGCCATTTTTACCGTCACGAGCTGGCAAGCGAACGGATCGCAGATGAGGTGCTATCCCGGCTTAAATACAACAATCACACCAGAGAAACAGTCACTTCCATCGTCAGAAACCACAGTATCGTATTCCGCCCAACGGCCAAACAGGCCAGAAAGCTGCTCCATAAGCTGGGCGAAGAAAAGCTGAGACTTTTGATCGAACTGGAATACGCAGATGTGAAAAGCCAGAATCCCATCTATACCCAGGAGCGAGTATCCGCAATCCGGGCGTTCAGCGAAAAGATGGAGGACGTGCTGGCAGCGGAAAACTGTTTTTCACTCCGGGATCTTGCGGTCAGCGGCCGCGACCTGATAGCCCTGGGGATGCCTCAGGGCCCGGAAATCGGAAGGACATTGGACAGACTGCTGGATCTGGTGATGGAAGAAGAGCTTCCCAATGAGAGAGCCGTGCTTCTCCATTCGGCTGCGGAAATGTTAAATCTACAGGCAAATGTGATTGGAGGCAAAAAATCATGAAGCTTAAAGATTTGAAAAAACCGGATCCCGGCTTTCTCAGAGTCGCTTTTATAGGAAAGGAAGTCATCGCCGACGACGATAGTCCTTATCTGATTATGGCCTTAGCCGAGCGGGAAGCGGAAGGAGAAATTTGTTCTGATTTCTGGATTCTTGGTGAAAACGCCGCAGATTCGCTTGATGCCTGCGTCACAAACCGGGACGTTCTCCGTTATGAAGAATTTTCCGACCCTCAAGTGGTAGAATCGGTGCAGGCCAAGGCCGGGCCTTCCGATCTCCATCCTGCCGATCCGGGCCAGCTCCTCAAAGAAATGACCCAATACCGCTGTCAGGCCATGCGGCTGGATGAATGTGAGGACGGCATCCTTATCCTCCAATATTTTCTGCGCAATGGCTGCATACCCTCAAACTGGTCTGATAAGCCCCTCGATCAAGTGCGCCTTTTCCTTTGCAAGGCCGATCCATCGGATCGCTACTATGAACTTTGCAGACAAAAAGATACGACCTTTTCGATGCACATCGTCAAGGCTTATAATGCCCAGTTGGCCGAGCATGCCTTTTATTGTCCATACGGTACCTTTGATACTCCCAAAGTGCTGGAGCTTACGGACCATGAAGGTGAGCATATCTCAGTGCGGATCAACGGACTTTATCGTTACGATCCCTGGGCCAAAGTGGATGAGTTTTTTGCTATGCAGGAGAAATATTTTTCGGAAGAAGAAACAGTACAGTACGCTTGGGAGCAGATCATCAATTTGATCCGCTGCTGTCCCAAAGGAAAACAGCTTTTAGTTCTGGACTGGCAAATGAATTCCTGCGTACCCCGCTTCTTTGCCAAGAATCTTTTGGATGCGCCTTACTGCTATGAATTCCAAATCTTATCCGGTCTGTTCATTCCCAGCAGCGGCCGCCGCATGCGTTCCGTCATTGATGTGGTCGACGACCGTTATCACAGCGGATTGGAGATCGAACTATTTTCTTATGAAAAATAGCCGTTTACTCGTTTTCAGGATCCCCGGCGGGCGCTTTGTTTTTTCTGCTCGGAAACTCGGAAATGATGATGGCTGCAAACATGAAAATACAACCGATCAGCATCCGGCCCCGAAAAACTTCATTTGCCAGGGTAACGGCAAAAACGGTACCGAAGACGGTTTCCGTGGACAGCAGAATGGCGGTATGGTTGGCAGGCGCAAATCGTTGGCACAAGTTCTGCAGCAAAAACGCGAACGCAGTATTAAAGGTGACCAGATAAATCAGTCCCAGCAACGGGACCAGATGCATCTCAGGCAAGCCTGCCGGCGTATCGAAGATCAGTGCAGTAACAAGTGAAAAGACGGCGGCTATCCCAATCTCCAAAAAGGTAAACAGCGTTGCATCCATATCCTTCATAAAGATACCGATAAATACCACCTGCAGCGAAAAGGTCACGGCAAAAAGAAAGGTCAGAAAGTCACCCAGCCCGATGGTAAGATCGTCTTTCAGCGTCAGCAGCGCAATACCAACCAAAGCGAGAAAAGCCGCGGCAAGGATTTTCTTTGACGGCTTGGTTTTCAGGATAATCCACGACAACAGCGGAACCATCACTGTGTACAGAGAAATAATGAAGCTCTGTTTCCCGGGTGTCGTATATTGCAATCCGATCGTCTGAAGGGTGTTGCCCAAATACATGAGAAAGCCAATGAGCAGTGAGCAGAGAACCATTTTCTTAGTAATCAGCTTGAATTTTCTCATGCAGAACAACGCCATGACCAGCGCTGCTCCCACATATCGATAGGCCATGATGTTCATCGGGCTCATGTCCTCCAGGGCGAATTTTCCTGCCACAAAACCGCCGCCCCAAAAAAGAGCAACAAATAAAAGTCCGATATCCGCCATGATCATATTTCGTTTTGCTTTCACTTCGCCTTTGATATCCACTCCATGTCCTCCTGCACAAAATCGTATACTTGGTATTCTAAATCATTTTCACAGGAAAATCAAACTAATGACGAAAATCCCCCGCTGTGGATTGCCTTATCAAAAGCACATATATCTATTCTTAGAAAGTGATCATTTACCGTGCATTTTGCAGATAAAGATACTTATTTAGTGAGCTTCGCAGAAAATAAGAAAAGTTTCACTCTAAAACATTTAAATTGAAGCCGGACTTCCGAGCGATTTCAGATTTTAGAAAAGACAACCCCAAGGCCATCAAAGGTGTATTCCGTCAGTTCGTCCACTTTTGCGAATATGAAGGAACCAAACAGACCAATGATATTGGACAGCTTACGCCCAGGGTACAAAAAGCCAAAGAAATCTTCAAGGCAAATCGCCTTGAAACGTCTACAATAAAGGCTATGAAAGCCGTAGCGGCATCCTAAATGCTACAGTCCTTTTTTATCTTTTAGTCCGTGTGGTCTGTTTTGCACCTCAAAAAGGTCTGACAATGCCGAAAACCACTGAAATTTCAGTGGTTTTCGGCATTGTCTTTGGTATCGCCTAGGGGAGTCGAACCCCTGATTCAGCCGTGAGAGGGCTGCGTCTTGACCACTTGACCAAGGCGACATATCAAGCTGTCGAGTTATATTATAACTTTCTTCCGCCCGCTTGTCCATATCTTTTTTACATTTCTCCGGAGGTGATTGCTAGTTGATTACATTCTGCTCATATTCGACTGCTTGGAGCTGGCAGTTGTCATACCTTATACCATACTTACAGCCGGCAGTCTTTGATTTTGTTTTTTGATAGTTACTCGCAGCATGTCGAATTCCGGCCACCGGGACTCAGTGTCAAAAAGGGGACTCTCCGTGAAAAAAACGAAATTTTTTCGTGAAATTTACGCATTTTCCAACGGTTGAGTCCCCACATATTCCATTTTAAGCAAGCGCATGGCCATTCCAGCCGGATCATAGCCCGCAGACCCACAACTTTGCGAAAAAAATGCGATTTTCCACAAAAATTTTCCGGACGGAACCAAGTATCAGACCCGTGACCAAGCCAAGCCCGAAAGTTGGACAGCAAAAACTCCTACACAGTATAAGAAAGCAGCTCGATCTCCACCTCATCCTCAAAATCAGCCGGCACCACATCCACAACGCAACGTTCATGGTTCTCATCAGACAAAAGGCCAATTCCTGAAAATGGTTCATCCACATCTGCCGGCGCGTCCAGATAGTCTTTCGTATAAAACTCCAGCTGCAAATTTTCATCGGTACTGTATTCCACGACCAGCAGCCGTTCGTCTCGGTCGCAGTATTCCTCCAGCTCGGAGAAGTCCATGTCCAGGCAAGAAACGTCCGTCCAAATATTGTGCAGGTAAACCCCATGGATCCGCACCGTAACATCTTCGCCGTTCTTTCCTTTTATTGCAAAGGTTTTGGGCATATCGTAGTGTCCGCAGCTGCACCGAATGACCTTCCCCACCAGAACCTCTTCAATCGGTTCTGCCATCTCAGCCGTGATCCCAAGAATATCCGCGTCCCAGCTGACACCAAACATTGCCGGTTCAACATCATAAGCGGCCAGCGCCAGCATGTCCACGTCCTTGTCCATCCATTCCTGAGGCACGCATCCCTTTTCTGCAAAATGCTTGATGAGCATAATTTCCTCGTATGGCTGTTCCTCCAGGTAGCTTACATTAATCTCGTCGGTCTCATAGCGAGTTCCATTAATATGAAAAGCTTCTATATCCGTCACTGAAACATCGCCGTCCGTTTCCATAGATTCGATCAAGAGCTGACGGTTGGTTTCCGCTTCCTCCTCTTCCCATTCTTCATCCTCATCCCAATCGTCATAATCAGCCATATAATCCTCATGAAGAATGAGCAGTCTGGAAACCGTTATCAGTTCACCGTCCTCCACCTCATCTAATTCTCTCAAACCTAAAAGCAGCGCCTTTTTTTCCTGTACCTCTATTTCTCTGCCAATCAGAATTTCCTTTTTGACTTCCGTCTGATCGTTCAGTAAATCTCTCAGTCTCATCACAAGTCCTCCTTTTGTTCTTATTATTACTAGTATATCCCACATACCATAAGAAAGAAAGTCCAAATCTGCGGACAAATTTCCGCTTGAATTCTCCGCTGTGAAAAATACCGGCTCTGACAAGCAAAATAGCAACTCAATTATATTTTTAAACAATCCAATTATTGAGCTTCCCGCCCGCCTAACATACAATGAGTAGTTAGATAGAAGAATAAATTCGATCCAAAACAAGGAGGAAAACCATGCTGACCCCAAGACTCCAGAGAATGAAAAAGAAATATTTTGACACCATTCCGGCCATCACAGCCGAACGGCTGGTTTTAGCCACAGAAGCCCATAAAAAATTTGCAGGTGACGCCGTCCCCATCTTTCGCGCCAAGATCGTCAAATATGTCATGGAACATATGACGACTCTGGTGATGGAAGACGAACTGATCGTCGGAACACCGACCAACGAATACAAAGGCGCCAACCTGTTTCCTGAATACACATCCAGCAAATGGCTGATCGCCGATATCGATGAATTTCCGGTAAGAAAAACCGATCCTTACCGGATCAGCCCCCAGGACAGGGAAACCATTTTGGAAACGCTGAAATATTGGGATGGAAAAGCCCTTGAGGACCTGGCGCCTCAAATCCTTCCCGAATACATAGAAAACGCAAGACAGAAAGATCTCATTTCCGTGGGATGCCGCAACGGCGTCTCCGGAGAAACCATGCCCAACCACAAAAAGTTTTTGGAAGTGGGATTAAAGGGCTATATGGAAGAATGCCGCAGAAACATCGAAGAAACGAAAGGCGGAACCAAAGAAAAGCAGGAAAAAATCGATTTCTGGCAGGCCTGCATCATCCTCTGCGAAGGTTTAATCACCTATGCCCGTCGGCTGGCCGATGAGGCGGAGCGCCAGGCCGCCGGCTGCGAAGATTCCCAGCGGAAGCAAGAGCTGATGCAGATCGCGGCCAATTGCAGGGTTGTCCCTGAAAATCCGCCCCAGAGCTTCCATCAGGCCCTGCAGATGGTGTGGTTCATTCAGGTGGCCTTCCACATTGAGGCGCCTACCACCGCCTGCGGATTCGGAAGATTTGACCAATATATGTACCCATTCTTCAAGACCGATTGCGAGGCTGGAACCATTACCGGAGAAAAAGCCTTAGAGCTTTTGGAATATTTTTATCTTAAATGCTGTGAGGTTTATGAAGTAAGGGACAGATGGTACGCCAAATCCTTCGCAGGTTATCCCATGTGGGAAATCCTCATGGTGGGCGGACAGACCAGAGAAGGGCTGGACGCTACCAATGACCTGTCCTATCTGTGCCTGGACGCAGCGGCGGATCTGCAGACCACCCAGCCGGTACTGGCCGTGCGGGTCTTTGAAGGAACGCCCAAAGAGCTGATTCGGAAAGGCGCAAAGATGATCCAGCAGGGCATGGCAAACCCGGGATTCTTCAACGATGATGCGGCAATCCCCATGACCCTGGGCAAAGGCTGCACCATCGAAGAAGCCAGGGATTGGGCCATCGTCGGCTGCATTCAGCCCGGCCCCGGCGGCGGAACTACGGACGGTTCGCCGGACGCAGGCTACGTCAATGCGCCGAAAGTGCTGGAGCTGGTCCTGCACAATGGACGCGATCCAAAAACCGGAGAACTGCTGGGACTTGAAACAGGCGATCCCAGGGAGTTTCAATCCATAGAAGAACTGACGGAGGCCGTCAAAAAACAGCTGGAATATTTTTATCGGATGATTAAAGACGGCTATGACTTGATGGTTCCTTATCATATGCTGCGGCTGCCGGTGATCTTTGCTTCCATGGCAATGGAAGGCTGCGTGGAATCGGGAAAACCGGTCCAGGAGGGCGGAACCAAGTACAATACGGCCGGTATGTTCATCACGGGAGCGGCAAATCTGGCCGATTCTCTGGTAGCCATCGAAGAGGTCATCTACAAGGACAAGATGGTCACCATGGACAAGCTGATCGCGGCCCTGGACAAGAACTTTGAAGGAGAAGAGCGTCTGAGACAGCTGCTCATCAACAAGCCGCCCAAATTCGGCAACGACAATGAACATGTGGACAGCGTAGCCAGAGATTTACTCCGCTTCTGCGCTGATACAGTTCAGAGCTGGGAAGATTCCAGGCACGGCAGATATTCCTTCTGCAACCTGTCCCAAACCGTGAATATTTCCCACGGAGAGGTCTGCGGAGCCACACCTGACGGCAGGCTGGCCGGCGAGCCTTACTGCGACAATTCCTCCCCCACCATGGGACGGGATTTGAGCGGACCTACCGCAACGGTCAAATCGGTGGCTGCCATCGACCAAAAGAACTTCCATGACGGAGCCCTCTTCAACCTTCGCTTTGATCCAAAGGGCATTGAAGGGGAAAAAGGACTGGATATCATCGAAGGCGTTATCAAGACTTATTTCGACCACGGCGGCGAGCACATTCAGATCAATGTGGTTGACAACGAAACCCTTCGCAAGGCCCAAAGCAAACCGGAAGATTACCGGGGCCTGATGGTCCGGGTAGCCGGATACATGGCCTATTTTACAGAGCTGGATAAGGCGGCACAGGACACGATCATCGACCGGACCGCCCATCTGAAATAAATAAAGCAGCAGGAGATCAACATGGAACACGAACCTTTGCGGGCCCTCGTCGGCGGAATACAAAAATTTTCCACGGAGGACGGCCCCGGCATTCGCACCACGGTTTTTCTGAAGGGCTGTCCGCTCCGGTGCAAGTGGTGCCACAACCCGGAATTGATCGATTATGCACAGCACATCATTCGGATGCCCAATAACTGCATTCAGTGCGGGTACTGCATAGAAGCATGCCCCCGGGATGCCGTTTATCAGAGAGAGGATCAGGAGATCGATATCCGCTGGGAGCTGTGCGACACTTGCCTTCGATGCGCCGATATCTGTTATGCCCAGGCATTAAAACCCGTGGCACAGTCGATGACGGTAGAGGACGTCCTTTATCAAGTGGCGCAGGACAAGCAGTTCTACTCCCATACGGAAGGCGGCCTTACCATCAGCGGCGGTGAGATGCTCTCCCATCCAAAGTTTACGGAAGCCTTGATTGATGCCGCTGCAAAAGAAGGAATTTCCGTCTGTCTGGACACCTCCGGGTTCGGGGACGGCGATCTGCTTAAAGCGCTGGCGGAAAAGGAAAACGTCTCCCATATCCTATATGATATGAAGGCCATCGATAACGAAACCCATCTGGCTTATACAAGCCGGGAGAACACCCGCATTCTTGAAAACCTGACTATGCTGGCGGAAAGCGGCGGGCTGGTTAAAAAACTCATTATGCGCATGCCGCTGATCAAGGGGGTCAATGACTCCGATCAGCAGATCGATCAAACGGCGGACCTTTACCGCCGCCTGGGGATTGAAAAAGTGACCCTTCTGCCGTATCATAATCTGGGAGCATTGAAAGAAGAACATATCGGCGGTTCGCAGACACTCTTCGAAGCGCCGGATGATGAGCGCGTGGATGCCATTAAAGCCTATCTGGAAAACAATACAGGCGCTGAAATAGAAATATTGGGGAGATTATAGAACAAACAGGGATTTCCACAGAAGAAGAAAAAGGAGACTCTCATGAAAGAACAAAAACAAGAACGAGAAACATTGGAGAGAGGACTGAAGAGCCGCCATTTGAGCATGATTGCCATCGGCGGTACCATCGGTACCGGACTCTTCCTGGCTATGGGCGGGACCATAGCCGACGCCGGACCCGGCGGAGCGCTGACCGCATATATCGTCATGGGCATCGTCGTCTATTTTATGATGACGGCGCTGGGCGAAATGGCGACAAAGCTGCCAATCCCGGGAGCCTTTACTGCCTACGCAGACCGCTTTATCGATCCGGCGTGGGGCTTTATGAACGGCTGGTGCTACTGGTTCGGCTGTTCCATGACTGTGGCCGCGGAGCTGGTGGCCGGAGCCATCATTATTAAATACTGGTTCCCCGGTTCCAATTCCACCCTGTGGGCGATCCTGTTCATGGCCATTCTGCTGGCCTTCAACCTTTTCTCAGTAAAAGGCTTTGGCGAAGCGGAATACTGGTTTGCCGGCATTAAAGTGCTGGTAACCATCATCTTTTTGGTAATCGGCGTGCTCATGATCCTGGGTATCATGAAAGGCAACGACGCCGGATTTTCCAACTGGGTGCTGGACGGCGGAGATTCTGGAAAAGCGCCCTTCCCCAACGGACTCAGCGGCGTCATCCTGGTGTTTTTGGTCGCTGCCTTCTCCTTCTCCAATACGGAAGTGGTCGGCCTCACTGCCGCCGAATCGGAGAATCCGAGGAAAGACGTTCCCAAGGCGATCAAAAGCGTATTTTGGCGGATCCTGCTCTTTTATTTGGGGACCATCGTCATCATCGCTACCATCGTACCTTTTACAGAACCGACCCTGCTGGACGCTGCGGAGGACAACATCGCTGCATCGCCCTTTACCATTGTCTTCAAAAATGCAGGATTTGCGGCTGCGGCTTCTGTTATGAACGCGGTTATTCTCACTTCCGTGCTCTCCTGCGGTAACTCGACCATGTACAGCGCTTCCCGGACTTTGCAGGTTATGGCGAAAAAAGGGACTGCTCCAAGATTTTTCGGCAAGCTCAGCAAGAGCGGAGTTCCGGTCCGTGCTGTAATTGCTACAGCTGTTGTGGGAGCCACCGCTTTCGTAGCATCCCTGGTGGGCGACGGCATCGCTTATACGGCTGCCTATTATCTGTGCGGAATCGCCGGAGTCATCAACTGGCTGACCATCTCCCTGGCCCACTATCGGTTCAGAAAAGGATGGCTCAAACAGGGGCACACCCTCAGCGAGCTGGAATACAAAGCGCCGCTGTACCCATTCGGTACCATCTTCGCAATCGCGGTTTGTATTCTAGTAACCATTACCTGCAACTATTGGTTGTTCTCAGACTTCAACTGGTTTGACTTCATCACTTGCTACGGTATGATCCCCCTTGGCTTCCTCCTCTTCTTCGGATACAAGAAGAGACATGGGACCAAATGGGTCAAGTACGAAGATATGGATTTCGAACCGCCTGAAGGCGTGGATAAAAGCGATATTTCGGCCATTGCTTAGAAAGCGCATATGGGGGCTGCCGCATTCGTGAAAGCGAATGCGACAGCCCCTTTTGAGTGTGCTCGGCATCGCACATCTTTTCAAAATTTCAGGAGGCATAGTTTTCCGAAAAAAATTAACAATTTTCCAATAATACGCATTTTAAAATTTAAGATGCGTGCTGCTCTTCCTTTTCCTTCGCCGCTTTCCTGGCGGTCATAGCTTCCATGAAAATCAGGCTGGCGATGATGACTGCTCCGCCCGACCATCCGAACCAGCCCAAGTGATCCCCCAGAAAAATCGCCGAGAAGATGGCCCCCGATGCGGGCTCTAAGGCGCACATGATCCCTACCCTGGTAGAAGGCACATATTTCTGCCCCACCGCCTGCAACAGATACGCAATCGCCGTGCAGCACACGCCGATAAAGATCAGAACGCCCCAGTCAAACCCGGCCGGGCGCACCTGCCAGGCACCGGTAAAGAATACGGCCGCCGTTCCATAGATGGCGATCAGGATCATCATCAGCACCGAAAGCAGGGTCGGATCGTTGCGCTCATCCTTTGTCATTCTGTCCAGAAAAACGATCTGCAGCGATCCGGACAGCGAACAGCCGATGCAAATAATATCCCCCAGCGCAAAATTCAGGCCCATATCCGATGAATAGCTGAGGAGGAAAATTCCGGTCAAGCACATGAGCACGCTGATGACCGTGATCTTTGATAGTTTTTGTTTGTACAGCAGCCAGTTGAGAAAGGGTATAATGACAAAGCCCAGGCAGCTGAAAAAAGATGCCTTTGACGATGTAGTGTAGCGGATTCCCACGGTCGCGAATACGTACATGATAAAAATCAGAAAGGACAAAATAAACGCATTTTTGACCACGGTTCGGTTAATGAGGCGAAACCGCCGATAAAAAACCGCCGAAAGAAACCCGGCCGCCAGTATGAATCGGACGGCGATGATCAGGAAGGCCGGCAGCTCTTCCACGGCTTTTAGCGCCGGAAAACCCGCGCCCCACAAAAGGGTGCAGATGATAATGCCCAAAGCCGCTAAGCGTTCTTTCTTATGTATCTGCATAATCTTGTTCTCCTTTATATTCTTTGAATAACCGCGAACTCCGCTCCCACGTCCCGCAGTGAAAAATTGACCATCAGGCTGTCCTCCGCGGTTTCCGTAAAGACATCCACTTTCGGCTGGCAGTAGGATGCAAACCCCAGATCCACCGCCGGAGAAAAAGCCTCCGGAAAACCCAGTTTGTTCATCAAATCGAAAATGCTGTTCTGAGTGGTCAGCTCATACTTGGTCACGGCAAAACGCCCGCGAAGGTGGCTCAGCGTCACGTTGAGGTCAATCTCATTGTTGAATTTATAGACGATATCTTCCGCTTCATGAAGGGTCGCCGGCCGGCTGCACAAAAGGCTTGTGGAGGTATCGTAATTGTAGGCCGCTATCATGAACGCCTGGTTTTCTCCATCCAGTCTGGCGACTGCATAGTGTTTTCCCCACGTCAGCAAAGCGCCCTTCATCTTTGCCAATGCCGCATATCCATAATAGGATGGTTTTGCGATTCCGCAGGAAGTCAGTATTCCCGCACCGCCCTTAATCCGCAGCTCGTGTTCGGTTCCCTGGTCCCGCAGCCGCACATACTGAGGGTCGCTTCCAAGGATCCCTTTATAAAGCAGCTGGGGCACGCAGGCGGTCGTATCCAGTCCGTAAGCATTGGCCGCTTCCAGGCCCGATGGCATGTGCATGGTTATGGAAAACCCTCTGGCGAGCAGCTGTTTCTCCAGCAGATTCCTCGCCTCACTTATGCTTTGGTCTGTTTCCAGCAGGATCAGAGACCGGCCCAGATCGTTCAGCAGTGCGAACAAGCGGCTTCCCAGCACCCGGTAGTCCTCCGGGCTGACGATGATCTGCAGCGACGGCCGCAGAGTTTTGATCTCCTGCTTTTCCGCATCGACAATTATATCCAGCTTGAGGTTGTTGATCCTTTCTTGCCCGGTAATCTGGGAATCAATATAGGACAGCGCCCTCCTTACTAAGGAAATACTGCTGCTGTCGTTGATGGGCTCCATCCGTTCGGGATACATGGCCGATTTGATCCGATTTCCGTATAGCTCCCGATGCTGCGCGGGCGTTCTGCCGAACCACTTTAAAAAGAATTTTTCATAATAGGCGGTGGTAGAAAATCCGATGTCCCGCGCCACTGTGTGGATCTTTTTGCGCATATCCAATAGTGGAATTTCTGATAATTCTACCCGGGCAAAGCACAGAAAATCGCGAAAGCTCATTCCGATGTTTTCTTTTATCAGGTGGGATAAGTAAAACGTACTCAAGTGCTCCATATCCGCCAGCTCTTCCAGGGTGATCCGTCTGGCGTGCTCCGCATAGATGTATTGGATGATTCTGCTGATCCTTGATGCTTGGACCGGGTCCTCATTGCTGCCATTGACAATCGTTTTGCCGTTGAAGGTAAAAAGGTTAAAGCTTCGGTCAAGGCAGTCGATCAGCTCTATGGCAAGGTCGATGCACTCCTGCTTGTAATTGAGGCTTTTTTTCAGGTAGTTGAGCAGGATCATCAAAAGTATTTTTCTCATATAGTCCAGGCGGGGATGGGGACGCTGGGGATCAAACGTCCGGTAGCAGCTCTCGGGCAGCCTGGGAAAATGCTGGGAGAAAAAGGCATTGCTCAGTTGTATGATGGCCGTGATATTATCCCGTTTCGTTTTATACATGCTGTGAACTTCGTGGCCGTTGCTGGCAAAAACGCTGCCTTCTGGCATTTTATATATGCAGCTGCCGTTTTTGAGCTGTATCTCGCCTTTCAGGACGTAGACCAGCTCCACGTCCTGATGGAAGTGGAGAGGATATTCGGTGATGTTGGCAATTTTAATATTGATGGGAAAATCATTTGTATAAGCGATTTTTTCTGCAAGCATATCTTGTTTCTCCTGACGCTGTACGCAACCCTGACCAGATGCACCTATTATACTACAGTTTCCTTGACGGCACACGGGTTTGACGCTTTTTTCTCAGCAAGCCAATCTATATTTATAGCAATCGAATAGTTGCTACATCCGATCCCCCATCTTACAATAAGAACAGAATCTTTACATCGGAGGAATTGTAATGAAAACAACACCAGTTTTAACAAATACCATCGCTCTTCCTGACGGCTCATTCATGCCCAAGCTGGGTCAGGGCACCTGGCAGATGGGTGAGGATGACGCCAAATTCCATCGAGAGGTATGCGGTCTGCAATACGGGACCCGGATCGGCATGAATTTGATCGATACCGCGGAAATGTACGCAGATGGCAAGGCGGAAAACATCGTCGGAAATGCCATCCGCGATTTGCGCCGCGACCAGCTGTATCTGGTGAGCAAGGTCTATCCCCAGAATGCCTGCCGCGCCCATATTTACTCCAGCCTGCAGCGCTCCCTCAAGCTGATGGAAACCGATTATCTGGATCTTTATCTCCTTCACTGGCGGGAAGATGCGGACTTGGCAGAGGTGGCATATTGCATGGAGGATTTGCGCCGGCAGGGAAAGATCAGGCGTTGGGGCGTTTCCAATTTTGATATAAGCGATATGGAGGATCTTTGGAAAGTTCCCGATGGCAGCAACTGCTGTGTTAATCAGGTTCTTTACAATCTGGGAACGCGGGGTATCGAATACGATCTCCTTCCGTGGCAGCGGGAAAGAGGCATCCCTATTATGGCCTACAGCCCGGTGGGACAGGCCGGCGCGCTGACAACCCAAGACGGCGTTTCCAAAGCCATGCTCATGGATGATAAAAATGTGCTGGAGGTTTCTGGCAGGCTGGGAATATCAGTGGTTCAGCTGCTGCTGGCCTTTGTCCTCCGCCATGACGATGTGGCCGCCATTCCCAAGGCAGTCTCTTCTTCTCATATTGAGGAAAACGCCGCTGCTTCTCAGATCATCTTGTCCGACGCCGATCTGGAACAGCTGGAAGCCTCCTTCCCCGCCCCAGCCAAAAAAATCCCCATGGAAAAATATTGATGCGCCCGCGCAAAATTGACGGATCCCTTTTTATCGTATAAAATGTAGCAAGATAAAAAAGGGAGGTGGACATCATGCTTAAACTTTTTAAAACCGACGGCGGCGTACTGTCCCGGCTGAACGACTTCGAAGACGGAATTTGGGTGGATCTGGCAGACCCCACCATGGATGAAATCAAGTTGATCGCCGAAAAATACCAGATTGACACCAACGATATCATCGCCATTCTGGACGATGAAGAGACCTCCCGAGTCGAGCAGGAATCCGGCTATACCTTTATCGTGATCGACATTCCCAGCGAGGAAACCCGCCACGGCCGAAGCGCTTACACGACCATTCCCCTTGGAATTTTTCTTGCAGAAACAGCCATTGTCACTGTCTGCTCCGAAGCAAGCGATATTTTTTCCATTTTCAACCGAAAAAGTATGCGTTCCTTCAGCACCAAAAAGCAGATGCGCTTTGTCTATCAGGTCTTGTATTCGGTTGCCGTTGAATACCAGCGGCTGCTGCGTTACATCGATAAAACCAGAAAAGAGATCGAAACTCGTGCTATTAACAACATCGCAGAGGATACTGATCTGATCGACCTTCATGAATTAGAGTCAAACCTGGTATACTTTACCGCATCCCTCAAATCCAATATGCTGGTGATCGACCGCCTGGTGCGGTACGAGCGGATTAAAAAATACTCGGAAGATAAAGAACTGCTGGACGATGTGGTGATCGAGATCAAGCAGGCGGCGGAAATGACCGATATCTACATTAATATCATTCACGGCTCCAGAGAATTGATCGCCTCCGTGCTCAACGATAAATTGAACCGGGTCATGAAGCTTTTGACTTCCGTTACTCTGATCATGGGTATCCCGACCATCGTTTCCGGCCTCTACGGAATGAACGTGGATGAAAAGTGGATGCCCCTTTCCCACATGCAGTACGGCTTCGGCCTCATTTGCGCAGGCATTGCAGTCATCTGCGTCCTGGTTATTTTAATTATGAAAAAGAGTAAATTGCTGTAAAAGCCATAGAGAAAAACAGGAAAATTCCACGAAATATTGTTTAATAAACTCACCAAAACAGGCAGGGCATCGGCTTTGCCTGTTTTCATAATCATCACAACTTTAATTGCCTTTTTAAGGTAAAACTGCTATACTGGAGGGTACTCAATTAACTAGTACAGGTACCAAGAAAAAGTTGGTTTTACCCTGCGGAAAAAGTCTGACATATCGCATATAGGAAGAACGTCGTGCTGGATGGATTAAACAGCGGGCGGAGCAGAACGTTCCTCTATTTATCATAAATTCTGCGGGTTAAGCTTTACAGATAGAAAGGATCAATCGATGATAAGAAAAAAAAGGCAGAAGAAGGATGCCAACTGGAGGCTTTCTTTCAATCCCATTCTGCGATATAGTGCAGTTTTCTGCTTGTTGATTGTAATCGTCATTCTGCTGGGCGGAGCCGTTCTGGCTTTCAGCCAGATGAAGTCGACAACCCGCGCCTCCTTGTCCAGCACGCATTCACAAGTTTCTCTGCGCGTAAATGAGGCCATTACACTCCTGGAAGCGCTGGCGGATTTACCGGAATTTTACGACCCTTCAATCGCGCCTATCGACAAAGTCAAAAAACTGGATAAAATGGCCCCTACCTTTGGCTATATGATGATTTGCTACGTGGATTCGGACATTATTGTTTACTCAGACGGCTCCGAACCGGCCAGCCTGGCCAGCCGGGATTACATGCAGCGCCTTTTTTCCACCGGAAAGCCGCAGGTAACGGACAGTTTCCTGGCAGGTGCTGACGGCGCAACTTTGAATTATACGGTGGCAGTTCCCCTTGTGGGGCAGGAAACAAACATTACAGGGTGCCTTTTCTGTGCGATTTACTTTGACGATGTGGTAGGCATTTTAGAAGAAGCCGCAAGCATCAATCGTTCCAACGCCACCCTGCTCGGTTCCAAAGGGCAGATTATGTCCTCCACTGCGGGCCTGCCTTACGGTGATCCGATTATGAGCCAGCTGGAAGGGACAACACTGCTTGGCACCACAGCAAATGAACTGGAAGAACAACTGCTGGCCGCTCAGCCGGGAGGTTATTGGAATTTTGAAAAAGGCATGCTCTTCTATTCCTCTTACCAGCGCGTGGAAAACACCAATTGGGATATACTCTGCTCCGTAAGCTTTTGGAGCGTTTTCTCGGGTCTGCTCCCCTCCCTGTTGTTCGTTGCGGCTTTGACTGTATTTCTCTGCGGCGGCCTGATGGTGATCCTTCGCCGTTATATCGCAAAAGAGATGGCGATTGTGGACACTCTGGTCCATTCAGTGGAGGATCTGGAAAGGAAGATTTATCAGGATAAAAATCCGGAAGACCGGGATTTCAACGAGATCATTCGCCTGACCAGCACCGGGCTGTCGGATAGTCTGACTGGCGTAGTCACGCGCTCCGTATTTCTGAATCAGGCCTCCTCGCTGCTGCGAGATGCAGATCCAAATCTGGTGAGCGCTTTATGCTTTGTGGATATGGATAATCTAAAGTACATCAACGATACCCATGGTCATGGAGGCGGGGATGTAGCTCTCAAAAGTGTGGGTTACATCCTGCGGGAGTATGAAAAGCGATATGACGGAGCGGTCGGGCGGTATGGCGGCGACGAGTTTGTACTGCTCCTGATCAACCTGGAAAGCGAAGATGAACTGTGCAGTGTATTGGATGAATTGGTGCTGCGGCTTCAAGGAGAAGTCAAATCCGCCGGACAGCGCATTCCGGTTCAGTGCAGCGTAGGTGTCGCTTTGTGTCGGCCGGACTCCGATCTGGATCAGGTGATCGCCGATGCGGATGAAGCCCTGTACTTCGTAAAACAAAATGGAAAAGGCTATTATAAAATTCACAAGAACGGAGAAGCTCTATGAACAAGCAAATCCTGCAGCGTTTGTTAATCTGCGGTTTCGCCCTGCTGCTTCTGATCGCGGCGGGAATCTGTGCAAAACAAATTGAGCAGGCATTCAGCAGCGCTCATCAAACAAAAGCAAAACAAAGCCTTCAGCTTTACAGTCAGAATGTTATGTTTCAGCTCCAAAACAAGCTCAATGAAGCCGAGCCTCTGGCCAGGCTGGCCCTTGCGGCTAAAGATCCGGATGCCGACTGGTTTGAGCAAGCCGCAGCTCCTGTTATGAAAAAGGAAGGTGTGCGGTATGCCTGCCTGGTGGAAGGCGATACCGTAGTCAGCGCACTGCCCAAAGCAGAGTACGGTAGCCGGGTCGGAAAGGATTTAAAGGATTTTTCCTATGTTTATACAATGGCAAAAGTGATCAAAGACACGGTTGTAGAAGGCCCGATAGCAATCCGTTCCAACGGCTCGGAAGAGGAAGTTTTTCTTTTCCTGCAGCCAATCGTAAAAAACAATGCTTACCTGGGCGAAGTCGCAGTTGCCCTCGACAGCAGCTTTGTTTTAAAAAATCTGGGGCTCGATGGTCTCTCCCAGCAGGGATATGACTATGAAGTATGGCATGTTGACCCTGAAAACGGAGACAAAGAGATCGTTGCCGTATCCGGAGATAGCCTTGATTTTTCCCATGCCGCAAAAGTCAATATCAATCTTCCGCCCCAGTGGACTCTGAGTATACAGCCGCAAGACGGATGGCTCCCCGCTTCCTTTGTAGTCGGTATTTACATCATTTGCTTTTTTGCCGCCATATTGGTAATGGCCCTGGGATTGCTCCTATATAAACTATTTCTTCAAAGAAGACGTATCCGCCAGCTGGACATTATCGACAGGCAAACGGGGCTATACAACCAAGAGAACTTTGCTTCCGCACTGGATCTGTGGCTTGCTGACGGACCGGTAACGCTGTTTTACTTTGTTTTTGACGGCTATTGCCAAATTTCACAGATGATCGGGCCTGAACAGGAATCCGCTTTTCTCAAAAGCATTCCCGGACGTCTGACCGAGTTCATTAAAAGCCCTTTTATTGCCGGACGCCTGGGTGCCGAAAATTTTGCGGTGGGTATCCGTGAAAAGATGAATGAAAAGCAGCGGGAAGAATTTGCAAATGGCCTTTCCCTGGAACTGCTTCTTAACATCCGTCTGAACAACTGCAAGAATTTTCTTCCTGCCCGCTGCCAGTACGTCTATTGCCAGCAGGGCAGCCGCGCGGAAGATATGATTGCCTCCGTTATCGACAGCTATTATAACTCCCGGGCAGAGGAATCTCCGGTACGCATGCTTACTGAAAAATGCCGGCGGCTGATTGAGGGAGATACGGATGTCACCTTTGAAGAATATACGGATCTGGAAATGATGGAATTATCCAAGACCTTCAATCAATACCGTAAGCAAGTTGAACAGATGGCCTACTTCGATCCGGTCTTCCATGTGGGAAACCGGATCAAGTATCTGAAGGACTCCAAGGTGCTGATTACCTACGACAATAAACGAAAGTTCAGTCTCTTTTGCGTGGATATTTGTTCCTTCAGCCAATACAACGATCTCTTCAGCGCTGATATTGGCGATAAAATTCTTCACGAAACCCTGCGTCGTTTGTCGCGGTTTTTCGGTACATATCTTTATCGCATTAACGGCGATGTATTTTTAGGCATTTCTCTGTCAGAGGAAAGCGAGGCATCTTTTGCGGAAAAGCTGCAAAAATCAATGGCAGAGCCGGTCCATGCCAACAGCTCCTCCTTTGCTTTGAAAATACGGATGGTGATCTGCCGTTATCCGGACCATGGTTCCAATCCGGAAGCGCTCCTGGACTGCATACAGTCGGCCCTGCGTTTTGCGAAAACCTCGGACCGGCAATATGTAATCTACAACGACAGGCTGGACGAGATGATCCGAACGGAAGCCGGCATTATCCATCACCTGAAATCTTCGATTGAACAGGAAACCCTTGAAGTCTGGTACCAGCCGATGGCTCATCTTGTGAGCGGAACCTACAATGCAGTAGAGGCGCTGGTACGCTTGCCCGCTGGAAACGGAACGTATTTCTCTGCCGGACAGGTGGTATCATTGGCAGAACGGAGTGGCATGGTGGAAGTGCTGGGGGACTACGTACTCAAAAAAGCCTGTAAGTTCATCGCATCCCATGGAAGCAAACTGGGCCTTGAGCATATGGGCATCAATCTTTCAGTTCAGCAGCTCCTGATGGGCAACAGCTCCAATCATTTACTGACTATGATTGAAACAGCCGGCGCTGACCACAAACGGATCACTTTGGAAATTACAGAAAGTATTCTCATTCAATCCATCGAGCAGGCTTCGGCTATTTTGGACAAGCTGAGGGAAGCCGGGATTCGAATTGCTCTGGATGATTTTGGTATAGGATTTAGCAGCCTGAATTACCTTTCCAATCTACCGGTAGATGTAATCAAAATCGATCGCTCCCTGACGCGGCAAATTCCCACCAATCCCAAGCAGCACGCGTTGCTGCGCGCCATTGTGGAAATGGCGAAAATCAACTCGCTGACAGTCGTCGCAGAGGGTATTGAATCCCAGCAGGAGCAAAGCCTGATTGCGGCCCTGGACATCCAGTTTATTCAAGGCTTTTATTACGCCCGTCCTATGCCGGAAGAGGAACTCACTCGCTTTTTGAAAGAGAAGAATCCCCATTCTGATCCCCAGCTGACACCCACTTGATTATGACCGCCCTGCGGGGTATAATAGTGGGGCAAAGCTTGAAAGAGAAAGGATGCAACACATGAATTATGATAAACTGGCGGAACTCCTATTTCCGCATATAACCAAAACACCAGAAGATTATGAAACCATCTACCCGCCTCGTCAGCTGCCGGCCGGAGCCAAGGTCACCAGACTGGGCCCCAGCCCCACAGGATTTATCCATCTGGGCAATTTGTACGGCGCCTTTGTCGATGAGCGGCTGGCCCGCCAGAGCGGCGGCATCTTTTACCTGCGTATTGAAGATACGGACGATAAACGTTATGTGGATGGCGCTGTTGAAACGATCATCACATCGCTGGACTTCTTTGGCATCGATTTTGACGAGGGAGCTGCCATCGACGGATCCAACGGCGATTACGGCCCCTATTACCAGAGTCAGCGGGGTGAAATCTATCAGTGCTATGTAAAGGCGCTGGTAAAAAAGGGACAGGCCTATCCTTGCTTCCTCACAGAAGAGGAAATTGCCGCTATTCGCCAGAATCAGGAGCAAAACAAAGAAAACCCGGGAATTTACGGAGAATATGCGCCCTGCCGCGGCCTCACCTTGGAAGAAATCGAGCAAAACATCAACGCCGGAAAACCCTATGTAATACGCCTAAAGTCCGATGGTCATCAGGATCCACAGAAGGCCAGGACCATTTCTATAGAGGATGGAATACGCGGCATACTCTCCATGCCGGAAAACTATCAGGATGTGGTGATTCTGAAAGCGACCGGGATTCCCACTTACCATTTCGCCCACGTAGTGGACGATCATCTCATGCGTACGACCCACGTGGTCCGGGGAGAAGAGTGGATTTCCTCCCTGCCCATTCATGTGGAGCTATTTGAAAAACTGGGATTTGAGATGCCGATTTTCTGCCACACCGCTCAGCTGATGAAGCTGGACAACGGCAATAAGCGCAAACTTTCCAAACGAAAAGATCCGGAACTTTCCCTGGACTATTACCGGCAGGAGGGATATATGCCCCAGGCCGTAAGGGAATACTTGCTGACGGTTCTCAACTCCAACTATGAAGAATGGCGCCAGAAAAACCCGGACGCCGATGCCGGAGAATTCCCATTCCAGGTTGAAAAAATGAGCAATTCGGGAGCCCTCTTTGATCTGGACAAGCTCAACGATGTTTCCAAAGATGTTCTCGTCAAAATTCCGGCTGACCAGCTGTGCGCATTTTTAAAACAGTGGGCCGGAGAATTCAAGCCTGAGATTCTGCCTCTACTGGAAGGCCATGAGGACTATATTGAAAAGATTCTTGATTTAGGAAGAAGCGGTAAGAAGCCGAGAAAAGATTTGGTCTACGGCAAACAGATTTTCCAATTTATCCGTTATTTCTTCGATGACTATTTTGAAATCGAAGACGCTTATCCGGAAAATGCGTCAGACGATGTCAAGGAAATTTTGTCCCGCTATCTGGAAACTTACGATCACAGCGACGACCAAAGCCAGTGGTTCGATAAAATTCGGGCGATTGGGGAAGAACTGAATTATGCCGCCCGCCCGAAGGATTACAAGAAAAATCCCGATCAGTACAAAGGTCATGTCGGCGATGTGAGCACGGTGATCCGAATCGCGGTCATGGGACGGAGCCAATCCCCCGATGTTTGGGAGATCCAGCAGATTCTGGGTGAAGAACGCACTAAGGCCAGATTAAAGGCCCAGCTCTAAGAAGATGATATTAAAAAGCCTGGCGCCCTGCTTATAAATAGTAGGCACCAGGCTTTTATATTAATCTATTTTTCAACCGCTTAGTCTTCCTCTTGTTCAAAAATAAAGGTATACAAGGTTTGATAAAGTCTCTGCGGATCAATCGGTTTTGCAAGATGTGCGTTCATGCCGGCCGCCTTGCTCTTTTCAATATCGTCATCAAAGGCATTGGCGGTCATGGCGATAATAGGAACACTCTCTGCATCCGAATTGCTGAGGTGCCGAATATTGACTGTTGCTGACAGCCCGTCCATCAATGGCATGCGGATATCCATCAGGATCGCGCTGTAATATCCAGGCTCCGATTTGCTGAACATCTCCATAGCCCGCAGACCATTCTCCGCGGCTTCTACCTGAAATCCTTTGCTTTCCAGCAGCATAACCGCTACTTCCGTATTAATGGCATTGTCTTCAGCCAGCAAGATACGCTTTCCGGAAAAATCGTAATCAAAATCCTCTTTTTTCTGCTCCCGTTCCTCTTTCTCTCCCATTGCTTTGGAAAAAGCAGAAACCAGCGATGATTTGAACATCGGCTTACTCATAAGCAAATTGACACCTGCTAATTTTGCTTCATGCTCGATCGATCCCCAATCATATGCCGTTATGATAATGATCGTCACCTCCGGACCTACGATCTGACGAATACGCCTTGCAGTTTCAATCCCGTCCATTTCAGGCATCTTCCAATCGATCAAGATCATATCGTAATATTTTCCAGAGCTCCACAGCTCCTTGACCCGGTCGATGGCCTTGCGACCGCTATCTACCCACTCAGCCTTAACGCCCATTTCATGTAGCGTAACCACAGCGCTTTCGCATACTGCCACATCATCATCTACTACAAGTGTTTTTAAGTGAGAGAAATTATAATTTTGCTTTTTCTGATGGTTGTGCAGCTTTTCATCTTCCTTCAGCCCCAGCTTGACGTCAACTGTAAACTCGGTTCCAATGCCTTTGATGGAGCGAACAGCAATATTTCCATCCATCATATCGACGATGTTTTTGCTGATTGCAAGTCCCAATCCGGTGCCGCCGTATACGGCCGTCGTACCTGTTGATTCTTGAGAAAAGGGTTCAAAAAGGTGAGGCAGAAATTCTTCACTCATGCCAACGCCCGTATCATTAACAATAAAACGAAGAACGGCATCGTTTTTTGTTCGCTTCCGCTGTGAAACGGACAATGACACTTTTCCCCCATCTCTTGTAAACTTAATGGCATTACTCAGGATATTAATGATAACCTGCTGCAGCTTCATAGCATCGCCAATATAATAATCATCCAGAACCGGATCGATAATACATTCATATTCTACGCCTTTGGATGCTGCCTGAGAATAGCAGATGGAATTGATGCCTCCAAGGAATTCTTCTGTTGGGATTTCCTCATTTTTCAACAGCATCTTACCGCTCTCAATGCGGCTCATATCCAGTATATCGTTGATTAATGATAGCAAGAACCTGGAAGAAATACCGATTTTGGAAATACATTCAGCCACCCGGTCGTCATTACCAATTGCCTGGGCTGCTATGGTGCTCATTCCAATAATCGCATTCATCGGCGTACGAATTTCATGACTCATACGGGACAGAAAATCCGTTTTAGCCGCATTGGCTTGTTCTGCAGCCACCAGTGCTGAAGCCAATTCTTCCTTCTGACGCTGTTCCTGCTGTACAATATCGGTCAAGTCCGTCCTAGCTGCACAAACACGTTTCAGCTCTTTGCTGATATAGAAAATCTGAAATCGCTTTATACGGGGATGCTTTTCATTTTCATCGAGAAATTCAGTAACAAAGCTGTAAGAATCCTGCTGTTCAAGCTGTTCTTCCATATATCGATACTCCAGGTTGTCCAAATAGATTTCTCTCGATGGACGATCCATCAATTTATCTGCAGCGATGCGAATTTCTTTTTGGAACTTTCCCTGCGAAGGGATTCTGCACGCCTCACTGCCAGGCAGGGAAATAACACGGTATGTATCCTGTGCAATATCAATTTCCATGATATTATCGTAATCAAGGTCGGCAATGCGTGTCAACAGCTGTTCTTGCAGCTTTTGCTCCGTAATATCCAGGGTATAGAAGAACATGATGATATCTCCGCTCTCCGGATTGAGGCAGGTACGGAGCCTTGTACTGCCCCAGAAAATACTATCATCGTTTCGCCTTCGCAGATAATCGAATTGATAATCCACCTTGCCGGCTGCATAGTCCGCCAGCACGCTCTCTTTCGCCAGCGTACCGGCCATCTTTAGCCCGTACGTCTCATCCACTGCTGAATGGGATAGACTTCTTACGATATCCTCATAGGAATCGCCGATTTTGGCTACAGCCACATCCGATGTAGATAGATAGGACTCCACCCTATCCTGCGTGACATTAACCGTTCCCTGAATACTACCGTCATCGGATGCCAAGGAGGCAAAATAGGCCAGTTCTTGCTCATAGAGTTCTCGAACCCTCTGCTGCAGCTGTTTTTCCTCCGTGATATCCACAAAAACACAATAGAAGTATGGTTCGCCGTCTTCCTCCACAAACATCTGCGCTTTCACCGAAACCCACTTTACAGCGCTATCTTTGCAGCACAAGCGATTCTCCACCTGAATACTGCTGCCGTTTTTAAGCTGCTCTCTTAGGTTTTTTTCCAACATTTTAAAGTCATTGGGATGAATGACCCGAGACATTTGATTACCCATATCCGCAAACTCTTCGCGTGAATAACCTAAAAACTCGAACAGCCCGTCATTTGCATCAATAATGGATAGTTCTTTGTCATACCGGCATCTGAACACAGCGCCGGGAATGTTGTTATAAAGATGCATGACTTCTTCCTGCGCCTGTTTCTGTGCATTGATATCAATACAAACAGAAGAAATGGCGGCTCTTCCATCCTCTGCAATCGTAGACCTTCCCAGATCGTGGACCCAGATATAGGAGCCGTCCTTCTTTTTCATACGGTATTCAACCACATATTCCGTTCCATGCTTTAGCTGTTCAGCCACAGCCTCACCGACCCGATTCCGGTCATGGGGATGTATACAGTTAGAAATCATTCCGCCGATATCAGTGACAAAGTCTTCTTGACTTTCATACCCCAAATAATCCAGCATCTTTTGGTTGATGTAATAAAAGGGGAACCCCTCTTCTATGTATCCGCCCATCATGCCTCCCGGTACCGAATCATTGAGCAAGGCTTGCCGCTGCCGTGCGATCGTCTCCATTACCAGGGTTTGTGGATAATGTTCGCCTCCCTTTTGACTGCTCCCCGGCTCGGCAGCATAAAAGCTGCAAATCTTCCAGGCCCCTTGACCGTCCTGCAGCAAGGAAGAAAAGATGTGCAGTTTCCAAGAATACATAGAGTTCTTAAGGGTCATCTCCATAGATAAATTGCAAATGCCTTCTCCCAGACGCTGTTCAACGATATTTGCCAGTTCGCAGGAAAAAGGTTCTTTCATCTCGAGGATATCCTGGCGGATGTATTCTGTCATGGAAGATTTTCCCTGCGCATGCTCATTGCTGCTGGTTCCGACAAAGTTTATATCTTCTGTCAAAAAGGACACTGCGCCTACAGCATCTCGCTGCTCAAACCATTCGCTGCAGAACCTGTTTATCGTTTCTATCGCCGTATTGTTATGTTTCATTTTTGAGGCCCCTTCCATAGGCAGCATCCTCCCTTATTTTTTCCCTTGGCATTGTATAAAGCTTCATCAGCACGGTTAATCCATTCTGTAATTGATTGGCCCATACAATCACAGATCGCCACTCCCCCAGAACAGGCTGTGGGAGATTGCTCCTTAAAATAATTTTTTTGTAGGGCCCGGCATATTTCTTCACCCTTTTTTATTGCTGTTTTCTGTGAACCAAGCCTTTTCATAATAACAACAAATTCATCTCCTCCAAAACGAGATAGGAGATCCGTTTCTCTCGTATGCATACGCAGAACATTGCTGAATTCCTTCAGCATTCGATCGCCTTCCGCATGTCCAAAAGTATCGTTGATCTCTTTTAAATTATCCAAGTCAAAGAGAAAAACAGCAAATGGCAGGTCCTCTTTTTTCAACGACTCCGCAGCAGTATCCAAACCTCGACGGTTTAGAAGCTGGGTCAAGTAATCCCGATATGCATCTTCTTGAAGTATTTGCTGCTGCCTGCGGAATGAAGCAGCACCGCTGGCGCGAGTAACCCGTCTGCGCAGGCTTTTTAGCGTATGGGGCTTGAAGGCAAAATCGTCGGCTCCCATCTGCAAGGCCTGCTCCTCCATTTGTTCATCCGGCGGAGCGGTGACAATCACAGAAATGTCCCAAAGCGCCTTTTCCTTTTGCAGCATTTTCAAAAGCGTAAAGCCGCTTTCCCCTCCCAGCGTCAGGCTCAGAATCACAACCGTCAGCCTATCTTGATTGCTCATGATGGCAGAAATCGCCGAATCGGCCTCTCCAGCTTCCAAAACCTGATATTTATCCTCAAACGTTCTGCGGACTTGGTCCCGATATTCCTTCTGTTCATCGATCACAAGAAGTATCTGGGAATGGGTTTCATCCTTGTGATTCCTGCCCCCATCCCTGCTCATAACAGCCAGCTGCCCGCTCTTCAGCAGATTTTCGAATTCGATGGCGGGCATAGGCTTTGCGAGGTAATAGCCTTGCACATAATCACAGCCCAATTCATTGAGGCGCTCCAACTGTTCTTTGGTTTCCACTCCCTCTGCCACAACTTTAAGGTCCATCCAGCGGGCAAGGCCCATAATAAACCGCAGCACCCCTTCATCAGCAGGTTTTGCGGTCTCGTTGCGAATAAATTTCATATCGAGCTTTAAAACATCCAGAGGCATCTCATTGAGCATATTCAAGGAGGAATATCCAGTTCCAAAGTCATCCATTTCAATAATAAATCCCCGCTGGCGCAAATTATTAACTGTGTCGATGATCTGTTCCTGATTCTCCGTATAAGCGCTTTCCGTAATTTCCAGGTGCAGAAGCGACGGAGAAAGCTGGTACTTTTCAATAAACCCGACTAGAATATCACAAAGATCCGCCTGATAAATATCGGCCCTGGACACATTTACAGACACCGGAACCTGTGGATAGCCCTGATCGATCCACCTCTTCAGAATTGCGCAGGACCTTTCCCAAACAAACTGATCCAGCTTTGTGATAAATCCGTTCTTTTCAAATAGTGGAATAAATTCGGCCGGCGATAAAAACCCCCATTGAGGATGATTCCAGCGTACTAGCGCTTCGGCTCCGGCCAGACACCCACCTTCAGCCGTATATTTGGGCTGAAGATAGACCAAAAATTGTTCTTCGGCAAGAGCTGCTTCCATACTATCGGTGATCGCCTGCTCGCGAAGCAGCTGGTTTCTCAAGTTTTCGTCATAGACGGCAAAATGCTTCCCATACTGCCCTTTGATGCTGTGAGCCGCAAGAAACGCTCGATCGCACATCTGCTCCACAGAAATTGACCGATCTTTAATGGCATAAATACCCCATTTGAGCACGACGCTCTTTGTATTAGACAATACGTTAAGCTGTTCTTCGTTGCGTACGAACAGATCATCCGTATAATCGCTGCGTCGTTCCATAAGGCACACAAACTGATCTGCGTTAAAGCGCCCGCAAATACCGTCTTCTCCTACAAGATTGGTATACATGTCCGCTACTCTGCAGAGAAGCAGATCGCCGGTGGGAACGCCGAAAATATCGTTGATCAGTTTGAAGTTTTCAATATCGGAACAGACAATATCATATTCCTGGTCCGGATGCTTTAAAAGGCTTTCATTAACCCTCTGGTAAAAGAATTCTTTACTGTTGAGGCCAGTCAGCTGATCATATTGAAATTGGTTGATCATTGCGGCGGTCTCCCTCAAATGTATGATACTGGCGACTCGATGCAAAATAACCTGCGGATTATATGGCTTAGGCACATAGTCGGAAGCGCCGTGGGCCAGAGCCGAAACTTCATCAGATTCGCTGTCGCTCTGGGTGGTTACGATCACGGGAATTGCAGAAAGCGAAGGATCAGCCTTTGCTATGGTAAGGAAGGTATATCCATCCATCACCGGCATAATGATGTCCAGCAGAATCAGGGCTATCTCTTCAGCATGTTCCTGTAAAATCGCTAGTGCCTCTTCTCCGTTGGCGGCTTCTAAGACCACATACTTATCATCCAGAATTTGGCATAGCATGGTTCTGTTAATGTCATTATCTTCTACAATCAGAATTTGTTTTTGCGGCATCATTGTGTTCTTCCTCTCGCCTGAAAGCTCTTTAACTCTTGTTTTTAAGCATATACGGTTATATTATACCTTACGAGGGCCGGCCGCGCAACCGAACTCCGACCTTGCGGCAGGTGGTTGTTTTGACTCCTTGCGTATTGATTTTTTCCTCTCATCTTCGCTAATTAGAGAGCTTTGTCGACACGAATTAGACCTCAGGATTGCAAGGCAATTACAGTATATCCTATTTTCTTCCAAACCACAAACAAAATAGGAGACAAATCCCTATGAGTATTGGTATTTTTCTGCTTTTAATCGGGGGCTCTTTGAATACGGCCCATCAGGCTTCAGGCAGATACCTATACAGCACACAACAAAAAAGAAAAGGCCGCACCCCGAAGGATGCGGCCTTTTTCCTGTTATGCACTATACTAGTTATAGCAATTACAGAAGATAATCACTAACAGTAAGAAGAAAAATAATAAGCTAGTATCGATACCTTCTCCGTTGAGAAGTCCACAGTTGTTACCCATTTAATTCACCTACTTTTCTAATTTTTAACTTCAATATAGACTATGGCTCAGGACCCGAAAATGTTACTTATCCTTCAAAATTTTCTTACGGCAGCTCTGTTCTTTCTTCTTGTGGTGAGTAGGAGGCTGCCAGCTGAAAGGTCCCCTGTTTTTGGTCGTACTGGTAAATTGAATTGGATAGGATTTCGAAATCCTGGGTACAGACCCGGTTGCCTTCCTCCAGCAGGCTCACCAGTTTTTGCAGATTTCCTTTTTCTTTGGGAACGGCCATAATTTCGTGGATCGAGCTGGGGATTAGATAAAAGTCTCCGCCGATCTTCTCAGCCAGCATCTGGACAGCCTCTCGGTACATCATTGTTGTAGCGCCATGCAGTTTGGATTCATTAGTCATCACATAGAGCATATCTGACAGCTTGAAAATTTCCACTGGGAACAGTCGTGCTGTATTCTCGTAAGCAGCTTGATCTAGTTCTTCCCGGCTCAATCCCATTTCTTGCATAATGCTGTTGTTGATCATTACCGTTGCCATCCCCTGTTCCTCTTTGCCCATAATGATACGGTAAATGACGGATAAGTCCATCACTTCTCTGTGAGGGACCGTCTTAAGCAACTCCTGATTTCTGCGGGTATTGATTAGATTCATAACAATAAAATCCTTTCGCTTACTCAAATCCAAATCCAGTTCTTCAGTAGAAAAGCGGGCCGTATAGTGGATAATCAGCGCTGCCATCTTGCAGAGAACCCGATCCAAGTCCTGACACTCTTGGAATAGCTCATACATCTCGTCCATATAAATATTCGGCATGGCAGCGATGTCCGCTGTGCGCTCCGGTCTTACGATCAAAGTATCCTTTTTCTGGTTAATCTTGCAAACGGTACGAATCTCTACCCGATTATTCATAAATCCGGGAGGCAAGAAATCCTTAATGCGTTCTGTAATAACTTCTTTAAATAATTCATAATCCATCATAATTTAACCCCTTTGTTTTATGGAAATAATTTACATTAACAGAATAGCACTCAATTTCGAATTTGTCAATATTTTACATTTAAAACCAACCTAACTTTTCGCCAAACAAAGCTAAAAATTATTGCAAAAAAAGAGATCACCTTTCCCTTTCGGAAAATTTGATCTCTGTCAGTATTCATTCTTTAACTTTTCTTATGACGTCTGATGAACAAGATACTGGCTGCTATCGCAGCTAACAGCATGGTGACGAACCATCCTGTCAGGCTGGTATCATCTCCGGTCTTTACAGCCTGAGCTGGAGTATTTTTTTCATCCTGACTGGAAGATCCGGCCTGTGGGCCGTTCTGATTTCCATTGCTGCCGGCTGCCGCCTCTTCGTCCTTTACCCATTTAGCATACAAGGTAAACGGTGAATCAACAAGGGTATTGAAATCATAAGTTAACCGATAATTTTTATCTGTATACCATCCAGCAAAGGTGAAGCCTTTGCGCACAGGGTCTTCCGGTCTGGTAATGGCCGAATGGAACCTGACCGTTTGGGGCTGGACCGGCGTGCCTCCCATAGTGTCAAAGTTTACGGTCACCGTCTCTGACGTGAGCAGCGCATAGGTTGAAAATTTATCGGTAGACATCCAAATAGTGCCCGTTTCCCGATTGATCTGATCGGTAGGAAGGATCTCCGGAACTCCATTGTGTATGCGCACGATACGGACGCTCTGATCCTTAATCAGCGAGGGATCAACTTGGATTGCAAACTCCAGCGGTGTATGAACGCTGGTGAGTTGAATGTTGTCCTCGGTGGTCTCTATACTGTTTTCTGCTTTTCGAACGACTTTCATCACTACCGAAAAATCCAGGTAAGCCGCTGCCTTTTCATCACCGGATGCAAGAGAGTGAATCAGGTCCTTTTCATTAGCTGTCACATTATTGTCATCCAGTTTGTTCGCATAAATGGTGATGGTAACACGCACCTCATCTTTGGAGGTTATATCTTTCAGCAGCTCCCGAATCTTAGCTGCGTCCTCTTCCGAGATTCCCTGGGGTGTTTTTCCTTCCAGAATGGCTTTTACTGCTTCCTTGGCATCCTTTGCAGCGGCGTCTGCCGTACTCTGTGAAACGCTTGCCGGATCGCCTTGTGACACGTCGGGTTTATTTATGGTAACTTCTGGTTCAAACGTGTATGGAACCACGGTTCCCGGAAGGTTCTTATCATCCAGCTTATACTGCATGTACTTTGCTTCGTCATAATACTTTGTATCCAGTATCGTATTATAAGTTCCGCCGGTTATAAAATCCTCATAATTTTCGCTGTATACCGACGCGGCATCTGCGGCCGTGCCAGTCTTATTGAAGGTGCCGCCGGTTATACTCAGCTTCACATCCTTGAAATTTTCCTGCAAATTGGGATTGTACTCATAAAGCGCCTTGCTGCCTTCGATGGTGCCGCCGGAGATGGTTACATGAATGGGTAATTTTGTTACATGCTGAACCACTGCGATTCCTGCGCCCTGTGTGGTAATGCCATTGTCATTGTTCTGATATTGAAAGGCATCGCTGCCCGTTACCTTGCCGCCGTTCATGTTCAGTGTGCCGCTTCGAATCTCCACACCTGTCTTTCCGGTGATTTGGCCGCCTTCGATCTTGAGGACGCCGAAGTGGGGCTGATAAATGGCCGCAGCCTTCTCCGATGAAACCACTGCCGGCTCTTTAATTGTAATCTCTGTTTTGTTGTCAAGGTTATTGTCGGTGCCATTGCCGGAAATGGCGAAGGTTTCCGTGCTTTTAACAGTACCTTCCACCTTGATTACAGCATTTTTCTCTGCTACGATCCCAAATTTAGCGCCGCCGTCAATTACCGCATCGCTGGCTATGGTGACATCGGCGTTACCCACTTTGATTAAGTTCTTAGTTGTGGCACCGGCTTTCACCGTACCATTTTTAATGACTGCATTTTTGCCGGAGAATGTGATAGCAGTCGCTTTACCAGTCCATGTGTGCCCGTTCAAATCAACGACCGCATTGTCTCCGGATATGGTTTGATTGGCTTCCACATCCTTTAAAAGAGTCAGTGTTTCACCGCTTGCCGGCGCTATATTGCTGCTGTTGTCACAATAAGTGGTCCTGCCCTCCGCAGTCGTAATCTTAGCAATCGCCTTATCTTCTGTATTGGACCAGTAGTAATTACTCCATCTGAAAAGCTTCTTATTCTCTGGAACCGATAGGGTTCCTTTCAAAGTACCCTTTTCTTTTTCCTTATCTTGAGGTGCAATATAGACACAGCCTTTCGAACTATACGTTCCGCCTTCAAGTAGAACCTTTCCCCCGCTCTGCACATCCAGCACACAACCCCAAAAGATATCAAAACGGTTGCACGCCGCTGAAACGGTCAAAATTTTACCATTGGGAACGGTCAGCGTCGCACCTTTATAGCCCTGTCCATTATCTCTTCCATACACGGCCAATTTTACATTTTCCGGAACCGTTACATCTTCTGTCAGCGTATAATTTTCGCGCACATAGACGAGTTTTGTACTTTCACTATTATCTTTGGCCGCAGCCAGCGCCTCTTTCAAAGAATTATAAGTTCCCAACTTATTTTCTTCTTTGTGGTTGCCTGTCACATATGCGTTCCATACCTCAATCGGCCCATCCGCCACTTTCGCTGCAGGCTTGGCTACCGTTTCTGCGAATACAGCGGAATTCATCGATAAGGCCAAAATCAGGGCCATTACCCATGCCAGGGTTCTTTTTACTGCCGTGGTTCTCTTCATTTCTCTCTCCTCCAAAACTCTGCATGAAACCTATGACTCTGCTTTTCGCTCGCCATCGCGCTTTTATCTACAGGATGTTTTGTATGTTTTCCATTAGTTACACATACTAATTGCTGCATGTAACTATACCTTGCAAGCCATGTCGCAGCAAGATTTACTATTTTCTTCCTTGCGGCAACGCCGTACTTGATGGGGAAAATAGTATACCATATTGGCAGCTTTTTAACAAGATTAAGGGAGTTTTTACCAGAACAAGGCAACTAAAAAGCCGGCCCACAGACACAAGCAGACTGCATGCCGGCATTTTTATCAGTTTAATAAAAGAAACATTTTCCACAGACCTCCGGTGAAGGAATGTATTCATCGATGGTCTTGCAGTGAGCCTGGCAGAGCTTCCGATCAATCCCCTTTTCAGTGATTGCCCCGGCCGGGCAGGCCTGAATCATCTCCTGGCTGCAGGATACGCCTTTTGCTTCCTGGTAGCAATATTGGCGCTGAATTTCCTGATAGGTCGCCTCCAGCTGATCCGAATCCAGAACTTCGAATTCTTCCGCGTAGCACCCGTCCGTTATAATCGAACCAAATCGGCCGGCAAACCCGTTTTCCGTTTGGAATGACCCGGCAGGCCCGAATTCTCCCATTCCGGCGGCATAAGCCACCAGCTTGTGAGACCACTCTTCTCTGCATAGATCTTCGTCCCAATCCGTAGGCGTATTGGTGCATGAGGACAGTCTGCCCACTCCATCCAGTACTTCACGGATAACCCCGTTCAAACGCATGGACAGCCACATGGAATCGTTGAAAGCAGTCAGCCACGCTTGGGAAGGCTCCTTCCCTCCACGGTTGCTTTCGGTGATTTCCGGCGCATAGGGGACAAAATGAACGACAGCCGTGTTCCCGGGCCGGTAAATCTTCTTTGGATGGTCGCAGATGTTTCTTGAAAAGTACATATCGAAAATGGGATTTCTCGTGTCCGCATAGCCTACGAGAGGTTCCCCGAATTTGGTCTTAATATCCTCTCTTTCCTGAAACTCCTTCATAGCTGTTTTCACAGCCTCCAATATCTTTTCTTTTATATCCATTCCAAATTTCGCGCTCATAATCGCTCCTCTCCGGGCCGCATCGCCCTCTATTCCTTGATTCTTTCTATTTTAAAAACGTTGATAACTCTTGCATCCGGGCAGCAAAACAGGCATTCGTCCTCGTTTTCCTCGCCGGGAACGGTCCCGCCGTATCGTAAAATGTCGATATACGGAAACGCCGTGTGGAGCATCATTGGGCACATTTTATCCCGGTCCTGATCAAAGTCAAAGGAATCTCCGATCCCATGCCCGTAATGACATGGGCCCTTTTCTTTTTTATCCACCATCGTAATTTTTATCTTCGGTCTTCCCGCCAATTGACTCACCTCTCTTTCGGGACTTTTGCTTCTACCACTTTATCTCATCTTTGGCCTGTTTAAAAGTGTCAATTTTTATGTATTTTCTGGGGTCAATTTTTCAAGGCCCGGAGGATCCGCTCTGCTGCGTCCCGGATGTCCTCCTGTCTGATGCCGCCGAACCCGGCCATAATCAGGTTCCGCTTGCAGCCCAGGGCAAAATATTTGTCCATCGAATAGACTTTGACGCCCTGCCGCTCAATGCGCACCATCATTTCCTCACCAGTGAGCCGCCGTGACTCGACAATCAGATGGAGGCCCGCGCCTTTTCCCAGCAGGCGAAAATCTGGCCCCAGGCCCTTTTCTAGCTCTGACACCAGGATATCGTGTTTTCGCTTATTGGCGAGGCATATTTTTCGTACATGCCGCTCCCAGCTGCCTTCGGCCATGAAAATCCGAAGGGCGTCCTGCACGGTGGCGGAAACGGTGTTGTGGTATTGGGAAAACCACATATCATATCGGTTTTTCAGCTCCGCAGGCAGTACCATGTAAGCCAGGCGCAGGGAAGGGGCCATGGCCTTTGATGTGCTGCCCAGATAGATCACCTTGCCGCAAGGGTCCAGACCCTGCATGGAGGGGATGGATCTGGCACTATAGCGGAAAATGCTGTCGTAATCGTCTTCAATTATATAAAATCCGCCTTTCTGGGCCATTTGGATCAGCTCCATTCTGGTCTGTATAGGCATCACTGCGCCCAGGGGAAATTGATGAGACGGCGTCACGTATACCGCGTCAATCCTTTCTTCTTTTAGCAGTTCCAAGTCAATGCCGTTCCTTCCCACCTGAACTGGAACAGGCTCTACCTGGTGGTTTTCCAGGACCGCTCGCACGCCATCATATCCCGGTTCCTCAATGGCGCACCTTTTTGGCTTCACCAGCTGAACCAGTATGCTGAGCAGCTGCTGGGTTCCGCCGCCGATGATGATCTGCTGGGGACCGCAGGTTACGCCCCGGGCCCGTTCCAAATAGTCGGCCAAATAAGTTCTCAGTTCCAGGTCACCGCAGGAATCCCCATAAGCGGCCAGCTTGTTTCCACACTCGCACAGGGCCTGGTCCATCGCTTTTCTCCATTTTCCCAAAGGAAACTCGTCCATGTGGCAGTTGCCGTATCTCATGTCATAGCGATAGCTGCGCCCGGCGCTCCTCGCTCTATGGTATTCCTGCATTCTCTTTGTCACGGCTTCTTTATCGATCAGGGAAGCGTCCACGTGCTTGACGTAATAACCGCTCCCCCTTTTGTTTTTCAGATAACCTTCTGAGCAGAGCTGGAGATATGCCAGCTCCACTGTGTTGCGGCTCACCCCGAGATTTTCCGCCTGGGTTCTGATGGCTGAAAGCCGGTGGCCTTCTTCCAATTCTCCGGAAATGATTTCTTCCCGAATATGCTGATAAATTTGCGTGTACAAAGGTATTTTACTTGCTCTGTCCAGAATAATCATGATTACCTCCAAAATTGTAACCTATAAGTTTATTATAATTGGCCCTTTCTCCTAGTGCAATTTGTTTTATAATAAATGCATGACATTCGGTATCGAGATCACTGTAATAGAAAGGATAGAAACCATGAGTAGAGAAATGTACAAGAAAGAAAGACAGATCGCGGATGAGACGGTAAAGGAAATGCTGCTGAGCTGTAAAGAAGGAACTCTGGCGGTAAACGGCGATGACGGCTACCCATACTGCATACCAATGAATTTTGTGTATACAAAGGATGCCATCTATATGCACAGCGCCAAGTACGGGTATAAAATCGATGCGCTCAACGCTGATAAAAAAGTCTGCTTTTCCGTAATTGTGCGTTCTGAAGTTGCACCGGAATTATTCACCACCCGCTACGAGAGCATCGTGGCCTGCGGCGACATGGAATTTGTTGAAGACGACAGCGAAAGACGCATGGTCATGGAAACGTTCATCGATCGCTTCTCCCCGGACTTCCACGAAGGCGGCATGAAGTTTATCAAGGGAGCCCTGGGAAAAACAGCTGTACTTAAATTGAACATTAAGGATATAAAGGGCAAGGCTTTCCGTTCTGATAAGTGGTAAGCAGCGCCGAAAAGCCGATTCGACTTAATCATTCTTCTAACCGGCGCAGCCGTAGCCCCCGGAAAACTTCTGTGAAACTATGCATTTTTTTCGCAAAGTTGTGGGTTTACGGGGCCTGATTTGGTGAACAGGCAGGGTTTTCGGCTACAAGGTCGATTCACAAGGCTACAGCCGTTGGAAATTGCGTAAATTTCAAAAATTTTTCCTTATATTTTCCCTCAACTGCTCTTCCACTAAGAAACAGCTGCGCCCACCAAGCGCACCGCACAAAAAAGGCAGCGTACCGCCACCAGTCCGCTGCCTTTTTCAATTGTCTATCAAACCTGCCAGCTGTTGAGATACTGCTCCTGCTCCGAAGTCAGGGCATCGATTTCGATCCCCCAGCATTCCAGCTTTCTTCTGGCAATTTTATCGTCGATCTCAGCCGACACATCGATCACTTTCTTTTCCAGATTGGAGTGATTTTCTTTGATGTACATGGCGGAAAGCGCCTGCACCGCAAAGCTCAGATCCATGATTTCCGCCGGATGTCCGTCCGCGGCGGCGATGTTGACCAGCTTTCCTTCTGCGATGACGTTAATCCACTTCCCGCTGTCAATGCGGTAGCCCATGATGTTTTTGCGGGTTTCCACTTTGTCAGAAGCGGCTTTCTCCAGGCCCTCCATGTCGATCTCCACGTTAAAATGTCCGGCGTTGGCCAGGATCGCCCGATCCTTCATCTTCCTCATATGGTCCACCGTGATCGTATGCTTGCATCCGGTGGCGGTCACAAAAAGATCCCCCAGCGGAGCCGCCTGATCCATCTTCATCACGTCGAATCCATCCATTCTGGCTTCAATGGCTTTGACCGGATCGATCTCGGTGATGATCACCTTTGCCCCCAGCGCCGAAGCCCGCATGGCGATTCCCCTGCTGCACCAGCCGTAGCCTACGACGACCACCGTTTTGCTGGCAACAATCAGGTTGGTATTGCGCATGATGCTGTCCCATACCGACTGGCCCGTGCCATAGCGGTTGTCAAAGAGATGCTTGCACTGGGCGTCGTTGACAGCAACCATGGGGAACTTGAGAATGCCTTCTCTTTCCATGGCCTGCAGACGAATGACGCCGGTCGTCGTTTCTTCGCAGCCTCCCCAGACCTCTTTTGCCAGATCCGGCCGCTTGTTGTGGAGCAGCCCCACCAGATCCCCGCCGTCATCGATGATAATATTGGGTTTCTGCTCCAGGCACATTTCGATATGCCGCCCGTATTCCTGGTCCGTGGCTCCGTGATATGCGTAGACCTTCAGGCCTGAATCCACCAGAGCCGCGGCCACATCATCCTGGGTGGACAGCGAATTGCTGCCGGTTATGGACATCTGGGCGCCGCCGGCGGCAAGTACCAGACATAAATAAGCGGTCTTGGCTTCCAAGTGGACCGACAAGCTAATTTTTACGCCGTCAAAGGGCTTTGTTTTACGAAATTCTTCCTCCAGCCCGGACAGCAGCGGCATATTGTTTCTCACCCACTCGATTTTCTGATGACCCGATGGAGCCAGGGTGATATCTCTTATCTGATTGTTTTCCATACGATTACTCCACTGTTACAGATTTCGCCAGATTCTTCGGCTTATCGATGTTGCAGCCTCTAAATTTGGCCACAAAGTAGGCAAACAACTGGAGCGGAACCACTGACAACAGAGGAGTAACTTCATCCATACAATCGGGAATATAGATCACTTCCGTGGATTGTTTCTCAATCTCCCTGTTTCCTTCCTTGGCAACGCCTACCACATTGGCCCCTCTTGCCTTGATTTCCTGAATATTGGAAAGCATCTTCTCAAAGAGGAAATCCTGGGTAGCCAGAGCGAATACCAAAGTATCTTCTTCGATCAGAGCGATGGTTCCATGCTTCAGCTCTCCTGCCGCAATGGCAAAGGAGTTAATATAGGAGATTTCCTTCAGCTTCAGCGAGCCTTCATAGGACACGCCCGAATCCACGCCTCTGCCGATGAAAAAGACCTGCTCTTTTCTGCAATACTTCTTGGCAACGGCTTCAATTTCTTTTTCCTTTTTCAGCAGGTCCTCAAGCTTATCCGGGATCTGCTTCAGCTCTTCAATGAAGCGGGCATAATAGTCCTTGTCGATCACGCCTTTGGTGTGGCCCATGTACAGGGCCAGCAAATACATACACATCAGCTGGGTCGTATAAGCCTTGGTGGATGCCACCGCGATTTCGGGCCCGGCCCAGGTATAAAAGACATCGTCCGATTCTCTGGCAACGGAGCTTCCCACCACGTTAACCACGGATAGGATTCTGGCACCCTTCCGTTTTGCTTCCCGAAGGGCTGCCAGCGTATCCAGCGTTTCACCGGACTGGCTGATGGCAATGAACAAAGTCTTATCATCCACAAAAGGATCGCGATAGCGGAATTCAGAGGCAATGTCCACTTCCACCGGTATGCGGGCCATCTTTTCAATGGCCGCTTTTCCCACCAGACCGGCGTGGTAAGCCGTTCCGCAGGCCACGATATAAACCTTGTTGAAGTTTTCAATATCTTCCTTAGTCATGGAGATGCCGTCCAGATTGATGGTATCGTCTTCGTTGAGCCTTCTGGTCAGCGTCTCATACAAGCCTTTGGGCTGCTCATGGATTTCCTTCATCATGAAATGCTCGTAGCCGTCCATTTCAGCTGCGTCCGCATCCCAGGTGACATGAAAGACATCCCGCTTTACAACCTTCTGGTTTTCGTCGTAGATTTTAATCTCGTCTTTTGTTAAAACGATGGTTTCGTTGTTCTCAATCAAATAAATTTTTCTCACGTACTTGAGCAGAGCCGGAATATCGGAAGCAATAAAATTGCAGCCTTCGCCGATACCCGCTACCATGGGCGCATCTTTTCTAACCGCGACGATCTTGTCGGGTTCCGCGGCAGCGATCACGCCGATGGCGTAAGCGCCTCTCATCTGTTCCACCGCTCGGTTCACCGCTTGATGCAGATCGCCGTCATAATAAATGCCGATAAGATGGGCGATCACTTCCGTATCCGTATCGGACTTGAATTTGACGCCGTATTCATCGATGAGCCATTCCCGCAGCTCTACAAAATTTTCAATGATGCCGTTATGTACAACGGTTATCGTGTTGTCGCTGTTGCTGTGGGGATGGGCGTTCACATCCGACGGAGCGCCGTGGGTAGCCCATCTTGTATGGCCGATTCCAACTGAACTGTCATAGTCGGGGTCTCCGATGATCTTTTCCAAATTGGCGATTTCCCCCACATGTTTGCGGGTTTCCACCTTCCCATCTCTGCAAAGGGCGATTCCCGCCGAGTCATATCCTCTGTATTCCAGGCGTTTGAGCCCTTCAATGATTACTTCCTTGGCATTATTCTCAGTGCCTACATATCCTACAATACCGCACATACCTGTTACCTCCTAACCAAACCTCTTTGTCAATAGCTTCGCCAGATCGTGGGCCAGTTCCGTGATATGATCCACATCCTGCCCCTCCAGCATTACGCGAACCAGCGGCTCTGTTCCCGAAGGACGGATCAGCACCCTGCCGCTGCCTTCCATCTCTGCTTCAACCTTTTTAATGGCTTCGCAAATCTCAGGATCGCTCTTATATTTTGATTTATTTTCGTTTTTTACCTTGGCGTTTTTGAGCACCTGGGGATAGATTTCGATTTCATCCGACAGCTGGGACGCCTTCTTGCCCGAAGCCAGTACAGCCTTTACCAGCTGCAGGGACGACAGAATTCCGTCTCCTGTGGTGGAGTGATCGAGGAAAATAATATGTCCCGACTGTTCACCGCCAATCACGCATCCGGTTTGAATCATGCTTTCCAGCACGTACCGGTCGCCAACGCCGGTTACATCCACCTTGCATCCGAGGGATTCAATATACTTGTGAAAACCGATGTTGCTCATGACCGTTGCCGTGACCTTGTTATCCTTCAGCTGGCCTGCGTCTTTCAGCATCTTGGTGCAGATGCAGATCACCTTATCTCCGTCGATGACCCGGCCCTTTTCGTCAATGGCAATGAGACGGTCCGCATCACCGTCATAAGCCAGGCCCATGAAAGCTCCTTGTTTTATAACTTCCTTCTGCAGCTTTTCCGGATGGGTGGATCCGCATCCGGCATTGATGTTGAGACCGTCCGGCTCATTGCCGATCACCGTCACATCAGCGCCCAAATCCCCGTACACCATCTCCGCCACTTTGTAGGACGCTCCGTTGGCACAGTCCAGTACCAATTTCAATCCATCCAGCCGGCGATCAATGGTGCCGGTCAGATAACGGGCGTAAATCGCCGCCGCGTCATCATCCGCTTCCAGGCATCTTCCCAGCTTATCGCCGGTGATATGGCTGTTGACATCAATATCTCGGAGGATGATATCCTCGATCTCATCCTCAATTTCATCGTCCAGCTTAAAGCCTTCGCTGTTGAAAAATTTAATTCCATTGTACTCAAAGGGGTTGTGGGACGCAGAGATAACCACGCCCACATCGGCCCGGTAATGTTTCACAAGATATGCTACGGCCGGGGTCGGCAGCACGCCGACTTTGATCACGTTGCCACCCACCGCGAGAATTCCCGCACTGAGCGCATCCTCCAGCATATCGCCGGAAATTCTGGTATCTTTTCCGATCAGGACAACCGGCTTCCCTTTTTTCTTGCTGAGCACGTGGGCTCCGGCCTTACCCAGCTTGAAAGCCAGTTCCGGCGTCAGCTCCGCATTGGCTACGCCCCTCACTCCGTCGGTTCCAAAAAGTCTTCCCATCTTATAATCTCCTTATCTTGATCTCTTTCATCGAACACACGCTTTTAGTTCTGCCCGTTGATCGTAATTTCTACTTTCTCCGGGTTTATTTTCAAACTATTAAATTCTTTATCAGAAGTTACCTTAACGGCCACCGTATGGTTGCCTGCCTTGAGCCCCTTCAGGTCTACCTCCAGTTTAAAATCCGAAGCCTCCAGGTCTTTCAGCATCTCTTCGCTTCCGGTAACGGTAGCTTTGACCTCAGCCGTATTAATATATGCGTTAAAACCATCTTCCACGTTTTTGATCTCGCTGTTTTTCGTTGACAGCGTAATCGTCTTTGTGGACAGTCCCTTGATCTTGATTTTCACACCAATGCCCTTTGATTCATCCGCCAATTCTACGCCCTGAGGCAGATTAGGATGGATTTTCAAGGTGGTGCTGGCCTTGACCTTGCTGATATTCACCGGATCGGCGGTAACGCTGGTGATGTCCTCCACAGCGCTCTTTGGACCGCGGATTGAAATCTCGTCAGGTACGGAAAGATCGGTCATCTCATAGGAACTGGGAACCGCTCCCTTAATTTCCACTTTCAGCGGCACCGTCTTTGTATAAAACAAGGTCGCCTGCACTTCCACCGATTCGGCAGATAAGGACACGTCATAAACCGGTTCATGATTCCCATCCACCGCTACCGGCACTGCGCTGAAGCTCTGCTCGTCGTCGGTAATCTCAGAAGCTTTTACCTCTGCCTGCACAGCCTTTACTGAATTTACAACGGATTTGGCGCCTTTGACTTCGATTTCCGTTGGGCTGACACTCACATTTCCCGGCTCCGTGCCTGATGGAGTCTTGCCGGTAAACTTAACACTGATCTGTTTGTATACAGAAACTAATTCCTCCAAGATTACCTTAATCTTAGGGGTTTTGATCTGTCCCAGGGAAACGTTATCCGGCAGCTGCACGGAAACCGGCACATAATTTTCGCCCTCTTCATATCCGAACACATCTGCGGTGGCTTTAATCTTCTCCTTATCCAAGCTGTTCAAGTCGGCTCGTTTTCCCTCCACGACCACATCCACGGAAAAATTGGCTCCGCCCTGGATCGCCAGATCCCTTTGATCCAAAGTGTCCACATTGAGAAGCTCCACTGGAATGTTTTCAAAGGTTTGGGAAGTTGTTGGGTTAATCTCGCCCATGACATAAAACCACAGAAAAATCGCAATTAATAGAGAAAGAATTTTTAAGATGGTATTATTTTTCAGCATTGTTCTTCCTCCTTATCTTTTTAAAGAAATCCGGGAAGAAGTTCTTTTTATCGCCGATGTCTCCGTTATTGAGATACAGATTCAATAAGGTCTTTTCCACAGTTTTGGTGTCCAGGAACCGGGAGAGCTTTCCGTTGACAGCCATAGAAATGATTCCGGTTTCCTCGGATACGATCAATGTCACCGCGTCCGAATGTTCGGTGATTCCGATTCCCGCCCTATGGCGAGTGCCCAGCTCCTTGCCGATCGTCTTGTTCTGCGACAGAGGAAGAACGCAGCCGGCGGCAAAAATTCGGTCGCCTCGTATAATCACCGCTCCATCGTGAAGAGGTGATCCTTCATAAAATATGTTTCCTAAAAGTTCAGCGGATATCTCCGCATCGATTACGGTTCCCGATTCCGCTATATCGGTAAGGGCGGTCTCTCGTTCCAGGACAATTAATGCGCCCACTCGTTCTTTAGAAAATGACTCGATGGCACGGATGAATTCAGTGGTGACATGCTTTGCCCGATCCTTATCCAACTGTCCAAATCCTCCGGGGCGTACCAGCTTTGTCCGCCCTAGGTATTCCAATCCCCTCCTCAGCTCCGGCTGGAATACGATGACCAGAGCAACAAGTCCCAGGGTCATCGTTCCTTTGAGAATCCAGTTGAGGGTATAGAAATTGAGCTGGTCAGATAAAAAAGTCGCAATAACTAAAATAAGCAGACCTTTTACCAACTGCTCTGCTCTTGTTTCCCGTATGAATCCTAAAATTTTATAAATGATAAACGCAACGATCAGGATATCGATGATATCGGTAATACCAACACCTGATACAACGTTTCTGAAAAAATCCTGCATTTGCTATCCCCTTATGCTTTATCTCATATATTGTACAGAACTTCATTCCTTTTTTCAATAGATCAGCCTAAGTTTTCTCCCTATTACAAAAACAAAGCGCCGGATTTGGTCCGGCGCTTAAATTTTTTCGGGTGGTAAAGCCCACAAGGTCTAGTATGCGGTTTCTAAAAGTCCATAATCGTTATCGTTTCTCTTGTAAACGACGCCTACGCTGTCCGTCTCCATGTTGAGAAAAACAAAGAAATTGTGTTCCAAAAGTTCCATCTGCACGACGGCTTCATCGACAGTCATCGGCACCAGATCGAATCTCTTCTTTCTGACAACCTGAATTTCTTCCTGTTCTTCTTCAGTTTCCGGAAGCTCAGCGAACGCAAGGTCCTTGTGATCTTTATATTTTCTCTGCAGCTTTGTCTTGAATTTGGACATCTGGCGAGATAATTTTTCTACGACGCGATCAACGCCTTCGTAAGGATCCTCTGCCAGGACTTCTGCCCGGAAGATGGTTCCCTTTGTATTTATGGTAGCCTCAACTTTATACTTTCCTTTCTCCCTCAGGGTCATAACATTTGCAGTAATTTCGTTTGAAAAGTATTTGTCCAGTTTTGCGAACTTCTTTTCAATAGTCTCTTTTAACTTTTCACTGGCATTATAGTTCTTACTGTTGATAACTATCTTCATACCCTTAACCTCCTTGCCGCGATACAGCTGATGCCGCATCCGCTTATTAGTGTAAACATATTATAGCAATAAATACAAATTTATTCAATGAATTTGCATGAGAATGTAAGAAAAAGAGCGCAGTCTGTGCCGGCTGCTCAGCTGACCTGGTCTTTGCCCCCACACTTGCCTTTACCTGACTTTGTCAGAGGACTTACTTCTAAGCTACGCCATGATCACTGCCGCCTTGCGGATCAGCTTACGTGGGACCTTTTGCCCGTAGCTGGCATGGCCTTTCAACCACAGGCCTGAGCAGCCGGCGCAAACTGCGCCTTGTATTTTTTATTGTTTAGGCGCTTTGTTTGCCCCGCAGGCGAAGGAAAGCACATGAATTTCCTTTGCGCCCGCCTCGCGCAGCACCCTGCTACATGCATCCATCGTACTCCCTGTAGTATAAATATCATCCACCAGTAAAATCCTGCGGTCTTCCAGCTTATAATGATTCCCCGGCGCTGCAGCAAAGGCTCCTTCCAGATTCTGCTGCCGCTCAAATGCGCCCAAACCCTTCATGGGCAATGTCCGGCGACGGCGAATCAGCAGATTGGGCACGCAGGGCGTCCCCATGCGCCAAGCCAGACGGGAAGCCATTACCGCTGCCTGGTTGAAACCCCTCTGGGCCTGTTTTTTCCCATACATGGGCACAGGCGCGATCAGGTCGAAGTCTTCTTCTTCCAGGCGCATTCGGTCGTAGAGTACATCGCCCAGCTTGCGGCCGATATAGGATTTCCCCCTGTACTTATAATCCAGCAGCACACCACGTTCATAGAGGCCGTACTGGACGCAGGTGTATCCCCGGTCAAAATCGTGGCCGTACGTCCTGCAGTCCCAGCATAAATCGCGGTGATAGCTTTCCTCAAGTATTTTTCCGCATTTTCTGCAGGTCTTTTTTCCCAGCCAGTGAAATTTCTCTATGCACTCGTCACAAAGGGCGTACGGCCGGGTCTTGTCGATGATGCTGCCGCAAGAAATGCAATAAATATTGGACGGATACAAAAGTTCCAATCCTGTTTCAATAATCCCCATAAATCCCCCTTTTATCTTAAAAGCTCAGCAGCGCTTTCAGCCGCACCGAAAGTCCTGAATACCGCTGGGTGATCCGATTGTTGTCCACCATGGCATGCATCTTGTTTTCCGATCCTACCAGTACCACGGCGTGCTTTCCCCTGGTAACGCCTGTGTAGAGCAGATTTCTCGTGGCCAGAACCGGCGGGAACCAGGACATGGGCATGATGACAATGGGAAATTCGCTGCCCTGGCTCTTGTGAACTGTAACCGCGTAGGCCAGTTCCAGCTCATCCAATTGGCTGAAGTCATAGGTAACGTATTTGCATTCGTCAAAGACCACCACCACTTCATTGAATTCCCGGTCAATACTGTTGATGAATCCCACATCGCCGTTGAAAACCCCTTCGCCCTCTGTGAAATCTTCTTGGTTCCGCCATTTAAGCTGGTAGTTGTTCTTAATTTGCATGACTTTATCATGCTCCCGAAAAATCCGGTCGCCTGCTTTACGCTCCTCCAGCTCCGGACAGGGCGGATTGAAAACGTCCTGCAGCTCCCGGTTGAGGTTGATGCTGCCCAGAAGGCCTTTTCTCACCGGCGTTAATATCTGTATATCCCTCACAGGCATGATCTGTGTGTAATAGGCAGGAAGCCTGCGAATGCAAAGGTCTTTGATCAAATTGAGCATGTCCTTTTCCGACTTTTGACGCATCATGAAAAAGTCTTTCCCCTTTTCGTTACAGTCCGGATATTCTCCCCGGTTGATTTTATGGGCGTTGACCACGATTAGGCTTTCCTTCGCCTGACGAAAAATTTCTGTAAGCTTGACGCAGTAAATATACTCGCTGTTGATGATATCACGCAGAACATTTCCAGCCCCCACAGACGGCAGCTGATCCGCGTCCCCCACCAGAATCAGTCTCGTTGCCGGCTTGATAGCGCTGACAAGTCCGTTCATCAGCATGAGATCAATCATGGATGCTTCATCGATAATCACAGCATCGTAGTCCAGAGGGTCCTCTGCGGTCTTTCCAAAGCGCATGGTGTCTTCCCCTTCGGAATAATAATATTCCAGCAGCCGGTGTATGGTGCTGGCCTCATAGCCGGAAGTCTCGGTGATCCGCTTGGCTGCTCTTCCGGTAGGCGCAGCAATGGCCGTCTTAAGGCCGCTGTGCTGGAGAATCTTGATGATGGAATTGATGATCGTCGTCTTTCCTGTTCCAGGTCCGCCGGTGATCACCGATATCCCCTGGTTCAGCGATGTTTTCACTGCGTATTTTTGGTTTTCGGAAAGGGCGATTCCGCTTTCCGTCTCTGTGACAGCAATCAAACTGTCCAGGTCGGAGCCGATGGCTTTCAGCCCGGCCGAGTTGATCGCGGCCAAACATTTACATACATTCTGTTCTGCCAGATAATAGGTCATTAGAAAGACCACATTGCGGTTTTCTAGATTTTCAATATGCACATCGCCTTGAAAAGCCATCTCAACCAGGCAGTCGTTAATTTTATCGCTTTCTACCTCCAAAAGTCCGCCCGCTTTTTCGCAGAGAACCGTTTGCGGCAAAAATGTATTCCCCTCTCCTGCAAAATACCAGAGGGTAAATTTGACACCGCTCTTGATCCGATGTTCGTCGTCCCTGGCGATTCCCATTTTTTCAGCAATCTTATCGGCTTTTTTAAAGCCGATGCCGAAGATATCCTCTGCCAGCCGGTAGGGGTTTTCTTCAACAGCCGTGATCGTATCGGATCCATAAACGCGGTACAGCTTCATCGCATAGTCTGCATTGATTCCGAACTGCTGCAAATATAAGGTGATCCTGGCGAATTCCCTGTGGCTGCGAAACGCCTCGGCCACAGCCTCTGCTTTTTTGTCGCCGATGCCGTCGATCTCCGTCAGCTTTTGCGGCTGTTTTTCAATAATTTCAAAGGTCTCGCTTCCAAATTTGGCAACGATGGCCGCAGCCGTCTTTTTTCCAATGCCTTTGAGGACTCCGGATGCCAGAAATTCTTGGATCCCGTCCTCCGTAGAGGGCATGACCTCTTCAAAACCGCTTACAGCGAACTGTTCGCCGTAAGTGGGGTGTATTTTCCACTGGCCCCTTAGTATATAGCTGCTGCCCTTATGGCAGGATGGCAGGCTGCCTACTGCAGTAAACTGTTCCTCTTCTGTTTCAAAGACCGCAATCGTATATCCGTTTTCTTGGTTATGAAAAATAATCTCTGCGACGCTGCCTTGTTTTTCTTCCATCATTTGATTTTCTTCACTCCCCGAAACACTCCTTCCGATCAGTCTTTTACCTTGTACAGTCTGCGGTTATCCAGCGTCCATACTCGGTCGCTGAATTCGCCTGGCTCTGTTTTGTCCAGGGCATCCTGCATGTCAAACATTCTGGCGTCAATCATATCCAAATAGTGGAGGATCTCTGCTTCCGGGAAAAGGGGTTTTTTGGGACTTCCAAATTCCGGTTCATAATGATGGGAAAGGATCATGTGTTCCAACATGATCGCCTTTTCTTTTGGAAAGTCCAGTTCCTCCGTCAGTCGATCCAGAACCTTAATTCCCTGGATCAAATGCCCCAGCATCTGGCCTTCAAAGGAGTACCCGGATGAAATCCCCAGTTCGTTGGATTCGATTTCATTGAGCTTTTCCATGTCGTGGAGGATCACCCCGGCCATGACCAGATCTGCGTTCAGGTTGGTGTACACCTGGCACATCCGCTCCCCGTTCATGAGCATTCTTTTCACGTGGTAGAGCAGTCCGGCCATCTCCGCATGGTGGTTTTTCTGGGCAGCCGGGTAGTACATAAGTTTTTCTCTATTTTCTTGCAGGACTTTGACGCATAGCTTTTTCAGGTCCTGATCGGAAAAGGCCTCCGCCTTGCCTAATATATATTCATACATATCTTCCGGTCTTTCCGGGGCAGCCTTGATGAAATCGCTGAATTCAAGCGGATCATTCTCCGCCCGCCTGCGAATCCGCAGTACCCGGAATTGTTTGAGCCCGTTCCATTCGGTCACGTTGGCCCTGATCTTGACAATGTCACCTTCCTTGATCTGGGCCAAAGACGGCAGCTCCTCGTCGGCTACATCCCATTTCTTTCCCGATATTTCACCGGTCTTATCCGCCAGCATTAAATCCAGGTATTGTTTTTTATTGGCTCCAATCTTCACGGCGATGGATTTCACCATAAAAAAATCCGTAACTTCCTGCGCGGTCTTTATATTTGCAATGTAAACTTCTTTCATTTATTCACGATGTTTCCTCTCTAAAATCTATTTATCTATTATACTACAAGTTACCTTGGAATGGGCGGCCCTTTTTCGCAAAGTTATCAAAAACCCATTTCTAAAACGCTGGCTCTGCGCGGCCATCGAACCCAGCAATTCAATAAAAGCCATAGAATAGGATTTTCCCTTTCGGTACATTCCCCTGATCCTGCCTGCCGTTTTGTAAGTATGCACCAGATTTCGTGTCTATGCATATACTGACTGTAGTATGAAAAGCAGAGGTGAATTTTATGGCACTAGACACTCGTGAGCTGTTTGCACGGCTCATCCAATGCGAGGCGGGTGGAGAAGGGGACGATGGAATGAGAGCAGTTGCTACGGTTATCATGAATCGAGCCACCATTGATTACGGTGAGTTTGCCCGGGTCAGTCAAGGCGGCGACGTACGCAACATTATCACTCAGCAGGGCCAGTTTGTCTGTATGAGAGAATCCGTCGGAGGCCGTTACAACCCGCAGAATGTATATAATATGACACCTACCGATATCCATTACGATATTGTGGATTGGGCGATGGCAGGCGGCAGGCTCCAGGGCGTTGACCATTCTTTATTCTTTTTTAACCCTTATAGTGATACCTGTCCGCCTTATTTTCCCACCAATGTAGGCGTGATCCATAATCGCGTTGGCGATCATTGTTTTTATATTCCAACTTCGAACTATGCGAATACTTAAAAAGAGAGGTATGATTTTATGGCATGTTGTGAAACTCCATTAATACGAATTGAGAAAATTAAGAAAAACCAAATTGTAAACCCGGGATCATCTCCTTATAACCAGATGCCGGAAACAGGCCCAAGCAATAGCACTCAACCGGGAAATCTGCTTCCGCCGCAGGATATGACTCCTATTGTAACACCAAATACTCCAGTGGACTCTGGAGCGGATCCGGTCAATCAGATACCCGCTGCACCTGGCTCCAGCATGACACCGGAGCTGATCCCCAATGCGCCCACCTTTACGGTTCCCGCCAATCCGCTCCTTCCGGAAGGATACCGGGAAGTTCTGGATTATAATGCGGTACAGTATGCCAATGGTTTCTACCGGACGCAGATCGGCCGTTACGTGCGCGTTGAGCAGCTGATGGGGTCTAATTCCATAGAAACGAGGGAAGGCTACCTGATTGGCGTAGGAATTAATTATATCATTCTTCAGGAAATGTCCACAGGAAATATTCTTGTAATTGATTTCTACGGCATTAAAAGCATGTATGTTTATTACAATTTGGGCGGCACACCAGTCCTTCCAAGAACAATGGAAGCAGAAGACGAGGCAGTATCCGCGCAGCAGGAAACAGAACCAGCTGTAAAAGGCAAGAAATAAGATTTGCCATCCGAATCTTTTAATGCAAAAACTTAACGAAATCCATGATAAATCCCGGAGCAGCTGTGCTTACGGGATTTTATCGTTTAGTAACAGCCAATTGGAAAAGCAAAAGATTCTGCTCAAAGCAGCACCTTTTTAATTTTTCAGAAATGGTATATAATAGATGGGATATTACGATGCATACCAGTTAAGGAGAAAAATACCGATGAAACATTTAGGTTTAGTTCGGGTCGGTGCCGCGGTACCGTCCCTGAAAGTCGCCAACACAAAATACAATACGCAGCAGATTCTCACTCTCATCCAAGCGGCGGAAAAGGAACGGGCAGGGTTTCTCGTCTTTCCGGAGCTTGCCATCACCGGGTACACCTGCGGAGACCTGTTTTATCAGGAGCATTTGTATCAAAGCCAGCTTGAATGCCTCTCAGAAATTGTCCTCGCCACCAAAAAACTGAGGACGACGGTGATTCTCGGCTGCTATCTGCGGATTGAAAACAGTCTCTATAATTGCGCCGTTCTCATCCAGGGCGGAAAAATCAAAGGAATCGTACCCAAAATGTTTTTGCCCAATTCCAAGGAGTTTTATGAGGCCCGGTGGTTTGCCAGCGGAATCGATCTGGCCCGCAGGCAGAAAGCAATCCGCCTCTTTGGCGAGGACATTCCCTTTGGAAACCTGCTTTTCTGCGATGATGCGGCTGAACTTTGCGTGGGCGTGGAAATCTGCGAGGACTTGTGGCTTCCCATATCCCCCGGCTCCCAGATGGCCATGGCCGGTGCACATATCCTCTTCAACACTTCCGCCAGCAACGACACGGTGGGCAAAGCGGATTACCGGAGAAACCTGGTTACAGTGGAAAGCGCCAAGTGCAATTGCGGTTACGTCTACACATCGGCCGGTGTCAGCGAATCTACCACCGATGTGGTATTCAGCGGCCACAGCCTGATTGCGGAAAACGGCATTGTCTTGAAAGAAAGCGACCGCTTCCAGCGGCAAAGCCAAATCATTTACAGCGAAATTGATTTTCAGAGAATCCGTTTTGAGCGGGCCCAGGACAGTAATATGAGCCGCTGTGCTTCTGCTTTCGGGGAGCCGGAGAAGTATCAGCAGATCGGACTTTCACCGGTCGCCTTGATCACTTCCCAGGATACCCTCTACCGCCGCTATGACCGGAATCCCTTTGTGCCCGACGACACCCAGATGGTCAACCAGCGCTGCGGGGAAATTTTCAACCTGCAGGCAGCGGGCCTGGCCAAGCGCATTGAGCATTCCCATTCGAGAAAATCCGTGGTGGGTATTTCCGGCGGATTGGATTCGACGCTGGCTCTGCTGGTTTGTGCCTATACCCACAAGCTGATCGGACGTCCGGCCGACGATATTGTGGCCGTCACCATGCCGGGCTTTGGCACAACCGGAAAAACGTATCACAATGCCATGACCATCATGAAGCTACTCGGCGCGCAGGTTCGGGAAATTTCCATTAAGGATTCTGTAAACCAGCATTTCGCCGATATTGGCCACGATCCCCAGGTTCACGATGTGACGTATGAGAATTCCCAGGCCAGAGAGCGGACGCAGATCCTCATGGATACGGCCAATCAGGAAGGCGGGCTGGTGGTAGGCACCGGCGACCTTTCGGAAATGGCGCTGGGATGGTGCACCTACAACGGCGATCACATGTCCATGTACGGGGTCAACGCCAGTGTTCCCAAGACGCTGGTCCGTTTTGTCGTCAAATGGGTCATGGAAAACAAGCTGAGCGGGCCCAGCGAAGATCCGGATTTCAGCTCTGACAACGCTCTGCTGAAGGAAACCCTGCAAGACATTCTGGATACGCCCATTTCTCCTGAGCTGCTGCCGCCTGATCCCAACGGGGATATCGCCCAAAAGACCGAGGAAAGCGTGGGGCCTTATATCCTCCATGATTTCTTTATCTATTATACGATCCGTTATGGAATGGAACCGGAAAAGCTTCTCTTTACAGCAAAAAACGCCTTTGCCGGCGAATACGACGAGGCATTTATCAAGAAATGGATGACCACCTTCTACCGCAGGTTCTTTGCCCAGCAGTTCAAAAGAAGCTGCGTGCCTGACGGCCCCAAAGTGGGATCGGTCAGCTTGTCTCCTAGAGGGGACTGGCGGATGCCAAGCGATGCGGACGCGGCCATCTGGCTGGATGAAATTAAGTAAAAAACGTGTGCATGACGATATTTCCTGCGTTATGAAAAAAAGCCGGCCGGCGTCCGTAAGAGAAACGGGCGCCCAACCGGCTGGCTGCTGAATAGATGGCTGCGCTATTTTTCCAGCCCAGCCCGCAGGCTAGAATCTGGATTTCTCATAGTTGTAAGGAACGCTTGTCCCGGCAGCCACATCTTCAATTTTCTCCAGGATCAGCCAATCGTCCATATTCCCCTGATGCTCAAAATCCAGAGGCTCGATCTGCTCCACTCCTTGGAATTCCACAAGGCAAAGGCATTTTTTATGCCACCGTTTTTTCTGCTTTTCAGACAGGTTCAGCTTCTGCTGGTTCTTCTCTAAAACCTCATCAATCTCTTCATCGGACAGCTTCACAAAATTTTCCACATCCTTCACCACAGCCTTGGCCGTAATTTTAGCAGTCCCTTTTTCCATAAAGTAGAGCTCCTCGCCGGCAAAAACCCTGCTGTGGGGAATTTTCCGCCCGGCCGCGCCGCGTACGACCATCGTCTTTGTTCCGTCCAAAATTTTATCTAGGACCTTTTCTCCGCGTTTGCCTGCATTGTCGCAGTATACTAAATGTACCATTTTCATTCCTCCAATATAATCGGTATCCAGATTTGGCTTAAATAATCCTCCCCATAGGCATTTCCCCGGCTGTACCATTCCACCTCGGGACAGCTTGCATGGGCAAAAGGATATTGATTCAACCACTCTTCTTTTAAAAACTTCCACCCGGTCTGGATGGCTTGAACTGACGGCCCCCTGCAATCAAAGACAGCCCAGGTCATCTCCGGCAGAGTTTCCTCTATAAAACCCTCCGGCTTATCCTGTGCGGTGCTGACCATGATCGCATATTCCATCTGGTCATCGGTGCCGCCGGGGCTTAAAAAGAGACCGTAGAGTCCGGGCGGGTCTGCCGAATCCATTGCAACCATTTGAGAAAAAACGCCGTTTTGCTGGCACTCATTCCAGAAGCAAGGGATTTGAGCCGCCCTATTCCCATCTTTTACGGATAGGATTATGCTTTTCCCAATAAGACGGACGCTTTCTTTCTGTTCGATTCTCCAGGCATATTGGGGTTTTGCGGAAATCCCCATTCTGGGATAAACACGAAGCTCCTCCCGGCGGCTGCGGGCGGCTTTGGGCGAAATGCCGTGAAACTGTTGGAACGCTCTTGTAAAGGAAGTGGGTGACTCATATCCATATTTGTAGCTGACTTCGATCACTTTCAGATCCGTGCTTTTCAGATCATATCCGGCCAGCGTCAATTTGCGGAACCGTACGTACTCGGCAAAGCTTATTCCGTTCATATAAGAAAACACTTTCTGGAAAAAGTCGTAAGAACAGCCCGCCAGTTCTGCGATCGCGTCAGCGCTGATCGGTCCTTCCTCGCGCTGCAAGTGCGCTTCCACATACTCAATGATGTTTTCCAATCTTTCATTCCACTCCACAACATTTCTCCTTTCGCTGCTTAGTTAGTTTACCACCAAATCACAAAACATTCCTCTCATTTTCCGCACTGTCCGGATCGTTTTTTTGAAAGAAAAAAACGGCTCAGCAATCCGCAAAATAAAGGGATTGCCAAACCGTTGTTCAGACTGGTTCAGCCGCTATGCTTCATCCAGCACGTACGCATGGGCTTTCGTCCTGCCGTCTCGTTTCATCAGATAGACGCCATGAATTTCCGGCGCGAACCCGGGGAAACGATTGATGCCCTCTTCGAGAATGCTGAAATATTGAACTGCCGCGCTGCTCCACCGTTCTCCCGGCGCAACGCAGAAGATGCCCGGCGGATAAGGCAGCGCGCCTTCCAGCGCCACCTCGCCCTCAATGCCTGAGATTTCGACCATCTTCGCCTGATTGCGAATCAGCGCCACACCGGCTTCGTACGGAGTCATCGCCACTTCCGGGAAGGTTTCTTCTCGGAACAGCTCCCGCTGATACTCCTTGGCGTTGTTGTCTTTGTAAAAGTCATGCATCTCCTGACAGAGATCCCGGATCCCCACGCCTCTGTACCGCTCTTCATTATCCCAGTACAGATAGGGGATTACCTGGCTCACCGGAGCATTCTGCCGCACCAGCTGCTCAAAGCGCATCAGCTGAGCCACCAGTGAATCCAGCTTTTCTTTGCTCTCAGCCGGGGTCATCAAAAAGAGAATGGAGTTAAAGTCATTCTTCTCAGGAATAATCCGGTTGTCTCGCAGGAAGCTGGCGAGAATGGTAGCCGGAATTCCAAACTCTTCATATTCTCCGGTCTGGGCGTCGATGCCCGGCGTGGTCAGCATCAGTTTGTTGGGATCGAGGAAATATTGATCTTTTCCATACCCTTCAAAAGAGTGCCATTTGTCCCCCGGAATGAAGCGGAAAAATTCAATATTATTGGCAATCTCCTCCGTGCTGTATTCTTCCCACGGTCTGCCGTTGATCGTCGGCGGAATGAAGGGTTTTAGCATGGTACAGCTCCGCAGGATGGCCTTGCGGGCCTCGATGCCCATTTTCACGCAGTCGGCCCAAAGCCGCTTGCCCGATTCCCGATCCTGCATTCTGGCGTTTACATCCAGCGCCGCGAAGATTGGGTAGAAGGGGCTGGTGCTGGAATGGGAACGGTAGGAATTATTGAACCGTTTATAGCCCAGATAACGCTTCTGCCCTTTAATATGGGAGTCTTTTTTATGTATGTAGGAGGACTGGGAAAATCCGGCCTGCTGCTTATGAACTGACTGGGTAACGAAAATTCCCGGGTCGTCCGGCCCCAGTTCCAAAAGCAGCGGCGAGCAGTCCCGCATCATGGGGATAAATTGTTCGTATCCCACCCAGGCCGAGTCGAACAAAATATAGTCGCATAAATGACCGATGCGATCAACCACCTGGCGCGCGTTATAAATCGTGCCGTCATAAGTTCCCAACTGGATTATGGCCAGGCGGAACGGCCGTTTTTCTTTTGCCCGCTTTGGATCGATGGCGGCGATCCGCTCCCTTAGATAGTCTTCCTCAAAGCAGTGGTCATCGATTCCGCCGATGAACCCGAAGGGATTTCTGGAAGTTTCCAAATAGAGCGGCAGCCCGCCTGCCTGAACCAGCGCGGCGTCGTAGTTGGATTTGTGGTTATTGCGGTCGAAAAGTACCAGGTCGCCCGGCGCCACCAGGGCGGTAGCCACAATAATGTTGGAGGTGCTGGTACCGTTCATGACAAAAAAGGTATTGTCCGAATTGAAAACCTTGGCTGCATTTTTCAAAGCATCTTCCGCTGGTCCTTCATGGATCAGCAGATCGCCCAGGGCCACATCCGCATTGCAGATATCGGATCTGAAAATCATCTCGCCGTAAAAGTCGTACAAATAACGGCCTGCCGGATGTTTTCTGAAATATTGGCCGCTTTGATGACCCGGACAGTTGAATTGCTGATTTTTCAGGTCGATATAATTGCTGAGGGTTTCGAAAAACGGCGGCAATACGCGCCACTCATACTGCTCTGCCGCAGTTTCAATCTCGTTGTCGATGATATCCCGGTTGAGATTTCCCACATATACCCACCGATAAATCATTTCTCTCATATCTTGGTTGACGTATTCTTCGTCCTCGGAAAAAACAAAGACCGGAACTTCAAACCGAGTCTCGTAGATCTCCCGGATGATATCCCTGTCTTTATTTGACACCACCGCCGCGGCAATATCCGTGTAATCCGTATCCTGGACTTCCACCAGATTCCGCTTGGTTGAAAAGTACTGCCGGATGGCCGGCGAATAAGCAATTTTCAATGATCTCAATAAAAATCCCTCCTTCTTTACCTAGTAACAAAGTAACTTGGCATCCTCTAAAATCATTCTCACTGCCCCACAGTAACATGAACATTCTATTCTGTCAACACATGAAATGCTTTTTAACGTCTGCGGCAAAACGGCCGCACATAAAGCGCCGTCCCGCCGGATGTGAGAAGAATTAAAACCAGGCTCCAAATGGAAAAGCTGTCATCGCCTGTAGCCGGTGTTTCGGTTTTTGCTTGGGCCAGAGTCTGTGTCTCTTTTGCTGCTGAAGCGGCTGTCTCTTCCTTTTGCAGCGTTATTTGGGGCTCCTGGTATGTAATCGCCGGTATGGACCTCTCCGCATCGCCCTCCAGACCGGCCCCGGTATAATTATTGACGTAAATCTGCTTTTGATCCCGCGACAAAGCAATACCATGAGGTCCATCGGCGACTTTGATCCGGGCGATCCCATTATTATCCGTCTTTACATTTACCGGCTGGGGCTGACCGTCCATATACACGGATACCACCTTGCCCGCGGCCGGCGATTGGTCTTTATTTTTTACGGAAAAGGCGGCCGTATAGGCCGCTGCCCGATATTCTCCGGCGATTTGAATACGCCCCGCAGCAGTTCTCGTGTTCAAAGCTTTCTTTCCATTCTCTGTAAGCTGCTCGATATATGCCCGCAGTGTTTCCAGTTCCCCGCCAATCTCACCGACCATATCACAATTTTTTAGCATCGAGAAATCGTTTCCGCCTGACATGAGGAAATCATTGGATACCAATATCATTTTTGTCGAACTGTCATTTCTATCCAAGCTCACATTCCTACCTCCCATTTCCAGGGTTACTTTCTGCACTTTGGAACCCTTGGCCGCAGCCGGATCGTAGGAGAAGGAGAATCCGCTTATTTGCAGAAAACCGCCGTCCGGTGTCCCGTATAATTTCCCGCTCTTTTTGTCCTGGCCGGTAACATTGGATACGGAACGCTCCAACATTTCATATAAAAGCTTGGGGGTTATTTCTTTCATCATCAGCGTGTTTGAAAAAGGGAAAACCGTAATCAAATCCTCCGCGGTTGCTTGGCCGTTAGGAAGCGACGCCCGGATTCCTCCGCCATTTTCCACGGCTGCTACCGGCAGGCTCCGATAGCTGTCCATCCCCGATGCGGTTTTTAAGAAATTTTCGCCTGCCCAGCGGTAAGCGTCTGCCGCCAAATCACCCAGATTGGTTTCCGTGATCCTCGCTTCTTTGTAATTGTTGATCGTCCCTCCCCAGAGGGTATTTCCGACTGCGCAGACTTTCTGGGACAGCAATGGCTTCTGGGAATCATTGATTTTATTGATGGCCTCCGTCACTTCTGCTTTTGGCGTTACGTTCTGCAGCGCCCCATAGGAAAGCAATTCTCCAGATACGGAATCGCTTTTTCCGTCACCGGAAAAGCGAAGCTCCACTTTTCCCAAGTCTGTCAGTCCCGTTCCTGTCTGCTGGATAAGAACGTCGTTTACAGGAGGAGCACCCTCTTTGGTGTGGCTGTGGCCGTCGATAATCACATCCAGTTTGCCCTGATACTCCCCCGTCAAAGCAGTTGCCAGCGCTTTGCTGGTGCAGGGCACCGTATCGTGCTCTCCCAAATGGGCCAGGGCCACGATCCTCTCCGCCCCTTCTTTTTTCAGCTCATCGATTTCTTTTTTAGCGGATTGGATTTCATCCTCAAAGGTCACGCCCTGTATGCCTGTAGGATTGGTGGCCGCAGCGGTTTCTCTTGTTGTCAGGCCAAAGAATCCGATTTTAACTGTCTTTGTTCCAATGGTTCTTTCGATTATGGTGTGGCAGCCGGTGTTTCCTGACGGAGTATCTTTGAGAAGCAGCGATCCATTGTAAAATACATTTGCCGCCAGGATTGGAAACGCCGCAGAGGATGCATTTTGGAGAAGCTGGGTCGTTCCGTAGTCCAACTCATGGTTTCCCAGGGCCATTGCATCGTATCCCGCTATGTTCATCAGCTTGATCACGTCAGCGCCTTTGGTCAGGGAGGCCAGAGGCAGCCCCTGTGTCGCATCACCCGCGTCCACCAGGATGGACCCGGGTGTGTTTTCCTTGATTGCCGCCACCTTATCGATTCCAATGCTCGATTCTGAAGCCGCCAATGCGCCGTGCATATCGTTGGTGTGGTAGATTGTAACGGTCATATCGCCTGTCTTTGCTTGAGCCGTAGACTCCTGTGCCCAGATTTCAGAGGCTCCCTGAGACAGAGCATAAAAAATCATACATATCAGTATATACAGTACCAGTCCGATCCTTGCTTTTCTGTGTGTGTGTTTCATAACCGTTTTCCCTTCCCGCCCCGTGGGGCAGCCCTTCCAACCTGGCAGTTTTATTTCATTTATTCTAATATTCGCCCGTAGAAATGTCAAACAACATTGCTTTGTCAACCAGTCGGGTGTAAAATAAGAAAGATGCTTTTATTCATAACGGTAAAAATTTCTAATTTTGTATGATAGGAATCGATTGATTTTTCGTTTTGGGGGTATCAATATAAAAGCAGACAAAGGGAGGAAAAGGAGTAGATGATGAATTGTAATTTATGCAGGAAAGAGCTGTGCTACAATAAGAAAAAACCGGACGCTTGCGTAGAAAAAAGGCCGGAATTGTATTTCCAAAAGCTGACGATGAGCGACCAGCAAGCGCTGGAACCGTATTTTGCGTTGAGACCGAATAAAATTTGCGACAGTAGTTTTTTAGACATATTTTTATGGAGCAGATCCAACCGGCTGGAGTATTGTTTGATCGAAGGGGAAGCCGTTCTGTGGAAGATGGAGCTGGACGGTGAAGTTTACACGGTCATGCCGTCTTGTCGAGAAGAGGATCTGCCTTATTACTTTGATTTGGTCCAGACCTATTTCAACAAAGAGTTGAATCTCCCGTTGAAGATTTATCTGGCTGATGAAGAAGCTGTAGAAACTCTGGCACTTTGCGAGAATCCGTACTATCGAATCACCGAGCAGGAGGATTTGAAAGACTACTTATATGATGCGGAAAAATTGAGAACGCTGTCCGGGAGAGCCTACCACAAAAAGAAGAATCTAGTCAATAAGTTTAAAAAGCAGTATGAAGGCAGATGGGAATATCGGAGCCTGACCGGTGACGATGCGGAAGAAATCAAGGGGTTTCTTGAAGATTGGTATGGACTCCAAACCTCGGATGAGGAAGGACTGGATAAGGAAAAAGAGGGCATTTGGGACGTCCTCAGCAGCCCCATCGTGCCAGAAATCCGCATGGGCGCCCTTTACGTGGATGGGAAGATGGAAGCCTTTTCTATGGGCAATTATAATGATCTTGAAGAAATGGCGATTATTTGTGTTGAAAAGGCTAATTTTCAGTTCCCCGGACTCTATCAGATGATCAATCAGCAGTTTGCGCTCAATGAGTTTCCGCAAGCCCGCTTGATTAACCGGGAGGACGATGTGGGCCTGGAAGGTTTGAGAAAGGCCAAGCTCAGCTATAATCCGATCGGATATGCAAAAAAATACAAGGTGCTTCAAAGCCTTTACTAAAAAAAGTGTGCATGACGGGAGCACAGCTCCCTATGCACACATGTCGGCCGCAGGGGCCGACGCTTCGCAATGTACTTTCTTTGAAACTCCGTCAATATCGATGGCATCGATATTTCCTACGTTATCAGAAAGTGGCTGTCGCATTAGAATTGATCTAATACGACAGCCACTTTATCGTTGCATGACTTTATGTTCATCTTAACCCTCAATCTCCATTATTCGGGTTTGCCGTTGTCTTCTTTATCCTCATCCGGTTCCGGCTCTTTCGTCTCTTCTTCCGGTTCATCCGGCAGGTCCATGGATTGAGGCTCTTCAGTCAGGTCAAGTTCGCCCTCCTCCGGCTCCCTATCTTGCGCTTCCATCGCAGGCCCCATTTCTATGTCATCCGGCATCACGATGGGCTCATCCGCCGCCGCTGCCGGAAGCATAACTCTCACCTTGAACAAGTCGCCGTCTATGGAAAGCTCCATCCAGCCATCCATCAATTTCATCAGGTCCTTGGCAATGGCCAGGCCGAGGCCGCTGCCTTCCGTGGTTCTTGATTCATCGCCCCGTTTGAAACGCTCCGTCAGCTCCGAAGGGTCGATATTCAGAGACTGCCTGGAGATGTTCTTCATCTCCATGATCGCCAGGCCGCCTCTTTCAGACTGCTGTTTTCTAAAATCCACATAGACCCTTGTATGAGGCTGGGAATATTTCAAGGCGTTGCTCAAAAGATTGGAAATGACCCGCCATAAGAGCTGCCCGTCTGCTTTTACGAAGTAATGGCTCTGATCGGCATTGATGATAAATTCCAGCTCTGATTCTTCCACCCGCTGATTCAGCTCTCCCAATCCCTGGTTCAGCAGGGATAACAGATCCACTTTGCTTATGCGCACTGGGATCGCCCCGCTGGAAGCCTTAGCTGCTTCGAAAAGGTCCTCGGTCAGCTGGCGCAGCCGCTCGGTTTTCTGCTCCAAAACATCCAGATATTCCGGTGCGTTTACACTATCCAAGCCTTCTGTCTTGAGCAGATCAATATAAGTGACCATCGATGTCAGCGGAGTTTTCAAATCATGAGAAACGTTGGAAATCAAATCCGTCTTCATTCTCTGGTTTTTCAGCTCGTTCTGCACGGCGATACTGGTTGCCTTGGAAATCTCATTGATTCCAGCGGCCAGCTGATCCAATTCACCGTCTCCATCGGACGGAATCTTATAGTCCAGATTACCACTGCTGACTTCTTTGAGTCCCTTCTTAATTTCATCGTACTTGTGTACCCATTTGGGGGCAAAGACTAGAATTACGATCAGCATCACCGGCGCCAGAAAAACAGTCGCTGACAGCAGGCAGATGAGAATCGCAACCAGAACGACCTTGCGCATGGTGCTGCCGCCCAAGTAAATCTCCGTATAAATCTTGCGGATTAGCCAGCCGCACGCAGACCGCTCCAGGAACACGCCGGCTTTGATCTTTTTTACACAAGATAGAATCAATCCCAGTCCCAGGGCCGAGGCCCCCACCCCTAGAATAGTCGCTAAAATCGCATATACCGTAATGTTGAACACCGTTGCCGAATACCATCCGATTCCATAAATCGCGCCGAATACGCTGTCAACCACCTGCGAAAAGATCGCCCCGCCTCCGAAAAAAATCAGGCAAATGGCAGCCAGCTGCACTTCTGCAAAGACCCGGTCAAATTGATTGAGTCGAATCTTACCATCGCCGCTTCGTTCTCCCACTGCTACTACTAGGTAAATCAGCGAGAGCAGGGCAATGATGCCCATGGCAATGGCCAGGATGATCCATACCTTCATATGCTCTTCCAATGCTTCCATCTGCAAGGCCAAATTGCCGCCCTGCTGTTCCAGGAATTCGCTGAAGCTGCTGAATCCGTTGCTTTCTAAAAAATACGGATCCATGTAGCCTGAATAAGAGTTCAGCCTTGCGGCGCCGATTATGCAAACAATGGAAGCCAGAAAGCTGATCACGCACACGATGTATGCTGTGATAAAAACAGGCTTATTAGATTTTTTCAATTTTGTATCCAATTCCCCACACCACCTTTAAATATTTTGGATTTTTAGGATTAATCTCTATTTTTTCTCTAATTCTCCGAATATGTACGGCCACCGTGTTCTCAGGATTGTAGGCAGGCTCATTCCACACTGCCTCATAGATCTGCTCCATGGAAAATACCCGGCCGGCATGTTCGGTTAAAAGCTTGAGGATCCCATATTCGATAGGCGTCACCGCCACATTCTTTCCATCCAGTTCCACAGTCTTTTGTTCATCATCGATAATCAGGCCTCCTGTTTTGAAGATACCTGTCTTTTTTTCCAGACTGCCCAGATTTACATATCGTCTCAACTGTGATTTAACCCTGGCGATTAGCTCCAGGGGATTGAACGGCTTTGTGATATAATCGTCGGCGCCGACGTTGAGTCCTGTGATTTTATCATAATCCTCCGATTTTGCGGAGAGCATGATGATGGGAATGTTTTTTTCTTCCCGAATCTTCATCGTAGTCCTCATACCGTCCAGTTTTGGCATCATGATGTCCATGAGGATCAAATGAATATCCGCTTTTTCTACCAAGCTCAAGGCCTCCATTCCATCGTAAGCCTTAAACACGTCGTACCCCTCATTTTTCAAATAGATCTCTATGGCATTCACGATTTCCTTATCATCATCACAAACTAAGATATTCATGGTTACTCCTTTCAGCTTATAGCTCTATCATACGGGGCATTTCTTAATAAAGAGGCCACCCGTTTCTTACAACTTTCTTAACTCCTGCTTTTTCCTATAAAAATGCCGATCGCCATCACCGCTGCGAAGATGATCAGGTAATAAACCACCGCCATCCGGTGGGCGAAGCAAGCGGCAACAATCATAAAGATACATCCTAAAATAGCCAGGGAGGGCATGACAAATCGTTTGAAAACATTCAAGTCTTTTTCCTTTTTCATCATCAGGATGAAAACCGGAATGTAAAAGGCGTACAAGGTCACAATTGGCAGTTCGGAAGTATCAAAGCTGAAAGGCCCGAACCAGGGGCCGGCCAGATTGGAACCGTAGAAATAAAACAGCCAGAATCCGCACAGCAGAAGACCGAAGATGGCCGAGTTGGACGGCATGTTGGTAGCCTTATCTACAGAGCCGAACAGTTCCGGCCGTGGGCCTTCTTTTCTGGCCGCCAGCGCATACATTCCCCTTGTGCATCCCAGCATCAGCCCATTGAGCGTTCCCAGACAGGAAATGACGACAATCACAAAGATGATCGTGCCTGCCGCCTCTGAGAAAACGGTCTTGAATGCCAGCTTGGCGCCCTCTTCTCCGCCGGCCATCATCACTTCATTGCTCACCGCTCCCGCCAGTCCGATGTAGTAGAGAATATAGACGCCCATAATGATCAGGGTCCCCAGCAGCAGCGCTCTGGGCAGGTTCTTTTTGCTGTCTTTCAGCTCGGAATTGATGCTGGTGGCAATGATCCATCCCTCATAGGCGAAGGCAGAAGCTACCACGGCAGTAAACAGCAGCGTCGCCGTATCTCCCGTTTCTTCGACCACATTGGTGAAATTGCGCACTGTCATTCCGCTTCTAAGGCCTACTATGGTACCCACAACTGCCATCAGCAGCAAAGGGATCAGCTTGATAATCGTAGTGGACACTTGAAACTTGCCGGAAAGCACCGGCGATAGGGCATTGAGCCCAAAACTGCAGATCAAATAAAGTCCTGCTATCACCATACACGGACCGCCCGTTATATCCCATCCCAAAAGCACGCAGGTATATCTGGCCGAAACCCAGGCCAAAACGCAGGTTAAATTAGGATAATACAAAATTGCCAAAAACCATCCCACATAGTATCCGTATTGCTTTCCCGCTGCTGCCTCGGCATAATCCACTACGCCGTTGACTTTTTCATATTTGGTGGCCATAACGGCAAAGGTATAAGCGCAGGTGACCATGATCAGCCCGCCGATCACCCAGGCCAAAATTCCCAGCGGCAGATTTCCTCCCGTTGCGTTGAGGATCTTCTCCGCTTTGAAAAAAACGCCGCTGCCGATGACAATGCCCACGACCATGGCGATGGCTGTCACCAGCCCGTATCGTTTCTCCAGTTTTGTTTCCATAGATTCTTTTTTCTCCCACTGTACTTTATATTTCACATCCAGTTTTTCTGCGTTCTTGCAGCTCCAACCGGCCTTTCTTTTAACAGTATCCCCATTATACCTCATTTGCATAAGTCTGGTGCAGAAGAAAACCGCACAGCTGCCGGTATGTACGGTTTATGCTGGTCATAAAGCGCTGTGCTGCAAATGTTTTCCTCCTTGAGCCAGCATGTGTTCCATCTCTTTTTCCCGATCTATGTTTTCGACTACGCCCACTGCGTGGGCCGGATATCCGTCTTTATCGAAAACAGAGGTCATGCGGATCCTCTCCCAGTGGTAGCTGCCGTCAGAGGCTCTCAACAGGGTTTCGCATCCGGATTTGGGCTTTCCGTCAAAGATGTCCTGGTACATCTGCAGCAATGGTTTTGTATAATCAGGATGCACCAGTCCTTTTTCAATCATGCAGCCGGGGACGTTTTCCAAATGGGAAGGCAGTCCCACCAGCCCGGTATCTTTTTCCCCATAATCCAATGCCCTGTTCTTAATATCCAAATCAAAGAGTATGCTGGATGTGCTTTGCATTGCCAGGCGCAGGCGTTCTTCTGAAATTCGCAGTTGTTCCTCCGCCTCCTTTTCCTTGGTCACATTTCGTATGGAAGCGTAAAAAATTTTCCGGCCCCTGTTCTCGGCTAAAAAGAATACTTTTACCTGTATCCAGATCAGCTTTCCGGATTGCAGTTTTCGCCGCAGCACGCCATCGACGCCATTCTCCTGATACTGGCATGCCGCTTTGACCAATTGACGAAAGGTATCTTTGTCCCCTTCGTAGATCATGTCGGAAATGTGTTTACCATAAGAGCGAACTTCCTCTTCGCTGCACCCAATCTCTGCGTAATACCCTTCATTGGCACGGATCAGTTCCAAATTGTCGTTGTAATACTCATAGAAGGCCACTCCGCCTATGATATTCTGTAAAAGCGCATCGGACCAGGCATCCGGCTGCATCAGTTCCTGAAGGTGAAAGGTGTCGCCCATCTTATGACGCATACCCTGGTCGTCAACCTTCTCCCGATCCTCTATTAAGTTCCAAAATACATCCATGGGCATGGGGCGGTAATAATAGTACCCTTGCGCATAATGGCAATTAATACTCAGCAGGAATTCCACCTGCTGCTCGGTCTCTACTCCTTCTGCAATTACATAGAGATTGAGCCACTTGGCCATCCGTACCACAGAACTCATGATGTCTCCGCCTTTATCATGACCGTCGGTTTCTCCGGTAAGAAAACGCATGTCCAGCTTTATGACATCAATATGAATGTCCTTCAGCATGTTCAGCGAGGAGTACCCGCTGCCAAAGTCATCCATAAGGATGGTGAAGCCGTATGCCTGCAGCCGGTCCACCACTTTTGACAAGTATTCCATATTGCGGGCGTACACCGTTTCTGTAATTTCCAGCTGGAAAAGGGCAGGGTCGATCTGGTAGCGTTCTACCAGCGAAACCAGCTGTTGATAAAGATCGTTTTGATATAAATTGGTCCTTGATACATTGACGGATATGGGAATTGGTCGTTTGCCTGCAGCGATCTGGCGGCGAAGTTCTCTGCAGACTTCTTCCCATATAAAGTAATCCACTTTAATAATGAACTGATTTTTTTCAAACGCTGGTATAAATTCGCTTGGCGGGATGAGGCCTTTTTCCGGGTGCTGCCAGCGTACCAGGGCTTCCGCACCAACGATTTTTCCTGTGTCCATATCGCATTTGGGCTGCATGTATACCTTGAATTCTCTGTTTTCCAGGGCAGACTCCATATCGTTGACGATTTCCTGTTCCAGAATGAGATTTGCTCGCAGTTTCTGGTCATAGACAGCGTAGTTTTTCACAGATTTATTTTTTACAGATTTCAAAGCCAACAGCGCGCGGTCGCACATCCTGCTGGCCGGCATGAAGCGGTCCTCCACTTGATAGAATCCAATGGCCGCTACCAGCTCCATTTGAAGCGGATAATCTTTGAACAATTTTGTAATAAGTTCTGCGATGTAAGCGTACTGTCCTCCAATGTTCGGATAACAGCATGCAAAAACATCAGCCACAATGCGCCCGACCGCACCGCCTGCTTCGGCGGTGCCCACTTTCAGATGGTTAGCCACAAACTGAAGAAGCCGGTCCCCTTCTTCGGTTCCATAAAGATCGTTGACGATTTTAAAGCGGTCGATGTCAAGGCAGATAATCGTATAGTTTCTCTCCGGGTTCCTGCGGACCAAGGCTTCCGTTTTTTTCATAAAAGGTTTCTTTATTATAGACGCCGGTCAGGGAATCATACTGCCCGGCCAGCCTCAGTTCATTTCGTATCACCATATTGTGAACCCGCCGCTGAAGCAGGCTCTTTTCATAGGGTTTTATCAATATTTCTTCGGCGCCGGCCTTAATGGAACTGGCGGCGGTATCTTGTCCATAATGGTCTAAGAGGGCAATGATCGGTATATCATATGACAAAAGGGCCTTTTTCACCGAGTCCATAATTTTGTTCTTCCTCGTTATCAGCAAACAGCAGCTAATTAGGGCTGCACAGATATTTTCTTTGCCGTGGCTGACGATATGAAGCGCTTCCTGTTCGTTGGAAGCTTGCATGACGATATATTGGTCGTCTAAAAGTGTTTTTATCTGGCCGCTGTCTGTTTTCTCGTTTTCCAGCACCAGCACCATATGTTTGCGCATAATCATTCCCCTCGGACTTGCCTGCATCATCCTGTAATTGACGCTAACTATTATAGTATAAGATGCGAGCTGCGTCGAGCATCTTTCACTTATTCTATACCTTGCGGCAACGCCGTACCAATCTGACCAGAATAGTATAAGATGCGAGCTGCGTCGAGCATCTTTCAACTATATTGCACCTCTCGGCGAAGCCATATCCATCTATTCAATATGGTATCATTAAAGAGCCATTTTATCTCATATTCAGATATTTAGTATGTGGTCAGGTCGCATGCTGGGGGGCGGGAGGAGGAGACGGAGAGAAGTGGAAGCGGAAAAAAGCAAAAAAACATTTTAAAAATTACCCACTTTCAACGATTGAGCCCTCTTAAATTGATTTTTAAGAAGCCAAACCCGCTTTTCCTGGTGTGGCCCGAAATGAAACCCCGCAAACCCACAACTTTGCGTAAATATCGCAAAAACTTTTTAAAATTTTCCGGATACTGGACTCATCGGATGCCAGGTCCACTTGCGTGAGATAGTATCAGTATTTAGAAAAAACATCTTCATGACTGATATTTTGCAGCGGGTCATTTGGAAAAAATATCGCAAGCGAAACATCGTGCTGCCATTGTTCTTTGCGGGATCTTGGCGCTAAGGGAGCAGACTTTCTTCTGTCACTGGTCTAGGTATCACAAACATCGCCGGAAAGAGGGCATCCTCTTTCCGGCGATGTTTCATTATCCATCAGCTAATTAATCTGCGTCATAACCAGGCACGCTTTCCCTGGTTCTACAGCAAACACAGACCCGCGCCCATTCTGCGATAAGTCCCGCCTTCTCTCCGATAGGAGCAGAACAAGTCCGGCTCGCAGCAAGTACAATGGCTGCTGGCAGTAATATGTTTCTTTTGAATACCCGCATCCTCCAGCTGCCTGCGGTTGATACCTTTCAGATCCAGATAGTTCTTCTCACCGCATGGTCTGGCAAAATCCCCTGCGAACTCCCAGCGGCGCTGGAATTCTTCCAAAACCTCGGGTCCTGTTTCAAAACAGCAGCTGCTGATGCCCGGGCCGATATGAACAAGGATATCCTCCGGTTTACTGCCAAAATGTTCTCCCATTTTTCTTGCTGCTTTAGGAGCAATTCCGGCGGCTGTTCCCCGCCAACCCGCATGTACCAGACCGATTGCCTTTTTGACAGGATCGCACAGATACACAGGCAGGCAGTCTGCGTGAACAGTTGTCAATAAAACGCCCGGCACATCGGTGATCAACCCGTCAGTATCAGCGATGCGAACCGGGGCATCTTCACGCTTTTCAATGACAACGATATGATCCTTGTGTACCTGGGCTGGCCAGATGGGCTGCGCCAGATCCAGGCCAAGCTGGCAAAAGACATCCGGCCGGTCATAGGGACTGCCTTCACTGGCGCCGTACTTTGTTGAAAAAAATCCTTTTACTATGGGAAGCTCTTCAAATACTTCCAAATATAATTTCTGTTCCATGGTTTTATTATATCATTTTTGTAGCAGCAAAAATCCGGTAAATTTTAAAAAACCGGAGACATTTTTACACAAAGATGTGGGTTTGTGAGGCTTCATTTGGGAGAAAAGAGCGACAAGCCTCAGAAATGTCAGTTCAAGCCTGTATAAGCTGGCTCAATCGTTGAAAAAAGGGTAAATTTTGAAAGAAACATTTATTTTTTTCCCGAAACATGTCGTCCAGCATCCTAGGCCCGCTTTCGCAGCTGCACCGATCCTTTGCCCGGGGACCAAGGCCCCGGGCAGAAGAGCGGCATTTGCCTGGCTGGATCAATCAGGATCAATCATTCATAGACTCGATCAGTCCATCCACCAGCTGATCCATCTCTATGGCGCTGCCTTCATTTAAAGAGGAGAGGACGGATACCTTTTCATTGAGCACGGTCATCTGCTTCATCTCATCGAGGAACTCTTCCATGAGAGCGCCGGACTTGGGTGCCCAGGACCCGTTTTCAATCAGTGCTACTGTGCGTTTCTGCATATTCAGCGCCTTCATATCCATGAGATAATTCAGCATCGGAGGATAAATCCCCAGATTATATGTGACCGAGGCCAGAACAATGTGACTCAGCCGGAAGGTCTCTGAAATCAGTTCTGAAACATGGGTTTTGGAAACATCGTACATCGCCACATTGGTCACGCCCCGGACTGCCAGCTTGGTTGCCAGCGCATTGACTGCGCTTTCCGTATTGCCGTACATGGATGCGTATACGATCAGCACACCCTGTTCTTCCGGCTCATAGCTGCTCCATTTATCATACTTATCCAGGAAATACCCCAGATCGCTGCGCCATACCGGGCCATGGAGGGGGCAAATCATTTTAATATCAATGGTTGCCGCCTTTTTCAGCAGGGCCTGCACATGAGGGCCGTATTTGCCTACGATATTGGTATAATACCTTCTCGCATCGTCGATCCAATCCCGGTCAAAGTTGACTTCATCGTTGAAGAGCTTTCCGTCGAGGGAACCAAAGGAGCCGAAGGCATCCGCTGCAAACAGGACGCCGTTTGTCAGATCAAAGGTTACCATGGCTTCCGGCCAGTGGACCATGGGCGCGGCCACAAAGGTGACTTCATGCTTACCGAAGCAACGTGTATCCCCTTCCTGCACCTCTTCCATATGGCCGTCAACATCAAAGTTGAACTGATGCATCATCATAAAGGCTTTTTCCGTACTAATGATCTTCACATCCGGGTAGCGGATCAGCACTTCTTCGATGGATGCTCCGTGATCCGGCTCCATGTGGTTAATCACCAAATAATCCAGCTGACGTCCGTCAAGGACATACTCGATATTCTCTAAAAACTGCCGTCCCGCGGACCAGTCCACGGTATCGAAGAGCACGGTCTTTTCATCCAGCAGGAGGTAGGAATTATAGGAAACGCCCCGCGGGATGGGATGAATATTTTCAAAGAGTGTCAGGCGGCGGTCATTCCCACCGACCCAATACAAATCTTCTGTTACTTTTCTTACGCAATACATGGTTATCCTCCTTATCCTTCTATGAATTTATCCTTTTCTTCTCCGCAGTCCGGGCAAATCCATTCTTCCGGAAGAGCGTCGAATAAAGTACCTGGAGAAACATCGGCCTCCGGATCGCCCACAGCCGGATCGTATTCGTATCCGCAGCCGGAGCATACATAAGTTTTCCATGGAGGCGCTTCCTTCTTCGGAGTCGCTTTTCTCATCTTCTGCATTGGCGGCGCTGGTTTTTTCGGTTCTCCGTTATCCAGCGCTTTTGTCAGCAACGGCAGAATTTCCATCAAATCTCCTACAATACCGTAATCAGCATTTTTGAAGATGGGCGCGTTTTTATTCTTATTGATGGCTACAATGGTGGTTGCTCCCTTGATCCCTTTCAAATGCTGGCCGGCGCCTGAAATTCCGCAGGCTATGTACAGATTGCCGTTGAATTTCTGCCCGGACATTCCCACATAACGATTGAGAGGAACATATTTCAAAGTCTCGGCCACTGGTCTGGATGAACCCACAGCCGCACCAGCCTGAAGGGCCAGCTCTTCGATGAGCTTCATATTCTTTTTATCTCCGATGCCCTTTCCGGCGCTGACAACACGATCCGCTTCAATAATCGGCGTGTTGGGGTCAATGCCCACCGTGAAATCATAGCCGTCTGCCTTAAGGGCTTCCACAAGAGCCGCCACTTTTTCTTCGCTGGATCCTTCCAGGAAGAGCTTTTTCTTGCGTGCTCCGGTGATGGGTCCCTTCGCCTTCAGCTTGCCGCCGGCCTGTTTTGGCGGTTTACCGATAATATGAGAAGCGATAACAACTCTCTGAATTTCGTTGGTGCCTTCATAAATGGTACAAATTTTCGCATCCCGGTATGCCCGTTCCACTTCCATACCTTTCAAGTATCCGTTTCCGCCGAAAATCTGAACCGCATCGTTGACCACTTCCAGGCAGATATCGGAAGCGTATTGCTTGGCCATGGCGGATTCCATACCGTAAGGTTCATGATGCTCCTTCAGTTCTGCGGAGCTGTAAATCAGAAATCTTGCGGCCCTCAGCTTGGTCGCCATGTCTGCGATTTTGAAGGAATTGATTTGGTGGTGAGCAATTGGAATGCCGAACTGCTCCCTTTCCTTGGCGTATTCTACCGCGTGTTCGAATGCTCCCTGAGCGATTCCCAGCGCCTGGGAAGCGATTCCGATCCGCCCGCCGTCCAGGGTTGCCATGGCGATTTTGAAGCCCTGGCCTTCCTTGCCCAGCAGATTTTCTTTGGGAACCTTGACGTCGTTGAAAATCAGTTCAGCGGTAGCCGATGAGCGGATTCCCATCTTGTCGTAATGGTCGCCGAATTCAAAGCCTTCCCAGCCTTTTTCCACAATAAAGGCACTGATTCCTCTGGTGCCGATATTAGGCGTGGTCACTGCGAAAATCACGTAAGTATCCGCTTTTTCGGCGTTGGTGATAAAAATCTTTCCGCCGTTGAGGATATAGTGGTCGCCAACCAGCTCGGCCGTGGTTTCTGTGCCGCCGGCATCGCTTCCGGCATTGGGCTCTGTCAGGCCGAAGGCTCCCAGCTTTTCTCCTTTTGCCAGCGGAACCAGATATTTTTTCTTCTGCTCCTCTGTACCAAAGGCATAGATGGGATAAGATCCCAGCGAAACGTGGGCCGAAAGAATAACGCCCGTACCGCCGTCAACCCTCGCCAGTTCCTCCACCGCAATGGCATACGTCAGAATATCCAAACCGGCTCCTCCGTATTTTTTCGGATATGGAATTCCCAGCATATTCATTTCCGCCAGTTTCTTTACGATTTCATCCGGAAATTCGTTTTTTTGATCCAGCATAAAGGCAATCGGCTTTAGCTCCGTTTCTGCGAATTCTCTGATCTTCGCGCGAAATTCCTCATGCTGATCGGTTGTTTTGAATAACATCATTACCTCCCCTTTCACGATATATCTTCCATGTTTTTACTGAATTTTTAGAATTTATTATATTCTAACCTGTTTTTGGAACTTATTCTGTGATATATGCAACAAAGTGGGTAAATATTATTAAGAACGGATACTAATTTTCGAGAAAGGAAGGTTTTCATGAAACGATATTTTATCAGCGATGGGATTGCTGAGGATTCCATAAAAAAGATGCTCCGCTGTTTTCGGCCCCAGTTGAAACGATTTCAAAGCGGCGAAACGATCATGCGTTATTCGGACCGTGTGGAAAAGATCGGTCTTGTGATGAAAGGAACGGCGGTTCTCCATGTTCTGGATGCGGACGGAAATGCCGGGCTTTTGGAAACGTACGAAGAGCAGGCTCTCTTTGGCGAGCTGTTTCATCTGCCTTTGGACGGGTTTGAATACCTTGTGGAAGCTAAGACAGACAGCCGGGTCTTGTTCATCGACTATACCCACATCGTTACGCCCTGTGAAAAGACTTGCGCCCACCATTCCCAGCTGATCAACAATCTTTTCCTAATGGCAGCGCAGCGAGCTCAGGCGTTGTCGCTCCATCTGAATATTCTTCATCAGCCTACGATCCGCAAAAAGCTGCTCACCTATCTGACCTGCCTGCGGGGAACGGCGGAAAGCGATTCTATTACCATTCCGTTAACCTTGTCGGCTCTGGCGGAATATCTCTGCGTGGACCGCAGCGCCATGACCCGGGAGATTCGGCTGATGAATGAGGAGGGGATTTTGCAGTCCAACAGGAGAACCTTTCAATTGTTGTAAGGCAGGATATGAACGCCGGTGCCCGATGCAGCATGCAAAAAACGCCAAGGTACTTCGATCGCTGCGAAAGCTCCCTGGCGTTTTTTCTTTTCTTCATTTGAGCATGGCTTTTACTTTGCCCTTGGACTGAACGCCCACGGATGTACCTACGATCTTTCCGTTCTGGAAAAGGGCCAGTGTGGGAATGCTCATGATCCCGAATTGAGCGGCCAGCTGAGGCTGTTCGTCAATGTTGACTTTCCCGATCCTGGCTTTCGGCTCGTCAGCCGCCACCGCGTCCAAAATAGGCGACATCATCTTGCATGGCCCGCACCATGGAGCCCAAAAATCCACCAGCACCGGTTCCTGTGAATTTACAACTTCCTGATTAAAGTTATCCTGTGTTAATTTTATAATAGCCATTTTTAAATACCTCCTTTGACTTTGTGGCTTAACTATACCACCATCCAAACAAATCTTCTGTGACCAGGTTACATATATGCTTTTTTTTCTTTCCCAGAAAAATTTCGGTTGCCAGCGGCAGCTTTGATGTATTATTCTAGTAGGCAAGGAGGGTTTATGAAAAAATTTAAAGGAGAATTATGTTTGATGCTGGCGGCCCTGATCTGGGGGTCAGCGTTTATATTTCAAAAGATGGGAATGGATCATGTGGGCCCGTTCACATTCGGATTCTTTCGCTTCACCTTGGGAGCGCTGGCGCTGCTTCCCGTGATTTTTATCTACGGCAAGCTGAACCAAAAGCGTTCTGCGCCCAAGGAAATCACGCCGTTTAAAAACCGCATGCTCCTGCTGGGAGGCTTGCAGTGCGGGATCGCCAGTTTTATTGCCGGTTCCCTGCAGCAGATCGGCATCATGTATACCACAGCCGGAAAGGCGGGATTCATCACTTCGCTGGATATTGTCATCGTTCCCATCCTGCTCTTATTTCTCAGGCGAAGGGTTGGAATTTTCACTTGGCTGGGAGTTGCCCTGGCCGGATTCGGACTTTACCTGCTCTGCATCACGGACGGGTTTACCATCCAGCTTGGCGACGGACTGGTAATCGCCTGCGCGGTGGGTTATTCCTTCCAGATTCTGCTCATCGACTATTATTCCGACAAGGTGGATGCAATCAAGCTTTCTTTTTTACAGTTTTTGCTTTCCGGCCTTTTATCGGGTGTTTTCATGATTTTTCTGGAATCCGTGGCTTTTCAGGATATCATCGACTGCGCGGTCCCCATTTTATACACGGCAATTCTAGAAGTGAGCATTGCTTTTACCCTTCAGATCGTCGGACAGAAGGATACTCCCCCTGCCATCGCTGCCATCATCATGAGCCTGGAAGCGTTTTTCTCCGCAGTATGCGGCGCTCTGTTCCTTGGAGAAGTGATGTCATCGCGGGAAATGATCGGATGCGTTCTGATGCTGACTGCCTTTATCATATCGCAGATTCCTGACAAACGGATTTCACGTCAAGACCACGCTTAGGGAATCCAATAAAACCCCACCAGCCCGGACAGAATTCCCAAAGCCGCCCCGGCAATCACATCTTTGGGGAAATGCACACCGCCCAGCACCCGCACAACGGCCATAAAGATTCCCGCCGCGCCGATCAATACCCCGGCAAGAGGCATTTTCCAGAAAAAGGTCATTCCGATGATAAAGATGGAAAAGACGTGGCGGCTGGGAAAGGATTTTCCCCTGGTGTCTTTGGGGATCACCGGAGGCAGGTCGAAGACTTCATAGGGCCTGGGCGCACAGTACAAATATCGAAAAACGCTGATAACGACAAAAGAGATACCCGGCACCAAAACAGCCCTCGCAAGCCCAGTATCTTTTTGCAGATACAGCGCTGCCAGCAAAACGGGATAGGCAATATATGCGATTTTCGTCAAAATGGAATCGATAAGGATGATCGCCTTTTGCCTCTTAGGATTGCCGCGAAAGCTTTCGGTCATTTTCAGATACGTCTCTTTGGTCATGGTGGACTGCCTCCTGCTACAATTTTCTAAAATACTCAATCAAAATATCTTTCATATAATGATACCTTCTGGCATAAGAATTCTCAACCCGGATCAGCTCAAAATCGTACCTCTGGCAAAGCTCCGCCTTTTTCTGATCCCGAAGGCGGACCGCTTCCTCTTCAATATGCTCTTTTCCGTCCAGTTCAATGGCCAGCACCGGCATTTCTTTTGTGCTGCGGACGCGCTGATAGACGACAAAGTCAAAGCGGCCGGTGTAAAAAAGGTCGTTGTGTTCTTCGCTGCCATCGAACACATGGGAGATGGGCACCTCTTTGTGAATCGTATATTTGCTGCCTGCCACCAGGATATTGCCCAATGCGTGGTTGAGGGTGGTCAGGAAAGCGGCTTCTGTTTCCGTGCTGTAAGGTTTGATGCCCAGCGCTCTGGTGGCTGCTGCTTTGGGCGTAACTTCCGAAGCGCCGTTGGTGCGGATATACTCCACCAGCTCGTACAAATCGTCCTCTTCATCCGTGCCGTGAAGGCGGCGCAGGTTCTGACTGCTGGACAACAGCACCAGCTTTTCCTTGGCCCTGGAGGTGGCCACATTGATCAGCTCCTTATTGTTTTTCAGCCAGCTGTAGGTCTTTGCATGGGTCTGATCGGTCACTGCCAGGGAAAAGAGAATGACATCCTTTTCATCCCCCTGGAAAGCGTGGACCGTGCCGCACTGCACATCGAGAATACCGTTATCCAAAAGCACGCTGTTGATGTATTCTTTTTGGCTGACAAAGGGAGTAATGACGCCGATTTTTTTGTCCCGGTTTTGAAGGATATAGTTCAGGATCTGGGCCGCTTCTGCGGGAGCCGTGTTCTTTTCCTCTGTCGATCCGTCGGCAAGATCCACATAGACCAGCGGCTGGGATTCGCAAACCTGGCTGCGGATCTTCAGCTTGTCATTGTAATATTTTTTATTGTTAAAATCGATGATCTTGCGATGGCAGCGGTAATGATAGCTGAGCAAAATCTCATCGCTCACCGAGTCGCAGGCCAGATACGTCTTATAAATGGAATTCTCAATATAATCGTACTCCTGGCTCACCTGGTATTTGGCCTTCAAGGTCTGGTTCGCCTTGGGATCCAGCAGAATCACCGGGCTCAGCTGCTGGGGATCGCCCACCAGCATCAAATTGCTGCCGCGGATGATGGGTACCAGAGAAACCGCCGAATTGCACTGGCTGGCTTCATCCATCATCACCATATCAAAATAGATCTTGGGCTCGCCCAGCCGGTGGGCGGAAATACATGTCGTAATCACGACAGGAAAGATGCGAAGAAATTTCTTCATGTTCTCTTCCTGGCTTAGATGGCGGTTAAATTCTTTGACCTACTCCTCCTTGCGCCCCTCCATAAAGAGAATGGACAGCAGCTCTTCATTCTTGGGTTCGTCCAGCCGTTTGATATATTTTGCCGATATATAATAGAGATATTTTAAAAATTCTTCAACGTTTTGATTCAGCAGCGGCAGAGCATCCGCTTCATCCACTTCTCCGATCTGCTCCAGCTGTTTCTCCACTTGCGCAAGCTGCCGGCTCTGGAGTTCGACCCGGAAGGTCAGACTCTGTTCGCTACGGATCAAGCTTTCAATCGACGCTTTCCGTTCCTTCAGATCGAGAATGGCCTCATATCGTTTGAGCAGCTGGGAGAGCTGCTCTGTCTTTTCGATTTTGTCATCCTTGTTCCGCTCCAGGGTATTGGAAAAAACATTGATTTCTTTCACTTGCAGATACAATGCCTTCATGTAGTACAGGGCTTCTTCCACCTTTTCCCGGTTTCCCAGCCGCACGGCCGGAAAGGGGACGCGTTTGTTCCGATAGCGGATATTCTGCAAGGTATGAAATACGCTGTCAATGGGATGATTATTATAGGATGCAAAAAGCACCGTCTTTTCGTTGAAAAAAGCCGTGGTGATGGTGTTGATAATCGTGCTTGTTTTTCCGGTTCCAGGGGGCCCCTGAATGTAGGAAAGGGGATATTTTAAGCCGTGATGGATGGCCAGAAGCTGATCCAGGTTCACCTGCTGGTTGAGCAGCGCCAGGGGATATTGTTTTGTCCGCACCGGCTGTTTTACCAGTTCTCCGAAAAATGCTTTTATGGGAATGGTGGGTTTTGCTTCCTGGTACATTTCCAGGATTGCGCCGTATTCCTGATCCAGATCCAACGCCAGGTCCCGGGAAAGGGTCAGAAGATAGGGCATATCGTCCACGCCCTTGATCTGCGGATTGGCGCTGGTAATCCGGTCTTTGATTTCTTCCTGATTGGTATCGAAATCGTCCAGCAAATATCCGTATTCTTCCGGAAGAAAGCGGCGGATGCTTTGCTTTTCACCGTCATTGGTAAATTCCCGGCAAATGGTTGCTTCCTCTTCTGCGATCAGTCTGCGGCGGATCACGTCAAAATTCATCTTGCGGTACGCCAGCACGTAAAGGCCCTTTCTGACGGGCACACTTAGCTGGTTCATGCAGATTTGCAGGATCCGTTTTCTGGGCTTTTTCTGCTGCCTGTCGCGGATGGTTCTGCGCTGGAACTGGTTGATGATATCCTTATACTGCTGGTCACTTAGCTGGTAGACCCCTTCCTGCACCCCTTCACCGTCCAGCCCTTCTACCAATGCGTATTCGCTGCGGTAAGGGGTGGAGTCCAGGCGGCTGCAGTCGGCCAGATAATTGAGGATTTTCATGTTGGCCGCATGGTGAAACAGTTCTTTGTATTTGTACGGATTGAGATGAATATCTTCCACCAGCCTCTGGTTCACCGGATGAAAGGAGCCTTCCACCACATCGGAGGTGAGAATCGAGTCGATGTAAATCCTGGGAAAATCGCCCAGAGTATGTTTGGATAGATGGAGTCCAGCCACGCTAAGGGACCGGTCCTTGAGGTTGATGTCGTTGATTCCGATCCAGTACCGGGTCTGTTCTCCATTTTTATTCTTGTATTCGATGCTGATCCACTTGCCTTCGTGGATGGCTTTAAAAATATCCCGGCAAACCGTATTCATGAAAAGCCTCCTGAGCTGCTGGACTTACTGGCCCTTAACCCGTTTCAGATACGCTCCGATATCCAGCCCCATCCCCATTCTATCTATCATTCGAAAGGTCCCCGCCTGTCTTTCTCCCTGCTTGTCCACTCCAACAAGCTGGGCTTCGACAAAGACGGTTCCGTACTTGCTCCTTTTCTTATCATCTATAGAGTAGCCTACGGTACAGGATTCACCTTTTTCCAGATGAATGGGATCCTGGAAGTCGATTTCATCGTAAGGAATATCGTTGATTTCCAGCGATGTGATGACTTGGAATAGTTCCTTCTCATAAGGGATTTCAATTCCTGTGATGTCTATCGGTCTTTTCGCTTCAAAGGCCATCTCCCCATAATTTTCATCATCCTGTGTATAATCCGGTTCTTCTCTGGTGGTAACAAATCCTTTTTCCTTCAAGCTGCATATTTTGACATGCCCCACGTCAGCGGTGGAGGTGCTGCCGTCATCCCAGGTGATTTCTAAATGGTCAAACTCCAGCGGCACCGCCATGCTGGAATCCTCGTTCAGCTTGCTAGTGCCTACACCCCAGCTGATGGTATGAAGCCAATACCCGCTTTCCTCCTCATATTGCTGGTCGTAGATGTCGATGGAGATGTCCGGCGGCGCATCGGGAATTTCAAGGTTTTTTACCTTTTTCTCCCAAGTCTCATCGGTGATGTACTGGGTATCAACATCCATATCTTCTGAAGAAATAAGTGCCTTAACAAAAACCGGTTCTTCCAGCTTGGGGCCGCACCCGGTCATGGCTGCCGCTGCAAGCACAAGCAGGCATACGGCCGAAAAAACGATCCTTTTCTTTTTCATATATTCTCCTTTTGGCCTTACCGCCAATTTCTAAATCTCGACTGCGATTTTCATAACGCCCGCTTCTCTGTTTTCGAACAGGTCATAAGCGCTGAGGATTTCCTCCAGGGCAAAGGTATGGGTGATCAAGCCTGCAGTATCCAGCCTGCCCTCCTCAATGAGCTGAAGCAGCCGTTCACAATGGGCCGCATGGACGCCTCCCGTCTTGAAGGTTAAGTTTTTTCCGTACATCTGGGGCAGCGGCAGCCGCTGGTCCTCTTCGTACATGGCGACCAGGCACACAATTCCCGATGGGCGGGCCAGCTGCCAGGCCAGGTCAAAGGTTCCCTCGCCGCCTGCGGCTTCGATCACTCGGTCAGCTCCTCTGCCTCCGGTTTTTTCCATGACCAGTTTTTCCAGGTCCTGCCTGACGCAATCCACCACCTGCGCTGAAATTCCCAGTTTTCTTCCAAACTGTACTCGCTCTTCATCGATATCTGCCAAAATCAGATGTTTCGGCTCATACAAGGAAGCGCACATAGCTGTGCACAGACCCGTAGGGCCGGCACCCAAAATGACTACGGTGTCATTTTTTGTTATCTCTGCCAAATCCGCCGCCCAATATCCGGTGGAGAGAATATCGCCCACAAAAAGCGCCTGCCGGTCTGTGATTGATTGGGGAATCCGGTTGAGTCCGTTGTCCGCATAAGGTACGCGCACATACTCCGCCTGCCCGCCGTCGATGCGGCAGCCCAGGGCCCAGCCGCCGTTCTCATCTGCGCAGTTATTGACCAGCCCCTGCTTGCAGTAAAAGCATTCCCCGCAGAAGGTCTCCACGTTGATGGTTACCCGGTCCCCCGGTTTGACGTTATGAACCTGCTCTCCCGTTTCCTCGACAATGCCCACCATCTCATGTCCCAAAACGATGCCGGGGATCGCCTTGGGTACTGCTCCGTGTTTGATGTGCAGATCGCTGGAACAGATCGATGCCAGAGTTACGCGTACAATGGCATCCGTAGGGAGCTGTAAACTCGGGCGAGGCCGCTCTTCCAACGCCAGCCGATGATTCTTCTTATAAACGAGCGCTTTCATTTCAACCTCCTTCTTCACTCTTTCCGGGCTTGTTTTAGGTATTCCGGTATATTTTCCTCGATCTTAGTATCAGGAGAAATCACAAACACAGCCTCTTGTTTCTTTCCCTGACCATCCTCCCCCATCAGCCGCATGTTGATCCAAATGCGTCCGTACAAGGTCTGAAAGTTGTCATTATAACGGCAATGCACCTTAAATGTCCCGCCCTTTTTCAATTCAATCGGGTGTTGTTCATCTATTTCAGACACCGGTACATCATTGACTGTCAAGCTGGATACCATCTTTTCTACTTCTTCTTGATAGGGGATTTCAATTTGGGTAATTTTCATGTTCCGCGGCGCCTGAAAGGTTTGCGAGTCGTCGATCCGTTTATCTTTTTTATAGTTGCTGTTTGCCTCCTGGGCCTCTAGCATGTCCCGGGCTCCGCTTTGGATTTGAATGCTGCCCACATCAGCTGTGGTCTTGCTGCCATCATCCCAGGTGATGTTCAGCTTGTTAAAGGAGATCGGCTCTGTCAGTCCCCCCTCTTCCGTAAGGTTGTCGCTGTTTACCCCCAAGTGTGCGGTGTGGAGGGAGTATCCGCTCAGAATCTCGGACTCCTCATCGTAGACAACCGTTTTGATGTCTTTGGGCGCATCGGGGATCTCTACGGATTTTATCTTTTTACTGCCTACCATGCCTGAAATATACATAATGTCCACATCCATGTCATCTGATGAAATGAGACTTTTCACCACCACTGGCTCTTTCATGTAGATGCTGCATCCACAGACCAATGTGATCAGTAGTATGCTGGTCATGATGCCCAACATGATCTTAATACGTTTTTTCATAGGCTCCTCCTTTTTTCGGCGGCTCTGGCGCTGCCGGATTTACACAATACAGTCTTCTTTTACCAGTATAGCATTGGAGGCTGCTGATTTGAAGGGAGGATTGGGGAAAAGTTGATTTGGATTGGGCTGGTGGCGAGTATGTGCATGGGCCCCGGCGGGCTGCCACGCGTGCCGGGGAGGTGAGGCATCAGAGGCAGGCTGCCCCGCGTGCTGGGGATGTGAGGCATCAGAGGCAGGCTGCCCCGCGTGCTGGAGCATATTTCATTTATTTTGCCGATTTCTATTCGAAATGGGCGAATTTATATGGACATTGGTTTCAAATTGCGGTGTTTCGAATAGAAATTGAGAAATTTTTTATATTTTGCTGGCCGGAAGCAAAAAACGTGAGCCGCAGTGCTGAGGAAAAAACTCAAAAAAATTAAATGTTTTTACACAAAGCTGTGGGTTTGTGGGGCCTCATTACGAAAAAGCTGAAGCCTGGCCGCCGACCCGCCGATCTCAGATGGCTCAGGCATTAAAAAAAGTGTAAATTTCAAAAGAAACTTACACTTTTTTCCGCATATAAACGTCTGGCGCTGCTGCATGATACATATCAAAGTGCAGCCGCCCCTGTATGCTATTTTTTATTTCCCGGAAGCCACCGTGTGATTGGAATACGTGTCCCAGTTTGGCTCATAAGTGTCGTCGGCCTGGTTGCCCCAAAGCTTCCATCCATCGCGGATGCCTCTTGCGAACAGCTCCAGATACGGCCCCGGGCTGCATGCTTCAATCAGATCAATGATTTCATCCGGCTTTCGTGAATGTTCCCGCTTCATCGCCCGAACCAGATTAACCTGACTCCTGGCCGGCTGCAAGGTTCGATTGCTCTTTCCTTTAATTCCAAAGAGCAGCAGTTCGGTCACATTGCGGAAATAAAAACCCACGCCTCTGCCGTCCGGGCCGCCGTCTTTTCTGACCTTTTCCCAAACCAGATTCGTCTTATATTCAAATCCCCACGCTTTCATGACTTCCAAACCTTCGGGAAGCAATGCATTGGGCACCCACAGGTATAAATGACTTTTCTCCTCCGCAACGTCATCCACAGGAATTGCTTTGATCGCTTCCAGGGAAAGGGTAGGGTACCGGTTGAGCCGTTTATGCTCCGGCGCTACCTTTCCGGTCCTGTTTTGGAACTGCCACGGCGGGTCAGCAAGGATTGTCTTGAATTTATCCTCTCCGCAGAACGCCTTAAAATTGTCAATTGTATCTATCAAAATTTCTTTATCAGTCATTACCATCCTCCCAATCTTCGATGCATTTGTCGGTGATTCCAATGGCCAGAATCGGGCATCCTCCGTGCCGCCTGGAATCCAGCCGCGGCGTCAGCTTTCCCATCCAGGTTGTACTGGCTCCATATTTTTTCTTGATGGAATTTCCCAACTCTGCAAAAACCTGATTCAGCGACTCGCTCCGGGTAATAATCACGCCTGCGCTGATCACGTCGCACTCGTAATAGGTCCTCATTGCAAATAAATCCCGGTCATATGTCTGGTCTTTGCTGTTCCACTCCACATCGATGGCGACTCTGTTTTTTACATAGTCGATATTATGTCCGTCAATATAGTTTTTGAGTGTCTTTTGCTCGATAGGGCTAGTTTCGAACCGGCCCTTTTTATCGCCCCGCCTTGGGTAAAAATGAACCACCAGGTCGCCCGAGATGCGGATTTCTTGCCACCCCAACGGGTCTAAAATAGCGGAAAATTTGGGAGGAATGGGAGATTCGTTTCCTCCTGACTTTGCAATATCCGTTTTTGTAATCTTTACCTTGCGCAGGGTTTCAATGATCTCATCGAATTCTTTTTGAAACGCCTGAGAAATAATTTCTGCTGCGTGGTTGTAGTTTAAAAGCTCGTACCTTTGCTGTATATCCTCCGGGAACAAATCCTTCCAGGTCTCCATTCTTTTCTCCTCAATTCTCATTTGTCTTTTATTATACGATAAATCTCGACGCCAAACAAGCGTTTGCGCTGCCGGCCATTCTCTTTCTTCCCTCCTTCTGATACCAGCATAACATATGCTATGTACGTTTTTCGGTGCCTATCCAAAACTTTTTAAAAATTTTTAAAAGTTTCATGGCGGAGCGCTGCGTCCAGGTTGCAACATCATCGAAATAGGCCCCTGTGGTCTGAAGCCATGGGGCCTATTGGATCATTTTATTTTAGAGGAAATCTTTCCATCTTTTAAAGCTACCATTATTTACAGCGCTTCAACCCCTTGGCGAACTTAATCCCTTCTTCCCTTGAAACCTTTCCAAGCATCTGCATGACGGACTCCTCAGTAATGACATCGATATACCGATCCCCGTTGGAATCCTCATCCTGTACATACAGTATCCGGTCTTTCAGCCTGATCAAATCTCCATCGCCGCTTGCGTTGACAGTGCTGTCATCATCGCTGTTTGCCATCTCAATCAGGCTTAGTTGTTTTTCCCCGTTTTTAAACGTATATTCCGCTGTAAAATCTCCGAATTGGGACTGTTCAACGATCAGGGATTCCAGCTGAAATCCATCGGGAATATACTGGGGTACGTACAAGTTCCCTTCGGCAAAATCGATCGCTCCCTCGATGTCATCCATGCTATTGATCGTAATGGAAGATACCGTCTCGGCCACCTCATTTTCCAGCAGCGCTTCGTCCTGCTCATCTGTGGACAGCCCCGTAGCTGACTTATAAATTCTATGGAGCAGGCCCTTATCCCCATAAACACTGTCGTCAAAGGCGATCATCGAAATGGTGTTCCCAAGTAAAACCACCAGCAGCACAGCGGCGGCGATGGCGGAATATCGCTTTATGCGCCTGCTTCGTTTTCCAGTTTCCTTCTCCATCTCAATAAAGCTGCGGTTCAACGGAGATGGATTGCCCGCTTGTTTTTGATAATAGTCTTCGGCTGTCTGCTGGATCATTTTAACCCGTTCTTCATGGGTATATGCCCGCTTGCCAGTGCCCATTATTCATCCCTCCCCGTCAATAGTTGATATTCTTTACCCAGTATTTTCAATCCGCGGCCGTAGTATACCCGTACCTTAGCCTCATCTTCGCGGACAATTTCGGCGATCTGGGCAAACTTCAAATCCTGAATCAAACGAAGCTCCAAAAGAAGCCGGTACTTCTCGTGAACCCGGTCAAGGGCCTGCATCAATATCTCCAGACCTTCCTGCGCAAGGATCTGATCCAGAACATCAGCTTCCACCTGCTCCGGATTGTCGATCTCCTCAAACTGATGAAGATCATAACTTTCTTCCTGGAAAGCGCCCCGCTTCTGAGTCATTTGCGCACGAAAATATTTCCGGATCTCATTCATGGCGATTTTCATCAGCCAGGCTCGGCAAGAATCTCCCTTTTTCAGTTGTTCCAGTTTATTCCAGGCCATTTCCATGGTGTCCTGGGTAATGTCTTCCGCCAGCTGCCGATCTCCGTCCAGGCGCGAATAGATAAAGTGATAAACCCTGGTATATTCCGGTTCGATCTTCTGATTAAATATATGCTCTTTCCTTCTCAAATTCATTTCTGCACCTATGCTGTAGATTCTGTTTTATTACAACAGATTATAACACATCTGCACAGAAGTTTACTATTTTCAATTCGGCCTTCTACTATATTAGATGCTTTTTATTGGGATTTCGCAACGCGTTTTCTCAGAAAAAACAACTCATTTCATATACCCGGACATTCGGCAGGCTCCTGATGCTCCCGTCCTTAGGATCTCAGCTTCGTTGTCGTCGGTAATTCCTCCCAGTGCGTAAACCTCCAACTGGGTTTCCCGGCAAAGCGCCCTTAGAAAATCCGTACCTTTTCCTGGGAGACCCGGCTTACAATCCGTTTCAAAGATATTGCCGGCGGTCACATAATGGGCTCCGGCCCCCTGCGCAGCCTTCGCTTCTTCAAGGGAATGCACCGACGCCCCGATCAAGGCAAAATCATCAAGCAGCCCCTGGTTTTCCAGGAGCAGAGCCAGTGGAAGGTGAATGGCATCGCAGCCGATCTTCCTTGCCGCCTGTACAAAGGTATGACAAATCAGGCAGATCCCTTGTCGCTGGCAGACCTGCTGCACCTTGAGGGCTAACCCTTCATATTCCCATTCTTTCAGGTCCTTTTCACGAAGGATGAGCGCATCGATCCGCCCGCCCAGCAGGGCCGCTTGCTCCCAGAGCGGCCGCGGGCAAAGGCTGCGGTTTGATATGGCAATACGTTTAAACATAGACATAATCATTCATCACAGGCTGCAGACCTCTTTCTTTGATGGCCCTGACCATGTCCTCCACATTTCTTCCATCTGCGATTTCAAACTGATCATCCCCCCGCGGAGCATCGTCCTCCGTGTGGCTGCCGATGCCCGTGCTGACCCCGGCGGAAATTTTCGTGGCCGCAAGGCCGATGACATGATCGCGAAAGCCGGACCGTTCTCTGGTGGAGATGGTCATTCCGGCAAAAGGCATGAACAGGCGATAGGCGCACATTACCTGGAGCAATTCTTTTTCATGGACATCCTTTGGGTTGATATCGGCATGATTGACGATGGGCCTGAGGCGCGGGCAGGAAAAAGAAATTTCCGCATGGGGATACTTTCTTTGAAGGGCGTAAGCGTGCATACCTGTTGCAAACGCGTCCTTTCGAAAGTCGTCCAGACCCAAAAGCGCAGCAAAGGCCACACCCCGCATTCCGCCCCGCAGCGCCCGTTCCTGCGCATTGAAGCGATATGGGAAAACCCGTTTATGCCCGGCCAAATGGAGAGTTTCATATTTATCCGAATTGTAGGTTTCCTGGAAAACCGTCACATAATCAGCGCCGCATTGGTGCAGGTATGTATAATCTTCCGAATTCATGGGATACACCTCAATCCCCACCATTTTAAAATAATTCCGGGCGATCCTGCATGCCTGGCCGATATACGGTACATCGGATTTGGCCCGGCTTTCTCCGGTGAGGATTAGAATTTCCTCCAAACCAGTGGCAGCGATGGCCTGCATCTCCTTTTCAATCTGCGCCTCATCAAGGCGTGCCCGCTTGATTTGATTGTGGCAGTTAAACCCGCAATAGATGCAATAATTCTCACAGTAGTTGGAAATATACAGGGGCGTAAAAAGGCAGATACTGTTTCCAAAATGCTTATGCGTCTCGTGCTGTGCCAGCTGAGCCATTTCCTCCAAAAATGGAGCGGCGGCAGGCGACAGCAGGGCTTTGAATTCTTCCGGACCCCGGTTTTCTTTACCCAGCGCCCGATTCACATCGGCGGCCGTATAGCGATGATAATCATAGTTTTCCATGGCTTGCAAGACTTCTTCCATGACCCGGGAGTCCTCCAGAGCTTCCATTTCCGGCCAATACTCCATATGATCGATCTTTGGTTTCATGTTCCTTCCTCCTATTCCTGCAAGAATCCTGTCAGCGGCGACGATGCTTCGCCGCCTTTTTCCACTACCCGGCCCAAACCGGAAAGATATGCGGCGCGTCCGGCCTCAATGGCCTTTCGGAAAGCCTGGGCCATAGCCGGGATATCTCCTGCGGTGGCAATTGCGGTATTGGCCATGATCGCATCCACGCCCATTTCCATAGCCTCACAAGCCTGGGAAGGCCGTCCGATGCCCGCGTCTACGATAATCGGCAGGTCCAGCTCATCCACGAGAATCTGGATAAAGTCTTTGGTACTGAGTCCTTTATTGGACCCGATGGGGGCTGCCAGGGGCATGACGGCCGCCGCTCCCGCGCTGGCCAGATCCCTTGCCGCATTCAGATCCGGATACATGTATGGTAATACGACAAAGCCCTCCTTTGACAATATTTCGGTGGCCTTGATGGTTTGGTAATTGTCCGGGAGCAGATACTTTGTATCGTGAATAACTTCGATTTTGACAAAGTCACCGCATCCCAGCTCCCGGGCCAGGCGGGCGATGCGGACTGCTTCCTCTGCGCTGCGCGCGCCGGAAGTGTTGGGAAGCAGGGTAATCCCCTCTGGAATATGGTCGAGAATGTTGCCTTCCCCTGCGGAATTGGCCCGCCTGAGGGCCAAGGTGATGATTTCCGCTCCCGCCTGCCGGATCGCCGCATCGATCAGCTCCACATTATATTTTCCCGATCCGAGAATAAATCTGGAGGAAAAGCTATGTCCTCCAATAACCAGTTTATCTTTTTTCATATCGCTACCTCTCTTCTAAAATCAGTTGAATTATTTTGTTTGCCTGGTGGCCTGCGCACACGGCCACTCTGGGCGCCATCAGGCCGATGCCTTGTGCTGCATCGGAGCATTCATCGCCGCAGACAAAAAAGCGGCTGTTGATCTTCCTCGTATGGATCTGGTCGGCATCCCCATAACCGGCCATGCCGGACCCTGAAACCAGATATGCTCCCGGAAGGCCGCAGAGCACCTGCTGGGCCAGCATCGCCTTATCTTCCGCCCCGTCAAAGGCTTCGCAGATATATCGGTAATCGCCGAAAACGCTTTGCACCTTATCTTCTGTGATCCTGCCGTTATATAGCTCCAGTTCTATGTAGGGATTCAGCTCTTTCAGCCGCTGGGAAAGGGCTTCTGTTTTCAGCTGTCCCAAATGGCGGATATCATAAACCTGCCGGTTGAGGTTGGACAGGTCGACCCGGTCAAAGTCGATCAGCTTCAGCTTGCCGATTCCCGTTCTTGTCAGCATAACTGCAATGTTGGAGCCCAATCCGCCCAATCCTGCGATTGCCACAGAGGCTTCCTGCAATTTTTCATACACTTCCGGCGAAAAACGCAAATCGCAGATCGCCTGAAGGTCTTTTTTCGATGGAATCAAATCAGCCGCCTCCTACAAAATGAACAATTTCCAGGGTGTCGGCATCCGAAAGCTCTCTGAACGCAAAGTCGCTCTTGGGCAGGATTTTCCCGTTCAGTTCTACAGCCACCCGCTTGGGATCATAACCTTGTCCCTCTAAAAATTGTTCCAGTGTCATGTTCTGTTCCAATTTTTTTTCCTCACCGTTAACCTTCAATGATTTCCCTCCTTTTCGACAATCAAAAAGGCGCACGAAGATTCACACCCGAGGTGGTGTGCCCCTTCATGCGCCGTATTGCCGCAATCTCAAATTATGACATGTAATTTTTCCGAGATTATTATAGCATAATCGCTTTTAGCGCACAAGCTATTATTTCCATGATGTTGTTAACTTGTGATAATGTCACCATAGGATTCACTTGAGAAAATGTCCCAATTTGATAGACTGAAACTTATGAAAGAAGGTAACATTGCGTTGTCACAAAAACAACTGAAAACACTAACGGTCATCAACCGTTACATCCACAAAGACATTACCAGGCAGCAGGCCGCGGACCTGTTAGGTCTTTCTACCCGCCAGATCTCACGTTTAAAGAAAGGAGTCCTCGCTTCTGGCCCCGAATCCCTGATTCATAAAAATACCGGTAGAAAACCCGCCCATGCTGTTTCAGACGAAACGAAGGAAGCAGTCCTTAAGATTTATTCCCGCCCGGAATTGTCTAGGGCCAACTTCCTCCATTTCAAAGAAATTCTGTCCACGGATTTCGGAATTTCCCTTTCCTATTCCGCACTTTCCAGTATACTGAAAAACGCCGGAAAAGATAGCCCCAAAAAGAAAAAAATCCGCCATCGGACACACCGTAGAACGCGCAAACCCCATCCTGGACAACTCATCCAGGTCGATGCCACGCCTTATGAATGGTTTGGCGGGAAGGCCAAATACGCCCTGCATGGTGCCATCGATGACGCCACCGGGAACATTGTCGGCCTGTTCTTGACCAGCAACGAGTGCCTCTATGGCTATCTGCGGACCATGGGCCAATGCTGCCGCCGCTTTGGCGTGCCGCAAAGCGTTTATTCGGATAACCATACCATTTTCCGTTCCCCCAAGACCGGCAAGCTTACCGTGGAAGAACTGCTGGACGGCAAACAGGTGAACTTGACCCAGTTTGGGCGGGCCATGCGGGAACTGGGCGTTGACCTGATCTTTGCCGGTTCACCCCAGGCCAAAGGCCGGGTGGAACGCCTCTGGGCGACGCTACAGAGCCGCCTGCCCGTCGAATTCGCCAAACGGGGGTTCCGGACCCTTTCCGAGGCCAATCGGTTCCTGGAAGAAGCTTATCTGGACCAGTTCAATGCCCGTTTCGCAGTAGAAGCCGAAGCAAGCTCCCTGTTCGTCCCCGTGCGGGAGACGATCGACCTGGACGCGATTCTGTGCGTGAAGCATACAAGGAAAACCGACGCGGCCGGTGTGTTTTCTTTCAAAAACCGCTGCTTTCAAATCCTAGACGCTGGTTTCCCAATCGTAAGCGCCCGCAAGGAAATCACGGTTCTCATCCATCCAAATCGCGGGATCCGCGTAGAATACCAGGGGCGAACCTATGACACAATCCGCTATCTGAAGCCGCAGAACAAAAACGCCAATACCAAGGTTCCCAGGAAAGTTGTAAGCACCGTTACGCCGCATGTGGAGCTACGACATGGCAGCGAGGAATGGAAACGGATCTGGTGGATGGAAGACTACAACCTATCGCTCAAATTCCTTTACGAGATTTTCTTTGAAAAACAATCCAAACCAGCTTTATAAAAGGGCGGTTCCGCCCTTTTATAAAGGAGACATTTTCTCAAGTGAATTTCTCTCACAAAAAGAGACATTTTCTCAAGTTATTGACAGCTATTATTTCCATGAGAGCTTGATCTTTTCATCCGGACAGACATCCAGGCAAAGGCCGCAGCAATAAAGCCTGCATCCAGGGTGGAGCAAGTCTCAATTAATTCGCTGGTGGCCGTATATCCGCCTTCGGTCAAGCTCCGTCCTCTATTTGCCTGCCGCTTTTAGTTTGGTCCGCCACAACCGGCGGTAAAGCACCACGGCTGCAATCGAGGCAGCGGTTTCTCCAATGGGAAAGGTTATCCAAACCCCGGTCAGCCCCAGCTGGGTAAAATGTACCAGCACCAACGCCAGGGGCGGTATAATGACCATCTGGCGCAGCAGGGAAACCGTCAGCGAACGCCCGCCTTCCCCCAGGGCTTCAAAGGCGCCGGCGATAATAACGCCCAGGGTGGAAATGATAAACCCGCTGCAAATAATCCGCAGCGCTTCCACTCCGATATCCAGCATTTCCTGCGAGCCGCCAAACATGAGAAGGATCCACTCTGCGCCGACTAAAAACAGCACCGTTCCCACAGCCATGATCGTGCCGGTAGTGGCCAGCGAAAAGTGCAGGGTTCTCTTCATTCGTTCCTGATCGCCCGCGCCGAAATTATAGCTGATGATAGGGCGCATCCCTTGGATCAAGCCGTTGACCGGCATGTAGACAAAGGTCTGCAATTTAAAATAAATGCCAAACACCGCCACCGAAATCTGAGAAATTCCGGCCAGTATTCCATTGAGCAGCCCTACAAGAAGCGACGGCATAGACATGACCATACAGGAGGGAACGGCAACACTGTACAGCTTGTGGACCATTCGTTTGTCAAGGCGAAAACCTTTCAGCTGTATATGAACTCCGCAGTTTTTCTTACGATAAAAGAGAATCGCCAGCCCACAGGCGAAGCACTGTCCAATGATAGTGGCGATGGCGGCCCCTTTCACTCCTAGAGATGGCGCTCCCAGGAGGCCGAATATAAGGATGGGATCCAGGGCAATGTTTACCACCGCGCCCACAATCTGAAACAGCATGGGCGCCAGCATTTTTCCAGTGGATTGAAAAATCTTTTCAATGAGGATATGAACCAGGCTTGCTCCGGAAAGGCAGATCACAATGTGGCTGTACTGGCTGCCCATTTGCAGGATTTGGGGAGAATCGGTGAAGAGCCCGACAAACCAGGATGAGCCCAGCGTCCCCAGAACCACAAAACCCGCCATATGAAAAAAAGTGAGAACCAGCCCGTGGCTGGCAGCCTGGTCGGCATCTTCTTGTCGTTTTTCGCCCAAACTCCTGGCGATGCTGGCGTTTACTCCAACGCCCATACCTACCGCCACCGCCAAAACCAAATTTTGCAGCGGAAACACGATAGACACCGCCGTCAGAGCTTCCTGGCTGAGGCGGCCTACAAACAGGCTGTCGACAATGTTATACAGGGATTGTACCAGCATGGAGACCATTGCCGGAATGGACATGGTCATCAGAAACGGAAACACCGGCTTTACTCCCATGGGATTTTCTATGTGTGTCATGCTATAACTCCTTTTCACAAAAAAAGACTATAGTTTCCTGTTTATAACTCAGAAACAGGAAAAGCTATAGCCATTTCAGCCGTTCTATGGTAGCACGGATCAATGCCAGTGTCAATGATTTCAACTGCTCCGGCTGAGACGGGCTCAGTCCGGTTTTAGCGGAGCTTAGCGGGGGGGATCATGTGGCCTTGCGCGAGTTGGACCTGGGAACTACGGTAAATTTTTAAAAAAATACGTGTTCTTTTCGCAAAGTTGTGGGGTTGCGGGGTCCGATCCTGCCAACTATGCGGCCCGCGCAGCTTCTAGGCGAATCTGACAACGCCCGGTCATTGAAACTTGCGTAAATATTGAAATACTTTTTCACTTTTTTCCCAAAGATCCCCACATCCTCTCTACAAGCCGCAGCCGCCTCGTATCTCCGGAAATTTTCTATAAAAAGTTATTCGCCGTCGCTTACTTTGTCGGTCTTCACTCCTATAACAAACAGTATGACGCCGAGGACTGCGCCGCCCAGGCCACACCATCTGCATATGGATATCATGCCGCCAAAATCGCTCAGGAGCCCGCTGCCGTATGTCTGGAGGTAGTAATCCGGGCCCCAGGAACCTTCGTACCATGAAATGACGAAAGAGCCGGCAAACATCAGCAGTCCGAATATCATGAAGAATATTCCAATCCTCCAGATGTCGCCCTGAGCCAGCTTGGTCTTCGGGTTGATCGGATATTTTTGGGGATCGCTGGCATACAGTCCTCCGTAAAGCCGCTTGAATATCACATAGAACACGACGCCGGAAACTGTTATCAGAAAGCTGAGCGTGAAAAACTCCAAACCGTTCACCATAATGCCGATGAACCCGATGAGGAACATACCGCCTATCACATAAGCTTTTAACACTTTCCCGCCTTTTGCATACCATACGTTTCTTTTCTCAACGGGGTATTTTTTCCTTATTTTCAAGAAAGCGAAGGCAAGGCCCACGTAGAGGACGAAAAGCACAGGCGACACAATATTCACGATCATAGAAAAGTCAAAGTTTACGAAGATGATGGTCACGATAGCCAGTATGACGATCGGCCAGAAAGGCATCTTGCTTTTCTTTGTCAGCTTGGAGAGGAAGCCAGGGCAAAGATTGTCCTCCGCCAGGATGAGAAAAAGCCTTGAACCGCTGGCGATGACCGAGTTTGTCGTCGAGCACGAGGAGATTACGGCCATGATCATGAAGGCAACGCCGAGAGCCGGTCCCGTGTAATGGATCAGTACCGACGAGTAATTCAAAGTACCTTCCCCGATGCCGGTCCCCCAGTTCTGATAATTCCCCATGGAAGCGAGGCCCGCGACGGTTGGCAAAAGGAAATTGAGGGTTATGATAATGATGGAAACCTTCATCCCCTTAGGAACTATTTCGGGGTTTGATATCTCTCCGCCCAGGTTGGATATCTGTATGTAGCCGCAGTAGAGCCATATACCGATGGCAAGTCCCGTACCCAGGCTGCTCACGATATCCGTGTCCTCCGGAATGAACGGGTCGATCGGATTGTAGTTCCAATTAGCAAAGCCTACGATGGTCACAAGAGCGAACATTACGATAATGATGATAGAGAAAATAGTGCTGAGGATGCTCACTTCCTTGAGGCCTATAAGATTTACAATGGTCAGAATGACTACGATGGCTACCTTTATCACAGTAGCGGCCAGAGGCGTCAGTGCTATAACTTTGCCTATATAACCCACGGCGATAACGACGTAGGCCGCCTGACCAAGATAGATGGCCAGCATAAGCCACCAGTTCATACAGAAGCCCCACATTTCTCCGTATGCCATTTTCATCCACACGTAAGGTCCTGCATCAACGGGGGCCAAAGCGCCCAGCTCAGCCGTGTAGATACCCATTGGAGCCGCCCAGAGTATGGGAATGATAATCAGCAGGAGTATCGTCAACCCCGGGCCGACACTGGGGATCATGTCCTCGACGCCGAAAGCTCCGGCTGCGCACATGCAGAAGATCAGAAAGACGATCCCCGCCAGAGAAAATTTGGTCTTTTTCATGGTAGAGGAGCCTGCTGCTGGGGCAGCGTAAGTTTCGGATTTATTGCTCATATAGATCCTCCTTTTTCAAATCGGTTTTTCCCTTAGGGCGCCCGCATAGGAGCGGCAGATGATAAATGCAGTTTGCATTTATCTGCACCTGCCCTTGTTCTTGTACTGTACCTTGCACCTCGCAGAGTCTTCCATAGGGTACTGTTAGCTTACAGGTTATTTTCAGAAAATTATATATTATTCTTGCTATTCAGGTTGTTTCTTTTATAGAAATGATTGTCCTGGAGGATATACAATTTTGCGGTTTGTCTTTAAATCTAATAAAGGACCGCAAAAAAATAAGCGCTGTTAGACATATGGGAGAGGTTCGGGATAGGGGGCGGTCTATATTTATATGAGATGATAGCCAGCCCTGCCGGTTTGTCCCGTGCCTTATCTAATTATGCTGACAAAGGCCAGACTCTTGCGCCGGAGCTGTACGGTGATGCTCAAATCCTTTCCCGTGCGAAAACAGCTTTCTTCGGAGAAGAGAAGATGTTCCGCCGCCCGCAGAGCGGTTTCCGGCAGGACGCAGTCACCCTTCGGTGTATTGGTTTGCTGCAGGGTTTCTCTTCCTCCGATTCTTTCGGATAGAGATTTTTCTCGCCCCCCAGCGGCTTTAGCCGGCGTCTTCTTTTCAATGCCTGCGCTCTTTATCTTTCTGACTGCGGACAGATATCCATGATAATTTTCCAGCTCCATACGGCTGACGGTGACCAGGCTCTCAGAGGAGGCGCGGGCTTTCAGGGTCACCTCGGCGGCATGATCGGGATTCATGTTCCAACAGAGGATATGGCGGGCGTCTCCTTTTCTCATGATGATGCAGCGGTTGTCCACACATATAGCGTCGTGATCCTGTGTCAAGAAAGTCATAAGATGATACAGCGGAGTCCTGATCCCGTCGGCGGTTAGGGCCGAACCGAATGCAGCGTCTGCCTCGGCGGCCATTCCCACGTTGAAGTCGCAGCAATGACGGACCACTAGTGAATCGAGGAGACTTTTCACGCACAGGTACATATCCGTGCAAGAAGGGGGGTTCCTTTCTGGAAAGATCTCGATTATCAGCTTCACAGAATCAAAGCGGCTGTTTATGAACAGCGGAGAAAAGAGCTTCTCTGGTGTTCCGGACCCTGTGCATATCGCCGCCAGTTCTCCTGTCTCCCCATGATTTTTGGGTCCTGCCGCTTCTCCCGCTTCTTCGAGCATCTCATCTCTCGGACCTGTTTCTTCTGCCTCTTCCGCCGCAAGATCCGGATTTCGAAAGATCAGGTTGAGGCGCAAACGGAACGAATCGTCAAAATCGGCATTATCCACGTGGATGGTCTGACTCAGGGGCTCCGCATGGGCATCGGAAAAAGCCGCTGCCAGTTCACGGAGATTTTCCTGTATCATATCGCTGTAATCGGCAAGCTCGCAAGAGACCATCAGAGGCTCCGAGTTCTGCAGGGTCTGGCCCGCATATTTCTCCCTGTATTCCTGGGGCGTCATGCCGAACCAGAAGCGAAAATGCTTGCTGTAATAGGAAGAGTTGGAAAATCCGGAGCTGAGGGCTATGTGGGATACCGACAGGTCAGAAGACAAAAGCTCGTATTCCGATGTCTCCACCCGCACCATGTTTATGAAATCCCTGTAGTTTATGCCGATGGTCTGGGAAAACAGGTGTGAAAGATAGTAGGGATTCAAGTCCTGGCGGGAAGCGATCTCCTCGAGGGTGGAAGGTTCCACATAGTTTCTGTAGATGTCGTCGATGATCTCTCCGAGACGCTCTGTCTGACGGATATCCTGAAGACGCTTGTAGACGAAGGCCTTGTTTTCCCTATCAATGGTGAAGCTGCGGAATTCCCTGTATATGATCCCGAATATGGTCTTCAGCGTATTCTTTATCCGCGCTGCAAAGCCCTCCGATCGTTTCAGAAATTCGTCGAGCAGTATGAAAATGCAATATTTAAGATGAGACTGCTGGTTATCGTAAAGAAGCAGGGTCTTGTCCGTTGGCATGGTTATGACGGCGGTCCTAATGTTGGGGTAAAATCTCTCTATGTAGCCCGTATTAACGCTGAGCACCAAAACAGAGTTGTTTCCGCCCGGGGAACTCATGGCGTGTATATCCTCGCTGTGTATATAGCGAAAATCGTTTTTCCTGAGGCGATACGTCTTGAAGGTGAGGCGAAGATCCACCTGTCCTTCAAGGATATAGATGAGCTGTATGTCTTGATGCAGATGCAGAGGATAGCTTGAAACAGAAATGATCTCGACTTTTACAGGCAGATCGTCTTCATAGATTATTTTTTTCAGCATGGCGCACCTCGTTTTCCCTGATAATAGAATTTAGTTGCTGTCCGCGATTATATTATAAGAAATAAACGCAAAAAAGACAAATATCTTTTCTGAATATTAAAAGAACTAGCAATAAAGAGATTTACGGAAAAATCCAATTGAGGTATAGTATATACATGAAGCTTAGATGCGCCGCAGCCGGCGGCGCGCCAATATCGATTGACAGGGAGGGACATATTATGAATTTAGTGCTAAAGAGTACATGTATTTATGACAGTGTCAGCGATGCACCGTTTGCAGGATACATAGAGATGGAGGGCGGCAAGATCCGGAAAGTGACAAAGGGTGATACAGACTGTTATGACGACAGGACCATATATGATGTGCGGGACTGCGGTGACAGGACGATAACAGCAGGGCTTATAGACAGTCATGTGCATCTGTTCCTGGGTTCTCTCCACAACGCCACAGTAGATATCTATGATACAAAAACGGAGGAGGAGGCCGCAGAGAAACTCTATGAGTTCTATAAGGATCGCGACGATGAGTGGATCATTGGATTCAGATGGTGCCAGTTCCGATGGCCGGAAGAAAAGCTGCCGACGAAAGCTTCTCTCGACAGATATTTTCCGGACAGACCGGTAATCGCTTTTAACGACGAACTCCACGGCGTATGGGTCAACAGCAGGACGCTGGAGCTGTGTGGCATAGATCGGAATACGCCGGATCCTGCGGGCGGCACCATAGCCAGAGACGAAAACGGGGAGCCGACAGGGTTCCTATTGGAGCAGCCGGCGATGGAGCTGGTGACCAAGGAAGCCCTCTGCGTATCGCGGGAAAAAGAAGAGGAACTCATCGAAGGCTTTATAAAAAAAGCCCACACGAAGGGAGTGACCTCCGTAGGCGCAGTACACGTCCTGAGAATCATGAAGCATGAAGCGTGCAGGCGCCTCGAAAACAAGGGAAAACTCAAGATGAGAGTCTTCTTTGCTCCTCACATGGAAATGGATATGGGGGAAGCTCTGCGGCTGAAGGAAGAGTACACGTCCGATCGACTGAAGTTCCTGGGTCTGAAGGGATTCATGGACGGAACGCCGCTGGGATATACGGGATATATGGTGGAGCCTTACAGCGACAGGCCCGGTTTCCGTTCGGAACCGCTGGTGGACAGGGACTGGCTGTATGAAAGGAGCAAGGAATGTTATAAAAACGATATCGCCATGAGACTGCACGCCTGCGGCGACGGAGCGGTGAGGATGGCGCTCGACGCTTATGAAGCGGCGAGGAAGGAATATGGCCCTAAGGACGTGAGGAATGCTATAGAACATATTGAAGTCCTTCACAGAGATGATGTGGCGAGATTTGCCAAAACGAATACGGTCGCCAGCATCCAGCCGTCTCACATGCTCATGGAGACGCTGGAGGATCACGCCATTTTTCCGATCGTGGGCAAGGAGCGGGCAAAGCTGGCATGGCCGGGAAAGACGCTGGCGAAAAACGGTGCCGTGGTAGCTTTCGGAACGGATTATCCGATCGTGGACCTGGATCCTGTGGATAGCATCTACAGAGCCGTCAAGAGGCGCATGGAGGATGATCTGCCGGAGGGGGGCTGGAACCCTCAGGAGAAATTTACCATGGCGGAGGCAATCAAGAACTCCACCATAGGGCCGGCATACATGATGCGCATGGAGGATAAGCTGGGTACGCTGGAAGAAGGTAAGATCGCGGATATAAATGTATTCAGCAAAAATATATTCGAGCATGAAGAGGATATCCCTTCTGTAAATACGGATATGACCGTGTTCGAAGGAGAGATTGTCTACGACAAGCTGTAACTCTTGGAAAGACAGAGCCAGGTGTCCGTGTCTGGCTCTGTTTTATTTTTTTGTTGAATAGTCGCGCGCTCCGTAAACGTCACGATGATCCTCATGCCCATTCCATGGAACCCCGCGGTAAACTTTTATACTGTTTCGCGTTTTTTACGCAAAGTTATGGGGTTGCGGGACCCGTTCCTGCCAGGAGGCGGCCCGAGCGGCCTCTTGCTGCAGTTGAGAGGCCGCTATCATTGAAAACTGCGTAAATTTTTGCGTCTGTTTTCACTTTTTTCCCCAATATGTGGCCTCGGCCTCTAACTGTAATTCAAAGCTCCTCCAATTCCTCACATATGATATTTTTTCTTACACAATAGATTTTTTCTTAAAAATGTGATACAATGCTGGAGGATTTAAAGGAGGACCCATGTTAACGCGCAATTTTTTTATCACGGTATTTCGGTATTTTTTATTTCTTTTAGGCATCTTTACAATTTCATTGGGCATTGCTTTTTCCACTTGCTCCGGCCTTGGAACGACACCGCTGGCAAGCCTGCCCTATTCTCTAAGCCTGGGCTTTGACCTGACAATGGGAAGCTTTATGATGCTCCTTAATCTTGTTTGTTTTCTCGGACAAGTTTTACTTTTGCGAAAAAATTTCCCAAAGCTCTGGATTCTGCAGCTGCCAGCCGCATTTGTTTTCGGCTGGATGACCGATTTTTCCAATTCGATCCTTTCCTGGCTTCATCCGGGAAGTTATGCCGCTCAGCTGGGTTGTCTAGCTGCCGGGATCTTTTTAGTAGCATTAGGACTCAGCATCGAGGTTTCCGCCAACACCATTATGCTGTCCGTGGACGGATTTGTAAAAGCGATCGTAATCGCTGCTCATAAGAACTTCGGAAAGACAAAAGTAACCTTGGATATCACGCTGGTCAGCCTGAGTGTACTTGTCTCTTTATTCATGCTCCACCGTGTTCAAGGAGTCCGGGAAGGAACGGTTCTTGCCGCTCTGCTGGTGGGAACGCTCAGCCGCATCTTAGCGCCGCAGATTAGCAGATGGGTACCAAACGTACGGGAAAAAGTAGCTGTAGAAATTTCCAAAGGCCACAGCGCTGAGTCAGAGGTTGTTTAAATTAGTTTTATAAAGGGACCAATTGCGCACGCAGCCGGTCCCTTTTATCGTTTTTGGAGTTCCGATCAAAATAATCGTTTGCCGTCTAAAATGCTAATATCCAGCTCTTTTGCCCGGCTGGATTGCTTAAAAGGGTTGATTTTTTCCACCACACCGTCATGTTTAAAGAACGAACCTGTATTCTTGAACCAGAAGGTCACATTTGCATCTACGCACTGCCGGCGAATATCCAGGACCCAGTCATAGTCGCATTGACGAGCATCCCTGCCCGTTTCACCGCCAACAGTAACATGGTCCACCCCATGGAGATAAGGGGTCAGATCGATGGCTTCCAAAAGCGGCGCGCAGCCGATAAACCGCCGTTTGATCGGATAGGACAAAAATAACGGCAGTCGATAATCCGCCAATTCCTGGTTCTCAACGGTGCAGCCGATATTTACATTTTCGTAGCCGTCTCCCCAATCCGCCGGGAGTGATACAGGGAAGCGGTCGATCCGTTTTGTCAAAATTAGAAAGTCTATATCCGTTCTCTGCTTAATCATAGCCCAAACATCTTTGCGCCACTCATCCGCCTCAGGCAGAAAAAAGTCAGTTGCAAAGCAGGTGGACAAAATCTTGTTTCCCTTAATATTGTACTCGCCATTGGCCTTGGTTCTGATCGGCCAATCAAATTTATCCGTTTTTGTAATCGTATTCTGCCCATAACGTTTTGCATGCGGCCCGTAAAAATAGCAATTTGTGCAGCCCTCGCTGACTTTATAACATCCTGTCCATGGTTCCCAATTCATAATTTCTCCTTTTATAATGCCCTTGCGTATCCGCGCAGGTCATCGTCTTTTTCGCCAAGTACCTACGAATTTTTTCTTACAAATACATATTCCTTTTCTGACGATAAGCCTTCTTCAAATATGTAGCGGGGATGGTCAAGCAGCTTTAGTTCTTCCGCTTCGGCAATTTGATTTTCCGCCATAAATCGCACCATTTCCCCTCTGGCCATCTTTGCCTGTGTTGCCTTTTGAATGACCTTACCGTCCTTCCATTCTCCAAAGATGCAGGTGATAAATCGATCTTCCGGCTGAAGATATGGCTCAATGCATTTGGAGTATTCTTTTGATGCCAGATTGATAATTGTTCTGCTTTCATCGATTACCTGTTCATATAGCTTGTGCCCCCAGAAATCATACAAATCCTTTTTTCCGTCCAGGCCTGCTTTGGCTTGCATCTCCAGACGATATGGAACCACTCCGTCCAGCGGCCTTAACACACCGTAAAAGCCGGATAAAATCCGCAGCTTCTCCTGAACATAATCCCATGCGTTTTTACTGAATACCTTGGGCGCCATGTATTGGTATTGGATGCCTTCATAAGAAAGCAGCGCCGGTGTCAAATTCCGCTCCAAGTCCATATCGGCAAACCGCTGAAAATTCAATTCGGCAATTTTGTCGCTGCATGCCCACAAAGACTTGGCTTCCCGGTAAGTTAAGGCCCTCATCCATGCCGCCAGCTGCTTTGCTTCCTTCAGGAAGCAGGGCAGCTTTGCAGCAGCGAACACATCGTTGTCCACATTCATTTTCTTTGCTGGCGAAATAATAATTTTCATGGTCGTTTCTCCATTGGCCGCAGGGCTGGTTATTCATGAAATACAGGAAATGGGATCATCTGGGTAAAAACAGAAAATGTTTTGTGAAATTTACGCATGCTTCCGCTTAGCGGACAATAATATAAAAAATTTCTCAATTTCTATTCGAAACACCACAATTTGAAACCAATGTCCATATAAATTAGGGCAGTTTCCGCAATATCTGGCTTAAAATATACAAATATTGGATTATTGGCGGCAAGTTAGTGCAAACTGTTTTCAATAAAGTTGGATGGAATAGCAAATTAATTACACCGGCCCCATGAAATGCAAAAAATACTCCAAATTTATATGGACATTGCTCTGATTTTCGCCCATTTCGAATAGAAATCAGTAAAATAACTGAAAACCCGGGCAGCTCCGGGGCATCCAGCCCCAAGCTCTATCAGTCCCGGCCCAGGCCTCGATCCAGCGGCTCAAAGTTATCGCTTACTTTTGCAGATCATTCTCCGCCTTACACTGTTCAACCGGATACTTTTCTCTGTTTTTCTCAATCTTTCTCAGCATTTCCTGCTTCATATCAATGCCGATCTTATCACTGAGCATCAAGCAGTAAAGCATGACGTCGGCAATTTCGTCGCTGAGAGCTTCTAAATCGTATTGATTGTCCCATTGAAAGCATTCCAGTAGTTCTCCTGCCTCGATCGTAATGGATTTTGCCAGGTTTTCCGGTGTGTGGTATGGCTCCCAGTTTCGTTCTTCGTTGAATTGGCGGAGGATGTGAATGATGTCGTTCATGGCGGTCTCCTTGTTCTTATTCGTATTGCATATAGTATACGATGAAATTCGAACGACCGCAAGCTCACTACCAGCGTCACATATTATCTTACAAGTATCAGGTATATTTTTCCTGTTCATGCCTATTGCTCTGGTGTGAGGGCACTCCTCATTTAAACAGCCATACAAGACCTTTTCGCGGACCTCTCTTAGCAATCCTCACCCCATCGGCAAAAATCTAATGATTTTTCTACGGATATCTTCCATCAAAGCTTGATATTGATACATATCCAACTTGCATAGTAGTGTTATTTCGTTTCGCGAATAATCTTCCATAAGCAGCCTTGTAAATAACCTCTCCTCTGCTGTCAAAGCCCTAGCGAATTCTCTAAAAAGAATCTGCCTCTCTATACTTCTTTCCTCGCCTCTGATAAGACTGATCGTCTCATTATATGTATCAATTGAAAACGGGCTTTCCCTGCAGAACCTCTTATTTATCCTCTTTCTCTCATAATCAAAGCCGTCATTCAAACATTGCATAACATATAATTCATATGAACTAATCCCCACCTCATACGTCATTTCTGCGAAATAGATACTTGACCACGCGACTGATTCTTTATCAATATTTTTTAGACTATAACCATATCTTTTATAAGCTTTTTGAATTAGGGCATTATAATAGGCCTCATCTGGAACCATTTTCATTTACACAATCACATCTTCTATCTTTAAATTTCTTTTTTTTCTTGTGGATTTAGGCATTACATTTTGGTCTAATATGCCCATCCAGAGTTCATTCTCTTTTTCCCACTTAATCGCATATCTAACCGGAAGCTTTATCTTATGCTCTGCAAATTTTCTTGCTATTGTAGTTATTTTTAATGAACCACTTTTAGGCAGTTTCATCGATCCTTCATGAGCTGAAATAATTATGGATTTAAGATCTTTTGAAAGTAGTATATTTTGCGGCTCATCCTTTAACTTTTCCATAAGTTTTCCATTAATATTCAGTTTACCATTAGCAGTTATCGTTACAGCATAAAGACTCCGTGCGGGTTCATCGGGTTTCACTTCAAAATATTGAGAGTAATCAATTTTCATATGGCGCCTCCTTTTTATATACTTATTAAATTTTATGATAAAACTGATCAAATTAAAATTCTTGGAGTTTTATTTCTCATATGGGAAGTTTCAATGGTTAGCTAGATTGCAAATCTCTTACCTCTAGCTCATTTTTATATATTCTCTTTACGCGAAATAACATTTATCCATTTACCCTGATGGTCAGACCTTGCATCTTCTGATATATTCCACTCCACGCATTCCAAGCCGTTTTCTCTGCAGAATAATAAGTCAAGCTCTTTTTCCGTGTAGTCATTATAAAACCGCATTTGTTCTACACGCTCTTGATTTCCATATTTAAAAGACGTATATAAAACGCCGCGGTCTTTTAATGCTGCTGCTAATCGTGTAAGCATTTCGGGCATATCCCGCTTTCTAATGTGCAATAGCGACGCGCATGCCCAAATCCCATCATATCGACCTATTTCATCTATCTCATCGAAACATTTACATTGGACTTCCTGTCCGATATATGCAGCGGCCAGTTCACACAGTGTCCGAGAGCCATCCATAGCCGCCACATCATAGCCCAATTCTTGAAATGCCTTGGTATCCCTGCCACTTCCACAGCCAAGGTCAAGGATTAATCCTCCTTGAGGGATGTATGCTAAAAACATTTTGTATTGATTGGACATATCTGCATTTATGGTATTTTCGCAGAATTCCAGCGCATGCTGCTCATAATATTCTAACGTTTTGTCCTTCATTATAAAATCCAATTCCGAAACCCAAGGTTCCTCGCCGACTGATAAACCGGAGAAACGATATCTTCAAGCCTTTTGCAAAACTCCGGCATTTCCAGACCTTCTTGGTATAACCGCTGCGCTTCTATGGTATTGATATGCTCTCTCTGACAAACTTCAAATTCTTTATGTACCTTTTCGTTTTGCCATATCAACTGATACGACTGATATTCGATCTCACATAGCCTGGGGAAATAGATCGTCCAATCCGGGAGATGATTGCTCTTGCTGCTGTTAATGCTTCGCGTTGTCGGACTCAAATTCCAAAACTCGTCATGAGCGACATAGGACCAAGGAATGAAATGGTCGATAGAAATATCGCTGTTATCTAAGACTTTTTTGCTGTAAATATCTTTTAAAGGTTTCACCCTTGATACTAATTTCCAATATCGTTTAATTTTCTCCAGTTTTCGTTCCTGCGGCGGTGCAAGCTTATTGACAATTCCAGGAACGCTGGGGTTCCGCCGCTGCAGATATTGGATCAAATGATATTGTATCCAGCCAATAATAATGTCCTGATTATACCGGATATAGGATACCCACTCGTCCTGTATTTCAATCTCACTATCCAATCCGGAAATTTGCACAAAATAGTACATCAGCCGCTTCTTTTGATTGATCCTTTGAGCAAGCAATTTCCTTGAAATTTTCCAATCGTTCCCCTTGATGTCATCTAGGAAAGGCGCTTGCAGGCGATACGGGACTTGCTCTGTCAATCTGCGTTTTCTGCTTCTAAATTCTTTATCCTCACAATTTTCAAGAAATAGCATAACCCTATCCTTTTTCTCAGAAGGTTTCAGACCGCTGATGCCAGATATGTAGTGAACGATGGCTTCCAGATTGTCCACAGGGCCTAAGTTCAGCTTATACTCGGAAACCATATACCATGTATCTGCAATCATGCTGTTGATCAGCTCATCATAGGTAAGTCTTGTCTTCCCTTGGACCACTTTCTTCACAATCGCCTGAAACCAAAAGAGTTTATAGCTTTCGCTCTTGTTATCAAATAGGCGCGAAAGATATTTAACTTCTACATTTGCTGATTGCGGCAAGTACATCATATTGACTCCTTTGCTTATTTTATTGCGTTATAATAAATGAATCGCTCTAAGCCTTTCATGCTTATGCGTTTAGCCCTCTTCATTCCAATTGACTTCATTATCAGGGAAAAATATATTTGTTCCAAGATATTTTTCCACATATTCAAAACAACGTTTATAATCACGGCTTATAAGAAATTCTTTTAGTTGCTGACGATTTATATGTCCAAAGCTGGCACAAGCCTCCCGGAAGCCTTCATTTCTGATTACAAAATAAATGGAGCTGGGGATTTTCCCACAATCTACAATAGCATGTATACTTGTACAATTTTCTTCTAGCATACCCTCACTTGGAACAAGCACCCATTGGCTTATTTCTTTTTGCTCTTTCTTTCTCCTGTTTGATTTAGCATCCTCAAATAGTGTACACTTTGTTTCAAAAGCCATTTGTTCAATCTTATATTCATTGTCTTTTAAAGTATTGGTTTCAATCTGTTGTATACAAAAATTGATTTTCTCCATCTCATATTCATCAATCTCATATAGCAGATCGCCAAAAAGCTCTTTTTCTAAATAAGGCAGGATTAAAGCAACAAAAATTATCAGCAGGAGAGCAGAATAGCTAATAACTGCAGCGAAACCCATGGTTTCGCTGTCCGTTACGATCACCTGGCTTAAAAACACACTGGAGAACGATATTAATACAGTGCGCATGAAATCCTTTGCATCATAAAATAGCTTGCTATGCTTTTTCAAAAATTGTTTTCTTTCATAAAAAATTTTAATCCTTTTTTTCTCTATATAACCCAAAATTACATCGCTTGCATATATTTCATTAATCTTTTTAATGCAGAGCAAATATTGAATATTTTTGTTATCGCCCAATTTATATTTATCTATAAACTTGAAAACAAATTCTTCATCATATCCAGTGTAATCATGCATATTAATGAATCCCTTTTTTATGAGTTGAAAGATTTTAATTAAAAGATATGCAGCAAACATAACTGGTAAAGTTAAAAATAAATAATAGCTTGTCAGGCCAAATAGTTTACCAATATACTTATGTGCTGTAAAGTTCAGCAAAATTAAACCGATCGCGCAAATAATGACAGCCAGTAAAAATAAAAATATTTCCCATATCCAAAATTTGCTGTTTTTATAAATGGTTCTTAATGTGCGCGCTTGTCGTTTTCGCATGAAGTTCTCCCGTAAAATGGTTTGTTGTCAATTGGCAGTCTTTTCCCTTTAAATCCATCTTACTGTATTTCTTTTATACAGTCAAGAAAACGGGGCGCAGCCTTGGGATGAGCGAGGAGAAACTTGTTCAGCACGGCTTGCGATGAAATGAAAAATTGCAGTAGGTTTGCAAAACTTACAAACCTACTGCAATCATAGATGCCAAGCGGGCCTATGGAACAATTTTTTTTACAACAATCAAATCATCCCATCCACCGAATCCAATACCCGATCCAAAATCGCCATTGCCTCCCGCAGCTCTTCTTCTGCAATAATCAGCGGCGGCGCCACCACAATCATATTCTCATGGGAGTAAGTGAAAAACCCTTCCTTCATCAACATACCGATGATCTTTGGCATCATTCCATCCGGATCGCAGTTAAAGGACACCACCGGCGTTCCCTTTTCATCTTTCACAATCTCCATGGCTGAAAAAAGGCCAATCTGCCTGATCTCTCCCACACACGGATGCTTCTGCGAAAGTTCATCCAAGATGCCCCGCAGCACATTCCCTTGCTTTTCCACATTTTCTTCTATGTGCAAACGCTCATATTCTTTAATCGCCGCCACAGCCGCCGCGCAGCCCATTGGGTGGGCGTTATAGGTAAGTCCGCACATCATTTGATGATCGTTAAAATACTTCTGAATTTTTTCAGAAACCAGGACGCCTCCGATGGGAACGTATCCGCAGGTCACCCCTTTTGCAAACGTCACCAAATCCGGCTCAATACCATAATGCTGGAAGGCAAAGGCTTTTCCTGTGCGGTACCAGCCTGCCATAACCTCATCACAAACCATGACAATGCCGTATTTTGTACACAAATCACGAACCCCTTTCATCCACTTTTGAGGCGGAATCAGAACGCCGTTTGACCCTACCACGGTTTCCAGGAATATGGCAGCGATCCTTTCCGGGCCTTCATAAAGTACCTGGTTTTCCAGCAGCTCCAGGTAAAAATCCGCAGCATCGTCCTCATCCGTAAATACAACCTGCTTGGGCGCTCGGTAGGCATAGGGACCATCGTATTTGATGAATCCGGCAGGCCCGGGTTCGTTGGCGAAATGCCGCGGTTCGCCGGTAAGCATACCTGCGCCTGCTGATGATCCGTGGTAGCAGCGATACATGGAGAAAATTTTCCACCGGCCCGTATATTGTTTTGCCATTTTGATCGCGTTTTCATTGGATTCCGCCCCGGCATTGGTAAAAAAAACTTTCGCGTTCTTCATACCCGACAATTTTACAACCGCCTCCGCAGCGTCAGACCGGACATCAACAGCAAAAGCCGGACTGATAAAGGGAATTTTCTCAGCCTGCTCTTTGATTGCCTGGACGATAGCTTTATTGCCGTGGCCCAAATTCGAGTTTACCAGCTGGGAGGACATATCATAATACCGGTTTCCCTCTTCATCCCAAAAGTAAATACCGTCTGCTTTTGTAATAACTTTGGGATCAATCCCTTTTTGTGCACTCCATGAATGCAAATTATATTGTAAGCTTTTTTCTTTTATTAGAGACATTTTGTTTTTCCTTTCTTTTTACCTCATACCCTGCTGGCAGGCGGATGCTGCCGCTGATTCCGGTCCCGCTCCACAAGTAACCCCGCGCCAGCTGCATTCTCTATTCAATAAACAGCGAAATCGCTTCCGCCAGCCCATCGCAATCATTGGTTAGGGCAATGTAATCCGCACATGCTTTCACATTATCATCCCCATTGCCCATGGCGACCGAAACCCCTGCCGCTTCTAACATCTCAAGATCATTCTGGCTGTCCCCGGCGGCCATCACCTCCGCCAGGCTTATTCCCAGCATCCTGCACAGCACTTCCAGAGTCCTTGCTTTGCTGCAGTTTTGCGCGATCAGTTCCATATTATTGTGTCCGGAAGATGTCACACAAGCATGGCGTACCTCTGCCAGTTCTTCCTTTATCCTGCTGGCAGCCGAACCGGCTTCAAAGTAAACGGCAACCTTTTCGATTCGAGTTCTATGTACATCCAAAAGCTGTAAAACACCCCGCACCGGAACTCTGGTAGCCAAAACATAATCACGATTTCTGTAAGAAATTTGACTGCGCTCAACCTTTTCATAAAAAGCGTGTTCCATGTAGGCACTGCCTTTTACATATACTTCAACCATCAACTCCTTTTTGTGCAGGAGCCGCCTGATTTCTTGGACCCCAGAAGGGTCTATATAGTGATTATACAGAATTTCACCATTCTGAGCATTTCGAATCTCTGCACCATTGGATACAACCGCATACCGGATACAATCCAGCGCCAGCAATTCCGGCGGCAGCGACTTAAAACACCTTCCGGTTACCGGAACGATTTCTACGCCCTGTTCTGCAGCCAAGATCAAGGCCTGCCTTGTCCTTTCTGTCAACTGATTTTTGGAGTTTAACGTGGTCCCATCCAAGTCCAAAGCAATGAGTTTTACCTTCATGCTAACATTGATCCTTTCTGCGCTGACAAACAGATACTCGCCGGGCACACACATCCGGCGAGTATAAACAAGAGGCTGCATGTCAACACGGTCTTGTTAAAGTGGTATATTAGAATGTTTCTTATAGGGCATGACGGACTTTTTATTGCGAATAATCCGCAAATCTTTAATGACTCTGCTCCTAAGATCTTCCGGATCGATCACATCATCCACAATCCCATATTCCGCCCCTTTGTACGGGTTGAGAAACAGTTCTTTGTATGTTTCTGTCAGCTTCTTTCTCTTGGCCGCCTGATCCTCTGCCTCTGCGATTTCGTGCTTAAAAACGATGTTTGCAGCGCCTTCCGCGCCCATGATTGCCAGCTCGCCGGTGGGAAGGGCCAAAACAAAATCCGCGCCCATACCTTTGCCGCACATGGCGGAATAAGCCCCGCCGTAATCCTTGCGCACGACCACAGTGATCTTCGGAACAGTGGCTTCCGAGTATGCAAAGAGCAGCTTGGCACCATTGCGAAGAATGCCGTTATGCTCCTGCATGACACCCGGAAGATAGCCGGGCGTGTCCGCCAGCGTAATGAGAGGAATGTTGTAGCAGTCGCAGAAACGCACAAATCTAGCGGCTTTCCAGGAGGCATTCACATCGATGCATCCGGCCAGCATCTTCGGTTGATTGCCGACGATTCCAACGGTTTCACCCCCTAGACGGGCAAATCCGATTACCATATTTTGTGCAAATTCCGCCTGAACTTCCATAAAATCTTGGTTATCGACAAAGCTTCGGATCACCGCCTTCATATCGAAGGATTTTTGCGGGTCCAAGGGGATGATATTCCTGATTTCCGGCGTTCTGCGGTCGATGGGATCATTTTCTGCATATCGGGGCGGCATCTTCTTGCTGTTTGACGGCAGGAAGGATAGAAGTCTCTTTGCTACTGCAAACCCTTCCTGCTCCGAATTGACAACAAAATGTGTCAGCCCCGTTATTCTGCCGTGGACTCCGGCACCGCCGATATCCTCAAAGGTGGTTTTTTCTCCTGTTACCGACTCGATCACCGCCGGACCGGTAACAAACATCTTTCCGATTGGGTTTACTTGAATGATAAAATCGGTCAAAGCCGCGCAATACGATGTTCCGCCGGCACAAGTCCCCAGGATCAAAGAGATTTGCGGAATCCATCCGGAAGCGATACTGGTTTTGCCAAAAGTGGAACAATAGGCATGAAGGGCTGATACGCCTTCCTGTATCCTGGCTCCGGCCGCATCGTTAAAGGTTAGAATTGGATATCCGGCTTCTATGGCCTTTTCAAAACAGTTCATGATTTTATCCCTGCCGGCCTCACCCATGGAACCGCCCATGATAGTCACATCATTGGCGTAGGCAAAAACCGGTCGGCCGTCCACATTGCCGTAACCGCAGAGGACGCCTTCATTACCCAAATTCTTCTCATTGAGACCAAAATCAGCACAGCGGTTTTTTGTCCAAGGCTTCATTTCCGTATAGGTATGATCATCAAAAAACGCCTCAATCCGTTCCTCTGCGGTCAGTTTCCCAGCCTTGTGCATCTTTTCCACCCGTCTTGGATTGTTTTTGATTTTTAATGCATCTCGCTTTTCTCGGTAGTTTCCATAGATGTCTGTCATTCCATTCTCCTTTATACTCCCTGCACCTACAGCTCTGGTCCATGGAAGCTGAGTTTCTTGCATTTAATTAGTTCTCCAGCTCCCCGCCTGCCCAAAAATTCGCCGTCTTTAAATACCAATCTGCCCCTGCTATAGGTAGCGATGGGGTATCCCTTCAGCTTAACGCCTTCCCAAATGGTATGATCCGTATCGCCATGCATAGCTTCATTGGTAATGGTAAATTCTTTTTGCGGATCGTACAGCACCAAATCCGCATCCAGCCCTACACGCACAGAGCCCTTCCGATGGCTGAGACCAAAGAGCTTGGCCGGGTTTGCCGCGCATAATTGGACGGCCTTATTGAAGGTGATTCTTCCCGCCCCCGCCTGGGCCAGCACATACGGATACATATTTTCAACACCGGCACAGCCATTGGGTATGGTCGTAAAGTCGCCGGACGTACCGTCTTTTTTCGTAATCCCCCAGTCTTTTTCTGCCTGTTTAAATGGACAGTGATCGGTGGCAATGGTGGTAATATTTCCATTGGCGATTCCATGCCAGATGGCATCCTGGGATTCCTGATTTTTCATTGGCGGCGAACAGACAAAATTTCTTCCCCGATCCCGTTTATAGACCTCATTGGTAAAGTGGAGATATTGGGGACAGGTTTCGGCAAAAATGGGATAGCCCTGCTTTCTTGCCTCCGTTACCGCTTCCATACCCATCTTGTCGGCCAGATGAACGATGTAAAGAGGAGCCTCTGCCATTTTCGCCAGATTGATGGCGCGCACGTCCGCCTCTCCCTCCACCAGCTCGTTCTTGGACATATAATGCCACCAGGCCGAAACCTTTCCCTCTGCCAGGTACTGTTTTACAAGAAGGTCGTTTACATCCTTGTTTTCAGCATGAACCCCCACCAGGGCTCCGATTTTCTTGGCTTTTTGCAGCACTTTATAAAAAGAACCGTCATCCACGCCAAAGTCGTAGACCATGTATACTTTAAAGGAAGGGATCCCGTATTCCACTGCTTCCTCCATGGAGTCCAGCAGTTCATCCGTGGATACATCTCCCACCCCAATGTGGAAGGAATAATCCACCGCTGCGTCCGGCGCAGCCAAAGCGTCTCTGCGCTTCACCGCATCCAGCATGCGTTCGCCCGGGTTTTGCTGTACAAAATCAAAGACCGTCGTCGTTCCGCCGCAGGCAGCGGATCGGGTTCCCGCATAGTAGTCGTCGGAGGAAATGGTTCCTCCAAAAGGCAACGCCAGGTGGGTATGGCCGTCGATGGCCCCGGGGAGGACGAATTTACCCCGGGCATCGACGATATCGTGAAAATCATGTTCTTCAAAGTTCGTTCCAATGGCTGCGATCTTTCCGCCGCTGACCGCTACGTTGGCCTGATAGGTCTCACTCGCTGTAACGATGGTACCATTTTTGATTAATAAATCCATAATCGTTCCTCATATTCCTACTCAAAGATTTCTTTCAGCATCAGATTTTCCGGGCTGCAGCCCTCTCTCCAGACCAGCTCTCCCGGCAGGATACAGTCGGATACCGGGCAGACCTTCTGACAAAGATGACATCCTACACAATGATCCGTATCCAGCTCCGGCCTTCTCTTTTCGTCATTCCATTTAATCGCCTGATGACCGCCGTCATAGCAGGATACATAGCATCTGCCGCAGCCAACGCATTTTTCTTCATCAAAGCTTGGCCGGATTTGGTAAGTCCTTGTAAGCTCAGACGGCGATACAATGTTGGGCAGGGCTTTTCCAACCAATTCGTCCAGACTGTTGAATCCCTTTTCGTCCATGTAATGCTGCATGCCGGAAATCATATCTTCTACGATCCGATAGCCGTACTCCATGACTGCAGTTGTTACCTGAACATTTCTTGCTCCTACCAGCAAGTAGTCCAGCGCATCGGTCCAGGTGTAGATTCCGCCCACTCCCGACATGGGTACCCCCTCCAATTCAGGACAATTACCCATTTCCGTCATAAAGCGCAGGGCGATTGGTTTTACTGCTGCTCCCGAAAGGCCAGATATGGCCGACTTTCCATTGATAACCGGCTGAGTCGTAAAGAGATCCCGGTCCAGATCAATCACCGATTTTACTGTGTTGATAGCGGAAATGCCTGCTGCACCGCCCTTCATCGCTGCCAGGGCCGATGGAATCATATTGGTGACGTTAGGTGTCATCTTAGCAATGACCGGAAGCTTTGTTCCGCTAACCGACGCTCTTGTAAAGGATTCCACCAGATTTGGATTGGTGCCCACGTCCGAACCCATATTTTCCCGGCCCATATGGGGACAGGAAAGATTAATTTCGATTCCGTCCGCATCAGCCTGTTCTGCGTAGCTGCACAGCAGTTTCCAGTCGTCTTCGGTCTGCCCCATAAAGGAGGCAAAGATCACATGATCCGGATAATCCCTTTTCAGCCGCCTCATGTGCTCCAGATTTTCTTCCAATGTATTCTGGGAAGCGTGTTCGCAGTTTTTAAAACCGGTCCAGGGCTCTCCCGCATTGCCGTAACTACCGAAGATGGGCGAAATCTCGTTTTCATTCCACAGGTCGATTGTCTTGTAAAATACGCCGCCCCATCCTGCTTCAAAGCATTTGGAGATCATATCGTAATTATTTCCTACTGGTGATGATGAAAGAAAATAAGGGTTCTTGCATTTAATTCCGGCAAATTCGATTGATAAGTCTTTTTTTACTGACATTCTTTTACACCTGCTTTCTGTTCCAGATAATCAATGATGGCTGCCGCGGCTTCCTTACCGTCTTTAACCGCTTCTACTACCGTCTTTCCGCCATTGGCGAAATCTCCTCCCATAAAAATACCTTCCTGGTCAGTCCCGGAAATGGGTTCTGCCGTCTGGCCGATGGCAAATACAACCCTATCGGCTTTTACCTTTGCTTCCGACTCTCCGTCGCGGCCTTTAAAGCGGACGAAGCTGACCTTTCCATCCTCGGCAAGGATTTCCTCCGGGGCAAATTCTGTGGTTATGGTCACACCCATTGACTGGACGTAGTTGATCTCCGCCATTTCAGCCGGCGCCTCTTCAATGGTTCTGCGATAGTAGATCATCACCTTGTCTGCTCCAGCCAATTTTGCGGTTGCGGCGCAGTCCATAGCCACGTCGCCGCCTCCGATGACAATGACCTTGTTCCCCAGATCGCAGGCTCCTCCGGTTTCTCTGGCCTTCTTCAAATAATCCAGCGCATCATATACCCCCTTGGCGTCAGCGCCGGGAACATCTACGGTCTTGGGGCCCCATAACCCCGCGCCAACAAAGACTGCGTCATAGCCTTCTGCCTTCAAATCTTCTGCTGATTCCACTTTCTTTCCCAGTATAAATTCAACGCCCAGTTCTTCAATGAGTTTGATATCGTAATCCACCGTCTCCTGAGGCAGCCTGGCTGGTACAATGCCGTAGGTCAGCATTCCTCCTGCCTTTTCTTCTGCATCATAAACGGTAACCTCATACCCCTGGCGTGCCAGCTGGGATGCTGCTGTCAGCGATGCGGGACCGGCACCAATGCAGGCCACCTTGCCGGCTTTCTTTTCAGCCGGAGCTTCAACATTTTTCATATCAAAGGCTTTTTCCTGCTCCACCAGAAAGCTCTGGAGCCTTCCGATTTCGATTGGTTTATCAATGCCGCACCGGCTGCAGGCTTCCTGACACAGCTGGTCATAAGGGCATACCTTTGCGCAGCTTCCGCCGAATGGATTGTTTTTTCTAATGGTCTCAGCTGCCCCCTTTACATTGTTGAAGCGCAGGGAACGAATAAACTTGGCGGGATCGGTTTCCGCAGGGCAGGCCTGGCTGCACGGCGCGTCGTAGCATACCAAACATCTTCTTGCTTCTTCTCTGGCAGTGCGGAGATTGTATCCTGCTGCTGCCTCTTCCAAATACTCTTTTTTAACAACTTTACTCAATGATTCTGCCTCCTATCTCATTTAAAAATCCAGTGCTGTGAACGCTTCCTTTTCCATCTTGCCGGCGGTTAAGAAAATCGCTGCGTTGCCAGCCAGCGCCTTTTCGATAAAATCGGTCCTGCATTTGTCAAAGGGGGTGTGGGCAAATTGTTCCTGCATCCCCGAATAGCCGATCGTCGGCTTACGGTAGTGACCTGCCGTGACCGCCGCATCGGTAGCAAAGGACCAATACCCGTACTTGACCGGCTGTCCGATCTGCGCAAGCGCCTTTGCGCAGGCTTTGGTGAAGGGATGATCCTTTTTGATTTTCCAGGCTTCCGTAAACTTGTATCCATTCATCACTTCTCCTGTATAGCAGGTATCAATGCAGGGTTTGACTTGAATATCAGCTTTAAACTGTGGATCTTCCGCCGCGATGTCATCCAGCACTTTCTGCAGAATCTTCATCGCACTGTCTTCGGTCTCTCCGATCATCGTTCTGCGATCAAAGGAGAGGTAACACTGATCGGGCACAATGGAGAGGGCGCCTGGGGAGCATTCGATGATGTTCAGGGAAATGGATGCAGGCTCCACTTCGCCGTCCGGGTCCTTGGGCAAGTTGGGGATGACTTCGTTTTTAATCTTTTCGATTACTGGAATTGCCTTATATATAGCGTTGATTCCGTTCTGGGGGCAGCTCCCATGGCTGGTTCTTCCATAGACGGTAATCAAATATTCGATTCTTCCCCGGTGTCCCAGGTACAAGCTCAAGCTGGTTGCTTCCGAGGAAACCATGGCATCAAAGTCAAGGCCCCTTTCAGGAAAGGTCTCTGCCAGCATACGCCTGGTGCCTCCGTTTTGACCCGACTCCTCGTGTACCACGCCGGTGTACATAAAGTCGCCTCTCAGCTTCACACCCTGCTGGCGCAGCTTGAGCAAAATGGCCCCGGCGTAGATCTGGAATCCGTGGCCGCTCTTCACATCGGAAGCTCCTCTTCCATGGATGCATTCCACCATTTCCTTGGCAGTTCTGTCCGCATTATCACATTCACAGATATCAATTTTGCCGCCGTAAGGATCATAACCCTCCCAATTAGCCACATCTCCTGGGGCAACATGATCCATGTGGGAATTATACATAATGGTCGGACCCTCTTCATCGCCTTTGATAATACCGATGACATTCCCATATTTGTCTCTGCTGACATCATCATACCCCAACGCTTCCATTTCTGCCACGATGATATCCGCCAGCTTCTGTTCATCACCGCTGATAGATGGGGTCTTTATCAGCCTTTGGATAAATTTGATGCAGTCATCTTTCAAGTCTTTGGCTATTTCATTAATCATGCTATATATTTTTTCGTCATACATTTTTTAGATATCCTCCTATTGTTGTGCGTATTTCTTTTCTGTAATCTCTACGAAGGTTTCCTCTGAAACATAAGATTTCTTTTCACTCTTCATAAAGAGAATGTACAGAACAAACGCAAGAATAAATCCGACTATGTAGCTATTGGCATCGAGCCATTTGGTAAAAGTACCTCCGATGCCGAATTTTCCAAGAAGGGGAACGATAAAGCCGAGAACCCACGCTGCAATAGCCCTGATATTCCAGCCCTTGTTGTACGTGTAGGTGTCATCTTTTTCATCATACAAAGCCTTTACATTGATCCTCTTTTTCTTGACCACAAAGTAATCGGCTACCAGAATGGCCGCTACCGGTCCCAGAATAGTTCCGCACGTACCCAGCCATGTAAACATAAAGGCTCCGGCATCGCCGTACATCCACCAAGGCCGATAGACAATGCATAAAATGCAGGTGATGATAATTCCCACTCTGTAGCTGATTTTCTTCGGCGCCAGATTGGCAAATCCGTTGGCGGGAGCCACCACATTGGCTGCCATATTGGTTGTCAGGGTACCGATAATGACGCCCAAGGATACGACGAGTACAACGAATTTATTGTTCAGATGGAGCAATACTGCGGTGGGGTCGAATTGGGCTTCTCCGTAAGCAACTTCCGTAACCTTGGCGAACATCGCGCCGATGGTAGCAAGTACGATAACGGAAGTGGGCATTGCATAAAGCTGACCTCTGAACTGGGCTTTCTGCGATTTTGCATATCTGGAGAAATCCGGTATATTTAAAGCTAAGGTCGCCCAAACTGCGATATTGCTAGTAATGCCGGCGAGGAACACGTACAGGAAACCTCCGTTGGCTTCCAGGGTTGCCGGTTCATTGCCTGCCAGGAACATGTCTCCTACGGATAAACCGCAATCGTTTCCCAGTGAAACGATCCAGCAGATCAGCCCAATACAGAGAATGATCAAAATCGGGCTGCCCAGGCTTTCCAGCCGTTTGATGCCTTCAGAACCTTTCAGCCCCAAAATTAAAGTTAAGACTAGGAAAATGCCGAAGCCGATAAATCTTCCCATACCTTCTGTATCCCAGCTGCTGCTGAAAACAGAGATGATGGAAGAGAAGGCTGCGCCGCCTACCCAGCACTGGACTGCACACCATCCGGCAGCTACGATGGCCCTCATCAAGGATGGCAGATGAGAGCCCATCCGTCCGAAAGAAATTCTTGCAAATACCGGGAATGGTATACCGTATCGTGTCCCTGCATGGGAATTAAGCTGCATTGGGATGAGTACGATCAAATTTCCAATGAGGACGTTTATCAGTGCGGGGATTGGTCCCATTCCCAATGCGATCAAAGCAGCTGCGTATGAGAATCCAGTGATGCAAATGACCATACCAACCCAAAGCATTCCAATATTATAGGTGTTCCATGTTCGTTCCGATGCGGATGTGGGAACCAGATCTGCATTCATATATTTTGAATCAGACAGTTCCTTCAGGGTTTCTTCATTTAATTCAAAGAGTCCCTTTGAAAATTCCATTTGTGTATACTTGTTTTCCATATTTACTCCTTGCGGCGAGTTTCAAAGATTTCGCCTTTGTTCATTTCAGGAATAACGTTTCTTAGTAAAAACTGTTTCATAACAATGGCCGTTGTTATATAGCTTTAAGCAGCGCCGCATCCATGAACGCGTATGCTGCGTTTGGTATTACACCTTTATATAGAGCATCTTTTATGCCAATTTTCTGTATTTTTAAAAAAATAATTAAGACCTGTGTCTTCCGCTTAATTTGAAGGTTTTTTACGATCAAAGAAAAAAAGACGCCAACGGCAAAGAGCTAGGCATCTTCTTTTCGTTCCGTTTTTGTAACTGACGAAACAATACTCGTTTCGTTTCCGTAACGGTCTACTCTCGATTGATTTTCCGAAAAAGGGTCGTCGGTGACACGTTCAGCAGCTTAGCTGCTTTCCTGATGCTGCCGCCCTTTTTCATTGCTAAGGCTATATATTCATCTTCCATCTCCGCAACAAGCTCGGGCAGGCAGACCGGCAGTTTTTTCGTTGAAACGCTTCCTTTTGTTTGGCCGAAAGCGTCTTCCTTAGGCAGATCCGCTAAGGTAATTTCCTGGTTTAGGCTGAGGACAACATAGCGTTCAATGGCGTTTCTCAGTTCCCGGACGTTTCCCTTCCATTCGGCTTTTTTCAGGACTTCAAGGACTTCCTGACTGATGGTCTTGTTCATTCCATTCTTTTCGTTAATCTCCTTTAAAAATGTGATTGTCAGGGGAATGATGTCTTCTCGTCTCTCCCTGAGAGGCGGAATTTTAATGGGGATTACGCTCAGCCGGTAGTACAGGTCCTCTCGGAATTGATTGCGATCCACCATATCTTTTAGTTCTCGATTTGTGGCGGCGATGATACGGCAATTCACTTTTTTTACTCTAGTGCTGCCTACTCGCATGATTTCTCCGGTCTCCAGAAAGGATAAGAGCTTGGGTTGTAAGTTAAGGGGCAGTTCTCCGATCTCATCAAGAAATACTACGCCGTCGTCGGCAGCTTCAAAGAGTCCCATTTTCCCTTCTCTGCTGGCGCCGGTGAAAGCGCCGGGAACATATCCAAACAGCTCCGATTCCAAAAGAGATTCGGGAATAGCTCCGCAGTTTATGGATACCATATGCTTGCTGCTTCGCTTGCTCATATCGTGGATCAGCCTGGCGATCACGCCTTTGCCCACGCCGGACTCTCCTAAAATCAATACAATGCTGTCGTTCATGGCTGCACGCTCAGCGATTTCCAGAACGCGTCTCATTTCCGCGCTTTCTGCAATCAGTCCTTTATGCGCAATGTTATTATGTTTTGACAGCTCGCTTCTATAGGTATCGATCAGCGTTTCTTGTTTTAGTTGTTCTTCATAAAGAGCATTTAAAATGGGGACATCCCGCAGGTTGTTGATGATTCGTTTAATGTTGCCTTCTTCGTCAAAGATGGGTGTGGCCGTAACCAAAATGATTTTGCCGTTGGAAAGGTTCTGGGTTATGGTTTCCTGTTGTTTGGATTCGAATACCGTAGCTGAGGCAGATTTTTGGAAGATGCCTTCCGTGACCAAATCCTTGGTATTTTTTCCAACAATATCTTTTCCGTCGATGCCCATAATTTTTCTGTGGGCTCCATTAACCATGATCGTGATGCCTTTCTCATCCACCACAGTCATGCCGTCTTCCGTAAAGAAGCAGGACCGGAGCGCTTCGACAATGAAATCTTTGTCTTCCTCAATATTTCCGCTCTTTACCTTTTCTTCAATTTCTTCGAATGTGTACAGCTTATCCTTAAACGTGACCATAGAATACCTCGATATCTTCTCCTGTTTCTGTTCGCATTTTAATCATTCATTCATTATATCAAACAAGATTGTGTAGTAAATAACCCCTGCTGAGTATTTTTATGTAATAGCTGCCTGTAAGAGCAGTTTGGCTGATAAGCAAAAGCTGCCGCTCTAACAAATAAATTGATGGTTCGTGCGGCAGCTGATCTTCTTTTATAGCGGTTTGGAATTCTCCGCAATAAATTCTGCTGTAAACAAGTCTTCTTCTTTCGGAACATTGAGGGGCAGCGTTCTGGATACGTGGGTGATATTAATTAAATCTTTCCAGTTTACATTATGGGATACACTGTTGTTTCCCCAAGTTCCACAGCCCAGGGTCATCGTCATCGGCATTCCATTTTCCCACGATCCGCTGTTTCCAACACCTTGGGGTTGATTTACCATCATTCTGGCCACCGGCATTCTCAGCGCCATTTTTTCCACCTTATTATCGTCACTGGTGTGGATACCGCAGCCATGGCCCTTGCCCATGTAGTCCATGATCGCTTCCATTTTATCCATTGCTTCTTCAAAGCTGTCTGTCTTAATCAGCGTGGTAACTCTTGAGAGCTTCTCTCCGGTAAACGGGTAGTCATGGCCGATGCCACCGTTTTCTTCGACAAACAGGAACTGGGTGTTCTGGTTGATTTCCAGCTCCGCCAGCTCCGCGATAACGGAAATGGGCTGAGCAATGATATGCCTGTTGAGCGCATGATTCTCCGGCCATTTGGGCCACAGGGCTGCCTGGAGCTTGGCCTTTTCTTCCGAAGCTTCCCTAACCAGAAAACCGCCGTGTTCCTGCAAGGCATTTACAAAGGCATCATAACATTCTTTCTGAACCAAAAGAACGTTTTCTGTGGAACAGCTGGTAGCATTGTCAAAGCATTTGGAGGTCCGTACCATTTGGGCCACTTTCCCCAGGTCCGTTGTACCGTCCACATATACCGCATCGTTTCCAGTTCCTACTCCAATGGCCGGTGTTCCTGACTCATACGCCGCCTTGACCATGCCTGCGCCGCCGGTGGCCAGCACGAAGTCGCATTGTTTCATCAGTTCGCCGGAACAATCAATGCTGACATATTCGGGCTCAACTGCAATAATTAAGTCTTCCGGTGCTTGGAATTTTTTCAATACCTTCCGCAGGTAATTGACGACAAACAAATTGACCTTGGCAGCTCTTGGATGGGGCGCCAGGATCATGGCGTTGCGCCCTTTAATAGCATTCATCGGCTTTACTACGGCTGTGTTTTCTGCGTTTGTCACCGGCGCCAAGGCGCCGATCACGCCCATGGGCTTGGCATATTTGGCAATGTTTCTTTTCTCGTCGTATTCAATGAGGCCCACTGATTTTTCATCCTTCATCTCCCGGTAATGGCCGATGGTCTTATTCCAAATTTTTGCGATTTTGTCCTCCACATCGCCCATTCCCGTTTCTGCAACGGTCTGCTCGGCCACCGCCCGCATGAAATCAGGGCGGGTGCCATAAAATGCGATGGCTGTCACAAGCTCATCCACCTGCTCTTGGGAGTAGCCGTTTAGTATGTTCTGGGCTTTTTTCGCCCTTTCCACAAGTCCTTTCATATACGCTTCATAATTGATTTCCATAAAATCCTCCTCCGAATCCTCCAATTAACCGATAAATGGTTGTATCAATTTAAAAGCGCAAATCTTGTGCCATTCTGCCGCCGAATCCAAGGCCGATCCTTTATCACGGCACAATCGTTGAAAAATAAAATACTGCTCCTGCCTTTATACAATGACGGGTATCCCTGTCCCCATTCCAACTGATCCGTATACGGAACAATCGGAACGCTGTTCGTTTCGAAATCGAAACAGTTCTTTTTGATTAAACTTATCTGCCGCGTCCTAAGGCAGCCGAAAAAAGGATTGACTCTCACGTTACGTAATAGTATATTCTTTTTTCTAGTAAGGCACGAATTTTACGAAAGGGGTTGATAAATATGAAAACCATCGGGCAAATAGCAGCGCTGACGGGTATCAGTACACGAACGCTGCAATACTATGATGAAATTGGTTTGCTGAAGCCGAGCAAATTAACGCCTTCCGGGTATCGTCTATACAGCAGCGAAGCGTTGGAAAGGCTGCAGCAGATTTTGTTTTTCAAGGAGTTGGGATTTAAGCTCCAAGAAATCAGGAAAATTTTAGAAAAGCCGGAATTTGATAAACGGATCGCCTATGGCAAGCAAAAGCAAATGCTCCTGCTGAAGCGAAATCGGATTGACCGGCTGATTGAGCTTCTCGGCAGGCTGGAGAAAGGAGAGACCTGTATGAGTTTTAAGGAATTTGATTTATCGGAATATATTGACGCGCTGGAAAGTTTTAAAGACAGTAACGAAGATGCGGTGATCAAACATTGGGGAAGTATGGAGGCATTCGATGAACTGTTGCAACAGCTAAAGATGAATGAATCCGACGCAGCCCGCTTGGCGATCAAGCAGTTCGGCAGCGTTGAGAAATATACGGCAGCGATGAAATACAACATGGAGCATTTCGCAGAAATCATGGAGCAGCAGCAAACGCTGACAGAGGAAGATCGAGCTGAATTTTTTAACAAGCAGAATTCCCTGTTCGAAAAATTAACATCTGATCTGGCAGAGCCCGCTTCTTGTGACCGTGTTCAAAAGGTCGTCCATGAACTCGTCGTCTTTACGCAAGAGAAAGCGCCGGTCCCCGATCTTGGTGAAGGGTATTGGGACATGGTAATCGAAAGCTATTCCAGTGAGACGGCGAAAGAGATCGTTGATACAAAATATGGGCCCGGTGCTTCCTCTTATATCGCCCAGGCCCTGCAATCCTATTTTTCCAAGTCCAAGCCTGTGATATAGGCCAGGACTGAGCATGTGTCAGGGCAGGGGCATCCATGCCATGCAGGAAAGCGGGGGGGGGACTGCTTGCGTCCAGACCAGGACAGCGTATGTTGGTTTACCATAATGAAGACAGGTTGTTTTTGGTGAAATTGGTATTGTAAAAATACCACGATCATATATAATATTTGTAGCAGTAAGCAATTGTATAAGTAGGGGATGGGTATTCCAGACACAGGATTGGCTCGGCAGAATTTGAATTTACTTGCCCTGTAAGTAGACTACGCTAAAGTCTATTAGAAGAGTATTTGCGTCACGATTAGATGGGGAAGTATTATGAAAAAGAATAACACGATAATACGAAAAATAACACAACTTGCTTCTCACATAAATAATAATGATATTTTGACTGGTTTATTAATAATTCGACAGGCATCCCCCAACTATATTCCAACTTTTACGCAAATGGACCTTGAAGATTATTTGCATAAAAATCAATCTGAAGAAAACTCTAGAAGAACGCCTTGGTATAATGTGGCTCATGCTCCTGATGGAATGTGCATCGCAGCGATGCTGTACGCATTGCGTTCGATACTGCCATCAGGCCCACTATTGTATAGTTTGGAGGAATCCATAAAATTTTCCAAGTCAGATGAGGCTGCTGTACATAGAATGATCGACTTTCTGTCAGCCATTTCAATAGCTGACATCTCACTGCCGGAAATTCATGAAATTTGTTTGAGCAAACAAGCATGGAACGCTCCTGTAGAATCCAATCGTTTTCATACACCCTCCTACATGGCTCATCTAATCCTAGGCTTATTGGATTTCAATAAAGATGGTAATGTTTATGATCCCTGCTGCGACAACGGCACTATGCTATGCCAAATTAGCCAACAGATGCCGCAAACGAGCAAGTATCATTTCTATGGACAAGCAACAAATCAGACCGCCTACCGAATGTGCCATGCAACTTTTTTCTTTCACGATATTTCTGTCGATTTAGGGGATAGACCCGCCAATACGCTATTAAATGATATTCACATCGGCCAATCGTTTGATTATATTCTGGCAAATCCGCCTTTTAATCTTGGTCATTGGTGCGGTAGTATGTCCCCCCAATATGACATACGATGGCAATATGGACCCCCGCCTCGCTCCAACGCAAATTATGCATGGCTTCAGCATATTATTAGCCACCTATCGGAACAAGGACGCGCAGCGGTGATATTATCCAATGGGACTTTGACCACTCAAACTCGGGAGGAACGAAGCATCCGGCAATGTATTATACGTGACGGATTAGTAGGATCGATTATTGCTCTGCCGCCTAAGCTTTTTTATGGTACAAAAATTCCATGCTGCATTTGGCTTTTAGACAAATCACGAGAATCTGGCTCTACTACGTTATTTATAGATGCCAGGCAATTGAAATTGACAACTGAAAAAAGTGGCTGCATGAAAGAGATTCACAAACTGGCAGAGCTGGTTCAGCAGCATCGCAGCGGAACACTGATAGAGAAGACTAATTGGTATGCTGTCGCCACTTTGAAAGACATTGAGCAAAAGGGCTTTGTTTTGAGTCCAAATTTTTATACGCAGACTCCGGCAATTTCTTTGAAGCCGATCAAGAAAAACCGGCTGTATTTTACAGAATTAATCAATAAATTGAATCACCGACTTGGTAACCATCCTCTATCCGGTTTCATACAACAATGGAGCCACGTGCAAACACCAAATCATTGGGGAAACGCTCTGTTGCCTGAACTTTTTCAAATTTTTGGAGGTCTAGCAAAAGACAAAGCTGCATTTGGTCACGGTATTCCAATGGTAGGTGTCAAAACAGTAATCAAACATGCTTTTCTTCCTGATAGGCTGCCCTCTTATGTTGATGCTACGGAAGTAGAAGTTCAAAAATATTGCATCAAAGCAGGCGATATCTTGTTAAATAGAACTAGCGAGACGGTTGAGGAGCTAGCATGCTGCTGTATTGCAGCAACAGATCAAAATGCGGTATACGGTAATTATGTAAAACGCCTTCGCTTGATTGAAACAGAATATATGAATCCTTTCTACATGAATGCTTACTTTCATAGTGCCATCTATCGTCAAGAGGTAGAAAAAGTATCTCCTGTTTATACTACACGCGCAAATATGAATGTAGAAAGACTTTCAAAAATCCGTGTTTATTATCCGGATACAACTATGCAAAAGAAAATCGGAGATACGCTATTTGCCATCTTTCAGTTTCTTAAAGATTGTTGCGATAGCGAATTGGTGAAACTCCTGAATCAGTTTATGCATCTGCTAATAGAACAGGTAATTACTTATCCCGTGCTCTGCTCACAGAAAGAAGAGGTCTATGATAGATGAATCAGAAAGAACAAAAGTGGTTGGTGCTTCTTTACTCCCTTACTGAATGTAAGGGAGGCGATCAGAGAAGTGTAATCTTACAACATATTAACGATTGCGGATACTGGTATAAAAATGATCAAAACGATATTCTCCGGCGGACTCGTAATGAAATGGCGTGGAGAAATGACTTTTCATTTGAACGGCAGCATTTAGTTGAATACGGTTATATGAAAAGCAACGGGCAAGGCAGATGGGAAGTCACAGATAAGGGGAAAGCGATTTTAACACATCTGATTGAGAAAGCAATGTATCAAACCGCCGAAACCGAAACTTGTTATACTGCCGCATTCTTTCAAAAACTAATTAAAAGCCAATCCGTTACTGAATTGAAGGAAGACCAAGTCCTAATAACTCAGCTTTGCCAGATAAACCTGAAAGATGAGAAAAAATCCGCTATGCTGGTAAATGAGCCCCAATCAAAAGGGACTGCTTCAAGCAAATCTGCAAACGGGCATATCTATTTGCGTTCGCCCGCTGTAGCCCAAAGGGCGCTCTATAGAGCTGGCAATGTATGCGAAGCAGCGCCCGCACATGAATCGTTTCTACGTAGAGATGGTGTAACTCTATACATGGAGCCGCATCATTTAATCCCAATGGCGCTGACAGATTTTTTTGGAGTCAATCTGGATAGAGAACAAAATATTTTTTCACTTTGTAGTAATTGCCACAACCAAATTCACTATGGGGCAAAAGAGGATGTCAGGAAGTTGGTTCGTAAACTTTTTTCGATGCGAGAATATGAAATATGCTCAATCTTAGGAAGAAAAATTGGCTTAGAGGAATTATACCGCATCTACGATGCCTATTAGCGTAAATTATAGTGTTCCCAAAGTGCTGCCAATTCTCAAAATGTGTAAACTCAGATATGGCGCGGCCGCATGAAGCGCGGCAACGGAGAAATCACAAAAAAAGCCGCAAATCCCTTTGATAAACAGGCTTTACGGCTTTTCTCTCTCGGTACCTCTATATTTGTTCTACCATTAAGCGGTCTGGCCTCATACATCCGCTCCATCTTCCTGATACACCGGTTTTATCGTTTATTTCCAGTGTGTCTGGTGCTTTTCGCCATTCTTACGCGCCTTGCTTTCCGCCAGCAGGCACATCATTTCAAAAGCAAGCCCTGCGGCCAGGCAAGCTGACTGTCCGGTTACGTCGTAGTCCGGGCTGAGTTCCATTAGGTCAGCGCCGACAATATTCATGCCGTACATTCCTCTGATGACATCCCGAACTTCCCTTCCAAACAGGCCGAACGGTTCAGGAAGCGTTGTTCCCGGCATCTCGCCGCAATCAATGCAGTCGGTATCGATTGTCAGATAGCATGGGTAATCGCCGATAATCCGCTTGATTTCACTTACCACGTAGGGAATTCCCTTTTCCTGGGCTTCATCGACCATAATTCTTCTCATGCCGCTGTTTGTTGAGAAGTCGCAGCGGATAATTCCTCTGCCTCTCTGGCCGACCTGAACCATCTTTTCCGGCGCGATATATCCGCCGCAGGCAGCGTTCTGGAATAAGGACGCATCGCTTACTGCCGCGCCCTGAAAGTCAATACTTGTGTCTCCGTGAGCATCCATATGTACGACAGCCAAAGGCTCGTCCTTGCCAAGTCCTTTTAAGATCGCGTATGTACAAGTATGTTCGCCGCCAATGGTCAAAGGCACAATTCCTTTATCCTTGAAATCCCCGTATAAGTCAGCAATTTCTTCCAGGTTTGCTCTTAGATTGTATGGATCCTTAACAAATTCCACATCGCCATAGTCTACGATGCTGCACATATCGTATGGGCATAAGTTATTGTAGTAGTTGACCAGATTTCGATCAAGGCCCCAGAATCTTACGGCTTTGGGGGCGTTTCTTGTGCCCGGTCTTGGGTTGGGTACGCCAAGATCCATGGGCAATCCCACCAGAGCGATGTCAACACCGTCCAGATCCCGGCTGTACGGCGATCTGAAAAGGCCTAATTGAGGAACGTTGTTGCTGACGAGTTCCACCCCCTCTGCTTCCGCTCTCTTATAGAACGCCCTCACGTCCGGATTGTCTACGTCCCACAACCCCTTTCCTTCAACCAGTTTCTTGCAAGCTTCAATTCTTTCTTGTTTGTTCATTTTTTTCTCCTCCTCTCGCGAGTTAATACAATAAATTTTAATTGTTATCTTCTTTAAACCATCTGAACAGCCCGATCAGCATACCGATTATGATAAACAGGAATGGTACCGATAATACGATGCACACCGTCTTGATTGCTGTGAAAGGCGCTCCCGCAAACATGATTGACAGCGGAACTAAGGTCAATACGAGGCACCATATTACCCGGAATCTTGGATTGGGATTTCCTTCTGCGTCAAGCTTCTTAGTCGCGGATGCGGCCAGCGTAAAGGACGCTGAATCCAGCGATGTCGTCAGCAAGCCGATTGTTACTAACGTAAATGCAATCGGCAAGATTACACTTCCGCCCGGAAGGGTTCCCAGAAGCTCAAATAATCCTGCATTTACATCGGCAGCCTTAGAAAGCTCGTATGCGCCGGTCAGTTCTGCGTTCAGCCCGAATCCGCCGTTGATGGAAAACATAATCCATATGCCGCCGGTAATACCGATCAAGCAGGTTATAATCATCTGTCTTAATGTTCTTCCTTTTGATATTTTAGTAATGAAAATCCCCATCATGGCCGCATAGTTCAGCGCTAATGTGAATAGGAAAATTGTATTCAGTTCCGGGAATCCTGTCTGCGCCACCGGATCCGTATAGGTACTCATCTGAACGTAATTCTGGAACATTTTCCCCAAGCTGTACGTGAATTCTTTCCAGATAAACTGCGTCGGGCCGACTATGAATATAAATGCAATAAAGATGATGGAAAGATACATTGTCAGGTCGCTCAGCCGCTTCATGCCTTTCTTTATGCCCACAAGGGATGTGATGGTGAAAATCACCGCAATAATCAGCAATACGATTACGTTTGTTGTAAAGTTTGCTTCCATCCCAAAGATTTTGCCAAGACCCGCGGTTACAAGGGGAACCCCGACTCCCAGCGATACGCCTAATCCGCCGACAATGCTAAGGATTGTAAGCCCGTCAATGATTCTTGCCAGAGGCCGCTTATATTTGAAATTGCCCAGCATTTCTTCACATACTGCGCCTACTCGCAACACTGGAATTTTGCGCACATAGAAGGCATACGCCATTGATACGGCTGTCATGATAAAGATTACCTGACAGCTGAACCCCCAGTGAAAGAAGGTGTACGTCATCGACATCTCAGCAGCTTCCTGTGAATAAGGTTCAATGGAAAACGCCGGCGCAGCATAATAATAGGACCATTCGACAAATGAATAAAAAATTGCGGTAGCTGCCAGCGAAGCACAGAGCATCATGCCGATATAGCTGAATGTGGAATACTCCGGATCGCCCTCTCCCAGCTTGACCTTTCCGTGCTTGCTAAAAGCTAGGTACAAGCAAAAGAATAAGCCGATAAAAACAAACCATAGAATTGGCGGACCCATTACTGCTGTAACTTTGTTAAAAACTGCATTTACCACGTTTAGAGTTTGGTCCGGCTTTATGCACATAAAAGCCACGAATATCGCTACCAGTATGATGCAGATCAGCGATATTGGTTTGTCAGATATCGCCTTTGATTTGGTGTTCAAATTCTTCTCCATAACATTTCTCCTTTCTCGATTCCTGTTTTATTATCCACTATTAATCGCAACAAGCGTGCCAACTTCTAGAACCGTTGAAATTCCAACCTTTCTTCTAATTTGGATTTTCATAAAACAAAACAGGAAGGTCACGTCTGACCTTCCTGTTACCTGTCATTTTGTTCCTGTCAAAAGAACGGTTTGAATTTTCAATTGTTTTTATCAAGTGTCAGTCTTGGCCTCCGAGGTCATGATTGATCTTTGCAGTAAAATGCAATCTATGCTTTCGGAGTCTGCGTTTTAATGTACTCTCTGAAATTCCAATCTGTTCGGCCATTTCTTTTATGGTTGTGTATTTTCCCATTATTTTTTTCAAATACTCGCCCTCAAAGGCATCCATTGCGTCAATGTACCTGCCATTGATTTCAAAAATAGTATTTATGCCTGCGTCGGTAAAATTGGGCATGGCCCGCATGACGTCCTCAATACCAATTTCCGCTTTTGGCGTGACAATCACCAGTCTTTCTATGATATTCGCCAATTCTCTTACATTCCCCGGCCAGGAATAACTGTATAATCCGTTCACGGCCTCCTGTGAAATGGTTTTCCGATATCCATGCTTTTCGTTATATCGTTTTAAAAACAAGTCTATAAAATCAAAAAGATCTTCTTTTCTCTCTCTAAGGGGCGGCAATTTCACCGGCACGACGTTAAGTCTATAATAAAGATCTTCTCGAAAGAGCTTCTTTTCGACCATTTCTTCCAAATCTCTGTTGGTCGCAGCTATAATTCTTATGTCTACCTTTTTTTCTTCTACACTTCCTACTGGCAGAAAGGTGCTGTCCTGCACCAGCCTCAAGAGCTTAGTCTGTAAATTCAGCGGCATCTCACCGATCTCGTCCAAGAACAGCGTTCCTTTATCTGCCGCTTCCGCCAGGCCCACTTTCCCCTTCTGGCTTGCGCCTGTAAAAGAATTTTTTTCGTATCCAAATAGTTCTGATTCCAAGAGCGATTCTGACAAAGCGCCGCAGTCTATTTTTATAAAAGGTTCCTCTTTTCTCAAGCTATGCTTGTGAATCCAATTGGCGAAAACATCTTTACCCACACCCGATTCTCCGATGATCAGAACCGATACTTCAGATGGCGCAATCCTTTGCAAAAGGTTCATATTTTCCTGCATTTTGCTATTGCTGCTAGTAAGCAAATTGTCTTCAGCATTTCGCTTTTTAATGGCCTCCAGTTCTTTTTTGTATTTTTCCAGCTGTTTCATCACAACTTTTTTGTCGTGCTTAATTTGGGCCAGCTCTGTTACATCCCTTTCGTTAATATATACCCACTTTATTTTACCGTTCTTAAAAGCAGGAACCCCTGTTATCACCAGCTGCCGGCCGCCTTTGAACTGCATGATGGTCTCTTTTTTCTTTGATTTGAAAACCTTGACGGTAACGGATGTTTCGTAGATTCCCTCTTCCAGTAAATCAGATGCATACCGTCCGAGAATATATTCCTTATCCACTTCTTCCAAGATTTCCGCGGCGTGGTTCATATATACAATTCTTCCCATTTCATCGGCTATAATGATCCCGTCATACGACGCTTCAAAAAAGTTTTTCCAGTCATCGTGAAATAGTTCGAAAATCTTTACCATAACCCCATCTTCACTTGTTTTCGTCTGTACAGTCTTATCGCATTGTCCATTTTTCACATCAAACACCACCCCTTCCGTTTTGCAATATATTTATTGCAATTATACAAAATATTTGTACTAGAATCAATAATAATGCGCATAATGTCCAATGAAAGGTTTGGTGATTCCATATGCCCCAAAAGCTGAAGCAAAGCAGGGATATTTCCATAGGCGAAAACCTGAAAAGATTAAGAAACGAGGCCCAGATGACACAAGAGCAGGTAGTGGCCCAATTACAACTTCGCAACTTGCCTACATCCCGAAGCTCCTACTCTCAAATAGAATCCGGCACTTACAATATCCGGATCGGTGAATTAATCGCATTGGTCGAAATTTTTCATACTGATTATAATACTATTTTTAACGGGCTGAACGATGAGGAATGACCCATGGGATGGAGTATGCGGCAAAATTTACTGCATCTGAATCTTTCCCTGAAGAACAACACAGTCATATCTCTATGTTAGTATCAAACCAGTATCACAGGCACACACAAAAACTCTCAACTGTTGTATATTCAACGTATGAGAGTTTTGTTTTTGCTATTCTCGGCAAGTCCAGGGGTGGAACTAAATATATCTGTTTAGTTTTGGTGCTTTTCAAACTGGAGTTTTATTTCTATTGTGTACATTATTGGGGCTTTTGGATTTTTTGTTGCAGATTCTCAAGATAAATGCATCTATATTGGCCTGGCATTATAAATCGAATAGATCAGAATGAGTCCCTGTATCAACTAATGTCAACGTCAACTACAGGATCCAATAAAACAATGTCCAACCCCGGCTTCTTCGCACGCTTGAGCCTTTTTTAAACCTGCCAGTCAATACTAATTGATAAGTCATAAATCAAGGTCCTCTAAAGCTTCCGAAAAACTAGTATACTTTTTAGTGTCCGGATCTCTGCTGATTTTCTTTGCTTCCTCCATCGCTTCTATTACTTCTGGTTTATAATTTGGAAGTTCCACCTTAAACGGCAATCCGCCTCTTAAAACACATTGCCTTAAAAACATATTTGTAGCACTCGATAAATCCGATCCCAATTGTCCAAACAACTCCATCGCTTGCTTTTTCAGCTCCTCATTAATCCTTATTTGTGTTGGTACTGTCGCCATAACCACACCTCCCTTTAATACAATTAAAAGCGTTTTAATGTACATTGTCAACCATTTGTATTTTTTGATCTTCTAATGTAGATAATTCAAAAATGACAAGCAATCCTACAGACTGCCTGTCATTTAAAATAATTCATGTCAAATTTTCATCACTCGAACTCTATCGTCCCAGGCGGCTTACTCGTACAATCATAAAGCACCCGATTCACATGAGCCACCTCATTGACAATCCGGCTCGTCACCTTCCCCAGCACCTCCCAGGGAATCTGGGCCGCCTCCGCCGTCATAAAGTCGATCGTATTCACAGCCCGCAGCGCAATGGCGTAATCATACGTCCGCTCATCGCCCATGACGCCCACCGACCGCATATTGGTCAGCGCCGCAAAATACTGCCCGATATCGCGAGCGATCCCGGCCGCTGCGATCTCCTCACGGTAGATCGCATCCGCATCCTGCACGATCTTCACCTTCTCAGCCGTAACCTCGCCGATAATGCGAATCCCAAGACCCGGCCCCGGGAACGGCTGACGGAACACCAAATGCTCCGGAATTCCCAGCTCCAGTCCAGCCTTGCGGACCTCATCCTTGAACAGATCCCGCAGAGGCTCGATGATTTCCTTAAAATCCACATAGTCCGGCAGGCCGCCCACATTGTGATGAGACTTGATGACAGCAGACTCGCCGCCTACGCCGCTTTCCACCACGTCGGGATAAATGGTCCCCTGAACCAAGAAGTCCACTGACCCAATCTTTTTCGCTTCCTCTTCAAAGACCCGGATAAACTCTTCTCCGATGATTTTCCGTTTCTTCTCCGGCTCCGTTACACCGGCCAGCTTCTCATAAAAGCGCTGCTGGGCATTGACCCGGATGAAGTTCAGATCATACGGGCCTGACGGGCCGAACACCTCTTCCACTTCGTCGCCCTCATTTTTACGGAGAAGGCCGTGATCCACGAATACACAGGTGAGCTGCGATCCGATGGCTTTTGACAGCATAACTGCCGCCACCGAAGAATCTACGCCGCCCGACAGGGCACAGAGCACACGGCCGGAGCCAACCTTGGCCCGGATGGCTTCGATGGAAGTTTCCACAAAGGAATCCATTCTCCAGTCGCCTTTGCAGCCACAGACATTATACACAAAATTGGACAGCATCTTTGTCCCTTCAGCAGTGTGAAGCACTTCCGGATGGAACTGCAATGCGTAAAGACCCTTTTCCGGCATTTCCGCTGCAGCCACCGGACAGTCAGGCGTATGGGCTGTTACAACAAAACCCTGCGCAGCCGACTCAATGTAGTCATTGTGGCTCATCCAGCAAACCGTCTTTTCAGACACATCAGAAAACAGCTTGGACGATTGATCCACCGTAACCTCAATTTTTCCGTATTCCCGAACCGGCGCCTTGCAAACATGGCCGCCCAAAAGATGCATCATCAGCTGTGAGCCGTAGCAAATTCCCAAAACGGGAATTCCCAGCTCAAAAAGCTCCTTTGTATAAGTGGGCGAATCCGCTTCGTAAGCGCTGCTTGGTCCCCCGGTGAGGATGATCCCTTTGGGGTTCATCGCCTTGATTTCTTCAATATCTCTTTTATAAGAATAAATTTCACAGTACACGTTGCATTCACGCACACGCCGGGCGATCAGCTGATTATACTGCCCGCCGAAATCCATCACAATTATTTTTTCATGCTGCATGGAATCCTCTCCTTATCTCAAGTTGCTGCTGTTTGAAGTATCCTTTAAGATAACGTCGTGTGCTCCGCCCTCCACAAGGCTGGTAGCGGAAACAATGGTCATCTTGGCCTTCTTCTGCAATTCCGGTATGGTCAAAACGCCGCAGTTGCACATGGTCGATTTCACTTTCTGCAGGGAATAGCGGACGTTGTCACTCAATGCTCCCGCATAAGGCACGTAGGAATCGACGCCTTCCTCAAAAGAGAGCTTGCTGTCGCCGCCCATATCGTAACGCTGCCAGTTACGGGCGCGGTTGGAACCTTCGCCCCAATATTCCTTCACATAGTTGCCGTTGATATTAAGCTTGTTGGTTGGTGATTCATCAAATCTGGAGAAGTACCTGCCCAGCATAATAAAATCAGCCCCCATGGCAAGAGCCAGGGTCATGTGATAATCATAAACGATTCCGCCGTCGGAGCAAATGGGAATATAAACGCCTGTCTTTTCGTAATATTCGTTTCTGGCCTGAGCCACCTCGATCACTGCACTGGCCTGGCCACGGCCGATGCCCTTCTGCTCTCTGGTGATGCAGATGGAGCCGCCGCCGATTCCGATCTTAACAAAATCAGCGCCCGCTTCCGCAAGATAGTTAAAACCTTCCCGGTCAACAACGTTTCCAGCGCCGATTTTTACCGAATCGCCGTATTTAGCGCGGACAAAATCCAGCGTATCCTTCTGCCATTCGGAGAAGCCTTCGGAAGAGTCAATGCACAGCACATCCGCGCCCGCCTCAACCAGCGCCGGAATACGTTCCGCATAATCCCTGGTATTCACGCCGGCTCCCACCATATAGCGCTTATGTTCATCCAACAGTTCATTTGGATACGCCTTGTGGGTATCATAGTCTTTTCTGAAGACAAAATGAGTCAGTCTCTGATTATCATCGATCACCGGAACCGTATTCAATTTGTTATCCCAAAGAACATCATTGGCTTCCGAAAGAGTGGCTCCTTCTTTCACATAAATCAGTTTTTCAAAGGGTGTCATAAATTCTTTAACCTTGGTTTCCAAAGACATTCTGCTGATCCGGTAATCCCTGCTGGTAACGATGCCCACCAGCTTGCCTTCCGCCGTTCCATCCTCAGTGACAGCCGTTGTGGAATGGCCTGTCCGCTCTTTCAGCTCCAGGAGTTCTCCCAAAGTCTGATCAGGACGAATGTTGGCGTCGCTGGTCACAAATCCGGCTTTATGGCTCTTTACCCGGCGAATCATCGCTGCCTGGTTCTCAATGGTCTGTGATCCAAAGATAAAAGAAATCCCGCCTTCCTTTGCCAGCGCAACGGCCAGCTTATCGTCGGATACCGCCTGCATGATCGCGGAAACAAGAGGAATTTTCATCTTAATGGAAGATTCCTCACCTTTTTTAAATTTAACGACCGGGGTGGCAAGGTTGACATTATCAACCCTGCATTCCTTTGAGGAATAGCCCGGTACCAGTAAATACTCGCTGAATGTCCTTGATGGTTCATTGAAATATACTGCCATTTTACCCTCCTTTAAAACATCTTTATACTTCTCCCAAATACTCTTCGAGAGTGATTTTTTGTTCATAAATTTCTTTCGCAGCATCCTTTCCCACATAGCGGATGTGCCAGGGTTCATATTCATACCCCGTAATATCTTCTTTCCCTTTTAAATAGCGGATAATAAATCCGTATTTGTGGGCATTTTTAGTCAGCCATTCTCCTTCATCCGTATTGCCGTAAGCCTGCACCAGATTATAATTCACTGAAGGCGACGATACATCTGCACAAAGGCCGCTTTGATGTTCGCTGTATCCCGGCTTTGCGCTGTATTGCTCGGCTGCGTACTTGCCATCCTTGCCCACGTATTTCTCGTAGAGCACTTTCTGGTAAGCGTACGGCCGAAATCCGCTGGTAAGCTTGATGGTATGCCCCTGTTTATCAGCTGCTTTTGCCAAATCATTAAAAGCGGACGCTACCGTTTTTCGCAGCTTTTGATATTCCGATTCCCGGGATGAAACCTTGTACTTTACTTTCTTAAGGTCCCCCGGTTCATAATCTTTTCCAAGCCCATGGCTCTTATTGACAAGAATCAGATATTCCGAAGACTTGTCCACTGCCGGAGGCTGAGTCTGAATCGCGGCTTCAGTTGCCGGAACCGTCGCGTTTACCTGCGTGTCACCCTCCCCTACGTCCTGGTGAACATAAGGCGCCAGCAGAAAATAGAATCCGGAAAATACCAGCAGCATTAGTATGGCAACAGCTAGCCTGAGCGTAGGTTTTTTCCTATTCTTCACCATTTGTTTCCCCTTTTTCTTATAATACAGGAACTATCGATTGCGCAGCATTTCCTGTATTTCAAAAAAGTTTACCTTGTGAAAGTGAGCGCCAAGCGCGAATAACGTTTCCAAAGAAAACTTTTTTTATTCAAAACTATATTAACATATTTTATAATAAAAAACCCTCTTTTACAAATAAATTTTCCGCATTTCTCCTTGTTCCGCATTACGAAACCACCTGTCTGCATAATAAAACACACGGCGTTGACTAACTGAATTTTCGGACTTATTATGGGTGTTGAAAAGGGGTTAAGAAAAAATATATTGAGATAAGTCTTATAAGGAGGTACGAATTATGTTAAAGGTAAAAACAGGCGCAAGCGTAAACACCAATGCGGCGGCGGCCGGGAAAGAAGCTGCCTTACAAGTAAAAGAAAATGCAGCTGATATGAAAATGGCTTTCGTATACAGCGGGGTGCAGTATGATCAGAAGGAACTGCTGGCCGCCATTGCAGCCGAGCTTCCAGGTGTGCCATTGATCGGCAACACATCCTTTACAGGTGTCATCACCCAGGACGGATTTATCTCCGGTGAAGATGGATTTGTAGGCATCATGGCCATGTCTGACGAGGCGTTGAAGGTCGGCGTAGCCGGAATGGCCAAGGAAGGCACTGCAAGAGAAACCGGCAAAAAAGTCGCCGAAATGGCCCTAAAAAACGCAGGAACGGATGCTGCGCCCGACTACTTTTATATGACAGCGCCTCCGGGAGAAGAGGAATTCTATCTGAAAGGAATCACAGAAGTAATCGGCCGGGTTCCCTTCTTCGGCGGCAGCGCTGCTGACAATGCCATAGCCGGTGAATGGCTGCTTTACACCGATCAGATGGTGACAGCCGATGGACTTGGCGTCGCATTCTTCTACACAGATAAACCTTTTGCCAACAAATATACCGGAGCCTATGGTGAAACCGACAAAATGGGCATTATTACAAAGGTCGCCCAAAACCGGACCCTGCAGGAAATCGATGGAATTCCCGCTCTGGAAAAATATCGTCAGTGGACCGGAGCCTCAAAGGAACAGGTCACAGAAGGCAATTTGCTCGCCTACAGTATCACCAATCCGCTGGGCGTGAAAGACCGCATGGGTGATCTGATCGCAATTCGCCACCCGATGAACGGTAATGCCGATGATTCCATCAACGTGGGCAACAACCTGGCTGTTGGAACGGCGGTCATTCTCATGGAAGGAAGTGTCGACGGCCTGATTTCTTCGGTAGGCAAGACGCTGGAAGATTTGAAAGGAAGAATGAATGGCGAAATCGGCGGACTGCACCTGGTACACTGCGGCGGCAGGAGAGCCGGTATTGACAACCGGATTGACGAAGTTACCGCACAAGTGAAAAAAGCGGTGGGAGATATTCCATTCATCATGGAGTTCACCTTCGGGGAATACGGATATGAGGATGACGGATGCAACACCTGCGGCGGCCTGATGCTGTCCTTCACCGCATTTGGAAAATAGATTACATACATAAAGAAGGGATTGTTCAGAAGAAAGGAGATTATCACTATGAAAATGATTATTAATGGAAAAAAGGTTGACAGTGTGAGCGGAGAAACCTTTGACGTGCTGGCGCCGGCCACCGGAGAAGTGATCGAATCCGTGCCCAAAGCAACTGCTGAAGATATTGAAAAGGCCATCGACGCAGCGGAAGCCGGCCAGAAAATATGGGCGGAAGTTCCCGTCTGCGAAAAAGCCGAGGTCCTTTATCGGTTCCTGGATATCGTGGAAGAAAATAAGGAAAGCCTGGCCCAGTTGTTGTCCGCTGAAAACGGTAAACCAATCACAGAAGCCAGGGCGGAAATCGGAAACATCAAGATCGGCTTTTCCGGTTTTATCGAGCATGCAAAGCACTATTACGGCGCTATTATCCCTCCGGGTACGGAAGCCGGGCAGGCAGCCAACCTGCAGCTGGTAACCAGAGAACCCATCGGGATTGTGGCCTGCATCATACCATTCAACTTCCCGTGCGACTTATATGATCAGAAGGTTGCGCCGGCCTTGATGATGGGGAATGCTGCCATCGTGCTGCCATCATCCGATAATCCGTTGACCCTGATGCGCCTCACCGAGATGCTGGTTGAGGCCGGCGTACCAAACGGAGTCATCCAGTGTATCACTGCTCCCGGCGCTGTGAAAAGTGCGGCTGTAGCTGATCCCAGAGTCCATCTGGTCACCTTAACCGGAAGCACGGAAGTGGGAATCGATACCGCTCAGATTGCTGCTAAAAACTTGACCCATACAGCCCTTGAACTGGGGGGCAATGACGCCTTTATCGTATTGGAAGACGGTGACGTGGATTTGGCTGTAGAAGAAATGATCTGGGGCCGGATGTACAATACCGGACAGGTCTGCTGCGCCAGCAAGCGTTTTCTGGTCCACAATTCCCTCAAGGACGAATTCGCAGAAAAATGTGTTGCCAGAATCAAACAGATGAAAGTAGGTATGCCCAAGGAAGAGAACACCCAGATTGGTTGTCTGATCAGCGAAAAAGCAGCTGTTAAAGTTGAAAAAGAGGTTGAACTGACCGTCCAGCAGGGAGGAAAAGTCATCCTGGGAGGAAAAAGAAACGGCGCCTTCTACGAACCAACCGTTATCGTCGATGTTCCTAAGACCGCAGACGTTGCCAAGGATATGGAAATTTTCGGCCCGGTCGTTCCTATCATCGGCTTCGATACCGATGAGGAAGCCATCGAAATCGCCAACGCGTCCATCTTTGGATTGTCCAGCTGCGTCTTCTCCAAAGATCAAAAGCGCGCCTTCAAGGTTGCAAAAGCCATGGAAGCAGGCGGCGCGGTCATCAACGGAGCCAGCTTCTTCAGAGCCTTTGAAATGCCTTTCGGCGGCTGGAAGCACAGCGGCATCGGTACGGAAGGCGTCATGTCCACCTTCGATGAAATGACCCGCGTCAAAAACATCGTTTTAAAGAATATTTACGAATAATCATACAAAGAGAAAAAGGGGCTGTCGCACATTTCAAAATAAGTGATGTGTGGGATCAGCTCCTTTTTCGCACAAATTTCGCGAATTGATGGTTGAAACGTGGAGGTTTCCTAAAAGCTCCGCCTTCGCAGCGGATTAAGTCAGCAGGTTTGCGTTTATTCTTTTGATAGAGTAACGGGAGCTACCCAAATTTCCATGCGATTAGTTTCTTGTAAGGTCATATTATATTTTTCAGCAGAAAATGGTTTTGTAGTTAGACCATGCCTGGGAAGCCATGTGCTAAAAAGATATTTTCCTGCCTGGTCCAGCGCTGATGATACAAGTTCTTCAAAGCTTTCAGCCTCTATGGAACAAACAATGTAGTCTCCTTCTGGCAACTCCTGTTGCACAAAACCACCGTTCAGCTTTTGCGGAATGTTTTTGGCAAGTCCCCCTGCAAAATAGGAAAATGTTTCTTTTTCCTCATCCGCGGAATATGACATGCCCAATTCAATGTTCGGATGAATATATTGATCAATTGCCTTTTTTTCTTTATGATAACTAATCCAAAGCTGTCCTGGTACATCTATGCCTGTCCTTTCTCCAACTGGTGTTTGTGCCGTTATGGAAACATCTGCTGAAAGACCCAGATAAACTTCCGGAGTGTCAAGGTGTTCTCTGCGTATTTCTAAAATGATATTTTCAACGATTAGAGGAACACCCTCATCCGCCATTTCATAACCCAAAGAAAGAATCGGTTTTACAAAAGTATTGAGAAGCGGTCGATGTTTTTTATATTCCTCTGGTGTAATCCCATAGGTGTCCTTAAAGGCCCTGGTAAAATTTGAATGACTGGCAAAGCCATAGTCTAACGCCACATCTAAAATCCGCGGGTTCCCTGTATTTAGTGTATCGATCGCTTCTGCCAAACGCCGCAGTTTGACGTACTCTTGCAGCGGTTTATTTACCAGCCGCTTAAACAATCTTTGAAAATAAAATGGTGACAATCCAGCTATTTCAGCTAAAACTTCTGCCCGTATATTTTCCTGTAAATGTTCCTCAATGTAATCGACAGATTTTTGAACTGCTTCCCATGCGTGCATATTGTTTACCTCCTGTTTGATTGTGTCATTATTATATCAAATGAATCACGCTTGGGCTTTCCCTGCAATGCCCAGTTGGAAATCAGAATTGTGAACACCCTTCTAGAAAAAAGCTCTAAGCGCCTTCACCAACCATGAAAAAACTCATGATTAAGAAGTTGCTTAGAGCAGGTATCATCCAATAAATTTATATAATCCAAAGCACTTATGCAGTCTTTTACAGCGTCAGTGACGGCGCGTTATATGTCCTGCCCGCCAGTTCGCTGTCCAGCATATACAGGCCCTTAGCATCACTGCCAAACAGTTCAAACTTACGAACCAGGCTGTCAGCCGTATCTTCTTCCTCAGCCTGTTCTTTTACAAACCAATCCAGGAACTGCATGGTCCGGAAATCCTTATCCTGATAAGCGGCATCATAGATGTTATGAATCAAGCCGGTTACATACCGTTCATGCTCCGCACCCACTTTCAAAGGATCGATAAATTCCTTGAATTCCTTATCCGGCTTGCCGATCGCTTCCAATGTGACGGACTGGCCGTTCTGCTGAAGATATTCCATGAAAAGCATAGCGTGATCCCGCTCTTCCTGTGCTTGAATCTTGTACCAGTTATAAAAACCGTCCAGATTCTCATCCTTATAATAATTCGCCATATCCAGATACAGATAGGCAGAATAAAATTCCTTATTCACCTGGTCGTTCAACAATTCTACTACTTTTTTTGATAACATATCGCTTCCTCCTTATCTTACAAATGTCACTACTCTTATATGTATACCACATTTTTTTAAATTGTAACAAATTTATTCAACATAGCCCATGCTCCGCGACAGCTCCAGTGCCACCTGCTTTACATAGGCAGCCGTGTCCTCAATGCGGTCATCTGTCAGTACACGTACATCTCCGCTGGCGCTGATAGAAGCAATGATATCACCACGATAATCGTAGATAGGCGCTCCAATACATCGATGCCCGATCTCAAATTCCTGATCATCCATAGCCCAGCCTTGCCTGCGTACCTTGGTCATTTCCTCATGAAGTTCTTCCATGCTGGAAATGGTGTTGGGCGTAAATTTAATGAAGCTGCAGTTTTTCATTCGGTCTTCCAACTCCTCCTTTGAGTAATTGGAAAGAAGACATTTGCCCAAAGATGAACAATAGGCGTGCATTCGCAGTCCGATCTGGGAATACATCTTCACCGTGGAAACCACATCCATCTTTTCGATATAGACTACTTGATCTCCGTCCAGTACGCCTAAATGGGAGGTCAATCCCAAATGGGATGTAATCTGTACGATATAGGGCCGGGCCTCGGTCTGCAGCTCCAGGCTGTTGATGTAGCAGCTGACCGCCTCAATCAGCTTCAGTCCGATCTTGTAAGTGCCCGATTCTGTCTTTTCTATGTAATTTCTTCTCGTCAGCGTCGCTAAAAGTCGATGTGCCGTACTTTTATGGAGTCCCACACGGTTTGCCAGCTCGGTAACACCCAGGCCCTCCTGTTCCTCTGCTAAAACTTCAATCATGTCCAGCACTCGATCCACAGATTGTACGCCTTTATCATCGTGGGTCGAAGGCTTTGTCATAAATCCACCTCCTCGCATTACTGTGATAACGTTGCAAATTCAAGTTTGGGTCTATTATACCACAGTTAAAAAGGTTGGGGAGCTTTTTTTCTTTTGAGAAAAGGAAGAGCAGTCTGCTGGGCAGACTGCTCGAAACTATTCTTTTGGAAATGTCAGCTTACATCATTCCCGGCATACCGCCCGGCATTCCGCCGCCCATTGGAGGCATTGCCGCGCCTTCTTCTGCAGGAGCATCTGTTACGCCTGCTTCTGTTGTCAGGAGCATTGCGGAAGCGGATGCCGCGTTCTGCAGGGCTGATCTTGTAACCTTAGCAGGGTCTACGATACCTGCGTCGATCATATTTTCATATTCTTCGTGAGCTGCGTTAAAGCCTACGCCCGCGTCGCTGGTAAGAACTTTAGCAACAACTACGCTGCCTTCGAATCCAGCGTTTTCTGCGATCTGTCTAACCGGCTCTTCCAGAGCTCTCTGGATGATTGCTGCACCAGTCTTTTCATCGCCGGCCAGGTCTTTCACATATTTTGCCACTGCCGGAATTGCGTTGGCCAGCGCTACGCCGCCGCCGGAAACGATACCCTCTTCAACTGCCGCTTTTGTAGCGTTGAGAGCATCTTCAATTCTCAGCTTTCTTTCTTTCAGTTCTGTTTCGGTAGCTGCACCTACTTTGATTACTGCTACGCCGCCGGACAGTTTTGCCAGTCTTTCCTGAGTCTTTTCTTTATCGAAATCTGAAGTGCTTTCTTCGATCTGCGCTTTCAGCTGATGAACTCTCGCTTCGATTTCGCTGGCATCGCCTGCTCCGTCTACGATTACGGTGTTTTCTTTGTCAACCTTAACGGTTGCGGCTGTACCCAGCATATCCAGGGTAGCTTCCTTAATATCATAGCCAACTTCTTCAGAGATTACTGTACCGCCGGTCAGGATAGCGATATCTTCCATCATGGCCTTTCTTCTGTCGCCGAAGCCAGGAGCCTTAACAGCTACACAGTCGAAGGTTCCCTTCAGCTTGTTGACAACGATGGTTGCCAGCGCTTCGCCTTCCAGATCTTCGCAGATGATCATCAGTTTTCTTCCCTGCTGTACGACCTGCTCTAAGATTGGCAGCAGCTCCTGAATGTTGGAGATTTTCTTATCTGTCAGTAAGATGTAGGGGTTTTCTAAAACAGCTTCCATCTTTTCTGTATCAGTTACCATATATGCGGACAGGTAGCCTCTGTCAAACTGCATACCTTCTACTACGTCCAGCGTCGTTCCCATGGATTTTGCTTCTTCTACGGTGATAACGCCGTCTTTGCCCACTTTTTCCATCGCTTCTGCGATCAGTGCGCCGATCTGGTCATCAGCAGCGGAAATGGATGCAACCTGCGCGATGCTTTCTTTGCTGTCCACTTCGTGGGAAATCTTCTGAATTTCATCCACAGCCACATCAACAGCTCCCTGGATTCCTTTTTTCAGTACCATTGGGTTTGCGCCAGCTGCTACATTTTTAAATCCTTCTTTAATGATGATCTGAGCCAGCAGTGTCGCTGTAGTCGTACCGTCGCCAGCGACGTCGTTGGTCTTTGTCGCAACTTCTTTGACCAGCTGAGCCCCCATGTTTTCAACAGCATCATCCAGCTCGATCTCTTTTGCGATAGTCACGCCGTCGTTGGTGATCAGCGGTGATCCGAACTTTTTATCGAGAAGAACGTTTCTTCCCTTTGGTCCTAACGTAATTTTTACTGTATCTGCAAGTTTGTCAACGCCTGCCTGTAATTTTCTTCTGGCGTCCTCACCATAATGTAATTCTTTTGCCATTCCTCATTACCTACCTTTCCTAATTACTCCACGGTTGCTAAAATGTCTCTCTGGTTTAAGATCGTGTATTCTTCACCCTGATATTTGATCTCTGTTCCGGCATACTGGGAAAAGATCACTGTGTCTCCTGCTTTCAGTTCCATCTTTTCTTCTTCTGTCCCAGGTCCCACTGCAACGATCTCCGCCATCTGAGGCTTTTCTTTCGCCTGACCAGGCAGTACAATGCCGCTGGCTGTCTTTTCTTCTGCTTCTAATCTTTTAATAACCACACGTGCGCCCAAAGGCTTAATTCCAAAACTCATAGTTTCATCTCCTTCACTTTTATAGTTATTTTATTATCTACGATTTGTTAGCACTCACTCTTTACGAGTGCTAACTATAATTTAATACTTTCAGTCCCAGTTGTCAACAGGTTTTTTTGGTTTTTTGCTAAAGATTTTTTAAAGAAAGGAAAAGCGGCAGGCTGCCCGGACTCTTCTCCGTTCAGCTGCCGCCTTAAATCAGATTTTATTTTTTCTTAAATCCTTTTCCCGCTAAGTATTCATCAACAAAGTGATCAATGTCTTTGCCTTTGTAATTCTTAGCGTCTGCTATATTGGTTTCTTTTCCGCCTGTACTATAAACTTCTCCATTCACTTTGATGATCCCTGCATTCCAGGAACCCTGGGGGTTCCCCTCCGAATATGGGGATAAATTTGCAAAATATATGATATTCCCGTTACCCAACTGATAAGGACGCCAGTACATGGTTTTTCCATCATAGCCTGTGCTGGCAAGCTCTGTCTCGCTGACCTTAGGCAGGCTTCCGTAGGCCTTATAGACATTCCTAATCAGCTCGCTATCCTTGCCGCTATTATTCAGCTCTTCCGCAGCCTTCTTCACCGCTGCAGCAAACTTACTGAACTCATCCGCTGCGCACCCGCAGGTAAACTCGCCCCGATAGCCGGCGCCGGAAGGAATCAACTTAAACTCATAATCCTGATCATATACCGGGCATTTGGTTTCACCTTCATAATATCCGTTATCCAGCATGTACTTTGCCACATTGGTACCAGTAATCTTTATCACATCTGCGGTCGTAGTGCAGCTGCGTATCTGAGGATCATAATTAAACATAGCAATAAACTTCTTTTCCAGATCACCCCGCTGAATGGCGCATTTTGTCTTTTCCGTCTTTTTAATATATCCAGTGTATGCCGGAATCAAAATCGCAGCCAGTATGGCCAAGATTACCAGCACCACTATCACTTCGACCAGTGTGAAGCCTCTACTATCTTTCCTTCTTTCCATATCAAATCCTGCCTCTTTCGGAAAAATCCACGCGATCATAATCAGCCCGGCGATGTTTCTATCGTTCTCTTTCAACCGTTCGCATCTATTTTACCACAAATTTAAAAAATGAACACCCCCGGCAAAGGTTCATTTCCTGCGGTTCTCAAGAGTCAAAGGATCCGCGGATTGCCTGCGGCTGATTTGGCGAACATAGTAGAATAAATATTGCTGGGCGATTCCGCCGTAGCTGCCATAGGTACGGCCCGCAAAATCACTGATCTCCTTCACTGACTCCAGCCCGTAAAGATCGTTCATTACCTTTTTCATCCACACATCCACCGGAAAGCAATCGTACTTGCCCATGGAAAAAAGTAAAATACAATTTGCAACCTTGGGCCCCACACCGGGAAAGCTGGTCACATATTCAAAGGCTTCCGCAGCGGATACATCCGGCGCCCCCATCGTTTCCAGCCGCTCCAATCCGTCTGCGGCCACTTTTCTGGCGGTGCCGATCAAGTATTTTGCCCGGTAGCCCAGCCGGCATTCCACCAAATCTTCCGGCTCCAGACAGGCCAGAGTCTCCGGCGCAGGAAAGGTGTAGTAGACCTCTCCGTCCAGCTGGCCGGCCTTTTCCCCAAACTGACAGCACAAAGCTTCAATACATTTTTTAATCCTTGGAATATGGTTGTTTTGAGAAAGGATAAACGAAATCAGTGTCTCCCACTTGTCCTGCCTCAGCAGGCGAATTCCCTGTCCTGCACCAATGGCTCTTCCAATAACGGGATCCTTTGCCGCCAATTCTTTTTTGATGGCGCCATAATCCCGGCCCAAGTCCAGATAGTCCTTCCAAAATCCATTAAAATCCTCATCCGTTACATTTGAAAGTATCAGCCGGCCCCCTTGCTGGCAGGGATCAAATCGCAGATTAGCAATACGTCTGCCTGCAATACCGGCATAGCTTCCGTCGGGCCGGCGGTTCCACCTGAATGCCTGCCCGCAATCAAAGATATGGTCCAGGTCAAAATCGCGTATGCCTTCTATGCTGACCTGCCTCATTATTTCAGACCTCTTACTTCAATATCAAAGCGGTTTACATTGAAAGCCGTCATATCTTCGATCTGCCGGGTCGCTTCTTTTTGTAGCGCTGCAGCCTGAGCCACTATGTTAAATCCGTAGCGCATATTGACCAATGCCGTCAGCTCCACCCCTTCCATAGCCGTGATTGTCATCACCCGCAGGATATCGTCCACACTCTCCATCCGGGCCGCCACGCATTCCACAATATCGCTGAATACTTTGTCCGACAGATTGTAATCCCCCAGATAGCTGTAAGTCGGCCGCACCACGGATTTTTCCGCGAACCCGCCCTTATTGGCGCTCCATCCGCGAAAGATGCGCAGCGGCGACATAAAATAACCGGAGAACTGACGCTTGAGCTGAAAAACCGGAGCAGGGATAACGTGCTGTCCCATTTCATGCCGCTGTTTGTGGGCAATCGCCCGCTCCTCTTCCGTAGTGATATCCGTTATATACACGGTCTCCGATATTTGCGGGAGTGCCAGTCTCTTTGCAATTCGTTTAACCATCTCATCGGAAGTGCCAATTACTAAAAGCTTTTGCGGAGGTGTTCTACGGATGCTTTCAGCCACCTCCTTCTGGTGTTCCTCCTTAGTAAATAGGGCCGTTTTGACTGCCCCGACTTTTGTAGACCGCCTTTTGGCAGATATACCGGCCATAACTTTATTCTCATAAATAAAGAGTCCATCATCGATGATACCCTCAATATTTAATTCTTTACATAGGTTCTGGGCCTGGAAGCTCTTTCCTGTTCCACTTTTGCCCACAAGTGCGTAAACTTTCATCTTGAATTCTCCATACCCTTCTGTTATAATCAGATGTATCGTGAAGATAAACATTAAAGGAGGTTGTTACAATGGCTTATGTAATTAAAGATGCTTGCATCAGCTGCGGAGTATGCGCAGGTGAGTGCCCGACGGAAGCTATCTCTGAAGGCGACGGAATCTATGTAATCGACGCTGATAAGTGCATTGACTGCGGCGCATGCGCAGGCGCTTGCCCAGTTGACGCTCCAGTAGAAGCTTAGTTTATACATAATAATTTGTATACGTAATAACCGTTTCTTGCATAAAGAAACGGTTATTTATTTTTTGTTATATATTTTCCGTAGTATTGCGGTTCATATGGTACGCCAGAGAGTGCAGGCTGTCGCTCAGATGCACATTCTCAATGGCTACATGGTCCGGCACTTCCAAATCTACCGGAGCAAAATTCCAAAGGCCGCTGACTCCGGCAAAGCAAAGTTTGTCCGCAACCTCCTGAGCGCTGTCCTTGGTCGTACAGATAATCCCAATGTTGATTTGGTTCTCTTCCACATATTCTACGATATTCTCATAATCCATAACCTCAATATCGTTGATCTTCAAACCGATCAGCCTTGGATTGATATCAAAAATACCGCAAACCACAAAGCCTGCTTTGTAGTAATAGGTGTAGTTAGCAATGGCCTGGCCCAGATTACCGGCACCAACGATAATCATCTTATATTCCTTATCCAAGCCTAAAATGGCGCTGATCTCATTATACAGGCCCTCAACGTTGTACCCGTATCCCTGCTGTCCAAAACCGCCGAAGTTATTGAGATCCTGACGGATCTGCGAAGCCGTGTATCCGATCAAGCTGCTGAATTCATTGGAAGAAATTTTATCGACTCCCTTTTTCTGCAATTCTTTCAGATATCGTCGATATCTGGGCAGGCGCTTGATAACCGCATTTGATATTTTCGTATCTTTTTTCATTCCACTTCCTCAATTACCTTATAATTTGCAAAACCCGCCTTGCGACGGGTTTTCCTGATCTGCTGTCTTACGCTTTTTCCTCGACATATTTGATAATATCGCCTACAGTCTGGAATTTTTCTGCGTCTTCATCGGGAACTTCGATGTCAAATTCGTCCTCGATCGCCATAATGATCTCAACTGCATCCAGGGAATCCGCTTCCAAATCTTTCATCAGATGGGTTTCTGTCTTTACCGCATCCTCTTCAACGCCCAGCTGTTCAGCAATAATTCCCTTAATCTTATCAAAAACCATAATATACCTCCATTCAGTTAAACATTACCGGTTTATCATATTTGCCCATTGCAAAGTTTATCCGCAAATAACTCAAACTTATTATAGTAGACAGTTCTTTATATTGCAACCGTTTTTTAACTTTTTTTCCATCGGATCGTCCAACTTCCGTTAGATGTCCTGCAATTCCATCCATCTTTCGTATTCGCCGGCCATCTCTTCCTTGGCCTCGTCCAGCTCTTTGCTCAAGGTTTTCAGCTGCTCCGGATCGGTCATCACTTCCTCCCGGCATAGCTGTGCCTCAATGGATGCAATCCTGCTTTCCAGGGCTTCAATGTTCTCTTCCGCCTGTGCAAGCTGTCTTGCAAGCCTTCTTTTTCGAGCCTCTTCTTCCTTTTTCAGGCGGCGCTGCTCATTGACGGAAAGTTTTTCCTCCTGGGGTTTTTCCTCTTTTCCGGCCAGCTCTTCCAGATACTTCTTGCCGGATTCGATCTCCTGCTTCTTTTCCACGTAATAATTATACGTTCCCAAAAAAGCCGTGATGCCTTCCCGGCCCAGCTCAAAAATTCTGGTGGGAATTTTGTTGAGAAAGTACCGGTCATGGGAAACCACGATAACGGTTCCGGGAAAATCCAGCAGCGCGTCCTCAAAGACTTCCTTGGATTCAATGTCCAAATGGTTGGTTGGCTCGTCCATGATCAGGGTGTTGGCTCCTGACAGCATCAGCTTCAGCAGCGACAACCGCGCCTTTTCGCCGCCGCTGAGGGCGCTTACCGGAAGAAATACCATATCACCCTGAAAGAGAAAGCTTCCCAGTATGGAGCGCAGCTCCGTGTCCGTATAAAGCCGATATGCGTCGTGCAATTCTTCCAGTACCGTATTGCTTCCGCCCAGCAGCTGCTGTTCCTGATCGTAATAGCCGAAATCCACGTTGTGGCCCACTTTCAGCCTGCCGGAATTTGGTGAAAGATCGCCCAGCAGGATTTTTAGCAGCGTAGTTTTTCCCACGCCATTTGGCCCCACGATACAAATCCTTTCACCCCGTTTGATATCAAAGTCCACCTTTTCAAAGAGATGCTTTTCATTGGAACCGTAGCCGAAGCTTTTGGAGAGGCCTTCCCCTTCCAGCACGTCGTTTCCCGTTTTGAAATTCTGCCGGAACTGCAGCTTCATTCTGCCTCGCGATGCTTCCGGGCGGTCTACCATTTCTACCGCCTCCAGCCGTTTCTCCCGGGAAGCGGCCCGCTTGGCCAATTTTTCGGTGCCGTGCTGCTTGAAACGCCGGATAATTTCTTCTTGGCGGGCGATTTCTTTTTGTTGCTGCTGATACTTGCGCATCTGCGCTTCCCGCCGCTGTTTCTTCTGCTCGGCATAGCTGCTGTAGCTGCCTTCATATGTATAAAGCTTGTGATGTTCCACTTCGAAGATGCGGTTGACTGTTTGATCCAGAAAATAACGGTCGTGGGAAACCAGCAAAATCGTCCCTCGATATGATTTTAAATATTGTTCCAGCCACTTGAGCGTACCGATGTCCAGGTGGTTAGTGGGCTCGTCCAAAAACAGCAGATCCGGTTTTTTTAAGAGCAGGCACGCCAAAGCCAGGCGAGTCCGTTCTCCGCCGCTCAATGTGGAAATCTTTTTGTGATAAAACTCTTCTCCAAAGGCCATGCTGCTGAGAATTCCGTTGATTTCGCTCTTGTAGCTATATCCTCCTTGATCCCGATATTCTTCCTGCATCCGGTCGTATCGCTCCAGGAGCCGGTCCACCTGCGGACCTGATTCGCCTCTCTCAGCTTTCTTGGAAATTTCGGCGGAAAGGGCGAGCATGTCCTGCTCCATTTGTTCCATTCCCGAAAAGATGGCCTCTACCTCTTCCATGACGGTATGTTCCGAATGAAAGTTATCGCTCTGCTTCAAGTATCCAATAGTAGTGTCCGCAGACACAAAAAAATCACCGATGTCCGCGTTCAGTTCACCTGAAAGGATTTTAAGCAGAGTTGTCTTACCGGCCCCGTTGGCTCCGATGATGCCGATCCGGTCTCCTTCGTTGATATGGAAAGAGACGTTCTCCAGGATTACATCGACGCCGTAAGCCTTGGTCAAATCCTTTGCTGATAAAATAATCATCTTTCTTTTCCTATCTGTCTATAATGGTAAATTGGGGATCGCATCCAGCGTCAGATCGTCTGTGATCCCGGATTTATATTTGTAGTACGCTGCACAGCCGATCATTGCAGCATTGTCCGTACATAGGATCGGCGACGGATAATAAAGGGCGATGCCTTGCCTGCGGCACGCCTCTTCCATCATGCTCCGCAGCTTGCTGTTGGCAGCAACGCCCCCCGCCAGCACGATCTTATCTTTTTTCATCTTTACTGCCGCGGAGATGGTTTTTGTCACAATGACATCCAAAACAGCCTGCTGAAAGCTGGCGGCCACATCGGCCGTGTTAATCGCTCTGCCGGCTTGTTTTTCCGAGTTGATATAGTTGAGCACACCGGTCTTAATACCGCTGAAGCTGAAATCCAGGCTGTCCTTCTCCAGGAATACCCGCTTGAATTCCACCGTATGGGGGTCTCCTTCTTTGGCGATCTTATCGATCAGCGGTCCGCCAGGATAACCCAATCCCAGCACTCTGGCCACCTTATCATACGCCTCTCCGGCAGCATCGTCCCGGGTCTTTCCCAGCACCCGGCATTCATTATAGCCGGTCACTTCCACAATATTGGTATGTCCTCCGGATATGACCAGAGCCATAAAGGGCGGCTCCAGATTCAGGTGTTCTATGTAGTTGGCGCTGATATGACCCTGAATATGATGCACGCCCACCAGCGGCTTGTCCGCCGCCAAGGCATATGCTTTGGCTGTTGCCAGACCGATCAGCAGCGCGCCTACAAGGCCCGGACCATAGGTTACGCCAATCAGGTCCACCTGCTCCATCGTTATCCCTGCCTGGACAAGCGCCTGATTCGTGACATGGTTGATATTGGAAAGATGGTGGCGGGATGCGATCTCCGGCACCACCCCGCCGAACACCTGATGCACCTCAATTTGTGATGCAATGATATTGGAAAGGACCTGCCGTCCTTCTGCCACAATCGCCACCGATGTCTCATCGCAGCTGGATTCGATGCCCATTGTCAATAATTTTCCGTCTTTCATAATTATCCTCTATTCTAAAGGGAAGATCTGATTCTGTGCCTTGACTACACACTGGTTATCCGACGACAGGTGTCTGCAGTTTTCACAGGATTGATAGGTTCCCATGTTGAACATATCAAAATCATGCCTCCTGGAAAAGCGGCTGCAATGGCTGGCCACTGCTACCATGTCATCTCCGAAACGGTCTTCCTCATAAAAATCGTTATTGTGTCTCATGATTCCCTCCTCGAACGCTATTCTTAATACTAGTATCCTCCGGGAATCGGTTTTTATTCTGTTTTCACTATTTTAGTGCGGCGTTGACGCTTTTGGCTGCGGGCCGTTTCCATGCTCCCATGGGATCGCCGCTGCAATCGCACTTTTATCGCTGGAAAACATCATCGTAAATGCCGCTCTGCATTATCTCCAGCGATAAAATCAGCAGCTGCGGGATTCATCCATGCTGCGGGCCCCTTATACAAACCTAAAGGCACTCCTGAACACTCTTGCCCCTTAGTTCTTCAAAGGCTCGGAAGGGTCTCGCCACATGATCACTGCATCTTCACCGTTATCCTGATAGTATCCTTTGCGCAGTCCTTCTTCCTTAAAATTAAATTTGCGGTAAAGTCCTTTGGCCGCTTCATTGGAGCTGCGGACTTCCAGCGTAAAGCGCTTGATGCCCTGGCCCTCGGTAAACTCGATCATCACGGCAATGATGGCCGATGCGATATGTTTTCCCCGATGTTCTGGCAGCACTGCCACATTGGTAATGTGCCCTTCATCGATCACCAGCCACATACCGGCGTAGCCGACGATCTCTCCGTCCAGCTCCGCAATCACATAGAAGGCCAGTTTGTTTTCTGTCAGTTCCTGGCGGATCGATTCCCGGCTCCAGGGGGTGGCAAAGCAGATTTCTTCCAGTCTTGCAATGGCGTCGATATCCGTTTCATCCGCCTGTCTAATTACTAAATTATTCATGTCTCTTCTCTTCCAATTTCCGTTCTGCTTCTGCCTTGCGCATATAGTTGGGCTTTAATTCCTCGCAGCATACGGCCTTACCCTGCATAAACAGATCCTTAGCCACACGGGCCACCGAGTCTGCCGATTGGAGACGGCACTCCTTGGGCGCCAGCTCTGCATCGTCAAAATAATCTCGATAAGCCTTGGTGCCGTCGCCGAAAAACATTCTCTGTCCGCCCAATGCATTTACTTTGTTTAAAAATTCTTCAATCATATAGGGCGCACCTTCAACAGCTTCCTTAATTTTCCCGTCCTGCCAGCGATAGGCGCCGGCATAGACCTGGCTCCTCCTGGCATCGAAAACCGGGCAGATCAATCCCGTGTATTGGGGCATGTGATAGGCAAAAGTCATCAATGTAGGAACCGCGATTGCTTTGATATCCAGTACTTGTGCCAGCGCTCTGGCAGAAGACACGCCGATGCGGATTCCGGTAAAGGACCCGGGTCCCTGGGATGCCGCCACAGCTGTTAGGTCAGACAGTTTCAAACCATTTTCTGCAAGAAGCTCTTGAACCATTGGCATCAGGTTTTGCAGGTGGTTCAATACGCCTTCTGATTTTTTCAAAATAACATGATCCGCTTCGTCGATAATCGCTGCCGATGCGTGCGCTCCGGTCGTTTCCAACGCTAAAATGTACATTGATATATCCTTTCTCCCTCATTTTTACCATATTGGATAAAGATCGTCTTTGCTTCCGGGGGAATCAAGTCTTCGATCACGTCCGCCCATTCGATGACGCATACGCCGTCTCCATAAAAATATTCTTCATATCCCAGCTCGAACATTTCATCCGGGTCTCCGATCCGGTACACATCAAAATGATACAGCGGCATCCTGCCGTCGTGATATTCCTGTACAATGGTAAAGGTTGGGCTGGTAATGGTTTCTTCAATGCCAAGGCCCTTTGCGATATACTTGGTGAGGGCCGTCTTTCCAGTGCCCAGATCGCCGATGAGCGCGATCACATCGCCCTTTTGGGCTTCCCTCCCCAGCTGCAGCCCGAATTCTTTTGTTTCTTCTTCGTTTTTTAAGGTTATTGTTCTCATATCCATTTATTCTACCACAAGAAAAGGGAAATTGAAAACTCAATTCCTTGAGATGTATGTTAAAATAGAAGAAGAATATAAAGGAACGGGGAAATGATGATGCTTCAGAGAGAAGATATTAGCTTTATTCCAGACACGCCTACCGCGGTGCGAGCCTATAATATTACCGATTATCCTCCTCATTGGCACGATGATTGCCTAGAGGTAATTTTTGTACTGAAAGGCCAGGTGCAGGTTTTGGCCAGCTATGACCGCTTTCAGCTGCAAGAGGGAGATTACGTCGTCCTCAATGAAGGTGATATCCATTATCTCCATGGAAACGGGGATAATTTGGTTATATCTTTATATATTGATCTTCTGCAATTTGAGGATCAGCAGCCATACATCCGATATTTGAACTTTATCTGTGAAAGCTTTAATACCAACAGCATGCAGGAGAAGTACGTGCCCGAATTAAGAAAGCTTTTAGTAATGGTTATTGTGGAAGCGGCAAAGAACGACAAGGAAATCGACAAAATCAATGAAAACATGAGGCAAATTATGGAGCTCCTTGTCTATAAATTTGATATGGCTCATTATTATAACGGACGGGATATTGCGGAAGACCAGCTCCAGAGATATCATAGGATTATGAAAGAAATTGAGGAGGGGTATGAAGAGAAGGTCAGTCTGGAAGCGCTGGCGCAGAAGGAGTTTATCGGCAAAACTTATATCTCCCAATTTTGGAAGAAGATGACTAATATGAATTTTACTGAATACCTCAACTCCAGGAGAAGTGAAATGGCGGAAAAGCTTCTCTTTACTACGGAAAAAAGCATTAATGAAATTTCTCTATACTGCGGTTTTTCCGATCCGAAATATATCTATAAGAGTTTTAAAAAGTGGTATGACCGCACACCGTCAGCCCATAAAAAAGCTTACCAGGAATATATGCAGCGGGGAGCATGTTTTGAAGAATATGATGGAACACAGCTCTTGGGCAGTTTTGGCCGTGATCTCATTGATTCCTTCATGGATGAAGAAAAATCCTATTTGATCCACTCCGCGGATTTGTCCCATAACTGGAAAGAAAAATATGAGTACCAGATGAGAAAGTACACTGGCAGCAGAATAAAAAAAGAAATGATCCGAGAAAGCCACCAAGCGCTGGGACTACGGGAAATCTATATGCCTCTGCTGGATAAAAACGCGGCCGGGCTCAGAGATGGAAAAATAACGTATGATACCGAGTTTGTAGAAAATATTTTTCGAATCGTCAGAGAAATGTCGTATGTCCTCTGCATTGAGATTCGATTTGAGGAGCGGAGCGCAGAGGAATGGGAACAGATTATTACAGGCTTTGCCTCTTCCATACAGCATCAAGAAGGAAAAGAAGCCTTGAGCCGATGCAGATTCTGCATTTATTTCAGTGAGTTTGAAAAGGATGTGGAGGTAAAAGGCCTGATTGATCGGTTAAAGGGGCACATCGATCCGAAGAATATAAAAATGGCATTGAAGTTCGATTAGGCTGCATAGCTGTTTTTTCGAAACAAAAACTAAAAATTGACAAGGACGTATTTTCGGAGGCCGACCGAAAAGGCGTCCTTGTTTTTTTCTTCCCGGAAAAAAGAAAAAAGGTCAAGGATAAAACCGACTAAGTTTTGTAAAAAACATAGAATTTGGAGCAATTGATGAACCGGGCCAAATCTCTTAAGATAAAGAAAACGAATTATTTGAATGATCTGACAGAAAGGAAGAAGAAAAAATGAAATTAATGGTTGTAGGCTGCGGCGGTGTTGGTGAATCAATTATCAAGATTATGAAAGAAAGAGATCCACAGGGCTCTTGGCTGGAAAAAGTTGTGATGGCGGATTATGATCTTGGAAAAGCGAGAGATATTGCAGAAGAGATCAGTGACCCGAGGTTCGTACCGGAAAAGGTAAACGCAAAGAGCAAGCAAGAACTGGTAGCCTTAATTGAGAAACACAAGATTGACTTTGTAATGGATGCGGCGCTTCCGTTTTTAACAAATACGATCTTTGACGCGGCGCTGGAAGGCGGAGCCAACTATTCCAACATGGGCGTATGGACAGTCCCAGAGGATGAACCGAAGTGCTATGGAACAGGAAAGCAGTGCTTTAAAGAGTTCATGGCCGATTATAACTTCAATAAAAACAAGGAGTGGGAAGAAAAAGGCCAGCTGGCTATCATTGGTCTGGGAATCGAGCCTGGTACCATCGACGTCTTTGCCAGATTCGCGGCGGATCACCTCTTTGATGAACTGCACACGATCGACATCAAAGATGGAGCCAACATGGAAGACCCCAACGGCGGCGCGGATGACGTTGCGTTTGGATTTAACGTATGGACCGTGCTGGATGAATGTATGAATCCGAATATCACTTGGTATGATGATAAAGGTTATGTGTGTGATGAGCCCTTTGCAGGCGAAGAAGTCTTTGAATTCCCTGATGGCGTAGGCCCTGTAAAGCTGTATAAAATTGAGCACGAAGAAACCGTATTCATGCCAAGAGTGCTGAAGGAGAAGGGCCTGAAGCGCGTTTCCTATAAAATCGGACTGGACGACAACCTGGTAAGCGCTCTGAAGGCAGTCAACGCGCTGGGACTGAGGAGCACAGAGCCGGTTGAAATGAATGGAACGCTGATTTCACCAAGAGATTTGGTTGCAAAAGTGGCGCCCCAGCCGGACAGCATCGACGACCATGTATTTGGAAAGACTTGCGGAGGAATTTTGTGCGAAGGAATCAAAGATGGAAAACAGAGAAAAATCTTTATGTATCAGAGTACGGACCAGCAGGAATCTTTGAAACGTTTCGGGACACAGGCGGTCGTTTCCCAGACAGGCTTCGGCGCTTCCATCGGAATCGAGCTGGTGGGCAGAGGCATTTGGACCGGAAAAGGCGTTCAGACTCCGGAATGTTTCGACGCGGTACCATATCTGAAGATCATGCAGGAAGCCAATTTCCCATTTGGTATTGTTGAGTACGAATCGGAATATAAGGCGGAAAAAGATCAGAAAGACTTGCAGGCACTGTTCGAAGCGCTATAAACACAAGGAGGAACCTTTATGCATATTCCAAGTCAAGCAGGGGAAGTCCTGCTTGAGAATGAAAACCCGTCATTAAAAAAATCTGCTGTAAAGCTGTCCACCGTATTTTTTCTGCTCTATTGCTATATCGCAGGAGGCTCTTATGGAATCGAGGATATGGTGGGCCAGGCAGGCCCGGGGATGGCAATTCTTCTGCTGGTTCTGCTGGCCATTTTCTGGGGATTGCCCTACGGATTAATCTGCGCGGAAATGAGTTCCACCTATCCGGAAGCAGGCGGGATCTATGTGTGGGTAAGGGAAACGTTTGGAGACTTTTGGGGATATAACTGCGGTTGGTGGTATACGCTGATGGGATTTATCGACACCGCGGTATACCTGGTCCTTGCAGTCAGCTACATAGAGAGCTTTATTGAGATGTCGACGTTAGCCCGGATTGCGCTGATCGTAGCATTGGTCGTTATTTTTACCTATATTAATGTAAAAGGTTTGGAAATGCTGGGGGCCAGCACCATTATTTTGGGTATCATCAGCCTGGTTCCCTTTGCGCTGCTGACAATTATGGGGTTTGTAAACTGGCAGACAAACCCCTGCCTCCCTTTTTTCAATACGGAGAGCGGAGCGTTGGGCAGCTTTGGCCTGGCGCTGGTTGTCGGCATGTGGATGTATTCCGGCTATGAGGCCATTTCCGCCCTGGGAGGTGAGATCGAAGGTGCGTCCAAACTGATTCCAAAAGGGTTGATGCTGGCGATCCCTTTCGTAGCATTGACTTATATTCTGCCGACGGTAGCAGGTATTGCTGGGCTGCCGGAAGGGACCTGGTCCCAGTGGAGCGCGGAAGAAGGGCTTTCCTATGTGGAGATTGGAGGCATGATCGGCGGAAAGCCGCTGATGATTATCTTTGTCATAGGCGCGGTGTTTGCCAACCTTGCGATTTACAACGATTATGTGGCATCCTCCAGCAGAGCGCCTTTTGTTATGGCGGAAGACAGGCTATTCCCCAGATTTTTTATGAAAGTGGATAAAAAGAATGGAACGCCGTATGTGGCGATCTGCGTTGTAACCGCAGCCACTCTGCTGCTGGCGATGATTGGCTCCTTCGATGTCCTGATTGTTATGGATGTTTTCCTTTATATGTTCTGCCTGCTGCTGGTCTTTGGCAGTGCCGTGTATATACGCTTTAAAAAGCCAGATTTACACGGCGAATACCGGATTCCGGTAGGCAAGAAATTATTCTTTGTCATTGCACTGTTCCCGATTGCAATTTGCATCATCGCCCTCTGTACCAATGGGCTCGGAGCTGTGATTATCGGGATTGTTGCCCTTTTATCCGGTCCAATCACTTACTATCTGTTTAAAGAGATGTATGGCGGAAGGGACGGGGAAGGCTATTGTGCCGAGCTGACCATACACACCAAGCTTTGGGCATGGCTGGTTCCTCTGTATGCAGCCTTCCAGTGGAAAAAGCATCGGTACCGCAGCAAGCTTGCGGCCCGGTCCATGGAGCGAATGATGATTCTTAATATCTGCACCTGGATGCTGATTCTGCTGGTGGCAGTCGGCTGTCTCAAATTCGGTTTAATTGATTTGATCATGGCATCGGCATAAAAAAGTGTGAATGACGGGAGCACAGCTCCCTATTCACACATGTCGGCCGCAAGGGCCGACACTTTGCAAGGTACTTTCTTTGAAACTCCGTCAATATCGATTGCATCGATATTTCCTGCGTTATAAAAGAAAAAGACAAGTTCCAACTTTTCTCTTAGTTGAAACTTGTCTTACTGGTCTGAGTGACAGGAATTGAACCTGCGGCCTCGTGGACCCCATCCACGCGCGCTACCAAACTGCGCCACACCCAGCCGCTGCGAATTTCAGATTCTCTTCTATTTTACCACATAAAATCGGATTGACAACCACCAATTTAAAAATACCCGGCAGAATTTTATAATCCGCCGGGTATCTTCTTATATGGACAATTACATGAATCTCTATTTGTGCAGGAATTTAGATATTCTCTTATAAAGGAAGAAGGTCAGCACTGCATTGATCCCTGCCTTTGTAAAATTGAAGGCGATAATAACCGGAATCATGGCCACGACTGCTGATCTTGGTGCGCCCATAAAATACGGTGTAATCAGAATGTTGGCCGGGACCATTATCACTACCATGGCCAGGACTCCGCAAAGAAGTGCAATGATCGCCTTTTTTCTAGTCTTTTCGCCTCTGTAGATAAACCCTGCTACCAGAACAAATGCTCCTGTGGCGATCACGTGCATCAGAATTCCATAAACCCCGCTGGCTGAACTGACCGTAAGTCCCTGAATGACAGAAGTCACCACTGTCAGAAGGAGCCCCGCCCAAGGTCCGAAAGCAAAGGTTCCGATCAGAATTGGAATATCCGCCGGGTCATATTCGTAAAATGCCGTAAACATTGGGATATGTATAAAATATACCAATACAACCGATATGGCTACCAGCATGCCCATCTTGGCCAATTTCACTGAGTTGGACTGTCTGTGTCCGCTTTGATTTAAGTTCTCTCCCATTTTTGCCTCGCTCATTTTTTGATTCCTCCATTTTCTATGAATAAGTTCAGGAATCTGTCAGGTCACTAAAAAACCCTGGAATAAATTCCAGGGCAAAGTCACTAAATACAAGAACCGTATCCGTGTTTCTTTCATCCGGACTATACCGTCGGTACGGGGATCTGACCCGTTCGGCCAAAAAGGCTCGTGGACTCGTAGCTCATGCTCATTACCACCGGTGAGGAATTTCGCCTCGCCCTGAAACAGATTTGTTTTTACGATAATATTATAGTGGGAAATCGGGGCGTTGTCAAATTTTTGTTGTAAAATGCGTTTTAATCCCCCTATTGATCCGCCTTTACAATTCTTTCTCCGGCCACCGCATTCCATTCATCGATTTGCCGATAGACCCGATCCTTAAAATCATCGGATACCCATAGTAGATAACGGGGCGAACCGGGGGTGGCCTGATAATATGCGGCCACGGTTCTCATTTTCTGTTCCCTCCCATCCTCAAATTGTGTAACGCCGTCCACACTGTCCTCCGGATCAGAAGAAAAGGTCATGGTCACCTCATTTTTCATGGGTTTTCTTTTAAAGGTCCTGCTCCACATAGAGCTGGTACAGTGAATAACCTCCGCCAAATATTCATACTGTTCATTTTCCGCCACCAGCTCGGCTTCCCCATAGAGACCTTCGTATGACGGTCCGCTAAAAGTCAAGTTATACTTAGTAGGTGTTTTTTTATCCTGCACCACCGAAACCTTTACCTCTTCATAGGACATGGGCGTTTCCACCAGCTGCATAAAGATCGATAGCCCCGTCCAAAGGCCTGCCAAAAGCGCTGTAATAACAGCCAGGATCACATACTTTTTTCGGATTTTCTTTTTTATTCTCTGTAAAGCGCTTTTCCCTTCATCAGCAGTGATGGGAGCCTCGACCGGCATGTTCATTTGTTCGAATATTTTTTTACAATCACTGCATTGCGCCAGATGCTCATCCACAAGCTTTTGGCTCTCCTCACTGCAGATACCGTCCATATACAGCGGCAGCAAATCTCTTACTGTTTTGCATTCCAATCTATTCATGCTGTTCCTCCTCCAACCTTTCCTGAATCTTCACTTTGGCCCGATAATAAATCACTCGGGCCCAGCCTTCGCTTTTGCCGAAAATTTGCCCAATTTCTTTAAACGGCAGTTCGCCAAAGGTCCGGACAGAAAAGACCTCTTTGTACGGCTCCTCCATATGATGAAGGATTTGATAAATTTGCAGGGCGCTTTCTTTTTTAATAAAATCCGCCTCTGTATCCGTTCGGTCCGGCTGCTCCAGATCCAGCTCTCCAGCCACATGTTTATCTTTCTTTAATTCTCTTAAATAAGTATGCTTGGCGATTTGGCAAAGCCACACGCGCAGATCGCAGTCACCACGAAAAGAATCGATTCCCTTGAGCGCTTTGAAAAAGGTTTCCTGCGTGATTTCTTCCGCAGTCTCTTTGCTTTGGCTCAAAGCAAAAATATATTTATAGACGTCTTTAAAATATTGATTGTAGATTTCATCAAAATGCTTCACCATCTCACCTCTTTAGCTATATGACTCCTCAGACGGAAAAACGTTACAGCTTTTTTAAGCATACCACAAAATTTTTCGTTCATTAATGTTTCTTTAATCTTCCCGTGGTTTAATAAACACATAATCAAGAAGCATATAAAGGAGGGAGTAATATGAATACAGGTATCGCAAGGAAAGCCACTGCCATCATTCTGACGCTGGCTATGATCATGACCATGGGAATCTTTACTACCGGAACCGTATCCGCCGCCAGTTCGTCGGCGCCGAAGATCGAAAAAATCAAGTATGACGGCAAAGGAAAAGTCGAAGTTGATTTTTATGGTAAGGTCAAGTATAAAAAAGTCAAAGTAACGGTCAAGGACAATTCCGGCAAGAAGTATAAGGCTTCTATCCGGGACAAGGATAATGATGAGCTGGAATTTAAAATCAAAAAATACAAAAAGGGGAAAAAATACACATTCACTATTAAAGGTATCAAAAAAGCCAAGGCATCAAAATACACTTCTGTGAAGGGAAAAGTAAAAATTCCGGCAGCCAAATCGGCAAAGAACAATATTAAGATGAAAGACATTGACTACGACTACGAAGATCAGGAAGTAAGCTTTGATTTCAAAACCAAAGTGCAATGGAAAAACCCAAAAGTTAAGATTACAGATTCCAATGGAAACTCTTACAGCACCAGGATCACCGATAAGGACAGCGACGATCTGGAAGTATGGGTCGGCGGTTTGACCTACGGCGAGAAGTATAACTATTCCATTTCCGGGATCAAAGCAAAAGGAGCATCTTCCTATACAACGATTAAAGGCACTTTTAGAGCGATCGATGATTAGTCGTACATGATAAACATAGAGAGGCCGGGCATTGCATGAAGCTGAAGCAAATCACTTCTTTCATGCAGCGCCCGGTCTCTTTGATTGCCGGGAGTCATGCCCGGCAGCGGATGGATTAATTTCTGCGACGTCCTGGATTGCGTTTCCGCTTTCCGTCTCTTTTTTTCTTTTTAGCAGGTGCTGCAGCCCAGTGGGGCTCCTGACTGATCTCCGTGATTTCATCGCCCATCTGCATCTGCAAAAGCGCTGCGGCCAAGTATTCAATGGGGTAGCCGCTTTCCTTCGCTTTCTTATGGAGCATGCTGCCGGTCAGCTGCAGATTATGGCCTTCGGCCAATCGGACTGCCTGATTGAGAATTTTATCCGATTTCTGCTTCATAACCGATGTGGCCGACGGCAGAGTTCCCTTGGCCAGCCGGGTTTTGCAGTAGCCTTCGATGCTCCGCAGCTTATAAATCTCTTTTCCGACCACAAAGGTAAAAGCCTTGCCTTCCTTACCCGCGCGGCCGGTGCGGCCGATCCGGTGGACATAAGCCTCTTCTTCCTGGGGGATGTCATAATTAAAGACCGCTTCCACATCATCCACATCCAAACCTCTAGCCGCCACGTCGGTTGCTACCAGAATGTTTGCCTTGCCATGGCGGAATTGGGCCATAGCCGCGTTTCGCTGACCCTGACTCAAATCTCCGTGGAGCGGTTCTGCAGGGTACCCTTTTCCTTTCAGCTCTCCCGACAAGGCATCGGCTCCCCGCTTGGTTTTGCAGAATACCAGCGCCCGCTTTGGGTCGTGGACATCCAGCAGGCGGCACAGGGCCTCCGTTTTATCCTTGCTTTTCAGCTCGAAATAAAACTGCTCGATCAGGGGAATAGTCAGTTCTTTTTTGGTAATTTTAATCAGAGCTGCATTCCTTTGATATTTCTTTGTAATATTGAGAATAGCCTGGGGCATGGTAGCGGAAAACAATACGGTCTGGCGCTCCTGCGGCGTATCCTCCAGGATCGTTTCAATATCCTCGCGGAATCCCATATTGAGCATTTCATCGGCTTCATCCAGCACCACCGTTTGGATTCCGTCCAGTTTTAAGGTCCTGCGCCGCATATGATCCATAACTCGTCCCGGCGTGCCGACGACGATTTTTGTTCCGCTTTTCAGCATCTGTATCTGTTTTGACATATCCTGCCCGCCGAAAACGGGAGCAATTTTTACGCCCTTCATATATTTAGAAAACCGCCGCAATTCTTCCGTAGCCTGGATGGCCAGCTCCCTTGTGGGGCATAAGACCAGGGCCTGAACGCCGCTGCTGTCCGGCTGGATTTTCTGGATCAGCGGAATGCCGAATGCCGCGGTCTTTCCCGTACCCGTCTGCGCCTGGCCGACCAGATCTTTGCCTTCCATCATCACTGGGATCGCCTTCTGCTGGATGGGTGTCATCTGCTCAAAACCCATTTCCGCCACTGCATGAAGAATTCCCTGATTAAGTCCCGATTGATTATAATTCATTTGTTCCATTCAAATACTCTTATCTTTCCTTTTACTTACAAACAAGAAAAGCCGGCGCTCGTTTACTGGAGCGTCGGCTTCTTTTTTACGATTCTTAATTAGTATACGCTATAATTGCCGTTCAAGTCAACTATTTTCTTCTTCGTCCGCTGCTAGGCGGAAGATTGCTTCTGCGTAAATTTTGGCCATAGCTACAAGGCTTTCCACAGCTAGGCATTCGTTTTTCTGATGCCCCAGCTCCGGCTCACCAGGAAACCTGGCGCCAAAGGCGATCACATGCTTCATCGCCCTGGCATAGGTGCCGCCTCCGATCACCAGCGGCCTGCTGTTTTCATCACCAGTCTGCCTTTTGTAGATATCCATGAGCGTGGCGATCATGGGATCATCCTCAGGAATATAGATCGGTTCCTCGTGCTTTTCCTTGACAATGCCCAGATTATAGCGATCCAGCACCGGCATGATGCTTTCATAGACCGCCTCATCGCTGGAGGTCACCGGGTAGCGGACATTGATGGTAAAGGATGCGGCCTGAGTGGACACCGCCGCCATCCCCACATTGAGCACCAGCTTGCCCGACGGCTCATCCGAAAAGCCGCAGCCCAGGGATTGACCATCCAATTCATAACCAATGTAGGTATTATAAAACTCGATTAATTCATTGATATCATCGCTGGCAAAGTTCAGGTTTCCCAAAAAATCCATTAAAATAGAGATGGCATTCTCGCCCTGCTCCGGCTTGGCGCCGTGGGCGGAGACGCCTTCTGCCGTAATCTCCAGGCTCTTGCCGATGCCTCTGCATTTCAGCTTCACCTGATGCTGCTGGCGAAAAGCCGCCGCCTTTTCCTTAATCGTCTCATAGCCTCCGCCCGCCGTATCGCGGACCACGGCTCTGGCATGGTCCGCAACCATGTTGGCTGCGTTACCGCCGCTTAGGGAGCGGAGTTCCAGCCCTTTGGAAGCGCTGCTGCCAAACTTTTTGGCAATTTCAAAAACCAGAATGCCCTTTTCCCCATGAATGGCTGGAAAATCGCCGTCAGGCGTAAATCCGTAGTCAGGCGGTGCCACCTTCTCCAGGTAATATTTCATCCCTTTCCAGTTGGTCTCTTCGTCCAGCCCCAAAATCAAGCGCACGGTATCTTTGAGAGGTACGCCGCTGTCCTTCACCGCCTTCATGGCATAGAAGGATGCCACCACCGGACCTTTATCGTCCATCGTACCCCGGCCGTAAATCTTTCCATCCACGATCTCGCCGCCATAGGGATCGTAATCCCAATCCGTACCTTCCGGAACCACATCCAGATGGCCGACAATTCCCATGACGTCGCCGCCGTTTCCAGGCAAGTCGATATGTCCCCCGTAATGGTCCGCATCCTTCACTGCAAAGCCTTCAGAAGTTCCTTTTTCCAGCATATAGGAAAAGGCCTGCTCAACGCCTTCCCCGAAGGGATATTGGCCTTCCATCTCTTCGGCCACGCTTTTTATTTGAACAAGCTCCTGCAGCGTCTTGATCATCTGTTCTTTGTTTGCTTCTATGTTACTGATTATCGATTGCAAGTATTCCATTTGCATCCTCCCTGGCCTGCTTTGCCCTGGACAAATGTCCCGAGGCCGCCAAAGCCTCGTTGTCCTTCAGCCCGTCATCCAGCGGAACAACCGCATAGACCTGTTTACCGTCAGAATAATACTTATCTACCCAAGTGGGCACAGCACTCATGGAAATCTGGCTGATTCCACTGCCTTCCACATATGTAAGATCCACCTGGGCGATCACACCCTGCTCTGTGTAACGATTATTCAACGTTTCTGTCCTCTGGTTAGAAATAAAATTGCCCATGCTGTAAAAAACCGGCACCTTTTTCTCCGAATCGCCGGCCTTAAGCCAGGCAGTTTCCTGCAGCACGTGAGGATGGGAGGCAAAAATAATATCTGCACCCAGATCGGCCGTCATCTGTGCCAGTTCTTTCTGATGCTTATTGGCGGACTTCTGATACTCTTCTCCCCAATGGTAATAGGCTGCGATCACTTCCGCTCCTGCGGCTTTGGCTTGATCAATGGCTTCCTTGATCTTCTCGCCATCTTCTTTCAGCGTGTTGAAGTTAAAGGAATTGATGCGGGCCGCCACTTCATCGGAAACTGCGCTGCCGTTGATGGAAACGCCTCCGCTGCCTGATCCGGTTTCATAAGTAAACGCTACAATGCCCACTTTGACACCCTTCACGTCCTGAATCAGATACCGTTCATCGGCCTCTTCTTTCACGCTGCCAACTGTCGGAAGCTGATTCTCTTTAAGTACTTTCAGAGTCCGCAGTATTCCGTCCAGGCCTTTATCCGCCATATGGTTGTTGGCGGTAATCGCCACATCAAAGCCTGCATTTTTCAACGAAGTCGCAAGGGCGTCGGGTGAGCTGAAGTTAGGGAAACCCGAATAGGGCTTGCCCGCGAAGGTTGTCTCCACATTGCACAACGCCAGATCAGCCTCCTCAATATATGATTTTACATATTGAAAATTGTTGTCGTAATTATATTCTTTTTTATCCGAGTCATAAGCAGCATTGGTTTGGGGGTTGTGGGACATAATGTCGCCCACACATAGAATGGAGAGGGGAATCTCCTTTGGCGGCGCTGTTTCTCCAGCCGGAGAGCCGGCAGGCACTGCACCCGATATTTTTGTCCAGGCTAAAAGAATAGCCAGCCCTAGAAAAACCAGGGCCAGCGCGCTAAAGACTCCTATTTTTAATTTGTTTGTCTTTTTTTCCATGTTCTCTTCCGTAAAACTACTGAACTGCTTCTACGCCTTTGATTTCGGGATAGCTTTCCATAAGGATTCTCTCAACGACTCCTTTGATCGTCATCTGCGCTCCCGGGCATCCCGCACAATGTCCCTGCAGTCTCACTTTTACAATATGATCGTCCGTATACTCCACGAACTCAATATCTCCTCCGTCTCTCTGTAGGAAGGGTCTGATCTGTTCTAAACCTTCTTTGATTTTCTGTTCCATTATTCATTCTCCTTTTTCTTCTCTTTTTTCTTAACATTTTTCTCCGGTTCTACCGGATCAATCGTACATATGGGCTTGATTTTTTTATTAGCAATTGTATTTATAACAACGGATTTCTTAGGATCTCCGACGCTATCAAAGGTAATTTTTCCGGAGGCGCCAGAAAAGTCGGCCGTCTGGGCCAGGGCCTCACGGACATCTTCGCCGGTGCAATTCGCCCCTGCGGTCTCGATGGCATGAATGAGCAGCAAATACGCATCGAATCCCAATGCCGTTTCAGCTGCCGCAGTTTCGTCTTTGCCGTACTTTTTACTGTAGGCATCGAGAAATTGCCGGGAAGTCTGTGTCACCGCCTCATCCTCCGTATAAAGTGTGGAAAAGGCAACGTTATTGTAAATGTATTTTCCGGCAATGTCCATAAATTCGTCCGTCGACCAGTCGCTGTCACCTAAAAAAGTCACATTGCTGATCCCCATCTTTTTCGCCTGTTTGAGAATCGCTGCCGCATCGGGGATATCTCCCGGGAGAAATACCGTGCTCACCCTGGAATTGGCAATCGCCTGCAGCTGCTGTGAAAAGTCCTTATCTCCTGTCTTAAATTTTTGATAAACGGCTATGGCTTCTCCATCCCCCGTTAATTGGACAAACTTGTCTTTAAAGCTGCTGGCCATTGCCGTAGCCTGATCATCATCATCCGGCAGCAGGATCCCGCTTTTCTTTTCTTTGAGCTGCTCATAGACATAGCGGGCCAAAGCCTCGCCCTGATAGGATTCCACAAAGCATACCCGGAAATAATAAGGGTGGTTCTTCGTTACCAGCGGATTGACATTGGTTATTGCGATACCGGGAATCTTGGCCGCCTCCAGATATCCGTTGGCTACCAGCGAATAAATACTGCCATAGCTGCCCAAAACAGCCAGAGGCTGCTTTTTAATCAGATCCGCCATAGCAGTTTCGGCTGCATCAAGATCTGACTTATTATCCGCATAGACCAGCTCTACTTGTTTTCCCAAGACATTGGGATAAAGATCATGAGCTAGTTCAATCCCCCGAACCTCCAGCTCTCCCTGCTCCTTATCGGCGCCGCTCATTGGTTCGTAAACCCCGATTCTTATAGTATCGTCCGATGATGCGTTTTTATTTATAAACGCTTCTTTAAAGTTATTAAACGTCGTGCATCCTGCCAGTGACAAGGAAAAAACACCTGCCGCAAGGATGCCGGCCATTATCTTTTTCGCCTTTGACATGCTGTCCTCTTCACCTTCTTGCCTGTATTCTCTAATTCCAAACATTTCCCTCTAAGTTACATGTACATCAAATTATACCTGTTTTTTGCAAAAAGGTAAAGTCTGCTGCAAAAAAAGGTTGTTTCATTCCATATAATGGTGGTATAACTAGATTAGAGTAAATTAAGACTAAACTATTGGGAGGTAGAAAATTATGAAATGGACTTGTTCAGTATGCGGATACACGCACGAAGGACCGGAACCACCAGCTCAGTGCCCACAGTGTAAAGTGCCCGCCGAAAAATTTGTAAAAGTTGAAGAAGGTAAAAGAGAATGGGCTGACCAGCACGTAGTCGGCGTTGCCAAAGATGTAGATCCGGAAATCGTGCAGGGCCTTAGAGATAATTTTAATGGGGAATGCTCCGAAGTTGGTATGTATCTGGCTATGGCGAGAGTCGCTCACAGAGAAGGATATCCGGAAATCGGACTTTATTGGGAAAAAGCTGCTTGGGAAGAAGCTGAGCACGCTGCCAAGTTTGCAGAGCTTCTGGGAGAAGTGGTTACGGATTCCACCAAGAAGAATCTGGAAATGCGTGTAGACGCAGAAAACGGCGCTTGCGCAGGCAAGAAAGCTCTGGCTAAAATGGCTAAGGACCAGAATCTGGATGCAATCCACGATACGGTTCATGAAATGGCTAAGGACGAAGCAAGACACGGCTGTGCTTTTGAAGGTTTACTTAAGAGATATTTTGGCTAAAATCAAACATAACGAGGATGCGGCGTGTCTGCATCCTTTTTTCTTTATACAGGAAACCACGTTTTTATGTAAGGAGTGAAGAAACCGATGAAAAAATTTCAGTATTATATTCCCACCCGGATTTTGTTCGGAAAAGGAGCGCTGGATGGCCTGCACAAGCAGGCTCTGCCCGGAAAAAAGGCGCTGATCGTCATCAGCAGCGGAAAATCAACCAAGGCCAACGGGTATCTGGCCCGCGTGGAAGAGCAGCTTGAAAAAGCCGGCTGTGAGCATGTTCTCTTTGATAAGATTCTGCCCAATCCAGTGCTTCGCCACGTGATGGAAGGCGGCGCGCTGGCTAAGGAGACAGGCTGTGACTTCGTTGTCGGCCTGGGCGGCGGCAGCAGCATGGACGCAGCCAAAGCCATTGCCGTCATGGCCACCAATCCCGGCGATTATTGGGATTATAACGGCGGCAAGACGGGCAAGGGACTGCCGCTGGTATGCGATCCTCTTCCCATCGTCGCCATTACCACCACTGCAGGAACAGGTTCGGAAGCCGATGCTGCTACCGTTACCACCAAAGAGGAGACCAATGAAAAATGCGGGTATGTCAATGAAAAACTCTATCCTGCCATCTCAGTGGTGGACCCGGACTTGATGATGACCATCCCGCCGATGCTGACGGCTTATCAGGGATTCGACGCCCTCTTTCATGCAGTGGAAAGCGTTATCAACAAATACGAAAATCCGATGGGTGAAATGTTCGCCCTCAAAGCCATCGAATATATTGCCAAATACCTGCCGACGGCGGTCAAGGATGGAAGCAATGAAGAAGCCCGCAGCTACGTGGCTCTGGCAAACACACTGGCCGGATTCTTTATGATGTGCACCTCGGAGCATTCCATGGAACACGCCCTCAGCGCTTATCATCACAGCCTGCCCCACGGTGCAGGACTGATTATGATCAGTCTGGCTTATCACGACCACTTTGTCAAAACCAGCGCTTGCGACGAGCAGTACATCAAGATGGCCAAAGCCATGGGAAAACACCATGCCAAGGATGCCGGCGACTTTATAGATGCGTTAGCACAGCTGCAGAAGGACTGCAGCGTGGACCAGCTGAAAATGAGCGATTACGGAATTAAACAAGAAGAACTGGATAAATATGCGGTTAATGCCAGAGAGTCCATGGGAAGGCTCTTTGCCTGCGACCCGGTTTCTCTGTCTGATGAAGATGTCGTGAAAATTTATCAGAAATCCTATCGCTAGTTTTTTTGCGATATTGGAACTTACGAAAACGCGGCTTGCCACTTGCAAGTCGCGTTTTCTTTATGGGTTCAGCTCCGAATCCACAGGCCAGGGTCCCGGAAAATTTTTATAAAATTTTTTATTTTTTACGCGAAGTTGTGGGTTTGCGAGGGCTGACCCCGCCAACTTGACTGCCCGCGCAAACTCAAGTCGGATCTGACAGCGTCTGGCTGTTGAAACCTGCGCAAAAAGTGAAATCTTTTTTTATTTTTTTCTCAAAGATCCCCACGCCCCCTCTCCAAGCCGCAGCCGCCCCATATTCCGATTGCCGTAGTCTCACCCTAATATAAAAAAGTTTCCTCTGGAAACGTTATTCGCGCTTCGCGCTCACTTTCACAAGGTAAACTTTTTTGAAATACAGAAAATGCTACGCAATCGATATTTCCTGTATTATAAAAAATCCCGCACTGGACGTCCCTGCGGGATTTTATTTTACAATACACACTTGATTTTTTATATAAAGTTAATTTCCGTATCTCCAGTATCGCAATTCGTCTCAATATGATTGGCCGCCGCCGGATTTTCCGCAAGATAAGTGCTGCCCACGCTCTTTCCATTAATGGAGCAGTCCCCCAAGTCCGTCTGCGTTTTTATGGAATAGGAATCCTGCGGTAGGTAGGTGGTCAAAGTACAATCCCCCATGTCACCGTCGATTTTCGTCATTCCTGCAAATTCTCCGGAGAGATTCATATCACCCGCATTTAGCTTAATCGAGGCAGAGGAAGATTTAATGCTGGCCCCTTGGATACTGCCCATATCGGCACGCAGGTCCAGTTCTCCGGCTATAATCCCGTTCATGGTAACATCTCCCGCATCCGACTCGATGTGCAGCGTTTTTGCCGATAGATCATTGAGCTTTACATCCCCCATATCGCTGTCAATCTCAACGCGATCAAAGGCTGTACCTTGGGGGTAATAAATTTTTATCACCGTATCTTTGTGGTCGCCCAGATTGAAAAGATTCAAGTTAAACCAGCGGATTTTTTTCCCGGATGGCTTTACATTCAGGATACCGTTTTCCACAGAAACCCTGGGTGCGCCCATGGCTTTGTCATAACTGGTTTCCACTGCGAAGGTCTGCCCTTGGACAAATTCCACCCGGCCCAGGTCCGAATCCACATTGATGGAAGAAAAGGCTTCTGTCGCTCCATTCTGATGCTCTTGCTGTCCGCCGGTAAGGCTGATCCATGGAACCCGCTCCTCAACACTGGCCAAACCCCGAATTCCTCCCAAGGCCGCGCCGGCAATGCTGAGAAGCAGTCCTGCGCCGACCACGATTCCGCAGACCATTAAAAAGGTTTTCATTCTCTTACTCATTTCCATGCCCCTCCTTTGCCAGCTTTTTCTCCCGTCTCCTCTGACTGCTCTTCTGCATTTCTTTTGCAGTCAAACGGATGAGGGCCCTGGCACCTATCACAACACCTACACACAAAACTGCCATTAGACCGGCGGCTACAAGCCCCATGCCGATCAGCATCATACCGCCCGCCACGCTTCCGGCCAGCCCGGCAAATCCGATGGCGACAAGAGCAATGCCGCCGATGCAGAATGCGATCAGACAGGCAAGCAGCGCTGCGATCACCGCAAAGATACTGATAAAGACGGCAAAGGCTACGGCCCCCAGAGCGATCGCCAGCGGCAAGGCGACCGGCGCCGCAAAGATGCCCATGATCACCCATAAAATCGCTGACAGCCCTTTTTTGGTGCTCTGGCGGCCATTGTCGTGATCCAGCTGGCGGACAGCGTAATCAGCCTTAATCTGGGTCGCAACTTTAGATGGACTTCCCAGCTCCTGGATAGTCTCTGCTTCCCGTTCCGGTCCGGCCTCATCAAAATATTCACTGTAGTATTCCATCGCTGCCTGAATCTCTTCCTTCGGCAGCTTTGATAACTCGGCGGCCAGCCGGTTCATAAACTCTTGTCTATTCATGATCTTCACCCCCGTTGAGCAAGGAATCGATTTGATCCTTGTAAACTTTCCATTCTTTCTTATACATTTCACATCGTGTAAGCCCTTTTTCTGTTACCGTATAGTAACGCCGGTTCCTACCTTGATAGGGCTGGTCATAGGTCCGCAGATAATCCTCTTTCTGCAGGCGCCGCAGCACCGGATACAAGGTTGACTCGGATATATCCAGAACTTTTTTCATGGATTGAGTCAACACATATCCATAGGTATCTTCTTTTGAAAGGACCGACAATACACACGCTTCCAGAAGGGCTGAATCAATTTTAAATCCCATAGAGCATCCTTCTTTCTTTTATTATATTGTTCATCTGCTAATACTATACGACGTATAATATTATTTGTCAAGCAGATTATGCAAACTTTTCTATTGACCAATTCGGTCAATGCTGTTATACTGTTGTTGACCAATTTGGTCAACGAAAAGGAGTTTTTTTATGAACGACAAATTTTACAACCTGCCCGTCGAAAAACAAAATGCGATTATAAACGCTGCGCTCCATGTGTTTGCGGAAAATGATTATAAAAAAGCGTCAACAGAGGAGATCACCCGGCTGGCCGGTATTTCCAAGGGCCTGCTTTTTCATTATTTCGGCAGCAAAAAAGAGCTGTATCTCCACCTCTATCAATATGCGGAAAAGTCCCTGATTGAGGGAATGAGGCGGTACTACGATTCTGAGGAGACGGATTTTTTCAAAGCTCTGATCAGCGCACAGATGGCGAAAGTTCAGGTGCTTCATCAGCATCCGGATCTAATTTCCTTTTTGGTGAGAGCCTATCTGGAACACGATGACGCCGTAGAAGCACAGATAGATACCAGGTTCAGAGACATTATCTCCGCCAGCCGCACCACAGTCCTGGAACGCACCGACGGCAGCAAATTCAAAGAAAGCATTTCCCCGGACCAGGCCCTGGATATCATCCTTTGGATGTCGGACGGTTTTATGCGCAGCCGCACGCCGCAGCAGCTGGCAGACCTGGAAGCGCTCAATGAAGAATTTTTGTCCTATATGGATTTGCTGCGCCGTCATTTTTATAAGGAGGAATATTGGGATGAACATAATTGAAACAAAAGGTCTGACAAAATACTATGGCAAATCCCGGGGGATCATTGATCTGGATTTGTCCGTTTCGGAGGGAGAAATCTTCGGTTTCATCGGCCCCAACGGAGCGGGAAAAAGTACGACGATCCGCCTGCTGCTGGGTCTGATTTCCCCTTCATCGGGAACCGCCAAGGTTCTCAATATGGATTGCGGCCGGGAGCGAACGTCGATTTTGGCTCAAATCGGCTATATGCCGTCGGAAGCCATGTTTTATGATAGTCTGCGGGTAAAAGAAATGATCCAGCTTTCAGCCAAACTGCATAAGAAAGATTGCAGCCGGGAAGCTGCCTTGCTCTGTGACCGTTTTATGCTGGATAAAGAGAAGAAAATTCGGGAGCTGTCTCTGGGAAACCGGAAAAAGGTTGGAATTGTCTGTGCCTTCCAGCACCGCCCTCAGCTGTACATACTGGATGAACCCACAAGCGGGCTGGATCCGCTGATGCAGAAGGAGTTCTTTTCGTTGGTGGAAGAGCGGAACAAAGAAGGTGCCGCTGTCTTTCTCTCTTCCCACGTGCTTTCAGAAATTCAGCGTCATTGCCATAGCGCCGCCATTATCCGGGACGGGCAGCTGGTCGTGCATGGCTCAGTCGAAGCCCTTTCCAAAACATCGGCGCGGAAAGTGGAGGTTCACGGGATTCAAACGCCGCCGGCCATCGATGGTATCCTCGATGTGGACTGCGGCGCAGAAAGTGTCCGCTTTTTATACCAGGGGGAGATGAAGTCGCTGATCGCCTCGCTGAATGCCCTTCCTGTCCAGGACCTTTCGATATCCGAACCGGATATCGAAGAAATCTTTATGCACTTTTATCATGAAAGGAGTGGGTCCAATGATCTTATTTAGACATGAATTGCGGCAGGGCCGCAGGATGCTGCTGATTTGGAGCGCTGTGGTCGGTTTTATGATTTTGATCTGTATGCTCATGTACCCGGAAATGGGAAAGCAGATGGGCGGTATCGACAAAATCTTTTCTCAGATGGGGGGTTTTACCGAAGCCTTTGGCATGGATAAGCTGAGTTTGGGTTCGGTGATGGGCTTTTACGGTATCGAATGCGGAAATGTTCTGGGAATCGGCGGTGCTTTTTTCGCGGCTCTGCTGGGGATCAGCAGCCTGGCTAAGGAGGAGGCCGGTCATACGGCGGAATTTCTCCTCACCCATCCCATCAGCCGCATGAGGGTCACTTGGGAAAAGCTGGCTGCCCTGATCTGCCAATTGATTCTTTTTAATGCAATCTGCATCGCCTGTTCATTGATTTCTTTTGTTCTGATCGATGAACAAATAGAGGTTAAGGCGTTTGTCCTCTTTCACATCGCCCAGTTCCTGCTTCAGCTGGAAATCGCACTTATCTGTTTTGCCATTTCCTCCTTTTTGCGTAGATCCGGGCTTGGACTTGGTCTTGGCTTTGCCGCTCTACTGTATTTCCTCAATATCATCGGAAACATCGGCAGCCAGGCCGATTGGCTCAAATATATCACGCCATTCAAATATGCGGACGCTTCCTCCATTATTCCCGATGGGACGCTGGACGGCAAGCTGATCATATTGGGAATGGTATACACGCTGGCAGCGGCGCTGATCGCTTTCCTGCATTTCCGGCGCAAGGATATCAGCGTGTAGGTGCGTAGGCAGATACACATTCAGCCCATACCAAACCTCCCGGCTCATTCGCCAATGCGCTCGATTTCCCGCCTCAGTTCCTCCAGGTCGGTAATGCGGTTAATCGTCCTTCTTACCGCCGCGGAACCTCTGATCCCTTTTAAATACCAGCCCACATGTTTGCGCATCTCCCTGACGGCCGCATACTCGCCCTTGACTGCTGTCAGCCGCTCCAAATGAATGAGCATGGTTTGCACCCGCTGCTCAAGGGAGGGCGCCGGCGGCTTTTCATCGCCTTTCCAAATGGCAATCGCATCGCGGAAAATCCAGGGGTTCCCGAGGGCGCCCCTGGCAATCATCACCATGTCGCATCCGGTCTCTTTCAGCATGCGATTGGCATCTTCGCCTGAAAAAACGTCTCCATTTCCAATCACTGGAATATTGACGTTTTCTTTTACCCTGCGGATCATATCCCAGTCCGCATGGCCCGTATAATACTGCTGCCTTGTTCTGCCGTGAACTGCAACAGCAGCGGCCCCCGCAGCCTCAATGGCTTTGGCGGTCTGGACCGCGTTGATGGAATCGTGATCCCATCCGATGCGGATTTTGGCCGTCACCGGCTTTCCCGCATGATCCGCAGCCGCTTTTACCAGCTCATATATTTGATCCGGATCTTTCAGCAGTGCGGAGCCTTCGCCGTTTTTTACCACCTTGGGCACCGGACAGCCCATATTAATATCAAACGCCGCATTTTTACGACCCCGCAAGGTTTTTGCCGCATGGGCGATGATGTCCGGTTCGCTCCCAAACAACTGATAGGCGATCGGCTCTTCGCCTGGAAAGATTTCTAAGAGACGCTCTGTATTTTTATCTTTGTACCAGAGTCCCTTGGCGCTGACCATTTCCGAGTACAGAAGGGCAGCCCCCTGCTCCTTTGCCAAACTTCTGGCAGGACCGTCGGTAATCCCGGCCAGCGGCGCTAAAACGAAAGGGTTTTCCAGCTCAATATTCCCTATTTTCATCATTTCTGTCTTTTATTCTTCCTATGGATAATTTCCAGGCCCTCCAAAGTCAGCAGCTTGTCCACATGATCGATGCAGTCGATCCCGCTGTCAATGAGAGTAGCCAGCCCTCCTGTGGCGATAACCTTTACCGGTTCTTCCGACTCGCTGTAATCCTGCAGTTCCTTCTTCATCTTTTTTACAATATAGTCCACCATTCCCATATGGCCGTAGACCAGCCCCGACTGCATGCTGTGGATCGTATTTCTGCATATTACGTTCCCCGGTTCCTCCAGCTCGACCTTAGGCAGCTTGGCAGTCTTTTCGAACAGAGCCTCTGAAGAGATTTTCAATCCTGGCGCAATGGTACCGCCGATATACTCCGCTTTTTCTGAGATCGCGCAGAATGTTGTAGCCGTTCCGAAATCAATGATGATCAGCGGTCCGCCGTACTTGGCGTGAGCTGCCACCGCGTTGACAATTCGGTCTGCGCCTACCTGCTTTGGGTTATCGTATTTCACCACCAGGCCGGTTTTGATACCCGGTCCGATGACAATCGCTCTTTTATTAAAATATTTCATGGATAGATGCTGCAGCGTGAACAGTACGGAAGGTACTACCGTGGAAATGATCACGTCCTCCACTTCCCCTACGTCCAGTCCTTCGTACTGAAACAGCTGATTGATCACCATTCCGTATTCGTCGGCGCTCTTATTGTTATCCGTTTCCAGCCTCCAGTTTTGGATCAGCTCCCCCTCTTTAAAAACGCCCAGTACAATATTGGTGTTTCCTACGTCAAATGCTAGTAGCATGGCTTTGTTTCTCCTTTGCTCTGCCTTTTTTAGAATTCTGCAAGCTATTATACTCCAATATGCGCGCTATGTCGAGCATATTTATACCTGACAATGAAAACTGGCGGGTCGCATGTGCCCGCCAGTATATTCATCAAATCAAATTCACTTATTTAAGAGTAACCAGAACGTCTCCGGCATTTACGGACGCGCCCTTGGCTGCAGGTACGGTATCTACGGTTCCTGCTGCTGGTGCCATGATTTCGTTCTCCATTTTCATAGCTTCCAGAATGATCAGAACGTCTCCGGCATTTACAGCCTGACCCGGTGTAACTTTCACTTCCAGAACTGTTCCCGGCATCGGGGCGCTTACCGTGTTTGCTCCCGCTGCCGGAGCTGCGGCAGCAGGTGCTGCCGGGGCCGGGGCTGCTGCCGGTGCAGGAGCAGGAGCCGCAGGCGCTGCCGCTGGTGCCGGTACAGGCGCTGCTGGTGCCGCTGCTCCGCCTACTTCTTCAACTTCTACTGCATACACAGTACCATTTACTGTAATGTTATATTTTTTCATTTTCGTTTACTCTTCCTTTCCTGATAAATCCTTCACTTAAAACTTTCTGCTGTCAATGCAGTCGGCGCGGCCAGCATCACCCCATGCTGTCGTGTCACCGGATATTCTGCGTATTTTCCGAACGATGAAATTATTTGCGCCCCCCTCATAAGCAGTGATCGCTGCTGTAATGACTGCGATCAAACTGTCATCGGCAGTGACTGCTGCCGCTCCTGTGGGAGCTGCCGGGGCTGCAGCGGGTGCGGCATCTGCCTTCTGCGGCGCCTTATCTCCCTTGTTGGGACGATATGTAAATTTTGTCATGATTGCGATGCAGGCCCATAACAGGATCAGCACGATAAACGTGATCCCCATTCCCATCAGGGTCGTGATCCCGGCCCCTGCCATCTTTTCTCCAAAAGTCATGTTATGCATCACATCGGGATTTGCAAATTGCTCCATTAAGCTCATTATGCCACCTCCTACAGCGGAATGTTACCGTGCTTCTTAGCAGGTAAGGATTCTCTCTTTGTGCTCAGCATATCCAGAGCGCTGATGATTCTCTGTCTAGCTGTAGCCGGTTCGATGATGTCATCTACATAACCCATCTCCGCGGCTCTGTACGGATTGTTGAACCGATCTTCGTATTCAGCAATTTTTTCCTGTCTCTTTGCTTCCGGATCGTCGGCTGCTTTGATATCTTTTTTAAATACGATATTGGCGGCTCCTGCGGCTCCCATTACAGCGATCTGTGCCGACGGCCAGGCCATAACCAGATCTGCGCCCAATTCCTTGTTGCACATTCCGATGTAAGCGCCGCCGTAAGCCTTTCTCAGGATCATGGTGATCTTTGGAACGGTTGCTTCGCAGTACGCGTACAGCATCTTGGCGCCGTGGCGGATAATTCCGCCGTATTCCTGATCGGCTCCCGGAAGGAATCCAGGTACGTCTTCCACGGTCAACAGAGGAATGTTGAACGCGTCGCATCTTCTGATAAATCTTGCCGCTTTGTCGGATGCGTTGATGTCCAGGCATCCGGCTCCGAACTTGGGCTGGTTGGCAATAACGCCTACCGTTGCTCCGTCCATGCGGATGAAGCAGGTGATCATGTTCTTCGCATAATGGGGCATAACGTCAAAGAGTTTACCGTCGTCTGCGATCTTGGTAATAATATCGTACATATCATACGCTTTATTGGGGTTATCCGGAATGATATCGTTGAACTCCGGAATCATTCTGTTGGGGTCGTCGCTCGTCGCATAGATCGGAGCTGTTTCCAAATTGTTGGAAGGCATGTAGCTGAGCAGCTCTCTTACCTGCATCAGTGTATCCGTATCATCCGTTCCTATAAAGTGAGCAACTCCGCTGACCGTGTTATGGGTCATAGCGCCGCCCAGCTGCTCGGCGGAAATATCTTCACCAGTAACCGTTTTAATGACTTCCGGTCCTGTTATGAACATCTGGCTTGTTTTGTCTACCATGAAAATAAAATCTGTGATGGCCGGTGAATAAACCGCTCCGCCTGCGCAAGGTCCCATGATTACGGAAATCTGCGGAATAACGCCGGAAGAGATCGTGTTGTTGTGGAAGATCTTGCCGAATCCGGAAAGCGCGTTAACCCCTTCCTGAATTCTCGCTCCGCCGGAGTCATTTAAGCCGACGATCGGTGCTCCCATTTTCAGAGCCATGCCCTGCACCTTGACAATCTTCTCTGCATGGTATTCACCCAGAGATCCGCCAAGTACGGTAAAGTCCTGCGCATAAGCAAATACAAGTCTGCCGTCCACTGTACCATAACCAGTAACAACGCCATCCCCAGGAGCCTTGGTGTCAGCCATGTCGAAATTGGTGCATCTGTGAGAAACAAACACATCGTTTTCTACAAAGCTTCCTTCGTCGAAGAGAACATTCAATCTCTCTCTTGCGGTCAGCTTTCCTTTTTTGTGCTGCGCATCGATCCTTTTTTGTCCTCCGCCCTGAGCTATTTTTTCTTTCAATTGGCGAAGTTCTTCAAGCTTGTTCATATATATTTCCTCCTTAAGTATTTTGGATGTTTTGTGAAATATTTATCAGTGCATGGTACACCAACCTCACTATAACGTAATTCAAGCTCTTTTGCAACCAAAATTCCGTTGTATACATTATTCTTCCAGCTGGTCTTTACAAGGGAGACAGCCGTTTTTTCAAAGTTTCGGCAATATCGTATCCAGGACAAGTATAACCCGTATGTTTCTACCCACACTATCTAGTAGGAGGTGATAAAATGGATCTTGGAGATATGACTTCAAAAGAGCTGGGCGAACTTACTTCAAAAGGCCTTGTAAGTCTCGGTAAAAAAATTCTTGAGGAGCAGGAAGGGGAAGTTCCCGGAACTCTAAAAAATCAAAACCTGGGGCACAATTCGAAGAAGGAAGGACTGGGGCCCAATACTCGGCGCTAGGCGAGTCAGTTCGCGTATTGCACACGAATTTCTAAGGGGGGCCGTCGCATTCATGAAAACGAATGCGATGTGCCCTTTTTTTCGATCCCTTTTATGGAAGGAGCGGGCCCTTCGGGCCCGGATTAGTAAAGGGTGAAAAGTAAAATGATCGCTCGAGCTTGTTTTTGTCTAAGATTACGATGATTTTTTATCGTGGGAAAAGAAAAAAAGCTATAAAAGCGATAATTACATGCTGTTTATAGGTGAATTGGCCGTAAAAAAGGCCTGAAATCATCGCTGGAAAGGCCTGCCAGGCACAGATCGCGATGATTTGTTCCCGGCCTCAACTCCTGGAGAATGACGGTATCAAAATAGAGGCAGTGTAAACACTGCCTCTGGGTGCCAGAGCATCCTTAATTGCACGTGGGCCGGGCCGTCCCAACAGCAAAAAAACTTTTTTGGCCGGTTTCTATTCGAAATGGCCTGTTTTTAATGCAAAGTTCATAGAAGAACAGGGCATTTTGCCGTTTTCACAGCAAGCCAGGATGGCAAAATTCATTTATTTGCTGCATATAGGCGCATACAAGCGACTTGCATGCGGTTACCTGCATCTAACACCGGATACAATCCGGCCTGCAGCGCCATTTTATATGGACATTGGCTGCCAAAAGGCCGGTTTCGAATAGGATTTGCAATATTTTTTGTTTTGCTGCATTGTAAAGGGTTCGCACCAACAGTTTTGCCTGCCGTCAATATGCGAGCATTTCAAACTCTATTTCTGAATAGTATGCAGCGGATACGTTTGGCAAAGCTCTTTGACGATGGCTTTTGCCTGCTCCATGGCTTTCGGATCATCCGGGTTATCCAGAACAAGCGCCATGGCCTCCACTGTTTTTTCCACATCCTCTTCCTTAAATCCTCTGCTGGTCATGGCCGGTGTTCCCAGCCTGAGACCGCTGGTAACAAATGGGCTCTGGGGATCATTGGGAACTGCGTTTTTATTGGTCGTGATGTTTGCCTCGTCCAATAGATTTTCCGCCCGTTTTCCAGTCAGGTTTTTGCCTACCAGGTTTACCAGTACCAAATGGTTGTCCGTGCCGCCGGAAACCAAATCAAAACCTTTTGCAATCAGTGCTTTTGCCAAAGCCTGCGCATTGTCGATCACCTGCTGCTGATATATTTTGAACTCCGGCTCGGCAGCTTCCTTAAAGCAGACAGCTTTGGCAGCGATAATATGCATCAGCGGACCGCCCTGGGTTCCTGGAAAAATTGCTTTGTCGATGGCCTTGGCATACTTTTCTTTGCATAAAATCAAGCCGCCCCTGGGACCGCGCAGTGTCTTATGGGTGGTGCTGGTAACGATATCAGCATACTCCATCGGGTTGGGATGATGACCGGTTGCCACCAAACCGGCAATATGAGCCATATCCACCATTAAAATCGCGCCTACTTCATCGGCAATGGCCTTAAACTTGTCCGTTTCAATGGTCCTCGGATAAGCGGAGGCTCCTGCCACAATCAGCTTGGGCTTATGTTTGAGCGCCAGCTCACGCACATTGTCAAAATCGATCTTTTCCGTTTCCGGGTTCAGTCCGTATGGGACGAAGTTGTAGGATTTTCCGGAAATATTGACGGGGGATCCGTGGGATAAATGTCCGCCGTTGGATAAATCCATGCCCAGAACCGTGTCTCCATATTCCAAAACCGCCTGGTAAACGGCCGTATTGGCGTTGGCGCCGCAGTGAGGCTGAACGTTGGCATGGTCTGCGCCGAAGAGCGCCTTGGCCCGTTCAATGGCCATAGCCTCCACCTCATCGACGAATTCGCAGCCGCCGTAATACCGCTTGCCCGGATAGCCTTCCGCATATTTATTGGTCAGAGCGCTTCCTGCCGCTTCCATGATTTCATAATTGACAAAGTTTTCAGAAGCGATCATTTCAATCTTTGTCTCCTGTCTGCCGATCTCCCGTTTGATGGCGGCGCTGATCTCAGGATCAGCCTTGTCCAAGTAATTAAAATACATTCCGTGTTCTCCTTTTTTCTACCATAAATATATTAACTAACCACCCGCTCAAGGCGTTTGAGAGCCAGTGCGATCGTCAGCCCGGGAATAACCCGGTTTCCGGTAATTTCCACGCCCAGCACATCGTTAATCCGTTTCAGCCTGTATTGAACTGTGTTAGTATGAATCCCCATAAATTCAGCGGTTTTGCCGCTGTTCATCCCGGCATCCAGGACAAAGGTTTCCAGCGTATCCAGCAGCTGTTTTCCTTTGTTCTCTCCCGCGCCCTTGAAGGGTTCCAAAAGTTCCAGATAATTTTTTTTCACATAGCCGCCCTGGAGCTGGATATTAATGCAATTGCTCACCAGTGCCAGTTCGTATTTTGTAAATACTCGTTTATAAGGGAAGACGTTTTGTACAAAGGACCAACTCTCGCTGATCAGCCTGTATGCGTCTCCTGCACCCTCAATTCCATCCAATCCGGTTACATGGAAAATACGGACAGTCTTGTCCTCTTTTAACTTATTAAACAGCTTGACACAGCTGCTCTTTCCGTCAATATCCACATCCGGGTCATCTCGATCAATCAAAATCATGCCGTAAGTTTCATCGGCCTCGCTGATTTTCATGATATGCAGTCCTTCTTGCTTTTCAAATTCAGTCAGGATTCCCTGATTGATTCCTTTGGCAAAAAATACGCTGAGTATATCGTCCCCTTCGATTCCGGCCTCGTCCTTCAAGGTGTAAGCCAGACTCTTGTTGCCCCGCATGAGGGCTTTGATGAATTCTGCTCTTGCATCTCTTTCCGGAGTATATTTCCACATGCCCATAGCCAGCTCGATGATTTCGGCCAGCTTGGTGATCTCCCCTGCGGAATAGGAATCTTCGTTGTCCACGATGAACATAAAGTATTTATCATTATTGATCGTTACCGGGCCCCAATAGGTAAGGACCCCATTCACATCGATCATTGTGTATACTTCCGATTGTTTTTCCACTTCCCGCTCTTTTCCCATACGAATGGCTTCTGCAATCGTCGCCTTATGGCGCGTCTCAACGGACAAGATGGGGTTGAAATCTTCACTGAGGAGAATCAGCTGAAAGTCATTATTAATGGCTGCCTCTCGGACCGCCGATTGAAAGTTGCTGTGTTTTTCAAAGTTCAGCAAATGGAAAATGGTATTGCTGATCAGCCGGTTGCTAAAATTATCGCTGTAAAGGACTTTTTCCATGATCTGCGTAATCACATGGGAGTAGTGGGCGCGGCTGTCTTTCGGCATCACAATCAGCGGCAGATCGGCTGCTTCCGCGGCCTGGATCACCTTTTTATCAAGAGCGGGCACAACCGTGCCCACATAGAATATGACCAAAGCCGCATGGCCGTCAGCAGCCACCTGCTTTACAATCTGGCATTGCTGGGAGACATCGTCTCGGACCGCAAAGAAACCAGTCAGAAGAAGCTCACCTTTATCGTCGGCATAAGCCGCCACTTCTTTGGGCGCGGTAGCTTCTAGAACAGAAACCGCTTTCACGTCATTGCCAAGGGCCGCTCTGCCTGCCACTACCCTGGCGCCCTTAAAGGCTCTTAACTCCAGACAATCCTTTACTGTAACTTTCATTTATTTTTCCTCTTTATCTTCCTCCGAAGCCTTTTCACTGTCTTGATCTGGCGCTTCTACGGACTGGGGGTCACCCTCATCCTCTGACTCTTCATCCATTTCCTCATCGTCATCGGCGAAATAGTCTTCGTCATACTTTGCCAGTTCTTCTTCACTGGGCATATCGTCGTCATCCGGCTCTTCCTCGCCTTCTGTAACCCAATTTTTTTCTTCACCGTCCTTATCCAGGACCATACTATTGAGCGCCTCTTCCGCTTCTCTGGCCTCCCGTTCTTCTTGTTCCCGAAGAATTCTCGCAGCTTCTTCTGCTTCGGCTGCGTTCTTTTCACGGCGCTGGTTCTCTTTGTCCAGCACATCGTCAGCCAGCTCTTTGGCAGTCATCTTTCCGCTGTACAAAAGCTCGAACTGCTCGCCGTCCAGCGTCTCAATCTCCAGCAGCGCTTCGGCCACCGTATAAAGTTTATCCAGATGCTCGGTCAGGATCGCTTTTGCCTCTTCGAAGCAAGCTTCTACAATATTTTTAACTTCCTCATCGATCTCAGAAGCAGTTTCTTCTGAGTAGTTCTGCCTGGTGGAGAAATCCTTGCCCAGGAACACTTCATCCGATGAGCTGTAGTTGACAGGTCCCAGCTTGTCGCTGAAACCATATTTGGTTATCATATCCTTGGCAATTTCCGTCGCCCGCATGATATCGTTGCTGGCTCCCGTACTGATGTCGTCCAGGGTAAGCATTTCCGCTACACGCCCGCCCAGCAGATGGATAATCTGCTCGCGCATGGTGGTTTTGGTGCCGTAATATTTGTCCTCTTTGGGCAGGATCATTGTAAATCCACCAGCACGGCCTCTCGGCACGATGGTGATCTGATGAACAGGATCGGTTTTCGGCAGAGAGTGGGCGACTACCGCATGACCAGCCTCATGGAAAGCAGTCAGTTTTCGTTCTTCTTCACTGATTACCCTGCTCTTCTTTTCCGGACCTGCGATTACTTTTGTAATCGCTTCTTCGATCTCATCCATACGGATTTTAATTCCATTTCTTCTGGCTGTCAAAAGAGCCGCTTCATTGAGCATGTTCTCGATATCCGCAGGGGTAAAACCCGGAGTCCGTCTGGCAAGAACTTTGGGGTCCACTTCGTCTGCCAGCGGTTTGTTTCTCGAATGAACTTTGAAAATCTCTTCTCTTCCCTTGATATCCGGCGCGCCGATCACAACCTGGCGGTCAAATCTGCCGGGTCTGAGCAGAGCCGGGTCCAAGATATCCGGCCGGTTGGTCGCAGCCAGTATGATGATTCCCATATTCTCACCGAAGCCGTCCATTTCTACCAGCAGCTGATTGAGGGTTTGTTCCCGTTCATCGTGGCCGCCGCCCAGGCCGGCGCCTCTCTTGCGGCCCACCGCATCGATTTCGTCGATAAAGATGATACAGGGCGAATTCTTTTTCGCCTGCTCGAACAAGTCTCTGACTCTGGAGGCGCCGACTCCGACGAACATTTCCACAAAGTCAGAACCGCTGATGGTAAAGAAAGGAACCCCTGCCTCTCCGGCAGTAGCTTTGGAAATATAAGTTTTACCAGTTCCCGGGGGGCCCACAAGCAGAATTCCCTTTGGAATCCGTGCGCCCAGACTGTTGTACTTCTTGGGGTTGCGCAGAAAGTCCACCACTTCCGCCAGCTCTTCTTTTTCCTCATCCAGGCCGGCAACATCCTTGAACGTCACCTTTCTCAGGTCGCTGTCTTTCTGCAATTTTGCTTTGCTCTTGCCGAAGGACATGGCTTTGCCGCCTCCACCGCTCTGGTTCATGATAATAAAGAAGAAGAAAACCAGCGCCCCGATCATGATCAGGGTTGGCAGCAGGGTGATGAAGATCGATTCCTTATGAGGCTCGTCGGTCTTATACTTGAGCGTTTTGGCATCAATCTGCGGATACACGTATTTCTCGTTGAACCATTGCAAGTCGACCACATTGGATGCGTATGCGTATACCTGACTGTCATCTTTCAACGTAGCGCTGATCTTGGTCTCTGTGATATTAATCTCCGAGATCTGGCTGTCCGCCGCGTATTCAGCCATTGTGGAAAAAGAAACTTCCTTTTCCGCATCCTTGTCGGAACCGCTGCTGTAGAACCATGCCATGGCAAGTACCAGTCCAAAGATGATCAGGTAAATTCCTATATTTTTTGATAACCTTTTCAAATTTCCGTCCTCCCGTGTCGGTTTTTATTTAAATTTTGTTCTAATATCCAAAATTGGGTATGTCATTTTATCATATTTCACAAATAATTTCAAGCAAAAGGACCACTTTTGTTGCCTGATCGACTTTATATTTTTCACTGTAACGATGGGCCTTGAGATTGGTCCGCCCGTCGGCTACCATCCATAGAATTTCACTGCCGATGGCAGCCAGCGGCACCCTGTCCCGTTCTTCCTTGGGGACTTTTTTGTCAACAAAAAAATCCTGTATTTTTTTACGTCCAAGCTTGAGTCCGATATAATCACCGGGAAGCCTTGTTCTCAGCTGAACTTGCGGTGAAGCTCCATGTCCCTCACATATCTTTTCCCAGTCAAAGACAGCCGCTCCCGGAGGGAATTCCTCTTCCGCGGCGGCCAAGCGCATTTTCAGGCGCGTTTTGGCCCTGGCGGCCGTTTGATCGATTTCTTTTCTAAAAGAAACACAGCCGTAGCCGATGGTCATTTTACAGCCGCCGGGAAAGTCCAGAGACTTTGAAGTACCGCCTTCCATCAAAAGCTGGTCCGCCGCCTCCAAATGGCGCGCTGTGATATCCTGCTCCAGTCCGGCCTCTTCAAAGGCTTTGAGCATGACCCTGCGGCGAATGGCTTTTTCCAGAGACTGCAAGCCTGCCAGATTTAAAATTCCAGGCTCTATCATAAGCTCCTTATATGATTGTTCTGTGATCTTCCACAGATATTCTTTATCCTCAGCAGCGATTTTGCTCAGCCGCACCAGCGCGCTGTCAACGCTGCTGTTAAAGTGCTCCTTCAAATATGGTATCAGCTGGAGCCTGACTTTATTCCTGGTATAAATGGACTGCAGGTTGGTCTGGTCGATCCTCGGATCCAGTTTGTGCTCCCGGCAATAAGCTTCAATCTGCTGCCGCTTCATATCCAGCAGCGGCCGTATAACGGCAAAATCCCCTTCCCTGCGCAGATAGGCCATCCCTGCCAATCCGTCGGGCCCGGTTCCCCGCAAAAGGCGAAGGAGCACCGTTTCCGCCTGATCGTCAGCATTTTGGGCGACAGCAATCTTAATGGCTTCCCTTGCAATGCCCCTGTCAGCCAGGCTGCGGCACATTTCTTCAAAAGCCTGATAGCGCACCTTTCGTCCCGCTTCCTCGCTGCTCATTCCCTGCTCCTGCGCCAGCTTTGCGCAATCCCGGACAACAACCCGGCATGGTACGCCCTGACTTTGGCACAGCTTTTCCACATAACCCTGGTCTTCCTCGGCAGCGCCGGGGCGGAATTTATGGTTTACATGGACTGCGTACAAGCAAATATCCAATTCTTCTTCCAAACTTTTCAGCACATGAAAAAGGCACACTGAATCAGGGCCTCCGGAAAGGCCGATCACAATGTGCTCTCCGCGATTGATTAAATTATGCTTAAAAATAGTTTTTTTAATGCTTTCTCTGATCATGGACCCAGTATATCATAGATCAGCTGACTCTTACAGACAAAACCGTCAAGTCATCCTTTTCTTTCAAGCCATAGTTTTCTACGGCCCGGTTCATGATCAGGTCGCACATTGTCTGCGGGTCCTTGGATTTGATCTCTTCGATGGTCTGGGCCAGCCATTCCATGGAAAGGTCTTCTCGTTTGGAATCGGTCACTCCGTCGGATATCATGATCACCTGGTCGCCTGGATTCAAATGGACCGTCACATAATCGATCTTCAGTCCATCTACAATTCCCATTGGCATGGCCGAAACCTTCACCGTCTCCACAGCATTTTTCCGTTTAATAAAGGTCGTTGCCGCGCCGATTTTATAGAATTTCATTTTCCCGGTTTTTTTATTGAGGATACCCAGGTCAATGGTTGAAAAAATTTCATTTTCCGCATTGAGCAGGAGAATGGAATTGAGTAGCTTTAATACCAGCTCCACCTCCAGTCCGGCCTTGAGCAGCTTGATTACCGCAGCCACGGCCAAGCTGCTTTCCGTTGCCGCTGTCTTGCCGTTTCCCATGCCGTCGCTGAGGACGATGGCAAACCGCCCGTCCGGCAGTTCTTCCCACATATAGCTGTCACCGGAGATCCCCCGGTCTTTCGCATAGCCGGCCCAGGCAGGCTCGGCGCAAAGCTTTACGGAGGCGGCGCCGGGCCTGCTGCTTATTTCTTTAATTGTATGGTCGATAATTCTGGACATGGCCTTAAATTGATAGGACATCAGGATCCGGTTGTTTTCTTGTGAGACGAAAAGGGATGACAGGTCATCAAAATTTCTCCGGATCCTTTCTAAGTAAGCGGATGCTTCCGCGTTCTTTTTCTTTTCTTTGAAAACGCCGCAGCGCAGAAATGTGCAAAGGGCCGTATCCAGCCGGAAAAGCCACTTTTGCGGCATCAAGGCAAGGATTGCCCCTGATGCCAGCGGGCCGTATATGGGCAGCGCCAAATTGACGGATAGTTCAATGGTCCCCGCGCCCATTGTCACTGCCGCAAAGCATAACGCAGCTACAAGTTTATTCTGACCTCTGGCAAACCCTGCAACAACGCCTCCCAGCGCCAAGACAAGGATGGCTCCAGGCGGGCCGCCGCTGAGGATCAGGATAAGCCCGGAAACGAAACCAACCAGCAATCCTTCCATGGTGCCAAAGAGATAGCCGATGAGCAGCGTAATGGTCATGGCCGCCGGTATTAAAACCCAGGGCAGGCTTGTCCCGGAAACGATCAGCATAGCCGCGGATGCAATGGCCAGCATCCCGCCGGCAGTACCGCTTCTCGGTTCCCTTTTGTCCACCAGCTGGAGAAGGATCTCAAAGATGCCGCACAGCACCGCGACAAAGCAGCCCTCCAGGAGAAGGTCCGCTGCAGCGATTCGATATGTATATCCTGCGGCAATATAATAGATGCTCCTGGCGATCACCGTGATCGACCCTGCAATGACGGCTTTGTGCCAAGTTGCAAATCGAATTTTGGCTGTGCATAGAAACACCAGTGCGCATCCGCACAGCGCGCCCACGTCGCCCCAGATGGCGATCCCACTGCTGTAAAACGTCCCCAGTCCAATAAGCATGACTGGAAGTAAGTAAAAGTTTAATGTATGATAGGTCAGCAAGGCCGTAAGCAGGGCGATTCCCGCAGGAAACGTTTCCCCCATAAAACACGCTCTACTCACTAGAAAGCTCAATACAACCACCGCCGCTACGGCCCATATATGAATATCCCCTTTTTCTTTGCCGATAACCGGCCTTTTTGATATCAGTTCCATTTACAGACTCCTCCTTTTGTACAAGCCTGGAGCTATTATACCTTACGCCAATATTTTCCTTTGTCGAAATCCGATAGAAAATACCAGTTTTTTTGCGACAAATTTCGAGAAGCTGCGGGACTCGTGCTTTGAGCTGTTCAGATAGGAATGTCAAAGGGGAGGCGGGGACGGTGCGGGACAGGCAGGGCGGAAAAAATTGACTTGCACCTCCAGTTCCTGTATCATATGAGCAACGGTTTTATCCCCATGCTGCTGACCGCTTATAATGGCCGGGCAGGCTGCGTAACATTGAGAGGAACCCTAGACATGATAGAAGTAAGGAATTTAACAAAACGGTACGGAAAATTTATTGCCAATAATAATCTGTCCCTGACGGTAAAGCCCGGTGAGCTTACCGTGCTGCTGGGCCCCAACGGAGCAGGAAAGTCCACCTTGATCAAATGCATCTGTGGGCTGCTGCGTTTTGAAGGCGCTATTACCATAAACGGATATGACAACCGCAGCAAAGAGGCCAAGCAGCAGCTGGGATACATCCCGGAGATGCCGGCCCTCTACCCCATGCTGACCGTACAGGAACATATGGAATTTATTGCCCGCGCTTACCAGCTGAAAGACTGGAAACCTCAGGCATCCCAGCTGTTGCGGCGCTTTGAACTTGATGATAAGCAAAACAAGCTGGGTAAAGAGCTGTCCAAAGGCATGCAGCAAAAAGTAAGCATTTGCTGCGCAGCCCTGACCAATCCCAGAGCCGTCATTTTCGACGAACCTCTTGTGGGCCTGGACCCCCATGCGATCAGGGAATTGAAGAGCTTGATCGCAGAATTGAAAAAGGATGGGTGTGCTATGATCGTTTCGACTCACATGATCGAAAGCGTAGAAGAAAATTGGGATACCACCTGTATCATGACAGGCGGACGTATCGCACGGGCCTGCCGCAGAGAGGACCTGGACAGCGGCAGCGATTTGGAAGATCTGTATTTTTCCATCACGGAAGGTAGCGGGGAGGAGAAAGCATGAGCAGCCACTTTTATTTGTTTCGTACCAGTTTGAAAAATAGAATAAAAGCCGTGATCCACAAGCCGGCCAAGCTGGTGCTTTATCTTTTGGTGTTCGCTGCCATCGGCGGGGCTTTGGCGACCACCCTTTTGGGCTCCGGGCAGATGAATCATGCGTATCCAACATCTTATTTACTACCCATTTATTTTGCCTTTCTGCTGCTCTTTTACGGCCTGGCCGTCCAGAAGGGCCTTTCATCAGGCGATACCATTTTTGAAATGAGCGACGTTAATCTTCTCTTCGTATCGCCGGTCAATCCCAGGGCAACCCTGCTCTATGGGCTGATCCGCATGGCGGGAATGTCATTTTTTGCAGGATTTTTTCTGCTGTTTCAGAGCAGCACGCTTGCTAGTTTTGGAGTAGGATTCGACGGCGTACTGATTCTCTTTGGCGCTTTTATCCTGGCCACCATCGTTTTCACCCTGCTATCGCTGGTCATATACAGCGTTACCAACGGAAGGCCCCGCAGAAAACGGACGGTACGGATCCTGGCAGTCGCCGTATTCGTGCCCCTGCTCATCTATACTGTCTTTCAGATTGCCGCCCATGGCAGCATGGCTACGGGCATCATCATCCAGTCCCCTCTTCTAGCCGCCACCCCGCTCGTAGGCTGGGCATCGGCCGGGGCCATCGCTTTGATCCAGGGCAGTATGGCGGCAGGGCTGGCTTGGCTGGGGCTTTTGGCCGCTGCGGGGGCAGTCCTGTTCCTCTATATCCTGTTCAGCCGTTCCGATTACTATGAAGATGTGCTGGTGGCTACCGAAACCAGCTTTGAGCGGAAACGGGCAGCAGCGGAAGGCGACGTACAGGCAGCCGGTTCCACAACGGCCAAGGTGAAAGTAACCAAAACCGGCCTCAGCGGCCTGGGACCGCAGGTCCTTTTTTACAAACACATGCGTGAAACCTTCCGCAAAAACCGCTTTGGCTTTTTCAGTTTGTATATGCTGGTTGCTGCCGTAATCATCATCACAGTCTCTTTCTTCCTGCGGGATAGTCTGGGTCTGCTCACCTTGGTGCAGATACTCATGTGGATGCAGGTGTTCATGATCGGCACCGGACGGGGTCTGATGGAACTCTATTCCCATTATATTTACATGATTCCTGCCTCGCCCTTTCAAAAACTCATCTGGAGCAACATGGAGATGATGCTGAAAATCGTTGTCGAAAGCGTCTTGTTCTTAGGAATCCCCGCTTTCATCCTGGGCAGCAGCCCGGCCCTCACCTTTATAAGCATGCTGCCTTACATTCTTTTCTCGTTGCTGCTGCTGGCAATCAATTTTTTGTCCCTGCGGTGGACCCAGGCCAATCTCTCACAGGGACTTTTGCTGATCGTGTACTTCTTTGTTGTCATTCTTTTCATGATCCCGGGCCTGGCGGCAGCCATGGCCGTATTCTACTTGGTCGGCGGACCAGCAGCCATGGTAATCGCCCTTGGGGCACTCTCCGCTTGGGAACTGGCGGCGGCCCTGATCTGCTTCGTTTTATCCAGGCAGGTTCTGCACAACTGCGATATGCCTACCGTCAAAAAGTAGCCGCTCCCGGAGGGGATCCATTACTTGATTCCAAAAAAGCGCATCGCGTTTTCCTTGGTTTGAGCTGCCGTCTGCTCCAGCGGGATGCCTTTGATCTCCGCCACTTTCTTTGCCGTGTATTCCACATAGGGCGGAATATTGCGCTTGCCGCGGAACGGTTCCGGGGTCAAGTAGGGAGAATCGGTTTCTACAAGTAGCACCTCCAGCGGAAGCTCTTCCACTACGCCCGCCGTCTTTTTGTTATTCTTGTAGGTCACCGGCCCGGCAATGGAAATGGTAGCGCCCAGCTTGACATACTGCTTGCCCAGCTCCCTGCTTCCTGAAAAGCAGTGGAGCAGGACGCGGGCATCCCCGCTGCCATCATAGCGGGTCGGAAACCAGCCTTTCCTTTCCTGAGAAAAAGCACCTTCCTCTTTGAGAATATCCATCACTTCCTGATCCGCTTCCCGGGCATGGATCACAATGGGCATTTTCAGCTCGTTGGCCAGCTTGATCTGCTGGCGGAACCAGTATCGCTGGATATCCCGGTCTGAATAATCGTAGTGGAAATCCAGCCCGATCTCTCCAATGGCCTGGACCTTATCTTTTTTCGCCAGCCCTTTTATCATGGCCAGCTGCATCTCGTCCATATCCTTTGTGTCATGGGGGTGGCATCCCACCGCCGCGTAGCACCAGGGCAGACGTTGGGCGTGTTTTACCGCCATCGCCGAGCTTTCCAGGTTAAACCCAATGTCCATCACATAATCCAGGTTGGACGCTTCAATCTTTTCGATCAGCGCCTGACGTTCTTCCTCTGTAAAGGATTCATTGTTTATATGCGCATGGGAATCAAACAACATTTTCTCATTCCTCCAATCTCCCTATCGTTTCAAACACTTGATTACTTCCAGCTGTATTCATAAAATTGGCCGTTGAAATACAGGTAAAGCTGGACTCCGCCGCTCTTCCATTCAGAGGGAACTTCTATGATCGCATGTACCAGCCTCTTTTCGCCCGGCTTTAAGTCCACCAAGTCCTTTAGATTCTTGTTGTCCTTGGTTTCCGTAACCACATACCCGTAACAGGTTTTCTCTCCTTTTACTGCCCGCGCGCCGACAAAGTTCACATCCGGGCACTTTTCCTTTTGCAGGTTTTCGGCCTCAATCTGAATGTCCAGCAAAACCGTATCCGGTTTCTTAGGCGTAAAGTATGTATATCCGTCGTATTTGGACGCCTTGGTCGGCTCTACCCTTTTGCCGGTATCCACCTTTTTCAAAGTAATTTCTCCGTATCCATCAGCTGTAACGGCTTTGTCCTTTTTCAGCGGAAGGGTCTGATCGATGTTCTTGCTGGTATCCAGCTTCAAATGGTAAATATCATATTTCTCGTAGTCATCGTTGTCAAAGGTCAGCTCCACCTCAGCGTTTCCTCTTGTCTTTTGCTGGCCATCCATGAGAATATAGACCGTGCCTTCCTCCTTGGGGCCGATCGCCTCTCGTGAAGAAAGCAGGGTATCATTGTTGACAAGAAGCAGGTTCTGATAGGACTCGTATTCTTGACCGCCCTGTTTGAGGATGGGCACTGCAAAATTCTGCATCTTGATTTCTTTGTCCGTCAGATTCTTAACGTTTGCCACCAATGCCACATAGGCCGGGTCTTCCATGTCGCCGTTGTACACCCATCCGCTTTCACTGCCCACCGGCGCATAGATTTCGTCGCTGCACATGATGGCGTTGACTGGGGTAAATTCAATATAATTCTCCAGCACTTGGGTTTTTCCCATTCCCAGATCAATGTCTTCCGGTCCGCAGGAGCACAGGGCAATAGCTGCAAAAATTGCTGCAAACAGCAGCGCGATCCTTTTCTTTTTCATATTCACGTTCCTCCTGAAAAAAAGCGGGCCGTCAAAGCGGCCCGCCCGATACCCATTAAACGCTATGTTACTGGATTTCCATCATCGGCAATTGTAGTAACAAATTCACACCGCTGTTTGCCATCCACCACATTATCGGCAAAAAGCAGCATTCCTTTAGATTCCAAGCCTCTCAGTTTTCTCGGCTTGAGGTTGGCAACGACTACCACCTTTCTGCCGACGCATTCTTCAGGCTTGAAGTCCTGAGCGACGCCGGATATGATCTGCCGTTTCTCTGTTCCCATCTTCACCTGGAACACCAGCAGCTTATCGGCTTTTGGATGTTTTTCGCAGGACAGGATCGTTCCTACCCGCAGGTCCAGCTTATCAAAGTCATCGTATTCGATCTGATCCTTTAATTCCAGAGGAATATTTTCATCCTCACCGCCGCCCTTGAGCGCTTCCAGCTCTTCCAGTTCCTTTTCAATATCCAGTCTGGGGAAGATTGGATTTCCTTTCTTCACCTGTTCTCCCTGCATCATATCAAAGTTAAAGGCGTCTTCCCAGGCTACGTCCGCATACCACAGACCCAGCTGTTTTCTGATTTCGCCCGATGTGGTGTGCATGAAAGGATAGATCAGGATGGAAACGATTCGCAGCGTTTCCGCCAGATTGTGCAGCACCGTATCCAGACGAGGCTTGTCCGCTTCATTTTTGGCCAGGATCCAAGGTGTATTCTCATCGATATACTTATTGGCCCGCCTTACGGCAACCCAAATCTCCTCCAAAGCCAGGTTGAATTCGAACTTATCCATATGGGCTTCCACCTTGCCTGCGGCGGAAACAGCAATGGACTTCAGATCTTTGTCCGTTTCATCTTCCGGAGCTGTGCTTTCCGGCACGTAGCCGCCGTTATATTTTTCGATCATGGAAACGGTCCTGGAAACCAGGTTGCCCAGGTCGTTGGCCAGATCATAGTTCATTCTCTTGAGCATAACCTCATTGGTAAAAATTCCGTCCTGCCCGAAGGTATATTCCCTCAGCAGGAAGTATTTCAGCGCATCGATGCCGTAGCGGTCGATGAGCTTCACCGGATCTACCACATTTCCCTTGGACTTGGACATTTTGCCGCCTTCCAGCAGCAGCCATCCGTGCCCCCTTACCTGCTTCGGCAGAGGCAGGTCCATGGACATGAGCATAGCCGGCCAGATCACCGTATGGAACCTGACGATCTCTTTGCCCACCAGATGGACATCCACCGGCCAGTATTCGTTGTATAGGTCCGGATCGTCCGGGTAACCCAGGGCCGTAATATAGTTGGTGAGCGCATCCAGCCATACATAGATCACGTGCTTTTCATCGATGGGAACCGGGATTCCCCAGTCAAAGGTGGATCTGGATATGCACAAATCCTCAAGGCCCTGCTTAACAAAGGCGATCATCTCGTTTCTTCTGCTGTCTGGCTGGAGGAAGTCCGGGTTGTTTTCAAACAGGTCTAGAAGTCTGTCCTCATATTTGGAAAGGCGGAAGAAATAGGCCTCTTCCTTGGCCTTCTCCACCGGACGTCCGCAGTCTGGGCACTTTCCGTCCACCAACTGGCTTTCCGTCCAGAAGGATTCACAAGGGGTACAATACATACCTTCGTATTCGCCCTTGTAGATATCGCCCTTTTCATAAAGCTCCATAAATATTTTCTGAACCCGCTCTACGTGGCGGGGTTCTGTGGTTCTGATAAAATCGTCGTTGGAAATTTCCATCGTCTCCCACAGGTCTTTGATGCCGTCTACGATCTTGTCTACGTATTCCTGCGGTGAAACGCCCTGCTCGGCGGCGATGGTCTGGATTTTCTGTCCGTGTTCGTCCGTACCTGTCAAAAACCGCACGTCATAGCCTGACAAACGTTTAAAGCGCGCCATGGCATCCGCCATTACGGTGCAATAGGTATGTCCTATATGAAGGTTGGAACTCGGATAGTAGATAGGCGTTGTAATATAATATTTGCCCTTTTTCTCTGTCATTTTCAATCATTCCTTTCTTACGCCAGCTGCAAATGAGCAGCAGCGGTGTTTGCAGCATGCCAGCCGTACCTGGGCACGCTCGGGCATGTCCATTCGTGAGGCGGACCGCCGTAGTTATTAGAATATCATGGTTTAGTGGTGTCCGTCAATCAAGGCTAAAATCTTTTTCAAAAAAGTGTTGACAGACCTGAAAGATTCCTGTATACTCTTGGTTAGTTAAAGCTAACCACCTGTTGAACAAGTCGCTTATGGAATTTGCTAGGTTCCATATTTTTTACCCTATTTGGTTAGCATAAACTAACTTTCAGGATCAGGAGGAACTCATGTTAGATAAGCATCTGGTTGCACATTGCTCGCCAACCTTAGCGGGACTGAAAAGTGCCAATATATTTAATTACTCTTTCAAATCAATAAAACTTTTAGAGCAGCAGCTAGCGCTTCTCCGCGCCGATCTTCGTCCAAAAGGCGTATCCCTCCGTGTGCTGCGCAGATCAGGAAAACGTGCCCTGATCTATGTGTACCGCAGCGCCAGGGTCCAGAAAGAATTACAAAGACGGGGTGTTTTGGACTTCCTTTCAAACTATGGCTACGAAACGGACCGGCTCGAACATTGTTTGCAATATCTCAGTGTGCGCATATCTTCTCACCTGGAATTTCCTCACGAGATCGGTCTGTTTCTGGGCTACCCTCTCGACGACGTTAAAGGATTCATCGACAACAAGGGCAGAAACAGCCGCTGCTGCGGCTGCTGGAAGGTTTATTGCAACGAATGTGAAGCGGAAAAACTTTTTGCCCGATTTGAAAAGTGCAGGTCCATATATTGGAATTTATTTAACCGCGGCAAGTCGGTCGTTCAGCTGACCGTAGCCGCATAAAAACTTGGTGCATCACTGGCGTAAAGCCGGTTTTGTAAATACATAAGTCATAAATGAAATCATGTAAGCGTCTGCGTCGCAGGCGCTTGTCTCCTTTTTTGGGCGGCAGCTCCTTGCCGCTCTCCAAAACAAAAATGTTCGCAAATCCTATTCGAAACCGGCCTTTTTGCAGGCAATGTCCATATAAAATGGCGTAAAATCACTCTGTTGTCTGCTTCAATTTGGTTGTTATATGCGGCTAACCGCATATAAATTGCCAGCACTCGCATCTATGCAGCAAACAAATGGATTTCCTCCACTTTGCTTGCTGAAAAAACAGCAAAACGACCTGTTTTTCTATGGACTTTGCCTCTAAATCAGGCCATTTCGAACAGAAATCAGTAAAAAAAGTTTTTTGGCCTGCCTGGCCGACCCGGCAGGATCCGGCTTCCGTACAACACAGGATGCTCCGATGTTCAAGGCCCGGCACTTCTTCACACCGTCTCTTACAAAAAGATTTTAACCCCAAAATACCCCAGCACGATCACGCCTAAAACAATCCGGTACCATCCGAAAACTTTAAAATCATGTTTCTTAATATAACTCATCAAGAATTTGATGGCAGCCATGGAAACGAGAAACGCCACCACCATGCCGTTGAGCAAAAGCATGGATTCCTCGCCGGTAAAGTGCATCCCGAATTTCACCAGCTTGAGAAGGCTGGCACCGAACATAACCGGAATCGCCAAAAAAAAGGTGAATTCCGCCGCTGCTGTCCGGCTGACGCCGATCAGAAGTCCCCCCAGGATGGTGGCGCCGGACCTGGACGTGCCGGGGAAAACGGCCGCGATCAGCTGGAACACCCCGATAATCAATGCTTGTTTGTAAGTCAGATCATCGATGCTGTTCACCTTGGGGACAGCACTTTTATTGCGGTTTTCGATGACAATAAACAGGATGCCGAAAAGGATCAGCATGATGGCGACCGTCTGATAATTATAAAACCATGCGTTGAGCACGTCGTCCAAAAGCAGTCCCACTACAGCCGCCGGCACGCAAGCGACGATAATCTTCACCCACATGATCCAGGTCTTTTTGCTGGTGGGGATCAGCCTCCGCCAATAAATGACAACCACGGCCAGGATCGCCCCCAGCTGTATGACAACCAGAAACATTTCCAGAAACTCCGGCGTTACCTTCATTTTGATAAATTCATCCACCAGGATCATGTGGCCGGTACTGCTGATGGGCAGCCACTCGGTTATGCCTTCCACAATCCCCAGGACAATCGCTTTTATGATTTCAATCTCCATTTCCCTTCCCCTTCCGATTAATGATGAAACAGTCTCAGCCCTGTGAAGGCCATTGTAATTCCGTATTTATTGCAGGTCTCGATGACATGATCGTCCCGCACTGATCCGCCAGCCTGGGCAATATATGAAACTCCGCTCTTATGGGCCCGCTCGATGTTGTCGCCGAAGGGGAAGAAGGCATCCGATCCCAGCGATACGCCGTCCAGCTTTTCCTGCCACGCTTTTCTCTCTTCCCTGGTCAGCACGTCCGGTTTTTCAGTGAAAAACTGCTGCCATGTCCCGTCCCGCAAGACGTCGTCATAGTCGTCGGAAATATACACGTCGATGGTGTTATCCCGATCAGCTCTTCGGATCCCTTCTTTAAAGGGAAGGGCCATAACTTTTGGATGCTGGCGCAGGAACCAGGTGTCAGCCTTGTTGCCCGCAAGTCTGGTGCAGTGTATGCGGGACTGCTGTCCGGCGCCGATGCCGATGGCCTGGCCGTCTTTTACATAACAAACCGAATTGGACTGGGTATATTTGAGGGTGATCAGCGCGATCAAAAGATCCCGCTTTGCTTCTTGGGGAAGTTCTTTGTTATCGGTGGGAATCTGCTCCAAGAGAGCCTCCGTGATGGGTGCATTGTTTCTGCCTTGTTCAAAAGTGATGCCGAACACCTCCTTGGTTTCCTGCTGGTGCGGGGTGTAGTCCGGATCGATCTGGATCACCAAATAGCTGCCCTTTCGTTTGCTTTTTAAGATTTCCAGCGCTTTTTCAGAATAGGACGGAGCAATGATGCCGTCAGAAACTTCCCGTTTTAAGAATTCCGCGGTCTGCTCGTCGCATTCATCCGACAAGGCCACAAAATCACCGTAAGATGACATGCGGTCTGCGCCTCTGGCTCTTATGTAGGCGGTGGCCACATCAGAAAGCTTTGCGCCTTCAACAAAATAAATCTTTTTTAAGGTCTCGGAAAGCGGCGTACAGACCGCTGCTCCTGCCGGGCTGACATGTTTGAAGGATGCAGCTGCCGCCATTCCGGTCGCCTGCTTTAACTCCTTTACCAGCTGCCAGCTGTTGAAGGCATCCAAAAGGTTGATATATCCGGGACGTCCGTTTAAAATGGCAATGGGAAGTTCGCCTTCCTTCGTATAGATTTTTGCTGGTTTTTGATTGGGATTGCATCCGTATTTTAATTCCAGTTCTTTCACGTTCTATTCTCCTCTCAGCGCTGCGCGCATGGTTTGTAACACTCTAAGGAATATATTAGCGGATATAGTCTCCATTGTCAAAAATATTGATTGCTTTTTTATTTATAATCTGTCATACTTTAATAAATGATATCTAAAATTATATTAGGAGATATTTATTATGATTACACGTACTTTCAATCCACGAGATTACTGGAGCTTCTGGACCCACTTCATCGGCGCGGTCCTGGCCGTTTTTTCCGCGTTTTTGCTCATGTTTTTCCACACCAGTGAACATTCATGGTCCTTTCTCGTTTTCGCATTGTCGCTGATCGCCCTTTATTCCTGCAGCAGCATCTATCATTATGTCCGCGGGCCTGAAAGCCGGGTTCAGAGGCTGCGCAAGCTGGATCATTCGATGATTTATGTCCTCATCGCCGGAACCTATACTCCGGTACTGGCCAATTGTATGGATGCGGACAAAGGACGCATATGGTTGATTGCTGTCTGGGGCGTGGCCATTGTTGGGATTATTCTCAAGGTCTGCTGGCTCAACGGACCCCGCTGGCTGTACACTTCGCTCTACCTGATTATGGGCTGGGCCATCGTTTTTCAGATTGGTTCTCTTACCGTATCGACAGACTTTGTTTACTGGCTGGCCGCAGGAGGGATCCTCTACTCGGTCGGCGCTGTCATGTACATAGTAAAAAAACCGAACATCTTTGCGACATTCGGCTTTCATGAAATCTTTCATATATTTATTCTGTTAGGCTCTTTATGCCATTTTCTTGCAATCTTTTTATATGTCTGAATGCTCCTTACAATAATTTGATAAAAATGTCCGTAACTCAGCCTCTGTGCCCAACATACACTTCTCGCTGCTGATATAAGATGCTGCGTCTTTCCAGCTCTGGAGGGAGTAAAGGTTATAGGGTATGGTCTCGATGACTCTGCCGATCTCGGGCAGCTTGCAGGGCTGGTGCAAGTCAGACAGAAACATGCATCCGGTTTTGTTTGCGATTTCTTCCAACAATATGTCGCTGTCTTCCATGGTAACCATCACCTCCTGCATTTGCCTGGTCAGAAAATCAGACTTTTTTAACCACCTTGCTTTATATGGTACATAGAGTAAAATCGTCATAAATCGAGGGAAAAACCTACTAAAAAAAGTATATCACGGCTGGCGAAATTTGTCTACTTTTTTCGCCAGGTATGTCGGATGCTATCACGAAGGTTTATGCCTACAGCCAGTCTTTGGTCCATTTGAAAAAAGTGTTATGGGTCACATTCAGACGCCTCGCCGCTTCCCTGCCGCTGATTTTCCCCGATCTCCACATTTCGCATAAAAAAAAGAAATCCTCTGGGATTTGTTTTTGCGGCCTGCCGAAGCGGACTCCCCGAGCCTTGGCTGCCGCAATGCCTTCGTTCTGCCTCTGGCGTATATTCTCCCGTTCCGTCTGCGCAACATAGCTGAGCAGCTGCAGCACGATATCTGCGATCAGTGTTCCCGTCAAGTCCTTGGTCCCCTGTGTATTGAGCAGCGGCATGTCCAGCACCGCCACGTTCACCTGTTTTTCCTTGGTCAGAATCCGCCATTGTTCCAAAATCTCCTCATAATTGCGCCCCAGCCGGTCAATGGATTTTATCGCCAGCACATCTCCCGGCTTTAATTTCCGCAAAAGCCGTTTGTATTGGGGCCGGTTAAAATCCTTGCCGCTCTGCTTGTCCAAATAAATATGGGCGTCCGGAACAGCAAATTCCTTTAGTGCGATCATCTGCCGATCTTCGTTTTGTTCCCGCGTAGATACTCTCGCGTACCCGTAAACTTGGTTCATAATCTCACAGCTCTCCTTTCCTTTTTTTCGTTAGTATGTCCAACTCAATACCGAATCACACATGCGGTAAAAGCAGTAATCATCCGCCGAAGGCAGCGGATACCTCCAGCTAGTATGACATTTTGACTAATTAGGGAAAATTTTATTAGAAGGTTTCATTTTTTTCGCAAAGTTATGGGTTTGCGAGACCTGATATTGAGAAGAAGCAGGTTTTGATGCTTGCAGCTAAGTTTGATAGGGAGCAATCGTTGAAAATTGCGTAAAAATCAAAATTTATTTTAATTATTTTCCGGAAAAGCGATGACGTCTGAAATTCAACATATGCGCTTTAGTTTACCATAATCTTCAATAGTCCTTCTTCAGCAGAAAGTCTGCTAAATGCATAATTTTGACACCATTTACATTGCCGGCGGCCAGTTCGTCAAGTGTTACGATATACTTCGGGTAATGGTCTTTGATTTCAAGAAGATTGGCAAGCTCTCTGTCAGATTCCTCCGGCAGTCTGCGGCACACCTGAACATAAATTCGTTCGTCACGCCGTATCGCCACAAAATCAATTTCTTTGGTTTCGTTTTTTCCGATATAAACTTGGTATCCTTTTCGGCGCAATTCAAAGTACACGATGTTTTCAAGCATCGCTGCAATGGACTTGGGATTGAATCCCATTATGCAGTATTTAAGAGAAGCATCGGCAAGATAGAATTTTTCCTGCGTTTTTAATACCGATTTTCCTTGTAGATCATAGCGTGAGCAACGGTAGATTACAAAAGCTTTTTCTAACCATTGAAGATAATTATACACGGCTTCGACGGAGAGCGCGCGTCCCTCGCTTTTCAGGAATTTCACGATAGCATTGGCTGAAAAAGTTTTGCCTACATTTTCAACAATATACTTTACAACCCGGTTGAATAAATCAAAGTTGGTTATGTTATGCCGCCTGGTGATATCATTTGTAATCACAGAATTGTAGATTCCCTCCACAATCTGATATGCGGATTGTTCGTCAAAGCTGCTGCGAGCGACAATGGGAAAACCGCCCATACGGATATATTCATTCAAAAGTTCTTTCACGGAAAGGCCACTTGACTTTTTGAAATCCAGATATTCGGCAAAAGACAGCGTAAACACCGGAATCGAAATGTATCTGCCTGTTAAATAGGTCGATATTTCACTTGACAGCAATTTTGAGTTTGAGCCAGTCACATAAATATCGGTATTTGCATTTTCAAGCAGGCTGTTGACCGCTTTTTCCCACCCGTCAATTTCCTGCACCTCGTCCAGCAGAAGATAGTACCGGCTGTCATCAACCATTTTTTCTTTGATACTGTTATGCATATCCTTATCTGTCATACCATCGTCAAAATCTTCCGAGGTATAGCGCATACTGATAATATGATCTGCTGGAATGCCGCTGCTTTGCAGATCATCCCGCAGCATTTCGAAAATCGTGGATTTGCCGCAGCGCCGAACTCCCGCCAGTATTTTGACAAGCGGCACATCCCGATATGTTTTCAGCATGTCCATATAGTTTGATCGGATAATCATAATATTGACCCCCTTAATTCTTAGACAGCGGCAATCAACCTACTCCATCTTTATTATGATTATATCCAAAAACTTTATAAAAATAAATAGTTTTTACGCTAAATTCGAAAAAACTTGACAAAGGATTTAAGTTTTAATTTTATTCTACATTTAACACAAATAAATATACCAGTACATTCAGTAGCGCTCCCACAATAGACAATATGATCGGAACAATGGCAGCATTTTGATAAAACGGAAAATATAAAAAACGTGTGCATGACGGAATAAAATATGACCATGCGCGAGCGTTTCAACTCTTGCATGGTCATTTTCGCTTTACACCGCTTGAAGATTGATTTGCCGCTATCGATCCAGTTTAAGTTCCAGATAGTCTTTAATAATCTTCACGATATTTTCTATAGAAATGTAGCCGCTGTCAATGCACAAATTGTAGTTTACCGGGTCTCCCCATTTGCGGCCGGTATGATAATTATAGTAATTGGCACGAGCCTTATCCGTGTCGTTCATGATTTTTTTAACATCCTTTTCGGGCACTCCGTACTCTTCTACAGCCCGTTTGATCTTATCCTCTGCCTCCGCGTAGATAAAGATGTTGGTTGCACCTTGAATACCTCGAAGAACATAATCGGCACATCTTCCGACAATAACGCAGGAGCCCTCATCTGCAATCTTACGGATAGTATCAAACTGAGCCAAGAAAAAGCGTTCATTCAGAGACAAGCTGTCCGGCCCGGAGTCTCCCGTTCCGAAAGCAGAGGACAGGCTGTAAAAGAAACTGTTTTTCGCTTTCATCTCCGCCTCTTCCATCATCTCTCTGGAAAAGCCGCTCTCTTCGGCAATTCTTGAAAGGAGTTCTTTATCATAATAGGGAATCCCTAAATCGTCAGCCAAACGTCTTCCGATCAATCTGCCCCCGCTTCCAAACTCACGGCTGATGGTTATAATTTGCTTTTTCATAACGTTGCCTCCCTTGATTTATTTTTTCTATTATAACAGATTTGAGTTGATTATTCCAATATCATTTCTGTACTGCATTCCATCAAAGGAGATTCGTTTTACATTATCAAAAGCTTTTTCCCTGGCCTGCTCATGGGTATTACCTATGGCAGTGACGCCCAAGACTCTGCCGCCGGAAGTCACCACCGCGCTGCGGCAGGACTGTTCATCACAGATATGTTCGGAAGCCGTTCCTGCATGAAATACAACCACGTCACTATCCACTTTTTCCAGTCCCGTAATTTCCTTTCCTTTTTCGTAGCTTCCCGGATAACCTCCGGAAGCCAGAACAACGCAGACTGCTTTCTTATCGCTCCACGTTATCTCTACGTCGGCCAGCCGGTTTTCCGTCACAGCCAGGAAGATGTCCAGCAGATCGCTGTCCAGTCTGGCCAGAACCGACTGAGCCTCTGGATCGCCGAAACGATTGTTGAATTCAATCACCTTGGGGCCGTCCTTGGAGATCATCAGACCGATGAACAGCACGCCTTTAAAATCAAGCCCGTCCGACTGAAAGCCTTTGAGGGTTGGAATCAGAATCTCCTCACGAATCTGCTCTTCCAGCGCATTATCAAACACCAGACTTGGAGAATAGGTTCCCATTCCACCCGTATTGGGTCCCTGATCACCGTCGTAAATCCGTTTGTAATCCTGAGCTGACTCCATGGGGACGATGGTATGTTCATCAACAAAGCACAGCATGGAAGCTTCCACACCGGTCAGAAATTCTTCTACCACCACTTTATCACCGGCGCTGCCGAAAACCCGGTCGCCCATCATCTCTTCAATGGCTTTTTTCGCATCTTCTTCGTTTTCCGCAATCACAACACCTTTGCCAGCAGCCAGACCGTCGGCTTTCAAAACCATCGGGTAGCCGAACAAGCCTGCCGCCTCTAAAAGCTCCTGCTTGTCTGTGAATTCTTTATATCCGGCCGTGGGAATCTGGTGCCGCTCCAAAAAGCTTTTGGTAAAGGCCTTGCTGGCTTCCAACTGGGAGCATTTTTTGTTGGGGCCAAAGACGGTGATTCCGGTTTTCTCCAGTTCGTCCACAATCCCCATTGCCAGCGGAACTTCCGGTCCGATTACGGCCAGGTCCACCTGATTTTCTTTGGCAAAGGCGCATATGCCTTCTATATCTTCAGCCTTAATAGGCACGCATTCTGCGTCCAGGGCAATGCCCGCGTTGCCGGGGGCACAATAAATTTTATCAACTTTCGGGCTTTGGGCCAGCTTCCACACAATAGCGTGTTCTCTGCCGCCTCCGCCCACTACCAGTACTCTCATATTCCTCTCCTGCAATTAATGTTTGAAATGACGGACTCCGCAAAATACCATGGCGATTCCCAGCTCATTGGCTTTATCGATGGATTCCTGATCCCGCATGGAGCCGCCCGGCTGAATAATGGCTGTGATCCCGGCTTTTGCCCCTGCGGTTACACAGTCATCAAAGGGGAAGAAGGCATCCGATGCCAGCACTGCGCCCTGCAGCGGAGCGTTCGCCTGACGAATGGCATTCTCCACCGCCCAAATGCGGTTCACCTGGCCAGGCCCGATACCGAGGGTGGCCTGGTCTTTGGCAATGACGATGCCGTTGGATTTGATGTGCTTCACCACTTTCATGGCCAGCCGCATGTCCTCCATTTCCTTATCCGTCGGAATACGGTCGGTCACAACCTTTAATTCCGCTTCATCAAAGAGCACATCGTCGGTTCCCTGCACCAGGAGGCCGCCGCTGACTTTCTTAATATCGATCTCTCCTGCAGGACCTTTCTTGTCGATGCCCTCCAGCTTGAGCAGACGGATGTTCTTTTTCTGGGTCAGAACAGTCATCGCTTCCTCAGTAAAGTCCGGGGCAATGACAATCTCGATAAAGATTTTATTGATTTCCTCAGCCGTCGGCCCGTCGATGGCCCGATTGGCTGCTACGATGCCTCCGAAGATGGAGGTCGGATCGCACGCATATGCTTTTTTATAAGCGCTCAAAATATCAAATCCTGTTCCAACGCCGCACGGGTTGGCGTGTTTTACGGCTACCACCGTAGGCTCTGTGAACTCTTTCAGCACTGCCAGTGCTCCGTTGGTGTCATTGATATTATTGAAGGAAAGCTCTTTTCCGTGGAGCTGCTGCGCCATAACCAGACTGCCTTCAGCCGGCTTGATCTCTTTATAATAAGAAGCCTTCTGATGGGGGTTTTCTCCGTAACGAAGCTCCTGGACTTTTTCAAAAGTCAGAGTCAGGTTATCCGGCAGCTCACCGTCGATCTCCTTTCTCAGATAGTCGGAAATCATGGCGTCATAGGCAGCCGTATGCTGGAACACCTTCAGCGCCAGCCTGTATTTGGTATCGTAGGAAACCGCCTTGTTTTCTTTCAGCTCTTCGATTACTTTTGCATAGTCGCCAGGGTCGCAGACAACCACCACATCCTTGTGGTTTTTCGCCGCCGAACGGAGCATGGTCGGTCCGCCGATGTCGATATTTTCAATGGCTTCCGGAAGCGTTACCCCCGGCTTTAAAATCGTTTCCTTGAAAGGATATAAATTGATGGCCACGATATCGATGGTTTCAATGTTCAAATCAGCCAGCTGCTTCATATGCTCCGGCTTATCACGCATGGCCAGAATTCCCCCGTGCACGGCAGGGTGAAGGGTTTTGACTCTTCCATCCAGACATTCGGGAAATCCGGTGACTTCCGAAATGCCCATGACCTTCACGCCATTATCGGAGAGCCGCTTGTGGGTCCCCCCGGTGGAAATAATTTCAACGCCCAGCTGTTCAAGCTCCTGTGCGAATTCTACAATTCCGCTTTTATCTGAAACACTCAGTAATGCTCTCATTTTTCCTATTCCTTTCCATTCCAACAGTAAGTACAAAGGTTGCAGCTGTCCACGCCGATGGCCTCAATGGTATCCTCCAGATTCTGGAATTTCAGGCTGTCGAATTTCAGCCGTTTGCGGATCTCCTCGACCATGGCCTCGTGCTTATCCGTATTGCTGTCCGCGTACTCTGCCAAAAGTTCCTCTGAAATCTCGTCGCCTTTGATGCCTTCCAAATCCCGGATAACGCGTCTGGTGATCAGTTCCAGATCGCTGACGGACCGGGAGAAATTGAGAAACTTACAGCCGTACATGATCGGCGGGCAGGCGGACCTGACATGAATTTCTTTGGCCCCGTTATCAATCAGATAAGAAACGGTTTCGGAAAGCTGCGTTCCCCGTACGATGGAGTCGTCAACCAACACGAACTTTTTGTCGCGAATAATCTGGAATACAGGTACCAGCTTCATTTTGGCGATCAAGTTACGCGCCTTCTGGTTCTGGGGCATAAAGCTGCGGGGCCAGGTGGGCGTGTACTTAATCAGGGGTCTGGCATAGGGAACCCGTGATTGGTTGGCGTAGCCTAAGGCATGAGCAATGCCGCTGTCGGGAACGCCGGCAACATAATCCACATCCAGATCGCCGTCCCTCTGAGCCAGCAGTTCGCCGTTGCGGTTTCTCATCAGCTCTACATTCCTGCCTTCGTAAATAGATGTGGTGTATCCGAAATAGGTCCACATGAATGCGCAGATCCGCATTCCCTCCTGGGGCTCGCTGACGGTCTTTTCGCTATCCGCTGTCAGAAAGGCGATTTCCGCCGGTCCCAGCTCCCTCTGGTATTTGTATCCCACATTGATAAAGGCAAAGGATTCGGATGCGGCGGAGTAAGCTCCGTCCTTTTTGCCGATGATCAGCGGCGTTCTTCCGTATTTATCTCTTGCCGCGTAAAGGCCCTCTTTGGTCAAAATCAGCATGGTCAGGGAGCCGTCGATTTTTGCCTGGGCGATACGGATTCCATCGACGATATCTCGTCCGGTGGAAACCAGGGCTGCTACCAGCTCCGTATTATTAATCGTACCGCCGCTCATGGACATAAATTGAGTCGGTCGATCCTTCAGCAGTTCTTTTACAATGGCCTCTTTGTTATTAATACGCCCAACTGTGGTAATGGCATAGTCGCCCTGTCTGCTGCAGACGGTCAGCGGCTGTGGATCGCCATCGCTGATAGCGCCGATGCCCATATTCCCCTTCATCTCTTCGATATCGCTCTCAAATTTGCTTCGAAACGGTGAGTTCTGTATATTATGAATGGAGCGGTTAAACCCGTCCTCTTGCAGGACGCACATGCCGCCGTTCTTTGTTCCTAAGTGAGAGTGGTAATCTGTCCCGAAAAACAGGTCCATCACGCAGTCCTGTTTGGAAACAAACCCAATTACTCCGCCCATTTCTTGCCTCCTTCTTTTTCTGGCAGTTCTGCCATAACTTTCTTAATTCCTTCCGCTAAAATTACATGTTCCGTTTTTAAAACTCTCGCAGCCAGGGTATCCGCCGTGTCGCCGGGCTCGACGGGGACTTCTCTTTGCAAAATGATCTCTCCCGTGTCCACTCCTTCGTCCACAAAATGTACGGTAGCGCCGGAAACCTTCTCTTTGCCGTCGATGACAGCCTGATGCACACGCTTGCCATAAAAACCCTTGCCGCAGTATTTTGGGATCAGGGACGGATGGATGTTGACGATCCGTTTTCGGTAAGCGTCGATCACCGCCGGCTCCAGCACCTTCATATAACCGGCCAGCACGATCAGGTCGGTGTTTTCGGAAGCAAGCTCTGAAAGCAGCCGTCCAGTTTCCTTGACCACTTTTCCCTTGATTCCGGCTTTGGCCGCCCGCTCCAGGGCGTAGGCGTCTTCTCTGCTGGCAATCACCTGAACGATCCTGACCCCTTCCAGTTCGCCGGCCTGAATTTTATCGATGAGGGCCTGCAGATTGGTGCCTCCGCCGGAAACCAGTACGGAAATATTGACCATCTATTTGTCCTCCAATATTACTTGATCGTCATCGGTTTTAACCACCTGGCCGATGATGTCCGCAGTCTCGCCCGCTGCGCGCAGCGCCTTTACTACTGCATCGGCGTCCTTAGCATCTACGATCATCATCATTCCTACGCCCATGTTGAAGGTGGAAAACATTTCGATCTTGTCGATGTTGCCGCACTTCTTGATGTATGGGAAAATCGGCGGTACCTCCCATGTACCAATCTTGATTTTAGCCGCCAGTCCTTCTGGCAGAATCCTGGGAATGTTTTCGAAAAAACCGCCGCCAGTAATGTGGACAATTCCTTTGACATCGAATTTGGGAATGACCGCATTGCAAGCGGCCGCATAGATCTTGGTGGGAGTCAGCAGCGCTTCTCCCAGGCTCATGCCCAGTTCTTCCACGTGGTCCTTAACATCCATGCCCATCTTGTCAAAGAATACTTTTCTCACCAGAGAATAGCCATTGCTGTGGATTCCGCTGGAAGCGATGCCGACGATCACATTTCCTTCATCCACCTTTTTGCCGGTAATGATCTTTTCTTTATCTGCCATGCCGACGGAAAATCCCGCCATATCGTATTCCCCTTCTCCGTAAAAATCGGGCATCTCCGCGGTTTCTCCGCCCACCAGAGCGCTGCCGGCCTGTCTGCAGCCTTCGGCAATGCCCTTGACAATATCGGCAATTTTCTCTGCCTTCACTTTTCCTGTGGCAATATAGTCCAGGAAAAAGAGGGGTTTGGCTCCCTGGCACAGCACATCGTTGACGCACATAGCCACACAGTCGATTCCCACGGTGTCATGCTTGTCCATTAAGAAAGCGATCTTCAGCTTGGTTCCCACCCCATCGGTACCGGATACCAGGACCGGCTGTTTCATCGTGGCCACATCGATCTGAAAAAGGCTGCCGAAGCTGCCCAGACCTGTGAGCACATTCTCATTAAAGGTCTGTTTTACATGATCTTTCATCAGGGATACTGCACGCTCGCCTTCTTTTGTATCTACACCTGCATCCTTGTAGGTCAGTTTTTTCCTATCATCCATGGTTCATCCTCCCGTTCCATGTCCAGTTCCGGCAGCTCCATGGGATAATCACCCGTAAAGCAGGCCGTACACGTTTTATCATTGCCCATTCCAATGGCTTTCAGCATGCCTTCCACACTGAGGTAGCCCAGCGAATCCGCTCCGATCATCTCGCGGATTTCGTCGACAGAATGGGCTGCTGCAACTAGTTTACTTTTGTCCGGGGTATCGATTCCAAAAAAGCATGGGTCTGTAACCGGAGGGGACGCCACCCGCAAGTGGACCTCTCTGGCCCCTGCGTCTTTCAACATTTGAACAATCTTGCCGCTGGTCGTGCCCCGCACCACCGAATCGTCCACCATGATAATCCGCTTTCCTTCCACATTGCCCTCGAGCACATTCAGCTTGAGTTTTACCGACAGCTCCCGCATCCGCTGATCCGGCTGAATGAAGGTCCTGCCCACATAGCGGTTCTTAATCAGCCCTTCACCGTAAGGAATTCCCGATTCCTCCGCATAGCCGATCGCCGCCACTGTCCCCGAGTCGGGAACGGATATGACCATGTCCGCGGCTGCCGGGCATTCTCTTGCCAGAATCCTTCCGCATTCGCTGCGTGCCGTATATACGCCGACTCCGTCCAGCTTGCTGTCCGGTCTTGAGAAATAAACATACTCAAACGCGCATGAAGCCCGTCTTTTCTTTTGGGTATAGTCTAAGGATTTCAGCTCCCCATCTTCAATTACGATCATTTCTCCCGGCTCCACATCCCGAAGGAACTCTGCTCCCATCACTGGAAAAACACAGCTTTCCGATGCGAGGACAAAGCCTTCATCATTTCTTCCGATACAGAGCGGACGAATCCCGCCAGGATCCCGTACGCCGATCAGTTTGCCGCCCACGGTAATCACCAGCGCATAAGCGCCCCGGATCACGTCCAGGGTTTTGGTAATGGCCTCTTCAATGGTGTGCTGGTTCACATGCTTGGCAATGAGGGCCGCGATCACTTCTGAATCAATACCGGTCTGAAAAATGACGCCGTTTTCCTGCATCTGTCTGCGCAGGATATGGGCGTTCACCAAATTTCCGTTATGGGCCAGCGCGATGGCTCCGCCACGGTAATAGACTACCAGTGGCATGGCGTTGACAGCGTGGCTTTCCCCCGCCGTTGAATAGCGCACATGGCCGATGGCAATATCCCCCTGGAGCCGGCCGATGATCTCGTCATTAAAGACCTCCTGAACAAGGCCCATATCCTTATAGTACTGGATTTTCCCGTCCTTGTTGGAAGCGATGCCCGCACTCTCCTGTCCCCTGTGCTGGAGAGCGTGCAGTCCGAAATAGACGCCGCGGGCAATGTCTTGTTTCCCCGGAGCATATACGCCTACAACGCCGCATGCGTCATGAAATTTTTCATCTTCTGCGGCCCGGCCCCATCCATATTCAATTTTACCTTCTCTCATCCCTAATCCCCCTGTATTTTTATTTTTGTACCCTCTTCAGCACTTCCTGGTAGGTTTCTTCCACATTGCCCAGGTCTCTTCTGAAACGGTCTTTGTCCATTTTTTCGTTGGTTTTCACATCCCACAGTCTGCAAGTGTCCGGTGAAACTTCGTCGGCCAGAATCACGTCTCCGTCAAAGAGTCCGAATTCGATCTTAAAGTCGATGAGCTTCAGTCCCTTGTCCAGGAAGAATTCTTTCAGTGTTTCGTTGACAATGGCCGTATATTGTTTAATGGTTTCGATCTGTTCTTCCGTCGCCAGTCCCAGGGCAAGGGCATGGGATTCGCACATGAGTGGATCGCCCAGATCGTCGTTTTTATAGGAAAATTCAAAGGTCGGCTTGTCGAATACGATTCCTTCTTCCACACCGTATCTCTTAGCAAAGGATCCTGCGGAAACGTTTCTGGTAATTACTTCCAGAGGCAGAATTTTTACTGCTTTTACTACGGTTTCCCGTTCGCTGAGCTGCTCGACGAAATGGGTGGGAACCCCCTTCTGTTCCAGCAGCTGGAACATGATATTGCTCATCACGTTGTTTACTGCGCCTTTACCTGCGATCTGGCCTTTCTTTTCGCCGTTGAAGGCAGTGGCATCGTCTTTGTAGTCTACGATGTACAAGTTGGGGTCGTCAGTTTTGAATACTTTCTTTGCTTTTCCTTCATAGAGCTGTTCTAATTTTTGCATCGGTCTTTCCTCCCTTTATTTATCTGAAATAATGACTTTCTGTTCCGGCGGCGCATTGAATTCCTGGTCCAGCTTAATGATATCTTCTTCCATCTTCTTTTTGTAATCTTTGATGGCCTGTCTCAGCTCAGGATACTTGGTGCTGAGGATTTGCACTGCCAGCAATCCTGCGTTTTCCGCTCCGTCAACAGCCACTGTGGCAACGGGAACACCTTTGGGCATCTGTACCACGGAAAGCAGGGAATCCAGTCCGTCCAGAGTGCTGGATTTCATTGGAATTCCGATCACGGGCAGCGGTGTTGTCGCCGCCAGCACGCCCGCCAGATGGGCGGCCTTTCCAGCCGCTGCGATGATGACTTCAAAGCCCTTTTCTTCCGCGGTTGCGGCGAACTCCTCGGCCACTCTCGGCGTCCTGTGAGCCGAAATGATCCTTGTTTCTGTTTCCACATTGAAATGTTTTAAAATATCTTCTGCTTTTTGTACTACTGGGTAGTCTGATTTGCTTCCCATAATAATTGCAACTTTCACCTTTGTTACCTCCTGCTTTATCTTTTATCCATTATTTGAAATAGTTTACGCCTGATTCAAAGATCTTCTGATCTTTTGCTCCGTCTACGTTTTTATAAACAAACGGTCCGATTCGCTCTGAGTGTCCCATCTTGCCCAGTACTCTGCCGTCCGGGGAAGTGATTCCCTCGATGGCCATGTTGGAGAAGTTGGGGTTAAAGGCGATATCCATGGACGGGTTTCCGTCAAAGTCCACATACTGGGTGGCGACCTGTCCGCCGGCGATCATGGCCCGGAGGGTTTCCTCCCCGGCGATGAATCTTCCTTCTCCGTGGGATACGGGAATGGTGTGAATGTCGCCCACTTCCGCTCCCGCCAGCCACGGCGATTTGACGGAAGCCACTCTGGTGCGCACCAGGCAGGATTCATGCCGTCCGATCTTATTGTAGGTCAGGGTCGGGCTGTTTTCATCCGGATCGACGATTTTTCCCTGAGGTACCAGTCCCAGCTTGATCAGCGCCTGGAAACCGTTGCAGATTCCCAGCATCAAGCCTTCTCTGTTCTCCAGCAGATCGGTAACCGCCTCCTTGATCCGCGGATTGCGGAACACGGCGGTGATGAATTTGGCCGAGCCGTCGGGCTCGTCGCCGCCGCTGAAGCCGCCCGGGATCATGATGATCTGGCTTTCTTTAATCTTGCGCTCCAATTCCTGGATGGAGTCGATCAGCTGGCTCTGGGTCATATTGCGAATGATGTGGATATCCGCCTGGGCGCCTGCCCGCTCAAAGGCTCGCTTGGAATCCATTTCGCAGTTGGTTCCCGGGAAGGCTGGAATTAATACGCGGGGCTTGGCGATCTTGATGGCCGGAGCCTTGGTATTGCGCTCTGTCCAGGAAAGTGTCTCCACGGTTTCCTGGCCGTTATCTTTTGTTCTAACCGGGAAAATGCTTTCCAGCGGCTGCTCCCATTCTTTGATAATATCATCCAGATTCATGGAAATACCCTTCATTTCAATTCGAGGCTCTTCCATAGTTTTTCCAATTTCTTCGTATCTTACGCCTGCCAAAAGGTCATCCAGCTGCTCGCCGGCATCCAGCTCCAGAACCAGTCCGCCGTAATCGAGGCCAGTGTTTTCCGTATCCGGAGCCGATACGCCGATCTTATTTCCTACGGCCATCTTGACCAGACTCATGAACAGGCCGCCTTCGCCGATGGCGGAAGCTGCCAGCACTTTGCCTGCCGCGGTCAGGCTTCTCACTTTATCCATGGTCTTGCGATACGCTTCAAAATCCAGGATTCCTTCCTCATCCTTAACAGACGGCAGATAAACCAGTCTGCTTCCGGCTTTTTTAAGCTCGGTGGATACTACCTGCTCTGCGTCCAGAACTGCTACGGCGAAGGAAACCAGCGTCGGCGGAACATTGATGTCCATAAAGGTTCCCGACATGCTGTCCTTGCCGCCGATGGACGGGATGGACAGTTCCTTCTGCACCCGCAGCGCGCCCAAAAGGGCGGCCATTGGTTTGCCCCAGCGTTTGGGGTCTTGTCCCAGCTTTTCGAAGTATTCCTGGAAGGTCAAACGGATCGTCTTATAATCCGCTCCCATGGCAACCATCTTGGTTACGGAGTCGATCACCGCGTACATGGCCCCGTGGAATGGGCTGGCCTTGGCGATCTTAGGGTTGAAACCGTAGGTCATGAGAGTGGCGGTGGTGGTCTCGCCTTCTGTTACCGGCAGCTTGGCCGCCATGCCCTGCGCCGGTGAAAGCTGGTATTTTCCGCCCAGCGGCATCAGCACGGTCGAAGCTCCGATGGTGCTGTCAAACCGCTCGATCAGGCCCTTCTTGCTGCAGCAGTTCAGGTCCTTCAGCGCTTCTTCCGGTGAAAGGGTCTGGGTCAGCTGCTTGATGTCAAAGCCGCCTTTGACTTCTACGGCTGCTTTCTGTTTTGCGCCGTTGGTGTCCAGGAAGGCTCTGGAAAGGTTGAGAATGCACTTGTCTCTCCAGTACATTCTTACACGGCCTTCGTCCGTTACTCTGGCTACGGTTGTCGCTTCCAGGTTTTCTTCATGGGCGTAGGCGATAAATTCTTCTTCTTTTTCCTTTTCAATGACAACGGCCATTCGTTCCTGTGATTCGGAAATGGCCAGCTCGGTTCCATCCAGTCCTTCATATTTTTTCGGCACCAGATCCAAGTTGATGTCCAGTCCCTCGGCCAGTTCGCCGATGGCCACCGATACGCCTCCGGCACCGAAATCGTTGCAGCGCTTGATCAATGTGGCAACTTCTTTTCTGCGGAACATTCTCTGGATGTTTCGTTCTACCGGCGGATTTCCTTTTTGTACTTCCGCTCCGCATTCGAGAATAGATTCTTCCGTATGCTCTTTGGATGAGCCGGTGGCCCCGCCGCAGCCGTCTCTTCCTGTGCGGCCGCCCACGAGGACGATCACATCGCCCGGCTGAGGAACTTTACGAATGACGTGGTCCGCCGGAGCTGCGCCGATGACAGCTCCGATTTCCATCCGCTTTGCCGCATAATCTTCATCATATAGTTCATCCACAAGGCCGGTAGCAAGTCCGATTTGGTTTCCGTAAGAGCTATAGCCGGAAGCCGCGCCCTGGGTGATCTTTCTCTGCGGCAGTTTTCCCGGAATCGTTTCTGACACCGGTCGTCTGGGATCGGCCGCGCCGGTTACACGCATAGCCTGGTAAACATAGACTCTGCCTGAAAGCGGGTCGCGGATGGCGCCGCCCAGACATGTGGCCGCGCCGCCGAAGGGTTCGATTTCCGTCGGATGGTTATGGGTTTCATTTTTAAACATGACCAGCCAGTCTTCTTCCTTGCCATTGATCTTCGCCTTTGCTTTGATGCTGCAGGCGTTGATCTCTTCCGATTCGTCCAGGTCATGGAGAATTCCTTGTTTTTTCAGATATTTGGTCCCCATGCATGCCATATCCATGAGGCAAATATCCTTTTCACGGTCGCCGTAGACTTCTCTGCGCATGTCCATGTATTCTCCAAAGGCCTTTTTGACCATGGTTCCATATGGGCCCTCGTCAAATTGGATGTCTGTCAGGCTTGTGTTGAAGGTGGTGTGTCTGCAGTGATCCGACCAATAGGTATCGATAACCTTCAGTTCGGTAATGGACGGGTCCCGCTTTTCTTCGTTTTTGAAATATTCCTGAATCGCTCGCAGGTCGTCCGGGCTCATGGCGAATTCCATTTCCCTGCGGAACTGTTCCAGGGCGTCTTCGTCTTTATTTATAAATCCTTCGATGATTTGCACATCCTCCGGTACAACGGTTTCCATATCCAGGGTTTCCGGTTTGGCGTTATCAGCGATCTGGGAATCCACCGGATTGACGCAATAGTTTTCAATCTCTTTCAGCTGCTGCGGCGTCACATCTCCTTCCAGCACAATCACTCTTGCAAATTTGACAACAGCGTCTGCTTCAGCGTTGATCAGTTTGATGCATTGCGCCGCTGAATCCGCCCGCTGGTCATATTGCCCTGGCAGGTATTCAACGGAAAAAAAAGTAGCAGAACTCAGCTCCTCCGGCATCTGCTCGTCATAAGCAGTGTCAATGGCTGGTTCTGCAAACACTGTATATCTGGTTCTCTGGTAGGTGGCATCGTCTATGCCGTCCACGTCATAACGGTTTAAAATCCGGATGCCGGTCAGTCCTTCTACGTGGAGGTTCTGCTGAATGTCCTCCAGCATGCTGCGCGCCTCTACGTCAAAGCCCTTCTTCTTTTCTACATATATTCTTCTTACCATGTTTTCGCCCTTTCCGTACATTTTTCGTATCACAGGCAAATATCGTTCGCCTTTTTGTAAATTTTCGCTTAGTTTACGGAATAATTTTAGCATCTTTAGGGGATTTGTTCAATGAAGAATGGGCGAAAAAAAGAAGTTTTTTTGAAGTATAACGAACATTCTTGTCTACATCAAACCGTATCGTTCGTAATTTTACGTTTTGATGCGAATTGCTGATTTTTTCGAATTTTCTGAGTCAGACGCCAGCGGACAGCAGTGTCGAGATGTTCCGCCGCTGGGGCCAATCGGCACCTTCGGACTAGGCCCGGTTAAGAAAGAAGGCCAGTGCTGCTGCCGTCACGCCTGCTGTCAGTTTGCCCGCCAATAGGGGTACGATCATATTGGGGCTGTAGCCGGCAGTAAATCCCAGGTGATCGCCCAGGGCAAAGGCCCCGGAAACAGCGAAGGCCACATTCATCACCTTTCCTCTGGTATCCATCTCTTTCAGCATGTTAAACATGGGTATGCTGTTGGCCATACTGACCAGAAAACCAGCAGCGGCAGCCTTGTTGATTCCCAGATGCCTTCCGGCTTTAATCAGGGGCTTTTGGAAAAGGCGGGTGATTAAATGTACCAGGGGAAAGGCTCCCGCCAGCAAGATGGCGATGTTCCCAATAATTAAGAACACCTGTGAAAGGGGCGTCATCCCTTCAAACACCTCAAAACCGGTGAGCTGGGCTGTCAAACCCAGCGCAAGGCCGATGATGCTGACGGTGACGATGAGTCTGCCGAGCCAGATAAAAGCCGTAATCAAAATACGCTCCCATTTCCACATGCCAAAAGCGATGGCAAGCGAAATGACAGCGATGGGAATGGTATTTATTCCTACCATTTCTATGGGAAATCCCGCTGTCAGTCCGCCGACTAAGACGCCCAGGGGGATTGTTATTAAGCCGGTCAGGATTCCCTTTGCAAGAATATTCCGATCATCTTTATGGACGATACCCAAAGCAACGGGTATGGTAAAGACGATGGTGGCACCCAGCATGGCGCCGGTTATAATGCCTCCCAGCGCGGCTGCCTGGGCATCAGCCGTCATCTCTGCCGCAAGGGGCGCTCCGCCCATATCGATGGCAAAGAAAATTCCGGCAAACATGGCCGGATCAGCGCCGATCTTCTGAAAAATTGGAACGATCACCGGGCTCAAATATCTGGAAAGAACCGGCGTCAGTACCAGCAGTCCTGCCATAGATATGGTAAGGGGTCCCATGGCCATGATTCCTTCCTCAAATTTTTCTCCCAGCCCGAACCGGCTGCCGAAAATGCGGTCCGCCGCGCCCAGCAGCGCAAAAAAGACCATGATATATAGAATGATCTGGTTAATGTCGATTGTTGTCCCCTCCTTAGTTCTTTGTGTCTTGCGGCAGCGCCGGATTGGTACGGCTTCGCCCAGGGTGATTTCGAATTGGAACAGCTTCGCCGGGGGCGATGTCGAAAATTGTCCAATGAAACAATTGGTTCAACAATGTATTATTGTTTTCATCGATAGTTGAGCTAACTCTTAATTTCCGCCTTGGACAGCGCCACATTCAACGGATAAATATTATACCCTGCTAGACGCATCGATGCAAGATTAAGTATTTTTTACGCTGTGGGGAATAGGCGTCCAATGAAGCTGGTATCTGCGCTCTGCCGAGGCCGAAACGAGTATTCGGAAATTTTTAAATGATTTTTGTGATTTTTACGCAAAGTTGCGGGGTTGCGGGCCTCATGTTGGGGAAAGAAGGGTTTGGTTGCATGCTAACTGATTTGAGGCGGCTCAATCGTTGGAAAATGAGTAAAATTCAAGAAATATTTTTGTTATTTTCCGGCTTCAGAAAGGTATTTGACATTCCAGCTCATTCAAATTCAACGTCGTCTGTTTCTTCATAGTCGGCAGATCATTCTACACTTCTTATTAGGATGCCGCAAAAAAAAAAACGCCGCCATCCACCTTTTGCAAGGTAATGGCAGCGTTCCTCTCTTTCTTTTAGCCGATTTTGTCAGCCCGCCTGCCGCAGAGAGGCGATGCCGCGCTGATCACACGGGAGTAACAAGCAACGGTCCGTCAGGCATGGGTCAGCGCCTGCATCATGGCCCTGGCCAGATCTTTGCGGCAATTGCGCTTCAGTTCCTCTTCATTTTTATATGTACCGGGATCCGTCTGAAACACATTGGATACTCCCAAATCGTAAATTGGCGATATATCTCCCTTTACGGTTCCCACGACTGCAATTACAGGGACCTGCACCTTCTTTGCGCGCCGGGCAATCCCTGCGATCACCTTGCCTCCCAGGCTCTGCCGGTCCAACTGCCCTTCCCCGGTAAAAATAACCCGGCAATCTCTGAGGGTAGTTTCAAAGTCCAGCAAATCTAAAATTACGCCGATCCCCTGTTTCAGCTCGGCGCCCAGAAAGGCAAAGGCGCCGGCTCCCATTCCTCCGGCCGCTCCTCCTCCCTTGATCTCGGATACGTCGATTCCCGTCCATTCCTTAATTCGCTGGGCATAGATACGCAGATTCAAATCCAAATCCTTTACCATATCCGGGTCCGCGCCCTTCTGCGGCGCAAAGACATACGCCGCACCATTGGGCCCGTAGAGAGGATTTTCTATATCGCACATGGCTTCAATCTGAATCCCTTTCAAAAACCTGCCGCACTCAGAAGTTTCGATACGGCTGATTTGGTCCAAGGTCCCTCCTGTCGGAAGAAAAAGATTTCCCTGTTCATCATAAAAGCGAACTCCCAGAGCAGCAGCCATTCCTGCGCCGCCATCGTTGGTGCAGCTGCCGCCCAGTCCCAAAACAATCTTTTTTGCGCCGCCGGATACAGCGGCCTTGATTAACTCGCCAACCCCATAAGTCGTGGCTGTGGAAGGATTATTTCCTCCCTTTTTTCCAATGGAAAACCCCGAAACAGCCGCCATTTCCACAACGGCCGTTTCTCCAATTCTTCCATAGCACGCATGCACAGTTTCTCCGAAAGGACCGGTCACCTGCGCTTCTTTTTTTTCGCCGCCAAAGGCATGAAGAAAACAATCCACAGTTCCTTCCCCGCCGTCGGCGATGGGAACACTGATGATCTGTGCCTGGGGATCATATGCTTTTATGGAAGTTTCCATGATCCGGCAGACTTCAATGGCATCCATCGTTCCCTTAAAGGAATCCGGCATGATTACATATTTTTCTTTTGTCGGAGCCTTTTTATTCATTCTTTCCTTCCTTTAATTCCAGCTTTTTATACATTACTCCAAAGACAACTGCCGCCGCTGCACAGATCACAGCCGCTGCCGTAATCAACAGCATGAACGTTTGAAAGATCGTTTCCGGCCCGTAAACCTCCGTATAATATTGGGGATCCTCATATCCGGGCAGGAATAATCTCCCGATAATCATCAGCACGGACAATAACCCAAAGGCAAAGGATAATCGCTTCGTATCCCCTACCGCCAGCTTTGTGCGGCTGTTGATGGGATATTTCTGAGGATCGTTTTTATAAAGTCCGCCGTAGGCCCGCTTGAAGATGATATAGGCGATCGGCCCGCTGATCATCCCCAGCAGCCCCAGGACAAAATAGTCGGCGCCGTTGATATACAGAGCGATGAAAGCTACGATTACCGGGATCGCGCAGAAGATATCGGTTCCCACTTTTCCCAGACGAATCTTATAGCGTCTGGGCAGGTCCGGCTCTGTGCGCCGCAGCACAATCTGGGAAATCATAATCAAGGAATAGAGTCCCAGGTTGAACAGGGCAACGATCGTCACCAGAATGTCAAAGTTAAAGGCGCATAAAACCATCGAAACAATCGAAAGGCTGAGAATGGCCACATAAGGAACACCGTGTTTTTTATCGCATTTGGTCAATGCTTTGGGAGCCAGGTTATCCTCTGCCATTACGAAAAATCCCCTTGCTCCGGAAGCCAGATAAACGTTGAACATGGAAATGTTTGAAATAAATGCCACCAGCATAAAGGCCACACCGAATGCGGGAGCGTACTGCATCGCTACGTTGACATAAGAAACGCCGTCAGAACCCCAGCTTTCCCACTGTCCCACTGAACCGAGGGAAGCGATGGTGGGCAGCACATAAGTTCCGATAATCAGCGGCAGCGCAATGATAATGGCTTTGGGAATGATCTGAGGATTTTCCAATTCGCCTGCCAGGCTGGACATGGATTCATAACCGGCATACATCCACATACCGATCGCAATGCTGGACCCGATGCTGCCAATAGCCGTCTGTCCAGTGGCAATCACCGGTTCAAAGGGATTTTGAGAAAAATTTAAAAATCCGATAATTGCTATGCCCGCAAAGGCAACCAGAATCGCCCCGGAAATAATAGAGCTGACAATGGCCACATCCTTAACTCCGCGTAAATTTATCCAGGTGAAAATTCCAATGATGATCACCTTGCAGATATAGCTTTGAAAATGGTTCATTCCTATGTAAGAGGACAGATAATCCGTAGCTAAAACAACAAATACCGCCACATTAATGTAGATGCCGATATTTTTCAGCCAGCCGATCTGAAATCCCCAGAACTCTCCAAGGGCCCGCTGAACCCATCTGTAAAATCCGCATTCATCGGGAATGGCCGATCCCAGCTCGCAGGAAGCCAGTGCGATGGGGAATGCCCATACAAGGGGGAGCACCAAAAGCATGATGATTGTCATACCCGGCCCTGACGCCGAAATCATATCTTCGATTCCGTAAGCTCCGGCCGCGGTCATGGCATAGATCATCCCAACAATTCCGATTACCCCTACTTTATGTTGTTTCAATCCATTGCTGCTCATTTTCCTATCCTTTCTATCAAGCTCTGATCATACGGCATGTTGCATCCTGCCGCTGAGTCCCGGAAGTAATCCAACATCAGATAGTTGATTCTAGTCTGCGCCAGCCGGCCTTTAATTTTTTTCGTCAGCTCTCTGGCAGATTCCAGACTTCGCGTAAAGGCTTCTTGCGATAGCTCTTTCAGCTTTTCTTTGTTGCCATCAAATTCTTTTTTCGCGCTCTCCACCTGCAGAATGAATTCCTCTTCCATGGGATTAAAGACTTCTCTTGCCATGGGAGCAAAGTCATCGTAGCTGAGCGCGATATACCGTTCCAGCTCTGTAAAGGTCCACCAAGGGCTGTCAGGATTGTACATTCCATCGGCATCCGCCAGTTCCTGGGGGATCCATCCGATATTAAACTTGGGCGTAAAGATTGAGCAGCACGGCGGTGCCATACTTCCCCAATAAACAAATTTAAAGGGATCGGCAGCATCCTTATCCAATGAGCAGACCACGCTTGCCGCTGACGCGCATCCATTCATGCCTCCCGGATGGCAGCAGATCGTCGGCATCTTAGAGGTGGCGATGTCGTATGGAAGGGGTTTTCTGTAAGAAAGATCGTAATGATCCCTCAGATTATTCATCATCATTTTCACAGTAAACGGCTCTCTGCCCGTCATCAGCTCTTCTTGCCGGATATATCGAAAATATGCTTCACCATCTTCATAGTCGCAGTCTGAGATGGAAAAAGTCTGGCTGATGTTGATCCGATCTTCTTTCCTGCACCAGCCTTTCTTGGATGCCTCTTCAATCACCTGGCTTCCAATCATCTGGTAGTCGTCCGTCAAGGCATAGATATTTCCGATGTGTCCCACATGGTCGATTTTTTTAGCGGCCCACATCCGCTGGCAAGATTCGAAGATGTACGCCTCTTCATAGTCGGCGATAATATAATTGGCGTTGAAATACTGAGGCCGGATCAAAGGATCTCCACCTGTTCCGTAGGTTTCCAGCAGCCTGCCGATAATTTCCACAGCCTTTGCCGCGCTGTCGGCCCGCTCCAGAGCCAGTCTGAGCATGTCCATGCCAATAAGACCCCACTGACGTTCGGGAGTTTCTCTGCCTGTAACCGCCTCATTGCCGATGATTACTCCATGCTCATTGATCCCGTGTTCAAATCCAAAGATGTTATATGGCCTGGAACCGATGTATCCAAAGGTATGCTCCACCTGGGGAATTTTGATGTAGGTGCATTGTACCATTTCGCCCGGCTGATGATCGGCAGGAGGATAATATTCCAATGGCTGAGATTCGTTGACCGGACGGTCGCTGTTTTTGCCAAAGATAATATCTCCCTGTTTCGTGGCACTTTGAAGCGCGATCAACGTGGAGCATGATCGGCTGGTGCCGGCGTTCTTTTTCATTTCCTTACCTCCGTTTGTAGAAACCGCTGTCTGCGGACTTCTCGCTTTTCCATGAACTTATTTTAAAACCATTATACAAATCCAGGCAACAAATAGAAATGGGCACATGACTAAAAATAACGCCGCTTTTTTGTTATACATACCAAACATCAAATTATGTTTTATGAAAGCCAATGAGCGGACCGTCTAATCACACTTTCTAAAGTACAGCTCTGTATAACAGACCTTACCATGGCTCTGCTCTGACTTCATCAAGCTGATTCCGTACACCTGCTGACCGATCTGGGGCAATTGTCGGTTAAAATCGCTGATATTAAACGCCCCATTCATCACGACTCGTCTCGCCAGTGTGATATGGGGCCGAAACGCTTTTCGGTCCGGCTGAACGCCCCTCTTCTGAAGTTGACCGATTAACCTCCGCTGTATTTCAAAAAGTGTTTGGTTTTCTGTAATTCCCAGCCAATAGAGGCCTTCTGCTCCGCGTTGAAACCGTCCAAGCTGGCAAAAATTCAGCTCGAATAACGGGCAGTGAACATCGTCCATTGCACGGCATACATCGTATATCCGATCCTCAGGGACTTCGCCCAGAAAGGCTAACGTCAGATGCAGATTCTCAATAGGAGTTAAAGCTCCCTTCCGCATAAATTCTTTCAGGGCTAAGGCTGTATGCCCTAGTCTATTTTTGGTTTGATCATTAAAATTAATGGCGATAAAAATACGCATGCTCTCTCCTATAATCTATGCAGCGTTTGTTGAATAAGCATTTTTATCCGACGCCGCCTAGTCTTTACATTGTTGGGAAGATTCCCATCCTCAAAAGGGCTCCCATGTATAAGGCCGAGACAAATGCCTTCTACAATCATCTCTTTTTGCCTTCTTTCTGTCAGCAGATCCACTTCTGGACAGCACCAGCTTTTAATCTCGTCCTCAATGGATCGAGACAAATCTCTCTTTTCTGACCGGAACCGATTATAACAAATGCCCGCCAACTGGCGAAACAGCCGATGAATCGGTTCTTCTATATTAATACAACAAGGATAAAAATATATGCTGATGCTGCTGCTCATGTCAGTTTGAATAATTCGCCAATGGTCCTGCTCCGTTGTATGGCTTTGACCCAGCCGTATAAAGCATGGTCTGTGAAGATCAAAGATTTTTTTGTCCAGCCCGAATTCTTCATTTAAATAACCCATTGCCTGCCGTATATTCGCCGCCTCTACCTGCTGCCCTTGAGCATGGTAAAATTCCCGGCTCATAGAAATACCCAGATCGTTTAGCCGCCTCAGGGTTCTCACAGTACCGCACCGAGCCGGCGAATTATGTGCCAGGTAGCGGAGCGCTGCTTGACCTCCGGAAAAAATTTTATAATGAGGCTCCCCTGTATTGAAAATTAAATCTTCCTTATGAATGGCGATGATCCAATCATAATATATCTGTACAAGCATATCTCTATGAACGGAATCCAATGCCATCTGGGCAAAGGCTGCTACTCTTTTCCCGCATTCGGGCAAATCGCCGCATGAGAAGCCTTCAGCCAAAGTCTGCCGATCAATTACTGCCATGATAACGCCCTTCCTTATTTCAGACAACTAAGTTTCCTGCTATGATATCTGTCCAGGCCAGTATTTCCGCAAATCCCGGTAATCTTTCCAATTCAGGCCCGTAACTTGCTCAATTATCGACCATTCCATGCCCATCCTTCTCATACGCCGGACGATTGAAATCCTGGCTTCGATCCGTCCCTCCCGATAGCCTGAGCGAAACGTCTCTTGACGGATCTCTGCAAGCAAAGATTCGATTTTTGTCTGAGGGTTCTTTTTTTGCGGCAACGGTTTCATCTTTTTATAGCTCCCTTTCTATGTAATTTTTTTACATTTACATTGTTTTCCATATCATAGCGTATTTAGCTTTTGCTGTCAACCATTATTTTCCATAAAAAATTAATCTTTTTAATTATCCTTATCGCATGTTTTCCAAGCTGTGGTATAATAGCTCCAAGGGAAAGGGGATTTTTATGGATTTATCCGTCTATGAGCTTGCAGCTTTCTTTTTTATATACGGTTTTTTAGGTTGGTGTACGGAGGTTTGTTTTCAGGCCTTGAGCAAGGGCAAACTGGTCAATCGTGGTTTTCTGAACGGTGCCATCTGTCCGATTTACGGAGTCGGCGTGACCTGCGTGGTCTGGCTTTTAGAGCCGCTGGCGTCCCATGGATTGGTTTTGTTCTTTGCATCGATTCTGCTCTGCTCGATTTTAGAATGGATAACCGGCTTTGTCCTGGAAAAACTGTTTCATCAGAAATGGTGGGATTATGCAGATGAGCCCTTTAATATTGGCGGCTACATCTGTCTGCGGTTTTCCATCATGTGGGGGTTCGCATGCGTCTTTGTCGTGTATATCATCCATCCAACCATAGTGAGGCTGGTGGATTGGTTCCCTCATACGTTGGGAATTGCAGCGCTGTCCGTTTTCGGCGCCGCTTTTTTAACGGATTGTGCCGCAACCATTAAGACCATGATCGGCTTTAACAAAGAATTAAAGCGGATCGATGAAGGAGCGGCCAAGCTCAAAGAGGTTTCCGATGATATCACCGAGGTTCTTTATGAAGGAGCTGTTATGGCGAAAGAGGAAGCAAAGCGGGCCAGGAAAGAAACCGAAGAGCTCAAGGCCAGGATCGCTGCTGAAAAAGACGACATAAAAAATTATAAAAAAGAATTGGAACGAAAGCTTACCTATGGGCAGCGCAGACTGCTGAACGCATTTCCCAGTGTAAAATCCACCCGGCATATTGAGGCAATGGATGAAATGAAACGCCGGCTTGACGAGTATAGGAAATTAAAGAGGAGATAATGAGATGAAAGTATTAAAAGTTATTGTTGCATTGATTATATCGTTCCTGCTTATTTGCACGCAGGGGATTTTGATGGGGGCGTTTGCATGTGACCGTTCCTTTTCCGCCGATTCGGTGACCAAAGCGATTCAAGAAACGAACTTTACAAAGCAGCTGTACGATCAGGCGGCCGCGTCTAATGAGGCCGCCGATGAAAAGGTCCAGACTTTTATACAACAGGCCATGGGCACAGATACCGCAGCCAAAGCCCTTGGAGAATATGCATCGTCCGCAATCAACTCGGTTTTATACGGCGAAAAATATGAACAGTTTACTCAGGAGGATTTGGCGCGCATCGCGGAAGACAGCCTGGCGGAACTATCGGGGCAGACCGGGGTAACCATTTCGGAAAGCCAGAAGAAACAAGTCCTCAGTTATGTGGATAAAAACGGTCCTGCCATCGTTAAAGAAATCAATGACACGCTGCCGGTGATGAACGATAGCGCTGCGGCAGGCAGCAGCGAAATGGCAGCGATTTCCCAGGTTCAGTCCTTCCTGGGCACACCCATGAGAGTGGCTTTGTCGGCAGTCTGCCTGATTCTTGGTATTCTCCTCATCGCCCTTTTCTGGGGAAGCAAGCTGGGATTCATCTGGTGGGCATTCATCAGCTTCATTCTCGGATCGGTATTTGTACTTTTGGGTACTTCCAGTAATTTGCTCAGCAGCTACATCCAGGAAACAGGCGAAGGCACTACTTTTTCGCTGCTGTTGACCGGAATGTTCACCAAAGGCTTTACCTTTGTGGGTGTGGCCGCCCTTATTTTGATGGCGGTCCTGGTTGTGATGTGCCTGGTGGGAAGAAGCATCGCAAGAAAACGAGCTGCCGCGTAAGCGTCTGAGCATATTCATTAAAGAAACTTAATAAAGTTGGACAGCTGCGCCTCCCAAGGCCGAGAGCGCGAACCGAAAAAAGTTAAAAGTATCAGAATTTAGCCCAGTGGCATTCAATCCTGATACTTTTTTTCTCTGTTGTAACCGACGCCCTCCGGTCCAGCGCGTGGAAAATTTTTAAAAATTTGAAGTATTTTTACGCAAAGTTGTAGGTTTGCGGACCCTCATATCGAGGAAACCCTCGCTTGGCTTCTGACAAACGGAGCTGAGAGCCTGCAACCGTTGAAATTTGCGTAAAAAGTAAAATCTTTTTTCAGATTTTCCCCAGGAATCCCACTTCACTGCTTCACCCCGCCGGGGCTTCAAATTCTGATAAACTCCTGTAAAAATTGGCATCTTGCTCTCCAAACCGGCCTTTTAACTATCCAGGCCCAGGACTTTCTTATCGCGCCTTTCTAACGGGAATCTGTATCTCTGTCAGGTATTCTTCTTCCCGCTCCCTGTTCCAGCATCCGTCGATGGCGCTGTCTCTGGGCGGTCCCGCTTGCTCATAGCCATGCTCCTTTATCCACGATCTGGCGAATGCATGGGCTCTTCCCAGGTTCCTATATGGACCCTTGTGGAGGACTGACACAACCGTGACCGGCTCCAGCTCTCCAAACTGATACGCCTCGCAGTCTTGCCCAAACCCGGTGACCGCATCGCAAAACCGGTAATGCACCTCCTTATCCCGGAATTCTCCATCCATGTAGATCAGCACATTATAGTCCGGATCCACCAGCTGAATCTGGGGATTTTCCTTCATCACCCGGTCGGATAAATCCTGAAGAAAGTTTTCATCTTTCGTAAAGTTAAAAAAGGATTCCAGCGACGGCGCGAAATAGTCTTTATAATAGATAATGCAGCCTGGTATTTTTTTGATCTCTGCTTTATAGCTCTCCATAGATGACCTCCCCTTCAAAAACCACTGCTCCAAAGTCAATATCCTTTACCTTTGCCGGATCCGCCTCCAAAGGGTTCTCCGACACGATACAAAAATTAGCCAGTTTTCCCGGAGTCAGGCTGCCCATGATGGTTTGCCAGTGAAGCTGTCTGGCCCCCGCCGCCGTGTACCCTTTCAGTAGAGTTTCCAAAGGGATGCGGGCATTTTCCGGCGGGCGCATGCCGCCTGGGTAGAGCCCCTCATCCAGCGGAAACTGGGGGTCGATCCGGGTATTGGCAACCTGTATGCCGAAGAACGGATTGGCTCGATTCAGCTCGTAATCCGTTATGACATCGCTGGAAAACGCCACCTGGGCGCCAAATCTGATCATGGGGTTGAACTGGTACATATTGTTCCACTTCTCCTCCCCGATAAAGCGCTTTGCCTCATCGCCGAAATACCCGCCCGACCAGTGGCAGCTCCAGTTGACCGCGATGCCCAGTTCAGCCGGTTTTCCCATATCATCTGCAGCCACAAGCTCGCAGTGGGCAAACACAATCTGGGAACCCCATTCCTTTCCCTGGAGCGCCGCCTCTTTTTTAGCCGCCGCAACTGCCTGCCATCCGGTGCGGAAAGCCCGGTCACCCACAATATGCAGGTGGACATCCAGCTTTTCGTCGTTGCAGAGCAGGAAACAGTTTTTCAACTCTTCCTGTTCCATCTTTATTTCTCCATAATTTTTGCCCTCAGGATCGCTGACATGGGGCTCCAGATAAGCGCCGTTTCCCGATTCGTTGGTGCCGTCCAGAAACAGTTTCATGGTCTGAACCTTGATGTGCTTTGTTCCGTATTGTTTTTGGTAATGGCGCAAAAGCTCGATCTTCCCCGGCAAATCCTGATAGGACCAAAAGCGCACCGCTCCGTCATAATAGACTTTTAACTCGCCCCGATCATCCAGATTTTTCAGAACCCGCATCTGTTCTTCGCTTTCAATGACCCCATCAAAGAGAGCCGTGATTCCTTTGGATTTAAAAAAGTCTAAAACTCGTTTCATGGCCGGCTCTGTCACCTCGATCGGCGGCGTCCATCCGATCTTTTCATACATCTTATCCGCGAAATGGAACCAAGCCATCTCCTTGACCCAGCCCGTAGGATTGCCGTCCTGGTCACGGACGAACATCTCCAGGCCCGGAACCGGATCTGGCGTGGAAGCATCCACCTCCATCAGCTCCAGCATCTTTGAGTTGACCCAGTGCATATGATCGCCAAAGTCCTGGCAGAGACATGGCCGATCGCTGATTGCCGTATCCAAAAGCTCTTTTGTCGGTCCCTCGGCACCAAATAGATTGGTCAGATAATATTCAAAATACAGAAACGGCACTTCCTCTTTGGGATGTTTGTCTCCATAATCTTTTACATAGCTCAGAAGGTCCCGGACGTTTTCAAACATGGGCATGGGGATGTGCCAGCTGCTCATGGCAACGGCCGCAGGATGAATGTGGCTGTCGATAAAGCCGGGAAGCACAAACCGCCCCTCAAGATCGATGGTCCGCACTTCTTCGCCCTCTGTTCTCGGTTCATCCTTTCCTACATAGATCAATTTATCGTCTTTATACGCAAGAACCTCCGCCCACGGCTGTTCATCATCCGCGGTGAAGATACGCGCGTTCCTCAGTAGCGTAATCATAATCCCTCTCTTTTTCCTTACTTTTCGTATACGACCTTTCCTTTAAAAATCGTCTGATCTGCCTCTATTTTATAGATTTCATCAACCGGCACGGCCTCGATATCGCAGTCCAGAATGACCAGATCCGCCGATTTACCCACTTCAATGGTCCCGGTCACATCCTCCAGGAAATTCTGGTAAGCACCGTTGATGGTCAAAGCCCGGATTGCTTCCGTCAGAGAAACCCGTTCCTGCTCGCCCAGGACCTTTCCTTTGAATCGATCATAGTCGGGCGCGTCAGGAAATACGCTCCTGGTCATGGCGCACTGAATTTCGTGGAAGGGATTGGGCGGCGGGGTCACTGGAAAATCGGTTCCGTAGGCCACAATCGCCCCGGCGTCCGCAAAGCTTTTGTTGGGGTAAAACTTCATGGCCCGCTCTTCGCCAAAGCATGGTTTATAAAAGTCTTCCACATCCGTATCATAGATCATCCATCTGGGCTGGCAGGAGCATACGATGGAAAGGTCGGCTATCCGCTGCACATCTTCCTCCCGCACGCCCATCAGGTGGGCGATGACGTTGCGGTTATCGCCGTCCGAATGCTTCTGCGCCTCTTCCAGACAGTCGATGGAGGTCTTGACCGTTTGATCACCCATTGCGTGCATGTGGATTTGAAAGCCCTGTTCAATCGCCCGGCTCATATATTCTGCGCCTTCCTTCACCGTCCAGAAGAGATCGCCCCGGTAGTCTTCCTCCCGGCCCGCGGTTTTATTGACCTGGGCGCTGTATGGCTCAATCATGCAGGGCGTGCCTTCCATGAACATTTTGATGGTATTGATCTGAAACAGGTCGCCCCGGTTATCCTTGCCTTTTCTGGAAAGAGCCGTCTGCCAATCCTCCTCCGCCCGGTTGTTATCCAGGGCATAGACGCCCCTGGCCCGCATGGTAAGCCGGCCCTCTTCAGCCAGCTCCACATATGCCTGGCGGGCGTTGTCGGTGTGAAAGGCATCGCAGATCAGGGTCACGCCATAGTTATTTGCCAGCTCCTTCTGGTATTTGAGCAGCACCTCTTTATACTGTTTCACTGTATAATCATATCCTGGGAGATTGGCCTTGATCAGTTCAATTGCCGAAGCCTCTTCAAAGATGCCGGTTGGATATCCATCCTTTTCTCTGTGGATAACCCCCGTATCCGGTGAAGGCGTCTCTTCGGTCACGCCGGACAGTTCAAGAGCCTTTGTATTGACCCAAATATTGTGCAAGCAGTAAGATTCCAGAACAATGGGTTTGTCGCTTAAAACCTCATCCAAATCGTGGCGGCTGGGCATTCTGCCGTCGCCGTTGGAACCATTGAACCAGGCCCGGTTCCAGCCGTTTCCCCGGATCACTTCCAGATCGGGATTGGCCTCAATATAGGCTCGCAGCCGATCCGTATATTTTTTAATGACATCCTCGTTGGATTCTCCCTCTTCCTGGTAAATATTAAATAAATCGCAGGCAGCATAGGTCCCGGCGCTGGAAGCCGCATGGCAGTGTCCGTCACACAGGCCCGGCAGCACCGTATGGCCCTTGCAGTCGATCACCTTTGTCCTGCTTCCAATAAACGGGTTCATTTCTTCCGATGTGCCCGCGGCTATAATAATTCCGTCTTTCACCGCTGCTGCTTCGCCCCGGGTCACGCTGCCCGCCAGGTCAACCGATAGGGTTTTTCCATTGATTAAAACTAAGTCCGCTGTATTCATCATCTTTCCTCGCTCTCGTTCAAAGGATATACTTCTCTTCCTTTAAAGAAGGTTTTCTCCGCCCGCAGGCTTCCGATTGCTTGCGGATCAGTTTCCGTGATCCGCTTATCCAAAATTACAAAATCCGCGGATTTTCCGATTTCCAGAGACCCGGTCACATCCTCAAGGAAACATTGATAAGCACTTGATATGGTGTATCCTTCGATCATATCATTAAGGCCGACCTTTTCCTGCTCCGCGCCCAGGGATACGCCTTTGTAGTGCTCATATTCCGGATGGGGCGGCGTGATGGTCCTGGTGATACCAGTCTGTATGCCAAGAAAAGGACTGGGAGGAATGGTCACAGGAAAATCCGTTCCGCAGGTAATCCGGCATCCAGCATTTTTGATGCTTCCAAAGGGATAGGTCCTGTGAATCCGCTCCGCGCCCAGCATGGCAGCTCCTGTCTCTTCACTCATGCTGTCGGCGATGGCCCACATGGGCTGGATCGCCGCTATTATGCCCAGCTGGGCCATTCTGCGGATATCCGCTTCGTCTACCAGCATCAGGTGGGTGATGGTATGGCGATTCTCTTTTAAGTCGTTGAACTTTGCCACATATTCAAATGCGTCAAGGGCCATGCGCACCGCTCCGTCGGTCATGCAATGGAGATGGATCTGCAGCCCGGCGCTGTCGATTTTGAGAAAGTATTCGTTGAGTTCTTCCTGGCTCCATTGGGAATATCCCAGGTAGCCTTCCTCCATGCCGATGCTGGCCAGCCAGTCCTTTTCAAAAGGCTCATTGAGGAAAAAGGTCAAACCGGATCCGTCGATAAAAAATTTTACTGTTTGGATGGCGAATCCGTCTGTGCGATATTTATCCTTGTCAGCCAGGATCTCATCAATCTGGCTGGCGGGAAGGGAAGGATCCGCGTAAAAGGAGGACCTGACCCGCAGGTTGAGCCGCCCTTCCTCTTCCAGCTCCTGATAGGCTTTCCTGGCATTTTCGCTGCAGTATGCGTCGAAAATCAAGGTCGTGCCGTAAGAATTTCCAAATTTGTCTTGATAATATTCAATCCCCGCCTTGTATTCCTCCACCGAATAGTCGGCTCCAGGCAGATTGCGCAGCAGCAGGTCCGTGGCCGTGGTTTCCTGGAAAATGCCGGTGGGGTTGCCGATAGGTCCCCTTTCGATGACTCCATTGCGGGGCGACGGGGTGTCTCTGTTAATTCCCGCCAGTTCCATGGCCTTGCTGTTTACCCATAAATAGTGATGGTCAAAGGACCGGAGAATCACCGGGATATCCGGGCAGACGGCATCGATGTCCGCTGCCATGGGCTGCCCCATGGGGTCGGAGACAAACAGGGTGGGATTCCAGCCGGCGCCGCGGATGATGGCGGAATCCTTGTGGTTCTCCGCATAAGCCCTGATTTTCTCCTGATATTCTTTGATATAGTCGTCCCTGGTTTTGTCCGGCGCGAAATCAACTCCCCGCAGATCAAAATCAAAGATCAGTTCTGTAGTCATGGATGCATGAAGATGGGAATCTGCCAGCCCGGGCAGAACGGTCTTTCCTTCCAGGTCGATGATCTTTGTGTCCGGACCGATCCAGCTTTCCATCTCTTCATCCAATCCCAGCGACAAAATCTGTCCGCCGCAGACCGCCATTGCCTGATATTCTTTTTTGCATCTTGCTTCATCGATGGAGTACAACTGCCCGTTTTTTAAAACCAGTTCTGCAGTCTTTTTCGTGTTTATCATATGCTTTGCCTCGCGATCTTTTTTATAACGACTTTTCGTTGAACTCGGTGTACTTTCTCTTGGAGGAGGTACAAATTCCTCGAATTACCGCTACCAGTACCAGCACGCCGGTCATAATCAGCCAAGGAATATGATAAGCTCCGAACGTCTGGTAGAGTACACCCACTGCAGTGGCTCCAATGGCTCCGCCGATTCCGATGAACACATTCACGTAGCCGATCAGCCTGCTCAGATCTTTTTCTCCGTACATGTGGCTCATCATTAAAGGTGAGATAATATTGATTGCCGGAACGCCGAACATGTAACCGATCATGAACACTGGAATGCCCCATCCGGCCGTACCGGTATAAGCCAGGCCGAACACTGCCATGGCAAAGAAGAGGCTGGTGCCTACCGCTGCCACCGATAGTTTGAATTTGTCACAGATAATGCCGATAATTGGTCCGGTTACGATCATAATGAGGGACATGGTGGAAATTAGAGCTGTGGCTTTTGTCTGTGAGATTCCGCCGATCACCATGGTCGCGATGCCGTGCTGGAGGATCGAGCCAGAAACGATAACGGCCAACGTGCAGGAAATGAAAGCCAGCCAGGTGATGGGTTTTTTCAAGGCTGCGGCAAAGCCGATTCCGGAAGCGGTTCCCTGCTGCATGGCTGCCAATTCACTTTCCTCCAGGTCGCCGACCCGCTGGATTCCCTTTTGGGCCGGGCTCCAAACGACAACTTTTAAAGCGATTAATACGCAGACCGCAACGCAGGCGGCCAGAATGATGTATCCGACTCTCCATCCGCGGGAAAGGATCACAAAGTTGAGTACGTTCATGAGAATGACGGTAATAATGGACATGATGGCCAAGAAGATACTCATGGCCCTGCCCCTGGCCTTTTCGCCAAACCAGTTGCTGACCAGGATCTGGCACGGTGTCATGGTAAAGGCGCCGAAGCAGAATCCCTGCGGAACCGCGAAGATGTAAAACCACATCAGAGATTTCGCCATGGCAAATCCAATAAAGGAAATAATTCCCACACATCCTGCGATAATCATGATCTTTTTCATGTTCTTTTCATTGAAATGTTTTGAAATAGTAAGCAGGGTTATGATCTGGGTCAGGGACATGATGGTTATGTAAAAAGAATAGCCTGCCACGGGAAGGCCCAGGGACTGGGTAACCGGCATTAGGAACACCCCGGTCACAGAAACGATTCCGCTGTAGACCAGCCCGCAGAAGATGGCGGCGGCCAGGACGATCCACCACCCATAGTAGAATTTCCCATTTTCATCACGGAAAGTAAACGATTTCATAATAATTGCCTCCTTAAATAAATTTGTGCCTGAGGTTGTAATAATTGGCAGCCGCTTTGGCTGTAAGTTGCGAAGTGCGCTAAGTATCGCAGTAAAGTCAGTCTGTTTACAGCTCGATTTGGGGAGGAAGCTGTCTCAGTCCTTTTGTCTTAAACAGCAGATAAACGAGCCCTGCCGCAAGCCAGATTCCTCCGATAATTTTGGCATTTGTCTCCAGGCTGAAAAACAGGTAAAGAATGACCACTGCTCCAATAGCTGGAATCACAATATATTGAAACACAGCTTTTCCCCCTCTCTTGCGGTCTTTGACCCAATACTGCATGACGACAGACAAATTGACGAAAAAGAAGCCTACCAGTGCGCCGAAGCTGACCAGCGAAGCAGCTCCTGTCATATTGCCCTGGAAAATGATTGCTACCAGACCTACGATTCCAGCAATTAATATATTATATACTGGGACGCCTGTCTTAGGGCTGAGATAGCCGAACACCTTTTGAGGCAAAAATCCGTCTCTTCCCATGCTGTACATAATTCTGGAAACTGCCATCTGGCCGGTAATGCAAATCGCGATGCAGCATACGGAATTAAGAACAATAAATATGTAGTTGAACATGGGATATCCAATTTTTACATAAAATTCCGTAATTGCAGAATCCGGATCCGTAACTTCTGAAAAGGCGTTTGGCCAGGCCGCATTCATGATAATTGCTGTCACTACCCACAAGAGGCCCGCTCCCAAACAGATAAGCACGGCTGCACGGCCGATTGTCTTTTCGGGGTTTACCGTCTCTTCAGCCATGGTGCTAACCGCATCAAAGCCCAAAAAACCTACGGCCAGAATAGCCGATGCCGCTAATACACCCGTCATGGTAAAGGATTCCGGCTTAATATAAATATCTGTCGCAAAGAGAGTTCCTTCTCCGCCGCCGTCGAACACATAGATTACTGCCAGAATGATGGTTACCACCAGTGCTGCAATTCCCAGGAGAGAAATGATTGTATCTACGGTGGAAGCCACTGTAATTCCCCGTAAATTGAACAGGGTTACAATCAATACTCCAATGATGATCCATACCCAGATTGGTACTGACGGCATCGCCACATTGAGATAAATTCCGAAGCTCAAATAGCAAACCATAGGCAGCAACAGGTAATCTGCCAGCATCGCCCATCCCACCATAAATCCCAAATGAGGATTCATTGTTTTTTGTGTATAAGTATACACAGAGCCAGCTACCGGATAGCGCCGGGTCATCTTTGCATAACTAATCGCAGTAAAGAGCATGGCTACTGCAGTTATCGCAATGACAATCGGATAATGTCCGCCTGACAACACGCTGAGAATACCAAAGTACATGGTAACTGCGGCAGGAGACAAGTATGCCATTCCTATGAAAAATAACTGCGGCAGCTTTAACGTTCGTTTCAGCTGGCCTTGTTCCGTTACAGCCTTTGCTTCCATATGTTCTTCCTCCTATAAACAAATTACATTTGATGAGTGCTTATATTTATACAATACAGTATTTTCAGAATACTGCAATTCAATTTTTAGGGTATTTTATTGTTTAAAAAACATGAAATTTACCATAATGTTTTGTTTTTTAGCCTGCCGCTTTAAGTATGTTTTTCTCAAATTGCAGGCGACATGGATTTTCGGAATGCGAGGCGGATGTGGCTTGAAGATCCCCTCCGCTGCTCGGTTTTTATATCGACCCAAGAAACCCACCTGCACCACAAAAGTGTCTATATAGCAGCTGCCTATATGGGCGGAACAATTTCGTTAATTGTAATCTTATGGGATGCAATGGTTACTCCAATCATCGGGTATATCGCTGACCGAACAACGTCAAAATACGGGAGGCGGAGACCTTTTATGCTGGCCGCTGTTTTTCCTTTACTTCTCTTTACGGTATTGCTGTTTACTGCTGTTAATTTTAGCACAACAGCCTCCTATGCTTACTATATTATAATCGGCATTTTGTTCTGGACTGTTTACGATTTTTATGTGGTACCGTTTTCCGCATTAGGTGCGGAGTTAACGCAAAATTTTAACGATCGCAATAATTTACGAACAGTGGTGGGATTTTTTATTTATCTTACGGTTTGGGGCGTTACCGCACTTCCTATGTTCATCTGGGACAGGGTGTCTCTTGCAGGCGGTTCTGATCAGTTGGCATGGATCATTTCAGCGCTTGTAATAGGCGGAGCCGGGCTTATCTGCGGACTTATTTGCTGGAATTTTACGAGAGGAAAAGAGTTGTCCGCTGGAAGTACTCTTGTGAAGGATGCCAATACACAAATAGAAAGGGGCTTTCTGCGTAATTACATTGAACTTTTAAAACAGCGCCCTTTGCGGAATATTACACTGACAATGATCTGCCTCTGCATCTCCTTTTCGATTGAATCGGCGGCCCTGGTTTATTTGATGAATAATAATTTGGGCCTTTCGGAAACAACACAGGCATTTTATTGGACATGTTATACGGTGATCACTTTCATCGTACTTCCCATCTGTAATGTAATCGCTAATAAAATCGGAAAACGAAACGCTTTGCTTTTGCTGAATGCTCTGGCCGCAGGAGGATGCGTGTTATACTATGTCGTAGGTATTGATAGTTTTGTCCAATTAGTAATATTCTCTTTTCTATATCAGCTGGGAAACTCAGCACTTTGGATTTTAGGGTATTCCCTAAGTTACGATTGTATAGAGGTGGACGAATTTTTACATGGCTGCCGAAGAGAAGGCGCTGTTACGGGATTGACCTCCTTTACGCAAAAACTAGGATCTGCCTTAGGCATGTGGATCAGCGGCTTATTACTTTCGTTTTTTAATTATGACGGTACCCAGGCAGTTCAATCTACGGCAACCGAAAAGGGGATTCTTTTCCTTAATACCATAGCCCCTGCAATCTCCATTCTATTTGGAATTGTTTTCCTTTGGTTATACCCGATTAATCAAAAAAATTATCAGGCAATTCTTGAGGCTACGGAACAGAAAAAAACAGGCCAGCCATTCAGCGTGGAAAAATTTAAGGAATTGATAAAATAAATCCTGGAGAGGAGAAATTTATAAACATGGAAAACAAAAAGGAAATAGCCGATATTGTGATTCTGAACGCAAACGTATATCTAGCTGATGACCAAGATACCATGGCTGAGGCCATAGCGGTTAAAGGAAGCAAAATTCTTTGTGTAGGAAAGGAGTCTTTCATCCGAAGCCGCATTGGGAGTACGACGGAAATAATCGATGCGGCAGGCAAAACCGTAATGCCTGGGCCAATTCAAAAGCTATCATGGACGCAGGAATAACAAATGATACTGCAGATCCAGCAGGAGGCCGCATTGATCGTAATGAGGATGGCACAGCCAGCGGATTTTTTGAGGACTGTGTATCCGTTGGCGTTACTTCGGTGCGGGAAGCCGGCATATCCGATGAGCCGGCCTACGAAGCCTACCTGCGGATGCTGGATGAAGATTTGCCGATCAACCTGTTTATGGATGTGGTTATCCCCTCCAATCATGAAACAAGCAACCGGGAAAAGCTTAAAGCAGCCCAACAAAAAATTGAAATGTTTAACCGTGGAAATTACTATACGGGTGGAGTGAAAATTTTTTTGGACGGCGTTTGTGAAGCAAAAACAGGTGCGGTCGAGGAGCCTTATTCAGATGATCCAAATAATAGAGGCACCCTGCTCTGGGAACCCGAAGATTTTAATGAAATTTGCAGACTGGCGGATGAACAGGGACTTCAAATTCATATACACGCCATCGGCGACCGAGCAGTTTGCACCGCCCTTGATGGTATGGAATACGCCTCTGCTGTAAATGGCAGCCGCCATGCAAGAAATATGATTGCACATATTCAATTAATGAAAGAGCAGGATTTAGAGCGGTTTGCTTCACTGGGCGCCATTCCTGTAATGACTCCGCAATGGTTTGAAAAAGAGCGTATGTATCGAGAGGTAGACGTCGCGTACTTGGGATGCGAACGGGCAGATTCAGAATATCTATTCAGACGCTTTTTTGATGCTGGCGTTCTCGCGACCTGCGGAAGCGACGCACCGATTGGGGTGACCAAAGAACTGCTGCCCATACCATTCAGTCCCTGGCAAGGAATCCAGCAGGCTATCACCAGGTGCGCACCCGATGCTTCTTATGAAGATGAAGCGCATATCCTGAATCCTTCTGAAAAAGTTGATTTAAAGACAGCAATCAAAGCATATACGATCTATGCGGCCGCCTCGTGGTTTAGGGAAAAGTCGACCGGGAGTCTGCTCCCCGGAAAGGATGCGGATTTGATTTTACTGGACCGGGATCTGTTTCATACAGAAGTAGGCCAAATATATAAAACGGTCGTTAAGTTGACCATGAAGCAAGGGAAAATCGTATACCGAGGATAGAACAAGAGCCCTTACAAAAACAACTTCGTCCTATGATTCTGCATGGATATCTGCATGACATCATCCTTAATATCCCGAATTTCCACATATTCCAGATCATCCTGCACGCCGTATTTATATTTATCGCGGAACTGCTTGGGCGTGCATCGGTACCAGCGCTTGAATGCAGCATAGTACAGCTTTACGTCGGAAAACCCATAGGCTTCAGCAACCTGAGCGATGCTTTTATCAGTCGTAAGCAGCATTTTTTCCGAGGCATTGGCTCGGTTGTAAGCCACCATTTTTTTAAAACTGAGACCGCTCTTTCGAATGAACTCCGAGACATAGGATTCTGTGAGGTGGAACTCCTTTGCCAGATCCTGAAGGGTCACCGGCTCATGAAGACGTTTCCACAGAAAGACGCTTATTTCGTGATAACGCTCGATATACTTCTCGCTGAGCTGTTCCCGGGAGACGAGATAGAAAAGAATGTCAAACTCACGCACCATCATTTGCATGATTTTATCAGTAGCCCGGTTGACCACTTCCAGATCAGGCTGATTTTCCTCATTGAGATATATCAGAATCCCCAGCAGCAGACCCTGCAGCTCCAGGTGAGCTTTCGTAGGATAGGGCTGCTCGGATTCTTTCAGTCCCTCACAAACGAACATGGAGTTTCGTGTCGCCGGATATTTTTCATAAAAGGGATCTAAATCAATGTAAAAGGAGACACAGATGCTGCCGTCGCCCTCCGCCAGATAGTAGGCATCCCGGTCCACGGAAATGAACTCTCCCTGGTGGAGGGTAAACTCTTCATATGCATATGAAAAGCGGATGCTCCCTTTTATGCACATAATGATTTCAAGAACCCCTTCCTGCAGCTGAGTGGAAAGAGAGTTGGCTGAATAAATGCTGAGTCCAAGAGGAGTCCCTTGTATCCATGAAACTTTTTTTGTCTGGATCATTGTTGTTCCGATCTCCTTTCCTATTCTTTCTTTTTCCCCAAAACGATCCTGGATTTTTTATCCTAAAACACCGCGGCAATCCATATCCAGCCAAAAAAACTATTCATAGCAGTATTATCTTGAAGAAACGCTGCGTGTGTTTACCATGAAAGTATTATAGCATATTCAATTTTGAATTCGACATAGCCGCCCAAATTCCACAAAAAGAATTGACAAAGTTTAAATATACGATAAAATATTAGCATACAAACTATTTGTATGCTAACTAAAAAAGGAGTTCGTTTTTATGGATACAAGTTTACACTATTTAATTATGATCGTACATTCTTTATTTCAGAAACAGGTATTGGCTGAGCTCTCTCCCCTGGGACTGACGGCGGGCCAGCCAAAAGTGCTGGATTATCTGGGCCGTCACGACGGAAGCGTGCAAAAAGAGATTGCAGTAGGATGCCAGATCGACCCGGCCACCCTCACCGGACTGCTCAACCGGATGGAAGACAAAGGGATGATTGAGAGACGGAGCCTTTCTGGCAACCGCCGCTCCTTTCATATCTATTTGACCGAGCTTGGGTGGGCGCGCCAGAAAGAAGTTATGGCTGCTTTTAAAAAATGTGAAAACAAACTGCTGTCGGATTTGAATCCGCTGCAGCAAAAGGAATTGACGCGCACGCTTTTGCAATTCTGTAAAAAAATGACGGATTTTGAGGTGCTGCAATGAGTAAAATGGAATTATTAAAACGATACATATTCTTCTTTTTGGGGCTGTTCATCAACTCCTTCGGCATCAGTCTCATTACCAAAGCCGCCTTGGGAACCTCGCCTATTTCCAGTGTTCCTTACACCCTCAGCCTGGCCTTTTCTCCAACTTTAGGCATATTTACCCTATATATGAGCATTGTCCTGGTGATCGTGCAGCTGATTTTATTGCGAAAAAACTTTCCCAAACAGTACTGGCTGCAGATTCCGATTTCGTTTTTGTTTTCCGCCTTTATCGATCTGACCATGTATCTGCTCAGGTTTTTGGCGCCGGAAGCCTATATTGTACAATTTCTCTGTCTGCTTTTGGGCTGCTTGATTCTGGGAACGGGCGTCTTTATGGAAATGGCGGCAGATGTGGTTATGCTTCCAGGCGAATGTTTTGTTAACGCGATTTCCAAAACCTTTCATACGGACTTTGGAAAAACAAAGGTCGCTTTTGATTCTTCGATGGCAATTACAGCCGTAATCATGAGCTTGATCCTTTTCCGCGGTCTGGCCGGTGTTCGGGAAGGGACGATTATTGCAGCAGTTCTCGTCGGCATGATCGCCCGTTTTCTTAAACGAAAGATTGGCGCCAAAGTTGAAGATGTTTTCTTCCGGCCTGCTGCGCAGGAAAAGGAGCCTGCTTCTGAGAAAACCGCTTCTTTGGGAGAGGAACCCATGATTATCACAATCGCCAGAGAGTATGGAAGCGGCGGCAGAAAAATCGCGGAAAAGCTCTCCCAAGAGCTGGGGTTTGCCTTTTATGACCGGGACATCCTTTCTCAGGCAGCTGCTAAACTCCATATGGATGAGCGGGAAGTGGAGAAAAAGGATCAGAAAATTACTAGTATTTTTCTATATGATATGCTTTCACAGCTCTACGACTTCTCCGAACAAAAGCCGATTTTGGATGATGTTTACGAAGCAGAAAAGCAGGTGATCCTGGATACCGCATCCAAGGGAAACTGTGTAATCGTAGGCCGATGCGCCGACGACATCTGCAAAGATTTCACCAACGTGCGCCGCATTTTTCTTTATGCAGATGAGGGCCATAAGGTTGGAGAGATCATGAGGCGGGAAGGGATGTCTGAATCCAACGCTTTAAAGCATGTAAAGGAAGTGAATAAGGAGCGGGCAACCCATTATAAATACTACACTGGCAAGGTGTGGGGCATGGCCTCTAACTATGACCTCTGTGTGGATACCGGCACCGCCGGAGTTGATAAAACCGTGGAGTTAATCGCCTCTATTCTTTAGGTGTGCCCATGGGCCCGCGGAAAATTTATAAAAGAAATCGAATTATTTACGCAAAGTTGTGGGTTGGCGGGACCTGATCCCGCCAACTATGCGGCCCTCGCGGCCTTGTTACGAATTTGACAGCGCCAGATCGTTGGAACTTGCGTAAAAAGCGAAATCTTTTTTCAATTTTTTCCCGAATATCCTCAAGCTGCAGCCCCCTCACATTCCGGAAAACTTCTGTAAAAATAAAGCTGCAAGTAAAAAGCCCCGGGAGCTCCCGGGGCCAATTTTCTTACTGCATTCACTTAGTCTTTCAAATAGTCTTCCGATTTAATTTCTTCCAAAACTTCATCGAAATCAATTTCCTTTTTCACCTTGTATTTTCCGCTCTTGCTCATAACCGTAAAGATTACATATGGAATCAGGAACCATGGAATTCCCACGATAACCGCGATTCTTGTATCCGGATAGTAAGCAGTGATGCCAAAGGCCAGTGCCAGAATGACCAGCCCAATAATATTGGGCAGTGGATACAGCGGTGTATGGAACTTTAAATTCTTTTTGGTCAGCCCGTGCTGTTTCAGCCGTTTTCTGAAAATCAGCTGCGAAATGCAAATCGCAGTCCAGCAGAAGATTGTCGCGATCCCCGATACGGAAAGGAGGAAGGCATAGAAGGAGCCGGAGCTGTCAAAGGAGTAGATAAAGAGGATAATCCAAACTACAACCAGGGAGAACACAGCTGCCGTAATGGGAACGCCCTTTTTCGTCGTTCTACCCATAACTCCGGGTGACATGCCTTCCTTGGACATGGAGAACATATCCCGAATTGCAGCATACAAGTTGCAGTTGGCACAAGACAGCGCCGCAACAATAATGATCAGGTTAAATAGGTGAGATAGCGCGCCGAATCCATTGTACGAAAGTGCATCCGCAAAAGCGCTGGTGTCATAGCTGCAAGTCGTCCAGGGCAGAATCACCGTAACCAGGAAAGTGGGAATGATGAACAGCAGCACCACGCGGATAGCTCCGGCCCTTACTGCGCTTGGCATAACCTTGGCCGGATTTTCCGTTTCCCCGGCTGTCAGGGCCACGATCTCAATTCCCGCAAAATTCATAACGATGATGGATAGATTGGCGAAAATAGCCATTACCCCCAGCGGGAACAGCCCGCCCCGTCCGGTCATATTGGACATGCCCGGCGCTTCATGGGTTCCAATTACGCCGAAGGCGATTAAAACAGCCAGTACAACGAAGACCACAATGGCCGCCACCTTAGTAATGGCCAGAATCGATTCAATCTTGCCCAGATTGCTTACCTGCCTCAGATTGATGATGGTGATGACCAGGCATCCCAGCACCGCGCCTGCGAATACTGAGATTTGCGGCACATACATATTGAGGATCGTCCCGATTACGATGCACTCAGATGGTATGTAAACGATAATTGCAATCCAGTACGTCCAGCCTACACCGGCAGCACATCCATCGGAGATGAATTCTCTGGAGTAAGAAATGAAGGAACCAGTTGTCGGCATTGCCACTAGCAGTTCTCCCAGGCAGTACAAGGTACAAAATACTAGGATGCCGCCCAGCGCAAAGGCCAGGAATGCTGCCGGTCCGGTCATTTGGATGAATCCGCCTACCCCGTAAAAGTAGGCAGAGCCGATTACGCCTCCCAAAGCAACCATCTGCACGTGTAATTTTTTTAATCCTTTCTGTAGAGTTCCGTCTTGTAGTGTTTTATCTTCCATGCCGGTCTCCTTTCCGCGCTAGAAAATGGTGCAATGATTTACTTACACTGAGCTTTTGGCTGCTGAAGCGTCATGCAGTGAACGTTTCCGCCCGCCAGGGACCACTCTCTAGTGTAAATTGGAACGATGTCCCTGTCCGGATAGATTTCCTGCATCTTCTCCATAGCTTCCTTGTCTCTCGGATCTCCGAACTGGGGAACGAGGACTGCTCCGTTGATCAGATAAGAGTTGATATAGGTAACGGCCAGTGGCAGTCCCGATTCTCTCGAAGCCGCATCCTGGCAAATATCGATACCATCGTTTTCTTCCTCGGTGATATATAAAACCTCCGGAATGTGAATCTTAATAATTTCGAATTTTCTTCCCTTGGCATCTGTCTCGTTGGAAAGGATATCGTAAGCTTCCTTCAGGCAAGAATACTGGGGATGGTTGGGATCGTCCACCCAAGACAGAACGATTACGCCGGGTCTTGCGAAGAAGCATACATCGTCCACGTGGCCGTCGGTTTCATCAAAGGCCATGCCCCGCTTCAGCCAGATCACTTTATCGATGTTCATATATTCTTTCAGATATCTTTCTGTTTCTTCCTTGGTCATGTCGCCGTTTCGATTATGATTCATGAATACCTGCTCTGTAACGATCAGCGTTCCTTCACCGTCCACCTGTGTGGCGCCGTTTTCCAGGACAAATTTCGTTGCATCATAGCGGTCACAGTTTTCTATTTCCAGGATTTTTTGGCCTACCTGGGAGTCCAGCTTCCACGGGAAGTAGAGTCCGCCTTCCAAACCGCCGTAAGCGTTCCATCCCCAATGTACACCTCTTACCTCACCCTTGTCGTTAATTACAAAGCTGGGTCCTTTATCCTGGGTCCAGGCATCATCGGTGGACATTTCAATCACTCTAACTTCTTCCGGCAGTCTTGCTCTTGCATTTTCATACTGGGTAGCAGAAACCAGTACTGTCAAAGGTTCATATTTAACCAGTTTGGTTGCAACGTCTACGAAAACTTTCTGCGCGGGCTTGCCTCCGTCTCTCCAAGTATCGGTTCTTTCCGGCCAGATCAGCCAGGACCGTTCATGTTCTTCAAATTCTCCAGGCATTCTGAATCCATCTTGTTTCGGTGTGCTCTTTAATGTTCTAGCCATTGTTGTTCCTCCTCTTTACTCAAAAAGTATATTTGGGTGGTAGTTTTTTTAAAATCGGCCGGCATGTTTACTAGACCGACCGGTCGGTACTGAAATAGTACAATATTTTCAGAAAATTGTCAACACCCAATATCAAGAATTGACTTTTTATTTTTTTTGTGCTTAAATGTCTTGGTAATTAAGAAAGCAGGTATTGGAGTCTGGATATGAAATCAACGCGAAACACAAAACAAGAAATCGTTAACGCTTCTCTGGAGCTTTTCGCCAGCAAAGGGTACGGCGGTACCTCCATGAATGACATTATTTCCGCCGTCGGCATCAGCAAGGGGAGCGTTTACTGGCATTTTAAAAGCAAAGAAGAAATTTTTATGCAGGTCATTACGGAAAGCTACGCGGAATGGATCAGCCTTGTCAATTCGGAGCTTGCCCTTATCGATGATCCCATCGACAAACTTCGAAAATACGGAGAATTGTTTATCGCCACCATCGACATGCCTGTCTGGCGTATTTCGCCGGAAACCTACTGGAACGAATTCAGCGCAGAAAACAGGAAAATTTTAGATAATTGTTTTTCTCAGGACGATATTATTCTCCAGGGAATCTTCCAGGAGGCCATCGACCAAAACCTAATCTCCGGAGAAGATCCTGAAAAACTGATGTGGATTTACATTTCCAGCCTGGAGGGCATGTTCGAAAAGATCATTCTCTCCTACAAGAACCAGGACAACAATCATGAAAAACTGGAGCACTACGCAGCCTCGGGCATTGAGTTGTTTTTAAAGACGATTGTTAGATAGTTAAAGTATCGGTATTTCGCCAAAACATCATCTTCACTGACAGTTTTGAAGCGGACCATTAAAAAAAGTATCAGGATTGAGTAGTAGCGGGCTCAATCCTGATACTTTTTTATTTGCGCAGCGCTGGAAAGGGGCATTATAGGCCGAAACTGTCTGAAACGAATGTGTTTTTTAAGATTTTAATAGCGGCATTTATTTCCCGGCTGGCAGCTTCCGGCCTTAATAAAATATCCTATAGCCTATTTATCGTAATTTTTGTGGAGAAATTCGACCATATCCTCTGTTTTGGGAATATGGGGATAGGTATATTGGTCCGGCTCGGATTTTACTGCTTCCGCCACGGTTTCAATCAAGGAGGGCTCGACGCCCAGCTCTTTCAAATTGGGAATGCCAATGCCGTCAGCGAATGCTTCTACCCGTTCTGCCACCAGGGTTCCCAGCTCATCGTTGTCCATTTCCTCCGGCAATTTCAGACCCATGATTTCGCCCAATGCTCGTACTTTTTCGGGCACAGCATGGACGTTATCTTTAATGGAAAAGGGCAAGGCGATGGCGCATGCGACTCCATGGGGCAGATGCCAATAGGCGCCCATAGGATGGGCCAAGCCATGGCCCTGATTCTGAAAGGCATTATTAAAGGCAAGCCCGGCCGTCAAGCAGCCCAGGCACATCCCGGTTCTGTTTTCAAGGCAGCTGCCCGCTTCCACAGCCTTTGGCAGATATTCAATAATCGTGCGGATCGCTTGCAGGGAAATGGCTTCCGTAATGGGCGTGGCAATCATAGACATATAGGATTCCACCGCATGAGCCAGGGAGTCCATACCGGTTGCGGCCGTTATTCCTTTTGGAATCCCCAGCGCCAGGACAGGATCGATCACTGCCAAATCGGCTCCCAGGTTTTTCCCCCAAATGCTCACTTTTCGCTTTTCATCAGGGACGCTCAAAACTCCCCCATCTGTCACTTCACTACTAGTCCCAAAGGTGGTGGGCACCAAAATCAAATACCCGCCCGTGCACTTCATAGTATCGTAGTCATGGGCGTAATCCAAAATCTTCCCTTCATTTCCCAACAGCGCGTTCACACACTTTGCCGTATCCATGGTGCTTCCGCCGCCGATTCCCAGAATGCCTTGAACCTTCTCCTTTCGAGCGATGGCGGCAGCCTGATCGATCAGACCAGCCGGGGGATCGGAAACCACTTTTCCAAATTCAAGGACCTCAATGCCTTCGCCTCTTACGCTCTCCAAAACACGATCTACAATGCCGGTGCTTTTTACCCCTTGGTCATAGATGCACATAATTTTATCTACATCCGCATTCTTAAAATATTGGCCTGTATTATCGGAGTAATGTTCACCGAACATCACTTTACTGGGCACGTTAAAAATAAATTCCATGATTTCCCTCCTTATCCTACAAAAGTTCTTTAAAGGATTCCGTCGAATACGGCTTTCCTGCTTCTTTCAGGGCAATGGCTTCTTTAATTGCTGTGTGTCTAGCTTTTGTCATAGGGTTGGTCGCAGTAGCAATGATCGACAATAGCAGAAAAAAGCTGGTGCCGACCGACAACAAAACGGCGAATCCAGTCAATGTGGTCTGTGATTGTTCCGCCAGACCAGGATCATATCCCAGCCATGTAATGATCCACCCGCAGATGGCAACTGCAATCGCCGAACCCAGTTTCTGCGTGAGAGAGGCCATTGAATAATAAAGGCCCTCTTTTCTCTGTCCGGTTCTAAATTCATCCACTTCGACACAATCCGGTATGGATGCCCACGTAACTTGGTAAATGGCATTATATCCCACCACATAAATACTGGTCATGACATATACCGCGATGGCGTTTCCCGGAGCATTGATCACCCATACGAAAATGAACAGGGTTGCGATCCAAATCACCATTGAAAAATTCCATGCGACTTTTTTGGAGTATTTCAATGCGATATGGTTTGTCAGCGCAATCCAGAAAAAGGCCACAACCCACATAATAACCATTGCCGCGGAAATTTGATTTTCCGACAGCTGCAAATTATACGACATATAGTAAACGGTAACAGAAACGGCTACGGTCTGGCCCACGATGCCAAACAAATAGGAAAGGGCCACGTGCCTGAACGATTTGTTGGAAAACGGACCTTTGAAAGCTTTCGCCAGATTGAAGGGCTCCCCATCTGCCATCTCTGTGCTTTCCCGGCCTTTCGTCGTTTTCCAGGCGATCAGTATGGTGATTGTGCACAGAAGTCCGAACATTAAATTAGCAGCGGACCATCCCATGCTGGCTGAATCAAACAGCTTTCCCAAATAAGCGGTGATCGCCATTGTAAATCCACTGACAATGCCGCCCACTGTAGCCCAGGTATAACGAATGGAACTCAGCTTGGTTCGCTCATCATAATCCAGTGTCATCTCCGATCCCAGCGCTGTATAAGGAACATCGATCAGCGTCTGGACTACATAGAAAAGAATGATGAGAATCGCAAAATAAACCATAGACATGCCGGAACCGAATCCCCAGTCAGTGAATAAAAGCCATGATACGAGCCCGAAGGGGATGGCAGCCATTAACAAAAATGGCCGGCGACGCCCTTTTTTCGGATTTCGCTTATCACTGATGGTCCCGATCAGCGGATCGGTAATTGCATCGACAAGTGTACCGATGCTAAGCAACATTCCGGCAAATCCCGCCGATAATCCCACTACATCGGTAAAAAAATACAAACCATAGGTAATAACGATTGTAAAGGTAAATAATGTTGCATATCCGGCAGACCCGTACCCGACCATTACCTTTAACGGAAGACCTTTTTTCGTATTACTATTCATTTATTTCCTCCTAGCATTCGCTGAAACCCATTTCAATAACGGTTGATTTTCCCCTCCTTTCTTGGCTGGCGTTATTTTCTAAACCGACCAGTTGGTATGGTTTTAATATAATCGTTCTTCCTTCCCTTGTCAACGTTGATTTTGCCTGCAGTCTATGCTAAACTATTATTCATAAATGAATTTATATTCACCCGTGATTAAAGGCCAAGTTAAGAGGATTGTATGAAAAGTAAAACGGATACAAAACAACGGATTTTGGATACATCCCTGGATCTTTTTGCTTCTAAGGGATACGCCGGAACCTCCATGAACGACATCATTTCTCAGGTGGGAATCAGCAAAGGCAGCGTTTATTGGCATTTTAAGAGTAAAGAAGAAATCTTTGTCAGTGTTCTGACGACCAATTATGCCAAATGGATGGAATTGGTCAATTCCCACTTGAAAACCATCGACGATCCTATGGAAAAGCTGAAAAAATATGGTGAATTGTTTATCGCCACAGTCGATATGCCAGTCTGGCGCATTGCTCCGGAAACCTATTGGAACGAGTTCAGTGAAGAAAATAAAAAAATAGTTGACCAATGTTTTTCACTGGACGACAAGCTGATCTTAAATATTTTCAATGAGGCGCTGGAAAAAGGATTATTAAAATATGACGATACAGAGAAGCTTACCTGGTTTTACATTTCATCCCTGAAAGGCATGTTTGAGAAAGTTCTTCTTTCTTATAAGCACGGCCGCGGCGATCGGAAAAAGGCCGAAGAGTATGCCGTGTCGGCCATCTCCATATTCTTGGATATCATAAAAAACGTGTGAAAACAGGACTGGTGCATAAAAAGCGATTTGCTTCGTACACCAGTCTTATTCACATGTTTTTCTTTTTTGACCCCTTACCGCCTAAAGATTTTCCCTTTTCTGTAAATTATGCTATACTGTGCACATCACTTTATAGTTAGTATAATCTTAGGAGGTATCATTATGGATTTGCAGAGACTAACCATCGGACAAATGGCAAAGCTGAACCGGATATCCCAGCAGACGCTCCGGCTTTACGACCGAGAAGGGCTTCTTCGTCCGATGATTATAGACCCCCACACCGGCTACCGCTATTATCACATCATCCAGTCCGCCAGATTGGACATGATCCAGTACATGAAAGCATACGGCATGACCCTCAAGCAGATTCGCCAGCAGCTGGACGAGGGGGATTCGGAATCCATTCAGCGTTTTCTGGTCCAGCAGCAGGACGCCATTGACGGGCAGATCGAGGAACTGATCCGCAGCAAGCGCTCCATCGCCAGAACACTGGAAAACTACCGCCAGTACGAGGCACTTCCCAAGGACGGGCAGATGTTCATGGAATATATCCCCCAGCGTTACATCTATCGCTATACTTCGGAAAAAGATTTTTTTGACCAGGACTATGCCGGGTACGAATACATGCTCCGTGAATTGAAAATGCACCTGGCCAACAATGATCTTGCAATGAGCTATTTTTGTAATGTGGGAACAATCATGAAACAGGAAAATTTAATGAAAGAAAACTTTTCCTCCCATGAAGTCTTTCTTTTCGTGGACCCGGAAGATGCGACCGTATCAGCGGAAACGATTCCGGCAGCCATGTATTACTGCGTCTGTTCCGACGATTTCTATGCTGAAAAAGCCAACGCCAGAAAGCTGCTTGCGCTGATCCGCGACAACGGGTTTCAAGTCTGCGGGGACTACCTGTGCGAAGTGCTGGTAGAATTTCCGGTCTTTGAGGACAATCAAAGGAACATGTTCTACAAAATTGAAATTCCAGTGGTCCCTATGAAAAAATAGTCAAAAAAGTCTTGACTTTATACTTACTATAACATTTATACTGATTAGTAAGAAAGAGAATTAGCACCCGGGCTGCATAATTTGAAATCCGTTTATCGCTTTTGCGTGAATCATTGAGGAGGTCTCATTATGAAACGTAAGGTTAAAGTTGCCCAATACGGCTGCGGCAAAATGAGTAAATATTTGATGCAATATGCCGTTGAAAAAGGTGCGGAGCTGGTCGCTGCTTTTGATATGAATTCAGCGATTATTGGAAAAGATGTGGGGGAGATTCTGGGCTGCGGCCCGATGGGTGTCATCGTTTCTCCCGCCGATCAGGCAGACCGTGTTTTCAAGTCGACGAATCCCGATATTTGCATGATCGCTACCAGAAGTACCATGGAAGAGCTGAAAGAAGCTTTCTCCGTTTGCGCAAAAAACAAGGTCAACGCCATTTCCACTTGCGAAGAATCCCTTTATCCATGGAACTCCTCGCCGGTCATTACCAAAGACCTGGACGCACTGGCTAAAGAGTATGGATGTACCCTGTGCGGCAGCGGCTACCCGGATCTCTTTTGGGGGACGATGATTACCAACCTGGCTGCGTCTTCTGCCCGGATCACAAAGATCAAAGGCAGCAGCAGCTACAATGTGGAGGATTACGGGATTGCACTGGCACAAGGACACGGCGCCGGGCTGACCATTGCTGAATTTGAAAGGCAGATTGGTAATTACAACGATCTTTCATCGGAAGAAATAGGCGCTCTGGTTGAAGAAGGGGTGTACATTCCATCCTATATGTGGAATCAGAACGGATGGCTTTGCAGCAGGATGGGCCTAACCGTGGTTTCCCAGACACAAAAATGCATTCCCCATACTTACGACAAGGACCTGCATTCAGAAACATTGGGAATGACCATTAAAGCGGGGGACGCAACGGGAATGTCGGCCATTGTGACCACCGAAACAGCAGAAGGGATCACCCTGGAAACGGAATGTATCGGCAAGGTCTATGCCCCAGAGGAATTCGATAAAAATCAATGGACCCTGTACGGCGAACCGGAGACAACGATCATTGTCAACCGGCCGGCCACCGTAGAACTGACCTGCGCCACTATTGTCAACCGGCTTCCTCAGCTCATCGACGCAGAGCCGGGATATATCAGTACCGACAAGCTGCCCTACAGCCAATACATGGTCAAACCGATTCACGAATATGTCAAAAGCCTTTAGCATATTTCATTACCATTGTCATCTTCTGACTTAAAATATTATGCTTATACAGCAGAAAAAAGGGCCCCAGCTTAGCCAGCCGGGGCCCTTTTCTGTTTTCTTATCTCATCACGGGAACACCCTTTTTCACTTTGGAATATTTGCTGTAATACTTCTTCTTGTCAATCTGTTTGTAGGCCCGCACTTTATAATAATATTTCTTACCCTTCTTCAGTTTGGAATTGGTCAGCTTGGTTCCCTTTTTAACGGTTTTTACCTTTTTGTATTTTCCCTTGGGAGAAGTCGCCCGGTAGACCACATATCCATTAGCGCCGGAAACCTTCTTCCAGGTGATCTTCAGCGTCCTGCTGTTGACCGCTTTTACCGATTTGATCTTGGGTACTTTTTTCTTAAAAGCGGCGATCTCTTTCTTTTTGGTAGGAACCGCTTTCATCTTTGCGATGGCTGTATTGTAAATCTTCTGGGCCTGCTCTCTGGATTCGGCATACATCAGCTCTTCCGATGCTTCCCAGTAAATATCTTCGATCTTCTCCAAACCGTCTTCTGTATACAAGTTCTCATCCAGGGTGTAGATAAAGCGTTCCAGTTTTTTATCCAGTTCCGTCAAAATGGGGTAATCCTCCATCGGAAACTCAATCCCTGTGATGTCCGTGTAGTCTTTCCCGGCCTGGGTATAGATTTGAACGATTTCTTCCATCATCTCAGCAGCGTTGATTTCCCGCACTGCCTGATCGCGGATCCCCTCCAGCCGTTTCCAATCATAGGACGTATATCGGGCCGGATCCAGTCCCAGGTTGACATACTGTTTGATCTGGGCGCATGCCTGGGCGCGCAGCTCCTGGATATCCTCTTTGGCATAGGAGTTCTCCATGGCGTTCATTGCAGTCAGGTAGCCTTTGATAGCGGTCCGGAAGTTCTGTGCACCGTTGATCCACTTCAAACCCATGTATCGTCCATCCTGAATCCGATCCCAGTAATAATCGTTGTAATCAGAGGATCGATAACCCTTGTATTCCTGTTCGATTTCTTTTTTGTAGCTGGTTTTCAATCCCGGCAGATCCTTGGCCGTGCTTTTAACCCAGGTCATCTCACCCAGCAGTTCCAAAAGCTGAAAATCGCTGCCCAGCTCATTTTCCTCATCCACCAGCATGATGTACAGGTCGTCTTCATTCATGGAGTCGATTTGCGCCATCAGCTCACGATAGGCCGCCTGGATCTCCGCCCAGACCTCGCTGCAATACGCTCCCTTTGGCTCGATGCTCTCCACATAGAACATATCCAGCAGTTCCAAAGCGAGCTGCCTCAGCTGCTCCGCGTATTCCTCATCCACGCCCGATGCAACAGGGATGCTGCTTTTCAGTTCTTTTTTGGCGGAGGCTGCGAAGGCTGCGGACGGAAGCAATGTCAGCAGCATCATACACGCTGTTAAAGCAGCGATTATGGTTTTTTTTCTCATAGCTTATTCCCTCCTTACCGGCACGTGCGGACCGCGGTCTTGGAATAAGGTCCGTAGACCTTCTTGCCTTTTATGGTCCGATAGGCTCTGACTTTATACTTGTACTTCTTGCCCCATTTTACCTTTTTGTCCGTATAGGCGCGCTTTTTCATCTTGCTTGTTTTCAGAGTCTTTTTCTTGACGTATTTTCCTTTGGAGGCCGAATGTTTGTACACCACATAACCGGAAGCTCCCTGCACCTTGGACCAGGTAATGGTGATCCCGCTCTTTGTGTTTTTTGTCTTTACGGAAGCTTTCTTCAGCTTGGGTGTCGCGCTCTTTGCGGAGGAGTATCCGCAGTATTCGATGCTGGCCCCTGCCTTGTAATAGGCTCGAATCTTATACCGATATTTGGTTCCAGTCTTGAGGCCGGTGTTTTTCCAGGAGTTCTTTGTTCCTGACACCGTCTTTACTTTGGCATACTTGCCCTTGCCTACGGCCCGGTAAATTTCATAGCCGTCGGCATAGGGGATGGACTTCCAGGTCAGTTTGTTGGCCGAATAGCTGGAGGAGGATGCCTTCAGTCCGTAGGCTTTCCCCGAATATCCGGTTTTAAAAATGGTGATCCGCAGGGAGGTGAATTTACCGTTTGGCGCTTTAGCCTTGATGGTGGTCTGGCCCAAACCGGCGGTTGTCAGCGCTCCCGTGTTTTTATCGATATCCGCTACCGACCGGTTGCTGCTGGACCAGGCAACCGGCAGGCTCTGGTCGGCATTGTCCGGCGTAAAGGCTGCTTTAAAGGTATAGGAACTTCCCAGTTTAATCTTTTGCTGAGGGCTGATCAGTTTCACACCGGTGACATCGGAGTAAGTAACCGTAACTTCAACGATCTGCGCCAGTTTGTTGCCGGCGGTCAAACTCCTGGCCGGGTCTTTGTCCGGGCTGCCTGACGTGTAGCCGATAATTTTGGCAGTTCCGATGCCTCTGGCTTCCACCATGCCTTCTTCATCCACCGTAACCACATTTTTATCGCTGCTATTCCAGCTGATCTCGGTGTTATCGGCATTCTTGGGCAAGACCTGCGCATCCAGATAAAAGGAGCTGCCCATGGCCATATTTTTCGCCTTGTCTGCGTTGACAATATTAAGGGATGTGGGCGCTACCACCGGCGCTACCAGTACCGTGCATGATTTGCTTGTACTTCCGATGGTGCAGGTAATGACTGCAGTTCCTGCAGCTACTCCTGTTACTTTTCCGGTCTTTGAATCTACTTCAGCAACGAGAGTGTTATTGCTTTTCCAGTTAACATTATCCGTCACGTTGGCCGGTTCTGCCCGAACCTCCAGCATCTGGCTCTGCCCCTGGTCAATGCGGATTGTATCTTCCTTAAAGGTAATGGAAGTGGCACTGGCCGCCGGACTTTCCATGGCCGCTTCCACAGCCTTTTGGGCATTTACCAGGCCGTAGCCGGTATAATAATCAAATTTGTTATCGCCTGTGTTTTCCGCACCCTGATCGTTTCCCAAATACTGGGCGGTACCGCAGAGGATGTTCTTTACCTGGAAAGGCTTGATATCCGGGGTCACCGCATAGAGCATGGCTGCCACCGCGCTGACCATGGGCGCTGACATGGAGGTTCCGCTCATCTGCCCGTAATCTCCCGGAATGGTACTCAATATGCTGGTTCCCGGCGCGGAAATGTCCTTGGCCAGGCCGTAATTGGAGCCGTACATGGCTGAATTATACCGCTTGTTCTGTCTGGTGAGGTTACAGACACTGATTACTTCCCCATAGTCGGATGGGAAGCATATCTCGTCTGTGTTCTCATTTCCGGCAGCAGCAACGATGGTAACGCCATTTTTATAGGCTGATTCGACGCTCTCTTCCAGAATGTAGTTGCGGCCAAAGCCGCCCAGACTCATGTTGATCACCTTAGCGTCGTTTTTCATGGCATAGTTGATGGCTTCAACCAGGTTGTAGGTATTAAAATACAGCTCACCATTATAGTTGGTAGAAGCATCGATGGCCATCAGCTTGACCTTATTATCGGTTCCGCCCGATGCGATGCCGGCGATGCCTTTGCCATTATTGGAGACTGCTCCCACGATTCCCGCCGTATGGGTTCCGTGGGAATCGGAGTCGCCCCTCAGGGATGTGATATTTCCCGAAGAGTCCAGCTTCATAGATTTGCTGCTCACATTGGCGCTGAGATCTTCATGGGATTTATCGATTCCCGTATCGATCACCGCTACAGTCACTTGCGACAGACTGTTCTTTTTTGCCTCCATGGTGTTCCAGGCTTCCCGGGCCTTCATGTTAGTCAGATACCACTGGTTGACGCCTTCATCATTGGCAAGGGGATCGTTGACGCCTGCCTGTTTATAGCGGTAGTTAGGCTGGGCGTATTCTACCTTTGGGTTCTGCTCCAGCTTGGTAATCGCTTCTTCTACAGAATCGTTTTTGTTGATATCGGCCACCGCCACCTTGGAGTCTTCCACAGGCTGGCTGATTTCCAGGCACTTCGCGTCTTCTGCCTTGATTTCCTTTTTAATCTTGGCATTCGACACCCGGTCTTTAAAGACGACGATTACTTGATCGTCCACATAGTCGGCGCCGTCCACCATTTCCCTGGCTTCTGCCGATACGGCCGCAGGCGTCTTTTGACTTTCCCCCTGACCTGCGGTCTCGGCCATTACAGAACTTGCTGTAGCAATAAACAGAGCTGCGGCCGACAGCAGCGCAATGAATTTTCTTGTTCTTTTCATAATCTTCCTTTCTTTTATTGATTTTCCACAATAGCGATCATAAGAATATTATACTATAATCAAAAAAGAAAAACTGCCCCTTTTTTACAAAAAGGCAGAATTTTATAACAAATCAATTCTATTTCAGACGCTCCTGTTTTACTTTATGATCCACAACGTGACGCTTTGCCAGCTCCGCCGTGATATCCGGGAGCCCGATCCCCTGTTCAACCATCATCACCATCACATGATAGGCCAGATCGGCGATCTCAAAGACCGTCTCTTCCTTATCGTCCTTGGCGCCGGCAATGATGACCTCGGTGCATTCTTCTCCCACCTTTTTGAGGATCTTATCCATACCCTTATCAAAGAGGTAAGTGGTATAGCTTCCTTCTTTGGGCTGGGTTTTACGCCCCTTAATCATGTCATACAGAGCCTGATAGGAAAATGGAGTCTCATCCCCGGCCTGATAAATTTGGTTGAAAAAACAGCTCTCCGCTCCTGTATGACAGGCGGGACCGTCCTTGATCACCTCAACCACCAGAGCATCCTGGTCGCAGTCGGCGGTAATAGTGACCACCTTCTGCCGGTTGCCGCTGGTTTCACCTTTTCTCCAGAGCTCTGCCCGGCTGCGGCTGTAAAAGCAGGTATATCCTTCCTTCATGGTGATATCCAGAGATTCCTGGTTCATATAAGCCACTGTCAGCACCTGCTTGGTATAGTAATCCTGCACAATGACAGGAATCAGGCCTTTATCGTCAAATTTCAATTCCATATTTCCACCTTGCTAGAGGCGAACCTCTACGCCTTCCTTTCTCAGATATTGCTTCAGGTCACGGATGTCGATCTCCTTAAAGTGGAAGATGCTGGCCGCCAGCCCCGCGTCGATCCCCGGATGCTGAAACAGCTGGGAAAAGTCCTCCATTTTACCCGCTCCCCCTGAGGCGATGATAGGCACGGAGACTCTGGCCGCGATTTCATCCAAAAGCTCCAGATCGAATCCGTTTTTTACGCCGTCGGTATCGATGCTGTTGACCACTAATTCACCGGCGCCGCGCTCCACGCCGTCGACGGCCCACTGAAGAGCGTCGATCCCGGTATTTTCTCTGCCGCCTTTGGAGAACAGCTTAAAAACGCCATCCACCCGTTTGATGTCCATGCTCAGTACCACACACTGATCTCCATATTTTTTTGCTCCCTGCTCGATCAGATCGGGATTACGGATTGCGCCGCTGTTGACGCTCACCTTATCGGCGCCGCATTTGAGCACTCGGTCAAAATCATCCAAGGTATTGATGCCTCCGCCCACCGTGAGGGGGATGAAAATCTGGGAGGCCACGTTCACTAGAATATCGGAAAAGAGGGCCCGCTCTTCCACGCTGGCCGTTATATCGTAAAAGACCAGCTCATCGGCGCCGCTTTCATTATAGAAGCGGGCCATTTCCACCGGGTCCGCCACATCTTGTATTCCTTCAAAATTAATTCCCTTTACCACCCTTCCGTTGCGCACGTCCAGGCAGGGAATGATCCGTTTGGTGATCATGTATCCTCCTCTATTTTGCCAGCTCGACAGCCGTTTCCAGATCCAGCAGCCCGTCATAAAGGGCTTTGCCCAGAATGGCTCCGTAGACGGTTTCTTTCAAAGCGGTTATTTCCTCGGCAAAGCTGATTCCGCCAGAAGCCACTACCTGGAGTCCTTTGATTTGGGAAAGCTGTTTATAAACTTCCAGGTTGGTTCCCTTCAAGCCGCCGTCCCTGGAAATATCCGTGTAGATCACGGTGGTGACACCGATGTCCCGCAGATACCTGCAGAATTCCATGCCCTCCCGGTCCGTCACTTCTTTCCAGCCGCTTACAGCTACGAAACCGTCTTTCACATCCACGCCCACCGCAATTTTTTCCTTATATTTACGGACCATTTCTTCGAGAAACTCCGGTTCTTTTACGGCGATCGTTCCCAGGATAACCCGGCCCACGCCCAGATCCAGATATTGACGGATCCGATCTTCATCGCGGATTCCGCCGCCCACTTCCACAAAGAGGTCCATGTCTGTAACAATTTCCCGTATCGATTCAAAATTGACTAGCACGCCGTCCTTGGCTCCGTCCAGATCGACCAGATGGAGGTTTTTCGCACCTTTGGCCTTGAACTGCCTTGCCACGTCCACCGGACTTTTGCTGTACACGGTCATCTGATCATAATCACCCTGAAACAGACGCACAGCCTGCCCGTCTCTCAAATCAATCGCCGGAAATAATTCCATTTATCTAACATCCTTTCTGTTCTGCTGGTCAAGCAGGTTCTGCACCGCTTTTGCCGATGCCCCATATTTTGTCACATCATTTTTCAGCAGCTCTTTGGCACGCTGCGCATCGAGATAAACGTTGCGCTCCTCTTTTTTCCCATCTTCCCCTTTTACAGTGTACACCCATTGAACCTGATCTGCCCCCTTTGTCAAGGCCAGAATCTGTTCTGCGTATTTCTGCATTTTTTCGTCAAAGGCCTGCTGTTCGGCCGCAGAAATGGTTTTGTCAAATGTGATTACCATGCTCTTGGGACTTTCCTTCACCATGAGCGTAACCTGATAATTAGCCATATTCTTCCTCAAATCCACGGTCTCCAAGAGCTTTGCCACCGATGCAGAGTCATTGATATCCTCCACTCTAGCGTCATAAAGAAGCTGTGCCTGCTGCGATACTCCCTGTTCCTGAGTCGGTACCGTCGTCTCGTTCACATCTGTCGGCGCTTCTGACTCTTTTGTCTCAGAGGTTTTGGTAGGGTCGGTGGGAATTTGATTCCGTTCCTCGTTCCCTGCAATCAGCATCAATAAAACGGCTAAGGCAACCACCGTAGCCGCTGCGATAATAAGAAGCATTCGAATGTTCTTATTGATGGCTTTGTGCACCTTTTTCATGGTCTTGTCTCCTATATTCTGTTATAGCTGGATAAAGGCCCTGAGAATATTGAGCCCCACATTGCCGCTCTTCTCCGGATGAAACTGAGTTCCATACACGGATCCGCTGCGAACGGCTCCTGTAATTTCGATATCGTAATTGGACGATGCGATAGTATTCTCAAGACAATTCTTACCATAAAAGCTGTGCACGTAATAGACATAATCGCCCTCTTTGATATATTTAAAGAGAGGGTCGCTGCATTTCAGATTGAGACTGTTCCATCCGATATGGGGAACTTTCAGTCTGCCGCCGGGTCTTTTGGGCAGATCCTCCTCAATGGAAGCGATCTCGCCTTTGATCAGTCCCAGTCCCCGGTGGCGCCCGTATTCGTAACTCATTTCAAAGAGAAGCTGCATGCCCAGGCAGATACCCAGAAGGGGTTTCCCCTTTTCGGTCTCCCGGATGATCGTTTCCACAAGGCCGGTGGCCTTTAATTTGGCGATGGCGTCTTCAAAGGCGCCCACGCCCGGAAGGATGATCCGATCAGCCGCCTCAATATCTTCTTTTTGATTGGTTACCACCGTCTCAGCACCTAAAAACTTCAGCGAAGCGGTGAGAGAAAATAAATTTCCAACTCCATAATCAATTACTGCAATCATGTCTTACCTTTCTAGAGAACGCCCTTTGTGGAAGGGATCTCGTCTGCATATTCAGGATCGATAGCTGCTGCCTGGGCCAGTGCCCTGGCCAGCGCCTTGAAAACGGCCTCGATGATGTGGTGGCTGTTTTCTCCGGCCAGCATTTTAAAATGAAGGGTCAGCCCCATTTCCCTGGAAAACGCAGTCATAAATTCCTTGACCAGCTCCGTGTCAAAACTCCCGACTTTCTGCGCGGGAATCGAAACGTCAAAATTCAGGTACGCTCTCCCACTGATGTCCAGCGCACACAGGATGAGCGTTTCATCCATGGGCAGCGTCATATTCCCATATCTTCTTATCCCTTTCTTGTCTGCCAGAGCCTCTTTAAAAGCCTGTCCAAGGGAAATTCCGATATCCTCTGCCGTGTGATGGTCATCTACGTGGCTATCGCCTTTGCACTTTATGGAAAGATCGAAACGGCCATGGCGGGCGAATAATTCCATCATATGATTGAGAAATCCGCAGCCGGTGTCGATGTCAAAGGTTCCTTTGCCGTCGATATCCAGGGAGATCCTTACATCCGTCTCTCCGGTAGTTCTGATGATCTGGCTGCTTCTCATATCAGTTTCCTTTCCCGAGCAGCTCTTTTGTCGCAAAGATCAGCTGCTCCATGTCCTCTTCTCTGCCTATGGTGATCCTTACATAATCTGAAATAGGCTCTTTCCCAAAGTACCGTACCAATATATTCCTTTCTCTCAGTCCGTGGAAATACTCCTCGCCTGAAAGCCGGCTGCTCTTTGCGAACACAAAGTTGGCTGAGGACGGGAGTACGGTAAATCCCAGTTCCTTTAACTGTTTGGTAAAGGTTTCCCTGGTTTTTATGATCGTCTGTCTGGTCTGCTGAAAATATGCTTCGTCGCGGATGGCCGCCGCCGCGGCTGAAATGGACAGCCGGTTCAGGTTGTATGGGTTGAAGCTGAACTTGATCCGGTTCAGGTCCGAAATCAGTTCCTTGCTGCCCATGGCGAACCCCACTCTTGCCCCTGCCAGACTTCTGGATTTTGAGAAAGTTTGTATCACTAATAGATTATCATATTTTTGCAAAAAAGGCACGCAACTTTTTGCTCCGAAATCAATGTAGGCTTCGTCAATTATAACTAAGTTGCTGCTGTTGCTGGCGATGATATCCTCGATATCGTTTAAATTTAAGGCGATCCCGGTGGGTGCGTTGGGGTTGGCGATGAGAATTGTTCCATTTAAATTTTTATATTTTTTTGGATCGATCCGCAAATCTTCCGTCAGGGGAATGGGACCCGCCTTTGAGCGGTATATGTCGGCGTAAACCTTATAAAATCCGTAACTCGGGTCTGGAAACCAAATATTGGAGCCTTCGCTGGCGTAGGCCATGAAGGAGAAGGCCAGAATTTCATCCGATCCGTTTCCAACTGCTACCTGCTCTTTTTCCAAGTTGTAATATTGAGCAATAGCCGTCGTCAACTCCGATGCCTCTGGGTCGGGATAAAGCATTAGTTTGCTCACTTCGCCGCTGCTGATAACCGCCGCTGCCCGCGGACTGGGCCCGAAGGGGTTTTCGTTGGTGTTCAGCTTGATCAGTTTTTGGTTTTTGGGCTGCTCACCGGGGGTGTATGGCTCCAGGTTTTGATATTGTTTTTTTAGAAATCTGCTCATTTTACTGCTTCTCCCAGTTTTTCCATCATGTCGCTGATCATGTCGTTTTGAAATTTAAAGCTGGACTTATTGGCGATGAATCTGGCGCTGATGTTTTTAAACTCTTCGATAACCTCCAGGTTGTTGGCCTTCAACGTGCCGCCTGTTTCCACGATGTCCACGATTACGTCCGACAGTCCCAGAATGGGCGCCAGCTCAATGCTGCCGTTGAGTTTTATAATCTCAATATCCCGGTTTTTTTCCGAATAGAATTTTTTTGCAATATTCACATATTTGGTGGCGATGCGCAGGGTCCGGTCCGTGTCTTCCACATAGCCTTTGGGGGCTGCCACCGCCATTCTGCATTTTCCGATGTTCAGATCCAGGAGTTCATAGACATCCGGGCAGGATTCCAGGAGAATGTCCTTGCCAACGATGCCCACGTCGGCCGCATGGTGTTCCACATAAATGGCCACATCGCTGGGCTTTACCAGCAGATAGCGGACGCCTTTTTCCGGGCTTTCCAGCACAAGCAGCCTGTTTTTTTCTTCGTATGCCGGGCAGTCGTATCCCGCATCCCTGAGCATTCCGTACACTTGATCGCCCAGCCTTCCTTTGGGCAGCGCAATGTTTAGCATGATGGCTCCTCCTTTTTCAAAATTCCATTCTCCAGTCTGTACAGCTCTCTGTAACGCACATTGGGGGGAACTGCTTTTTCCGCCCGCACGCTAAGCCCTTCTTTTTGCAGCTGGCGAACGGCTTCCGCCACCGTCACCACGTCTTCGCCGCAGGGGTAAATGACCACCGCATCCACGTCATAGAGGGGCTTCTGCTCGGCGATGCGATTGATTTCATTGAGATAAAGGGCAAAGCCGATGGCCTCCACTTTTTTTCCCAGGAGAGCCATCGCCTGGTCGTACTGACCGCCGGCCAGCACGCATCTGCCCAGCTCTTTAATATATCCTTTAAAGATGATGCCATTATAATAATCAATGTCATTGACGATGGAAAGGTCCACCTGAATATTTTTTGCCAGGCCCAGAGCTTTGAGGGCTCCGTAAATTTCGGACAGTTCATCCAGGCTGCGGTCCATAGCTTTGTTCAGGGAAATTTTCTTTGCTTCTTTTATCGTCTTGTTAACGTCCCCGTAGAGGAAAGGCAGTCTGCACAAACTTTCGATCTGCAGTTCGGACAGGTCGGCCTTTTCTGCGGTCCTTCGCAGACCGTCGACGTTTTTGCTCCTGATCAGGCGCAGCAGTTTGAATTTAATATGTTCGTTTACTTGCAGGCTCTCCAGCAGCTCGACAACAAAGCTCATGTGGGCAACTTCCAGAATATAGTCCTTGCTGATGGTGCGCAGGCTTTTTGCGGCCAGGGCGATCACCTCGGTAATGCAGTAAGCATCCACTTTACCGATATATTCCAGTCCCATCTGGCTGATCTCTTTAAAGGTGTGGCTTTCCCTGCTCTCCCGATAAACATTTTCTATGTAGTACAGTTTTTCATTGCACTGGATCGTAGCCTGGGTATTTTTGATGATGCTCAGGGTTACATCCGGTTTGAGGGCCAGCAGCCTGCCGTCCAGATCGGTAAAGGTAATCACCTTGTCGCTGGCGAGAAAATCTTTGTTTTCCACGTAGAGGCTGTACTCCTCAAATTTGCTCATTTTATATTTCTTGTAGCCATATTGTTCGTAAAGACCTCTCAGTTCCAGACAAGCCTTTTCATCGGGTTTTAGTTCTGCCTTTTTATATTTCATGGTCGTCCCTTCTTTTCTTTGTTGATTTGCGTTTTGCTTTTGGTTGATGCCGGTCGATTGGAATAAAAAAATTTTTAGTTGCTATTTGATTTATCTCTTTATCGCTCTAAAGCATTAACTTGCACAAGTGATATTATAGCACATGAGACGCAATTGTCCAGAGATTTTTTTGATTTTTTCTGACGAATATGGGAAGCTTTGAGTGGGGCTCTAGGTCGGTTTGGGTATGGGCGGGAGCTGGGGGGTCTGGCGCACGAAGTGTGGTTTCCTGTGCTTTATGGTTTACCGCAATGAAATTGGAGGATTTTGGCCAAAATTAGTATGAATTTTGTGGGCTTGAAGACCTGAAGTTTCGCGACATATAAATTTTCATGAATTTTGACACAATTCAATGCCTGAAAACGTTGGAATTCTACACTAGATATGAAAAAATGAAAAATTTCATGTAAGCACAGTACAGCTTGGTGGGGCCGCATGAATCAAGCCGATCCTAATAGTGCAGCCCCAAATTACCGCTATCTTCCTTTCTGGTTCTGATTTACGATGATTTGCGGGCCTCGCGGCCTGGAATCAGGTCGATTCCATGACCAAATCGATCATTTGCAGATGGAGCGGAGCCCGCGGGCAATCCAAAATGTGAATGTCTTGTGAAAACTGTAAAAAAGTACAATGGTTGCCTTGACAACTATTATTTGTTGTAGTAATATGGTTGCCAGTTCAACTATATTTGCTGCAGGGGAGGCTGTAACATGGAAGATCACAGTTATTTGACAAGTTTCTCGATTATACACAGATTCAGCATCTTGTATCACATCAAGGAACTGAAAAAATTTAAAATATCCGGCCATCAAATGGGGTACATTATGTGTGTCTGCAAACAGCCCGGGATTTCACAGGAGGCGTTATCCTCGTATCTGCGCCTTAATAAGGGCGCCGTTGCCAAGGGGGTTCGCCCGCTGATCGAAGAAGGCTATATTCGCCGGGTTCAAAGCAGCCGGGATCGGCGGGCTTATGAGCTGTATCCGACAGAAAAAGCCCAAGATCTGCATGTTGAAGCAGAAAGGACCATGCGATCCTTTGATCGCATCTTGACACAAAATATGACAGATGAAGAACAGCAGCTGTTTAAGAGCTTAGTGACGGTTGCCTGCAATAATGTTCTGGAAGCTGCTGGCGAGGACCGGCACGAATTGACCCAGCCGGGTCCGCCTCCGGGATGCGGAAGAGCCAGCCGCGGCCGTCCAGCTTCAGAGGCCGGAAAACGACACCGCTAACCGAACGCAATCAACGAAAGGGGATTTTACGATATGAAAGAAATGCTAAAATACTATAAGCCTTATATCCCAATCATTGTTCTGATCATTGCCGCTCTATTCGGCCAGGCCCTATGTGAACTGGCACTGCCTGGGTATATGTCCGACATCATCAACAACGGGATTATCAAGGGCAATATGACCTACATCTATAAAATTGGAGCCATCATGCTTCTGGTTTCTCTGGCAGTTGTACTCTGCACCGGCCTCGCTGGTCTCTTTTCTGCCAGAGTAGCTGCAAAATCTTCCCGTGATATCCGCGGAGCCCTCTTTAAGCGAGTCACCGCTTTTTCTGCGGCAGAACTGGAACAATTTTCAACTGCCTCTTTGATTACTCGCTCTACCAATGATGTACAAATGGTGCAGCAGTCCACGGTCATGATCCTGCGGATGGCTTGTTTTGCACCGATCATGGGTATTGGCGCTGTCATTAAGGCCTTGAGAACCAGCGTTCCGCTTTCTTGGACCATCGCTTTAGCTGTGCTGGTGATCCTTTGTATCATGGTGCTGGCATTCCTGCTGGTCATGCCCAAGTTTAAAGTCCTCCAGTCCAAGCTGGACCGGATTAATCTGATCATGCAGGAACGGCTGTCCGGACTTTTGGTCGTACGTGCTTTCACCTCTGAGCCTTACGAAGAAAAACGTTTTGATGAGGCAAATCTGGAATTAAAGAGGATCAACATGTTCGTAAATCGTGCCATGTCCTTTATGATGCCGGCGCTGATGCTTGTGATGAACCTGTCCAGTATTCTCATCGTTTGGGTAGGTGCCAAGCTGATCGATGCACAGAATCTTTTGATCGGCGATATGCTGGCTTTTATGCAGTACGCCATGCAGATCATCATGTCTTTCCTCTTCATCACCATGATGTTCATTATGATTCCGAGAGCTGCGGTTTCCGGTCAAAGAATCGGAGTTGTACTCGCCGTTAAGCCGACCATTGAGGATGCTCCCGATTGTAAAGAAATAACCCATCCAGACGGTGTCGTCGAGTTCAGAAACGTTTCTTTTTCGTATCCAGACGCCGAAGAAGCAACTCTTTCCAATATCAGTTTTATTGCCAACCCCGGGGAGACAACGGCCATTATCGGGGGAACCGGCAGCGGTAAGTCCAGCTTGATCGGGTTAATCCCTCGTTTTTACGATGTTACCGAAGGCAAAATACTGCTGGACGGCACGGATATTCGCCAAATCTCCCAGAAAAGCCTTCGGGATGCCATCGGCTACGTTCCGCAAAAAGGCGTCCTATTTTCCGGCACCATTGATTCCAACTTGAAATACGGAAAAGAGGATGCTTCTATGGAAGAACTTGAAGATGCGGTCCGCACCGCCCAGGCTATGGATTTTATTGAAGAAAAGACAGATGGGTTCAATGAACCAGTGGCCCAGGGAGGAACCACTGTATCCGGCGGACAAAAGCAGCGCCTTTCCATCGCACGGGCGCTGGTGAAAAAGCCGCAGATTTATATATTTGACGACAGCTTCTCTGCTCTGGATTTTAAGACGGACGCGGCCCTGCGGACAGCTCTGAAAGAAAAAGTGGGCGCAAGCACCATGCTGATCGTAGCACAGCGGATCAATACCATCATGGACGCTGACAAAATCGTCGTTCTCGATGAGGGAAGGGTCGCCGGCATCGGCACCCATCAGGAACTGCTGGAAAACTGTCAGGTTTACCAGGAAATCGCCTCGTCGCAGTTAAGCGAAGAGGAATTGGGAAAGGGGGGCAAACAGCAATGACTAATGCAAATCCAAGACCGAAACGAAGAAGAGGCCCCGGCGGCGGTCCCGGCGGTATGATGCCGGGCGAAAAAGCAAAAGATTTTAAGGGCACGATGAAAACACTGCTCTCTTATTTAAAGCCCTATCGGATCGCAGTGGCAGTGGTTTTTATCTTTGCCATTGCCAGCACTATTTTTAACATCATCTCCCCGACCATTTTGGGGGATGCTACCGACGAAGTCGTTAAAGGCCTGATGTCCAAAACCGGCATTGATTTCGGCGCCCTGCTGCAGATTTTGATTTTCCTGATCATTCTATACGGCCTCAGCTTTGCCTTCTCCACCATCCAGGGCTATATTATGGCCGGAGTATCGCAGAAAATCATCTACAGCCTTCGCAGGGCCATGTCGGAAAAAATGGACCGGCTGCCGCTCAAGTATTTTGACAGCAAAACCCACGGCGAAATTCAGAGCCGTGTAGTCAATGATATTGAAACGGTTAACCAGACGCTTTCTCAAAGTTTGACCCAAGTGATTACCAGCATTACCACCATCATCGGCATCCTAGTGATGATGATCCGCATCAATCTGCTGATGACCATCACCGCTCTAGTCGTGCTTCCGCTGTCGATGCTGATCATTCGTCTGATTATCAGCAAGACACAGGTCCACTTTAAAAATCAGCAGAGATATCTGGGCGAAGTCAACAGTCATGTTGAAGAAATGTATACTGGCCATACCATTGTAAAAGCCTTTAATCAAGAGGAAAACTCCGAAGAAGTCTTTGACCATTATAATGAAAAACTCTATGAGTCCGCATGGAAATCCCAGTTCTTGTCCGGTCTGATGATGCCTCTGACCAATTTTGTGGGCAATCTGGCCTATGTTGCCGTTTGCATTTTGGGCGGCCATCTGGCGCTGAAGGGAACCATCACCATTGGCAATATCCAGGCGTTTATTCAATATGTACGTTCCTTCAATCAACCGGTAGCTCAGGTTGCCAACGTCGCCAACCTGCTCCAATCAACCGCAGCGGCAGCGGAACGTGTCTTTGAGTTCATCGCCGAAGAGGAGGAGGACATTTCAGCCGATGTGGCTGCTGACGGCTCTTCCGCCCACACGCTTCCCCTCAATCGGGAAATCCTTCACGGAGAAGTCAGCTTTGAGCATGTGGGTTTTGGCTACAACGACAACGAGCTGATTATTAAGGACTTTAACTTCAATGTGAAGCCAGGCCAGCGGGTAGCCATCGTCGGGCCGACCGGAGCCGGTAAGACGACCATCGTCAAACTGCTGCTTCGTTTCTATGAGCTGAACCGTGGACGCATCACCGTTGACGGCCACGATATTAAGGATTATTCCCGCAAGGATCTGCGCAGCATCTTCGGAATGGTCCTTCAGGATACCTGGCTCTTCAGCGGCACGGTCCGCGAAAATATCCGTTACGGAAAGATGACCGCCAGTGACGATGAGGTGGCGGAGGCAGCCAAGGCAGCCCATATTCACCATTTCATCAAGACCCAGCCAAAGGGCTATGACATGGAGATCAATGAGGAAGCGTCCAATATTTCTCAAGGTCAAAAGCAGCTTTTGACCATCGCCCGGGCAATCCTAGCGGATACGCCAATTTTAATTCTGGACGAAGCCACCAGCTCGGTGGATACCAGAACCGAAACGCTGATACAAAAAGCCATGGCTAATTTGATGGAGGGCAGAACCAGCTTTATCATTGCCCACCGACTTTCAACCATTCGTGACGCTGATATGATCCTGGTCATGAACCACGGCGATATTATCGAGCAGGGCACCCATGAAGATCTGTTGGCGAAGGATGGATTTTACGCCAATCTGTATAACAGCCAGTTCAGCGGCGAGTAGGCAGATGCGGGTCCAGGTTGGAGAAGCAGGCAGGATCAGGGAAAAAATCAAATCAGGGAAAAAATCAAAAAAGTTTCTCGAAATTTACGCTTTTTGCAACGGCTATGCCCTCTTAATTGGGCTCAAAAGCCAATATTGCTTCTTTTCCTATCAACCAGGTCCCTTAAATCCACAACTTTGCGTAAATAATGCGGATTTTTATCAAAGTTTTCCCAGATGACGCAGCAAGGGAAATGAAATTAAAAACAGGGCTGATACACGAAGCAACTTGTGTATCAGCCCTGTTTTCTTATCCGTTAAAACATATATAAATGGAAGCTTTCCAGCTGCCCGTCGTGGGGCAGCAAATCAGAATCTCCCTCTCCCCCCTGGCAGGCCATGATCGATGCCCGGTAGGGTATTCCTTTTTCATCCAGCTTGTATGTATAAACCATATTCCAACCTCCTTTATGTGGATTATGGTCCAGCCGGATTTTTTTTATTCCTTTAAATATTCAGCAAATCGATTTTCTTGAAATCCGACAGCTGATAGCTCCTAATCTGGTTCATCTGAACAAGATAAAACACATCCCCGATATACAGGCCCCGAATGTCATAGCAGTTGTTTCCTACCGGCTCTTTAAACACCTGCTTGAAGCCGTTTTCATACCGATAGATATAGTAGCCGGCCCCTTTTCTCCCGCTTGCAGCAAAGCCGAAAATATTCTTCTCAGGGTCGATCATGACTGCCCGATGATTGGACAGGACTTCTGCGTCAAACGTATCCTTTATGATAACCGTACTTTCTTCCTTCACCTGGGAAGGGTCGCTGATATCGAACATGGACAGCTTCACCCCGGAAGTAACTGCGTTTTCATCGGCAGCCTGCCCGATTCCCAGCAGCCGGTCCTTCCCGTAAAAATGCAGATATTCCGAAAAGCCCGGTATCTTCAGCGCGCCCAGGATTTTCGGATTTGCGGGGTCGGACAGATCGACGGAAAACAGCGGGTCCGTTTGCCTGTAGGTCACAAAATAGCCTCTGTCCTGGAGAAACCTGGCTGAATAGATCCGTTCATCCTTGGCTAGCTTGAGAATGCTGCCCGTTACCTTCATATTTTCGTCCAGCACATAGACGTTGTTATAGGTGCTTCCCGACGCACCGTTCAGCGTGGTGACCAGCCGCAGATAACCTTTATATTCATCCATTGAAAAAGAATCATTGAAATAACCCTTTACCTTGCCGGTCGTCTGGTATTGGATTTTCCCGTCTTTATAAGAAAACTTGCGGATCTCCGTGTCCTTTCCGTCCTGGCTCCGATCTGAAGCTGCATAGATGTGTTTCTGGCTCACATAAAACGTATCGCCGGATGAAAGAACCGATTTGCGGTCAGATGCCCGGTCCGGCTTTGTAAGATCAATTGCTGTCATCACCAAGTATTGGGGAGTCTGCGGGTTTTCCGGCACAATGATTTCCGGCATTTTGATCGTCTCCCCATTCACCAGCGGCACATATTGGTCGGTCTTATTCCGGCTTTCCGGAAGATCGGGATAATAGTTGCTGAAGATATACAGATAACCGCCCTCCATCCTGCTTGTATGAAGCTCGCCGCTCTGGGCCACAGTGCCCATATGTTCAGGCTTCTGACGGTCCTTCATATCGTAGGTGCGGACGATCGTCTCAACGCCGCCTTTCTCAGCCTGACGAGTGCCGGTAACCGACAGGCGGTCTCCTTCCACATAAAGCTCCTGTGCCGTAAGCTGGCTGTCCAGCGGAATCACAGAGCATGTTTTCATCTTTCCGGCCTTTGCCTTGACGATGGATACGGAGACATAATCCCGGTCCAAAACGTAAAGATACTCCCCGTCCGTTTTAACAATGTCACCTTCATCCACGCCTTCCACCTGTATATTGGTGTCGGAAAAAGATTCCTTCGCCGATTCGTCTTCGGAAAAGGTACGCGCCGCTTTCTCCGGGACCCCTCCTGATGCTTTATCCATGATCCGGTTATCGATCAGACTATTCTGCTGACTCGTAAGCTCCTGCAGCGTCTGATAAAGCTCTCCGTAGCTATCGCTGTCCTTGCCTTTTGTCTGGCCCAGCAGCAGGCCGCTGCCCACCACCAGCATCAACGCCGCAGCCCCGGCAATGACTTTGACCCAGGTGCGCTTCTTTTTGCGGGCTGACTGCTCCAGGCGATTTTGTATCCGATCCGGCTTCAAGCTCTCCGGAATCTCAATGGTTTCCCCATCCTTTTGCAGCTTTTTTCTCAGATCCTCTTCTCTCATATGCTCTCCTCCTCCCCTAGAAACCGCCGCATTTTTTGAAAGGCTCTGCTCATCTTGGAGCGTACTGTTGGCGCGGGAAGTCCCATTTGCTCCCCGATTTCGCCGCTGCGATATCCTCCGAATACGGAGAGGGCCACAATCATCCGCTCCTGGTCGCTGAGCTGTTCAAAGGCTTCCCTCAGACTGAGGGTCGTGCCGGGGTCCGCTGCCAGATAAGGCTCATCTTCCTGCCCCAGCTGCTGCTGACGCTCCTTTTGCTTCAACTTTTTGCGGCATTGATTGACCACAATCTGAAACATCCAGCTTTTGAAAGCATCCGCCTTTTTCAGCATCCCGATTTTTTCGAAGGCTGTCATAACAGCCTCGCTGACCGCATCTTCCGCATCCTGAGGCTGTTTCATCGTGTAAAAGGCGAAGCGATACAGATCCATGTATATTTCTTCATAAAGGGCGGCGAAGGCTTGGGTGCTGCCCTTCTTTGCCTGCCGCACCAGTTCCTGACGGTCAATATTCATGGCCAATCTCCTTTCTTTCACTTATTTGATCTTCAAGCGGCCCTGATTGTTGCATAGGAAGAAAACTTTTTTATGGAAATGCCGGATCTTGCCGGCTCATCATTTTCATCGTATACTTAACCATAGCACAAGGAAAGGAAAAACGAAATGATTACTTACAGAAATGAAATCTCTACAGAAGCTTATCATACACTTAGACACGGAGTTGGATGGAAGGCGCTGGACTCGGCGCAGGCCGCCAGAGGCTTGAAAAATTCCGCTTATCTCATATCCGCCTGGGACGGCGGTCTGCCGGCGGGCATGGCCAGGGTGATCAGCGATGGGGGTTATATGTTCCTGATCGTCGATGTTATGGTCCTGCCGGAGTATCAGGGCCGGGGGATTGGCAGAGAGATGATGAACCGGATCAACAGCTGGATCGATGAGCTGGCCAGAGACGGCAGCTGTATCATGGTCAATCTGATGGCCACCCCCGGCAATGAGAGTTTCTATGAAAAGCTGGGCTTTGTAACAAGGCCCAACGACCACATGGGCGCCGGCATGGTCCGCTGGATCAACGGGTGATTGGCAGCGATAATTCTCTATTTGCCCTTCATTAATTTCTTGTAATAGCTCTCAGCCGTATACAAAGCCGCAGCCGGATTGTGGCCCAGCACCCGGTCTTTGGTGACAACGGTTGTGGCCAGTGCCTGTGAGTATTTATAAAACAGGCTGTCATGGCCTACGCACAGACCCATGACCAGGTTGAGATCGGTCCCCGCCTCATTGAGCAGCTTGGCCTGCATGATCGGGTTGCACATGGAAACGCCCAGTTCCTCGCATTTGGCATCAATGCCTACGGAAGTCTTGGGGATAGCCCCTACTTTGCATGCAACGCCGTAAACCTCAAAACCGCGGTTCCTCAAAATTTTAGTCAGGGTTCTCGACTCCTTGAGCAGACCTACGCAGGTGGCGATGCCCAGCTTCTTGGCGCCGATTTTTTCGGCAAAATTCATCACCTCTTCCACCCTGCAATCCATGCAATATCCTTCTGTTTCCACCTCAGCGGCCGCAATGGCAGCCCGCTTATTCTCCTCCTGACCGTAGCACTGCAAAACTTCCTCAACCTGCTCGTCCGTCAGCGCAGCAGTCGGACAAAAGTCCGGGTACATCCGGTCCAAAAACTCGCAGTTGCGCACAGCGCAGTCCACACAGGACATGGTTTTATCACTCATAAGCATCCTCTTTTCTCATTAAACTTTATTCCTATTATACCTTTCTTTTGCTGCCCGCTGCAATCCATTTCAGCCACTTAATACCAGGAATAAATGGATTGGCAATCAGGGCCGATTGTGATACTCTATAGATAACCGTATATTGCTCCTTTCTAATACGAGGAGGACTCATTATGAAAAGAAGAAAGATCCTATCTATCACAATCTGCGTCTGTCTGCTCATCTGCATGTTCCCGCAGCTGGCTTTCGCCGCAGAAGCTGATCCGCAGGCCAATCAGCAAACAGAGCCTGTAATCAGCACCGATGCCGCAGAGCCGCAGAAAGCGCCTGCCGAAGTCACAGACCCTCCCGAAAGCCCAATGCCGCAGGCAGAGCCGACTACTGCTGACGACAAGGGCGGGGAACCGCAAGGCACGGTCCAAAATCAGAGCACCTCTGAGCAGGAAAGTTCTGCCGCCGCTCCTTCAGATTCTCCGACAGAGTCACCGCAGCCTGAGCCGGCATCTGTTGAAAGCTCTAATGCTTTTAGTCAAAGCCAAGCCAGTACGCCTGCCGCTGAGCAGGAGACTTCTGCAGCTTCCCTGACGACGAAAAAAGCCGCGGCTCCAATGGAGGGCGCCCCCAAAGAACAAGCTGGCGCTGCCAAGTCTAAGACCATTGCTACCGTAAAGAAAACGGCTGCCGGAGTCACCATATCCGGCGGAATCGAAGGCAAGGACTGGGTTTACGATTCCAGTCAGCAGACCCTGGTCATCCAAAAGGACGGGATTACCGTCAGCGGAACAGCCACCGACGATCTGGCAATTCTCTGCACGATGGCAGTGACCGCCATTACCATCGATAATCTGGATCATGGCAGCAATGTAATTGCCTTGATGTCGGCGGACGAAAACGGCAATTCTCTGACAGACCTTACCATTAAGATTCAGGGGGAAAACCGCATTGACGCAATCGTAGGAATGGGTGATATCACCCTGGTTGGTACGAAAAACAGCCGCTTGGATTTGACCCTGGGCGCGATGGCATTCCAGGATTTGAATTTTAAAAACGCAGTGGTCAATGGAGGTTCCTTTATGGCGATTCGTGATCTCAATATCAAGGGGAAATCGGTGGTCACGGCTAAATTTAACAAATACCTGTCTCCTGGCGATACCGCTGCCATGATTTTTGCCGGGAGGGATCTGAATATTGATCTGGCAAAAGGCGGAAAGGTCACGGCTGATGGATATGCGGGGAGCAGCAAGTACCATTATCAGGACCGTACTTTCCCTCTTCTGGCCGGACGCAGCATTAACATCAGCAAAGGCAGTCACGTATCTACTCCCAGCGGCGGAAAGGTGGGGACCTATTACGACGAGGGACTTTCCCTGCAAGCAATCCTCAACGCCGACGGAAGCCCTGCTGTAGATGCCTCGGTCCAGTACGGCACCGATAAATCCCTAACCGCCAGCGCCTCTGTATCCGACATTTCCTCTTCACCCCAGACCGGAGACTATGGTGCAGGACTGGTATTCCTTTACATCGTACTGCTGGCTGCGGGAGCAGCCGCCCTCATCAGCAGGAGAAAAACAGAATAAACATACTGCCATAACGATAAAAGCGGTCAGCTGCGTGAAGGAAAGAAATTTTCTTCATGCGGCTGACCGCTTTCTATTTGCTTAGTTTTCCCGGCCCAGGGTCTTTGTCTACAGCTGCCTCAGGGCATCCACGATCTCGATCTTTTCCGCACTGGTATCTTGGGCGGATTTGATCACTCTGGCCGGAACGCCTGCAACCACAGCGCCAGCCGGAACGTCTTCAATGACAACAGCCCCTGCGGCAACCACCGCGCCTTTTCCAACCCGGCAGCCTTCCAGGACTACTGCATTAGCGCCGATTACTACATTATCTTCAATGGTAACAGGCGTTGCGTTGGGCGGCTCGATCACGCCGGCCAGGACCGTTCCTGCACCAATATGACAGTTTTTTCCAACTGTCGCTCTGCCGCCGAGAACCGCTCCCATGTCAATCATGGTTCCTGAACCTATAACGGAGCCGATATTGATGACCGCTCCCATCATGATTACTGCGTTATCACCAATCTCAACCATATCCCGGATAATGGCGCCCGGTTCAATGCGGGCATTGATGTTGCGCGTATCCAAAAGCGGGATTGCCGAATTGCGGCAGTCGCTTTCTACTACAAAATCTTCAAGTTTATCTTTGTTGGCTTCAAGCACAGGGCCCAGCACCTTCCAATCGCCAAACACGATCTTATCGCCGGTTCCGAATACCTGGCACTCTCCAAAATCCACCGGCGCTTTTTCTTTAACATAGACTTTTACGGGAGTCTTTTTTTCTGCGTTTCCTATAAATTCTATTAATTCTCTTGCTTCCATCTGTAACTCGCTTCCTTTTTTAATCGCCAAACAGCACATTTTCCATATTATACAAGCCTGGTCCTGCTGTCTGGGCAAAAGCCGCCGCCTTCACAGCACCTGCGGCAAAGATTTTCTTGGAACCGGCCGTATGTTTGATTTCTAAAATTTCATCATCTCCGGCAAAGATCACATCGTGTTCTCCGGCGATGGTGCCGCCGCGAATAGCATGGATGCCGATCTCCCGTCCTCTTTTGCGGTTTCCTTCTCTGCCGTGTACTTCCTCATATTTCCCTTGGCCGTTGATGGCATTTACCAGCATCTTGGCCGTACCGCTGGGTGAATCCAGCTTTTTGTTATGGTGCTTTTCAATAACCTCGATATCAAAGCTATCCTCCAGAATCGGCGTGATCTCTTGCAAAACCCGCTTCATCACCGTGATGCCCAGAGAAAAGTTGGCTGCAAATACCACCGGTACCTGCTGGGCCATATCCGTAATCATTTGCTGCTGCTCCAGGCTGAACCCTGTGGTCGCGATCACTGCCGGGCAAGACCTGGCAATGCAGTAGTCCATCAGCATTTCCAGATTGTCCGGGTTGCTGAAGTCGATGACCACGTCCACTTGACCTTCAATATCGTGAATCCGCTCCCCGTTCCTCGGTTCCACGATTCCCGACAGGGACATGCCCTGGTGTTCTTCAATCGTTTGGGCCAGTACATGGCCCATTGCTCCTGCGCCTAAAATGGCTGCGTTCATATTCTCCTCCTCCCATTTTCCTTTCTGCACAAATACCTTATAGTAAATCGATCGCTTTCATGGTCTCGATCAGTTTTGCCTTTGTATCTTCTTCCATGGGACACAGCGGCATTCGATAGCCGCCTACGTTCATTCCCACCAGATTCATGGCCTCCTTAATTGGAATCGGATTGGTTTCGATAAAGAGCGCATTGATAAAGTCCAGATAATACTTCTGCATATCAGCGGCCTTTTTCACATCGCCCTCCAGATAGGCCATGGCCATCTCATGTGTCTGACGCGGCAAAATGTTGGCCAGCACGGAAATGATTCCCGCTCCGCCCATTGACATCAGAGGGATGGAGATATCGTCGTTTCCGCAGTACACGTTAAAATCATCGGTGATCAGCCTGGAGATTTTGGTGATAAAGGACATGTCTCCGCTGGCTTCCTTAATGCCTACAATATTCTTATGCTTGCTGATCTCGGCTAATGCTTCATAAGTCAGAGAAACGCCCGTCCGTCCGGGAACGTTGTAGACATAGATGGGAATATTGACCGCATCGGCTACGGTATAGAAATGGTTGACCATTCCTGCTTTGTTGGTTTTGTTGTAATAAGGGGTGATGACCAGCAGGGCGTCAGCTCCCATTTTTTCGTATTTGATGCTCTGTTCCATGGCGATCATCGTATTGTTGGATCCGCTGCCTACGATGATGGGAACTCTGCCTGCCGCAGTTTCAATGGAGATCCTGGCGATCTCATCTTCTTCGGTTATGGTCAGAGCCGGTGTTTCCGCCGTAGTTCCCAGCACCAGAATGGCGTCGGTCTGCTCGGCTATATGCCATTCGACCAGCTCTCTAAGCTTGTCGTAATTGACGCTTCCGTCTTCGTTGAATGGTGTAATCAATGCCACCATTGAGCCTCTTATCATTTTAAATTTCCTCCTGAATATATGTACCTTCCGCAACCCTTACCGCAGGACCGGCCATCGTTACTTCGCCGTCCGGCAGCTGCTCGATGATCAAGCGGCCGTATGGCAGGCGGACCGTTACTTTGCTGCCGCATCTGCCCTGCCTGATACCCATGACCAGAGACGCGCAGGCTCCTGTGCCGCAGGCAAAGGTAAACCCTACACCCCGTTCAAAGGTCTTGATGGCAAGTGTTTTGGAATCCATTCTCTTTACAAAATTTACGTTGGTTTTCTCGGTGAAAACGGGATGGTTTGAAAGCTGGCTTGCCGCTGATTCGGAAGGAAATTCCTCCACCCAGACCACCGTATGGACCGTGCCCATAAAACAGCTGCTGACCGTAAAGGTTCCTTCTGTGGTCTCCAGTTCCTGCGCAAGAAAGGTCTCCGAACCGTCAAGAACGCCGAAATCGGCCGACCGAAAGCTGGGCTTTCCCATGCTGATCTTGACCAGGAAGGGGGAAGTTTCGATCCTGTTTACGATCATTTCCCCCGCCAGTGTCTTGACCGGATAAACCGCTTCTGTCCGAATCCCGTTATCAAAGCAATATGCCGCAAAGCAGCGGATGCCGTTTCCGCACATGGGAGCGCGGCTTCCATCCATATTGTAAAAAACCATCTCCAGCTCCGGCTCTTCCCTGACGACAATCAGTCCGTCGGCTCCGATTCCGGTAGCGGCGCAGCACACGGCTTGCGCCAGCAGGCTGTAGTCCTTTCCCAGAACATCCTGTTCTTTTACAATGATAAAGTTGTTCCCGCATCCGTGATACTTGGCAAATGGAATCATTGCTTTTCTCCTTACAGATCAAATGCCTGCGCTAAGGCAAGGGCCGCTTTGATCTTCCACTCCATATCCACGGTTACGGAAATGGAGATTTCAGAAGTCGTTATATGATAGTATTTGATGTCATTGGCCGCCAGTACATTAAACACTTCGCTGGCCACGCCGGAATGAGTTGCCATTCCTACACCCACCAGAGAGATCATCGCCAGATCCTCTTCGCATTCAACGGTTACGCCGGCAAAGGCTTTGTCTGCATCGATATGCTTTTTCAGTTCTTTGCCCTGTGCTCTGGTGCAGCTGAAGGATACGGAGCAAGTATCCTTGCCCGTGCTCTGCTGGGAGATCATATCAACATTGATGTTCAGCTCTCCCAGAATCTTGAAGCATTCGGCAACGGTTCTGCCGTCGTTCTTTACATTCTTCAGTGTGAAAATAGCGATATCTTCCTGGATGCTCATGCCTGTAACCGGCATATCTTCTACTAATAAATTATCGTTGTTCATGATGTATGTTCCTTTACTTTTATCCCTTTCCAATGACTTTCCTAAAAATAACTTAACGCCGTATTTTTTGGCCAGCTCCACGCTGCGAGTTTCCAGTTTATCCGCTCCCAGATTGGCCAGTTCCATCATTTCCTCGTAGGTGATGGCGGGCAGACGCTTTGCCTGTGGATAGACCTGTGGATCAACCGTATAGAGGCAGTCTGTTGTGCTGTATACTTCGCACGGCCATTCCAGATGAGCCGCTATGGCTACGGCTGTGATGTCGGAGCCGCCTCTTCCAAGAGTGGTCACGTCTCCGTCCTCACTGACGCCCTGGAAACCGGCTACTACCGCAACCTTTCCCTGGGCAATAATTTCTTCCACCTTTTCCGTATTGATCTCTTTGATCTTGGCGTTGGTGTGGTAATCGTTGGTAATGAATCCTGATTGGAACCCGGTCATGGACACCGCCGGTACTCCCAGATTGTTGAGAGCGATGGCTAAAAGCGCAACGGACTGCTGCTCCCCGGTGGCAAGAAGGGCATCCAGCTCTCGCTTTGGAATCTCCTCGCCAACTTCCTGCGCCATCTTCATCAGACGGTCTGTGGTCCTTCCCATTGCGCTGGCAACGATAACCAGTCCGTCGCCTTCTTGTCTGGTCTCGGCCACATGTTTGGCTATGGCCTTTATTTTGTCAATGGTATCGACGCACCTGCCATTGTATTTTTGTACTACATTCATCTTTATTGTCCTTTCTTATGTGATAAAAATCTCCACTGTTTTATGCTCTGGCAGAAGACTAAAGGCTGAGCGGTTCATCCGCCTCCAGCCTGAGCTGGTCTTCATAGGACTCCCGCTTGAGCACTCTGCGGGCTTTGCCGTCTTTTACAAAGATTACTTCCGGCCGTCCTGCCCGGTTGTAATTGCTCGCCATCGAGTAGCCGTAGGCTCCGGTCGCGTACATCACCAGCAAATCTCCCTCACAGGCCGTATCAGGAAGTTTTGCTTCCTTGATGAGAATATCTCCTGACTCGCAGTTTTTCCCGGCGATACAGTAAGTTTTATTCTTAGCCTCTCCGAGACGATTTGCGATGTCACAGCTGTAATCCGCCTGGTAGAGCGCCGGTCTGATGTTGTCGCTCATGCCTCCGTCCACAAAGAGAAAGTGCTTGGTGTCGGTATCTTTACTGAATCCCACTTTATAAAGTGAGTATCCCGCCTCCCCTACAATGGACCTTCCCGGTTCGATCAGGAGCTTTTCCAGCCTGACGCCTTTTTCATCCAAAAGCCTCTCGCAGGTACGGGCCAGAATTTCCGCCATTTCCCCCAAGGGGATCGGTTTATCATCGGCAGTATATCTTATGCCGAATCCACCCCCTATACTAAGATGCTTTGTCGATATGTTGTAGCCGTCCCGCATTTCACGGATAAATCCCAGCATGATGGCCAGTGCCTCTTCAAACGCTGCCGCTTCTGTGATCTGGGAACCGATATGGCTGTGAAAACCTTTGAACTGAACGTAATCGCTAAGCATGGCGATGTTTACCAGTGCTTTGATCTCGTTCTTCTTGGCGATGGATATTCCGAATTTGGAGTCGGACCCGGATGTTCGGATGTATTCGTGGGTATGCGCTTCGATGCCCGGATTGACTCTCAATAGAACTTGTATGGGTTTTTTCAGCTCTTCCGCCAACCGGGCCAGTTTTCGGCATTCCATGTCGTTGTCCAGCACGACAGTTCCGCAGCCCAGCTCCAGGGCCATTCTCAGCTCTTCTTCCGACTTGTTGTTGCCGTGGAAATAGACCTTTTCCATGGGCATGCCCGCCTGGTGAGCGCAGTACAGCTCGCCGCCGCTGACTACATCCAGCCCCGCGCCCGCCTGCCGCACCTTTTCAAAGATGGCTTTGCAGGAAAAGGCTTTGGCCGCGTAGACCACTTCCGTCTCAAACCTCTGGGATTGGAAATTCTCTGTCGCTGCTGCCAGCTGCTCTTCAATTTTTGCTTCATCGTAGATCAGGAGCGGTGTTCCTGAAATTTCTGCCAGTCTTTTGCAGTCAATTCCTCCGATTTCTAATGTTGCCATGTTGTTTCTTCTCTTTTCCTTTAGTTTATTTCTGTTGATATGATCCCGCAGTCCTTTGATCTATACGAAAAAAGGCCAGCGAGCAATCCCCGCTGACCATAATTAACAGTATCTGATGGCGGAAAACGCCGCCTCCAAATGAAACTGAATCAATCAAATGTCACGAACGGATAGCTCAACTGTTTTGAATCGTGGTTCAAAACAGACAGTCACACAGCTGTTCGCTGTATGCCCACCGAAGCGCCATGCCTGGAAACTTCGATTCGGCGAAGGTACCTCCAGATCAGGTCTGTGCCTGCCGGCTCTCTGATCCTTCTTTTGCTTCGCGCCTCTATCAACTTGTGCTTAGTGTACTAGAAATTCACTGATATTGCAACCCTTTTTTGTGAATTTGTACAATTTTTTTGAATTTCTGTGTCTGATCAATAAATTGTTCTGCTCCACCGCAGATTTTTGAGCTGACAGTTCTTGCTGGTCATCAGCATCTTTCCGCCGGTTTTTCTTTGACAAGAGCCAGCGCGGATAGTATCATGGTTAAAAAAGAGAAAGGGACCAGATTTATGGATTTTCAGAAGCTGCTTACTCTCCATAGAAGAGAGTTACATAAAATTCCCGAGCTGGGCCGCGACTTGCCGAAAACAAAGGCTTATATCAAGTCTGTCTTGGATCAGCTGGATTGTCAGGTTGTTGAGGTGATGGAGTCGGGGCTTTATGCGTATTTTGATCGCGGGAAGGACACGACCACCGCCTTTCGGGCGGATATGGACGCGCTGCCGGTGACGGAAGTAAACCAGGCGGACTACACCTCTCTTCATGAGGGCAGGATGCATGCCTGCGGCCATGACGGCCATATGGCGATGGTGCTGACGATGGCTCAATATGTTGATACACAAAAGGAGCTTCCTGCCAACGTTCTTTGTATTTTTCAGCCGGCTGAGGAAACGACGGGAGGCGCAAAGGAAATCTGCGAGACCGGAGTGTTGGAAACCTATCATGTGGACCGAATCTTTGGCGTTCATATGTGGCCGTTTCTTGAGGCAGGAAGAATCTGCAGCAAAGGGGGCCCAATGATGCCCCGTTCTTCGGAGATTACTATTGAGGTGTTCGGCCGTACCTCCCATGCCACGGCTCCGGAAAATGGAATCGACGCGCTCTTGATCGGCTGCCGCTACATCGAGGAGATTTACGCTCTCCATCAAAAAAGGTGCAAGGCCGACCCCACGCCGGAGGAGCGGACAATCGTTCAAATCTGCAAGATGGAAAGCGGAACTGCGCGCAATGTTATCTCCGGTTACAGCGCATTGCTGGGAACGATGCGGGCCTTCTCCGATGAGGATTTTGCCGGACTGGTGTCCATTTTGGAGGAAACGGCGCATGCGCTGTCGGAGAAGTATGATTGCCGCATCGAAGCGTTCCACAGTGAAGGCTATCCGCCGGTATTCAACAACCGGGAGCTGTACCACCAGATCCTTCCTGCTGTAAAAGAGCATCTGTCCTATGAAGAAATGGAGCTTCCGGCTATGATCTCGGAAGATTACTCTTTTTACGGTCTGCAGGTTCCTTCGGTATTCTTTTTTCTGGGAACGGGAACCGGGATCGCTCTTCACAGCAATAATTTTGATTTCGATGAGCAGGTATTGGTCCAGGGCTTGGAGCTGTATAAGACGCTGCTGTTACATCAGTAGACTGGATTGGGTGTCGAGAGGCAGCGGTAAAGGTTTGAGGCGGGCCGGGAGTTCGTGATGGACCGAGGATTCGTAGTAGGGCCGGCAGGATTATCAGAATCTGCCGCAAAATCCGGTAAACTTCTGCGAAAATCTGCATTTTTTTAGCAAACTTGTGGGTTTGCGCAACCTCATGTTGGGGGCCACACCAAAAAATCGAACTTGGCACCTAAAAGGCCCGATTGAAGCGGCGCAATCGTTGAAAATGACGTAAATTCTAAAAATATTTTTCGTTTTTTTCCGTGCAATGACACTTGCGCTCGGATCCCGGCAGCGCCGGAATCCAGGCGCATAACGAAAGACCGGGCGGCCGCATAAAGCGACCGCCCGACCTTTTTTTATGACGCAGGAAATATCGTTAGTGATATTTCCTGCCTTTCAGCAATGTCTACTTTTTTAGAATCGGCAATGCCGACTTTGCTCTTCATATATCTAAGCGTATGTCTCGTCTTCTTCTACTTCCTTTTCTTTCTTCTTAGCGAAGATCACCGTCAGTACCTGGATAACGGCCAGTACAGCCATTACGACGGTCCATTTGTCCGTCCACTGCATGGGCAGCGACATATCTTCTGTCAGAACAAATACGATAATCGATCCAATGGCTACGACTGCGCTGAACAGACGAAGGATTCCTTTTCTCTTGATCTCCGTCTCCGGCTGGTCGTTTTCTTCATCAGCTTCCTGCTTCCTCCTTGTAACGTAGAGGATCAACAGAAGAATGCTCAGCAGCGCTGTTGCGATGGTTAAAATCAAGTTGAGGAGCGCCCAGTGGGCGCCTGCGCCTGCTGCCAGAGGTGTAGGCTGGTCTTTGATGGTAACCGGTGCTGCATCATCTCCATTATCATTGGCCGGAGCCGTCTGAGGGAGCGCTGCCGGCGGTATTGCGGCTGCAGGGCCTGCTGCCGCTGCTGCTGGGGCTGCCGCTGCTCCATTTCCCCCTGTCTGTCTCGTTGATGTTGTGGTGGTTGTCGTTGTAGTAGTGGTTGTCGTCGTTGCCGGCTGCTCCGGATCGCTATTATCAGGAACGATCAGCTCCGCGTAAACATCATCCCGTACATAGAGCCAGCAGTTATCGCTGAGATGGGCATCGCCTGTGGCATAATGGGCTGTGTGGACCGCGCCTTCAACCGCTTCATCTTCTTTTGCCTGATCCACATCCATGCTGAACCATTGGTCGCCGCCCTGAACCAGATAAGGCTGATTTTTATCCACAGTCACTGCGAAGGAACGATATCCCTCCGGCAGAGATACTTCTGCAGCTTTCTCGCTATAGAACAGATCCAGTCCGCTGTCGGGAATAGCGTCTTTATAAACGGTTACATCCAAGCCTTCATATTCCGCTTTGTTCATAAAGGTTCCCTGGAGCAGCTTCGCGCCGTTTGTGGCTTTACGACTTCCCTCAGTCCTATTAAAGGTATCTACTGCAAATTTTGTGCCGTCAGCCAGGGCAGTAACAGATGCTTTCTCGCTGACAGCGATATGGGCGGTATGTGTGTTTTCAGCACCGGAGCCAATACCGGAGGCGCCCCATCCGCCGACAGCCTTGATGGCACCGCCGTCAACGTTGATATTGAGCTTGGTATTGGACGCATATTTCCCTGTATTGGGATCTCCGGATCCAATTCCCGCTCCGCCGAGTTTTTCGCTTCTTGTGCTAGCTCCCCCTTCTGCAGTGATCGTTCCGCCGCTGATGTCAACCATAACCTCATCGGCTCCGGATCCGCCGCCGATTCCCGCTCCGCCGCCTGCGGCTCCATTGGCGGAAATTTGGCCGCCGGAAAGGATAACTGCTGTTCGATCCAGCAAAGCAGCATCGCCTCTGCCGGTAATCCCTCTATCTTGATTACTGTTGGGGGTTCCGCCGCTGCCGATTCCGGCTGCACTGCTTGTAGCGGCGCTTCCATCTGCGGCCGCGACAACCTGCCCTCCGGTAATGGTAACGTTTCCGTGTCCTTCATAGCCGCCGCCAATTCCTGCTCCGCCGTGGTTCCTGGTGGCGCCCTGGCCGCCGGCAGCTTCAATATAACCGCCGCTGATGATGATTTTGCCGCTGTCGCCGTACATGCCGCCGCCGATTCCGGCCGCGTTTCCGCCGCCCGTTGCTTTCACCTTAGCGCTGCCGCTTATGGTAATGGTTCCGCCCTGGTAATATCCGGGGCCTTTGTCTCCATCATTGCCCTTATTTTTTGAACTTCCAAGCCCGGATCCAATTCCTGCTCCGCCGCCTGCTCCTATGGCCTTCACGTCCGCATCACCGGTGATGGTGATCACTCCCCCGTCGCAGTGGTTAGCGCCGCCGACTCCGGCTCCGTTTCCGCTGCCCTTGGCTATAAGGATGCCCGACTTCATGAGAATGGTTCCGCAGGCCCGATCCGCTTTTTTATAGGAACCGTTTGATCCGCTGTTGGCAATGCCGCCGATTCCGGCCCCATTGTCACTTCCCTCTGCAGTCAGCTGTCCGTCTCCTTCAATGGTCACTTTATTTCCGGCAGTAACCTGCAGAGCAGTATCCTTGTCGCCTTCGATCTGATTCTTTCCTTCTAAAATCAGAGTCACATCGGAGCCTTCGGTTAATTTCAAAGATTTTTTAATGTTGGCATCTTTCAGTACGATCGTGCCGCTGTATTTTTTTGCTGTGATCGTGCTGCCTGTTCCTGTTACAGTAACGGTATTTTTATGATCAAATGAAGAAGTTCCCTGGGTAATCGTCTTTTCTGCAAGGTAAAGATCGCCGTCAGCCAAGTCCAGCGTGGAAGAAGCCTTTGCCTTTGCTTTTGCATCCTTTGTCACGGCTGTTTTGGTCTTTGCCGCCTTTACGGCCGGCTGCACCGGTTTTTCCTGTGTTTCTTGCTTTTGTTCTTCCTTTGCATCAACAGCCTGCTCTTTCTGAATCTGGTCTGTTTCCTTTGCATCGCTGCTTGCGGCAGCGGCCTCTGTCTGGAGGTCTGCCGGCTGGGTGCTTTCTTCAGCAGCAAAACTGGAGCCTGCGGCTTGCAGGCCAAAGAGCATGAATACTGCTGTTAAGCTTATGATTCTTAAGAATCGACGTTCTTTTCTCATGGGATTCTCCTATTCTTTCCTCATCTTGTAAGAACAGTATACACCCCAAAAGTTACATAAGGGTTACATCACAATGTAACCCTTGTCTTTTTTTCTCAATCTGTTAAATTTTTTAGCTGGGCGCCGGTAATTTCCAGCAGAGGCTTCAACGGCACTTCCATTTGCAGCCCCACCTTCCCTGCGCTGACAATGATGGTATCCTGGGCAGCCGCGCTCTCATCGACAGCAGTTTTAAACTGCTTTTTCATCCCCACGGGGGAGCAGCCGCCTTTTATATAGCCGGTTACTTTTGTAATGTCCCTGGCGGGAATCATTTCGATCTTTTTTTCGCCAAAATGTTTTGCCGCCTTCTTCAAATTCAGTTCTTCGGCTACCGGGATGACGCACACATAGTATTCTTTGCTGTGCCCCTGCAGCACCAGCGTCTTAAATACGTGTTCAACGGGCATACCGGTCGCTCTGGCCACCGACACTCCATCCAAAAACCCGTCCGGGGCCTCATATTCGTAAACCTGATAGGGAATTTTTTTCGCTTCAATAATCCGCACAGCATTGGTCTTTGTCTTGCTGCGGGCCATCCTACTTAGCCTCCTTGATCAAATAAGTATTGGTAAATCCGAATTTCTCCGAATGTACCACATCGATTACCCGAAATCCCAGGCTTTGATAGAAGGCCACATCATCATCCGTATTGGTAAAGAGCATGATCGGCAGACCCTCTTCCTTGGCAAAAGCACAAACGGCTTCCATCAGTTTGTGTCCCCGGCCCTGTTTCTGGCAGGCCGGCCGCACGCCTAAAAAGTCCGCATATAGATGGGGCTCCGGTATGTCAACCTGCTCTTCCAGCCGGTCCAACTCATCGAACAAAGCGACCCTGCACTGTTGTTCTTCTTCTGTGAGCTGAGCCATCGCCGCCTTATATTCAGGAGAATAGCTTCCAGCTTGAATATGCTTTTCTTCCGTGTAAGTCATATCCTTGGAATAGACCAGGCAGACCCCTTCATTGATGGACGGATCCAAGGCGAAAGCTTCGCCGTATTCCATATCGTAGGCCACATAGTAGCGCAGCGATGCTTCCAGTGCCGCTTCTTTGGCCCGTTTATCGGGGAAAGCGACCATCAGCTTGGGATAATCGGCAAACGCTTCTTTATAGGTTTGAATTAATTTTTCTTCATCTTCTCTTTTTAATTTATATAATCCTTTAATTTCCATAATATTCTTCCTTCATCAGTGAATGGCATAAAACATCCCGCAAGGTACCGTCGTAAATCCGATAGGCCTTACGGAGCATCCCTTCATAGGTAAATCCGCATTTTCGAATCACGCTCTGGGACCGCTTATTTTCCGGTCCGGTACAAATGCAGATCATATCCAGTTTCATCGTCTCAAAGCCGTAGCGTATTACTTCCAGGGCCGCTTCGGTCATGATTCCTTTGCCCCAGTAGGCCTCCGAAAGGGAGTACCCCAGCTCTCTGCTGTTGATATTGGGCCTGTATTTGTCCGTATCAAAGCCGATGCTGCCAATGGCTCTGCCGTTCTCCCGGTCTCGAATCGCCCAGACATTGTGAGGCCGAAAGATGGTTTTGATGATTCTCCTGGACTCCCGGACGTCCGAATGGGGTTTCCAGCCGGCGTGAGGGCCCACATTGGGATTCCTCGCGTATTCATAAAGATCTGCCGCGTCCTTTCTGGTCCAGGTGGAAAGGATCAGCCTCTTTGTCTCCAAAATTTTCATATTCACCTCCTGTTTTATAACTATACCACATAAGGTACCCATTTATCAAAGCTTTGCATATCGTATTATTGGGAGGAATATCACCATGAAAAGAATATTGACTGTAGTCCTCGTTTTGATACTCTGCTTTTCCGTCGCCCAGCCGGTCTTTGCCGCCAGTGAGCAAAGGGGCATTGACGTAAGTCAGTGGCAGGGCAGAATCGATTATGCAAGAGTACGGGATGCGGGGATTCGGGTCGTATATATGAAAGCGGGAGAAGGTTCCCGGTTTGTAGATCCGTATTTTGAGCGAAATTACCGTGAGGCCAGAAGGCACCATTTGGATATCGGGTTTTATCATTTTGTGACGGCCAGAACGGTAGATGAAGGCCGCAGGCAAGCGCATTTTTTCGCGACGTTGATTAATGAGCGAAAGATGGAATGCCGACCGGCTATGGATTTTGAAGAGTTCGGAGACCTAAGCAGGCGTGAAATCAATGCCATTGCCCGAGCTTATATGGCGGAGCTGGAAAAGTTGACCGGATTGAAACCCATGCTTTATTCGGACGCCAGCAACGTTGAAAGCCTTTGGACACGGCACTTTGCCCGTTATCCGCTGTGGGTGGCTGATTACGGCCGGGATGAACCTTACACCACTGGGCATTGGAGCACCTGGGAAGGTTTTCAGTACAGCGATCGAGGCCGAATTTCCGGTATCGACGGTCTTGTTGATCTGGACCGCTTTAAGGACGGCGTTTATTTAAAGCGCCATGAAAGAGTTAAGGAACGGCCTGTTGTGTATCGGGTAAAGCGGGGCGATACCCTTGAAAAGATTGCCCGCCGCTATGATACGACCGTAGATAGAATTGTGGAGCTCAATCCAAACCTGATCCGCCCGGGAGAAAAACTGATTATTAAACGATAGCTTGCCCCCTCCGCTTGGATCTAAATCCAGGCAAACGAGGGCGGAGAGGCTTTACCTTATATGCCAAATGGATCGAGGAAGACCAGGCGTTATCATCTACTGCCGGCAGCCCATCACAGGACAGCACAGAACAGCGGAGGGCTGTATCGGCCACCGGCGATGCCCGTACAGATCTGTGGATACCAATATGTCTGCTGACGCTTTCCGGACTTGTACTGATTTGTCTGTACCGATTTACGAAAAGACGCAGAAAGAATCATTAATCATCTATGCAGACATGTCGCTGACAAGCAGCGACGCTTTGCAAGGTATGTTCTTTTATATTCCATCAAAGAGATACGTTCACATAGTGCACCACAAAAAAACGATCAGGATTGGCTGATTTCATGGCATATCCTGATCGTTTTTTATCGCCGGGTGATCGGTCATAAACTGCCCCCAAAGAAGCAGTTCCTTCAAGGATTTTGATAGCAGCCGCTCAAAACACAGAATTCATAAAAGAGATTCATCAAGCCACAGCTAGCTCTCTTTATTCCGTCGTACTCAAGATTTCCTTGTTTTTCTCTACCTGGCTGATCTTCATCCTGCTGATGTCGGAAGGATCCACTTCTTCTTTCAGTCCCAGAATGGTCGGTCCCAGATAAATGGTATCCAGCACCTCTCCGTCCAGGGATATTTTACTGTATTCCGTAAAGTTTTCACCTTTAATATAATAATCTTCGCCGATTTTAACGATATCGTTGATCTTGATCGGATTGATGCCCATTTTCATATCTGTCGGCTTGAAGGGACTCTTCCCTCCATAGATATAGTCTTGACCGTAAAGCATATCATAGGCCAGCATTTCTAAATTCTTCATATAGCCTGCGCTGTTCTCGTATTTCTGATGGTATTCGGTCAGCAGTCCTTCATGGATACCCAGCCGGTTGAGTACATCAGCACCAATCTCGTAAGCCGCCTGATTTTTATCCTCTTTTTTTAAGCCAAAATTATCCCATATAATATATTCGGTCGAAAACAGGTCCTTGTTTTTCATCTGCTCCTCGGTCATATCCAGGGCCGGGAGATGGTCGCCGTACATGACGAGAACAACATCCTCATCGAATTGAGAGAGCCGGTCGGTCAAATCTTTGATGAAAAGGTCCATTTCATAGACCTGATTCACATAATATTCATATTGCCATTTCTGTTCCTCGGACGGAGCCTTCGTTACGCTGACTGCCGGATTTTCAAGAACTTGCTCGGTGGGGTACTTGCCATGCCCCTGTACGGAAATGGTATAGATATAATCTCTGCCTTCTGTTGATTTCATGGCATCGATCATTTGATCCGTCAGCAGACCGTCTTTGGCCCAGTTTTTTGCTGTCTTAACGACATTATTCATGTATTCCAGAGACGTAAAGGTATCGAATCCCAGGTTGGGAAACACCTTATTTCTACCGTAAAACGCCCCTCTATGATTGTGAATGGCATGGGTGGAATAGCCGATATTCTTCAAATCATAAGGAATGCTTTCGCAGGTTTTCTCCAGCAGCACCGATTTATACGGATATTCTCCCGGGCCAAAGAATTTTACACTAATTCCGGTCATGGACTCGAATTCCGTATTGGCGGTCCCTGCTCCTACGGACGGCACGGTCAAATAACCGGAGGAATATTCTTTCATCAGTTTTCGGTAGTTGGGCATGGGATCTTTCGAATAGCTGAAGCCTTCCACAAGGGTCGGGTCGATAAAAGATTCCAGCTGCAGGAAGATAATATTTGGATGTTTTTCATCCTCATCTTTTTTTTCAACCTTATAGGTGCCGTCTTTACTGAGCTCACCGCTCTTAAAAATGGACTTCACAGCCTGCTCCGAATAGCCGTCAGGCTTTCGGATACCGGTATTGAGCCAAGTACTGATAAAGCAATAGGGCACCCCATAGTCGCGGTAGGCATACGCCAGATTGCCAAAGAACGTTTCCACGGTCTTAGTCTTAACAGCCCCCTGCCAGGCTCCGAATGTGGCAATTGCAACGATTAAGATGGCAGCAATACTTCTTTTATAATTGACTTTTCTCTTTGCTTTGGGAGCGAAAAGAAACAAAAGAATCAGTCCGGCTACAAGGACAAGGATGCCGACGATTGCCAGGATCAAGGTGGCCGTGGACAAATAGTTGGTGGCGATGGAAAGCCCGTCGCCCAGATTGGCCATATCTTTTACAGTAAACGGGGTCATACGGTTGAGCAGAATAATCCCGTTGGTAACCCCTAAAGCAACCCATAGCGCGGAAATCACCACATACCAAAAAATCTTTCGTCTGAAAAGAAGGACGATTGAATAAGTGGCAAAAATAATAAATGAATTAAACAAGAATACTGCGGGGCTTTCTGCAAAAAAACGGAGGCTCCCGATCAGCGAATGCCTTGCCATCGTTTCAATGAAGAGATTCATTGCCAGCGCCAGCACCGCAGAAAACACAATACTGTTTCGCAAATACTTTCTGTAAAAAGATTTCAACTTCTCCATATTCCTCTACTCCTGATGATTTTGATGATTTTTTATGTGCTCTGTCATTTGATTGGCAATTGCGGCGAATTCATCCAGATCCAGCGTTTCCGCTCGTCTAACCGGGTCAATGTGAACCGCGTTTAGAATTTCCCTGACCGCGTCTTTTGAAAGTCCCGCGGCCCCTGTCAGAGAGTTGAGCAGTGTTTTGCGCCGCTGCCCGAAACCGGATTTAATACACACAAAGAACATCTTTTCATCAATCAGCTCCACTGGGTGCTGTTTGCGAATATCCAGTTTCAAGACTGATGAATCTACTTTTGGCTGTGGAACAAAGACTTCCTTTGGAACAGCTGCCACCTGACGAATCGTACAATAGTATTGTACGGCTGCTGATAGTGCGCCGTAAGTCTTAGAACCAGGACCCGCCTTAATCCGATCAGCCACTTCCTTCTGCATCATGATAGTGATGCTGTCCGCCGGCACATGGTCCTCCAGAATCTTCATGATAATGGGGGTCGTAATATAATAGGGCAGATTGCCGATAATCTTCACCCCGCCCTTTCCTCTGTAGCGCTCCACCAGCTCGGTGAGGTTTGTTTTGAGTACATCCTGATTAATGACGGTTACATTGGAATAAGGCGCCAAGGTTTCTTCCAGTATGGGAATCAAATTGCGGTCGATCTCAACCGCAGCGACTTTTCCCGCATATTGCGCCGCTTCCGCGGTCAGAACCCCGATCCCCGGCCCAATTTCAATGACCAGATCCTCCGGTCCGATATCCGAGCTTTCAATAATCCGGTCAATGATATTTTTATCAGTAAGAAAATTCTGGCCCAGACTTTTGGAAAGCCTGAAGCCGTGTTTTTCCCTGATCTCTTTAATGGTCGATGGTGCGTAAAGTTTCATTTATATCTCCCCAAGCTCTTTGAGGAATTGCTCTCTGGAAACGCCGTACTGATTCAGCCGGTTTAAAAAACACTTGCTGTTTCCATATCCGATCCCCAGGGCTTTCCCCAGCCTGTCTCTTCTGTCTGCGGCCTGAGGGTCGGCTGTCAGCCCGTACTTCCTCAGATCCTCCATGGTAAATTCGTTTCGATCCTCTTCAACGGTATAGTGGGCATGTTCAAGGGCCTGCTGTATACTCTGCGGCGACGCGTTCTCAATGCCGATGTCTCCGGCCTTCAAGGCGTCTGTTTTGGACAGATAGGCCTGGCCGGCATTGGGGAATTTTTCTGTGAGCCGTTTGCGTATCTCTACCCCTGCATAGTCCGGGTCGGTAAAAATAATGATGCCTTTTTCATTATACGCTTTTTCGATCAGCTGCCAAGTCTCTTTTTTGATTCCATATCCGTGGGTCTCTATGGTCTGGGCATCGACCGCTCGTTTGACTGCCGCTGTGTCATCCCGGCCTTCAACCACAATGATCTCTTTAATTTTCATCTTTCGTCTCTTTCTCTTGTTCAGTCTCGTCCGCGGATGGAACGTAAATCTTTTCCCCCGGAAGCACCAGACGCAGCTGCGTCCTGGCCTGTTCTTTGATGTAGTCCGGGTTGCTCAGCTGGTTCAGTTCCTCCTCCAGTTCCGCTTTCTGCTCCTTCAGCTCCTGCTGCTGTTTGAGGATTTCTTTCTGTTCTTGTTTCAGCGTGACGATATTATAAACGGACACACCAATGACCGCTACAATGGCAAAGATTATAGCGGCAGAGATGATGCTCCTTCTTTTTTTCGCCTGTTTGATGCTCGCTCTGACAGGCCGATCGGAAACAGGCGATGGATTCGTTCTTCCCTTTTTATGCTGTCTGCTCCTCTTTTCCTGTCGTTTGCGGCGAGCCTCCTCAATGTCGATTACCTGGCTGCTGTCTTTAAATTGTTTGCTCCTTTTTCTTTTTGCCATGTCTCTTTCTCAAACCTCTTGTCCTTTTTCCCTCACAGTGAGTTGGAAGTATTATACCACAAAAGCATTTCTTCCACAACAAAACCCCGATTGCGAACGCGCAGACAGCATGGACGCTGAGACGGCCGTATGCACAATAATAAAGAAACTGTGACGTGATTACGGCAGCCGCCAGCCAGAAGAAAATCTCCAGGCAGACTCGGATCCACTTGTGGATCTTAATCCGCCCGCAAAGAAAAGAACATAACTGATAGAAAAGCATGAAGGCAATCCCAGCTCCCAGCATGACCAAGCACTGGCCTGCCTGCTCTTTTATCAGGTCGGTCAATTCTATACTCATTTAAGAATCTTTCGGATGAGCCCTTTTTCTGATTTGTCTTTTTTCTGCGTATAAGCCAGCGAATTGATCTCGCCTGTGATCACGGCCTTTCCTTCGCCCAGATCGAGCATCTGGATATGCAGCCCTTTGCCTTTGATCAAAAGGCCTCCTGTCTTTAAATTAGCGCAGATTTCTTCTTCGTCGAAGTTGTCGATATCCGCCACTTCGGTGACGGTTATCTTCTCCCTGTTATCAATGGTAATCACATGGTTTTCCATAGGCAAATTCCTCCTTATTAGCAGTATATTGCCCGGGAAAGGTTCCTAGAACGATTACCTGTCTGTGCTTTATCTACTTTCCTATTATAATGCAAAAGTTCTTTCCGTTTATTACGATCTTCTTACAGTTCTAATAGATTTTCCTTAAGTTTTATGATCCGGTGATGCATGGTATTTTATTTCTCTGGAATAAAAAAAGAAGTAAGAATGCATCTTTTTGATAGCATTTTTGTCTCTTAAAAGAAGGCTGACGCTATAATGTAGTGGCTTTGTCTAAATCTGTCGAAAAGCTTCGAAGTGTGCCGAAATAACGGTACAATATTCTGATCTAATAAGCTGTATTTTTTGATTCTTCTCCCGTATCATTGTAGAAGGGAGTGATAGTTGTGACATTACAGAAAAATATGTCTAATATGATGAATGCCATCCGAACGAGTCGCAAGCAATCCATTGCTGAATTTTCAGAAGAACTGGGTATCTCGCGTTCTTCTACGCAGGAGCTGTTAAAAGGCACCGGAAATCCCAGAATGGACACGGTTGAACATATCGCCCATCGACTGAAGGTCGATCCGCTGACGCTGCTTTCTTGTTCCTATTCGGAAAAGCAATTGGAAAGTACACTTTTGTTATTAAAAACCATCGATGCCTTTTCTAAGCTTTCTGATGAAAAGAAGCTGAAATTTGCATCTTTATTTCAAGAATTAATTTTACTTATGGAGTCTGAAACATGATTACGAAAATACGAGAATTACTGTGCTGCCTTGGGATTACTGCCAATTACACAGGGTTTTATTACACGTCCTACGCCGTTTACCTTGCAATGGAAGACATGGAATGTTTGTCCCTTGTGACCAAATACCTTTATCCGGAGGTAGCCAAACATTATCACACCACTCCGGCCTGCGTGGAGCGTAATATCCGTACTGTCATTCAAATTGCCTGGGCACAGAATTCCAGCCTTCTAATCCGCTTGTCAAAAGACACGAACCTGCGCAAGCCCACTACAGCACAGTTTATCGCTATTCTTACAACCCATTTTCTAGAATCGGATCGCAGTGCTGTCCCAAATTAGGATAAATTTGTATACCTTTTTCGCCACGACCTCAGAGGCCAAAAGCTGCGGAGCGAAAACAAAATGCCTCACTATTAAAATCTTTTAAAAACGTGTTTATTTCAGACATTTTTTAGCCTGTGATGCGTGCTACCAGATTAAAAGTATCAGGGTTTATCCCGATATCCTTCAATCCTGATCGTTTTCTCAATGGCTTGCTTCAAAAGTGTCAGTCATGAAGGCGTTTTTTTCTAAACCTTGATACTTTTCTCTGCATTGATAAAAACTCTCGAGATAGAAGACCCCACCAGTGACATAAGCCGTCCTGCCCCGAAATACCAAACTCCCGCAAAGGACGATGGCCGATTTCGCTGCAATTCCGCACTAATTTGTTCAATATGTTATAATAAAAATTATCAAGTCTTTTAATGAACTTTTAATTTTCTCATGTTATCCTTATGCCATAATCAAAAGAGAGGTGCAATATGCGTTTACTAATTGCAGAAGACGAAAAAAATCTCAATCGAATCCTTACCCAGCAGTTTAAAGATAACGGCTACAGCGTTGATTCCTGCCAGGACGGCGAAGAGGCCCTGGACTATATTGCCGCTGCCGACTACGATGTCATAGTGCTTGATATTATGATGCCGGGCGCGGATGGATTGACTGTACTGCAGCAGCTGCGCAGCCAGGGAATCGATACTCCGGTCCTGTTCCTTACCGCTAAAGACAGCATCTCTGACCGAGTTGAAGGGTTGGATCTGGGCGCGGATGATTACTTGACCAAGCCATTTGCCTTCGAAGAGCTGCTGGCCAGAGTCCGCGTTCTCACGCGAAAGAAGACCGGCAGCAAAACCAATATTTACAAACTGGCAGACCTGACGGTCAACAGCCAGAGCCGGGAAGTAAAGCGGGGCGATACCTCGATCTCTCTTTCTTCCAGAGAATTTTCCATTCTGGAATATATGATTATGAACAAAAATATGGTGCTTTCCCGCGATACCTTAGAGCGCCATGTTGTCAACTATGATTACGAAGGTTCTTCCAATATGATCGACGTTTACATCCGTTATCTGCGGAAAAAAATCGATGAAGGATTTGAGCCCAAGCTGATTCACACTGTTCGGGGCGCAGGTTATGTATTGAAGGTGGGCGGAAAATGAAAAAGTTTTCCATTAAAACCCGGGTTACAATCTGGTATGTGTTCTTCCTGGTTGTCCTGGTTTGCCTGGTCTTTGTTTCGCTCATCTATACCAGCAACCGCCTGATCCAGAAAAATATTATGGGAGATCTGACCGCAGTAGTAGAGGACAGTTGCCGGGACGTGAAGATTAAAGACGGTATCCTGGAAATCGACGACGACATGATCACCTATCGGGACAGCGTCTACGTGCTGGTCTACAAGGAAAACAACTTTATCGTCACCGGATCGCTGCCTGCAGGGGTAAAGAAAGAAATTCCCTTTAAGGCAGGACAGGCGAGAAAAGAAACGGACAGCGGGCGGGAGTTCTATGTGTATGATTATCTGATCAGCGACGAGACTTTTGACGATGTCTGGGTCCGGGGCATCACATCGGCTGACTTGGGGAAATCCGATCCGGCAATCGCTTTTATGCTGAAAATGTTTCTGATCGCGCTGCCCCTTTTGATCCTTCTTGCGGCCTTGGGAGGCTACTATATCACCAAGAGCGCTTTCCGGCCCGTATTCCGGATCAGTGAAACAGCTCGGCGCATTGAAGCCAGCAAGGACTTGTCTCAGCGTATCGGACTGGACGCCCAGACTAACACCAAGGATGAACTCTATGACCTTGCCGCCACCTTTGACCGGATGCTGACGCGTCTGGAAGCTTCTTTCCAAGCGGAAAAACAGTTTTCCAACGATGCCTCCCATGAACTGCGGACACCCATTTCGGTTATCATGGCACAGTGCGAGTACGCTCTGAGAAAAGCATCCACGCTGGAAGAAGCCCAAACGGCCCTGGAGGTGATCCTGGCTCAATCGAAAAATATGTCCGCTCTGGTCAGTCAGCTTCTGACCCTGGCCCGCGCTGATCAAGGGACAGCCCAATTGGAATTCGAAACCATCAATATCAGCGAGATCACGGATATGGTGGCGCTGGAGCAGGCGGAACTTGCCGCCCGCAAAAACATTTCGATCCAGCGCGATATCCAGCCTGACATTTTCGCCTGTGTAGATGAAACCCTCTTTATGCGAATCTTTATCAATTTGATCTCCAATGGAATCAAGTACGGTAAAGAGGGCGGATTTATCCGGGTGATTCTGAAACGAGACAAAGATCGGGCGGTCAGCCAAATCATTGACGATGGAATCGGCATTCCGCCGCAGGATCTGCCCAAGATTTGGGATCGTTTTTACCAGGTCAATCCATCCCGCAGCAGTGGAAGCGGCGCCGGCCTGGGACTGTCTATGGTCAAATGGATCGTATCCGCTCACGGAGGGACGATCAAAGTTGATAGTATATTGGGAAAAGGGACGCGGTTTACCATCTCCCTGCCCCTCAATCGAACAATTCAAAAGGAGGAAGTATATCATGAAAGAGAAAATTTTGAAGAATAAAACATTGGTTATTGTTGTTGCCGCCATTGTAGTTTGTGCAGTGGGATTTGCGGCAGGTATGATGGTGAAAACGGCTCTTGCCCATGACAGCGGCAATTATATCGGCGCCGAAAAAGCAAAGGTCATCGCCTTGGAAAGTGTAGGGGTTTCCCCGGCTAAAGCGACTTTTACCAAGGTGGAAATCGACCGCTCCGAGCGGCCTGTTGTTTATGACATCGAATTCTACACGGCTTCCAATGAGTACGATTTTGAGATCAATGCCAAAACCGGGGACATCATGGAAAAAAGCAGTGAAGCCATTGCCGCAGGCAATCAGCAAACACAGACCTCCGGTCAGACCGATGCAGGAACTGTTCCGCCCGCCGTCACCCAGCAGCCAGGTCAGGCCCAGAGCAGCCAGCCAGCCGTTTCTGCCGGCCAGCCTTCTTCATCCGAGTACATTGGTGTGAACAAAGCCAAAAGTATTGCCTTTAAGCACGCCGGCGTCTCCGCATCAGCAGCCACAGTGACCAAGGCCAAGCTGGATTCGGATGATGGCGTGAAAACCTATGAAATTGAGTTTATCGTGGCTAATAAGGAATATGAATATGAAATCAACGCCTACACCGGTAAGGTGATGGATTATGATACGGAGGTTCTGGACAGTTATGAACATCATGACGACGACCATGATGATCACGATTATCACGATTAAAGCTGCGCCGCTCCATATGTGGGTGTGACCCTGGACCGCAAAGCGCTCACTATCAAGTTCTTTTGAAAAAGCGCCAGAGTCGGAGCTGGTTTTTAAGATGAAGGAATGGGATGTTACGGGAAAAAACAGGGAAAATTCCATAAAATTTACCCCGTTTTCAACGATTGCGCCCTCTCAGTTTGTGCAAACAGCAGCCAGGCTTGAATTTCTTCAATTTTTTCCGGCACGAGCCCCCGCAAATCCACAACTTTACGTAAATATTGCCGATTTATATAAAAATTTTCCCCGGGGCCATACACACCGCCCAGGGCACATCCCCGGGGGGCCCACATCACTTCATCCTTTCGGCTGGCAGCATCAACACCGGCTTCATGCCTCTGCGCATCACCTATCCCTTCTTATTCTGCCGCTTTTTTCTTAATATGCCGATAGAGCATTGCCGCAAATACGAACCCTGCCAGGGACACGCCGGCCATAAATACAAAGGCATGATGAAAACCTGAAATTCCAGGGTATCGGTCGAGCCAGTTTCCTACCACAGCGTAGGCAAACATATCCGGCGAGTAACCGATAAAGGATGCCACACCCACAGCTGCTCCCGTATATTTAATGGGGATACCAATTTCATCGATTACGGCAAAATAGATGCCTCTGGGGATAAAAACTACGAAGGCCACAAGGAGCATAAGAACAATTACCAGCCAGAGAAATCCTTTATCCACCGGCGCCAGGAAAAAGGACATCAGCAGCCCTGCAATCAGCACAAAAGAAATTGCGATTACCTTTGTCGTCGAACCCGCTTTATCAGCAATGAAACCAGCGATCATTGCACCGAAAATACCGATGCCATATGTGCGTATTGTCGCCAGGACAGCTGCTGTACTCGTGCTGGCACCATAAATTTCTGTCGTATACGGCGTAATAAAGCTGAGACAGATATACACAAGATAGGAGCTGAAAATGATCAGCGCCAGCAGCCACACTCCCGGAAGCCTGAGCACAAATTTAATCTCCGACCATTTTACGACGGTTGCCTGCTCTTTTAAGGAAGCGGCTTCCCGTTTCTCCGGCTTAAAGGCTACCCAGATTAAGAGGGCGCTGAAGAACATCAGACAGCATAATGCAACAATCCCAAAGTTAAGTGCCTTTTCTTCGGTTCCCACTTTTGTCAGTGCGAAGTTGAATAAAGCGATTACTCCAAAACAATAGAGCATTGGAACCAAACTGCGGCCGCTTTCCAAGATACCGAACAATCGCCCCTGCACATTGCTGTCTCCCAGCTGTCTGGTCGCCTTGATAATCGCCGCCCACATGGGAAGCACTGCTGAAATGCCCATCAAAGCCCAAATGATCAAAAGCATCGTATAAGGAGTAAGTCCAGCTTAAGTATGGAATTTCAAATACAGTAGACGACGCGAACCATAAGGCTACCATTTTTAATGCGGTCTCTTTCATAGTTCTTTTATTTTCCATGATCGTTCACCCACTCCTTTATCTCATACATTTGAAAAAGGCTGTTTAAACTGCTCCCTTTCAATTTTTTCTCTATATTCAGACTCCATTTCCAGCACACCAGCAGGAAATTCGTACTCTTCCAGCAGTTCCAGTACCGGCATTGGGTTGAATTCTTCGGACAGGCGAACGCCGAACGGCCCTTCCATCTCGCCTTTTGCGGTCAGCTCTACAATAATGGCCGGGACCACTGCTGTCTGCGCTACGACTGCGGGAGTCCCATATTTTTCTATGCACTCCTGATTATCCGCCACCTGATATATATAAACTTGTCTTTCCATTCCGTCTTTTCTGCCTACAACCCACAGCCCTGCACAAGTTTTTCCCACCAACTCCTGGCCAATTTTTTTTGGCTCAGGAGACACGGCGCCCAGCAGATCCACAAGCAGGTCGACCGGCTTCACTTCTTTTCCCCTCAAAATAACTTTACGGTTTGAAAGGAGGCCCAGTTGTTTCAGATACTTCATCGCATCCTCAAAATCCTGGCCGTAACCGATCTTGAAATCCGCTTTTTTCAGCCCTTTAATGTGCTGTGACATATTGAAAGGCTCCGAATGTTCCACTGCGGACATCCTCGTCATGCCAATGCCTCCGGGAAGCCAAAACTCTTCCGTCAAGGTCAAAGGCTCCGCTGAATAAATCCCCTTTTCATAATCGTAAAGGTGCGGGCCATACAAGCATTCCATTAAAGTAGTGGCAACGGAAAACCCAAATACCAGCTCATTGGTCGGATGGCGCAGATTGCTTCCGTCCCGTACATGCAGTTCCTCGATTTCATCAAAAAAATGTTTTTCCGCAAACCTTGCAAAATAGTCTACCATACCCGGCTCCACTCCGCAGCCAACCATGGCGTAAAGTCCTTTTTCCTCAAATGCTTTTGATTTTAGAAATTCCTCGTGTCCCAATTCTTGTATGATCACTGTTGGATCATCCGGGTCGCGAAGCGTTTCTGTCAGGGCCATATCCACAAAATGACAGTTACATTCCAGACAGGCCTCCATAATCACCGAGGTGAATCCCTCTGTTACCAAACAATGAACCATATAGCCGATTTCGTATTTTCGTGCAAGTCTGACAAGGTCCTCCTTTTTTAGCGCATCGACCTGCTCGGCAATAAAGCGGTCTTTGTTCCGCTGTTTTGCCGCTGCTTCCTTGGCCTTTTCAAAATCATAGTCTGCCAAAACCACTTTGCCCAGCCATTTATCCGCATTTTTCCTTCTGTCGAAAAGCGCGCATATGGATTCTCCAACGCCGCCGGCTCCAATTACAAGAACATTCATCATATCCGATCTCCTTTCTACTTTCAGCCTATATCGTGATTCCATTATATAATTTGCAATTTTTCTTTACAGATACGATGTTGACAATAACTTTGCTTTTTTAATTGGTTAAACTATAATGGAAGTACCTGTTGCGCAAGTTTTAAGTCAATAAAAAGAAGGAGGTTATCGCCATGCTGGTTAAAGAGGTCGTGATGGAAAAAGACCTGCATTGCAAATGCGAGATCTGCGCCGTATCGTTTATTCCCATGCATATGCATCATGCATTTGAAATCATTTATATATTGAAGGGCAGTATCAACCTAACGTGTCAGGCTTTTGAATACCATCTGAATGAGGGAGATGTCTTTATCTGCAATGTCAACGAGCCGCATTTCGTGACGTCGGATGATCAAGAAAACATCGTTCTGTTTTTCCATTTAGACCCGTACCATTACGAAAACGTTTATCCCCACCTGAGCTATCATTGGTTCCTCTGCGATTCCTACAAAACGCCAGAAAAAGACGATATTCCTTTAAGGCAGCTGCAGCAGATGCTCTGGCATGCCGCCAGCGCCCTGTCTCCCCGTACCTCGATCCTGCCGGGCGAAGTTGATGCTTTGATCTTTAATATTGTCAACCATCTGATTAACAACTATCAGAACTTCTCTTTCGCCGGCAATCAGCATGCGCTCCAGAGTTTAAAAAGCTGCGATACTCTAACGGTCAAAAGGATTTTTGAAATACAAGAATACATTTATAGAAACTACCAAAATAAGATTTCGCTGGAGGACCTCTCAAATCATCTCTATTTAAATAAATACTATGTTTCGCGATTAATTAAAAATTTTACTGGATTAAATTTGATCGATCTTTTGGGCCTTGTTCGTACAGAGAAAGCACAGATTCTTTTATTGACCTCCGACCGTTCTTTGGAAGAAATTTCCTTTAAATGCGGCTTTTCCTCAGTAAAGTATTTTGAAAAGTATTTTGTCCAATGGTATAAAGTTTCTCCCCGCCGCTATCGGGAGGACATGCGAGATAAGATTCTGTCCGGTGCTCAGCGCACTGTTTCCATTTCCCATACGTCTCCAAAACTGGCCGCTATCCGAAAACAGCTGTCTCAATCAGCAGTGTTGGCTAAAACGGCTTTTTCCCAGTATGAATACATTCTGAATTTGGAGGGTCTTTGCCAGCCCTTTCCCCATCTATGGCAAAGCAGCATCTACATTTCGGATATCGCCACTTCCATACAGTTAATTGATTCCATCGACCTTGCCCAATGCCGGGAAGACATTGGGTTTGAAAAAGTGGAGCTCCATAACCTCTTTGAACGGTATCCATACTATCGCAAAAAAAAATCCGTTTTTTGATGCAGGCCTCCTTCATCTGATTAAGAATCTCTGTTCTGTGCCGTTGCTCGTTGAGCTTAATCTTTCATTGAATAAAGACAATCTTGATGAGGAATTGGAATCACTCTTAAATATTGCCGCTCTACTGGCTGAAAGCTTGACTGAATCAGAGTCCAATGGGCTGGCATTTTGTCTTCGCAATCAATCCTTTGATTCCAAGGAACTCTCACAGCTAACCGACAAAATCGCCAAAACTTTGGAACACAGCCGGCTCCCATCTGCCATACGCATTACGGAGCAGCATTTTTTAAGAGAAACCTATTCCAACGATTCGATGTGCCTGGTACCACATCTGATCAATCATGCCTTGTCTATGCCGCATCAAACCGATACTTCCATACCTTATCGGGAAATGTTTGATATTCCAGGAGAAGATACCAAGACTAATATTCCTGCTTTTTCCTATAATGGTCTCTTTGGGCCTTTCGGCGAGAAGAAACCGCTCTATTATGCCTGGCATCTGCTTTCTCTTCTGGGCGATCAAGTGATCTTTCAGGCAGATGGAATTCTTGTTACAAAACTTAGATCTGATTTCTCCATTCTTCTATATGACCCGTTCGAAGAGCGGAGCTTACACCACGCCGGCTCCCCATCCGGTGCCGCCTTTACGCTGAAATTTGCATCAGCGCCCCACAATCAATACCAGGTTACTCAAATCAGCCTCAACAGTGAAAAGAGCCTGTTTCAGCATCTTAAAAATCTACGTTTTCCGAAAAATCTTGATCGCAGCGATATACGCCGGCTGGATCAGGCCGCCGCACCAGAAGTAGCCTTCTCTTTTCTTGATTTGTATGATGAGAGCATTCTCAACATCAGCCTCAACCCCTATTCAGCCAAATTGCTGATCTTAAAGCATTTATGATTAACCAGCGGCCGGGCCGCACCCCAAAGCCCCCTTCCCCCATGTGATAAAAATTTATCGAAAATCTTAAAACTTAGTGTTTTCTTTTTTTACCAAAGGGTATAGGATAGTTACATGGGAAAATTGAAACTAGTATTCGGGGAGGTTATTTATGAAAACATTAAAATTGAAAGAAGGACTTTACTGGACAGGAATTTTAGATCCGCAGCTGCGGGTATTTGATATCATCATGAATACGGAGTATGGGACGACCTACAATTCTTACCTGCTCCAAGGCTCAGAAAAAACGGCACTTTTCGAAACGGCCAAAGCCAAATGTATGGATGAATATCTGGATAAGCTTACATCCCTGATCGATATCAAAGATATCGACTACATCATCGTCGATCATACAGAGCCGGATCACGCCGGTTCCGCGGAAAAGCTGATCGAAATCAACCCGGCCATTAAGCTGGTGGGTACTGCTACCGCTATCAGCTTCATGAAAGAAATCTGCAATACAGAATTTGCTTCTGTCATTGTCAAAGAAGGCGATACGCTCTCCCTGGGAGACAAGACCCTCAAGTTTATCGCTGCGCCCAATCTTCACTGGCCGGATGCCATGTATACATATGTGGAAGAGGACAAAGTTCTGCTGACTTGCGACTCTTTCGGCGCTCACTACAGCTTTGATCAAATTCTAAGCTCCAAAATTACCGATCAGGACGGCTATATGAGCGCGCTCCGCTACTATTTTGATAACATTATGGGGCCTTTCAAGCCTTATGTACTTAAGGCTATCGACAAAATCCGCGACCTTGAAATCGATATGGTATGTCCGGGGCACGGCCCTGTGCTGGATGAAGATCCTTGGAAAATTATTAACATTTACAAGGGATGGTCCACCGAAGTTAACCCCAATACAAAGAAAACGGTTGTAATTCCTTACGTAGCTGCTTACGGTTATACACAGGTGCTGGCAGCAAAGATCACAGAAGGAATCAAAGCTTCCGGCGATGTGGAGGTAAAACTCTACGACATGGTTACTTCCGATCAGGCTCAGGTTCTGGGAGAGCTTTACTGGGCGGATGGAATCCTCTTTGGAACACCGACCATCCTGGGAGAAGCTTTGAAGCCGATCTGGGATCTGACCACATCCATCTTCCCGGTTACCCACGGCGGCAAGATCGCTTCCGCCTTCGGCTCTTACGGCTGGAGCGGCGAAGCTGTACCTCATATGATCGAACGCCTCAAGCAGCTGCGCATGAAAGTCTACGGAAAGGGCCTGCGGGTACGGTTTAAGCCGTCTGATGCCCAGCTGGCGGAAGCTTATGAATTCGGATATAATTTTGGACGCTCCGTTATCGAAGGCGCGATCGTCGAGCCGGAACCGGCTCCAGCAGGCAACAGAAGATGGAAGTGCCTGGTCTGCGGTGAGATTATCGAAGGTCCCAAACCTCCCGAAAGCTGCCCCATCTGCGGCGTAGGTCCGGAGCAGTTTGTGGAAGTTCCTTCTGAAGAAGTTTCCTTCAGCTCCACCGAGCAAGCTAAGATTGTCGTTGTTGGAAGCGGAGTCGCAGCACTGTCCGCTTGTGAAGAGATCAGAAAGAGAAATCAGGTATGCGACCTTGAGATCATCTCCAATGAAAGCGTGTTCTGCTACAACCGGCCCATGCTGACAAAGGGCATTCTGTCCGAGTTTGACGCTCTGAACTTCTTTACCAAACAGCTAGACTGGTACGAAGAGAATAAAATCAAGCTAACTTTAGATACCACTGTGGAAGCAATTGATACTACAGCTAAAAAGCTTCAGCTCTCCGGAGGAGAGCAGCGTCAGTACGACAAGCTGATCCTGGCAACAGGAGCAGAATGCAATATCCCCCCTATTAAGGGATCAGAATGCAGCAATGTTTACTCCATTCGTAAACTGGCCGATGCCAACGCCATCCGCGAGCGTATCGATCAGGTAACGGATATCGCTGTAATTGGCGGCGGTGTACTGGGTCTTGAGGCTGCCTGGGAATTCGGCAGAGCCGGCAAGAACGTTACCATTCTGGAAGTGTCCGATGGGTTGATGAAAAACCAGCTGGATGAGCAGGCATCTCTCCTTCTGAAGGAAGCAGCGGAGAAATCTGGTCTTACGGTTATTACGGGAGCGAAGATCGACCAAATTACAGAGTCCGGCGTCGATCTGGCAGACGGAAGTGAAATTTCCGGCCAGCTGGTCATTATCTCGGCCGGGATCAAACCCAATGCCGCCGTTGCTACCAGCGCCGGTATTGAAGGCGACCGCTGGATCAAGGTCAATGAAAAAATGGAAACCAGCGCCAAGGACGTATACGCCTGCGGCGATGTGGCCGCAATGAACGGCGTCAGTGTGGGCATCTGGAGCCAGGGACTGGAAATGGGCAAAGTGGCCGGCGCCAACGCGGCGGGAGACAGCCTTTCCTATAAGCCGGTAACTCCATCCAACTCCTACAGCGGGATGGGAATTAACCTCTTTGCCATTGGTGATAACGGCAAGAAGGAAGGTCTCAATTATAAAGCAATCCAGCTGGCCGACCCAGCCAAGGGCATCTACAAGAAACTGTACTTCGTGAACAATCGTTTCACAGGCGGTATTCTGATAGGAGATGTGAGTCAATCGGCAAAGCTTCTGACAGGTTATGAAAAGAAACAGACCCTGGAAGATATGATGGGAATTCTATAAACAACAAATCATTTTCCATGTGGAGGCTTGCGGGATGAAAAATACCCGCAAGTCTCTTTTTCATCCTTATACGGAGAAATTGCCAAAGCCTCCGGGTTTTGATATAATTGGATGGCAATCAAATACATATCAAAAGGCGGTAGATAGATCATGAAAAGAAAGCAAGCTTATCGAATATGCTCGATTGTTTTGGTTCTGCTTTTCACAGCAGCCTTCTTCGGCTGCAGCAGCAGCGGCGAAAAAGACAGTGCCTCCTCTTCAGACTCCCCCAAGGAGCGAGGACCGGTTCTCATCTCCAAAGCAGAAGAGAAAAAGACGATAAACAACGATGCGGCTATTATCGATATTACCAATGTTTCTCAGGGCTACATCTGTATTAAATACTTGGGGAACAACAAAAAGGTCAAACTGCAGCTGACCAAGGGAGAGGAAACGTATACCTACAACCTGCTTAAACGGGGAAATTTTGAAATATTTCCCTTCTCTGACGGCAGCGGCAGCTATAAGGTCGCAATCTTTGAAAATATTAGCGGCGATCAATATTCCCAGGTCTGCTCTGAAGAAGTGAAGGTGAAATTAAAGAATGAAAATCTTCCGTTTCTTTACCCCAACGAGTATGTGAATTACACTGCTGATGATCCCATCGTGGGCCTGAGCGACCAGGTGACGGCAAAAAGCAGCGATGATCTGGAAAAGGTGGAGGACGTCTTTAATTATGTAACCACAAACATTGATTATGACTACGATCTGGCGGTTAATGTGGCCACCGACTATCTGCCCAATATCGATCAAGTCCTGAAAAAAAAGAAGGGCATCTGTTTTGACTATGCGTCTGTCATGAGCGCCATGCTGCGGATTCAAGGAATCCCTACCAAACTGGTGATTGGTTATGCAGGCGATGTATATCATGCTTGGATCAGCGTTTATACAGAGGACGAAGGCTGGGTGGACGGTGTTATTCAATTCGATGGGAAAGACTGGACGATGATGGATCCTACCACTGCAGCGGCAAGCGGCGAAATGGATGATATTACAAATGACAGCCGTTACAATGCTCTCTATTTCTATTAATTAAAGGAGGTCCCCGATGAGGAAAAAGACGCGACAGAAAAAAGCAGAAGAGCTCGCGCTGCTGTTAAATGAACTTGGCATGTTTTTCAACGGGGGTATTCCTCTATATGACGCCTTCCTTATTATGGAGGAAAATTCTTCCAATGACGACGATCGGAGCCTTTATCATATGATTGGCGAAGAGATCGAGCAGGGAATGGATTTATCTGACGCGCTGAAGCACACAGGTCGTTTTCCAGATTACATGATTCAAATGATTCGGATTGGTGAAAACTCTGGAAAGCTGGAAGAAGTCTTTTCCTCTTTGGCGCTTTACTATCAGCGGCAGGACCATTTGACGAGCAGCCTTCGCAGTGCAGTGATATACCCGCTGGCGATGGTCCTAGTGATGCTTCTTATTTTGGCAGTGCTGATGATTAAAGTTCTGCCGGTGTTCTCGCAAGTTTTTACTCAGGTGGGCGCACAGCTTCCCGCTCCCCTTGAAGCGGCAGCAGGTTCGGGAAGCGCTGCGGCTGTTGCAGCGGTCTGCGCTTTAGGCGTTATCGTCCTTTGCTTGATTCTCTACGGGCTGATTCGCAGAAAGGAAGAAGGCCGGCGATTTCTCGCTCATCTCTATGAGGGGTTTCCCCTTACAAGAAAAATTGCAGAGAAATCCGCAGCCAATCGATTTGCTTATTCCATGGCTTTGCTGCTTGCCAGCGGCATCAATGTGGACGAGGCTGTGGATTTGGTTCGAGAACTAAATCGCTCTCCCAGGGCCGGGCAAAAGCTTACAAAGCTGAAAGGCCTAATGGACGAGGGAGAAACGTTTCCTCATGCGCTGACGTCCAGCGGCATCCTATCCTCAGAATATTCCTCAATGATTGCCGTAGGACTGAAAACGGGCAGCGGCGAGGAGATGATGGACTTGGTAGCGCAGCGTCTGAGCAGTGATACGGATCGATATATCGACCGTACTCTCTCTGGTATTGAACCAGCCATTGTGATTATCATGTGTCTGATGATCGGCTCGGTCCTTTTGTCAGTCATGCTTCCTTTAATGAAAATCATGACAGCCATGTAGGGAGGCGCTTATGAGAAGTATTTATCGTACGATCTTTCTAGTTGTGTCCATTGCCGTTATGATCAGCGGAACGATCTTTATCTCCGAGTATCTGGAAAAAAGAGTAAGCCAAGACAGGCAGCAGCTGCTGGAAGATACCATCCGTAATTATGCGGTTCAGTGTTATGCTCTGGAAGGACAATATCCAAAAGATTTGGGTTATCTGGAGTCGCATTATACCTTAAACCTGGATCGGGACAAGTATGTCTATCATTACAAATTTATCGGCACCAATATGGTTCCCGAAATCTCTGTTTTTGAAAAGGATCGCTAGGTGGAAGCATGGAAAAAAGACGCCATATAATTGATGTCCTATTTATCGTTATTCTCATAGGAGCTTTTGCCCTCTTTTCCGTGGCTCTGGTTGTTTTAGGCGCCAATGTTTATAAAAAAACAGTGTCATCCAACCAGCAAGCCTATCAAATACGGACTGCCTCCTTATATTTTGATCAGAAGATCCATCAGTCGGACAGCCGCGGATCCCTTTCGCTGAACACTCTGAAAAGCGGCCAGTCGGCTCTGATCTTGGGCGAGGACGATTATGAAACCTGGATTTTTCTTTCGAACGGTCAGCTTCGGGAGACAACCGTAAAAAAAGGGACCGCTGTGACCGAAGACTTCGGACAGCCGGTTCTTTCTTTACGAACTCTTGAATTTACACTTGTCAAGGATCATCTTTTGAGAATCACAGCTGTCTCCCAGGATGGAGTTTACTCCCGGACGGACATTCTTGTGCGGGCTTCGCAGCCGGAGGTAAACGATGAAAAAAAATAGTTCCGGCCGGAGCCTGTTCCTGTTGGAAATAGGAGTTTTAATGCTATTCTTTATTATATCCGCAGTAGTTTGTGTCACCCTCTTTGTTTATTCTCATGAAAAAAATAACGATGCCAATGATCTCAACAGTGCGGCCGTGAAGGCCGTTACCATAGCCGATACCATAAAGGCCTGCAAAAACGATTTGGATGAAGCAAAGTCCCTTTTAGGTGCTGACGCAGGTTTTCGCATTTATTACGACGAGGATTGGCAGACGGGCGGGAAAAAAAATTATCAGGCGATTATTTCTTGCAAACGAAACGATCTTCTCCTGACCGCAGATATCACCTTTATTCGTCTGGAAGACGGAAAAACCATTTACTTTCTGCAAACGAAAGAATTCTTAGGGGAGGCCGAGAAATGAGAGAAAAAAAACTGCGATCGTTTGTCGGTATGGGTGCCGTGGCATTGGCCGTAATTCTAATCATTCTTACAATCACTTGTTTTGCGGTCCTAACTTATGTCTCTGCCGACAGTGAGTATAAGCTGAGCGAAAAAAGCAGGAATGCAGTAAGCCAATACTATGAAGCAGACGCAAAAGCCAATGAAAGGCTGGCAGAAATTTCCGCCTTAATAAAAAATAAAAAATCGCAAGACTTTATCGAAAAAAAAGGTTATAATGTAACTACTGCCCAAGGAAAGGATATTGTTACCTTTCAGGTATCTATTGAAAAGGGAAAAGTGTTACAGGTAGAAGCAGCGTTCAGCACATATGACCGGGTAACAATCCTAAAATGGGAGACAGAGAATTTATTGCAGGAGGATAACCAGTAGCGATATGGACATCACGGATGTATTGAAAGACGCATCGAATAAAAATGCTTCGGATATTTTTATCATTGCCGGAAGACCGCTGGGTTTTAAGATCAACAGCCGCATCGTGGATTATTCTGATCAGGTATTAATGCCAAAGGAGACTCAGGAGCTGATCTTTGCCATTTATGGATTAGCTGGCAGCAGGCAGACAGAAAAACTGCTTCGCAGCGGCGATGATGATTTTTCATTCGCAATTGCCGGCGTTGCCAGATTTCGCGCCAGTATTTACAAGCAGAGAGGTTCATTGGCCGCTGTCATTCGGGTTATTTCTTTTGATCTGCCCCAGCCGGATCATATGCATATTCCCCTGCAGGTCATGGATGCGGCGGAATACACCAAAGGGCTTGTCCTAATCACCGGCCCGTCCGGCAGCGGAAAATCCGTCACCTTGGCTTGTTTGATTGATCGTATCAATTCCACAAGAAACTCGCATATCATTACTTTGGAGGAACCGATTGAATTTCTGCATCCTCACAAGAAAAGTATTGTCAGCCAGAGAGAAATTTCTCTCGATACGGAGAGCTATCTCACTGCCCTGCGAGCATCGCTGCGCCAGACGCCGGATGTCATTCTTCTGGGAGAACTGCGGGACCCGGAAACCATCAACGTGGCTATGACCGCTGCGGAAACCGGCCATCTGGTCATATCAACGCTTCACACATTGGGTGCCGCCAATACCATTGATCGAATTGTCGATAATTTTCCATCGCAAAAACAGCCGCAAATCCGATTGCAGCTGTCGATGGTGCTGCAGGCCGTCATTTCACAGCAGCTATTAGTCGCGGAGGATTCCTCCCTGATTCCGGCCTTTGAACTAATGAAAGCCACTCCTGCTGTGCGCACAATGATTCGCGATGCCAAGACTCATCAAATTGAATCTGCGATTCATTCAGGGGCAAAGGATGGCATGATTAGTATGGACTCCAGCCTGCTTGAGCTGTATAAGGCGGGTCGGATCGATAAACACACGGCAACGGCGCACAGCTTTTCGCCAGAAGCCTTTTTAAGAAAATTGTAGGGAGGACAAAACCTATGGCAAAAGTGGAAATTTATATGCTTGGTCGTTTTATGATCGTCGTTGATGGCATTGATATTGTTCCCAAGCTGGGAAACTCCAAAAAGAAACTAGCGCTTTTACAATATTTACTTTTAAATAAAGATACCAACATCAGCAATTTCAGCCTTTTTGAAAGCATCTGGCCAGGAGAGGAAAACGCCAACCCGGAAAGCTCTCTGAAAACTTTAATCAGCCGCTTACGGCAGAATTTAAAGGAGGAGGGCCTGGATAAGGCGATTATCACCAAGCAGGGGGCTTATCGCTGGAATGACGCTTTAAATGCGGACATTGATATTTTCAGATTTGATGAACTCTGCCAGGAGGCGCTGGACGTGACCGAATTAACCGAAGAAACGGAGCCGATTTTTGAGGAAATCCTGCGTTTATATCAGGGTGATTTACTGTCCGGCTATGATACTGAAACGTGGATCGTTCCCAAGAGCATGTATTTCCATAACATATACTTAAAGGTTCTCTATCTACAGATCGATCTCTTGGAAAAACAGCAGCGATACAACGATATTATGCATTTATCCAGAAAAGGGCTGGAGGTGGATATGTTTGACTCCAAACTGAATCTTCACCTTATGACCTCACTGCTCGAGCTGGGAATGAAAAATGAAGCCATGTCCCATTATAACTATACGGTTAATCTTCACTATACACAGCTGGGGGTAACGCCTTCCACGGAGATCCTTTCTTTTTACAAGGACCTGGTCAAAGTGGAGCATGATTCCAATGCCAGCCTGGATATTATTTGCCGGGATTTGCAGTCGGAGGAAGAGGATAATGCGGCCTTTGTCTGCGACTATTCGATCTTTAAGGATATTTACAAGTTGAACATGCGCAATCTGGAGCGATTGAACATCACCATTTTCCTGGGGCTCATCACCATTCTTCCGGCGGATAAAAAAGAGCACACGGATTTGCTCCTATTGGATAAGATCATGGAGATGTTTCTTGATACACTCAAACATAATCTGCGGAAGGGCGATACCATTTCCCGATATGGCCCATCCCAATTCGCGATCCTGCTCCCGGCCATCAACCATAAAACCGGAACCATCGCTATGGAGCGTGTGAAAAAAGCATTTTATAGCCAGCATTCAATCCCGGATTTTGTGATCAGCTATAAGATTAAACCAATTGTTTCAAAGCCAAGATAGGAATCGAAGGCTGTAGATCCTCCAACGCCCGGTACGTTTATCTGTATGTATTCATATACATATAGAAATGACCAGGTTTTGGAGGTTTTTTAATGGAACAACAGCAAGGGCGAAACCGCCCGTTTATTTTATATCCGCGGCAGAATATTGAAGATATTCGTTCATGTGTTCTTGAAAATTTCGGCCGCATCAAATATGAACTTCCCTTTCTCAATGCGTTGTGCGTTGAAATTCCGGAAGAAAAGGTTCAAGCAATCAAAACAAATCGCCGTGTAGCCATGATGTCGGAGGATGTGGCGGTATCTAAGCTTCCGATTCAAAGCGCTCCTGTCGGAAGTCGCTCTTTTGAATGCCGCAGCAGAGGCTATCGGCGCCGGGGAGAAGGCGTCGCCGTCGCTGTCATTGATACTGGCGTGGCACCTCATTACGATTTAATTAAGCCGTTTAACCGAATTCTTTATTTTAAAGACTTTGTAAATGGCAGAAAAACGCCCTATGACGATGACGGGCATGGTACGCATGTAGCTGGAATTGTTCTGGGGAATGGGTATTCCTCAGGCAAGTTCCAGGGAACCGCTCCTGGCGCCGCTCTGGTTTCGCTGAAGGCCCTTGACCAGGAGGGAAATGGAAATGCTTCCGATATTCTTGCCGCCATGCAATGGATTTATGATAACCATCAGCGCTATAACATACGGGTTGTCAATCTTTCTCTGGGAATCGCCTCTTCTCCTTATACACAGATCGATCCCCTCGTTCTGGGCGCTAACGCACTGGTTTTTAAAGGACTTTGTGTTGTTGCTGCCGCGGGCAACAGCGGACCTGACCGGCAAAGCATCACATCTCCCGGAACCAGCCCCTTTGTTTTGACCGTCGGTTCATGTGATTGTGATAATCATATTCCCGACTTTTCCAGTCGGGGGCCAACTCCTTCGGGCCAGCCTAAGCCGGATGTAGTTGCTCCCGGCGTTGATATCATTTCTTTGTCCTCACAAAACCCGAAAGGGTACATTGCTCAGACCGGAACGTCCATGTCCTCGCCGTTTGTAGCCGGTCTTGCTGCTGAATATTGCGCCAGGCACCCTCAGGCCCATCCTCTGGAGGTGAGAAGCGCCCTGCTGGATTTGGCCCGGCCGGTAAGCAGCGCCAGCCGCAATGAACAGGGCTGGGGGAGGTTATATAGGGGTGTTTTGCGATAATTGGCAGACCAGCCGGTTCGCCAGTCCGGGCGGATTTTGATGTGCCAAGATTTTTGGTGATACCTGTGGTTTGATGTCCATTTTTTGCAAAAACAAAGAAGAGAAAATCGGCTGTCGATTATCTCTTCTTTATTAATTTCATCTTTCTTTCAATCCACAGGTCTCCCTGACCTATAAATTATATCACGTTCTAGCAATAAGCATCAGCATTCATTTTCGTAGAAATTGTTCTATAATTTAACAAATCAGGGACTGCGTATAACTGAATATATCAAGCATTTTAAAAGCCAGTCCAATTTCCTGGACTGGCTTTCTTCTTTTTTCAACTATGGCAAATATTTCATCGGATCGACCGGATCTCCATTGACACGAATTTCAAAGTGACAATGAGGGCCAGTGCTCCTTCCGGTGCTCCCGGACTCCGCGATGTGATATCCCTGGTAGACCTTATCGCCTTCCTTGACCAGAAGTTTGGAGTTATGTCCATAATAGGTCTCCATTCCGTTCTGGTGGTCGATGATGACCAGGTATCCAAAGCTGCCTTTATATCCGGCCCAAGTAACGGTTCCGCCGTCAGCGGCAACGACATCACTTCCCATTGCACAAGCCAGATCGACACCATTATGGTTTCTTCCCCAGCGCGCACCGAACGGTGAAGATATGCGATAATTGGTAACTGGATATATGTATTTTCCTGATCCGATCGTAGGCGGCCTCTCCTTAGTGCCCACAAGAATGACCTCTGTCGTCGGTTCTTTTTCAACTTTTTCCACAATTGGAACCTTTGTTGATTCCTTGCCGTTGCTCTTTTCGACCCTGGCTGTTATGACTTTTGTACCCTTTTTGCCTTTGGTCTTGACTTCTTTTTCGCCTTCGTAGATCTTGTCGGACTTCTTTTCTACGGTTTCAAAATCGATAGGTTCTTCATATGTAACCAGCTCGGATGCCTTGAGTGTAACGACCGGTGCTTCCTCCTGCAGTTTAACCTCGCTGCCCACCTCCAGCTTTTTGGGGTTAATTTCCGGATTCATTTCTATGATCTGTTCTTCCGTCATATTGTTGCTTTTAGCCAGGTCCGCCAGAGTTTCTCCAGCAGTGACAATATGTGTTTTTTCAACAACAGATCCGGTTTTCAGCGCATGTTTAGCATCCTCTTCCTGCTGCAGGTTGTCCAAATCCGTGTTGACCTCTTTGATTTCTACATCTTCAACAAATTTTGCGTCCTCAACGACTACATTCTCGCCTTGATCGGTATACTCATCTTTAATTGCACTGAGCACATTCTTTGCAGATTCTTCACTGTCAACGACTGCTGCATGTTTTCCGTTAACAGTAATACTGTAAGCTTTTACATTGACATCGCCCACATAGGTAAGTCTTTTAAGCACTTCTTCCGAGGTATCGATATGGGTGTCTTTACCAAAGGCTGACACACGTTTAAAGTCAATATCCTTCTTTTTATCAATGACAACCTCGATATCCCGTTCTTCGGTAAGGGCGCTCTGTACCAGATCGGTGATCTTAAGAACGTCCTCCTTATCTTTAACAATTCCCAAAACCTTTCCATTATAGGAGTATTCATATGCCATATAGTGGTTGAATATGCCCAGCATTCCTACCGTTGCGACGATAAATGCAGTAAATACTGCTAAAATCAGAATTCTGTGATGTTCTGCAAATTTTCTAAATTGGGTAAATTTTCCCGGCTTTTTATTATTCAATTTTTCTGTTAATGTGATTATTCGGTTGCTAAATTTTTCTGCCATAGTTCCGCCTCTCTCGTCCGGAGGTTAAAGCACTCGCAGCGCTCACCCTCGTCGTTAGTCCCGGTATCCTTACATATTTTACACTTATAGTGCACATCCAGATAATCGAGTTCAAAGTCGTTGTCCGTCAAAAGAACTGCTCTTTCTCTGCTCAAACTGTCTACCGTATCCTGCAGTCTCTTGACCTCAGTTTGTTTGTCTATCCTGTTCGAAATGATGACTTTAGACATTTGCATGCTGCAAGAATTCATTTCTTCTTCTACTTCCCGCAGACGCGGGATTTTGTTATAAACTTCTCTTTTGCGTGCCTCAGCTTCATCTTCTTCCTTATTTCGCAAGTAGTTGTAATATTTGAGAACTGTGGAAACAGACATTGCTTTGGGCTTGCCGTCAACTGTGCCATTCTTCTCTTCAAACCAGTTCACCAGTACTTTGTTGACATAATTGATGTTTGGGTTGGATATGCCGCTGGTCTTTCCGCAGGCCTCCAACACCTTGTCGATGGTGTAATTCATTTCTTCAAACCAGCGGTTCATGATCTTTTTTTCTTCTTCTGTCGGATTTCGATCAAACCCCAGCGCCTTAAGAACGCGTTTGTATAGGTAGTGCCTCTGGTCCCGCTCTTTCAAGTATTCTTCCACCGCCAGTACATCGTTTAGACCCTCTGCCACCCAGCGTTTGACAACAGCCGCTACATAGCGGATGTTCTTCTTCTCTCTGGAAACGCAGTAGGAGTATGCGTAAACGATAACTTCCGGTGAAGCGTTAAAATCGTTGATCCAGGAAAGGATTTCCATCATCTCGGCGCCGCTGATCACTCTGCCCACAATTCGCTCGATGGAACGATACATGCTCTGAATATTTTTATCTGCCATGACCGCTTTTGCGCTGTCATCCACTTGCTTCTTTTTCTTTTTGGGCGTCTTGCCGTATAGCAGCTCTTTTAGGTTAATAAATTCTACCTGATAATTAAATTTGTCTTCTGCATGTTTTCGGCATTTGCGAATAACACCCATGCTTTCCCAATAAGTCCATGCTTTGAGCACATCCTCTTCCTGCAGGCCCAGCTGTTTGGCTATGGTTTCATTTTCCATATCCTCCCCCAGGGTTCCATACATAAGGGCAAAAAGATAAACCTTCACATAGTCTCCGGGAGCTGAAGCCATGTATTCGTTGATAAAAATATTCTCGACATCCGTGTCCAATAAATAGTAGTCTTTTATTTGTTCTCGCCTAAAGTTCATTAGCCTTGTTAAGATCCTCCAATAGTTTGCTCAGATCGACGCTGTGGCCTTCTGCCGCATCCTGGAGGGTCTCGCCGCTGCTGCCCGGGCAGCCCACACAGTTCAGTCCGTGAGAGATAAAGACGTCCTCCAGCTGGGGATTTAAGTCTAATATCTCGCAAATCATCATATCCTTGGTGATTTCCTTCATGGTTACCTCCCAATGCTGCTCTTGTCAGCAAATCTTGTGTATTTACCCAGCCATGTCACATCCACTGTGCCGGTCGGGCCGCTTCTGTGCTTGGCAACAATAACTTCGCATTCTCCAGGCTTATCGGTATCCTCATTGTAATATTCATCCCGATAAAGGAAAATTACAATATCTGCGTCCTGCTCGATAGAACCGGATTCCCGCAGGTCAGCCAGCATAGGCCTGTGGTTGGGCCGCTGCTCCGGGGCACGTGACAGCTGAGAAAGAACAATGACCGGGCAGTCCAGCTCTCTGGCCAGGAGCTTGAGATTTCTGGAGAGGGCCGAAATTTCCTGCGTTCTGCTGTCCGTTTTTTTACCTTCCAGATTCATTAGCTGGAGATAGTCAATGACGATCAAGTCCAATCCGCTCTCTGCTTTCAAGCGGCGGCATTTGTTCTTCATCTCCATGATGCTGATGCCGGGCGTATCGTCGATATTTATATTTGCTCTGGAAAGAACGTCCAGCGCCATATTGATCTGGTCCCAATCTTTTCTTTCCAGGTTTCCTGTTTTTAAATTCTGCATATCAATACGGGATTCCATAGAGAGCAGTCTCTGTCCAAGCTGCTCTTTGGACATCTCCATACTAAAGATCATCACGCTGGCGTCGCCCTTGATCGCTGCTTGCTGCGCCACACTTAGGGCAAAAGCAGTTTTTCCCATGGCCGGCCTTGCGGCCAGTATGATCAGGTCGGATCTCTGCAGACCGGAAGTCATCTGATCCAGATCGCGAAATCCAGTTGTCAGTCCGGTCAAATTTCCGTCCAGCTGGGAAATTCTGTCGATAATATTGATGTTTTCCAGCAGTACGTCCTTAATATGGGCAAAATCGCTCTTCTGCCCTTTTTGGGCTATTTCAAAGATTCCCTGTTCCGCAAAATCGAGAATCGCATTGGTATCCATATTTTCTTCGTAGCTCTTTTGAACAATATCATCGGCCGTGGATATGAGCCTGCGAAGGGATGCCTTTTGTGAAATGATCTTTGCGTATTCGGCCGCGTTGGATGTGGATGGGACATCTGCCGAAAGTGTTGCTATGTACGCCCTGCCGCCTACCATTTCCAGCGAATTGCGTTTTTTCAATTCTTCGGAAACGGTCAGCGCGTCCACCGGCGCGCTTCGTTTATATAAATCCGTAATTGCTTTAAAAATCTCTTTATGGGTTTCGCTGTAAAAGTCATCCGGCGTCAAAAGCTCTACCACATCGAACAGAGCATCCTTATCCAGCAGTGCCGAACCTAGTACCGAGCGTTCAGCCTCTCCATTATGAGGAGGAATTCTTTCCATGTTTCGTTCCTCTTCTCTTTAGACTGTAACAGTCACTTTCAGCTGAGCGGATACTTCCGGATACAGCTTAATCGGAACAGTAAATGTTCCAGTCTGTTTAATAGGGCTTTCCAGTTCGATTTTTTTCTTGTCGACTTTGATCTTATGCTGGTCCGCCAGCGCCTGGGCGATGTCTTTGGATGTAATGGAGCCGAAAAGTCTGCCGCCTTCGCCGCCTTTTGTCTTGATGGTTACGGAAAGAGCGCTGATTTTTTTAGCTGTTTCTTCGGCAGACGCTTTTTGCTCTGCCTTTTTTTCTGCCGCGATTTCTTTTTGTTTTTTTAAGCTCTTTATATTGCCCTCTGTCGCTTCTTTGGCGATTCCCTTGGGAATCAGCATATTCCTGGCGTAGCCGTCGCTTACTTTTACAACGTCTCCGGCTTTGCCTGTACCTTTTAAATCTTTTTGCAATATTACTATCATTTTATTGTAACCTCCTAATGTGATGAGTTAAAGAAAATCTTTCAGAATTTCTTTTAATTTTTCCAAAGTTTCTTCCGGCGTCATCGTTACCTGAGCACCGGCCGTGTTGAGATGTCCGCCGCCTCCCAGCTGTTCCATGATCAGCTGCACGTTTACATCTCCCAGAGATCGGGCGCTTACCACGGTCTGGCCATGCTCGTTTTGTCCGGCGACAAAGGTCGCCTGGATTCCCTGTACCGTGAGAAGCTCATCGGCTACCTGGGAGTTGACGATTTGGGCGTTGGGGTTCCTTCCTTGACAAACGGACATCGCGATGCCGTCTTCCAAGAACTGAGCATTGGCAATGCACTTTGCCCGAATTTGAAAGCTTTCCAAATCCGCCTGAAAATATTTTTTAACGGTAACCGTATCAGCTCCGCATCTGCGCAGCCATGAGGCCGCCTCAAAGGTACGTACGCCGGTCTTTACAGCAAATCGATTGGTGTCTACGGTGATTCCCGCCAGCAGCGCCTCCGCCTCCATTTTTTTCAGAGACTTTTTATCCCCGGAATACTGGATGATCTCGGTTACCAGCTCGGAAGTGGAGGAAGCATACGGTTCCATGTAGGAAAGAATCATGTTGAGAATCGCTTCCTCGGCCTTACGATGATGGTCTATAACAACAATTTTTTCCAAATCCAGGAGCTCCGGGCATTCCACCAAACTAGGTCTGTGGGTGTCCAAAACTACGATCAGAACGTTCTCGTCGCTAAGGGAAATTGCTTTTTCTGAGTTAATAAAATTATATTCTTCCGTTTCCTTAGCTGCCTGGTAAATAGCGGTGAGAGCTTCATTGTACCCGTTTATCACGATATAGGCTTCTTTTTTTATGTTGGCTGCTATTCGAAAGATGCCCAAAGCAGCGCCGAAGCAGTCCATGTCAGGGTTACGATGACCCATAATAATTACTTTGGATGATTGCTCCATCAGCTGTTTGAGCGCATGGGCGATCACTCGGGATTTCCCTTTGTTACGCTTTTCCACAGTCTGCATCTTTCCGCCGTAATATTCGATGCGCCTTACGTTTTTGACCACCGCCTGGTCGCCTCCGCGGCCAAGAGCGATCTCCAGTGCATCATTGGCATACTGTTCCGTCTCCATTGGATTCTTGCCGGCTACACCGATGCCGATGCTCAAGGTTACGGGAAAGTCCGATTCGGTCTCCAGCTCGCGAATCTCGTCCAAAATCGGAAATTTTGTCTCAACCAGCTTTTCATAACATTTGTACTCGAAGACCATGAAATACAGATGTTCCTTGTATCTGGTAATAGATGCGCTCATCTTCGTTCCCCAGCTCCGAACCACCTTGTCGATCTCCGAAGCCAGCATCATCTGTTTTTCTTCTCCTGTGCTGGAAGTAAGTTCATCGAAGTTATCCACATTGACGATAGCCATACAGCTCCGTTCCTCGTTGTGAAGGGTTTTGAGCATCTCATAGGTGGTGACATCGAAAAAATACATAGCAATACTGGCCAGCTCACCGTCTCCGATAAAAGAAGTCAATATCTTGAAAATTTTATCGTTGCGGGAAATGGTCAGCGATCTGCCCTCCCTGGTTGCTGCTATAATCTCAGCATGCTTGATCCCTGTAAGAGCATATATATCCGCCCCCCGGATGCCGTCATAAATGAACACCTCGTCGATCTTGGAGCTGGCTCTGGATACTTTTCCCTGGGGATTGAGTACGCAAAGAGGCACCGGTGAATATGCGGCAAGTAATTTTTCTATTCGACTTACATACATGTAGTATAATCTCCTATTCCGGTATCATCTAGCTGAGTTTTTCTTTCAATCGGAACATTACGTCCGCGAATCCCAGGAGAAGCAGTGCGATCTTGCCCAGCCCGGTAAAAAGAAAGAAAAGAATGATGATAACAGCGATTGCCTTGGGCGCCCCTTTTTTATGACAGAACATAAAAATTACGGACATGCCTTGAAGGCAGAACACAAAGTTAAACAATGCGTTTATATTGGCATATAGCAGGTCTCCTATTTTTATCCCGGTTTTTGCCAGAATCCAGGATAAAAGGAATATTATCACCCAGCCGATAATAACATTTCTTGGGAGGTCAAATTCGCGAAATCTGGGCATTTTGAGCGCTAACGCGCCGCCCGGTTTTACGATCCTGCTAAGTATCGTATATTCGATATAAGCTGCGATTGCTGTAAAGATACAAATGGTGGACGGCACTAGATCAGCAGCCTGTCCATACACCTGGGTAAAAAACTGTACCCGCTCTGTCTCAGTCGTCTCTTTCCCAAGCAGGTCCCCGAACATCGGGTCCTTTGCCAAGGTTTGGGCCATGTAACGGACGCTTTCCTGGAGCGTATCTAAGATCCCGTTTCCTGTGGCAGAAGCAATAATCATAATAAGAATGGATCCGATAACTCCTGCAAAGATCCCTTCCAGTACCACCCGGTAAGGCGAAAGCCTTTTTCCCATGGCTTGAATCATGATGGGAACAGGCAGAACCAATGCCGCTATGAAAACAAATGTCAAATACATGAAAGGTTCCTTCCTTGCGGCAGTACCGCAATTCAATGGTTGAAGTTTATTATAACACAATTAAACGATCTTGTCTGCCACTAGATGTAGTGCCTGTTTTTTGATAAAATACTGTATATGAAAGGAGGGTAGCGTTTTGAATAAAATGACAATTTGCCTGGTCAGCTGCCTTTTACTGACGTCCACATCTGTTTTTCCTCAGATCACCCCGTCATCCGGCGCCGTTTATCAAGAAGGCTTTTCTTATTGCGAAATTACACCTTTTATTGCTTCCCGAATTGAAGGAAAATCCTACCGGGAAAACCCGGATATTTCGCTGGCTGATCTGCGTTATGTAAGGATCAAATACATTGATTTTGAAGGTAATGAAAAGGACGGCGAGCTGATTGTCAATCGCAGGATCGCCCGCGATACAGTGGAAATCTTTTATCAGCTTTATCGTCACAAGTATCCCCTGCAGGAGGTGTCTTTGATCGATGATTACGGGGCCAGTGACGACCGATCCATGGAAGCCAACAATACCGCGGCCTTTAATTACCGCAAGATTACCGGCAGCACCAGTCTGTCCCGACACGCCTACGGTATGGCCATCGATATCAATCCCCTCATCAATCCATATGTGAAGGGAAAGGCCGTGCTTCCCGCCGGCGGCAACGTTTACGCCCAGCGCAGCGCTGAAAAGTGCACTGGAAAATATGCTTCTTTTATGATCCAGCGAGGAGATTTTATCTATAAGCTTTTTATGGAGCATGGTTTTACCTGGGGCGGTGACTGGAGAAGTGTGAAAGATTATCAGCATTTTGAGAAGGAGTAGGGGCTGGATCTGTTTTGCGCCAGGCTCCAGCGCGTCCTGCAGCCTGGACAGCAAAGCGGCCGGCGTTGGCGGATAGACAAGGGGAACTCAGGGTCAGCGGCGGTGGCGGCAGGTCTTCCACAAGACAAAAGTTAAATCTTATGCCGGGAATCTATTCGAAATAGGAAAAAACAGGCTGCTTGTCCATAGAAAAACAGCCTGTTTTTTATTTTTCAGGGTTTGGAAGATTGTCTTTACTTCCTTAGGGTTCACATAGAACTCTGCCAGGATTATGCGACCCACAGGCTAAGTTCTATTTTTTAGCAGCTCCTCCGCATTTTTATAAAAGACACGCGCTTCTAGTTCTTTGTCTCCACCGCAGGCTTCCTCCACAATTCGAATCGGGGCCGCTTCTTGTCCCCAGGGCCAATCGGTGCCAAAGAGGACCCGACGCTCTCCGAATCTTTTCAGGAACTCCTTCACTACAGAAGATGGCTGGAATGACGTATCTACGTAAAGATTTTTCATATCTGCACCTTCCCATAACTGGTCATAATCAAACGTTCCGCCGCAATGAGCGCCCACGAAATTAATGTTGGGAAACCGGGACACTAATTCTAAAAAGTCCGGATTGGATCCATTTTCAGGCGCATTGCGGTAGCTTTCTTCCGGATGAAAGTAGCAGAAGCTATAAGTATGACAGATAACCGGCTTACCCGTTTCCTCCCAAGCCTTCAGCGCTTCTGCCACCTCAGAGGACAGCAGCTTTTTCCTCTGCAGGATAGGGTGTATTTTCAGGCCCGCCGCACCTTTTTCTGCATCCTGCACAATTTTTTTACTAGCAGCCTTTCCCAAGTCAAAGTCAATACATGTGAAAGGCGTTATTCTCGGATCCAGCTTGGATGCCGCCAATACTTCTTCAAAACCGACATGAGGCAGCACCGGCAAAATCCATATGCCGGTAATTTTGTTTTCATCCATTGACGTTTGCAAGTTCTGCAAAGTGGCTGTATGGTTCCTCGCCTGCTCTTCGTTGAGCGCACTTTCACTAAATACCAAAGGGTCTAAATTCTCAAATTCCTCCGGCATCAGCATATTGTTTGCTTCCAGCTGTTCCAAGTAATTATGATGGTCCCGCTTCCTTACATTTTGCTTAAAAGTAATGTTCTTTCCATAGAGGATATCGCCTAAATGGCCGTGCGAATCGATTATTTTTCTGCCCATTATCTTCTCCTTTCACTGAGGATTTCCGCAACCTGTTCTTTTGGTAATGCAAAGATTTTATTATGTTGGATTCCTTCCATTGTTTCCGCTGCGCAAAGAGCATTCAAAATAGCCTCTTCCACCGCATCAGCAACCGCTTTATAGATAGGATCCATTCTATGATCGCCGAGAATTTGCGCTACAGCTTCGGTATGGGTGAAAGCATTTTCGTTGGCTGTGGAAAAGGCCACAAAGATGTCCCCTGACCCATTTTCATAGCCGGAACCCAGCTTGCCGATTCCAATGGGAACCCGCTTGCACATCTTTGATAGCTGAATGGGATTGACGGGAGCGTCCGTGGCAAGTACGACGATGATTGATCCCGTGCCCGGTTTGGCCATTGCCATGTTGTAAACCGGGTCAGCGCCGGTAAGTTTTTCGCCCATGGGAATTCCATTTATTGTGAACCATTTTCGCGCGCCGTGATTGGCCTGCACTAGAACACCCACCGTATATCCGCCGTCTTCCCGGCTTAACTTTCTGGATGAAGTGCCGGTACCGCCTTTAAATTCATGGCAGACCATGCCGGTGCCTCCTCCCACGTTACCTTCTTCGATAAAGCCTCCGTGGGCGTTTTCCAATGCTTCCATGACGTGATGCTCTTTTACATGAAATCCATTGGTATCATTGAGTATGCCGTCATAGGTCTCTCCCACTACCGGATAAAAATATCCGCTGCCTTCTATTTCATTACCCTGGAAAACCAGCGGATGATAAAATTTATTTTCCAGCATCCACTTTGTCACCGAATCCCGGACAATGCCCACGCTATTCGTATTGGTGATCATAATCGGGCCGTGTATAAATCCAGAATCATCCATCCAATGGGTTCCGGTCAGCTCCCCATTTCCATTCAAATCATGCCGTCCTGCATATACGACACTTCTCTGTCTGCCTCTGGGTAAAATCGCCGTTACCCCAGTTCGGGCAAAATTAGATCCCATGCCACTGTAATCCTCAGGTTCTCCTTTTATAATTGTGCTATAACCCACCATGACACCATCCACGTCGGTTATGGCATTGTATGTACCGGTTTCTCCGTCCAAGCTGATTCCCAGTTCCCTTGCTCTTTTTTTCATAATAATCTCCTTTTTTATTAACGTCTGATTAGTTTTTCAAACCCCGCTTCACTATGGGGTTTACCTGTTTTCTTTTGCTCTAAGGCACGCTTAAGTGCTTGGTGGCGCGCTTTGGTCACCGGATAAACGATGGCCAGCAGTCCGGCACAGACGCCCAGAATTCCTGGAAGAAGGGTATTGGCGGAAATGATTGTTTCTGCCGCTTTTGCCTCCTGTCCGGCAACATCGTATCCTCCAAATTGTAAAAACACGCCCAGCAGCTGCATAGAAACGGCAGTTCCACATTTTTGAATCAAATCCATCAACCCGGCCATAGCACCGATCCGCTCTTCTCCATTAACATATTCGTCTAGTTCGCTCAAATCATACATGAGTGAAAAGTAAACAGTAAAAAAGGTTGTATTGCCAAAGGTAAAGAAAAATGCCATGGCGATGGCCCATTCAAAAGATTTTACTCCGATGATGCCGAACAGACAGAGGACAGTTCCGCTGAAAAGCATCGCGCAGCAATAGACATGTTTTTTATCAAACTTTTTCCCCAGTCCATTGATGACCGGCGCCCAAAGCACGGAAAATAGTCCGATGCACGTGAAATAGAGGGACTGCTGTCCTGCTGTAACCTGAAAATTAGTTGTCAGCATATAGACTGCGCCGCCGCTGGCAGCCGCCGCAGCCATCGCCCAGAAAAAAACGGTGATTCCCAAAAATCTGACCGGCCTCAGCTTTAAGACCTCCAGATAAGATAAAAAGAAATTCTTTCTTTTCTCTTTCTCTCCTTGTGCCGGGCTGGGATTGGCGGCCTCTTTTCCTTTTGTACATAGGAGGCAGATTGACATTCCTAATATGATCAGAATTCCAAAGACAGTACCAACGGTCCTCCACCCCTGAACTGGACTGCTATCCAAAGTTTCCTCTACAAAAGCTACGATCATCGGGGGCAGAGCTAAGGCCAGAATCATGGTAGCGTAGCCGACCGCGCTTCCCCAGGCCCTAACACTGGTCCTTTCTTCAAAGTCATCCGTTAATTCTCCGCCCAAAGCGAAAAATGGGATTACATAGGTCGTATAGCAGGTATAATAGGCCATCGCAATCACCATAAAATAAAGTACCTTTATATTTGAGGGCAAAGGTAAATCGCTGAAGATTAAATACATACAAATCCCATACGGGAAAACGGCTTTTGCCATAAACGATCTGCGCCTGCCCATTCTGCTCTTACTATTATCAGACAAATAACCGATAAACGGATCCAGTACACCATTCCAAAGTACTGCGATTGAAGAGACCATTCCTGCCTTGACCGGCGCCACGCCGGCAATATCGGTAAGAAAAAACAGAAAGTAAAAGTTAAAGATATTAAGGGGTATGGCGTCGCCAAAAGCTCCTATGGCATATCCCAGCTTAGTTCCGACAGATAATTTTTTTTCTGTCATAAAATTACTCCTTTCCTATTCCATCAGTTCAATAGGCTTTGGTTTGTACAAACACTATCTATTTATACAGCAAGGATTATGCCATCTAAAAACTATAAATATTGCCGAAAACCCACCTTTTTTTATGAAAATTCAAACTTTTTAGGCATTAAAACAAAGGAGCGTCTAATTCTTTTGACACTCCTTCCTCCTTTATTTTCGGCATTCTTCATAAAAACGTCTAACTTTTTAGACACTGTAAAGGTTTTTAGACACTTTTGCTGCTATGGGCCAGCTTGTTATATAAGGTTGCCCGGGAAATTTTTAATAATTCCGCTGCTTTCTGCTTGTTTCCTCCGCATAAGTCCAGGGCCTTTTCAATCACCTCTAGTTCAGCCAGTTCTCTGGCTTTTTCCAAAGGGTTTTTTTCTGTAAAAATGGTGCTTTTCATTTCCCCATATAAGCTTTCTGAAACGAAATCGCCCAAATCGCCGGCTTCGATCTGTTTACCCACACAGAGGTTCATTGCCCGTTCAATCAAGTTTTTTAATTCCCTGACATTTCCCGGCCAATTATAGCAATAGAAATATTTCATCACTTGGGGAGAAACACATTCCACCTTTTTGTCCAGCAAAGCGTTCATTTCCTGGATGCTTTGTTCTACAAACAGAGGGATGTCTTCTTTTCGCTCTCGCAGCGGAGGAATGGTCACTCGCATAATATTCAAACGGTAATAGAGATCCTCTCTAAATTTTCCTTCCTTCACAAGCAGCGCTAAGTTTTTATTGGATGCAGCAATAATCCGCACATCCATTTTTTTTGTTCTTCCTCCGATCCGGCAAAATTCTTTTTCCTGAAGCACACGCAGCAGCTTAGGCTGGATGTGGTAAGGCAGCTGATCCACTTCATCCAAAAAGAGCGCCCCTTTCTCGGCCAGCTCCAGTTTGCCAGGTCTTCCGCCCGGTTGTGCACCGGTGAAGGCCCCTCCTTCGTAGCCGAACAGCTCTGATTCAAAAAGGCTTTCCGGTATGGCCGCGCAGTTGATTTCAATGAACGGATAATTCATTCGCTTGCTCAGATTATGGATAGAATGTGCGACAAGCTCTTTTCCGCAGCCTGTTTCAGCTTCGATCAGGACCGTCGAATCGGTTTCGGACATCCTGACTAGTTTACTTTTTAGTTCTCGAATCGGTACGCTGTCTCCGATTATATCAGCAAGGGAATATTTCTTGTGCGCTTTTTTTCTTTTTTTGCCGGAAATAATTCGTTTGATTCGATCGGAAAAGTCCAAAAGTCCATCAGCTGATAGAGCCTCCAGTTTATTAAAAAACAGGTCGACTTCTTGAGCGGTACTGAATAAATCAAAGTCCACAACGCCAATCATTTTTTTGCCCTCATACAGCGCTTTCATTCTGGCAATATTGATACCGCTCATTCCCAGGTAAACAGCCAGCTCCTCGTTTTTTTCCGATTCCAGAAAATCTATTAATTTGCTGGCGGGGTATATTTCCCTTATGTTTTTTCCAAGGATCTCTTTAGAGAAATTTTCGCCTTCTGTTTGGGTTATTTTTTCCTTCAATTCCTTTGCCATATATCGTATGGTTCCATCTTTGTCCACAACCACCAACCCACTAATATGATCCAGAATTCTTTTGCATTCTTCAAGCGTAAGCTGAAAATCGCTGCTCTTCCTATTCATCTCCAGGTCCTCCTGTTGATCTCTACCTGTTTTTTATTTGTTGCAATTAGTTATACCCAGGCAGTACGGGAAGATTTCCCACTACCTGTTTTTAAATTTTTGCCTAAGTATATTCAAAATCCGGATCGGCGCTGTGCTTGTCGTCTCTAATCTTGAATTCGTTCAAATACGCCAAGCTTATGATTATATAAATAGCCCCGATAGTCAAAAGAATCATAATTTTCTTTTCCGCCGCAATTTCCCAAAATAATCAAGTATTCTTCTTTGGCAGCATCTACGGAATCTTTAAAGCATTTTATATCTTTCATGCATCTGGCAGCACACTCCAATTTATTTGAATCGCTTTGTTCTCCTTTATCCCGCTGATCATACCTATTATAAGAAATTACCACTTTCAAAGGGCAGCGTATATGTAGCAGCTTGACCAGTTCATTGATCCAATCCGCATCATTATTTTCATGTTCAACTGCAATTTCCAAATCCCATCGGTATAAATTTAAATTTGTTTTTTTTATTCCGGTTTCCCATTTTTTATATCCGATTACGTCAATTCTATAGTATTCCAGTTCTGGAGTCAGTCCATTTTTTTTGATAATATAGGGGACAAGCTTTCCATTAATTAATTTGGTAAAATTTACATTGTTGCTATAGGCCTCCAACACTGTTTCACATTCATTTACTGCCTTTTGGAACTGTCTGAAAAATTCTTTTCCGTTCATAATCTTCTCCTTTCTTCTACATATAGTTAGCTAATAGTTTTGTTATAAAACTCTTGCATCATATCTTCAAACCGACAGGCCCCGGATCCCAGAAAACCGCCTGTAAAAAACGGCACCTTTTTCACAAGGCTGCAAATTTACGAAACCTCTTCAAAGTAGAAAGCGGCCAGCGCAGCTTATTAGCAAATTTGTAAGCGCTTGGCCATTGAAACCTGCGTAATAATTTAAACTTTTTTTACCAAAACCTATTCGAAATGGCCAAAAACAGACCACATGTCCATAGAAAATCGGCCTCTTTTTTATAATTTGGCTTTACATCTTTATTCGTTTGCGCTAAAACTACAGCTTACCCAGTATAAGTTTGCGCTGATATGGCTGCTGTCGTCTAATTTTTTTCAAAAAACGCCTATTTCTTACAATAAAAGTAAAATTTTATATGGACATTGCCTTCAAATTGCCCCATTTCGAATAGAAATGAAGAAAATTTTTGTTTTCGGGGCCATGAAAGCAAAATTTCCCATTTTTACCGCCCCGGGGACCGGGGCCCCGGCGGCCGGATCATTCAAAGTCCTCTCGCGCCAACTAAAAAAACGGAACCAGCTGTCTTATTCTGCTGATTCCGCTCTCTTGTTCTTCTTAGTCTGCTGTATAAGGCAGCAGTGCAACGATTCTTGCTCTCTTGATCGCTCTTGTTACTTCTCTCTGGTGTACTGCGCAAGTTCCGGTGATTCTCTTAGGAAGAATCTTACCTCTTTCCGTTACATATTTTTTCAGTTTTTCAACGTCTTTGTAATCTATGGTTTCTGTCTTGTCCGCACAGAACTGGCATACTTTTTTTCTTCTCATGCCGCCGCGTCTTCTATCCATGACATTATCTCCTTTCTCTTAGAATGGGATGTCCTCATCCTCGATGGCCTGGAATCCCTCTGGAATCCCCATGTCATCCTTCTGCGGAGATGAGGCCTGCTGTTGTGCCGGCCGATCGCTTCTTTCGTTCCGATCTCCCCAGTCTAAAAATTCTACGTTATTAGCAACTACTTCCGTGGTATACACAGTCGCCCCATCTTTGTTGGTATATTTTCCTGTCTGTATGCGTCCCTGTATTCCTACAAGTCTGCCTTTTCTCAGGAAACGTTCGCAGTTTTCCGCCTGTTTTCCAAATACAACCACATTGGGAAAATCGGCCTGCTTTTCGCCTCCGGCTCTTACCGGACGGTCGATGGCTACGCTGAATCTGGCAACCGCCATCTGCGTTTCGGAAGTATATCTTACTTCAGGGTCTCTTGTTAATCTGCCGATCAGTACTACATTATTCATACCCGCACCCCTTTATTTCTCATCTTTGTTAATGATCATGTGTCTCATTACATTATCTGAGATTTTCAGTCTTCTGTCTAATTCTTTAGGCAGATTTTCACTTGCTTTAAATTCTACGACTACGTAGTATCCGTCATTTTTCTTCTGAATCGGATATGCAAGTTTTTTCATTCCCCATACGTCTGTTTTGGTGACTTCGCCATCCGCGCTGATGATCTGCTGAACAGTCTCAACGGTAGCATTCTTTTTCTCGTCCTCCAAAACTGGATCGATAATGAACATAACTTCATAATTTGTCATTCGTTTCACCTCCCTGTGGACTAAATGGCGCCCGCCTTCTGCCGGCGCAGAGAGCATTAAAAATTTCAATGCCTTTCTATTATACACTACTTTGTGCAAAAATCAAGAAAAATCTTTACACCGGAATAATCAATCCGCCCATGATGATTTCCATCATTTCCTCAGTCAGCTCCATATCCCAGCTGTAATTATCGTTTTTCGTCAGCTTAACGGTAAGCGTCTGCGGCTCACCGAGCGCGGCCTGGCTGGCCTTTTCCACCTGCTTTGCGAAAATACTCAAGCACTTTTTGTTTAGACTCTTTTTACTGTTCTTTCCCGTGTAAAGATTATCCTCCATATAGGAATAGGCTTCCTTATTATAATCTTTCAGAACACCGCTGAAATCCGAATTGCAGACCTGGACCTGGGCCGTGGCTGCGGTTTCGGCCTGGTTTTTTTCTACAGAATCAATTTTATAAGTAAAGTTTTTAAAAAGGCTGTTGTAGATCAGATCCAAATCCTCTTTGTTTCCGGCGCTGTGGAGGAGCATGTTGATATCTTCATTTTGCGTATACAAAATCAGCGTGTCCGTATCCTTTTTCTTTAAACCTTCAAAAAATGCTTCTGTCACCTGCTCCGGCTCGGTGATTGTCAGGGTCTGGGTAAAATCTTTCATGCTGCATCCCCAAAGCCCGCTGGCCGCGGCAAGGATCATAACGATTGCGATTATCTTTTTCATACCTGAATTCTCCATACATTTTTTCCATTATATCATGTATGGCGCCAGTTGGCATGTTTTCCCGTCATATTTTGTTGCCTGCTGGGAAGGATTTATCGCTGCACCCGCCCGCTGCCGTCGCCGGCCGCCAGCGCATTCACTTCTTCAACGCTCACCCTGTTAAAATCACCCTCCACAGAATGTTTGAGACAAGACGCCGCCGCAGCGAATTCCAGGGCATCTTTCAGGGACATGTTTTTATACAGCCCATAAATCAGTCCTGCTGCGAAGCTGTCTCCCCCGCCAACCCGGTCGACGATATGAATCTCATACTCCTTTGAAAAGAAACATTGGCTGCCGTCGCTGATCATGGCGGCCCATCGGTTATCATTGGCCGACAAGCTGGTTCTCAATGTGATCGCAGCGTATTTAAAGCCAAACCGCTCAATCAGCTGACTTGCAACAGAACAATAACCTTCATGATTGAGTTTTCCCCCGTTCACATCACTATCCTCGGCCTGTATGCCGAAAATCTTTTCCGCATCCTCTTCATTGGCAATGCAGATATCCACATAGTCCATCAGTGGTTCCATAATACGCTGCGCTTCCTGAGAGGACCAGAGTTTTTTCCTGAAGTTGAGATCGCAGCTGATCGTCATATCCCGCTTCTTGGCTTCCCGGCAGGCTTCTTTTACCAGCACTGCGGTATTCTCGCTCAGGGCCGGCGTAATTCCGGTAAAATGAAACCATTTCGCCCCATCAAAAATGGCCGGCCAGTCAAAATCTCCCGAAACCGCCTGGGCAATGGAGGATCCGGCTCTGTCGTAGATAACTTTGGAAGGCCTCTGGGATGCTCCTGTTTCCAAATAATAGATTCCGACCCGATCCCCTCCCCGGACAATGCTGCCGGTATCCACTCCGAAAGAATTCAAGCTGCGGATGGCTGCCGCTCCAATCTCGTGGGGAGGCAGCTTGCTGACAAAAGCAGTGTCCACTCCAAAATTGGAAAGGGATACGGCAACATTTGCTTCCCCGCCGCCAAAAGTCGCTTCCATACGGTCATTCTGAAAAAAGCGCAGATAGCCTTCTGGTTTCAGCCGCAGCATAATTTCTCCAAACGTAATAATTTCCGCCATCTTCTTACCTCCTAATCTCCTTTACAAGTTTCATCGCCTTCCGGCACCTCTTTGTCACTTCTTCCCATCGATCCTGCTCTAATAAATCCGCTTTCACCATAAACGTGCCGCCGCAGGCAGCTATCGCAGGGCTGGACAGATATTCCCCCAAATTATCCATGGAGATCCCGCCGGTAGGCATGAATTTCACTTGCTGATAAGGACCGGCCAGGGCGTTTATGGTTTTGACCCCGCCGAACTGCTCTGCCGGAAAAAATTTCAGGACGGTCAGCCCCATCTCCATGGCCCGCTCAATCTCCGTAGGCGTAACACATCCGGGGAATACAGGAATGTCCCGATTCAAGCAAAACTCCACCACCTTTGCATTGAAACCCGGGCTGACGATAAACCGGGCCCCGGCATCTTTCGCCCTTTGGGCCTGCTCTACGGTAAGAACGGTACCGGCTCCCACCATTAGATGATCACACTGCACGCCCATGGTTTCGATAACTTTTTCCGCCCCTTGAGCGCGGAATGTAACTTCCGCGGCCTCCATTTCCCCATCTGCCAGCGCCTTTGCCAGCATCGCAGCCTTATTTGTCTGATCCAGCCGGATGACAGGAATAATTCCTGCCCGGAAAAAAGTCTGTACAACGCTCTGGTATTGTTTGCTCATAATGTCACTCCTTGTTTAAAAATCGCGATATCCCGGTAACCCCTGTTCTCGCTTTTCGTTCGATCCCCGCTGGCTGTTTCTATAACACAGCGGTAAAAATTTTCAACAATCTTTTCCCGGTCCCCTTCATCCGCCATAAAGCCCCCATCGAAATCGAACCAGTTGTTCTTTTTTTCATAAATGACATGGTTGGAAGCGATCTTAACGGTAGGAACCAGGCTTCCGAAAGGCGTTCCCCTGCCTGTGGTAAAAAGAATCAAATGAGCGCCGGACAGGGCCAGGGCCGTGGAAGCCACCAGATCGTTTCCAGGGGAGGAAAGCAAATTCAGACCGGGAACCTTTACCGGTTCTCCATACTGTAAGACATCATTGACAAGGGAGCTGCCGCCCTTTTGCACGCAGCCCAGCGATTTATCTTCCAAAGTGGTAATGCCCCCCGCTTTATTTCCCGGGGAAGGATTTTCATAAATCACCTGTCCGTGGCGTCTGAAATAGTCCTTAAACTGATTGATGAGTCCGACTGTTTTAGCGAAGGTCTCTTCATCTCTGCACCTGTTCATCAACAGTCTTTCCGCTCCGAACATCTCCGGAACTTCCGTCAGGATTACGCTGCCGCCCTGGCCGCACAAGCGGTCGGAAAACCTGCCCACTAATGGGTTTGCCGTTATACCGGAAAGGCCGTCGGAGCCGCCGCATTTCAGGCCGACCACCAGCCGGCTCACCGGAACCGGCTCACGCCGGAAGCTTTTCGCATAATCGATCAGATCGCGTACCAATAAAGCGCCGTCTTCAAGTTCATCCTCCGTATCCTGGCATTGGAGAAATTTTATCCGCTCCAATGAAGCCGGCTGACCTGGCAAATAGTCCTTTAAAACGTCCAAGTTGCAATTTTCGCAGCCCAGCCCCAAGAGCAGAACGCCTCCGGCGTTGGGATGACCGGCCAGAGCGGCCAATGCCCTGCGGGTATTTTCTTGATCCTCGCCCATCTGTGAACAGCCATAAGGATGGGTGATGGCATAAACCCCGTCAACCTTTCCCCGTGCGTATTCCTTCGCTTTCTCAGCAAGCTCCTGGGCAACGGAATTCACACAGCCCACAGTGGCAATAATCCAAACCTCATTTCGCACCGCGCACCTGCCGTCTTCCCGCACATATCCGCTGAAAAAAGAAGCTTTCGATCCTCTTAGTTCTTGAGTTTTCAAGGCTTTACGGTATTGATAATCTTCTGTATCGCCTAATAGCGTTTTTACGTTGTGGGTATGGACCCATTGGCCCTCTTGAATGTCTTTCTCAGCCCGCCCGATGGGGCAGCCGTATTTGATAATGGTCTCCCCCTTGGAAATTTTTTTTAAAGCGAATTTATGACCCTGGGGTATCTTCTCTTTTTTCACCAGATCGTTCAAGGCGACCGCCACGTTATCCTTCTCGTTTATTTTAATCCAGTCCATCTCTAACACTCCTTGAGAAAACCAGCCAGAGCCTCTGCCATCCCCCGGCTTTCGATTTCATCCATAAAGGCTGCTGTCATCTGCACCAGGCCTTGAACCTTGGATAGATCCTCCTGGAAAAAATCCTTCTGTTCAAGCAGTTCATGGACAAGGGCCTCATTGGTCTGAAACTGTCCGGCCCTGCGGAAAAAAGCGAGGACCTGTTCATCGTCCCGAACCTGCTCATGTTTGTAGTAGACAATCAGCGCTGCCAGGGCAAAGACGGTGCATGCAGGCAGCGTCCCCTTGCGGGCGGCATATTCTTTCAGTGATGGCTTGATTCTGGCCGTCCATTTTGAAATGCTGTTGAGGGCGATATCGGTCAGCTTGTGGTCAATAAAGGGGTTGGCAAAGCGATCGAATACATCTTCAGCAAATTGGCGCAAATCTTCCTTGGGCAGGTCCAAGGTTGGAATGACTTCTTGAAAAACAAAGGTCCTGACAAACTGGTTGATCTTCTCCTCTTCCATGCTTTCTCTGACAATTTGTTTTCCTGCGAGACGGGCCACAGGGACCAGGCAAGTATGGGCCCCGTTGAGAATTCTCACCTTGCGGGTTTTGTAAGGCTTGTGGTCTTTTTTTACCAGGATCGGCAGCCCGGCCCTGGCAAAAGGAAGCCGTTCTTCCAAATCCTCCGCACCCTCAATAACCCAAAGGCCAAAGGATTCTGCCGCATCCATCAAGACGTCCTCATATCCGTTTTTTCGGTTTTCTTCCTCCGGATCGGCAGGGTATCCGGTGACGATCCGATCCACCAGGGTGGAGCAGAATCGATTTTCCTGCTCTACCCATTGGATGAAGTCCGGCCCCAAATCCCAGTCCCGGATGTGGGACAGCACGCAGTCTTTCAGCTTTTTTCCGTTATCATCGATGAGTTCGCAGGAGAGTATGATAAATCCCCGCTGGCTGGCTGTGCGGGAAAATCGTTCATACAGCAGCCTGGTCAGCTTTGCCGGAAAAGTTCCGGCAGGTTGGTCGGAAAACCGGCAGGTGCCGTCGTAAACGATCCCGGCCTCCGTTGTGTTGGATACGATATATTCCATCTCCTCATTTCTGGCCAACTCCAAAAAAGAAGGAAAATCTTCATACGGATCGATCCCTCTGCTGATGCAGCTGATGATCCGCTTTTCATTTCTGATTCCTTGTCTGTCCCGGCCCCGCAGGCAGAGAGTGTACAGTCCCTCCTGCCGGTTGATATCCCCAATGCGTCCTGCCGGAATAGGCTGGACAACGGCCACTTTACCGTTAAAATCACCCCTCTCGTTGGCAAGGTCGATAAAGTAATCAACAAAGCCCCGCAGAAAATTCCCTTCGCCGAATTGAATGACTTTCTCAGGAGCCTGCCGGAGAAGATAGCCGTCATAGTTTAATATATCCAGAGTTTCATACGTTAATTTTTCCATGGACCCTCCTTTAAAATTCGATCAGAACCTTGAGCATGTTTCCCCGGCTTGCATCAAACTCTCTGAAAGCTTCCGCGCTTTCCTTGAATTTGTAAACGTTAGTAATCAGCTTGTCAAAAGGGATAGCTCCTTTTTTCGCCAGTTGGATGGCCTCGAGAAAGTCTTCTTTTCCTGCGTTGCGGGAACCGAATACAGATAATTCCTTTTTTTGCAGCATGGTAAAGTTAAAATCCAGATTCTCTTTGCCCACGCCGATTAAAAGGACTTTACCCGCAAACGCCGTTCCATCGACAGCCAGCTGGAAAGTCTGCGGAAGCCCCACAGCCTCTACGGCTGTATCATAGCCCCGTCCCTGAGTGAGGCTTTCTATTTTTTCAGACAAATGGCCATCGTTGAGCACGTATTGATCAAATCCGAAGGTTTTTACATAGTCCAGCTTTTCCCTGGATATATCGCAGATATGAACTTCCGCGCCCATGATTTTGGCTGATAGTCCAGCCATCACACCGATGGTTCCGGCGCCGATGATCAGAACCCGCTCTCCGGCTTTGATGCCCGCCCGCTTGATTCCATGGTACCCGATGCAGAAAGGCTCGATGAGGGCCAGATACTTTGGGTCAATGCCTTCACCCTTATACAGCCGCTCCACCGGCATGGTAATGTACTGGCGAAAGGCCCCGTCCCTTTGGGCGCCCATGGTTTGGTTGTTTTCACAGCAATTGACAAATCCCCGCTGACAGGCGTAGCACTGACCGCAGTTAAAATAAGGGTTGGCTGTGACGATCATGCCTTTTTCCAGCCCCAGTTCATTGGGGCCGATGTCAACGATTTCTGCAGAAAATTCATGCCCTGGAATCCTTGGATAATCGGCATAGGCAAACGTCCCCCTATACGTGCCCAGGTCCGATCCGCAGATTCCGCCGTAAATCAGCTTGAGCACTGCTTCGCCCTCGCCTCTCTTGGGCAGCTCCGCCTCTTTATAGACCAGTTCCTTTGGTCTTTCAATACGAATATAATCCACAAAGATACCTCCTTTTGTTCTTTAAAACTTGTTGTTCAGCAGCTTGATTGCCTTCTCTGCTTTTTCCGCGGCCTCAGTTTCCTTTAAAACGGCCTGATTATAGCAGCGCTGCTGACGATCCAGGGCCTGCTCCAGCCGCTCCCTTTCCTGATAACCGTACTTGTTTTCCAGAAGGGACCTGATTACAGCGTACAAGTCCTCATTGCCGTTTTCGATCAGGCCGGTGCCCCAGCTGTCTTTTGGCTCCTCTATCACCTGCTTTACAAAATAATCATAGGTGTCCCGACTGAAGAACGGCGCATAATAATTAAAATCAATTTCCATCAGATGGTCCGCCGCAGAGGAATACTGCCCTTTCTCTGAACAGGCAACGGCTTTTTCCAACGCCTCCACATTGGCAGCGTACCTTTGATGGGGAGCGATCATTTCATCGTTCCAATTGAGCCGGATAAAGTGCTGGTGGATAGATTGATAAATTTTGTGAAGTTCCTGATTTAAGGCTCCTTTATCCGCCGGAATCCGGCCTTCCGCCAAGCAGCCTTCATTGAAATCGGCCACATGCTCCTTGAGCAGGACCGCCTCCCTTACCGCTTTCTTAAAAATCTGAACATCGGATTCTTTCAGGACTGGGGCAAGCTCTTCATAAATCCCCCCAAGCCTTCTCTGCAAATTGATGGGGCAGATCGCTTTTGCGTCCAGATGGGCAATGATATGAGCAAACAGGTTATGAAACAGTTCAAAGGCTTGATCATCAAAACCTGCTTCCCAGGAGCTGTCCGAGCTGTGGAGGACTTTCCGGTCCGCCAGGCACCCATCGTAGGCTCCGGCGACGAAGCTGGGAATTCCCGCTTTTGTATAACTGAAATCTTCTGTGGAGGACGTCAATTTCATATTTGTTTCTATCTGGTATTCTCCTGTGTTTCCATAGGCGTTCACGGCCTCTTGTACAAAATCGTACAGCTCCTGGGTGCAGACGATACAGAATTTCCTCTCTCCCTTTACTGCATAAAACCCATCCAGGTTGACCACTGCGAAGCCCGTTTCCTTCCACTCCGGCCGAATATTCGTGATCTGCCGCCAGGCTCCGATCGCCCAATCGTATTTGCTGTCCATCAAGCCCCATTCTTCCGCTCCGTGGGCGACAAATCGCAGCGTCTTTTTGGGTCGAACTCCTTTCTCCGTAAAAGCCCTGGCCAGCCCCAAAGCCCAGCCGATTCCCTGTACATCGTCAAAGACCGTGTAATAATAGGAATCGTAATGGTTGATGATGTAGATAACGTCCTCTGTTTCCCCAGGGATGTCTCCCCAGATATTATAGGAAATGCCGCCTTCTTCGACCCTGCTGTCCACATTCAGGACGACGGATATTTCCTTTGTGCTGCTGGCAGCAATCTGCTGTTTCAGCCGAAAGCCGTCTTTCTTTCCAATGGAAAAGGCCAGCAGATCCGCCGGACCACAAAGATCTTCCGACACCAGCACATTGTCCCCTTCCTGCCCGAATCCTCCTGTATTGATGCAGATCACCCCCAGGGCTCCCCGAATCTTTGCTTCATATGCGGGAAAATTTATCCACCAGTCGTCAGCCTGATTGATTTCGATCAGCACCAGCTTTCCTTTGGGATCTACCTGTTCATAGTCCTGCTCCGTTCCTTTTCCTGCGAAGATTATGGACACGTTTTTTTCTTCAAAGACTGCATGGCAGGCGTAACCGCCCAGGGAAACTTCCTGCTTCTCCCCGCTTTCTTCCGTATAAGTCAGCGAAGCTTTTTTTAAGGTCCAGCTATCCACCGGAAAGGGATCCTTTGTAACCCTTGTAAGTCCGGCCTCTTTGAATTTTTTTACCAAATAGTCCGCCGCCTCATGTTCCGCGGGCGAACCGGCACAGCGGCCGCCGATCCTGCTGCAATCGGTTATCCGGGACAGCTCCTCGATTACTTTTTTTGAAAAGGTAATGTCTATTTTTTCCTTTTTCCAATCGCTGTTCATTTTTATCTCCATCGACATAATACAGGGAGCCGGATATTCCTTCCATGCTCCCTCTCCATTTATTAAAAGTATTAAAAGATCTTTGCCGGATCTTTTTTCTTGCCCCAGATCATGAGAATGATTCCGATAATGCCTGCGGCAATGGTAAGGTATTTAATAGCTGTAATAAAGGTCTGGAAAATATCCGGGCTTCCGTAGCCTTCCGCATAAACCGCCGGATCCTCGTACCACGGGAAGAAGAAGATGGCGATGATGCCCAGGATCGCCCACATGACCAGAATCACGCCTGTCCTCAGGATGTCTCCCGGCGCCAATTTTGTAGCGGGGTTGATGGGATACCGCTGAGGATCGATGGATGTCATTCCGCCGTAAACTTTCTTGATGATGATGTAAGCTGCAGGTCCGCTGATTACGCCGATAATACCGAATAGGAAATAATCGGTTCCGTTCAAATATAAGGCTATCACTCCGATTATAAAGGGTACCGAGCTGTAAGCGATGAACACTCCGTCGCTTACCTTTAACTTAAAGGGGCCGTCCGGATGGGTCTTTCTCACTCTTCTCAGAATGCCCGATATCTGGGTCAGGCTGGAAGCAAAGATGCTCATGGTAACGGTAATGATAACCAACTGTGTAAAGTTGAACTGGCAGATAATAAAGGATACAACAGCTACGCTGAGCACGCCCACATAGGGAACGCCTCTCTTCTTGTCGCATTTAACCAAGAACTTTGGACAAAGGTTGTCGGCGGCCATTACGAAAAAGCCTCTGGATGTGGACGCGATGTATCCGTTGAACAGTGAGACGTTGGACAGAACTGCAACAATCAGGAAGAAGCTGAAGAAAATCGGTCCTCCGTATTCTCTGGCCACATCGATGTAAGAAACACCTTCCGAACCCCAGTTATCCCACTGGCCGATAGAGGAAAGTCCTGCAGTTGTGGGAACGATGTAGGTCAAAATGATCAATGGAATGGCGATCATCAATGCTTTTGGTATGATCTGCGGTTTTTCCAGTTCTTCGCTCATGATGGACATGGCTTCCATTCCTCCGTACATCCACATGCCGATGGCCAGACCATAACCGATGCTTTCAATCAAGCTTTGTCCCTCCGGTATAAAGGGCTGGACCGGCGAATGATTGTAATGGGCGAATCCGAGAATCGCCACGATGGTGAAAGCTGCCAGAATACTGATGGATATAATGGTATTGACGATTGCTACGTCCTTGATTCCTCTCAGGTTGACGATTGTAAAAACCACGATAAAGGCAATTTTTACAATGTATTCCTGCGTTCCGGTCAGATGAAAGGCGCTGGCCATGTAATTGGATGCCAGCACGACGAAGGTTACGGTATTAAAGTAGCCTCCCAGAGTTCTCCACCAGCCCATCTGGAACCCCCAAAATTCACCGCAGGTTTCCTGAACCCACTTGTACGGGCCTCCTTCGGCCGGAATGGCAGATCCCATCTCGGCGCAGACAAAAGCCTGCGGATATGCCCAGACCAGCGGTATGATGATCAGCATGACCATGCACAGGCCCGGGCCCACGCTGGGTACCATGTCTTCGATTCCATAAGCCCCTGCGGCTGTCAGAGAATAGATGGTGCCCACTACGGCCAGAAGTCCGACTTTATGGCGTTTCAGCCCTTTGTTGGATAAATCGTTCATATCTCCCTCCATAATTATAAAATGAGAACAACGGCATTTTGCATATCTGTTGCATATCTGTTGTATACAACAGATCATGTGATTATTTTAACCCCTTGTAAAATGTTTGTCAACTATATTTTGAACAATCTGACCATTTCCCGGCCATCTTTATTTTTTAGCGGGCTTTTCCTTTTTTTAATCCCTTTTTTTCCAATCTTGTAGTATACTTTTAAACATGAAGGAACCATTCCTTTGATTTGTTTTACAAAAAATCTCAGAAGATTAATGATAAAAGGAAGAATATGCAAAAAGAAAGTTTAAAAAATAAAGCTTATAATTTGATTAAGACAAAGATCGTCAATTGTGAATATCCTCCCAATTCCTTCTTAAACGAAACGCTGCTCATGGACGAAATCGGCTCCAGCCGGACGCCCATCAGGGAAGCCCTCAGTAAGCTGGAACAGGAAAATCTGGTTCGGATCCTTCCCAAAAAAGGAATCATGGTGTCGGATCTTTCCATCAATGAAATCAGCATGATCTTTGAAACCCGGATTTTAATCGAGCCTTACATCGTCGCCCATTACGGGCAGCTGGTTCCGTCCGACATTCTGTCATCCATGAAAAAAACCTTTGATTTGAAAAATTTATCCCACAGATCGACCAATGAAATTTACGTGAAGGATGATCAATTTCACAAATTACTGGTCAATTCCAGCAAAAATCTATATTTTATGCGGACCATGGATTACATCTACAACCAAAACTTCCGCCTGCGGGTTATGACCGGAAATCAGAATCAGGAACGGATCCTGGCTTCCAACAACGAACACGTAAATATTATCGACCTGATGCTGGGCGGGAAATTCGATGAGGCAGGAGAAGCGATCAAGACCCATCTGGGGAAGGCCAGGGAAGCTAGTTTTTCCAGTTTCATCAATCATTACTGAACTTGATTTGAGGACATATGCTTATGGATACGGTTAAAAAAAAGAAACGATTCAAAAACGGGTTTTTGATTTTACTCCTCGTCGATCTTTTACTCCTGCTTCTCATCTGCTCTTCGGCGGCAGCAGTGGTCTGGGCTGCGCAGAATATGGTGGAGGAAGCCGAAAAAAAAGAGGCGGCCAAGGTGGAGGCCATGTATGAAAAAGCCTCAGAAGTGAATCTCCCTGACTCCTTGCGCCAGTATACTGCCGACCGGCTGACAAAGCAGGAATCCATTCCTGCCTATTCCCTGGAACAGATTTACGACCTTGATCTGAGAAAGCCCAGCGGCGTAACGGAAGCCGATTTAAAGCTGGTCACCAGCCAGGGGCTGGTCGGACTGGAGGAAGCCTTTGTTCGCGCTGAGGAAAAATACGGAGTCAACTGCGTTTTCCTCATGTCCATCGCTTCGCTGGAAAGCGCCAAAGGAACCATGATGTTCCGGCCCAACAATATGTTTGGCTACGGCCGAAGCGGATTTTCTTCCAAGTCTGAAGGCATCAACGTGGTTGCCAAAGGCCTTTCTTCCAAATATCTCAAGCCGGGCGCCAGTCTTTACGGCGGCAGTCCCACAGTAAAAGGTGTCAACAAACGCTATGCCGCAAATCCCCAGTGGTATGCCAAGGTGGGGAATTATATGGTGGATTATTACGCGGTCATCAGCAAGCGTCATAAGGAAGCACTGAGCAGAATTAAGTAACTAAGGAAAGGCCGGAACGTTGATGTTTGATGAAATTTTCTTTTTTACCTATATCTTTGCCGGATTTGTGGGCTTTCTCGTTTTAAGGATGTAAAAGGAAAGATTGCTCTGGCCGGCGTGGATCAGTGGAATGTGGCCTGGATCGATCAATATATGAATGAAGCCGCCCTTCACGGCGCTGCGGCCATCGTTACATACAGTCTGGAAATCGGCTACGGATCTTACTCCGACGATATGATCAACATGCAGGATTTATGCGCAAAAGACGTGATCCCTTGCGTCAGCATCAGCCGCAATCACTACAAGGAGCTTTCCAAAGCCATAAAGGAAGGTAAGAATAAAGCGACTTTGGAAGTCGATAATGTTATGGAGCCGGATAAGGGCACCATCTACAATGTGGTTGGAAAAATCAAGGGAAAATCCTCTGACCAGCAAATCATTGTCTCCGGTCATTATGCCGTATATTTCAATGGTTTTCAGGATGATAGCTGCGCCATCAGCCTGATTCTTTCTATGGCCAAGGCTATGAAGGATTCCGAATATACCCCGGAAAACGATATTGTCTTCGTATGCCACGGTTCTAAGGAATGGGGCGCCATCGGAAGCCAGTTCGACTGGACCACCGGCGCCTGGGAAATGATCAACAACGCTCATCCTGATTGGGCCGGAAAAACCATCGCCATGCTCAACTTCGAGCTTCCCGCCGTTTACGATGGAGCAAAACAGGGCGAGATCCAGTGCGATCCCGACTTTGCTCCCCTTGTGAAAGAGTTTGTGGAAAATTCCGGAATTCTTGCCGCGCCTGAAAACGATATTTATCCCGACGGCTTTAACAGCACTTCCGTCGATACTTTTTGCCTGGAGGACGGGGGTTCTTACCGGGCCAGCGGCGTTCCTCACTCTGTCAATATCCCGGGATTCGATAAGGAAAAAGATAAAAACTGGAACCGCGACCGCTATCATACGGTGGCCGACGACAAGGATACCTACAATGCGGATGTTATGACCACCAATCTCAAGACCTTCGGCACATTGGCCATCTATGTGGATCAGACTCCGGCCCTCAAGCTGGATATGACTGCTACCTGCGATGATCTGGGTGAAGCGCTCAACGAAGATTTGGCAAAGGCAGCCGGTGCGGATACGGAAGCTTATAAGGCGGCCTCCAAAGAACTGCGCGCTTCTGTCGACAGCCTGAACAAGAAGATCGATGATGTCAATTCCCGCTACGAGAAGGCTGTTTCAGACGGCGCTTCTGAGGATGAGCTCACGGCCATTCGGTCAGAAGGAAAAGCGCTGAATAAGACGACTTTGGAAACCTTCAAATATATCCAGGATCATTTTATCGGCATTATCCTCACTTCCGATATGGTCATCAAGCACATTCCTTACCAGTCCAATATCGAACTGATCTCAGACGTTACGGCAGCTCTGGAAAAAGACGTGCTATCCAATGAAAAGCAGCAAAACGGCGCTCTGGATTTGGCTGGTCAGATCAACGTCAGAGCGGAATTCGGATATTATTCCTTCAGCCCAAAGACCTGCAAAGCCTCAGAAGAATCGCTTCTCGAAGACAGCAACAAGGGCAATCTTTTCTGGGGAACGGGTAAAGGCTCAAAGCTGGCGGATACGAAGGATGCGACCCGCTCGCTTCTGAAAAAATCAGCCGCCGGGGAAAAGGGTTCTTACAGCGAGGAAATCGAAATTTACAACAAGGCCCTAAAAGCCCAGCAGAAGGAAATGACAAAAACCATGGAAGCCGAAACTAAGGCTATGAAGGAGCTGGCTGACAGCTTGAAAGCGAAAATTTAGGAAGTAAGATTTTGTTCATCTGAAATCAAAAAGGGCTGTCGCATTAGTGAAAACGAATGCGATGTGCCCTTTTTTCGATCCATTTTTTGAAAGGAGCAGCCCCTTCGGCCCAGGATTCATAAAGGGTGAAAAGCAAAATGATCGCTCGAGCTTGTTTTGGTCTAAGTTTACGATGATTTTTCATCGCGGGAAGAGAAAATAAGGTAGAAAAGAGATAATTTCCTGCTGTTTTTAGGAGGATTGGCAGCGAAAAAGGCCTAAAATCATCGCTGAAAAGGCTGCTAGTCTCAGATCACGATGATTTGCTCCCAGCCTCGACTCCAGGCCCCGCAAACCCGCAACTTTGCGTAAATCCAGAAAATTTTCCGGACTTAAAATTTCCTGGTATCCTTTACCCTATTTCCACAGCTTGTCCGGGTAAAGCCCTTTGTCCTTCATGGACTGGAGAGCAGCCACCACCTGTTCCTTATCGGCCCGGTAGGTCACTCCGTACCATTTATCCTGGGAAGGAAGAACTTTTACCGTTGCTTTTCCTTCTTTCACCAGCCGGTCCGCCACCATAGGCAGATAATATTCGCCCTTGAGCGGATTCTCTTTTATCGCCTGATCTAAAAAAGCAGGAAATCCTTTTTCCATTTCTTCCATCATGCTTTTGGTAAAGCCCCAAAAATTCATGGACACCGTTGTTCCATCGGGGAGAGGTATCCAGGACTGGCCGTCGTCCTCCGTATAGCAAACACCTTCCGGCCGCCTCATGATCTTGGTGCGCTCAGTAACTTGAGTCAAATTACCTTCTTCCGTGATCTCACATACGCCGCGGGCCACATGTCCGTTTTCTGTAATGGTGTTTTCCAATTTGAAGCCCACCATGCAGTAGGAATAGGTTGCGCCGTCCTTGCTGCTGATCAGGAAATCATAGATGCTCTGGAACCCTCCGGCTCCATAATAATCGTCGGCATTGATGACTGCAAAGGGTCCGTTGATCAAATGTCTGCAGCTCAAAACTGCATGGGCTGTTCCCCAAGGCTTTTCCCGGCCCTGCGGAACCAGATAACCCTGGGGGAGATCCTCCAGCTTTTGAAAGGCGTACTCCACCTGTAGATGCTTTCCCGCTCTGTCGTCGATTAAAGCCCGGAAGTCCTCTTCCATTTCTTCTTTAATAACGAATATGACTTTTTTAAATCCGGCCATCATGGCATCATAGAGGGAAAAATCCAAGATGATCTCGCCCTGATCGCTGATGGGGTCCATCTGTTTAAGCCCGCCGTACCGGGAACCTATTCCCGCGGCCATTATAATTAAAGTTGGTTCTTTCATAACGCTTCCTCTTTTCTGATGTTTTTAACAGGGCCTGTCCAATGCAAAAGCCCTGTTATAGTATACGATAAATGACGGCCGCCCGCAAGCCGGGGATACTTGCCTGCGGCCCATTTGTGTCGTATACTGAAAACATAACTTATATTTGATCGGGGGACATTATGAATCATTCAAGAATCTTTGTAATTGGCTTTATGGGAAGCGATCGACGGGGGCTGGCTGAAAAGCTGGCAAAAGAGTATCAATATCGCGTTTTTGATTTGGACGATGAAATTGAGAAGAAGGACGGCCGCACCGTCCAGAGAATTTGCATGATGATGGGCGAACACGAATATCGGAATAAAGAGTACGAAATGCTGTGCCTTTTGGCGGAGGAAGAGGGGATTGTCGTTTCCTGCGGGGACGGTGTTATGCTGGATGAAATGAACAGGGACATACTCGAACAAAACAAAGTCATTGTCGCTGATGGGGACATTTCCCCGAAAACCTTGTGGGAAAGGGCAAAAGATGAGAAGGGGCTGCCTTACGCCTTTATGAATCAAAGCGATTCTTCCTTAAAGAAAGAAAAATTCTTTGCCCTTTACGAACAACGCAAACCATTGTATAATCAATTTATATGAAAATCTTAGGAGGATTTCAATGATTTACAAAAGTGAAGATGCTGAGAAAAGAAGCGCTTTTCTTGTAGCTGATAAAATGGTTGCCGCCGCCAAGACAGCTCCCAAGGGCTGCGGAGAAGACAAGGTCATATCTTTTATTTTAGATGGAAACGATAAGGACGTGCTCAGCGCCCATATGCGGGACATCGCCAAGGAAACGGGAGCTGACTTTTTTGAAAGGGACGCTAAAAATGTGGATGACAGTCATTGCATCGTATTGCTTGGTGTTCTCAGCGATCCGCTGGGACTTGATCCGTGCGGCATGTGCGGATTTGAAAATTGTGCGGAAATGACGAAAGCCGGAGCAAATTGTGCCTTTAATGTAACCGATCTGGGCATTGCTGTCGGATCGGCCGTCTCCATAGCCGCTGATAATCGGATCGATAATCGGGTCTTATTTTCAGCCGGACAGGCTGCCTTGAGGATGGGATGTTTCCCGTCCGGCGTGAGAGTCTGCTTTGGAATTCCTCTTTCCACTTCATCAAAGAGCATTTTCTTTGATCGGGACCCGGAAAATGTGATGGTTTAATCGCTGAGATTTATTTTTCAAAATGCTGATAATCTTTCAGTGCTTTCCAATCCCCGCCCCAGGTAAAACCATGTTTTTTAAACAGCTTGTATATAAAGTCATTTTTATGAATCATCGCAGCGGCTTACTTGCCGCTGTATTTTTTTACGTCACGCTGGGCGTAAACCTTGCCGTTTGCGGGCTCCACGGTTGATCCTTTTACATAAGGATTAAGCTGCTGGTGTTGTTGGCTCTCATGGAGCGGTTGGATTTGCCAAGATGTATCATAGAACGCGCCAACTTTGAGTCTGGCTCCGGCCGCATGGGAGCAGTCAGAAAATAAAAGTAAAAAGACAAAAAAAAGGAAAATACATGCTCATATTTTTTTAATTCATCTAGACAACCTTTCTTCTTTAATGCGGCAGTCCTGCTCTTTTTTCATACCGTTCTTCCATGGCGATGAGGACCATCAAAATAGCCAGCCCCAAACACCAGCCTCCCAGAACATCCGTTGGAAAATGAACACCCATATAGATGCGGCTCAAGCCGATAAAGATCCAGGGTATAGCCAAAAGCACCGTCAAGAGATTGGCCTTTTTCCTATCTTTCACATAACGCCTCACCAGATAAATCAACATTCCAAAGACAACCATGCTGGTTATGGAGTGGCCGCTTGTAAAGGAGTATCCTCCCTGATCGATCAGATGCAGGCTCACATCCGGCCGGGGCCTCTTGAATATGATTTTAATAACTTTATTGAGGGCTGTCACAGTGATGGCGCCCACGGAAACCGGTATTCCATAACGAACTCTGGTTTTTCGAAAAAACAGCAGCAGTATGCACAAAATGGTTATGCTCTGCCAGTTTCCCATATATGTAAGGACCTTAAGTATTGGAGTCAAAACATCGTTTCTCAAAGAATAGAACCACTCTCTGATCACAGTATCAAAGGCAAGCTCCCCTCCGCCCACGACAAAACAGGCGATTATAAGAAAACCCGCCAGTCCGCCAATCATCAGAATCATTTGTTTTTTTGACATATTGTTCATCATCCGCCTTCCTCTTTTATCTATCCTATTATATATGGTTTCTTTTAAAAATACACGACGTTTTTTTGCCGTCCTTGTCCAAATTATGGAACTGAATACTGAGAAAATTTTTCGACGCGGCTCTAAAATTATGGTATAGTAGATATACTAAGATTCAGGAGGGCTATATGAAAATCATACGAAACATACCAGGGTTTTTTAAACTCTATACCACATTAAAAAGGTTAAATGAATATAAAAGCGAAATTGAGGACGCGAAAGCAAAAGGAGATGTGGAGCGGGAATGCCGCAACATCCTCATGGCAGAAACGGTTTGGTCCAGGGATGTTCTCAATATGTTCGGTTCGGAGCTGGTGGTCCATGGAGAAGAAAATCTGCCCCAGGAAGGACCGGTTGTCTATATCGCCAATCATCAGGGATATGCGGACATTATCGCTTATACGGCTTCGCTGAACACAATTCAGTTCGGATTTGTAGCAAAGGATAATCTGGGCAAAATTCCCATCTACGGCGAGTGGATCCGCAGAATACGAAGCGTTCTTATAAAACGGGACGACCCCCGCGCTTCCTTGAAGGCTATCGATGAAGGGATCGAATTGATCAACCAGGGCTTTTCCCTCATGATCTTTCCCGAGGGAACCAGGAGCAAAGGGCCTGATCCCGGCGATTTTAAGAGAGGCGCTTTCAAACTTGCCGTCAAGCCGGAAGTCCCCATCATTCCGGTATCGGTCTTTGGAAGCTATAAGATGTATGAAGAAACCGGCATTCTCAAAGGAACCAGAATCGATGTCATGATCCATCCCCGGGTAGAAACCAAGGGACTTTCCCGGAAAGAAGAAAAACAGCTGTGCCTGGATGTTGAAAAAACAGTAAAGGACGGAATCGCCAAACTGCGGGAGCTGCAGAACAGCTTGAAGGATGACCAGGGAAAATAAAGGGTTAAATAAAGGCCCGAGACCAGGGCAGACAGAGCGGTCAAGATCGGCCAGGCTGGCGCGGCCTCCCCGTATGGAGAAAATCATCGTGATCTGTGCCTAGCAGCCTTTTCAGCGATGATTTTAGGCCTTTTTCGCTGCCAATCCACCTAAAAACAGCAGGAAATTATCGCTTTTCTACCTTATTTTCTCTTCCCGCGATGAAAAATCATCGCAAACTTAGACCAAAACAAGCTCGAGCGATCATTTTGCTTTTCACCCTTTATGAATCCTGGCCCGAAGGGACCGCTCCTTTCCCAACAGTTCACAAAATGGGTCGAAAAAAGGGCACATCGCATTCGTTTTCTAATGCGACAGCCCTATAATCCTTTTTACGCGTCTGCCCCTCCCGGAACATCGTTTCCATCTGTTGTTTCTTCTGCCGGCTCCTTAGTCGGCTTTTCAGTCGGAGCCTGAGTTTCCGGCTCAGCAGGCTTCTGCGTTTGCTCGATGGTCTGCTCCTGGGTTTGTTGGGTGGAAGGTTGGGCGTTTTGGTCGTCTTTGTCCTTATAAACGTAAAAATAGTAATACGCGCCCGCTGCCGCCAAAAGCAAAACGATGATAATAACCAGTACTGCCGGCAGGATGCTGGTCTTTTTCTTTACATGTTTATGTACCACTGGCCGCTTGGATCCGCTCCTAGCGGATTTTTTAACCGTCTTTTTAGAAGAACGGCTGCTTCTTCTCTTATTGCGTCCAGAGCCGCTTTCCTCATAATCTTCGTACTCATCCTCATACGGAAGATCCCGGTCCATCGGACATCCGCAGTTCGGACAATTTTCTGCGTATTCCGAGACCTGGCGGCCGCATTCCGGACATTTGATTAATGCCATGATTAATTCCCCCTTTGATCTTACTTAAGCTTCCCCTTTTATTCATTCGCAGGTGCATCCGGTGCTTCAGTCGGTGCTTGTGTAGGAGCCTGCGTTGTAGACTGCTTTGTGGTCTGTTTCTGTGTCGTTGATTTTGTAGGTTTTGTCGTGGCCTTCGTCTCTTTTTTCTTAGTCGTTTCTTTTGAGGACGGCTGCTTCTCATCATAACTGCGATAAGTTTCTTGCGTGGTCACATCGGTATGATCGGTCATATCCGATGGATCTTTATTGGCTTTAGAAGGCCCTGCCATCGCAAAATAATAGGCAATACCTCCTCCGATTACGACGATGGCAATAATAACAATGAGGGCTATTTTCAGTCCTCTTTTATCATCCTTTTTCTTTTTCGATTTCTTCTTGCCAGAAAATGCGCTTTCCGAATTTTTTACCAGCCTCTGCTGTCCCGGCTTTCTCTTCTGTCCGCTCCTGCTTCTTCCGGCTCTCGCCTGCTGCATGGCCTCTTCCAGCTCTTTCTGGCTGTAAACCTGCGTATTGGTATTACTCTTCGTTTGATTGTTGTCCCAGCTGCGATCATCGATTTGATTTTCCTGGGCAATATCGGACATGGGACAACCGCAGTGGGGACAGGAACTGGCAAATTCCGAAACATATTCGCCGCATTCAGGGCATTTTAAAAGTGCCATAAGCATGCTCTCCTTTTTCGATTTTCCTCAATCAGATTCCAAGGCCAAAGTTATCCTTTACCCGCTTCATGGTTCTTTCCGCAATGACGCCTGCTCTTTCAGCCCCGTCTTTCAAGGTTTTTATCAACTCCTCAGAATTCCGAATTTCGTTGAACCTCTCCTTGATCGGAGTAAGGGCATCCACTGTTACTTCCACCAGATCCTTTTTAAAGTCACCGTATCCCCGGCCGTCGTAATCTTTTTCAATCTCAGAGATGTCCTTGCCGGAAAATACACTGTAGATGTTGAGCAGATTGGTAATTCCCGGTTTGTTTTCCGGGTCAAAACGAATGCTTCCCTCTGAATCGGTAGTCGCCCGCATAATGGATTTTTTAATCTTGGAAGGCTCATCCAGCAGAGAGATCCTGCTGTGGATATTTTCGGCGCTTTTGCTCATTTTCTTTTCAGGATCATCCAGGGCCATGATTCGTGCCCCTGCCTTTAAGAATCTTCCATCGGGTACTACAAACGTCTTTTTATATTTATTATTAATTCGAATTGCGATATCCCGGCAAAGCTCGATGTGCTGTTTTTGATCATTTCCCACGGGAACAATATCCGTATCATAAAGAAGAATATCGGCAGCCATGAGAATGGGATACGTAAACAGCCCTGTGGGCGCGGATTCTTTGCCCTTGCTTTTATCTTTAAATTGAGTCATTCTGGACAACTCTCCAGTATAGGAATTGCACGTGAGAACCCAAGAAAGTTCAGAGTGTCCCGGTACGTCGGACTGAACGAAAACGATGGATTTTGAAGGATCTACCCCAACGGCCAGATACAGGGCCGCCACATCCAGGGTGTTTTTTCTCAGCTCCTTTGGATCCTGGGGTACGGTAATCGAATGCATGTCAACGATGCAATAGATACATTCGTTTTCCTCCTGGAGCTCTACAAATTGCTTCAGCGCTCCTAAATAATTTCCTATATGAATATTTCCTGTGGGCTGCACGCCCGAAAAGACTCTTTTCATCTTGCTCCATATCCTCCTAGCATTGCGCTTCTCTCTGAAAGCGCTCTCTAATATTTTTTTCCGCCCGGGAAATCGTCATCTGTGAAACGCCCAATCTTTTTGCGATCTCTGCCTGGGATTTATCCTCTACGAACCGTTCTTTAAAAATATATTTGTTGGTATCACTCAGCTCATTGAGTACCTTGGAGATCATTTCCGTATATTCCAGCCTGTCATACCCTCCGTCTTCAATGGCCGCGTACTTTTCAAGAGCCGAAGATTCTCCTTCTTCTCCCGACTCATCAAAGGTCTGGTTAAGGGAATAAGCATTGTAAGCCATGCTGCCTTCCATCGCCTGCAGAACCTCTTCTTCTGAGTAACCGATATAATCGGCCAATTCAGGTATGGTCGGATTTCTCTGCAGCTGATTGAACAGCTCTTCCCTGGCCGACTGGATTTTTCCTGAAAGTTCTTTCAGCCTTCTGGGGACCTTGACGCTCCATTCCTTATCGCGGAAATATTTTTTAATCTCCCCGATAATTGTCGGCGTGGCAAAGCTGGAAAACTCATATCCCTTGGACGGATCAAATCTCTCTACAGCAGCAATCAGGGCCATGGCGCCGACCTGATACAGATCATCGTATTCCACACCCTTGTTCAAATATTTTCGAATCAAAATATCTACCATATACAGATAAGATTCCACAATTTCATTTCTCAGTGTTCGATCTTTTGTCCTCTGATATTGGTTGAACAATTCTTCCTTCAGCATCTATTCTTCACCATTCTAATACTGTTGTTTCCGTCTTGTGCCTTAACGATTTCTACTTCATCCATCAGTGATTTAATGATATATACGCCCAGATTGCCTTCATTGGGACAATCAAGACAAGGCTTTTTATGCTTTTCGAGACCATGTTCGCAAGACTTGTCAGACACTGTGACAATCATCCGATCCTCCTCGATCATACATTCAACCTCATAAAAATTGCTGAAACCATCGAAACCGTGGCATGTAATATTCTTACATGCCTCTCCAACTGCGATTTCAATGTCTTCAATGGCTTCGATATTAAAATTTGCCGTTCCCGCGGCGGACCCAACAGCCAGCTTGGCTATTTTAACATATTCGGGTTTACCCGGTATTGAGAATTTTAACAAATCACCCATTTGGCTTCTCCTATTCTGTCTTCATATGAATCTGACTACTGCCGCTGTCATTTGATTTTTTACCTTCTTCTTTCGGCTCATCGTCTATATCTTCCTCTTTGATCACCTTTGCCATGGCAATAATATTGGAATCTTCTTCAACTTTCATAATTTTAACGCCCTGGGTCGCTCTGTTCAAAACAGATACTTCCTTGGCTTCTATACGAATTACAATACCGTCGGAATTAATCAACAGTATCTCATCATCCTCATTGACCACCATGGCGCCTACCAGTTCACCCGTCTTTTTAAACTTGGCCTTATCGTAAGTCAGCAGGCCTTTTCCGCCTCTTACCTGAATCTTATAATCTTTAACCGGCGTTCTCTTTCCATAGCCATTAGTCGTTACAACCAAAAGCTGCTGATCCGGCTGTACCAGTTCCATGGAAACGACTTCGTCATCGCCTTCCAGCTTGATTGCACGAACGCCTCCTGCGATCCTTCCCATTGGTCTTACATCGTCCTCTGAGAAGCAGATGCATTTTCCATGTTTGGTAACAATGATTACATTATCGGTTCCCGTTGTCTGTTTGATATCCACCAGCTGATCGTCTTCTTTCAGATTAATGGCAATCAAGCCGGTTTTACGATTGGTATCAAAGTTGGCAAGGGCTGTCTTTTTGATGGTACCATTCTTCGTTACCGCAATCAAATATTTTTCTTCCGAAAATTCCTGAATTGGAATCACAGCAGTGATTCGCTCTCTCTGCATCAGATTGAGGAAGTTAACGGCAGGAGTTCCCTTGGCCGTTCTGGTCGCTTCGGGAATTTCGTAGGCTTTGATCTTATGCGCTTTTCCCGTATTGGTAAAGAACATCAGATAATCGTGGGTCGAGGTCATGATCAGATTTTTTACAAAATCGTTTTCCCTGGTGGTAAGCCCAGTAATTCCTTTGCCGCCTCTTCTCTGAGTTTTATAAGTGTCCGCCGGTATACGCTTGAGATAACCCAGGTGGGTCAAGGTAACAGCAACCTGCTTTTCCTGAATCAGATCTTCTTCGTCGATTTCCGTCGCGTTGGCTGTAATCTTGGTTCTTCTCTTGTCTTTATATTTTTCTTTGATCTCCAAAAGCTCATCGCGGATAACGCTCATCATCTTGTCATCGTCCGCCAGCAGCGCTTTGTAATAGGTAATGCGCTTTTGCAGTTCCGCGTATTCTTCTTCAATTTTTTCCCGTTCCAAACCTTGCAGACGGGCCAGTCTCATATCAAGAATCGCTTGAGCCTGTATTTCTGAAAGGCCAAAACGCTCCATCAATTTTTCTCTGGCATCGTTGTAACTGGAACGGATGATTCTTATGATCTCATCGATGTTATCCAAGGCAATGCGCAGACCTTCCAAGATATGGGCTCTTGCCTCCGCCTTTTTAAGATCATATTTTGTTCTTCTGGTTACCACATCGAACTGATGCTTCAGGTATTCATCCAGAATCTCGTACAGATTGAGAATCTTTGGTTCGCCCCTGACAAGAGCGATCATAATCATGCTATAGCTTTCCTGCAGCTGGGTATGCTTGAACAGCCGATTGAGGGTAATCTGAGGATTGGCATCTTTTTTCAGTTCGATGACGATTCTCATACCTTCTCTGCTGGAAGATTCGTCGCGGATGTCGGAAATTCCGTCCACCCGTTTATCCTTAACCAGCTCGGCAATCTTTTCAATCAGTCTGGCCTTGTTAACCTGATAAGGAATCTCGGTCACAATGATCTGGGATCTGCCGCGGGTAGTCTCTTCAATCTCCGTCTTTGAACGTACAATAACTTTTCCCTGTCCGGTGCGATAGGCATTTTTGATATTGTTCTTTCCCATAATCATGGCGCCTGTCGGGAAGTCCGGTCCCTTGACAATTTGAATCAGATCGTCAATGGTACAATCTTTATCTTCAATCATCTTTACCGCAGCATCGATGACTTCTCCCAGGTTATGGGGCGGAATAGAGGTCGCCATGCCAACCGCGATACCGTTGCTGCCGTTGACCAGCAGGTTGGGAATTCTAGAAGGAAGAACCACTGGTTCTTTCTCTTCCTCATCGAAGTTGGGCATAAAGTCAACCGTTTCTTTGTCAATATCCCGCAGCATCTGCAGGGCGAAAGGCGTCATCCTTGCCTCTGTATAACGCATGGCAGCTGCGCCGTGACCGTCTACGGAACCAAAGTTTCCGTGGCCGTCCACCAGCATGTATCTTGTGGAAAAGGGCTGCGCCAGCCTTACCATAGCATCGTAAATGGAACTGTCCCCGTGAGGATGGTATTTACCCATTACTTCACCGACAATACGAGCCGATTTCTTGTATGGCTTGTCCGGTGTTACGCCCAGTCCGCTCATTCCGTATAAAATTCTCCTGTGAACGGGCTTCAGTCCATCCCGCACATCAGGAAGGGCTCTTCCAACGATTACGCTCATGGCATAGTCGATGTAGGAGTCTTTCATTTCCTTGTATATCTCATGTTGGATCAGTTTCTGATCCTCAATTAAATTTGCCACTTGTTACCCCCTGTTTTCTAAATATCCAGATTTGCATAGGTTGCATGTTCCTCGATAAACTTTCTTCTCGGCGGAACCTTGTCTCCCATCAGCGTGGTGAAGATATCATCGGCCGCTGCCACATCATCCAGCGTAATTTGAACCAAGGTTCTGGTTTCAAAGTTCATGGTCGTATCCCATAGCTGGTTTTCATCCATTTCACCCAGACCTTTATATCTCTGAACTTCTGCTTTTCCAGGTTTTTCGGCGATGGACGCCAGCAGCTTTTCCTGCTCCGCATCTGAATAAGTGTAGTGAACTTCTTTTCCCTTCTTTACCTGGAAAAGAGGAGGCTGGGCAGCGTAAACATAGCCGCCTTCTATGAGCGGTGTCATATACCGATAGAAGAAGGTCAAAAGCAGCGTCCGGATATGGGCGCCGTCCACATCGGCATCGGTCATAATAATAATCTTATGATACCTGAGTTTTTCAAGGTTAAAGTCATCTCCGATTCCGCAGCCGAAGGCGGTAATCATATTTTTGATTTCATCAGAGTTCAAAATCTTATCCAGCCTTGCTTTTTCAACGTTTAAGATCTTGCCTCTAAGTGGAAGAATCGCTTGTCTTTTCCGGTCGCGGCCGTTAATAGCCGTACCGCCGGCCGAATCTCCCTCTACTAGAAAGATTTCAGAAACGCTGGGATCCTTCTCCGAGCAGTCGGCCAGTTTTCCCGGCAGGGAAATACCATCAAGAACGCCTTTTCTTCTCGTCAGTTCTCTGGCTTTTCTAGCTGCTTCCCTGGCTCTTGCGGCCCGCAGGCATTTATCGAGAATAATTCTCGCCTGAGCCGGATTTTCTTCCAAAAATGCAGTCAGGTTCTCATTGGTGGAAGTTTCGACGAATCCTCTCATCTCACTGTTTCCCAGCTTGGTTTTGGTCTGCCCTTCGAACTGGGGATTGGTCAGCTTAACTGAGATGATGGCCGTCAGTCCTTCCCTTACGTCTTCGCCGGAAAGCGAGTCATCATTTTCTTTCAAAAATTTATTTTTTCTGGCATAGTCGTTGAATACCCTTGTCAGGGCTGTCTTAAATCCCACCATGTGGGTACCGCCCTCAGTAGTATTGATATTATTGGCATAGGAAAGAATCAGTTCATTGTATCGATCCGTATACTGCATGGCGATTTCAACTTCCATATCCTTTTTCTTTACTTCAAAATAAACGATATCCTGGTGAAGCGCTTCTTTATTCTGATTCTGGTGTTTTACAAATTCCCGGATTCCGCCCTCATAGTGGAAAACCTCTTCTTTTTTCTGACCTTCCCGTTCGTCTTTTAGGGTAATTTTGATTCCTTTATTGAGAAAGGCCATTTCCCTAAGGCGGTGTTCCAATGTGCCGTAGTCGTATTCCGTTTCATCAAAGATCTCAGGATCCGGCCAGAAAGTAGTCTTTGATCCTGTCTTTCTCGAATTTCCGATCTCTGTCAGGGGAGATGTGGTCTTTCCTCTTTCGTAAGTCTGTTTATAAACTTTTCCATTTCTGCGTATTTCCACTTCCATGTGGGTTGAAAGTGCGTTGACAACCGATGCTCCTACGCCGTGAAGACCTCCGGAAACCTTATATCCGCCTCCGCCGAACTTTCCGCCGGCATGGAGGACCGTATGAATGACTTCCACAGCAGGAATTCCCAGCTTTGGGTGCTTGTCTACCGGCATGCCTCTGCCGTCATCTTCAACCATGATCGAATTATCTTTTTGAATGGTTATATTGATTGTCGTGCAATAGCCTGCCAGGGCTTCGTCCACACTGTTGTCCACCACTTCGTAGACCAGATGATGCAGGCCCCTTGGTCCGGTACTGCCTATATACATTCCCGGCCTTTTGCGGACCGGCTCTAATCCTTCAAGCACTTGAATCTGTTCAGCATTGTATTGCTGCTGCTTTACATCTGCGCTCATTAATCGCTTCACCTCTTTATCTTTTGATTTCAGAATCTGTCAAATTCCATAGATATATCATTATACAACAAAAACGCACCGTTTACAAGTTTAAGTGCGTTTTGATGTTTTTTTATTATAATCTTGTTTTATCAAGCTATAAGGCTCATTTAAAGCGTCTGAGACTAATAAATTTCTTTTAGAATAGTATTTAAGAAATTATTTTTCCGTTTTCTATGTTAAAATAGCGGATTTCCCCCAGGGATTGGATAGCCTGACGGGAAATTTCGGTGGTGGTAATAAAGATCTGCGTGTCGCTCAAAGACCGGATCAAAAAGTTCTGCCGTTCCTGATCCAACTCAGAAAGAACATCATCCAATAAAAGAATTGGATTTTCGCCAGTCTCTTCTCGAATCAGACGGATTTCCGATAGTTTGAGAGAAAGAGCCGCTGTCCGCTGCTGGCCTTGCGATCCGAAATTCCGTATATCGATGCCGTTTGCTTTTAGCTGAAGATCGTCTTTGTGTGGACCTTTCCCTGTCGTACGGTTCCTAATATCGCGCCTTCTGCATTTTTGGAGCTCTTCAATAAAAATTTGTTTTTGATTTTCACAAGTCTGAATGCTGGGTTCATAAAAAATTTCCAGATATTCTTTGTGATTGGTGATTCCCTGGTGGATTTGACTGCTGATTTTGCTGAGTTTTTTTATGAATTCATTCCTCTGAGCAATGATTTGGCTGCCGTACTGGGCCAGCTCTGCATCCCAAATCTCCAAAACGCCCTCATCAATGCGCGGCTCTTTCAAGTAAGCATTTCTTTGAAGCAGCGCTTTTTTATAACGATTAAGATTATCGTAGTAAGAAGGCTTTATTTGGCACAGTTCCCGATCGATGAATTTTCTTCTTTTTTCAGGCTCATCCTTAACGATCCTCAGATCTTCTGGTGAAAAAATAACGATATAAATCTGCTCTAAAAGCTGAGACATTTTTCTAGCCTTGGCACCGTCGATTTTAATGCCCTTTTTTCCTTCCTGGTTTACCGCTATCTCTACCACCAGCTCCTCTTCTTTAAATGCTTTTACCCGAACCCGAAAAAAGTCTTCTCCAAACCGGATCATTTCTCGATCTTTGTTGGTTCGAAAAGACTTTCCCATAGATGTTATATAAATACTCTCCAATAAATTGGTTTTTCCCTGGGCATTCTGCCCAAGGAAAATATTTACGTTTTTATGAAATTCTGCTGTTAGCTGCTCATAATTCCGAAAATCTTTCAGCTGTATTTCTTTAATATACATAATTAGTAGTTTGATGCTATTCTTACTGGAAGGATCAGATATTCGAATGTATTTCCAATCAAAGGTTTTACCAGACAAGGGGTTGTACTGGTATTGAACTCCATGAGAACTTGTTCATCGCTGACTGCTTTTAAAACATCGATTACATATTTGGAATTAAATCCGATTTCCAAATCCTCTCCTGTTTTCTCCATAACGATTTCTTCCTTCACATTCCCTTCTTCCGATCTAGAGGTGATCGTAAGAAGATTATTCTTTATGGTCAATTTTATTAAATTATTCTTTCCTTCCTTAGCCAATAGAGATGCACGCTCAATGCTTTCCAGCAGAACGGCCCTTCCCACTTCCACTTTTGTCTGATTCTGAGTCGGAATAATATCTTTGTATTTGATAAATTCGCCTTCCAGTAGCCGAATGACAATTTTAGTAGTTTCTACCAGTATGACGGCCTTTTTATTGCTGAGCATAATTTGAATATCACCTTCATCTTCTGCTTCCGAAACAATTTTATTGATTTCATTGAGGATTTTAGCGGCGACGACGATCTTTGTGCTTTCCGCACTCTTCATAGGTTCTCTTGCAACAGCCATACGGAAGCCATCAAGTGCAACCATATTAACTGTATCCGGTTCAATTTCCAATAAAACGCCTACAATAATTCCCTTTGATTCATCAATGCTGGCGGCAAAGGAGGTTTTTCTTACCATATCTTTAAAAATTTCTTTATCAAAGGATAAGGTCTCTGGTTGTCCTTCCAGCTCACTGATATTTGGAAATTCGTCGGCAGCAAGTCCTACGATTGTAAATTCTGAAGATGCTGTTTTAATAAGAACATTGTTGCTTTCTTTTTCTTCAATAAGTATATCCTCATTGGGAAGTTTGCGGATAATGTCACTGAATAGCTTTGAAAGGACAACAATCGATCCTTCTTCTTCCACGTTAACATCAATTTTCTTTTCAATACTCAAATCCAGATCAGATGCAGAGAGTGTCAAAGTACCGTCCGATGAAGCTTTTAATAAAATTCCTTTTAAAATGGGAATTGTTGTTCTCGAAGTCACTGCTTTTGAAACTGTATTTAAAGCTTTTGATAATGATTGCTGGCTGCATGTGAATTTCATAGTTTTACCTCCAAAAGGATCCAAAAGACCTTTATTCTCTTTATATATATTTATAGTAATAGTAGTAATAGGGGCTGTTGATATTGTTGATAACTGATTTGCGCTTTCATTTTTGAACGAAATTTGTTCGTCAAAAATTGTTTGTAACCTGTTTTTTTTGTTCAGTTGGTATGTGCATATCTTGTCAGTTTATTTTCCGTTTAATTCGTCTTTGAGCTCATCAATAATATCAGCTGTTTCTTGGCTTGTTTTTACTTCCGCGGCAATTTTTTCATAAGCGTGGATGACGGTGGTGTGATCTCTTCCGCCAAAAGCTTCTCCAACTTTGGGCAGTGAAGTTTCTGTCAGTTCTCTGCACAAATACATGGCAATTTGTCTTGGATAGGCCAGGTTTCGGGTTCTTTTGGCGGATTCAATATCGGCGATTTTAATATTAAACTTTTTGCAGACTGTCTTTTTTATCGATTCACAAGAAATATTAAAGTCGCTGGCCGATAAAATATCTTTGAGGATGTTTCTAGCAAACTTAACGGTGATCTTTTCATTTAAAAGCGTTGAAAAACTGGTGATCCTGGTAAATGCGCCTTCCAACTCCCGAATATTAAACTTAATTTTTTCCGCGATCAAGCCAATGACTTCAAAGAGGTCGTCGTCCAGATCTACGTTTTCCAATTCTGCCTTTTTTCTAAGAATGGCCACTCGGGTTTCATAGTCTGGAGGCTGAATATCAGCGATCATGTTCCATTGAAATCTCGATGTAAGCCGGTCTTCCAAGTTGACCAGCTTGTTGGGCGCTCGGTCGCTGGAAATGATAATTTGCTTGTTGAGATCATAGAGCGTATTGAAGGTATGAAAAAATTCTTCCTGCGTAGCTTCTTTTCCTTCGATAAACTGGATATCATCAATCAGCAAAACATCGATGTTTCTGTATTTTTGTTTGAAAGCGCGAATCCGCTTGCGGTCCTCCAGTGATTTGATCAATTCGTTGGTGAACATTTCCGATGAAACATAGAGTACCTTTTTTTCAGGATGATTTTCCATTATGTAGTGGCCGATGGCATGCATTAAATGGGTTTTTCCAAGACCGGAACCGCCGTATATGAACAGGGGATTATAGGCCATGGATGGAGCATCGGCAACGGCCAGGGCTGCTGCGTGGGCATATTTGTTATTATTGCCTACAACGAAGTTTTCAAAATTGTAACGTGGATTGAAATAAAATTCATCCTTGAGGATTTTTTTCGGATTTTCTTTTATCTTTTTCTCTTCAATTTCATCTTCACTTTCATCGGGTTTCAACTGTATGACGACCCGATACGGTTCTTTTATAACCGTTTCTGCTTTTTTTTGAAGGTTCTCAATATACCTGGTTTCCAGGACTCTTTGTGAAAAGCTGTCGGGCGTCTCCAGATAAAATAGCTTTAATTCTTCGTTGATTTCTTTTGGTATAAGAGGAAGGAACCAGGTTCTATAACTTACACCGGTAAGTTCCAGCTCAAAGAGCCTTAACATTTCTTCCCAAATTGCGTTCATATCTTTCATTGTGATACTTACCCTTTTCTTTTATCCGCTTTCTTGCTATTTTTGTGATAGCACTATCATAACAAAAAAGTTATCCACAGGCAAATGTAAAATTTTTTTTGTTGAAAAAATAAAATTTGAGGAAGTTATCCACTAGTTGTGGACAAAATTGTGCAAAGTTTTCACAGATGCAAATAGATCTTGATTCTTCTCCAAAAATATCAAGCACATCGAATTAAAACAAGGATAAAAGAATTGACATGACACTGGCTCAAAGGTATAATGGTAAGGCATATGTACATGCTTTATACGGATGATGAAACATATGGAATTAAATAATAGTAAGGAGGTGTTTTGAAAATGAAAATGACTTATCAGCCTAAGACAAGGCAGAGAAAAAAAGAACACGGCTTTAGAAAAAGAATGAAGACGAAAAACGGTAGAAATGTTTTAAAGAGAAGAAGAGCAAGAGGAAGAAAAGTGTTATCAGCATAGAGACCGCAAGCGTGGTCTTTTTGTCTACTTCAAGGGTTATGGATCTGCGGCCCCGCCGCATGAACGGATAAATGCCCTTTAACACAGAGAAAGTTAAGCTATGCTAAAAAAAGAAATATTAAGAAGAAACGGCGATTTTTCTTCCATCTATAAAAAGGGAAAGTCTGTGGGAGATCGTTTTGTTGTTGTTTTTTACAGAAAAAATAATCTCCCCTATACCAGAATCGCTTTTTTAGCAAGCAAAAAAGTAGGAAACAGTGTAACGAGAAACAGAGCCAGAAGGCTTATGAAAGAGAGTTACAAAACGATTCAAGAACAGCTGGCTATAGGATACGACATAATCTTTATAGCGCGAAAGACAATTATTAATTCGAAATATGCGGATGTGAAAAAATCAATTGAAGCCGCAACCAGGAGAGCAGGTATTTTGAAAAAATAAGAAGGTGATGCTTTGAGAAAACTATTGATTCTCTTGATAAAGGGTTATCAAAAATTTATATCCCCTTTATTTCCACCTACTTGCAGGTTTTACCCAACGTGTTCCACCTATTTTATTCAGGCATTGGAAAAGTATGGATTTTTCAAAGGCAGTTATCTTGGAATCAAAAGAATTTTAAAGTGTCATCCCTTCAACCCGGGAGGTTACGACCCTTTAAAATAGTGGAGGAAATGAATGTACACAATATTAGGAGTAATAGCAAAACCTCTTGGCTGGTTACTTAGTTTTTTATATGGATTTATTGATAACTACGGGATTACGATCATTGTTTTTACGATTATAGTAAAACTATGTCTTTACCCGCTGTATATAAAACAGACAAAATCCATGGCCAGAATGTCGGAAGTGCAGCCTAAGATGCAGGCGCTTCAGAGGAAATATGCCAACGATAAGGAAACTTTAAATATAAAGATGGCGGAGATGTACAAGGAAGAGAAGTTCAATCCGATGGGCGGTTGTCTACCGATGCTCATTCAGATGCCGATCATCATGGGTCTCTTTGCATTGCTCAGAACTCCGATGACTTACATGAACGATGACAGCATGTTATTCGCAGTACACGAAAAATTTCTGTGGATCATGGACCTCAGTCAGCCGGATAAATGGATCCTGCCGATTTTAGCGGGTATTGCAACCTTTATCGCATTTTCTTTGAATCAGCAGCAATCGGACGATACCGGAGCAGCGGCTCAGATGAACGGCATGATGAAGATGATGAAATACATTTTTCCGATCATGATTGTATGGATGGGCAGATCCTTTCCTGCAGGCCTGGCGGTTTACTGGGCTCTAGGACAGGTAATGCAGATCTTCTTTAATTTACATCTGAAGTCAGTCAGAAAGAAAATGAAAGAAGAAGCGAAGAAAAAAAAGAAAAAATAACTGAATCCTTTCGTTTATATATGGAGGAACATGAATATGGATTTTTCAGAAAAATGGGGTACGGACGTTGAAGAAGCGGTCAAATTGGCCCTGATTGATTTAAAGCTTGAAAGAGATGAAGTCGAAGTGACTGTTTTAGAAGAACCTTCAAAAGGTTTTTTTGGAATCGGTTCAAAGCTAGCCAAGGTGAGAGTGGAACCTAAGAAGAAAGAAGCTGTACCGGAGCCGGAAGTAAAAGCTGAATACAAATCGGAACCGGTTGAGATGGATACTAAAGAAGATAAGCGGCCTGAACAAAGAAAAAAAGAAAAGAAAAAGAGAGAAAGAAAAAAGCCAGTTATTCCAAGAGAGCCGGAAGAAGAACTGACTGTAGTGGAAGAACATCCGGCACTTGAATTTCTCAGAGAAACGACTGAAAAAATGGGACTGACTCTGGACATTACGGCAAAGACTGGAGATAATAGTGTTTATGTTAATATGAAGGGCAAGGATTCCGGTACGGTCATTGGAAAAAGGGGACAAACTCTGGATGCGATCCAGTATCTGACCAGCCTGGTCGTTAACAAAGAAAACGAGAAGTATATCCGGGTTGTAGTCGATGCGGAAAACTATCGATCCAAAAGAGAAAAGACGCTGGAGCAGCTTGCCAACAGACTTGCTGAAAAAGTTGTAAGAACCAAGAAGAGCGTTAGGCTGGAACCGATGAATCCTTATGAAAGAAAGGTGATCCATGCCACTCTTCAGGGAAACCCCAATGTAACGACGAAAAGCGAAGGTGAAGAACCGTACAGAAGGGTTATCATTGAGCTGACAAAATAAGATGAGAGTGACCCGCTGTTTGCGGGTCTTTTCGTTGAAAGGATGAAATATGGAAGAGACAATTGCTGCTATTGCAACTGCATATGGAGAAGGAGGGATCGGCATTGTCAGGATCAGCGGTCCCAAAACCTTTGAAATCCTGGAAAAAGTCTTTATACCGGCCAGAAGCGGGATCATAAATCGTAAATTGACATATGGATATGTGGAAGATCCCAAAAGCGGCCAAAAAATTGATGAGGTATTGGCTGTCTTCATGAAAGAACCGTACACTTATACGAAGGAAGATGTGGCGGAAATCCATTGCCATGGAAGCATGGTTTCCCTTCGAAAAACGTTGGAGCTGGTTCTGCGGCAGGGAGCCCGTATGGCTGAGCCGGGAGAATTCACAAAGAGAGCTTTTTTGAACGGACGATTGGATCTTTCACAGGCAGAGGCAGTCATCGATCTGATACGGGCAAAGACGGATAAAACCTTCGATGTGGCGCTGGGACAATTGGACGGACAGCTTTCCCAAAAGGTAATTCATATTCGAAAGGCCCTGTTGGATCTTCTGGTAAATGTAACGGTTAATATCGATTATCCTGATGAAGATATCGAGGAGATGACCTACGAGGAATTGGAAATCGAAATATCGCAAATAAACGATATGATTGAAAAACTACTGGTTACAGCTGATACAGGCAGGATTATAAGAGAAGGTCTTAATGTTGCTATCATCGGAAAACCCAATGTGGGAAAGTCTTCTTTGATGAATGAATTACTTAAAGAGACGCGGGCGATTGTAACGGATATTCCAGGAACAACAAGAGATACCATCGAAGAAGTTGTAAGTATAAAAAATATACCGGTGAGGCTGACCGATACTGCTGGAATTCGGAAGACCGATGATACTATTGAAAAGATGGGCATCGAAAAGAGCAAAAAAACCTTCAATGAGGCGGATCTCATCATTTTTGTCATGGACAGCAGCCGGGAGATCTCCCAGGAAGACCAGGAAATCATTCAATATATCGGAGATCGCAGGGCAGTGGTTCTCATCAACAAAATCGATCTTGGAAAGTCGTGGAACAGAGAGAAAGTTGAAACCGTGATGCCCAATGCTTCGGTAGTGGAAACTTCTTTGCTTAAAAAAGTGGGGATCGAGGAAATCGAGCAGGTTATTCTGGACATGGTTTACAGCGGAGAAGTTAAGCAGAATGAAAGTCTGATGGTGACCAATGTCAGACATAAAGAACTTTTAGAAAAGGCAAAAGACGCGCTCGCCGATGCCAGACATATGACCTTGGAAAGGGAGGCGTTGGACTTTATTGAAGTTGATCTGAAAAATGCGTATGAATGGTTAGGCGAAATTATTGGAGAAACGGTTTCCGATGATATTATAAATGAAGTTTTTTCAAGATTTTGTTTAGGTAAATAGGGGAAAGAAAATGGCACAATTTTTAATGGGTGAATATGATGTGATTGTAGTAGGAGCGGGCCACGCCGGATGTGAAGCAGCGCTGGCCAGCGCCCGCATGGGAAAAAAGACGTTGATCCTTTCCATTAATCTTGAAGCTGTGGCCATGATGGCCTGTAACCCTTCCATTGGAGGTACGGGTAAGGGGCATTTGGTCCGTGAAATCGATGCTCTTGGCGGTGAAATGGGAATCAATATTGATAAAACCTTCATCCAAAGCAAAATGCTCAATACTGCGAAAGGACCTGCCGTTCATTCCCTGCGGGCCCAGGCGGACAAAAACCGCTATCATGAAGAAATGAAAAGGACGCTAGAGCTGCAGGAAGGTTTGGACTTGAAGCAGGGAGAAGTGGTTGATCTGGTGATCGAGGATGGAAAGGCCTGCGGCGTGGTTTTAAAGACCAATTCTGTCTATCGGGCAAAAGCGGTCATTTTGGCTACCGGTACCTTTCTCAAGGGAAAGATTTTTATCGGTGAGAGTGCTTTTGACAGCGGGCCTAACGGCCTGGCACCATCCATGGAGCTGGGCGATCAGCTGCGAAAATATGGACTTCCCATGCGCAGATTCAAAACGGGCACACCGGCCAGAGCTTTGGGGAAAAGCTTGAATTACGATAAAATGACGGAGCAGACGGGAGATGAACAAATCGTCCCATTTTCCTTTTTAAATGATGAGCTGCAGGGAGAACAGATTTCCTGCTGGCTGACTTATACCAATGAGGAAACCCATACGGTCATTCGAAATAATTTTCATCGGTCAGCGCTGTTCGGCGGTCAGATTGAAGGGGTGGGTCCCAGATATTGTCCATCCATCGAAGACAAGGTTAACCGCTTTGCTGATAAAAAAAGACATCAGCTTTTTATCGAACCGGAGGGCCTTACTACGGATGAGATGTATATACAAGGAATGTCGTCAAGCCTTCCTGAAGATGTACAAGAACAATTTTATAAGACAATACCTGGTTTAGAAAACCTTGAAATCGTAAGGCCAGCTTATGCAATCGAATATGATTGTATTGATCCGTTGGATTTAAAATTAAATTTAGAAAACAGGCAAATTGAATATTTATTTTGCGCTGGTCAATTTAATGGAAGCTCCGGCTATGAGGAAGCAGCGGCGCAGGGTTTGATGGCCGGAATTAACGCAGTGTTAAAAATTGACAGACAAAATTCTTTTATTCTCGACAGAAGCGAGGCTTATATTGGCGTTCTAATCGACGATTTAGTGACAAAAGGTACTAATGAACCTTACAGAATTATGACCAGCAGAGCGGAATATAGGCTGGTTCTCAGGCAAGACAACGCAGATCTCCGTTTGACGGAGAAGGCTTACGCCCTGGGATTGGCTTCGAAAACCAGATATCAAAGATTTTTAGAGAAAAAAGAAATCGTTGAGGAGGAAAAAAAGAGATTGGCACATGCGATGGTAGCGCCAGAAGAAATTAATTCTGTTTTGGAAAATTTAGGAAGTACGCCGGTTAAAACAAAGATCTCTCTTTTGGAACTGATGAAGCGTCCTCAAGTTACCTATGAAAGTCTCAGCGCGGTTGATCCTGAAAGACCGGAACTTTCCAATCATGCGAGGAACCAGCTGGAGGTTCAGATTAAATACGAGGGGTATATTGGCAAGCAGGAACAGCAGATTCAGCGGTTTAAAAAATTGGAAGATAAAAAGCTGGACAGCAATTTTGACTACGAACAGGTGGAAGGCCTGAGAATCGAAGCCCGCCAGAAACTCAATCAATTCAGGCCGGTTTCTCTGGGACAGGCGTCGAGAATTTCCGGCGTATCCCCGGCGGATATCAATGTGCTGCTGATTCATTTGGAGAAGATGAGAAGGAAAAAATCATGAAACAACTTGTAAAGGCTTTCGAAGAATTAAAGATTAATTATGACGATATACTTTTGAAAAAGTATGAAACATATATGGAAGGTATTTTAAAGTGGAATGAGGCTGTAAATCTAACCTCCATAACCGAACCTTCTCGATTTATACAAAAGCATTATATTGATTCCCTGCTTTCTGTTATTTATAAAGAATTTCAAAACGCCGAGCTGATTATCGATGTGGGAACGGGCGGCGGATTTCCCGGGATTCCTTTAGCACTTGCAGCTCCCGATAAAAAATTCGTTCTCATCGATTCTCTCAACAAACGGATCAAGATTATTAAGGAACTTTGCGGAGAATTGGAGATCGATAACGTTACGGCTATTCATGGAAGGGCGGAGGAGTTGGCCCGCAATAAAAACCACAGACAGAAATACGATCTTTGTGTTTCCCGGGCCGTAGCCAATATGGCGACTCTATCTGAATACTGTCTTCCTTTTATAAGAAGAGGCGGGTGGTTCCTAGCTTATAAAGGACCAAATACGGATGAGGAAATCAAGGAATCTGCAAATGCCCTGCGTGTGCTGGGAGGAAAGATTCGGAGAGAAGAGCATGCGAAGCTGTCCAATTTTAATTTAGAACATAAGATTATTTTTATAGAAAAGACGGGCGATACCCCTTCGAAATATCCGAGAAAAGCGGGAACTCCATCGAAAGACCCCCTAAAATAGAAAATTTAGGGGTTTTTTGTTGAAAGAAAACCCTTTTCCCAGTGTATAACTCCTGCTAAGATAAAACTGGGACAAGGAGGGAGACATATATGCTGATCAAAAAAGTGACCGAGATTCCTATCGATTTAATCTTTGCCAATCCGGAACAGCCGAGAAAAATATTTGGAGAAGAAGAGCTTCTTGAATTGAGAGACTCCATTAAAGAATACGGTGTTATACAACCGATTATTTTGAAAAGAAACAATAACGGGTCTTACATAGTAATAGCAGGCGAGCGGAGACTGCGGGCAGCTGGGATGGCCGGACTGACCAAAATACCTGCTATTGTCCGCGAAGCGGATGATAAGGATGCTGCTATTATCGCTTTAGTGGAAAATGTACAGCGTGAAAATTTAGGTTATATGGAAGAGGCGCAGGCATACAATCGATTGATGGAAGAGTTCGAACTTACTCAGGGGGAATTGGCAGAGCGGGTCGGAAAAAAGCAGTCGACTATTTCCAATAAAATCAGGCTGTTAAGCCTGCCGGAGGATATACAGAAAGCATTGATTGCCAATCGCCTGACCGAACGTCACGCCAGAGCTTTGCTGAAAATACCTGATGATGAAACCAGGAAAATGGTCATTGACCGTATCGTTTCGCATGGCCTTAATGTAAGGCAAAGTGAAAAATTAATTGAAGATGTCTTGGAAAAGCAGCAGGAGGAAAAACGCAAGCAAAATAAAATAAGATATATTAGTTATAAATTGTATCTTAATACGATTAGAAAAACATTTAATGAAATCTTTCAAGTAGAGCAGGGAGCCAAATATACGCAGGAAGATAAAGGGGAATATTATGAAGTAAAAATAACCATACCTAAAAACACTCCAAAACAGAAACAGGTAGTTAACCAATAAAGGAATGTTTCACGTGAAACATTCCTTTTTTTTATGTAAAAAGTATAGTAAAAAAAAGCCCTATGGTATATAATCAAATTATGCGAAAAAATTGCTTATGTTTTAAAAAGGAGGAACTAATTTGGGAAAGGCAATTGCAATATTCAACCAGAAGGGCGGCGTAGGAAAAACGACAACGAACATTAACCTGGCAGCGTGTCTGGCATTAAAGGGGAAAAAAGTATTAATTTTGGATATTGATCCGCAGGGAAACACTACTAGCGGAATTGGATTATCCAAGAAAGAACTAGGTAATACTTCTTATGAAATTTTAGTAGAAGATCATATAGATCCAACATCGGCGATTATTCAGACTGAGGTACAAAATTTAGATATCATTCCTGCCAGCGTGCAGCTGGCAGGAGCAGAGGTAGAGCTGATTCAGCTCCAGGGAAGGGAAAAAAGGCTGAAACATGCATTGGATCAGATAAAGCCTGACTATGACTATATATTTATTGATTGTCCACCCTCACTGGGACTTCTGACTATTAATTCGTTGACAGCAGTTGATTCGGTTTTGATTCCTATTCAGTGTGAATTCTATGCCCTTGAAGGCGTAAGTCAGCTGATGAGTACAATCGAAATTGTTAAGAAAAATATGAATCCAAATTTGGAGATCCAGGGCGTAATCCTCAGTATGTTCGACGGACGGACAAATTTATCTGTTCAAGTAGTGGAAGAAGTAAAAAAATACTTTAAGGAAAAGGTCTATACCACTGTAATTCCAAGGAATGTAAGACTTGCTGAAGCTCCAAGCTATGGAATGCCAATTATGCAGTACGATCCAAAATCAGCTGGAGCCCAGGCTTATCAGGAATTTGCTGATGAGTTTTTAAGTCTGGAGGATGAACAGTAATGGCGGCGGCAAAGAACAGAGGGCTGGGCAAAGGACTGGATGCATTATTCAGCACCTCAGAAATCGATACAAAAAAAATAAACAGCGAAAAGGCAGATGAGATAAGGGCACAGGGGATTGAATTTATAGACATTAACGATATTAAACCCAATGAAAATCAGCCAAGAAAAGTTTTTGATGATGTAAAATTGCAGGAGCTGGCCAATTCCATAAAAGAACATGGGTTAATTCAACCGGTTATTCTTCGCCAGGCGAAAAAAGGTTATGAAATCGTTGCTGGTGAAAGACGCTGGAGGGCATGCAGGAAAGCGGGTCTGAAAGAAATACCCTGCATGATTAAAGAGCTGACCGATGAGCAAAATATGCTGGTGGCAATTATTGAGAACATGCAGAGAGAAGATCTAAATCCCATCGAAGAAGCGGAGGGTCTTAATCAAATGATCAGTTCCTTTGGTATGACCCAGGAGGAAGTATCCAAAAGCGTTGGTAAAAGCAGACCTTACATAACCAATTCACTCCGTCTTCTTAAACTTCCCCAGGAAGTGAGAAATATGGTTTCCCAAGGAAAACTTACAACCGGACACGCCAGAGCGATTGCCGGAATTGGTGACCGGGAAAGACAAATACAGCTTGCCGAATATGTGATTAAAGAAGAACTGTCTGTCAGAGAAGTTGAAAGGCTGATTAAAGAACAGCATTCTTCAAAAAAGAAAAATCCAAGAAGAAAAGCAGAGAAGAGCGCAGATGTGAAACGGGTAGAAGAAGACCTGAAACATATCATGGGAACAAAAGTAAGCCTTAATCAAAGTGGACGAAAAGGAAAAATTGAAATTGAATATTACAGCAGAGATGAATTGGAAAGATTGATTGAGCTATTGAAATCACTTCAATAGGAATAATCGTTTCACGTGAAACAATATGAAAATACATGAAATTGAAAAATGCTTGCAAGAGGTGATAAAGGAATGCCATCATTTAAACATACCAATCAGTAAGCAAATAGACCCTAAAATCCGCATCAACAAAAGAGCGAAAAGCAGATTTGCTGCTTGCATGAAAGACAAACGTTTTCAGGATCCTGTGTTTGTCATTGAAATTGGAAACGCTCTGTTGGAAATAGATGAGAAAAAGGTAAGAAGTATTTTGGCCCATGAAGTTCTCCATACCTGTTATGGTTGTAATAATCATGGAAGAGTGTGGAAAGCCTATGCTTATAAAATGAACCGGACTTACGGGTATCAGATAAAGACAACAGCGTCTTACGAAGAGCTGGGACTGGCAAAACCAGATAAAACAATTAGATATCGATATGTAATTGTTTGTAAAAAATGCAGCAAGAAATTCTACAGACAAAAGAGATCAAAACTGATTACAAATCTCAGCCAGTACCGGTGCCAATGCGGCGGAAAGCTGGAATGTAGAAATTTAGATCAAGAATCAGAAGCATGAAACTGCAATAATTATAAAGAATAAAACAGGAGCGGATAGCATGATTGACAAAACCGCTCCTGTTTTTTACGAACTCTTCGTCGTAAAAAGATACATTGATCGTTAAAAGGTTTTGTCGGTCTCTTCTTATCACAAAAAATAGTCTGTAAAAAAAATGGTATGAACCCTTTTGCCCTCGAATACAATATAACAAGAATATGTATAGGAAGACAGAGGGGGAACAACCATGACCTATGATGAAAAAATACCTGAATTTGCCTTACAACCAGCAAAAACAGCCGACGAAAATACCGATACAGCACAGATAAACGACGGCTTTGATCCAACTCCTTATGATAGACTTTTAGTACCTGCACGTGAGGAAGGAAAAGCAAGTACCGAAAAGGAGGAAGAATTTTCACAGGATCTTCCTGTTTTAGAGGAAACTGCTGCGAACAAACCGGATCAAGAACAAATATCGGAAGAAAAATCTTTCGATGCAACGGAAAAAGACAACAAACAGGGATTACCAAAACAGATTTTGCCGGAAAAAGTTATAGAACATAAACAAGAGGAAGAACTAGAGCCGGTATTTTTAGGCGAAGAAGAGATAAAGGAAAGTTCTGAAACAGCAGCAGAACCAGTTAAAATTACGCCACTGGCGGGTCAGGCCGTTTATAATGAATTAAAGATAACAGCCGTGGCCCAAAATCTTGAAACAAAAATCTTTGTAGAAGAAGATATACTTGTTCCAGATATTAAGCCAGATTTAATCTCAATTTTATCGATGGATGGGAAGGCATTTTTATCCAGCAAAGAAATACAAGTCGGACAGGGAGATGATGACAGCATAAAAGTTACAGGAGAGGTAGGATTACAGACAATTTATCTGCCTGATGGAAAAGAGGATGAATCTGTGGCCATCATTCAGTCCAGGCTTCCTTTCAAAACAGACTGGCAGGTGACAGCCTCACCTTTATCTCATTTGGTCATTGAATCTAAAATCGAACGAATTGATTATTCTGTAATTAATGAGCGCAAATTCCGAGCTAAAATTACTCTGGGGCTTTTCCTGAAAGAATACGCGGAAAAAGAATTACAACTCTTCGAAAATCTGCGCGGGGAACAGTTGGAACTATTAAAAGAAACCGTCAAAATGAGCCATGTTGCTCTTCGAAAAGAAGAATCTTTGGAGATTGCAGAAGATTTAAAGGTTAAAGAGGGGAGCCCGAGGCCGATTAAAATTCTGAAAAGTGACATCAATGTGGTGGAAAATCATAAACAAACAACTTCAGAAAAAATGGTCATTAATGCTGCGGTGCGTGTTAATATTCTTTATTTAGGTGAAGAAGAAAAAGACGGAGAGGTAATACAAAAACCTGCTTTTTACCAAGGGAAGGCCGATTTTACCCAGTTCATACTTATGAATAAAGAAGATAACTTGGCTATGAGCAAAGTATCCTTTAATGACAAAGAGCTGGAAGTGACAATCAGCGAGGAAGAAGAAGATTGTTTTATTTTAAAAGGAAGCGTTAACACATCGGTTGAAATATACCAAAATCTGGAAAAAGAAGTAGTGTCAGATTTATATCATAGTGTCAAAGATACTACTTATGATTATACAGAAAAAATGATAGAAGCAGTCCTGGGAACAGGAACTACAGAGATATCAGCAAGAGAAATTGTAGATGTTGCGGAAAGAAATGGGCAGTTAGGAAAAATTCTTTATGTCAACGGACGTATAAAAGAACAAAAATCCAGGGCCGAACAAGGCCGAGTAACGGTCGAGGGAATTTTAGAAGGAACTGTCTTATGTATACCGGAGGACTCGGAAAAACAAGTATTTGCAATAAAACAGGATATTCCTTTCAGGGGTTCGATTGATATTCCAGCAGCCGAAGAAGGCATGAAAATAGATTGTCAAATTGGAATAAAGGATCTCTGGTCGGATAAGGTGAACAGCAAGCAGGCAGAAATCAATGCCAGCCTGCAGCTTGAAGTATCCGCCATAAAAGAAACGGCGCTGAAATTAATAAAAAATCCATGCTTCCTTGAAAATAAACAGAATAAAAGACCTTCCTCTATGGTTATTTACATAACAAGAAAAAATGACAGTCTATGGAAAATAGCTAAGAAGTACAAAACCAGTATAGAGTCTATCAAGAAGATCAATGAATTGAATGATCCTATTAATCTCCAGGAAGGAAGTCGTTTACTAATCGTAAAATAAAAAAGTTTTATTCGGTCGTGTATAAAAAAATTCTCCTTGGTGAAGAATGAACATACAAGGAGGATTTTTTATGAAAAATATCGATCTAAAAGAAAAATGCATTTTAAGCCTAATTCTGGTTATCGTAATGGGATTCGTCCTTTTTTATACATATGAGGATGAACCGTCCAATCAATACAGCGGAATCATTCGTTTGCACGTAATTGCCAACAGCGACAGCGCTGATGATCAAAATCTCAAATTAAAAGTGAGGGACCAGATTATTAAAGAAGTAGGCAGCCTGGAAAAAAGCCAAGATATTGAACAGTCCCGCAGCTATTTAGAAAATCATCTGAAGGATATGGAAAAGACAGCGGCAAAAGTAATTGAAGAAAATGGCAAAGAATATGGAGCGGAAGCGGATTTAGGTGTTCGATGGATACCGGCCAAAACCTATGGAGATATGTATTTTCCAGCTGGAAACTACGAAGCTCTGAATCTTACACTAGGCGAAGGAAAAGGACAAAACTGGTGGTGCGTCTTATTTCCACCCCTGTGCTTGATTGAGGAAGACCAAGAAGCGATGGATGAGCTGGGGTACACAGAGGATCAGCAGATTGAGATTAAATCCAAGTTAATGGAAATTATCAACGGACCCGGCAAAGATGTTTAAAAAAGGTATAATAAATACGAAAAGACCGAATTGCTTCCGCAGCTCGGTCTTTTCGCATATCTTATTATTACTTATTAAGAGGAAGTTTTCTCTTCTAGTTTAAGTTTAATTTCTTTTGACTGTCCATCGCGAAGTACAATATATTTTACCGTATCGCCCACCTTATGTGAGGTAATAATCGATGAAAGGGTATCGATGTTATCAATTTCTTTTCCATCCACCGAGTAGACCAGATCTCCCTGCTGGAAGCCAGCCTTCTTAGCATTGGATCCGGTTACTTCCTGAATATAAACGCCTCCCGCAGCGCTTTGCTGTCCGCCGCCGAAAAATCCGTTATTTCCCTGCTGCTGAGACATATCCACATAGGACATCCCCGTAGAAGGCTTTCCTTTTACATAACCGCCTTTCATCAACTGGCTGGCTACTTCTGCGGCTCGATTAATGGGAATCGCAAATCCAAGGCCCTCCACATCAGAACCGGAGGACTTAGCGACAACTACGCCCACCAGCTGACCATACTGGTTGAACAATCCGCCTCCCGAATTACCCGGGTTGATGGAGGTATCGGTCTGTAATAGGGACATTGTCTTTCCATCAATGCTGATGGAGCGGTCCAGGGCGCTTATGATTCCAGCCGTAACTGTGCCGCCCAGCTCACCCAGGGGATTGCCGATCGCTACCGCCAAATCACCTACGTTCAACTGGTCACTATTGCCCATAGTGACGGCTGTCAAATTACTTGCATTAATTTTGAGGACCGCTACATCTGTATCTGCATCAGTACCAACCAGCTTTGCTTCATATTCCTTCTTGTCGCTGGTCGTTACTGTTATTTTATTCGCTCCTGCGATTACATGATTATTGGTAATAATATATCCATTGCTTTTAATAATGACACCGCTGCCGGCCCCCTCTGTGACATATTGCTGCATCCACGCATCGGCCTGAACGGATTCTGTCTTGATCTCCACCACAGAATCCTGTGCTTTAGCCGTTATTTCCTGGACCGTCATTGAACTGCCCGTGGCATCCTCCAGATTAAAGCCAGTCGTCTTGGCATTGGTGGTATTTTCTTTGCCTGCCGAATATTGAGACGAGAGGCCGGCGTCATTGGCCAGCATGGCCCCTCCAAAGCCGAATGCGCTGGAGAGCAGGACACATACCAGAATGATTGCAGTAAGGCTAGTTCTGGTGAGCTGTACTGGCTTGCTTTTTTTCTCTTTTTTCTTTTTCGATGACCTGGGACCCATTCCCGGTGCGCCTCCCGGATCACGATCCTCTGTTGGGATCAACTGTCCGGGGTTTGGGCCGCTGGTGTATCTATATTCATTATTTTCAAAATTGTTATCCATTGATTTTTCCTCCCTTTATCCGTTTTGTCCTTTTATTGAGATTAATATACACGGACTTTATGGTTTTTTTGTGTCGAAACCGTGTAAATCTAAAATAAAGTTATTAATAATTTCTTACAACTATGATAGAATTGAAAGGAAAAGATAAAAAAAGAGGTATAAGGAAGATGAGCAATACATTAATCGCAATGGATAAAAGCGGATCTTACCGGGTATATCTGGCAATTACTACAGATATGGTCGAAGAGGCGCGCAATATACACATGACAACGCCGCTGGCCGCAGCAGGGCTGGGAAGAGTCCTGACAGCAGCCGGTCTTATGGGCATTATGCTGAAAAACCCGCAGGACAAGCTTACCCTCCAGTTCAAGGGGGAGGGACCAGCCAAACAGATTTTAGCCACAGCGGATGGAACGGGAAAGGTAAAAGGATACATTGCTAACCCAGACGTGGATTTACCCCTTACGGAAAAAGGAAAACTGGATGTAGGCGGATCGCTGGGAATAGGAGAATTGACCGTAATCAAAGACCTGGGCTTAAAAGAGCCCTACATGGGAACCATTGCCCTGGTCAGCGGAGAAATCGCCGAGGACTTGGCAGCTTACTTTTTTATTTCCGAGCAGCAGAATACTTCCGTCGCTTTGGGCGTAAAAATAGAAAGGGACTATCATGTAGGAGCAGCGGGCGGAATGATTATTCAAATGATGCCGGGAGCAGAGGAAGGAGCCGTATCCGCGCTGGAGGACATGATTGAAAACCTGCCTCCGCTGACAACTCTGATTGATGAAGTGAACAAGACATCCGCCGGAAAGAGTGAAGAAGGGATGGTTATGGAGCTGTCCGCGCGCATATTCAACGAAATGCCGCAGCAGTATCAGATTCAAAAGCTGGAGACCAGGGATATCACCTGGCGCTGCGATTGCAGCAAGCCCCGCCTTGAACGGGCGCTTATGTCCATTGGTAAAAAGGATTTGACGGAGATAATCGAAGAAGACGGGCAGGCAGAGCTGCAGTGCCAGTTTTGTCTGAAAGAATATCATTTTAACAAAGAAGAATTGGAAAAGATGTTGGAGGAGCTGACTGAATGAAGAATATTATGATGAAAATTATTGGAACACAGATAACGGCTGATCTGGAAGAAGATCAGCTGGAATTTATTACCGAAGGCAAGCTGTACGAAAAAGGAGATGCCCTTTATCTCATCTATGATGAAAGCGAAATTTCCGGAATGCCCGGATGCAGGACCCGCCTTAAACTGAAAAACGGAACCATAAAGATGAAAAGGGTTGGAAAAAACGTCGGTATAGATACGGAAATCGAATTCGAAAAAGGAAAACGCTATACCGGCTATTATGACACACCTTTCGGAGCTATTGCGATGGAGGTTCTCACAAATCACGTGGAAAACAGCGTAACAGCGGAAGGAACGGGACAGCTGGATATTGACTACCATATTAGTTTAAAGGGTCTGGCAGAAGGCAGAAATAAATTAAATATTGAACTGATGTAAATAAACGTGGAAAATGAGGAGGCTTTTTGTATTATGATGAAGCAAAAAACGATTCGGATAATTGCGATTGCAATTATAGCAGCAATGGTAGTGACCAGCGTGGTTGGCGCGATTGTTTTTCTGTAGAAGGAGAGGAACGTGATGACGAAGATAGGATTTGACGCAGAAAAGTATATAGAAGAACAATCCAAGTATATTTTGAAACGGATCAACGAGGGAGAAAGCGAAAGGCTTTATCTGGAGTTTGGGGGAAAATTAGTGCATGATAAACATGCCATGCGGGTACTCCCCGGTTTTGATGAAAATGCCAAAATTAAATTGCTCCAGAAAATGAAGGACCAAGCAGAGATTATTATTTGCATCTACTCAGGCGATATCACGACCAGCAAGACGCGTGCTGATTTTGGAATTACCTACGATCTGGAAGTTCTCCGGCTCATCGATATGTTTCGAAAATACGACCTAGCCATCAATAGTGTAGTCGTGACCCGCTATGAAGACGATGCCCCCGCAGTCGATATGTTTTTAAACAAATTGGACCGTCGGGGCATTAAAACGTACAAACATAGATTTACCAAAGGCTATCCCACAGATGTGGATACCATTGTAAGCGATGAAGGGTACGGCGCCAATCCCTATATCCAAGTGACAAAACCCCTGGTTGTGGTAACCGGACCGGGCGGCGGCAGCGGAAAGCTGGCGACCTGTCTTTCCCAGTTGTATCACGATTATAAACGGGGAACAAAAGTGCGTTACGCAAAATTTGAAACATTTCCCATCTGGAGCATTCCGCTCAAGCACCCGGTGAATATCGCCTATGAAGCCGCGACCGCCGATCTGAAAGACGTGAATATGATCGACTCCTTCCACCTGGAAGCATATGGGGAAATGGCGGTAAACTATAATCGGGACCTGGAAGTTTTCCCAGTCGTCAAGAGGATCATAGAAAAGATCACTGGTGAAGAGTCGGAATACAAGAGTCCCACCGACATGGGCGTCAACAGGGCCGGGTTTAGCATCATCGATGACGAGGCTGTCAAAGAAGCAGCCTGCCAGGAAATCATCCGAAGATATCTGACCGCGCTGTGCGATTATAAAAAGGGAAAAATCGATGACGGCGCGCTGGAGCGGTCCAAGCTGTTAATGGACGAGCTGGACCTGAAGGTTGAGGACCGGAAGGTGGTCAAGCCAGCCAGAGATTATGCAGAATACAAACGGAACTGTAATGAGCGATATGAGAACGTCGTCGTCATGTCCTTAGAACTGCCCGGCGGCAGCATTGTGACAGGCCGAAGCTCCAGGAGAATGGTAGCCGCTGCCGCTGCCGTACTCAATGCAATAAAAATTCTCTGCGGAATGGCCGACGACATCCACCTCATTTCCCCAAACGTCTTAAAGGGGATCCAGGATATGAAGACGGATATCCTTCTTCATGAAAAGACAAGCCTTCACTGCGAAGAAATTCTCAGCGCCCTGACCATTTCCGCCGCGACCAACCCGTCCGCAGAAGTAGCCTTGAGCAAACTTCCCTGCCTGAGAGGCTGTCAGGCCCACTGCACCGCAATTCTCAGCGAGAGGGATGAGCAGACAATCAAAGCCTTGGGGATTGATGTAACCAGTGATCCGGAATATATTACCAACAACCTTTATTTCAGTTAATATACCCACCAGACAGAGAAAGGCGGTGAATGTTTTGTTAAACTTCAATGAAGAATACGAGAAACAGCTGATTGAAGCTTTTCAACATTTTGTTCGCAATGAACCTTATGATTATTCGTTTATCCGCCCGGAAATATATGATTCATGGGTGAGATCGAGGCAGTTTGAAATCGAATATAATTCACCTGTGAAAATTAAAAAGTTAGATGAAAAGGAAAGAAAAAAACTTGTTCAAGAAAACGCCGTATTGATCGAAACGGCGAGAAAGCATTTGAATAAGATCTATGATGTGATAAAGCCGACAGGGTATTATATCTTTATCAGTGACGATCGGGGATATTTGCTGGATATTATCAGCGATAAAGATCTGCTGAGCCAGTACGAGTACGATCCCTCTCTGGTCGTCGGCGCCAGCAGAAATGAACGGTATGTGGGTACAAATGCCATCGGGACTTGTCTGCAAGAGAAAAAACCCATGGTTTTTTGGGGAGAAGAACATTATAATCTAGTACATAAAAAATATACCTGTTCCGGAGCTCCCATCCACGGGGCAGATGGAGAGATCATCGGGGCCATGTCCTTAACGGGAAGAAAAGAGGACTATCAGGAACATACCCTGGGCATTGTAATTTCCATCGTCGATGCCATAGAAGCGGAACTGAAGAGCAGAACGACAAAGAAAGAGCCGTCTTCTACCGAATATACCTTTGACAATCTGATCGGCCAGTGCAAGGAGATAAAAGAGCTGAAGGAGATCGCCAAGCAGGTGGCCAAGATCGACGCACCGATTCTCTTATGGGGAGAAAGCGGAACTGGCAAGGAAGTGCTGGCTCAATCCATTCACAATGAAAGCCGGCGGAAATCCGGGCCTTTTATCGGCATTAACTGCGGGGCTATTCCCCGGGAACTGATCGAAAGTGAACTTTTTGGCTATGAAGGAGGATCCTTTACCGGCGCCAGCCGGGGAGGGCGTTCGGGCAAGCTGGAGGCCGCCTCAGGAGGAACTCTCTTTTTAGATGAAGTGGAGAGCATGCCCTTGGACGTCCAAATAAAATTGCTGCGGGTTCTTTCCACCTTTAAAGTGACGAGGGTGGGGTCAAACAAGGAAATACCCATTGATATCAGGATTATTTCCGCCAGCAAGAGCGATCTCTATCTGGAAGCGGAGCAGGGTAGGTTCCGCGAGGATTTATATTACCGAATCAACACCATTACCCTGAAGATACCGCCCCTGCGCAAAAGGAACGGAGATATCCGCCTGCTGGCCGACCACTATATTGAGCGGCTGAAAAAGGATATGGGGTTGAACAAATTGAGCATTCCCAAGAGCTTTTACGATATGCTGGAGAATTACGACTGGAAGGGAAATGTAAGAGAACTGAGAAATATCCTGGAAGGCGTAATCGCCATGTCCAAGGAAGGGGAAGAAATAAATACGTCCATGCTTCCGGACCGTATGGTTAACAAAACAAGAAATAACCATCTGCGCAATACCCGGCTGAAAGAAGTTGAAATCGAGATCATAAAAAATGAGATTGAACGGGCCAATGGCAACCTGAGCGCTGCGGCTAAGGCCCTAGGGATCGCCAGAAGCACCCTCTATCAAAAGTTAAAAAACAACACTGAGTTATCAGAGTATTTAAAAAAGTGACCGAATTCCGACATTTTGTCCGATTTTCGTACAATGGAACGTGACTGCTCATAGAACGGGGTGGCAACTTCTATTCAATGAATAAAAATATAAATGAAAAGAAAGCTTGAAAGCGCAAGCTTTCTTTTTTTATGAAAAATTATTCAGAATATTTTGGCACATATTTTGCGCTTAATAATGGAAACAGACAATATGAAGCAATGGCTAGCAGCAAACAATGAAAGGAGAAGTAAAATGAGCAAGAGAAAAATGAGAATCCTGGCAATTTTAATGGTAATCGGGTTAATGGTTACCTGCCTGGCCGGTTGCGGAGGCAGTGAGGAAGGAACTGCAGAGAAAGAGCTAAGCGCCGATGAGGCGAAAACCGAACTCTACGGCATGCTTCCTGACACATGCCTTTCCGGCTTTCTCGATCCCACATCTTTGGAAGATCGTTCTAACATTGATAAGGCACTGCCATTTAAACCCAAAGATCCAAAGCACGTAGTGATCGGCTGGACAGAGCAGACCCAGGGAGATCCCTGGTTCGTATCAGTAAAAGAATCTGCCGAAAAATGGGCAAAAAAATATGGGTATACCCTCTATTTTGATGTGGCAGATTTTGAACTTTCCAAGCAGAGCGCCCATATCGATTCCTATATTTCCAGAGGCGTGGACGTAATCGTTATTGACCCGGTGGATGTAACCGGAATCGCAGCGGACATTGAACGTGCAGTCAAAGCGGGTATTCCATGTATCGGATTCGGTTCTGAAATTTTCGGCGCTCCCGTGGTAACCACCATCAATGCCAATATCTTTTCCGTCGGCTATTCGGCTGGAAAATATACAGCCAGTCAGTTTGATAAAGAGGAACAGATCAACATGGGTATCGTTGTTGGCATCATGGGAAACTCCACAGCTGAAACCCGCGTAAACGGCATGCTCAGCGGCATGATCTATGAACGGGCCCAGCAGAGAGGTGTTGAATACACCATGGAACAAGCAACCCTGGACGCCACAAAGCTGTTTAACGATTTAAGGAAAAAAGGAACCTTTGAATCAGAAAAATGGAACATGGCCTGCTTGGGATCAGGTGAAGGAAACTGGACCTTTGAAGGCGGAATCGATGTGGCCGAACCAATCATCGCAGCCAACCAAGATAAGCTAAACCTCTTTATCGGAGAAAACGATTTCCAGGGGCTGGGAGCAGCTCAGGCACTGAAAAATTACGGTCTCACCGATAAAGTCCTGGTAGCATGCCCAGGAAACGGAATGAAGACCGAGCTGGAAAAGGTAAAAGACGGGACGCTCCTGTGTGACGGCCCCCATAACGGCCAGGCCTTTGCTATGGAAACCATCAATTTCATAAAAGAACTGGCAGAGGGGACCAACAAATGGGATGCCAACAACCTGCCCATGCTGACCGCGTTCAAAGCTTTTAACATCAACAGAGATACCATGGATACTTACTGGGATGACGATAAGGAAAACCTGTATCACAAAACAGCTCCGCTGGAAGTGCTGACGGTTCCCGAAGTCATCAAAGCGATCGAAGACGGTACTTATTATGAAGAATGGGTTCCGTCCAAATAAGCAAATCTATCTTATTTGAACCAATAGGCCCGGAGGATATGCCTTCGGGCCTGTATTCCAAAAGAGAACTACCGTTATAGGAAAGAGGAGAGCATCATGAGCAATCAAAGAGAGATGATAAGGATGGATGAAATCAGCAAATCCTTCGGCGGCGTGGCTGCTTTGGATAAGGTTAATTTCTGCGCCCTATCCGGTGAGATCCATGCTCTGATCGGAGAAAACGGCGCCGGAAAATCCACGCTGATGAAATGTCTTGCCGGAGCATACGACAAGGATGAAGGAACCATATACATAGACGGAAAAAAAGAACAAATCACCAATCCCAAGCAGGGGCAGGACTGCGGAATATCCGTCATCTACCAGGAATTTGCCCTGGCAAAAGACCTGACTGTGGCAGAAAATATCTTCATTGACAGCCTGGGAGAAGGAAAGGCGCTGGTGGATAGAAAAAAATTGAAAAAGAGGGCGGAGGAAGTGCTGGAAAAGATGGGCTTCGGAGACATTGACGTCAATAAAAAAGTGGCCGAATTAACCGTCGCCTATCAGCAGATCGTCGAAATCTGCAAAGCCATCTCAAGAAACGCAAAAGTCATGGTTTTCGATGAGCCCACCGCCGTGCTGACAAACCGGGAAGTGGAAAAGCTGTTCGATGTCATTTATAAACTGCGGGATTCGGGCGTATGTGTCATTTATATCTCTCACCGGCTGGAAGAGATCTTTCGCATATGCAGCCGCATCACCGTTCTCAAGGATGGGAAAAACGTCGACACCGTACATGTAAAGGATATTACAGAAAAACAGCTGGTAACCATGATGATCGGCAGAGATCTTTCCGAGCTGTTTCCTGAGCGGAACGCGGCGATCGGAGAAACCGTACTGGAGGCAGAAAACCTCATCTGCGGAAAAATGGTCAACGGCGTGACTTTTCATGTAAAAGCCGGAGAAGTCGTCGGCTTTGCCGGACTTGTGGGAGCCGGCCGCACGGAAACAATGCGGGCCGTATTCGGAGCCGACAAGCTGGAAGAGGGGGAGATCCGACTGGAAGCAAAAAGCGTCAAGATCAATACACCCAAGAAGGCTATTAAAAACGGCATCGGAATGGTGCCGGAAGACCGAAAACAGCAGGGACTGCTCCTGGATATGCCCATCAAGGTAAACGGAACCATGAGTTCTCTGCAGGATTTTACATCGGCTGTAGGCATATTGGACCATCCAAAAGAGAATAAAAAAGTGGAAGAAATGATCGGCATGCTGAACATCAAAGCCAGATCTTACAAAAGCAAAGCATCCTCCCTTTCCGGAGGAAACCAGCAGAAAGTAGCCCTTATGAAATGGATGATCTCCAATTCGAAAGTGATCATATTCGATGAACCCACGAGAGGAGTCGATGTAGGCGCTAAGGTTGAAATATATAAAGTCATGAACACCCTGGCCGAACAAGGCGCGGCAGTTATCATGATTTCCTCGGAAATGCCGGAAATCATCGGTATGAGCGACCGGGTATATGTGATGCGTCACGGAAAAATCGCCGGAGAGGTGGAAAAGCAGCAGTTGACCGAACAAACATTAATTAATTTATCAATGGGGGTGTCTTAAACATGGAAGAAAGATTGAACAACAGACAGATAAACGTAAAGAACATACTACTGAAATACAACGCTGTTTTAATTTTGATCGCACTGATTATCGCTTCTACCATTTTGTCGGATGCGTTCTTTACAGTGACAAATATCTTTAATCTGCTCAGACAGCTGGTTCCCATGACATTGGCGACCCTGGGCATGCTCCTGGTGGTCCTGACCGGAGGCATCGACCTTTCCGTCGGCTCCGTTACTGCCATGGGAGGCATGATCACGGCGATCATGATTCAAAATGCCGGCATGGTTTCCGGCGCCTCCATGATCGTCATACTGATTGCGGTTCTGGGAATCGGTTTTTTAATAGGCTGTATGTCCGGGGCCTTTGTAGTGGTACTGAAAATGGCTCCTTTTGTTGCCACACTGGCCACCATGACCATTATCAGAGGAGCCGCCTACATGACGTCCAACGGGCAGCCCATACGTCTGTCATCCGAATATGATACCTCAGCGATGATGGTAAAGTTTGGAAGCCAGGGCATACCGGGAATCGGACTTCCCTGGCCGGTGGTTTTGATCATCGTAGTCATCGTTCTCATGTGGCTTGTCATGCGCAATACGGTTTTCGGCCGTCTGGTCATTGCCTCCGGCAGCAACGAGACAGCTGTTCGACTGGCAGGAATCAACGTAAATAAATATAAATTCTTCGCCTATGCCATCTGCGGAATGCTCTGCGCATTGGGCGGATTTATCCTCACCTCCCGCGTAGCGGTCGCATCGCCGGCCGTTTCCACAGGAATGGAACTGGATGCCATCGCAGCCTGCGTAATCGGCGGAGCCAGCCTGATGGGCGGAAAAGGCAGCGTGGGCAATACAATCATCGGCGTACTGGTTCTGGGGCTGATTACCAACGTCATGACCCTTCTCAGTATCGCGGCTTACCCCCAGCAGATCATCAAGGGTTTGATTATTGTGCTGGCCGTATTCCTCCAGTACATCACCAACAAAGAGGGAGCATATTGAGCATAGAAAGGAAAGAGAGGTGGATCAACCATGCAGGTTAACATTTTGGGATCACCTTCCAAATACATACAGGGAAGGGATCTTCTTCAAAAGGCCGGGAGCTATTTTTCCCCATACAGCAAAAAAATTCTGATTCTGACCGACCCATTCGTATATCCGCTGATAAAAGAAAAAATGGAAAAAAGCGCTGCAGAGGCGGAGATCGTATTTCAATTTGAACGGTTTTCCGGAGAGAGTACCGAAACGGAAGTACAGCGTATCGTTGATCTTGCCGCCCGTCATGAATGCGGAGCCATAGCCGGCTGCGGAGGGGGCAAAACCATCGATACGGCAAAGGCGGCGGCCTGCAAGGCCGGCCTTAAAACCATCGTCATCCCCACAGCAGCATCCACCGATGCGCCCTGCAGCTCGTTAGCGGTCATGTATTCCGATAAGGGGGAGTGGCTGTATGATTTCTTTCTCACCCAAAACCCGGATTTGGTTTTCGTAGATACGCAGATGATAGCAAACGCGCCGGTGAGATTGCTGATATCTGGGATCGGAGACGCCTTCGCCACCTTTTACGAAGCCCGCGCCTGCAGAAATGCAGATGCAGATAATATGTTTCAGGGGAAAGGCACCAACACTGCTTTTGCCCTGGCCTCCCTTTGCAGAGAAATTCTGCTGGAGAACGGATCTTATGCCAAGCTGGCGGCAGAAAACAAATGCGTTACAAAGGCTTTGGAAAATGTCGTCGAAGCCAACATTTATCTGAGCGGCGTAGGCTTTGAAAGCAATGGCTGCGCCATTGCCCACGGAATATACAACGGATTTACTCAGATGAAAAAAGGGACGTATCTCCACGGAGAATGCGTCGCCTTTGGAACCCTGGTCCAGCTGATTGCAGAAAATGTTCCCGCCGGGGAGCTGAATCAGGTATATGGCTTTTTCGAAAGCATCGGACTACCTACAACCCTTTCCCATCTGGGGCTGTCTCTGACGGATGAGGAACTGGAAACTGCGGCCAAAGCCAGCAGTGAAATCGGCATTTCCCACAACATGCCCTTCGGCGTTGACTGGCATACGCTGAAAGCAGCCATTGTGACGGCGGATTCCATCGGCCGCATCCGCCAGAAAGAGGGGAAAACATGAAAGCTCTGATTCTGAAGGACAAAATGCAATTTGTCTATGGGGATGTGCCCAAACCCGTGCCGGCAAAAAATGAGGTTTTAATTCGGATCAAAGCGGTATCCGTTTGCGGCAGCGACATCGCCGGCAGCGACGGAAGCACGGGAAGACGCCGACCTCCCATCGTCATGGGACACGAAGCCAGCGGAATTATAGAAGAGACAGGAAGCAAAGCAACGCGATTCGCCAAGGGGGATCGCGTTACGTTTGACTCTACCATCTATTGCGGGACCTGCCGGTTCTGCCGCAGCGGAAGAGTCAACTTATGCGACAACCGCAGAGTTCTGGGGGTATCCTGCCAAGAGTACCGGCAGCATGGCGCTTTCTGTCAGTACATCGCCCTTCCCGAACATATCGTCTATAAGCTGCCGGACAATGTAACTATATCGATTACCTGCGGCCGGGGAGCCGCCAAAGCGCTGGATGCGGCCGGAGCACAGTCTACTTTTTGTCAGGCAGTCCAATGCCTGCAAAAAGGGGGGATCTTCGTTACCTTAGCCAACCTGGAAAATGCCTTCCCCTCAATATTTCCAAAGTGGTGACTCAGGAGCTTACAGTAAAAGGCTCCTGTGCCTTCAGCGGTGAATTTCCTCAGGTTTTGGAGCTGATTTCCAGCGGTGCCATCCGTGTCGATTATGCGATTTCTCATCTTGTTCCCCTCTCCCAGGGAGGAGACTTTATTAGAAACATTTACAAGGAAAAACCGGATGATTTCTTTAAATGTATTCTTCTCCCGCCGGAGCCGCAGAAATGACCGGAATCCGACAGACTTGTTCGAATTACGGACACTTTTCCCGGGAAAGAATGAGCGGCTGCTTTTCTGATCTAGGGTGTATAAATAAAAAAATTATTTTAAGAGCTTGAATTTTCAAGCTCTTTTTATTATAAAAATCAATTCTGAATATTTTGGCATAGCCCTTGCGTTTGTATATGGATACAAAACAAGAATAAGGAGGAATTGATTTATGCAAATGATTATCGGAGGGAACTATGTAGACGCTTCTGACAAAGCGGTCAAAGACGTGTTGGATCCGGGCACGATGAATGTCATCGAAACCATTCCAATGGCAACCGAGGAAGATGTAAAAAAGGCGGTAGCGGCGGCAAAAGAGGGACAAAAACTTTGGGAGAAAATTCCTCTGCACATGAGAATTGATACCCTGAGAAAGTTCCATGATTTGTTCATCGGCGAAAAAGATGCCTTTGTACAGCTGGCAGCGAAAGAAATGGGCAAAACTGTCGCCCATGCTGAGGCGGAAGTCCTCAATGCCGCCAGTCTCATCGAACATTTCTGCGATGCGGCGAGAACGTTAAAAGGCGAATCCTATCCGGCGGGAGACCACTACTCCAATGAGGCGGATATGATGATCACCGTAAGAGAGCCCCACGGGGTGGTAGCATGTATCCTGCCGTTCAACTTCCCCTTTGAGCTGTTCTGCCACAAGGTTGTACCGGCTCTTTTGATGGGAAATGCAGTTGTCATTAAACCGGCGACGGAGACACCGCTTTGCAACCTGAAGATGGCGGGCCTGCTGCTGGATGCGGGCGTTGAGCCAAAAGCCGTAAACTTTATTACAGGAAGCGGCGGCAAAGTGGGTACCTGGATTACTACCAGCAAAGATGTGGATGCGGTTACCTTTACCGGCAGTACGGCCGTAGGTACTCAAATCGCAAAGAATTGTGCCGAAAACCTGACCAGAGTATCTCTGGAACTGGGCGGCAACGACGCGCTGATCGTTTTAGAGGACGCGGATATGGACTATGCGGTAGCAGAAGTGGTGGGAGGAAGAGCCTACTGCTCGGGGCAGGTGTGCTGCGCAAGCAAACGAATTCTAGTACAGAACTCCATCAAAGCTCCGTTTACAGAAAAACTGATCAAAGCGCTGAAAAAGGAAAAGCCGGGAAATCAGTTCGACCCGGAAAGCACCTATGGACCCCAGGTCAGCGAACAGGCGGCCATCGAAGTAGAAGGATATATCAACGAAACCATCAAACAGGGCGGCAAACTGCTGCTTGGGGGCAAACGGTTTGACCGGACCTTTATCGAACCGACCGTCATTGAAGTAACGAAGAATCTGGATGTCGCGCTGGATATGGAAATTTTCGGACCAGTTTGGCCGATCATCGGCTTTGACACGGTGGAAGAAGCCTGCGAAATCTCCAACGCTTCCATGTACGGCCTGTCCGGCGGTGTCATCACCAACGACATCAATAAGGGTATGCATATAGCAAAGACCATGGAAGCCGGATGCTGTGTCGTAAACGGCGGCGGATGCTACCGGGCTCCGGGACAGCCTTTCGGCGGATACAAGATGAGCGGCATCGGCGCGGAAGGCGGTACCTATACCCTGGAAGAGATGAGTCAGGTAAAATCAATTGTACTCAGAAACGCTTATAAATAATGGCGTTCTCAAAATAAAGAGTAAAGAAACGGAGGAGAAGTATGTTTAGACAAGTTGCACAACTGCCGCTGGATTATGACCTGTTCAAAGGGCACGATTCCATTTTTAACTGGAGTCCGGCCGGTTCCATCATCTTTGGAAACGGAGCAGTTAAAAAGGTGGGAAGCGAAGTAAAGCGCCTAGGCGGTAAAAAAGTCGTCGTTTGCACGGACGAAGGACTGGTGAAGTTCGGAGTGGCCCAGAAGGTCATCGATTCCCTCAGTGATGCGGGAATCCAGTATTCCATCTTCGACAAATGTGAGGCCAACCCGTCTGTGGAAACAGTGGAAAAAGTCACGGCGCTTGCAAAAGAGGCGGATATGCTCATCGGTTTGGGCGGCGGAAGCTCCATCGACCCGGCCAAAGCCGCGGCGGTCATGGTTACCAATGGAGGAAATATCCGCGACTACGAGGGCTGCGATCTGTTCCCCAATGCGCCGCTGCCAGTAATAGCCATTCCGACAGCAGCAGGCACAGGAGCGGAAGTTACCTGCTTTGCTGTGGTAACGGACGTGGAAAAAGAATGGAAAATGGCCATTGGAGGCTCCTATAATATCGCATCTCTGGCCATCTGCGATCCGGAACTGACGGCCTCCCTGCCGCCGCTGTTTACAGCCGCAACCGGCATGGATGCTCTGACCCATGCGATCGAAGGCTTTATTTCCAGAGCCAGCGATCCCATTTCAGACGCTATTCTGGCAAAGGCTATCAAGCTGATCGCAGGCTCTTTGCAGAGAGCCACCTTTAAGGGTGAATTCGATAAGGATGCTCGCTACGACATGATGATGGGAAGCACCATGGCCGGAATGGGCTTTATCAACACCATTTTGGGAATTGCCCACTCCATGGCCCATCCTCTGGGAGCCATGTTCGGCGTACCTCACGGTGTGGGCAACGCCATCTGTCTGCCGGTAACGATGGAATTTAATCTTTATTCCAACCCGGATAAGATCGCCGAAATCGCAGGACTCTTTGGCAAGGATACATCGGGCATGGATACCATCCAGGCTGCCAAGCTGGCGGTTGATACGGTCTATGAGCTTTTAGACTCCCTTCCAATTCCGCCCCTTTCCGATTGGAACGTTACCCCGGATGATATCGAAAAATTATCCGAGGAAGCTATGAAGGGCGGAGACCGGTCCACCAATCCAAGGGAGACTACAGTAGAAGATTTTGAAAAGTTGTACCAAAAGGCGCTTACGCTGAAAAAGTAGCTGCTATATGAGAGGAGAAGGAGATGGCTTATAAGAAAATAAGCTTTGATCTGACGGGAAAAGTGGCTGTTGTTCTCGGAGGAACCCGTGGAATCGGCAGGGGAATTGCACTGACCCTTGCCGACCATGGTGCGGCCGTAGTACCTGCCAGCAGAAACAAAGACAATGCAAAAAAAGTAGTGGAAGAAATCGAAGGTATGGGAAGAGAAAGCCTGCATACATCTGTGGATTCCACAAAGGAAAAGGACCTGATCCGTCTGAGAGACGAAGTGATCCAAAAGTTCGGAAGAATCGATATCCTGGTCAACTCCCAGGGGGTGGAACAGAGAGGCTATATCAAAGATTATAAATTTGAAGACTGGCGAAAAGTCATGTCGGTCAACGCTGACTCTGTATTTCTGGCGACAAAGATTTTCGGAAACGAAATGATCAAAAACAAAAAAGGCAAGATCATCAATGTAGCGTCCATGGCGTCCTTCCTGGGCTTGGTGGCTGCGCCGGCTTACACGGCCAGCAAGGGAGCGGTCATTCAGTTTACCAAGGCAGCGGCGCTGGAATACGCGCCGTACAACATTCAGGTGAACGGAATCGCGCCGGGCTGGTTCAAGACAGAACTGACCCAGCCGGTACAGGATGATAAAGAACTCTTTGAAACCATTAAAAACAAAATCCCTATGGGCGATTGGGGAGACGTGGAAGAGCTGGGCGCCTGCGCGGTCTATTTGGCATCGGATGCAGGGAACTATGTGACAGGAGTCACCATTCCAGTGGACGGCGGTTTCTTATATAACGGAGCGTAAAAATAGGTAAAAAAGTTAAGGAGGAGAAATATGACACCTATATATGAGCAAATAGGACCTTGGCTTGTGGAATATGCCATGCATATTCCACTCGCAATTATTGGATTTATTATTTTATGGAAAGCCGGTGACTTTTCGGCAAAAAAGCCGGGCGGTAAAGTTGTTTTGGCGATTGTTATTTGGATCTGTCTGGTATTCCCAATCGGTGAAGCTATCTGGCATTTTGTGTTCCCGCAGATGTTCCCGCTTCATGAGACAATACTTTAGGCTAATCTAGGAAGGAGTGATGAAAAAGTGGAAACAAAAGTATTTACCTTGCATCAGATCGATTGGGTTATTATCGCGCTTTATATTATAGTCGTTATCGGAATTGGTTTGTTCTTTGGCAGAAGAGTAAAAAACCAGGGAGAATTCTTTGTAGCAAGCAAAAAATTACCGTGGTGGATCTGCTCTCTGGCATTTATGACCGTATTAATCAGCGCTCAGGACATCGTATCTTATTCCCAGACCGGATACGACGCCGGATTCGCCGCATTCCAGATGTATTTGGATGACTGTGGATGGGCGGTATTATTTCTGGCCGTCGGAGTCCCTATTTATTTCTTATCCGGTATTTATTCCGTACCGGAATACATGGAACGGCGATTCGATAAAAAGACAAGGGTCGTCAGCTCCATTGCAATGCTCATTTTCATGCTGGCGCTAATGTCCTTTAATGCTTATGCAGTAGGCGTTATGCTCAACACGATGTTCGGGCTGGATGTGTTCATCGGAATGATGGCTATTTCAATTATTACAGCTATTTATACTACGGCAGGGGGCATCATGGCGGTTATGATTACCGACACCCTGCAGGCGGTGCTGATTTTCGTAGGAGGAGGATTCATCGTATTCAGCGGAGTCAAGATGGCCGGCGGCTTTACGGAGATGATGACCAACCTGCCAACAGGCCATCGAAGCCTGTTTACGCCGCTGCTGGATCCCAATTATCCTCAGCTGGGCATGTTTTTCGGCGGCGCTTTTGCCATTACGGCTGCCTGGTACTTCGCCCACCAGGGCAATATTCAAAAGATCCTCGCTGCCAGAACCCTCAATCAGGCCAGACTGGTTACAGGTGTATTTATGGGAATCCTGATGCCCATCGGCGTGCTCTTTACAGGAATGCCTGGAATTATTTTAAGATCCCTTGCTGAACAGGGCGTTGTTGCGGCTCCTGCCGACACCAGCGCATCTTTCCTGGTACTGGTGGGACTCATCGCCCAGCCCGGCGTATTGGGTGTTATTGTGGCCTTCCTGCTGTCGGCGATGATGTCGACGGGAAGCACCTATATTAACTCAGGAGTAACAATCTTTGTAAACGATATTTATATGCAGATTTGGGATAAAAAGTCGGATAAACATTATCTGCTGGTATCCAGAATTTCGTCGGTGATCGTTGCGGTCGTAGTGCCCTTTGTCTTTGCAAAATACTTTATGCAGTTCGATTCCCTGATGACCGCGCTCTACAGCGTGACATCTGCGGTAATGCCGGGCATGGTAATAGCGGCTATTTTAGGTATTGTGACCAAGAAGATCCATTCCAACACAGCTACACTGGTGATTTTAGCCAGTATCGTAGGCGTTATGCTGGCCATCTTTATCCCGGATGTATTCCTCAAACCTTTCTGCTTTGGTACATACGGTACCCCAGGATGCAGCTGGTACAATTCGCTGGCGGGAACCGTCTGGGCTTTGGCAGCGCTGGTAATCGGCCAGCTGATCTGGCACAAACAGGAAAAGTCGGACGAGGAATACTACGGCATGGTTTACTTCGCCCAGCCGTCCTCCAAATTGGAAGAAATTTATTGGGCTTCCATAGCTAAGGGCGGAAAAGGCTATATTGACCTTTCAACGGAAGAAATTAAAGAAATCGTTGAGAAATAAAGGAAAGGAGTAAACGATGGCAATTAAGAAAATTTCTTTAAAAATAAAAAAACATGAGGAGCCGGACGCGATCGTGGGTGCCTGGCTGACACAAAAGGATTTGAAGGAGATCGAGGCATCCGTCGGAGAATTTATATATGCCTCCATCGGCTGGAGCGGTTCCAAATCGTGCAGAGCGAAAATCTTGGGAATCCTCCCGGAATCAGAGGCCGGAACCGTCGGTCTGACGGAGGACCGCATTTATGAAGGTAATTTTAAAGAGGGAGAAACCTGCCGCGTATGGAAACATACCATTTGGTTTTAATCTAATAAGCAGCAAGGCGTGCCAAAAGGCGCGTCTTGCGTAAAAGAGGTGCGCTATGAGACAAATTCTGGCAACAGAGCTGGTAAAAGATAAGGCCAATGCAGAAAAAGAATTGTCCCAGATCATTAAAGGCATGATTGTGACCAGGTTTTTGAAAAGAACGTATGACATTGAACAACGGCTGCTTCTTTATGTGCCGTTCGCAGTGATGGAGTTTCATATTGCCAATGTGGGAAAGACAAAAAAAGCCAAGCGCATGCAGGATGTGTATATCAGTATGGAGTTGGGCACAGGCAGAATGAAGTCTTTTACGGATTTAGCTGACTTCGGGCCCAGGGAAATTCTGCTGGAGGACGAGTATGTCGCTTATCAAGAACCCAATATTGAAAACATTACGGAGACAGCCAGGAAAGAGCTTTTGTTCAAAATTCTTCCTAAAAACTTGAAATCCTGGAGGGAATACGATATCGAACTGAAAGACTGCCGGATTATCTACCGGCCTCTGTGGCTCATGCGATATCGGGTGTTCGGAAAGAAAATGAGGGTTTATAAGACCTATGGGGATCATTTTAATTTGTAGAATCCAATGAGGTAAACGTATGAATAAACTGCAAACTATTATACTAACCATTGTTTTGGCCGTGTCGCTTTTGCTGATCGTGTGCATGAAGAAGGCAGGACTCTATTTGGGACTTGCGGCAATACTGCCTTACTTGTTTGTTTTTCTCAGTGTATGGCTGTTGCTTTCGGTCAATATGCTGAGAAAAGCAATGAACCATTTAGCCGATTCGCCCACCGATAAACGGGCGGAAATTTTTGCAGCAATGCTGCGCAAGACCTTTGCTGTGGAAGTGTTTATAAAACGAGAAGAGCTGACTGCGGCTTATGAAAGGGCGATCCAGCTGCCTCAGGTTAGCTATGAGACAAAAAAGGACCTATATGATGCTTTTGACCGCAAGCAGATTTTTGTGCCCTATCCCTCCTACACTGGGAAAAAAAGAAAGAACTAAGAGACGAGGTGAAATGATGTCCATATTACCAAAAAGTGCATATGAGATCAAACTTCCTAAAATGCATCCCGTCACCCAGCTGTTTCCAAATCAGAAGCTGGAGGATCTTACGGCTTGGGTAAACAGGGAGTTTCAAAAAGATGAGATACGAGCAGCAATCCGGCCGGGGCAGTGCATTGCCCTCCTGGTAGGAAGCCGGGGAATATCCAATTTAGCCGAAATTGTTAAGACAACCATCGATAACCTGATTCTGCTGGGGGCGGAGCCTTTCATCATACCGGCTATGGGCAGCCACGGAGGAGGGATCGCCGAAGAACAGAAAAAAATTCTCGAAGGATATGGGATCGATGAAAGAACGATGAACGTTCCTGTCATCGCTTCAATGGAGACGGAAATAATCGGCAGGACTCCGGGGGGAGTTCCCGTACATATAGATCGCAGAGCTTTCGAGGCCGACGGTATTGTGCCTGTGGGAAGAGTGAAGGTCCATACGGATTTTGACGGACCCATTGAGAGCGGACTTTGCAAAATGCTGGCCATAGGCGGCGGCAAACATAATGGATGTTCCAGACTGCACCAAGAAGGATTCGATCAATTTCCTGAGCTAATCCCCCAAACAGCAGCAGTCATGCTGGAAAAATTAAAGATTCCTTTCGGCGTAGCCATTATTGAAAATGGCCACGAAGAAACCTATCTAGTTGAAGCAGTGCCGGGAGATGACATACTCAAGCGTGAGCCTCAGCTGCTATCGATCAGTAAAAGTTTGATGCCCAGGCTGCAATTTGATGAAATTGATGTGCTAGTGGTTGAACAAATCGGCAAAGATATCACCGGCGCCGGGATGGATCCCAATATTACAGGCCGCAGATCGGTGGGTAAAATCGAAAATTTTGACGGCCCCCGGATTAAACGAATTTTGGTTCTAGGGTTATCGGAGGGGACCCATAACAATGCCACTGGCTGCGGTGTCGCCGACTTTATAACCAAAGACGCTCAGGGGATGGTAGAACTTTCCTCAACCTATACCAACTGTATTGCTTCGGGAAATCCAGAAGCAGGGCGAATGCCCATTATTGTAAAAGATGAAGAAGAAGGGCTGCGGGCAGCGATTCAGACCTGCAGCGGCATTGATGTCAATCATGCCAGGGTAGTAAAGATTCAGGATACCCTGCATTTGGTAAAGATACAGGTATCGGAAAATATGCTGCCTCTATGTGCAGATCAGGATAAATTTAAAATAGGATGGTGAGCCATGAAAGCAATCGTACTTACAAAGACCGGGGATTTAAAAAATCTCCTATATACAGAGAAACGGGAAATTCCCCAGCCGACAGCTCAAGAAATCAGAGTTCGTGTTATGGCCGCCGGGCTTAACCCGGTCGATTATAAACTAGCGGAGGGGTGGGGCGATGTTCAATGGAAGCAGCCTCCCGTTCTAGGGCTTGACGTTGCGGGTATTGTAGATGCAGTGGGGAGCCAGGCGGCAGGATTTAAGGAGGGAGATCGAGTTTTTTACCATGGAAGTCTGGCCGAATGCAACGGCGGTTTTGCCGAGTATGCCTGTACTACGGCTCATACGGCAAGCAAACTGCCAGAGGAAGTTGATTTCACATCGGCAGCTGCATTGCCCTGCTCTGGATACACGGCATATCAGGCGGTTGTGGAAAAGCTTAAATTGGATCAAAGCAAAACCATATTAATACACGGAGGCGCCGGGGGTGTGGGAGGCTATGGAATTCAACTGGCAAAACATCTGGGGGCTAAAGTCTTTACCACTTGTTCCCCGAAGAATGACCAATACGTGAAAGGACTGGGCGCTGATGAAATTATTCATTATCAAACAGAAGATATACGAAAACGAATTGAAGAACTGACCCATGGACGGGGCGTGGACTATGTTGTAAATACAGTTGATAGCCAAACGGCTACAAAAGACATTGATTTGCTGGCATTCAGCGGTGAATTAGTTGCCGTGGTAGAGCACCCGGATTTTACCAGACTGCGCTTTTATGAAAAGGGGCTGTCTATTCATGAGGTGGCCTTGGGAGGAGCGCATCTTAACGGCGATGATCGAGCTCAACGAAAACTGGCGGAAATTGGAGATCGCTATGCCCAGATGCTGCTGGAGTCCCAAATTAAATTGCCAGCTGTCCAAACAATCGGAATGCAGGATATTCCCGAGGGACTAAGGCAGTTGAAGGATCGCCATGTGGCTGGCAAGATTGTTGCGGTAATGAGGTGAACAAACTATGAAAGAACAAATATTACAGGAGATCAAAAACAGCAGGATTATCGCGATTGTTAGAGGAATTTCCTCCCATCAAATTACGGATCTGGCACAAGCGCTGTATCAGGGTGGGATTACCTGCATAGAGGTAACGTTCGATCAAGCGGCAGCTGATCTGAAAGATAATCTGGCCGCCATAGAACGAATCCGAACCCAATTTGATGAAAAACTCTTTGTTGGAGCGGGAACTGTCATGTCAGGAAACCAGGTGGAGCTGGCAGTAAAAGCCGGGGCGGAATATATCATTTCTCCCAATGTGGATGCGGACGTAATCCGAAGAACGAAAAAAATGGATAAACTTTCAATTCCAGGGGCCATGACGCCTACAGAAGTAGCCGCAGCCTCTTTCTGGGGAGCTGATTTGGTTAAGGTTTTTCCGGCGGGAATCTTAGGTCCGGATTATATAACGGCCCTGAGAGGACCGCTCAAGCAGATTCCGCTGCTTGCTGTGGGCGGGATCAGCACGGAAAACTGTGCCTCCTTTATTCGTGCCGGCGCATTAGGGGTGGGCTGCGGCGGAAAACTGGCCAGTCCCGCCCTTGTGGAGGAAAAACAATTTAATGTTATTACCAGGATTGCCGGGAAATATACAGCGGCACTTACAGATTGCCAGACGGGTTAAGCTTATGGAAAGTAGAAAAAAATTTTTCACCGTGTATTTTGACTCAGGGACATCCAATACGAGAATCTATCTTTTAGATTCTCGCTGCCAGCTCCTTTACTGGCGAAAAAAATCCATTGGATCAAAAGATTCGGCCATATCCGGCAGCAGCCTGGCTTTGCGAAGGGCGATGAAAGATCTATATGATGAACTGCTGGATTCCTGCAGGCTTACTGATGGGGACGTAGACCAGATTTATGCATCGGGGATGGTTACCTCTCCCTACGGGTTGAAAGAGGTTCCCCATTGCCAAGTGCCGATTGATGTAAAAACCTTTTCCCGGGACCTTTACCCTTACTGGGAAGAGCAGTATTTTAACCGGGAAATCATTCTCGTACCCGGATTGAGGACCGAAAGCTTTGACTTCACGTTTGTCAATAACATGCGAGGTGAAGAAATCCAGATCATCGGCGCTCTGGAAGAACTAAAAGGACTTTCAGGCGGTTCGGCGATCATCTTGCCCGGATCCCACACCCATGTAGCTTATGTAAAGCAAAACATGATAAAAGGAATCCTTTCTAATTTTACGGGAGAGCTCTTCCATGCCCTTAAAGAAGAGACTATTTTATCGCCGATTCTTGCGGAAGAAACCCGGTTGGTTGAAGAAATGGTTAAAAAAGGGTATACCTGTTTGAAGAACTTTGGCTTTAATCGCGCGATCTATATCGCTCATGCCATGCGCATATTCAATCAGGGTACTCCGGAAGAGCGGTTTTCCTTTGCCGAAGGCGTCATAAACGGAGGAATACGCCAATCGATCGAATACTATTGCGCCAATGTTTGGCCGGACTGTAAAAACATAATTTTAATTGGAAACGCGTTTATGCATCAGCTTTACGACTGCCTCTTCGCGGAAAGCAGCCTTGTTTCCAAAATACATTGGCTTTGTGAACAGGACCAAAGGCCGTTCTCTGTTAAGGGCCTTGAAAAAATTATTGAATCGAGGAGAAGCGCATGAAAAAGAAACTTTTGATTACCTCCAGATCCTTCGGGCAGGTCAGCGAAGAGCCCTTGCAGATTTTGAAGAAATCCGGCTATGAGGTGAATTTTTACAATCAAAATTTTTGTTTGCAGGAATTTAAAAACCGAGTCTGCGACTGCCAGGTTCTTGTAATCGGCGGACATGATTTCCCCGCTTCAGTGCTGAATATGTGTACAAACTTGGAACTGATCCTAAAGCATGGGACCGGACTGGATAACATACCCATAGAAGATGCGAAAGCAGCCGGAATAAAAGTGTGCAATGTGCCGGGGACCAATGCTGATGCTGTAGCGGATTTGACAATGGGTCTGATCCTGGACTTGTCGAGAAAGATTTCTTATGCGGATCGTATGGTTCGCAGGGGGGCGTGGAAAACCGTTACCGGATGTGATGTGTTTTCCAAAACTCTGGGTCTCTTAGGCTTCGGCGCTATTGCCAGAAAGGTGGCCGACCGGGCGAGGGGATTTTCCATGAAGATTCTGGCCTATGACCCCTACCTGGAACAACTTCCCGACAAGTATAATGGATTTGTAACCCTGACTGATCGGGAACAGGTTCTGACAGAAAGCCAGATTCTTTCCGCTCATCTTCCTTTAACGAAAGAGACGTATCACCTCCTTTCAGCAGAAGCCATGGGCAAGATGCAAAAGGGAGCCTTTATCATCAATACCTCCAGAGGCGGTATCGTGGATGAACAGGCTCTGGCAGCGGCCCTATCCACGAAAAAATTGGCGGGAGCAGCGCTGGATGTGCTGGAAGAAGAACCTCTGAGAACGGATAACCCGCTCGCCGGGCTGGATCATGTGCTGATAACGCCCCATATAGGAATGTATTCACAAGAAGCAATCGGCGCGGTAAGTGTCATATGCGCACAGAATGCGGCGGCGCATATCAAGGGAGAACCTTTACAATTCCGTGTCGTCTAAACTTAGAACATAGATAGGGCAGCAGTTTGCCTCAACCACATGTATATTGACCTTTTGTCCGGCGTCGGCCGCTGCCCCCGCGCCGCTATAACAAGCATTCTATGGACTCGCAAGAGTTCTGGAATAAATTCTTTCCATGATTTACACTAGAAAAAACACTTGCCGATCGGGTTCGACAGGTGTTTTTTCCTGCATGGTTTGTTATCGATTTAATCGGAACCCTTTCATGCTCCAGAATAGAGGCCTGACCCTTTATAACGTTACACCATCCCGCAAGATGCCCATTTGATAATAGCCGTTCTTTTCATTGCAGGTCCGATAGTCTCCGTTTACTGTGGACATAATCGCATCGTACAGCTCCTGGTTGAGTGCATCTACAGCCTCAGAAGTAGATGCTGACAGGAGACGGCCGGCATCGTAGTCGATCCAGTGGGGTTTCTTTTTAGCCAGAGCTGTATTGGAAGACAGCCGGAAAGTGGGTCCAGCAAACCCACATGGAGTACCCCGTCCGGTGGTGAAAATGGTCAAAACCGCGCCGCTGGCAATTTGGCCAGTTACGCAGACAAGATCGTTGCCCGGGCCGCTGACGAGAATAAACCCGTTTTTCGTAGCCCGGTCTCCGTATTTGAGAACTTCCGTAACTGCGCAATGTCCACCTTTTTGTGTGCACCCCAGAGACTTTTCTTCCAGCGTAGTGAGTCCGCCGGCCTTGTTTCCCTGGGTGGGATTATCGCTGGCTTTTTCTCCATATTTGGCGAAGTAGTCTTCATAGTTGTGAATCAAGTCGACGATATCGTGGAACACATCCTCGTTTATGGCGCGATTCATCAGCAGATGTTCGGCCCCCATCATTTCAGGAACCTCGGTCATATTCATCGTAGCTCCCTTTTTTACCATCGTATCGCACAGCGTTCCAAGGAGGGTGTTGGCGGTAATACCCGAATATCCGTCGGAGCCGCCGCAGTTCATAGCGATGTGCAATTTGTCAAAGGTAAGAGGCTGACGGCGGTCACTTAGGACGTTTTCCATCAGCTCGTCGATGAGCGCCATTCCGGTTTCGAACTCATCCTCACAATTTTGCAGAGAAAGAATTTTAATCCGGCTCTCATCGTAATCGCCCATATATTTTTTTAACTCCACAGGATCAGTGATTTCACAGCCTAAGCTGACGATGAGCACAGCACCGAAATTAGCGTTTTGAATCACGCCGGAAAGGATTTTGCAGGTTAATTCCAGATCATAGCCGGTCTGACTACAGCCGTAAGGGTGGGTGAGGGGAAAGATGCCGTCAAAATTATCGGTCATGGGATACTTTTCCTTTGCTATCTCGGACAGATGCTCTAAAGGTCCATTGGCACAAAAGACGGTTGGAATTACAGCAAGATAATTGCGGATTCCAGCACTGCCGTCTCTTCTCAGATAGCCCATAAATGTTTCATCAGAACTTCCAGGCATAATCGTGGTCTGGGGATCAAAGTCATAGGTGTATTCCTTTGATTTTCCCAGCCCGGTCGCTTCGTTATGCTCGTGGACCCATTCCCCTTTTTTAATAGGGCGGGAAGCGTATCCGATGATGTTATCGTACTTGCGGATGCCTTCGCCTGCGGCAAAGTCTTGTAAGGCAATCTTGTGGGCGTTTGGAATATCATCCAGAAGCACAATGGTTTCATTGTTGATCTCGACCGTATCTCCCTTTTTTAATTCTTGCGTAGCAAGTGCGACGGTATCGTTTGGGTATAATTTCATGCATTTCATAAACGTGTCCTTCCTTTCAAAACGGGTTGCTCAATTTCTTTAAGAACATAATTAAGCAAGGGCTATGCCAAAAGACAGTAGTTGGCATAGAATTTGCTTTTTATATAATCGAGAAACAGCGTTCTGATTATGATAGAACAGGGTTTCGATGTAAATGTACAGCGCCGGACCTGCTTCATACCTGCAGGCGCCGGCGCGATTCTCCCTCAAAAACATTGGGAAAAAATAAGTGCTTGATGCACAAATAGGTGATGCGGCTATGGAGCTTGATGCGATGCTGCATCAAAAGCAAAGAAGGAAAGGGATGTAACATGGCGAAAAGTTTAACAGCCCCTGCAAGATATTATCAGGGAAGCGCATTGCTATCCCAAAGCTATCGGTATGTGTCCCATTTAGGCAGGCGTTTTGCGATCATAGCGGACCGTCTGGTCAAAGAACTCGTTGAAGAACGAATTGAAGAAGGCTTTCGAGACGCAGGAAATTCGTGTGTGTTTATCCACTTCAACGGGGAAACGACTTTAGGGGAAGTAGCCAGATTGACGGCGCTTATCCATGAGGAAAACTGCAGCGGTATAATCGGCGTAGGCGGCGGCAAAGCGATTGATGCGGCAAAGCTGGTTGGAGATACTTGCGGGCTTCCAGTTGTCATAGCGCCTACGTCGGCCGCTACGGATGCGCCTTGCAGCAGCATGGCCGTATTGTACAGCGAGGAAGGCGCTTTTCACAAAGTACAGAAGCTTAAGAGCGGGCCGCAGGTGGTCCTGGTGGATACAGAAATAATTTCCAAGGCTCCGGTGCGCCTTCTGATTTCCGGAATGGGTGATGCTTTTGCTACCTACTATGAAGCAAGGGCCTGCGAAAGAGCGGGAGTCCAGAATTACACAGGGGGCATTCGCATGCATACTTCCCTGACCCTGGCGGAGCTTTGCCGGGACCTGTTGTTGAAATATGGATATCAGGCCAAACGGGATGTGGAGGCTAAGCGGGATACCCAGGCCGTGGAAAATGTGGTGGAAGCCAATATTTTTCTTAGCGGCATCGGATTTGAAAACAACGGATGCGCCGCGGCTCATGCCGTCCAAAACGGAATGACGGCGGTTGTTAAGCCCTTTGCGGCGCTCCATGGAGAGGGCGTCGCCCTGGGCACGCTGACTCAGCTGATTATGGAATATAACGAAAGCGGACGATGGAACCAGGCCGAATGGAACCAGGCGGTAACCTTTTATCGAAAAGTGGGGCTGCCCCTGTCTTTTCAGCACATTGGAATTACTGATGCGGATGATCTTTTACTGGATAAAATCGCAAAGGCTTCTGTAGCGCCGGATTCCAAAGCACATAATATGCCCTTTGAAGTAACCCAGGAAAAGATCTTTACCGCGCTCAGACAGCTGAGGGATATGGAATTGTAAGAAAGAGGAGAAATGATAATGAGACCGTTCAAAGTTGTGATTACAGATCGAGAATACGAACAAATCGACCAGGAAAAACGAATTTTACAAGCAGCGGGGGCAGAGGTATTCGACTACCAGTATAAGGATGAAGCGGATATTCTCAAGGTCGCTGCTGACTGTGACGCACTGATTGTCCAATATGCCAAAGTGCCCGCATCTTTAATCAGCGGGCTGAAGCGGTGCAAGATTATAGCCCGCTACGCAACAGGAGTAGATGGAATCGATTTAAAGGCGGCGGGTGAACGGGGAATCTATGTCACCAATGTGAGGGACTACTGTACCGAAGAAGTATCTACCCATGCGCTGGCCCTGATTTTGGAGCTGAGCCAGAAAACGGCTAAGTACAGCCGATGGATCAAAGAGGGCCAGTGGAACTACCGTAAAGGACTTCCCTGTGCCGGCTTGAAAGAAAAGGTGGTGGGGCTGATCGGATACGGAAAGATCGCCAGGGCCTGCGCCAGAAAACTCAAGCCTTTGTGCGATCAAATATGGATTGACAGCAAGCATGCATCGGCTGAAGAGTTGAAAAAAGAAGGGCTTGTTCTCAAAAGCAGAGAAGCGATCCTTGCCAATGCGGATTTCATTTCTCTCCATGCGCCTCTTACAAAAGAGAATTACCACATGTTCAACAAGAGTACCTTTGAAAAAATGAAGAAGGAAGCGTGCCTGATCAATGTGGCCAGAGGATCGCTGGTGTGTGAAGAGGATCTTTTCCGGGCGCTGCGGGAAGGACAAATCGCGGGCACTGCTCTCGATGTTATGGAAAAGGAGCCTCCAAACAGAGATAACCCTTTGCTTACTTTCGATAATGTAATTTTAACGCCCCATATTGCCTGGTACTCTCAGGCGGCACAGGAAAGACTCCAATCGGCAGTGGCAAAAGAGGTGGCGCGGGTTTTGACGGGAAGCAAGCCGGAAAATTGTGTAAACTCTGAATTTTTGTCTAAAAATGCGGCGGGTATGGTATAATTGGTGAGGACAATCACGCGAAAAGAGGTGTATACATATGCCGGACTCAAAGGATCAAAGACTTTTTAAAGATATCATCAGCAGCAGCCCCAATGGAATCATTGTAACGGATCAGAAAAACAGAATAAAATTGATGAATCGATCCGTGGAAGTCTTTTGGGGGATCGACAGCGACTCTGCAATTAATAAAAAACTGGAAGATGTCATTCCCGAGTTTAAAATTATGGATAAGCTGGATGAACGGATCTTTAAAATTGATATTAATGATAAATATTATTATGTGCTGCCCTTTCAAATGGATGCGGATAATGGACAGAAGGATACGGTATATTTAATTCTGGACATTTATGAGAATAAACTTCTCCGGTCCGAGCTTTCCTACCAAAAGGAAATGACCCGTGAACTGGAGGAAATTCTCGAAGGATCTTTTGATGGAATTTTGGTAACAGACGCCGATGGAAAGATTCTCTACGTCAACAGCTCTTATGAACGGGTAGCGGAGATTAAGAAAAAGGACATGGAAGGCAAGACCATGAAGGATCTGATCAATCCGGTGTGGATGCCCAATTCTGTGGCTTATATTGTGGCGGAACAAAAACAGCCGGTGTCCAAGAGGCAGACGGTAAAATCGGGCCGCCACATTATCGTCACCGGACGTCCCGTGTTCAATAAAAAAGGGGATATTAAAAAAATCGTCATCAATGCCAGAGACATTACAGAAATCTATGAATTGACCGAAGAACTGCAGCGCTCCCGGGAAATGGGAAAAATGTATCTGGAAAACTATTCGGAGCTGGCAGGGTATATGGAGAACAAAGGAAAGAACCCAATACTGGCCGCCAGCCAGGAAATGCGCAGCGTTCTTTCACTGGCAGAAAAGGTCGCTAATTTTCACGCGACTGTGCTGATTCTTGGAGAGTCTGGAGTCGGAAAAGAGGAAGTGGCAAAATATATACACAATAATAGCTTGCGCAGTGAAAAACCCTTTATTGTTTTAAACTGCGGGGCAATCCCGGCCAATCTGCTGGAGTCGGAGTTGTTCGGCTACGAAAAAGGCGCCTTTACCGGGGCCATGCAGTCCGGCAAAGAGGGCCTGCTGGAAGCAGCGGACGGCGGCACGGTCTTTTTAGACGAAATTGGAGAAACTCCGCTGGATTTCCAGGTAAAGCTGCTTCGTTTCCTGGAATCAAAGGAAGTGCGCCGTGTGGGAGCTCTGGAAGCCAGGAATATTGATGTGAGAATTATCGCTGCCACCAACCGGGATTTGGCCCTGATGGTTGAGGAAGGAACCTTCCGGGAGGATCTTTATTACAGGCTTAACGTGGTTCAGATCGATGTTCCGCCTCTTCGCAAACGGGTCGATGATATCATGCCTCTGGCATCCCTGTTCCTTCACCGCTACAATGAGCTTTATAATCAGGAAAAGCTGTTGACCTACGAGGTGACCAAAGAACTGGAAAAATACCCGTGGGTGGGCAATGTGCGCCAGCTGAAGAATGTGATTGAAAATATGGTCATCGTCAGTAACAACGATTACTTGCAGACGGAGGATTTGCCCTGGGTTACACAGGAAATGCGCAGCCCTTCTCAGAAAATGGTTGGGACTGTGCTGGAAAGCAGCGAGAATCTGTCGTTGAACGAAGCAACCGAGGCCCTGGAAAAGCTCATGTTCCAGAGAGCAAAGGAAACGTGCAATACCACCAGAGAGATTGCCGACAAACTGAAAGTGAATCAGTCAACGGTAGTTCGAAAGCTTCAGAAATATGGATTGTAACTGAAATATCAGGCCTCCGCCCCTTAAAACACGGGCAGGGGCTCCTTTTATTCTTTACGGGAGGAGGAAGCAGATGGCTTATTTGGAAGAAAATGAATGGATGCTGCTGAACGAAGTTGCTTATAACATCTCATATATCTATTCTCTGGATGAGATGCAGGAGAAGATTTTATCGTGGATGAAATTTCTAATCGAATATGACGGGGCGGTATTTTCCTTGATTGAAAGCAATAAGGGAACTTACCAGCTGCAAAATACCTTTGGAAATGGGCTGGAGGCAAAATATCTGAAGATCTGGAAGGAAGAAACTTTGGAATCCGATCTGACGAGATGGATCGTCTACAGCGGGAAAAATACAGCATTCCGCGAGTCCGACCTCATTTCTGAGGAAAAAAGACAGGAGACCAGGGTTTACAAGAACTTTTATATTCCAAACAATTTTTATCATGCCGCGGGCCTTTGCATCGTGTTTAAAGAAGACCCGGTAGGGATCATCAAACTGTATCGGAAAAGGGAAAAAGCGGATTTTTCCGAAAGAGACCTTTTTGTTCTGGATCAGCTGCAGAAACATTTCGCTTACAGGCTGTCCTATGAAGCGAAGAAAGGCGATACGAGATACTTTTACGCAAAGGGGTACCACGAAAAAATCTGCAAAAAGTATCAGCTGACCGAAAGAGAAGGTGAGATCTTCCGCTATGCCGTAGAGGGCTACACCAATGTGGAGATCGGAGAGAAAATGAATGTGAGCATCCATACGGTGAAAAAACATTTCCAAAGCATCTACGGAAAAATGAATGTGAGCAATCGGGTACAGCTTTTGCAGTGCCTGCCGTTGTCAACAAGCAAGCTGGATTTGGACGAACTATAAACCAGGGTATACTTAGGGGTTAAAAAAATATCAAAAAGGATAATAATCGGACATCATTGTCTGATTATTTTCTTTTTTGGTAAAAGAAAAATCCGCTGCGGGAGGAATTGTTGCAGGCAAAATATTCTGATAGATTTAAAAAAACAGAAAGGAGATAGCAAATGAAAAGTTTGACAGCGCCAGGAAAATATTATCAGGGACGGCATATCCTCAGGAATCTGTCCAAGTACATAAAACCCTTTGGCACAGACTTTACCGTTATGTTGGGGCCATCTACCAAGGACTTTATGGAGCCGATCATCCAGACTGCTTTAGAAGGAACGTGCCGCGTCCGATTTGCTTGCTTCGGAGGAGAATCCACAGCAGAGGAAGCCCAGCGCATCGGGAAGTTAGTACAGGAACATAAGAGTCACGGTCTGATTGGGGCCGGCGGCGGAAAAGTACTGGATACAGCCAAGAAAGCTGCGGACATGCAGCAATGTCCATTAATTCTCATTCCCACATCTGCTGCGTCAGACGCACCATGCAGCGCCATGTCGGTCGTCTATGATGAAGAAGGCAGGTTCGCAGCTGCAGAAAAAATGAAACGAAACCCGGATGTGGTGCTTGTCGATACGCAGATTATCTTGGAAGCATCTGAAAAGTCACTGGCAGCAGGAATCGGCGATGCGTTCGCTACTTACTATGAAGCCAGAGCCTGCCGGGCCTCAGGAACGACCAATAGTGAGGATAACATGGGAACGGAGACTGCCTTTGCTCTGACCAAGCTATGCAAAGAACTTCTTCTCCAATATGGTGAAGACGCTTGGAACGCAGTGAGAAAAAAGCAATATTGCGAAGCTCTGGAAAACTGTGTGGAAGCAAACATATACCTGAGCGGCGTTGGGTTTGAAAACAATGGATGCGCCATTTCCCACGGAGTGTATAACGGAATGAGCGCAGTTCTCGTGCCATTCCCTGTGAGCCACGGAGTGGGGGTCGCATATGGGACGCTGGTGCAGCTGCAAGCGGAAAAGGCGTCCAAAGAGGAATGGCAGGAAGCAGTAAATTTTTATAAAAAGGTCAAACTGCCGCTATGTCTGGAGGATCTGGGCATTGACGCAAAAGACGAGACGCTGCTAAAGGAAATTTCCCAGGCAGTCTGCGAGGCAAGCCCGCTGGTAAAACATATGCCCTTTAAAGTTACGCCCGATTTGATTTTAGAGGCAATGGTGAACGTGGAAAAGGAGCATGATCAGGAATGAATGAGTTGTTTGATATAAGAGAAAAAAAGGCAATCGTCACCGGAGGAAGCCGGGGACTGGGCAGGGAAATGGCAAAGACACTGTATCAAGCCGGGGCCCAAGTAACCATAACGGGAACCAACGACCGTATTTTCAGCGCTGCTGAAGAACTGTCCGGAAAGGATGGAAAGGTCTATGCGGTTAAGGCGGATTTTCAGAATGCGGATGCGGTAGAAAGAGCATTTTACCAGGCCATAGACCATATGGGATCAGTGGATATTTTAGTAAATAACGCAGGGATGCAGATTCGCCATAAAAGCGAGGATTTCCCGCTGAGGGATTGGGATCGAATTCTCATGGTTAATCTCACCGCACCCTTTATTCTATGCCAGCTTGCTGGAAAGGAGATGCTGAAAAAAGGAAGGGGAAAAATCATTAACACAGCATCTTTGCTGAGTTTTTCCGGCGGCTATACAGTCCCCGCCTATGCGGCCAGCAAGGGTGGTATCGCGCAGCTTACCAAAGCTTTGTCCAACGAGTGGGCACAAAGAGGCATCAATGTAAATGCCATTGCGCCAGGATACATGGATACGGACAATATCGCAGCAATAAAAGCGGATCCCGTTCGAAACGGGCAAATTTTAGAACGGGTTCCAGCAGGAAGGTATGGGACGCCCGGCGATCTTTCCGGAGCACTGATCTTTCTGGCATCAAAGGCATCTGATTATGTGAATGGAACAATCCTGACCGTAGACGGCGGCTGGATGGGAAGGTAGTTATGATTAGTAAAAAAGCGTTGAATACGCCCTCATCGGGAATTCGCCTCATGTATAACGCAGCGGTCAAATACGAAAATGTGCTCAATTTTTGTATTGGCGAGCCGGGGTTTCAGACACCGGAGCATATTGTAGAAGCCGCGCGCAAGGCCCTTTTAGAGGGATGCACCAAGTATACCCATAATGCGGGGGTCCTGAAGCTGAGACAAGCGATTGCGGACAAGCTGAAACGAGAGAACCACCTGGACGTTGATCCGGAGAAAAACATCATATGTACCACAGGCGCCGGTGAGGCAATTCTCTTAGCATTACTGACGCTGGCCGATCCAGGTGATGATGTGCTGATCCCGGCGCCGGGGTGGACCAATTACTATGGACACCTGGGCATCGCAGGTCTCAATAATGTGACCGTTAAAACGAAAGAAGAGGATCGATTTTGCCCCAGGGCACAGGCTATTGAAGAGGCCCTTACGGAGAAAAGCAGAGTTTTGATCCTCAACACGCCTGCAAATCCCACGGGAACCGTTATTCCAGAATCGGAACTGTACGAAATAGCTAAAATCGCAGAAAAATACGATCTGGCAGTTTTAGCGGATGAACCCTACGAAAAGTTTATCTACGATGAACAGAAACATGTGAGCTTTGCCAGCCTGCCCAAAATGGCGGCGCGGACGGTAACCATCAACAGTTTTTCAAAGACGTACTGCATGACCGGCTGGCGGGTAGGATATGCGTCCGGACCGGAAGAAGTAATTCGGGGAATGACAAAATTTCAGGAAAGCGTTTCCTCCTGCGTAAACGCAGCTGCCCAGCAGGGAGCGGTCGCTGCTCTGACAGGTCCGCAGGACGAAATAAAAACAATGAAAGCAGCATACGAAACGTGCAGAAATTTACTGACCGAAGGGCTGAACCATATTGCCGGCTTTTCCTGTATAAAGCCACAGGGAGCCTTTTACGTCTTTGCCAATATCGAAGAAATGGGGATGGATTCCCTGTCTGCGGCAATGATGATTCTCGATCGAACAAGGATTACAATGGCTCCTGGCAGCAGCTTTGGAAAAGACGGGGAAGGTTTTCTGCGGATCTCCTTCTGCGCGGGCCGGGAAGACATTGAAGAAATGCTTTTGCGGCTGGAAAAAGAGTTTGGAAGAAAGTAGGAAAATATGGGAACGTATAAAGTTGTAATTACAGACAGAGAATATGAAACAATCGATCACGAGCGGAGAATTCTCAAGGAAATTGACGCCGACCTTTATGATTATCAGGTCAAAGACGCAGAAGATATTATTCGGGTGGCGAAAGACTGCGATGCAATGATCGTCCAGTACGCCAAGATAACGAAAGAGGTAATCGGCCAGCTGGACAAATGCAAAATCATCGCCCGATATGCGACCGGATACGATGGAATTGATATAAAGGCGGCTACGGACAGAGGAATTTTCGTAACAAATGTAAATGATTATTGCAGTCAGGAGGTTTCGACCCATGCGCTGGCGCTGCTTTTGGAGCTTGTTCAGAAGACCGGCCGCTTTGACCGCTGGACCCGGGAAGGGAAATGGGGCTACCAATGCGGACTCCCCTTTTCAGGGTTAAAGGAACAAATCGTGGGTGTAATCGGATTTGGGAAAATCGCCCAAGCTTACATTGAAAAAGTAAAACCTTTATGCAAAGAGATCTGGGCATACGATAAATTTGTACCGCCAGAGGTCATGGTAAATTCAGGAGTCCGGCCAAAATCCTTTGAAGAATTGATCTGCGGAGCCGACTACATTTCCCTCCATGCGCCTCTGACCGATGATACTTATCATATGTTCAACAAAGATACCTTTAAAATAATGAAACCTACCGCAGGGCTGATCAACGTGGCCAGGGGCGGGCTCATTTGCGAGGACCATTTGATCAATGCGCTTAGGCAGAAAGAAATTGGCTGCGCGGCATTGGACGTGTTGGAAACAGAACCGATAGCATCTGATAACCCTCTGCTGGACATGGAGAATGTGGTTCTTACCCCGCATATTGGGTGGTATTCAAAAAAATCTCAGGAAATTCTGCAATCCACACCTGCAAAAGAGGTTGTCCGGGCACTGCGGGGTCAGATCCCCCGCAACCTTGTAAATAAAGCGCTTGACCGTTAATGCAGATAGAATTTCAGGAAAGGAGAATTCTATGAATTTAAAACGATTTACGGAGAAGCATGCAGGAGGTAAAGACTTTGCTCCCAGACCGTATAAAGAAAGAAAAGTAACACCCTTCCGTATGATTGCCATCTGGTTTGCCATGGCCGTTTCCCTCGTATTATTTATTGAATCTGCGGACTTATTTGATTCATTAACCGTTGGGGAAATCTTTGTCATTTTAATCATTGCTCATACCTTGCTATGTGTACTGATGTGGTTTACGCAGGATATGGGCATTAAATACGGAATACCGTTTTCCGTTTCCCTGCGGCCCAGCTTTGGCTATCTGGGGTCGATTTTTCCCACCTTTTTCAGGGGGATCCCCGGCTTGTTCTGGTTCGGCTATCAGACCTGGGTAGGGGCGGAAGCGATCAACGCTCTGACCAGCACTGTATGGGGATTTTCCAACATAACGCTCTTTATCCTTTTGATGGGGGCTATACAGATCATTCATACTTGCTTCGGAATATCCGCAGTATCGCGGCTCAGTAACTTAGCCAGCCCGCTGCTGCTGGCGGTCATGATCTACATGCTTTACGCATTGCTGACAAAAAACCACGTAACAATCGGAAGCGTATTTCAGATGACCGGTACTGGTGAAGGCTCGTATACATGGGTCAGCGCGATCTTAGTCTACATCGGCGGATGGATCACAATGGCGCTGAGCATCTCAGACATCACCAGAGAATGCAAGGTAGAGGAAGAGGACACAAAAGATTTCTGGAAGTCCACCAAAAAGTATATGATCGCTCAGTGGGTCGGCCTGGTTCCGGTATCTGCGTTCTTTGGAACGATCGGGGCTATTGGCGTCGCATTGACCGGCGAATGGAACCCAATTTCCATTATGGTCAAAGTAATCGGACCACAGAATGAAATTATGCTGGTTATCTGTCTAATCTTTGTGCTGCTGGCTACCTGGGCTACCAATGATACAGGCAACCTCTATCCCGCGGCATATGCGTTCATGTCCCTGGTGCCGAAAAAAATCAATTTTGCCCTGGGCGTTCTGATCGCCGGCACATTGGGGCTGGTAATCCGGCCATGGGCCGTAGGCGGCAATATCCTTACCGTCATTACGGCGATCGGCTATCTGTTAGCGCCCATTTCCGGGATATTGATCGTCGATTACTACATTCTGAGAAAACGCCAGTTGAATGTGGAAGAGCTCTATCATTTTGGGGGTCAATATAAGTACTGGAATAATATCAATCCGGCAGGCGTGATTGCGAACATCATAGGGCTGGTAGTCAGCATTCCTTTCTGGGACTATGTTTTCTTTGTAGGTCTGGTGATAGGAGGAATTGTATACTACATTCTTATGAAAACGTGGATTGTAAAAAAATATCCGCAGCCAGAAATCAAATAGGAAAGAGAGATCAAAGCAGTATGCTGAAAGTTGACGAAAAAAGACTGGAAAATAATATACAAGATTTAGGGAAAATCGGATTTCAAGAAGGGCGGGGAACGACTCGAATTGCATATTCGCCCGAATATGAAAAAGGAAGAGACTTGGTCAAAGCATGGATGGAAGATGCGGGAATGAAAACCCGCATCGATCCTGTAGGAAATCTGATTGGTAGCTTGGATGGTACCGTGCCCGGTGAAAAGATCGTTGCCATGGGATCGCATATCGATTCAGTACCGGAGGGCGGTATCTATGATGGGGCCTATGGCGTTCTTGCAGCCATCGAATGCGTCAAAACACTTACGGAAAAAAAGATACGGTTAAGGTTTCCGATGGAGGTTATTGCTTTCATTGATGAAGAAGGAACTGCTGTCGGTGGTACGTTTGGAAGTAAGTGTTTTATAGGAATGTCCATCGAACATGGTATGCATGAGCAGATGAAAGAGTATGGTATCTCAGATTGTGATTTGGCCGCATGCGCTAATTCGGGCAGGGACTATCAGGCATATTTTGAGTTACATATTGAACAGGGCGCCGTTTTGGAATATGAAAAAAAAGAGATCGGCGTAGCTAAAGGAATTGTTGGAATTCTCAGGTACCAGGCCAGAGTAAAGGGTCTTGCCAATCATGCGGGAACGACGCCGATGAACCTGCGCAGGGATGCGATGGAAGGCAGCTGCCGGATTATCCTGCAGCTTTTGGATGAAGTGAAAAGCCACCCGGAAATGGTATGTACCGTTGGGCAGATTGAAGCCTCACCAGGCAGCTATAATATTATTCCCGGAGAAGTCCGCTTCACGATCGATCTGCGGGGTCCGGATATGGAACTTATGCAGCGGTTAATCCGTGAGCTGCAGGATCAGTATGCCGATAGTTTGGAAATAGAAGAGTACGTGAATCAACCTCCAACCCAGTGCGATCAGCGGCTGCAGGATACGACCCGCGAAAGCGTTAAAAGACTAAAGCTTACAAAACTGGAAATGTTCAGCGGGGCGGGACACGATTTGATCAATATGGCATTGATTACGCCTTCTGCGCTAATCTTTATTCCCAGCAGCGGCGGGATTAGTCATTGCAAGGACGAATACAGCAGTATGAAAAGCATGGCGGATGGAGCCAATGTGCTGCTGAACAATCTTCTGGAGCTGAATAAAGAGAGAGGACTATAAATGAAAATCAAAGTAATCAATCCCAATACCACAACGAGTATGACCGATGCAATAGAAAAGGCCGCCGCCGCTTGCGCTTTTCCCGGGACGGAAATTTATGCTGCTACACCTGAGTGGGGGCCTGCAAGCATTGAGTGTTTTGTCGATGATTATTTGGCGGTCCCCGGCGTAATACAAGAAATCTATCAGGGAGAAAAAGACGGGATGGATGCCTATGTGATCGCATGTTTCGGAGATCCGGGGCTGCAGGCGGCGAAGGAATGCACGCAAAAGCCGGTGCTGGGTATCGCGGAAGCTGCGATAGCTGCTGTGAAAATGGCAGCTCCGTCCTTTTCCGTAATATCGGTTCTGGAACGGTCTAAAAAAATTACGGAAGATTTGATTCTGCAATATGGAGCCGAGCGGGCGTGCCGGTCTGTCCGCGCTACAGGACTCAGCGTTTTGGAATTTGAACGGGATCCGGAAAAAGGACGCAGGGCTCTGCACAGAGAAAGTAAATGTGCCCTCGAAAGAGACGGCGCTGAAAGCATCGTATTGGGATGCGCCGGCTTTGTGGATTTCGCGAAAGAATTGGAGAAGGACTTGGGCATTCCTGTAATTGATGGGGTAGTACCGGCCGTGAAGTTTGCGGAAGCTTTCGTGGGAATGGGTCTTAATACAAGCAAACAAAACAGCTGGGGTTATCCGGAAAAGAAAGAACTGAGGGGATTTGAGCTCTTCAGAAAAAGACAAGGAGAGACGAAATGAAAACACTAATTAAAAACGGGACAATTATCACTGCATATGAAGAATTTGAAGGAGATATCCTCATTGAAGAAGAAAAAATTGTCGATATAGGAAAGGATTTGGCAGCAAGCTGCGTAAAAGTCGATAAAATAATTGACGCATCAGGAAAACTGGTTTTTCCTGGGGGCGTTGATCAACATACCCATTACGACGCCCAAGGTACTGTGGGAGATAAGAATACAGCGGGTTACGAGACCACGGACAATGCAATCGTAGGAGGGACAACGACCTTTGTCGAGTTTGTTCCCCAGGAAGAGGGGATGGGGTTGATTGATTCGGCTGAATATCGAAAAAAACACAGGGCAGAAGGAAAGATTTGTGTGGATTATGCGCTGCATGCATTGGTGACCGATGTCAAGCCGGCAATTTTTGATGAAGTAGAAAAACTTCCTGAATATGGAATTTCCACAATCAAGGTTTTTATGGCATACCCAGGTTCTTATCTCCACGCTGATGATGGAACTTTAATGCGGATTCTGGAGAAAAGTAAAAATGTCGGAGTAACGACCTTTGTCCACGCAGAAAACGGCGAAATTATTGAATTTCTCAGAGATGAATGCGTGCGCAGCGGCAATACGGCGCCCAAGTACCACTACTTGAGCAGACCGCCGGTCTCCGAATCCGAAGCAGCCAGGCGGGCGATTTACCTGGCAAAAGCAGCGGCGGCTCCTTTGTTTATCGTTCATATGACCTGTGAAGAAGCGTTAGAAGAACTGCGCATAGCAAAAAGCGGGCGACTTAACGTATATGGAGAGACCTGCACCCACTATCTGGTGACGACAAAAGCTGCTCTGGATAATCCGGATTTTATGGAAGCGGCAAAATACATATGTTCGCCGGCGCTCAGGGACGAAAAGGATTGTGAGGCTCTGTGGGAAGCGCTGGACAGTGGACTCCTAAGCGCCGTATCTTCCGATCACTGCGGCATCAGTCTGAAAGAAATGAAACTGGCGGGAAAAGATGATTTTACAAAGGTGCCCAACGGAGCTCCAGGAGCCGGTGACCGCCTAAATATGGTATGGACCAATGGTGTAGCTAAAGGAAGGATCAGCAAGACCAAGTTCGTGGAAATCTGTGCCACTAACCCTGCAAAGATCAATGGAATTTATCCCAGAAAAGGGCACATTGGCATCGGTTCTGATGCGGATTTGGTGATTTTCGATCCCCAATACAAAGGGGTGGTCAGGCAGAGAGATAATCCCAATGGAATCGATTATAATATTTTTGAAGGCAGAGAACAGATTGGACGTCCGGAAACCGTTCTGCTGAGAGGAAAGGTCGTCGTAGAAAATGCCCGCTTCACAGGGAAAAAAGGGCAGGGAACGTTTATAAAAGCCAAACCCTATGGAGCCTGCTACAGAGGGCTATAAGTTTGTATGGTTATGGAGACAGGAAAGGCGGATCAGATTAAAAGCATCATGGAGCGCCGATGCAGCTGCAGGGCTTTTTCTAAACGACCGGTATTAAAAGAAGACTTGGAGGAGCTGTTGGAAACCGCCGTAAAGGCCCCTTCATCCAGTGGGTTTCAAAATTATTCAATTATTGTAGTTGAACAGAAGTCGATTAAGAAACAATTGGCAGAGTTGAGCGGCCCTCAGCAATTTATCGCCAATGCTCCGGCAGGACTGATCTTTTGCATTGACTTGCGCAGAGAAAAGCGCATTATTCAAAAGAGGCCTTCGCCCAGTCAGTCTGAATCCCAGTTCATTCAATTTATGATGTATATGGCTGACGCTGTCATCTGCGCCCAGACCTTTTGCCTGGCAGCAGAAGAAAAAGGCCTGGGAACAGTATACATAGGGAATATCATTCATTACATGGAAAGGGTGTCAGAACTGCTGAATCTGCCCCAATATGTAATGCCAGTAATCATGGTATGTGCAGGATATCCCAGATTTTCAGGGAAACCAAGCCCTAAATATCCGGCGGAAGTACTCGTTCACACAAATCAGTATCAAGATCTTCCAATTGAGATTTTGCTTCGGGCCTTTGATGAGAAATACAAAGACTGGCGTATGCCTTTTAATGAAAGGGCAGCAGAACAGATTGCAAGGACCGCCCAGCAGGACCAAGGAGAGAACTATGGCGCTGTTTGCAGAGAATATTTAAAAAAGGCGGATCTAATAGGGCCGTACCAGTGGTATTATGGCTGCCGCTACTTGAAAAAGGATTTATGGATGTCCACGGAAGATTACCGCCGCTTTATGAAAACAAAAGGTTTCACCTGGATAAAATAAAAAATTCTGAAAATTAACAATCATCTGATGCAGAATTACAAGTCGATGCCGAGGTGCATCAAAAGTGAGGGCTTTGTGAAGAATAAAGAAAGTCTGTGTCAAGCGGACAGGATGATTCTGTAAAATTTAGGATGCTGACTTTTCAAGGTTTGACTGATCAATCCTTCAAATAATCCGAATATATTTGTTAAATTTTATACAACTGGTACGGCTTTTGCAATATTAATAGGCAATATACATGATGGATTTGAGTGTAAATTTTTAGAAAAGGAGAAACACGAAATAAAAAAAGTAGTAGCATTGGTATTATCTTTATTGATGGTATTCGCTTTCGCTGGATGTGGCGGCGGCGGCGATTCCGACTCCGGCGACAAGACGGTGATCCACTTTGGGTCCACAGTAGCCACAACTCACCCATGGTACAAAGCGGCGGAAGAATTTAAAAAGGATGTTGAGGAAAAATCAGGAGGAGCGATTGAGGTAGCGCTGGACTTCGGCGGTGTACATGGTTCCGACAAGGAACATGTTGAGGCAGCGGCTTCCGGTACACTGGATATGCAGATTGACTCAACAGTTGGTGTGGATGCGGTAGTTACAAAGCTGGGATTTGTTAACCTGCCGTATCTGATGACTTCTTTCGATGAAGTAGACAAGAACTTCTATAACGGCTGGATGAGCGAGTCTTGCACAAAGCTGGTTGAAGAACAGGGCATTACCGTATTAGGATGGACAGACTGCGACTTTAGATGGATGACAAACTCCAAGCATCCGATTAAAAAAGTAGAAGACTTGAAGGGTATGAAAATGAGAGTTCCTGAAGCTCCAATGTATCTCAAATTCTTTGAGAATTTGGGAACTACCCCAACTTCCATCGCATTCAACGATCTGCCGTCCGCACTGCAGCAGAAAGTCGTAGACGGCCAGGATAATGGTCCGATCCTTACTTATACGGCAGGGCTGAATCAGTTCCAGAAGTATATGACTGAGACCAATCACGCGTTTGCTCCGGCATTAGTTGGATTTAATACCGCAAAACTGGAAAGCCTGCCTGAAGATCAGCAGAAGGTCATCAAAGAATGCGGTGCGGCTTATGCGGAAAAGGTTAAAGAATTAGTTCGTGCGGAATATGAGGCAGACGGTAAAGCAATGGCGGAAACCAGTGAAATTATTGAGGTTACTCCTGAACTGGACAAGGCTATGAGAGCTGCAGCTGAAAAAGTATGGCAGGATAAAGAAGTTACAAAGAACTTCGATCAGGATGCTGTAAATAAGATTCTGGAAGAAGCAGGTCTGAAATAAGCTTTATGCTAATTCAACATGTATAATTTGCTAGAATGAATCGACAGAATGAAAGAAACTATCATGCGGAAAACCCGTTTGGTAGTTTCTTTTTTTAGTCCTGAGGACTGCTATATTAAGAATAATTATTCTTAATATAGTAAAAATATAAATAGAAAGAAGTTATAAACGAAACAAAACAAGAAAAACGAACATTGCTGAAATTTCAATGAAATTAATAAAAGTTTGAGAGGATGATTATAAGACTAGTCCTAAAATATGAGAATAAAAAACCTGTTTTTTAGCACTTGACTTTCATAAGAAAATGTATGAATATACTGCGCAAGGGATACCTGCAGAAGCTGGGTCCCGGAATTATTTATCATATGAATATGGAGGTTAATCATGGAGAAGAAAAACCAAATCACTGCCATTAGTGACAGAGTTTGCTGGGTGGAAAAGCAGATTACTTGGATTGGGTTTATCGTTATGCTGGGACTGCTGGTCATTCAGGTAGCCTGCAGATACTGTTTTCATTTTCCGCTGGCCTGGTCCGAGGAGCTGGTCCGCTTTATCTATGTGGCGGTCAGCTATACCGGAGCAATCGTTGCTGTGCGGGAGAACGAACATATTTGTATCAACATCATTCCCATCATTCTTAAAAAGCTATTAAAGAACCCGAACCGAGAAGAGAGCGTGCTGAAGGTTCTCGACCTGACAGCCGATGGAATTTGTGCGGTATTTTGGACCTTTATCAGCTATGGCGTGTTGGGCTATACAGCGGAGGTCAAGGAAAAGGCCATGTTGTCAACGGCTAATGAATGGCCGATGTGGATCGTCTTTGTTCCCGTATTGGCATCGGGGATACTTATTATTTTCCATTACATCATGAATGGCATCGAAACGGCAATGTCCTTTAAGAAAGACGGTGCGGCGAAAGGGGGCGAATTATCATGATCTATTTGGGAATTTTTCTGCTGGTATTTTTAGGGCTGGCCTTAATTCGTGTACCGATTCCATTTGCAATGGGTATCGGTTCGGTGGTAACCATGCTTTATGCGGGAGTCAATCTGGATTCCGTTCCTATGGCTGTGTCCAATTCGCTCAACGTGTTCACCTGGCTGGCAATCCCGGCGTTCATTTTTGCCGGAGACTTGATGGCGGCCACCGGCATTTCCAGCGCCATCATGAATTTTGCCAAGTCCTTCATCGGCAGGCTGCGGGGAGCCGCCGGGGCGGTAACGGTTGTGACCTGTATGCTGTTTGGCGCGATCACCGGCTCATCTCTGGCTACCATCACCGGTATCGGCGGCATGATGCTGCCGGAGCTGGACAAAGAAGGGTATGACCACAAATACGGGACCGCCCTCATCAGTGCCTGCGGTTTTCTGGGAATCCTGATTCCGCCCAGCATCCCCGGCATCCTCTATGCCATGATGTCGGGCCAGAATCTTATGAAGGTATGGCTCTGCACAGTGGGGCCGGGGATTATGCTTGGGCTGGCGTACATCCTCATCAACTATTTTAAGTACGGAAGAAAGCAGGAAAAGGTAAAAGAACCCTTCAGAGTGGGAAGCTATTTCGCAGGAATCGGAAAGGCGACCTGGTCGTCTCTGCTTGCTCTGCTGATGCCGGTTATCATTTTCTACGGAATCTACGGAGGCATCTTTACTGCTACGGAAGCGGGAGCGGTTGCAGTGGCCTACGGGCTGATCGTGGGATGGATCATCCTGCCCATTTTCAAGAAAAAATGGCCGGAGAAAAAATTCCGTACGCTGGTTCTGGAAGCAGGTGTAACATCGGCGACCATTGCCATGCTCAACGTATTTGCGGCGGTTGCCGGAAAAATGATTACGTTTACCAGAATTCCGGCAATGCTGACCGATGCTATGCTTTCTCTGACCGACTCCAAGATCATTTTTTTGCTGATCTTAAATATCCTGCTGATTATTGTCGGTATGTTTATGGAGACCAACAGCAGCATCCTGCTTTTAGGGCCGATTCTCATTCCGGTAGCCACATCCTTTGGTGTGGACCCGATTCACTTTGCGGGAATCATGCTGCTGAACCTGGAAATCGGAATGATCACGCCGCCCTTTGCCGCCAACCTGTTCGTCGGCTGCCGGGTGGGCAAAGTGAGTATGGACCAGGTACTGCCGTTCATGGTCCCATTCTTTATCGCTTGTGTGATTGTACTTCTGATCACAACCTACGTACCGCAGGTAGCGTTGTTCCTTCCCAACTTAATTTAATACAAAGCGAAAAAAATGCTCCGCAGATGATATCAAAGTTCATTTGCGGAACATTTTTTTGCATCATGGATTGATGCTCTTGCGCATCAATCCAAATTTTGCATCAAGCAAACCAGATGATGTCACTGCTTTCAAAAGGATTGTCCGGTAGAAATAATCGTTGAAATTTCAACGATAAAAAAATTGATGTATAAATTTTACCACTTTGGCACGCTTCTTGATATATAAGTAACCAGGTAAAGTTCCATTTACGGAAATAGAATGGAAAATTCCACACCATACAGGAGGAAGACAAATGGAATTCAGTTATTCAAGAGAACAAGAGATGGTAAAAAAAATGCTGAAGGAGTTCGCGGAGACGGAAATCGCGCCCATCAGCGAGGAAATCGACGCGGAAGCCAAATACCCCTATGAAACGGTGGCAAAGCTGGGCGAGCTGGGGATCATGGGCATGCCCTTTCCAGCCGAGTACGGCGGGGCGGGGTCGGACTACCTGACCTACATCATGGCGGTGGAGGAGATCTCCAAGGTGGACGCCTCCCACGGCGTCATCGTCCAGACCCACAACGCCCTGTGCTGCTGGCCCATCTTCACCTATGGCACCGAAGAGCAGAAGGAAAAATACCTGCCCAAGCTGCTGTCCGGGGAGCACCTGGGAGCCTTCGGCCTGACCGAGCCCAACGCGGGAACCGACGCGGCCATGCAGCAGACCACGGCCAAGGACATGGGAGACCACTGGCTGCTCAACGGAAGCAAGATCTTCATCTCAGGCGGCGGAATCGCCGACGTCTACGTGGTGATGGCCATGACCGACAAGAGCAAAGGAAACAAGGGCATCAGCGCCTTCATCGTGGAAAAAGGAATGCCGGGCTTTTCCCGGGGCAAGAAAGAAAACAAGATGGGCATCCGGGGGAGCATCGCGGCGGAGCTGGTGTTCGAGGACTGCATCGTGCCCAAGGAAAACCTGCTGGGCCAGCTGGGCAAAGGCTTCAAGGTGGCCATGAGCTCGCTGGACGTGGGCCGGCTGGGGATCGCGGCCCAGGCGCTGGGCATCGCCCAGGGCGCTTTCGACCAGACCGTCGAATACATGAAGCAGCGAAAGCAGTTCGGACGCAGTCTGGACCGGTTCCAGGCGCTGGCCTTCGAGATGGCGGACATGAAAACCCGCATCGACGGAAGCCGGTTCCTACTCTACAACGCGGCCAACCGGAGAGACCGGGGGCTGCCAAGCACCGCCTCCGCGGCCCAGGCCAAGCTGTCCTGCTCGGAGACGGCGTCTTATGTGGTGGACAAAGCGGTCCAGTTCCACGGAGGCTACGGATACATCAAGGACTACCCGGTGGAACGGATGTACCGGGACCAGAAGATCACGGAGATATACGAAGGCACGTCGGAAGTCATGAAAATGGTGATTTCCGGAGACATCTTTAAATAGGGAGGACGAAGGAACATGAGAATCATCGTATGCGTAAAACAAGTACCCAACACCAACCAGATCAAGATCAACCCGGAGACGGGGACGCTGATTCGGGACGGGGTGCCCAGCATTTTGAACTACGACGACGCCAACGCGCTGGAACAGGCCCTGGCTATCAAGGACGCCCATCCGGGCACGGAGGTCATCGCTCTGACCATGGGGCCGCCTCAGGCCAAAGAGATGCTGCAGGAATGCCTGGCCATGGGAGCGGATGATGCGATCCTGCTGTCGGACCGGGCCCTGGGAGGCTCGGACACCTGGGCCACCTCCAACGCCCTGGCGGCGGGCATCAAAAAGATCGGGGACTATGACCTGATCTTCGCCGGCAGACAGGCCATCGACGGGGACACGGCCCAGGTGGGGCCCCAGATCGCCGAAAAGCTGGGCCTGCCGCAGGTGACCTACGTGAAGGAATTCCAGCTGGAGGAAGAAGCGGTCATCGTCAAGCGGGCCCTGGAGGACGGCTATGAGAAGCTGAAGCTGACGCTTCCCTGCGTGCTGACGGCCATCAAGGAGCTGAACGTTCCAAGATACATGTCGGTACCGGGCATCCTGAAGGCGGCCAAGACCCAGGTCAAGGTCTGGAGCGCCCAGGACATCGGAGTGGACCAGAGCGTGGTGGGGCTGAAGGCCTCCCCGACCAACGTGTTCCGTTCCTTCACGCCCAAGCCCAAAGGAGCCGGCATGGCCGTGGACGGGGACACGCCCAGGGAGCTGGCGGAGAACCTGCTTACGGAACTGAGAAAGAAACACATCATATAGGGAGGAAGGAAACGATGACAAAGTTTAGCGAATACAAGGACGTGTGGGTATACACCGAGCAGAGGGGCGGCAAGCTGATGAACGTGGCGCTGGAGCTGTTGGGAGAAGGGCGCAGGCTGTCTCGGGAGATCAGCGGGGACGCCAAAGTGTGCGCCGTGCTGGTGGGCCATGAAACGGACCACCTGGCAGAAGAGCTGACCGCCTATGGAGCGGACCGGATCTATCAGATCGATGATCCCCTGCTGGCCCATTACACCACCGACGGATACGCCAAGGTGATCACCCAGGCCATTGAGGAGCGCAAGCCGGAGATCGTGCTCTTTGGAGCCACCCACATCGGACGGGACCTGGCGCCGCGGATCGCGGCCAGACTGGACACCGGCCTGACCGCCGACTGCACCAGACTGGACATCGACACGGGCGACTACATGGACTACCTGGAGAAGAACACCACCGCCAGCCTGGCGGGCCTTAGCGCAGGTGACGGGGACAAAGGCCTCAAGCAGACCCGTCCGGCCTTCGGGGGCAACCTGATGGCCACCATCGTCACCCCCAGAACCCGGCCGCAGATGGCCACGGTCCGCCCGGGGGTCATGGAGAAGCTGGAAAAGGACCTGAGCCTGAAGAGCGAAGTGGTGCGGATACAGCCCCAGCTGAGCAAAGCGGACATAAAGGTGGAGATCCTGGACGTGGTCAAGGAGGCCAAGGAGCTGGTATCCCTGACCGATGCCAAGATCATCTGCTCCGGGGGACGAGGCCTGGGGGATGCCTCCGGGTTTGAATTAATCGAAGCCTTTGCTAAGAAGGTCGGCGGCGTGGTGGGCGCCTCTCGTGCAGCCGTAGATTCCGGATGGATCGATCAGTCGCATCAGGTTGGACAGACGGGCACCACCGTGAAGCCGAACATCTATTTCGCCTGCGGGATATCGGGGGCCATCCAGCATCTGGCTGGAATGCAGACCTCGGATATCATCGTGGCCATTAATAAGGATCCGGAAGCGCCGATGATGCAGCTGGCTGACTACGCGGTCTGCGGCGATCTGAAGAAGGTCATTCCGGAAATCATCGAAGCCTGGGATCAGGCGTAACAATTTAAGGGAGGAAAACAATGAAACCATGCGTAATAACAGGTGCGGCAAGAACAGCCGTAGGAGCTTATCTGGGAAGCTTAAAGACAGTTGAAGCTCAGGATCTGTGCGCTGCGGCCATCACAGCTGCGGCAAAGAGATCGGATATAGAACTGGGGGATCTGGATCAAGTAATCATGGGCGATGTATACGGATACACGCCCAACGTATCCAGATGTGCAGCTCTGGTTGCGGGAGTCCCTGAAGAAGTTCCTGCCTATGTCGTCGACCGTCAGTGCGCATCTTCATTGCAGGCAGTGGTTAGTGCTTGCTATGAGATCGCGGCAGGCGAAGCGGATATCGTCATGGCAGGCGGGGTAGAGGTCATGTCAAGGCTGCCCTTCTACCTTGATCCATCAGCCCGATACAAACCCTTCAGGCTGGGAGACAAACCACTGTTTGATACCTTCAACCACGGTGTGACCATGGTATCATCTAAAAAATATCCGGGTCTCAACATGGGACTGACAGCAGAAAACGTTGCTGAAAAATACGGAATTACAAGGGAAGAGATGGATGCTTTTTCCGTTGACAGCCAAAGAAAAATGGCCGAGGCAAAAGCTGCGGGCAAATTCAAAGAGGAGATCGTTCCTTTCGAGGTACAAGACCGAAAAGGCAATTTTATCGTCGACGAGGATGAACATAACACACCGGATACAACAATGGAAAGTCTGGCCAAACTGAAGCCCGCTTTTAAACGGGACGGCGGCCTGGTTACAGCAGGAAACTCCTCCGGCATGAACGACGGTGCCTCCGCAGTCGTTGTCATGTCAGAGGAAAAAGCCAGGGAACTGGGAAAAAAACCTTTGGTAAAAATCCTCAGCATGAGTGCGACGGGCTGCGATCCCAGAATCATGGGAATCGGACCTGTATCGGCCGTTAAAAAAGCGTTGGAAAAAGCCGCTCTGACCCTGGAAGATATGGACCTGGTGGAGCTCAATGAAGCGTTCGCCGCCCAGAGCCTGGGATGCCTGAAAGAATTGGGGATCGGCATGGACACGGATTTTTACAAGGAACGGGTCAATGTCAATGGCGGAGCGATTGCCCACGGTCATGCTCTCGCAAACAGCGGCACCAGAATCCTGACAACCCTGATTTATGAGATGAAGCGGAGGGATGCAAGATACGGTCTGGCCACGCTCTGCATCGGAGGCGGTCAGGGAATGGCAATGATCGTGGAGAATTGCAAATAAGAAGCAGGAGGAACAAAGACATGGATATAAAAAAAGCAGGAGTTGTAGGCGCCGGCATGATGGGTGCGGAAATCGCCCTGTGCTTTGCGCGGGCCGGGATTGAGACCGTTCTCAGCGACACTTCTAAGGAAATTGCAGAAAAAGGAAAAGAAAAACAAGCCGCAGTGCTGGATAAGAGCATAAAGAAGGGCAAGATCGATGAAGCGGCCAAAGCAGCTGCCCTGGAAAAGGTTACGCCAACGGGGGATCTTTCCGATATGGCGGACTGCGATTTTATCATAGAAGCTGTTCTGGAAAACCTGGAGATCAAACAGGGCATCTATAAACAGCTGGATAGGATCTGCAAAGAAAGTACCATTATTGCCAGCAACACTTCCAGCATCTCCATCACAAAATTGGCATCAGCTGTCAGCGAAAGCAGAAGAGGGAAGTTCATTGGAACCCACTTTAACTCGCCGGCCAGTGTGATGAAATTGGTAGAAATCATACCGGCGCTGCTCACCGATGACGAAACCGTAGATATCACCAAAGAGCTGCTTTTGTACATTGAGAAAGAACCGGTAAAAGTGAAGGACGTGGTAGGCTTCGGGCTTAACCGCTTATTCCACTGCTTTTACCTGGAGGCATGCAGACTGGTAGAAGAAGGCGTCTGCACGCCGGAAGATGTAGATAAGATTTGTAAATATGGATTGGGCCACCCGATGGGCATTTTTGCACTGCTTGATATCACCGGCCATGACCTGAATCAGAGCGTCGACCAAATCCTCTTTGAGGGATATGGGGAAAGGTTCAGACCCAGCCCTGTCATTCAAAGGCTGGTGGACTCGGGAAGACTGGGCAGAAAGTCAGGCGCCGGCTTTTATAATTACGAGAAATAGGAGGAAGAGAGCATGGCACAGGTATTATTAAAAAGAGAAGAAAATATTGCCATTATCCGAGTAAACAGGCCGGAAGCTCTCAACGCTCTCAGCCGGAGCATTATCGATGAAATGGATGAGCTGGTAGAAGAGGTGATGAAGGATAAGGAGATTCGCTGCCTGATTCTTCACAGTGAAAAAAACTTTGCCGCAGGTGCAGATATCAAGAAAATGGTCGAGTGCAACGAAGAGGAAGCACGGGCTTTCCTCTTTTCACCCACCTACAACAAGATTGCGGATCTGAGTATACCGGTCATTGCCGCTATTGAAGGCTATGCGCTGGGCGGCGGTATGGAGCTGGCCATGACTGCGGATATCCGCATTGCCGGTGAGGGCGCCAAGATGGGTTTCCCGGAAATTACACTGGGGATCATGCCCGGAGCCGGCGGTACCATCCGCGTTCCCAGAATTATTGGAGAGGCCAGAGCGAAAGAACTGATCTTTACCGGCGATGTGATAACAGCACAAAAGGCTCTGTCCATGGGCCTTGTTAACCGGGTGGCCGAGGACGATCATGTTTTGGATGAAGCGATGAAACTGGCAAAGAAGCTGGCAAAACGGGCTCCCATCGCAATGGCTATGGCAAAGAAGACGATCAAGGCCGGACAGGAAGAGCAAAGTCATAACAAAGGCATTGAGATTGAGGCCGCCAACTGGGCAAAACTCTTCACAACCCAAGATCAGAAAGAAGGCATGCGTGCATTTCTTGAAAAGAGAAAACCGGACTTTCAGAATAAATAGTTAAGAGGAGGAGACATGATGGATGGCAAACCTATGACATCAAAAGAAATGCTCAATCATTTGGTGGCAAAACACTATGAAGGCGCTCTGCAGGCGAAAAAAGAAGGCAGACCCGTTGTCTGGGCCACTTCAATCTGCCCGCAGGAGCTGCTTGAAACAATGGACCTTACCACCGTTTATCCGGAGAACCATGCTGCGGCTATCGGAGCAAGAAAAGAGGCGCTGCCCTTTATCGAACATTCCGAAGCGGAAGGCTATTCGGCGGATATCTGTTCTTATGCAAGAGTCAATATGGGATATGCGGATATTCAGCACGCAGAGGCACAGGATATACCGCTGCCGGATCTGATTTTCTGCTGCAGCAATATCTGCAATACGGTTATCAAGTGGTATGAAAATCTTGCGAAAAAGCTCAACATTCCGTTGATTATGTTTGATATGCCCTTTAACCATACGTACGAAGTGCCCGAGCACAGTGTAAAGTATATGCGGGGACAGATCGAACACGCCATTAAACAATTAGAGGACTTTACAAAGAAAAAATTTGATTACGATAAATTCGGCCAGGTTATGGAGCTTTCCAACGCCACCTGTGAATGGTGGAAAAAGGCGACTGACTGGGCCAAAGTAAAACCATCGCCCCTCAATGGCTTTGATATGTTTAATTACATGGCCATGATCGTCTGCATGAGGGGCAACGAAGACGGACACAAGCTTTTCAAGCTGTGGCACGATGAGATGGAAGCCAAGGCCAAAGCCGGCAAAGGGCCGTGGAATTCCGCAGAGGAAGTATACCGGGTGATCTGGGACGGCATCGCATGCTGGCCTCACTTGGCCGTGACCTTCAAGACGCTGAAAAAATACGGCATCAATATGGTGACGTCCACTTATCCTGAGTCCTGGAACGTTCGTTATGAAACCAACGATCTTTCCGGTATGGCAAAGGCTTATGCATCCAACTACGCCAACCGTAACCTGGACTATGATACGAATAATATGAAAACGCTCGTAGAAGATTTCAGCGTGGACGGGATCGTCTATCACTCCAATCGAAGCTGCAAGCTGATGGACTTCAGACAGTACGAGGTACAGCGGAGAGTGGCCGAGGCTACAGGAGTCCCCTCCGTTGTATTTGATGGAGATCAGACCGACCCCAGAAACTTTTCCGAAGCACAGTACGAAACGAGGATTCAGGCCTTAGTTGAAATGATGGAAAAAAATAAGGAAGCAAAGAGGAGGGGTTAAGATGAGCTATCAGGATACGGTCAAAAAATTAGAGCAGGCTGCTCTTCATCCGGCTAAGACGGTTACGGAACAGATCAAAGAAACCGGAAAAGACGCCTTCGGATGCTTCCCCATCTATACGCCGGAGGAAATCATCTACGCAGCGGGGCTTCTGCCCATAGGCATGTGGGGAGGAAAAACAGAGCTGAAGCTGGCGGATCGCTATTTACAGAGCTTTTGCTGCTCCATCATGCGATCCAATATCGAATATGGGATGAAAGGCACCTATAATATGCTCAAAGGAATTATCCTTCCCACCTTCTGCGATACGTTGAAATGCATCTGCGAAAACTGGAAGGTAGCGGTGCCCCAGGTACCCATCGTGCCCATCGTTTATCCGCAGAACCGCAATATCGATGCAGGCTTTACCTACATCGTAGAAGAACTGCAGCGGGTAAAAGGAGAGCTGGAAAAACTAACAGGCAAGCCCGTCAGCAGCGACGACTTGGAGGCCGCCTGGGAACTTTATGAGGAGTATCGGAAAACGATGCGGGAATTCACGGACGCAGCAGCCGAGTATCCTCACATTATCGGGGCCAAAACGCGGCATCTCATCATAAAAGCCGGATACTTTATGGATAAGAAGGCATATATGCGGGACATCCGGGATATCATTGCCGGACTTAACGCAGAGGAAAAGAAACCCTTTGCAGGAAACCGGGTGGTAGCAACCGGCCTTTTGGCAGAACCGGTTGAGCTGCTTGATATCTTTGAAGAAAATCAGGTTGCCTTTGCGGCCGACGACCTGGCCCAGGAATCGAGACAGTTCCGCACGCCGGGAAGAAGCCAGGGAAGTTTTTTTGAAAAAATGGCCGGCAGAATCTGTGATCAAAAAGGGGATACCTTCCTCTATGAAGCAGAAAAGACAAGAGGCCAAATGCTCATTGACCTGGTAAAAGAGAAGAAGGCTGATGCAGTTGTGATCTTTATGATGAAATTCTGCGATCCGGAGGAGTTCGATTACCCGATTTATAAGAAGGAGCTGGAAGCCGCGGGTATTCCGATGCTGTACCTGGAAATTGATCAGCAGATCGACTCTTTTGAACAGATTCGGACCAGAGTCCAGAGCTTCACAGAAATGCTCATTTAACCGATCAAATAAATGTGGAAGGAAAAATACCATGTATTTAGGAATTGATATTGGCTCATCTTCATCAAAAGTTGCCATTCTTGACGAACAAAAACAGATTGCTGCTGTTTCGGTTCTCAACCTGGGAACCGGGACGAATGCGTATGAAGATGTAATAAAAGATGCAATGGAGCAGGCCGGCGTCAGCAGAGAGGATATTTTATATATTGTCGCTACGGGATACGGCAGAATCAACTTAAAAGGCGCGGACAAGCAGATTACAGAAATTACCTGTCATGCAAAGGGCGCGGGCTTCTTGATGGATGACATTCATACCATCATTGACATCGGGGGCCAGGATGCAAAAGCCATCAAGCTGGGTGAAAACGGCCAGGTAGCGAACTTTGTTATGAATGAAAAGTGTGCTGCCGGAACAGGCCGGTTCCTGGAAGTAATGGCCAGAGTCCTGGGCTGCGGAATTGATGAGCTTTCATCTCTTGCCGAAAAATCCACGAAAGAAATATCGATCAGTAACGTATGCACCGTATTCGCCGAGAGTGAAGTCATTTCCAGGCTTTCGGCGGGAGAAAAGGTGGAAGATGTTGCCAGAGGGGCCCATATGGCTATTGCCAAACGGGTCATGGGTATGGCTGGAAGAGTAGGCTATGAACCAAAAGTGGCTATGACTGGCGGTGTCGCCCTCAACCAGGATATGGTAAGATGTATGTCAAAGGAAATGGGCTGCGATGTGGCGGTTGTCCCCCATTGTCAAGCGGTGGGAGCCATCGGCGCGGCAGTCTTTGCATATGAAATCAGCCATAAAGAGGAGAAATAAAATGGAAACAATCACAATGAACAAAGATCAGATCAAAGAAGTCATCCCCCATAGGGAACCGATGCTTTTAATCGATGAAGTTTTAGAAATGGTGCCGGGTGAAATGATTAAGACGGCGTTTTACCTGGATCCGGAACTGGATTTTTTCCGCGGACATTTTCCGGGTGAGCCGGTTATGCCGGGAGTATTGACCGTGGAATCCATGGCCCAGACTGCCGATGTGCTGCTTTTGTCCATGGAAAAATACGCAGGCAAGGTGCCTCTGTTCATCGGCATCGATCAGGTGAAATTCAAGAGAAAGATCGAACCGGGCGACAAAATTGAAATAGAAGCAAAGATCGTTAAGGTAAATGAACCCAAAGCCGTGGTTACCTGTGAAGCTGTCGTATATAATAAGGGCGAAATTTCCACGACAGGACTGGTAACACTAGCTATGCGTTGAACAGCATGAGACAGAAAGGATACAAAAAAGAAGATGGACTGGAAAACGATATATAAAGAAAGAACCGTCAGCGCAGAAGAAGCGCTGAGCCATGTAAAATCGGGCGACAGCGTCGTTCCCGCTCATGCTGCGGCAGAGCCGCAGTACCTGATCAACAAGCTGCTGGAACGCAAAGATCAGCTGGAAGGCGTGAGAATTACTCAGGGCCTTAACATCGGCGATGCGCCTTACGCAGCGCCGGAATACAAAGACGCCTTTGTAAACGTAAGCTTTTTCTGCGGAAAGAATAACCGCAAGTGCATCCAGGAGGGCCGGGGCGAGTTCCTGCCCATCCATTTCTACGCCCAGCCAAGGGCGATCCGGGAAGGGATCCTGCCCTGTGATATCGCGCTGGTTCAGGTGACGCCGCCGGATGAAAACGGCTATGTCAATATGGGAACCTCCTGCGACCAGACACGGGTAGCTATTGAAAAGGCCAGAGTGGCCATTGCCCAGGTAAACCAGAATATGCCTCATCTGTGCGGAGATACGCTGGTACATGTATCGGATATTGATTATTTTGTCGAATACGACGAGGATATCTATGAGATTCCGCTGATCAGCAGTGATGATCCGGTTGCAGAGAAAATTGGATATAATATATCGACTTTAATCGAGGATGGAGCTACGCTTCAAATGGGTCAGGGGACCATTCCCAACGCCATTCTCAAATTTTTGGAAGACAAAAAAGATTTGGGCATTCATACGGAAGTGTTTTCCGACAACCTGATCCCGCTGGTAAAGGCAGGTATCGTCAACGGCAGAAGAAAATCCATCAACCGGGGCAAGATCATTTCTACCTTTGTACAGGGTACAAAAGAGCTGTACGAATATGTAGATAACAACAATATGATTCAGCTGATGCCTGTGGACTATACCAATGATGTGGCGGTGATCGCAAAAAATGATAACATGGTTGCCATTAACTCGGCTCTGGAAGTAGATTTGATGGGTCAGGTCGTGGCCGATGCCATTGGATCCAAGACTTTCAGCGGTGTAGGCGGCCAGCTGGATTTCCTCAGAGGCGCAGAACAGGCAAAGAACGGCAAGCCGATCATTGCCCTGCCGTCAACGGCTAAGGGCGGTGAAATTTCGAGAATTTCCGCCGTACTCAAGCCAGGAACCCCAGTGACAACGACCAGACAGGATGTACATTATGTGGTTACCGAATATGGAATCGCCTATCTGTTTGGCAAGACCATCAAGCAGAGGGCCGAAGCTTTGATTAACATCGCCCATCCAAAATTCAGGGACCAGCTTAGAGAAGAGTTTCAGGACTACTGCAAGTCAGCAGGCCAGTTGTATTTCTAATAATCGTTCCTTCTTTTAACATTAACAATATTCAGTCAAGGAGAATGCCTCACGGAAAAAGAGTGGAGACATTCTCTTTGCTTTCGCCGGGATTGCAAAAGAAATAGTGGTCCGATCAGGGTTTTTGTTTTATAATAGAGAGTACGCAAAAAGCGGACAAAACGACAGGAAACAATTTAAAGGAGGATTTTATATATATGGAAGAACGTTTTCAAGAAATTTTAAATTATATCAAACATCCAAAAGAGGTCAGATTGAACAATATGCTGGACCCGTACTTTTTGGGGGCAGACGAAGATGAGATGATTGCCGACATCTTGTTTTGTACACAAGAATGGGAGCGGAATCAAAGAAATGAAATTCATGGAGGCGCCATCGCATCCATGTTTGACACGGCGATGGGTGTCAGCGCTGCCGCATTTCAAAAACAAGGCAGTGTTTCTACCGCCGATCTTCAAGTCAGCTTTATCCGGCCTTTTCTCAGCGGAGCGTTTATTTTTACCACGCAGATTACTAGTATGGGCAAGACACTGATCCGTGCCACCTGCATTGCACGGGAAAAGCAGAGCGGAAAAATCGTGGCCACTGCGTCTGGAACCTTTGTGCCATTTAAGAAATAGACCGGATTCTATTAGGGAGAAGAACGAGTATGTACGCCAAATATTTTGTCTTGTTTGCGATTTTGTTCACAGGATATTTTCTGCGAAAAATCAATTTTTTAGACGATAACATGAACCATGGACTTAATAAGTTCATCGTCTATTTTGCATACCCCTGTATGATCGTACATAATCTGGGGACCCTCACCATGGACAGACGGCTGATTTTCAACTTTTTATTGATGCTGATTCTGACGCTGGTCTGCTTTTTCCTTTACGCCGCATATATGTACTGGTACTGCAGACTGCGCAAGACCCCTCGGGAATTCTCCCATATTGTGGAGTTTTCCTCTTTCTGCCCTAATAATGGATTCATGGGCTTTCCCATTACCCTGATCTTCTTTGGGGAAGAAGGGCTATTTTTGATGCTGGCCCACAATGCTGCAATGAACTTTTTCTTTTTCGCTTACGGCGTGCGGCTGATGAGGCGCAATAAGGACGAGGTGAGAAAGCGGACGCCCCGGGCTGCAGCCCGTGCGGTTCTCAAGGTTCTGCTCAACCCCAACATTATTGCTCTGGCAGCAGGCTTTTTAATCAGCATTACCCATGTGGGTCTGCCCGAGCCGGTGGATGAATATCTGCTGTATATCGGAAATGTTTCAACGCCCATGGCCATGATCTTCATCGGGTCCACCCTGGCAAACTGCAATTTGCTGGAGATTATCAAAGATCATATTGTGATCGAGGCGACGGTCAACAAGTTGTTTCTGCTGCCGCTTTTGACCTTTGGCCTGGCTGTTTTCCTGCCCATCGACCCGCTGATCAAGGCGATGCTGGTGCTGGGCTGCTGCTTCCCGGCGGCTGCTATGGTATCCATGCTGGCGGAACAGGAAGGGGAGGATCAGACCATGTCCAGCAAGATCCTTTTTCTGAGCACCCTGATCTCGGTTATTACCATACCCCTGTCCATTCAGCTGCTCAGCCGAATTTTTTTGTAAGAATTTTGGCGCTAAGGGTCAGAATCGGATTCTGATGCCGGTCGGCTGTTTTCAACGATTGATCCACCTCAAATCCGGCTTGAAGCAGAAGTCTTCACTCTCTGTCAAGATCGGGCCCCGCAAACCCATTGCTCTGCGTAAAAAATAAAAAATTTTATAAAAATTTTCCCGGCCCTGGGCCATGGCCTCCAGGCCTAGAACCTGATTTCGGAACGCTGCCCAAATGGAAATCACCCTGTATAACAAAGCATTTGTCAGGAATTGCAGCCTGTAGCCGTTGGAAAAATCTCAACAATTTGGTCAATATGTCACAAAAGCTGCTCGATCAAGGAAAAGAAATCCTTCTTTGTCCGCTCCAGAGTTTCCTCCGCATCCCGGCGGCCGTTGCCGGCGACACAGAAATAAAAGCGAATCTTGGGTTCCGTGCCCGACGGTCTGGCTTTGATGAATCCGCCGTTTTCAAAAGTCAGTCCGACGATGTTGACCTTTGGAAAATCCAAATCCAGCATGCAGCCGTTTTTTAACTGCTTGCCTCTGTCATAATATTCCCGGCTGATGATTTTTTGGCCGCCGATCCGGCAGCGATCATCGGCTGCTAAGAACTTCATAATCTGGTCGATCCGTTCTTTTCCGTCTTTTCCCATGAGCGTACAAGCAACCTGTTCATCGAGGAAATAGCCGTAGGTATCAAAGAGTCCGTCCAGAACATCGGTCAATGTCTTTCCCTCGATCTCCTGATAATAGAGCGCGGCTTCCGCTACAAGTGCAGCGCCCAGGACCGCATCCTTGTCCCTGGCGTATGTGCCTTTGAGATAACCCAGACTTTCCTCAAAGCCAAACAAAAAACTTCCTTTGCCCGTCTCTTCCATCTCTTTAATCTGTTCCCCGATAAATTTAAAGCCGACCGGTACCTTTTTCAGTGGTACGGCCAGTTCCTCCGCCAGCTTTTCGGTCAGGGCAGTGGAAACGATGCTTTGCAGCATGATACCATCTGCGGGCAGGCCCTTTTCCGCTTTTTGCGATCCAATGATGTAATTGGCTAAAATGACTCCTACCTGATTGCCAGTCAAATGCTGGTATTCCCCTTTGCTGGTCCTGCACTGAACTCCCAGACGGTCCGAATCCGGATCCGTAGCCAGCAGCAGATCGGCCTGCAGTTCTTTAGCATAGGTCAAAGCAAGTTCCCATGCACCTTCATCTTCCGGATTGGGAACGTGAACCGTAGAAAATTCCGAATCGGGCTCAGCTTGTTCAGGGACAGTAAAGATCTGGGAAAATCCGTTCTGGGAAAGGATGCGCTCAACAAAAACCCGGCCAGCGCCGTGGAGCGGGGTGTAAACGATCTTCAGTCCGCAGCCCTTCTGCTGATCCAGCTGGGGATGGAGCAGCTGCTCCTGGACGCAAGTCATATAACAATCGTCCACCTCCTGGCCGATCATTTCCAACAGCCCTGAAGCAAGGGCTTCCTCGCGGGAAAGGACAGAAACATCCCATCCGCACTCGTCCATCTTGGCCATGATCTCATCGGCTTGGGCCGGAGGAAGCTGGGCGCCGTCCTCCCAGTAGACCTTATAACCGTTGTATTCTTTTGGATTATGGCTGGCGGTGATCATGACGCCGGCAATGGCATGCTTGTGGCGAATGGTAAAGGATAATTCCGGTGTTGAACGGAGAGATTCAAACAAGTATGCCCGAATACCATGAGCTGCAAGTACCAGGGCCGTCTCCATAGCAAAATCCTCTGAAAACCGGCGGGAATCATAAGCGATTGCTACTCCCCGATTTTTCGCATCTTCGCCGTGGTCTGCAATGACGCGGGCAAAGCTGGCTGTCAGTTTACGGATCAGATATAGATTCATACGATTGGTTCCGGCTCCAAGCATACCGCGCATGCCTCCAGTTCCAAACTCCAGATCGCAGTAAAAGCGATCCTCGATATCCTTTTCATCGGTTATAGCCTTGAGCTCCGCCTTCGTAGCTTCGTCAAAATACGGGCTGGTAAGCCACTGCTGATAACGGTCTTCGACTTCTTTATTTAACATAGCATTTCCCTCACTTCCTGAGTTGATCTGTGATATACTGAATATAATTAAGACACGGAGGCCTTACCTATGATCATGACAATGGATATTGGCGGAACCAAAACCTTATGCACCTTCTGGGAGGACGGCCGGCCGGCGGAGAGACAGCGGATCCCCACCGCATCAATCGATGACCTTGGCCGTCTCATATCCCAGCTGGCCTGCGGCAGGACCGTGGAATGCCTCTGCATTGCAGCCGCTGGCCCCGTCCACAGGCAGACGGTGGAACTGACCGGCACGGGGCTGCGTATTGATCGGGACTCCCTGAAAAATGCGCTTCCCCAAATCCCGACGATTATACTCATGAACGATCTTGCAGCGGTGGGATACGCATTGCCTGCCATTGCGACGGGGCAGCTCTTATCTTTAAAAGAAGGCTCTCCCCAAAAAGGCGCAAAGGCAGTCCTCTCTCTGGGAACCGGCCTGGGGGTCTGTGTGATTACCCCTGTAGGGGAAGTACTGCCATCAGAAGGCGGCCATATGGATTTTGCTCCCGGAGACCTGCGCCAGCAGCAAATCTGCGATACACTGCACAAGCAATATGGCCGTCTCAGCTGTGAACGGCTGCTATCCGGCCAGGGACTTGTCAATATCTATGGTGCACTGACCGGTGCCTGGGGCCTGAGCCCTGCGCAGATCACTGACAAAGCTTTCAAGCAAGAACCCGATGCCATGGAAACCATGACGGTGTTTTCTCAGATCCTAGGTTCTGCCTGCGGTAACTTTGGCTTGATCTTCATGGCATCGGGGGGCATTTATCTCAGCGGCGGCATTCTTCCAAAGATCCATCCTCTGCTGGACCAGAATGCTTTTTTGAACGCATTTCTAGATAAGGGCCGGGTACGAGATCTCCTGGAGGAGATCCCCATCCGTCTCATCCTGGATGAAACCGCCCCATCGCTGGGAGCGGCCCTTTACGCAGCCAGGCTATCTGCCACTGTCTAACGCCCATCTTCGCACTTTTGCTGCCAGCTCCTGTGTCAACTGAGAGGGCTGGGCCTGCCAGGTCCAATTGCCAAGTGCCCGGCCCGGCACATTCATCCGGCTTTCATCCCCCAGCCCCAGCAAATCTTGAAGAGGCGTGATGATCCAGGCGCCATTGCCTTTATATAATGACTCTATTATAGCATCACTTCCCCGGGGCTGGGTAGTATTTTCTGCGCACCATGCGGCGAGAGTCCGGTTGTCGTGGGTGCCGGTATAGTAAAGTTTTTCTGCCGCCGCCTTATCGGGCAGGCACTCCATTTCGCCATGAGAAAACTGATAGACCATCATCCCCGGATATCGGCAAAGATGGAGCAGGTTTTTAACCTGGATGTCCAGACAACCTAAATCCTCCGCTAAAAGGGGCAGCTGACCCAGATGCTTTGTTAAACAGCGGAAAAAATCCTCGCCCGGACCGGGAAGCCATACGCCCTCGCAGGCTGCTTTACCAGGAGGAATGGCGTAAGCAGCTGAAAATCCTCGAAAGTGGTCGCAGCGAATATAGTCATAATGCCTCATTGCCTGGGAAATGCGCCGGCGCCACCACCAATAGTCTTCCTTTTTCATCCGATCCCAATCACATAATGGATTACCCCAACTCTGTCCGTCCGGGCAAAATTCATCGGCGGGCGCCCCGACATAAGCCAGTGGGAGACCGTCATCCCCAAGGAGAAACAAGTCCCTGTGGGCCCAGGTATCGGCGCTGTCGGTCCCGGGACTGAAGGGCAGATCCCCGATGACCGAGATTCCTTTTTTATTGGCATAGGTCTTTAAATGTTCCCACTGGGACCAAAAGCAGAACTGACGGCGGCGGATTGCTTCCAGCCGCTGTCCCGCCTGCTGTTTCCAAGAATCCAGGTTCGTTCGATCCCGCTCGGGCTGAGGCCATTTCTGCCAGGGTAAATCCGAAAACTCTTCCTTTAACACCATATATAGCGCAAAGTCCTCCAGCCAAAAGGCTTCCTGGCGGCAAAAGGCTTGATAACGGTCCCAATCCAGGGGAGCATCCTCATCCATAAGACGCTCATCTCCCGCAAAGACTGCTGGGCTGGAATAGGGCGAATCTCCCTCCCCTCCCGCGGGGTTGAGGGGCAGGATCTGCCATAATTTCTGACCGCAATCGGACAGATAATCAATAAACTGCTTTGCTCCAGAGTCCATCTTTGCCGAAGGTATGGACGAGATGTGGCATAACACGCCTGCCCGCCGCTTCAGCGAACGCTTTTGGGGCGGATTGGTACGGCAGTCGAGGACCATGGCCGATAGCGGCGGCAGATTAACTAAGAGGCTGCCATCCTTTGGATAAAAGACCCTCGAAGTAAGAAGCTCCAGTACATAGGTCGTTTTTTCGGGCAGGGACAATTGAAAAGAGACCGCTCCAAAGATATGACGATTAACAGCGGCGATTAGCCTGCGGCCGTCCCCTTTTTCCCACCTGGTACATATAAAAACATGTTCCCCTTCCCAGGAAAACCGGTAGTCTCCATCAGCAAGAAAGGCATACTGCTTTCTCAAAGCAGCCAGCATCCGATAATGTGCCAGCAGTTCCTGGTCCTCCCGGCCCCAGGGATAGGTGCCCCGGTTATAAGGATCTTCGTATCCCTGACAGCCAGCCTCATCCCCATAGTAGACAGCGGGAACTCCCGGCAGAATGAACTGGAGCAGACTGATAAGCTTCAGCCGCTGCTTTGCCAGGGCATATTTATCCTTTGACAGTCGGTATCCCTCCTTCTTGTCGTATTCCAAATCCTGGGGAGCATCGCCCAGCACAGTGAGAATACGAGGCTGATCGTGGCTTCCAAGGAGATTAAATGACGCGTAGAAGTTCTGAGGCGGATAATTTTCAGCCAGGCTCAAAAGGCGGCGCACTGCGTTTTCCGCAGAACACCGGCCGCACATGTAATCCATTAGAAGACCGCGCAAGGGATAGTTCATCACCGCGTCCAGCTCTCCTCCCAGAAAATACCGCCGCCGCTGCCCATAGCTGATCTTGTTGCTGGCATCCTCCCACACTTCCCCGATGAGGACGCCCTTGGGATCATAATCCTCCATGGCTTTTTTGATGCCGGCAATGAAGGAATCGGGAAGCTCGTCAGCCACATCCAGTCGCCAGCCGCCTGCCCCCTCATTCAGCCAGCGGCGGATGACACTGTCTCTGCCGCCGAAGATAAATTCCTGATAGGAGGAATTGCTTTTATTAACCGCGGGAAGATCGGCAACCCCCCACCAGCTGGCATACTCATCGGGAAAACTGGTAAAGGAATACCAATCGTAATAAAGCGATTGCGGCCCCTGGCAAGCGCCGGGCTCTCGGTAGCGGCCAAAGCGGTTGAAGTATTTACTGTCGGCGCCGGTGTGGTTGAAAACCCCGTCCAGTATGAAGCGGATTCCCAGGCGCTCCCCATCTCGGATTAGGCGGGAAAACTCCTCCAGGCTGCCAAAGGACGGATCAATGCGCAGGTAGTCGGCCGTATCGTATTTGTGATTGCTGCGTGCCAAAAAAATAGGATTGAGATAGATGGTTCCCGCCCCCAAGCTTTTTAAATACAAGAGCCGGCTGCGAATTCCTTCCAGGCTGCCGCCGAAAAAAGGCCAGCGAATTACTTCTCCCTTTGTATTCCGGCTATAAAAGGGCTGATCGTACCAGTTCTGCTGAATCAGCCGCGAAGGGAAAGTCTCTGCGAATGGCTCGGCGGCGGCATCGGCCTGTCTGGAAAGCCAGGCGTCATCTCGGGCAAATCGATCAGGAAAAATTTGATAAAGAATGGAATGAGTATACCAGTCAGGAACGGAAGACGGCGCATAGACGGTAATCTGAAAGGGCGGCGGAATATGGTCGTACAGGAGGCCTTCTCCGCCGAGCTGCTGGGGATTGTTCCCATAATAAAGGGGAGATCCGTCGGTGCCGGTTATAGAAAAATAATACCAGCATAATGCCGGGCTGGCAGAAGCGACGATTTCTATGGAAAAAAGCTGCAGATTCCGGGAGTGCCGCACACCTTCCATTGCAGCAGGCTCAGCATTCGTCCCGTCCATATACAAGTACAAGAAGCAGCCGGGGCACGGACACTCCCCTTCCACCGCCAGGGAAAGACAAATGCGCGTTCCTGCAGCTACAGCGCCTTTTGGAGACCGATAAGCCGGATCCTGTGAATTGTGATAAACGTTCATAAATCATTCCTTTTATAGATGGATTAAATCCCGGTAAAGGGCAGCATATTTTTCTGCCGAAGCTTTCCAGGAAAAATTTTTTTTCATAGCGCGCACTGCCAGAGCATCCCAAGACGCTCTGCGGTTGGTGTAAAGATCCAAGGCGCTCTTGATGGTAAACAGCAGTTCATGAGCATTATAGTTGGCAAAGCTGAATCCGTCGCCGGTATCCTCATATTGGTTATAGGCGATGACGCTGTCCGCCAGCCCTCCGGTTTCCCGTACTATGGGAATCGTGCCATAACGCATAGCTGCCATTTGTGACAGGCCGCAAGGTTCGAACTTGGACGGCATCAACAGAATATCAGCAGCAGCATAAAATTTAGATGACATGGGAGCGTCAAAAGTCATGCAGGCCCGAACTTTCTGAGGCATGCGGGCCTGATAGCCGCGGAAAGCATCCTCGTATTTGGCATCCCCAACTCCCAGGACAGCCAGCTGGACTCGCTCACAGAGGAGCTCATCGAGAATTCCCAGGACCAGATCGAGGCCTTTCTGCTCAGTCAGACGGCTGATGATGACAAGAAGCGGTATGCTTTCATCCCTTTTTAGCCCCAGTTCTTCCTGAAGAGCACGTTTGTTGGCGGCCTTTCCCTGCTGAAAGGAAGACGGCCGATACCTTTCATAAAGGCATCGATCTTTAGCCGGAGAATACTTTGATTGGTCGATTCCATTGAGAATTCCAGTGAGAACGGAGCTTCGTCGTCGAAAGATTTCTTCCATGTGCTCTCCGTAATATGCAGTGCGGATTTCTTTGGCATAGGTAGGACTGACTGTGGTGAGCCGGTCGCTGTAATAAAGGGCTCCCTGAAGATAGTTAATACTCCCCTCAAAGGCCAGCTGGTCAGAGGCGGATCTGCTATGGGCAAGCCCCAGGACATCAGCCAGCATCGACTTGGGAAAAATACCTTGAAATTTAAGATTATGTACAGAAAATACGGTGCGTAGCCGCGTATATTTTGGGGCTTCCATGTATTGTTCACGGAGGAATACCGGAATTAGAGCCGTATGCCAATCATTGCAGTGGAGGATATCTGGAAAAAAATCCGGGAGATGCTGGAGGCACTCCAGTACTGACTTGCAGAAAAAAGCGGTACGCTCACCATCATCCTCATAGCCGTAAGGTCCGGACCGCTTAAAGTAATATTCGTTGTCCACAAAATAATAGGTGACGCCTTTTTCCCGCAGCATTTGGATGCCGCAGTACTGCCGCCGCCAGCCCAGCGGAACTTCAAACTGGGTAATGGTGATCATCCTGCTTTTAAATTCCTGCGGGATTGAGGCCAGCTTGGGCAGGATGACCCTTACCTGCACGCCGGTTTTGCATAAGGCAGCGGGAAGGGATCCTCCTACATCTCCCAAGCCGCCTGTTTTAATAAAAGGGTCGGCTTCGAATATGGCGTATAGAACTTTGATCGGACTTGTCTTTTGCGAATGGTTGCTTTTGTTGGTCATATTGAATTCCTTTGCTCTAAACTTCTTTACTTTTTTCGATTACCAGCGGCGTATAGCGGTTGCCGCTGAGGCGGGTATCCTCGTTAATCCGCACGAATTTGTCGCAGATCACATTTTCCATAAAGGCGCCGGTTTTAATATTGCTCTGCTGCATGATCACACAGTTTTTGACCACTGCTCCCCTGCCGATGCGGACGCTCCTTGAGAGGATGCTGTTTTCGACAGTTCCTTCGATGACACAGCCGTTTGCAATCAGCGAATTGGACACATGGGATCCAGATCGATATTTGGACGGCGGCGAGTCCTGCACCTTTGTAAAAATTTTGCGGCCGTTATTGAATAATTCGTCGCTGATTTCGGGCTTGAGCAAATCCAGCGAGCAGCGCATATAGTCATAAGTGCTGTCAACTGCACCCACATAGCCGTCAAAACGATAGGAATCGATTTTCATATCAATTATATTTTCATAAATAATTTCCATGAGATCAACATAGCTCATGGTTTCATACCAATCCATCAAGGCCAGCAGATCTTCTTGGTTAATGACAAAACAGTCCATGAACCAGGCGGCGTGACCGGCTGTCTGCCTGCGGATTCCCACCAGCCTGCCGTCCTGTCCCAGATCGAGGAAGGGGCCCTGCTTCATATGGGCGTCTGCGATCTCTTTGTAAACCATGGTGATCTGGGCGCCCGATTGGCGATGCTGGCGAATCAGCGGCTGGAGGTCCATGTTATAGATCTTATTGCTAGCGCTTACAACGACCAGATGCCCATTGGCCCGAGCAAGATACGGACGATTGTCAATAAAGTCCCGCAGCAGGAACTTTCCTTCAAACCGCTTTAATCCATAGATGGAACCCGGCAGGAAAAACAGGCCTCCTGATTTTCGATCTAAAGACCAGTACTTTCCATCTCCCAGATGGTCGATGATGGAGCGGTAGCAGTGAGAAGTGGTGATGCCCACAGAACGAACTCCGGAATGAACCATGTTGGAGAGAGGAAAATCCACCAGCCGGTATCTGCCTCCAAAGGGAATGGTAGCTGCCGGCCGGTTCTGGGCCAGGGGGCCGAAATGGCCGTTGGTATAATTGGTGGTAATCAGTCCGATAACCTTATTCATGGCTTCCTCCTTCCTGTTGCTTGAACACGGTCTGATTGTCGCCGATGACCGTGATTTCCTGTCCTTTTCTGTTTCCGCAGACAGCGTCCTCCCCTACTACGGCATGTTCGCCGACAATGGTCCGGAATACCTGGGCGCCTTTTTTCACGGACGCGCCGGGCAGGAGAATGGAATCGGATACACTGGCTCCCGCCTCAATGGAGACCTCAAAGCTGAGAATGGAATTTTTTACATCACCCAAAATGCGGCTGCCATTGCAGATGAGGCTGTTTTCCACCACAGCGCCGCGGCCGATGTAATGGGGCGGATAAATATTGGAATTACTGAAGATTCGCATATCCTCTTCAAAGATATTAAACTGGGACTGGGGATTGAGAAGCTCCATGTTTGTATGATAATAGCTGTCGATTGTTCCCACATCCTGCCAGTAGCCGGAAAAGGTATAGGCACAGAGCCTTTTGCCCTGATTTAGGAGCATGGGAATCACATTCTTGCCAAAATCATGGTCGGAGCGGGAATTTTGATGATCCCCTATAAGGGCCTCTTTTAGAACCTTCCAATTAAACATATAAATGCCCATGGAGGCCAGGTTGCTGTCGGGATTCTTCGGTTTTTCGGAAAATTTGACGATTTGATGCTTCTCATCGGCAGTCAGAATGCCGAATCGGCAGGCGTCTTCCCAGGCCACTTTCATTACGGAAATGGTCAGGTCGGCTCCGGTCTGCTTGTGTTCTTCCAGCATTAAGCTGTAATCCATTTTATAAAGATGATCGCCAGAAATAATTAAAACGTATTGAGGATCGTAGTTATCAATAAAATCTATGTTTTGAAAGATGGCATCTGCAGTTCCCTGGTACCATTGACCGCCTGCCTCGGTGGCGTAGGGCGGCAGCACGAATACGCCTCCGTAAGCATCATCCAGATCCCAGGCGGCGCCGGTACCAATGTAGGAATTGAGCAGCAAAGGTTTATACTGTGTCAGCACGCCCACCGTATTGATGTTGGAATTGGTACAATTGGACAGGCTGAAGTCAATGATTCTATATTTTCCGCCAAAAGCTACAGCCGGCTTGGCAATATTTCTGGTCAGCGCGCCCAATCGGCTGCCTTGCCCGCCGGCCAGCAGCATCGCTACGCATTCTTGCTTTCGCATAATAAACCCTCCTTAGTAAACAAGTACTTAAACGATACGACCTTTTATTTTATCTTCCAGATTTCTTTCGCATATTGGGAAATCGTGCGATCGCTGCTGAAATGCCCGGCCATTGCGATATTGGTAAGGGCCATTTTGTTCCAGCGCCGCCTGTCAGTGTAAGCCTGGTCTGCCTCAAAGAAGGCCCTCATGTAATCCTCAAAGTCCGCAAGTACAAAATATTCGTCGTTGTAGCGGATGAGGGCATCGTGTATACTCCAAAAGGCGTCCTTATCGGAGCCAAAAAATCCATTGACCAGTTGGTCGATGATTTCCATGAGTGCAGAAGAATGCTCGCAAATGTCCAAAGAACGATAGTTCCCCCGAAGATCCGTGACCTGACTGGAAGTAAGGCCGAAAAGAAACATGTTATCATCGCCTACAAGCTGATGAATCTCCACATTGGCCCCATCCATGGTTCCCAGGGTGAGGGCGCCGTTGAACATGAATTTCATATTACCGGTGCCGCTGGCCTCTTTTCCGGCAGTGGAAATCTGTTCGCTGATATCGGCGGCCGGATAGATCAGCTGGCCGATGCTGACGCTCAAATTCTCAAGAAAAACGACCTTCAGCTTTCCGCCTATCTGCGCATCATGATTGACCACATCCGCCATCGCATGAATCAGACGGATCACTTCCTTGGCGAACTCATAGCTTTGGGCTGCTTTTCCTGAGAAAAGAAAGGTATGGGGATGGAGGTCCAGATCCGGTTCTTTTTTCAGCCGATTATAAAGGTATATAATTTTAATCATATTGAGCAGCTGGCGTTTATATGCGTGAATTCGCTTTACCTGTACATCAAAGATGGATGCCGGATCGACGGTAATTCCGTTATGTTCTTTGATATATTCCGCCAGACGGCACTTTTGGACATATTTGATTTTTTCCAGCTGATTCAGAAACAAATCGTCATTGGCATAGGGGAGCAGATTTTCCAAATGATAGGCATTGGAAATCCACTCCGGTCCGATTGAAGTGGTGATCAGCCTGCCTAGAGCTGGATTGGCCTCTAGAAGAAAGCGCCTGTGGCTGACCCCATTGGTTTTATTATTGAATTTATCGGGGCTCTCCTGATAAAAGGTCTGAAAAACATCGTGTTTAAGAATATTGGTATGAATGGAGGCTACGCCGTTGACGGAATGGCTGCCGATAATGGATAAATTGGCCATGCGCACCTGGCCGTCCCAGAGGATCGCAGAGGAACGGGTCCGGTCCTGCCAATCTGCTTGGCTGCGGTCAATATTTTCGCGGTAACGTCGGTCGATTTCCTCGATAATCATGTAGACCCGCGGCAGCAATCGCTGTATGAGATCAATGGGCCACTTTTCCAGAGCCTCGGGCATGATCGTATGATTGGTAAAAGAAATTGTTTTTGTTACAATGTCCCAGGCATCATCCCATTCCAGGTTTTCTTGATCCAGGAGAATCCGCATCAGCTCCGGAACACACAGCGCCGGATGGGTATCGTTGGTATGGATGGCTGTGCGGTCTGAAAAGGCGCGCCAGTTATCTGCGCCGTATTGATGCTTATAGTTATCAATGATGGAAGCGATTCCGGCAGCGGTGAGAAAATATTCCTGTTTTAAGCGCAGTTCTTTTCCGGCAGGTGTACTGTCGTCGGGATAAAGGATGGCTGTGATCGCTTCAATCTCATTCCGCTCACGGACTGCTTCACTGTATTTACCGTTGTTAAAAGCAGCAAGGTCAATCTTTTCCTCTGCTGGTTCGGCTTGCCAGAGCCGCAGCATGTTTACAGTTTTGCCGTCATATCCCACAATGGGTACATCGTAAGGAACGGCCAGGACGGTCTGATAAGCCGTGTGCTCAAAATTGATTTTACCATCTTCATAGGTCCGTTCCACCTTACCGCCAAAGTGTACGGAAACGGCGCTATCCGAATTGCGGATCTCCCAGGGATACCCGTTGACCAGCCAGGGATCCGGTTCTTCGGTCTGACGGCCGTCCTCAATGGTCTGTTTGAATAGTCCGAATCGATAACGGGCGCCCATACCCATCCCCGCAAGATCCAGGTAGGCCATGGAATCCAAAAAACAGGCTGCCAGCCGTCCCAGTCCTCCGTTGCCCAAGCCAGGGTCCGGCTCCATGGGAAGAAGCTGATCCAAATCCTCTCCCAGTTCTTTGAGTCCTCGACGAACTGTTTCTTCGATTCCCAAGTTAATCAGGTAGTTGTTCAGCAGCCTGCCGATGAGAAACTCCATGGAAAAATAATAGACCTGCTTTCGCTGCTGGCTTATGTGCCGCAGCCTGGTTTCAGTGTGAAGCTTTGCTGCTCGGCTGCAGATCATTTTTGCCAGTACTTCGTATCTTTCCCGCTTGGTGCACTCTTCAAAGGGCTTTGCCATGGTTTTAGTAAATTCCGCCAGATATTGTTCCTTAAAGTCATCCTTGCTTGCAAACATAATTCTTGTTATCCTCCTTTAATTCCTCCGATCCTTTTTTTGGCGGACAGTAAGTAAGGATCATCCCGCCGACCGGAGGAACTAAGATCGATAGATACTGCTTCTGCCCGTGGTACTCGCCTTTTCTTGTTCTTAGGAGACGGCGGTTGACGCAGCCGCTTCCCCCGAAATCTTTATCGTCTGAATTGAATACCTCCCGGTAGATGCCCGGCTCCGGTACGCCGATCTTAAAGTCTTTATAGGTTTGAGGCTGAAAGTTGAGGAGGATGATAGCAAAATCCGTTTTTTTCTCACCCTGCCGTTTAAATATCAAAATACTTTGCCGGCAATTATCAGCATCGATCCATTGATAACCGTTCCAAGTATAGTTTTCTTTCCAAAGGGCGGACTGACGAAGATAACAGTGGTTCAGCGCTTTTACATATTGCTGATGTTTTGCATGGGCTTCATAGTCCAGCAGGAACCATTCCAGTCCTTCGTAGAATCGCCACTCGATGAATTGGCCGAATTCACTGCCCATAAAGTTAAGTTTGGCGCCGCTGTGGCACATTTGATAAAGGAGCAAGAGTCTCAGCCCCGCAAATTGCCGCCAGTAATCGCCCGGCATGCGGCCGATTAAAGAAGCTTTACCATGGACCACTTCATCGTGTGACAAGGGCAGGATAAAGTTTTCATTAAACGCATACATCATGGAAAAGGTCAGCAGGTTATGGCTGCCGTCGCGGAAAGGAAAGTCCAGTGAGCAGTATTTGAGGGTGTCGTTCATCCAGCCCATATCCCATTTGTAATGAAAGCCCAGGCCGCCTTCTTCCGGCGGATAGGTAACCAGGGGCCAGGCTGTACTTTCTTCTGCGATGGTAAAGGCATCGGGAAAGAGCTGGCCTACGGTTTGATTGAGCTTTTGCAGGAAGGCCTGTGCGTGGAGATTTTCTTCGCCTCCCCGCTCGTTATATCGCTTTAGGCTGGGCTTATCGATTCCATAGTTGAGATAGAGCAGACTGCTGACGCCGTCCACCCGCAGCCCGTCAGCATGATATTCCTCCAGCCAAAAAACGGCGTTGCTGATAAGAAAATTAGCTACTTGCGGTCTGCTGTAGTCAAAATTAAACGTACCCCAGTGGGCGTGTTCCTGGGATTCATATAACTTTGAGCCGCAGAAGCTGCAGAGCCCATGTCCGTCTCGGCAGAAATGGCCTGGAACCCAATCCAAGATCACGCCGATGCCGGCCTGATGCAGGCAATCGATCAGATATTTGAAATCCTGCGGCGGTCCATAGCGGCTGGTAGGGGCATAATAGCCGGTGATTTGGTAGCCCCAAGAACCGTCGAAGGGATGCTCCATTACCGGCATCAATTCCACATGGGTGTACCCCATTTCTTTCACATAATCGGTCAGCTCTTTGGCCAGCTCCCGGTAAGTATAAAAGACCGGTTCCTCCCCCTCTTGTATGCCTCGCTTCTGCTTCCAAGAACCAAGGTGGACCTCATAGATGTTCAGGGGCTTTTTAAAATGAGATTGTTTTTTTCGCTGTGCCATCCAGCTGGAGTCGCACCACGTGTATGAAAGGTCTGTCAGTCTGGATGCCGTTCCCGGCCGCTTTTCGGCATAAAAGGCGAAAGGGTCTGCTTTATACAGCAGGCCGCCGGAGGGCGTCTCAATTAAGTATTTGTACAGCATGCCTTCTTTTGCATGTGGAACAAAGGTTTCCCATACCCCGCTTTCCTCTAGTTGCCGCATGGAGGTTTCCCGTCCCTGCCAATCGTCGAAGTCGCCGATGACCCGTACACTTCTTGCGCCTGGAGCCCAGACCGTAAATCGGTAACCGCTTTGGCCGTCCTTTCGATCCTTGTGGGCGCCAAAACTTTGATAGCAAAAGATATAATCGCCCTGCTCAAAAAGACGAAGTGCATTTCTGTCCGGAAAGTTGTATGTGGCCATGTGTCACCTTCTTCCTCTCAACGATATAAACCTAAATGCAATATTATGAAAGCCGGCCTCATAATATGAGTACCGGCTTTAATTTTTTTGGTGTTAATAATCCACCTGCAGAGCCTCTTGTCTTTTCCGAATGTCCAGCCGGGCCAGCTCTTCCGCCCGTTCCAGGAGTTGTCCTTTTGATACTTCCGAAAGCTTTGAATAAAGATTCAGAAGTTGGTGTTCGTCCTTGGTAATGTTCTGGTGCAGAAAGTAATCGCTTAAAATCGATTGCACATCACATTTTACCAAAGCATCCATCTCCACATGATAAAATTGAGAAAGGGAGTAAAGTGTATTGAGATCCGGCAGCCGTTCACCCTGCTCGAGCAGGCTGTAAGAAGATCTGCATAATCCGATTTTTGCGGCCAGCTCTGCTTGGTTGAGCCGGACAGTCCTTCTCAATGTTTTTAAGTTCCTGGAAAGTCTTAAATGATCATCGATTTTCATAAACACCTTCTTTCCGTAATTTAGGGTTCAAAAAACACGATATTATAGACTACAAATTTAGACAAAAAGACGCAACTTTCGACAAATGATATAAAATTTTCCAAAAATTCTCTTTAAAGATATACTTAATTACACCAATAGTTTATTTCCGCGGGAGCTGAGAACACTAGACTATAAGTAGAGATAATTGTAACTGTGAGTGGAAACAGTTCCTGGGAGGAGAAGAATGAAGAAAAAGACCAGTTTAAAGGAGATCGATCTTAAGAAAATGGGGCGGCGGATCCGGACGCAGCGTGAAGCGATTCATATGACCAGGGGGCAGCTGGCAGCCAAATTAGGCGTCTCCAGTAAGTTTGTAGCAGATATTGAATATGGAGATAAAGGGGTATCTATTCAAACCTTATATCGGTTGACGCAGATTTTGAATTTGAGTGCTGATTATATTCTGGCTGGAGACAAGGCCGCCACAGATACTGCAGATCCGGAAATAGAGAGAATTAAGGAAAATATTATGGGTCCGCTCTCGGCCTGCTCGGTAGAACAGTTGAAATGTATGGAGCAGATTGCAAGATATTATGTGGAAGGAATTGTCGGCAAGGAAGAGTGATCCGTATCGAAGCATTTGAAAGAATTGCATAGAACATTAGATTGAATTATAATAAACCTATTAAGTACACCGCAGTGGCAACTACAGATAAAGGGGTAACACCGTAAAGAAAGGAAAGAACATGGCTGAGAAAAATAAGGATGAAAGAACGACGGCAAGAAGCGCAGTTGAGAACGCATTGGTAAAGGCCCTATCTGATGATATGGAGGAAATCCCGGAAGTGTCGATTACGGTAGAGGAGCTCAAAGCTTTGGACGCTGCAGATAAAAAAAGCGCAGAAAACGAGCGGCGAGGTGTGCTAGTGTAGCGGCAGTTGCGGTAATTGTGTGTGCAGCGGTGGTTTATATGGCGTGGCCGGAAACAGTAGTTCCGGTCGACGCCGACAAAAATACGGAACAGCGGGTTGAGACAGGGGATGGAGAGATTGTGATTAATGAAGGGGAAATCCAGGGCGATAGTGGAATTACCGCATATGAGGAAACAGATTGGAATAAAGTTGAAGATTTAAGAAAAGTAGCGCCTAAATTGGCTATTCCTAAATATATCCCTGATGGGTATAATTTTGATAAAATAAATGTAGAAATTTACGAAGAGGATGGGTTTTCTGCAGGGACTACTTTTAAGAATAATAACTTAGAACTATACATAAACCAAAGACAGTATAATGGAGACGATTCAAAGGTAACGAGGGCTAAAGGAAACTTTGAAATTATAGAGTGCAATTTAGGAAAAGTATACCTATCAAACAATAAAAATGAACCAATCTTAGCAACGGTTTACCTTACGAATGGACAACTAAATATTAATGGAGATATTAGCAAAGAGGATATAATAAAAATGTTGAATAATATAGAAATGCCTTAAATTAAAATTTAAGGCATTAAATAAATTTAAAAGACGTTACTATAAAATGTTTTAGTTATTGTGGAACTCCCCTTTTTACTTGTAAAATCCGCTTTTGCCCGATATACTTTGCCCTTTACAAGAGTAAAAGTATATGGCAAGGACAAAGAACGTACATTGGATTTTGTCCGAGATACAGTTTTTACAGGAACACCAGTAGCGGTTCTCCAAGAACCGTTATATTTCTCCTGAAGGGTAATTTTGTTAGTAGCGGAATCTACAGTTGTTGTATAAGTAATATCTGCGGATACACGAGCAGACGTATTACTTGTGCGGTTGGCATTTACGGTAGCACTCCACGAGTACGCACTGACCACACTGACCGATCCAAACACCAGCACTAATGCAATAACGAGAAATAGACATTTTCTTTTCATTTTTTACCTTACCTTTCTTTCCGTTAATGTGTAATAGAATAATTAAATAACGTGAAATCAATTTATCGTTATAAAGCTATGAAGACAATGAATTGCAAGGACCGCAAAGTCGCATTGTCTTTTTTTTGGTCAAAAGCCGAAAGAGGTGACAGAATAATAGGGAAAAAACACAAATTAATACTGTTTTTTGAGTGACTTGAAGATAAATCAGGAAAACATTTTCTTGAATAACAGGAACAGGCAGATTACAATAAAAAGGATAGGGATAAAGGAGGTTTTCTATGGATATAAAGATAGACGTTTCCAGAAGCTGTTTGGTACAAGGGGATATAGACCGCAAAAGAGAAAAGGCCGATGAGGCCCTGGAAAGGCTATGGTCAGGAAAAGAAGATTTTACAGGGTGGGTAAAACTGCCTATGGAGTATGATAAACAAGAGCTGGAAAGCCTTTTGGCTGTTTCCGACGCCATTGGCCTCCAGTGCGAGCTTTTGATTGTAATCGGCATCGGCGGCTCCTACCTCGGCGCGAAAGCTGCGATCGAGGCCCTTCCCAAAGAACCCGGCGCGCCGGAGGTGAAGTTTGCGGGAACCAATCTAAGCGCTGCCTACCATGCACAGCTGCTGGAGGAAATGGGCAGAAAAGAAGTCTGCCTCTGCGTGATTTCCAAATCCGGCACTACGGTAGAGACGGCCGCCGCATTCAGCATTTTCAAAAAAGAGCTGATTCGTACATATGGAGAAGCAGAAGCGAGAAAACGGATCTATGTGATAACCGATCCGGAAAAAGGCGCTTTGCGGGAAGAAGTGGAGAAGGAAGGTTATATCAGCTTTTCTGTTCCCTCTGACATCGGCGGCCGCTACTCGGTTCTGACTCCTGTGGGACTGCTTCCCATCGCGGCTGCGGGAGCCGACGTCAAGGCCATGCTGGACGGCGCTGCGGCTGCGGCTCTTTCTACGGACTGGGATTTTGACGCCAAGGACTATGCCATCGCAAGGTATTTGCTCCTGCAAAAAGGAAAAGTCATTGAAGGGATTCAGTACTTTGAACCCAGGCTCAAATCCTTTGTTTCATGGATGAAGCAGCTTTACGGAGAGAGCGAAGGCAAAAACGGAACCGGCCTCTTTCCGTCCGGTCTGGAATTGACCACCGACCTTCATTCCATCGGGCAGTTTTTGCAGCAGGGAAACCAGGTTTTCTTTGAAACGGTACTCAATGTGATGGAAGCGGACGTCGATCTGACCATTCCATCGGGGCCGCTGGCGGGAAAGACGCTGAACCAGCTCAATAAGGCGGCGGTCAAGGGCGTCATCCAGGCTCACAGCGGGGCGCAGATCCCCATGGTCCGCATTGACATTCCAAAGCTTGACGCCTATCATCTAGGCCAGCTGATCTACTTCTTTGAAACCACCTGCGCTCTTACCGCAATGCTGATGGAAGTAAACCCCTTCGACCAGCCGGGCGTGGAAGCATATAAAAAAGAAATGAAAAAAGAAATTTCCTAATGCAAAGAAGGCAAAAATAGTTTACAATAGATGAGTGTGTGGTATATAATATACCATGAGGATAAAGTTAATTTTTTAACAATCGGCTCCGAGAAGGCGGATTGTTACACTACAAGGAGGACATACAATGAAAAAAGTAGGAGTATTAGGAACAGGCACAATGGGTGCCGGAATTATTCAGGTTCTTGCTCAGAACGGATACGAAGTTGTACTGAGAGCCAGAAGACAGACTTCCGTTGATAACGGACTTGCTACTGTTACAAAGAATCTGGACAAAATGGTAAAGAAAGAAAAGATTACAGCTGCTGACAAAGATGAAATCCTTAGCAGAGTACATGGATCAACAGATATCAGCATCGTTAAGGACGCTGATCTGATCATCGAAGCTGCCACAGAAAACATGGAAGCAAAGAAAGCACTCTTCCAGGAACTGGACGAACTGTGCAAGCCGGATACAATCATCGCTACTAATACTTCTGCACTGTCCATCACAGAAATCGCTGCGGCAACCAACAGACCGGACAAAATCATCGGAATGCACTTTTTCAACCCGGTACCTGCCATGAAGCTGGTAGAAATTGTTAAGGGACTGACCACATCCGAAGAAACGAGAGAAACCATCATCGAGCTGACCAAGTCACTGAAAAAGACACCGGTAGATGTAGCGGAAGCTCCTGGATTCGTAGTAAACAGAATCCTGATCCCGATGGTAAACGAAGGAATCGGAATTCTTGCAGACGGAGTTGCTGATGTGGAAGGAATCGACACTGCAATGCAGCTGGGCGCCAACCACCCGATGGGACCTCTTGCACTGGGCGATTTGATTGGACTGGACGTATGCCTTGCTATCATGGAAACCCTGTACAGCGAATTCGGCGACACCAAATACAGACCGCATCCGCTGCTGAGAAAAATGGTTAGAGCCAACAAGCTGGGTAGAAAGACCGGCATTGGTTTCTACGACTACAGCAAATAAACCGATACATAAACAATCGCATAAATATAAAGCAACGAAAAAGAGACTGTTCATTTTGTGTTCAGTCTCTTTTTGATTCTATGCGCCGCGCCGATCCCTCGACGGCCGCACCCCCCCAATCAACTGCAGCTCCTCAAGTTTCCCGTTCCGCTCCAGCCGTACTAAACCGCCTCGCTGCAGCTTTCGCCCCAGCCGAAGCCTCTCCAGAAAAAATTTCATCGTGAACCGCACCGAAAAGGCAAGATCACGATAATTCCGCCCCGCCCGGCCCTTATTCATCCCGGGCCACACCTCAACACCCCAAGTGGCCGCCTTCCGGCCCGGCTTCTGCTCACAACCCCCAGCCCCGGCATATTTTTCCTTCTAACGCAAGAAAACCATTGTACCAATTCTCGAATTGGTATATATTATTAATATTAGAATGTCTCAAAATCTTATCTGTTTTATCTATTTACACGAAATCTAGTGAAATCACCAAAACAGGATGACAAAAGCAAGAAAGGAACGCACCGTTCGGATGTGCGTAGAAATGTGATTTATGGAAGAAAAGACGCTAAAGGGAAAGAAAGTGGCCGAACTGAGGGAAATGGCAAAGAATCTGGGAATGAAAGGCTGCGATTCCATGCGGAAAGCGGAACTGATTGCTGCTCTCATGCAGGAGCCTGCCCAGCCGGAGGCCAAAGCAGAGAAGCCGGAGGAAAAACCTAAAACCAAAGAAAGAACCAATAAGAACACGGCAAAGCCTGGGAACGAAAAGGGCAGGGACGGGAAGAGGGCTAAAGCGCCCAAGCCCAAGGCTGAACCAAAGCAGCTGAAAGAAAAGGAAACTGAGAAAGCAACGGAAGCGACCGCTCCGCCAGAAGAAGAAACTGGAGAAACCAGACCGAGAAAAAACGAACGAAAAATTGTACCGGATAAAGAGGACCGGCCGGAAGTAGAGGGCATCCTGGAGCTGGCCGAAGGGGGATTCGGCTTTCTGCGATTTTCCAACTTCCTCACCAGCGACAAGGACATCTACGTGTCCCCTGCTCAGATCCGCAGATTCAATCTGAAAACAGGTGATAAAATCCGCGGAATCTCAAGGAAACCCAATGAAGGAGAACGGTTCGGCGCACTGCTCTACGTGGTAACGGTCAATGGAGACGAACCGGGAGTGGCAATAAAGCGCCCTCATTTTGAAGATTTGACGCCGATCTTTCCCAACCAAAGATTGACGCTGGAAGATGGAACTAGAGATCTGTCCATGCGCCTCATCGACTTAATCGCCCCCATCGGAAAAGGGCAGAGGGGCCTGATTGTAGCGCCTCCCAAAGCGGGTAAGACGGTGCTTTTGAAAAAGGTGGCCAACAGCATTGAAAAAAAATATCCCGATGTTGAAATGATCGTGCTTTTGGTGGATGAACGGCCGGAGGAAGTTACGGATATGAAACGCTCGCTCCAGGGCGGTGAAGTGATCTATTCCACCTTCGACGAGCTGCCCCAGCATCACGTCAAGGTAGCAGAAATGGTGCTGGCCCGCGCTCAGCGCCTGGTGGAACACGGAAAAGATGTTGTTATCCTGCTGGACAGCATCACCAGATTGGCCAGAGCCTACAACCTGGTGGTACCGGCATCGGGAAGAACGCTGTCAGGTGGACTGGATCCGGGAGCGCTTCACAAGCCGAAAAAATTCTTCGGCGCCGCAAGAAACATGGAAGAAGGCGGCAGCATCACCATTCTGGCTACTGCCCTGGTGGAGACTGGAAGCCGCATGGACGACGTTATCTTCGAGGAATTTAAAGGCACCGGAAATATGGAGCTGCATCTGGATCGAAAGCTTTCCGAAAAACGGATTTTCCCGGCCATCGATCTCAACAAATCGGGAACAAGAAGAGAAGACCTGCTGATGAACCAGGAAGAGCTGGGGGCCGTATGGGCCATGCGCAGAGCCCTGTCAAACGGCAGCACCCAGGATGTGACAGAGACTATCATCGATAATCTGGCACATACCAAAAACAATCGGGACTTTATCCAGGTAATCAGGAAGGTAAGGCTTGAGGGGTAAACATGGATCTGAAACGAATATTTGTAAAAGACGCCTGTCCGACAAAGGTGGGAGGACAGGCCGTTTTAGACGGGATCATGATGAAGGGGGAGGACCGAACAGCAGTTGCCGTGCGCTTTCCCAATAAATCAATACACCTCAAAACTGAGAAATTGAAAAAACCTGCCAAATGGATGAAGATTCCGATCCTTAGAGGGGTGGGCGTCTTTGTGTCTTCCCTGGTGACAGGAACAAAGACGCTGATGTATTCGGCAGAGGTCCTGGAAGGTTATGACGGCCCCGATGCAGTGGAATATGAAGATGATAAATTGAGTCTGTGGCTGGAAAAACGGTTCGGTGAAAAGGGGGCATGGAATGTGATGCTTTACGCCTCCGTAGTGATCGCTCTGCTTTTGACCGTCGGCATCTTTATCATCCTGCCCACGGCAGCGGTCAATTGGCTGGGGCACTTTACCGACAGCGGCATCCTGCTCAATCTGGTAGAAGGCGTTCTTCGTATTCTGCTCTTTATCATCTATGTGCTGGCGATTTCCAAAATGCAGGATATCCAGACTGTATTCCGCTATCATGGAGCTGAGCATAAGTGCATCCATTGCTTTGAAAACGGACTGGAGCTGACGCCGGAAAACTGTCAGAGCTTTTACACCCTTCACCCCAGATGCGGAACCAGCTTTCTCATGTTTGTCATGGTAATCAGCCTGGTACTGTTTTCCCTTTTAGGATGGCCCAATCTGTTCTGGAGGATTGCCTCAAGGCTGCTGCTCATTCCAGTGATCGCCGGCCTTTCATATGAGCTTCTCAGATGGGCGGGCCGCAGCGATAACTGGCTGGTCAAGGTTCTCAGCCTGCCAGGACTGTACTTGCAGAAGCTGACAACCTCCGAACCGGACAAGGAGCAGCTGGAAGTGGCGATTGCAGCCATGAAAGCGGTGATGGTTGACCCCGAAACGCCTTGCTTTGAAGGCTTGTGCGATAAGGACGGCAGACCCCTTGAAAAAGAGGAGGCGCAAACGAAAGAAAATGAAGGAGAGAAGGAAGACGATACATGCTCGTTAGAGAAATGATAAAGGCTGGAGAGATCAGGCTCATCGAGGCCCACTGCATGGATCCCTGGCTGGATGCGGAACTCCTGTATTATTATTTGACCGGACAGGATCGGGTGGATCTGTTTCTGGCTTCCAACAGGCCGGTGGATCCGGATTTGCAGCGCAGATACTTTGATCTTATCAGCCAGAGGGAAAAGCGGATCCCTTTGCAGCATATTACCGGATCGCAGGAATTCATGGGCTTGACCTTTCAGGTAAATTCCGATGTTCTGATTCCCCGACAGGATACAGAGATCCTAGTTGAAGAGGCCGCGAAGATTCTACGGGGAGATAACCCCCGCATCCCAGGCAGAAGGAGCTGGAGAGTGCTGGATCTTTGCTGCGGAAGCGGCGCTGTCGGCATCTCCCTGGCCCGGATCTGCCAAAACATAAAAGTGACCGCCAGCGATTACAGCGGACCGGCCCTTGAGACAGCCAGATTTAATGCAGAGAAAAACCGGGTAAAAATCCGTTTTGCGCAGGGCGACCTTTATGAAGCGGTGGCCAAGAAACGATTTGATATGATCGTTTCCAACCCGCCTTACATCCGCACCCATATGATTCCCATTTTACAGGATGAAGTAAAATCCTTTGAGCCTCTGATGGCTTTGGACGGAGGAGAGGACGGTCTGGACTTCTATCGCAGGATCATCGCAGGAGCGCCGGCCCGTCTGCGCAAAAAAGGAATCCTGGCGCTGGAAATCGGCCATGACCAGGCAAAAGACGTGTCCGAGCTGATTAGAGCGACAAGGAAGTTTACCAAAGTCAATGTGGTGAAGGACCTGGCAGGGCATGATCGGGTCGTATATGCAGCAACATTGTACTGAAAATGAGGTGGTTGAATTTCCATTTTTGTGGTAAAATCATATTACACCTGAGAAAAAGGGATTAACCGATTTCAAAGGGACAGAAATATAAATCGTACTGAACCAGAAAGAAGGGATTCTTATGGAAAGGCGGTGGCATATGTATAAAAGGAACAATCTCTGTACAGCCATAGCCTGGGCAGAGATTTTTTGATTGAATGGAGTAAGTTATGGACAAAAACGAGTTGGTAAGATTGCTGGCCCTGGAGGATTTCGGCCCGGTCTATGAAAGAGCCGACCAGGTGAGGCGGGAAAATGTGGGCGATGAAGTACAGATCAGAGCCATCATCGAGTTTTCCAACATCTGCGGAAGAAAATGCAGATACTGCGGAATAAACAGCACCAACAAAAGCATCATCCGCTACCGCATGTCCCCGGAGGAGATTGTGGAAACCGCAAGGCAGGCGGTGTCGGCAGGATACCGTACTATTGTTTTACAGTCCGGGGAAGATCCGTGCTTCCATAAAGAGACGATGGGTCAAATCGTCAAAGCAATCAAGCAAATGGGAGCGGCCGTGACCCTTAGCTGCGGCGAGCTCACCTCCAGCGAGCTGGCGTACCTGAAGGAATGCGGCGCTGATCGCTATCTTTTAAAACATGAAACAGCCGATCCGATTCTCTATCGAAAGCTTCATCCGTGCGGCACCTTAGAAGATCGGATTGAATGCCTGCGGACCATCGATCGTCTTGGGTATGAGACAGGCAGCGGATTTATGATTGGTCTGCCCGGGCAAAGCCTAAAGACCATTGCCGATGATCTCTTGCTGCTAAAGCAGCTTCATTGCAAAATGGCGGGAATCGGCCCCTTTATTCCCCACCCGGATACGCCCCTTTGGAATGAAAAAGAAGGAAGTCCGGAACTGACCAAGCGGGCGGTGGCCCTGGCCAGGCTGGTTCTGCCCAAAGCCAACCTGCCAGTGACCACTTCCCTGGGCGTGATTAATCAAAAGGAAAAAGAAAACGCCTTTGCCTGCGGGGCTAACGTCATCATGAAAAAAGTAACGCCGGATCCTTATAAAGAGGCATACCAAATCTATCCGGCAAAGCTGGAGAAAACCGATATTCAAAAAGACAGGAATTTATTAGAGGAGCAGATTAGAGGGCTGGGAAGAATTCCCCTCTAGAAAAAAGGAAGGAAGAACCATGTACAACAGTAAATCCAAAATCGCAACTGAATTTATCGATGATGCAGAAATTAAACGCACCCTGGAATACGCCAAAGAGCATAAAGACGATCTGGACGCCATGCGCCGGATTCTGAAGAGAGCGGAAGACTGTAAGGGACTTAGCTATGAGGAAGCCGCCCTGCTCCTGGAATGTGAAGATCCCCAAATTCACCAGGAGATTTTCAGCCTGGCCGAGCGGATCAAAGAGAAGTTTTACGGCAACCGTATTGTGATGTTTGCTCCGCTGTACCTTTCCAATTACTGTATTAACGGCTGCAAATACTGCCCTTATCACGGACAGAATAAGCACATTCGCCGCAAAAAACTGACGCAGGAAGAAATCGTGCAGGAAGTAACGGCCCTGCAGGATATGGGTCATAAGAGGCTGGCACTAGAAACCGGCGAAGACCCCAAGATGAACCCGATTGAGTATGTACTAGAATCCATAAAAACCATTTATGGAATCAAACATAAAAATGGCGCCATCCGCAGGGTGAACGTCAACATTGCCGCTACCACCGTGGAAAACTATAAAAAGCTCAAGGAAGCAGGAATCGGCACCTACATCCTCTTCCAGGAAACCTATAACAAAGAAGCGTATGAAGACCTTCATCCATCGGGACCAAAGAGCGATTATGCTTATCATACCGAAGCCATGGACCGGGCCATGGAAGCAGGCATCGATGATGTGGGCTGCGGTGTTCTCTTCGGGCTTAACTTATATAAATATGATTTTGTGGGAATTCTGATGCACGCCAAGCATTTGGAAGACACCTTCGGATGCGGACCCCATACGATCAGCGTGCCGCGGGTGCGTACGGCAGACGATATCGATCCGGATGCATTTGACAACGGGGTACCCGATGAAATCTTTAAGCGGATTATTGCCTTACTTAGAATCGCAGTTCCTTACACGGGAATTATCATGTCCACAAGAGAGAGCAAAGAAATGCGTGCAGCAGCCCTTCATCTGGGAGTATCCCAGCTCAGCGGCGGCAGCCGTACCAGCGTGGGCGGATATGTGGAGGAAGAAGCGGAAGAGGATAATTCCGCCCAGTTCGAAGTCAGCGATACAAGAACGCTGAACCAAGTGGTTGACTGGCTGATCGATGAAGGACACGTACCCAGCTTCTGCACAGCTTGCTATCGGGAAGGCCGGACGGGTGACCGTTTTATGAGCCTGGTAAAGAACGGGCAAATCGCGAATATCTGTCAGCCTAATGCGCTGATGACCTTAAAGGAATATCTGGAAGACTATGCTTCACCGGAGACGAAAGCCAAAGGCGAGGAGATCATTGCCAAGAGGTTGGAAATGATCCCCAACGAAAAGGTGAGAGAAGTCGTGAGGGAACACCTCGGCGATATCCATGAGGGGCGCCGCGATTTCAGACTGTAACTTTTAGGAGGATATGATGAGTTTAAATGAAACACCGAGAGCGGACAGACTGCATGTTGCCATTTTCGGAAAGAGAAATACAGGAAAATCTTCGCTGATCAATGCTTTGACCGGTCAGAATATTTCTTTGGTATCCGACCGGCCGGGAACGACGACAGACCCGGTGTTCAAAGCTATGGAGCTGCATCCCATCGGACCGGTTGTATTCATTGATACTGCCGGATTTGATGATGATGATGGAGAACTGGGGCTGCTGCGGGTTGAAAAAACCAGTGAAATAATTAGTCAGACCGATGTGGCTGTTATGCTCTTTGAAGACGTAGATTTCAGCAAAGAAAAACGCTGGGTACAAAAACTGGAGGCAGCAGGAATTCCGGTAATCCCGGTGATCGGAAAGGCTGACGAGATTTATGGAGAAAGTTCGCTGGCAAAGGCCATAAAGGAAGAAATGGAGATTGACCCTATTTTTGTAAGTGCCCTTAGAAGAGAAGGGATGGACGAGATTAAGGAGGCGATTGAAAAGGCGGTGCCGGAAGACTTCAAGAGAAAACGAATTTTGGGGGACTTGGTTAAACATGGTGAACTGGTTATGCTGGTCATGCCTCAAGATATTCAGGCGCCGAAGGGGCGGCTGATTCTGCCGCAGGTGCAGACGATCCGCGAGCTTTTGGATAATAAGTGCACTACCGTATGTACGACTGCCGATGGGTTCATTCGAAGCCTTAAAGCACTGGGACGCGCGCCTGGGCTGATTATTACCGATTCTCAGTGCTTTAAGGAAGTGTTCGAACATAAACCCAGAGAAAGCCGCCTGACATCATTCTCTGTTCTCTTTGCCGCTTATAAAGGGGATATCCATGTTTTCGCAGAAGGAGCAGCGGCTATAGACAACTTAACGGCTCGTTCCAAGGTACTGATCGCTGAGGCTTGTACCCATGCGCCGTTGGAAGAGGATATCGGCCGGGAGAAAATTCCGCGCATGCTGCGAAATCGTTTTGGAGAAAATCTGCAGATCGATATGACAGCCGGAGCAAAGTTTCCTTCGGATTTAAGCAAATACGATTTAATCATACATTGCGGAGCTTGTATGTTCAACAGACGGCATCTTCTCTCTCGGATTTCGGAAGCCCAGGCCGCAGGGGTAGCCATCACCAACTATGGCATTACAATGGCTAAGCTCAATGGGATTTTGGATAAAATCCAGATGCCGGAATAGGGAAGGACTTTTAAGTACATAATAGGAATAAATTACATGGGCAAATATGTTTTATTTGCCCATATTGTGCTATAATAATCCCGTCTGCCAGAAATAGACTTTAAGGAGAGGTCAAACGAACATGAAATCGAAAAGGTTGAAGCCCAGGAGGATGGTCGTTCTTGGGTTTTTATGCGTAATATTATTGGGGACGGTTCTTCTCATGCTGCCTGCTGCCTCTGCGACAGACAGGGGCATTTCCTTTGTGGACAGCTTGTTTACTTCTACTAGCGCCGTATGCGTAACAGGGCTGGTCAGTGTCGATGCAGGAACATCTTTCAGCTTGTTCGGACAGGTGGTCTTGGCGGCGCTGATACAAATCGGGGGCCTGGGTATTACCTCCATCGGTGTAATTGTCATTTTGAGCGCAGGCGGCCGGTTTGGTATCGGAAAGCAGCGGCTGATTAAAGAATCTCTCAACCTTTCTTCGGGAAAGGGGCTGACTGTGGTGGTGAGGGCTGTATTGTATGTGACGGTAGCCTTTGAGCTTTTAGGGGCAGTGTGCAGTTATATATCGTTTTCCAAAGATTTTTCCACCGGGGATGCTATTGGGGTAAGCCTGTTTCACTCCATCGCGGCCTTTAACAATGCCGGCTTTGATGTGCTGGGCAATTTTCAAAGTCTGACCGGATACCATTCCGATGTGTGGCTTTGCCTGGTGACCAGCGGTTTGATCATTTTCGGAGGGCTGGGTTTTTTTGTGATCAGCGAGATGGTTTCAGGTAAATCCCCTAGAAGATGGTCACTGCAGACGAAAGTGGTTCTTTCCACAACGCTGATTCTTTTGGCAGGCGGAACGGTTCTGCTCAAATTTACGGAAGGCAGTTCCTTTACCTGGCTGGACGCTTTTTTTCAAAGTGTATCCGCACGGACGGCGGGATTTGCCAGTGTTGAGATCGGCGCTATGAGCAAGGCCGGCTTGTTGGTTCTGATGGTACTAATGTTCATTGGGGCGTCTCCGGGATCAACGGGAGGCGGTGTGAAAACAACTACGATTTTTGTTTTATTTCAGAAGGCGCGCAGTGTTATTTTTAATAAGCACTGTACGGTTTTTAAACGAAAGATCCCAGAGGCGGTTGTGATGAAGGCATTCACGGTTTTCGCCATGGCGGTGGGCGTGATTATATTCAGTACCTTTCTTGTTTGTGTTCTGGAGCCGGAATTCACCTTTCAGCAGATCTTTTTTGAGATCATCAGCGGATATGCGACTACGGGGCTTTCTACGGGAATTACCCCTTCCCTGTGCGCGGCAAGCAAGATTATTATTTCTATAACCATGTTTGTAGGAAGACTGGGGCCTTTGACAATTGCGACGATTTGGCTCAATAGAGATGCCCCGGCCGTTACCTATTCGGAAGAAGATGTGACGATCGGATAAGGAGGTTAGTTAGGATGAAGGAAGGAAGAAGATCCGGGTTCGGGATCATAGGGTTAGGCCGTTTCGGCCTGGCGCTAGCAAAAACGCTGGCGGAGTCAGGCGCCGAGGTAATTGCTATTGATGGCGATGAAAATAAACTGCGGCTGATCCGAAATCATGTTCAGGATGCGTTCAGGCTGGGAAAGCTGACCAAGGACGCCCTTGAAGAGACAGGTATTGGAGAATGCGAGACGGTTGTGGTTTGTATTGGTGAGAAGGTGGACGTAAGCCTTTTGACCACTCTCAATGTTTTAAATTTGGGCGTGCCCAGGGTCATCGCCAAGGCTGACAGCGTGGAGCACGGAATCATACTGGAGCGGATCGGCGCGGAAGTGGTTCATCCGGAAATGGAGACGGCTACCCGTCTGGCTGCTGTTTTGCTGGGATCGAAGGCGCTGGATATGATGCGGCTCAACGATGACTATGTGATCTCGGAGATTAAAGTCAACAAGCATCTTTATGGCAAAACGATTCGGGATCTGCATTTGGATAAATATGACTTAAATTTAATCGCGCTGGAGAAAGAGCCCAATATAACTTTGCCAGGCGCCAGTCAGGACGAGATGCTGACAGAGGATGACGCCATTTTAGTCATCGGAAAGTTCGCCGACGCCGATCGCTTTGAGCGGAAAGTGATGAACCGGGATTAGGCGGGGCGGAGTATATTGGCAATGAAAATTTTTGTTGTCTTTCTGTAAATTTGGTGTATAATAAAAATAGAAAGAGAGCCAGTGATAACCGGCTCACCAAAACTATAACGAATGATTTGAAAAACCACTCAGCTTGGCAGAGCAATGAGTGGTTTTTACTTTACCGGATTTTGTTAGCTATGTATGAAGCATAGCTAAACATCATGCCGATAGCCGTAAATAATAACGACAATAGCTCAAACACGATGGCTGCCTCTCCTTTCATTAGATTTGGTCATGAAACCACCTCCTTGAAAGATGTACAGCCGGTCACCACTCTTCGGTAAGGCTCTTTTCCATTACTATACATTAAATCTGCAATATAGACAATAAATTTAGTCTTGATTCGTAATAAGTAATAATTTAAAATGAACATCACTATGTCTTGCCTTGACGAATGAAAGGATTGCAAAAAAAAACTTGTTTTTCAGAGCCAGCTGTGGTATATTATATAAGCTGTATATCAGTAATTTTGCAAAGGGTGGTAAGACCCGAGCAGGAAAGAGGTGAGAAGCATGAAGGAAGGAATCCATCCTGACTATAAGGAATGTAAAGTAACTTGCGCATGCGGTAACACATTTGTTACAAAGTCCACACAGGAAGAAATCCGTTTGGACGTTTGCTCAGAGTGTCATCCATTCTTTACAGGTCAGCAGAAGTTCATCAATCGTGGTGGACGTGTTGAGAAGTTCAAGAACAAGTACAAATTGGACTAGTTCAAAGCAAATTGATTATTATGATAGCCATCTTTTGGGCGCTGTTTTCTGCAGAGATGCAGGGGAGCATAGCGCTGGGAGGTGGTTATTTTTTTGTGGAGAAGAGGGAAAACGGAAGGAAAATTATATTCCCAGGAAAACCTTTACTTATAGCTGGTGAATCAGCAGACTATCAGAAACCAGCCGGAAATCCTGCGATATTCATACTTTTGCGGCCACCTCGTAACGCAATGTAGGAAAGGAAGATCACGATAATAAACCGAATTGCGCATCTCGCCTCCCCGCCAACCTGGCGGCGGCTCAACGAGCGCCGCCTCATTTCCCCAAAACCTAAAGCATCACTTCAGATTTTTCACAAAAACAAATCAAAATACATCTTGACTTAACCCCTAGAGAAGATACTATAATTAATTAAATAGTAAAAATTTTTAAAAAATTAGCATAACAAGGCGGGCTCTGTGATAGATTTCATGAAAAGGCGTTGGGCGGTCCGGCGGCTGACAATTATAAGATATTTCCAAGAGAGCCCGGGATTGAAAAAAAGAGGAGGAAAAAATGAGCGCGGATAAACTATTTATAAACGGCAAAATTTACACAGTGAACAAGGACCAGGAGTGGGCGCAGGCCGTCGCCGTAGAAGGAAACAGGATTGTTTACGTGGGGGATAGGGACGGAGCGGAAGCGCTATGCGACGAGAATACGAAGATTTGCGATCTGGAAGGAAAGATGATGCTGCCAGGTTTCATCGACGGCCACTGCCACCCTGTGATGGCAGCCCATTACCTTTGCGGCGTATATCTTCAGATCGAATGGAGCCCGGAGGAATGTCTGGCGGAAATCCAGCGGTTTGTGAAAGAACATCCTGAAAGCGACACTTATTTTGGCATCGGGTACGCGGAGTGGATGTTCGATGAAACAGGACCAAAGAAAGAACTGCTGGATGCCATCTGCCCAGATAAGCCGATGATGATTCTCGGCAGCAGCGCCCACGAGGCATGGGTCAACACAAAGGCACTGGAACTGGCGGGAATCACCAGAGATACGCCGGATCCCATCCCAGGATTTCATTATTTCCACAGAGACGGGGAGGGAAATCCCACCGGCCACCTGCTGGAGATGGCCACGCAGAATATGATTATGGAAAACATAAATTTCTTTGATGCGGACAAGATCGAAGAAGTGCTGGCAGCGGCCTCTGACGGCTATGCGGCCATGGGCGTCACATCGACCTGCGACATGGGCGCGCCGGAATTTGTTATGCCAGCCTATTTTGAGACTGTGCCGGAAATGATTGAAAAAGGCTCTTACAAACAGAGATTCGTCGGCTGCGGCCGCATGGTTTCCGAAAAGAGCGATGTGGAAATCGTGATGCCCAGGCTTAGAAGGTATAAAGAAACCTATGACACCGATCAATTCAGAATTAACTTCCTGAAAATCATTAATGACGGAACCCTTGAAACCAGATCCGCAGCCCTGAGCCAGCCTTATGACGAGGACGGCAGCATGGTAAAGCCGCTTTTTACAAGAGAAGAAATCGCACAGCTGGGCGTGGAGGCCGCAAAGGAAGGGCTGAATATCAATGTCCACGGCATCGGCGACGAAGCCATCAGCGGGACTCTGGCCATGGCAAAGGCAGTCCGGGAAGCGGGGTACGAAGATTGCCGCATTACCAATTCCCACTGCGATTATGTGAAGGACGAAGAGCTGGAGCTGTTCGGCAAATACAATGTGATCGCCAACACTACCTGCGTATGGCATTACGGAAACCCGGACATGGAAAAAGTAATCGGCGACAGACAGAATCATACATTCAGGATCAAAACCATGATAAAAGGCGGCTGCCGCATGGGACAGGGCTCCGACTTTCCGGTGGATGAATTCGGAAGAGAACCCCTCAAAGGCATTGAAATGGGATGCACGAGACAGCTGTTCAATCATCCCGAGCTGCCGGTGCTGAAACCTTACGAAGAAAAGCTTTCCGTCAAGGACGGGATCGAAAGCTACACCATAAATAATGCTTACCAGATGCACATGGATGATAGGCTCGGCTCCATAGAAGCAGGTAAATATGCAGATTTGGTTATCCTGGAAAAGAACATCTTTGATGTTCCGCTGTCCGAAATCCATAAGGTTAAAGTATGTGAAACAATTATGGACGGCAAAACCGTATATAAGAGCTAGCAATCAAAAGATACATCGAGGCAAGGTACGTTCAATCCAACCAAAACGGCTATAGAATCCTGCGTTTAGCAAGATAGACGATGTTGGTTCTGGTGTCCCCGGCGATATGATATTCAAAAAATCGGCCGGGGTTGTACCCCTTGCTTATTTTTTCGATTTTTTCCATGATAAAGTCATTTTTCTCCAAGGTCGTTTTGACAAAATCGAAGGTAAAGACATCAGCGGCCGCATTGGAATATAGCTCGTGAATTCTCCTAATGGAAGGACTGCCGGGGCAATAATATTCTGCTGTACCTACCGCTAGTGCATCCGGCGCGATATAAGGGATAACCGTATCCAAATAGTGAGTTTTCTGAAAGAATCCCAAATTACAGGAACCCATGTAGTCGATTATGACATCGATGCAGCCATTTTTAAGGGGCAGACGTCCATTTTGATTGATGATATACGCCACCTTTAGATTGGGATTGGCATTTGCGATATGCTGCCTCATGGAGCGGATTGATCGTTCGGATAAAGCCGTAACCAGGAAGATGCAATTACGGGCATTCTCTCCGTTATGGCGGCTGTATAAATACTGGCAGGACAGATCCGGAAAAAGGATCGTTTTTCCGCGAAAATCGTAGCTGGACAGCGCATTATATATCCAGAGACTGCTTTTATATAAGTTGGTCAGATACTCATTGCTGTGCTCTTTCATCCCCATTAAAAGCATCCCATCCTCATTAGTGATTAGATTTTCTTCACCAAAATAACATTCCAGGAACTTGGGGTCATTCTCCAAATCCTTTAAATTCTCAGTAAACACCACTCCGTTTCGAATCGCTGCATGATATCCGCAGCTGCAGGTCAGAATGCCGCTCACAATTGAATCACCGCAAATATCCACATTGGAAAGTGTGAGCTTGCATTGGCAGTGAGGACAATAAAGCAAAGTGACCGCGCTGAGAGGAAAGCCTGGCAGCTGGCCGTTCTGTTCAGGCATAGCCGTATATACGGTCTTGCCCGCCGAATAGATGTGATCGGCTTCTATTTCTTTGATTTTCTTATTGATCATCCGGATATAGGTATTAATTTGATTGCGTTCCTCATACAAACGATTCTTTTTATCATTCAAGTATTCCACAAGCTTTTCATAGAGAAAGTAATCGTCCTTGTTGTAAAAACGGAAGATACTCAGATATTTATTCAATTCATTCAGCTTGAATCCGGCATCCTTCATAGAAATGATAATTTCCATCTCCTTACAATCAGAAGCAGTAAATCGGTATTGGAATCCATCTTTTTCAGGCACCAGCAGCCCAAGATTGATATAATGACGGACCGTAGAAACAGAAACATTGAACTTTTTCGAGAACTCCCCGATTTTCATGACGCACCCCCACCCTAAAACGACAACTACTGAGGGACATTATAGCACAAATGTAAAGTATTACTTTGCGTTTTTTAGAAAATACCTGAAAAAACACCTTGACCTAACCCCTAGGCAAGATAATATAATAAATGAAAAGTTGAAATTTTTAAAAAATTTAAATGATTATTATAAAAGGAGGATATCATGAGCGCAGATAAACTTTACACAAACGGCAGGATCTTCACAGTAAACAAGGATTGCGAGTGGGTCGAAGCCGTGGTTACCCGCGGCAATAAAATCGTTTACGCAGGCGATCAGGCCGGTGCGGACGCATTTTGCGATGCCAACACGCAAGTCTGCGATTTGAAGGGCAAAATGATGCTGCCCGGGTTCATCGACGGACATTGCCACCCGGTGATGGCGGCCCATGTGCTGTCTGGAGTCGTATTCGATATCGATTGGACCCTGGATGAGTGCCTTGCAGAGATTAAACGATATGTGGAAGAGCATCCCGATAACAAAACTTATTTCGGCCTGGGCTATGCGGAATGGATTTTCGATGAGAAAGGGCCGCGCAAGGAACTTTTGGACGCCATCTGTATGGATAAACCGATGTTTTTCCTGGGAAGCGGCGCTCATGAGGCTTGGGGAAACAGCAAATGCTTTGAGGCTGCGGGAATTACCAAAGACACGCCCGATCCTGTGCCAGGACTTCATTATTTTTCAAGAGACGCGGAAGGAAATCCGGCAGGTCATATTGTGGAAGGTCAGCCTCAAGCGATGATTATGAGCAAGATCGACTTCTTTGATGAAGAAAGCGTGATCAACCTCATGGCCAAAAACTCTGAGGACTATGCGGCCATGGGCGTTACAGGCACTGCGGATATGGGAATGTATACTTACTTGGAGAAGCAGTATTTCGAAGCTCTGGATGCCATAAAAGGCAGCGGCAGATATTTGCAGCGATTTGTGGGCTGCACCTGCCACGTGGATGATACGCAGATGGTAGATTTTCGAATTTCCGAACTTTTGAAGGCACAGAAGATTTACAACGATGATAAGTTCAGAATGAACTTTCTCAAGATCATAAATGACGGTACCATGGAAAGCCGCTCAGCGGCCATCAGTGAGCCCTACCCGGAAGACGGCTCTGTGGTTAAACCCCTCATGGATGAAAAGCTGTCCGCTGAGGTGGGCGTAAAAGCGGCGAAAGCCGGTCTGAATATCAATATGCATGCCATCGGGGATGTGGCGGCCAAGTCGGTGATCGCAATGGCTAAGGCGGTAAGAGAAGCAGGTTATGACGATTGCCGCATCACATGCTCCCATTCTCAGTATATTGCGCCCGATGACATACCGCTGTTCGGCAAATACAACATAATTGCTAATTCCACAGGTGTATGGATGTATGGCAATCCATTGATGGATAAAGTGCTGGGTCACATCAACAATGAAACCTTCCGCATGAGGAGCATTATCGACAGCGGCGCCCGCATGGCATTGGGGAGCGACTTCCCGGTGGACGAATACGGCAGGCAGCCTCTTAAAAGCATTGAAATGTGCGTAACTAGAAAAATGTACGGACAGCCGGAGGCTCCGGTGCTGGAACCCAGCGGCGAAGCCGCGACTGTGAAAGAGGCCATCGAAGGATTTACCATCAATAATGCCTATCAGATGCATATGGAAGATGTCATTGGATCCATCGAAGCGGGTAAATATGCTGATTTTGTGATCCTGGAAGAAAATATTTTAGAGATACCTCCAGAAAACATTCATAAAGTCAAGGTTTGCGAGACGATTATGGACGGAGTAACCACTTACAAAGCGTAGTGGACATTTATTACAGTTACAAACCAGTTTGGTTATGTATATCGATCATTCGAATTTTTGAATGATCGGGCAATCATTTTATTATTTTAATCATGTTGAAAGGAGACAAACGATGTCCAAAAAAGGTTACACAGGGGGACAGGTACTACTTGATGCCACACCTGGGTTAAAGAAAAAGACCTTCACGCTGGCAGCCATGACGTTCTTCATTTATTGCGCGTGCGCGGGCGGTGCGTTTGGTATCGAGTCAATGATTTCATCGGCAGGCCCGGGACTTACATTGATTCTGCTAGTGTTGATTCCAATTCTATGGGCCATGCCCATCGGGCTTTATTGCTCAGAGCTTACAAACCTGGCTCCGGTAGAATCCGGCCCATATGTTTGGGCCAAGATGGCCTTCGGCGAATTCTGGGGATTTTCATTCGGATTTTGGATTTCCCTGGCCATGTATTTGACCGGAGCGGCTTATGTCGTGCTGGCCGCGGACTATATCGGGCTTTTCGTAAATCTTACGCCCCTGATGTCTTTTGCCATTAAAGCAGCAATCATCATTATTTTTACCATCGTCAATTTGATGGGACTGGAAGAGGTAAGTACAGCCAGTACGATTTTCAGTATCATTATTCTGATCGCTTTTGCGGCTGTGGCTTTCGTAGGTATGGCCAATTGGCAGTATAATCCTATGGACCCAATCGTTATCCAGGGACAGAACGCTCTGTCCAGCTGGGGAACCGGAATTGCCATCGGCGTTTGGATGTACTGCGGTTATGTGGCGGTTTCCTTCCTGGGCGGCGAGATTGAAAATCCGCAGATTATCCCTAAAGGAATGAAAATCGGCATCGTTGTCATCGCCCTCAGCTACATTCTGCCTACCTTGGGCGGTATCGTATCTACGGGACCGTGGACCGAATGGGGCGTCAGCATCGACTATTCATCGGTACTGTACCAGCATGTAGGACCTTGGGCAGGCGCGGCTTTCATGATCGTTGCCGTTATCGCCCAATGTGCGATTTTCAACGCAGCGATTACCGCGGCATCAAGGAGCTTTATTGTATTGTGTCAGGATAATCTTTGTCCCAAATTCTTATCCACTGTTTCCAAGAAGAGAAGAGTGCCTGTCTGGCCGATCCTGATCCTGGCAGCGCTCAACCTGGTGCTGGTAAACCTGAACTTTGAAATCCTGGTTACCATCTTGTCGCCGGTTCTGTTCGTTTTGTATGTGGGCCTCAGCTTTGCATATGTCAAGATCAGAAAGGATTATCCGGTTGAAAAAAGAGGAAATCTGTACTATATGAAAGGAAAACTGGCTCCCCTTTACATATGCGGAGGACCGCTGATCGTAGGAATTATCAGCTTCCTGGTAAACGGAACTGAATATTTCCTTCTGGGATTCATCGCTATCATTGCGGTTGTCATCTTCTACCCCATCTTCAAATGGATTTATGGCGGTCTGAGCAAAACCGACCCGGAAGGAAATCCGATCAACCCCAAGACCAAGCTGGCCAAGGGCGACATCGGAAGATTTGGAATCTTTTTCCTTCTGTTTGGCATCATTGCTTTCCTGGGGTCCTTCTTTCTGGTATGGTACGAAGGGTCATGGGGACCTGATTATTCTCTGGAAACCTACGGCTCCGGCATCATGAGCAATTTCTGGGGAATGATTAAGATCGCTCGCTGGGGCGGTGTAGCCATGCTGGCTCTGGGCGCTGTTTTGTTCCTGGTTGGAAAGAAGTGTGACCCGATTCCAAAAGAAGATTAAAGAAAACATTTTAAAAGAATCGTTCGGACATTGGGCTGCTGCGTGAAGCTAATCGCTTTTCATGCAGCAGCCTTTTTGTGGTACGCCCAGCAGCATATTTTTTAATTTCCAGCGCTGCGGTTTTTCGGAAATAAATTAAAATAAATTTTAGTTTTTACGCATTTTTCAACGATTGCGCCCCCTCAAACTCAGCCAGAGGCAGCAAAGCCTGCTTTTTCTTACTATCAGGCCTCGCAAACCCACAACTCTGCGTAAAAACAGAAAACTTTCTATAAAGTTTTCCCGATTGAAGCCAATGCACCGCGAAGGCGGATTGCAAACGCGGCACCAACCTAAAGATGAAAGACCTCCGCCAGCAGCGCTTTCTCCCGCTCCTTTGTGAGATCGGCCTCGATGATTTCCTCCACACCGCCCCGCTCTTTGAGAAAGGACCCGGAGCGAAGGGCATAAAAACAGCCGTCTATGTACAAAGAAACTTTCGTCCCTTTATTGATCCTGGAATCGGGATGAGCCTCTGCATAGAAGGTGGCGGGCACAAAATCCAGATCAATATGCGGCTCCTCGGTGAAGCCCAGCTTTCTGCGCCATCCATGGCCCGGCCGGTTCTGCCACATCACCCAGCCCCAGAATTCATCGCGGACCAGCTTGTACTCGCATTCTCCATCCGACTGGACCAGGTTTTCCTCAAGGAGCAAGGGGATTCGGTGATGCTCATAGTTAAACCCGGCATCAGTGAGATAAATCCTGCCGTCCAGCTTCACGCCCATCACCCGATGGCTCTGTGGCTGAATGGGCAGCGTTTTGGCGATGATGCGGGAGATGTAGCTGACCACTTCAAAGCCCAGGGACTCCAGCAGCCAGTTGTACAAGGTATTGATCTCCGAACAGACGCCTCCCCGGCTGCCTCGGATCATTTTCCCATATAGAACTTCCCTTTCCAGGGACGTTTTTTTGTTTGCCATGATATCCAGGTTTTCGTAGGGGATGTGCTGCATATGGGCCCATTGCAAACGGGAAAGATAGGATAGATCCAGGCTTTCCGGAGCCGGCATTCCGATCCGCTTCAAATATGCGTTTATCTTTTCCGGCGGCATGGGCGCGCCGTTTATTTGGTTATGTATCATTTCCTTCGCCTCATTTTCAAAGATGGCTCTATTGTATAAAAGCCGGAAAGAGCTGTCAATGCGGCCGTATAAAAAACGCCGCAGGCGGGAGAAATATGCATAATTGATAAAAAAGTTGAGAATGATCGAAGATAATCAAATTTTTGGTTTGTTTTTTTTCCATATGGTGCTATAATATTAAGTTGAAGTAGTAGGCTTGAAAGCCCAAAAAATACAGAATCGCGGGAGTTAAACATGTTTGATAAATTAGACTTCATTTTGGAAAAATATGAAGAGCTTTCACAGAAGGTTTCCGATCCGGCCATCATTAACAATCAGCCGGTTTGGCAGAAGTATGTGAAAGAGATGGGGGAAATGGAACCCATCGTAAAAAAATACAAAGAGTATAAAAAGGCAAAATCCGAGCTGGCTGACGCCAAGGAAATGCTGGAAGAGAGCGACGAGGAAATGCGGGAACTGGCCAAGATGGAAATCTCCGAGCTGGAAGAGACCATCGGCCAGCAGGAAGAAGATTTGAAGGTCTTGCTGCTGCCCAAGGACCCCAACGATGAGAAAAACGTAATCCTGGAAGTCCGCGCCGGAACCGGCGGCGAAGAGGCGGCTCTCTTTGGCAGCGACCTTTTGCGCATGTACAGCAGGTACGCGGAAAGAAAGGGCTGGAAAACCGAATTGATGGAAATCAACGATACCGGTCTTGGCGGCATCAAGGAAGCGGTTATGCTCATCAAGGGCAAAGGCGCTTATTCCAGGCTTAAATACGAAAGCGGCGCCCATCGCGTCCAGCGAGTACCCGAGACCGAATCCAGCGGCAGAGTTCATACGTCGGCGGCTACGGTGGCGGTGCTGCCTGAGGTGGACGACGTGGAAGTGGATCTCAATCCCAATGATGTGCGGGTAGACGTGTACCGCGCATCTGGAAACGGCGGACAATGTGTAAACACGACGGACTCCGCTGTCCGGCTGACCCACGAGCCCACCGGACTTGTTGTAACCTGTCAGGACGAAAAATCGCAGATTAAAAATAAAGATAAAGCCTTCAAGGTTCTCAAATCCAGATTGTACGATTTGAAAATGCAGGAGCAGAACGACGAAATTTCCGCCCAGAGAAAGAGTCAGGTTGGAAGCGGTGACCGGAGCGAACGAATCCGTACCTACAACTTCCCCCAGGGCCGGGTTTCCGAACACAGAACCGGCGTCACCCTCTACAAGCTGGACTATATTCTGGACGGCGATTTGGACGAAATTATTGATGGCCTGATCACCAGCGACCAGGCGGAAAAGATGAAGAATTTCTAATGGATACGAAACTATTAACTGAGAAAGATATAAAAATAGCGGCGGATATTATTAAAAACGGAGGGCTGGTCGCTTTCCCGACGGAAACCGTATATGGATTGGGCGCCGATGCGCTCAACGCCCAGGCGGTTGCCAAGGTCTATGAGGCAAAGGGCCGTCCCAGCGACAATCCAATGATCGTTCATATCGGCAGAGCCAGCGATATCGGACAACTGACGCCCAGGCTCAGCCCGGATATCGTAGCCCTGATCGAGAACTTCTGGCCCGGTCCTCTGACCCTGGTGGTCAAGCGCAAGTCCTGCGTTCCGGACAGAACCACCGGCGGCCTGGACACTGTGGGCGTTCGCATGCCCGACAGCAAAATCGCACTGGATCTGATCACCTGGTCCGGATGCCCTATTGCGGCTCCCAGCGCCAATCTATCGGGGAAGCCCAGTCCCACCAAGGCAGAGCATGTGATCGAGGATCTGCAGGGCAAGGTTGACGCCATCATAAAGGGCCCCGACTGCAGAGTCGGCATTGAATCCACAGTCTTGGACGTGACCGGCGATACGCCGACAATTCTTCGGCCAGGGGTCATTACTGCAGAGAACATCGAAGCAGCCATCGGCAAAAAAGTGGCGGTGGATCCGGCGCTGTACGTCAATCGGCCCCGGGATGTGAGCGACGAGGAATTTAAACCCAAGTCCCCGGGAATGAAGTACAAGCATTATGCGCCCAAGGCGGATATGACCATCATCGAAGGCAGCCGGGACAAAGTGAAAACCGAGATTGAACGGCTGCGCGTTCTCAACGAGCGAATTGGAAATAAAGTCGGGGTCATTCTCTTTGAAGAAAGAGCCTTTATCGAGGCAGCCCATGACTTCTTCGCAAAGCTGCGAGAATTGGACAAGCAGGAAGTAGATTTGATCCTGGCGGGAGCCATGAGTGACACCGACGGTGTGGGCTTTGCAGTCATGAACCGAATGCTCAAATCAGCGGGATACAATATTGTAAGAGTATAGAATAAAGGAGAAAGGCCGATGAAAATAGCCATTGCCAGCGACCACGGCGGTTACCAGTTAAAAGAAGAAGTAAAAAAATATCTGCAAGAGAGGGGAATCGAGGTCCTGGATCTGGGGACCGATTCTGAAGAATCGGTGGATTATCCAGCCTTTGGATATGCCTGCGGCGAAGCGGTTGCTCAGGGAAAAGCCGACCGGGGCATCGTATGCTGCGGCACTGGCATTGGAATTTCAATCGCTGCCAACAAAGTGAAAGGAATCCGCTGCTCCCTGTGCACCAATGTGACTATGGCCGAACTGACCAGGAAGCACAACGATTCCAATATTCTCGCCATGGGCGGGAGAATAACCGATACCGAGACCGGGCTGGCGATCACGGCCGCCTGGCTGGATACGGAGTTCGAAGGCGGACGCCATCAGCGCCGTGTCGATATGCTCAATCGTTACTAATGCGGGATACCGCATTCAGATAAAGAAATCATTTCGACAGGACGCAGCCAGAAAGAGCCTGTTGAAATGTACTCGATGCAGTTGATAAATTAATTCAAGCACAAGAGGACTTTAACAGGTCTTGCAGGGAGGTAAAAAAATGGGTAATGTATATGTATTCGATCATCCGTTAATTCAGCACAAAACAGCAATGATAAGACAATCGGAAACAAGCGTCAAAGATTTTCGCGAACTGGTTAAAGAAATCGCCATGCTGATGGGCTATGAAGCTACGAGAAAGCTTCCGCTGGAGGAAGTGAAAATTACAACGCCTATTTGCGATACAATGGTCAATATGTTAAAAGGCGAGGACATCGCCATTATACCGATCCTGAGAGCAGGACTGGGCATGGTAGACGGAATGCTGGCGCTGGTACCCAATGCGAAAGTTGGACACATCGGATTATACAGAGATCCGGATACCCATGAACCGGTTGAATATTACTGCAAACTCCCCAATGATATTGAAAAGAGAGAGATTTTCGTTGTGGACCCGATGCTGGCCACTGGAGGAAGCGCGGCCGCAGCCATCGATTTCATCAAGGCAAGAGGCGGTAAAAAGATCATCTTCATGTGCCTGATCGCGGCTCCGGAAGGCATCGAAGTGCTTCAGAAGGCCCATCCCGACGTTGATATCTTCATCGCCGCCAAGGACGAAAAATTAAATGAACACGCATACATTGTTCCAGGCCTGGGAGATGCGGGGGACCGGCTGTACGGAACAAAGTAACTGGAGGAAAAGAATGAATTTTATACCTGATCATGTTAGCCAACATACCAACGTATATGATGTATTAAAAGAAAGAGGCTTTATCGAGCAGACCACCGATGACGAAGCCATTCGGGAGCTGCTGGGAAAAGAAAAGATAAAATTTTATATCGGCTTCGACCCGACGGCCGACTGCCTGCACGTAGGGCATTTCATGCAGGTCATCATCATGATGTACATGCAGAAGTACGGCCATACGCCGGTGGTTCTCATCGGCGGAGGCACGGGAATGGTAGGCGACCCTTCCGGCCGCACGGATATGCGGCAGATGATGACGCCGGACACCATTCAGGACAACTGCAGCTGCTTTAAAAAACTTTTCGAGAAATTTATCGATTTTGATGAAGAGTGGCAGTACAGCGGCAACAACGGCGTATATAGCCCGGGAAAAGAGAATAAGACGCCTGAGCCGGGAAAAGCGGTCTGCGTCAATAACGCATCCTGGCTGCTGCCCCTCAACTATATTGAGTTTATCCGTGAGATCGGCTGCCATTTCAGCGTCAACAACATGCTGCGGGCCGAGTGCTTTAAGCAGAGAATGGAAAAGGGCCTGTCCTTCCTGGAGTTCAACTATATGCTGATGCAGAGCTACGACTTCATGGTTATGGCCAGGGACTTCGGCGTCAAGATGCAGTTCGGCGGAAATGACCAGTGGTCCAACGTGCTGGGCGGTATCGAGCTGACCAGAAAAGCTTGCGACAAACAGGTTTACGGAATGACCTTTTCCCTGCTGACCACCAGTGAAGGCAAGAAAATGGGCAAGACTCAGAAAGGCGCTCTGTGGCTCAATGCGGAAAAAACGTCTCCCTATGAATTCTACCAGTACTGGAGAAATGTCGCTGACGCAGATGTGGAAAAATGCCTGCGCATGCTGACCTTCCTGCCCATGGATGAAGTTCGCGCTCTGGCCGCTCTAAAAGGAGCTGAGCTGAATAAAGCGAAAGAAATTCTGGCTTACCAGGTTACCGAGCTGGTTCACGGCGAGGAAGAAGCAAAGAAAGCTCAGGAGGGCGCTCGTGCGGCCTTTGGCGGCGGCGGATCCCTGGAAAACATTCCAACCGTGCAGAAAGCGGCAGAAGACCTGGCGGGTGAAGGCATCGGCGTCGTTACTTTCATCAAGGAACTGGGGCTTGTGCCCAGCAACCGGGAAGGCTTCATGACCATCGAACAGGGCGGACTGAAGCTGGACGGCGAAAAGGTGACGGACAAAAAGATGATGATTACAGCTGACACCTTTAAGGATGGAAAACTGCTGGTTGAAAAAGGAAAGAAGAAGAAACTGGTCGTTGAGTTAGTATAAATAACAATCAGCCGTCCGGGGAAGGAAGTTCCTGCCGGACGGCTGATTTTGCATTACAAGCCCGATGGGAGAGAATTTGAAAATGGCTGAAACACTTTTAAACAATGAATGGAACTTTGTTCATGAGATCACATTAAAAGTTCATACCCATGACGATGTGGATCAAATGAGAAAGGAGTTTCTGACCCTGCTGCAAACGCTGATCCGATTTGATTATGCGTCCTTTTACCTAGAGGAAGAGGGAAAGCCTGCCCGGCCTGTAGGCGTGGGGCTATCCAGGGAAGAGCTGGAATTCTATATCCGGGAATTGGAGCCGATCGATCCTTTTCGGCCCTTATGGTCCCTGCTTTCCGACCCAAAACATTCTGCCATCAGAGTGAGCGACTATGTTCTAAATCGGGAAATCGAAGAGACCGAATACTATCAGCGGACTTGGAAACCGAAAAACATTCAATATTCTCTGTTCACCGGTTTGGGATATGAGGGGAGGCCCCTTGGCTCCCTGAGCCTTTACCGGACAGGACAGGGAGAGGAGTTTTCAGACAAAGAAATCCTGATCCTGAATCTTTTAAAGTCCCATCTCAACCTCTGGCTTTGGAAGCAAAGGAAACCGCAGATCTTGAACCAGGAATTCAGTCCCTCCCTGTATGCTCTAAAAAAAGCTTACGCAGTTACCGATCGTGAGCTGGAAGTCATTGATCTGTGGAGCAAAGGCCTGACAGACAGTGAAATCTGCCAGGAAATTTCCATCTCCAAAAACACTCTGAAAAAACATATCAGCAATATTTTTAGCAAGCTCAGCATTAACAACCGGGTGGAACTGCTGAAACGACTAAAGAAGCCGCAAGGGTGAAAATGTCCGGGCGGCGGTGTGAAGGCGGTGGGTTGCCGGTGCTGTTGGTTTACCGTAATGAAAACGGGATTTTTGACGCAAATTAGTGCAATTCTAGGTGTCAGATGGAGGCAGGAATCCTTTCTCTTATCTTCCAAACTCCTTTACCACTTCATACACCCGGTCAACCTCAGACATGAGGTTATATGGCGCGAATCCGACTCGGACAAGCCCGCCGACCGGTTCAAGTCCCAGAACATCTCTTATGGTGGCGATGGCATAGTAGTCTCCATCCCAGACATTAAGCCCCTTATCAGCAAGGGCAGCGGCAATGTCATGGGCATGGACGCCTTCGATCCGGAAGGAAACAGTGGGTGTTCTTGGAGCCCCTTCTCCCGGGCCGTAAATTTTGAGCCCTGCGATATCCGTTAGCTTTGCCCTAAGCGCATCCGCCAGTTCGTCCTCATAATATTCGAAGGCCTTCATGCCTGCTGCGATTTCTTTTCTCAGGCCCGAATAATTCTTAACCTCATCTTCCAACTGATTCATGTGATGTTTCCCTGCGTCTGCGATGAATTTAACTGCTTCTGCTGCGCCGTTTACAAGCTCCATGGCTAGGGTGCCGGTTTCAAGCTTGAGCGGCATCCGGGTATTATCATATGCCTGGACTCTGGTTGAATTCAGCTTGTCGCCCAGTTCCTTTTTACAGTATGTAACGCCAAGGTGGGGGCCAAAGTATTTATAGGCGGAACACTGTAAAATATCGGTGTCGATCTCTTTCACGTCAATGAGCTTGTGAGGCGCGTAGTGTACAGAGTCTACGATCGTAATCGCTCCGTACTTATGAGCCTCGGCGATAAATTTTTTAACATCTGTAATCGTCCCGCATGAGTTGGCGGCCCAGTTGATGGCAAAGATTTTGGTCTTATGGGAAAGCTTTGACTTGAAATCTTCAAAATCCAGTGTTATTGTTTCAGGATGAATATCGACAACCTTAACGACAAAACCCAGCTGCTCCAAAAGTCTCCATGGCGACCGGTTCGCTTCATGATCGATGTTGGTAATTAAAATTTCATCTCCGGGCTCAAACATCCTTGCGAAACAAAAGGCCATCTTAAAGTTATTGGATGAAGTGTTTTCACCGAAAGCAACTTCGCAGGGGTCGCAGTTAAAGAACTCAGCAAAAATTTTCCTGCAGTTTACAACCAGTTCGTCGCTCTTGACGGATGTTCGGAATGCGCCTTCTTCGTTGGCGTTGTAGTAAAACAGATAGTCGCATACGGCCCTGGCGACTCTGCGCGGCACCTGTGTCCCTCCGGGGCCGTCCAGAAATGCTTCGTGATATCCGTTTACTGTTTTCGCCAATGCCGGGAACTGCTCCCTGATGTAGTCCACGTCAAATTTAAAATTCTTTTTCATTTCTTTCTCCTTATAGATTTATCATTACCTGCAATATCTTATAGAGTCTTGCTAAGAGATACATATGCACATAAGCATCTTCCGGCTTGTCCGTTCCAATGATCGATCTTATCCGCTCCAGCCTGTGCCGAATCGTATTTTCGTGCCGGAGCATCTTTGCCGCAGTCAGAGAGATGCTTCCCTCGCTTTCCGCATAGGTCATCAGAGTTTCAAACAGCCGTGCATTATGTTTTCTGTCGTACTTGTTGAGTTTATCTACCTCCCCTTCATAGACCGTCCGGATCCAGCTATGATTGCAAATTGGAATCAGAAGCGAATCCATTCCAAGATCACAATATCTGAGCACGGCCTCTCTGTCCACGGAAGCCGATATGTTGGCGTACATGCTTTCTTTCAGCGCAAAGCTAAACTCATTATGCTTATGATGGACATCGCTAAAACCGATAAATAGTTTTTTTCTCATGGCCAGCGCCGAAAGAATTTTTTCCGCACATTGAAAAACCGACTGATCACCTGCTTCTGCTTTCATAGAGAAAATAATAAGAAAGGAATCTCTAAGCTTGATTGCAGCAGAAAAGCTGTTTTCAAAATTTGAACACTGGGTTTGGAAATATTCTCTGGCTTGTTCACACTGCTCCACGACCAGAGTGCCGATCCTCTGGTCTTTGTGATATCTTGGCGTTGCATACATGCAGAGATAATGTTCATAAAGGAAGGGACTGACCCTGTTCATAGCCTTTGCGGAGTCCTCGCGGGATGGCTCTTCACTCCAAAGAAGCTCTTCGATCTTTTCCGCCGCAACATCTCTTACCACATCTTCCTGAAGGGCGTTTCTGACAACAAAGATAATGTCATCCGTGTAAGTGTCTTCAAATAAAAATATGGGAACATGTTTTTCGTTTGCCAATCGGATGATTTCCTTTGGCACGGACTTATAAAAAAGGGTTTTTATACATACGACAGATGCGTGATTTTCCAAAAGTGCCTTGAATCTTCGCAGCAAATTGTCGGGCCTGTATTTGGCTTCACTCAATGTGGTGATTATGAATTCTCTCCTGGAAAAGGTCCTCGCCATGTCTTCCGGCTCTTCCCAGTCAAAGATTCCTGTCCCCAGAACTTCATTATACAGCCCTTTATGGCCTGCAACGATTCGAAACCCTTTGAACAGCGGGTCCGCCATGATATCCTGAACCGTTATCATATCAACTCCTTTCAGCTATTTTTTCATTTGCATATTTTTTAAGCCTTACTGCAGGTTCCTTGGGGATTCCAAATTTGGGGAAGATTCGATCTAACCCTGTAAGTGTGAGAACGAGCAGTGAAAGCACCGAAATCCATGCAAAGAAATTGAGCGGAATCAGATCAAAGGCCCCGAACTTAACCAGTGGATAGACGGCTCCCGCCAGTCCTACATAATAGATATTGCATACATGCCAGGGAATCAGTTCGCCTGCAAGGACCCCGATGGCATCGCCGTACATCGCGTTTCTGCATCTGAGATCGTACAAATCCTCTTCGCTGCCCTCAACGCCTTCGTCAACAATATTTTTAATAACGGGCCCCATGGTCGCCATCTGCGCCTGGTCGTCGGACAAGAGCATATTGCCGATGATACAAAGAACCGCATTCCAGAACATCAAATGGCGGACCTTTCTTGAAAGCATCATGCACAGTTTGGCTAACGGTTCAAAGGCGCCCATCTCCCGCATGACTCCGCCAAAGAAAATAACCCACATAACCATGATCAGAATCCAGCTTCCTGCATCGGCAAATGAATCGTACATCATCTGCGTAAATTCAGTGAAGGAGGTAATGGTTCCGATAAATGCGCCCATGACTGCCGCGCTGATAATTCCGGAAGCCAGACAAACGAGGGTAGGGAAGTGCAGCACTGCCATAGCAATGATTATGATGATGGGAATGATCATCCAAATCGGGATACTGCCTCCTTCGACTTGATGGAGAAGTTCAACCGCCGCGGGCCTTTCTTCTTCCAGCGTACTCCATGCAGCCGCAGGGATATCAGATATCGCGTTGGATGCCTCAGCCGCCTCCGTGGGCAATCCTTTTACGATTCCGACGATGTAGAAGAGAACGGATGCAAGGGCTACGTTTGTAAGGGACCATGCCAATTGCTTGTTAAACCGATCAACGACCTCAACCTTCTGGATGGCGCATGTCATAATGGTTGTATCGGAGATGAGCGCTACGTTATCACCAAACGCCGCTCCGCCGGCGCATGCGCACATGGTCATTACCGGATCGCCGCCCACAATATGGCCGAGCCACATAAAAATTGGAATGGTTGCCGCAAAGGTCCCCCAGGAAGTCCCGGTTGCCATCGATAACACGCAGCTGACCAGAAAGGCTACGACGGCGATGCTCCGGCCGCTGACGCCCATTTTAATTGCCGCTAGAATAACGCTGGCACCAACGCCTGTGGTCATAAAGAATGTCGCGACTGCGTAGGCCAGCATAAAAATGAAAAAGACCATCATGGCATCTTTTACGCCGCCTAATGCGCTCTCCAATATATCCATCACTTTCCGCTTCGTGGTAAGCCAGCAAATGATTGCCGCGTAAAGCAGAGCGATCGGGGCAGCCATCAGGGTATCAAAGCCTTTCATTACCAAACCGCAGAGAAGAAATATGGGTGAAAGCTTCACAATTATTAAAAGTGGTTTCATTTTTTTCCTCCTTTCACTTATAAATTACATTCACATATGGATCATTGCTCAAATACATCATTGAGGGATAGCTGATATGAAATGTGACGATATCTCCAACTTTGACTTCTTCTTTGCAGTCTTCAATGTCGAGAATCATGTGGTCGCTGCTGGAGCCGATTACCGCGGCTCCTTCCAGCTTGGGGAATATTTTATCATCAAGGGTAAAGTCCAGCTTGCCTGCCGCCAAAAGTGCTCTCTTTCGAATGCCCCTGTCCTTGTACTCAGGCTTTCTGCCGAAAGAATCGATGCATATTTCACCGACCGGGTGGGACGGTTTATTCCTTACCTCAATGACTTCAGCCTGGAAGGTAAAGACATCCTGGTACATGTTTTCTATATCAAGGCCCCATATTTCCGGTAAATCGTAGTTATTCAGGATTCCTTCTCCGATCCTCAGATGGTTGATTCTCTCCGGCATGGATTGATCCAGGACAAGGACGTAGGAACTGGTCGCTCCGCCCGAAATGATGTCCAGCTTTCGACTGATTCGTGTTTCCACAAGCTCTGCGATGGATATGAGGTCATTCATTTTCGCGACAGTGGGCTTGATGGACCCATAGCATCCCAGATTTGTTCCCACACCTTTGAGAACGATATGGTCCAGCTCTGTTTCGATAACCTCCGCGCAGCTGGCCAGTTCTTCCTGGTCCCAGAACCCTTCGCGCAAATCGCCCAGATCAGCCATAAGAATCACCTCGTGGGACGTCCCAGCTTTCGCGGCCGCATCATTCAGCGCCCGGATCACCTGCAGATCACTATTCAGGCTAATATCCGCATATTTTACCACATCGTCTGCTTCACTGAGCATCGGCACTCGAAGGAGCAGGTACTTGGCATTTAGGCCCAGCATGGTAAGTTCTTTTATCGTCCGCATGCGGGATGTTCCCAACTGGGAAAAGCCGGCTTGGGCAAATTCTTCTACGGCTTTTGGAAGGCCGTTAAATCCTTTAATGGCTCCGCAGACGCTAATGTTTGCCTGATTACAATTTTCCAAAACCACGTCAATATTGTGCCTGAGTTTTTTCAGATCGACGATCAATTTTGGGTAGGGCGCATTTGTGATATTGTTTGAATTCATCGCTGTTTCACCTCCTTTTAATTCTCTTCATTCTAGCTCTGAAAAAAAGCTTTTACAATTGTCGGATAATTCACATTATTGCCTTTCTCATTGTAGGTTTCTACACTTCCGCGGCTTTAAAGCTGAGTTTTTCAGGGGCAGAAGCGGGCGAGGTTTTTGTGAACTTTAAACCTTGATACTGGGAAAATCGCTTGCTTCAGACAGCACAGATGGGGTATTCGCGATTTAGACTTGGATAAAGTGATGGAATTACATCAAATCATATACGGCCTTCTGGCAGCGCAGATTGAGTTCGGTACATATCGATACAAAGACCCATTGCCCAAAATGGAGGAAGTCAGCCAGTGGTTTTCCGTTTCATTGGGTACAGTCAAAACTAATGTGGACCCCAAAAAACGGACACCAAGGGACAAGGCACTGATAATATGGTAAAGGTCAGTCCAAGAGAAGAAGAAAACGAGAAGATTTATCATAACCTTCTGGAGAGCTTTCTTGCCAGCAGGTGCTCCATGGGAGCAAGAAGAATCGCGCCAGAACGAACAAACCGGAAATTCGTCAGCGACACGACCTAGATCGCAACGGAAGAAGGCTGGCTGTATTTAGCGGCAATTATGGACTTGTACGGTCGAACGATCGTAGGGGTGGCCGTTAGTCCCCATAACGATCAGGAACTGGTCATCGAGGCTCTGAAAGACGCGAAGAGGTGAATCGGGAAAGAGAAACTGAGGGGGTGCATCCTTCATTCAGACCGGGGTTCCACCTATTTTTTACTTTTGTAATGTTCGTTACCTCAATTAAAATAAAGTGCATATTTCTTGCGCGAATACCCAAAGACTATTTAAGCCCTAAAGTAGTTACGAAAGACTACAGGGGGCTTTTTTCATTATGCAGCAAATTTCAATACCCCTTATACTTCCATCGAAGTATTCTGGTAAAAAAGAGGTACGACCGGTAGTAGAAAAATACAGATTCTAAGTGTTTTAAAAATTTTCAAAAGATTTAAACTTTAATTAAACGAATTCGTTGAACATTACAAAGGAAACGAGGAAGCAATTATGGAGAGAGCAGATTACATATTGAAAGGAGCCGCAATCTTTGATGCGGTTGCGGATGAACCCTTCGCAGGTTTTCTTGCAGTCAAAGGCCGGCGAATCATCAAAGTCGGCCGGGGAGACGCGGATGAGCAGAATTTTATTGACAGCCATACCCAGGTTATCGATTGCGGCGGCGGGCTCATCATGCCGGGACTGATCGATGCACATATGCACTTTTTTGACGGCATTTTTCAAAACAGCAAGTACATGTGCAGAGAACTCTTCGCCTGCAAATCCGCCCGCCAATGCGTGTCGGTAATCAGAAAATTTGCAGAAGAGCATCCCGACTACAAAACGATTACAGGAATGGGATGGTTTATTCCAAGCTGGGAAGATGGGGAGCCGCCCCACAAGAACATGCTGGATCAAATTTGCCCGGACAGGCCTGTTTACCTGATGTGCGCTGACGGACATTCCTTTTGGCTCAACTCAAAAGCCCTGGAAGAATGCCGGGTCGATCCCAACAGAAAGCTGCTTTTCGGCTCCATCGAGGTGGATGAAACGGGCGAGCCTAACGGCCTGCTCCATGAGATGGATGCCTGCGCGCCCTGTGCGGCGGCGGCTCAGGCCCTGCCGGAAGGGCAGAAACGGGAGCTGATTGTGGACTTTATCCGCCAGCTTTCCAGCCATGGAATCACCAGCACCACCGACATCACCGTGCTCCCGGAGCCGGGTCCTGTTAGCGAAGAATTGGAGATCGTTGGGGATCTGGAAAAGGAGGGAAATCTGGATATACGGCTCCATCTTTATCCCAGCCTGGGGACATCGCCGGACTTCACCACAATTGAGGAATACCGGCAGCGGTTTCATTCGAATAAATTGCGCGTGGCCGGTCTGAAAGCATTTGTGGACGGCGTTCATGGAAACCATACGGCGCTGCTGCTAAGCCCATATGCGGATCAGGCGGACGGAGCAGGCGCTTCCTTTTACCCGTTTGAACATTACAAGAGGCAGGTCACCGCTGCCAATGGGTGCGGTCTTGGCGTCAAGCTCCACTGTACTGGCGAGGGGGCCGTGAGAATGGCTCTGGATGCATATGAAGCTTCCCGTCAGGCCAACGGACCGCTGCCGGTGAGAAATTCCATCGAACACGTGGAAACGCTCCAAGAATCCGATATTAAGCGATTTGCCAAGCTGGATGTTACCGCTTCCATGCAGCCGGTTCATTTAATGGCCATCGGCAGCGGTTTGAAAGATAAGCTGGGCGAAGAACGGGCAAGATACCAATATGCAGTCAGGTCCCTGCTGGAAATCGGCGCCAATGCAGCTTTCGGCACCGATTATCCGGTGGCGCCTTTCCAGCCATTGCCGAATGCCTATTTTGCTGTAACAAGGTGCGATGAAGAGGGACAGCAGGTGGAAGAGCCGATTCGGGAAAATATCACGTTAGCGCAGGCACTTCGGGCGTACACCTATGGCAGCGCTTACTGCCTTCATGCAGAGCAGCAGCTGGGCACCCTGGAGGAGGGAAAGCTGGCCGACATAGCCGTTTTCAGCGAAAACCTCTTCCAACTGGAGCCCAGGGAGCTTTTAAAAGCGCGGATTTGCTTGACTATGGTGGATGGAACGATTGTATATAAACAGAAATAGGAGGTAAGTATTATGAAATCATTCTCGTTCAAAGATGAAAACGGAAAATTTTATTACGGATGGTGGATCGTCATCACCGGTGCCATTATTACCGGTCTGGTTTACAGCGGCATTGTGTCCGTGACCGGCGTCTTTATGCTGCCGGTCACCCAGGACCTGGGCCTTTCGGTGGCAGCCTATTCCTTTTACCTGACCATCATGTCCATCACCGGAATCATTACCCTGGCCATTGTCTCAAAATTCTTGGACGAAAAGCGGATTAAAAAAATCATGATCACCGCGGGAATCATCGGGGTCATTTCCTTTATTGGGTTCGCTTCAGCTAAAAGTCTGACCATGTTTTATATCTTTGCCGTGCCTCAGGGCTTTTGCTTTGCTGCCATGACCATGACTCCATGCCAGCTGCTGGTGTCCAACTGGTTTGGCGAAAAAGCAAAGGGCAGGGCGATCAGCCTGCTGCTCACCGGTATGACACTGGTTTACATCGCAGAGCTCAATATCCTCAATTTGGTGATCGGCAAAATGGGATGGCGCGCAGGATACATCGTCCTGGCTGTATGTGTGGCAATTGCCGTTTTAATCGCAGCAAAGCTGGTCGTCTGGAGTCCGGAGAAAAAGGGTCTAAAACGAATCGGTGATGTGGAAGACGCAGAAAGGGAGCAGCTGCAAGCTTCGGGAACCAGAGGAATTGCTTTCAGCGTCGCTATTCGCAGGCCCATTACCTGGCTGGTGCTGATTTCATGCAGCCTGGCTGTGATCGCGTCCAGCTCCATTTTACAGCACGGCATTCCCACCATGGTAATTGCCGGATTCTCCGCGCCCCAGGCCACGGCCATCACCTCTATCCTTTCCCTGATCATGGTGGTAACAGGACCCGTAGTAGGATGGATCTGCGATCGGTGGCGTCTGTCCATCGCTGCAGTAGGCAGTGCCCTGTGCTTTGCCGGATCTGCTGTGGGACTGTCCCTTCTCAGCGTTTCCAAGAGCGCGGTCATCGTGTACAGCGCCTTCTATATCTTCGGTGTTGCCAGCATCAATATCATTTCCCCGCTTTTGATGAACTACATGTACGGCGAAAAGGATATGCCCAGGCTCATCGGATATGTCAACATGTTCGTTGGAATCGGCGGAGCCTTTGGAGCCGCCGGGCTGGGAGCCTTGTACGAACATTTCGGTTCCTATCAGATTCCATGGCTGATCATGGCGGCTATTCTGGCAGTGGTAGCTGTGATCCGTGGCTTCAGTACCACTAAAAAAAGAAAATATTGCCCGGACAATGAAGGAGTGGAAAGCAAGTGAAAGCAGATTTGATTTTGAAAAGCAGGACCATCTTTACGGGACTTGATGATGCTCCCATCTCCGGCTCGGTGATCATAAAAGGAAACCGCATCCTCTCAGTGGGAGAAACGGACCTTTCCCAATATGACTGCGATGTGGTTTTGGACTATGGAGACAAGCTGATTCTTCCGGGTTTTGTAGACGCCCACGTCCATTATTTCCTGGGAGCGATCGCAGAAAGCGGCCGTATGTGTACGGAAATCGCAAAGGCCGCATCTGAAGAGGAATGTCTGCGGATGGTGAAAGCCTTTGCCGCCCGACACCCGGAGGAAAAGCGCATTCTGGGAATGGGCTGGTTTCCGGCCAACTGGAACGATGCGCCCCTTCCGGATAAACGATCTTTAGACGCAATTTTTACAGACAAGCCGGTCTATCTCATTTCCGCGGATGTCCACACCTTTTGGCTCAACAGCAAGGCCCTGGAAGAAGCGGGGATTACGGAAGATTTGCGTCCCAGGAGCGGGTCTGTCGGTAAATTTGAAAACGGTGAGCTGAGTGGACTGCTCTTTGAGCCGGAAGCCTTTAGTCCTGCGATGGCCAAAGTCATGGATTTTGATGCCCAAGAGATGAAACAGTTTCATAAAACATTCCTATCCCGCATCAATGCCTGCGGTGTTACCTCCATCAGCGAAATGTCCGCCGATGATTACAACGAGGCGGCAAATCGGAATTATGCGATCATAAAGGAAATGGAAGAGGCTGGAGAACTCACCTGCCGTCTGCACATTTATACCCGTTTGGATGGCTATACGGACTTTGAAAAAGCTAAGAAACTGCAGGCCAGGTACTGCTCGGAAAAGCTGCGGCTGTCGGGAGTAAAGGGGTTTCTTGATGGGGTCACTTCCACCTATACGGGTCTGCTGCTGGAGCCTTATTCCGATCGGCCTCAGACCTGCGGGGAGGGGGTGCCGGGTGCTCCCTTTGAGGAAAACCAGGCATCCGTTACGGCGGCCAACAAGGCGGGGCTTGGCGTGAGGCTTCATTGTATCGGAGACGGCGCGGTTCGTATGGCACTGGACCTGTATGAAGGATCGCTGAAAGCCAATGGAAACCACGGCCAGGTGAACACCATTGAACATATTGAAAGCATCCATCCTCAAGACCTTCCCCGCTTTGCCCGGCTGGGCGTGATCCCTTCCATGCAGCCTTACCATCTGGTTCTGGATCAGAATGAAAAAATCAGCCGCATCGGAGAAGCCCGCTGCAGATGGGAATGGCCTCACCGTTCCATTTTGGATGAGGGCGGCCAGCTGGCCTTTGGCACCGATTATCCGGTGGTGGATTTTAATCCGTTTCCATCGATCTATGCGGCTGTCACCCGGATGGACGATCAGGGACAGCCCGCAGGGGTCAATCCGCAAGAACGCATCAGTCTGGCGGAAGCATTGAAAGCTTATACATCCGGGGCGGCGAGGGCGTATGGAAGGGAGGATATCGGAGCCCTGCAGGAAGGAAAGCTGGCGGATCTTGCAGTGGTGGACCGGAATCTGTTCGCAGCGGATGCCAGTGAAATCAAGGATGCCTCCGTTGTGTTGACGGTGATGGATGGAAAAACTGTATATTCGGGGATATAAAGTGTTGAAAATCTGTTGAAATGAGACGGGACTTTTGCAGTTCCGTCTTTGCCGTGCCTTGGCTTAAATTGGGAAAATTTTATTGGAAGTTTTCGCTTTTTACGCAAAGCAGTGGGTTTGCGGGGCCTGATCTCGGCAGCTTACGGTCCTCGTGGCCTCGCTGCGAATTTGACAGCGCCAGATCGTTGGAACTTGCGTAAAAAGCGAAAGTTTGTTTCAGTTTTTTCCCGAAGAACCCACAGCCTATCTCCAAGCCGCCGCAGCCTGGCATTGCGGAAAACTCCTGTAAAAATTTGCATTCTTTACGCAAAGTTGTAGGCTTGCAGGGCCTGATCCCGGCAGCTTACGGTCCTCGTGGCCTCGCTGCGAATTTGACAGCGCCAGATCGTTGGAACTTGCGTAAAAAGCGAAAGTTTGTTTCAGTTTTTTCCCGAAGAACCCACAGCCTATCTCCAAGCCGTTGCAGCCTGGCATTGCGGAAAACTCCTGTAAAAATTTGCATTTTTTACGCAAAGTTGTAGGCTTGCAGGACCTGATCTCGGCAGCTTACGGTCCTCGTGGCCTCGCTGCGAATTTGACAGCGCCAGATCGTTGGAACTTGCGTAAAAAGCGAAAGTTTGTTTCAGTTTTTTCCCGAAGAACCCACAGCCTATCTCCAAGCCGCCGCAGCCTGGCATTGCGGAAAACTCCTGTAAAAATTTGCATTCTTTACGCAAAGTTGTAGGCTTGCAGGGCCTGATCCCGGCAGCTTACGGTCCTCGTGGCCTCGCTGCGAATTTGACAGCACCTGGTCGTTGGAACTTGCGTAAAAAGCGAAAGTTTGTTTCAGTTTTTTCCCGAAGAACCCACAGCCTATCTCCAAGCCGCCGCAGCCTGGCATTGCGGAAAACTTCTGTAAAAATCTGCATTTTTTACGCAAAGTTGTAGGTTTGCAGGGCCTGATCCCGGCAGCTTGCGGTCCTTGTGGCCTCATAGCGAATTTGACAGCGCCAAATCGTTGAAACTTGCGTAAAAATTGAAAGTTTGTTTCAGTTTTTTCCCGAAGATCCCACAGCCTATCTCCAAGCCGCCGCAGCCTGGCATTGCGGAAAACTTCTGTAAAAATTTGCATTCTTTACGCAAAGTTGTGGGTTTGCAGGGCCTGATCCCGGCAGCTTGCGGTCCTCGCGGCCTCATAGCGAATTTGACAGCGCCTGGTCGTTGGAACTTGCGTAAAAAGCGAAAGTTTGTTTCAGTTTTTTCCCGAAGCGCCGGGCGGCCTATCTTCACTCCTGTAAACAGGGCTGTCACATGAAAACTTATAAAAGTGTGATGATGCACACAGAATTATCAATAATTGTGTGATTGAATTGTGATTTTATGATAAACTGCATGTATAAAATGGTTTGAAGCACTTCTGAAAAGAACATACTTTCTGAAACGGCGTTTTCGTTTTCGCCAAACGAGTATATTTCAATCCACTGCAAACTGTTTGAGGGAATATTCATCTTGCGGTGTTTGTTTCAAGGCTGTGGCAAATCCATATTTTCGGAGAGGGCAATACGCGAACAACGGCCGTGTTCTTTATTAAGTATCTGAGAACACTTGGCTTTTCAGCGGCAAATGATATCTTTGCAGAACATGCGTGGTATTTCAGAAATGCCCTTGTTCGCGCCAACTATACCGACCTGCAGCAAGGTATTTACGGGACAACGGAGTACCTTGAAGCGTTCCTCAGAAATCTGCTTTTGGATGAAAAAAAAGCTGCACAATCAGAATCTGCACATAAAGAAGTAATCGTCTGAAGAGGTGCTGCAAAATCATGTAAGGAGGGATCCAATGCCACGAATTTTTTTAGTCGAGGACGACAAGGCCATTTCCAAAAATCTAATGCTGCTGCTCCGCTCCGAGGGCTTTACGGTTACCTGCGCCGGCTCGCGCGGAGAAGCCCTGGAGGCACTGGAGGAAAATAAGTTTGATCTGGCCCTTGTGGACATCTCCCTGCCCGATGGCAACGGCTTCACCGTTTGCACGGAAATTAAGGCGTCCCAGGACATTCCCGTGATTTTTCTGACGGCTTCCGGCGACGAAGCCAGCGTGGTTACCGGGCTCAATATGGGAGCGGATGATTATATCACAAAGCCCTTTCGCCCCCGCGAGCTGATTGCCAGAATCAAGACGGCTCTGCGGAAAAGGGGACGCCCCGGATCGGAGGTTGAGATCGGAGGACTTCATGTGGATACGGCCAGCGGCGTTGTTCGAAAGGACGGCAGTGAGGTGTTTCTTTCCGCCCTGGAGTACCGCCTGCTGCTGATCTTTATCAGCAATCCCAAGAGCATTATTACCAGAGGCAGGCTGCTGGACGAACTATGGGATGCAGCCGGCGAATTCGTCAATGACAACACACTGACGGTCTACATCAAGCGCCTGCGGGAAAAGATCGAAAGGGACCCGGCAAACCCGCAGATCATCCTCACTGTTCGCGGGACCGGTTACAGACTGGGGGACGGATATGCTTCGGAATAGAGAATTTCGCAGGTTCGCCCTGGTGTTTACCCTGATCGCCGCCATTTTTACAGCGCTGGGATTTTCCATAAAGGCGGCCGCGGGAATCCTTTTCCTGGGCGGAGCCGCTGCTTTTGCGACGGCTTTTTGTGTGTTTACCAAAGCCCGGTATCAAAACATAGCTCGAATCTCCGACCAGATCGATCAGGTGCTTCATAATGCGGAGCATCTGTTTATCAGCGATTCGGAAGAGGGGGAGCTTTCCATCCTCAGCAGCGAAATCCAAAAAATGACGCTGCGGATTCGGGAGCAGAACGATATTTTAAAAAAAGAAAAGGCACATCTTGCCGAATCCCTGGCCGACATCGCCCACCAGCTCCGCACCCCGCTGACCTCGGTAAACCTGATTTTATCCTTGCTGGACAATTGCACGGATGAAAAGGAGCGGAAAGCCTTTGTGCGGGAAACAGAAGAACTCCTGGTGCAGATGGACTGGCTGCTCACTTCCTTATTAAAGCTGTCCCGCCTGGATGCAGGGGTTGTTGTCTTTCAGTGCCAGCAGGTGGATGTGAGAGAAATGATCTCCGCCGCCGTCCGGCCGCTGGCCATTTCCATGGAGCTGCGCGATATCGATCTGACGGTGGACGTGCCTGAAGGAATGGTGATTGAAGGAGATGGCGGCTGGCTTTCAGAAGCGGTTCAGAACATTATCAAAAACTGCATGGAAAGCGCTGGGGAAAAGGGGACAATTCAGATTTATTGCGCAGATAACCCGCTGTTTGCCCAGATTACCATCCGCGACAGCGGCAAAGGCTTTGAGAAAGAGGACTTGCTTCATCTGTTTGACCGGTTTTACCGGGGAAAAAGCGAAAACGCAGCCGGATATGGCATTGGGCTGGCCCTCTGCAAGACCATCCTTACGCGCCAGGGCGGAGCGATTACAGCCAAGAATCATCCCAAAGGAGGGGCGGTTTTCATCATCCGTTTTCCAAAGTGACGGATCTCTCACTTGAAAGTCACGGAGATGTAAGTTTAAGGTTCTATTATATGGGTAAACCAAGAGAAAGGAGACTCACATAATGGACTTTTTAAGAATTGAAAATCTAAGTAAGGTCTACGGCAAGGGCGCCAACCAAGTGATCGCCCTGGACCACGTTTCACTGACAATCCAAAAGGGGGAATTTACTGCCATCATCGGTTCGTCAGGATCGGGCAAATCCACCTTGCTGCACATCATCGGCGGCGTGGATGTGCCCACAGGCGGCAAAGTGTACCTGGACGGACAGGACGTTTATGCTCAGAACAATGAAAAGCTGGCTGTTTTCCGCCGTCGTCAGGTGGGGCTGATTTACCAGTTTCACAATCTCATTCCAACCCTCAATGTGGTGGAAAACATTACCCTGCCCATCCTGATGGATAAGCGCAAGGTAAACCAGGAGCGGCTTAGCGATCTGCTGGAGCTTTTGGGTCTGCAGGATCGGAGGAACCATTTGCCCAATCAGCTTTCGGGAGGCCAGCAGCAGCGAGTTTCCATCGGGCGGGCTCTGATGAACGCCCCGCAGGTCTGCCTTGCCGATGAGCCAACCGGCAGCTTGGACAGCAAGAACGGACAGGAAATCATAAGCCTGCTCAAGCTGAGCAATCGAAAATACGGCCAAACCCTGATCCTGGTTACCCATGATGAGAACATTGCTCTGCAGGCAGACCGCATTATTTCCATCGCGGACGGAAAAGTCGTGCGGGACGAGAGGCAGGCGGTACGGCTATGAACATCTTTAATAAAGTTGCCCTCCAAGGCATGAAAAAGAGTCCGACCCGTACCATCGTAACGGTGATCGGCGTGATTCTATCCGCCGCCATGATTACGGCGGTTGCCGCGTTTGCCGTCTCTTTGCAAACCTATATGGTAAAGGGCGCAATGGAGAAATACGGAGATTGGCATGTGGAGTTTCTGGACGTAAATGACGCTTTTGTCAAGGAACAGGCCAAAGATCAAGAAGTTAAAAATACCGCGGCCATTGAAAATATTGGCTATGCAGCGCTCAAGGGCGGAAAAAACCCGGAAAAACCGTATTTGTTTGTGGCGGGATTTTCTAAGGAAGCCTTTGATACCCTGCCGATTGATCTTCTTTCCGGGCGGATGCCTGAAAACAGCGGGGAAGTTGTTCTTCCTGCCCACGTGGCTTCAAACGGAGGCGTGAAATACGAAGTGGGCGATACCTTGTCCCTGGCTGTCGGCGATCGGGAAGCGGGCGTAAAGGAGTTGGGCCAGCACGACCCGTACGCTGCTGGCAATGAGAAGAATGCGGTCAGAGAACATCTGGAAACAAATGACCAAAGGACTTACAAAATCGTCGGAATCTGCGAAAGACCGGCTTTTGAAGAGTTTTCCTCACCGGGCTATACCCTGATTACTGCGGCGGACTCGGCGCACCCAGCAGGCAGTCTCAGTGTCTTTGTCACCCTGGACAATCCCAAGGGAACCCGGGATTATGCAGCCAGCGCGGCCGGAAGCCATGCCTGCGTCTTTAACGACGATGTGCTGCGGTTCATGGGTCTCTCAAACGACAACTTGTTCAATATGCTTTTGTATTCAGTGGTGGGAATTCTGGTCGTTATGATCATGATCGGCTCGATCTTTTTGATCTATAATTCCTTCAACATTTCCCTGAATGAACGCACGCGGCAGTTCGGAATCTTATCATCGGTAGGAGCTACAGCCAGACAGCTGCGAAACTCGGTGCTCTTTGAAGGATTTTGCATCGGCGCGGTGGGCATACCCATCGGCGTGCTGGCGGGAATCGGCAGCATCAGCCTGGTCATTTCCATAATCTCCAAAAACTTTGCCAGCTTTGCTTACAGCAGCGTACCTTTGAAACTGATGGTGTCCGTTCCGGCCATTATCGCTGCGGCGGTGGTGAGCATGATTACCATTTTGATTTCCGCTTATATCCCGGCTAAGAAAGCTGCCGGCACTCCTGTGATGGAGAACATTCGGCAGACCAATGAGGTGAAAGTGGACCCAAAAGCCGTTAAAACATCAAAGCTGGCGCAGCGGCTTTACGGTTTGGAGGGCACACTGGCTTTGAAAAACTTTAAACGCAACAAGGGGCGTTATCGGAGCATTGTCCTCTCTCTCACTTTGAGCGTGGTTCTGTTCGTTTCGGCAGGAACGTTCGGTGCTCATCTGAAGCAGGGAGCGGAGCGGTCGGCGGTAAACAGCGACTATGATATCTGTCTCTATACACAAAATGGAAATGACGACGAGTTATTTGGACTTTATGACCGGCTTCGGACTGCGGGAGGTGTTTACGAAAGTTCTTATCAGAGCATTTTAAAGTACAGATGTCCGGCCGCAGCCGGGGATTTTTCCCAGGGGTCTCAAAAAGCTGCCGGACTTGATGGGACAAAGGAAACGGTTGATCTGTCCATGGATATCCAATTCATTGAGGACAGCATATATCTGGATTTTATCAAAAGCCTGGGCTTGTCTCCAACAGAATATACCGGGGAAAACGCCAAATTGATCGCTGCTGCCAAGGTGAAAAATGACAGGCAGAAGCAGGATGAAAAGAATTCCCTGATCGATTTGTTCGCAAAAAACTCAATTGACGTGCGCATTGCGCCTGAAAAAGACGGTAAGCCCCAGGCAAAGCAGGGACAGGATGTGAGCATCACCTTTGTCGATACCATCCCGTCGGATACGCTGCCAACAGATCCTTCTGAGGTAAAGCCGTATGTTTTTATCGCAGTGGCTCCTTATCAGTTAAAGGATCGATTCGATAGTGCCGGGGTCCAAAATCAGATGGGATTGACGTTCCTCTCAAAGAACCCGGCTCAGTCGACGGCGGAAATGGAAAAGATGATCCAGGGTGCGGGACTTGCATCCAAATATACCCTTTACAATGTGCATAAAATATTTGAGCAAAACCGCAGCTTGCTCTTTGTGGTAAATCTGTTCGCATACGTTTTTATTATCATGATTTCGCTGATTGCCATTGCCAATGTGTTCAATACCATTTCCACTAATATCAGACTACGCAGGCGGGAACTGGCTATGCTTCGTTCTGTGGGAATGTCTGATCGGGATTTCCAGAAAATGATGAATTTTGAATGCGCCTTTTATGGCATGCGCACCCTGCTGCTGGGACTTCCCATCGCAGCGGTCCTCTCCTTTCTGATTTACAAGGTGATGGCAGCGGGCGGGCTGGATCTGGAATTCATCTTCCCATGGAGCAGCATGGGCATCAGTATAGCCGGGGTGTTCCTGGTCATTTTTATCACCATGCTCTATGCCATCAGCCGCATCAAAAAAGAAAATATTATCGATGTGCTCCGTGACGATATGGCCTGATTTTAGTCCGATTTGCGGTAATTGGGCCTGAAAGGAAAAGAAAATGCCCAAAAGGTGCAAAAACCTTTGACTTTCAGGCCCAGTAAGTGTAAAATATCCTCGTGTCGCAAACAGTGGCACGTTTTTCGCGCGAGCAGGATGGGAGAGCCGTCCGGAGCGAGCGCGGCTAAAAATCGTTTTAGTTCGTCGAAACCAATTCTTTAGAATTCGAGTAGACAGAGCCGAACCAGATCCCGCAGGGATCCCAGTAGGTAGAAAGGAAAAGGAAAATGAGTTCATTTATCGCAAAGCCTCATGAAGTTGAACGTAAATGGTACGTTGTAGACGCAGAAGGCAAGAACCTCGGCAGAATGGCTTCGCAGGTCGCGGCTATTTTAAGAGGAAAGAACAAACCGACTTACACACCTCACGTTGACTGCGGTGATTATGTGATCATCGTCAATGCTGACAAAGTGGAAGTGACAGGCAAGAAGAGAAAAGAAAAGATCTACAAGAGACATACCGGATATCCGGGCGGTCTGAGAGAGGTCACTTTCGAGCAGTTAATGGAAAAACATCCGACTGAAGTGGTAAGACATGCGATCAAAGGCATGATGCCAAACGGCAAACTCGGCAGACAGATGTACAAGAAACTGAAGGTTTATGCGGGACCGGAACACGATCACGCAGCGCAGAAGCCGGAAGTTTTGGATATTTAGAGAAGGGAGGAATTGAACAATGGCAAAAACGCAATATTACGGAACAGGAAGAAGAAAGTCTTCAGTTGCTAGAGTGAGATTAATCCCTGGTACTGGAAACGTGACAGTAAACGGAAAACCTCTGGACGATTATCTGGCAATGGAAATCGTAAAAAGAGAAGTTAAACGGCCTTTCGAAATCGCAGGCTGCGAAGGCAAGTTTGACGTAATCGCTACCGTGAGCGGCGGCGGATACACCGGACAGGCCGGAGCTCTGAGACATGGTATTTCAAGAGCACTGTGCGAAGCGGACAGAGACGCCTACAGAGCGCCGCTGAAAGCTGCCGGATTCCTGACAAGAGATTCAAGGATGAAGGAAAGAAAGAAATACGGACTCAAAAAAGCCAGAAGAGCAAGCCAGTTCTCAAAACGTTAAGAACTGCACCGCAATTCGAACTATCATCAAACCCCTTCCGGGAGCTATCCGGAAGGGGTTTTTAGATGGCCCGGCCGCAGAAATGAGCTATTTGTGCAGAAATTAGTATAAAGGCATTCAAGCGGGTTATTTTATACCTGCTGCGTTGTGTGGCTGGTGAATATATGTTAATATTGTTATAAGATAGTGCATTTCCAAAAGTAGAGGTGAAGCATGGATACTAAACAGTTTGAATGTTTTTTTGAAATCGTGAAACATGGAAGCTTTACAGCTGCCGCAACCCATCTATATACAAATCAGTCCACCGTCAGCCGGAAAATTTCAGAGCTGGAAAGCGAGCTGGGAATGCCATTATTTAAGAGAAATTCCAGAATTTTGGAATTAACGCAAGCTGGTGAAATCTTTTATGAAGAAGGACAGGAAATTTTGAGGCGTATAAATGCCCTGCATAGTAAGATTGAAAACATCAGCATAGGAAAAGCCGGGAAACTTATCATCGGAATGCCGTTTAATATACTTGGACTCCATGAGCGGAGAATGATCCGGACTTTAAGAACCGAATACCCGAGCCTGCAGCTGTCCTTCATATCTCTTCAGCCTGAAGAAGTGAATACGGCAGTTGAAAACGGAGACATTGACGCAGCGATAACGTTGGACCATTTAACAAAAACGATTCCAGAGGAGATCGTGAAAAAGCCGTTTTTCAAAGACAAGGTTGCCTTTATCGTACATGATGAGGACGAATTATGCGGTAAAGCGCATGTTGTGATCGAGGATTTATATTCCAAGCCTTTGGTCTTGTGGAAAAGCAGCAAGCTGGCCCAGCCGGAATTTATCGCTCGCCTGCTGGTACAGATCGGGCAGAAGAAGATGACGGAGCCGATCTTTTGCAATAATTATGAGAGCATGGTGATGGAGGTATCCCTTGAGAATGGGATCGGAATTTTGCCGAGATTGCTTGTGGAGAGAAATCCGTCCGATAATATAAAAAGCATTGAGGTCGAGGGCATTGATGATGCAATGAATTATGTTATTTTATATAACAAGAAAAATGTGAAGCCGGGAATGGAGTCGTTTATCAGCAAGTGCATCGAGCTTGCCAACAGCTGATTTTGCGACTGCAATCGCAGCAGAAGCTGAAGGTCTGATCATTCAGGCTTTCGGTTTTTTTTTGCGTCTTTTCATGCAGATTACGCATTCGACAATGCATAGTTGCTTTGTTAATCTTAAAATATAAAAATATAAGAGGACAGGAGCAATGCGTATGAAAAAGAAAATAATAGACATAGAGACCTTCAAATCTTTTCTTAAGGATGATATGCGTATTATGGTCGGAGGTTTTGCCGGATGCGGCGTTCCGGATGTTCTGATTCAGGGAATTCTGGAATCAGGGGTGAAAAACCTGACCATCATTTCCAACGATTCCACACATCCTGGCGAAGGAATCTCGCTTTTAATTGCCAATAATCAGATAAAGAAGCTGATTGCATCACACATCGGAATGAATCCCCAGACTGGAGAAAAATACAATTCAGGTGAATTGGAGGTACAGCTTGTGCCGCAGGGAACTTTAGCTGAATCCATCAGAGCTGCCGGTGCCGGACTGGGCGGCGTTCTTACCAAAACCGGTCTTGGTACAGAAGTTGCGGAAGGCAAAGAAACCATCGTGATCGATGGTGAAACGTATCTAGTTGAAAAGCCAATCCATGCTGATATGGCGGTGATCCGCGGCTCTGTTGTGGACGAATTCGGCAACACTACATATAAAGGTACCACCAGAAACTTTAACCCTGTTATGGCGACTGCTGCAGATTTGGTTGTGGCAGCGGCAGAAAAAGTTGTGAAAATCGGAGAACTGGAGAAAGAAAATATTGTTACACCAGGGATCTTTGTTGACTATATTGTGGGAGGTGAGCCTGTTGAGTTTAAAAGATAGTATCGCAAGACGAGTTGCACAGGAAATCAATGACGGCGATGTTGTAAATCTGGGTATTGGTATGCCTGAACTGGTTGCCAACTATATTGCTCCTGAATATACGGTTTGTTTCCAGTCTGAAAATGGTATTCTGGGCATGGGCGGCATGGTGCCAGAAGAAAGCATGGACGCCAATGTGATTAACTCAGGCTGTAAGTGTGTAGATGTGAATCCATATGGCTGCTTCTTTGACAGTGCCACATCCTTTGGAATTATCCGCGGCGGTCATGTGGACGTTACAGTGCTTGGCGTGCTTGAAGTGGCAGAAGACGGATCCTTTGCCAGCCACAAGATCCCAGGCAAGCGGGTTCCCGGCATGGGCGGCGCCATGGATTTGGTTATGGGCTCCAAAAAAGTAATCGTTGCTACGACGCACACGCAGAAGGACGGAAGCGCTAAAATTATCAAAAGGCTTACGCTTCCGGCCACTGCTGTGAAAAAGGTGGATCTGATCGTAACGGAGCTTAGCGTGATCCGCGTTTCTGAGCAGGGAATGATCCTGGAAGAAATTGCAGAAGGGTATACCGTTGAAGATATTCAGAAAGTGACTGAGCCTGCATTGATCATTTCAGAAAACCTGAAAGTAAGAACAGAATAGAGGAAGCGGTGATGAAAGATAGAAAATCCTTGTTTAACAATGGTTACATGTGTATCGGAGCGGGAACCGTCACCATGTTTTTCCTCGGTGCCATGTATGCGTGGACTTATTTTAAGGTGGCTCTTCAAGGTGTCTATATAGAATGGTCACAGACACAGATCACGCTGAACTTTACCATTATGATGATCTCTTTCTGTTTGGGCGGACTGCTTGCCGGAACTTTATCTAAGAAAGTTACTTCCCGCATGGAAATGGCGCTGGCAGCTGTACTGGTAGGACTTGGTTTTTTGGGGATGTCGCTGCTTCCCGAAGAGGGTAGGACGGCATTGTACCAAATGTATATTTGTTACGGAGTTTGTACTGGGACAGGCATCGGAATCGCATATAATACGGTGCTGTCCAATATTCAGCCATGGGCGAAGAATGTGGGTCTGGTATCCGGTATGCTTCTGATGGGAATGGGTTTCGGCGCCCTGCTTCTGGGCAATGTGGCAGACATCCTGATCGGGCATGTGGGAGTTGCCATGACCTTCCGCATCTTTGCCATATTGATGATCTTGATCATGGTTCTCGCAATACCCTTTATCCATAAACCTTCAGAAATGAAAACGGCAGCTGCCGGGGCGGCATGGGATCCGATCAACAAGGAATATTCTACGAAGGAAATGCTGCGCAGAAAAACATTCTGGATGTATTTCTTTTGGAATATCTGCGTTTCAGCCGGAGGAATGCTGATCATCAATTCCGCATCGTCCATCGCAGTATATTTCGGATACGCGGCTGTGCTCGGACTGGTTATTTCTGTGTTCAATGGCTGCGGAAGACTGCTGATCGGCAGCATTATGGATAAGAGCGGATGGAAATTCACAATGTATCTTAACAATATGCTGATGATACTGGCAGGAGTACTGCTTTTTTCCGGGGACCGCATTGCTGCCGGAGCAGTAGCTCTGGCGGGGATGCTCATTATGGGGATCTGTTATGGCGGTGGCATTACGATTTCTGCATCCCTCATTCGCACATTATACGGGGAAAGGCATTATGCCTCAAATTTTGCGATCTGTAATCTTTGCCTGATCCCTGCATCCATTGCAGGTCCATTGCTGTCGGCCAGGCTGCTGGATATGGCGGGAGGCAGCTACAATACTACATTTATTATGGTGATCGTACTGGGTATTATTACGCTGGCCATGAACTTCTTTATCAAAGAAGCTTAGGCTATTTTTAAAATTGCATGTATTGCAGCCGGCTGTCCAAATCGAAAGCTGGGACAACCGTTTTTATGCAGATTTTGCATTCGACAATGCATGGCATCGTTGCTATGCTTAATTCACGGTAAGGCGGAATGCCTGTAAAATTATTTAAGCTGTTAAGGAGGATAATAAAATGGCTACAAACACACAATTCGTAGGCTGGCCTACATTTGATGAACTGAAGGAAATGTTCAAGGAACACTTTATCATGGAAAGAAGAGAGGACGGCGTAGTTCTGGTAAGGATGCACACCAAGGGCGAATCTCAGCTGTGGAGTATGGAACTGCACGACGCCATCGGTAAGATGTGGAGATTACTGGGTACTGACAGAGAAACGGAATGTATCATCTTCACCGGTACCGGCGACAACTGGATCAGCGTGTTCGAGGATGAAAGCTGGGCTCCTGAAAAGACTGACCCTGCCGGCACGAGATACGATCACATGTTCATCGACGGCAGAAGAATGCTTATTGCCATGATTCAGGACGTAGAGGTTCCTACCATTGGTGCATTGATTGGCAGAGGCGGCCATTCCGAACTGGCGCTGATGTGTGATATCTGCATTATGGCAGACGATGCTGTAATCTCTGACCCTCACTATTGTAACGGTATCGTTCCCGGCGATGGTATCCACAGCTGCTTCTTCGAACTGATGGGAACCAGAAGAGCTGTTTATGCCATGTTCATGAACGAAATGATGGACGCTGAAACCTGCTTAAAGTACGGTTTAGTAAGCGAAGTTGTCCCTAAGGACAAACTGATCGACAGAGCTTACGAAATTGCTGACGTGATTATGGCGCAGCACAGAACCATCAGAAGATTAACTGCTCAGGTAGCCAGAAGACCTTGGAAGCAGAGAATCGTGGACGATCTGGATATGACGTTCGGTACTGAAATGTTCGGCGACTTCTGCAACACTTCAATGCTGCACTCCGATATCGATTCCAGAGATATGTATGCAGAAGCTGCAAGAGAAAAGGGTGTTTTGAAGTAAAGGAAATGCCTGAAATAAAATGATTCTAGTGATGGCGGGCGAGATGTACTTGCCCGCCATATTGATAACAGGAGCAGTGACATGGAACGCAAGAATGGGTGTTTATCTGTAAACAGTGAGAACATATTTCCGATTATAAAAAAGTGGCTGTACACAGAAGCGGATATTTTCGTTCGCGAACTGATTTCAAATGGTGCGGATGCTATCAGCAAGAGAAAAAAACTGGTCAATTTGGAAAAGGCCGCGGCTTTTAAAGAGGCTAAAATCCAAATTACCATCGATCAGAAAAGCGCCCGGCTGATTTTCTCGGATAACGGGCTGGGAATGGATATGGAGGAAATCGATCGGTATATCAACCAGATCGCGTTTTCCGGAGCAACCGATTTCCTGAACAGATATAAGCAGGGCAATAGTAAACAAATGATCGGTCATTTCGGACTGGGATTTTACTCTGCATTCATGGCTGCTGACCATATAAGTATTTCTTCGCTATCTTATAAAAAAAATGCGAAAGCCGTTTACTGGGACTGCACCTCCGACATGAAGTTTACAATGGAGGAAGGAACCCGCACGAAAGTCGGTACAGATGTAATCCTGCACCTGAATGAAACTTCCCAATACATGAACCGGGAATACTTGGAGGAAGTGATCAAAAAATATTTTGCCTTTTTTTCCATACCGATTGAAGTGCAGGTTGTTGGCAATACGCAGGAGGAAATGGCAGCTGCCAACGTTGTAAATGACTGCAGCCCGCTCTGGACAAGAAACCCGGAAAACTGCACGAAGAAAGACTATGTGGAATTCTACAAAAAGGCCTTTGGAATCGAAAAAGAACCGAAGCTTTGGATTCACCTCTATAATGAAGAGCTGGGCGTAAAAGGAATTATTTATATTCGTACAAAGGAACAGATGGAACAGTCCATCGATGGCGCCATGAAGCTCTACTGCAAGCAGGTTTATATCACCGATCAGGCCAAGAGCTTAATTCCCAGTTATCTGTTTTTCCAGAACGGGATCATAGACTGTGAGAATGCGCCGCTGATGGTTTCCCGCTCTGCGCTTCAGGAAGGTGAGAATGTCGAAAAGATTCAGAGATACATCACCGAGCAGGTCGCATACAAGTTCTATGGCACGTTCGAGTGTGAGCGTGCGTTCTATGAAAGCATCTGGGAGGACCTCAATCCGTTTATCAAGTTCAGCTGTCTCAAAGACAAGCTGTTCAGCAGCTATATCAGCAAATTCATACTTTTTAAGGATTTGATAGGCAAATATGTGACAATGGCAGAGCATCTGGAAGAAATCAGTGAAAGTCACGAAAATACGGTGTATTATATTTCCGATGACATCCAGCAGGCTCATTACATCAAGATGTTTCAGAATGCGGGAATGAATGCACTGTATATGACCCATGTAGTGGATACGCCATACATCAGAAAGCAGGAAAGCCTGCATGCAGACCTGCATTTTAACCGCATCGACTCCGATTGCTATAAAGCCTTAAAAGATGCAGAGGCAGAAGAGGCGATGGCTGCAGAAATGGAAAAGTACAGCGCGGCTGCGTCAGAGCTTTTTGCACCGCTGTTTGGCGACAAGCAGATTGAAGTCAAACTCGGGTGCCTAATGACCGATACAGTCTCCTCCATCATGATAATCGACGAAGAGGAACGCAGGGTAAGAGATACCCTTGAGCTGTATGAGACCAAAGGAATTGACATCAGCCGCTTTAAACAGGGAAAGGACGTTCTGCTTCTGAATATGAGCAATATGGTAGTTGACTATATGTTTTCCTGTGAGCGGCAGGAGGAAAAAAAGCTGATTGCAGCCCATCTGTACGATCTGGCCAGACTGGGACAGGAATCCCTTCAGGCACAGGAGATGGCAGAATTTATAGAGCGAAGCAATCATCTGCTGAAGAGAATCATTCAGTAATCCATGATTGGAGAAAGGAACGAATTTATGAAAGAAATAAACGAGAAATTTTATACGAAGAGTAATTTTGGAGCGAAAGGTTGGCTTCTGATCATCTTCGTTGGCTTAATGCTGATGTTCTGCTCCGCATTGACCAATGACGGATTAAATATTGTAATCCCTGTCATCGCAGGGGAAAACGGATGGGACTACGCACAGCTTTTGGCATACAGCACACCGGCAGGTTTCATCAGTGTTATCGGTGTACTCGTATTAAGTGTCCTTACTGATAAATTTGGAGCTAAGTTGATTACAATTATAAGCCTTCTGATTGCTGCTGCTTCGTATATATGGTATGGCCATGCGCAGAGCCCAACCCAGTACTTCATCGCTTTGACTTTAATGTCCACCTTTGCGACCGGAGCCGCATGGGTAAGCGGCGGCGCCTATCTGGCAATGTATTTCCCCCGTAAAAAAGGTTTGGCGTTAGGCTGGGCAACCATGGGTAACAATCTGTGCACTCTGGCTATGGTTCCGCTTCTGTCCATGATGACTGCTGCATTTGGCGGCATGGGCAATACCACATTGATTCTGGGCGTTGTAATCGCGGCTTTGATTGGATTCTGTTTCGTGCTTCCGAATAAGCCGGAAGATGCAGGGATGACCCCTGACAATTTGCCGATGAGTGCGGATGAAATACAGCAGTATCGCAAAGAAGCAAATGCATATGTATCTCCATGGACTTATAAGAAGCTGCTGCTGAATAAGGAAATGTGGCTGATTTCTCTCGTACTGGGCATAACCATGATGATTACGGTAGGAATTGTAAGCCAGATGGTAACCCGGCTGACCAGTTCTGAAATCGGCTGGGAACAGCCAAAAGCTGTAGCGGCATTGTCCGTGGCTGCTGGTGTCGGCATTGTTGGCAGTTACTTATGGGGAGTGCTGGATCAGAAGATTACTACAAAAAAAGCAACTGCGATTTACATGGTATGGTACGGTATTGCCGCATTCCTCAATGTAGTTCCCGGAAGTATACCATTATATATTTCCATCTTTATGATCGGATTCGCATTGGGCGGAAACGCCAATTGGCCGGTATCCTTATGTTCCAGTGTATTTGGACATATGAATTTTGCCAAGGTATACAGCCTGGTTTGTCCAATCTATACATTTATCCGCTGCTGTGCATTCGCAGTGCTTGCCTTCTTCATTTCCACTACAGGCTCTCTGAGCGGCGCTTACATCTTGTTTGGCGTTATGGCGATTATCGGTGCGGGATTGACAATTTTGATTAACGACAAGAAATATGCAGACGGCAAAATCAACTAAACTTGACGAAAATGGAAAGAAATTAGATGAAAAGGGAGATAAAAATGAGCAATTTAGATAATAAGGTAATTGTTACTGCTGCGCTTACCGGAGCTGTAACGCCTCCAGGCTACAATATTCCGGAAACTCCGGAACAGATTGCCAAAGATGCTTATGAATGCTGGAAGGCGGGTGCTGCCATCGTTCATTTGCACATGCGTGATGAACAGGGCCTGGGTACTATGGATGAGCAGCGGTTCAGAGAAACCATCCGCCTGATCCGTACATATGAGGACTGTGACGTTGTCATCAACTGTACCTCCTCCGGGGACGCCAGAGTATCCGGCGGCGATGCGGAAGGAAACGCCATCAGAATGAAGCACATGAAAACGCTGGATGGCATCGAAATGGGTTCATATGATGCCGGCTCCTTCAACTGGATGCCGGGCGGCGTTTTCATGAACACGCCGAAGTTTCTTGAAGAACTGGGCGACGTATATATGGAACGCGGGATCAAACCTGAATATGAAATCTTTGATACTGGGATGCTGGATATTGTGGAATACTTCACAAAGAAGGGCCACCTGCCTCAGGACCGTCACTATCAGTTTTGCCTTGGCATTCTGGGCGGTATGCCGGCAACGGTTGAAAATCTGCTGTACCTGACCAAGCATATTCCGGAAGGCGCAACCTGGTCTGCATTCGGTGTAGGCGCCGCACATCTGCCGATCATGTATGCAGCACTGGCGCTGGGAGGAAATATCCGCGTTGGCCTGGAGGACAACGTCGTGTTCGGTAGAGACGATAACGGCCAGAAGATCATGGCTACCAACAAGATGTTGGTGGAAAGAGCAGTTAAGGCGGTAGAGACATTTGGCAAGAAACCTGCCACTTCCGCAGAGGCGAGACAAATTTTGGGAATGAAACCCTTTGAACGGTAATACCTGAAGATTGGAGGAAAACATGAGAGAAGCAGTAATTGTTGCATACGGAAGATCTCCGGTATGCAAATCCAGAAAAGGCGGTTTTTCGGGGATGCATCCTCTGGAATATGCGGCTCAGACCCTGGACGGCGTTTTGAATAAGATCCCGCAGCTTAACAGATCCGGGATCGAAGATCTACTCGTTGGCTGTGCAGTCCAGACAGGGAAAACTTCCATGAATATGGGAAAGCTTTTGGCCGCAAGAGCAGGACTGCCGCAGAACGTAGCGGCGCAGACCATCAACAGATTTTGTTCGTCCAGCCTGCAGGCGATCGCTACGGCCAGCAATGCGATTCTGGCAGGTCAGGGCGATGTGTATGTAGCAGGCGGGATCGAAGATATGACCAGTACCTTTGCACCATATCCGGTAGAGGATTGTGATGAATGGTTGCTGAAAAACGATCCGGGCGCCTATATGCCTATGGGCGTTACTGCAGAAAACGTAGCGTCGCACTACGGGATTACCAGACAAGAAATGGATCAGTTCGCCGTGAAATCCCACGTTAGGGCCAGCAAAGCCCGTGATGAGGGGAAACTGGCGCCCTCCATCATTCCTGTCAAGGGCATCAATTTTGAAGGCACCGAGCAGATGATTACCCAAGACGAAGGAATTCGTGATCATACAAGCGTTGAAAGTCTGGCGGGATTGGAACCTTGTTTCCTTCCGCCTGAAGAAGGTACAGTAACTGCAGGAACCAGCTCTCAGACTTCAGATGCGGCGGCATTCGTAGTGCTTATGGAAAGGGCTAAAGCTAAGGCACTTGGAATCAAGCCGATCGCCAGACTGGTTAGCTTTGCTGTGGCCGGATGCGACGCTGCGGAAATGGGTGTTGGTCCTGTGTATGCTGTACCAAAAGCAATGGAACGTGCAGGAATGGAGATTGATGACATGGATGTCATTGAACTCAATGAGGCCTTTGCTTCCCAGTCCCTGTACTGCATCCGCAAGCTGAAGTTGGATCCCGAAAAAGTAAATCCATATGGCGGCGCAATCGCGCTGGGCCACCCGATGGGCGCCACTGGAGCGTTCCTGACTGCCAAGGCTCTGGATTACTTAGAAGACAACCAGAAAAAATATGGCCTTGTTACCATGTGTATCGGAGGCGGAATGGGCGCGGCCGGTATCTTTGAGCGAATAACAGAATAACGGTGATTTCATGAAAGACTATAAGTTAAAATTCCCCAAACTGTTTGAACCCTTAAAAGTAGGAAATGTAGTATACCGCAACAGATTGTTTGCGTCGCCATCAATGATGAGCCAGGTGATTGATGGCGGAAAACCAACGGATGCTTTAATAGGCTACTATCGTGAAAAGGCCAAGGGCGGGGCTGCGCAGGTGACTGTGGGCGATACGCCGGTGGATCAGGAGCATGCGCCGGCTTTTCCAGGATTATGCCTGATCAAGCCAAACATGCCGTTTCTGGCGGAATTGGCGTTTAATATCGAAGCGTACGGAGCAGTACCATCTTTCGAATTGAACCATGCGGGCTGGATGGCCAACCCGGAATTGTCGGGGAGCTCTCCCATCTCGTCCATTAGCTTCATGAGAGGAGATGGAGTCCAAGTCATTCAGATGGACGAGGACATGATGAAACGAGTGGCAGATAACTTCGCAAAATCTGCCGCTTTCATCAAAAAATGCGGATTTAAGGCTGCTGTTCTCCATGGCGGACATGGCTGGCTTCTGGCGCAATTTCTGTCTCCGATGGTGAATCGGCGCACAGATGAATATGGTGGAAACGAAGAAAACAGAGCCAGATTCCCTAAAATGGTTATTGATGCAGTGCGCAAGGCCGTGGGAAAAGATTTTATTCTTGAATATCGAATCAGCGGGACGGAATATGATCCTGCAGGGCTGACTTTAAATGAGACCATTCCTTTCGTACGATCAATTCAGGATAAAATTGACCTGGTTCATGTTTCCGGGGGAATTGATACTCGGCTTGATCTGACGCTGAAGGCACACCCCGGAATCTTCCAGGAACACGGATGTAATGTATTTCTTGCAGAAGCAATGAAAAAGTCTGTGGATATTCCGGTTGTTACCGTAGGCGCCATAAGCAGTCCACAGATGGCGGAAGAGGTTCTGGCGGCGGAAAAAGCAGATGTAGTTGCCATGTGCCGTGCGCTGATTGCCGATCCGTATTTTCCGGTCAAGGCCCGCAGAAATTTGGATGATGAAATCAGCCCTTGTACAAGATGTCTCCACTGCAGAGGACACATGGATACCCATAAGCATTTTTCCTGTTCTGTAAATCCAAGGACGGGCAGAGAAAACCGGTATCCCGCTGAAGTACCATCTGCACCTAAAAGCAAACGCATCGTAGTATTGGGCGGAGGCCCCGCCGGAATGAAAGCTGCTATCAATGCGAAGAAACGCGGCCACGAAGTCATACTGGCAGACAATCGTGCGAAACTTGGTGGGCAGCTCAACTTTACGGATTTTGACGCGCATAAATCCGATCTGAGAGCGCAGAAGAATCATCTGGCATATATGGTCCAAAAGCTTGGCGTTGATATAAGACTGAACACCCAGGCAGACAGGGCATACATTTCTGGCCTTAAGCCAGATGTGCTTTTCGTGGCAGCCGGCGCTGTTCCGATCATTCCCAAGATTAAGGGGATAAACGGAAGTAAGGTAATGGGTGCGATTGATACCTATTATAAAATGGAAAAAGTGGGCGCGAAGGTTGTCATAATCGGCGGAGGGCTAGTCGGCGTAGAAACTGCACTATTCCTCGCAGATAAAGGAAAAGACGTAACTATTATCGAAATGACATCCACAGCTTTTGCTGATGCCAACAGACTCCATGCCGAAGAAATAAGACTTGCCGTTAAAGAACACAATGTAAAAATATTGACAGAGACCGCCTGTATTTCCATAAATGGCGAAGGGGTAATTGTAGAAACAGGCGGAGAGAGAAAGCTTATAAAGGCCGATACTGTTGTATACAGCGTTGGTATGCAATCCAATACGGCAGCTTACGCAGAATTATATGACGCAGCCCCGGAAGTATACCGCATTGGCGACTGCGCTAAGGTGGGAACTACGGGGACTGCTATTCAGCAAGCGTACGTTCAGTCGCTGGAAGTGTAACAAAGACAGTGACCAAGGAAGAGCGGACAACTCTGGCGAGTGTCCGCTCTTTTGTTAGTGTAGTGTCCGGCAAGCTATTTGCCAAATGATCAGCCGGACATTACACTAGTGTGCCATCTATGCGTAATTCGCATTTGACCATGCAAGCGGCGTTATATACCATTTAGGCAGAGATGCTTACCCTAAACGGAGATTGTGAAAGGAGCAACTGATTCATGAACATAAAAACAAAATATTCCGAATTGTATCAACCAATGAAAATCGGACGGATGAAATTAAAAAATCACATTATGGTTCCGCCAATGCTGTGCTGCCTTGCTGATACAGATGGGAGGACTACACAAAAGCTCATTTCCTACACATCACATCTGGCTAAAAATGGAGCGGGCCTGGTTGTATTTGGTGAAACCAATGTGGATAACGAAAGATCTTACGACCATGTAAATGCGTTGAATATCGGCGATGATAAGTCCATTCCGGGTCTGGCAGTAATTGCAGAAGAGGTTCATCGTTTCGGAGCTAAAATCAGCATCGAACTGAATCATGCCGGCGCTTGCGCAGAATCGGTCCTTCTAAAGGATGGAGAAAAGGGGATCAGCCCGTCTCCTGTTCCGCCGTATATGCACCCGGGCTATGCGGGATGTTCTGTTGAAATCATGGATAAGGCTATGATGGAACATGTAAAGCAAAATTATGTGGATGCAGTAGGAAGACTTGTAAGAGCAGGATTTGATATGGTTACGTTCCACTGTGCCCATGGCTGGTTAATGGGGCAGTTCCTGTCTCCGTACTTTAATACAAGAACCGATGAATACGGCGGCTCCCTGGAAAACCGTATGAGGTTCCCGTTGGAAGTTTTAAAGGCGATTTACGATCAATATCACGATCAGATCTGCATTGATATGCGAGTATCGGGACGTTCCGGTGTTCCGGACGAAATCCGTCCAGTAGAAGAAGATTTTCAGGATGTTCTGGCATTTGTCAAGGCTGCAGAACCATATCTGGACATGATCAACATTTCGGCGGGATTCATTCCGTTCTTACCAAGCTTAAATTATATGATCCAGTCATATATGCTGCCCCATATGACAAATGTGGAATTCGCTGCGCGTATAAAAAAAGAAGTAAATATCCCGGTTGCAATTGCAGGCTCTATTTCAACGCTGGATGAAGCGGAAAGCATCTTGAAAGATGGAAAAGCAGACCTCATTGGAATGGGTCGTGCCGGCCTTGCTGACACGGATTGCTTTACAAAGGGCGAGCAGGGAAGAGAAGCTGAGATAAGACCTTGCCTGCGCTGCTGCCGCTGCAGTGCGAGAATCGAACCGCCCGCATACAAGGGAATTCAGTGTGCGGTAAATCCTACAGTAGGAAGAGAACTGCAATATCCGTTCATACCGACAGCATTAAAGAAGAAAGTCCTCATTGTAGGAGGCGGACCGGCAGGAATGGAAGCTTGCCAGCGTTGCTGCGATGTAGGACGGATTTTGCGGACATTCAAAATAAAAAAGAATGTGGAGGTAACAGACAATGGCAAAATCATTATTTGAGGAACTGGGCGGCAAATACGAAAGGCAAGGGGATTATTTGATACCGTGCTTAACTGTACCCGCCGAAGAAGAACAGGCAATAGGCATCTGGGGGCAACGGCATTTAGATTATCTAAAACAGTACCGTAAAGTTACATACACCAATCTTCTTACAAGCGGCAGGCTAAACGCCTACCTTGCCGACATCAACAGACAGGCACAGGAACGCTTTGAAAGGCTCATAGAGGGTATGAAACAGGCACAGGGCATAACGGAACAGCTAAAGGCAGAAAACGCCTTAGAATGGACAGGATGCCTCAATAACATAAGGGCTTGTGCGAGGGAGATTGTGGAAAAGGAAATTATTTTTGCATAAACAGATGATTAGTGGCAGGGGGAAATCCTGCCGCTTTTTCTGCTTTAGTTTGTCAGCTTGACAAATAAAGGGTTAAGGAATATAATTAGATTCAGTATTATACAAGGAGTTAATAAATATGCGGCAAGGTATTCTTAAATAAACTGTCAATTTGATAGTGGGAACAAAAAGTAGCAGTCCCGTTTCACTTTTAATATGGGGCTTAGTTTTTTGTACCCAGTTTAAGAATACTTTTATCATGTAATTTTATATGCCCGAAAACATATAAGTGTTTTGGGGCTATTGGAGTTATTTACCCAGTGATAGGAGTATTTATCACTGGGTATTTTTATGCCCTTTTTTGGGTGTTGATAGGAGGAAAATCACATGAAAATAATTAACTTAGGCATTCTGGCTCACGTTGACGCAGGAAAGACAACATTAACGGAAAGTTTATTGTATACCAGTGGTGCAATTGCAGAACTAGGGAGCGTAGATGAAGGCACAACAAGGACAGATACAATGAATTTGGAGCGTCAAAGGGGAATCACTATCCAGACAGCAGTGACATCTTTTCAGTGGGAGGATGTAAAAGTCAACATTATAGATACGCCAGGCCATATGGATTTTTTGGCGGAAGTATACCGTTCTTTATCCGTATTAGACGGAGCAGTATTATTAGTTTCTGCAAAGGATGGCATACAGGCACAGACCCGTATACTGTTTCATGCACTACAGATAATGAAGATTCCGACAATTTTTTTCATCAATAAAATTGACCAAGAGGGGATTGATTTGCCAATGGTATATCGGGAAATGAAAGCAAAGCTTTCTTCGGAAATTATAGTGAAGCAAAAGGTTGGGCAGCATCCCCATATAAATGTAACGGACAATGACGATATGGAACAGTGGGATGCGGTAATTATGGGAAACGATGAACTATTAGAGAAATATATGTCAGGGAAACCGTTTAAAATGTCAGAACTGGAACAGGAAGAAAACAGGAGATTCCAAAACGGAACGTTATTTCCCGTTTATCACGGAAGCGCTAAAAACAATCTGGGGATTCGGCAGCTTATAGAAGTAATTGCCAGTAAATTTTATTCATCAACGCCTGAAGGTCAATCTGAACTATGCGGGCAGGTTTTTAAGATTGAATATTCAGAGAAAAGGCGGCGTTTTGTTTATGTGCGTATATATAGCGGAACATTGCATTTGAGGGATGTTATTAGAATATCTGAAAAAGAGAAAATAAAAATCACAGAGATGTGTGTTCCGACAAACGGTGAATTATATTCATCCGATACAGCCTGCTCTGGTGATATTGTAATTTTACCAAATGATGTTTTGCAGCTAAACAGTATTTTGGGGAACGAAATACTGTTGCCGCAGAGAAAATTTATTGAAAATCCTCTCCCTATGCTCCAAACAACGATTGCAGTAAAGAAATCTGAACAGCGGGAAATATTGCTTGGGGCACTTACAGAAATTTCAGATGGCGACCCTCTTTTAAAATATTATGTGGATACTACAACGCATGAGATTATACTTTCTTTTTTGGGGAATGTGCAGATGGAAGTCATTTGTGCCATCCTTGAGGAAAAATATCATGTGGAGGCAGAAATAAAAGAGCCTACTGTTATATATATGGAAAGACCGCTTAGAAAAGCAGAATATACCATCCACATAGAAGTCCCGCCAAATCCTTTCTGGGCTTCTGTCGGGTTGTCCATAGAGCCGCTCCCTATTGGAAGCGGAGTGCAGTATGAAAGCAGAGTTTCACTTGGATATTTAAATCAATCGTTCCAAAATGCGGTTATGGAGGGGGTTCTTTATGGCTGCGAGCAGGGGCTGTATGGATGGAAAGTGACAGACTGTAAAATCTGTTTTGAATATGGATTGTATTATAGTCCTGTAAGTACCCCCGCAGACTTTCGGCTGCTTTCCCCTATCGTATTGGAGCAGGCTTTAAAAAAAGCAGGGACAGAACTATTAGAGCCATATCTCCACTTTGAAATTTATGCACCGCAGGAATATCTCTCACGGGCGTATCATGATGCTCCAAGGTATTGTGCAGATATTGTAAGTACTCAGATAAAGAATGACGAGGTCATTCTGAAAGGAGAAATCCCTGCTAGATGTATTCAAGAATACAGGAACGATTTAACTTATTTCACAAATGGGCAGGGAGTCTGCTTGACAGAGTTAAAAGGATACCAGCCAGCTATTGGTAAATTTATTTGCCAACCCCGCCGCCCGAATAGCCGTATAGATAAGGTTCGGCATATGTTCCACAAGTTAGCTTAACAGCTTGCAAAAGTCATATAAAATGAGATTTGAAAGGATTAGAGACTAATTATGATGAAATGCGAATGGATATTGTGTCCTGTTTGTGGGAGCAAAACCCGTAATAAAATTAGGAAGGACACTGTTTTGGAGAATTATCCCCTTTATTGTCCAAAATGCAGACAAGAAAGATTGATTAAAGTTGACAACTTGAAGATAACTGTCATCAAAGAGCCAGACGCTTAAGACGCAGAGCCGATGAAATTGTGGAACAATTCACGAATCATCGGCTCTTTTTGTTTCGTATTTGAAAGAACAAACTCACCAAATAAAAAAAACGATATTCGGGTGGGTTATTTTGTTATACCCTAAATTACCCTCTGAATTTGTTTTTAAATTTGGAGGGATTTTTTTATGTCCTTTTTTCGGGCAGTTATCTATCTGCTCATACGAAGCAAAATTTATCAATACATAGCATATCAGAGAACGGCAGGAAACCAGTTAAAAAAATTTCTGCCAGTGCAACGGTACTTCTCACCTTGAAAGTAGAAGTACAATCTCCATACAATAGAATTACTATTTCCTATAACCGTAAAGGTCACAGAGCCTTTGCGGTTTTTCTTTTGTCGATTTTTGTTGGAAAGTGCCGTAGGGCTGTTTCTGATATGCGGTGTCGTTCTCCGCCTCTCCATCTGGATTTTTTACATTTCAAAAATTCAGATGGGAGGTATTTATGGTGAAATATGCACCAAGAAAGGTATATATCAGAGAAAGTGGCGGCTATGTGGAATTATCCTACACGGAGTTCTGCCGTTGCAGGGAATCCGACCAGACCTATATGGACAAGCTGTTTATCCCCATTCAAGGCTGTCTGCTTGAAGTCGTGAGGGAGCAATACACAGACTTCTACCGTGACAAGGAACGGTGGCGTTATCTGCAAAAATTAGATACAAAGAATAGACTGCTATCTCTCGACGGATTTACGGACAGCGAGGGGAATCCTCTGGACTTTATCACTGATGAAGCGGTGGACATTGCAGAAACCGTTGTCAATGCGGTCATGGTGGACAGGCTGAAAGCCGCCCTGCCTTTGCTGTCGGATAGTGAACAGGAGCTGATACAGGCAATCTTTTTTGACGGACTTTCCGAGCGTGAAGTCGGGGCGAGGTTGGGCATAACCCAGAGCGTTGTAAACAAACGCAAAGCCAGAATCCTAATAAAACTAAGAAAGATAATAGAAAATTAAAATTTAAGGCGTTCAGCCCCCTTGTTTTTTCCTTTGGGAAGATGAGGGGGCTTTTCTCTGCCCTCTCAATCAATTCTGATTGGAGGAAGTAAGAATGGCATACAACCACGGACGGGAGGACAGGAAATGGCGTATCTGGAAAGAAGCGGAGGAAAAGCTGCTGCGTGAGTGCGGCGTTGATGAAGCGACCATTGAGCAGATACGCATGGCGGACAGGGCAGACTTCAATTCCAACAGGCGGTTTTACCGATGGACGAATGACGTTGCGGAATATCTTGAGGACATGGCAGGCAGGGAGCGGCAGGCGGAAGTGGGTACGGTTGCGGAGTTACTGGAAGAGATTGAGAGCGAAAATCTCTATCAAGTATTAGTCACGGTGGACGGGCGTACCTTGAAAATCGTCCTGCTGAAAATGCAGGGGTATTCCACAAAGGAGATTGCCCCGCTTGTGCATTTGACGACTGGTGCCATCTATGCGAGGTTAGACCATCTGCGGAAGAAGCTGCGGAAAATTTTATAGCTTCTAAAACAGCCTGCCATCCTGCGGGCTACTGGGTGAGGGATGGAAATCCCCTCACTCATTTTTTGCAGGAGGACAACAGGATGGCATACAGGGTTAAGGCATACACGCTTCGGGAGGAATCCACGGAAAGCGGCACAAGGTATTTTATCAGCTTTAAGGACGGGCAGGGCAAATCCCACGAGTTGGAAGTGTCGGAACAGTTCTTTATGGAGTTTCGGCAGATGGAGCGCAGGAACAGGAATCTTTTCTAATGGGACGAGCGGCACAGGGAGTTTAACGAGGTATGGGACGAAACCCTTTACAGACGGGCGTTGCGTGTGCCTAAGAGCCTTGATGAACGCATGGTTGAGGAAGAACGGAATGAAACGCTCTATAAGGCGGTTGGGAGCCTTCCAGAGATACAAAGGCGGCGTTTCCTGCTCTACTACGAGTATGAGTTCAATTTTTACCAAATCGCCGCTATGGAGCATTGCACCGCTTCGGCAATACAGAAATCTGTTGCGATTGCAAAGGAGAAAGTAAAGGCGGAAATTGAAGAAATATCTCCAACCGTGACCGACACCGCCCGAAAAAGAAATCTGTTTTTTATTTGTGTGGGATTGGCGGCATTACATACTCTCACTTTTTTCCGTGGGAGTAAATCTATTTTTAAGGAGGTCAACGCCTATGTGCAACGAAAACAAAGACACCGCCCGAAAGGAGGAAAGCCATGCAGAAGTTACAGACAGTCAACGCCGAAACGCTCCTTTATGAACCGCTTGAGAAACCATCCTTTGTGGTGGACAGCCTTATCCCGACAGGCTTATCGCTGTTCTGCGGCTCACAGAAGATAGGCAAAAGCTGGCTCATGCTGAAGCTATGCTTATGCGTGTCGCAGGGAATCCCTTTATGGGATATGCCGACAATGGAGGGCGATGTGCTTTACCTCTGCCTTGAGGACACGTTCTGCCGCATACAGGACAGGTTATTTCGTTTGACGGACGAAGCAAGCGGGCGGCTCCACTTTGCCGTGGCAAGCTGCAAGCTGTCAGACGGTCTTATCGTGCAGCTTGAAGATTATCTGAAAGATTACCCAGACAGCAGGCTCATTGTCATTGATACCTTGCAGAAAGTCCGTACAGCTTCAAAAGACAATGCCTATGCAAGCGACTATGGGGACATCTCCCTCATCAAAGACTTTGCCGACAGGCACTCTCTGGCGGTCATTGTCGTACACCACATCCGAAAGCAGAATGACAGCGACGTGTTCAACAAGGTGTCTGGGACGACAGGATTAACGGGGAGTGCGGACGCTACCTTTGTTCTGGAAAAGGAGAAACGTGCGTCTGACACCGCCAAGCTGTATGTGACGGGCAGGGACACGCCTTATCAGGAATACACGCTGCGTTTCCGTGATTGCCGTTGGGAGCTTGTGGAGCGGAAAACGCAGGAGCAGCTTGCGAAAGAAACGATACCAGATGTCCTTTTTCGGTTGGTGGATTTTATGAGGGATAAGGAAGAATGGATAGGCACGGCAACGGAACTGTTAGCCGCTATGGGGGAAACGGAAACCATACCCACGGTGATTACGAAATGGCTGAATGAATACCGCACCACATTTTTAAGCGAGAACCGTATCTGCTACCAGTACAGCCGCAGGAAAGACGGCAGGCGGATTGCCCTTGCAAGGAGGGCGGGTGACAGCGGTGATGGTGGTGACAGCGATATTAGGATACCCCCCTGTTACTGTCATTGACGCTTAAAGCCATGTAAAGCTGGCGGCTCTGCCCTGCGGGTGACAGCAGTGACGGTGGTGACAGTGATTTTAGGATACCCTGCCGCTGTCATCCCTACGGGAGAACACCCCGTAAACGCAAAATGCAGGCGTGAGATTTACTCGCCCTTTTCGGTCGTGTAAAACCACCCCTGCGGTCAGAAAAATCATTCCGATTTTTCCGACTGCGTTTACAGGGTGTAACACACTACACTTTGCCCTGCAAAGTCGTGTGCCAGACGTTCCCTCTGGACTCCCTTAAGGCAGGGCTGTGCCCTGCTATCCTACGCCTTACGGCTTCGGATAAAAGAATGGCGGCATGACGGTGACGGCTCTTGCGAGGGGGGTATCCCAAAAACACCGTCATCATCGACATGACCGTCATGCAGGGGGTGAGGGTGACAGTTGCGGCAGTCGGCAGGGGGTATCCCAAAACTGCTGTCACCACCGTCACCGCTGTCACCCCAAAGGACGGTCACCCGCCGAAAGAAAGGAGGAATCCGCCTATGCCTTATGCAATCCTGCGTTTCCAGAAACGAAAAGCGGGCGGCGTTGCGGCTTGTGAACGCCACAACGAGCGGAAGAAAGAAGCCTACAAAAGCAACCCAGATATAGATATGGAACGCTCTAAAAACAATTACCATCTCATAGCACCACCAAAGTACACCTACAAGAAAGAGATTAACCGCATGGTAGCCGAAGCGGGGTGCAGGACAAGGAAAGACAGCGTGATGATGGTGGAAACGCTCATCACAGCTTCACCAGAATTTATGAACCAGTTACCGCCCGAAGAACAAAAAGCGTATTTCCAGACGGCTCTTGACTTCATTTCGGAGCGTGTTGGAAAGCAGAATATCCTCTCCGCTGTCGTCCATATGGACGAGAGAACGCCCCATATGCACCTCTGCTTTGTGCCGATTACGCCAGACAATAAGCTGTCAGCGAAAGCTATCTTAGGCAACCAGAAATCATTATCCGAGTGGCAGACCGCCTACCATGAGCGGATGTCCTCACGGTGGAATCAGCTTGAACGGGGGCAGTCCTCAATGGAAACCAAGCGGAAACACGTCCCCACATGGCTCTATAAATTAGGCGGCAGGCTTGATAAACAGTATGAAGAAATCGTGTCTGCCCTATCCGACATCAACGCCTTTAACGCAGGGAAGAAAAGGGATAAAGCGTTAGATTTACTCTCTGCATGGCTGCCAGACGTGGAGAAATTCTCTAAGGAAATCGGGAAACAGCAGGCGTATATCGACAGTTTGAAAGAGAGAATTGGGCAGGAATCAGACTATGCGGGGCGTATGCGTGATGAAAAGTACGAGCAGGAACTAAAGGTGCAGAAAGCGAATCAGAAGATATTTGAATTGCAGAGAACCAACGAGCAGATGGGGCGGCTGCTGTCAAAAATACCGCCCGAAGTGTTGGAAGAATTGCAGAAAAATCATAGAAGCAGAGCGAAAGAAAGGTAGATATGTGAATGAAGAAACAGGATTTTAAGGTGTTAAAGACCAAAGACTTGTACCCGTTCCCCGACAATCCGTTTCATGTGGCAGAAGATGAAACACTGTCAGAGTTAGCGGAAAGCATCAAGGAATTTGGCATTGTCACGCCGATAATCACACGCCCGAAAGAGGACGGGGACGGTTATGAAGTGATTGCAGGACAGCGGCGTGTCCGTGCTTCTGAACTTGCAGGGATAAATACCGTGCCTGCGTTTGTCCTGCCCTTAGACCGTGACCGAGCCATCATCACCCTTGTAGACAGCAATTTGCAGCGTGAGAATATCCTGCCATCGGAGCGGGCGTTTGCTTACAAGATGAAATCCGAAGCCATGAAGCGGCAGGGTTTCCGCACAGACTTAACCTCGTCACAAGTTGTGACGAAGTTGCGGACGGACGACAAGGTGGCACAGGGCTTCGGCGTGGGCAGGATGACCGTGCAGCGTTTTATCCGCCTGACGGAACTGATACCGCCGATTTTGCAGATGGTGGACGAGGGGAAAATCGCCCTCACGCCTGCGGTGGAACTGTCCTTCTTGAAGAAAGACGAGCAGGAAAACCTCTTTGCCACGATGGAGAGCGAAGAAGCAACGCCCTCACTCTCACAGGCACAGCGGATGAAACAGTTAAGCCAGAGCGGGCGGCTTGACATGGATACGATATTTGCGATTATGACGGAGGAAAAGGGCAACCAGAAAGAAACCTTGAAAATCAACACAAGCAAGCTGAAAAAATACTTTCCGAAGAACACAACGCCGAAGCAGATGGAGGAAACCATCATCAAACTTTTGGAGCGTGAGTTGCAGAGGAAACGCAACCGTGACAGCCGCTAATCTTCTTTTTTCGGGAAGTAAATACAGAGAGTTGAGGTATGGAGAATGAGAGAAATCCAGTATGAAATCGTAAAGGAAATCGCAGTATTGTCTACGGGCGACAGTGGCTACACAAAGGAAATCAATCTCATTTCATGGAATGGGAAAGAGCCGAAGTATGACATCCGCAGCTTTTCCCCGAACCGTGAAAAGTGCGGCAAGGGAATCACGCTGAACGCTGATGAAGCGGCGGCACTCCTTAAAGCATTACAGAAAGAATTAAACAGCGAGGATTAATGGTATCTGATTGGCAGGGCGGGGACATTTCCAAACTCTTCCCTGCCCTGTCTGGAAAGGAAGATTTAAGTATGGGCGAGGATAAGAAAGCAGATAAAAAGAGAAAGCGTATCGTGCCAAAAGCACCAGTGCAGATGATAATCAGCCGTGAATATGTCGGCACACAGACCGTTACAGAAGCGTTTGTCCCGATTATCTCCGAGGATATTCGGAAGAAGATTGCCGAGGGCGACACCTTCGACAATGAGGGGCTGTCCGCTTAGAATGTACGCAATGGGACATGAAAACAGATAGGACAGATACGGAGGTTTTACAGTATGGCAGGAATCAAAGAAGAAAAGAAAATCTATTTAGTCGGCATTTATTGCCGCTTATCTAAAGACGATGGTACGGATAACGAGAGTGCGAGCATTGCGACACAGAAATCCATCCTCACGGATTATGTGAAAAAGCAGGGATGGCACATAGCAAAAACGTATGTGGACGATGGTTATTCTGGTACAAATTTCCAAAGACCAAGTTTCCAGAATATGATAAAAGACATTGAAAGCGGTCTGATAAACTGCGTGATTACGAAAGATTTATCCCGTCTGGGGAGAAACTATCTTGATTGTGGGTTATATCTGGAAGTTTTCTTCCCAGAGCATAACGTGAGGTATATAGCGGTCAATGACGGCGTAGATACCTTGAATAAATCTGCTATGGACATCACGCCTTTCCGCAACATTTTAAACGAAATGTATGCCGCTGACATATCTGTTAAGATAAAATCGGCATATCGGGCGAGGTTTCAACAGGGGAAATTCATGGGAACTACCGCCCCTTATGGCTATATCAAAGACCCTGCCGACCACAACCATCTGCTGATAGATGATAAAGTGGCACATGTTGTAAAAGAGATATTCGACCTTGCATTAAAAGGGAATGGAGTTGCCAAAATTTGCAGACATCTTAATAAACAGCATATCCTACGCCCTGCCGCTTATGCGGCGGAGCGTGGCGAAACAGGCTTTGAACGTCATTTTGAGGGGAACGAGGACAAACGCTATATTTGGAGTGGGAACAGCGTGAGGAGCATTTTAAGAAGCCCGATATATGCGGGAAATCTTGTAGGCTACAAACGGATTGCCGCCAATATGAAAAGCAAGAAACGCCCCTCTAAGCTGCCCGAAGAATGGGAAGTGATACCCAATACCCATGAGGGAATAGTCACGCAGGAGGAATTTGATATTGTCCAACAGCTTATTACAAGTCGTAGGCTTCCACAGAACAAGGGAGGATTTGTAAATATTTTTGCAGGCGTTATCAAGTGTGTGGACTGCGGATGTGCTCTGCGGGCAATGAACGTACACAGGAGGAAACGCCCAGAGATTATCGACTGTGTACAGTATTCATGTAATAATTATGCAAGAAACGGAAGAAGCGAGTGTAGTGCCCACAATATAGAAGCAAGGGATTTATTCAATGCCGTTCTTGCCGACATCAACTGTTTTGCGGATATGGCAGTGAATGATGAAAAGGCGGTCAGGGCCATAGAAAAGCGGCTCACGGAAACAGACCAGAGCAGGGCGAAAGCATTAGAGAAAGAACGTAAGAAGCTGAACAAACGCCTTGCGGAACTGGACAGGCTGTTTTCCTCTCTCTACGAGGATAAGGTCATGGAGCGTATTACCGAGCGGAATTTTGAGATGATGTCGGGGAAATACCAGAAAGAGCAGCTTGAAATTGAAGCAAGGCTGAAAGAGGTGACGGAAACTCTTAATGAAAGCTACGAGAAATCACGGGGAATCCGTGACTTCCTCGCCCTTATCCGAAATTATCAAGGCTTAAAAGAACTGGATGCAACAGTTATAAACGCACTCATAGACAAGATACTTGTTTCGGAGCGTGAGAAGATGGCAGACGGAACAGTGAAGCAGGAAATCAAGATTTACTATAAATTCATCGGCTTTGTCGATGAATTACATATCATACCTACAAAACGGTGGGCAGCAATGCCCGCTAAAAATTGTACGGTGTGCGGCGTTGAATATGTCCCGGGCTCTGGTGCATCAAGGTATTGTCCTGCTTGTGCCAAGAAGATACGGAGGGAGAAATCAAACGAGAGCAAACGCAGGAGCAGAGAACAGAAAAGGATAGCATGTATGAACTGTCCGCAAAAAATGACCGACTGACTTAGGACATGAAGTCGTACTCTATGAAAAGGACAGCCGGCTTGGCGGTATGCTGCATACGGCCTCAGCGCTTCCGTTCAAGGGCGATATGCGCAGATATTTAGACTGGATGATTGAAACAACTATGAACACCGGCGCAGTCATCCATCTTAACACAGAAGCAACCCCAGAAATCATCAAGATGGAAAGTCCGGATGTGGTTCTGCTTGGTACCGGTGCAGTCCCACTTCAGCTGAATATTCCAACGGCAGGAAAAAGAGCGTTCATTTGGGCCGGCGATGTGGATACCGGAAGAAAGACGGTTGGCGATACTGTTACGATTGTCGGCGCAGGTTTAACCGGAACAGAGACGGCCATAGCGCTTGCACAGGGCGGAAAGAAGGTAACTGTAATTGACAAGATCCCTGAGGAACTGTTCTTAAAGGGAAATCCAGGTCCGGCTAACCTGTCGATCATGGCGCTTCTTCAGAGCCTGGATGTTACCTTCATCTTTGAAGCATCTCTGAAGGCTATTACTGAGGAGGGTGTTGTTTACATAGATAAGGATGGGGCGGAACATACGATCATATGTGACTCTGCTGTAAACGCATTGGGAATGACTTACGATAAGGATGCAGCGGATGAATTGCTGAATATCATCCCAAGAAGTTACGCGATCGGAGACTGCTCAGGCAAAGAAATGACCATTATGAACGCTGTTTTAGAGGGGTTCTCACGAGCCTTTGATGTGTAATAGGATGTCGCGTGAATTTATGCCATGATACGTACATGGCAAAATAGCGATCGAAAGGGTGTGATACCGGCAAAACTTATCATAAACACAGCATTAAAAAATTTATAGTAATTGTTATTATTTAGGAGGAAAAAAATGTTAAAAAATAAGCGATTTGCTAGACATCATGTCGCGTTTTGTGTACTCGGACTGATTTTATTCTTCTTCTATGCCGGATTCATGAACGACCATTTGAATGTACTTTCTGTAGCTTTAAGTGAAACTGGATGGACCACCAGCCAGATTTATCTGGGTTCCAACATAGGTGGTTATATCACGGTTATCTTATACCTGCTTTGCGGTATTTCCCTGCTCAAGATTGGGGTAAAGAAAACCATGCTTCCGTCTGCAGTTGTTTTAGGCGTTGCTGCAATGTTTTTAGGTATAGCAGGCGGCAGTGGAAATTTGACCCTTTATACTGTTCTGCTGTGTATTGTTCGCTGTGCCGTTGTTCCATTACAGATGGGCTGCTTCATGATGTGCGCGAACTGGTACATCAAGTATCGCGGCCGCATGATGGGCTGGATTACAATTGGCGCCCCACTGTTCTCCGTAGCAGGTATCAACCTCCTCAGCAGACTGTGCATGCAAGGGATCGACAAGGGTTACATGATCTTTGGCGGTGCACTGGTAGTAATTGCCATTGCAGCGGCAGTCCTTTTAAGAGATAAGCCGGAAGACATAAATTTATATCCGGATGGCCTGGATCATGCGCCGATTTCGGAAGATGGGGACAAGAATGACATCGATATTTCCCTGGGTGAAATTCTGCGGGATGTTCAGGCATGGAAGCTGATTATTGCATTCGGAATTTTACAGGCGATTATTACCGGTATGATGGGGACCATGGCGTTAAGATACGTTATGGCTGGAGACGGATTCGGTGCAGGAACAACTCCAATGCTGTATCTGTCCATCGGCGCTGCTTTAGGTATTCCAATGTCCTTTATTTTAGGATGGATTGACGATAAGCTTGGTTCCATATATGCATCAATTATTTTATGTGTGGGTTTTTTCATATGTGTAATCCCATTCATCATCATGCCATGGGATATGACTAGCGGCGCATCCTCTGCCTTAATGTTAGTGTGGGCCTTTGGCGTTGCTTGTATGACAGGCGGCTGTGCAACTCTGCACCCTGCGATCACAAACTATGTTTACGGACGTCGTCGTTATCAGGCTGCTAACAAGTGGATCATGACATTTCAGGGGATCCTGCAGGCCAGTGTTCTTCCCATTATGAATCTCCTATATGATATGGCTATGCCAAATGAATCACATGGCATGCAGTCTGAATTTGCAAAAGCCGGTTATATCGGATTTGCAGTTCTGATTGCTGTTGCTCTGGTTATTCTGTATACCATGAGAAAGCTGCCGGACGCCAATCTGGAAGACCGTGACTACAGTCAGAAGCAGGTTTCATAATTGAAAAAGGAGCATGATATAAATGTATTGTAAAAAATACCCGATGATGTTTCAACCAATGTCCATCGGAGACGTTACATTTAAGAACCGTGTTATTGCAGCGCCTATTACCACCAATCGTATTGTGGATCATGGCTATCCGACACCGGAAGGCATCGACGCGTACGAAACCAAGGCGCGGGGCGGGTTCTCCGCCGTGACTGTGACTGAAAGTTTTATCGATGCAGATTATGCCGCTCGACATGAACATGGACTGAATGTCTGGGAGAATTCCATGACCACATTCCATATGGAGTCGATCATGGTGCTGACCGAGGCGGTTAAAGCCCATGGTGCAGTCGCGTCCATTCAGTTAAATCACACAGGTGCAATGAATCATCCCAATACAATTGCCGGGAATAAAAATCCAATCGGCCCGTCTGCATTTGTTCGTGAAGATGGCGTCCAAGTTGAAGAAATGACGTATGAGCAGATGGATCGGATTATTGAGAAATGGGCAGAAGCTGCCTGGCTGTGTAAATCCCTGGGATTTCAGATGGTCAATCTTCATGGAGGGCATGGATGGCTTCTTAACCAGTTCATGTCGCCGCTGTTTAATCATCGAAACGATGAATATGGAGGCAGTATGGAAAACCGGGCACGTTTCGCTGTACGTGTATGTGACCGGATCAAAGAGGTCTGCGGCAGGAATTTTCTCATTGAATACCGCATGTCCGGTTCTGAACGAATTGAAGGCGGGATGACAATGGAAGACGGGGTTGAATTTGCAAAAATAATTCAGGACCATGTGGATTTAATTCATGTCACTTCGGGTATTTATCACTCTCATGTAGAGACGAAGGCATTTTCGTCTATGTATGATGAACATGGCTGTAATCTGGATCTGGCAGAAGTCATTAAAAAACACGTTAACGTACCTGTGGTGGCTGTGGGCGGCTTCAATGGACCGGAGCAGATCGAGGAAGCGATTGCATCGGGAAAGTGCGATTTTGTGGCACTGGGAAGACAGCAGTTTGCGGATCCAGATTTTGTAAACAAAACACGGATGGGGCGGGAAAATGAAATAGCTCCTTGTTTAAGGTGCTCCTGCTTCAATCCGCTGCCGCCAGACCCAGACCAGCGGGCCATTCCGGAACTCTGGCATTGTGCCGTAAATCCGTGGGGACAGAGGGAGCTGCGTTGGCGAAACGCACCAAAGCCGGGAGGAAAGAGAAAAGTCCTGGTTGTTGGCGGCGGGCCGGCCGGAATGTATGCTGCTTTGACTGCCGCAGAACGCGGGCATGATGTGACGCTGTGTGAAAAAGATAGCAAGCTGGGCGGGCTGCTGTGGTTTACCGATATGGATGATCATAAAGAATCATTGCGCCGTTACAGGGATTCTCTTGCAGTAAGATGTCAGCGCACAGATGTTGCAATTCGTCTGAACACGGAAGTGACGCCGGACTTCATTGAAGATATGAAACCGGATGCAGTGATCTGTGCAGTTGGTTCCCATCCTTATGTACCGCCCATCCCAGGTATCGAGCATGCCATTCATGCGGTGGATGTATACAGGGATTTCAGCGTGCTGGGCCGGAAAGCCGTTATTGTTGGCGGAGGCGCCATTGGATGCGAAAGCGGATATTTCTTCGCCGATCAATGGGGCGTCGAAATCAAGATTCTGGAAATGCGGGAAGACATCTGCATGGATTCGGGTCTCTCACAGCGGCAGGCGCTCCTTCCACGTATGAAACAGGCAGGAATGACCTGGGAATGCAACGTACATGTTAAAGAAATTCTCGAAAAGGGCGTGAAGTACTTGGATGCTCAGGGGCAGGAACGGTTTGCGGAGTATGATTCCGTTATCTATGCATGCGGAAACCGCGCAAACCGTGAAACGGTAGAGGCATTAAAGGCAAGCGCACCATGGTTTGTTACTGTCGGAGATGCGAAACAGGCGCGGATCGTTAAATGGGCTACTTACGAAGGCTTCTGTGCAGCCATGGATATTTTATAAAGTAGAGGTGAAATTTATGAATAAACAGTTTCCCCATGTGCTGGCGCCTGTTCGTATTGGCGGCCAGCTTCTGAAAAACCGTATTTTTGTTGCTCCGATTACTCCTCACTCCGCAAGCAACGGAGAACCATATCCAAATGAGGAAATCATGACCTACTTTGAAGATCGTGCCAAGACTGGCGCTGCTGTAGTATACTGCGGCGGAACAAAGGCTGCGGATGTGTTTGATGATGGCGAACATTGTGCTTGGGACACTTCCGCATTTAATCACAAGAATGCACTGACGCTGCTTGCGGCGCGTATTAAGTCACACGGCGCACGTCCCGGCATGGAAATCATGGGACTTCTTCCTGCCTCCTGGAGACCGGGTCCTCCTCTGGGCTGCTCCGACGGCAACCGGGTTTTCCAGTCGCAGCCGATTACCCAGGAAATCACAAAGGAGGAAATGGAGCGTTTTAAGGAAGCTACTGCACAGATGTGTGAAAACCTTATGGAATGCGGGTATGAGCAGTTCCTGTTCCATTTTGGCCACTCCATTCCTTTAGCACAGTTCCTTTCCCCTCTGACAAATCGTCGTACGGATGAATACGGCGGCTCGACAGAAAACCGCTGCCGCTATCTGGTGGAAATTCTGGACGCATGCCGTGAAGCTACAAAGGGAAAGGTGATCTTTGAAATCCGCATGTCTGCTACAGAGTTTGAAGAAGGCGGCATCGATCTGGAAGAAGGCATCAGGATCGCTTCCATTTTCCAGGAGCACTGTGATATCATTCAGGCTTCCTGCGGTATGGTTACTGAGAAATATATGACCGTGACCCATCCTTGCCAGCATATGGGTCCTCATCCGAACCTGTGGCTGGCTGAAGCTTTCAAAAAGTCAGGAAAAATCCACAAACCTGTTACGGCGATCGGCGCCTTCGAAAGTCTCCAGGCTGCTGAAGATGCTATTGCTGCAGGTAAGTGTGACTTTGTAGCTGTTTGCCGTCAGTTCATTGCAGATCCTGAAACCATCCACAAGGCCGTGGAAAACAGAGCTGACGATGTGGTGCCTTGCATCAAGTGTATGCGCTGTCACGACTCCGATTGTTATGAGCACCTGTTCCGCTGTGCGGTTAACCCGCTCATCGGTTTTGACAGTATCCATCAGCAGATGTTCCCCGCCGCAGCAAAAAAGCAGAAGAAGGTGGCAGTTATCGGAGGCGGACCTGCAGGAATGAAAGCGGCTATCACTGCCTTTGACCGGGGGCACAAAGTTACTCTTTATGAAAAGGCTGACAAGTTGGGCGGCGCTCTGGGATTCTCCGAATATGTGGAATTCAAATATGCTCTATGCAGCTATAAAAATTATCTGATTCATCAGGTAGGAAAACGTGCCATCGATGTGAAACTGAAGACAGAGGCTGCGCCAGAAATGTTAAATGACCTCTATGATGCCGTAATCATCGCAGTGGGGGCGGAACCTGTCATGCTTCCAATTCCAGGCTACAACACAGATAATGGTATGGTGGCTACCGATGCTTACTGCAGCGAAGATAAATTGGGTAAGACAGTAGTGATCATCGGCGGCGGGCAGGTAGGCTGCGAAACCGCTTTGTATCTGGCCGACAAGGGCTTGGATGTGTCTGTCATCGAAATACAGAAGTCTCTGTGTCCGGATGCTTCCAAGAGCTGCGGCGATGAAATCCGTATTCTGCTGGATGAAAATCCGAACTTTACCGCTATATGCGGTGCGAAGTGCATTAAAATGACTAAAAATAGTGTAACCTACATCGATGCTGCAGGCAAAGAATGCACTGCGAAATGCGACACTGTTATTCTGGCTGCCGGCATGAAGGCACGTACTGCTTTGGCTGACAGTTTCATTACTGACTGCGATGTGCCAGAGTGGGCACAGGCGGGCGACTGCATTAGCGCCCGTACTGTTGAACAGGCTACCGCAGAGGCTTACAATGCTGCTATGGCTCTATAAGTTGTCCCAAGTACCCTCTGATAAATAAAATTGCATATAGGTAATTTGAACGGAGCTGATCGCATCGGATAAAATCTGTGCGACCAGTTTCTTTATCTAATTGAAACAATCACCGCTATCCTGTTATAGGAAATGGATCCGTCATTGGAATACAGCCGAAGGACTTTTTCCGATTACTGCCTTGGTGTCGGGTGGGAAATTTTTTTTGTACCTGCCGGGCTAAATGAGATATAATAATTCAAAACATAAGAAAGAGGTGATCCATATGTTTCGACCTATGAGACGCAAGAATCAGGAGTTATCGTTTGGAGAAAGCGCGGCGATTTTGGAGAGAGGCACTTCTGGCGTGCTGGCCGCGGCAGGGGATGATGAATATCCATACGCAGTTCCCCTCAGCTATGTGTATGCAGACTCAAAGATCTTTTTCCACTGTGCAGCGGAAGGCCATAAGATGGATGCCATTGCAAGGAACCATAAAGTGTCTTTTTGCGTCATCGACCAGGACCAGATCGTTCCCGAAAAATACACCACTTATTTTCGGAGCGCAATCGCCTTTGGAAAGGCAAGGGTGCTGGAAGACGAAGGGGAAAAACGGGCGGCCATAGAGCTTTTGGCGGAGAAATATTCACCGGAGTTTGAAGAGGGCCGCAAGCAGGAAATAGACAGTCAATTTGAGCAGGTGCGCATGGTTGAGATCGATATTGAACACTTGACTGGAAAAGAAGCGATTGAATTGGTGAGGGCGAAGGGTTAATTGAGTATGCACTTACGAAACTTGGGGAAGAACGATTAAAGTATCTGCCAGCAAAATAAACTTTTAAAATTGGCGCGTGTATAGGAAAAAATGGTGTGGTCCTTGACATCTTCTACAAACGTAGTATATAATTACTACAGATGTAGAAGATGTTTTTTAATGCCTGCAGAAGGGAGGGATAACAATGGGTGATATGAAAAGACTGCCGGAAAGTGAGCTGGAGATCATGCAGATCGTTTGGCGCAGCACGCCTCCGGTCTCAAGGGCGGTCGTTGAAAGCGAGCTGAAGGAATCGCACCAGCTGGCGCCGACCACCATTCTTACGCTTTTGACCCGCCTGTGCGACAAGAACTTCCTCGCCATTGAAAAAAAGGGCCGTACCAATTATTACACACCACTGGTCACGGAGCGGGAATACCTGGCCTCGGAGAGCCGCAACCTTTTGGACCGGCTTTACGGCGGCTCCCTGACCACACTGGCCACTGCCCTGTGCGACAGCGGAATCAGCAAGGAAGAACTGAAAAAGCTTCATGATCTTCTGGAAAGGGGCGAATTATGACGATGATGGGACTTCGAATTTTCTGGTCCGTTTTTCTGGCCTCTATGCTTGCCTACGGATTTCGCCGCTCATGGAGAATCGAACATGGACAAACGCAAAAGCTGATCGGGGACACGGATGAAGCCGTCGTATGGATAACGCCCCTGATCTTTCCTATGATTGTTGTGATTATCTTCCTGGCCGATTTTATACTTGGCGGAGTGGGCGAGATCAAACAATTTATGCGGCTGGCGGTGGACATTTTTATCAGTATGAGTGTGTATTTTTTCTTTCTAATGATCCTGCTGCCGGTACTGCGCAGATATTTCAGCGCCAGAGCCTGTGCGACCCTATGGCTGCTGCCGGTGCTGCTCTTTTACCAGCCGGTCACATTGGCGGACAGCGCCTTTGTGCCGCTGTTTACCTTCTATATCCCGGGAAATGTTCTGCAGGTATTCGGCTATATTTGGATGACTTTTGCTGCTGCCATATTTACTGGAGAAATCCTTTTCGGCCTGGTTTTCCGCCGCAAGCTGCTCAAAGGAGCCGGGCCGATTGAGGATAAAAGGATCCTGGAGCTGTGGGAAGAGGAGAAAAGAGCCATTCGCTACAGCAAGTCAGTGCGCCTTATGACCAGCGCGGATATTACCACGCCTTTGTCCATGGGCATGTTTGCGAAAAGCCAGGTAACCCTTTTGCCGGAGCGCTTTTATACGATGGATGAACTGCGGCTCATTTTTCGCCACGAACTCCATCACATCCAGCGGCGGGACGTGGATACCAAAGTTTTTTTGAGCTTTTGCAGGGCCATGTGCTGGTTCAATCCGCTGGTATGGATCGCCATTCGCAAAGCCAGCGATGATCTGGAGCTTTCCTGCGATGAGATCGTTTTGGAAGATGCCGGGGACCAGGAGCGGCGGCGATACGCCCAGCTGCTTTTGCATACTGCCGGGAGTTCCAGGGGCTTTACCACCTGCTTATCGGCCGCGGCTGGTTCTCTGCGATATCGGCTGAAATGCGTCATGCAGCGCCGCCGGCGCCGGGCGGGTATCCTTCTTTTAGTGGTTATGATGCTTATATGCTGCATGAGTTATGGCAGCATTGCCATGGCCAGCGAGCGGGGAACGGTTGGAGACCTGCTTCTGTCCGGCACTGCCGCTGAAGACGTTTATGCTCTTTCTTATTACGATAATCTGAAGGATGAAGAAGACCAGGGGCATACGCTGCATGCTTGCAGTGAAGAGCTGCTTGCCTATATAAAGGGGCTGGAGGCAGATAAACTTTTCAGCAGCGGTCGCTGGTCTTATGAAGGAGGACCGGTGGTGGACTGGGAGGTCGCAGCGGAAGAAGGTATGCTTTATTTATCGTTAAATGAAACGTTTCTCAGTGTGGAAAACAGCGGCACAAACCAGACGTCATATTATAAACTGCGGTCTGCTGTGGATACTGACTATATCCGGGGATTTTTCGAATAACGACCGGATGGGGAGACGTAGTACATTTAGAGGTTGAGAAGGCGGCCGGCTGGCAGCGGCCGCAGAGCTTGAAGGCGCCTGGTGTCGTGATTGCAGTTGCGTCAGTGATGCAGGAGTCAAAATGACAGCTCGATTTCAGTTTTTTTCTCAGTTTCTATTCGAAATGGCCCAAATAGGCAGCAAGGTCTATATAAAAAGGGGAAATCCTTCTTTACAAAACTCCTGACAGAAACTTGTTTGCGGTAAATCCCTTAATAAATGCGCAAAAGTTTGCACTAACTCCGCGCCGCCAGACTAGTTTCCCGCAAATATTTATCTTAAAACGCCGCGAAAGGCCAAATCTATATGGACATTGCTTCCAAAACAGGGCATTTCGAATAGAAACGGCCAAAAATACTTTTTTGGAAGGCAGCTAAGCCGCGATACAACCGGCACGATCATAGCAATTAGGCGGCTGGAATCTTTCCAGCCGCCCTTCAATCACGAACATCTAAAAACTACAAGGCCAGTTTCCCAAGGATATCCGACAAATCCTTCTCACTCACCGGCGAATCCCAATCGAAATCGTCACAACATTGTTTAAGGCTATCCTGCCACGCCTGATACAATTTTTTTTCCGCTGCCGTAGCTGTGCTGTACTTGGCTTCCAGCTGAGCAGATAGGCGATCCGCTTCTTTGGGGTCGGTGGTAGCAAGACAACTTTTTTCCATAGCCTTATAATCATGATCCCATGCCGCCTCAGTCCACTGGGTCACGACCCGGGTTTGCAGCTCATCCAGATCAATACCCAGCTCACTTTGGGATGTTTTCTCAAATTTTTCATCAATAGCACTGCACAAGCGCTGATACTCTTTTTCATCAGCCTCTGAAGTGAGCCGGTCAATGGAAACCGTAACATAGCCGCCGCCGGTATCGGCAAAGCAAGTGTAGCCGATGATCTTACTGCTGTCATTATTCGCCTTTTTGGGAACACAGATAAAATCTTGACCGGATTTAGTCGTATGAGTAAAGGCCTGATCCTGCTTCAACAGATCGGTGCCTTCACCGGGGGCCAGGCAGAATCCGTTCCAGGGAAAGGATCCTTTAGGCGTATAAGAAATGGACACCGGAGTGTTGCCTAAAGTCTGATCTTTGCTTGGAAGAACATAGGAAACAAAGAAATTGCCGTCGTCAAAAATAAAAGCGGTTTCTTTATCAAAAAGAGTCGGATCAGGCAACGCTCCTGCTAAGGAAGTTCCTAGAAAATCAGGAATATGGTTCTTCTTCATTGCCTCTTTTACTTGGTCCAAAGACGTGATATCCGTCCTGCGGGAAGCATACTTTAGATGATATTTTGTGGATAGTTCCTTCACCTTATCTGCATCAGCGTAGATGGGATAATCCACCGGATCGTATACCGACTTCTCCAGCGTCTTGTAGTTTTGATTAAGATAAGACGCATAGTCGCTGGCGGCCTTGTATTCATTGGAATCAAGCGCTGCGTTGACCGAATTGGCGGTGCCATCGTTAAATCCCACAGCAGGAAAGAGCAATCCCGCCGCGTATGCAACGGTGGCAAAGGCCAGCAGCGCTGCCAGAGCGGCTGCCAGAACCACAGGCCGTCTGCGGTTTTTCTTTTTTCGTAAGGCAGCATTTTCATTTTTTTTATGTTTGGATAAAGATTGGATTCTGCCGACAAAGTCCTGGGGCATATCGGGTATCTCAATGGAGACCAAATCCGCTGCCAGCTGATCGGCCAGAGCGATGTCGCCGTCATCAATAGCTTGATTCAGTTTTCTTTTCATATTTTCTTTCATAACAGCCTCCCTTACACTCTTGAAAATCAATTTCGGAAATAATTTTGCGGATCTCTTTTCTAAGACGGACGTAACGCATGCGCAGAGCCGGTTCCTTTAATCCCAGAGACGCGGCGATGTCCTTCATTGGTTCATGGTTTAAATAGTAGCGATTGTAAAGCTCTTTTTGTTCCAAGCTGAGCTTTCCTAACACTTCCGGAACATGATCCATCTCATCGATCTGCCTGTCTTCTTCCAAGGCCAGGATCTCTGCCGGCTCTTTATCCAAAGAAGGGATCCCTTCGCTTAGCGACTCCTCTCCGCGAGCTTGAATTTTGCGCAGCGCAGAACAGGTCAAAAACTTTGCTGTTTTGTAGAGAAAGGCCGCCGGTTTTTCATGGGACAAAAACAGGTCTCCCTTTTCATAAGCCGCCAAAAAAACGTCCTGCACGAGATCTTCAGTTAAGGTTTGGTTATTTGTCATTACATAGATGTAGCGGTAAATTCGTTTATAATTTTCATCACACAATACATTAAAACGTTCCACGTATATCTCACCTCCTGTACAAAGATATAGCGCGATTTCTTTATTGTAACAAAAAAAGCGGACAAACCGCATAAAAAATTTGTAAATACACCAGGCCGGAGTTTTTTTGTTTTTTTAGGGAAAGCTAAAAATGAATAAAAAAATGGAGGTAATCTTATGTTTAAACATGAAAAACCATTGTTTCATCCAGTGGCAGTCGAACGGCCAAACCCGCAGTATGCGGCGCTTCTGCAAGAGCAGCTGGGCGGAGCAAACGGCGAATTGAAAGCGGCGCTGCAGTATATGTCCCAGAGTTTCCGTATCAAAGATCCGGAGATTAAAGATCTGTTTATGGACATTGCGGCTGAAGAACTGGGCCATATGGAAATGGTCGCCCAAACCATCAATCTTCTCAATGGACATGATGTGGATTTCACCAAGACCGATGCCGGGGAAATCCAGACCCACGTGCTGCTGGGATTAAATCCGGGGCTCATTAACGCTTCCGGCTATTCGTGGACCGCAGATTATGTGTCTGTAACCGGCGATCTTTGCGCTGACCTGCTCTCCAACATCGCATCTGAGCAGCGGGCCAAGGTGGTGTATGAATATCTGTATCGCCAGATCGACGACAAAAAGGTGAAGGAAACCATCGACTTCCTGCTCAATCGGGAAGAGGCTCACAACGCCATGTTCAGAGAAGCCTTTAACAAAGTGCAGGATACCGGTTCCAACAGAGACTTCGGAACCACTCAGGCGGCTAAAATGTACTTTAGCATGTCGGAGCCTTCTCCGAAAAATACGACTCTGGACGGAATTGCAGGAAAACCGCCGGCTTTCCAATAAGAAAAGAGCCGCGGTCTTATAAAAATTTTGTGCGCAGAGAAACAGGCGCACAGATGGCAAAAGGGGCTGAGCATGAAACGTTTTCTTGTTCAGCCTCTTTCATTGGGAAAAAGGTTGAAATTATGTGGATAAAATAAAATCAAGATTCTCAAAAACATTGTAATTTCAATATATAAGGAGGATGATTTGTCCACATCTATCCTTGGGATAAAAAACAAAAATCTGTTCAAAAACTGTCTGTTTATGACCTGAAAAGGCAGATCTTTGAAAGTTGATGCGGATATTAACAATTTGAACAGCCCTTTATTAAGATGTTTGAAACAACGTTCATTTGCGATACGGAAAATCTGTGGATAGAAAAAAGAAGTAATACATAGAAACGTTGAAATTTAAGAAGTTAAAGGCATATACTTATCCACAAAACCAATGGGATAAAAATGTGAATAACAGAAAAGATGCTGTGGATAAGGAAACTGTTTGTCTTTTTTCCACGCTCATATGAAAAAAATTTTGCAGAATTTAATCATTTTTGAAGGGAGAAAAGGTTATATAATATGATGGATGTGAAAAAGTCTCTGCGGTGAGGCCGCATCTGTCATGCCATATGACGCGTGCATGCACAAAAAGGATAGGATTTCAGGAGGAAGCCGTTGTGACCAGAGAGGCTAGTCTGCTTAAAAAAATTGAAGAGGACGATTTAACGCGTCTGGATCAGCTGATCACTCACTATTACGGAGATATTTTCCGTTATTGCTTGTGGCATACGGACAGCCGTCAGACGGCTGAAGATGCGGCTCAGGAGACCTTTCTTAAATTTGTCCGCTACTATGACCGCAAAAGCTATGGCAGAAAAATCCGCGCCTATCTGTACAAGATCGCTGTCAACGTTTGCATTGATCTGAGCAAACGGCCTCCCATGGACCAGCTGCCAGAAGAGCTGCCTGCCTGCGAACCGGGATATGAAGACGCGGAACATAATGCGGATTTTCTTCAGCTGGTCCGCCGGCTGCCAAAGGATCAGCAGAACTTGGTCGTTCTCAGGTTCGGACAAGACCTTACGATTCGCGAGTGCGCCGAGATAACAGGGCTTCCTCTGCGCACAGTACAATCCAGACTGCGCAGCGCACTGAAAAAAATAAAAATGGAGATCCAAAAAAGGGGGATCGAAGATGAATCTAAATAAAAAAATCAGACAAGAACTAATGAATTATGGCCGGGGAGACTGGTCAGAACAAGCCTTGAAGGAGACCTGCGCTGCGGCCCATGATGTTTACACACAGAAAAAACAGCGCCGCCGGATCGGATTCGGAACCTTCCTGCTGAGGCAGGTCCGGTTCACCGCCGGCAGGGTTTGGATGCTTCAGGCCGGAGTGCTGATCGCGCTCTGCCTGGTGCTGGATCTGCAGCTTAAGACTGGTTCGGGCAGTTACAGCTCTCTGGGGTTTGCCTTCAGCCTGGTGTCCGCAGTCACAGCGATGACAGGAATTCCTTATATCTGCCGGTCAGCCAGATGGGGCATGTATGAGATGGAAACCGCCTCCAGGGTGTCTTTTTCCGGGCTTCTCTGCGCACGGCTGGCTATTACCGGGGCCGGCAATTTAATCATGCTGGCAGCCTTTTTTACTTTGGCCCATTTAAAATTATCCATGCCTTTGAATACAGCTTCCTACATGCTGCTGCCCTTTTTCATCGTTTGGATGGGAGTTATGCTGCTGGTTCGAAGGGCCTGCGACAAATTTCTTCCTCTCTATTGCGGCGCCTTCAGCATCCTCATAATCGCCTCGCTCTTTGGGCTCCACCAGCTGGCGCCCCGGGCTTTTGGGCCGGATGCGGCAATGCTTTGGAACATCGTGTGTATTGTTATCATCGCAGGGCTTTCGATACAGATACGAGCCCTGATAAAAAAACCTTCCCACATGGACGGCGTATCCGTGTAAACGAATAGGAGACGATCATGAAACTAGAAATCAGAAATTTAAAGAAAACGTATAAAGATAAGACGGCTGTTAACGGCGTTACCCTTGAAATTACGCCGGGAGTCTGGGGGCTTCTGGGAGCCAATGGCGCCGGCAAAACGACGCTGATGCGAATGATCGCAGGGATTCTGACTCCGACTGAGGGAGAAATTCTTTATGACGGGGTTAAAATCAAAGATTTGGGCGGAGCCTACCGGGACATCTTCGGCTACCTGCCTCAGAATTTCGGATTTTACCCGGAATTTCGAGTAAAGGATTACCTGGAATATATGGCGGCGCTGAAGGGGCTGTCAAAGAAAGATACCGCTCGTAAGATCGATGAGCTGATGGATAAACTTACCCTACGAGAGATTCGAAATAAACAGATTCGAAAGCTTTCTGGAGGTATGCAGCGCAGGGTGGGAATCGCCCAGGCACTGCTCAACGAACCCGAAGTGCTGATTTTAGATGAACCCACCAGCGGTCTGGACCCTGGAGAGCGGATCCGGTTTCGCAATCTGCTGTCCGAGTTCGCAAAGGACCGGATCGTGGTGATCTCAACCCACATCGTGCCCGATGTGGAATACATCGCCACCTGCAACGCGTTGATGAAGAATGGAAAAATTATCGACATCGGCACCACAGAGGAATTGGTAAAGCTGGTGAAAGGAAAAGTGTGGGAAGCCAGCCTGGAGCCGGAACATCTACCCCGCTATGAAATCAGCCTCAATATCATCAACGTGCGCAACGAGGATACGGGGCGGGTCCGCGTCCGCTATTTGTCGGATATTTCTGCGGTTGCGGGCTCCCAGTCCGTTTCCCCGAGGCTGGAAGATTTGTATCTCTTTCTGTTTTCGGAAAAGGAGGGTGCATAATGATTCGTTTAATCAGATTGGAAATGAAAAAGGTGCTCAAGAGCAGGATGCCCAAGATTCTTCTATCCCTGGCTCTGATCCTTTCAGTAGTCATGGCCCTGGCTGTGATTCACTATGCAAACTATACTTACCAGGATGCACAGGGGAAGGAAGTAACGCTCACCGGATTTAAAGCCATTGAAAAAAACAAGGAAATGATGGAACCTTATGAAGGACCCTTGACCCCAGAAAAGATTGAGCATGTATTCCGTGTTAACCGGGAAGCTGAAAAGACATACGAGGAAGGTATTCCGGCGGATAGCCAGGAGAAAGAGCGTTATCCTGCTAAACGGATTTTAGGATCCTTGCGGCAGGTATATTTTGATAAAGAAGGAATGCCCAGATCGCTGAGCCAGATCGATGATAAAGACGCCCGGAATTTTTACCAGGTACGGGATGGGGTCGTGGCAGATGCGATTGCTTCCAAATATCCCAAGAGCCCTCTGATCCAGGAAAAGGCGCTTGCCCTCAACGATCAAATTGAAAAGCCCTTTACCTTTCTTTACGGTTATGCTACCAGTGACAGCGCCGATTATGTGCTGATGCTGCTGATCGTGCTGATGCTCCTTTGCGGCATTTTGACAGCTCCGGTATTTTCATCGGATTACCAGACCGGAGCAGATGATATCCTTCGCTGCACCAAGAATGGAAGGGTGAGGCTGGCCGGAGCGAAAGTTCTTTCCGCTTTCCTTCTTTCCGGGCTCTGCTTTATCATCTGTATGACCATCTACCTGCTGATCGTCAATACGGCCTTTGGCTGGGACAGCCTGAAAGCCTCCATCCAGTTTACTTATAATGTGACGGTCATCGCTCCGCTGACGGCAGGAGGCGTGCAAAAACTCACGGCAGGAGCCGGTCTGCTCATCTTCCTTGCGATGATCAGCTTCATTCTCATGATCTCGTCCAAAACCAAAACCGCCATGGTTTCCATGATTCTGGCGCTGGTATTCTGTTTTCTGCCGTCACTGGTTTCAACGATCGGCAGCGGCAGCATCATCCAATGGATCTGCTGCCTTATGCCCGCGGGCGGGGCCGGACTGACCCACAGCTTCTTATTCGAGCTGCTGGGAACGAATTTCTTGCCAGCGGGAGACACCGGGTTCTGGTCGCCTTACGTAATCCTGATCGCAGCTGCGATCCAGCTGCCGCTGTTTATCATTCTAACCATTCGCTTTTACTGTAGACACGAGGCGTAGTATTTTTTCCATTGAGTGCGGCAGCCTGAAAAACACTGAGGCGTCCTGGGGCGATCTCAAGCCGCCGCTCGAAGTCGATTGTCAGATAAATTTTTTTTCAGAATGGACTTTCCACTTGCTGCCACGATCAAGCCCAGCAAACCCACGATTTTGCGTTAAAAAAAGGTGAAACTTTTTCCGGGATACGGAAGATGGGCTCCGAGGTCCGGCCTCCCGACTTTATAACACTACCCCCTGGGCCAGAATAGTGAGACTTACGGTACCGGTAAGACGGCTGCATAAAACGGCAGCCGTTTTGCATGCGTCCAGGTTTTTGGCAGCGCCAATTTGTGATACAATAAGGCGAACATGTAAGGAGGATTGGGAAAATGCCAAGGGAATACACCAATATTGAAGATTTATTACAAAGTCTAACAATCTTTCAGGGAATCCACATTGAATGCAGTCAGGATGAGGAAAAAGAAATCTTCAAAACGTTTCTGCGGCTCTACGGCAGGCGAGGCGTATCCTATATTATGCGGACAGACAGGGGGTATGACCGCCAAACGGTGGGAGAATATCTGAAATTTTTCGAAAAGCTGTCTGCAAGCCGTTTGAGCTGCAAAGAAACGATGCGGGATTTTCAGCTGGAGCACATTCGAAGGAAAAAATTGCGGGAATGTACGGTGAGCGAACACATGCGGGTCAATTTTGCCAGGATTCGCTTGGCAGAAAATCGGCTGTGTTTTTTAGAAAATCCCATTTCCGACCTGGACGGCCTCAGTCAAAAGGTTATTTTGGAATGGATGGGAAAACAAGCGGAAGCAGAAGTTAAATTCGTTACCACCACTTCTTCCCTGCGCCATGCGCTGCTGCTTCCGGGAATGGCCTTCTATCAGGAAGAAGGACGGTACGTCCAAGTCCCCGATGAAGAAGAGACTGCCTCCTCCGATGGAGCCGTCCATAAGAAGATAGCAGCCAAATCCGGAAGCAAAACCCTGCTCTTTGAGCCAAAGGATATTGATTTTATTGAAAGCCTTAATAAAGCCAATTTTTTGTCCGTCAGAGATTCCAGTTATCAGGTTGGATATACCATGGATGAACTGGAGGAGATGCTGAAAGATTTCGGTTTTTTCCGCTGCCATAGGTCCTATATCGTCAATGTACAAAAAGTAGAAGAAATTGAAAAGTGGACCAAGAATAGCTACAGTCTGCGCCTGAATAACCCCCAGCACAGCCAGGTTCCTCTGGCCAAAGGCCGAGTCGCCCAGATGCGGAAAACCTATAACTGGTGAGAAGAGGCTCCATTGGTCGCCTTATGGCTCCCCTGGTCCCAGATTCGACTCCCCTGGTTACTGCGCTATTGCAAAGAAAGGAAGCTTCCCCCATAATCGGGTTCAGAAGATAGAAGGAGGAACAAGTATGGAATATTTAATTGAACTAAAAAAGGTTTGCCTGCAGTTTGATTTGGGCTTTGCCATCGAAAACCTGACCTTCGGTGTCAAAGAAAAGGAGATTTTCGGCTTCCTGGGGCCAAGCGGGGCCGGTAAGACCACGACCATTAAGCTGCTGACCAAGCAGCTGAAACGAAAGTCGGGCAGTATTTCCCTGCTGGGAAAGGACATCGATCAGGTAACCCGCAGCGATTATGACCAGATCGGAATTTTATCCGATACCAGCAATCTTTATGAGCGGATGAGCATCCAGGATAATCTGAACTTTTTCGCTGGTCTGAGAGGCATTGGACGCGGCCAGGTAGAGGACATACTGCAGCGGGTCGGACTCAAAGAGCAGAGGAAACAAGTATTTAAAAAATGTTCACGAGGTATGAAGCAGAGAGCAATTTTGGCCTCAGCGGTATTACACCGTCCAAGGCTCTTGTTTTTAGATGAACCTACCAGCGGCCTGGATCCGGCCACCAGCCAGGAGATCCACCGGCTGCTTTTGCAGCTCAACAAGACCGGCACAACAATATTCCTCACAACCCACAACATGGAAGAAGCCGATAAGCTCTGCCATCGGGTGGGGATCATCAACCAAGGAAAACTGATCGCCTGCGGTGCTCCCCGGGACTTGAAGCTGGAATTCGCCAGGGATGAGATCCGTGTTATGAAAAGAGACCGACAGTACATCACAGTAAAAAAAGACGAAGCCGGCGCAAAACGGATTGCGGAACTGATTCAGGCAGGGGACTGTGTGACCATCCACAGCAATGAACCAAACCTGGAAGAAATCTTTTTGCAGTTAACAGGGAGGGAGTTTTAAATGGATATTTCAATGAGAAAAATTGGCGTTTTATTTAAAAAGGACTTTACAGACTTTTTTAAGAATATGGCGGTGTTTGTAAGCTGTATCATTCCGGTGATCTTCGCTGTAGTTTATAAGTATATGCTGGCGGATATGGGTGTGGGTGCGCTATATTTGATGAATATGATCCTGGGGCTGAATCTGGCCATGATTTCAGTGATGCTGACGGCGACCACGATTGCCGAAGAAAAAGAAAAGTTCACCCTGCGGACACTGATGCTCTCCAATGTGAGCGGCGTCGAAGTGTTTACCTCTAAAATGCTGGTAACCAGCCTGATCATGCTCATCAGCAATACGCTCATTTTCCTGATCTCCGGGGTTGAGATCGGCCTGCTGCCCCTTTACATCGTGATAACTGTCATCGGGGGAATACCACTAATCCTGCTGGGAGCTTCGGTAGGCATCCTGGCCAGAGATCAGATGAATGCGGGCGTGTATGAAGTTCCGGTCATGCTGCTCTTCGTGCTGCCGACGGTTTTTAGCGGTATCAACAGCACGGTTGATAAGATCGCGGCCTTTACCCCTTGCCAGCCGACGCTGGATTTGGTCTTTCGGCTGCAGACGGGGAAGCTGGCATCCGGGGAGTCTCTGATGAACGCGGCGGTGATCTTGGCCTGGATCGTAATTGCGGCTATCATTCTGATACTGCTGTATCGGAAACGGGGAACGGATAACTAGCCGCCAGGTACTGCTCGTAATTATTAGGTAGCATTTGTTTCTCTAGTTGGTTATACTTTAAGAAAAGATGAATCAAGTAAAAAAGGGAGGCAAATATGGACGAGAAAGAAAAAGAAACTTTACTATGCAGCAAATATAATCGTATTAATCGGATTTTGGCCATATACGGGGTCAGCCCGCAAGACCGGGAAGACTTACTGCATGAAGTTTTTATGAACGCGCTGCGGCATCTGTCCCAGCTTCGGGATACCGAAAAAATGGAAGCTTGGCTTTGGACGATTACCAGGAACACGCTCAATCATTATTGGGAAGAGATTCGAACAAGCAGCAAATCAAAGATTTCCATCGAAGGCATGGATGAAAAGAACCAGGATATCTTCGATGATGCTGCATATGAACGCTTTATACCTGAACTAAGTGAGCGCTTTCGCCATGAAGAGCTGGTTCAGGCTTTAAGACAGCTTAGCCGGGCATCATTAACGCTTCTTAGACTCCATTATTATGAAGGCTACAAGTTAAAAGAAATTGCGCAGATCATCGGAGAGACTGAGAGTTCAGTGAAAAGCCGCCATCAAAGAGCAATCGCAAGGCTGCGGCGGATTCTGATTAAAAGCCAGTGGGCACAAGAAGCTGAGACAGGAGATCAGCGGCCGCCGGGCTTGCTGACTGCAGAATTAAATCCCGCTCTTCTTTGAGGACTCCTGTAAAATTAAGCGAAGGAAAGGAAAATAAAATGAAACGGGTAATCACAATGTATTTTAGCCCAACAGGTACCAGCAGAAAGATTGCAGAAGCCATATCAAGTGCGATCTGTGCCCAATTCGGATGTGAAATGGAAACTATAAACTTAACTGAGAAAGAAATTAGAGACGGGGAGCACGAGTTTGAGGAGGATGCTTTACTGGTACTGGGCTATCCGGTATATGCAGGAAGAGTTCCCGAGGTGCTGCAGGCGCCGCTGCGCAGGTTAAAGGGCAGTGGTAATGCGGCAGTACTGGCCGCGGTCTATGGAAATCGGGATTATGAGGATGCCTTAGTAGAAGGACAGGACATTCTTACAAAAGCCGGATTCTCGGTCATCGGCGCAGGAGCATTCATCGGTGAACATTCCTATTCCAAGAAGGTGGCTGCCGGGCGGCCCGATGAAACGGATATCCTGAAGGCTCAAGCATTCGGCCGCCAATTTGCAGAAAAGCTGGAGCAGGGCAGCACAGCGGAAATCAAAATCAAGGGAAATCGCCCATATAAAGACCCGATGCCTGACCTGCCTTTTGTTCCTAAGACTACGGACGCCTGTTCAAACTGCGGAATCTGCGTAAAAAAATGTCCGATGCAGGTTATTCATAAAGAAAACCCGCGGGTGGTTGATTCGGGCTGCATTCTGTGCAGCGCCTGTGTAAAGTGCTGTCCTGAGGAGGCCAAGATTATCGACGCAGAACCGATTCTCAAGATAAAAGCCATGCTAGAGTCTAAGTTTACCCATCGGAAAGAGCCTGAACTGTTTCTGTTTTAAATTTCCCACACCTTTTTCAGCTCTGTCAGTATGGACGTAAAGGCCTCTACTGGAATGGTTGGAAACCCCAGCAGCAGCTGGGAGCGTGGACAGTTTTGCGGATCAATATAAAGAATCTGTGTGGAATAAAAACGAATGCCAATGCTTTCAGCCCTTTCAATCAGCTGATCCTGAGAGAAGGGGCTTTTTATATCCAGCAAAAGGTGGATGCCGGCGCCGCCTCCGCAGACCGAGACCGAATCTCCGAAGATTTCCTCCAGGGCAAAAAGCAGTGCAGCCTGCTTTTTCCGATAGACCGTGCGCAGCCGGTTGATGTGGCGCTCGTAATGGCCGCCTGATATGAAGTCTGCCAGAGCCAGCTGATGCAGCGGCGATACCTGGGCATTATACCGCTGATAATAAGCCTTGTAGGCCGGGATCAAGGACTTGGGAAAGACAATATAGGCGGTGCGCATGGACGGAGCCAGGGACTTGGAAAAGGTACCGGTATAAATAGTCCTATCGTGGATGTCCAGCGATTGGAGGGCCGGTATGGGGTTGGTATAATAGCGCAGCTCACTGTCATAGTCGTCCTCGATCAGATAAGTATTGGTTTCCTGGGCCCATGACAGCAGCTGCCTTCGCTTTCCGACAGGTAGAACGGCGCCAGTAGGGAACTGATGAGAGGGTGTAACATATAAAAGGTCGGTGTCTAGTTTTTCCACAGCTGTCATGGAAATGCCGTCAGACTCCACCGGCACCGGCTGGAGCTGAAAACGATGGTTGGCAAAAATCGCCCGAATGCCGTCGTACCCCGGTTCTTCCATAGCAAACCGCTTCCCTGTGTTTTCAAAGATGTTGGCGATCATTTCCATGGAATGCTGCTGACCGCAGGTTATGACCATTTGGTCCGGGTCGCAGACAACTCCCCTGGAACGCTGCAGATAGCGGGCAATTTCGAGGCGCAGAGCCGGTTCTCCCTGGCGGCAGGGATATTGGATCGCCGGATTAAGTTCCATTGTGGTCAAGGCATTATTCACACTTTTCCTCCACTGCCCATGAGGAAAAACGGAGTTATCGACAGAGCCGTATGCAAAATCATAGCGGGCAGGCATCTTATATAAAGGCCCTTCCTCCCTACTGCGGCTGTGGGCCGGCGCTCCAGCATCCAGCTGGAGAGGGATTTTGCACACAAGAAATCCGCTGCCGATTCGGGATTCGATGTAGCCCTCAGCGGCCAGCTGCTGATAGGCTTTATCCACGGTATTCCTTCCTACGGAAAGTTCTTCGGCCAGTTTTCTGGTAGCTGGAAGCCGGTCTCCTGCGGCCAGGGCCCCTGTAAGGATTTCACGGACAAAGGCGGCGTAAATTTGTTCGTAGAGCGGCGATGCGCTGTCGCGGTCAATGTATAACATAAATGTTCCTTTTGTAATTGGATCCTGTCAAAATTTGAAAATTGGTGCTTACGTTAAAGCCAATTTCATTGTATACTCATGGCAAGAAGAAATCAAGAAAAACAGGAGGTATCAATATGGATAAAGGTATGAGAAGAAGTGAAAAAGCTATGACTCGTGAGGAGTCGATGGAGGTCTTGGAAAAAGCGGAATACGGCGTGCTTTCAACAATCAGTACCGACCAGACGCCATACGGAACACCGATGAATTTTGTCTATCAGGATGGCGCCATCTATTTTCACTGCGCACTTACAGGGCACAGACTGGAAAACTTGGCAGCCAACAGCAGCGCCTGTCTGACGGTTACAGACTCAGTAAAGCTGATGCCTGAGAAATTCAATACCCAGTACAGGTCGGTCATCGTCTTTGGAACCGTTCAGGTGGTGGAAGATCAAAAGGAAAAGAGAAAGGGGATCACAGCCATTTTAAAAAAACTGTCACCGGACTATTTAAAAGCGGGTGAGGACTATATCAATTCCGCGTTCGAAAAGCTGCATGTTCTTAGGCTGGATATCGAGAAGATCAGCGGAAAAGCGACCAGAGGATAGAACTGGCGAAATATTTTGCTTCCCTATTTCCCAGGAGCGATTTATAATAAAAGCATCTTGGGAAAAGCAGGTGAAGCAACATGTACATTGCCGATTTACATATTCATTCCAAATATTCACGGGCGACCAGTAGAGAATGCGTGCCGGAACATCTTGACCTTTGGGCCAGGAGGAAAGGCATCGATATCCTGGGGACCGGAGACTTTACCCATCCGGCCTGGAGGCAGGAGCTGAAAGAAAAGCTTCTGCCTGCGGAGGATGGGCTTTATATACTCAAGGACGAATATCGAATCCGGGATGCTGTGACAGCTGATGAAAAACAGCCCCGCTTCATTCTTTCCGGTGAAATCAGCTCCATCTATAAGCAGGATGGGAAAACGAGAAAGGTGCATAATCTGATTTTGCTGCCAAGCCTGGAGGATGGGGAGCAATTGTCACGGAGGCTTGCGGCTATTGGAAACATTCATTCCGACGGCAGGCCTATACTGGGCCTTTCCAGCAGAGACTTGCTGGAGATCACCCTGGATGTCTGCCCGCAGGCCATCTTCATCCCGGCGCATATCTGGACGCCTCACTTCTCCCTGTTCGGCGCTTTTTCCGGTTTTGATACCATTGGAGAATGCTTCGGCGACTTGACCCCATACATTCATGCGCTGGAAACGGGATTATCCTCCGATCCGCCGATGAACTGGCAGCTGTCGGCGCTGGATGGGTACAATCTGGTGTCCAACTCCGACGCCCACTCCCCGTCAAAACTGGGGCGGGAAGCCAATTTGCTGGATATTCCCCTATCCTATGAGGGAATGAAGGAAGCTTTGGAGAAGGGCAGCGGGCTTTGCGGCACCATTGAATTTTTCCCGGAGGAAGGCAAATACCATATGGACGGCCATCGGAAATGCGAGCTGAGCCTGAGCCCGGCGGAAACCGATCAGTACGGCGGCAGGTGTCCGGTATGCGGAAAAAAGATCACCATCGGCGTACTCCATAGGGTACAGCAGCTGGCGGATCGGGAAGAGGGCTGCTATAAACCGGAGGGCGGATATTTCGAAAGCCTGGTACCCCTGCCGGAGGTCATCGCCGCGTCCACGGACAAGTCGGCGGCCAGCGTGAAAGTGCAGCGCCAGTATGAGGCCATGCTCAAGGAGTTGGGGACGGAATTCACGATCTTGCGGGAGATGCCCCTGGAGGAGATCGGCAGAATGGCAGGTCCGTGCATTGAAGAGGGCATCAGGCGGCTTCGCCAGGGCAAGGTGGAGCGGATTCCCGGGTATGACGGAGAGTATGGAAAGATCAAGATTATTGGAAAAGAGGAAATCGAGGAGTTGTGCGGGCAGATGAGCCTCTTTGCCGGATGTCCCCTCCCGGCCGGAGAGAAGCCTAAAAAGAAACTTAAGCCAGCGGCGGCGCCTCAAAAAGAGCCTGCAAAAGAAGAACCGTCTCATAAAGGTGCCAATTGCGAGCAGCTAGCGGCTATCGAAACAAAACAGTCTGTGACAGCGGTGATTGCAGGTCCCGGCACAGGCAAGACATATACATTAATTGAGCGGATCGCCTTTTTGATTGAGAAACTGGATCAGAAACCTTCGGATATAACAGCGGTCACCTTTACCAATAAAGCGGCGGCGGAGATGCGGCTGCGGCTGGTGGAAAAGCTGGGATCGAATCGGGGCAGGTCTGTGAGGGTGGGAACCTTCCATGGGATTTGCCGGGAAATGCTGATTCAGGCGGGCTTGGCTGCCGCTTTGGCGGACGAAACCATCCAGCTTGAGCTGGCCGGACAGGCGAAAGTGGCGTGCGGGGTTTCCGTATCGCCGGTCAAGCTGCTGCGCCAGGTTTCTGCATATAAGATGGGGATGCTCCCGGAAGATAAAAAAATTCTCCAAGCATGCGAGGACTATACGAACAGGCTTCAGGATACGGGGCTTCTAGACTTTGACGATCTGCTGCTGGAGGTGCTTAAGCGCTGGGAGCAATCTCCCCGGCATCCGGCCTTTTCCGCCGGCAGACATATTCTGGTGGATGAGCTGCAGGATATCAATGAGATCCAGTATCAGCTGATTCGGGCCTGGAGCGCCCAGGCCGATACCCTCTTTGTCATCGGAGATCCGGATCAGTCCATATACGGTTTTCGCGGATCCGATCCCGGCGTCTTTGGCCGGATTGAAAAGGAATATTCCCAGATTGACAGAATCCGCCTCACCCAAAATTACCGAAGCACGCCTCAGATTATCGACTGTGCATTGTCTGTGATTGACCATAACGACGGCCAACCCAGAACGCTGCTCGCAAGTGGGGCCGTCGGACAGCAGGTGCGGCTGGTCACAGCGGAAAGCCGTATGGCGGAAGCCGTTTTTATTGCCAAAGAAATTAACCGTATGACTGGCGGTATGGATATGATGGACGCCCAGAATTTCGCATCCGCAAGGGAGCATCATCGAAGCTTCAGCGATATGGCGGTTCTTTATCGTACCCATTTTCAGGCCAAGCTTCTGGAACAATGTTTGAAAAAAGAAAGCATACCCTGCATCATCACGGGTAAAGAACCCTTTCAAGAAGATCCGGCGGTGCAGGCGGCGATCTGGTTTTTCCTTTATCTTTTGGAGCCAAAGGCCTATGAGGAGCAGATGAAGCGGGTTTGCAAAGGGATCTTTGAGACTGATCTTCAAGAAACTTGCCAATATCTAAAAGACTTGCTGCTGCCCCAACTAAAAGGAACCAAGCCGGAAACCCTCTTGCGGACCTGGGCGGAGAAAACAGGCCTTTCTTCTCATGAACCCCTGGAGCGTTTGTCAGGCATGGCTGTCTTTTATGATGATATGAGGACCTTTTTAGACCAGCTGCTGCTGGGTGAGGAGCAGGACTTGGAGCGAAGCGCTTCCGGCAAACGGTACGACTCAGGCGCGGTCAGACTCATGACCCTTCACGCAGCAAAGGGCCTGGAATTTCCTGTGATTTTTCTATGCGGCGTCAATGAAGACTTTATTCCTATGGCGAAGGGGGACATCCAGGAGGAGCGCCGGCTCTTTTATGTGGGCATGACCCGGGCTAAGGAGGAATTAATTTTGTCCGTATCCGGACAGCCATCCCCTTTCTTGGCGGAAATACCAGAAAACCATCGGACTGTGAAAGAGGCTTTCAAAAAGAAATCCGCTCCCAATATGGAGCAGCTGAAGTTGTTTGATTTTTAGAATGTGCGAAAATGCAACAAAAAAAGATGGCAAAACCCATTGACTATCCGGTAGCACGATAGGGTATTATAGTGGTATGGAAAAATTAAGATTTCGGAATAAAATTGAATATGCTTCAGCTGCTTACGGAGATGCCGCATCTTATGGTTTTATCAGTGCGTTTTTACTGTTTTTTCTTACCACAGTCGCTGGTGTGGAACCCGCTTTCGCAGGAACGATCACAGTGGTAGGAGCGCTGTGGAATACTCTGATCAACCCAATCGTTGGCTATCTCAGCGATCATGCCATGACCAGATGGGGGCGGCGCAGACCGTTCATGGTCATCATGTCGCTGCCTATGGCCGCATCCACCTATATGCTTTTTACTGCGGTGGATTTGCTGCCTCAGATCAAGCCCCTTTATTATGGGGCGATCCTGCTGATTTTCTGGACGTCTTACACAGGCTTCTTTGTTCCCTATCTGGCTCTGGGAGCAGAATATACCAAAGACTACAACGAACGCACTGAGCTGCGGTCCTATGCCTCGATTTTTAACATGCTGGGCAATGTGGTGGCTATGGTTATGCCTTCTATTCTCGTGGCTTTCCTTACAGACAGGGGCCTCTCCACGCCCGGAGCATGGTCTGCCACAGGGGCCATTGTGGGGATTACATCCATGGCGTCGATTTTTATTACCGCCCGTGCGGCGAAGAATACGGATCAGTCTGCTCCCTGCGGGGAGCGGACCGGCCTGCCCAGGCCCAATCTGGTTAAAATTTTCCGGGAATACTGGCAGGTGCTCAAACTCAAGCCAGTGAAGTCACTGCTGTTTACCAGTCTCTTCGCCCTTGTGAGTTACGCCATGTTTACCTCGGATTTGGTCTATTACTTTACATATAATCAGGGTCTTTCCCCAGAACAGGTATCGGGGATGTTCTTATATCGTACATTTGCCTGTCTGGTCCTTATTTTGATTATGCGCAAAATCAGCGCTGCCACTGACAAGCGGACAGCTTTGATGTGGGTGTTCGTCATTGGAGCCGTATCGGTTACCATTGCCAGAATCATCGGTGTGGAGTCGATGTGGCAGCTTTATGTATTTGTTTTCTTTGTGGCGGTGTCCACCTCTGTCTATTGGCAGCTGATGCCTTCCATCATTTATGATGTGTGCGAATACGACGAGCTGGAAAACGGAAAAAAACGTCAGGGGACAATTGTTTCTCTTCAGGGACTGGTGGAGGCTCTGGCCACTGGCATGGGTTCGCAGATTTTGGGTATTGTTTTGCAGCTGGCGGGATTTGACGGCAGCGCGCAGGTACAGACAGAGACGGCCCTTACCTGGGTGCAGAATTCGGTAACGGTCCTGCCGGCCGGATTTCTAATCCTGGCGATGATTGCGCTCTCCAGGTATCCGATTACCAAAGAGCGCTTTGAAGAGATTCAGCGAAAACTGGCGGAACGAAATAAAACCGAATAAAGTTGCAATGACTTTAAGGCTGCCCACAAACATATTTGTAGGCGGTCTTTTTGCATCTTAGAAAGAAATCTGCGCACCATAGGCAAACTGCCTTGCAAGGGGACGGACTGCCGGATAAGATAGTATTAGAAAACAGAGAGGGCCATCTCGGAAGGAGGGCTTATGAAAATTCAAATCAACGAAAATCAGGAGCTTCAGGAGACAGAGGTCATTATCAACTGCAGGGAGACCACTCCCCAGATACTTAAGGTGATCGCACTTCTACGGGCTTCGGATAAAAAAATTACTGGAATGAGGGAAGGCCGGACCTATATCTTGGAAGCTTCGAAAATACTTTACATAGACACTGTGGATAAAAAGACATTTTTCTATACATCCAAAGAGGTCTATGAGACGCCGCTGCGGCTGTACGAGCTGGAGGAACAGCTGATCAGCAGCGACTTTTTCAGGGCATCCAAATCCACGATTATTAATTTTAACCAAATTCAGTCTTTGAGACCGGACTTCGGCGGCCGCATGCTGGTGCAGATGAACAATGGGGAGAATCTCAACGTTTCTCGGCAGTATGTCTCAACGATTAAAGAAAAGTTGGGACTTTTATGAGGAGGTATGGAAAATGAAAAAGTTTATATCTGGAGTAATAACGTGGAAAAATTACGCCTGCATGATGTTCACAGGGTGCGTGTGCCTTTACGGTGCAATTACGCTTGCCCAGGGAGGAGATAGCCTCAATATATGGGTATTGCTGCAATTGATAATCCTATCGGCGCTGGGCACGCTGATCCAAGGGATTGCCTTTTACCCGGGCTGGGTGATTAAAAATGCCAAATATACGACCAGGCTGATTATTTTTATCATACCGTTTCTGATCCTGCTGACAGCCTTTGCTTTGATCTTTCATTGGTTTCCGGCAGACCGGATGATAAATTGGGTCGTCTTTATCGGAATCTTTATCGCAATCACGGTTGTTCTCACGCTGAGCTTTGAGCTTGCATTCCGGATTACCGGGAAACGGTACGACGGACTTCTGGGGCAATATAAAAAGAGAAAAAAGGAGTAAGAAAAGAGCGCCCAATCTTGTCCGTAATGCCCAGAGATACCGGAATTACAAAAGGTTACAGTGAAATTCTTAGAAACGTTGAAAGTTCTTGCTTTTAAGTGTTGACAGACAGGCGCGGAAAAGTATAGAATAAGGTTACATCCGAAGAGGAAGGGGTGTAATTATGAGTGCGACAAAAAAAGAAGCTTTAACGAAGGTTTGTATTGCTCTGATCATGGTATCTATGATCGGACTTTGCATCGCCAATCCCAATGAAGAGGCAGGAACGGATTGTATCATCTCCGGCCAGGTTGTGATCATTGAGGATGACGCGCCGCCTTTGGCTGCCACTGTTTCTAAAACCACAACAAAGACAACCGTAAAAAAGAAAACTCAGGTTAAGAAATTAAAGAAAAAAGCCAAAAAGAGCAAAACGACGACTAAGAAAAAGACAAAGAAGAGCACAAGTACTAAGAAATACAGCACAAAGACGGTAAAAACTCAGAAGACAGTCGTAACGACAACAAAGACGATAATCAAGAAGAAATCGAAAAAGAAAAAGATCAAAACGACGATTAAGACGACAATCAAGACTACGACTACGACACAGACCACTACGGCTGCCGGCGGCGAAGTGAAGATAAGAAGCATCGCGCCAAAGGCAGATCCAGATGTTCTCAACGCTTTTGAGAGCGGCGGCTACAAAGTTGTGGTTAATCCAAAGGTAAGCTATTCCGGCGTTTTCCGCTCTGCGACTAAGACCATTGAATTGAAGGCTGCCAATGCTGTTGTCTACCATGAACTGGGGCATTTTGTCTCTTATCGGACAGGAAGAGCGGACAGCACCAGCGAGTTCAAGGATATTTATAACGATGAGAAGAGCAAGTACAACTATAGCGACAAGGCCTATGTAACCCAGAGTTCGGGTGAGTACTTCGCCGAATCCTTTAAAAACTATACGGAGAATCCGAGCAGGCTGAAAAGCGAACGGCCGCGGACATACAGCTATGTGAAGTCAAAGGTAGATCAATTCTAGCGGGGCCGAACAAGTCCTTTGGCAGAGGCGGCTTGAGCCTGGAAAGTCGATTACTTAGAAGTTTCAATACGCAGTTGTCTCGCCCAATAAAGACATCGTAGACGAGACCAAAAGGGGTTCGATAAATCCGGAAACAATGCACCGGGATATAAGCCGGGCATCACACGAAGTTATGAAAAGGTATATTCTAAAACCTATGAATGTTTTGGAGTGTACCTTTTTTGTGGTATAAGAACGGCGGCTTTGCAAAACGCTGGTCAGCGACTCCGCCGGCCGGGAGTGTCGGAATAGCAGCAAAACGTATTTATTTCTGATAGTTTGGACCTCAGATGGCTTCGAGGGCAAGAAGGGAGTGGGAGAAGTGTTAAAGAACGGGTTGAAAGTCACCGGGTTTAGGATATTCAGGTGGCCTTCTGCCAAGCCAAAGAGGGGAAAAGTATCAGTCTGGAACTGGTTTTGGCTGAAATCTTGCGGGCCCGTAATCAGATGCCAGTCCGGCTGCGCACACACCGGCGCTATGCAGGATGAGAATTTGTGCTATAATAGAAATCATTCCAGCTTCCTGGCGGAGCTGGCGATTAATAACAAAGGAGAAAAAGAATGAAACTCATATCATGGAACGTAAATGGAATCCGAGCCTGTATGGGCAAAGGATTTGTGGATATCATAAAGGAACAAGATGGAGACATCGTTTGTATTCAGGAAACCAAGATGCAGGAAGGGCAGGCAGAGGTGCCGGTGGAAGGATATTATCAATACTGGTGCTCCGCAGAAAAAAAAGGATATTCAGGCACTGCGATTTTTACGAAAGAAAAACCGCTCTCGGCAGCTTATGGACTGGGGATCGATGCCCACGATCATGAAGGCAGAGTGATCACATTGGAATATGAAACCTTTTATTTGGTTAATGTGTACGTGCCCAACTCGCAGAACGAGCTCAAGCGCTTGGGCTACCGGATGGAATGGGAAGATGCCTTCCGCGCCTATGTATGCGGTCTTGACCAAAAAAAGCCGGTTATTATTTGCGGCGATATGAATGTGGCTCATAAAGAAATTGACCTGAAAAATCCAAAAACCAATGTGAAAAATGCAGGGTTCACACCGGAGGAACGGGAAAAAATGACCATTTTGCAGGACGCAGGATTTGTCGATAGTTTCCGTTATTTCTATCCGCAAGCAGAAGGCATCTATTCCTGGTGGAGCTACCGTTTTAACGCCAGAAAGAATAACGCCGGATGGCGGATCGACTATTTTCTGGTATCTGAAAAGCTGAAAGATAAGATGAAAGATGCTTCCATTCTGACGGATGTCATGGGCAGCGACCACTGCCCAGTCGTTCTGGAGCTGGAGGTATAGTATTTTTACCATCTGTACGGCGTTGCTGTAAGGCGATCATTAAGAGTTAGGCTCAACAATCGAGGAGAACAACTCGATTGTTGAGCTAAAACACAGACTAATATCAACAATAAGTCAAAATGTTATACGATATACCCGCAACAGTTTACCAGAGCGCGTCCTCATCGATGCCGATATCTGCAATGAACGTTTCGCCGCAGTATTTCCTGGCAAAAGACTTGAGATGTACCGGCTTCTTATTGTGAAAGGTTACGGTCAAATGCGCCTGCACCGCGTTGGCATCGATGTGCTGCCTTTGAATGGCATCGCCGCCCAAACCTGACGGAATGTCCAAGGCGCAGATCAAGGCTTTATCGGAGAATTGATTGATAAAAGCGGCGGCTTTTAAAGCATTGGGCCGCAATTTACCGTGGAACCCGGTCCCGTAGATCGCATCCACGAGAATATCCTGTCTGCCTCGAATTTCCATAAAAGGTGATTCAGTCTTTGTCATATCGATAATTTGGACCTGATCCTTTATCAAAGAAAAATTGGTGACAGCATCATCAGCAGTGGGTGCGCCATCTACCAGGACAATGGTAATGGAGGCGCCCTGTTCCATAAATTTTCTGGCTGCGACAAAGCCGTCTCCGCCATTATTGCCTTTGCCGCAGAAGAGGATGATCTTTACCTTAGACAGTGGTTTTCCATACTTGGCGGCAAATTTAGCGGCAATTAGTTCGGCAGCGGCAGTACCCGCCCGTTCCATCATCTCATAATAGGACAGACCTGCCGCGTTAGCACGTTTCTCTAGGATTTTCATTTGCCCGCAAGTCACAAAATCTTTCATGATTCCACCTTCTTTTAATAATTCATAGGGGATAGATCCAGCTCTTGATAAGCGGATAAAAAGCTTCGAACCTTTTCCAGAATCTCCGCACAGCCCCCCTTTCTTTCCGACTCTGCATTCAGCGGCATAATCGGATCATGGAGTGACTTTCGGAGAAGACACCAACCGCCCGCAAAGGCGATGCGCACGCCTTCATAATTGGGAGACACCACCGTCATGTCCGGATCCTGATCAGCAAAAGCCTTCAGATCGGCAAGGACCTGATCACCGTAGGATGCAAAATCGGAGGCAGTGATGGGAATCCGGACTTCTATTGCTTCTTCCGGCTGTTTAAGGCCTTCGATTAAGCTGTCCAAATTTTTGCCGGCCAGATGCAGCTGGGCCGTTTTAATAACAATTTTCGTGGCCAGATAAGCGCCGTCATCGAGGAAATAGTTTTCCTTGAGCGCCGCATGACCTGAAGTTTCGATGGCCAGCTGACAGTCAATTCCCTGCTCGTTCAGCTCGATGGCTTTATTGATGACATTCTTATAACCGCGTTTATAACGCAAATGTTTAAGCCCCAGCCCCTCTTCCAGGAATACGGTTAGGGGGTCGCTGGTTATACTATCGGTAACAACCGTGCTTCCAGGATGCTCTTCTGCAATCAGCGCAGCAGCCAGCCCTACGATTCCATTCCTAGCGATTTCGCGGCCGCGGTGATCGACTGCCGCCGAACGGTCAACGTCCGTATCAAAGATGAGCCCCAGGTCAGCACCGCTTGAAATAGTTTTTAGAGCAACGGACTCCATGGCCTGCCGATCCTCCGGATTGGGCGGATGATTGGGAAAGCTGCCATCCGGTGAAAGAAACTGGCTGGCACTGATATCAGCACCCAAGGGCGCCAGCACCTTGCGCGGATAAAAGCCTCCGCTTCCGTTGCCCGCATCAACAACAATTTTTAAACCGGTAAGGGGTTTATCATAAAAATCGGGGTGGTTTACTCCCTTTTGAATTATGCTTCGCAGATGAGAACAATAGGTATCCATCAGATCAGCTTCTTCAGTGGGATAGCTCTTTTTGCCAAAAACGAAAATCTGCCTGTTCCAGTCCGGTTCACCCAGTGAGGATAGTTTTTCATCTGATTGGGCAAACTCAATGATCTGAGCAATATCGCTCTTGTTAAGACCGCCCTCTTTATCAAAGAATTTAAAGCCATTGCGGTTAAAAGGCAAGTGACTGGCAGTGATCATAATTGCACCGTCGCAGTTGTATTGAGGAAAGACGGTAGACATGAACATTGCCGGCGTGGAAGAAAGACCGCAGTCGAGAATACGGACACCGTAAGGTCCAAGCCCCATGAACAATCCGTTTTTCAAATGCTGGCCGGACATCCTTGGATCACGTCCTACGGAGATGGTTATCGTATCGGTGTTCTTGCCCGTTTTTTTACACAACCAGAGTAGATACCCTTTGGCCAGCCTTTCCGCTTCCGTATCGGTCAGATTTGGCAGCTGTCCTGGAACGCCGGTTAGGGAAATTCCGCGGATATCGCTGCCGTTTTGTAAGTTTTTAAAATTATAGTTCGTCATAAAGTATTCTCCTTGTACATAGATGCCTTGGCATATTCCACTTTGCGGCAATAAAAATTCCATGATTGAATATGCTATGTATTTATGTTAAATTTAAAGGCGTGTGGGTTTTATTACCCCTAGAACCATTATAAAAGAAAAGTGTTTGCAGTAAAAGATTTTTTTGCCAGAATTTAAAGGAGTGAGAGAATGAAGCAATTTACAGAGGTTCTGAATATAGCAAATGAGTTTCTGTACAGCAAGTTTTTAATCATTTTGCTGATTATTGTCGGAGTGTACTTTACCATTCGCACGGGATTTGTTCAGATTCGGCTGTTCCCTGATTCCCTCAGGGTCGTTCGGGAAAAGAGCCATGAAGAGGGCAGTTTATCCTCTTTCCAAGCATTGATGATCGCTACAGCTTCCCGAGTAGGAACGGGAAACATTGCCGGCGTTTCAACAGCTATTGTTATGGGCGGCCCCGGGGCGCTGCTTTGGATGTGGATCATGGCCGTGATCGGAGGAGCATCAGCTTTCATCGAAAGTACCCTGGCACAGGTCTATAAAGAGCGGGACGGCAAAATCTTTAAAGGCGGGCCGGCCTACTATATTCAACGGGCTTTGGGCGCCAGATGGCTGGGAATTATTTTTTCCATATTGCTGATCCTTACGTTCGCCTTTGGGTTCAACGGTTTGCAGTCGTACAATATCAGTTCTGCCTTTGAATATTATGTGCCCAACTTTGCCCAGTCTAATGTTCCCATGGTTATCGGCATCATCCTGGCTGTTGGAGCCGCCGTGCTCTTCTTTGGAGGGACCCATAAAATTGGACGAGTTTCGTCAGTGCTGGTACCCATTATGGCAGTGCTTTATATCATCATCGGACTGATTATTTTTTTCGCCAATATCACATATCTTCCTCAAGCAATGAAGGAAGTGGCTGCGGCTGCTTTTGACTGGGATTCGATCTTTGGCGGATTTGCCGGCTCCTGCGTGGTGCTGGGCATCAAACGAGGCCTCTTTTCCAACGAAGCAGGTATGGGATCGGCGCCCAATGCGGCTGCCGCTGCCAATGTATCCCATCCGGCCAAGCAGGGCCTGGTACAGGTATTATCGGTATTTATCGATACCTTGCTCCTCTGCTCGACCACTGCGTTTATCGTTCTGCTGACTAATCAGTACACAGTGGGCGGGGAACTCAATGGCATTCCGCTGGTCCAGCAGTCAGTTGCTTCTGTGTTCGGTTCTGCTGGTATCCATTTTGTAACAGTAGCGATTTGCCTCTTTGCATTCACATCTTTAATTGGAAACTATTTTTATGCAGAGGCGAATATTAAATTTATTAGTGAAAATAAGATTTTTATGTTCATTTTCCGCATCCTGGCAATCCTGATGATTTTTGTCGGCGCGCAGAATGACCTGGAAACTGCCTGGGGCCTCGCAGATGTAATAATGGGCTGCATGGCAACCGTTAATATCATTGCGATCATACTGCTGGGCGGTATTGCCCTGAAAGTTTTAAAGGATTACCAGGAGCAGAAAGCACAGGGATTGGACCCTGTATTTAAGGCCGAAAAAATCGGTATCCATAATACAGACCTTTGGAAATAAGAAGTATCCCCAGACACAGGAAAAACCAGATCAGGGTGAACAGCGGGCATATCTGGCCCAATACATTGCCGGGCATTTGAGAATAGTCCCAGATGTTCCAGTGATACCAAAGGTTTACAATCAATCCCACTGCAAATTCATAAAGGGTGATGACCAAAGCTCCGCAAGCGGCTTTTAGCATTAGAGGCGCCTTATGAAATTGCAGGTTCAAATAGTATAGAGTAAGCAGGCAGGCTCCTCCGGTAAGCATCATCGTCCAATGGGTAAACCCGCGGAAAAGGACTTCCAGTGCTCCATAGCCAAGAGCGCCGACAGTGAAAATAAATATACTCATAGTTCTATTATCTGTGGCCGAGGGACAAATAATCGTGGTATAATTTGACTAGTTAAAACGAGGAGGGAACGAACATGAAATTTGAAATGTATCATAGCTGTATAACCGTTTTGGATTTGGAAAAATCGCTGGATTTTTACGAAAGAGCGCTGGGCCTCAAGCCGGTACGGACCATCGAGGCCCAGGATGGTTCCAGCAAAATTGTGTTTTTAGCCACAGAAGGAAATCCGTGCCAGCTGGAGCTGACCTGGATGAGAGATCGAAAAGAACCATATGATCTGGGAGATAATGAGATTCATGTGGGCTTTCGGGTTGACGACTACGATGCGGCTCTGGCTTATCACAAAGAAATGGGCTGCGTCTGCTTTGAAAATCCCAATTTTGGCGTTTATTTCATTGAGGACCCGGACGGATATTGGATGGAAGTGGTTCCAACAAGAGAATAAGGAGCCAAGGTGTATGTTTTAAAAGCAAACTGAAAGCTGCGTTTTACTCGGAACGCAGCTTTTTTAGCAGGATTGCGCAAAGAGCAATTGCGATTGAAAAGATAACCATTAATGGGATAAAGTCGCTCAGTTCGAATACTTGGCTGGAAAGCGAGGTATAGCTCCATGCTGCCGGCAGCAGCTTTCCAATAATTTGCAAAAATTCGGGGAGTAAATTTGCTGGAAACATAATGCCTGACAGCATGATGGAGGGTAAGAATACTAACTGGCTGAACATGGTTAGCTTTGCCTGGCTCTTGATGGACAATCCCAAGACGCAGGCTATGCTCAGCGACACAAGGATAAAAACGATCACATTTCCAAAGTAAAGTGGAAGATTAGAAGGAATTTGCGCATCAAAAGCAATGGGCGATAGGATGTAGATGATACTGCTCATAATCAGCAGATGAATAAATGCCGACAGTATTAAAGATAGCAAGCCAAAGCACAGCGGCATTCCATTTGCTTTATACACTTTTTTAATATCAGATCCATAAATTTCTGCAAGCGAGGGCGGAACGCCTATGAGAGCTCCCATAGATACGCCCATGACGGTCATGGATGAAATTAATGTGTCCTTTGCCTCCGGCATTAATGAAGTGAATATACCGCCCATGATCGCAAAAAACATGAGAGGAACAATATAACAAGTAATTAATAAAGATTTACTCCTGATATCCAACCTGAATTGGAGAGCAATCCCATATAAAAATGCGCCCATCGGTCATTCTCCTTTCGCTACCTCAATAAAATGCTGCTGGAAAGAACCTCGATTTATTTTTATATCCAGAATCGTAAGGCTTTTACTTTTATATTGTTCCAATATGGCCGGCAGAGACTCTCCAATATCATCAACCGTATAATCGTCTTTGCCGCACTCGGTTATAATTTCGATATTATACTGGGTGCCGACTTCCTCAGTCAATTCATCGACGGTTCCTAAAAAAGCGATACAGCCATGATTGAGTATGGCGATTCGACTGCATAAGGCCTCTATCTCTGCCATATCGTGACTGGCCAGAATAATCGTTTTCCCCAGCTCCTTCAACCGGCGTATTTGATTGTGCAAGGCAATCCGTCCTTCTACGTCCAGCCCGGCCGTCGGCTCATCGAGAAAAAGAATATCCGGATCTCCGATTAAAGCCAGAGCTAAATGCAGACGGCGTTTCTGCCCGGTTGATAATTGGCAATATTGCTTTCTAGCCAGTTCATCGATTCCAAGTGCGGATAAAATCGACGGTCCAACCTTTGTTTTTTTCCATTTAGCGAAAAGATGGATCGCTTCCATAGGTTTGATGCAGGCGGGCAGAGAGGCAGATTGCAGTTGAATCCCTACTTGTCCGTTTACGGAGACTTTTCCCCGCTCATATTTTCTAAGTCCCTCCATACATTCAAGAAGCGTTGTTTTTCCCGCGCCGTTAACACCTAGTATTCCAAAGATTTCCCCAATTTCCACATGAAAATTCAAATCTTTAAGTATAAGATCATTTCCATAGCTCTTGTACAAATTCTCAACCTGTATCGCATGATCCATCACCGTACCTCCTTAAAAGGATTGACTCCGATCTTCGAAAGATAGATATTCAATGCCGGTTGAATATATTCATTAACAATTGTCTGTTTTTGCACCCAATCCCTATTTTCCCCTTTCAGGTTTCCGAACTTCATGAGCTTTGGCAGCATGCGCAGATCGCCATCGGTGAACTCCATAACCATATTCCAAAACTGTTCCGCTAGTCGCTGCGCCTTTTCGTCATCCGGCGCAATGCCGCTCTTCTTGAGAGCTATAATATCCTCGTTCAGCTGGTTGAATCGATCCATAAAAAGTCTGCCGCTTTCAATATCGAAGCGGCTGCGAATATGGTCCAAGGTATCGCTGTCAAAATGCTTGATCAGCCAATAATATTCATTATCCAATTGCAAATTGATGATAATATCAGCGTACTTTTTGAAATCTACGGTTTGCATTTGCAGCACTTCTTCTTTCAGTGCTTCGATTGCATTTAAGGATTCGGAAAGAACTTCGATCTTTTCTTTCACAACAGAAGCCTGCTGGGCGAGAATATCTGCGACTTCAGCGGGCGTATTCAATGATATGAGCCGGTCTTTAATATCGCTTAAAGAAAAACCTAAGGATTTTAAAGAAAGTATCTGATGAAGACGGATCATATCCTTGTAAGTATACAATCTGCGTCCTCCGATACTTTCAGCCGATGGAGAAAGCACTCCCTCTTGATCATAATATTGTAAAGTACGGACTGTCGTACCCATTTTCTTTGCCAGTTCTCCGACAGTCATATACCCTTCGGGTATCGCTCTTTCTTTTTGCATAAACGATTCCCCCTGCTTTTATTATAACTTGTTACGCTGCGTTACAAGCAAGATATAATTTGCAAAAGAAAGAACTATAACATAAGTATCCCTGTCAGTGACGATAGGCGGGCTGCATAACTGCCATTACCGTCCTCCAGATTGCTTTGATGAGGATACGGTAAGCTTTAAACCAAGCGGCTGCAAAATTTTCAGCAAGGTAGCTAAGTTTGGCATAGTCTTGAAAGATTCAATTCTTGCAACGGAAGACTGAGGAATTCCACAGATGGCAGCTAGTTCCCTCTGGCTGATTCCAAGTGCATTGCGTGTTTCTATCATTGCGCTTACAATAGCGGCAAGATTTTCAGCTTCTTCGATATCTTGGCTTTTTCAATTTCGCGGCGAGGTGTCTTTTGCGATTTCTTGCGGAACTGATGGCGAAGAACAAAGGTGTTATTATCAAAGAAGGTATACAATACACGGTTGTTTCCGGAGCGCAGTTCCCATATACCATCCCCGAGGTGTTTCGTAACATTTTCCGGAAGGCGGGTGCCATTCTCCTGCAGAAGCTGAATGTAGAAAACTGCCTGCTTATATTGTATACGGGCATCTTTATTTGTGGATGCTTTTTGCCGCAATGCTTCAAGAAATTCCCAAACGTCGGATTCTCCATTGCTTTCTTCATAGAATTCGATTGTATACATTCTTAGTATGCTCCAAAGCGAGTGAGTTATTTCTTAATGGTGTGATAGCATAAATGCTATCAAAAAGCAACTATTTCATCTCCTTCTCCTGTCTTTTAATCTGCTCCCAAAGAGACAGCCCTTCTTCCACAGACTCCACCTTGGCATCGCCAAAGACATGGGGATGGCGGCGGATCATTTTTTCGTTGACGCCCCGGACAACATCTTCCATGGTGAAGCGGCCTTCTTCCGCCGCGATCTGTGCGTGCATAACCACTTGCAGCAGCAGATCCCCCAGCTCCTCGCAGAGATTGGCGTCATCTTTATTGTCAATGGCCTGGATCACCTCGCCCGACTCTTCGATCAGGCATTCCTTCAGACTTTCATGGGTCTGCTTGATGTCCCAGGGGCAGCCGTTTTCTCCCCGCAGTGTGGCGATTGTTTTTACAAATTCATCAAAAATCTCCATAATTGTTAACCTCTATTCCTGTATTTCTTCGTTGAGACTTCCCATGCGATAGCCGATCAAGTCCAGTGTAACATAGAAAAAACCGGCTTCCTTGACCAGAGCGCTCACCCGGTCCATAAACTGCAAATCAAAGAATTTCTTGCGGTCCTCAGGAGCCACTTCGATTCTTGCCAGGTTTCCATGGCAGCGCACCCGCACCTGGCGAAATCCCAGATCACGCAGCACTGATTCGGCCTTGTATACAGCTGCCAGCTTCTCCGGCGTGAGCGTTTCCCCATAGGGAATTCTGGAAGCCAGGCAGGCAAAGGCCGGCTTGTCCCAGATATCGCCTCCCAGCTCCTTTAGAGCTCGCCGAATTTCCGCCTTGGTCAGTCCCGCCTCCTTTAAAGGACTGGCGATGCTCAACTCGGCCAGAGCTTTGTGGCCGGGCCGGTAGTCCTTCATATCGTCCAAATTAGTACCGTCCACAATGACTGCATGGGGAAACTGGGCGGCCACCTGCTGTTTCACTTGGCTGAAAATAGCTTTTTTACAGATATAGCACCGGTCCGTGGGATTATGGGAGAACTGGGAAAGGATTTCCGCACCCAGATCGACGATCAAATGGCGAATGCCCTCCTTTTGACAAAGCTCACGGGCATAAGCGATCTCATCGGGCGCGAAGTTGGGGGCTGAGGCAGTGACGGCAATCAGCTGATCGCCCAAAACTTTCTTTGAAAATAAAAGCAAAAATGTGCTGTCAACGCCGCCGGACAGGGCCAGGGCCATCTGCCCATAGTCCTTTATAATCCGCTCCAGTGAGAGCAGCTTTTCTTCATACTTCATCATGGCAGCCCCTACTGCTCGCAAGTGCGCATGGCTAAAATAGTTTCCTGGAACAGCTCGTCCAGCTCCCATCCCAGCATTTCCGCGCCCTGGCGAATCACATCCCGGGAGCAGCCTGCAGCAAACTTCTTATCTTTAAACTTTTTCTTGACGGATTTGACCTCCATGTCCTGGACGCTTTTGGATGGACGCATCAGGGCGCAGGCGCCGATCAGCCCTGTCAATTCATCGGTGGCAAAGAGAACCTTTTCCATCTGGTGGGTCGGCTCGATATCGGAGCAGATGCCGTAGCCGTGGGAGCATACCGAACGGATAAAATCTTCATCCAGGCCGCCTTCTTTTAACAGCTCCGGCGCTTTCTGACAGTGCTCGTCCGGGTACATTTCAAAGTCGATATCGTGGAGCAGTCCCACCAGCCCCCAATACTCGGGATCATACCCCAGCTTTTCCGCAAAATAGCGCATGGTACCCTCCACCGTCAGGGCATGCTTAATGTGGAATTCTTCCTTGTTGTATGTTGTCAGTAATGCAAACGCTTCTTCTCTTGTGATCATAATAACACCTCTCTATTCATGATTTTTCGCTGACAGCCGTTCCGTCTTGGAAGGCAGCTGAGCAATAATAATGGCAGCAAACATAACAATACATCCGATCAGTTCCCTGGGCGAAATCTGTTCATGGAGAATCAGTACGCCGGAGATGGCCGCAAGCACCGATTCCAAACTTAAAAGAAGGGACGCGATGGTCGGATCCGTATCCTTTTGTGCGATAATTTGCAGCGTATAAGCCACCCCGCAGGAAATGGCGCCGGTATATAAAATGGGAAACCAGCAATCCAGAATGTCGGACCAAACGGGGGTTTCGAAGATGGCCATCGGCACCAGCGAAATGATCCCGCAGACAAAGAACTGGATGCACGACATTTTCACGCCATCGGTTTTGGGCGAAAAATGATCGATGACCAGAATATGTATGGAAAAGCCAAAGGCACACAGCAGTACCAGAAAATCGCCTTTATTGATGGACAGACCGTCCTTCATGCACAGCAAATACAGTCCAGCCAGTGAAAGAAGGACGCAGAGCCAAACGATGGGGCGAATTTTCTTGCCGATAAAAAAACTGAGTATGGGTACGATGACAATATAAAGCGCTGTGATAAATCCAGCTTTTCCGGCAGTGGTGTACACGACTCCGAACTGCTGGAGGGAACTGGCGACGAAGAGAATGACTCCGCAGGAAATTCCGCCCAGGATGAGCGTCTTATTTTCCGCCTTCTTTTCTTCCTCTGTGGATTCTTCCTTGTCATCTGCTGGGTTCATTTTTCCTAAGAAAAAAATAACCGGGATTAAGACAATGCCGCCGATCAGGGAGCGGATTCCATTAAAAGTGAATGGTTCGATATAGTCCATTCCAGCCCGCTGAGCCACAAAAGACGTACCCCAGATCAGAGCCGTTAAAAGCAGCAAAAGATTGCCGCGCAATTTTTTGTTCATAAAAACCTTCCTTATCGTCAATTTGTTTTTTCATAATACAGGAAATATCGATTGCGTAGCATTTCCTGTATTTCAAAAAAGTTTACCTTGTGAAAGTGAGCGCGAAGCGCGAATAATGTTTCCAAAGAAAACTTTTTTACATGCAAGATTATTCTATCGGGTTTGCCGGTAACTTTCAAGTGTTTTCAAGGTTGAAAACCTGTACGAAAGGCGCTGGCTGTGATAAAATTGTAAGCAGTGAGCCGTCCGTATGGTTTTGCGGCGATTTTGCTCATGGTGCGGATGAGGAAGGAGTTTGGAAGTGACCAATCAAGAATTGCAAGATGTGATCAAGACGATTGCGCCTTTGAACCAGGAGGCCATGGAAAAGGCGCGCAGCCGTCAGCAAAGCCTGGCCAAACCGCCTGGAAGCCTGGGGCTTTTAGAGGATATTTCCATTCAGATGGCCGGGGTCACGGGAAAGGTGAACAACCACATCGAAAAAACCTGCGTAGTTGTCATGTGTGCCGATAACGGAGTTGTGGAAGAAAATGTATCCTCAGCGCCTCAGAGCGTTACCTTGGCCCAGACAATCAACTTTACCAGGAGGCTGACCGGCGTTGGGGCCCTTAGCGAAAGCTTTGGCAGCGAACTTTTGATTGTGGATGTGGGGATAAACGGATCGATTCCCCAGAATCTATATACGGAAACACCTTTTTCCGACACCCACAAGATCGTCAATCGAAGGATTGCAAAGGGAACGCGGAATTTGACCAGGGAAAACGCCATGACCGAAGAACAGACATTGCGGGCCGTGGAAATCGGGCTGGAGATGGCGGCAGCGGTAAAAGAGAAAGGCTACGATATCTTTGGCATTGGGGAAATGGGGATCGGAAATACCACCACCAGCGCTGCGGTTTTATCCGCGCTTACCGGAGAATCGGCAGCAAAGACAGTTGGTAAGGGCGGAGGCATCGTGGATAGCAGCTTTGCCCGTAAGAAAGAGATCGTAGATGAGGCCCTGAGCCGCTGTCGGGGCTTATCGCCTCTTTCGGTGCTGTCCCGAGTGGGCGGTTTTGACCTGGCGGCCATGACCGGTGCATTTCTCGGAGCGGCGGTCAGCCGGCTTCCAGTGGTGATCGACGGTTACATATCGGCGGTAGCGGCTCTGACAGCATCCAGAATCGCCCCCGCCTGCGTTTCCTATATGTTCCCGTCTCACAGCTCTTATGAAAGGGGTTACCGTTTAGCCATGGAAGGTCTGGGGCTGATGCCCTATCTGGATCTGAAGATGCGCCTGGGCGAAGGCAGCGGGTGCCCGCTGGCTTTCAAGATCATTGAGGGGGCGTGTGGGGTTATGAACCGGATGGCAACCTTTGAAGAGGCTGAAATCAACGATGATTATTTGGAAGAAATCCGCAGAGGGGATTGTTTCTGATGAATTTGTTTATCAGCGGTGGCTGCAAAAACGGCAAATCGTTTTTCGCTCAGCAGCAGGCCAGGCAGCAGGCGGATGAGCTGGGGGTGCCACTTTATTATTTAGCGACGATGATCCCCGCGGATGGGGAGGATCGGGAGCGGATCAAGCGCCATCTCAAGGAACGGGAAGGCTGGGGCTTTGCCACCATCGAGCAGGGGAAAAATATCCTACAGGCTCTGGGGCAGGCTGATCCTGACGGCGTTTTTCTGCTGGACAGCGTGACCGCCCTTTTGTCCAATGAAATGTTCGACGAGCAGGGCGGGGCAGATGAAGATGCTCCCCGGCGGGTGAGCAGGGAGCTGGTCCAATTTGCGCAGCGGACAGGAAATACGATCTTTGTGTCCGACTATATTTATGGGGATGCTGCCCGCTATGAGCATCTGACGGAAAGCTATCGCAGCGGCCTGGCTTTGTGCGACCGGAGTTTGGCCCGGATCTGCGACCAAGTAGTGGAAGTTTCATACGGAAGCTTTCATTATTTTAAGAGGTAGGATGAGAATGAAAGCAATAACTGGTTTTTTTATGGCTTGGGGGAATTTCTGCGCCATCCCCTGCCCCTGCAAAAAGTGGGATGAAAAGGCAAGGCCCCATATGCTGGTCATGTTCCCGGTGGTCGGGCTTATCATGGGCATCCTGTGGTATGGATTGTTTTTGCTGGTTGATGCGGCGAGTATTCCCAGGCCGCTGGCGGCCGCCCTATTGACGGCATATCCCTTTGTCGTCAGCGGTTTCATCCATCTGGATGGATTTATGGATTGCAATGATGCCATCCTCTCCAGGCGGCCGCTGGAAGAACGACGCCGTATTCTCAAGGATTCCCACGTGGGAGCATTTGCGGTTATCACGGCAATTTTACTGTTTCTGCTGTTTTATGCATCCATGAGTTCGGCGCTGGAACGGGAAAACCCTCATATTATGTGGAGCCTGATCCTGATTCCTGTTCTCGCAAGAACCATGTCCGCAAGAGCGGTCATCGTCCACCAGCCTTTGTCCACTAGCCAGTATCAAAAGATCTTTGCTTCTTCCAAAGGACGGAGGTTTAAATGGGCAGTCAGCCTGATTTGGCTCCTGGCGGCGCTGCTTTTAATCGGCGGCGGCGGGCTGCTGGAAGCGGAGCTGAATCCAGAGGGAGGCCCGGGGCTCTTTTGCACCTTTGCCGCTTTGACGGCGGCAGAATTCTGCGCATCCATTTTGAGCGGCGCTTACGCGAGGCGGCAGTTAGGAGGAATGAACGGCGATGTTGCCGGGTTTGCTCTGGTTTGGAGCGAACTTGCGGCAGTGATTTCGCTGGCAGTGATTTGATATGAATTTTGTATTTGGCGGAGCATATCAGGGGAAACTTGATTATGCGAAAGAAAACTTTTCAGTAAAAGAAATTTATATATGCGATGAAAAACGGGCTGAGCTGGACTTTTCCAAGGATACTATATACGGTCTGGAGGATTTTGTGCTGGCCTGCCTTCGGGCGGGCGTGGAAGCGGCGGATTACCTGCGGGAGCACATTGACCAGCTGCGTGCAAAGACGGTGATCTGCACTGATCTTTCTCAAGGCGTGGTGCCGATTGACCGGGAGCTTCGGGCGCTGCGGGAAATGACGGGAAGGACCATGATTTACCTGGCAAAAGAAGCGGACAGCGTTACCCGTGTTTTCTGCGGGCTGGGACAAACATTAAAATGAAGAGGGGAATTATGAAATCACAGATACATTTAATCAGGCATGGGATCACCGAGGGGAATCAAAGGCGGCTCTATTACGGCGCGTCGGATATTCCCCTGGCGGATGAAGGTGTTGCGGAGCTGAAAAAGCTGGTAAAAGAGGCAATCTATCCCCAGGCGGATGAAGGGGATTTTTATACCACCGGGCTCAAACGAACTGAGCAGACGCTGGCGCTCATTTATGGGGATCGGGAGCACGAGGTGATCCCGGAGCTGAAGGAAATGGGCTTTGGCGATTTTGAGATGAAAAGCTATGAGGACTTGAAGGAAGTGCCCGAATATGTGGGGTGGATCAGCGACAAAAGCGGCAGCGCGGCCAGTCCCGGCGGAGAGAGCATCGCCGGGTTTTCCATGAGAATCAAGGAAGGTCTGCGGATTCTCCATGGAAAACATCAGCTGAAGGAGCTGTCGGTCAGACACAGCGGAGGGGATGCCGTTTCGGTCATGGTCTGCCATGGCGGAACCATTGCTACGATTATGGATGTGTGTTTTCCCGGGCAAAGGGAGCATTTTTTTAAGTGGATCCCCGATCCTGGACATGGGTACACTCTGACCCTGGAAAAAAGCGAGATTGTAAGGTATGAAGCGTTTTAGGAGGATGTTATGGAAATTAAGAACAATATTGCTGAGTTGATCGGAAAAACGCCTCTGTTGAGGCTGAACCGCTATCAGAAGAAAACGGGCGCAGGCTCGGCTCTCATTGCCAAGCTGGAGTATTTTAATCCCGGCGGAAGCGCCAAAGACCGGGTGGGTTACAATATGATTCTGGAAGCAGAGCAGGAAGGGCGGCTGAAGCCGGGTGGGACGATTATTGAGCCCACCAGCGGAAATACCGGGGTGGGGATCGCGATGGTGGCTGCGGCCAGGGGCTATCGGGCCATTATGACCATGCCGGAAAGCATGAGCATGGAACGGCGCAATCTGCTCAAGGCGTATGGGGCGGAATTGGTTCTGACGGATGCAGCTCTGGGGATGCAGGGGGCTGTGGAAAAAGCTGAGGAGCTGAAAAAAGAGATTCCCGGCAGTATGATCGCCGGTCAATTCGTCAATCCGGCCAACTGGGAAATCCATTATAAAACCACGGGACCGGAGATTTGGAAAGACACCGATGGCAAGACAGACATCTTTGTATCTGCCGTGGGCACAGGCGGAACCATTACCGGCACAGGAAAATTTCTCAAGGAAAAGAATCCCCAGATCAAAGTGGTTGCCGTTGAGCCGGCCTCTTCGCCGCTGTTATCGGAGGGGAAGGCGGGTCCTCATAAAATCCAAGGCATCGGCGCCAATTTCGTGCCGCAGGTTCTGGATACCACCATCTACGATGAAATCATTACAGTGACCGATGAGGATGCCTTTGAAACGATGAAAGAGCTGGCTCTGACAGAAGGCCTCTTTGTGGGAATTTCTTCAGGAGCCGCATTAAAGGCAGGCTTGGTGTTGGCACAGAGGACTGAAAACGCAGGGAAAAACATCGTTATCCTTCTTCCTGACACAGGGGAACGATATTTGAGTTTGTTTGTATAGGGGGATGGTTTTTTGGATTGGGAATGTGCGGGTTAAAAAGTTTAGGGGATGAGAATGTGGGAAAAAAACAAAAAAATAATGTGAAATTTACGCAGTTTTCAACGGTCAGGCGCTTTCAAATTCGCCTGGAGGCTCCTTGGGCCGCCAAGTTGCCGGGATCAGGCCCCGCAACCCCACAACTTTGCGAAAAAAATGCAAAATTTCGCAGAAGTTTTCCGGGATCCGGCGCCTCGCTGACTTGAGGTGCTTTTTCTAGAACCCAGCTGCAAGCATAGGCCGCCCCGGCAGCCTATGCCCGTATTTCGTTCAACAATAATTCCAGCATTTCATCCGCCTCATCCTCTGTAAAAGGGTCCTCCAGCCTGGTTCCGCACTGGGGGCAGACGAGATCTTCTGTTTCAAATTCTGTGTAGCACGCAGGACAATATTTGATCATTTACAATCACTCCTCCTAATATATAAGTGTAGGATTCAAGCACCCAACAGCCAGTTGGAACTTTCCCATCTCATTGTTAAAGCTTTTCTGAAAAGAACCGGATTTAAAATCCAGGTCTCGCGTGTAGTTATTTAGATGGTATTTACTCTTTTACCACCAAACACTCTTTTCGATAGAAACATATACCATACTTCTTGATCTCTTGATATCCTTCGGCTCTTAATGCTGCCGCAAAATCCCGGTCCGCAATTTGTTTGAGCGCGGCATGACACAGTTCGTCCATCTTATGATATTCATCTGTCACTTTTAGTTCAAAAATTACGGCTGTTCCATCCCTGACAGTAGGTGTCTTCATGATCAAGTCTGGCCGCCCAGTGCCACTTTCCCGGTTGGAATAAACTCGATATTCTTTTGAAGTCTTGAGCAGCCCGGCCAGAAACCCATGGTAATAATTTTCTGTATAGTCGTAGAAACTAATCGTCTCCAGTAATAATCCGGAAAGGATACGGCCAAAGGTTTTGCAGTCGCCTGACTCGATTGCAGTAAAAAAAGTGGATAAATCAGTCTGTTGAACTTTTTCATCAAACCAAGCCAGAATCGTATCTTCGTAAATGGATATGATTTCTTCGTTTGGGATTGCCAATGTAAGATATATTTTTCTTCCATCCTTACGCTCATCTATTTTTTTCAAGTAGCCGGTAAAATACAAGAAATTCCAGAGATTATCCTTTGACTTATGTATTTCCCCATAAGTAATGTCTTCGTGTACTGGTTTTTCAATCGTATTGCCTGAAATTAGAGACTCAATCTCTGCTTTTGTCTCCAGGTCCGCATCATCAACTAGTTCCCGAATGATACTATTTGATGATGTGTTGGACCAATATGCCTTTGGAAAGGATTCATGGTCTATGGTGGCAGCCTGCACATAGTTGATAATGCTCCAGGGATTATAGATTTCTTGTTGACCAAATCGATAGCCATCATACCAGCTTTGCACTTCCGGATATTTATCCTCTAGTTCATAATAGGTAAGCATCCGTTTTACCTCATTCTCCGTGAATCCAAAAGCGTCTGTATAGCCAGGGCTTAAGATGGAGTGTATTGCCAAATTATTTAAGCCAGTAAAAATGCTTTCCCTGCTTATGCGCAGGCATCCGGTAATCACTGCGAATTCCAGGTGAGGGTTCGTCTTCAGAGCAGACTCAAATAGGGAGCGAATAAATGTAATCATCTCTTCATAGAAACCTGAAGCCCATGCGTTTTCTAACGGAACGTCATATTCATCGATCAGGATGATTACATTCTCGCTATGGTACTTTGAGAGACAAGCGGATAAAAATTTAAGGGAATCAATATAAAGCGCCGGATCTTTTCCCAAGCCCATGATTCCTTGATATTGATCCTTTTCTTTTTCCGTTAGCTTTTGGCAGCTCAGTACATAACGATGCCGATCATATTCCGCCGCAATTTCTCTTTTTAACATGGTGTATGCTAAACTATAATTTGGTTGCTTTGCAGATTTAAGGGATAGGTTTATGACTGGGTATTGCTGTTGATGGGACAAATAGGTTTGCCCGCAGGAGCTGATTTTAAGACCTTCAAATAGGTTCCTATTATCTATTTTCTCTCCATCCTCGTCCATTTCAAATTCAAAAAAACGGCGAAGCATACTAAGGTTCAATGTTTTTCCAAATCGTCTGGGTCGTGTGAACAGGTTCACCTTATCAGTACGGTCCAACAGTTCCTTAATCATGTGACTTTTATCTACATAATAATATCCTTTTTCAATCAACTCCCGAAAATCTTCGTAGCCTATTACAATTTGCTTTTTTTCCACTGTGCGACCCTCCTGTCCACATTATATGTCATCCAGTAAGCCCAGGTCCTCTTTCCATTGCAGGACCCGGAGAACCGACTGATCGATTTGCTCCATTGAAATTTTGCCGCTTTTCACTGCCTGGCAGACGGCAGGGATCTGCTCCTTATAGTCAGCCGTACAAAGAAGATCGTTGCCGGCGTTCACCGCAGCCACGGCAATATTATCTCCGCCGCAATATCCCTGTACGCCTTCCATGCTCAGATCATCGGTCAGGATCACCTTATCAAAAGCCAATTCCTTTCTCAGGATGTTATGCACGTTTTGGGACAGGGATGCCGGTTTGTCCGCGTCCATACATGAGACAATGTTATGGCTCATGAGTACGCAGGGGGCTCCGGCGGCGATTCCCGCCTCAAAAGGCAAAAAATCCCCGGAGACAAAGGCTTCATAGGAACGATGGTCCACAGCAATTCCTGTATGGGTATCCGCGTTTCCGCCATACCCTGGAAAATGTTTCAGAGCAGAGCCTATTTTTTTAGCATTCATCTCCTCGACCACCGCCGACACATAATCGGCAGTCTTACCTTTGTCCTGGCCCAATGTGCGGGGATAGATGAAGTCCTCCTTATCCTCGGTCATATCGCATACCGGAGCCAGGTTCACGTTAATCCCCAGAGAAAGCAGCAGGTCTGATTTTTCCCTGGCATCTGCGCGGAGCCCTTCCAATCCGCCTCTTTGATAGATATCTCCCGGCGCATCAAAGGGGGCTGGCCTATAAGCCGGAAACTTGCTCACCCTCACCACCGTTCCACCTTCTTCATCCACGGCCATCAGCATGGGGATCGCAGACGCTTTCTGATAAGAAGCGATCGCCTCCTTGGCTGAATCCCAGTCACGGCTTTTGAAAAAGTCCGCGAAAAAAAGGTAGCCGCCCGGATGGTAAGCGGCAATGTCATCCTTGCTGGCCGTACTGCTTGAAACGCAGACAAGGAACATCTGACCCACCTTTTCTTCCAGCGTCATTGATTTTAAAATTTTTGCGGCGCTGCTTTGCTGTTCCGCGGGAACAGAATCATCAGAAGCAGCCCCCAGCATTCCGGGAACCAAAAAAAGCCCCGCTCCTGCCAAGATAACAAAAGCAGCAACTGCTATTATTCGTTTTCTCACCAAATACCCACCTCTCTTAGATGAGTTTATTTTAACACAAATGACCTGGCAAGAACAGGCCTGAGCTTTTTTATCAAAAGACAAGCTGCGACAATTTTCAGCCCGTCACCGGGGAGGAAAGGGATGACGCAGGCGGCAAGGGAGACAAAAAGTCCTGAACCGCTGGACACCATAAACCAAATGGTTCCCAGCAAATAACAGGATGCCAGGCCGACGAGCATGGCGCCTGCCAGGGTCAGGAAAGAATCCTTTTTTTTCGCCAGGTGGATGACAGCTCCCGCCAAAAAAGCTGCGGCTGCATAGCCGATGATGTATCCGCCTGTGGGACCGGCGAGAATCCCCACGCCTCCTGTAAAATTATGAAAAACAGGGACGCCGGCAGCGCCGAGAACGATATAGACCAGCTGACTGATGGTGCCATATTTGTATCCCAGCAGTCCGCCTGCCAGAAAAACGGCCAGTGTGGCCAAATTGACAGGCACTGGTGTGAACGGCAGGGGAATCGAAATAAAGGAACAAACCGCGGTTAAAGCGGCAAAGAGCGCGCAGAGCATCAAGTTGGCTGTTTTCGAGTATTTTTCCATGTATGATTCCTCACATTCGAATGGAGATTTCCCCGGTAGACAGGGTTTCCCGCTCTCCGGAGGAATAGAGAACTTCCAGCCCTCCATTTTGGTCGATATTAAGAACCCGCGCCTGCTTTCCGGACGTTTTCGGGGAATACCCCCCTTTATAGACGGTAACGGTCTTTCCGATGACCATGGAATGGATCTTGTAGTCATCGATAAAGGAGCGATCCTCCATATGATCCATAAGGGGCAGGAGCTGGTTGAGCACTTCTGCTGCCAGCTGGTTTTTCGAAAAGGCCCCTTCTAAAGCACCTGCAATTTCCAGCAAATCCTCAGGAAACTCCTTGGTGCTGCAGTTGATGCCGATGCCGACAATCAAATATTCGATCTGTCCTGTTTCAAAGCCAGTGATCGCCTCGGTCAGAATGCCGCATATTTTTTTTCCGTTGACATAAATATCGTTAACCCATTTGATTTGGGGAGCAAGGCCGCAGACTTTTTCAATGGCTCTCACGACGGCAACGGAAGCGGCTGTGGTGATGAGGACCGATTTGCTCATATCAAAGAGCGGCTTTAAGAGGACGCTCATATAGATGCCAGTGTTTGCAGGTGAAATAAAGGTGCGGCCCAGCCGCCCTTTGCCGCTGCTCTGATGAAAAGCAAGAACTGCGGTACCGTGGGCCGCGCCGTCGACAGCCAGTTTTTTCGCCACATTGTTGGTAGAATCCACAGTCTTAAATACATGCAGCGGCAGATCCCTATAAGGAGGCGCCAGATGGGCGGCGATGCCCTGGGCGGAAAGCATGTCGCTGCTGGCGGACAGGCTGTACCCTCTGTTGGTTACTGCTTCGATATCATAACCTTCTTCCCGAAGCGCTTTTATGGCTTTGTGCACCGCTGCCCGGGAGACTCCGATTTCTTCTGCCAGAGCTTCTCCGGAAAGGCAGTTTCCTTTGTTTTCTTCCAGTGCTTTTAGAACGTATTCTTTCACGGTCATGGGCGATTTCCTCCAGTTCTGCCCCGGATTGATTTGGGGCGGCCGCGTGCGCCAAATTAGCTTTAATGCAACAGCCTCTTTGCGCTCGCTGCTAAAGTTACTGTGCCATACAAATCGTCAGGCCGCTTCCCCGTCCCAGCCTGCATCTTACAGTTTAAAGGAAGCCGATGAGGATGTCAACTGTGGACCTTGTTGGATTCAACCAAGCCTGAGGATCACTGAAAGTCAAGGCTACAGCTTGTACAAGGGATGCCCAAGGTCTGCGTAGAAGCTGCTCCGCGGCCAAAGACAATTCCTGAATTGTCTGACTTTAATAATTATTCACTGTAAAGGGATAATGTTTTAACGCAATAATATAAGAAAACAACAAGTTTGCTATAGACCTGCCGGTAATTTGCGCAAATTAAAAACATACAAATACAAAGGATTCTTAAAAAAACAGTAGAAAAAAATCGGCTTTTTTATTATACTATACTTACCAATGACTGAAAAAGCAGTCGCAGCGAAAAGGCTGAGGCCTTTGGATAATGAGGCTGGAAAAGGAAAAAATGATCGAAAATGTTGTACAAATTGGTTATGAATATTTATTTATAATAATTTGTAAAAATTAAAACGGACATTAGATTGGAGAAAAACTATGGCAATCGTAATTGATGGACAAAATTTGACGGTTGATGAAGTGATCCGCGTAGCGCGAAAAGGAGAACCGGTAGAGCTTTCCCTGGAGGCCAGGGCAGCGGTAAAAAAGGCCCGGGACTACGTGGACAAAAAATTGGAAGAGGGGGCGGTGATCTACGGCCTGACCACTGGTTTCGGAAAGTTTTCCGATACCTTGATTTCAAAAGAAGAGACCGCCGATTTGCAGAGAAATCTCATTATCAGCCATACTTGCGCAATGGGAGATATGCTGCCCAAAGAAGCAGTGCGGGCCGTAATGCTGCTGCGCTGCAACGCCCTTGCAAGGGGTAACTCGGGGATTCGGCCTCAGACCTTGGATACGCTTCTTTCCATGCTCAATCAAGGCGTTCATCCGCAGATTCCGGAAAAAGGTTCGCTGGGCGCCAGCGGAGACCTTGCGCCATTGTCCCACATGGTGCTGACTTTGATCGGCGAGGGCCAGGCGGAATACCAGGGACAGATTCTGCCCAGCAGAGAAGCGATGAAACTGGCGGGCATACAGCCGGTAGAGCTGGCAGCCAAGGAAGGTCTGGCTTTAATCAATGGCACCCAGGTGATGACCGCCATTGGAATCAACGTCCTTTGGGATGCGCAAAACCTTGCCAGAACAGCTGATATTACCGCTGCAATGACAGCGGAAGCCCTGAGGGGAATTAAAAAAGCATATGATCCTAAGGTGCATCAGGTAAGGGGACACCAGGGCCAGCAGGATTCGGCGGCTAACTTGCTTTTGCTCCTTGAAGGCAGCCGCAACGCAAAGGTCGTGAATCCCAACAAGGTTCAGGATCCTTACTCACTGCGATGCGTGCCTCAAATCCACGGTGCATCCCGCGACGCCATCGAGTACGTATACGAAGCAGTGACCAGAGAGATCAATGCGGTTACTGACAATCCGCTGATTTTCCCCGATGAGGACGAGGTTATATCAGGAGGAAACTTCCACGGACAGCCCATGGCCCTCGCCTTTGATTTTCTGAAAATGGCCATATCGGAATTTGCCAGCGTTTCCGAACGGCGCAGCGAACGCTTGATCAATCCCCAGCTGTCTGAAGGGCTGGCACCCTTCTTGACCAAGCATGGCGGCGTATGCTCCGGGTTCATGATCGCTCAGTATGCAGCAGCGTCCATGGTTTCCGAAAATAAAATATACGCCCATCCCGCATGCGTGGATTCGATCCCTTCCTCAGGCAATCAGGAGGACCACGTGAGTATGGGCACCACTGCCGCAAGGACGGCGGCCATGATACTGGACAATGCACAGAAGGTGCTTGGGATCGAACTCTTCGCCGCTTCCCAGGGCATCTGGCTGAGGGGCGAGCGGGGGATTGCCGGCCTGGCCCCGGCCACAAGAAGCGTTTACGATCACATACGAAAAACAGTCGATCCTGTGGACCGGGATGTGATCATGCACGATGAGCTGGTCAAATTCGATGAAATGATCAAGAAGAATGAAATCGCAGAAGCGGCGGAACGGATAACCGGGCCGTTGAGATAAGATAGGAGGAAATTATGTTGGATAATAAAACCATTGCAGGTGCAATGACGATCAAACTGGACAATACCTTGCCCGAATATCCCGAATTTGAAGAGGGAAGGCGAAGAGCGCCGGACAGAGGTTTTCGCCTGACCGAGCAGCAGGCCAGGCTGGCGCTGAAAAACGCCCTTCGTTACGTGCCCGAAGAGCTCCATGAAACCCTGGCGCCGGAATTCATGGAGGAGCTGGTGACCTACGGCAGAATTTACGCCTATCGCTACCGGCCTCAGGGACGAATTTACGGAAAGCCCATCCATGAATACAAAGGAAACTGTTTGGAAGGAAAAGCCTTTCAGGTGATGATTGACAATAACCTGGACTTTGAAATCGCATTGTATCCCTATGAGCTGGTTACTTACGGTGAAACCGGACAGCCATGTCAGAATTGGCTCCAATACCGATTGATTAAAAAGTATCTGGAGGAACTGACGGAAAACCAGACTCTGGTGGTGGAATCGGGACATCCGCTGGGACTGTTCCCTTCAAAGCCCACGGCGCCCCGGGTCATACTCACCAACTCCCTGATGGTGGGTATGTTTGATAATCTGGACGACTGGGAGATTGCCGAAGAGATGGGCGTGGCTAATTATGGGCAAATGACAGCCGGAGGCTGGATGTACATTGGCCCCCAGGGCATCGTTCACGGCACCTTCAACACCATCCTCAACGCAGGGCGAAAATATCTGGGGGTCCCGGAACAAGGCGATTTGACCGGCCATCTATTCGTATCATCTGGTCTGGGCGGCATGAGCGGCGCTCAGCCTAAAGCAGCCAACATTGCCAGGGCCGTGGGCATCTTCGCCGAAGTGGATCGCTCCAGGATTCAGACCCGCTATGACCAGGGCTGGGTGGATGTGATTCTGGATGATCTTTCCCAAGTTTTCCAGCTGGCCGCAGAAAAGCTGGCAGCCAAAGAAAGCATCTCCATCGCCTATCACGGCAATATTGTCGATCTGCTGGAAGCCGCTGTTGAAAAAAACTTCAAAATAGATCTTCTCTCCGACCAGACTTCCTGTCATAATGTTTATAACGGCGGATACTGTCCCGCAGGGCTGACTTTTGAAGAGAGAACCCAATTGCTCCATGAGGACAGACAGGCTTTCTGCGGAAAAGTAGATGCATCGCTCCACAGACATTTCCGCGCAATCAAGGCTCTGACCCAAAAAGGCACGTATTTCTTTGACTACGGAAACTCCTTCATGAAAGCCATCTATGATTCCGGCGTAAAGGAAATCTCCAAGAACGGACACGATGAAAAGGATGGGTTTATCTGGCCGTCCTATGTGGAAGATATCATGGGCCCCATGCTCTTCGACTACGGATACGGACCGTTCCGGTGGGTGTGCCTGTCGGGAAAACCGGAGGACTTGGATGCCACCGACCAAGCGGCCATGGACTGCATCGACCCCAATAGACGGTTCCAGGATCGGGACAACTGGGTTTGGATCCGCGATGCCAAAGCCAATAAGCTGGTGGTTGGAACCCAGGCCAGGATCCTCTATCAGGACGCGGAAGGAAGGACCAGGATTGCCCTTCGTTTCAATCAGTTGGTGCGGGAAGGAAAAATTGGACCGGTCATGCTGGGCAGAGACCATCACGATGTAAGCGGCACAGACTCCCCGTTCCGGGAAACGGCCAACATTAAAGACGGGAGCAACGTCATGGCGGATATGGCAGTCCAGTGCTTTGCCGGAAATGCGGCCAGGGGAATGAGCCTGTGCGCGCTCCATAACGGCGGCGGCGTAGGAATCGGCAAGGCCATTAACGGCGGATTCGGCCTGGTTCTGGACGGCAGCGAGCGCGTGGATGAAATCATCCGTTCGGCGATGATGTGGGATGTCATGGGCGGCGTTGCCAGGAGAAACTGGGCCAGAAACCAGCACGCTCTGGAAACATCCGTCGCATACAACGAAAATTATGGCGGCAGCGGCCATATCACCATCCCCTATATCGCTGATGATCAGCTGGTGAACGGAGTTGTGAAGAAATATGTATAGTATTTTTATCAATTCGACAATTTTAGAAATCGCTCTCGGCAGCGCCGTAGCAATTGGTCGGCGTGCTATACTATTTTTACCATGAAGTACGGCGCTGCCACCACTTTTTGGTTTACCGTAATGAAGATGGGAAATTTTTGGTGGAATTCGTGTAAATTTTATGGGCTGGCGGGCCACATCAAACACACCGATCCAGGCAAAAGAGACAATTAGGAGACATTTATGAGCAAACTATTGATAAAAAATATCGGGCGGCTGCAAACCCCTCTGGGGAGCTGCAGCCATTACGGAGCAAAGCAGGGTGAGAACCAAAAGCTGGATCAGGCGGCAGTCTTGATTGAAGACGACCGGATCAAGGAGATTACATCAAATGGGACCCTGCCCCAGGAAGAGGCGGATGTGGTCATCGATGCCCAGGGCAATCTGGTAACCCCCGGCCTGGTGGAAGGCCACACCCATCTGGTGTTCGGCGGATACCGCCAGGCAGAGATACCACTCAAGCTGAAGGGGGCTGGGTATCTGGATATCCTCCGCGCCGGAGGCGGAATACTCGATACGGTTCAGAAAACCAGAGAAGCTTCCAAAGACGAACTGTATCAAAAGAGCAGAGGATTTTTGGATGAGATGCTGAGCCTGGGCGTGACCACTTGCGAAGCCAAGAGCGGCTACGGCCTGGATCTGGATACGGAAGTCAAGATGCTCCAGGTGATCCGGGAGCTGAATGACTCCCATCCGGTGGACTTAGTTGCCACCTTCATGGGAGCCCATGCGGTGCCTCCGGAATATGAAGGACGGGGCGATGCCTATATCGACCTTTTGTGCAGGGAAATGATTCCTTATGTAAAGGAACACGGCCTGGCCGAATTCTGCGATGTGTTCTGCGAGGATTCGGTCTTTGACGTAAAGCAGAGCCGCAGGTATCTAAGGTGCGCCCGGGAGAACGGACTGGGCCTGAAAATCCATGCCGATGAAATCGAAGAGATCGGCGGCTCCCAGCTGGCCGGACAGATGGAAGCCATTTCTGCCGAGCATTTGATCGCCATCGGGGAAAAAGGAATGGAAGCCATGGCCGCGGCAAAGACGACAGCCATGCTCCTGCCCGCTACCTCTTTTTACCTGGGAAAAAGCTATGCGCCGGCCAGAGAGCTGATCCAAAGAGAAATTCCAGTAGCCATCGCCTCCGACTTTAACCCGGGTTCCTGTCCGTCCCTCAACCTTCAGCTGGCAATGAATCTGGGATACTTGAGATACAAGATGACACCGGAGGAGATTCTGACAGCAGTGACCATCAATCCGGCCTGCGCCATCGGGAGGGGCAGTCAGGTGGGAACCCTGGAAGCGGGCAAACAGGCCGACCTGGTTATTTGGGATGCGCCTGACATGGAAATGCTCTGCTACCGCTTCGGTTCCAACATGGCCCTGCAAGTAATTAAAAAAGGAGAATTGGTATGATGAAATTAATCGACTTAAAAGTCAGCGAATATCTGGATGTACTCAAATCGGACGCACCGGCGCCGGGAGGCGGATCGGTCAGCGCCCTTGCCGGAGCCCAGGCAGTGGGCCTGTTCATGATGGTCGCCGATTTGACCATCGGCAAAGAAAAATACGCTAAGTACCAGGATGTCTGCCAGACGGCCAAACGCAGAGGCAGTGAGCTGTATCGAGAGCTGACCGCTGCCATTGACAAGGATACGGATGCTTTTAACCTGGTTTCCAACGCCTTCAAAATGCCCAAAACTACGCCGGAAGAAAAAGCGGCCAGAAGCAAGGCCATTGCCGATGCAACCCTGGCGGCCACCGAAGTGCCTTACAATGTCATGCAATATGCGTATGAGGGTATGATGCTGGCAAAAACCATGGTGGGCAGATCCAACCCCAACGCGGCCAGCGACCTGGGTGTTTCCATCCTAAACCTGATGGCGGCGATCAAGGGAGCCTGGCTCAACGTAAAAATCAATCTGCCGGGGGTCAAGGACGAGGATAAGGCGGCAGCCTTCGAAAAGGGCGGACAAACGATCTACGACGATGCCCAGACCATGGCAAGAGAGCTGTATGATGAAATTTTAAACCAGTTATAAAAAGGAGAGGAAAACAATGGCAAAGATTATCGAAAGCGTACCAAACATCAGCGAAGGAAGAGACCAGGCAGTCATCGAAGCGTGTGTGGACCAGATCCGCAGCACACCGGGATGCACCCTGCTGGATTATTCATCCGATCCCAGCCATAACCGCAGCGTCATAACCTATATGGGAAGCCCCCAGGCGTGTGAAGAGGCCAGCGTCAAACTGGCGAAAAAAGCAGTGGAACTGATCGATCTGACCAAACACACCGGTGAACACCCACGCATGGGATGCGTTGACGTGATGCCCTTCATCCCCATAAAAGAGGCAACGATGGAGGAGTGCGTGGCTCTTTCTCAGAAAGTGGGAAAACGGATTGCTGAAGAGGCGGATCTTCCAGTATTTTTATATGAGCGGTCAGCTGCCGCGCCCCACAGGGAGAATCTGGCCAAGGTCCGCAAAGGACAGTTCGAGGGCATGGCCGATAAGGTCAAGGACCCGGATTGGATCCCGGATTTCGGCGGCCAGAGGATTCATCCCACCGGCGGAGCCGTTTGCGTAGGAGCAAGGCCGCCGCTCATCGCCTACAACATCAATCTGGGAACCGATAATCTGGAAATTGCCAGCAGAATCGCCAAGATCATCCGCAAATCCGGCGGTGGTCTGGATTGTGTAAAGGCCATGGGCGTAATGCTGGAGGACAGAAACATCGCCCAGGTATCCATCAACATGACCGATTTCACAGTGACCCCCCTGTATCGGGTCAATGAACTGGTCAAAGCGGAAGCGGCCCGCTATGGCGTCGCTGTTATTGGAACGGAGCTGATCGGACTCACTCCAATGCAGGCTCTTTTCGACGCGGCCGAATATTATTTACAGATTGAGGACTTTAAACCGGACGTACAGGTTATTGAAAACCATTTGTTGTGATATAGTAGTAAAAGAACCTGCTCTGCCATGACGGAGCGGAGCCGTCCCTGATATCTGAAAGGCGAAATGAGGTTTGTTATGGAACTAAACGCCAGCGATCCAAAAAAAGTTGTACTGCAGGGAAATGAAGCCTGCGCAAAGGGAGCTCTCTATGCGGGATGCCGGTTTTTTGCCGGCTACCCCATCACCCCTTCCACAGAAATTATAGAACTGATGTCCTCAGAAATGCAGAAGGCAGGAGGGGCCTTCATTCAGATGGAGGATGAAATCGGATCCGCATGCGCAATCATTGGCGCCAGATGGGGCGGCAAAAAAGCCATGACCGCGACTTCCGGTCCGGGATATACCTTGATGCAGGAGGCCATCGGCTATGCGGCTGTGACCGAGACGCCCATTGTGATCGTCAACGTACAGCGGGGAGGACCCTCCACCGGACAGCCCACCTTATCCTCCCAGGAGGATGTTTATCAGGCCAGATACGGCAGCCATGGGGACTATGGCATCATCGCCCTTTCCCCTTCTTCTGTGCAGGAAATGTACGATTTTACTGTGCGGGCTTTTGAACTGGCGGAACAGTTCCGCACTCCCGTTATCCTACTGTCCGATGAAGTGGTCGGGCACATGAGAGAAAAGATTACCATTCACGACGGCTCAAAGAATATTAAGACCGGAAAAGGAACCTACGTGGTTTCGCCCCACGCTGATTTTTTCCAAGGGCAGAACTCTCTGGTTGAAGGCCAGCTCCACGATGAATGGGGACGCAGGATCGGCCACGTGGCTGAGAAGAGCGGACAATTCATCCGCAATATTAATAAAAAAATACAGGACAACGCTGATCGAATCGCCGATATCCGAACTTACTGTATGGAGGACGCCGATATCGCCATCGTCGCCTATGGATCGGTAGCGCGGCCGGCGGCCGATGCGGTTAAATTGGCCAGGGGAATTAAGGATGAGCGCATCCTGCCTAAGCTGCGGGTATTTAGAGATTTGGTCAAACGGGGTGTGCCGGCCACCATGCGTACTGATTACAGTCATCTTAAGGTGGGGCTGGTCAAAGTCAACACTTTGTGGCCGTTCCCGGAAGAAGAGCTGAAGCGGGCGGCCCGAAACACGGAACTGGTCATCGTGCCGGAAATGAATGTGGGTAAGTATTGCCAGGAAGTGGAACGGGCTTTAAAAGATAAGCATGTCATATCCATGCCCAAGAGCGGCGGCGACATTCATACGCCCCATGAAATTTTAGATGAAATTTTAAAGGAGGCGGGGGTCCATGAATAAGTTGTATAAAAAGTATATTAAAACCGAATTGCTGCCCACCCTTTTTTGCCCCGGCTGCGGCAATGGCATCATCCAGTATGCAGCCATCGATGCCATTGACAAGCTGGGAATCAAGGAGGAAGTGGCCTGTGTCAGCGGAATCGGCTGCTCATCCTGGATTCCCTGCTATTATAAGCTGGATGTCATGCATACCATGCACGGCAGGGCCCTGGCCTTTGCCCAGGGGCTCAAACTGGCCCAGCCGGACAAAAAAATTCTCGTGTTCACCGGCGACGGGGACTGCCTGGCCATCGGCGGCAATCATTTACTCCATGCGTCAGCCAGGAATATCGATTTGACCGTGGTTATGGCCAATAACTATATCTATGGCATGACCGGCGGCCAGAAATCCCCCTCCACACCCAAAGGCTCCATCACCAAAACGACGCCTTTCGGCAGCATCGACGAGCCCATCGACGGCTGCAAGCTGGCAATGACCATGGGCGCCAGTTACGTAGCCAGGTGGACCACCGCCCATCCGGTGCAGCTGGCTAAAGCGATCCGCGAGGGAATGGAACACTGCGGATTTTCCTTCATCGAGGTTCTCTGCCAATGTCCGGTGCAGGCCGGAAAGGGCGTTTATGGAGAGAAAGAGCCGGCCAAAATCTTGAAATATTATAGAGAAAAAACCGATTCATATAAAGAAGGAAAGGAAATCGCAGAGGGGAAGATCCCCATCGGCACACTGAAATATGATAAAAACGCTGAGGAGTACATACAGAAGGTGAACAAGAAGCTGATCTCCCAGGGTATAAAGAGAGGATAGAGCCATGGCTATGATCACAGTGGATAAGGCTTGCTGCAAAGGATGCGATATTTGCCTGACAGTATGCCCCAAGAAAATTTTTATCCATTCTAAGAAGCGGAACAATTACGGCACCAATATGCCGGATATTTTGGGAGCGGAAAACTGCATCCTTTGCCGGATGTGCGAGCGGCTCTGCCCGGATGGAGCGATCAATGTGGAAGAGGAGGCGGATACATGAGACTCAATGTGCGATTTGCAGGAGCGGGAGGTCAGGGAGTCATCCTTTCGTCGGTACTGCTGGCCAAGGCCTACGGACTTGGAGAGGATTACAATATTTCCCAGACCCAAAGCTACGGGCCAGAAGCAAGAGGCGGCGCCTGCAAGGCGGAAGTGGTGATATCGGATGAAAATATTGATTACATGAAAGTTGACCGGGCGGATGTGTTCATCGCTTTTAATCAAATGGGATTCGACCGTTATATTGGCACGGTCAAACCGGATGCTATCGTATTGATCAACAGCACCCTGGTGGATGCAGACAATCCATCCTATTACCGAGTCCGTGCTACGCAAATTGCTGAGGAAATGGGAAAACCGTTTGTCATCAACATGGTTATGCTGGGTGCTCTCACCAAATTACTCCCCAAGCTGCATTATCCAACTGTGGAGGAAGAGATTATGAATAATTTCGCAGCCAGTATCGCGGGGATGAATTTGGTGGCCTACGGGAGGGGCTACCAGGAAATGAAACTGGAACTCCTGCGGAGAGGTGAGCTGGAAGGAGCTATGCGAGGAGAATGAATTTGAAAGAAATATCAATTATAGACATTGAAGATATAAAAATTGGAAGCGCAGAGGACCGGGAAAATGCCACTGGATGCACTGTGATCTTATGTGAGAAGGGAGCGCCGGCAGGAATCGACGTGCGGGGCGGCGGCCCGGCCAGCAGGGAATCCGAGCTGCTTAACCCGGTTGCTGCCGCCGATAAGATCCATGCCATACTGCTCAGCGGAGGCAGCGCCTTTGGATTGGATGCGGCAGGGGGCGTCATGGAATACCTGGAGCAAAAGAATGTGGGCGTGGACACAGGCGTTGCCAAGGTGCCTCTGGTCTGCTGTTCCTGTCTCTTTGATCTGCAGCTGGTAAGCAAACGGGTTCGCCCCGATAAGGCGATGGCATACAGAGCCTGCAGCGGCAGTTATCAGGATGGCAACTACGGCGCGGGTACCGGCGCTACAGTCGGCAAATACAAAGGCACGGAATTTATGATGAAGAGCGGGATCGGCAGCTATGCGGTGCAGCTGGGTGAGTTGAAGATCGGAGCCATTGTGGCAGTCAACGCCCTGGGGGATATCTTTGATTACCGGACTGGACAGCAGATCGCGGGCCTGCTCAACCAGGAGAAAGACGGCTACCTTTCTACGGAAGAAGAAATGTATAAGCAGTGCGGTCAAGTGAAAGATCTCTTCACCGGCAACACCACCATCGGCGCTGTGATCACCAACGCCAGGTTCAACAAAGGGCAGATGAACAAAATTGCGGCCATGGCACAGAATGGATACGCCAGAGCCATTCGGCCGGTCCACACGGAAGCGGATGGCGATACCATCTACGCTTTGTCAACAGGCGATGTGACGGCGGATATTAACGGGGTGGGAACTCTGGCAGCCCAGGTGACTGCGGAGGCCATTAAAAGGGCCGTCTTTGCGGCAGACCCCGCCTATGGACTTCCGGCGGCAAAGGATCTGTTGAAAGAAAGAGACGCAAATCGTTGACCAAATCGGCGGCGTGTGTTACAATGCCTTTTGGTAACAAAAAAGAATTGAGGTGAAAAGATGCGTAATTTTTCTTGCTAACATTAGAATGCATAATGAGACAGTGCTTGTTTTGTTATGCCTGTAAGCAGGAAAGTTACCATCTGAACGCATTTTCATAATATGCGCGGAACGCCAATGTTAAGGTGTGCCGCCTCTCTGTGTCTGCCCGCCCATTCGGCGGCGCTGCATGGCTGTTATGATCTGCAGGAATTGACTTTCCTGCGGATTTTTTGCATACAGGAGGTGGTGCAGCATGTCACTGATCAATCTTTCAAACTTAACGTTTGCCTACGAAGGCAGCGATGATACGATCTTTCATCAGGTATCCCTGCGCATGGACAGCACATGGAAGCTGGGACTTGTGGGAAGAAATGGGAAGGGAAAAACGACCCTTCTCAAACTGCTGATGGGAGAATACCCGTACAGCGGAACGATTTCGTCGGATGGAAATTTTGCTTACTTTCCGATGGAGATCAAGGAGGACACTTGGATGGCCATGGAACTGATTCCGGAAGGCGTGCCGTTATGGAAAGTTCAGCGGGAGCTTTCCCTCATGGGAACGGAAGAGGAACTGCTTTACCGGCCGATTCAGACCTTGTCCGGAGGCGAAAAAACCCGGGTTATGCTGGCGGTGCTCTTCGCGCGGGAAAATTGTTTTCTCTTAATTGACGAGCCGACGGACCATTTGGATATTCAAGCCCGGAGGCAGGTGGGCGCATATTTGAATAAAAAACAGGGCTTCATTCTCGTCTCCCATGATCGGACCTTACTGGACGCTTGTACGGACCATATTCTTGCCATTAATCGGGCAACGATTGAGATTCAAAAAGGGAATTTTTCGTCCTGGTATGAGAACCGTCAAAAGCGGGATGCCTATGAGCGGGATGAGCATAAGAAGCAGGTGCGTGAGATTAATAAATTGGAAAAGGCTGCCCGCCAAACGGCCGGATGGTCGGACAAAATTGAGAAAACGAAAAAAGGGCACAAAGTATCTGGATTAAAGCCGGATAAAGGCTATATTGGGCATCAGGCCGCTAAGATGATGAAGCGCTCGAAAGCTGCTGAAAGCAGAAAAGACAAAGCGATTCAGAAAAAGAAAACCCTACTTATAGATGTGGAAAAAATCTTTTCTCTCAAACTGGAACCGTTGCAATATCATACTCAAAGCCTAATAACGATGAATGATCTGGCCATATACTACCAGGACCAGCCGGTGTGCGGTCCAGTAACAGCACAGATCTGTCAGGGAGAGCGAATTCTTTTGACAGGGCCCAACGGCAGCGGAAAAACCAGTATCCTCAAGCTGATCACAGGGGAACCCCTGGATTATACCGGGGAACTGCACATTGGCAGCAGGCTGATGATATCCTATGTTCCTCAGGAAACCGGGTTGCTGACAGGAACTCTGAGGGAATATGCCCGCATGTGGAAAATCGACGAAAGCCGGTTTAAGGCCATTCTCAACAAGATGGATTTTTCCAAAGAACAGTTTGACAAACCCATGGAAGTGTTCAGCCGGGGGCAAAAGAAAAAAGTCATGCTGGCCAGAAGCTTATGCCAGAGCGCTCATCTGTATATCTGGGATGAACCCTTTAATTATATCGATCTCTTTTCCAGAATGCAGATCGAAGAATTGATTCTGGCCGCGCAGCCGACCATGCTGCTGGTAGAACACGATCTGGCCTTTATTGAAAAAGCGGCCACAGGAACCATAGCGCTGGGACGCTAATCAGTTTAGACGGCAGCAAAAAAGATCCGGAAGGCAGCCGCCATGCCGGATCTTTTTTTATATAAAACCCCTTAGTTTTTTATTTTAATCAGCTTGAACAGCTGGATGACCGGAATATTGATAAAGGCCAGCCCGTATACGGTGAACAGCTGGGGCAGTGCCAGTGTCTGAACCTTAAAGATTTCATGCAGCCCCGGAATGGTCAATACTGCGGTGATGAGTATGAGACCGATGAAAAAGGCGGCGATGAGATAAACGTTATTGAATACCTTGGAGGTAAAGACCACCGGTTTGTTGGATTTGCAGTTAAACCCATGAAACAATCTGGCTGTGCATAAAGTACCGAAAGCCATGGTGCTGCCCAGCAATGCGCTGCCCTCACCGGCAGCAGTAAATACACCGTGGAAGCCGATCAGAAAGGCGATCATTGTGGTAATGCCAATGGAGAGTCCGCCGGCGCCGATTCTAGTCAGGAAGGATTTGGTCAGAATCGATTCGTTGGAAGGCCGCGGCTTTTCCTTCATCAAATCCTTGGTATGAGGTTCCAGCCCCAGAGCGATCGCCGGAAGGCTATCGGTCAGCAGATTGATGAACAGCAGATGGACCGGTGCAAAGGGTACCGGCAGCGCTGCGATGGAAGCATACAAAACTGCCAAAATCGCCCCAAAATTGCCGGACAACAGGAACTGAATCGAATGTTTGATATTCTGATAAATGTTCCGGCCGTTTTCCACTGCTTTCACAATGGTGGCAAAATTATCATCGGTCAGGACCATGGAAGCCGCATCCTTGGAAACTTCGCTGCCCGTAATGCCCATGGCAACGCCGATATCGGCCTGCTTGAGCGCCGGAGCGTCGTTGACACCGTCTCCGGTCATGGCTACAATGTTGCCCTTCTCCTGCCAGGCACGGACTATGCGGATTTTGTGCTCAGGCGAAACCCGTGCATAAACAGAAATTTTCTCGACATAGCTCTTCAGCTCTTCGTCGGACATATGGTCGATGGAAGCCCCCTCGCAAGCTTCGGAATCATCTTTCAAAATGCCGATCCGCTTTGCAATGGCAGCAGCCGTTATCTTGTGGTCCCCTGTAATCATCACTGGTTTGATACCGGCGTCAATACATTCTGCTACGGCAGCCATGGATTCTTCCCGCGGCGGATCCATCATCGCAATCAAGCCTAGGAAGGTAAGGTCTGTTTCATCCTCAGTCCCCGGCTCAAAGTTTTCCGCCACTTCTTTATATGCGAAGGCCAGCACCCGCAGGCCGTTTCGTGAAAATTCCATATTCTGTTCTTCGATCGCACTGCGGTCCTGGTCAGTAACACTCCGGCTCTTGCCATGCTCTTGAATATGGGAAATCCGTTTGAGCAGAACGTCTACGGCTCCCTTGGTAACCATGAGTGATTTACCTTCTAATTGATGGCATGTGGACATCAGCTTGCGGTCGCTGTCAAAGGGAATTTCGCTGAAGCGGGGGGAATCCGACCGTATGGCCGCATAATCTTTTCCCACCTTGCAAGCAATATGAATGAGCGCGGTCTCCGTCGGATCGCCGATTTCTTTCTCTTCATCTATCGTGGAGTCATTGCAGAGCACGCTGTGAACAAGAAGCTGCATCTGCGCCGGATCGTCGGTATCGATTTCCGCTGCCGGAATCCGCCGGCCTTCCACGTAATAATCTTCCACAGTCATTTTATTCTGGGTCAAAGTTCCTGTTTTATCCGAACAGATGACCGAAACGCTGCCCAGCCCTTCCACGGCTTGCAGCTTTCGTATTATGGCATGTTCTTTGGCCATCTTTTGCGTGCCAAAGGATAAGACGATGGTAACGATGGAGCTGAGGGCTTCCGGTATGGCGGCTACAGCCAGAGCAACCGCAAAGAGAAAGGCGTTTCCAGCCGATTCTCCCCGATAAACGCTGAGGCCGAACAGGATTCCGCAAAAGATCAGAATTAAAATCGAAAGCTTTTTCCCGAAATTATCCAGATTGATTTGAAGCGGGGTCTTTTTCTCTGATGTGGTCTTGAGCAGAGTGGCAATTTTGCCCACCTCGGTCTCCATACCAATTGAAGTGACAAGGAAGGAGCCTCGGCCGTAAGTGACAAAGCTGCCAGAATAAACCATGTTGATCCGGTCTCCCAATGCCGCTTCTTTCTCGATTGGCGCGAGATCTTTTTCCACGCCCAGGCTCTCCCCTGTCAGGGCACTTTCATCTATTTTCAGGCCTGCGTTTTCCAGCAATCTTCCATCAGCCGGTACGAAATCACCGGCTTCCAGAAAAATCTGATCGCCTACCGTGACTTCACGGGAGGGAATTTGGACCACGCGTCCGCCCCGGAGAACCTTGGCTTCCGGCGCGGACATGGCCTTTAACGCAGTGAGCGATTGCTCAGCCTTTACGGTCTGAACGGTTCCCAAAATTGCGTTTATGGTAATTACGACCAGAATAACCAGCGCACTTTCCAGATCGTTGAGGGCTCCGGAAATAATGGCCGCCGCAATCAGGATGATGACCAGAAAATCTTTAAATTGCTCCAGAAAAATACGAAGAATTGATTTTTTCTTTTCTTCCGCCAGTTCGTTGGGTCCGAATTTTTCAACATTGGCCTGAACCTGGCTGTCGCTCAGCGGCTCTGCCGTTCCGTTGACAGCCTCCCGGACCTGCTGGCCTGTCATTTTATAATAGTCTTGCATATAAATTCCTTTCTCCACCTTATTTTGCAGATCTTGCAGGGAATATATACAATCAAAAAAGACTTTTACTGCATATAAACCATGCAATAAAAGTCTTGCTGTTTCATTACGAACCGGATAAGGCGATGGCCTCATCGGGATTGACGATGTCGTAAACGCCTGACGGCGCCGGCTACTCCCTTTTATTTCTATATTCATCTTATCGGCTCGGGCTGTTTTTGTCAACCAATAATTAAAAAATTTGCCAAAAAAGCTGTACAAAAGAGATGCCCAGCTTGACCCCATAAAAGATAATGACTGCTCCGCAGATCAAATTGATCACTCTCAGGACTTTGGGCGTAATCTTGGCGCTGAAACAGGTGATGACAGTGGATAAACCTAAGAACCAGCAGCATGAAGCACAGGCCACACCAATTATAAACGCAGCTGATTGGTCAGAGGGGAGGGTAGCTTTGAAGGCTCCAAGCATCATACTTCCATCAATCAGGGCTTGTGGATTGAACCAGGTAACGACGCAGGCCGCTGTAATGACTTTTGGTATGGGGATATCCACATCCCGTCCTTTTTCCATAGAATCTTTACTTCTGAGCAGACTGATTCCAATGTAAATAACGATGATGCTGCCGATCAGAAGGACGATCAGGGACAGCAGGCGGGAATGCTGCATGATAGCGCCTACTCCAAAAAAACAGGCTAGGGCTAATGTAATATCGAAGAAAATGACGATGAAAGCCGTTATGTATGTACGGCTTCTTGTTTGCGTCAAGGCCGTATTGATGACGAAAAGATTTTGCAGGCCAATGGGGGCTACATAGGCCAGTCCCATTGTCAGGCCCTGTAAAAAATAAATCATATGAAGTCTCCTGTGTTGTTTTTGCTGCGGGGCGGTTGCGGTTTGAGGATAGGGTGTGGGGGTTCGGGAAAAAAGCGAAAAGAGATTTCACTTTTTTTAAAAAATTTACCCAAAACTTAATTCCGGCAAGTTATGGGTTGACCAAATAATTCCTTTTTCCAAAAAAGTAAAACACCCTGGGGGGACCAAGGTGTTTTACAAGTGTGTATTGTGTGTATTCAATAAAAGAAGGAAAGTTCGCATAGAAACAATGTTTCTATGTCCCTATCTACATTTTCAATTATAGCCATGTTTTGTGATGGGATTATGAAGAAATTCAAAAAATATTAATTTTATTTAAGAATTTGTTACTTTTTGTCGATTTTTTATGGTGCTTCGTATTTCCACACGATTTTATCGCCGTCTTTCACTTCGTATTCTGAGATTTCCTTGGTTATTTTTTTCTTTCCGTTCATTTCACAAACCCACTGGCTTGTGCCGTCTGCATTCACATCATTGATGGAAGTCACATAAGGGGCATCTGCATCGGAGGTGTTAACCTCGATATTGACACCCTCCTGGTTGGAATAGGACTCTAGAATCTGCATTACGGTAGCATCCTCCTGAATCTGCATACTATAGTCTATCAAGTTCTCCTTTTGTTGGCTTTCCGGATAAAGAATACTCATGGTCACGTTGATCGTATTGACATCACTTCCGTCATCGGAAGGATCGCCGCCGCATGAGGATAAGGACAGGATCAAAAGAAAAGCAAGCGCCAGCGCTGTCATTTTTTTTGTATTAACATGTTTCATAGGTTGCTCCTTTATCTTTACTGTGCATATTTATGAAAGTCCAGATTGTTCTCAGCAAAGAGCTGCTGCAATTTAGCATGGCTTTTATCTGAGAAATAAGGCCTTATTAAAGCGTATAGATGCTGAATGATGTTATCACAGGCTTCCTGTGCCGATGCGCTGTAAGCAAGAATTGTAACATAAGTAATGCTGGTCTGAGACAAAGTCCAACAATTTTGTATCAGCATTTTTTTTGCAACAGGTTCGATCGGATCCATGATTCCGTTTTCTGTCCAGGCCTGCATAATCTTGTCGATTCGCTGCATCAGCTTGTCCGCTTGTTCCCTGTATAGTCGGCGCAGCTCCGGATCATTAACCAGCATGGCGGAAAGTTCCAGATAAAAGAATCGATAATCATATGTGATCCGTGAAAGCTGCAGAAAAAAATCCATCAAGCCTTCCTCACTGGTCTCAAGGTCAGCTTGGTTAAAAAGCTCTTCAATTTTTGGCGTCAGCATTTCCAGCCAAATGGTGCGGATCAGATGCTCTTTATTATCAAAATAATAGTAAAGGTTGCCCGGACTGATGTTCATTTCATGAGAAAGCTGAACGGTGCTCACATTCGTGGCGCCTTTTTCATTAAACATATCGATTGCTAGTTCCATTATTTTTTCTCTAGTTCCCCTACCCATTTTTATCTTACCTCCGTTTATGTTTTTATTCAATATAGACTTTCGGCAGGCGCTGTCCAAAGGCACAGACAATCTCATAATTGATCGTCCCAGTAGCATCGCCGATATCATCTGCTAGAATCGTGTTCTGCCCGTCAGAACCCATGATGATCACTTCATCCCCCAACTTTACATCCGGTACATCCGTCACATCGACCATGCACTGATCCATACAGATATTTCCGGCAATTGGGGCCAACATTCCATTGACAATGACCTTTCCTACCTGCGAATAAGGACGGGGAAGTCCATCGGCATAACCCAAGGCCAATGTGGCGATCAGGCTTTCCCGGGCAGCGGTAAAGGCTCTGCCGTAGCTTATGGTGGTACCTTCAGGCACCTTCTTCAAATGAATAATATTTGCCTTTACCGACATGGCCGGCTTAATGGAAAGCTGGCTTTTATCCACCTCTGCGCTGGGATAGCAGCCGTAAAGGATAATCCCAGGGCGTACCGCGTCATAGTATACAGAAGGCAATTCCATCACAGACGCACTGTTAGCAAAAGTACGCATAGGAACCTTCACTCCGGCGGCGGTCAGTTTGGCACAAAAATCATTATATCGCCGCTCCTGCTCTTTTGCATAGGTTTTATCCGAAGCATCAGCAGTGGCGAAGTGAGAAAAAATCCCCTTGATCTTAAAATGTTCCAGCGAATCGATCCTTTTAATATCCCCAATGGTGTCAGGATCTTGAGGAAGATAGCCAATTCTCCCCATACCGGTATCGATGGCCACCAGGCCTTCGACCGTTTTTCCTGCGTTTTTCGCAGCCTGTGATATAGCCTGTGCATTGGACGCACTGCACACAACCGGTGTGAGGTCATAAGTGATGAGGGTATCCGCGTACAAGTCGGGAGTCAGGCCCAGGATAATGATTTCCTCACCAGCCCCGCTTTCTCGAAGTTTGATCGCCTCCGAAAGGGCGGCCACAGCAAAGGTCTTAACCCCGTTTCTGCGAAGCACCTCTGCCGTTTGCACACTGCCGTGACCGTAGCCGTCCGCTTTGATCACACCGATAATATCCGCATGATTCCCCACTTTGGCTTTGATATTCTTAATATTGTAGTCCAGATTGGACAAATTAATCTCAACCCAGGCGGATCGGATCGCGTCTTTATACATCGTTCAGTCTCCTAAAAATTTGTAATAGGGCGGTCGCCAACCTTTGCTGTTAAAGCTGTATGAGCGATTTACGTTTGATGATGTCGTCCCTGCCAGGCCCATTGGAAACATAAGTAATCGGAAAACCGATTTCCTTTTCGATTTCGTTGACATAATTCTGGCATGCCTGAGGCAGCTGGTCGAATTCCCGTATCCCGCGAATGTCGCTCTTCCAGCCGGGCAGCTTTTTTAAAATCGGTTTTGCACGGTACAGATCAGTGGTGTGGGGAAACTCTTTTGTCACGTTTCCATCCACTTCATATCCGACGCAGATCGGAACTTCGTCCAAATATCCCAGCGGATCCAGTACAGTGAGGGCAATCTCTGTGGCGCCCTGCATTCTGCATCCGTAGCGGGTGGCTACTGCGTCAAACCAGCCCACTCTGCGGGGCCGGCCGGTGGTAGCGCCGTATTCGCCGCCGTCTCCGCCGCGCTTTCTCAGTTCATCAGCTTCTTCTCCAAAGAGTTCGCTGACAAAAGCGCCCGCGCCTACTGCACTGGAATAAGCTTTGACGACCGTCATTACTTCCTTGATTTCGTAAGGCGGGATTCCGGCGCCGATGGAGCCGTATCCTGCCAGGGTGGAAGATGAGGTAACCATAGGATAGATGCCGTGATCCGTATCCTTGAGGGCGCCCAGCTGGCCTTCCAGCAAGATCTTTTTTCCTTCCTTAATTGCGCCGTATAAATAGGAAGAAACATTGCATACATAGGGGCGAACCATTTCCCGATATTCCAAAAGGGTGTTAAAGAGCTCATCCACATCCAGCGCCGGTTTATGATATAAATGCTCCAGAATAATATTTTTCTGCTGGCAGATCCCGTCCAGCTTTTCCCGCAGATCTGCTTCATTCATAAACAGCTCATTGACCTGAAAGCCGATCTTTGCATATTTGTCAGAATAGCAGGGTGCGATTCCCGACTTGGTGGAACCGAAGGATTTGCCGCCCAGCCGCTCTTCTTCATACTGATCGAAGAGAATATGATAAGGCATCAAAATCTGTGCGCGATCGGAAACCAGCACTTTCGGCGCCGGAACGCCCCGATCTACGATTTCTTTGATTTCATTAAAAAGGTAAGGTATGTTCAGCGCCACGCCATTACCGAGAACACAGGTGGTATGGTCATAAAAGACGCCTGATGGAAGCATGTGGAGCGCAAATTTGCCGTAATCGTTGACGATTGTGTGGCCTGCGTTGCTTCCGCCCTGAAAACGGACAATAATATCCGATTCCTTTGCCAGCATATCCGTGATTTTCCCTTTTCCTTCATCGCCCCAATTGGCGCCAACTATTGCTTTTACCATTTAAAACTATCTCCTTTATCTGTTCTGAGGGCCGGGTCTGCAATTGATGCGGCCCGAGCTTTATCGAACGTTTGCGTTATACGTTGATTTCGGCAGAAATGCCGAGCAAATGCTTATTTTTTTCAAGTACCGGGTTGACCATCTGTTCCAGAAATTCGGAAGTCTGGGCAGGTGCGCAGCCTACAAAATTTTCCGGCTTCATAAGGCTCTGCAGCTGGTCTTTTGTCATGTTGAAGGCGGAGTCAGCAGCGATTCGATCCAGCAGATCGTTTTCTTTGCCTTCCTCCTTAACCACTTTGCCCGCGGCCATGGAATGGGTGCGAATTCGTTCGTGGAGCTCCTGGCGGTCGCCGCCGGCTTTGACAGCGTCCATGAGGATGTTTTCCGTAGCCATGAAAGGAAGCTCGCTCATCAGACGGGCTTCGATGACTTTTGGATAAACGACCAGTCCCGATGCCACATTGATGTACAGCTCCAGGATTCCGTCAACGGCCAGAAAGCCTTCCGACATGCTGAGCCGCTTGTTGGCCGAATCATCCAGTGTTCGTTCGAACCACTGGGTTGCAGCCGTCAGCGCCGGGTTCATAGCGTCGGACATAACGTAATTGGCCAGGGCCGCGATCCGTTCACTGCGCATAGGATTGCGCTTATAGGCCATGGCGGAAGAACCGATCTGATTCTTTTCAAAGGGTTCTTCGACTTCTTTCAAGTGCTGCAGGAGGCGGATATCATTGGAAAATTTATGGGCGCTCTGGGCGATTCCGCTGAGTACATTGAGAACGCGGCTGTCTACTTTTCTGGAATAGGTCTGCCCGGAAACCGGGTAGCAGCCTTCATAACCCATTTTTTCCGCGATCAGCTGATCCAGCTGCTTTACCTTTTCCCTGCTGCCGTCAAACAGCTCCAGGAAGCTGGCCTGGGTGCCGGTGGTTCCTTTGGAGCCCAAGAGGCGCAGCGTGCTTAGCAGGTATTCCACATCGGATAAATCCATAAGAAGGTCTTGAATCCATAGGGTTGCCCGTTTTCCTACCGTCGTTGGCTGAGCTGGCTGAAAATGGGTGAAACCCAGAGTTGGCAGCGATTTATAGTTATCTGCAAACTGTGAGAGCTTTGCGATGACATTGATCAGCTTTGTGCGGATCAGCTTGAGGCCTTCGGCCATGATGATCAGATCCGTATTGTCGCCCACATAGCAAGATGTTGCTCCCAGATGAATGATCCCCTTTGCCTTGGGACATTGAACACCGTAAGCATACACATGGGACATGACGTCGTGACGCACGATGGCTTCCCGCTGCCTGGCCTCATCGTAGTTGATATCATCGGCGTGGGCCTTAAGCTCATTTATTTGTTCCTGGGTGATATCGAGCCCCAGCTCTTTTTCAGCTTCGGCGAGGGCGATCCACAATTTTCTCCAGGTTCTGAATTTCATTTCCGGAGAGAAAAGATACTTCATTTCCTTGCTGGGATACCGTTCGGATAAAGGGCTGTTATAGTTTTTCATATATTAAAATCTCCTCCCTATTTTATTCGCTAAAACACCGAGTACAGTATAGCATTTTTAGCGTGTAAACACAAGAAAAACGGTACTTGACATAGAAAGGCCCGCTTTCTCTTTGCTGAAAAAGCGGGTCATTTGCTTTGCAAAAGACTTTCTTAAACTTTCAATGCCAGATCGCAGGCCGATTGTACGGCGCTGAGTACGGTGCCGATTTGCTGGCAGTCGCCCAGGGAGCGGATATCCTTCGTTGGAAAGGCTTGCTGCAGTTGTTGAAACACTTGAGTGCAGGGGTTGGAACCAATGGCAGAGACGATGGTATCAAACTCCAGGTCTGCGAGGTAAGTCTCAGTTTGGTCCAGCCTGCGGTCCCGAACGGTATATTCCAGGCGGAGCCGGTTATCTCTGATGGATAGAATCTTTGCCTCCGTATAGCTGCGGACGCCCAGACGTTTGAGATCCGCCAGCACCGGCCAGCCTGTCCCCGGCGCATAGCCGCCGCCGATCCGGGGGAGCGCCTCAATAATAGCGATATCCCGCCTAGTGGAGTTTGCCATCGAAGCGATTTTTTCCGGAGATTCCACTTTTTGAGCACTGTAGTAATAGAATTGGTCGGGGGAAATAGAACCTTCACGGGCCAGAAACTGTGCCGTTTCACAGCCCACTGAGCCGCCGCCGACGATGAGGACCCGCCGCCCTGCCATACGGCGGCCCAGCAGGATGTCCTGGGCAGAAACAAGGGCTTGCGGATCCAGGCCTTCTAAGTTCAGCGCCTTGGGGTGGCTGCCGCAGGCAACAATAATAGAATCTGCGTTCGTGGAAGAAATTGCTTCCTTTTCAACCGATTGTCCCAGCAGCACTTCGACGCCGGCCTGCTTGAGAGCAGCGGCATAGTAGGCGGGCAGGAAGCTGAATTCGTGTTTCCCGGGAGGAGCAGCCGCTGCTGTCAGCTGGCCGCCCAGGGAATCCGTCTTTTCCCAAAGCGCCACCTGATGTCCCAGCTGAGCGGCAGCGATGGCAAAGGTACATCCGGCCGGACCGCCGCCAATGACCAAGAGCTTTTTTTTGACAGACCTCCGGCTGGCTGTGAACGCCGATTCCCGCCCGGCGGTTCCGTTTACCAGACATTGGACCGGCTTGTTCTGAAAGATGTTGGCCAGACAGCCTTGATTACAGCCTACGCACCGGCGAATCAAAGATTCTTCGCCTGCTTTTGCTTTGGATGCCCACCGGGGGTCGGCCACAAGCGCCCGGCACAGCCCTACCATGTCGCAGGATTCCAGGGCGATTAGCTTTTCAGCAATGACCGGGTCATTGATGCGGTTGGCTGCGATGACCGGGATGGATACGGCGTCTTTTATTGCCTGGGAAAGATAAGCAAAACTACCTCTGGGGACATCGCCGGTGATCTGAGGAACTTTGGACTCATGCCAGCCGGCTGTTACGTGGATGGCGTCGATGCCTGCGTGTTCGGCCAGTTTGGCAAATCGCACCGCATCTTCAAGATTATTTCCGCCGGGAACCAGATCGTTTGCTGCCAGACGCAAGGTGAGGGGATAGTCCGGCCCCAATGCTTTTCTGAGCGCCGCGATCACTTCCAGCGGAAAGCGGCAGCGATTTTCAAAACTGCCTCCGTATTGGTCATTGCGCTGATTGGTAAGGGGGGACAGGAACTGGCAGAGAAGATAGCCGGCGGAGCAGAGAATTTCCACCAGATCAAATCCCGCCTCCCGCGCTCTCAGAGCTGCGGCAGCCCATTTTTCGATGAGCTGCTCCATATCCTGCAGGGTCATCTCCCGGGGAATTTCCCTGGTAAACCCGGACCGAACAGCAGAAGGCGCCATGGGATATGCTCCGTTGAGACAGTTCTCTTTTTTTGTATATGCCCCCGCATGGAATAGCTGAACGCCTACTTTCGCTCCCCGCTGGTGGCACCCGTCTGTGAATTCCCGGTATCCCGGGATGAATGAGTCATCTGACAGGCTCATCATACCGTAGACACAGCCGCTGTCGTCAAAGCGGCAGCCGCCAGTCATGATCAGGCCTATTTCATTTTCAGCCCGCTTCCAGTAATAGGATTTAAAGCGATCGGTAACATAGCCTTCATAGGTGGTGTAGATCATATGGGAAGGGGACTGGACGATGCGATTTTTCAGTGTCAGGGAATTTATGGTTATGGGTGAAAATAATTTTTCGTATTTCATATTCTTCTCCTTTATTTCTTTACGGCAGCCGGCATTGTTTATATAATAAAAGATAGATGAAAAAAAGGCTGTGCGCAAGTACGCACTTTTTTGTTCCTGCCTGCAACGAGCAGACATTGAAAAGAAAGGAGCAGGATGCAATGAAAAACGATCCTATGAGCAGACATTGTCCCATTGTGTACGCGATGGACCGGATCGGAGGCAAGTGGAAAATGCCTTTAATCTGGCTGATCCATCAGTATCCGGGAGTGCGTTACGGTCAGATACGCAAGGCCTACGCAGGGATTACCAATACGGTGCTGACCCGCGCCCTGCAGGAGCTGGAGCAGGATGGACTGATCCGGCGGGTGGATTTTGAGGAAGTGCCGCCTCGGGTGGAATACCATTTGACCGGTAAAGGGAAGGCCGCCGTGCCGGCTGTCCTGGCAATTACTGATTGGGGACGGGAGCAGATGGAAGCAGATGGAAAGCGGCCTCTGCTGGCAGTGATTGAAGAAGAAAAATAAAAGGAACTGTCCGGCGCATTTGCATTATGCCGGCAGTTCCTTTTTATGATGATGAATAAAGCTTGAAGCAAAATTGCTGTTTTTAGGAATCTTAAAACTGTTCCATGGCGGCTTTCGGGTTGGTATCTCCCAGAGAATGCTTTACCCGGTCTTTTTCCTCGGCCGTCTTGGCGTCATTCCAATGATCCATGGTTCCCACAAGATAACCGGTAATGCGCCGAATCCGTTCAAATGGTACGTGGGAAAACTTATAGTTTAAATCCGCATATTCGCCGTCAACCTGAATATCCAGGCTCTCTAATTTTCTCCCATACTTTTCCTCTAAATAATTCACATAAGCTTGTGCTTCTTTTGGATCAGCATTTCCTGTAACTGCTACGTTCACGTAAGCCCACCTCCTGAAATTGATAATTTATATATGCCCGCAATTGGGGTGATGAAACAACAAATCGAATTTATTATACACCCAAACACTACATTTTGTATAGAGGTTTCTCAAAAAAGTGCATATGTGGTGGATTAGAGAAATTACTTGAACAGTCGGAACAGCTCCAGCGTGCTGCTGATCTTGAGCTTTTTGTAAATGTTGACCAAATGCTTTTTTAAGGTATTGGGGCTGATGCATAGCTGGTCGGCGATGGCTTCCCGCTGAAAACCTTCCAGCAGCATAGAGGTAATTTCAGCTTCCCGCCGGGTAAGATGATACGTATCGATCAGTTTTTTGTTTCCTAGAAAATGTTTGCGCTGCACTGGCGCGGAAGCAGAGATGGAACGGAACAAAAGACAGTTGAGATGATCTCCCAAAAGCCCGAAGAGAAACAGATCTTTATCGGAAAAGTCTCCGTGTTTCCGATGGCGGAAAAGATTAATCACACCTAAAAAAGTCCCCTCGTGAATGATGGTAAGGAGCATGGAATAATGCAGCCCGGTAGGGGAAAAGAGCGCCCTGTAATAAGGGGTGGCCACCCGGATCTTGTCCTGGAGCAGATCGGTTTCCCGATAGGCTTTGCCGGAAGGGGCGGCAAAGGTCCACCTGGTATAGTCCAGCTCCTGATACTCTTCCAGATAAAGCTGGAGATCCTGATCGCTCACGTTGATTGCCACAGGGTCGGTCAGCTCATACGGCGTTTCTGATGAGGCCAGAAAAAAAGTCCCTGCGTCATAAGGAATCAGGAACTGAAGGGCTTCCAGAACAGAAAACCGCATCTCATCGAAATCGTCGATATTGTAGATTTTATGAATGATGGAATCAAACAGCATGATATCGTTTTTTTCTAACATAGCTCAGGCTCCCCGGATTGTGTAATAGTAGTGTTTGTAGGTATACCCTAGTCTGTACTTTTTCTGTTTATTGCTACTTCTTTCCTCAATATTTTAACCTGTTTTGAGTTATATGTAAATATAACAAACGCATATTTCGTTAATACCTTTATATTTTCTTTTCTTTCTATACTTTATTAAAGTAGCATCTGGATAAATGAACGGTGAGGAAAAACTTATGCAAAGAAACCAATTTCAAAAAAATTTAAGGAAGGCTCGTCAAGCTGCAGGCTTGTCCGGTACGAAAATGGCCCAGCTTTTAAATATTCCGGCTACAACCTACAGGGGCTACGAAAATTCCGGACGGCAGCCGGATTTTGAAACACTGCTTAAAATCTCCGATATTCTGGGAGTGCCGGCCGATACACTCATTCGGGATTCGTCACAAGGAAAGTCGAAGAATATCAGAAAAACCTTCTCGGCAAAGCTAAAATCAGCCAGAGAGAAAAAAGGCATTACCCAGCAGGCTCTGGCGGAACAGATTGGAATCAGCGCCAGTACTGTGGGGAAGTGGGAGACAGGCATCATTGAGCCGGATCTGACCGACTTGTTTTTTCTCAGCCACGCTTTAGATGTGAGCGTCGATACTCTTTTAGGCATTGATCGCAAAAGTGCCGATTCCATTCTGGATATCGTTCATATGCTCGATCGTCTGGATGAGCATCAGCTGCAGACCTTCCGTGATTTTCTGGAAACGTTGGTTCAGAAATGAGGACAGGGGATTTTGAGAAAAGAAAGCTCAGAACGGATAAATGGGTTATGCTTCATAATGCTACCTCCCTTGTGAGATTTTTTACAATGTTGGCAATGGAGCTGGCGGCAACGGCATTGCTTCCCAAGTGTCCCATGATGACAGAATACATGGTAAATCCCATGCCCCATACCAGATAATCGCCAAGCATGGGCAGGCTGTATCTCCAATAATCGCCTGACAAAATTCGATCGCCAGTAAAGCAGAACTTTCCATGAAGGCGTACATGGTTTTTCCGTAAAGACTCCCCATGGACCCAGGCCAGTTCGATCAATTTTGAAATAGAGGTGGCAAGGGCTGCACTGGAAATTCCCATTTTATGAGAAAAGAAGATGCCATAGATCAACGCAGCGTTCAAAAAAATATTGATTACCACAGCCGTAGAGCCAATGATCATGCTTTTCACGGCGTGCCCGGTATTCTTTAAAATGCAGAGATAGATTTGCGAGATGCCGGTAAACAGGTAAGATGCGGCCGCAATGCGAAGATAAAGAATGCCTCCGGCAATAAGCCGGGGTTCTGCCGTAAAAATCCGCATCAGCAATTGGGGAACAAAAAGTGAGGCCAAAAAGAAAACGGCGGAGATTAAAAACGACACTTTCGTAACATAGGCAAAGATTTTTTCAATCGAAAGCGTATCACCCTTCCCATAATACTGTGCCGCTAGAATACTTGTTCCCATGGTCAGGCCGCCCATAAAGAGATTAAAAACAAAGGTGATCTGCGTGGCCAGCGATACAGCCGAAAGTGACTCCTGGCTGACAAAACCAAGCATGAGCGCATCGGATGCGTTTACTGCTGCAAGCATAAACTGTTGAAAGGCGATGGGTAAAACCAGCGCAAACAGCTTACGGTAAAAACCGGAATTCTTTCCGGCCCTGATTTGTAACCAATGCTATCCGCAAATTCCAGACTTTTTCATTTTCTTCTGGATCCTTCCACCGATCAGTTTTCGGACGAGTACATTCATTTTAAAATAGAAGACGATTGCAACATCCGGGTATTGCTTGAAATGATGGTCATTGAATATGCAAACAAGCAAGAGGACACACAAGCCGTTTTGAAACCCCTGGTGCTGTCTTTTTTAATGCAGATTGCCCGGCAATATTCGGCGGCAAGCAATGAATTCCTTCCTGACCGGCTTTCCGATAAAATTATTCATTACATGAGCCAGCATTTTGATACGGTTACGCTTAAAGACATCGCTAACCGATTTTCTTATCACCCCAACTATATTTCCACCCTGCTGCATCGTGAGACCGGAAAATCCTTTTCCGAAATTCTGTTAGAGCAGCGGATGGAGCGGGCGGTCATTCTTTTAAGAGGGACCAATCTACCGATTGAAGAAATCTCACGGCTGCTGGGTTATAGTAACAGCAGCAACTTTTATAAAACCTTTAAAGCATATTACAATCAGTCTCCACGCGATTATGTGACGTCTGGAATGTAATAACTGCTCCGCCCATACTCCTAAATAATTAAAAACCTACTCCTTACGGACTTTTTTCCGTCCAAAAGGGCAAAAAAATGGTCAAAAGTAATAATTTTTAAATATTCTGACTTTTGATACTATTTATTTGCAGCGTCGCGGCTATGCATAACAGTTTTAGCTTTATACGAACAAACGGAGGAGGTGGAACCTATGGAGTATGGGATAATTTCCTGTATACCAATCCTTGTACTAATTGTTGGCGCACTAATCACGAAAAAAATGCCGGAGATGATTATCTTGTCATCCCTGGTGGGGGCAATATTGGTCTATAAACAAAACTTTTTCCCCAATTATCTGCAAATGATCTACTCGGCTATTTCCAATGAATCCTACCAATTCCTGCTGATGATTCTTCTGGGCTTCGGAGGAATGATCAGGCTCTTTGAGAAATCAGGAGCACTTCAGGGGTTTTCCAATATTATAGGCAAGTTCGCCAATACGCGGAAAAAATCCATGTTATTGACCTGGCTCATGGGCATCATCATGTTTGTGGATGATTACCTCAATGTTCTGGCCGTGTCTTTTGCTATGAAAGAAACGACCGACAGAAACCGGATTCCAAGAGAACATCTGGCTTACGGAGTAAACTCGATGGGCGCCTGCGTCTGCGTCTTGATTCCGTTTACCAGCTGGGCGGCGTTTGCTGTAGGCTGTATGGCAGACCAGGGCCTGGGCTTTGGCGACTATCTGCGGGCGATTCCCTTTATGTTTTTCCCATTGGTTGCTGTTGTGGTCTGCCTGCTGGTGGGACTGGGGATCATTCCCAAAGTGGGCCGGCTGAAAAAGGCTTACCAGCGGGTCGATGAGGGCGGTCCGCTCCTGGTGGAAGAAAAAGTGGGCGCTTCCATCGTCAATATGGGTGATGAAGACAATGGAGATGTAAAACCATCTTCGCCGCTGAACTTTTTTATTCCTATTATTGCCTTGATCGCAGGTATGTTTCTCTGTAATAATGATGTAGTAAGCGGAATTCTCATAGCGCTGGCGGTACAGCTGGTCCTGTATCTTGTACAGAAGATCATGACGCTGACAGAGTTTATGGATAATCTTTTCGCAGGTATCTCTTCAATGGCTCCGCTGGCAGTCGTCATTTGTTTCGCATATGTATTGAATATTGCCAACACGGAGATGGGGTTTGCCGAATACCTGATCGGCGGAATGCAGCGGATGATTCCGGAAAGCATGTATGCTCTGGTGCCGGCCTTTGTATTTATCATCGTTGGTCTGGTCGCCTTTGCAGCAGCCAGCTTCTGGGTGCTGATTCTGCTCACCATTCCCATTTTCGTTCCGCTCAGCACGACCATGGGGATCGACCCGGCGCTGGTCGTTGCGGCGATCATGTCCGGCGTGGCCTTTGGCAGCAAATTCTGTTTCTATTCCGATGCGGTATTTATGACATCAGCAGGGACGGGGATTTCCAACATGACCCAGATTAAGGTCGTGGCGCCGTATGTTTTGGGGTCAGCGGTTTTGGCAGTGATTTTCTTTGCTGCTGCGGGACTTATTATGACTTAGGAGGTTTGATATGAAAGCAGATTTAGTATTAAAGAGCAAGGCTATTTTTAATGGCCGTGATAAAAAGGTCTTTTCAGGAGCGGTGGCTATCCGGGGAAATCAAATTCTCTGCGCGGGGGAAGCGGCTGAGGAGCTGATCGGCGCGGATACGCGGGTTATTGACTGCGGTGACAAACTGGTCATGCCGGCGTTCGTCGATGCCCATACCCATTATTTTTCCGGGGCAATCTCGTCCAGCGACCATATGTGTACGGAAATCAGTCAGTCTCAGTCCGAGGAGGAATGCGCGGAGATGATACGCCAGTATGCTCTGGCGCATCCTGATGAAAAAAGAATTCGGGGAATGGGATGGTTCCCTGCCAATTGGCAGGATGCACCTCTGCCGACAAAGGCTTCTCTGGATGCGGCAGTTCCGGATCGGCCGGTGTATTTGCTGGCGGCAGACGCCCATACCTGCTGGCTCAATTCAAAGGCTCTTGCGGAAGCGGGCATCACGCCTGATATGAAGCCCAAAAGCGGTTCGGTGGGCGTGGATGAAGAGGGACGGATGACTGGCCTCCTCTTCGAGCCGGAGGCGTACAAGCCGGCTATGGATAAGATCATGGACATAGAACCGGAAATAATGAAAGAGATCAATCGGGATTTCATCGCCGGTCTCAACGCCTGCGGCATCACGTCTGCCAGCGAGATGATGGGAGATGACTATGATGCAGCTACTTACAAAAAATACGATTCCATCATGCGGCTGGAGGAAGATGATGAACTTACGCTGAGGCTCCATATATTCGGACGTATGGACGGGTATACGGATTTTACTAAGGCTTTGGACATGCAGAAAAGGTACGCGTCAGAAAAATTGCGGTTTTCCGGAGTCAAGGGTTTTATCGATGGGGTGACCTCCACTTTTACCGGATTGCTGCTGGAACCTTATGCGGACAAGCCGGAAACCTGCGGGATCGGTGTGCCCCTGGCTTCCTGGGAGGATAATAAGCGTTATGTGACGGCGGCCAACAGCTATGGCCTTCCGGTAAGACTGCACTGCATCGCCGACGGTTCGGTGCGCATGGCGCTGGATTTATTCCAGGCTTCCATAGAGAAGAACGGCAGACATGGACTGCGCAATACGGTAGAGCATATTGAGACCATCCATCCCGATGATATTCCTAGGTTCGCACAGCTGGATGTGATTCCATCCATGCAGCCTTATCACCTCACCTTGGATTTCAATGAAAAGATCCGCCGGGTGGGCGAAGAGCGGTGCCGTTGGGAATGGCCCCATAAGACGATTCTCAACCATGGCGGGCAGCTGGCCTTCGGCACCGATTATCCGGTGGTGGAATATAATCCATTCCCCAATATCTATTCCGCTGTTACCAGATGTGATGATGATGGCAATCCGACAGGGGTAAATCCTCAAGAGTGCATAGGGCTGGACGATACATTGATTGCCTATACCAGCGGCGCAGCCAGAGCATACAGTAGAGATGATATCGGAGTGCTGGAAGAAGGAAAGCTGGCGGACGTTATTGTGGTGGATCGCAATCTCTTTGCCATTGCCCCTATGGAAATAAAGGATGCGGCAGTGGAAATGACCATCATGGACGGCAAAATTGTTTTTGAAAGATGATTCTGAGGCCGGGAGGAAAGGAGGCGTATCTTTGAAGAAAAGTCGGATGACTTCTGAGAGCATCAGTACGGTTTTGACGGCGCTGATCTTTGTGATCGCAGGGGCTGTTCCCATCTTTACGGCCATGGGAGTTTCTGCGGGTTTGACGGCTGTAGAAATTACTTCTCTTCTCATGTGCGGAATGTTTGCCGGCGGAATTATGAGCGTGTATCTTTCCCGACGCTTTAAAATGCCTGTTTACGCGGTTCCGTCCATTACAGCGGTAGCTGTGGCGGGGCCGCTGCTCCAGGAGTTTTCTCTGGGGGAGATGGTGTTCGGCTATTTGGCTGCGGGCGCTGCCTTGTTTCTGATGGGCCGCCTGAAACTGATCGGAAAGATCATCCAGTATGTACCCATTCCCATTGTTTTGGCCATGGTTGCAGGGGTGTATATGAACTATGGGTTAAATTTGATAAACGGTGTGGGGGAACTGCCGCTGGCCGGCGGGTGTATTGTGGCAGCCTATTTCCTGATCAATCTGGTTTCTTCCAAGGTGCCGCCCCAAGCTGCAGCGTTGGTTATGGCCATTGCAGCTGCCTGCCTTATGAAAGGCGGCGGGGCCGGATCGCTGGAGCTGGGGTGGAGCCTGCCTGTTGGGATTGTTCCAGTTGTAAACCTCAACGTCCTTGTTTATGTCAGCCTGCCTTTGGTGATCATGGCGGTATCGGATCTGTTTAAGGGGTACGGTGTGCTGAAGGCTAACGGGTATGATCTGCCGCTGGACGAAGTCGTCGCTTTTTGCGGGATTGGTTCCATGATCGTTTCTTTTGGTTTGAGTCATACCATTTCTTTGGCCGGGCCTACCATAGCCATTTTGGCGGGTGAAAACGCGGGGAAAAAAGAGCATCGATATTTCGGATCGATGGTGCTCTGCGGGATAACCGCAGCAGTGGCGCTGTTGGCAAGCATTGTCACCGGTCTGGTATCGCTGCTGCCTGCTGCGATCATCGATATTGTCTGCGGTCTGGCGATGATCGGGCTTTTGACCAGTTCGCTGACTGCGGCTTTCGGTGAAAAACGGTTTGTGCTGGGGGCTTTGACCGCTTTTGTGGTCGGGCTGTCCCATCTTACGATCCTGGGGATCGGTGCGCCGGTGTGGGCTATTGTTTTTGGTATTTCAGTATCTTTTCTGACAGAAAGGAAGGATTTTCAGTTGGTGCGTGAGTAAGCACGTTTTGGGTGCCGGGCTTTTCAAGGGGCGTTGAAAGTCCGGCGCATTTGTGTTTTTGGGAGGATAGCAGTCAGGGTGAAGAAAGGGGGCGGGGGAGCCGCACTGTACTATGGCAGAATGCTCATCTTGGGTAAAAACAAAAAATATTTTTTAAAATTTTCTCTTTTTTCAACGGTTGCGGCCTCTCCAGTTCGGCTTGAAGCTGAAAATTCTGCTTTTTGCCGGGACCAGGCCCTGCAACGCAGCATTTTTGCGTAAAAACCATCAATTTTTATTAAAAATTACCGGACTATAGATGGAGCGGGTGCAAGGCCGGGCCGCGCTGATTTTCTCCTCAGCCAAAAAAATAATTGAAAAAACTTTGGAATCCAGTTATTATATAAAAAAGAAATCATTGCCGAAGTGCTATAAATTTTCTTGTTTTTGAGTTATAAACAAGAGCATTTATAGCACTTTTTTCTAATAGAGGGAGGTGTAAGATGCTTATTGGAGAGATTTTAAGTTCACTGATCATGATCTTTATACTGATCCTGCCGGGAATTTTTTTTCGTAAGAAAGAGCTGATCAGCGATCATCAAAGCGAAGCGGTATCGGCCATCGTGGTAAACCTGACCTGGCCGTGCATGGTTATCAACGCTATGCAGATGGAGTTTAGTTTTCAAATTTTGAAAGACAGCGGCTATATGATGGCTGTGGCGCTGATTGTGTTTGCCATATTGATCGCTGTAAGTTTTCCGCTGGCAAGATTGCTGCGTATGTCCAAAACAAAGCAGTATATGGCGGTGTTTATGCTGATTTTCGGGAATACAGGCTTTCTTGGAATCCCGGTTATCAAAGCGTTATATGGCACGGAAGCTGTATTTTTTGCTGCAATTCTGGAAATGATCAATGATGTGCTGATGTTTACCATTGGAATTGTGCTGATTCAGTTATCGGCGGGGGCTGATCTGAAGATTCGGGCCAAACAATTCCTGAATCCGGGGTTGATTGGAGTCATGATCGGCTTGGCGCTGTTCCTGCTCAACTGCCGTCTGCCCGAGCTTTTGGGCGGTTCCATTGAGATGATCGGAGCGGCGACGACACCTCTTACGATGTTTGCTATCGGCTATCAGCTGGGAGCCTTAAAAATTAAGGAAATTGTAGGAGATTGGCAGGTCTATGTAATCTCTTTTGTCAAACTGCTGATCGTTCCGGTAGTCACGCTTGTGATTGTAAAGCTTTGGGCCGGGGAATTCACTCTGTTGGAAAAGGTTTTGATTATCAGTTTTGCAATGCCGGTGGCTTCGGCATCGACGATTTTCAGCCAGCAATACAAAGGCGAGGTGGCGTTCGCCACTAAGACGGTGTTGCTGTCAACGGTCCTTTCGATCATAACGATTCCGATCTTTGCGATTATCATCGAATTGTAAAGTGAGGAGGCCTGCAATTCATGGCTGAAAAATGTTGAAATCCTCATGGGATATGTGGTATTATAGTAAAGCAGTCATTTGCATGCTCCCGTAGCTCAGGGGATAGAGCGTCGGTTTCCTAAACCGTGCGTCGGAGGTTCGAATCCTCTCGGGAGTGCCATGAATAAACGGCAGGGAAATAAACCCCTGTCGTTTTTCTGTTTCAAAAGGAACGATTCGGACCTCCGGCGCAAAGGGGGTGGGGAAGAGTATCTTCCCCATGAGAGCCAGTGGGATAAAAGTGATCAAGGCTGGCGGGCCACCGCTCCGGGGAATGACAGCGATTTCATCGCGGAAGCACCGAAAATTGGCCGCCCGCGATAATTTTTGGCGAATTTGGCGGTCAATTTGGCATAATGTGGAGCCAAATTATCCCCTAAACGAGTCTTTGTTGCCGGATAGCGATAAAAAATTATCGTGGAGCTTCACAGGAAAGCTGAATCGCGATGATTTCACCTATAGCCGAGGCCCGTAGCCGGGCCCCGGCAAGTCCAACAGGCTCGGCAAGCCCAACAATCCAAATAGCTCCAACAGGCCCTTCAGGAGCACGCCGCCAAAATTTCCCGCAAGGGAAAAAAGATATCCTCAATATACAGTTGTTTATTCGAATGCGCTGAACTATAATTGGGATATACGAAATAAATGCTCAGCGGTGCATGTTTGTAGAAATTTTTCTGCTGATGCTGAGAGAAATCGGATGGAGCTTTATGGAATGGACATTTTTACTTTTAACAATCCTGCTGGCGGCGTCCTCGGCAATGTGGGAGTATTTATGGGAAAAAGAGGGCGCTTTTGTTAAGTGGGATAACTGGCGGGCGCTGCAAATTGCCTTTTGTGTGGCTAGGGTAACATGGATTCTTGCGGGGGCTATTTTGGGACCATCCCTGCCCCTCTTTCTTTTGATTTTTGGAGCGCTTCATCTTGTCCCGATAAAATTGTTCAGGGAGCAACAGTACAAAGCAAAGCTTGGATACTTGATTCCTTTTCTACTTTTTTCTTCCATTCTTCTGACGCTAATCGGCGCAGCGGCTCTGATTGGAAATATTACGATTGACCAGATTTTTTACAGCCCCCATATTCGGATGGGCATTCTGCTGGCCGCCAATTGTCTTCTTTGCGTGATGCTCCTTTTCTGCCGACCGTTGCTGCAATCAAGGTTCATTGAATTGAAGCACGACCGCAAGCAGGATGATTTGTTTCTCTGTTTTTTGTGGTGCGGGGTTTTATACGTGCTTGCAGATTCCATATTTTGTATGATTAAGGTTGGCAATATCGTGGCGATCCTGCTGGCCGCTGGTAATCTGCTGCTTCTTTTGCTGATTTTTCTTATTATTAGGCAAAAATGGATCATTGCCAGGGAACGAAGAGTGGAAGAAGAATACGAGCGGCTGGCCGCAGAGCGGGCGCGGGAGCAGATAATGCGGATTGAGCTTGAGACTTCCTTAAAACAAGATGCAATGACTAGGTGCTTTTCGCGGCGTTATATTACCGAATATCTCCAAAAAATGCAAGGAAAGGAGACCTGCTCGATTGCGTTTATCGATTTAGACGGATTGAAAAAAATAAACGACGAAAAAGGACATCAAGTCGGAGACCAGTTGCTGATACGGTTTGCAGAAGAACTGAAATCACATTTGACACAAGGGGAACTGCTGGCCAGAATCGGCGGGGATGAATTTTTGCTGGTTTTCCCGAACACAACGCTGGAAACGGCTGAAGAAAGAATGAAAGCTTTGCGCAATGCGATTTCCCGACTGGAAGAGCCCATGTCTTTCAGTTATGGCGCTGCCTGTGGAGAGATGGAGGTTGATGACCTGATCCGAGTTGCGGATGAGGCTATGTATCGGGATAAAAAACGGCTGAAAAAAGGCGGTGATTTGAGATGAGCACATGGTTACTAACATTTTTTGCAGCAGGAGCCGCCTACTTTTATTTCAATTGGCAGTTTTTGGCCCTGGCTGATGAGTGCTTTGGGAAAAAAACCAGTGTGCTGCGTGCAATTGGTGTATTCGTCCTCAACTACGCGGTGTTTACAGGATGCAGCCTTTTACAACTCCATTTGATCGCCAACTGGTCCATTTTTTTCTGTTTCTTGATGGCTGAAATTCATATTATCTACAGGCAGTCCTGGATAGCTGACATCTATATGGCTTTAAACGGAGTTCTAAACGGGCTGGCAGTGAATATTATCCTTCGCTGTGCCTTTGCACTGTTTATGAATAAACCATTGATGCTGTTTGATAATCAGACGTTGATGTCAGAAAATCTCAAGCGCTATCCAGTGCTGCTGGGATTTATTCTGGCTGGCGTGATTTTCCATGCGATTCGAAAATCGGGGACGGGGTCCAAGATAAAACAGCTGGCAAAAGACCGATCCAGCTTGACATTTCTAGTACGGCTGACCCTGGTTTTATATGTCTATTTGATTCTGAATCTGCTCACTTATTATACCGATGGGAATGACTTGGTTTTCAAATTGTGGGGGATTAAATCAGCTTGTTTCGCCATACTAGGATTTTATTTGGCCTCCTCTTACAGCTTCAGGATGAGCCGGCTCAACTACTATGCAGACCTGAATCGGAAAGAACGGGAAGCGCTGCTCCAGGAAAAACAAGATGATGAAAAGCTGCGGATCATTGCATATACCGATCTGCTGACCGGTTGTTATAATCGGCAATACGCAGATGATATCCTGCAAGAACTCTGGGAAAAAGAAACGCCGTTTTGCGTCTGCTTTGTAGATTTAAACGGTTTAAAGGAGGTCAATGACCAATACGGCCACTTGGAAGGCGATCAATATTTGATTACTGTGGCGAAAACCGTAAAAAAATATATCCGCCAGCAAGACTTGTTCTTTCGCTATGGTGGCGATGAATTTCTGGTTCTTTTCATGGAAGCCAATGAAACCGTTCCCATGCAACGTATGTACAGTATTAATAAGGAACTGGTGGAATACGGAAAAAAACGAAATTCTCATGCGGAAATATCCATAAGCTGGGGTGTGGCCCATCGAGAAGAGGCTTCTGATATAGCGAAACTTTTGCAGATGGCAGATGAAAGGATGTACAGAAACAAACAAGAAATTTATAAAGGAAGAAAGAATTAAGACATAGAAAAACAGCAAACCCGCGGGTCTGCTGTTTTTCTATGTTATTGATGAAAGGGCAGTGCTTTTCAAAGGTAAGATATTCTATCGAAATGCAGTTCCCATTTCTGCAGTCTTAGGCTAAATCCTTACCGGTGCCTTTCTTTGTCAGGTCCGGGAAAGTTTCATCAAAGGATTTTTCCCCCTCGCTTACCATAACCACATCTCTTGCGGTTCCTCTCTTGACATTAATCCATCTTACCAGCATTGGAACAACTACGGCAGCAAGTGCAATTCCAAATACCAGCTGATCCTCGATAACCAGCATGACCAGAGCGATCACCTGTACACAGGCTCCTGCAAACGGCAGCCATTCCAGCCAGTCGCTTACTTTTGCTTTCAGACATACTCTGGGGTCGTAGCCTCTTGCCCGCAGACGCCTTCTCATGACCACCTGGGACAGGCAAATTCCGATCCAGGCCAGGGTTCCCGTAAAACCAGATATGGAAAGCAAGCTCCCGTATAAAGTCTCCAACGCTCCCGTAAGCTCTGAGATAAGGCCGAGGACAAGAACCACCCACATACATGCCAGGGTGAACCATACGCAGTTTCTTGGATTTCCATTCTTGGTCAGCTTGGTCAGGAACTTTGGTGCAAGGCCCTCACAAGCCAAACCATACATGGCGCGAACTGTTCCATAAAAGCCGGTGTTGGCACAGGAAAACGCAGCGACGAATACCACAGCTGACATGACCGTTCCAAAGAATCCCATGTCGTAGCGGTTCATGATGTCCGCAAATACCGGGTTTGAGTCATTTGCCAAATCCCAAGGATAAATAAGCAGTACCAAAATAATCGGAATAATATAAAGGCCAAGCAGCCTCCATGTTACACTTCTGCATGCCTTAGGAACAGAGCGCTCCGGATCCTGGGATTCGGCAGCGGCAAGACCTACGATCTCTGTGCCCTGGCAAGTTACGAGTACCAGTGTCATTTGCGTAAATACAATCAGCGCGCCCTTAGGGAACATAGATTCCGCAAAGCTGATGTCGCCGCCAAAGTTTATCTTTCCGCCGAGGAACTCATCGCTTCCCCAGAGACCGACCCAAATACCAAAGGCTAGAATAACAAATAAAATAATAATTATGACTTTCGTGATTGCGAGGCCTGATTCGATTTTTGCAAAAATATTGACTGCGCAGGAATTGATGACCGTGATTGCAGCCATAGCACCCACAGCTGTCGCTATATAGAAGGTTACGCTGGTGGAACCGGTCAGGTATTGAAGCACCGTGGCCATCGCCACTGCTTCCGAAGGGACATATGCAACCCAATTGCACCAGAAGGCCCAGCCCATACCAATGGACCACTGGGGACCAAGGAATTCCTTGGTATAAGATACAAAGGACCCTTTTCTAGGCAGGTTTACAAGCAGTTCTGCATAAGCTACCATAACTGCGTAGATGATAACGCCTACAATACCAAAACCAATGATGACTGCAGGACCCATAGTTTGAATGGTAAGCCCGAGTCCCAGGAAGTAGCAGGAGCCGATTACTCCGCCCAGGCCAATAAAGGTGACCTGCCAGCCTTTAATCCCGCGCTGAAGTTCCGGCGCGTCCTTTTCTGCGATGACTTTCTTCTCTTCTAACATTGATAAAACCCTCCTTTGTCATGTTGTTCCATCTAATAAAAAAGACCAATGCAAATTATCTTTGCATTGGCCTCAGACAGCGAACAGACTCGTTTTCTTCCCGAGCTTCCAATTAAAGGAATCACGACCACTGTACCGGAATGCTTCCTCTGACACTCTTGTTTAAGTTTATCAGAAGCTTCAGACATCCTGATCCATGGTGAATATTAATTTGTTTCTGTCCTTTTCTGCGTTGATCAGGACTTCCTTCAGCCGAACTTGCTGTCCCAGGACCGATTGGATCAGCTGACAGATATCCGCTTCCTTCACAGAGTAGAACAATTCTCTGATGTGTTTAATTATAGCAATATTCTGATAATTGTCAAGGAGGTTTTTTTCGAATATTGTTAAAACTTCGGATGCGAGGATTTCAATGGACCCGTTATGGATAAAAACATCAATGTCTCTGGGACCTTTTCCGGTGGTGGATTTGATAAATGCGGCAAACTGTTTTTTGATCTCGCCTTCCAGCTGCCGTTTGTTTTCCGTAAGAGCAACGCCGGCGGCTTGCCGCCTGGTGTGGAGCTCTTGCGCCAGTTCGGTCAGAGCCTGGAGCAGGTCGGACAGATTGACCGGCTTGAGCAGATATTTATCGATGCCCGCATCCACGGCGCTGAGCACTGTATCCACATCATTTACTGCGGAAATAACGATGACCGACGGCTTTCCTGTTTTTAAATCCCGAATTCGCCGGATCATTTCAATACCGTCCATTTCCGGCATATAAAGATCCGCCAAAATAATATCCGGCAAAAAATCCCGATACAGTTCCAGACCCTGCTTCCCATTTTCGGCGATCATAACCTTGCCCGCCCGGCGCTTGAGGACATCTTGAAGCTCTTCCCGGGCCTGCTCATCGTCTTCCACGTATAAAATTTTTATGTTTTTCAATAGTTGGACCGTATCCATTATTCTTAATCACACTCCTCATGTATCAGCGGTATTTTGACATGGCAGCAGACTCCCGTGGGTACGTTTTCCAGAAGAAGCCGCCCTTCCATGCGCTGCTCAATTATTTGCTTTGAGATATAAAGTCCAAGGCCAGATCCGCCCGCATGCTCTTTGGTAGTAAAATACGGTTCAAAGAGACGGTCTGCATGCTCCGGGCGGATCTGGCCGCCGTTATTGGTGATGGAAATATCTAAAAATTCTTCCTCCGTAGTGACGCGGATGGCAATTGTTCGCTCGTGAGGGGACGATTCGACAATCGCGTCACGGGCGTTGTTGAGAATGTTAAAGATGACATGGGTAAGTTCATTGGGATAGCCGAATCCACTTGCTGCTCCCTCATAATCAGAGGTGACGGTGATCCGGTGATAGCTGATGCTTTCCTCCATGAGGGATAAGGCGCTTTTGACACAATCCCGGACATCAAATGAAATTTTTTCCTTTGATGGTTTGAGAAAATCGGAAAAATCGGTTATAGTTTCGGACATGTTTTCTACGATTTTTTCCACTTTAGAGACGCTTTTCTGCAGGCGCTTTTCGTCCAGATCGCCGAAGCGGTAGCTGTCGAGGAGATTGGCCAGAATCAGGTTAATGGTATTGAGCGGCTGCTTCCACTGGTGGGTAATATTACCCATCATTTCACCGGTCTTTGCCTGCCGGGACTGGTAGATGAGCATAATATCTTTTTCCTGGTTTTCTGCTTCCAAGGAGTGTTGACGTTTGATGAAAGGCAGAGAAAATACAATTAGAAACGCGATCAGAACAATGGCCAGGATAACGCCGAGTACGATTAGAACAATCGTCAAAGATCGGATGGGCGCGAACGCTTCGGCCTTAGGCTGTATAACCATAAAAATCCATCCGTTATCCAGGCGTGAAAATCCCAGTATGTTTTCAACGCGGTCCTGCGTATAGGCAATCGTGCCGGAACGCTCCTTTGCCGCAGCTCCCAATTTTTTTCGCAGTGACGTGGAGATCTCTTCTTGGTTATCTTTACCATCGACCGACGGATGTACTACAACCTGAAAATTTTCATCCAAAAGGACGGAATAGCCGCTGTCATAAAGTTTCATGCCGCTGATGACGTTTACTGTGTCATCTGCAGAAATATCGGCCCCGGCGACGCCGATGAAGAGTCCGTCTGTGTAAATCGCACGGGAATAAGAGAACACTTCCTGCCTGATATCCTTATCGAAATAAGGGCCGGTCCAAGTCCCCGCATCTTGATTCTGAGGTTCAAAAAAATAGGCCATATCCTCTTGGTACGGAAGGGTAAAGTCCCGCTTATTATTTTTGAAGTCAGCCGAAATCTCCTTGATTTTTCCGCCCATGATGGCATACCATACTTCATCATTATCTAAAGTAAGTCGGGGGTTAAAGGTTACATAAAGGCTATGAGCCGTTTCTGTTGTTGATAAAGTTTTGCGGATCATACCGGAGAGCTGTTTTTTATATTTTCCCAAATATCCCCGCGGATCCGCCTTGAATTGATTCCGATCAAAGGTGGTGCTTACATAGGCGGACAGCGAATCGGTAAGTCCCTCCATATGGTTAAAGCTGGCGCTGAAATCGTGTGCATAATTCTCCGCAGTACTGACAATTTTGCCCTGAATCTCTGCAGTCAAATAATCCGTGCTTCGTACCAGGACAATGGAGCCGATGATAAAAGCAACGGTCATAGAAAAGACGGTTATGATGCAGATAATTTTTAATACGGGTTTACTCATGCCACTATTATAACATAGCACTTAAAAAAATTCCCGATCCGCGCTCATTTTGCCCATGAAAAAAGCAGCACAGAACGTCTGCACTGCTGTGTTTTTTAATCAGGCCCACCGCCCGGGTCTGCGAACGATCAGGGTCACCTTTTCACCGGTCATCTTTTCGATCTGCTTTTCCGCTTCCGCTACCATATGATCGATGACCAGAGAGGAGTTGGCCCGGTTGTCATTTTTGAATCTGTTTAAATTCATATTCTTCACCTCAAGGTTAGGGTATCCGAAAGTTTAAAAAATATGGTAATAATCAATAAAATAATCATACATTATCTCAGACTATGCTATAATGTATGACTAATTAGAAAAGCTCTGTTTTATCAATGCAGAGGGGGAGTGTGATTTGAGTAATGAATGTAGTACATCTGAAGTATGCGGTTGAGGTGGAAAAAACAGGGTCCATCAGTCAGGCGGCTGAGAATCTGTTTATGGCCCAGCCCAACCTGAGCAAAGCGATTAAGGAACTGGAAAACGACCTTGGAATAACAATTTTTAAACGTACAGAAAAAGGCGTGGAACCAACGAAAAAAGGCCGAGAATTCCTTGTTTATGCAAAGGGACTTCTAGACCAGTTGGACCAGATCGAAGAACGCTACCAGAGGACCAAGCCCGATCGAATTTCTTTTGGCATTTGTACGCCCCGGGCCAGTTATATTACCCAGGCGTTTACTAATTTCATTAATAATATCGCCCCGGATCAGGGGATTGATATCGACTTTAAGGAAACGGGAACTATGGACGCCATCAAGAACGTGATAGGCGGGGAGGAAGAAGTCGCCATAATCCGCTATCCGGTTCTTCACGAGGATTATTTCAGCGGGCTGATCCAAAATAAAGGCATTGAATGGCGAAGTGTATTCGAGTTTGAGTATTTGGTCCTCATGCCCAATAAGCATCCCATGGCAAATAAGGCAATCCTTGACCCGGAGGATCTGTGGAGATACACGGAGATCATACATGGAGATACGACAATACCCTACTTGTCAGTAAAAGAAAATTTGAAAGAAAACAGTTCCCAAGTAGAAGGCAAGCGGGAGATTTATGTATATGAAAGGAGCAGCCAATTCGATATTCTATCCAATATAGAGACCAGCTATATGTGGGTATCTCCCATTCCAGGCGAATTGCTCAAGCGTTACCACCTGGTGCAGAAACCATGCAAAGCGGCAGATCGAAAGTACCGGGATTCGATCATTTATCATAAAAATCTCAAGGACAATAAAATGCTTATTGACTTCCTGAAAGAAGTCAACAAAGTCATAAAAGAACTGAGAAAGCAGACATATTGATACCTACATATCGATATGTCTTTTTTTAATTTCACCTTTCAGAAGGGGAGTGGTATCGTAATGCCAGAAGCAGAACGGGATAATTGGAATGGAAGGCGCTTGCCTGGCAGCCCATGTCATCGCTTTTCAGGGGTCTTATGCAAAGAACGACATGCCACTGATTAGAAAGGTTATTTTTGCTCCATGCAGCAGACTCGGTTTGGCAAAATGTGCAAAAACGTAGTGATTAGACACAAGAAAAAAATAATTTTTTTGTGTAAAATATATAAAAAATATTGACAGCCTGAATCCTATGAGTTAGAATACACAAAGATAATTAAATAGAAATAAAGACATTGACGAAGAGAGTAGGCACTTTTGAATGGTAAGCGAATCGGGGACGGTGGAAGCCCGAGGCAGGAGAAGGTAGACCGAAAATCACTTCCGAGTCGCAGGGCTGAACGGCAAAGTAAGTCCTGACGGGTATTCCTCCGTTATCAGGAACGCGTATGATAGTATGTTGTATTAGGTGGTATAGCGGAAGCTTATGGCTTTCGTCCTTATACAAGGACGAAAGCTTTTTTAATACTCCGGAAGAATCGACAAAGACTGCTTCTATTATGAAGCGGCAAGCCGACTTTGTTCATTAATACAACGACACCAGGAAAGGAAGGAAAATCGACATGACAAAGAAAAATGAGGCCGTGGAAATCAGATGGCATGGAAGAGGCGGACAGGGCGCCAAGACCGCGTGCCTGCTGCTGGCAGACGTAGCTTTCAACTCGGGCAAACATGTGCAGGGTTTCCCGGAATACGGCCCGGAAAGAATGGGAGCGCCCATTACGGCTTACAACCGGATCACTGATGAACCTTGTAAAGTTCATTCAAATATTTATCATCCCGACTATGTAGTAGTCGTAGATGAAACCCTTTTGGGAACCGTGGATGTTACTAAAGGCATCAAAGAAGGAGGCGCGCTGATCATTAACAGCAAAAAGGACCCAGCTGAAATTCGCAAGATGCTGCCGGACTTTGACGGTAAGATTTGCGCTGTGGATGCAGAGAAAATTTCCATGGAAACCCTGGGGAAGAATTACCCCAACACGCCTATGCTGGCGGCAGCTGTCAAAGTGAGCCGGGTCATCGACCAGGACCAGTTCATAAAAGACATGGAAGAATCCTTCCGTCATAAATTTTCCCACAAGCCGGATGTCATTTCCGGCAATATGAAGGCCCTGAAGAAATCAATGGAAGAGGTAAAGGTGAGCTAATGAACAAGAAAGCACAGGATATCAACGAACAATCCACCTGGCAGGAGCTGACTGTCGGGGCGGAAATCTACGAACCTGCCACATCGCTGCTGGTTAATACCGGAGACTGGCGCACCATGCGTCCGGTGTTTCTGGAGGACAAATGCAAACATTGTATGCTGTGTATACCATACTGTCCGGACAGCTCTATTCCGGTAAAAGACGGCAAACGCCTGGATTTTGACTACCTGCACTGCAAGGGATGCGGTATTTGTGTCAAGGTATGTCCGTTTAAAGCGATCGATTTGGTGAAGGAGGTTAAATAATGGCAATCAGAGACAGGATGTCCGGCAACGAAGCTGTTGCGATGGCAATGAAACAGATTAATCCGGACGTAATGGGGGCATTTCCCATTACCCCATCCACAGAAATTCCTCAATACTTTTCCGAATACATAGCCAACGGATTGGTGGACACAGAATTCATTGCAGTCGAATCGGAGCATAGCGCCATGTCAACCTGCATCGGAGCATCAGCTGCCGGCGCAAGGGCAGTTACCGCCACCTCATCAGCCGGTCTGGCCTTGATGTGGGAGCTTCTTTATGTGGCGGCCTCCTCAAGACTGCCCATCACTATGGCCGTTGTAAACCGAGCTCTGACCGGCCCGATCAATATTAATAACGACCATTCCGACTCCATGGGAGCACGAGACTCTGGATGGCTGCAGATGTATGCAGAGACCAACCAGGAGGTATACGATAACTTTATCCAGGGAATTCTCATTTCCGAAGCGTGCCGGCTGCCGATCATGATCTGCCAGGACGGGTTTATTACCAGCCACGGCGTTTCAAATATCGAGCTGATCGAGGACGAAAGGGTGAGAGAATTCATCGGAGAATACAACCCGGAAAACTACCTGCTCAAGCATGAGAACCCGCTGGCCGTAGGACCTTATGGAATTTCTCCTTATTATATGGAGATCAAGAGACAGCAGGCTCAGGCCATGAAGGACGCCATGCCGGTGATCCGCGATGTGGCGGAAAAATTTGAAGACTTAACTGGAAGAAGCTACGGCTTTTTTGAAGAATACATGATGGACGATGCGGAGGTAGCTCTGGTAATCATTGGTTCCAGCGCCGGAACGGGCAAGGAAGCGGTGGACAGACTGCGTGCCGAAGGCAAGAAGGTGGGTCTGATCAAACTGAGAGTATTCCGTCCATTCCCGCGGATCCCGCTGGCAGAAGCCATGTGTAAGGTAAAGGCGGTTGCGATTATGGATAAGGCTGAGAGCTTTTCCAACAGCGGCGGGCCGCTGTTCAACGAAGCCCGGAATTCTCTGTATGACCTGGAAAACAAGCCCTACGCCGTCAACTACATTTACGGGCTAGGCGGCAGAGACGTTACGGTGGAAGATTTTTATGATATTTATCAGGATCTGTTCGTGATCTACGACAACGACGATCCGGGAGATGTTTATCGCTACATTGGTGTGAGAGATTCGAGGTTTATATAATGGCATATAATTTAAAAAAAGAAGTAGAAAAACAGGAACGGCTGGCAGGCGGCCACCGTCTCTGTGCCGGATGCGGCGCCGGTGTTGCGGTGCGCGGCGTGCTTCGGGCACTGGAAGAGGGGGATAAAGCAGTGGTAGGAAACGCTACCAGCTGTCTGGAGGTTTCCACCTTTATTTATCCCAATACAGCCTATACGGACAGCTATATTCATACAGCCTTTGAAAACGCGGCCGCTACCATCAGCGGCGTGGAGGCTGCTTATAAAGTGCTGAAAAAGAAAGGCAAGATCAAGGATAACTTTAAGTTTATCACCTTCGGCGGCGACGGCGGCACCTATGATATTGGCCTCCAGTCTCTGTCCGGAGCCATGGAGCGGGGCCATGACATGGTCTATGTGTGCTATGACAACGAAGCGTACATGAATACGGGGATTCAGCGATCCTCCTCAACCCCCCGCTATGCTGATGCCACCACTTCCCCGGTGGGAACAGTCAGCCCGGGAAAGATTCAGTGCAAAAAGAACCTGACGGAAATCATCGCAGCCCACAACATCCCTTACGCAGCCCAAACGACCTTTATCGGCAACTTCAAAGATTTGCACGAAAAGTCCCACAAAGCGATTTACACCAAGGGGCCGTGTTTTTTGAACATCCTTTCGCCGTGCCCGCGAGGCTGGCGCTATGAGGCCGAGGATCTAGCGGAAATCTGCCAGCTGGCAGTAGATACCTGCGTATGGCCGCTGTACGAGATCGAGAACGGCAAGTGGAAGCTGACCTATGAGCCTAAGCGGAAAAAGCCGGTGGAAGAATTCCTTTCCAGGCAGGGCCGTTTTAAGCACATGTTCCGGCCGGGAAACGAATGGATGATTGAGAATACACAGGAGTACGTGGATGATCAGTGGGAGAAACTGCTGAAGAGATGTAAATAGTTAGAAAGTAATGAAGGCCGATTGCTCTTCCGGTTAGGCGGGGCGGTCGGCTTTTTTGTTTTTTAGGGTCGTGGAGTCTGGGGAAAAGATTTTCGTTTTTTGCTAAAATTTACGCAAATTCCAACGGTTTGCAGCTACAAAAATTGGCTGGGCGGCCAAAATCCCCATTTGAAGCAGGATCGAAACCCGCAAACCCATTGGATTGCGTAAAAAGGAAAAATATTTTCAAAAGTTTTCCCAGAAGAAGTTAAAACAATAAAGGTGTAAGGAAATGGCACAGCTCAAAAATGCGTTGACGAAAACAAGCCGGGCCGTGGTATAATAGAAGTGTTCAATTTAGAGATGAAACGATGATAAAAGGAAGTGACGGAAAATGGCAATTATCAATACCCCCCTGGCAGCAGGAAAGATTACCTTTAAGAACAGGCTGATCTATCCGCCGATCACCATTGCCAAAGCATCGCCCGACGGCAAGGTGACCGATGATTCGCTGGCTTATTACCAAGATAAGATGCGCGGCGGAGCTTTTTCCCTGGCTATTGTAGAGCATTGCTATATCATGCAGCAGGGCAAGGCTTCTGCCGGACAGGTTTCCATCGCACAGGACGATACCGTTCCTGGACTGGCGAAGCTGGCCCGGGTCATTAAAGGAGCGGGCACCAGAGCGGTCCTGCAGATGAACCATGCCGGAAGCTGCACAACGCCGGAAGTGACGGGCATGGAATTAAAAGGACCTTCTCCTGTGATGAATCCCAGGCAGGGAGGCGTGCCCGAAGAGATGACCAAGGCAGATATCGCCCGAGTGGTGGATGCTTTCGCAGATGCCGCTGTTCGGGCAAAAGCGGCCGGCTATGACGGCGTAGAAATTCATTCGGCCCACTCTTATCTGCTCAATCAGTTTTACTCGCCTCTGACCAACCTGCGAAACGATGAATACGGCGGCAGACTGGAAAACCGCATTCGCATTCACCTGGAAGTGATCGATGCGGTGAGGAAGGCAGTAGGGCGCGATTATCCGCTGTTTCTGCGGCTGGGCGCCTGTGACTATCTGCAGGGTGGCAATAAGGCGGAAGATGCGGCAGCGGCAGCAAAGATTTTCGAAGATGCTGGAATCGACGTGCTGGATATTTCCGGCGGAATGTGCGGGTATGTCAACCCGGAAAACAGTAAGCCGGGATACTTTGGCGCCGAATCAAAGGCGGTCAAAGATGCTGTTTCTATCCCAGTGATTTCCACCGGCGGCGTTAAAGACCCGGAAGACGTGGAAGCGCTTTTGGAGGCTGAGATTGCGGATCTGATCGGGGTCGGCAGAACGGTTATGAAAGATTCCCAGTGGGCGGAACGGACGCTTAATTTTTATAGAAAATAAGGGGAAGGAAAATGTATATAAATATCGTTTTCTTTGGATACATGGCCGCGGTGTTTTTGGGTCTGGCAGGGATCGCTGCCATGGGTCTGGCCGCGGTATCCCGGCCTTTTCACAGAACAAGACAGTACACCTGCGTACTGTCTTTTGTTACTTGCGCCTTTCTCTACAGCCTGCTGTATTTTCTTTTTTATTATAGAGAGAATGTCTTGCAAGTTTATGAATTGGGCCTGGGATGGAGACTGCTGGATTATCTGGTGGGATGCGGGATCATGCTGCTGTGGCTGCTGCTCATTGGCAGCCTGGATGAGGAACTGGTAGCAGCCCGACGGTTCCTTGCGGCGGCGGTCGTCATTGTGGGCCTGCGGTCTGTTTTTTCCTGCATCATGACCGGCGTCTTTATGGATGGTTATTACCAGATCCATCAATCCGGCGCAGCCGGGCCGCTATCTTACGTGGAAATGCTGTTTATTGTCCTGACCATACTTCTGATTCTATACGGCTGCTGGAAAGCGGCCAGGGATGTGCCCCTCCTTATGCACAGGATTTATATTTTCGTAGTTTCCGCAGCCTTGATCCTGCTGGATCTGTCCCAGGCTGCCGTTAATTTAAAATTGTATTTTGGAAAGTTCGGCATTTCCGCCTGGGATCTGCATACCTTTGACCCTACGGGGCCGCTGCTGGCTGTCATAGGCCTGGCGACGCTGATCTTTATTTTTCGAACGGATTTCACACCCATCTATATTGCCGGCCCGCCTGCCCAAAAGGGAGCGGATGCCCAGCAAGAGACGATGCCGCAGATCTCCCCGCTGGATTTGGCAGCGGAAAAACATCGCCTTACCCGCCGCGAGCGAGAGATCATGGAGCTGGTTTACGACGGACTATCCAATCCGGACATTGCCCAGCAGCTCTGCATCTCCCGCAACACCGTAAAACAGCATATCCACAACATTTTTGAAAAAATGGATGTTTCCACAAGGATCGAGCTGGTCCATCTCATCAATTCTGAAAAAGAAATGACCAAATATTCGAATTAATCAAAAAACCACCCACCTGGGTGATAGACAAAACCGCCTCTATTCAAGTACACTCACCGCAAGATGTTACCTTGAAAGGAGGTTTTTTCATGAAGAGAAAAAGTTTGATCGCGGCCGCAATCCTGATTTTGTGCCTTGGTCTCCTCGCCGGATGCGGCAGTCAGGAGAAAGAAAAGGCAGAGGCGGCGGACGGTGTAAAGTGTCAGAACGGCAATATGATCGGTACGGTAAATGAGGGCGTATCTTCCTATAAAGGGATCCCTTATGCAAAAGCGCCGACAGGCGATTTGAGGTGGAAAGCGCCGCAGGACCCGGATGACAGCGATGAGGATGTGGATGCTTTCGATTATGGTTATTCGGCGATCCAGACCGAATGGTTTTCAGAAGCAGCATCCAAGCGGGAGCAGAGTGAAGACTGTCTGACTCTCAACGTTTGGACCGCATCGCCTAACAGCGATGAAAAGAAACCGGTCATGGTATTTTTCCATGGCGGCGCATATGGCTGGGGCGGTTCCGGCGATCCGCTGTATGACGGACAGAGTTTTGTTAAGGCCCACGATGATGTGATCCTGGTGACAGCCAATTATCGAATTGGAATCATGGGATTTATCGATTTTTCCTCCGTTGAGGGCGGAAGCGATTACGGGGATGCGCCCAATCTGGGCCTGCTGGATCACGTCCAGGCGCTGAAATGGGTGAAAGAAAATATCGCGCAATTTGGAGGCGACCCGGAGAATGTAACGATCTTCGGTGAATCGGCAGGCGGTGGAACCACATCTCTGATGCTGGCCATGGATGAAGCGAAGGGGCTCTTTAAGCGCTGCATTTCTGAGAGCGGATCAGCTGCTCTGACTTACAGCAAGGAGGACTGCCAGGAACTTACCAAGACGATTCTGGAGGTAAGCGGCGCCAAGAATATGAAAGAACTGGCGGCGCTGTCCGAAGAGGAACTAAAGAAGATCAATGCTGCAGAAATTGATGATGAAGGAACGACGGTCAATGATCTGACCAATATGCCCCAGCGTGACGGAAAGGTACTGCCTGAATCTCTGGAGGAACTGTATGCTGCTTATGAAAAGGGCGCGGGCAAAGATGTGGATCTAATGATCGGCACCAATAAAAATGAGTGGAACTACTGGATCGGCGAAATGGCCGTAGGGGATGAAGAGGAAAACTATGAGGCCTTCCAGGGCTGGATGGCGGAGCGTTTTGCAGGGGATAAAGAGGCAATGAGCAAAAAAGACCGAAAGACCGTAGACGAATTTATCTCTTTACAGAGCGACAAGGAAGAACCGTGGAAAACCGTAGAGTTTTACAATGACATCGCCTTCCGCGTACCGGCATGCATTGAAGCGGCTAATCATACCAAAGCAGGCGGCAAGACCTACATGTATTATTGGACCTATCCATCCGCCATCGAGCGCTACGGAGCCTGTCACGCGGTGGAACTGTCCTATGTATTCAACAACCTGCAGGATACTTCCTTTACCGGCGAAAACCCCAATAAGGAGTTGGCTGCGAAAGTACAGGAGGCCTGGGTCAACTTTGCCAAGACCGGCGATCCCAGCATCGAAGGAGCCGATTGGCCCCAGTACAACGGCGATACCAGGCAGACCATGATCATCGGCGAGGAATGGAAGGTAGAGAAGGATCCCCTGTCCAAGCAGAGAGAGCTGATCGAGACGCTGATCAAATATGATATTAAATAGCTGCCAGTGAGTAAATATGAAAAGGGAGGATAACCGATTGGCTATCCTCCCCTTCCTTTATGTCAGAAGAATTTATTGCGAAAATAACAAATGTTTTTTATGCGGAGCGTTTCTCCTCGTTTTTATGACATTCTTCCCAGTAGCGTCCGCCTCTGTACAGCTTTTTGAAGAAGAGGTAAGCTGGAATAGAGGTGGCAGCCAGGCCTAATCCTACGATCCAGTTGTCTGTAAACACGCTGGCGCCGTAGATGACGATTGGAAAACACAAATACACAATATAGGCCTTGTTGGGAAGCGGAACTTTAAAGTCCAGCCTCAAATCCGGATTTTTAACTCTCAGCTTGATGTTTGCGATGAACATCATGATAACGGGAACCGCATATAAGATCGAGGCAATTCCTACGAACTCAATGAAGCTGCCGGAAGAACATAAAACGATGCTGACACCAGAGAGAATGATGATCGCCATGTAAGGCGTTTTGAACTTTTTATGTTCTTTGGAGAAAATCTTGAAAAACTGTCCTTTTTCACTAAAGGATTTCATTACATATGCGTAAGCCAGTATGTATTCGCAGAGAATCATCATGCTGGCCAGGCTTCCTGCAGCGACGAACGCCCATCTCAAAGGAGCTCCGCCTACGATCTGTCCGATTTCTACGAAGGAAAGAGGGCCTTCGGAGGACCAATCCTGCCAGTTTCCAACGGAAGCCAGCGCAGGAATTACCCACAAGATATACATTACAGAGATAAACGGAATGGCGATTACAATCGCTTTTGGAACCTTTTTCGATCCGTTTTCAATATCTCCGGACATGGTGGAGATGGTTTCAAATCCGGTGTTGAACCAGATACCGATCAAAAGTCCGTTGCCGGCGGCTTCCAGGAAGGACATATTTTCAGGGAGCATCGGCTCTACCGGGCTGTAGTTGACATCCATGAGGGACATAACCACAAGAACGATAAATGGAATGATGCACAGGAGTGTAACAACCGTCGCCATGTTACTAACGAGTTTGATACCGATGACATTAATAATAGCAAAAATAACAATGAGAGCCGCGCACAGGCACCAGTAAACAAAATCGTTAACTTCGATGGGAAGGAGCATTTTCATGTAATTGGCGCTTAATACGGCGAAGGTTGCAGGTTCAACGAATCCGGCAATGGTGTAGCACCAGCCGCTGACAAAACCGGCTTTTTCGCCCAGGCCATTTTTTGCCCAAGTGTACATTCCGCCGTCTTCAGGATATGCGGAAGACAGTTCGGCGGAAGAGAGCCCAAAAGGAAGGGACCAAACGAATGGAATCAGGATAAATACTAAAAGCGTCATTCCAGGTCCGACAGAACCAACCAGGTCCTCGATCCCAAATCCACCGCCTGCAACGGTAACGCAGATCATCATTACCAGGGCAAAGGTGGAAATCTTCTTTTTTTGTGACATAACAGCAATTTTCCTTTCAATAGCGTGATAAAATGGAAGAGCAGAGCCGGGTCAATGCGCCGGCCCTGCTAATATCCGTATTTTGCGAAATAGTTTTATTTTAACTGTTCCAGCATTGCCTGCTCGTTGAGCATATCCGCATATTCGGAATCCATTTCTCTGATTCCAGCCGGGAATTCATACTTAGCCAGTCTTTCTACGAATGGATCTGGATCAAAGTGTTCTGGTCCCCATGCACCGGCATCGCTCCAAATGCCTTTGGCGATCAGTTCCATCATGATAACTGGGCCTACTGCTGTCTGTGCTACTACAGAGTTGGTTGTATACTTCTTGATGCAATCCTGATTGTCTGCGATCTGATACAGGTAAATGGATCTGTATTTTCCGTCTTTCCAGCCTGTTACCCATGTTCCTGCGCAGCCTTTTCCGGTCATGGTTGTGGTAGCGTCTACCGGGCTCGGAATTACCTTACATACGAAGTCTCTCGGTGTAATTTCACTGTCGCCGACCTTGATCTTGGTCTTCTTGTCAGCCAGTCCATACTCATGCAGCACCAGCAGCTTTCTTCTGAAGTCAGCAGGTACGCCGTATTTGAAGGTTACGCGGTTACAGTCGATTTCTCTTGGAACCAGCAGTACTTCTTCGTGTTCTACGTTAACAACTTCTACGTCGCCGATTCCGCCAGGGAAGTTGAATACTTCAGGCTCGGAGAACTGCTCGGTACAGAACCAGTGGCCTTCCGGATGCTCTTCGTTCTTTTCCCAGATTACTGGCGGCTGCAGACATTCTTCGATGGTCGTCCATACGGAGAAACCGAAGTCGGAATCAGTATTTCCATAGTTGTCGCCGTCTCTTACGTCTACACGATCGATGGTATCAAACAGGTGCTTCTGTGCATATTTAGCGAATACGTCCGCCATACCAGGTTCAACACCGGATCCGCATACTGCGATTTTACCGGAAGCTTCCCATTCCTTCTGCTTCGCGAACTGGTAGTCACCCAGCTTGATGTTAGCCAGCTCATAAGGCTTTTCCGGATGCTCAGTTCCCAGAGTCATCGCGCAGTCCAGATATCCGATTCCTGCTTCCAGGCAAGTGTCGAAGATCGTTTCGTTCATTCTAGGATCGCAAGCGTTCATTGCGAAGTCAACATCGTGTTCTTTTACTACCGATTTAATGCTTTCTGCGTCCATGGCATTGATCTGAGCCGGGACGAATTTTCCGCCGCCGCAAATCTCATTGGCAACTTTCTTTGCTCTGTCGAAATCGTAGTCAGCCACTACTACTTTTTCTGCCCAGTCGCCTTCTGCGCCTCTGCGTTCAATGATCTTTGCCGCTGATGTTCCTACGCCGCCTGCTCCGATAATAAGTAATTTCATCTTCTGTTCCTCCAATTTACATAATAGCTTTGTGCCGCATCTTTGCGCGGACACATTTAAAAGTGTAACTGTATTTTATGGCAAAACAAAACCTTCTGACAATTAGCCACGTGGGTTATTTAAGCAAAAACGCTATGGACCGAATGGGTTATTGTGTTGGAATTTCAAGGATTTAATCGAACAGGCCCGAAAGATACAGAATTATCGGACTAATAATAGACTTAAAGTTTTTGGCGATAAAAGAAAAGACTGGTGTCAGCAGTTAAACTTTTTTGGCTGAATTCTGAAACTTTTCAGAAAACGATTCGGGTTTTTGCTGGATGGCGGAGCTGCCCTTGGCCTTGCGGAAACGTTTACCGGAATGCGAGGCGGCTGCAGGGTGACTGGCACCAGGCATCAGGAGGATACAGAAAAACGAAATTTCAGGGATTTTGTAGCTGCTTTCAACCTCCAGAGGGCAATTTTCTAAAAACCTGTAAAAAATTTTCATAGACCGCCCTAGGCCGCGTGGGTCGCCTGGAGGACGCCTCCCCAAAGGGCCCAGTATCATAATTGCGTCTGAAAGGCTTTGATTCTGACAGTTTCGCCCAAAAAAAGTAAGGCTGCCCCCGTTTAACGGGACGCAGCCACATTAGATAGTATTATAATAACGGGACTTGTTTTCAAATGCCGTTATTTTCGTATAACGCGAGTCGGCATCTCAAGGCGAAACCGCTGTCAGACTGTCTTAATTCATCCTTCCCCGGACGCATCCTGATACTTGCTGTAATCCTTGGACTGAATCAAATGGACCAGCTCCATTCTGGAAGCGACTTCTAACTTTTCAAAGATATTGTGCATATGCCGCTTTACCGTATGTTTGGATATAAATAACTTTTCTGCGATGTCCGGATTCGTCAGCCCCTGATAAGCCAGGATCATCACATCCCGCTCCCGCTCGGTAAGACGGCGGCTTTGCGCGACCAAATCCAGGAATGCTTCCTCAGTGAGCTCCCGGGAGACCTGTTCCTTTTTACCAAAATAAAAAGGAGAAAAATCCTTCTTATATAAATAAAGAACGGTAAACAAATTAATCACCAGCAGCAGAATAGAAGTGATGCCATAGAGCATGGAGAGACTGATGTTCAGGCTTCTTTCTCTAGTGAATACGGAAATAACCAGAGTGTTATTCCACAGGTTATTGAAGTTGACCAGCAGACTGATGACAATAATGTATCCCCTGCTGGCTGTATCAGTGAGATCTTTATAGCCGATCAAAATATAGGCAAGGGTAAACACAACTACAGTGAGGCCGAGGACAACTTCCCAGGTTATAACCACCGCTTCCGACCAGATCGCATGGGTACGATAATTTTCATCCAGCAGGAATATGTAAATAACCGCTGATAGAAACATCAGGCAGGCAAAGGCTTTGTCCGTATATTTGCGCCACCAGTCCATGCGGGGACTGGGTGAAGCGATAATTTTATCAATCAGCTTGACCCAAGTAAGACCTAGTGCATAAAAAATCACCGCGTCAAGAGCACGGAGAAAGATTCCGGCAGTGAATTGATGCAGCACCAGTTCGCGGTAATAGGTAATGTAATAAAAAAGCCCCAGAATTACAGAAATGATCACAAAATTTCTTGCAGCCTTTAGAAGTTCCGTGCTTCCGGAATCATTGTGTTTGATGATCATGATCACCAGGGTAACGGCCTGCAGGCCGATAAAACACATAATGGTATATGTGATAAAGATTGTATTTGAAATCATCCTTGCTCCCTCAATAACTATTTCAATCAGCAATTAAAGTATAGCACCAAAGCGGGGTTTCCACCAGTAAAAATCCGTACTGCGTCAAAAGAAAAAAACAATGAACCGGAACCAAGAGGATGCCGCTGAGCCGTCCGCAAGAGTAAAGGCTGATGCCCGCGGATAAATCGTCGAAAAAAAATGGAATTTGTACGATGACAGCGCTCCTGAAAATCGGCTACAATGGAGACGAGCACAATTTTATCAAGAAAGAAACATACATAAGATGAACCTGCTATTTATGCTGATTGTGTAACTTTTACAAAGGAGAAGAACATGAAAAGAAAAATAGCGGGTATTTTATTTGCCCTTATGACGTTGACCGTAGCATCCAGCTTGGTATTTGCTGATACGGCCGGACAAAAAGGAGGGATGCGGCCCCACCCGGATACAGAAGTTAATTTTACAGCAAAGCTGCATTATGATACAGGTATGGACGACCATGTGGAACTGGAGCTGAACAATCACGGGAATTCGGACATGCTGATTTCCAGGCAGGCGCATTACATAGATGAGATCGGTTCCGCCGGGTCTTGGGACTGTTGTGCGGAGGCGGATTTTTCGATCGGACCGCAGCAGTCAGAGCGCATAAAGTTTGAAACTGCTGATGCTGTGACGCATGGAAAGAATTCAATTCTTTGTTTCTTTTTCCGCTATGGAGGCAAGTGGTACTTGGGAAAAGTGGGAGAGAATAATGGCGTGGAATTCTTCTTGCAGCATAATTAAATGAGATTGTTTTGGAGAAGGAACTGAAATGTAACTCTTATAATGGTCAGCAACTACCACAGAGGAAGATGCTGATGCAGACCCGGATGTAAAAACGGGAGATGATACCAACATGGCGCTTTATGTTGCGCTGCTGATCCTGGCGGCCGCTGCTGCCGGCGCTGTAATTGCAACTGGGCGAAGAAAAAGAAGTACAAAGAAATAAAGTAAAAATATGAAAAGCAATTTGTTTCATACGGTAGCCATCTAAAGTGGCCTGGTGTCTAGGATTGCACTAATTTTGCAGCTTCAATCAAAATTAGTGCAATTTTTATTGTTCAGAGGTTAATTGTGTGAAAATCATTGAAAATCTCCATATTGAAAAATTTCAAGGCTGCAAACCCACAAAATTTACACTAATTTGAAAGAAAATAAGCTGTTTTCATTATGGTAAACCAAAAAGCACCGGCCCCGCAGCTTCCAAACCGATAAAGTTGTGTAAATCTGATAAGCTTCCTGGAAGGGTTTGATTTTTTGGGAAATATGTTATAAAATATTTCTATTAGCGAATTGGGCTCGAATGCCTGAAATTTGAGGAAAAAGAAAGAAAAAAGATGAGAGAAAATATGGAACACATTATTTGGAACAGACAGATGGAGTGCGCTGACAGAGAAACCATCCGCCAAATTCAGCTGGAGCGGCTGAAAAAAATTGTGGATGTCTGCTATAACAGAGTGCCCCTGTACAAACGCAAATTTGATGAGATCGGATTAAAGCCGGAGCACATAAAAACGCTGGACGATGTGCGCCATCTACCCTTTACCACTGCAGATGACCTGAGAGACAGCTATCCGTTCGGCATGTTTGCCGTTGATAAAAGAGACGTCGTCCGGATCCACGGTTCTTCCGGGACCACAGGAAAGCCAAAAATCGTAGGCTATACTAAACAGGATTTAGATAACTGGTCCGAGATCATGGCTAGAGTCATCTGCGCTGCAGGCGGAACTCCCGATGATATTGTTCAGATTGCCTTTGGCTACGGGCTTTTTACCGGCGGATTCGGCTTGCATTACGGCATGGAAAAGCTGGGGGCCATGGTTGTGCCTCTTTCCAGCGGAAACACGGAACGGCAGCTGATGCTCATGCAGGATTTCGGCTCCACCATCTTGATTGCGACCCCGTCCTACGCCCTTTACCTGGCGGATGAAATGGAGAAAAAGGGCATTGATAAGGACAAGATTAAGCTGCGCCTTGCTCTCTTTGGAGGAGAAGGCCACACCGAGGAAATGCGCGCCAAGATTGAAAAGCAGCTGGGCATTCTGGCCACTGAAAATTACGGCCTTTCGGAAGTCGGCGGACCGGGATACTCGGGTGAATGTTACTTAAAACAGGGCATGCACATCGCAGAAGATCAATACTTTTCCGAGATTATTGATCCAAACACGCTGGAGCCGCTTCCTGTAGGAGAAAAAGGCGAACTCGTCATCACCACGCTGACAAAACAGGCCTTTCCTGTACTTAGATATAGAACCAGAGATATCAGCTGGTTCAATGACCAGCCCTGTCAGTGCGGCCGCACGACCATGCGCATGGCGAAAGTTCAGGGAAGAACCGACGATATGCTGGTGATTCGAGGCGTCAACGTATTCCCCTCTCAGATTGAATCTGTTATCATGAGTATGAAGGAAGTGGAGCCGTTTTACGAGATCGTGCTCACCACCGAAGGATATATGGATCGAATCGAAGTAAAAGTGGAATTCTCCGATGCTTCACTTTTGGACGATTTCACCAAGCTGGAAGAGCTCAGAGCCAAGATCAAGCACAACCTGAGGGTCATTTTAAACATTGACGCCAAGGTGTCGCTGGTATCTCCAGGTACACTGCCCAGATTTGAAGGAAAAGCCAAGAGAGTCATCGATCATAGAAAAAATAAATAGAGTAAAGAGGTTGGACATGGAAAAGAAAATAATGTTAGGAAATGAGGCCTTTGCTAGAGGGGCCTTTGAAGCGGGAGTAAGAGTCATTTCTTCCTACCCGGGAACACCCAGTACAGAAGTCACGGAAGCTGCGGCTCAGTATGACGAAATGCATGTGGAATGGGCCCCCAATGAAAAAGTGGGAACAGAAGTGGCGGTAGGCGCATCCATCGGCGGTGCCAGAGCGTTATCCTGCATGAAACATGTAGGTCTTAACGTAGCAGCCGATCCGTTTTTTACTGCTGCATATACAGGTGTTACCGGCGGACTGGTGGTTTTGGTAGCTGACGACAACGGATGCCACTCCAGCCAGAATGAGCAGGATTCCCGCTACCACGGCAGAGGCGCGGGCGTACCGATACTGGAACCGGCTAATGCGCAGGAATGCAAAGACTTTATGAAATACGCTTATGAACTGAGCGAAAAATACGACACGCCGGTTCTCATGAGGTCCAATACAAGGATTTCCCACTCCAGAGGAATCGTTACCGTAGAAGATCGCAAGGAAAAAGAACTGATCCCTTACGAAAAAAATATTCAAAAATATGTAGCGATGCCGGCTATGGCCAAAAAGCTGCATGTGATTCAGGAAAAGCGGCTGAACCAGATTGAAGAAGATTCAAAAGATTTTCCAATCAACCGCATAGAACTGAATGATAAAAAGATCGGTATCATAACCAGCGGAATCTGCTATCAGTATGTAAAAGAAGCGCTGCCTCAGGCCAGCGTCCTCAAAATGGGCATCATCAACCCGCTGCCCAAAGCTCTTATTGAAGAGTTTGCAAAGCAGGTGGAAGAGGTCTATGTAATTGAAGAGGGAAACCCCTTCTTCGAAGAACAGATTCGCGCCATGGGTATTCCGGCAAAAGGCAAGGAGATGTTCACGATTCAGGGAGAATACTCGGCCAACATGATCCGGGAGGCCTTTACTGGAGAAGCGCCAGAGCATGTAGCCCCACAGGAGGCGCCGGCAAGACCGCCGCTCATGTGCGCGGGATGCCCGCATCGAGGACTGTTCTACATATTGGGAAAACTGAAAAAGCACGTTATGGGCGACATTGGATGTTATACCTTGGGCTCCCTGCCGCCAACATCAGCAATGGATGCCTGCCTGTGCATGGGCGCATCCATCACCATGGCCCACGGATTCGAAAAGGCTAGAGGTAAAGAGGCGGCCAGAGATACGGTAGCTGTTCTGGGAGATTCGACTTTCTTCCATTCCGGCGTTACCGGATTGATTAATATGAACTATAATCAGGCGACTGGAACGGTGATTATTCTTGATAACCGGATCACTGGCATGACCGGCCATCAGGATAACCCTTCCACTGGAAAGAATGCCAAAGGTCAGGAAGCTCCTGCCATCGATATCGCCCAGCTCTGCAAAGCCTGCGGCGTAGAGCATATTGTGGAAGTGGATCCATTCGACCTGCCAGCTGTAGAAAAGGCTGTTAAAGAAGAGACAGCCAGAGAAGAGCTGTCGGTCATCATTACCAAGCGGCCCTGTGCCTTGATTGTCAAGCAGCCGGATATACCTCATCTGATTACAGATAAGTGCAAGAACTGTAAAATGTGCATGGGAATTGGATGCCCTGCCATTGAACTGGAAAATGGAAAACCTGTAATCGCAGCTGAACGCTGTGTTGGCTGCGGGCTGTGCAAACGCGTATGCCCGTTCGACGCCATTGAAGAGGAGGTAAAATAAAGATGAAAGACATAAATATCTTGATCGTGGGAGTCGGCGGCCAGGGGACTCTTTTGGCCAGCGTGCTTCTGGGAAATATCGCCCTGGAGGAAGGGTATGACGTAAAGCTGGCGGAAGTCCATGGCATGGCCCAGAGGGGCGGGAGCGTGGTGACTCATGTAAGAATCAGCGAGAACGAAGTGCGTTCGCCTCTCATCGAAGAAGGCGGGGCCGATGTGATCGTAGCCTTTGAAGAACTGGAGGCGTATAGATGGATTCCCTACCTGAAACAGGGCGGCGCCATCTTTGTCAATACGCAGCAGATCAAGCCAATGCCGGTTATTATGGGAGCGGCCCAGTATCCTGCTGAAATCGTCGATTTCCTTAAAGATAACGCGGACAAAGTGACTTGTCTGGATGCACTGGGCATCGCAACGGAATGCGGCAGCATCAAAGCCGTAAACACCGTACTGCTGGGCGCAATGGCCAAAGAGCTGCCTTTCTCTAAGGAAACCTGGATCCGGCAGATTGAAAAAACAGTAAAACCAAAATTTGTAGAACTGAATAAAACCGCTTTTGAAAAGGGTTATCAGGCATAGAAAATACGATGGAGAGGTGAAAGAAATATGATTTGGAATGAAGCAATCGAATGCGCTGATCGGGAAACCATGCAGGCCATTCAGCTGGAAAGATTGAAAAAGACCGTGGCGCATGTCTATAAAAATGTGCAGCCGTACCGAGCGAAGATGGATGAAAAGGGCGTAAAGCCGGAGGACATCCAGCAGCTGTCCGATATTACAAAACTGCCGTTCATCACCAAAGAGGACCTGGCCAACAACTATCCCAATGGGTTGTTTGCGGCCGATATGGATGATATCGTGCGTATCCACGCATCCTCCGGAACCACCGGAAAACCCAAGATTGCCGGCTATACGAGAAGCGACCTGGATATGTGGGGCGAATGCGTAGCCAGATGTTTATCAATGGCAGGAGCCACCAAGAGCTCTGTCGTTCAGGTTGCTTATGGATACGGACTGTTCACAGGCGGTCTGGGAGCACATATCGGCGCTGAAACCATGGGCGCTACCGTTATTCCCATGAGCAGCGGCAACACCCAGAAACAGCTGATGTTCATGATGGATATGAAGAGCACTCATCTTTGCTGCACGCCGTCCTATGCTCTGACCATCGCCGAAGCAGCTGAAAAAGCGGGTCTGAAGCCGGATGAAATTCCCCTTCAGGGAGGTGTTTTCGGAGCAGAGCCCTGGACAGAAGGCATGAGAAACGAAATTGAAAAACGACTGGGCATTCATGCCCACGATATTTACGGACTTTCCGAGATCATGGGGCCTGGCGTTTCCACAAGCTGCAGCGAAAACGATGGTATGCATATCATGGAGGACTATTTCTTCCCGGAAATCATCGACCCGGATACGCTGGAACCGCTGCCGGACGGTGAAAAGGGAGAGCTGGTCATTACGACGATCGGAAAAGAAGGTATGCCGCTGGTTCGCTACAGAACGAGAGATATCTGTTCGCTGACCCATGAAAAATGCAAATGCGGCAGAACCCTGGTGAGAATGAGCCGCGTATTCGGACGTACCGACGACATGCTCATTATCCGCGGAGTCAATGTATTCCCATCACAGGTAGAAACTGTAATCGCTCAGTTTGCCGATACGCTGACCATGAACTACAAGCTGTATGTGGGCAGAGAGGACAACAAGGATACTTTCGAACTGGCTGTAGAGCTGGCTGATGGTCTGGCAATCGATGATATCAAGTTTGTTGAAAACCTGAGAAGCCGTGTCGATCATGAATTGAGAGGCATCCTGGGAATCGGATGTAAGATCCGCTTCCTCAATGCCGGAACCCTTCCTAGAAGTGAAGGTAAGGCCGTTAGAGTTGAAGATACAAGGAAACTGTAGTGTGGAGTTAGGAGGTAACAAAGATGTTAATTAAACAGATGTCCGTGTTCGTGGAGAACACCACTGGAAGGCTGGCGGAACTGACGAGAGTGCTGGGCAACGATGGAATCGATATCAAAGCTTCCTGTATCGCCGATACAGTAGACTTTGGTATCCTCAGATGTATTGTTGACGATCCGGAGGAAGCGACGAAAGTGCTCAAGGAAAACGGATTTACCGCAAGTATCACAGAAGTCATCGCGGTGGAGCTGGAAGACCGTCCCGGCGGATTCGCAGATGTGCTGGAAATCCTGGCAAAAGAACAGATCGGCGTGGACTATATTTATTCCACCATCCGTTCCAAGGAAGGCGCGGCAATTATCGTGCTTAAAGTTCAGGATCCGCAGAAAGCCATTGACGTTCTGCTGGCCCACGATGTAAAGCTGTACAAGATGGAAGAAATCAGCAAAATGAGCCACGTAAAATAAGGAAGAACTTGAAAGGGCTGTCGTATGAGGGAGAAGGGATGATTCCTTTTATACGACCGCCCCTTTTCAATTACAAAGGGAATATCGATGAAATCGATATTTGCACCAGCAGCCAGACTTTATCAGGATGCCGCGGCTTGCCATCTGAATCAGACCAGGTTAGGCTGCCGGGTTGCTATCAAAAAATGAGGCACTTTAAAGGATTTAAGACAGAATACAAATACAAGTATAATCGAGATAATTATATTTAATTGACGCAGGTGAAACGCTTAGATGTCTCTTTATTAAGGAGGAAAGGAAAATGAGCAGTAGGAAAAAACATGCTGCCCTGATCATTGGGATGATCATGGCATTCGCCGTTGTTCCAGGAGGGATGATTGTCGACACGGCATCCGCAGACACAGAATTGTCCAAGCCAAAGCTGGTTAATTACGCAGCCAGCGGCACCAGCATCAAAAATACCTGGAAAAGAGTGAAGGGCGCCAAGGGCTATGAAGTATATCGGGCAACTAAGGAAAAAGGCAGATACAAAAAGGTCAAGACCATCAAGAGCGGCAAGACTGTGTCCTGGACGAACAAAAAGCTTAAGAAGAACAAGAATTATTTCTATAAAGTCAGAGCTTATAAAAAAAGCGGCAGCCGTAAGGAATACAGCGAATTCAGCGGTATAGAATGGGCGGTTCCAACAAATGAACCTAACTGGGAATATGCGATGGCCTCCAAAACAAAGAAAACCAGTAAAGTAGCTGTCAGAATTACCAATAAAAGCAGCAAAAAAATGCAATTCCAATCGGATGGATGGTACTTTAAGGATCAAAAGGCGTTAAACTTATATTTGAATTTATCTCAAGAAGAATGGGAAAGCATGACAAACGACCAGTTGTTTGCGAAAGGCATTATTCAAATAAAAGGAAAAAAGAAAACCATAGTTCCGGGGAAATCCGTAACCTTATCTTATAAAACCTATAAAAACGGCCGTGTAACCAAGATCAAATATACCAAAAAAGGCATTGTTGAAAATAAATTCACCTATAACGGCGGGCGGTTCTGGATGGAAACTGGTTGGAAATATGGCTGCCAATGGGGTGAATTGGAATAATACTGGCGCTTATGCGAGGTACAGTATTTTCTACAGCAATCGGAACCCGGTGATTTTTACCGGGCATGAACATCCGGCACAGCTTTGCGCCGCTGTCCGGAATGGGGCAGATTATATAAAAAACCAATGCGGCCACTATCACTTTATGATAAAATAGGAATAGAAAAGAAGCAAAAGGGGAAAGCATGAGCACAGGAAGAAAAATTGTTTTTGTAATCGCCCTGATGGTGTTCGTAGGGTCTTTGGGGGCGATCCTCAATCACTACCTGACAGGGTGGAGAGCAGAGAAGGCCCTTACGGATTTGGGTGAGCTGAAAACAGAACAAGAAGATTTGGTGACAGACAAAGGGATTGTCATCGGAAAATATGTGGATCTTTATAAAAAGAATTCCGATCTTATAGGATGGCTTACGGTAGAGGGGACCCGCATGGATTATCCGGTCATGCAGACACAGCGCGATCCGGAATTTTACCTGAGGCGCAATTTTGATAAAGAATACAGCATCTCCGGCGTACCGTTCATGGATGCTCAAAGCGACATTTTTAAACCAACATCTAACTGGATGCTCTACGGCCACAATATGAAGGACGGAACCATGTTCCACGACCTTTTGGATTTTGCGGAAGAAGATTTTTACCAGGAGCACAAAACCATCAAATTCGATACTATCTACAAGGGTGGACAAGGAGAATACGAAATTGTAGCAGCCTTTTATTCACAGATTTACCCGGAAAACAAAAACGTGTTCAAATACTATAACCACGCAGGGCTTACTGGAAAGAAACAGTTCAACGAATACGTCAAGGAAGTCAAAAACCTGTCTGAATACGACACGGGAGTGGACGCCCAATACGGAGAACAGCTGATTACCCTATCTACTTGCAGCTATCACGTGCCGGATAAGCTGGGCAGATTCGCAGTTGTCGCCAAACGGGTAAAATAACAACGCGACGTATGATTAAAAAAATCAGCGCCGGAAACCGATTTCATATAAGAAATCAGGCTTCCGGCGCTGTTGTCATATAAAGCCCCTAATACAATCACATTATGTAAGTAAATCGCCGATGACCAGCACGATAAAATTGCTGTCATAAAGGGTCCGGCTGAAATAAGAAGCGTCCAGACTATCCAGAATCAGCTGCGTACTGGCCGGCGATACCAAATTCACCACCGGCAGCAAGAGCGCCAGAAAAAGAAAGACAAAGAGGACCCCGCGAATCATACCGGCAGCCAGGCCCAACAGCCCGTCCAAAAAACCGACAAACCCTTTGTTCTGCCTTTTAGATAGGGCCAAGGTCAGAAAAAAGGCAATCAATTTGACGGCCAGCAGGATGAGCAGAAAAGAGACAATCGTCATCGTCAGCTCGGTCAGCCTGCCGGCAATGTTCTGAGCCGCCTCCGACGCCGCTGTGTCGATTCCTTTTCCCAAAATCAAGGGCAGCGTGTCGGATGATGCTGCTAGCGAATCGGAGGACAGAGAAAGCTTGTCATAAAAGGCTTTATAAATCTGATCGTCCAGCTGGGTAGTATCGATCAAATACTTCCGCAGGGGCGATGCAAAAAAGAAGGCTGCGATCATGGCCCCCAGCCACCCCAGTGTATGGGTAAATGTATAAATAAACCCTTTGCGGAATCCGGAAACCATCGTCAGGATCAAAATGATAGCAACAACGATATCTAAAAACAAAATATACCTCCACTTTATTCGAATAGCCAGTTAAACCTGTTCATATATTACTAGAAAAACAGTGAAAAATCAAGGAGGTCGCAGACCATGGAGTATATGAGTCATAAAAAAAGCTTTATTATGCTGGATGAACAGAACCGGAACTTTGCCTTGGACAAAAACAAACAAATCCGTGGATACATAAAGTTGGAGACCGGTGGAAATCGAGGATCCCTGCGGGTAGGAGCAGAAAATCTCAGGTGCTTTGAACGAGGCAGCTATGTCTATAAGTTGATTTTATTCGGCAAGAAGAATGAAAAAACAATCTATAAAATTGTCGGTAACCTGATGATCAGCAGCAGAGGGCGCGGTGAAACCTATCTTCGAATTAATCCGGCAGATGTAGATGGAAATGGAAACGGCTTGGATTACTTTACCATTGCCATAATCGTCGCAGTATCGGCAACAGATAATCGGGAGCCGCTTCATCCGATTCTTCGGGGGACGCTGGAAGCAAAGATTGAAGCCGCAGGCAAGAAAGGGCCCGAGACCTATAATGACTATTATAACCACTACGTCCTGCAATGCTGTGAAGCGATTGAAAACAAAAAAGAACTTTACGACAGGCTGATTCCTTTTAAGGAAGACCGAACTGGAGCTGACTGGAGAAGGATCGTCAACTTGGGGAAATTCCCGCTGGTATCCCCGGGCGCTCAATATACCATGTCCAGATACAGACATTTCATCTTTGGCCTGAGCAAGGACTACTATTTTATCGGAGTACCGGGCCGCTATTTGGAACAAGAACAGCCGGACAGCGGCAATTCCGGATTTGTTCTCTGGCAGCCGATCATGGGTGCAGAAGGTTATCAAGCCGATGCTGAAGGCGCATCCTTAAAAAATAGGCAAGTGGCCTACGGCTATTGGATTGCGGCAGTCAACCGTTCGACTGGTTCAATCGAAGAATTTAAGAAATAACCCTCCGGCTTCCTCCCGATTTTCCCGTTAAACGGCGAATTTTGCTTGATAGAAACCAGAAAATATGGTAACATTGTAGGGTATATGAGGAAGTACATGTTAGAAGCCTTAAAAGAGGCGCAAATCGCTTATGATCTGGGTGAAGTCCCCATTGGAGCCGTAGTTGAAAAAGACGGCATGATCATAGGACGCGGACACAATTTAACAGAGAGAGCAAAAGATCCGACAGCCCATGCAGAGATGATCGCCTTGCGAGAGGCAGCGCAGGTGCTGGGCGGCTGGAGACTTTTGGGCTGTAATCTGTATGTTACGGCTGAGCCATGTGCCATGTGTGCGGGAGCCATTGTTTGGGCCCGCATTAAAAAACTTTACATTGGAACGATGGATCCCAAGGGAGGCGCATGCGGCTCTGTTTTCAATATACCGCAGGAACCGCGGCTCAATCATTATGTCGAAATTGAGACGGGCATCATGCAGCAGGAATGTCATGACATACTCAAAGCATTCTTTAAACAATTGAGAAAGAAGAAGTCGGAGGAAATACAACTATGAAAAGAATAGGCGCTATCTTATGCCTTTCCGTTATGCTGGTATTCATGTCAGCATCCGTTTGTTTTGCAGGACAAGGCGACTTGGCGATAAAAGATCAATACCCAAAGGACGGAGCTACGGGGACCGCAGTAGAAAATGCAAGTATTAAGATTTGGTTTAATCAGGATGTAAGGCCCAAGTCCAAAGATATTCGCAAGGCCAACAAAAAAGCTGTTAAACTGGTGGATGAAAAAGGCAAGGATGTTCCCATCTATGTGGCATACAGCCCCGACGAAGACGGGCTGATGATGGTTCTCAGCAGCGCAGACGCTAAAATCCAGGGAGACACGGAATATACCTTGACCATTGATCCCGAATTTCAGGCTACCAACGGAGATACGCTCGCTAAAGGAGATAAAGTTTCATTTAAAACGCTGGATCAATCCAAAAATATGACCGTAAACATGGTTATGATGGGTGTGATGATGGTCGGCATGATCTTTTTCTCATCCAGAAGCATGAAAAAACAGATGGAAAAGGAAAAGGCGGCAAAAGGCAAACATGATACGGTAAATCCATATAAAGAAGCCAAGCGCACAGGTAAATCCGTTGAAGAGATCGTAGAAAAGGATCAGAAGACAAAAGAAAAAGAAGCGGCGGCTGCTGCAAAACGAGCTGCCAAGCGGGCAAAAGAAGAAAAAGAACTGCTTGAGAAAGAAGCGAACAAAAAGCGGGTGGCGGGGCCGAGACCGATTTCTGCAGGCGGTGGAAAGTATAAGGCACCGAAAAAAGCAAAACCGAAAAAATCCCAGCAGCCAAATAAAGGAACAACCAGACCGAAGAACCAGACGGGAAAACAGAAGAACAGCAAGAACAAAAATAATTCCAAGAAAAAATAATGAAAAAGAGCGGGGGTATCCCGCTCTTTTTTGAGGAGGAGAAGATGCAGAGAATCCAAGTAAAAGCCTGTGGAAAAATCAATCTTTCCCTGGACGTAAAGAAAAGACTTGAAAATGGATATCACCAAGTGGAAATGGTTATGCAGCAGATTTTACTGCACGATGATGTTGCAGTGCGGTGGTTTGAAAACCAAAACGGCCGAGTTGAGATCGAAGTATCCACAAACAGACCCTATCTGCCGAGAGACAGCCGCAACTTAGCTTACAAGGCGGCGCATTTGATGATCCGCCAATACGGAGAAGCACGCAGCGGTAAGATTCGGATCGATATAAAAAAGAGGATTCCCGTGGCTGCCGGGCTGGCGGGAGGCAGCAGCAACGGAGCTGCTGTGCTTCACGCTCTAAATCAACTTTGGAGTTTGGGTTTGACTGTGAAAGATATGTGTGAAATGGGCAGTGAACTTGGATCGGATGTTCCCTTTTCCATCATGGGGCAGGCAAAGGAAAACCCGGATTTGGGACTTGCCAATGATCCCTTGGCTGCACACTGCGCCGTGGCCCGGGGAACAGGAACTGATTTGGAACCAATCATCGGGCTAAAGAGCCATCTGGTTCTCACCAAACCGTCTATTGGTGTGTCAACTGCGGAAGTCTATCAGGGACTTGCACTTGATAAAATTGAAGAACGTCCCAATACAGCTGAGCTTGTTGCTGCTCTTGCCGAAAAAAATTATAAAATAATTCAAAAAAATATGATCAATGTACTTGAAAATTTTACTCTTACAAGGTATCCTAATGTTATGTATACAAAGAACAAGGTTGAAAGGCTGTTTAACGAAGAGGCAGTTTTAATGAGCGGAAGTGGTCCCACTATCTTCGCTCTGTGTAGGAACAGGGGCGAAGCGCAGCGCGCTTATGAAGAGCTGAAAGCCTATAATAAAGAAACGTTCTGGACCAGAACTACCTATTAATGTGAGAGGAAAAAAGATGCTGAATTTTGATATCCAAAACCATAGACCCCTTAGAGAAATCGTATATGAAGAGCTGAAAATGCAGATACTGACTGGAAAGATCGTGCCGGGGACGAGAATGATGGAAGTGGAATTGGCAGAAGACATGGGTGTCAGCAGGACTCCAATCCGCGAAGCAATTCGCAAGCTGGAGAAAGAAGGTCTGGTGACTATAGAACCTAGAAGGGGCGCATATGCTTCTCAAATATCCACAAAGGATATGGTTGATATCCTGGAAGTGCGCCAGGACATGGAAGGGCTGGCGGCGTTTTTTGCTGCATCTCGTATGACTGACGGACAGATGGCGGAACTAAAAAAAGCGTCCGACTCCTACAACCAAGCAGTCGCAGAAGGCAACACCGCCAATATGATCGCTTATGATACCAAGTTTCACAGGATCATTGTGGAATCCTGCAACAACAATATTTTGGTACAAATGATTGAACAGCTGCAGGAGCTGGTTCTGAGATTCCGCTATATATACTATGATAACTTCCGCCGGGCGGAGAACATGCCGGAAGAGCATAGGCAAATCATGGAGGCCATTCGCGACGGGCGGGCTGCTGATGCCAGGGCCGCCGCTGATATACATATTGACCGGCTGAAGGACATGGTGATCCGGGACGGCATTGCCCAGGGACGCCGATAAAAGGCAACATAGCTGCAACCCAAAAGCCTGCGAGCCTTTTGGGTTGTTTTTTGCTTACGATCTGAAGACTGGACAGCGGTATCCCCCGCTCACTCCTCCTTCCTTAACTCCAAAAATCGGATTTCATTTGCAGATAGGTTGGCGGAAAGGGTGCAGCTGCCCCACGGCGAAATCATCTGATAAACGGTCCTGGGCGCTGACAGCGCTTGTATGCTCTCGAATTCCTGGCTAGTCAGCTGGCTCTTAAAATTAAGTTGCTTCCAGCCGCTGATGCAGGAGTCGCCGGCTTGAAACCGCCGCTCGGTAATCTGATATTCGCCGGAAATTTTAAAGAGGCTGAACTCATAGCTTTGGGATTCATCTTTGTTATCGTTGAAAAACAAAAGCTGATAGTTTTCCCCGCTTTTTACCAGCAGAAAAGTATCTTCCGCGCATACTACCGTTTCATACATTGTGGACAAAAGCGCATATAAGTAGTACTGGGGTTTTTTGAGCCCATTGATCGCCTTTAGCCCGGCCGTGTCCTGAGGCGAGTCGAACAAAGGCAGCTGGGGGATTTGATGGGGCGGCTTTACCAAAGCCTTTACCATGGAAAGACATTGGGTAAAAGGATCATAATGATCATAGAGTTTCTTGGGAATCAACCGGTGGCGGATGGGCAGGATGGTGCCTTCGGGTTCTTTTTTTAAGTCGATTTTCGCAGAGCGAATGATCCCACTGGCGCCGATAAATACCGGAAATTCGGAATAAGAATCGATGACATCGTTGATGCTTTCCAGAGGTAGTTCTTCGATTCGTTCCGCAGCATTCCCTAGAATCTGATCTTTGTAAAGCTGGCGGTATTCCTTGGGATGACAGCCGAACCACTCTTTAAAATTTTCCACATAATATTTTGCATTAGAGAAGCCGACGTTTTGCGAAATTTGTGAGACGGAGGCATTTGTAGTCAAAAGCTGCGCCTCTGACATTTCAACGCGAACCATACTGACAAAGTTGCGAAAGCTGTCGCCGATCTGCTTTTGGAAAAGATGGGACAGGTAATAGGTGTTGATGTTTTCTTTTTCTGCAATGGCAGCCAGACTTATTTTGTAGGGGTAGTTTTTATATACCAGGCTGACCACGCGGCTGACCCGGTCGATTTGCAGGATGTCGTGGGATATCATATGTTCAAAGCTGCGGTTGACCCGATCCACCTTGAAGCCCCGAAAATCCTTATATAAGGCGTCCATTAACTCCAAAGACAGATCTTTCATGCGGTTTTTGTAACCGCGTTTTTTTGCGTACAATTCGGAAATGATGGCGAAGATATGGGCTTTCATGGCCAGCTGCCTTTTGTAGGTGGCCACATCCTCGCTGCCCTTCGTGGTAAATACTTGGGTGTCCAGCTCCGGATAGAACTGGGAGAAGTAATCCATATTAAGACTGAGGACAACAACTAAGTTATTTTCTGTAAGGCCTTTTACTCCATGTACGTCATCACTATGAATAAAATGCATATGATTTTTTGAAAGATAATAGCGAGTGTAGGTCATTTTTAGATCAATCTCACCTTCCAGCACGTAGATGACTTGAATGTCATTGTGCATATGCCAAGGATACTCTTGAATCTTCAATACTTGTACCTTTATAGGCAGACCATCTTCATACTGAATCTTCTTTAACATTATGAATTCCTTTCCGGTTTCAGCTAGTCTTAGTTGCTATTTTTGATTATATCACATTCGGAAGGATCTGGGAAATACACAAGAAAAAATCTGAATATTTAAAAAAAAGACATTAAACTGCGCAAGAGAGTTATAGATTGAGGCAGCTATTTTGGATACAATTTGATCAAAGAAATGTCGAGGAGGGAAACGATGAAGAAGGTAACGGTTGCTGCAACGCAGATGATATGCGAAAAAGATCCGCAACTAAATGCAGATCGTGCAGAGAAATTAATTCGTCAGGCCGCCGCACAGGGAGCCAATATTATTCAGATTCAGGAACTATTTCACACCCAGTATTTTGCCCAAGTGGTCGATTATGAGAATTTAAAAATCGCAAGGCCGGCAGAAGGACATCCGTTAATTAAACGATTCTCCAAGCTGGCAAAAGAACTGAATGTGGTTCTTCCGATCAGCTTTTATGAAGAAAGCGGATGCTGCCGCTTTAATTCCATAATGGTCATCGATGCCGACGGCACCAATCTGGGAATTTACCGAAAAACCCATATTCCAGATGATCCCGGCTACTACGAAAAGTTTTATTTCAGTCCCGGGGACACAGGCTTTAAGGTTTGGGATACCCGTTTTGCCAAGATTGGAATCGGAATCTGCTGGGATCAATGGTTCCCGGAAGCCGCAAGGTGCATGGCTCTGATGGGCGCCGAGATTCTGCTGTATCCTACGGCCATCGGGACTTTTGCCGTACCGGAGCCGGAACTGGCCAGTGAGCCCGATGATTTTGATCACTGGCAAAATACCATGTTAGGCCATGCGGCGGCCAATATGGTGCCTGTTGTGGCTTCAAACCGTATTGGAATTGAAAAGATGGGCACAACGGCGATCCGCTTCTGGGGAGCATCCTTTATCTCCGATAACCGGGGAAACAAGGTTGCGGAGGCCGATACCGAACATGAGGCCGTGCTCACCGTATCTTTTGATCTGGATGAACTTGCAGCCTATCGAAGAGAGGTCTGTGTGTTCAGGGACCGCCGCCCCGAGTGCTATCAGAAATTGCTCACATTGGACGGAAAGAGTAAATAAAAGGATAAGGAGGCGGAAGTGAGAGTAACAAAAATATTTTACAATGGGGCCGTTTACACGGCTGACCGGCAGTGGAGCAAAGCCCAGGCCGTTGCTCTGGCAGGGACCAAAATCGCTGGTGTGGGAAGCAGCGATCAGATATTAGCATATAAAGAGGAGAACACGCAGGTGATCGATCTTCAGGGAAAAATGGTACTCCCAGGATTTGTCGACTCCCACGCCCATCCTTCCTGGGGCGGGACCGAGCTTTTATATAAAGTGGATCTGTTTGACTGTAAAGACGTCGACGAGTATTTGAGACGGATTGAAGCATTCCTGGAAGAGTATCCCCATATAACCTTTCTTCAGGGCGTTGGGTGGGTAAATCCTCATTTTCCGCCGCAGGGGCCGTCGCGCTTTATGCTGGATAAGATCAGGCCCGATCTTCCAATGGCCTTTGATTCAGGAGATCATCATTCCGTATGGGCCAACTCCAAGGCCATGGAGCTGGCCGGCATCGATGAGAATACGGTTTGCCCGGAGGGAGGAGTCATTGAGAAAGATCCAGTTACTGGGGAACTGACCGGAACCTTCCGTGAAGCGGCCCAGGATTTGGTGCGCAAGATCGTCCCCGACTATTCCGTAGAGGAATACATGGCAGGGCTTCTTAAGTATCAGGAGATTATGGCTTCCTACGGGATCACCATGTCCCATGATGCCATGATTGACGGAGACGGACCGGCTTATCAGGCGCTGCTTCGTCTGGAAAAAGAAAATAAGCTCATCTCTAAAATGAATGTTTCGTTTAATACTTATGCGGACGACCCACTGAAAGATGCGGATCAGTATGAGCGCTATCGTCAAGAGACGGACGGGATCATGCTCAAGGGCAAGCATGTCAAATTTTTTGTTGACGGTGTTATTGAGGCGTCTACTGCGTGGCTGAAGGAACCTTATGCCAATCGGCCCGATTACTGCGGCGAGCCTATCTGGAAGGAAGCGGATTTGAAGCAGGTAGTGGTTTTGGCAGATCAGGCGGGGCTGATGCCCCACTTCCACGTGATCGGCGACCGGGCGGCGGAGCAGATGCTGGATGTATTGGAATATGTTGAACAGGTGGGCGGTCCCAAGAAGAGGATGCCGCTGGCCGCCCATGTTCAGCTGCTGGATCCGATCGATCTGCCGCGGATGAAGCCGCTCAATGTGGCCATATCGGCGGACCCTTACTGGTATGTAAAGGACCCAGGATATTACTTCAAACTGGAAGAGCCGTTTTTGGGTAAAGAGCGGGTTGAAAAAGAATACCCCATGAAGACCTTCTTTGATGCCGGCCTGATCGTCGCATCGGCCAGCGATTTCAGTGTGACGCCTGTACCCAAGCCTCTTCGGGGGATTCAGATGGGAGTCAATCGTTGTTATCCGGAAATGAACAAGGAGGACCCAAACTGCGTACTTGGTAAAGAGGAGCGGGTGTCTCTGCGGCAGATGATTGAATCCTTTACCATCAATGGCGCCAAAGTGCTGGGACGCGAGGATGAGACAGGTTCCATCGAGTCCGGAAAAGATGCGGATTTGGTCATTCTGGAGAAGGACCTCTTCGAGATACCGGAGGATGAAATTGCATTCGTTGAAGTTTGCGAGACGATTTGCAGAGGGGAGACGATTTTTAAAGGGTAGATGGGGATAGGCCCTTCGGGGGCCCGTCGGGCCCGGATTAATAAAGGATGAAAAGCAAAATCATCGCTTGCGCTCGTTTTGGATTAAGTTTGCGATGATTTTTCATCGTGGGAAAAGCAAAACAGCAAGAAAAGCGATAATTTCCTGCTGTTCTTAGGCAAATTAGCAGCGAAAAAGGCCTAAAATCATCGTGGAAAAGGCTGCTGGCCACAGATCGCGATGATTTGCTCCCGGCCTCGAAACCTGCGAGAACATGATGCTTTCAGTTTTTTGCCGGCTCTAATCCAAGAGCGCCAGCAATCTGGCCGCGCTCTCCTCCGCACCGGGAACCGTTTGAAAAGAAAGCTGGCTGTACGCCTCATACAGAGGAAGGCGCACTTCATACATATGGGCCAGGGCAGCGCGGTCTTTTGAAAGGGGCCGCCCTTCCATGGCCAGCTCATCCAAAGGCCGCTGGAGAAAGACGATGCGCCCGTTCTGACCTAAAGCTGCCATATTTTCAGGGCGAAGAACAACGCCGCCGCCGGTTGCAATGACCTGACCCTTTTCTTTGCCCAGGCTGCGGGCGGCTTCCGTTTCCAGGCTGCGGAAATGGGCTTCGCCTGATTCGGCAAAAATCTCAGGAATCGATTTGCCGGCAGTTTGCTCGATGACCGAATCCATATCCACAAAGGATTTACCCAGCTTTTCTGCCAGCAGTTTGCCTAAAGTCGTCTTTCCGCAGCCCGGCATGCCGATGAGGACAATGTTTTCGATTTGCCGCCGCAGCTGGTGAAGAATGGATTCGTTGTGCTGCTGAAATCCGGTTTCGCCGAGAAAATATTCCGCAGCCGCCGTAGCCTGCGCCACCAGCATAGGAAGCCCATTGGTACAGGCAATGCCCCGCTCCCTGGCCTGCTGCAGCAGCACGGTGGAGAAGGGGTTATAAATAACGTCAATGACACCAGAGCAGGCGGGAAAATCCGCAAGGTCGATCAGGCTTTCGCCATTATGGGGATAAGTGCCTGCCGGGGTGGTGTTGACAATAAGATCGATATCTTTGTGGGACGAAAGCTCCTCATAAGAAATGCAGCCCGCCTCGCCCCGCCGGGTGGTGATGAGAATCCGGCGGGCACCTTGGTCTTTTGCCGCTTTGCGCGCCATGAGACTGGTGCCGCCGTTGCCCAAGATCAATACTTTTTTATTTTCAAAGGAGATCCCGGCCGCCTGAGCAGCATAGAGAAACCCTTGATAATCCGTGTTGGTGCCACAGAGCTGGCCGTCTCGGAAATAGAGGGTATTCACCGCTCCGATCTCCCGGGCCAGATCCGACACTTGATCGCAAAAGGGGATGACGGCCTTTTTATAAGGAATGGTAATATTCAGGCCGTCAAAGTTTCTGGCTGCGATAAAGGATTCAAATTCTGTTTTGCTGAGGCTGAAAAGCTGGTATGAATATTTGCCCAGGCTTTCGTGGATCTGCTGGGAATAGCTGTGCCCCAGTTTCTCGCCTATGAGTCCGTATGTCATGGCATGCTCCGTTAAATCGTTTCCGAATAGCTGCCCAGGAATACGAAGATTTCAGGCTGGTTTTCCAGCTGGCCCAGCAGATTGATCAGCTCCGGCGAATAAACGGAAGCCTCCATGTCGAAATAAAACATGAATTCGAAATCGCTTCCCGGCACTGGTCTGGATTCCAGCTTGGTCAGGTTGACACCCAGAGCGGAAAACTTGGCGATCATATGGTAGAGAGCGCTGGGTTTGTGAGGCAGGGAAAGCATCAAGCTGATCTTGTTTGCGCCCGGATAAATCTCCAGATTCTTGGAGATACAGATGAAGCGGGTGTAATTGTTGTCGCTGACCTGAATGTTGTTGTTGAGGGATTCCAGCCCGTACAACTCGATGCAATCGCTGGAGCAGATAGCGGCCACATCGCTGCGGTCGGATTCGGCGACCATCTTGGCAGCTCTGGCCGTATTTTCACAGACGGTAATTTCCACATCTTTCAGGGTTTTGAGGAATTCTCCGCATTGACCGATGGCCTGTTCGTGGGAGAAAATTTCCTTTACATCCTTCATCTGAGTGCCCGGTTTTGCCAGCAGATTGTGGCTGACCCTGAGACGAATGCTCTTGACAATATGGAAATTGTAGTTTTTCATCAAGTCATAGACCGTACCCACAGAGCCATAGGAGCTGTTTTCGATGGGCAGAATTCCATATTGGCACAGGCCCTTTTCAACCGCGTTGAAAACACCTTCAAAGCTGTTGAAGTACATGGTGCTGGGAACCTCGAAAAGCTTTTCGCAGGCAGCCTGAGAATAGGAGCCGGCAACCCCCTGACAGGCAACAACTGCTTTTTTCGGGAACAGCTTAGGCGTTTCTGCCAAAGCTTTTTCAATGCGGTCGCCGATATCGGAGATGCGGGACAAGTAATTGTTCTGATAAGAACGGCTGAGATCAAAGAGCGTGTTGAAGAGAATTCTTGCGTAACCGTCCAGCGGCTCGCCGATCTCATCGGAAATGCGATGCAGGATCTCCTTTTCCCTGGAAGTGTTGACAACCGGCAGGCTGTTTTCTTTCTTTTCCTTGGCGATTTCCAGGGCCAGGTTCATACGGTCCTTGAACAGCTGGGCAATCTGTGAATCCAACTGGTCGATGTCTTTTCTGATGTCTTCTAATTTCATTATTTTTCCTCCATAATCATATCTAAAAGTCCAATGGCGAGTGCGGCCTGACAAACAGGTACGGCGCGGACGGCCACACAAGGGTCGTGCCTGCCTCGAATGGACAGTTTTTCATTTTCTTTCTTGCTGAGACTGACGGACCGCTGCTCCTTGGCGATGGATGGCGTCGGCTTGAAAGCCAGTCTGGCGATCAGCGGCATTCCGGAAGTGATTCCCCCCAGGATGCCCCCGTGGTTGTTGGTTTCGGTTCGAATTTGATCTCCTTCGACAAAAAACGGGTCATTGTTTTCTGAGCCGTAAAGACGGGCGCTTTCAAAGCCGGCGCCGAACTCCAGACCCTTGACCGCAGGAATACCAAAGAAGATAGGAGCAAGGACGCTTTCCACGCCGTCATACATGGGACCGCCCAGACCAACCGGACAATTTCTGGCATAGACCTCGACAATACCGCCGATCGAATCTCCATCCTTTCTCGCCTGGAGAATCAGTTCCTGCATTTTTCCCCCCGCATTCTCAGAGATAACGGCAAAGGGGCGCTCAGGCGCATGGGGATCCAGGGGATTCAGCGGCGCGTCGCAGGCTGAGCCAACCGAATAAAGGTGAGCGCCCGTCTCAATACCTTCCTTGCGTAAAAGCTGGAGGGCGATTCCACCTGCTATGCACAGAGGAGCAGTCATTCTGGCGGAGAAGGGACCGCCGCCGGACATGTTCAGGCTGCCGCCGTACTTGACCCGGGCGGGAAAATCCGCATGACCGGGGCGGGGAACATCCCGCAGATTCTTGTAATCCCCTGATCGGGTATTGGTGTTGGCAATGGCCATGGTGATAGAGCGATCCATGGTGATCGCCAGATTATCGATTACCCGGATGCCGGATTTGGGCTGGACCAAGTCCGCTTCCTTGCGGGTGGTGGCAAAGGGACTGTTGCCTGGAGCCCGCCGGTCCAGAAAGTGCTGGAGCTCTGCCAGATCAAATGCTGTGCGGCGGGGCAATCCGGTGATGGTCACGCCGACTTCTGGCTCATGGGAACCGCCGAAAATGGTTACCTTTATATTTTTTCCAAAACTAGAGAACATGGTATTCACCTCCCAAAGCCTCAAAATCCTCAAAAAACGTCGGATAAGACTTGTTGACTGCTTCGGCGCCCTCTATGATGATGGGAGCTTCTGAAACAATCGATGCCACGGTCATAGCCATGACAATGCGGTGGTCGTTGTAGCCGCTGACAGTACCGCCTTTTAACCTGGGAACCCCTTCAACGATCAGACCTCCCGGCTCTTCCGTAATCTTTGCTCCCACCCGGGAAAGACAATCGTACATGGAGGCCAGACGATCCGACTCCTTGATTCGCAGCCGATGGGCATTGTGTATGCGGGTAGTGCCCTTTGCTGTGGAAGCGGCTACCGCCAAGATGGGGACCAAATCCGGAATTGGGGAAGCATCCACATGAATGCCACTCAGGGTATTGGCCATGGAAAGAACGCTGTTTCCTTTTACAGTAAGGTTTCCGCCCATTCTGCGGGCCAGATTGAGGATTTCCCGGTCGCCCTGCATGGATCGGGGGTTGATTCCGTTGCAGATTATCCCCGAATCGGAGGAAAGGATGCCGGCGATGATCCAAAAGGCAATATTGGACCAATCTCCTTCCGCCGCCAGGTCCCCCGGCGGAAGGTACTTCTGACCGCCCGGAATTTTATAAGTGGGACAGCCTTCCTTTTCTTCGATATAGACTTCAATGTGAAATTGTTTCAGCACATCCAGCGTCAAATCCACATAACCTCTGGACTCCAGCGGAGTCGTAATGCGGATTTGGCTGCCGGACTCCAGCAGGGGCAGCGCGTAGAGAAGGCCGGTGATATACTGAGAGCTTACATTTCCGGGAAGGGTAAAGACTCCCGCCTGCAAACGGCCCTGTATTTCACAAATCTCAGCGGAATTTCCCTTTTTGCGATGCTTATTGATAAACTTGCATCCGTGGGCCTCCATTTCTTCCTTTAGCGGAGAGATGGGGCGCTGCGGCAGTCTCCCGCAGCCGAGAAACAGGGCACGTTCCTTCAGCGCCATGGTAACTGGCAGCAGGAACCGCAAGGTTGATCCGCTTTCTTTACAGTCCAGGACAGGATGGTCCTTTTTCAGCTGCAAAAGACAAGCCCTGGTGGCTTCAATGTCCTGGGACGTGGTATCGATGGATATGGCTGGGGTCCGCTTGGATAAGGCAGCGGCGATCAGCAGCCGGTGCGCGTGGGATTTGGAGGCAACGGCCTTGACGCTGCCGACCAATGGTTGTGGAATGATTTCAATTTTCATGAAAGTCCTGCCTTTATAAATTCTTCTAATTGGGTGACGGGAATGGTTTTCAATGTACAGTTTCCCAAGGTAAGGGGGACGACCAGCGTGATCTTGTCTCCCATGCGTTTTTTATCGTTTAATGCGGCTGCGGTGAGCTCCTGGGCCGTATAAGGGCATTCCAGCGGGAAGGAAAACTTCTTCAAACTGGAAAGGATCGGCCTCAGGCAGTCCTCCTTGGACCATTCCAGTGCAAGCGAAGCCCGGGAACAAATCACCATGCCGATGGCCACCGCATGGCCGTGACTGATGGAAAAATCGCTGCATCTTTCAATGGCATGGCCGATGGTATGGCCGAAGTTAAGCAGCTGCCTCACGCCGGTATCCCGTTCGTCAGCCTCCACCACTTGCCGTTTAATTTCAATAGCCCGCTGGCTCAAATGGCGGATGGTTTCCGGCGCATCCAGCCGGGGAGCCTGCTGGATATAGGCAAAAAGCTCCTTATCGGCAATGGCTCCTGCTTTAATGGCTTCTGCGGCTCCATCCAGAAGCAAGTCGTAGGAAAGGGTCTTCATGGTGTCAATATCAAAGAGAACCAGCGATGGCTGCCAGAAGGCGCCGGCCAGGTTTTTCCCCGATGTCAAATTGACGCCTGTTTTTCCGCCCACCGAGGAGTCCACTGCGGCCAGAAGCGTGGTCGGAACCTGGACAAAGTCGATTCCCCGCAGATAGACGGCGGCTGCAAATCCGGCCAGATCGCCGGTGATGCCGCCACCCAGAGCGACGATTCCATCGGAGCGGGTCAGCTGGCTTTCCGCCAGAAACTCTAAAAGATGGGACACGGTATCCAGGCTTTTGGAAGCTTCTCCTGGAGGAAAGGTGAACTTTACCGTTTCGTATCCCGCTTTCAGCAGCGATTCCGCCAGCGCCTTACTGTAGAGCCGATCAACGGTATCATCGGCGACGATGCAAAGCTTTCGGGCTTTACCTGGCAGCGCCGCGCTGATCAGTTTTCCGGCCTGACACAGCAGCCCTTGACCTGTGAGAACCTGATACGTTTTTGAAGCTGTAATTTGAATGGTATCCATTAGAATATTTCTCCGTCTATCATTGCTTTTTTCTCCCTGCCGTCCTTTAACAAGCTGCGCAGAGTTTCTCCGTCCTTAGCTTTGATGGCTGCGCTGTATTCTTTCAGCCGATCAGCGATGCCGTCGATCTCCTCCGCCAGATAATCCGAATTGTCGAGAAACAGTTCCGTCCACATATCTTCGTTCAGCTTGGCTACACGAGTCAGATCCCGGTAGCTTCCGGCGGAAAATCCTTTATGCTTTATAGCCGCGGGGCTTTTAATGTAAGCGCTGGATACTGCGTGGGCCAGCTGGGAGGTAAAGGCGATCATCTGATCGTGCTCCTGCGGTGTTGCGATCTGCAGGTTGGTAAAGCCGATTGCAGTAAATAAATCTTTTACTTTTTCCACATCCTGTACGCTGCCCTTTGTCGGGGTTAGGATCATAGAAGCGTTTTTAAAAAGGGCCTTCTTTGCATGGTCAAAGCCGGAATGCTCCAAACCGGCCATGGGATGTCCGCCGATAAAGACGAAGCCCTGTTTCAGCGCCATGGGCTCGACCTGGCTGCAGACAATTTGTTTTACTCCGCAGCAGTCCAGCACAATGGAGCCTTTTTTAAACATCTCCTGATGCTCCCTGATATAATCGACAGCGGCCTTAGGATAAAGAGCCACGATAGTCAGGTCACATTCTTTCAGCAGGTTGTCTGTCAGCGCCTGGTCGATGGCGCCGATCAGCTGAGCTTTTTTTATGACCGTATCCTTCCTGTCGTATCCATATACGATGTGATCGGTGTTTTCTTTAATCGCTTTTGCCATGGAGCCGCCGATCAGCCCCAGACCGATAATTGCAATTTTCATGGCAGATGCTCCTTAACCCTTGTATGCGTGGGGCAAAATGGCGTTGACTGCTTCCACCACGTCGGTGAACGCTTCTGGTGTGAGAGACTGAGCTCCGTCGCAGAGGGCATGAGGCGGATCGTTGTGTACCTCGATCATCAGTCCGTCGGCGCCGGCCGCTGCTGCTGCCATAGCCATTGGTTTTACCAGATGGGCAATTCCGGTGGCGTGGCTGGGATCGACGACGATAGGCAGGTGGGTCATGGTCTTAAGAAGCGGTACTGCCGCCAGGTCCAAGGTATTTCTGGTGGCGGTTTCGAAGGTCCGGATTCCTCTTTCGCAGAGGATCACATTCTCATTGCCGCCGGCCATGATGTATTCTGCGCTCATAAGCAGTTCCTGCAAGGTGCTGGAAAGGCCCCGTTTGAGCAAAATCGGCTTATCCAGATGTCCCAGCTCTTTCAAAAGTTCGAAGTTCTGCATATTTCTGGCGCCGACCTGGATGACGTCCACATCCTCGAAAAGGGGAAGATGGGATAAATCCATTACTTCTGTAACGATGGGCAGCCCAGATTCTTTCTTGGCTTCCAGCAGCAGATTGATTCCTTCGGAGCGCATGCCCTGGAATGCGTATGGTGAAGTTCTCGGCTTGAAAGCGCCGCCGCGATAGAGATGAGCGCCGGCTTTTTTCACGTCCTTGGCGATCTGGCAGACCTGCTCTCTGGATTCGACGGAGCAGGGTCCTGCGATGATCTGAAAATTTCCGCCCCCGATTTTAGCGCCGGCAACGTCTACGATCGTGTCCTGAGGGTGGAACTTGCGGTTCACATTTTTATAAGGTTCCTGGACTCTCTTTACGGTTTCCACAATATCGAGGGCGTTGATGAGATCGATGTCTACGGCGGAAGTATCACCGATCAATCCAAGAATGGTGGTATTTTTTCCCTGACTGAAGTGAATGTCCAGGTTCATGCTCTTGAGCCAGGCGATTAAATTTTCAAGTTGTTTTTCTTCCGGATTGTCTTTTAAGATAATAATCATGCTATTCTCCTTTTCCTTAAAACGAAAAAACTCCGCAAGTGAATTTCACTTGCGGAGAGTATCTCGTGGTATTGATTGGCTTTCAACTAGTTAAACGAGTTATCCCATTGCAGCAAAATTCACTTTACCCTTAAAAAAGAAAGTAAAGTAAAAATAAAAGTATTCAGCTGCAAATGTGTTGAATTTGTTTAACATCGCTTTTATCCTCTCTTGATAATCTGTAAGCATTTTACCACAGGGCATCCGCAGATGTAAAGCGGTTTTTGTGAAAAACCATAAAAAACTTTACAAAATTTGTGCTGCGTAAATAATGAACTTGCTGACACCGGTGCATGGTCTGCCGAGCCGATTGCCGTATTTTCAGCTGATTGCAAGACTAAGCACGGATGATGCGGCCGGATTTTCTCTCCGGGGGCAGGGGCAGATCGCAGTCCGCATAGCCTAGAGCCAGGGAGCCGATTCCCGCAAAGCCTTCGGGGATCCCCCACTGCTTCATCAGATCTTTGCCTTCTTCGGTTTGGAACATTTCCCGCTCACGGTGAATCCAGCAGGCCGCCAGCCCGATGGAATGGGCCGCCAGCATCATGGTATCCAGCACACAGCTGGCATCTTCAATATAAGTGGTGCGCTCTTCCGGCGCAAAGACAAGAATGACGGTAGGCGCGCCGTAGTAAGGATTCTTGTCGGATCCCAGGACCTGGGCGTTCATCTTTACGATCTTGGCCATGGTATCCGGCGCCTGTACGGCCACCAGAATCGGGCACTGCATGCCCCTGCCGGAGGGCGCGTAAGTGCCGGCCTCTAAAACAGTCTCCAGTTCCTCCTCTTTAATCTGGGTTTGTTTATATTTACGAATGGATCTTCTTGTTACGATATTTTGCAATACCTCATTTTTCATCATAAGCATCTCCTTTCCGTTTCGCTCCCGCCCTTCGCCAGGAAAACAAGCTCCGGCTGGGCAGGACATCCAATCTTGAATTTTGCCGCAGATTAGCTGCGGAGCTTTGCTATAATACAGGAAATATCGATTGCGTAGCATTTCCTGTATTTCAAAAAAGTTTACCTTGTGAAAGTGAGCGCGAAGCGCGAATAACGTTTCCAAAGGAAACTTTTTTATTATTGTAGTCTCTTTCTGAAAAGGTGTCAAATGGGTTTTATGAAAAATAAATATTAATATAATATTGACTTTAATAAAATTAAATGTTATTTTAAAATTATTAAAGGAGGGACGTGTGTATGACTTCATTTATATGGATCGGCTATATATCAGCCCTATCGGTGTTCACCGGCCTTTGCCTGATTATCGCCGCTATTGCGGCAGAGGTCCAGCTGGTTAAGAGAAAGAAAAAAACTGCGGTCGTTTTAATTGCGGCGGCACTGGTCCTTGGAACCGGAAGCAGTGTGTTTTTCAGTGTGGTAACCGAACATAGGTCTCCAGCAGCCCGCAGTGAAATTTACATTTATAAGGATCCCGAGAACTTTGAGGACGCTGTGGGAAAATTCCAGGTCGTCCAGGATGAACAAGACCAGATCCAGGGCTTCGGCAAACTGGCCGTCAAGGAAGGCGGGACCATCAAATATATGGATATGGAATTCGACCGGCAGCACCGAATGATCGGCGGCAAAGAGGCTTTACAATATGAAACGGCTGTTAACGACGCGCTGAAAGCAGAGTGGGCGGGCAATACAATGATCGGCAAATCAGCCGCCATCGATGAGCTGAACAAGATCAGAGAAGGCTATGACAGTGAAATTACGTATTTTGACAAAAGCCTGTTTCCAAGGAATTTTCTGATTCATAACCTTCTCACATTGGTCCTGCTTGCCATTTATCTGGCCGGTAAGATCAGGGAAAAACGAAAAAGAGCCTCTGGGCTGGACAGCACGAAAATACAGGATCTATAAGGAGGAAATCAATTATGACCATTGAACTGGTACCGGAATGGATGGCGGGTTTGGAAGAAGAGGACGTTACGTTTATTAAACGGTTTGTTTTATCCTCAGGGTCTTTGAAGGATATGGCCCGCCAATATGAAGTCACATATCCCACAGTCAGGCTGCGTCTGGACCGGCTGATCCAAAAAATTCAGATGGAAGAGGAAAAAGGCCCGGAACCTTATGTGGATTTCATCAAGAAACTGGCCTTAAACGATAAGCTGGACTTTGAAACGGCCAAGTTGATTATCAATGAGTATAGAAAGGAGCGGCAGGATGGAGCGTAATGCCATGATATGGTTTCTGATCTTTCTTGTTTTCATTATTGTGCTTTTAGGCCTGGAACTTCTGCTTTCCACCCGCAGGAACAAATGGTGGGGTTTGATCCCGATGGCGGCGGCAGCGGCTATTGTGATCTGCCTGAATTTAAGCTTGTTAGAGGCATCCAGCTCCTATACCGTAAAAAAACTTACCGCAGAGGACGGCGGCAATCAGTTTGCGATCAGCCTTCGTTATGATAAAAAGGGAGAACTGGTGGACTTCTCTGATCTGCAGGTTCGCGACAAAAGGGGAACCTTGATCGATGAGGTCTATTTATCCTTTGACAAAAGCGGCAGGCTGGAGAGCGAAAGCGACAGGGCCATCTACCAGGAAACGATCGACAGGATGCTGGATGGGAGCAAGCTGACCGGTTTTCCCGCCGGGGATGCAATTGAGAAAGATATGATTCCCCTTGGCGACGGACTTTATGTAAGTACGACGAGCTCCTGGGTTGCCAGTGTCTTATGGGTGGTCGTTCCCATGATTCCGGTTTATGTGATCGGACGCCTGGTGGTGCGGGCCAGGAGGCGGAAAGCGGAGCTGAAAAAGCTGCAGGTGGAGGGGCTTTAAATGTTTTGTGCGGTCCGCCGACTGGCTGGATTTGCGATCCCACCGATCAAATGGAATTTATCCATTTGGTCGATTACTTCTTATTGGAAGTATCTTCATCATCAGACCTCTTATTCTTACTCTGGGCACTTGCTCCAAAGCAAAGGCAAGCAGAACCTAAGCACAGCCAAATTACGCCGGATGAAAAGCCCGAATTGATAAACTTAGTAATAGCGACTATGTAAAATAACACCGAAGCTAAATAGTATAAAGTCACGGTTGTTTTCTTGTTCATAATATTTTCTCCTCCCATTTCCTAGTTCAATTCTGTCTGTTTCAAAGATGGAATAGATGCATCTACATTGTACCATACACCATAATTTCCATCCATAGGGTTTCATTCAGATTGGCCATCTTCGCCCTACGATTGTAAACATTGTGCTTGTTCTCGCACGGAGGAGAGCAAAATACGGCGCTGGGTCTGCTTACGACAAATGCTTTGGTGCAATGCCGCCATACGCTCCGGCATGAATTTGCAGCGAATCGCTGGTGCATATTGACCTGCCGGCACAAACGTGTGATAATTGTGACAACGAATATAGGAGGATCGGATACATGATTGAAATTCCAGAAAGCAGCACGCTGGCAAAGCAGCTCAACCAGACCATCCGCGGAAAAGGCATCGAGACTGTAAATGCGGCAAAGTCGCCCCACAAATTCGCTTTTTTCACAGGGGATCCGCAAGACTATCCCAGCAAGCTGGAGGGCCAGACAGTCCATGAAGCCCAAGCCCTCGCAGGCATCGTACAGCTTCATATTGGCGATCTGTGTCTGACCTTCAACGACGGCACAAATCTGCGATTTTTTCAAGCAGATGAAAAAAAGCCGGAAAAGCATCAGCTGTTTATCGAATTCACAGACAAAACAGCATTGACATGCAGTGTTCAGATGTACGGCGGGATCCATTTATTCAAAGAGGATGAGAATGATGATATGTATTATTCAGTGGCAAAATCAAAGCCGTCTCCATTGACGGAAGCTTTTGATTTTTATCATTTCTGCTCAATATGGGATGAGGCCAAACAGATCCTCAGCATCAAAGGGCTCCTGGCTACGGAGCAACGCATTCCCGGTCTGGGAAACGGTGTCTTGCAGGATATTTTGTTCCGTGCAGGTGTAAACCCCAAAAGCAAGCTGTGTGACTTGGAAGAAAAGCGGCGGCGGATTTTTGAAAGTATAAAGGAAACTCTGGCGGAGATGGCGGAAAAAGGCGGCAGGAATACGGAGAAGGATTTATTTGGAAATCCCGGAGGCTATAAATCGATTCTTTCCAGCAAAACTTGGAAAGAACCCTGCCCGGTCTGCGGCAGCGCCATTGAAAGAAAGGCCTATCTGGGAGGAAACGTCTATTACTGCCCGGTATGCCAGTCATTAAAGTGAGGGGATGAAGCGGATGCTGTATGAGTATGAAGAATTTGAAAAACTGCAATATGAAGGCGGCCTTGTGGAAGACTGCATTTTTACCGACTGCATCTTTAAGGAGTGCAGGTTCCTGGAGATGGAGATTCGGCATTGTTCCTTCAAAAGCTGTACGTTCCAGAGCTGCACGATTTTAAACAACGATTTTAAATTTACCGATGCTACGGACAACCGTTTTGAAGGCTGCTCGGTGATTGGCATGGCCTGGAATGAAGTGGAAAAGGAAAATAATATTATGCTTCCTTTCTCGGCTTTTGAAGCATGTACCCTGAAACACAATTTATTCGTGGGATTCAAGATGAAGAAGTTCCGGTTCGATGATTGTGATTTGATCGGCAGTTCCTTTCAGCAGTGCGATTTGAAGGACAGCTCGTTTCGGCGCGCCGGGCTGAAGGATGTCAGCTTTCAGCAGAACAACCTGACCGGAGCTGATTTTCGCGATGCCCAGGATTATCTGATTTCCCTGGAGAATAATCAGCTGAAAAAAGCGAAGTTTACCTTTCCGGATGCCATTCGCCTGCTTTCCGCAACTGGAATTATTGTGGAGTGATTGGCTTCTCAGAAGCCAGGGGATCATTTTTTCAGGATGAGGCCCTGCAAACCAACCCATGACTTTGTGAAAAAATGTGATTATCACCAGCCCCGCAGTAAAGCGGGGCCTTTTTCCTGTATGACGGCATTTTAATCAAATTGACGGAATCTTCAAGCTATTATACAATAAACATTAATCTATTTTAAAGGAGGCGTGCGGCATGCAGGGAACAAAACTGATCGGCGTAAACAGAAAACTGGTAAAACAGGAAACGGACGCAGAGCTTTATTTTGAAGAGGAAAAACTGATTAAAGCGCTGCCCAAAGAGCTCTTGATGAAATGTTCGGAAAAGGAACTGCAATCGATTATCGACTGTATTTACGATGGCATTTACATAACAGACGGACAAGGCTACACTCTGATGGTCAATCAGGCATCGGCAAAATATGTGGAAGAACTTCCCCCTGATATCATCGGCAAGAACGTAAGGGAAATGGTTGAAGAGGGATACTGGAGCGAATCAATCTGTCTGGAAGTGATCAAATATAGAAAAATGATAAGCAAAGTTCAGATGGTGGAAGGCAAAGAAGTACTGACCACAGCAATTCCCTATTTTGATAATGGAGAATTGGTGAGGATTGTCGCAACTGATCGTGATATCTCACAGCTGCAGGAGATGCAGGAAAAACTCAGACAAATGGAGGAAACGGCCGAACAATACGAGTCCCGCCTGGAGTATTATCGGAAAAAGAACCTGGACGGAGACGCGCTGATCTATAAAAGCAAGAAGATGAAAAACTTGGTCGATTCGGCTGTGAGAGTGGCAAAGCAGGATGTGACCATCTTGATCCAAGGTGAATCGGGGACAGGAAAAGAAAAACTGACCGATCTGATCTACAAAAACAGCCTGCGCAGCGAAGGTCCCTTTGTCAAAATCAACTGTGCGGCCATTCCTGAGAATCTAATCGAATCCGAATTATTCGGCTATGAAAAAGGAACCTTTACCGGGGCAGAGAAAAGTGGAAAAAAGGGCCTCTTCGAAGTGGCGGACAAGGGCACATTGCTTCTGGATGAAATTGGGGAATTACCGCTTCACCTGCAATCCAACCTGCTGCGAGTTATTCAGGAGAAAGAAATCATGCGCATCGGCGGCAGAAAACGGGTGCCCATCGATGTGAGAATCATAGCCGCTACCAATGTAAATTTGCAGGAGGCTGTAAAGGAAGGCAAATTCAGAGAAGATTTGTACTATCGATTAAATGTGATTCCTCTGATAATTCCGCCGCTCAGAGAGCGCAGGGAGGATGTGGCGGAGCTTATCGACTGGTTCCTCGACAGTTACAATCGGAAGTATAAAACCAAAATTGGCATTTCGCAAAAAGCAATTGAAGTATTCACCGATTATGACTGGCCGGGGAATGTCCGTGAATTGAAAAATGTGATCGAGCGCCTGATTATCATCTTGGAAGGTGAAGAGATTACGGAAAAACAAGCTGCCAGGCAAGTGGGCGGCAGTGTAAATGAAGAGCTGCAGCCGGATGAAAGCCTATCACTTACCCAGCAAGTAGAGAATTTCGAAAAAAGCCTACTGCAATCCACTATGAAGAGGGCTGGGACAGGAAGTGAAGTGGCAAAGCTTTTAAAAGTCAGCAAATCAACCGTTTCCAAGAAATTTAAAAAACATGGTTTATCATTTTGAAAGGCTATCGGTTTCCAATCGGAAACCGATAGTTTCTATCTGGAAACATAAAAAAGAAAGCGATTAAGGGACATTGGACAGGAAATTGAGGCACTGAGTTTCCAAATAGAAATTAAATAATGAAATTTTTCAGAAAAATTAGATAAAGTGAAGATTTTGAAAACTTATTGATCGGAAAAACGTTGATATTTAAACCTTCTTAACTTGTGGCACGGGATTTGCGATTTATAGAGGCATCGCGATACAAACATTTTCACATAATGAGGAGGAACGAAATGAAAGTATTGATTGTTGGTGCCGGAGGTCAGGGCGGTGCGTGCGCATCGATTTTGGCAAGACAAAGTGAGATCGAGGAAATACGACTGGTAGACTTAAAAGAAGAGACTGCCCTCGCTGTTGCAAAAGAAATCAACAGCCCCAAAGTAAAGACGGGATCCGTCAATGCGACTGATCCGGAAGATGTGGCGAAAGCTGCCGAGGGTGTAGATGTGGTCGTAGATATGGTAATGCCATGGATGGTCACCTATGTGATGAAAGGCGCGCTGAAGGCAAAGGCGAACTATATCAACACGGCCTTTGACGATCCCTATTGGGATGAATTTCTGGAAGGAAAAGACGTGGAGGAACTGACCCTCTGCAAAGAATTTAAAGACGCCGGGCTGACCGCGCTCTTTGGCTGCGGGTTCGCCCCGGGAATGACCAATGTTTTAGCGAGAAGATTTGCCAACAAAATGGACCAGGTGGACAGCATTAAGATGCGGGTCGGCAAGGCCAATGTCCTGCCGGGGGAAGGCGCTTACGACTGGGTGCTGCGCCCCTGGAATCCGGGATGGTCGCCAAAGCAGGCGCTGGTGGATTGCGCAAGCCCGACCTATGCCCTGGAAGAAGGAAAATTTGTCCGATACGAGCCTTTCGGCGGAATGGAAATGTGCGATTTCCCAGAACCAGTTGGGAGTCTTCCTGTTACCCATCATTCCCACGAAGAGATCTATAGTATGCCGACCACCTTTGCCGGCGTAAAGAATCTGGATTTCAAATATTATCTGATGTACCAGCCGGCAATTTTTTACGCTTCGGGACTTTGCTCCCAGGAAAAAGTGAAAGTAGGGGATCAGGAAGTAGCGCCCATCGATGTGATCGCTGCCATGGTACCGCCGCCGCAAAACAATATCTTCGGCGCTACGGACGAAGAGCTGAAAAAGGCCGATGAGACTGCGTTTATCGAACTGATCGTAGAAGTATCTGGCCAAAAGAACGGAAAAAAAGTCACATACAAGGCCAATTGTCCAAAGATGAATGCGCCGGGGCCTGAATTGAAAAAACTCTTTGGAACAGCTTTGGTATATGTTGCCCTTCCCCTGGCCATCGGTACAATTATGATTGGAACGCAGCCTCTTGAGAAAGGCATTATCTTTGCGGATCAGTTGGATCCGGACGCTTTCCTTAAGAGAATGATGGAAACGGGATACCCATACAACTGGAAAGAAGTGTGCATAGAGGGATAACGAAAACAGAAGGAATCGGAATGAAATAGAAAGGATGAACCAGGTGATGATATGGTAAAACGGTTAGAAAAACGAGAACAACTGGGGAAAGTTTGGTACACACCCATAACGCAGGATCGTGAAGAAGCTGTGGAGAAAAAACTACGCCTTCTGCACGGCAGTTTTTTCGGAAAGCCCATCGTAAAGTTTGAAGTCAATGCCCGGAAGGATGTCTACGTACCATATTGTTATCTGGTCTATCATTTTCATGCGGAAAGAGGCATTCTGTTTCGGAAAAACGGCCTGGAAAAAGTGGGAGACGCAGGCGTGATATTCGACCTGAACGAAGCCCATCCCTTCCAATACGATGTTTATGAGAGCGGCGGCCTCAAGCTGACAAAGAAGATCGCCGGTTCGCTGAAGCGGACGGCGCTGCCGGCGGGAATATCTCAACAGCAAATGCAGGAGCAGACAGAAGAATACATTCAGGACAAAATTATGAAACGCTTCTATGGCAGACCGGGACAACTAGAGCTGAAGAAACAGCAGTATTTTTTCAGACCGGCGGTAGAGCTTCAAATCGTATACAAAAACGGCGCCGTAAATAAGAGGTATGCCTATCTGGACGACTTTGGCGTTGAGAGCGAACACATTCTGGGCCTCAAATACAGAGTAGAAAACAATTTCTGATTTCATTTTGCTGTCACAGGAGGAGAAAGAAAATGATTGATTTTACAAAGATATGGTCTGGGCTGGACTGGGGAATTATCGTAGTTTATTTCCTTTTAATTATCACAGTAGGGCTGGTCATGCGCAAACGGGCCAGTAAAAATATGAAGAGCTTTTTCGTGGCTTCAAGAAGGCTGACAATTCCCGTGCTGATCGGTGTGGGCGCCGCAAGCTGGATCGACTCCTGGTCCATTGTCGGTCTTGCGGAATGCGGAACTACCATGGGAATTTGCATTCTGTTTATCTATGTTATTCCCAATACCATACTGAGACTGCCGCTGGCATTGTGGATTGGGCCTTTCGTAAGGGATAAGATGCCTGATTGGGTTATCACGATGCCCGATTTGATGGCCTATATGTACAGCAAAAAGACAAAACTGATTATGGCGATCGGAATGCTGCCTCCATTTTTATACGAAGCGGCGCTGCTGACAGCAGGCGGCCAGGTGATCGCCTATGTGACAGGAATCAATATGTGGGTAGCCTTTGGGATCCTGGGCGTAATCATTATTTTTTACACGTCGCTTTCCGGGCTTTGGGGCCTGGCTGTTACAGATATGATGCAGTTCATCGTCATGTCTGTGGCGGCAGGCGTGCTGTGCCTGGGAATGTACAGCCACTTCGGAGGGTTCGCCACTTTGTTTGAACAGGCGGGAGCCATCAATCCAAACCTGATCACCATCTCCGGAGGCAACAATATGATGGAGATTTTGTCCTGGGCCATCGGAGCATTGGCGATGTATGCAAACTCTCAGTCATACCAGAGATTCGGGTCTTCCAAATCAGGGGGAGATATAAAGGTGTCCTATTCCTGCATTATGCTGTTTGGAATTTTTTTCAGCACAATCATGGTTTTGGCAGGGATGGCGGCACTAGTAGAATATCCGGAGGTTGCAGCAGCTTCTCCCTCGGAGGCTTTCTGGGGAATCGTGTTCACGACCCTGCCCATCGGACTTCGGGGACTCTTTGTTGCAGCTGTATTGTCGGCGGTCATGTCTACGGTAAGCGCCGATTATCTGATCTGCGGAGCCGTAGTGGTGCACGATATATTCAAGGGATTCATCAAACCGGAACTGGGAGACAAAGCGGAAGTAAAAGGAACCCGTATCGTAATCTGGTGCGTCGGCATTGCCATGATCATTGCGACTTATTTCTGGCAGGACGGAATTTCAAAAGCCTACTACTATTGCGGCGGTTTCCAGGTTGCGGCATTCATCGTACCGCTGATGTTCGGTCTGTTCTACAGACGTAAGACTGCTGCCGCCGGATTCTGGAGCCTTTTGCTGACAATCGTAATGTACGCGGTATGGCAGTTTGTTCTTGAATGTCCGGGCGGTGTTCCAACCAATCTGGCTTGCATCATTTTCAGCGCTCTGGTTTATGTAATCGTTGCAAAGCTGACGTACAAAAAAGAGGATGCCAAGAAAATAGCGGCATAAGTGAGGAGGATAGAAATCATGGACGATAAGAAAAAACAAAAGCTGGCTTACATATGGGCCTTGTTGACCGTCATCGTGACCTGCATCGTGGGAGCGCTGGTTGCAAATTATTCCGATCAGATCCTGCCTGTGTTTTTAGGATGCGCGGCTGTCCTGTTCGGACCGATCACAGGGATCCTATATCTGGTTGAAGTAAAACGCGGAGTCTTCAAAGTGGAGGAAGAGGAGAAGTAGCAGAAAAGGCAAGGTATAATTATGAATAGAAAAGCATTCCGGTGCAAACACATATATACTGCTGTGTCACCTGAGCTGATCGATGGCTATGTTATCATAGAAAATGAGAAAATAGAATTTGTCGGACCGGAGAAGGAGGCGGGAGCATTCCTGTCCGGAAGCACGAAAGTGATCGATGTTTCAGAACACTTCCTTATGCCCGGGTTTAACGATTACCATGTGCACATTGTAAACTCAGGGCTTTTGGAAAAAGACGGAATTTTGCGCTACACAAGCTCAGAGGAAGAGGCAGCCGCTTATCTGTGGGAGCTGCATAAAGACAGAAAAGAGAAAAGCTGGATTATGGGAGGGGCATGGGATCCCCTCCTGTGGCCCGGACAAAAACTGCCGACCAAAGAATCCTTAGACCGTTATTTCCCGGACAGACCAGTGTTTCTGCTGAATAAAGAATGTCATGGAGCATGGGTGAATTCGGAAGCCCTGAGAAGATTTCATATTACCGGAGATACGCCGGACCCTGAGAACGGAGAATACGGCCGTCTGGAAAATGGAGAGCCCAGCGGATATATTCACGAAATGGCTGCTATTAAAATGCAGGAGAAAATCTTTCAATCCATAAGCGATGAGGAAGTCGCCGCCTACAGCAAAACGTTTATCGATAAGGCGAATCAATATGGCATCACTTCCCTGGGAGATGTGGCCGGCGGGGCGCCGATGCGGGAGACTGCCTATAAACTCCTGGAGGATAGGGGTCTGCTTACGGCCAGGATACATTTTTCTCTTCCCTTCGATGAAGGTGTGGAGACGATTCTGGAAAAAAAGAAGATATATAACAGTAGAAAGCTGCAATGCAGTGGAGTCAAAGCGTTTATCGATGGGACGCCGCAGGGCTATACCGGATACATGCTGGAGGACTATTGGGACGATCCGGGAAATCGAAGCGGACCGATGATCGAACCGAGCCTGTTCAAGAGGCAGGTATGCCAGTTTGATGCCGCTGGAATCCAGACCAGGGTTCACGCTTGCGGCGATGCGGGGGCAAGACTTTGTCTGGATGCGATTGAGGATGCGCGAAGGCAAAACGGGCCCAACGGTCTGCGCCATTGCATCGAGCATCTGGAATCCATGTCCAGACAGGATATTCCCAGGTTTGGAAGGCTGGGAGTGATCGCTTCCGTACAGCCGGAGCACATGCCCAAATACAAATTTTCGGAGCACCCGTTTCACAGGATCCTCGGTGAGGAGCGGATGAAGTATTCGTGGCCTTTCGAATCCATAAGGAGAACGGGCGGCAGGCTGGCTTTTGGTACAGATTCGCCGGTGGTCGACATTTCACCCTTCCGGGGAATCTTCAGAGCTGTCACACGTCTGACCAATGAACTTGAACCGGAAGGCGGCTGGAACCCATGGGAAAAAGTGACCATTCACGAAGCGCTAAGGGCCTATACCTATGGAGGCGCATATGCGGCTGGCCGCGAGACAGAGCTGGGAACGCTGGAAAAGGGCAAACTGGCCGATCTGGCGATCATTGACAAAAATCTGTTCGACTGTGCGGAGGAGTGTGAAACCATGTTCCGTATGAAGGTGCTGATGACCGTTATGAATGGATCCATTGTCTATGCTGAATGATAGAAATCAGTAATGAAGAGGTTGTTGTTTCAAGGCAGCAGCCTCTTTTTCAGTATTGCAAACCAATACACTCCATTTGACAGCGGAAGAAAAGGCGTATACCATATAGGTATGAAGAACAAGAGAGCTTTAAAAATCACAGGCATCGTAATTATTTGCGCAGTTGTCCTGGCAGTTTCCGTTTGCGGGGCAACCGGAATCTATGTATATAACGCCTCCGTCCACGCAGTCAATCAGGAGAGGCGGCCTTTAGCGTGCAAGAAAGAATCCCTGGAAAAGCACGGCTTTGACGTGGATCGTTTCGAAGCCGGCTGCCATGTGGAACAAGTAGAGATCCCGTCAACCTTTGATGACCACCACATTCCCGCCAACTATTTGACCATTGACGGCAAAAAAGAGCGAAAGACCGTGGTAATGGCCCATGGACTCAACGGCAACCGCTTGACCGGATATCCGGTGGCGGCCATGCTCATGAAGCACGGCTATAACATCCTCACCTACGATCAACGGGATTCGGGAGAAAACCAGGCCCAGTACATGACCTGCGGCTACTGGGAAAGCAAAGACTTTAAGGACTGCGTTGATTATGTAAGAGCGCAGGCCGGCCCGGAAATTCAAGTGGGCGGATGGGGGTCCTCCATCGGAGGAGCCACCATCGGGTTTTACCTGGGAACGAGTGATGCGGAACAAAAGCTTGATTTCGCCGTCCTCGACTGCCCGGTCAGCAACATGCGGGAGATCATCGGCTTTCTCGTAAGGCAAACCACTTGGCTGCCCATGGAATTCAAGCTGGATATGGGCGACCTGGCAACGCAGCTGCGATTGGGATATGGATATGAGGAAGGGGACGTGCGGGATTACGTGCGCAATACCACAGTGCCGGTGCTGATTTTCAACAGTCGGGTGGATAAAGTGACCCCGTATCATATGGGCGTTTCTTTGTATCAGGCAATGAAAAAGAATGAAAAACAGTTGTTGACCGTGGATGACAGCAAGCATACGGACATCTATTTGGACGATCCAAAGCTTTATGAAGACACGATGATGACCTTCATTGAAAAGCACGGCAGCAGGCAGGCAAGTTAACGGTGGAAATTTTTCCCCAGACTATATATAATGGAACAAAGTCGGCTTCGCCGATGCTTATAATATAAAAAATGGAGAGGAGAATAAGGATGAAATCATTTAGAAAGGTACTGCATTTTCGTTTGCCTTCCAGAAGAGGCTTGGTGAATATTACAAAAGACGTGCAGAAAGCCATTGATGACAGCGGAATCCTGGAAGGACTGGTGCTGGTCAATGCCATGAACATTACCGCATCTGTTTTTATCAACGATGATGAAAGCGGACTGCATCAGGACTACGAGACCTGGCTGGAAGGTCTGGCGCCGGAAAAACCGTACAGCCAGTATCAGCACAACGGATATGAGGATAATGCTGACGCCCATCTGAAGAGGACCATTATGGGAAGAGAAACCGTGGTGGCGGTTACCGACGGCCAGCTGGATTTTGGTACCTGGGAACAAATCTTTTATTTCGAATTTGACGGCAAACGGGATAAACGAGTGTTGATTAAGATAATCGGGGAATAAGAATGAAAATCGTAATCAAGAAGTTTCATGAGTTGAGTACGGAGGAACTTTATCAGATTTTAAAGCTGCGTTCCGATGTATTTGTGGTAGAACAGAAGTGCGCTTATCCGGACTGTGACGGCAAGGACCGCCATGCCCACCACCTGTTCGTCGAACAGAACAATCACATTGTGGGGTATCTGAGGATTCTGGAAAAGGGGCAGACCTTCGATGCCATCGCCATCGGCAGAGTGGCGGTCGATCCAGATTACCGCGGCATCGGATTGGCCAGGCATATGATGAACAAAGCCTTGCTGTTTATAAACGAATACCTATACGAAAAGCAGGTTAAAATCTCTGCTCAGCAGCACCTGACCAAATTTTACGAGTCCGTGGGCTTTCTGCCCATTTCGGAGAGCTATCTGGAGGACGGCATTCCTCATATTGATATGGAATATCGAGTATAAGCGAAGGGCGGCCCGTTTTCTACCCGTGTCTTGTTTCGTCTGGCGCGGCGGCCGATTCTGCCTGCTGGCTTTTGTTTTCAGCAATGCACCAGATGGTAACCGCAGCAATGACGATCATGCCGCCGATAAACGCAAAGAATCCTGGCCTTTCTCCGTCAAAAAGGAAGACCCAAACCGGATTCAGCAGCGGCTCCAGCATGCCGATGAGGGAGCAGGCCAGCGGCGAACAGTCCTTGGCAGCGATGGCATACAGCACATAGGGGATTCCCAGCTGAAAGACTCCCAGAATTATCACGAACCAAATCTCAGACGGAGCGATGGATGAAGTAAAGTATGCTCCGACGGGAATGCCTGCGGCTGCGGTGAGGATGTGGGCGAAGAGAATTCCACTCATGCGGATGGAATCGTCATCGCCGCCCTGTCCCACCAGTACGAACATGATCGACAAAAACAGGCCGGCCAGGATACCCAGGATGTTGCCGGCGATGTTCCCCGGCGAAAGCTGGTCCAGGAAGAACAGCACAATACCGGCGGCAGTAATGATCACGACTACGATCTCCCGCCGTTTGATTTTTTGGTGCAGAAATAGCACGGAAATGATCAAAATGAAGATGGGTGCCGTATATTGTAAAACGATGGCATTGGCAGCGGTAGTCAGCTTGTTGGCCGATACGAAGCACATAAAAGAAATTGCCAGGCTGACACCCGCCCCTGCGGAAAAGCCGCAGACCTTGACAGGAATCTTGGCTATGTACATATACAGGCCCAGGACCATCGCAGATATCAAACTCCGGCCGCCTGCGATGAGAAATGGACTCCAGGAAATCCATTTAATAAAGATACCACTGATGCTCCAAAGGCATGCGCACAGCGCCATGAGGAACATCGCTTTTTTTTGCGCATTTTTCGTTTCCATGTTTCCTCCGTAACGTTATTGTAATAGAAAGCACCATCCGGTGATGGTGAACAATGATAACAGCGTTGATAAAACAACCACCTTGGAAGCCAGCTCCGCATCCCCGTGGTATTGGGCGGCCAAAAGAGCGGTGGTCGTGCCGGCCGGCATTCCCGATAGTATGACCGAAACGCCGGTGATCAGCGGATCGATCTGGAGTCCTTTGCACACAAGAAAGACAACTCCGGGAATGAGAACGAGCCGCAGGCCGCAGAAAAGCAGGTTGGGAATGGAAACCATGGTTTTCCATTCCACGTCCATCAGCAGCATGCCTACCACCAGCATGGACATGGCGGTGCAGCAGCCGCCCAGTTTGTCCAGTGTGTCCGTGATGAGGACGGGCAGGGGAACCTGCAGGAACATAATCAAAAGACCGATATAGACAGCGATCATACAGGGGTGGAGCCCCACTTTGAGGATCATCGCCCGGCGGTTTTTGGCTCTGGCAAAATAAGAGAGTCCGGCCGACCACATGACGATCCGCAAAGGAATCAGATAAATAGCGGCATAGGATAAACCAGTCAGGCCGTAAATGCTTTCCGCCATGGGGTAACCCATGAATCCCGAGTTGGAGCAGACTGTGGCATATTGGAAAATATGCTTGGCATCTTCCTCCAGCCGGTTGAACAGAAAGCGGCTGAGAAGCAGACAAAAAATCTGAACGCCGGCCGCGATCAAAAGGATAATCGCAAAGTTGAGGAGCATCCGATAGGAAAATTCTATGATAAAGGACTTTACGATGTTGCATGGCAAAATCACATAAAGGACCAGATTGGTCAGACATCGCCGGCCTTCCGGCGTGACCAGCTTTTTCTTGCCTGTCACCATGCCGATGATGATGAAAATAAACAGCATGCCCTGCAGGTCCAGCATCTGTATGAGCGCATTTCCCATTTTCCAGCTCCTTTCTCAATATTTCCAGATTGTACAGCATCCATTATATAGCCCCAAAATCAGGAAGTCAAAGGAAAGCACACAAAAAAACAAGCCTTCCGTTTTGCCGCCGGCAGGCTCGTTTTTTCGTTCTATAAAAGGCGCATCTTAGATGGCTGCCAGAATCCGATCTCCGGCTTCCTGCGTACCCATCTGCTTTCCTCCATTCGCCATCAGATCCGGTGTCCGATAACCGTCTGCCAGGACTTTTTTGACAGCAGCTTCGATATCGTTTGCTTCATCGGAAAGGCCGAAGGTGTAGCGGAGCATCATCGCAGCCGATAGAATGGTTGCCATGGGATTAGCTTTATCCTGTCCGGCGATATCCGGAGCGGAGCCGTGTACCGGTTCGTACATGCCAAAGTTGCCTTTTGCCAGGCTGGCTGACGGGAGCATGCCGATGGAGCCGGTGATCTGGCTCGCCTCATCAGAAAGAATATCTCCGAAAATATTGCTGGTCACGATGACGTCGAACTGCTTGGGGTTGAGGATCATCTGCATGGCGGCATTGTCCACATACAAGTTGTTCAGCTCCACATCCGGATAGTCTTTAGCCACTTCGGCGACGACTCTCCTCCAGAGGCGGGAGCTTTCCAGCACATTGGCCTTATCCACGCTGGTGACTTTTTTATTCCGTTTCATGGCCATATCAAAGGCGACGATGGCGATTCTGCGGACTTCTTCTTCCGCATACTGCTCCACGTCATAAGCGGCGGGACCCAAATCCGTATCCTTCACGCCCTTTTCTCCAAAATAGATGCCGCCGGTCAGCTCCCGGACAACGACAATATCCAGTCCCCCGGCCGTGATTTCCGGTTTGAGGGGGCAGGCTTGGCTGAGCTCATCGAAGAGAATTGCCGGCCGCAGATTGGCGAAAAGACCCAGCTCTTTTCTAAGACCCAAAAGGGCGCGCTCGGGGCGCTCATCTCCGGGAAGGGTATCCCATTTCCACCCTCCAACAGCTCCCAGCATAACGGCATCGCTGGCCTTGCACACTTCTACGGTTTCCCGAGGAAGGCATCCTCCGGTGGCATCGATGGCCGCGCCTCCGGCCAGGACCTTGGTGTATTCGAAGTGGTGGTTATATTTTTCTCCGATCCGATCCAGGACTCTCAGAGCCTGGGTGGTGACTTCGGGGCCGATCCCGTCTCCGGGGACGACTGCTATTTTGTAATTCATAATCGTATCTCCTATCTTTATATGTACATGCCTAATTATAAACCGTGAGGGCCTTTTTTGCAACGGTTACCGACCCTTACAGAAATGTAAGAAATTCGTAAGATAAATCGATGGATTCGTTAATAATTGGAAGTTATACTTAGATCATAAAGTGATACAAGGAAAGAGAGGATGGGGTGTATGAAAAAATTTATAGTTGGGGCTATTGCAGTAGCGATTATTGCCGTCGGATTTTGCGGCGCTGCCATCAAGGATAAAATTCCGTCAGCATAGAAGAAAAAAGTGTGTTCAGTATTCAATGAAAGGAGATCATATATGAAACTTATGTTAGGACTCATGGCCGTGACAGTCATCGGAATCGGATTTTGCATCGCGGCGCTGAAAAATAAGTTTTCTGTCAAGAAAACCACAGTGTAATCATAAGAAACGTCTTAAAGTGTGTAGAAGGATTAAATATAAAACGTGTGCATAGGAAGCTGCGCCTCCCATGCACACGTTTTTTATTATACGAGTTTTGCGAAGCATTGAAGCAAGAAAGCCCTGTAAAAATTACACCTTCGAGGCGTAAGCTAAATGTGGAAAATTATATTGAAAGTTTTCCTTTTTTACGCAAAGTTATGGGTTTGCGGGGCCGGATCCGGAGAAATGATGGGATTAGCTGCTTCTGGCTGATATCGAGAGGGTGCAACCGTTGAAAATAGCGTAAAAACTTGAAATTTTTTTGATTCTTTTCCGCAATCCCAGAAACCTATTCCCCTAATAAAAAATAACGGCAAAGCATAAAGCTGAGCCGTTATTCCTTTTTTGTTTCTCACTTCAAACTGTTCATCAGGCCGCCTTTTGCCATAATGTCCTTGATAAAATCAGGGAATGGCAGGGCCTGGTAGGTTTCGTTCTTTGTCAGGTTGGTGATGAGTCCGGTGTTGAAATCCACACTGACTTCATCCCCATCCTCTATTTTTTTGCTCGCTTCCGCGCATTCCAGGATCGGCAGTCCGATATTGATGGCGTTGCGGTAGAAAATACGGGCAAAGGTGTTGGCGATTACACAGCTGATGCCGCTGGCCTTAATGGCGATCGGCGCATGCTCTCTGGAAGAGCCGCAGCCGAAGTTGTCTCCGGCGACCATGATATCGCCGTCCTTTACTTTGGCGACGAACTCCTTGTCGATATCTTCCATGCAGTGAGACGCCAGTTCTTTGTGATCCTGAGTGTTTAAATGTCTTGCGGGAATGATAACGTCTGTATCTACATTATTTCCATATTTATGTACTCTGCCTTTTGCATCCATCCTATTTGCCTCCTTTCGGTCCGCTGATCTTTCCGGCGATGGCCGATGCTGCCGCTACTGCGGGACTGGCCAGATATACTTCGCTTTCCGTGTGTCCCATTCTTCCCACAAAGTTGCGGTTGGTGGTGGCGACGCACCGCTCGCCTGCCGCCAGAATTCCCATGTGTCCGCCCAGGCAGGGTCCGCAGGTTGGGGTGGAAACAACGCATCCGGCATCGATGAAGATGTCCAGATATCCCAGCTTGATGCAGTCCTTATAAATCTGCTGGGTGGCGGGGATGATGATCGCCCTTACATCGGGATGAATGTGCTGGCCTTTTAAGATTTCAGCCGCGATGCGCATGTCGCTCAGCCTTCCGTTGGTACAAGAGCCGATCACAACCTGCTGAATAGGAACATCGCCCACCTGATCAATGGTCCTGGTGTTTTCAGGAAGGTGGGGGAAAGAAACCGTAGGCTTGAGGGACGATAAGTCGATCACGTAAGTTTCGTCGTATTGGGCGTCGGCGTCCGCCTCGTACTTCGTCCATTCCCGGTTTACCCGGCCGTCCATATAAGCTTCGGTAACTTCATCCACCGGGAAAATTCCATTCTTGGCTCCAGCTTCGATGGCCATGTTGGCAATGCACAGACGGTCGTCCATGGACAGGCTGGCTACGCCTTCTCCGGTAAATTCCATGGATTTGTAGAGAGCGCCGTCAACGCCGATCATGCCGATGATGTGAAGAATGACATCCTTGCCGCTGACGTTTTCAGGCAGAGCACCGGTCAGTTGGAATTTCAGAGCTGTCGGGATTTTAAACCATGCCTGACCTGTTGCGATACCCGCCGCCAGATCGGTGCTCCCAACGCCTGTGGAAAAAGCGCCCAGCGCGCCGTATGTGCAAGTGTGGGAGTCGGCTCCGATGATAGCGTCGCCTGCCGCGACCAACCCCTTTTCAGGGAGAAGGGCATGTTCAATGCCCATGTTCCCCACATCATAAAAATGGTCGATGTCAAACCGTTTGGCAAAGGTCCGGCACTGTTTGCACTGCTCCGCCGATTTGATGTCCTTATTAGGTGTAAAATGGTCCATAATCAGAGAAACCTTGCTTTTATCAAAGACTTCTCCGAACTGGGCTTTTTCAAATTCATTGATGGCAACGGGACCGGTGATATCGTTGGCCAGAACCATATCCAGGTTGGCCCGGATCAATTGGCCGGGTACAACGTGATCCAGACCGGCGTGGGCTGCCAGGATTTTTTGTGTCATTGTCATTCCCATGTCTGTTTCCTCCTTTTATTTTACAAACTTTCTTATCTTGTTTTCCCGATTGAGGGCACTGACCAATGCGTTGACAGAGGCCAGAATGATATCCTCGTGGGTTCCTACGCCCCAGTACTCTCCGCCTTCGCTGTCCGCAATGCAGATGTAGGCTGCGGCTCTTGAACTGGAGCTTGATTCCAACGCATGCTCCGAGTAAGTGACCAGGGTGTAATCGAAGTGATACGGTGTCTTTTTCAAAGCGTTGTTGATTGCGTTGAGACGCCCGTTTCCTTCGGCAGTAATCTCGAAAACATCGCCGCCGATGTCAACCCGCATATCGACGATCATGCCGTCATCCGCTTTGTAGGTGGACATCTTTTTAAAGGTGGCATCCGTGATGTCGATGGGATCGAAGTAATTGATATATTCCTCACTGAAAACTTTAAAAATTTCCTCCGAGGACAGCTCTTTGTGGGAGCGGTCGGAAATATCCTTCATCATATAGCCCACTTCTTCCCGCATCTGTTTGGGCAGGTCGAAACCATAATCCCGTTCGAGAATGTAGGCGATTCCGCCTTTTCCCGACTGGCTGTTGATCCGAATGACATCCCCTTCGTATTCCCGGCCCACATCCTTGGGATCGATGGGCAGATAGGGGACGGTCCATTGGTGAAGCTTTTTGTGTTTTCTCCACTTCATGCCCTTGGCAATGGCGTCCTGGTGGGAACCGGAGAATGCGGCAAACACCAGCTGTCCGCCGTAGGGCTGACGAGGATGAACCTTGATGTCAGTGAACTTTTCATACATTTCCACCACTTCCGGCATGTTGGAAAAGTCCAGCTTTGGATCCACGCCGTGGGAGAAGAGATTCATTGCCAGAGTGACCACATCCACGTTTCCGGTCCGCTCTCCATTTCCAAACAGGGTTCCTTCGATTCGGTCGCCGCCTGCCAAAAGACCCAATTCCGCATCGGCAACTCCAGTGCCCCGGTCATTGTGGGGATGGAGGGAAATCAGGATGTTCTCCCGGTTGTGGAGCGTTTTGCACATGTACTCGATCTGATTTGCATAAACGTGGGGCATGGACATGGATACCGTTGCCGGCAGGTTGATGATAACCTTATTTTCCGGAGTCGGTTCCCAGATATCGATCACGGCATTGCAGATGTCCCGGGCAAAATCCATTTCTGTGCCGGTAAAGCTTTCCGGGGAATACTCAAATTGAAATTCCGTTTCCGGATACTTGGCGGCGTATTTTTTGATCAGTTTGGCGCCGCTGGCCGCGATATCGATGATCTCATCTTTTTCCGCTTTAAAAACCTGTTCTCTCTGGGCCAGGGAAGTGGAATTATATAAATGTACGATTGCTTTCTTGGCGCCCACCAGAGACTCGAAGGTTTTCTTGATAATATGTTTTCTGGACTGGGTCAGCACCTGAATGGTGACATCTTCCGGGATCAGATCGTCATCGATCAGTCTCCGCAGAAATTCATATTCAGTTTCCGATGCAGCGGGAAAGCCTACTTCGATTTCTTTGAAACCCAGTTTGACAAGGAACTGGAAAAACTCCAGCTTTTCCTCCAGACTCATGGGAACGATCAGAGCCTGATTTCCATCTCGCAGGTCCACGCTGCACCAAATCGGTGCCTTTTCAACGTGATCTTTTTTGATCCATTCCATTTCTGTCTGCGGCGGCGGAAAATACCCCACCTGATACTTGTCGTAATTTTTCATTTCCAGTCTGTTCCTTCCTTTCTTCTAAATCGTAAGCATATTCCTGGGAATCGGCAAAGCCGGCTTTGTTCTAAAAAAATACCTCCGCCTTTTATGCAGATCGCTGCATAAGAGACGAAGGTTTGATTTCAAACTTCCGCGGTACCACTCTTATTGGTCCCGGCTATCACCAGGGGCCCACTCTGGGCATTCAAGCCGATCGGCTGAATGCTGAAAGATGCCCGGCATAAGGCGCATCTTTTAAGATTTTGCTCCGGGGTGAGACACCAGCCCTATGATCTGCAGCCTTTCCACCCGCCGGCTGCTCTCTGTAAGATGTTTGAGGTCTGATTTATTCCCTTCAACGCAACAATATGAAATTTCAAAAGTTACTAATCAGTATAACCGTTCGTGGAGGCGTTTGTCAATCAATTTTATATTTTTTTAGTTTTCTGGAGATCGTGGACTGGTCCACTTTGAGCTGACGGCCGATTTCAGCGGTTGTCTGATATCGTATCTTTGCTTCTGTCAGCAGAGTTCGTTCAAAATGGTCCCTCAGCTGCTGATACGTTGAATGCTCCACATCCATGGTGCAAGAGAGAGCCGCAGGATCTTCCGGCTCGAGAATTCCTGGCAGATGATTCACCGTAAGCACCTTTTCAGTGGAAAACAGGACCAGCCTTTCAATGAGGTTTTCCAATTCTCTGACATTGCCGCGGAGCTGGAGCTGGGACAGATGATTGATGAGCTCGTGGCTCAAAACTTTTTGCAGCTGATAACGTTCATTGAATTTAAGGCGGAAGGTTTCCGCTAAAATGGGAATGTCTTCAGCCCGCTCCCGCAAAGGGGGGATTTGCAGGTTGAGGACATTGAGCCGATAGTACAAATCTTCCCGGAAACGCTTCTTTTCAATCTGCTCTTTCAGATTTTGATTGGTGGCAGCGATGATCCGGGTATTTACTTTTAAAGGACGGGTTCCACCGATTCGAAAAAATTCTTTTTCCTGCAAGAGACGCAGCAGCTTTACCTGGAGATCATATGGCATGTCGCCGATTTCGTCTAGAAACAGAGTCCCGTTGTCGGCCAGTTCTACAAGGCCCTGTTTCCCAGAGGGCTGGGCACCGGTGAAGGCTCCCTTTTCATAGCCGAAGAGCTCCGACTCGATCAGAGATTCGGGGACAGCGCCGCAGTTGATGGTAAGAAATGTGTTGTCCGCCCGCTGGCTGTTATCGTGAAGAAATCTGGCGATCATGCTTTTTCCCGTTCCGGATTCGCCGAGAATTAGAGCAGTGGAATCCGTCTTAGCAATGATTTCCGCCTTATCAATGATCGTTTGCATCAGGGGGCTTCGATAGACAATGCCGGCGTTGGCTGCCGCGTCTTTTTTCAGCTGCAGCAGTTCCATGCTGTATTTCAGATTGCTGGCCGTCAAATCCTCGATTATGCGGCGCTTATCGCTAATATCAAAGAGGCAGCAGATGACATACTCGATTTCTTTGGATTGGCCCCAATAGGGAATCCCCTTTACCATGACTAAATACTCAGAACCGGAGCTGCCTGCCGATAGCTGTTCCAGAACGACGGTTTGTTTCTGCCTCATGACTTTTCGCGAAACGGAATCGTGGATGATCTTTTTTTCAATCATGTCACCCACCGTCATGCCGGTCAGATAGCGGTCCGTGTAGCCTGTCAATTTTTCATATTCCAGATTGGTCATGATCACGTTTTCGTTCTTGTCGATTAAAATAATGGCGCAGGCGGCATTGTTGACAATAAACCGCAATAAGTTTAAATCCGTAATTTTTTCAATCATTTTTATGTCCTCTTGGAAGTAATGGGAGGAAATGTATGCAAAATTACATACACTATGAATTTTATCATACATTTCTTGAAAACAAAAGAAACTTCAACGAAGATGGACAAGAAAAGGTATGAATTTTTGCATGGATCGGAAAGCGGTCTAAGGGAAATCGGCTGAATTTTATGAAAAATAACGGGCTTTAATGGTTTTAACGAGAAAAAAGGGTGGCACAGTAATTGCATTTATCCATAAACAGAATAAATATTTCATTCGGAACGCAGGGAGGTATCGTTTATGAACAAAGTAGGGTTAAGACAAAATGGAAGGTTTTATTATGGCTGGGTGCTGATGATTGTGGGATTTCTCATGATGTCAATCGCCTACACGGGATGTATTTCCATCACAAGTGTATTTGTAATACCGGTTACGGAAGCTTTCGGGGTCGATCGAGGATCCTTCCTTTTGTACCAAACCATTCTTCTGTTGGTGTCAATTGGAGTGACGGCTTATTATGGAAAGCGTATGGCAAAGGGCAATGTCAAACGAATCGTTGTGATTTCCGCACTGGTTGCGGCTGCCGGTTACGTTATTTTTGCAATGGCAAAATCCTTGTACATGTTTTACTTCGGCGCGATTTTTCTCGGTGTGGGATTTTCCAATTGTACAGTTCTGCCTTTGTCCATCATCCTTAACAACTGGTTCGGCGGCAAAGTAAGGGGAACAGCAATGGGATTCTGCTTTGTAGGAAGCGGCGTCGGCGGGCTGGTTATTCTGCCGCTGCTCAACTCAGTTATTTCCAGTTCGGGCTGGAGAACGGGATACTTGGTTCTGGCTGTTCTCTTCGGAGTGGTAGCGGCCATGGCATTGATTTTTCTTGTGAAAACACCAGAGCAAAGAGGCTTTGTAAGAATGGGAGAGACCCTTGCGGAAACTCAAAAAGAAAGTACTGGCGAAGCAAAAGGCATGGTTGTAAGAGAAGCTCTGAAAACGCCTATGTTTTGGATGATCGCGGCATCTGCGACCTTGACGACTTTTGGTTCTACGGCCATTCTTTTCAACTCGGCGCCCTTTTTCATCGATTGCGGGTTTTCCGTGGAAAAGGCTGCCCTGATCGCATCCTTCAATTTGGGCATGATCGCCATCGGAAAAATTTTGATCGGTTTTCTGTGCGATAAGTTTGGAACAAAGTTCGGATCCATTTTTTCGGCTGTGATCTTTGGACTGCAGTTTGTATGTTTGGCTCTGATGACCATAAATCCAGTGGTGTTTGTCTTTGGCGCAGTCATTTGTTACGGAATCGGAGGCGGAGGAATTACCGTCTGCCCGCCGCTGCTTGTAAACGCGCTCTTTGGTGAGAAGGATTACGGCAATATTGCAGCGGGAATGAATATGGCGACCAACTTTGGGGGCACCTTCGGAGGAACCCTGGCAGCTGTCATCTTCGATGTGACAGGCAGCTATGTGGCATTCTGGTGCATGGCGGCCGGTTCCATGGCGATCGTTGTTATTCTAAGATTGATCTGTTTCAGATTGAGAAAAAAATATACATATTAGTGCGGGAGGTTATGAAGTATGAAAACATTAAAAACACAAGCAATTTCCTGGATCGAGGACAATCAGGATAAGCTGATGGACATATCATGGAAGATATGGGAAAATCCAGAGTTAAGCATGCAGGAGTATTACGCATCGTCCTTGCTTACGGATTACTTGGACAAAGAAGGATATCAGGTTGAGAAAGGAGCGGCGGGAATGCCCACGGCCTTTGTTGCGGAATATGGTGATGAGGGGCCGGTAATCGGATTTAACTGCGAGTATGACGCCCTGCCGGGGTTGTCCCAGGACAAGAATTGCGCTTACCCGGAAAGCTTGCAGAAAGGAGCTCCGGGACACGGGTGCGGACATAATCTAATGGCAATCGGAGGAGTTACGGCCGCCACTGCCCTAAAGTCGCTGATTGATGCAAAAAAACTGAAAGCCAGAATCAAGATATTTGGGACTCCGGCCGAAGAAATGTGCCTGGCAAAACCATTCTTTGCAAGAGAAGGATATTTTAAAGGGCTGGACTGTGTATTGGATTGGCATGTAATGCCTTATACCAAGGCCGGCTTCACAGAATGCGTAGCCTTTTTCAACTTCCAGTATCATTTTAAAGGAAGAACCACCCACGGAAATTCTCCGTGGCTTGGAAGAAGTGCGCTGGACGCGGCCGTGCTCATGGGCAATGCTCTGGAGTTTTTGCGGGAACATGCCCAGCCTGGAAAGCCTGGCGGTGAGACCACATTGAATTATACGTTCGCAGATATCGGCGGGGGTCCCAATGTGGTGCCAGACCGGGCCACGCTATGGTGCGTGGGCAGGATGGGAGACTCGGAATCCATGCGGCAACTGGCGGCAAGGGTGGATGACTGCGCCAACGGTATTGCCCTGGCTACCGGGACAACCGTAGAAAAAGAGATCATTACCATGACCCATGAAAAACTGCCCAACAAGACCATTTCTCAAGTCATGAGCCGCAATCTGGAACTGGTGGGTATGCCGAAATTTTCCCAAGAGGACTGCCGGTTTATTGCAAAGATACAGGAAGAGGCCGGCGTTGAAGTCACACCTATGGGACGTCCGCCGCTGCCTTTTGAATGCAGCAGCATGCCGGTCAATGACTCGTCGGAATACAGCTGGTTTGCGCCGATGGATATTCTGCTGATTGAAATGGTACCTGAGGGACTGCCTCTCCACAACTGGGTCGTTACAGCCCTTGCGGGCCGCGATGCCGGCAGACAGGCGGTCATGACCGCAGCTAAAACATTGGCCTGTACAGCAGTGGAACTGGTGGAAAATCCCCAGCTGATCGAAGAGGCGAAAGAGGAGCTGAGGCAGCGTCAGGGAGGCAGGCCATATGAAGTGCTCTTAGATCCAAAGCTAAAGCCGGCGCTGGATGCCAATGCGGCGGAAATGAGTAAATATAGAAAATAAAGGTTAAAAAGGAGGCGCGGACTATGAAAAGAAAAGTCGCTTTTATGTTTATTAATGGTGATTTGAAAGAAGCGCAGAGAGCCGTCATGAAAACCGGGGAAAAGGGCGAATTGATTTTGATCGGTGTCGGAAGCTATGAACAGGCGGTAGAGCAAGCGGGGAAACTGGCCGAAGAGGGAGTCGTTTCTCTGGAACTGTGCGGAGGCTTCGGAGTGCTGGGACATGGCCAAGTGGTAAAAGCCGCCAATGGGGCATATCCGGTAGGCATTGTACGCTTTGATAATCATCCGGGATATGATGGTTTATCAGGGGATGAAAAGTGGATGCAGGCATGAACAAGTTCAACTGAATTTGATTAAAAAGCGCGGGTATCGGTCCAGGCCATTGGACTGGTATCCGCTGTTTTATCTTTCTCTTTTGGATGGCCCTGGACAGGCGTATCACAGGCCAAAAACTGTCTAAAATGAAAGGCGTTTAAAAGATTTTGATAGAGGAGCATTTATTTTTCGGATCACAGCTTTCCCCTTGTACAGGGGTATAATGAAATTTCCACGACCTGATATGCAAAGCCGGATTTTCGAGTAATTAAAGTTTTAAAAAGTTGAATTTGTGATTATAAACTATAAAAATAAAAAAATATTGTGAAAAAACACAAAAACGCATTGACTTTATTAAAAAAAGCTCTATAATAGGTTGTGCTAGAGCAAAAAATGGTGTATAAGTGTAAATAACATCCATTATTAAGAAGGACAAATACGAAAAATTTGAAAGTAAAGGAAGAATGCGAAATGAAGTTAACAGGATCACAGTTAGTAGCGGAAATTTTGTTGGAGCATGGTGTGGATACGGTATTCGGATACCCGGGCGGAACAGCCTTGAATCTATACGATGTGCTGTACGAGTACAGAGACAAAATTAAGCACGTCCTTACAGCCCATGAGCAGGGCGCTGCCCATGCAGCGGACGGCTATTACAGAGCTACTGGAAAAACAGGCGTTGTCTTTGCCACCAGCGGGCCGGGAGCAACCAATCTGGTCACAGGCATCGCGACGGCTTTCATGGACAGTGTTCCCATGATTGCCATAACGGCCAACGTACCGGACAGTTTGATCGGACGTGATGCTTTTCAGGAAATATGCATTACTGGTGTGACCTTGCCCATTACGAAACACAGCTTCTTTGTAAATAGAATCGAGGATTTGGAGCATGCCATACGGGAATCCTTCCGCATTGCAAACAGCGGCAGAAAAGGTCCGGTGCTGATCGATATTACTAAAGACGTTACAGCCGACACCATTGACTATAAAAAAGGAAAACCACTTGAGCTTCAGCCCCATCCTTTGGCTGACGACGATGAGGTGGCGGAAATCGCAGCCATGATCAATCAGGCGGAACGGCCGGTCATCTATTTCGGAGGCGGCGTACCGGCTTCGGACGCGGGAGATGAGCTCAATCAATTGATCGAAAAGGCCGATATCCCAGCTACATATACGTTGATGGCCGCCGGAATTCTGGGATACGAAAACAAAAGAAACCTGGGGCTGATCGGCATGCACGGCAGCATTGCCGCCAACCGGGCGGTAGACCGGGCTGACCTTCTGGTGGCTCTGGGATGCAGGTTCAGCGACCGTGTAGCGCTCAACCCGAAGAAATTTGCCAAGCGGGCGAAAAAAGTTCAGGTGGACATCGATAAGAGCGAAATCAATAAAAATGTAATTGTAGATAAAAGCGTTATCAGCGATGTTAAGGATTTTCTGCAAAAACTGCTGCCCATGATCGAAAAACGAGACCATGGAGAATGGGTGGCCCAATCCACCGAATGGAAGAAAAAGACCGGCGATGTTAAGTGCCAGGATGCGGAGCTGCATCCAAGCGAAGTTGTAACAGCGGTATGCGACTTGACGGATAAAGAAACGATTTATGTGACGGATGTAGGACAGCACCAAATGTGGGCTGCTCAATATCTCAAGCATGACAAAACAAAAGATTTCATCACCAGCGGCGGACTGGGAACCATGGGCTTCGGCTATGGAGCGGCCATCGGCGCTCAGGTGGGATGTCCGGAAAAACGGGTCATCCACTTCACAGGAGACGGTTCCTTCCATATGAACCTCAACGAGGCATGCACCGCTGTCAGTGAAGAACTTCCTATTATAACCATCATTATGAATAACCGGGTGCTGGGGATGGTTTATCAGTGGCAGACCAGCTTTTATGGACGCCGCTATTCGGCCACAACGCCGGAACGAAAAACCGATTTCCCCAAATTGGCTGAAGCCTTTGGTGCAAAGGGTTATTCCGCCTCAACACCTACGGAGTTTGAAGATGTGTTCAAAAAAGCCTTGAAAGAAAAGGGCCCGGTATGGATCGACTGTGCCATTGCAAGGGAAGAACGAGTACTGCCTATGATTCCAGGCGGCGGTACGGTTGAAGATATGATTATCGGATAGGAAGGAGAAGGCAATGGATAAAACACTGAAAAAAGAAGTAATCAGCATTTTAGTCGATAACCAGTCCAACGTTTTGACTCGGGTAGTCAGCCTTTTCGGCAGAAGGGGATTCAACATCGATTCGCTGACTGTTTCCGCGACCAATACCCCGGAGATTTCCAGGATTACCATTGTGTTTACAGGAACAGAGCAGGCCCTGCACCAGATTCTTACTCAGACAGAAAAACTAGAAGTGGTGCGTGATATTTTCACGCTGGATGCGGGAAACAGTCTTTACAGAGAGCTGCTGCTGGTTAAGATTAAATGCGATAAAAACGACCGGACGGCCATCCGGGAGATTATTGAAATCTATAGAGGAAAAATTATCGACTTGTCCAAAGACAGTATGATCGTAGAGCTCACCGGAGCGCCGGAAAAGCTGGACGGCTTTATGGATATGATGAATTGCTACGATATTGCTGAGGTGTGCAGAACCGGTATCACAGGTATTGAAAGAGGGATACGGGAACATAACATCGAGAAAAATTAATGTTTAACAACTAAAGTTTATTTCAATTAAATATGTAAAGGAGATTTTTTAAAATGATTAAGAAGTATTATGATCAGGATTGTAATTTAGGATTATTAGACGGAAAAACCGTAGCGATCATCGGATTTGGAAGCCAGGGCCATGCTCATGCGATGAATCTCAATGAAAGCGGCGTTAATGTAGTAGTAGGTCTGAGACCCGGATCCGCCCACGCTGCAAAAGCAGAAGCAGCAGGACTGAAAGTTGTAGGCATTGAAGAGGCAGCTGAAGCAGGAGATATCGTAATGATGCTGGTGCCGGACGAACTGGCTGCCGATATTTATAAGGAACAGGTTCAGCAGCACATGAAGGAAGGCAACATTCTGGCATTTGCTCACGGCTTTAACATCCACTTCAATCAGATCGCGCCCGCTGCCAACGTAGACGTTATCATGATTGCTCCGAAAGGACCTGGTCATACAGTAAGATCTCAGTATGTAGAAGGCAAGGGCGTACCAAGCCTGATCGCAGTTTATCAGGACGCATCCGGCAAAGCCAAGGACTATGCTCTGGCATATGCTTCCGGTATCGGCGCTGGCCGTGCGGGAATCCTGGAAACAACCTTTAAAGAAGAGACAGAAACAGACCTCTTCGGTGAGCAGGCTGTACTGTGCGGCGGCGTAACCGAGCTGATGAAGGCTGGATTTGATACACTGGTAGAAGCCGGATATGAGCCGGAAATGGCATACTTCGAATGTATCCACGAAATGAAGCTGATCGTTGACCTGATCAATGAAGGCGGTTTCGATAAGATGAGATATTCCATCTCCAATACAGCGGAATACGGTGATTACAGAACCGGAACAAGACTGATCACAGAGGATACTCGTAAGGAAATGAAGAAAGTCTTGTCCGAAATTCAGGATGGAACCTTTGCCAGCGAGTTCATTCAGGAGTTCAAGGCAGGCGGAAGAGCGAGATTCTTGGCAACAAGAAAGAAGGAGTCCGAACATCTGCTGTGCAAGGTCGGCGCTGAGCTGAGAAAGATGATGAGCTGGTTGAAGAAATAGAGGAGGAAAACGTTTTGCTCCGGCAAGGCCTTTTTCCCCGGGGCTTTAGCGCCGCTGGGAAAACGGACAGCGAAGCGACCGGCGGGAGCGGAGGAGCGGGCCCTTGGCCCGCGTTGTCCTCGGCTGCGCCTGCGGAGTTTGCTTGCGCAAGAACGTTTTCCTTGGCGGGGAGTTGGGGCAAAATCGGGTTGATTATCGTAAAACTCCCCATTTGCTCTGCTCCACGATGATTTCTTATCGCTGATTGCACAATATGGGCTGATCAGCGATGGTTTTTCTCCATTTTAGGGCCGGTGGACCGCAAAATGGCCCTGTATTTATCGTGGAATGGTTGATTTTCTGGCCGGAGCGATAATTTGCGGCCGGAAGGGCGCCCCCCGAGCTCGTCTGGGCGCCTGGGGCGCTGGAATTGCCCCGCGGCCGCATCTGTTTTTGGTTTACCATAATGAAAATAGATTGTTTTCTGCAAAATTGGTGCAATCTTTAATATCGGGCGGCCGCATGGAGCAAAATCGCTTTTATGCGACAGCCCCATTGGTGTAGAAAGGAAGAATAACCTATGACACTGAGAAGTGCGAAAGTTACCCAAGGTGTGGAAAAGGCTCCCATGAGGAGTTTGTTCTATGCCATGGGATATACGAAGGAAGAGCTGGATCGGCCGCTGATCGGCGTTGTTTCAGCGAAAAGTGAAATTGTGCCGGGACATATGCACCTGGATAAAGTAGCGGAAGCTGTAAAAGCCGGTGTGAGAATGGCTGGCGGAACTCCGATTGAAATTCCGTCCATTGGTGTGTGCGATGGCATTGCCATGGGTCATATCGGAATGAAGTACAGCCTGGCCAGCCGGGAACTGATTGCCGACAGTGTGGAGACGATGGTCATGGGTCATGCCTTAGACGGAGTTGTGCTGGTTCCCAATTGCGACAAGATTGTTCCGGGCATGGTGATGGCGGCTGTGCGAATGGACATTCCGGCTGTCGTTTGCTCCGGAGGGCCGATGATGTCCGGACTTGTAAACGGCGAGGAAACCAGCTTGTCCAAGATGTTTGAAGCAGTAGGAGCGAGAAAAGCAAATCTAATCGATGACGACAAGCTAGAAGAATTTGAACAGAACACCTGCCCGGGATGCGGATCCTGCTCAGGTATGTACACGGCCAACAGCATGAACTGCCTGTGTGAAGCCATCGGCATCGCCCTGCCTGGAAATGGAACGATTCCAGCTGTGGAGAGCGGCCGAATTCGTTTGGCAAAACATGCGGGTATGGCGATTATGGAGCTGGTGGAGAAGGATATTACTGCCAGAGATATTATTAACGAAAAGTCGATTAAGAATGCCCTGGCCTGTGATATGGCGCTGGGCTGTTCATCCAACAGCGTTCTCCATTTGCTGGCCATCGCCAATGAAGCGGGAATCGAGTTGAACCTGGATATCTTTAACCAATTCAGCGGCAAGGTTCCCAATCTGTGCCACCTGGCACCTGCAGGCGGCACCCATATGCACGATCTCAACAGGGCCGGCGGCTTGATGGCTGTCTTTAGTGAACTGGATAAGAAAGGCTTGATCGATAAGAGCCTGATTACGGCCACCGGCAAGACGGTTGGTGAGAATATGGAAGGCGCCTCAGTAAAGGACTATGAGATCATTCGTCCGGTGAGCGACCCTTACAGTGAAACCGGCGGCATTGCCATACTTTGGGGAAATATTGCACAGAACGGATGCGTCGTAAAGAGAAGCGCGGTAGCGCCTGAAATGCTGGTTCACAGCGGACCTGCCCGCGTGTTCAACAGCGAAGAGGAGGCCATCGAAGCCATCTACGGCGGCAAGATCGTGGACGGAGATGTGGTTGTGATTCGCTATGAGGGACCAAAGGGCGGCCCGGGCATGCGGGAAATGCTCAACCCAACCAGCGCTTTGGCCGGTATGAAGCTGGATAAGACGGTCGCTTTGATTACGGATGGACGGTTCAGCGGCGCCAGCAGAGGCGCCTCGATCGGACACGTTGCTCCTGAAGCGGCTGCCGGAGGAAACATTGCTTACTTGCAGGAAGGCGACTTGATTGAAATTGATATCCCTGCTTCGACGATCAATGCCAAGATCAGCGATGAGGAATTCCAGAAGAGAATGGCAGCGTATAAAGCGCCTGATTTTGGAGCAAAGTCAGGATGGCTTGCAAGATATCAAAGAAACGTGACTTCTGCAGATAAAGGGGCCGTTATGGAGTAGAAAAGCCAGGGGATCAATGTTTGGCTGTGATTTTGAAAAAATAAGTAGTTGAAGCAGGCAGTGCAAAATTTTAGGATGCCTGCTTTTTCTATGGAAAATATTTGAAAACTATCTTGAGAATCCTTCATGAATATGGTAGGATATAAGGGCTATAGGAGAGAAGGAAGGAAATATGGACATCGAAGAAATGGGCTTGAGACTGGCCATGGCGTATGATAAGATACGGGCCAGTAATACAGATATAAAAAATGAGGCCGATGGTCTCAAGGGGGAATTGAATACGCAGTTGTCCAACATGGATCAAGAACTGGAGATGGAAAAAGACAGTCTGCGGGCGGTTATGAAGGCTGAACTCTGCGAATTAAGAAAAGCCTTGAAAACACAAACTGATGATCTGCGAAAAGAACTTCAGGATGAACTGGCGGATATTGAAGGCGGAACGGAAAGCGAGTCGTCTGAGGACATTCCTCAAAAAAAAGTCGTACCGCTGACAAAAGAGATGGAATCTGAGCTGGAAGAAATGAAGGCGCAGATGCAGCTGACGATAAAAGAGATGGAGGAGCAGTCCCAGCAGGAAATGACCGATCTCATCGAGCGGTCGGGAGATGAACTAAGCGCTGCTCTTGAAGAAATAATCGCAAAGGCAAGAACTACCCCTGTGCAAGAGGACGAGGAAAAATGACGTGCAAAAGGGAGCTGGTATCTTTTTGATGCCAGTTTTTTTGTAAAGAAAATCCGATTCACGCATATAATAAAGAACGTGCGCAGGACAAAGGGTCCCATCAAAGCTTGCCAGATGGCAGATTTGGGGAACGCAGGCATGACATGGGCCGAAGAATCCTGCGGGGATAACAGTTGCAATAACCGGTCAACTGGTTTATGATAAAAGAGAAAGAGAGGTACAAGAGATGAAAGTTTATTGCTATCCAAAATGCACAACCTGCAAGAAAGCGCTCAAATGGCTGGATGAGCAGGGGAAAGCATATGAGGAGATCGACATAAAAGAACATAACCCATCCAGGGAGGTCCTGAAAGATGCTTATGAAAAAAGCGGACTTCCTTTGAAAAAGTTTTTTAATACCAGCGGGCTTAAATATAAAGAGCTGCACTTGAAAGACAAGCTGGCGGACATGTCCGAAGACGAGCAACTGGATTTGCTGGCTACGGACGGAATGCTGGTGAAGCGTCCTTTGATCATCAACGATGATGTTGTTCTGACGGGGTTCAAGGAAGCGGAGTGGGCTGAAAAGCTTTAGGCGCGCCGGAACGTTATAGGTTACAAAAGGGAGGAATATGATTATGAAACAGGGATTCGCAGCGAAGAGACACGGAGCACCAAAGGAAGATATCACAAGAGATCGGGAGCCAAAGACAAAAGGCCTTCTGGGAGGATTGGCGGTCACCACCGTTCTCCTGGCAGGAATTGCGGCGATCAGTCTGCGGCTTGCTCAAAAATTTAAAAAAGAGGATTAGAGAAGAGGGAAAAGGGCTGCCGCATAAAGAATGAGTTCTACAGTGTGCGGCGTCCAGCGCTTGCAGCGGCACCATTTTTGCGATTTTGCGAAAGTGGTGCTTTTTTCGTGCCTTTTAAAAGGGCTATCAAAGCAGGGGTCCTGGAGAATTCAGACACGTGAAGTTGTAACATTCCAATCACTGGGGGCAGCAATCAAATTGTCATAAAATAAAAATTCTCTCCATTTATATTCGAAATGGGGCATTTCGCAAGCAATGTCCATAGAAATATGGCCTTTTGGGGATATCGAATAGAAATCGGCAAAAAAAGTGAAAAAGGGCACCGTTCGCCCTGGAGGGCTCACTCCTCCGAGGACGGCATCACAGAGGCCAAGGTGATTCCGATCGCGATGAGGACTGCTCCCGCCAATCCCGCCAGCGACAGGCGCTCGCCGAGGATAAAAAAGGAAGCGATTGCAGTAAAGACCGGCTCTGTGCAAAAAGCCAGCGAGACAAAGGTGGCCGAGACTTTACGCAGGGCAATGTTCTGCAGGATATAGGCAATGCAGGTGCACGCCACCGCAAGATACACGACGGAGGCCCACCCTTCCGGCGAGGCCTGGCCCAGATCTTTGATATCCTCAAAGACAACAGCGAAGAGAAACGACACGATGGCCGTAATCGCGGCTTGGGCAGCCGAAAGGGCAAGGGGGCCAATGGCTGTGACGTGTTTTGAACTGTAGATTAACATGCCGGCGCCGGATAAAGCGCTGAGCAGAGCCAGCAGTTCTCCCGCGCCGAAGGTAAATTTGCCCCCGTTGGCACACAGAAAATAAAGACCGACCACTACCATGAAAATAATCAAAGCGAAGCGGCGGCTGATGGTTTGCCGGAGGATAAAAAAAGAGAGAATGGGGGTGAAGACCACCGAAAACGCCAGTAAAAACCCCACAACGGTAGCATCCGCCAAATGCAGGGCAAAGGTGGAAAAAATAAAGGAAGCGGCAGTAAAAAGACCGATCACAATACAGTTTGCAAGATATTCCTTTTTAAACTGGGGGATGATCTGCCTGCCGAAAGCCAGCATGAATAAAGCAAACGCTAACGTAAAGCGAATGCCCATACAAGAAAAAGGCGGTATTGTTTCCACACTGATCTTGGTGATCGGATTACCGATCCCCCAGATCAGGCATTGCAGTATAACCAGACTGCCGTAAAAGACAGGCGTCCTCTCTTTCTTATCGGACATTCAATCACTCCTCCTCCATGGAAACATATTTGGCGCTGTTGCCCAGTTCAAATTTGCCGCCGGCGGCCAGCTCAAAATGAGCCTTGGCGATCCCCAAATCCACATAATCAAATCGATCCGTATCCGGTACAGAAGCGCGGAGAACCCCGGCCTTATAGAGAAACAAAACCTTTTGCGTATTGCGGGTAGACGGAGCCTTCTGCACAGCCTTCATCCCTTTTTTCAGCCAGAGCGGCGGTTCACCCACCACCTCGGACATCTCACCGATGGATTTTGTTTTACGATGGATTGCTTTGTAAATCATCCGTTCCCGAAGTGTTTCTTCCTCCGGCACATTGCCCACTGTGATCACACAGATCAGATCCTCGTCTGGAGCTTTGCGGATGCCGGAAGCATCAAAGGTTCCGCCGACCCAGCAGGTTCCAAGCCCCAGAGCAGTTGCCTCCAGGATCAAAAGCTCGCCGTAGTAACCGATCTTTTCCTTAAGATAAGGATCCTTTGCAGGGCCTTTCATGATGAAGAGGGAGCGGACGCCTTTAAATAAACCGTAACTTTTGCGGATGCCGGAAAAAGCCGCGCTTCCGTTCTCCATAAAGCGGATGGTTAAATTAGATTTCTGGTTGTATTCCTCGATACGACTTTTGAGCAGCGCTGTCTTTGCGGGCTCGATGGGCGTGCTCAGGTAGGTTCTGCGGGATTTTCGAATGTCAATCGCTTGCGTAATATTCATAGTTCACCTCCAATGTCTGTGAGGAAACGATACCACAATTTTGTCCCAAATTCAACCTTGGGAAGAAAGGGATTCTATGTTAAAATAACAAAGTATGAGTAGAAATTTAGGAGTAAGTGATGAGAAACGAAATTGCAAGAGGTATGAAAGATGCGATCCCAATCTGCGCAGGATATCTGGCGGTGGGGTTTACGTTTGGAATGGCGGCTGTAGCAACCGGAGCCACTGCCGGCGGCGCGGCCCTGATTTCCTTTACCAACCTGACTTCGGCGGGCCAGTTTGCCGGACTCACTGTGATTGCGGCCGCAGCGCCGTATTTTGAAATGGCGCTGACCCAGCTGGTCATCAATCTCAGGTACGCCCTTATGTCGCTGTCATTATCACAAAAACTGGAACCCTCCATAACCAGAGTGGAACGGTGCATCATTGCCTTCAGTATAACGGATGAAGCCTTTGCCTTGGTCAGCACCCAAGACGGGCGGGTTGGAAAACACTACATATATGGAATCATGTCAGTGTGTATCGCATCCTGGACATCGGGAACCTTTTTTGGAGCTGTCGCCAGCTCTGCCCTGCCTGAAGCGGTCAGCAGCGCCCTGGGCATTGCCATCTACGGCATGTTTCTGGCCATTATCATTCCGCCGGCTAAGCGGGAAAAATCCATTACCGCTGTGATTCTGATCGCCGTGATTTTGAGCTCGGTACTCCGCTGGGTACCGGTACTGGATCAGATTTCGCCGGGATTTGCCATCATCATTTGTACTATGATCGCTTCCGCGGCAGGGGCGGTCATCCATCCCATCAAAGAGGAGGAGCTGTATTCATGAACTTTTATTTATACGTTCTGGTGATGGCGGTTGTAACCTATTTGATCCGCATGATCCCGCTGGTGCTGGTGGACCGGGAAATTAAAAACACGTTCATAAAGTCCTTTTTGTACTATGTGCCTTATGCGGCACTGGCATCCATGACCTTTCCGGCGATCCTCTTTTCCACCACGCAGATGGCGGCTGCCATCGCAGGTTTCGCAGTGGCGGTTTTCATGGCGCTTCGGGAAAAGGGGCTGCTGCTGGTAGCTTTGGGCGCCTGCATAACCGTGTTTGTGGTGGAGCAGGGAATGGCTTTTCTGATGTAAAATCCCCTTGAATCAAAGCCTGGCCAAATAGGAGCGAAGGTACATTTTTTCACCCTCATGGTGGAAGCTGAACCCGATGTTGGCGCCTGAGCTGGTGGTGAAGCCGCAGTCCTCCTGCTGCACGATCGTATCTGCCATATGGCGGAGAAAATAGTCCAGATTGAAATTATCCGTGGAAGATGTGGGGTATTCCCGCAGCAGGTTTTCCATGGATTTTTTTCCGTGGTCAAAGTAAAAATAGGTGCCTAGCAGCCGGGCCTCAGAGCTGAAATAAGGCATCAGCTCGTCATAGAGGAAGGTGTTATGGTAAAAATTATGTTCATTGACTGCGAAATAATCGATGTTCAAATCGATGCAGCCGGGCTTTAAAGGCAGACGGGTGCTGCTGTCGGCGATGAACAGGATGTCCAGCCCATAGCCTTGTTTTTCCATGAGGGTTTTATACATGCGCAGCATTTCCGGATACTTATCGACAACGATATATTGACCTTGCGGGTCCAGATACTGCTGGTGGTTATGGAGAAAGAACCAGGCGTTGATATAGGTTTCCAGTACCACCTTGCCGGATAAATCCATATGCTCCAGCTTTTCCACCATCCAGTTAAAGGATCGCTGAAACAAGCTGATGAGGGCAGGGGGGAGGTCCCGGTACAGCTTGCGGTCCAGATCAGGGGTGTCGTATAAATCCTTATTTTTGTTGGGTGTCAGCAGGATGCCGTCCTCAATGGAGGCGGTGTAGCCGCAGGAGCATCGCAGGCTGCCGCTGAAAATATATTTGAGATCCATTCGTACATTATCCAGTGAAAAGCTGCCGCCGCAGGCCGGACAGCACAAGTGATCCAGCATGCGGACCGGAAGTCCGATGTCGGGGCGATTGTCAGGAAGCAGAGCGCTCAAATCCGCGATTTTTCTTTCCAGGTTTTCAATGTTTTTTTCGGTCCGCAGCTTCTCGCTGCGCAGATCGTGGAGTTTGTCGGTATAGATTCTGCGCAGATCCTCCACATCCTGGTTGACCGCAAGGCCGGAAATTCGATAAAGAGACAGGATCCGGTGGATCTCTTTCAAAGAAAAATTCATTTCTTTCAATTCCAGAACAAGCTCCAGATCCTTCAGGGTCTGGCTGTCGAATACATACTGGCCGCCGGGCCTGGGGGGCACAAGAAGGCCGTAATTGATGTAGTAATATAGATTGTCTACGGATATTTGATATTTTTTAGAAACCTGACCTATTCTCAAACCGCTCACCTCCAAGGTTTTTCTGCCTATATGGTATCACAAATCTGGAGTGCACTCAAGGTTTGGCCGGAATTCTCCAAATAACGCCCTTGACAATTAGCTGGCTCGATGCTGTATTATAGTAAAGTAGTAAATGAGAGGAGATGAAAAGCGTGAAAGAATTAAAGAGCTCCAAAAAAAGAACAGAAGCCGATCGTACGGCCCTCAGACAGGTAGTGGGGGATATCATCGATCGTGTGATAAAAGATGGAGACGCGGCTCTGCAGGAATATAATAAACAGTTTGACCAGTGCGATAGGCAGGCCCTGCGAATCTCCAAACAGGAAATCGAGGAAGCTTACCAGCAGGTATCGGATGAAGAACTGTCGGATATCAAAAAGGCGGCTGCCAATATCGAGGCCTTTGCCAACGCGCAGAAGGAAACAGTAGGAAGTTTGAAAGATTTTTCCCCTTCGCCGGGGATCAAGCTGGGGCATCGGGTAATTCCGGTCCAGTCCTGCTGCTGCTATGTTCCTGGAGGCGGCTATCCCCTTTACTCCACAGCGCTGATGCTGGGGATTCCGGCCAGAGTAGCGGGCGTTGAACGAATTACCGCCTGTTCCCCGGTGATCAAAGGGACAACGACGATTCATCCCAAGACGCTGGTTGCCATGGATGTGGCCGGCATCAATGAAATTTACGCGCTGGGCGGCGCGCAGGCCATTGCCGCTTTTTCCTATGGAACGGATCAGATCAAGCCGGTCAATATGATCGTAGGGCCTGGCAATCATTTTGTGACAGAAGCCAAACGGCAGTGCTACGGAAAAGTGGGCATCGATTTTGTGGCGGGCCCCAGCGAGGTTCTAGTCATCGCCGATCAGACGGCGGACCCGGAAGTGATCGCAGCCGATCTGCTGGCCCAGTCGGAGCACGATAAGGCGGCCAAGGGACTGGTGGTGACCACAGATGAGAATCTGGGAAAGGCCATTCTCCAGGCAGTGAACCGTCAGCTGCCTGCGCTGGATACGGAGGAAATCGCAAGAAGCTCATGGAATGATTACGGTGAAATTCTCATTGCCGATGATTTGTCCGAAGCGGTAAATTACGCCAATGATTATGCGCCGGAGCACTTGGAAGTCAATGTGGCAGAAGAAAAGATCGATGGGGTCGTGGCCGCGCTGCGCAATTACGGGTCCCTGTTTATCGGCGGCAATACGGCTGAAGTGTTCGGCGACTATGCATCCGGCACCAACCATACGCTGCCAACCCTGGGAGCGGCCAGATACACAGGAGGCGTTTGGGTGGGCACGTTCCTGAAGACGTGCACGTATCAGAGTATGTCCAAACAAGCGATGCTGGATATTGCTCCCCTGGTTTCCAACCTGGCGAGAGGCGAAGGGCTGACCGGCCATGCCAGGGCTGCGGAAATCCGGATGGAGAAGGAAAAATAAAGAGAGGAGAACGAAAACATGGAAAATGAAAGTCGTATGCTCAAACGAACCTTTGGCATGAAAGAGGCTGTTACCATTACCGTAGGTACAGTCGTAGGCGTGGGGCTGTTTACCACCGGCGCCAACGTGGTAGGTATGCTGGGATCCGCGGTGATTATCGCTACTTTTGTGGCAATGCTCATCAGCATCTATCCGGCGCTGCTGTATGCGGAAATGGGTGCTGCGCTGCCTTATGCGGGAGGTACATACAAATATGCGTCCCTGGGGATTGGAAAGCCTTTTGGTATGCTGGCAGGCTGGAACTTTATTATTTCTCTGGTGGCGGTTACCAGCGGCGAAGCCCTTGCCTTCAGCTTTTACTTCAAAACCTTCTTGGGAGCACTGGGCCTGGAGATACCCGGCGGCGGCACCAGCGATATCATCATTGCCTGCATTGCAGTTGTGGTATTCATGGTCTGCAGTGTGGGCGGCGTGGAAATCACAGGCAGGCTTCAAAACGGATTTATGTTTTTCTTCTGGGGCGTGGCGATTATCTGGTTCCTGATCATGATCCCCAACGTGGGTCTGTCCAATTTTGTTCAGCTGCCGGAATATGTGGATTTTTCCGCAGGCGGTTTTATTGGATCGGTAGCCTTAATTTGGTGGTGCTTTGCCGGGTTTGAAACCTGCTGTGCTATGGGAGAAGAAATCAAATATCCCCACATCAATATCCCAAGAGCGCTGTTTTTGGCACCGTTTATCGTCTTTGCCGTAAACGCTTTCTTCCAATGGTTCCTGGTGGGAATTGTTCCTACGGATCAGCTTCCGGCTATCGCCGATGCTTCGGCTCCTTATGCGGAAGCTATGACCATTGCCGGAATTCTGGGATTTCCGCTGATTATGCTGGCTGCGGGCATTGCCTTTGGCGGCGATTTTTCAACGCTCAACTCCAGCATTTCCGTACCGCCCAGATACCTGTTCACCATGGCCCGTGACGGTGCGATGCCCAAGTTCTTTGCCAAAGTTCATCCCAAATATAAGACGCCTTACGTGGCGATTCTGGTCCTGGGCGTTTTGACGGTGCTGCTGATTGCGACCAATTCTATGATTTATATCGCGTCCTTGAGCCTGTTCGCCGATTTGTTCTACTATGTGATCGGGATCATTGCCTGCGGGATGCTGAGAAAACGCCAGCCCGATCTGGAGCGGCCCTATAAGGCTCCACTCTGGCAGGTGGGCGTTCCGGTCAGCGCTATCATTTATATCATCATGATGACACAGCTGGATCGGGAGGCTTTCTGGACGGGCGTCATCTGGTGCGCGGTGGGTCTGGTGATCTTCTTCATCTGTCAGGCTAAGTACGGAAAATCGGGCGATGAGGACTTAAAGGCCCAGATCGTGGCCCATCAAGAGCCGCCGGCAGAGGAAAAAGCTAAGATGGATAAGGAGTTCAAGATTTGGCGCACCGTCGTGGCCATCGTGGTGGTGATTGCGATTTTGATTTATGTGATACCGTTTGTGGGTTAAATGAAAAAAGGGGGGCTGTCTTGTGACAGTCCCCTTTTGGATAGATCAGCCAGCCGGCGTAAGCTTCCCGCCGCCTGAAAGAGAGAGCGTTTTTCCATCCAGCCACTTGTTGGCTGCGTTGGACTTATCGTAATAAAGCGTAAAGCCATTGGATTTAATGTTGGAGCAGGCGGTATCCTTATTTGTGATTGCTGATACATAGCTGTCGCCCGTCATGGTCCAGGTACTGGACTTGTCTAAGTGAATGGTCGCAGACTTGGCGGAATTTCCAGCGTTAATACTTCCCTTAAAGGCTGATTTCTCAGTTAAATTAAGAGTGACCGTACTGATTTGATCACATTTCACATTTCCTTCCAAATTCTGAGAGATTCCGGTCAGGGTAAAGTTCCCTCCGTTTTCTCCCGCCTTTCCCCAGTTGTTGGTTTTGTTTCCGGCTGCATTTATAAGAATGCCGCTGCTATAATAGAGCTTTGTATTTTTAAGCGTTGCCGAAGCCTCCGTATTGGTCACATAAAACATTGGGCCTTTAGAGGTGGTCGTCAGCGTTGAGTCAGCGGCATTAAAACTTGCTTCTCCTTCTGCCGCATCACCGGAAGTGCTCTGATAGAGCATAATGCCGTTTTTACCTGCACCCTGCAAAACGCAGTGATCCAAAGAAATACTATTCTTTCCTTCTACCACAGCGATTTGGCTGCCAGTTGCATATCCGGTAACATTTGCGGCTGTGATAATTCCCGTTGAATAAATACAGGGGCTTCCGTCTCCTTCAGCGCTGACAGACGTATCGCTGACCTGAATAGTACCTTCGCCCCGGTCGGTGGCAATGGGCGCGCAGTGCGAACCTTTGGTGGAGATATCGCCTCCTGTTGCGATAATTGTACCTTTATAAGTGGCATCCAAACCACGAGCCGAGTCTCCTGTCGTGTATATGGAGAAGTTTTTTGCAACGATTTTGGAACCTTTTCCGGTGGCAAAGATGGCGTTTGATCCGTCGGAACTGGATGTGAGCGTCGTCCCGTCCAACGTTATTTTACTGCCTCCTGATGCAGATAGAATTGCGTTCAGTCCGTAAAAATTACTTTCGGTATCATCGGTGGTGTCTCCCGACTTTATGAGAGAACCGCCGCTGATCGCAAGGCTGCCTTTATTCTCTACCAGGACAGCACTGACATTTGCTTCTTCTGATTCATAATCCTTGTTGGCGGATGTCTGCTTTCCGCCGCTTACTGTGAAAGTAGCGCTGGTTTTTGTAGCGCCAGTCTCTGAACCGGCGCTGCCGCCCGGAGCATTGCCTGGCTGGTGGATGATTTCGATTGCTGTTACCGTATCGTCATCAAGTGTCAATTTGACAAGGATTCCTTCTTCCAAACCGGTGATATCGATATTATCTGAAAGAATATAAGTGGCTGACCCACCATCAGCAGTGAAGCCGTTTATACCCTCAGGAAATCTTCCGTTTGAACGGTCTTGACCGCTGCTGTCTGATGGCTGTCCGCCATCGGATATTTGTGGGGGCTCATTGCTGTCCGCCGCTTTATTGTCAGCCTTGGATGTGCTATCGGTCTGGGAGCCGGTTTCAGATTGGGTGGAGCTGTTCTTTTCCAATTTGGGAGGCTCTTCATATGCTCCCGTTTCTACGGTTATTTTTGTATCATTAATCTTCGTTATTTTTCCATAGACTTCATCATCTTTGCTGGTGCAGGCCGTCATTGCCGTCAGCAGGAGAATGGCAGAAAAAACTGCAATGGCTATCTTTAATTTCCCCATCGTGACCTCCTTGTTTCGTTGATGATAAGACTATTTTAACGGAACAATGTGATATTCTGGTGGAAACTGTGAGAAAGAAAGGTGTTATTATCCGGATTGCGGTAAACTTCTGAAAAGCCGGAAATTTTTACTCCCAAAAAAGGGTGGCTGCATTAGGCTTCGCGCAGGCCGGCCAAACAGGTAAAAAACTTTTTTTGCTGGTTTCTATTCGAAATGGCCTATTGTGGATGTAAAGTCCATATAAAAACAGGAGATTTTGCTAGTTTCGCAGCAAGTGAGGCTGAGTGGAGAGATTGATTTGCGGTGTGTTGATGCGTATGAGAGATTTATATGTGGTTAGCGACACATAACAGTTGACCTGATGTGGGAGAATGCCCGATATTACGACATTTTATATGGACATTGACTGCCAAAAGGCCAGTTTCGAATAGGATTAACGAAAATTTGTGTTCTGGGGGAATTGTGAGGGGCTGCCGCAGCAACATCTTTCGTTGACGTGACAGCCCCTATATCACAGGCCAGTATATTAAATTCCAATCTTCACAAGTTCAATGAACTGCTTGGCTACCCGCGGACTTCTGCCGTTGCAGCGGAGAGCGTGAGCCTCAGCTTTGCGGAAAAGCTCGTCTTTAGGCATATCGACCCCATAATCTTTGGCCAGGTTTTCCACGATGTTCAGGTATTCTTCTTTATCCGGCCGCTGGTAAGTGATGGTGAGGCCGAAGCGGGCCGCCAGACTCATGGTCTCCTGAAGCGTATCGTTGATATGAAGCTCATCGCCGGCCCGGTCGCCCATGGTTTCTTTGACCAGGTGGCGGCGGTTGCTGGTAGCGTAAATGGCAATGTTTTTTCCGCAGGCTGAGACGCTGCCTTCCAGGATCGCTTTCAAGGCGGAAAAATTGTCGTCATTGCTGGTAAAGCTCAGATCATCGATGAATACTACGAATTTCAGCGGATTATTGGAAAGCTCTTCGATCACGTAAGGGATCCGGTAAATTTCATTTTTCTTTACTTCCAAGAGGCGCAGCCCTTGGTCGGCGTAATGATTGCAGACTGCTTTGATGGTTGAACTTTTTCCGGTGCCAGCATCGCCGTACAGGAGCATATTGCTGGCACCTTCCCCGGACAGAAGCGCCTGGGTGTTTTTAATAATCAAAGCCTGTTCCCGTTCATACCCGAATAATTCTTCCAGCTTCTGCCCATCGGGATGCTTTACCGGAACGATTCTGTCGCTTTTCAGGCGAAAGACCGAATACTTGGAATAGATGCCGTAGCCCGTATATGGAAGCTTGTGGATGCGCTCTTGATAATCGTAGCGAAAATCAAAGATCGTTGTTTCCCAGTCAGGGAGGAAGCCTTTGTAATTGATCAGATCCCGGATGGACTGAGAAGTGATTTGGGACAGCTCCTGCAGGATATCCAGTTCAGAAAACAAGCAGGCCTCCACAGCCTGAGAGACCAGGCTTCCGCAGGCCTTTTCTTTGACATAAAAATTATCGTCATTCAGCAGCACATTATTGATGTAGACGCTCAGATTGGCGTTTGCCTGATAAAGACAAGAAGTGAACTGGCAGTAAGCTTCGACCTGCTTTCTCGACTCCTTCTCTTCAATGGCATCGGCCATTATTTGAAAATTGGCGATCACCGGATCTGTGAGCAGATCGCGAAAGATCACCAGTGAGTTTAATTTCAAATTTAATTCGGCAAGTTTTTTCTTCATGTAACGTTCCTCGGTTCTTAAATGATTTGCTCTTATTATAATGAAAAAATGATGGGAATGCAAATCGAAAGCCCTTGCAAATCCCAATAAAAGGATTACAATAGATACATGACCCGAAGCAGGTCTCCGAAAGGAACAGGAGACGAAGCGAAGCGAGGGCCGACAAGACAAGGCCCGTTATTGAAAAAAGGAGGGCAGATCATGCTAACGCTTGACAAAATTTATCATGCCGCATTTACCTTGAAAGATGCTGTGAGAAAGACCGATTTAATCTTAGCTCCAGCACTCAGCGCCAAAAATCAAATTTATCTGAAAACCGAAAACCTGCAGATGACAGGCAGCTTTAAAGTGCGGGGCGCTTATTATAAAATCAGCCGACTCAGCGACGAGGAAAAAGCCAAAGGAATCATTGCCTGCAGCGCGGGCAATCACGCCCAAGGAGTGGCTATGGCGGCGAAAAAGAACCAGATCCCTTCCCTGATCTGCATGCCGGACGGCGCGCCCATCAGCAAAGTGGAGGCCACCAAGAGCTTTGGCGCGGAAGTGTACCTGGTCAGCGATACATATGACGACGCTTACAACAAGGCCATCGAGCTGCAGAAAGAAAAGGGTTACACCTTTATCCATCCTTTTGATGACGTGGATGTGATCGCCGGCCAGGGGACCATCGGGCTGGAGATTCTGGATCAGCTGGATGATGTGGACGCGGTCGTGGTGCCGGTGGGCGGCGGCGGGCTGATCAGCGGCGTGGCCTATGCGATCAAGCAGCTCAAGCCGGAATGCAAGATCTATGGCGTCCAGGCGGCGGGTGCACCCAGCATGTACGAATCTGTCAAGGCCCATGAAAAGAAGACTTTGGAAACGGTGGACACCTTTGCCGACGGAATCGCAGTCAAAGTGCCGGGCAATGAGACTTACGAGCTGGTAAACAAATATGTGGATGAAATGATTACGGTTACTGAGGACGAAATTGCCACAGCCATTTTGACATTGATGGAAAAACAGAAGCTGGTAGCCGAGGGTGCCGGCGCCGTATCGGTGGCAGCGGTGATGTTCGATAAAATCCCGCTGAAAAAGAAGAAGATTGTCTGTGTGGTCAGCGGGGGAAATATTGATGTAAACATTCTCAATCGGGTCATTACCCGAGGTTTGATCATGAGCGGCAGGAGAAACACCCTGACCATCGCACTGATGGATAAACCGGGCCAGCTGGTGGGCGTAAGCACGGTGATCAGCCGCTGCGGCGGCAATGTGGTTGCGGTACATCACGATAACGGCGATCCCAATATGGCGATCAACAGCTGCTTCTTGAAGGTGGTTATGGAAACCAGAGACAGCGCACAGGCAGAATTGATCAAGCGTCAGTTAGAAGAAGAAGGATTCCAGCTGGTCAACGAACGAGTTTAAACCATTAAAAAACAGCCGGAAGGAGAAAGTCTTGCGCTGCTCCCGCTTTCCGGCTGTTTGATTCTTCTTTGAAAAACGCTTATTTTACTTCTACTGTCCAGCCCATGGTATCAACGACAGCTCCAGTCTGAATGCCGTACAGGGTGTCGTAAAGCTTCTGCGCGATAGCGCCGATCTGGCCATTGTTGATGATCATTTTTTCGCCCTTATAGCAGAGCTCACCCACCGGTGAGATGACAGCCGCAGTTCCGGAAGCGAACATCTCCTGGAATTTACCGTCTTTATAAGCCTGGGCCACTTCATCGATGGAAAGTCTTCTTTCTGTAATCTGGATTCCTTCTTTTTTCAGCAGAGCGATAACCGAGTCTCTGGTAATACCCGGCAGGATGGTGCCATCCAAAGGCGCGGTGATGACTTCATTATCGATTACGAAAAAAGCATTGGATGTTCCGATCTCTTCCACGTATTTCCGTTCTACGCCGTCCAGCCACAAAATCTGTTCATACCCCTTTGCGTGGGCTTCTTCCTGCGCTTTCAGGCTGGCTGCATAGTTGCCTCCGCACTTGGCTTCACCGGTACCGCCGTCGGTGGCGCGGACATATTTATCTTCCACGTAAATCTTTGTCGGCGTCAGCCCGCCCACATAGTAAGGACCTACCGGGCTGAGGATGATGATAAATTTATAATGATTGGAGCGTCTTACGCCGAGGAACGGCTCGTCGGCAATAATGAACGGGCGGATGTAAAGGGACGTGCCTTCTTTTTCCGGTATCCAGTCAGCATCCACGTGTACCAGAGCTTTGATCGCTTCCACATACAAGGTTTCATCGATCTGAGGAATACAAAGCCTGTCGTTGGTGCGGTTGGTTCTCTTGGCGTTCATGTCCGGACGGAATAACTGTACTTTTCCTTCTTTGGTTTTGTACGCTTTCAGCCCTTCGAACATTTCCTGCGCATAGTGGAAAACAACAGCAGCAGGATCCAGAGAGAGAGGTGCATAAGGGACGATTCTGCCATCGTGCCAGCCCTTGCCCTCTTCATAGTCCATGATAAACATGTGGTCTGTAAAGTCAACGCCGAACCTGAGGGTATCCGGGTCCGGTTTCGCCTTAGGATTTGTAGTCTTTGTTACTGGAAAATCATATTTCATTTTACCGTTCTCCTTCTATATTTATCTGTATCTCTTTGTTAACAGCTTTATCATAGCGCTTGATTTGTGTGTTGTCAACAATTTAACTCCACAATATTTAGAAAAAATAACAAAAATGCAAAAGGGGCCGCATGCTTTCATCCGATTTGCTGACCTGTTATAATAACAATAGCCGTTAACATGTCTATTGTAACAGAAAGTGTGTATGAAATGGAAAAAAAGAAGATGAAAATTTGGAAAAAGGTTCTGCTTCAGCTGGCAGTTTTGGTTGTGATCTTGGCTGCGGCGTTGCTGGGCATCAACCAGTACGTGGTAAGCTCAGCCCAGGGAGAGGTTCTCTGCACGGTTTCCGATAAAGCCAATACCATATCCAAGACAGATCTGGATCGGCTTGCGCAAAAGGATGCGGATTGCATTTTGGTGCTGGGCGCCCTTGTGCGCAAGGACGGGAGCCCCAGCTACATGCTGCAGGACCGGCTGGATGTGGGGATCAAACTATACAAGGCGGGAGCGGCTCCCAAACTTTTGTTGTCGGGAGATCATGGACAAGTCCGCTACGATGAAGTCAACGTTATGAAAGAGTATGCTCTGGAGCAGGGTGTGCCCAAGAAAGACATTTTTCTCGACCATGCCGGGTTCTCTACCTATGATTCCATCTATCGGGCAAAGGCGGTGTTCCAGGTGGAAAAGATGATCGTTGTGACCCAGGGCTACCACCAGTACAGGGCCTTATACGGGTGTGAGAAAATGGGGATCGATGCCTGGGGTGCGGCTGCGGATCAGACGACCTACCGGGGACAGAAAATGCGTGACTTGCGGGAGATCGCGGCCAGAGATAAGGATTTTGTGAAATGGATGGTAAGACCGGAACCTACATATCTGGGGGACGCCATTCCCATCAGCGGCAGCGGGATTAAAAGTCAGGATTAGGATTTGGCTGGGGCCGATTGATCAGCGTCTTGCGGCGTTGAATCTTGCGCAGGCGTGTCTGGCAAGGTATACTATAGAAGAACTGAGGGAGGTGCCAGATGAAGAGTAAAGTGGCAATCGTTGATTGCAGAAAATATAAAAGCGAGCTGGTGGACCATGCGGTTGGAGCAGCCGTAGAACTTTTGGGCGGCTGGCAGGAATTCGTGAGCCCGGATGAGAGCATTATCCTCAAGCCCAACCTTCTTGCCAGGACGGAACCGGAAACTGCCTGCACCACCCATCCCCGGGTGTTTGGGGCTGTGGGCCGCCTTTTAAAACAAGCGGGATTTCAAAATCTGTATTACGGGGATTCGCCGGGCAACCACCTGATCGGCGTGGAACAGACCGCCGAAGGATGCGGAATTCGCCAGGAAGCGGAGGCGCTTCAGATCGAGGCCGCCAACTTTTCGGAAGGGGAGCAGGTGCCTTTTCCCCAGGGCCACGCCGCTGACCACTTTGTCCTCTGCAAAGGCGTTTTGGAAAAAGATGCGATTATCAACCTGTGTAAGATGAAAACCCACCAGCTGGAACGGATTACCGGTGCCATGAAAAATACCTTCGGCTGCGTCTATGGCTTTAACAAAGGCGCCAGCCACGCGCGGTTTCCCAATGCGGACGCTTTCGGCAAAATGATCGGCGACCTGAATTTATTAGTTCGCCCCAGGCTTCATATTATGGACGGGATCATGGCCATGGAGGGAAACGGCCCCCAGTCCGGCGATCCGACGCCGATGTACGTCATTCTGGCGTCTGCCGATCCGGTGGCCTTGGACAGCGTATTCTGCCGTCTCGTCAACTTAAATCCGGAGCTGGTAGCAACCAATGTCTACGGGAAAGAGTACGGCATCGGCACCTGCAAAATGGAAGAAATCGAGCTGATCACAGAAGAGGGCGTTTTATCCATGGAGGAAGCTTTTTCCCGCTGGGGAAACCCGGACTTTAACGTGGAGCGGGATCCGGGTTTCCACGGCCAGCTGAAAAGCATCGGATTTTTACAGCCCCTTTTGGACCGGAAGCCTTACATAAAAAAGGCCAACTGCGTGGGCTGCGGCATCTGCGTGCAGGCCTGCCCGCTGGACGAAAAAGCAATCTATATGAAAAAGGGAAAACCCGCCTACCGCTATCGGAAATGTATCAAATGCTACTGCTGTCAGGAAATGTGTCCGGAGAAGGCCATTGATGTAAAGACCACCAGGCTGGCCAGGATCGCTGACCGAAATTGGAAATTGTAAGGGAAAAGAATGAGAGAAGAAAGACTGAAACAGCTGCGGCAAATGGCCGATGAAGAATACAAGGCGTTCAACTGCAAACTGATACCAGGCATCAATAAGGAGCGGACGCTGGGCGTCCGCGTTCCCGCCCTCCGAAAGCTGGCGAAAGAGATTGTAAAAGGCGGCTGGGAGAGATACCTGGAGGAGCTGGAAAACTGCAAACTGGCTCCCGGCGGTATCGGCGGAACGGAACTCTTCTACGAAGAGGTCATGCTGCAGGGGATGATCATCGCGGCTGCCAAGATGGAACGGGAAACGCGGCTGGCGTATATTGCCCGTTTCGTTCCCCGCATCGATAACTGGGCTGTCTGCGATACCTTTTGCGGTGATTTGAAATTCGCGGATAGAGAGGAAAACCGCCGGAGGGTCTGGGAGTTTCTCCAGAGCTATCTTTCCGACGACCGGGAATATTTTCTCCGGTTCGGCGTGGTCATGATTATGGATCACTATATAGATGTAAGTCATATTGATTCTATATTAAAAATCCTGGCGGGGATTCACCACGAGGGCTATTATGTGAAAATGGCCGTCGCCTGGGCGCTGTCCATGTGCTATGTCGCTTTTCCGCAGGAAACGGAAGCGCTGATAAAAAACAATCGGATGGACGATTTTACACACAACAAAACCATACAGAAAATTCGAGAATCCTACCGGGTTTCCAAAGAGGATAAGGAGCGGCTCAAAGGGCTCAAACGAAAGTAAGAAAACACTTTCTGCTATTTTCCCGCATATCCTATACTTTAGGAGGGAAACCCAATGATTTATTTAGACAATGGAGCAACATCTTTCCCTAAGCCAAAAGGTATGATCGAGGCAATGGACTCGTGCATGTCATCCTATTGCGGCAACCCGGGGCGCTCGGGGCACGATCTGTCCCGCCGGACCGGGGAAGAAGTCTATCAAGCAAGAAAAATGCTGGCCCGTTTTTTTAAAATCGAAAAGCCGGACCGGATCGTTTTTACAAATAATACGACCCAGGCCCTGAATATGGGCATCAAAGGCGTTCTCAAGGAAGGCGACCATGTGATCACCACGGTGATGGAGCACAACTCTGTGCTGCGTCCGCTGCGGGCGCTGAAGGATCAGGGGGTGGAATATACTCTGGTTCAGTGTGGGAGCGACGGAAGCTTGGATCTTACCAACGTTGAGCAAGCGATCAGAGAAAATACCCGGCTGATCATCTGCACGCAGGCGTCCAATGTGACCGGAACCATTATGCCGGTGCAGGACTTGGGAATTTTGTGCAAAAAGAAAGGCATCCTCTTTATGGTAGATGGAGCCCAGGGAGCCGGCCATATGCCTATGGATGTGAAAAACATCGATCTGCTGGCGGTGCCGGGCCACAAAGGTCTTTTGGGGCCTTTGGGAACCGGCATGCTTTATGTACGGGAAGGCGTATCGCTTCGCCCTTTGATGGAAGGGGGAACCGGCACCGTTTCCAGGGACATCAAACAGCCTGCAGAGCTGCCGGAAGGCTTTGAAACCGGCACCATCAATGCGCCGGGCATTATCGGCCTGGGATATTCGGCCGGGCTTGTGAATAAAATCGGCGTCGATATCATCCGCCAGCACCAGCTGGAGCTGACTCGGATTCTCGACAGCAGCCTGCGGAATATGAAAAATGTGACGGTTTATGGTCCTTCTGACTGTAAGAAAAAGGTGGGAATTGTCACATTTAATATTAATGGATACAATTGTGAAGATGTTGCATCGCTATTAAACGATGATTATGGAATTGCAGTGCGGGGCGGCTATCATTGCGCCGGATTGGCCCATAAGGCCATCGGAACATGGGATTGCGGCGCAGTGCGGATGAGCATGGGAATCTATAACAATGGAAAAGAAATGAAAGCAGCTGCCGATGCGGTGTATGCCATTTCAAAAGGATAAACTGGGGGCTGATTTTCAGCCCCGAATTTGGTTGATGCCCACATTGGCCAGCTCGTCGGCCCGGTTGTTTTTTTCGGTCACGTACTGAAAATCCTCAAAGGAAAAGCGGCTGCCGTTCCATTCTACGAACTTATCGTAGAGCTTATGAAAATTGGTCGAAGCGCTGGCAAGATTTACGTGGCCTTTCACCCGGTAAAAGGTGATCTGATGCTGATCCAAAAACGGCAGCAGCGCTTCCCAGAGGTCCCGGTTTTCCACCGGTTTTTTGGCAGCGGTTTTCCAGCCGTTTTTCAGCCAGTTTTTATACCATTTTTTCCGAAAACAATCCATCAGATAGGAACTATCGGAAAACACTTCAATCGTCTGGCCTTCTTTTTTTATGGCGCGGAAAGCTTCCAGCAGAGCAGTCATTTCCATGCGGTTGTTGGTGGTGTCGGCTTCGCCGCCGTAAAGCTCCTTTTGGTGTCCGGCAAACTCCATCACAGCGCCCCAGCCGCCGAAATTCTTTTCACTCTGATTTCCCGAACATCCTCCGTCGGTATAGATTCTTAAAACATTGTCATTTCTCATAAACATTACCTCTATCTTTCATCTTTCGTATTATACGATAGATTGACAGGCCCGCACAAGTGGAGTATCCTATAAAAATAGAAAACGACGAGAAGCGAGGACAAAATATGGCATTAAATTTTTGCTCTTTTGCCAGCGGCAGCAGTGGAAACTGCTATATGGTCAGAAGCGGCGGGACGGTGGTGCTGGTTGATGTGGGAATCAGCGGAAAACGGATTTTTGAAGGGCTGGAAAAGGCCGGGGCTGAGCTGGAACAGATACAGGCCGTCTTGATTACCCATGAACATATCGACCATGTGAAAAGCCTGCCTATTGTTACAAAAAAAGCCTGCAACGCAAAAGCGTACGCCAACCAGGCCACCTGGGACAACATTGAACGAAAGGTCGCAGAAGAGAAAAAGGCGTTCTTTACCACAGGCGAAGATTTTTACATAAACGATATTTTAATCAGGCCCTTTGCCATCCCCCATGATGCGGCGGAGCCGGTGGGCTTTTCTTTTTATGCGGATGGCAGGCAGATCAGTATTCTGACCGATGCCGGCTGCATCACAAAAGAGATTTTCGAGGAAATCGTGGATGCGGATCTGCTGGTTCTGGAGGCCAACCATGAAGTAGAGGTGCTGAAAATGTGCAGCTATCCTTATCAGACAAAGCGCAGAATCCTGGGAGACCATGGACATCTTTCCAATGTGACGGCGGGCAAATGTATCTGCAAGCTGATGGAAGTGAAAGACAAAGCGCGCAGAGTTCTGCTGGGACATTTGAGCCATCAGAACAATGAGCCAGAGCTGGCGAAAATGACCATTACCAATATTCTTCAGGAGGAAGATATTTATGTGGGCGACAGACTGAAAATGGATGTGATGCTGCGGGATCATGTCAGCGCGGTATATGAGGTGTAAGTCTTGAATATAACCATAATCTGTATAGGAAAATTAAAAGAACGATATTGGACCGAGGCGGCTGCTGAGTACTGCAAGCGTTTGGGGAAATACTGCAAAATGACCATTGAGGAGCTGAAAGAGGCCAGGCTGCCGGATCGTGCTTCTTCGGCGGAGGAGCAGGCGGTAAAGCTGGAAGAAGGCCAGTCCATCCTGAGCAGGATTAAGAAGAACGATTATGTGATCACCCTGGAGATTGATGGAAAGCCGCTCACTTCAGAGAAATTGTCGCAGAAGCTCGGGCAGCTTTCCGCAGAAGGCTGGGGTCGGGTGGTCTTTGTCATCGGCGGCTCGCTGGGCCTTTCCCATGAGGTGTCAAAGCGGGCGGATTTCAAGCTGTCCTTTTCGCAAATGACGTTTCCCCATCAGATGATGCGGATCATCCTGCTGGAGCAGGTGTACAGAAGCTTTAAAATATTGAAAAATGAACCCTATCATAAGTAGGGCAGGAGGTTAATATGAAAAAGATCTTGAGACTGCAGAGCGCTCTGCTGAAAGAAATCGATAAGTATGAAAAGCTGGTAACAGAGCGTTCCCATTTCATCGACTGGGAACGGGTGCACATTGTCAGCTGCGCCAAGCTGGGCTATCTCTTTGCCGAAGAGCGGGGCGTGGATCCGATTCTGGCTGCCGCGGCCTGCGCGGTACACGATTACGGCAGGATCATCACCGGCAAGCAGGAGAACCATGCGGAAGCAGGGTACGAGCCGGCCATGGAATTCCTGAGAGGAACGGGCCTCTTTGAAGAGGATGAAATTCAGCAGATTGGAATCGCTGTGAAAAACCACAGCAAAAAAGCAGAGATCGGAAATCCGTTGGAGGAGATTGTGAAAGATGCCGACGTGCTGGACTTCTATCAGTACGGATACGGATTCGCCAGGGAAGAACAGAAGTTGCGCCTGGAAAAGCTGCTGGGGAGAGAGGTATAGCTTTCTTTGCCGCGGGCGAAATGAAAATTATCAATATTTTCCGGAATTTGATACCGGTAGAATCCGGTCCCGGCAGTCGCAGATGACAGCATAAGTGAAACTTGCTTGATGCGACACAAAAGTTACAAAAAACAGCCGAAGGAAATGAGGGATACAAACATGAAACCATCAAAACCAGCAGATACGGAACAGATGACAACCATTGAAGCCTGCGGCATTTTGAGGGAGGTTCCCCAAAAGCTTCATCTCATGGCAGTCAACGGGATGAAAATCAAAGTAAAAGAATATGCAGAGGAAGAGATTATCTTTTCTGAAGAAGAGTTGATTCATAGAATTGCCATCCTCCATTCGGGAACCGTAAGAGGTGAGAAATTCCATCTTGAAGGCAGCGTAGATCTGATGTACATGTATCAGCGAGGAGAAATCTTCGGCGCTGAAGCCACCGTTTCCAGGCGGCGAACATCACCTCTGACTTATGTGGCCAATGAAGCTGCTGTTGTACTCTTTGCTGATTTTTCCGATATTCTTCGCAGCGATTATTCCAAAGAGCTGATGCTGGCGCTGCTTCATATTCTTGCCGACGATAACATTAAAAAATTATATAAGCTCGAGGCTCTCTCCAAGAGAGGTCTGCGAGACCGTATTATGACCTACCTGCGGATCATGGGCAGAAAGTCCGGATCGGATACCTTTTCAATACATATGGACCGGGAGCAGTTCGCCCAATATCTGTGCGTCAACCGGAGCGCCTTGTCCTACGAGCTGAACCAGATGAAACGGGACGGTCTGATTGAGTTTAAAAAGGATGAATTTAAACTTTTAGAAAAAATTTTATAAAATGTTGGCATGCCAACGACATTAAAGGGGGAGCTGTGATATAGTATGAACTGTGGTACAAACCATGACTTTTCTTCAAAACATTAATAATAATTTGCCCAGGAAAACGGGACTGCTGCATAAAGCCATGCGATAGTCCCATTTTTCATGGAACCGGTACGAAGCGGTCAGCGAGGCGATCCGCATATGAATTTCCTGTTTGACATATAATAATACTTCCAGGAGGAAGGATTATGAAACGTTTTTGCATTGCAGCGCTCATGAGTATCATTTTACTTTTTTTACTTTCCGCCCCGGTCTTTGCGGCGGAGTACGACAGCGATCAGATTATTTTATCGTGGACTGATGACAGCGCTCATACCCAAACTATTACTTGGCACAGTGCATCTAAGAAAGATGGATATGTCCAATACAATCGGGAGGGCATGCAGCTTTCTCCGCAGCATCAGGTGAAGGCCAAGATCATCGAGGTCAAAGAGGATCAGTACTATCGGTACGAGGCCACGATCAGGGGTTTGAGTCAAAAGACAACTTATGAATATCGAGTCGGGGACGGTACCAGCTGGAGCAAAGTGCACACCTTTTCGACGGCGCCTACTTGGGAAACTTCTAGGATTACTACCACTGACGATGCCCAATCTTTTGAATTTTTATATTTGGGAGATATTCAATATAAAAAACGGAGTCAGGATTATAAAACTTGGGGTAGGATGGTTGAAGATATCAGACAGAGAAATCCTGGTATTGCCTTCGCCCTTATGGGCGGGGATATGGTTAATTCGCCCCGAAATATGAATGATTGGAATCTGTTTTTATCACAGGCTACATCGGTTTTTGCAGGGATTCCCATGATGACAGCTATTGGTAATCACGAAACGACTGTCAAAGCGGATATGTACCTGAAGATGCTGGCGCTGCCCCAGAATGGTCCCAAAGGGGTGTCCGAAGAGTTTTATTCCTTTGATTATGGGAACTGCCATTTTGCAGTTGTTAATACCAGTTTTTTTCTGGACAATCGAAAAGCCGCTATGGAGGAAGAATGGGAGCAGCAGCTGACTGCCATCAGCAGCTGGCTGGAGCAAGACTTGACAGAGAGCGGTGCCAGATGGAAGGTGGTCGTCATGCACCATCCTGCTTATGGGATTTCAGACGGAGATCCCATCTACGATGCTATTCGGGAGGAATGGGAACCGGTCTTTGAACAGGGTGAGGTGGATTTGGTCCTATGCGGTCATCAGCATCTATATATGCGTACCAAAGAGATCGGCAATATCACTTATGTGATGGGAAACTCAGGAAAGAGAAGGAGCACGTATTTTAATGGAGAAAATGTTCCTGAATACGTGGAAGCGATCAATGCGACAGACAGCAATTATCAAATCATCAAAGTGAGTGAGGATAAGCTGACCTTGGAATCCTATGATGAAGAAGGGCAGATCATTGATAAATGGTCTAAAAATAAATCGGTTTCGCCGCTTCTGAAAGCGGTGGCAGCAGCAGGGATCATTGTTGTTGTAGGAGCAGGAGCTGTCTTGATTCGTTTGAGAGTTCGAAAAAGAGGATCGCTTTAAAAAGTATGCTGGTAAGACCCATCTGATCGGCGGAAAACCATTTCAAAGGGCAGATTCTGTCCGGTTTGGATAGTACAAGGGAAATCACGATGGATGTGGGGCTCGAGCAATAGCGGTCTGATGAAGGAAACATTAAAGGGGCTGGAAAAACCGGTCATGCTGTCCATTTGACAAGCGACCGGTTTTCGGTGCGCTTTAGATCTGTCCGAATTTCTTGGTCGCTGCCAGATAACGAGCCAAAGCGCCCATATTGGCATAATAATAAGAATATTTATCAACCTTTTTTACTTCAATTAAGCTGGAATCGACCAGCTTTTTTATATGCTGGGAAACCGTTGCCTGGGAATAGTCAAAAGCAGCGACAACATCTTTATTGCAGACGTTTTCTCTTTGCCGATTGCATTGCATGATAAAGCGGTAAATATTGATTCGAGCCGGATGGGCGAGTGCGTCGGATACTTTTGCTATTAGCAGGACTTCTTCGTCCTGAATGGTGTCGGATTCTTTTCTAAGTCTCATGTTGCTCCTCCTACTAAAATACACTGCTCATTAACAATACACTTTCCTGTAGGTTTTTGTCAAGAAATATGGTAAGATTTTCATACAATGTTCTGCCCGGATGGGTGTGGGGCCGTGCCTGTGCAAGATGCCGCATCACAGGAGTGGGAAATCAGAGAACAAGGAGAATTATATGACAATGCCAAAAGAGAGGATTTATGACCTGAGAGGACTAAAAATTATTTTTGCAGCCATTACTACTCAGCTGATCATGACAGGAATTGGGGCGTTTCTGGGAGAAATCCTTCTGTTGCAATTTCTGTTTGTTTTGATCTGGCTGGCAATTTATGTTGCAATTTTTATCGGTACAATCGGCATGAGCAGCTGCAATGGATACTTTCAAGAAGCAAAGAAAATGATGATACTGCTGGTGATTCTGGAGATTCTGCAGATTCTCGCAGCGCTGGGCAATATGGCGGCAGCTGAATCCGGCATAATGATGACCCGATCGATCACCCGTATGCAAACGATTTCCGCCATTCTCATGCTCAAGTATGTTTACGATCTGCTCCAGGGCTGCCAAATGATTGGCCATGCTGAACAAGATTATGATCTGAGTGACCGCTGCCGCAGAGCATGGCCGCTATACCTGACCTGCATCATTGCTTCGGTAGTAATAAGCTTTATCCTTATGGCATTTCCACAAATTCTTGTAAAAAACCTATTTCTCTTTCTGGGAACGCTGACGGCGGAGATAATATTGGGAATGCTAGCCGATGTATTTATTCTGAGAGCGATCCACAAGACTTATTGCTTGTATGAGGGAAAGGCGCAGCATGGCTTTTACTGATCAGCCAGCACCAGTTTTACATTGGCATCTTCAAAACGTGTGATCAGCTCAGGATTGAGCATGGCGCCGGTAATGACCAGGTCTACGGCGCTGATCGGACAGACGTGGGCCAGCACGTTATGTCCAAACTTGCTGTTATCTGCTACCAGAATCGTTTCCTGAGACTGTTCAACAACCTTTTTTCTTACCAGCGCTTCCTCAATATTATAGTCAGAGAGCCCCCTTTCCAAGGTGACGCCTCCTGCACTGATAATCGCTTTGCCTATATGAAAGTTTTCCAGCTCAAACATAGACACTGCCCCTGAGATGGAACCTTCTCCATGGCGGATTTTTCCTCCCACCACATAGATTTCAAAGTCCGTATCCATCAATTCATTGACAACATGAATGGAGTTAGTGATGATCATCAGGTTCTTTTTGCTTCTGAGCGCTTTCGCTACCTGCAAAGTGGTCGTGCCCACTTCGATCAATATGGAATCACCGTCACTGATGAACTCGGCGCATTTTTTTCCGATGGCGGTTTTTTCCGATAGATTTCGCGTCATTCTGTCCGAGGTGGCAGGCTCTTTGTCCTCTTTTTTCATCAGGGTGGCCCCGCCGTAAATCTTTTTTATAATCCCCTCTCTTTCCAAATGATTAAGATCCCTTCTGGCCGTTTCAATAGAAATATCAAAGCGTTTCATCATTTGATCGACCTTGATAATTTCATGTTCTTGCAGAAATTGGATTAATTGACTGTAGCGTTCCTGAGGCAGCATAGCGTTATCCTCCTTCGAAAGTTGGTTCCGATTAAACAGAACCTTTTAAATGTATGATTATTATAGCATAAATGACCTAATTTTGACAATATTTTTACCAACTTAATAAAAATTTGTAAAAAACTATTTACAAACTGATAATAATATGGTAACTTATACTCAAGAGTTGGTAATAAAGTAGTCAATTGAAAGGTTTGTCAGGAGGTACAGGTATGAAGGTATTTTGTTTAGGCGGAGCGGGGAGAATTTGCAGAGAGTCAACTTTAGATTTGGTGCAGTTTTCCGATTTCGAGCAGATTACAGTTGGTGACTATGACGAGAAGGCCGGTAAGGAAGTTGTCAAATGGCTCGATGATCCGAGAGTGGATTTTGTAAAAGTGGATGTCAATGACCATGATGCTACAGTAAAACAAATGAAAGGCTATGACATAGTAATGGATGGAACCACCATTGCCCTCAATGGAAAAACGACGGCGTGTATTGCAGAGGCGGGCTGCCATGGAGTTAACCTCAATGGATTCGGCGAAGAAAATCAATACGCAGAGATCTTTAAGAAGAATGGGAGAGCTTGTGTTCCAGGGTTTGGCATGACGCCGGGCACCACCCAGATGATGGCCATGTACGGCGCCAACCAGCTGGACACGGTGGAAATTGTCCGCGTTAGTCACGGGGCTTATCGTCCGTTCGCCTTTTCCAAGGCCATAACGGCTACAACAACTTATGAATACGACCCCAATCTGCCGACCAGGACCGTCTTTGAGGATGGAAAATTCATTCAGGTGCCTCCTTTTGCAAGACCAAGGGATATCGCGCTTCCGGAGCCATATGGAACTCATCCCCAGTACATTATTCCCCATTCGGAAACCGTGACACTGGCCGAAGCGTTGAAAGATAAAGGCGTCAGGCTGATTGAGACAAGAGGTACCTGGCCGCAGAAGAATATGCAGCTGGTCCGGGCTCTCTATGATTGGGGTATTTTGCGCAATGACCCGATCACCATCAACGGCAAAGAGATCGGTGTTATGGACTGCGTGGCGGAATATCTGCTCAACAGCAAAGAAGGGACGGAGACAGAGCTATACGGGTATGCACTACATATCGAAGTAGTGGGCACGAAAAACGGCAAAAAAGTGCAGCATATCCTGACGCATACCCATCCCAAATCCGACGGCTCTGTGCCGGGCTGGGAAAAGTTGAGAGCTTATACCAGGAACGTGGGAATCCCCATGTCTGTGGCTGTTCAGCTGATCGCAAAAGGAAAAGTCAAGGATACCGGGCTTTTGATTCCGGAGTATGCCTTTGATCCAAAGGACGTATTCGACGAATTGGAAAAGCGGGAAATATACATTCACGAAGAAATCAACGAGCTTTAAAGAAAGAAGGATAATCCCATATAAAGAAGGCCGCCCGGGAAAGCGTAATCGCTGCCTGGGCGGCCTTTTGCCGGCCTGGAGCCTTGGGCCACCGGAAGCCGCACCCGCCTTGGACTCTGACTTTGGTGCGCCCATTAACAAGCAAGCTAAATATAATAAGGAATAACAAAGAAAATTTCCGCGCCCCCGTACTGGTTATTCTTTGCTCCCATTCGTCCCGAGTGCTGAATTACGATTTCCTTAGATATGAACAATCCCAGGCCGGAATTGGAAGGGCCGGAAGCGAATCCCTGAATATTTTCCGGATGGCGGTTGGCGCCCGAAGCGATCCTGCGTCCGCCGCTGAAATTGCGCTCAAAGACTCTGGCCAAATCTTTTTCCGGGATGCCGTCTCCTCGATCGCTTACAGTAAAGACAACTTCACCTTCTGGAATTGTACAATCATCGTCATCGGGAACGCTATGAAGCAGGTCCTCGTTGAGATAAGTACGGCATGACACTTGGATTTCTTTTCCAATCGGCGTGTGACGGATAGAATTGCTGATCAGATTGGATACCACCTGCTGAATCCGGTAGGGATCAATAATGAGAATAGCATCAGAGGAAACAGCGGATTCGATAATCGCTTTACGGCCTGATTGGGATATTTGGAACTCACATTGGTTCAATAGCTCATCGAAGACTTCTTTTGCAGATTGTTCATAAAATCGGTATTCCAGGCTCTGAGAAGTAAAATCGGAACTCTGTGCCAAATCATCCACTAAGGTCGTCAGCATCATGGCTTTGGAATTAATCATTTTCAAATAAGTATCCGTGGATTCCACTGGCACCACCTTGTCCAGCAGACTTTCCGTGTAACCCTGGATTAAAGTCACCGGAGTTTTAATTTCATGGGAGATATCTTCTAAAAATTCTTTTTTCGCTTTTTGAGCTGCCTTGAGATTTTCCTCCATTTTTTTTCGCTCTGTAATGTCACGCAAAATTCCTTCAATGGCAGATACAGTGCCGGTATTATCGCGGATTGGGAGATAGTGTATTTCCGTCCATTTTTTAATAATCCCGTTTTTATAAAGACATAGGACACCTTTTCCAGGCTTTGCAATTGGTCTGGAAAATATTCCTACAACATCCTTGGATTTTTTTACCGTGTTGACATAATCAAAAAATCGGTCCGGCATTTCATACAGCTGCTTATCGGTAACGCCGATCAGTTCGGATATGGCGGGGCTGACATATTCAAATTCCTGCTTTTTATAATCATATAGGAACATGGAATCCGAAGAATTTTCCACAAGAAGACGAAAACGAGAAGCCTGCCGCGTGTCGAGAAAGCGGGTTTTTTTAAAGTAAATAATAATCAGGAATAAAATCAGCACGTTAACTGTGAATAAACCGATAAAATACGTGGAGATTGCAAGGGCTGTGTGTTTTAGAGTGAATCCGAAATGATTGATAAAAATTCCCCAGACGATAATAAAAAAGCTGGCCAGTATCTTTTCCGGCAGATTTTGTGTCCAGGAGTAGGAAATAAACATGCAGCCGGAAATGATCAGCATCCCGGAACAGTAAATGATATTGGGGATAATTACCAGGGTTTGCAGGAACGCAGAAGCCGGATACAGCAGAATCAGGAGCGCAGACAGCAGAGTGGTCCAAAGAAGGCCCTTCCATGGTTTTCGCTGGAAGAAATGATGGGTGCCCAGAATAAACAGATGGGAGCCGGCCAGCGCTGCCATCTGCCGAAGCATAATATAATAGATGGCGAACGCTTGAAGCTGGAGATTTAAAAAATCCACCAAAAACATTGCGGAATAGATCAGCCAGGAAATTCCCCAAAGACGCATGTAAGTTTTGCCGCTCTGGTGGGATAAAATCAAAAATATAATACTCAATACCAATGTGGTTGCAGTGGCGGACAGCATCGAATAGCTGGGAATTAAATACATGAGATGTACTCCTTATCTGAGGAATAAATTTGAATCCTTTACACTTTTATGATAAATTAAAGACAGTAAATTGTAAATAGCGGTTTAAGGAGTCTCCAGTGGATAAAAAATTTAGCCAATGTAAATGGATCAGCCTGCTAACCTTTGCATTGATGTACAATTTGGTATATTTAGGCCGATTCAACGTGAATAATATGCTGGACATCATGTCTCGGGATTTAGATATTACTGCTGTCAGAGAAGAAATGATCGCCATGAGTGTGTTTATCAGCTATGCGCTGGGAAGTTTTATTAATGGATACCTGGCTGACCGCATTGGAGCAAAAAAAGTGATAATTATCGGCGGCGTAATGTCGGTATTTCTCAATATGGCAGTGGCTTTTCAAAACAATTGGGCGGCTGTACTGATGATCTGGCTGGCCAACGGATATTTTCAAAGTATGATTTGGGTCGGGGGGATCGCGCTGCTGGCAAATTGGTGGACACAAGGAGAACGGGGCAAAGGCATCGGCATCGCCAATTTCTTTTCTGGAATGTCCCATGCTACAGCTTATTTAATTCCGGCTGCGCTGATGGCTGCCTGGCCGGACATGGATTGGCGGGTAAATTTCATCCTGCCGATGCTCATTCTGCTGGCATTTCTCTATCTTTTCGGTGTGGCGGCTGTGGAAAAACCTGAAGAGAGGGGACTCCTGGACTATGAGATAAAAAATCACAGGCATCAGGCTAGAGAGCAGGCTTTGCTGCGAATTTCCAATAGAAAACAAGGACCATGGCGATATTTTTTCAGTCAGAAGAAATTTTGGTGGTGGTGCGGGATCGCGATGCTGTCTAGTATCTGTAGATATGGGCTGCTTAACTGGATTCCGCTTTATTATGAAGAGGAGCGAGGAGGACAGATTCTCAGCAGTACCTTTTCAAATCTAACGCTGCCCATTGGTATGGCCTTTGGAACATTGATTATCACTTGGATCGCAGGGACGAAACTTTTTAATAATAAAGGTATTATTGTTACTGCCATGGCAGCGGTCTGCGGAACTTTAGTGGTGATTTTTCCCATGATTGAGGATACCAGGGCTGTTTTGGTAGGTATCTTTTTTACGGGGTTTGCGCTCTATGGGATCAATGGTATCCTATGGCTTCACGCTATTGATCAGGGCTGCCGAGTTTTTCCAGGAAGCGCGGCCGGAATCCTGAATGGATTTGCTTATTTGGGAGCATGTGCAGAGGGCGTTTTATTCCCAGCTGTCATGGGCTTTTTTGACGACAAAATGGCGGTGTTTGTTATAATGGAAGGCTTGTGCATCGGTATGGTCATATGCGGGATGGTCGTCAGCAAGAAAAACACGGTGGTCATACCGGAAGTGCGGGAATAGAGAACAAAAGTATAAGATTATTTAAAGAATTCTGATTTTATATTGAAAAATAGACATAACCGGATTAACATAAACCCATCAAAGATCATGGAAGGAGCCGATTATGTCTTTTATATTGGGAATGGATACGGGTGGAACCTATACCGACGGAGTCATCGTAAATTCTTCGGAGCGTAAAATTGTCTGCAAGGCAAAAGCGCTGACCACAAAAGAAGATTTAACCATTGGCATTAAAAACTGCATCGACAATCTGGATTTTGACAAAATGGAAGACATTAGTCTGGTGTCTCTTTCGACGACGCTGGCTACCAATGCCATTGTGGAAGGACGGGGCGCTTCTGTGGGATTGATTTACATGGGAACGGAACTGGATGAAGACGTTCCTGCGGAAATCGCAGCCAAAGTGAAAGGCAGATTCGATATTATGGGCCGCCTGCAGGAAGACCCGGACCCCAAGGAGGTACGGGAAGCCTTGTCAAAAATGAAAGGCCGTGTGGACGCCTTGGCTGTATCCGGGTATGCCAGCGTGCGCAACCCGAAGCACGAAAAGGAAATAAAACGGATTGCAGACGAGGTTTTGGGCGTTCCGGTTGTCTGCGCTCATCAGCTGACATCGGCGCTGGGATTTTATCACAGGACCATAACCGCTGTACTCAACGGCAGATTGATTCCCATCATCGATGGACTTCTTAAATCCACAAAAAAGGTACTGCATGAAAAGAACATTTATGCAGCGATTATGATCGTAAAAGGCGACGGCACCTTGATGACCGAAGCCATGGCAAAGGAACGGCCCATCGATACGATTCTCTCAGGCCCGGCAGCCAGCGTGATCGGGGGACTGGCACTCACAGGGAAACGAGATGGCCTTGTTCTGGATATGGGCGGAACCACGACTGATATCGCCAACGTATCGGAAGGTTCGGTAAAAATAAAGAAGGATGGCGCCAGAGTAGGCGGCTGGCGGACGAGAGTTAAGGCTGTAGAAATTTCAACCTTCGGTCTGGGCGGCGACAGCCGGATTTATCTGGACAAAAAGGGAAATGTTCAGATCGGACCGCAGAAAGTATGGCCGCTGTGTGTGATCGGCATGGAGTATCCGCAGCTGGTACATGAGCTGCAAAGTTTCAAACGGGTCGGCGAATTAAAAACCTATTCCCAGCAGGAAGCCGATTGTTTTATGTATGTAGGCGGACAGCTGGCGAAGGATGCGCCGGCTCATGAAAAAAAGATCTTGGAAAAGCTTCAGGGCGGGCCTCATAGCCTGACGTATTTGGCGAGGGCCATTGGGGAGGACCCTGAAACGATAGATTTAACTCCATTGGTTGAATCCGGGATCCTGGCGAGAATATCTGTTACACCAACGGATATTCTCCACGTCCAGGGCAAGTACAACCAATGGAACCGGGACTTGTCCCAGGCGGGTGTGGAAATTTTGGCCAGAAGAAAAGAAATGCCAGTAGGCAAATTCGTAAAGATGGTCGAAAACGCAATCCACACCAAACTAGCCATGACCTGTATCCAGAGCGCTGCTGATTTTGAGGGAGAGGATTTTACCTTTACTGAAAGTCCGGAAGCTATGTTCCTGATTGAAGCGGCACTGCGCAAAGACCGGGGTGTTCTGTTAAGTCCCAGGTTTCACCTTAGCAAGCCGATCGTAGCGATCGGGGCTCCGGCATGCGCATGGACCTATGATGCCGGCAAGCTGTTAAATGCAAAGGTGATTGTTCCGCAAGATGCGGATGTGGCAAATGCATACGGGGCGGCGGTGGGAAAAGTAACTGCTACTGTGGAGCTTTTGATCAGCCTGGACGAAGATCAGTATATCCTCAATACCCCATGGGAGCGTTTCATATATGGAAGCAAAGACGAAGCCATGTTCTATGCCATACATGAAGGCCGCAAATATATCGAGCATCAGCTAATGGATGCCGGCTGTAATACTTGGTCCATTGAAGAAAAACCGTCGGATATCATGGTTGAAACCAAGGAGAATGAACCCAAGGTCTACATGGGGACAAAAATGGTCATCACTGGAGCAGGTTCCGCGTTTTAAAAAGATCCTAATTATTAATGCAGCTAAACTCAATAATTTGCCCCTTTTCACAATACTGGTCATCGGAATGTCAGTCCGAGGACACCCTTTTATCAGAGCAAAAGCCGCCGCTTTTTGGGCGGTTTTTGCTTTGATGAATGCGCTTATATTTGCGGGCGGCTCCGGTCGGATTGCCAAAATCGGAGTGCTCCTTGGCAGAGTGTCAAAAGTCAACTCGAAATAAGCGGAAAACTATCAAAATCCGCCCTGAAAAAAGTTTTATCTGATAGCCGGCATCGCTGCCGGTCCGCCGAAACCTGCCTCACCCAACCAGTCCGTCCAAATCTGGTCCGCCAAGGCAGCCCGCCAAAGCCCGCTCCCACCCGCCTCAAGAAGAAGCTCCCGTCCTATCGCTCAAACTTGCTGCATCGCGATATGCAGGCTATAATAAAGGCATCTACTAAGAAAAAAGGAGACTCCACCGATGAAACGTTTTAAAGGCGCCATTTTTGACATGGACGGCACGCTGACCGACTCCATGTATATTTGGGATACAACTGGCATTACCTACTTAAAGCAGCAGGGAAAGGTCCCCAAGCCCGATCTCAAGAAGCGGCTTCGGCCTCTCAGCCTGGTACAGGCGGCGGAATTGTTTCAAGAAGAATACGGCATAACCCAACAGATCGATGAAATACTCCAAGGCTTTAACAGGATCGTAGAGGAGGAATATCGAACAAACGTAACCTTAAAACCCGGAGTTAGAGATTTACTGAAGCGGTTGAAGGAGGAGGAACTTGTCCTATCTGTGGCCAGTTCGTCGCCCCGCGATATTGTGACTATGGTTTTAGACCGGCTGAGCGTTTCCGGCTACTTTTCCCATGTTGTTACCTGCGGCGATGTGGGCCGTGGCAAAGATCACCCTCTGGTGTACGATCGAGCCGCGGAGCTGATGGGGACCAGCAGGGACAGTACCGTTATTTTTGAGGACGCGCTGCATGCTGTAAAGACTGCTGCCGCTGCCGGGTATTATGTAGTAGGTGTTTATGATCAAAGTGAAGGTATTAATGAAGACCAAATTAAGGCATTATGCAGCCGATATGTAAAAACCTTGGATGGATTTAGGTTGTAGGGATTATGCCGGAAAAGACGCTTGAACGCTTCAGGAAGCGAGGAAACTTGCCCCTTGGAGCGTTTTTCTTTGTAAGCAAATAATTTCAGACTATTCACTCTTTAACGAATCTTTAGAATTCCTTATACAAAGCTAAAGGTTATCTTGATGGGGACTTTAAACGGGTCGGTTATAGTATAGACATAAACAAAAACAAAGTTAATGAAATGGAAATCACCATTATTTTAAAGGAGGAACAAACATGTATAACAGACGTTACACAGGAAAGATCGAATTAGCCGTACTGGACACAGCAGGAACATTTTGCGATGGCCCTGGAGACCTGAGAAACAGATGGGCACTGGATGACCTGAGAGGATGTAAAGCACCGGTTGTACCTTTCTACGAAGCATTACAGCAGTTCGGCATCGAATGTGACTGGGCTACAATCAGAAAGCCGATGGGTAACTTCAAACCAACTCACCTGAGAATGCTGCTGAGCCTGCCGGAAGTTTCCGCACAGTGGGAAGAAAAATACGGACGTCCTTGGAACGAAGATGACTTTGATAACGTACTTGCAGCGTTCCGTCCACTGATGAGCAAATACATTGTTGACGAAGATTTAGCAAAACCAATCCCAGGAGCTGTTGAATGTATCGACAAACTGCGTGAAGCTGGAATCCTGATCGGTTGTGATACCGGATACTATCAGGAAGACTCCATCGCACTGAACAAGATGCTGGAAGAAAAATTCGGCATGAAGTTTGACGTAGTAACCAACGCTGAAAAGGTTCCGGGCAGACCGGCTCCGTTCATGGTATATGACTGCATGCTGCAGGCTTATGAGATCACGAAGAAGGCTATTCCTTGCGAAGCAGTAGTAAAAATTGATGATACGGCAGCTGGTATGAAATGCGGTAACAACGCAGGCGCATGGACCATTGGTCTTTATGCATCCGGCTCAAATACATATGACGAGTTAGCGGCTTCAAAGCCTGACTTCCTCGTACCGCACGTAGGATATGTTCCAGAAATCATCTTCGGACAGATCGAACCGAGACTTAGAAGAGGCGAAAGACCGGGACAGGGCATCATCGAGACAATTTAAGTTTAGCTTACCAACGAGGCACTCCCGCACTCCAGTCGCATGAGGGAGTGCCTCGCTTTCATGTAAAGTGGAATTATTGATTGATTTTTAAGGTAGAAAGTAGGAGGATTGCTAATGGAAAACAAAGAGAAAAAAGTTGTGGATACATTAGGCTATACTCCGGAAGAGTATAAACTTTTTAATAAAAATTCTTGGATCGTGTTATTGGCCTTCTCAGTTTTGTACTGTATCCTCTACTGCGGCCGGCAGAACCTCTCGTATGTAATGCCTGCGATGATAGAGGAAGAGGGCTGGACAAAGTTGGATTTGGGGATTTTATCGTCAGTACTGTTCTGGACCTATGGTATCGGACATTTATTTAATGGAAGACTTGGAGAAATTTTCGGTGTAAACAGATTCATTGTTGTCGGGATGTTTATGTCCGCTGCGGCCAATTTGCTGATTGGATTCCAATCCAGCCTTGTGATCATCGCTATTCTCTGGGGTATAAATGGATACGCCCAGTCTATGCTGTGGTCGCCTGGAATGGCGCTTCTTTCCAAATGGTGGCCCGGCAACAAGCGCGGGTTTGCCACAGGATTTGCAAACGCATTTTCCGGATTCGGGCAAGTACTGGCCGCTCTTACCGTATCCCTTGCATTTATCATCATGCCGGGGTTCGGATGGAAAGCCGGATTCATTCTGCCGGTGGTATTCATGGTAATTGCCGGCATCGCTTACAAATTCATTTGTAAAGATAGCCCATCTAAGATTGGGCTGAAAGAATATGTGGACAGCAATGCCAAGAGGAACCAGCAGGATGAGGAATTAATGCAATTGGTTAAGGAAAAAGGCAAACTTTATCCTTATGCTCATCTTTTCAAGATGTGGAGATTCGATTGCTGGCTGCTGATTATAGCTGGGGCCAGCATAGCAAGATATGGCCTTTTGAACTGGGTTCCTACATATTATGTAGAAAATTTCGGCGTGGACATTGAAGACGGCGCATTAGGTACCGTTCTGCTGCCGCTGGGAATGGCTTTTGGAACATTTGTTATTCCATGGCTGTCAGATAAATTTTTCTCTGACAATAGGCTTCCTATGGTAATTATCTGTGCAGCAGTTTCAGGCGCAACCGTATTCTTTTTCAGAACTGTTGAACCAGGTGTTCTGGCAGGCGCACTGCTGTTCATCGCAGGATTTTTCATCTATGCGATTAATGGTCTGGTTTGGGCCTATGCTACAGACGTAGGCGGAAGAGCCTTTGCTGGAACCGCAGCAGGTATACTGGACTGTTTTGCATATCTGGGGGCGTCTGTTCAGGCAATTTACTTTGGAAGTATGCTCACAAGCAGCGGCAACTGGAATTTGGTATTCACAGCTATCGCCGGCGTATGCATCGCGATCATCGTAATTTCCATCGCTGCCGGATGGGGCCTGAATAAAAAGAATACAGAAAAAACAGTATAATCATCGTTAAGGTAACTGGTTTGTTAGAACTTAAGTATAAAGGAGGAAGAAAAATGGATTATCCAAAAGTAAAAAGAAATGTACTGTTGAACCCTGGTCCTGCTACGACAACTGATACGGTCAAGTATGCACAGGTAGTTCCTGATATCTGCCCTAGGGAAAAAGAATTCGGTCAGATCATGAAGGAAATGGGTGAAGACCTGGTTAAAATTGTTCATGGTGATCTGAATAAATACACTGCCGTATTATTTACAGGTTCCGGAACTATCAACATCGACGCTTGCGTCAGCTCCTTGGTTCCTGCAGGGAAAAAGATTTTAATCCTCAACAACGGCGCATACTCTGCAAGAGGCGCGGAAGTTGCCCAATACTATCATATGGACCATATCAACCTGAAGCTTCCGATCACAGAACCCATCGACGTGGCAAAAGCGGAAGAAGCCATCAAAGCTGATCCGGACATCGCAGTTGTATACTGCTGTCACCACGAGACAGGTACCGGTATCCTGAATCCAATTCGGGAAATCGGCGCTGTAGCCCATAAATATGATAAGACCATGGTCGTTGATACCACTTCTACTTACGCAATGATACCGATCGACATGGATAAAGACAATCTGGACTTTATCATGGCATCCGCTCAGAAGGGCCTCATGTCCATGACAGGTTTGTCCTATGTAATCGGAAATACGGCGAAATTGGAAGAGTCAAAAGACTATCCGACCAGATCCTACTACACCAATTTGTATATGCAGTATGACTTCATCAAAAATAAGGGCGAAATGCACTTCACACCTCCGGTACAGACCATCTATGCGACCCGGCAGGCGATCAAGGAATACTGGGAAGTTGGCGAACAGGCCAAGTGGGAAAGACATCAGTCCTTATGGGAAGCAATTTATAAGGGCCTCGACAGATTGGGATTCCAGACGATCATTCCAAGAGAGATGCAGTCCAAACTGGTCGTATCCGTACTGTATCCAAACGACCCGAACTTTGACTTCACCACGATCCATGACTATGTATATGAGAGAGGGTTCACGATTTATCCGGGCAAGGTTTCCGACCTGCCGACATTCAGACTGTGTGCACTGGGCACCATCGTACCAAAGGATGTTGACGATTTCTTCGTTTGCCTCGAAGAAGGGCTCAAATCAATGGGCGTACAGGTTCCTGTGAAATATTAAAGACATTTTTAAAACACTCACAAAGAGGGCTGCCTGCGGGCAGCTTTCTTTGTGACTTTTCGATCGTAGACATCATTGAGATACCAATTTATACCCGACTCCCCGAACCGTTAAAATATATTGAGGTTTCTCCGGATTGGGCTCAATTTTTTTTCGAAGATTGCTGATATGTACCATGACTGTACGGACATCGTCGTCAATTCCATAGGTGTCCCAGAGATTGTCAAAAATCTGTCTGCCAGTAAAGACACGGTTGGGATATTTGGATAAGAGCACTAGGAGCTCGAATTCCTTGGCTGTCAGATGAACTGGCGTACCGTCCACCGTTACCGTATGAGCGGACAAATCGATCTCCAGACGGCCTACGGAAAGAATGTTCCGCTGCTCCTCAGATATGCCGCCGGAGGAATTACTTAAATGTCTTCTTCGTAAATGGGCCTTGACACGCGCCACCAGCTCGGTTGGGCTGAACGGCTTGGTGATGTAATCGTCTCCGCCTATGGACAGCCCCAGAACTTTGTCCATATCCTGGCCTTTGCAGCTGACGAAGAGGATCGGTACATCGCTGTATTCGCGGATTTTCCCGCACAATTCAATCCCGGAAAGCCCGGGCATCACCACATCCAGCAAAATCAAATCCGGATTTTGTTCCTGAGCCATCGCAGCCGCTTTCGTGCTGTCTGTCGTCCAGATCACATCGTAGCCTTCTCTTGAAAGATACAGCTTCATTAGCTGAATAATTTCCATTTCATTATCCACAACCATAATTTTGTCTTGTGACATTGAAGACCTCCCTTTTGGTGCTGTAGATGCTTTATGCTTTTTTATTCTACCTTAAAATGAGTTGTGTTACAAGAACCTAGATTGGAAAAAACTAGGGCATAAAAGCACATGTTTTGTAGAATGGTGAAATTGCGGTCAAATTGTATGCTATTCTGACCATCGGATAGACAAGGTCGGTTTAAAAAGAAAGTGAGTTTACATTACAGAAGTTTACCGGGATGCGAAGCGGCTGCGGCTTGAAGAGAGGATGTGGAGACCCTGTGGGGAGCTTTGGGAAAAAAGTAAAAAAAGATTTCAATATTTACGCAGGTTTCAACGGCCAGGCGCTTTCAGATTCGCCTTGAGGCTGTGCAGGCCGCAAGTTGCCCAGATCAGACCTCGCAAACCCACAACTTTGCGTAAAAAATAAAACCTTTCAATAAAATTTTCCCGATTTGAGTCAATGCGCCCTAAGCGGGTCTGATTACATTGGACGGCTTTCCCTGTTGCCAGAACTGTCTCAGCCAACCGGCCACAATAACCTTAAGCGAAACATCTTTCTCAACCATATTTTCCCTAAAAAAGCGCCCGCCAATTTGATCTGAATCGAACAAATTATCGAATAAAGAAGAATTAGAAGAGATGGTCCTGTATGAGCGCGGTAAAGTCCCCTCAAATCATTGACATTTTAAGCTCTGCGCATTATAATATTACGATATGACATGGGTCGAAAGGAGATTAACGAATGACAGAAGAAATACTGTTAACCAAAGAAGGATACGATAAAATCGTAAGGGAGCATGAGGAGCTTGTCGCAGTAAAAAGAGCGGAAGTGGCAGAAAAACTCAAAGATGCCATTGCACAAGGGGATATATCCGAAAATGCGGACTATGATGCTGCTAAGAACGAACAGGCTGAGCTGGAGGAGAAGATCAACAAGCTGGAGAATATGATTCGAAAAGCAAAGATCATCGATGACAGTGAACTCGCTGGAGACCAGGTGACCGTAGGGCTGACTGTAAAAGTACAGGATTTAGATACAAAAGAAGAAGAGATGTTTACCATAGTAGGCTCAACAGAGGCAGACCCGTTTGAAGGAAAGATCTCCAATGAATCCCTGGTGGGCAGGGCACTGCTGGGCAACAAGGCTGGACAGGAAGTAACAGTCGAAGTTCCGGATGGAATCATTACGTATAAAATATTAGACATCATAAAAAAATAAAGTTAGAGGTAGTACAAAATGAGCGAACAAAAGAAAACGCAGAATGTGAATCCGGAAACAGAGGAACTGACTGAAGAAGGATTAAACGAGCAGAGGAAAATACGAAGGGATAAGCTGAAAAATCTGCAGGAAGCAGGCAGAAATCCGTTTTTGGTGGAAAAATGGGATGTGAATGCTTACAGTCAGGATATTAAGGACAGCTTTGAACAAATGGACGGAAAAGAAGTATCCATTGCCGGAAGAATGATGGCCAAGAGAGGCATGGGCAAAGCTTCTTTCATCGATATTCAGGACTATAAAGGCCGGATCCAGTGCCACGTGAAAAAAGACATCCTGGGGGATGAAGAATATAAATGGTTTAAAACTTCCGATATCGGAGATATTTACGGGATCGTGGGAAAAGTATTCAAAACCCAGAGGGGCGAGATCACCATCGAGGTATCCAGCATGGTGCTGCTCTCTAAATCCCTGCAGGTACTGCCCAACAAATGGCATGGTCTGAAAGATACGGACATTCGCTACAGACAGCGCTATGTGGATCTGATCATGAACCAGGACGTAAAGGAAATGTTCATTAAGCGTGCTGCGATCATCAAGGAGATCAAGCGGGTATTGGAAGAAGATTACGGATATCTGGAAGTGGATACTCCGATCCTCACCACCATTGCCGGCGGCGCCAATGCGCGTCCCTTTGAGACCCACCACAATACGCTGGATCTGGATATGAAAATGCGTATTTCCAACGAACTCTACCTCAAAAGATTGGTAGTAGGCGGCCTGGACCGGGTTTATGAAATGGGCAAGATGTTCAGAAATGAAGGCATGGATAGAAACCATAACCCGGAATTCACATCCATGGAATGTTACATGGCCTACGGCAACATGGAAACAACGATGGAAGTGACAGAGCAGGTTGTATCTAAGGCTGCGCTGAAGGCCACCGGAAGCATGGTTATCAATTATCAGGGAAAATCCTTTGACCTGACTCCGCCATGGAGAAGGCTGAAGATGAGCGATGCGATCAAAGAGATCACCGGCGTGGACTTTGATCAGATCACCACAGATGAAGAAGCCAGAAAAGCGGCGATCGGCCAGGGCATGGATAAAGATGAAGTCAAGGATATGACCAGAGGAAAGATTCTTGCGGAAATGTTCGAGGAATATTGTGAAGACGTTCCGGGATATCTGGACGGTCCGGTATTCGTCACCGGCCATCCGGTGGAAATTTCGCCTCTCTCCAAGAGGGACCCGGAAGACCCGAGAATTACCAGAAGGTTTGAAGCCTATATCAATGGCTGGGAGATCGCCAACGCGTTCTCGGAGCTCAACGACCCCATCGACCAGTATGAGCGATTTAAAGAGCAGCAGGCACAGCTGGACGACGGCACGGACGATGAAGCCCATCCAATGGATGAAGACTTTGTAAATGCATTGGAAGTAGGACTGCCGCCGACAGGAGGGCTGGGTATCGGTATCGACCGAGTGATCATGCTGATTACTGATGCGCCGAGCATTCGGGATATTATTCTCTTCCCGACAATGAAACCGCTGGAGAAATAGGAAGATACGGCCGGAATCCTTTGGTTTCCGGCTTTTTTCAAATAAAAAATTTGTGATGGCAGGGGATCACAATGATAAAAAAGGAGAACTGAATAATGAAGGACATACAACTGAGAACCCTTTTCAGGGAGACAGAGAAATATGCGGATCAAGAAATCGTGGTTCACGGCTGGGTAAGAACCAACCGCGGCTCCAACAAATTCGGGTTCATTGAACTGAACGACGGCACGTTTTTTAAATCCGTGCAGGTTGTCTATGAAGCGGAATTTATTGATAATTTTGAAGAGATTGCCAAGGTTCCGGTGGCGGCAGCCTTGAAAGTAAAAGGCGACTTTGTGCTGACTCCAAATGCCAAGCAGCCTTTCGAAATTAAAGCGAAAGAAGTGGTGGTCGAGGCCGATTCGGCGTCGGATTACCCGCTGCAGAAAAAACGCCATAGTATGGAGTTTTTGCGGGAAATCGCTCATTTAAGACCAAGGAGCAACACCTTTTCTGCCGTGTTCCGGATACGGTCTTTAGTGTCTTACGCCATTCATAAATTTTTTCAAGAAAACGATTTTGTATATGTGCATACGCCAATCGTAACCGGCAGCGACTGCGAGGGGGCCGGCGAAATGTTCCGCATCACCACGTTGGATATGGACAACCCGCCAAGAATGGAAAACGATTCCATTGATTACAGCCAGGACTTTTTCGGCAAGGAAACCAGTCTTACGGTAAGCGGGCAGCTGGAAGCGGAAACCTTTGCTCTGGCATTCCGCAACGTTTATACCTTTGGGCCCACCTTCCGGGCGGAGAACTCCAACACGGCAAGACATGCATCCGAATTCTGGATGATTGAGCCGGAGGTGGCCTTTGCTGATCTTTCCGATAATATGGATTTAGCAGAAGCAATGATCAAGTATATCATTCAGTATGTCTTGGAGCATGCGCCGGAAGAAATGGAATTCTTTAATAAATTCATGGATAAAGGACTGCTGGATCGACTGACTGCGCTGGTAAACGCGGAGTTTGCCCGCGTCACCTATACGGAGGCTGTGGAGCTTCTGAAAAAGTCCGGCAAAAAATTTGAATATCCGGTTGAATGGGGGATTGATCTGCAGACAGAGCATGAACGCTATTTGACCGAAGAAATCTATAAAAAACCAGTTTTTGTAACCGATTATCCCAAGGAGATCAAGGCCTTCTACATGCGCCTCAATGATGATAACAAGACAGTAGCGGCCTGCGACCTGCTGGTGCCCGGTGTGGGCGAAATCATCGGCGGCAGCCAGAGGGAAGAGCGTTATGATGTTCTGAAAGCCAGAATGGATGAACTGGGTTTGGACGAAAAAGACTATTGGTGGTACATGGATCTCCGCAGATACGGCGGCGTCAAGCATGCGGGCTACGGACTGGGTCTGGAACGGATTATCATGTATCTGACCGGTATGGGCAATATTCGTGACGTTCTGCCGTTCCCGAGGACGCCAAAGACGGCGGAATTTTAGAGATGTCGGGCCTGGAGGGCCCAAGCAGCAGAGAGATGAAACGAATTTTAGAGCTGTATAAAACGCCATATGGATTATCAATAAAACGAGGACTGGCATTGGCGACCCCATTTTTGATTGTGGGGTCGCTTGCGTTGTTATTAAACAGCTTTCCCCATGAAGGATATCAGGCTTTTTTGAGCACCATGGCAGGGGGGACTGTCAGCAAGCTTTTGGGATTTTTATATACGGTTACCTTGGGATCGCTGGCGCTGATTCTACTTATCACCATCAGTATCTCTTTTGGACAGATGGTGCAGAAGGATGAGGCTCCCCTCTATCCGGTGGCGGCCGTGTGCGCGTATCTGGCCTTTTGCGGCGGCCTGCAGGGGCAGAGCGTATATGTGTTTGGAGCGGACTGGGTTTTTTCCGCCATGTGCATTGCTCTGATTTCCAGCGGTCTGCTGAGAAAACTCATGGGTTTGATCCATCGCGTCAAAAAGCTGCATACCATTGGGGCTGACTTTATGTTCAATCTTTCCATCAAAGGACTGGTTCCTATTGCCGTTATTTGCGTTTTTTTCGGGATTTTGGGACTTGCGCTGCGTTCGGTGACAGATACAGGAAATATTACCAACTTCGGTTCTTATCTGTTCTTAAAACTTTTCAATGAAATCGGAAAAAATCTTCTGGGCATTCTTTTGTATGTGTTTTTCTCCCACCTGCTTTGGTTCTTTGGGATCCATGGAACCAATACGCTGGAGGCAGTAGCAAAACAATTTTTTGAGGAAGGTGTGGAAATAAACCAGGCTCTTATCAGTGCAGGACAGGCGCCGACAGAGATTTTTTCGAAAACCTTTCTCGATACCTTTGCCTTTATTGGAGGATGCGGAGCTGCGTTCTGCTTGGTGCTGGCGCTTTTTATTGCCTCAAGGAAAAGCAACAATCGCAAATTGGCTCAGGTGGCCAGTCCTTTTGTGTTTTTCAATATCAGCGAAATTGTTATTTTTGGTTTTCCTGTAATCTTTAACTCAGCTATGATCATTCCCTTCATCGCCGCACCGATCGTGCTGACCCTGATCAGCAGCGGGGCTATGGCGCTGGGGCTGGTGCCGATGGTGAGCAATTCGGTGGAATGGACGGCTCCCGTTTTGTTCAGCGGATATCAGGCCACCGGCTCTATGGCCGGCAGTTTGCTTCAGCTGTTCAATGTGGCCGTAGGGACCTGCATCTATATCCCTTTTATAAAGATCAGCGAACGAAAGCAGACTGCCGCTTTCCGCACTTCTGTGAAGGATATGGAGAAGGCGATGTTTCAATGCGAGACAGCGGGAAAAGCCCCTGAATTGATGACTGGAACCAGCCCCTTTGAGTATGCGGCCAAAGCGCTGGCTTTGGATATGGAAAACGCAATTGACAGGGGGCAGGTGCAGCTTCATTATCAGATACAGATCAACAGGGATAAAACCATACATGGTGCGGAGGCGCTTTTGCGATGGGAACATCCGGTGGCAGGAAACATCTCGCCGCCGCTGCTCATTGATATTGCCTATGAAGGCGGGTTTCTGCCGAAGCTGGGGCTCTATATCATAGAAAAGGTTTGTCAGGATGTGCAGCATATGAACCAGATTTACTTCAAGAAACTGAACGTCTCCATCAATCTGTCTCCTTACCAGATGGAGGATGATGCCCATTTGGAAAAGGCCCTTCAGATGATTGATGGATATGATTTGGGGGATGCCCAGTTGGTCTTTGAGATCACAGAGCGGGTACTGCTCAACAGCTCGCCCCAGATGCAGCAGCGGATCAACCGGCTGCGTGAAAAGGGCTATAAGGTGAGCATCGATGATTTTGGCATGGGTCATGGGTCCATGCTCTATCTCCAGAACATGGCCTTTGATGAAGTGAAGCTGGATGGGAAGCTGGTAACACAAATGCTGGACAACAGAAGGTCCAAGGATATTATTTCCGGAATTATCAAGCTATCAGAGGATTTGGATTTCCGCGTGGTCGCCGAATATGTGGAAACGAAGCAGCAGCGGGATCTGCTGCGGGAGCTGGGCTGCGACATTTATCAAGGGTATTTCTACGGGAAAGCAGAGCCTTTGGAGGAGTTTGTAAAGCGATACCTGGGAAACGGCCTGAATTAGCGGAAGATTTTGTCTCCACTTTACTTAAAATTCAGAAAACATGAGCCTGTTATATTGCTATCAATCTGCATCGATGATATAATATGGGCATTAGTGAAAAAAGAGATTTAGGAGGTCTTAATATGAAAGGCTATACGAGCGAAACTATCAGAAATGTTGCACTTGTCGGGCATGGCGGATGTGGTAAAACTACTTTTCTGGAATCTGCACTTCTCGAAACGGGCGTAATCGGCAGATTAGGTAAAGTAGAAGATGGAAATACGGTTTCTGACTACGATAAAATGGAGGTTGAAAAAGGCTTTTCCATCAACACTTCGATCGTTCCGGTTGAATGGAAGGACAGTAAGATCAATTTCATCGACACTCCGGGATATTTTGATTTCATCGGAGAAGTTAACGCAGCACTGAGAGCTTCCGAAGCTGCAGTAATCCTGGTGGATGCCGGAGCAGGTATTCAGGTGGGAACTGAGCATGCGTGGAAAGCCTGCGAACGATACAAGATGCCTAGATTCATTGTTATAAATAAAAGGGACAAGGACGAATTTGACTTCTATAAGACCTTCGATGAACTGAAGGCGAAATTTGGAGAAACGCTTATCCCGTTCAGCTGGCCTCTGTCAGCTGAGATCGACGAAGACCTTAAGGAAGCCATCGCCATGACAGACGATGAGCTGATGGAAAAGTATTTTAACGGCGATGCTTTTACCGATGAAGAGATTAAAAAAGGTCTGGTAAAAGGAATCGCGGACGGCGGAATCGTTCCGGTATGCTCATCGGCATTCTCTTTGGGACATGGAATCGAAGGGCTGCTGGATCTGTTGGTTACATATGTACCAACACCGCTGCAGCATGGCCCTTACAAAGGCTTTAACGATAAGAACGAACCGGTTGAGCGGCTGTGCGTAGTAGACGCATCTCCATCAGCGTTCGTATTTAAAACCATCGTTGACCCGTTCGTAGGAAAGATTTCCGTGATGAAAGTGGTTACAGGCAAACTCACCTCCGGTATGGAAATCCTCAACGAGAGAGCAGGCAAAACTGAAAAGCTGGGTAAGCTGTTCTTCCTCAGGGGCAAGGAACAGCAGGAATTAAATTATGCGGAAGCAGGCGATATTGTAGCGGTAACCAAGCTGCAGAATACCCTTTCCGGTGATACCCTTTGCGATAAAAACGATATTATTCGTTACCTGCCGCTGGACTTCCCGGCACCGTCTCTGTTTGTAGCAATTGAAGCTGCCGACAAGAAAGACGAAGATAAAGTGTTCTCTGGCCTTTCCAGGTTAAAAGAAGAGGACCCGTCCTTCGTAGTTGAAAGGAACAACGAAACCCATCAGACACTGCTGGGCGGTCAAGGCGAAATGCAGCTGAACATCATCATGGCCAAGCTGAAAGACCGCTTTGGAGTAGAAGTAAAAACCCTTCCCCAGAAGATTGCTTATAGAGAGACGATCAAGGGTACTTCAGACGTTCAGGGCAAACATAAGAAGCAATCCGGAGGCGCCGGCCAGTATGGTGACGTGCATATCAAGTTCTCGCCGTCTCAGGAAGAGTTCGAGTTTACCGAATCCTTGTTCGGCGGAGCAATTCCCAAGAACTATGTGCCGGCAGTTGAAAAGGGTCTGATCGAATCTACCGAAAAGGGACCTCTCGCCGGATGTAAAGTTGTAAACGTGAAAGCGGATCTGTATGATGGTTCCTATCACGATGTAGACTCCAATGAAATGGCCTTCAAGATCGCCGCTTCTTTAGCCTTTAAAAAAGGAATTAAAGAAGCCAAGCCGGTTCTGCTGGAACCTGTTATGCATCTGGATATTATGGTTCCGGACGAATACATGGGCGATGTAATGGGCGACATGAATAAAAGAAGAGGGAAAATCCTCGGTATGGAACCACAGGCGGACGGAAGCCAGAAGCTGATGGCAGAAGCTCCCCAGGCAGAACTTTTCGACTACGCGATTACACTGAGAGCCATGACTCAGGCAAGAGGAACCTTTGCCATGAAGTTTGAACGGTATGAAGAGGTTCCGGCTCAGATCGCACAGAAGATCATCGATGCCTATAATTCCGAAGATAAGTAAAAACCAAGCTTGAACCAATCATTAAAGGGGAGTAGCTTACAAGTAATGGGATCAACAGCCGGCTGAAGCACAGCCTGGTCCCATTCTCCGAAAGGATAGCAAGACCTTAATGTTCACCTGTTAAAGGGGACATTAGGGTCTTTTTTCATCAGGAGAAGGCAGTGTCTGAAGAAGAGAAGGAGGATCGGTTGAGACATATATTGAAATCGTTGAAATGGGTACTGTTTTGGATGGGATTGGCAATTCTGTTCAATTTGGGAATATGGTATTTTATGGGCGAGCAAAAAGCGCTGGAATTTTTAGGCGGGTATTTAATTGAGCTGAGCCTCAGCGTGGATAATTTATTTGTCTTTATTACCATTTTTATGAGCTATGGTATCAAAGAGCATGCACAGCACAGAGTTTTGGGATACGGTATCGCCGGTGCCGTCATCCTGCGGTTTATCTTTATCTTCTTCGGCGTTAAAATCGTCAACATGTTTGAATGGGTATTGTACATATTCGGTGCTGTTTTGATCATCAATGGTGTGAAGATGTTTCAAAAGGAGAAAGAAAAGGACCCTCACGACAGTCCCATTGTCAGGGCCATTGCAAAAGTCCTGCCCATGACAAAGGAGTTTTCCGGGGAGAAATTTATGGTCCGGGAAAATGGCAAACGATTGTTTACGCCGCTTTTCGCGGTGCTTTGCCTGATCGAATGCTCAGATATTCTCTTTGCCATCGACTCTGTGCCTGCAGTCTTTTCGGTTTCAACCGATCTTTTAATCGTCTATACGTCAAATATTTTTGCCATTCTGGGGTTGCGCCAGCTCTATTTTGTGCTGGAACACCTCCACGAACGATTTGCATATGTGAAATATGGCGTGGCGACAATCCTGATGTTTACAGGCGTTAAACTGGCCGGCCTCATGTTCGGCCTGCATATATCCATTCCGGTTTCCATCGGGGTAATCGCAGGGGTGTTAGTTATCAGCATCATAGTATCCATCTTGGTTTCAAAAGGGAAAAAACAGGAGAAGGGGAAAGGAAAGAAAAATGAAGATTTCGAAGCAGGTTCACCAGATTAGGATTTACTTTCATGTTACAGAAGAGATTGAACGATTTGTCAATGTCTATCTGATTGAGGGGAAGGAAGGATGTCATTTGATCGATACCGGAGTGGCAGGCGCGGAAAAGCTGATAAAAAAATCTCTGCTGAGGCATGAGAGGCAGCCGTCTCAACTAAAGAGCATCTTTCTTACCCACTCCCACCCCGATCATATGGGAGCCGCATGCCGCATTAAGAAACGAACTGGCGCCAAAGTTTATGCCAGTGCAGTCGAAAAACCTTGGATTGAAGACATCGGCCGCCAGTTTGCGGCGCGCCCAATCCCCAATTTTTACAAGCTGCTGGAAGACAGCGTTTCTGTAGATGAAAGTCTGGAAGGCGGCGAGGTGCTTTGCCTGGAGCCGCGCGTTACCATCCGGGCTCTGGCAACGCCGGGGCATTCTGCAGGTTCGCTCTCGTATTTTTTCGAAGAAGAAGGGATCCTCTTTACCGGAGATGCGGTACCGGTCGCCGATGAAACGCCCATTTATGTGAATTACCAGCAGAGCCTGGAAAGCCTGGACCGGATCGAGGAGATGGATCAGGTTCAACTCTATTGCTCAGCGTGGGCAGATGTTTGGCAGGCCGGGGAAGGCAGGAAGCGGGTCGCAGAAGCCAAAGACCTGCTGGCGGGGATCAACAAAACTGTCGGCAAGGCTTTAGAAGAAGATGAAAGTCTGGAAAATACCGCTGTTTTTAAACGAGTATGCGAAGCGATGGAACTTGACTCCACCAAGGCCAATCCGTTGTTCCGCACATCCATTTATGCTAATATTGAAGAACTGAGGAGCGACCGCAAGTGATCAATAAGAAAGGAAGGACAAGGCAATGATGCGAGATCCAGTAAAGACGATCGGAAATTTGATTGACAAGCAGAAAACCGCCTACATCAGCTCCATTGACAAGGACGGTTACCCCAATACCAAGGCCATGCTGGCGCCGCGAAAGAGGGAGGGAATCCAGGTCTTTTATTTCACTTCCAATACTTCTTCCATGAGAGCGGCTCAATATCGGGAGAACCCTAAAGCCTGCATCTATTTTTGCGACCGGCGTTTCTTCCGGGGCGTCATGCTGCGGGGAACGATGGAAGTCCTTGAAGATGCTGAGAGCAAGGAAATGATCTGGCAGGAGGGGGATACCATGTATTACCCGCTGGGCGTTACCGATCCGGATTACTGCGTGCTCAAATTCACAGCAGAGGACGGGCGCTACTACAGCAATTTCAAATCAGAGGATTTTACTGTATGAACAGAGGGGCTGCCAAATTGTGTGACGGCCCCGCCTATTTTTCCCTTTAATTTTTGATCTCATTTTTCCATGATAACGACACGATTAATCCATGACATGCCCATGTTTCATTCACCTGATAGCGATATGATGCGAATGTAAATTTACGCTGACAAGGAGGATGAAATGAGAAGATGGAAGAATTGGGTGTGCGCGTTGATGCTGGTTTTAGTGACAATCGCGGTTTGCGCCTGTGGAACCGAGGAGAAGTCCGCATCATTGGAAGGCTATGAACAAAATAACCAAGCGCTTGCCTTTGACAACAGCAAGTGGAATTACGATGCAGATAACGATGTATACTGGCAGGTGAAAGTAAGCTACTGCTCAGAGCCGGAGACGACGGATTATGAAACAATGGGTATCTATGTTCCCGGAGCTTACTTCAAGGGCGAAAAGAATTCCGATGGCACCTACACTTGTACCGTTAACCATGAAACAAAGATAAAAGGCTATACCGGAGATACGGCGCCTATCGTTTTTCCGATTAATACGGCAGGCTACTCGGCCCAGGCGGCGCCAGAGGATTATAACTATGAATCCGTTTCTGAATATCTGCAGGCCGGCTTTATCTATGTACATGCAGGCATGAGAGGAAGGGACAACGGTTATGACAGCAGCGGCAGCTTGACTTACAGCGGCGGCGCGCCATGGGGCGTTACCGACTTAAAAGCGGCAGTCCGCTATTATCGCTATAATAATGACAGCCTGCCTGGCGATACCGACCGGATTTTTACTTTTGGACATAGCGGCGGCGGAGCCCAAAGCGCATTGATGGGAGCCACTGGGGACAGCGAGCTATACAATGAATATTTAGTCTCCATTGGAGCAGCAATGTTTGATGAGGATGGAAATTCCCTCAGCGACGCCATATGCGGAGCAATGTGCTGGTGCCCAATCACCAGTCTGGATTATGCAGACGCTGCCTATGAATGGAATATGGGCCAATATTCGACGGAAGGCACTCGCGCGGAAAACACCTGGACTTCGGCCCTTTCACAAGATTTGGCGGAAAGCTATGCTGCGTATATCAATGACCTGCAGCTTGCCGATGAAGAGGGAGAGATTTTGAAGCTGGAGAAATCTGCCGATGGGATTTACACGTCCGGTTCCTACTATAATTATCTGCTTTCCGTTATAGAAACCTCGCTCAACCATTTTCTCAATGATACGGAATTTCCGTATGCAAAGACTTCTGACCAGGAAAAATCAGGCGGAGGTTTTGGCGGTGGGGCGCCCGGATCTGAGGGAAAGCCTGATGATGGCAGCGCTCCTGATGGGAAACCGCAGGCAGGAAAACCGCCTGAGCAGGAAATACCCGATAATCAGAAAATGGAGCAGGCAGGAAACGAAAAAGAGGAAGAACGCACATATGCCTCCCCACAGGAGTATATCGATGATCTCAATGGGGATGGAAAATGGGTGGAATACGATGCAAAGACAGGAAAAGCCACCGTTATCAGCATGGAGGGATTTGTAAAGCATTGCAAACAGGCTGGAAAAGCAGTGGGCGCCTTCGACGATACAAACCGCAGTCAAGCAGAGAATAAACTCTTTGGAAACGATGACAACGACGCATTGCATTTTGACTCACAGCTGGCAAATCTGCTGGAGAAAAACCAAAACAAATATGAGAACTTTGATGACTGGGAGTCTTCGATCGTGGAAGATTATAAAAACGATCTTGGTGAAGTGGATAAGCTGGGCACTGATTTACAGACACGGCAGAATATGTATAATCCGATGTACGATCTCTCCAGTTATTACAAAGGAGAAAACACTTCTACAGTAGCTCCTTACTGGAGGATACGAAGCGGTATAGAACAGAATGATACGGCACTTACAACAGAAACCAATCTTGCCTTAGCCTTGAAGCAGAATGAAAGTGTTAAAGACGTGGATTTCGAAACAGTATGGGGCCAGGGACATACCTCTGCAGAACGCAGTGGAAACAGCAGCGAAAACTTTATCAAATGGATCAACGATTGTCTCAAGTAGGAGGCTTTTACGTATAATGCGAAAACCCCTGCATAAAGTGTTATGCAGGGGTGATGAAATGAAAAATATTTTTAAATCAATCAAATGGCTGCTGTTCTGGATGATGCTGGCGATGACCTTCTGCGGCGGCATCTATTATTTCCTCGGACACCAGAAAGCGCTGGAATTTATGGGAGGTTATCTCATCGAGCTGAGTCTCAGCATGGATAATCTCTTTGTTTTTGTAACAATCTTCGCCAGTTTCCGCATTCGGGAACATGCCCAGCATCGGGTATTGGGCTACGGCATCGCAGGCGCGATCATTCTGCGGTTCTTCTTTATCTTCTTCGGCGTTCATCTGGTCAGCCGTTTTGAATGGATTCTGTATCTGTTCGGCGGAATTCTCATTATCAACGGACTCAAAATGCTGAAAGATGATACTGGCAAGGATCCCCACGACAGCCTGGTTATCAAAATCGTGTCCAAAATTCTGCCCATGACCCGCAGCCTGTCAGGCGACCGTTTTTTGGTGCGGGGACGGGATGGAAAACGGCTTTTTACGCCGCTGTTTGCGGTGGTCTGCCTCATCGAGTGTTCCGACATTCTTTTTGCCATGGATTCTGTGCCGGCCGTATTTTCTGTATCCACCGATCTTTTCATCGTGTACACTTCTAATATCTTTGCCATACTGGGACTTCGGCAATTCTACTTTGTTTTGGAACATCTTCATGAACGGTTTGCCTATGTGAAATATGGAATTTCCATTATCCTGGTGTTTACAGGCATGAAGCTGGCCGGGCTGGCAATCGGATGGTACATTCCCATCCCCGAGTCCATTGCCGTTATCGCAATTGTATTGGCCCTGAGCATTCTCATATCCGTGCTTCTTTCCGGGCGCAGGACAGCCAGGCTCTAGCCCAGTGTCCGGAACTTGAGATATCCTTCACCATATATTGACGGGGCGCAGGCAGGAGGATATAATAAAACATATGTTTGCAAAAGGGGGCGAATGATTATGGCAAAAAAAGCAAAGACCGTGTTCGTCTGCCAGGAGTGCGGCTATGAAAGCGCCAAATGGCAGGGACAATGCATCTGCGGCGCTTGGAACTCCATGGTAGAAGAAAAGGTGCTGCCTGCTTCTGACGCGCAGGACAAGCGGCGGCGGACGGGAACGATAAAGGGTGCTGCCGAAAGCGGACAAGCCGGGAAAATAAAAAACCGGCCGTCAAAATTATCCCAGGTTGAGTCCGGCAGCTATACCCGCATGGACACGGGCATCGGTGAATTGAATCGAGTTCTGGGCGGCGGCATGGTAAAAGGCTCTCTCACACTAATATCCGGCGAGCCGGGCATTGGAAAATCGACCATTATCATACAAGCAGCGGCCAACATCGCCAAGAAATACGGACGGGTTTTATACGTTTCCGGAGAGGAATCAGAAGACCAGATCAAGATGCGGGCAGACCGGGTCTGCAAAGAATTGACGGACAACCTGTTCATCCTGGCTGAGACCAACATGGAGAACATTTCTGCCATCGCAGAAGAATTGAAGCCGGAATTTGTGATTATCGATTCCATTCAGACCATGTACAGCAGCGATCTGGACTCAGCCCCCGGCAGCGTATCCCAGGTACGGGCCTGCGGAAACGAATTGATGCGGGTAGGAAAAACCTATAACATCCCCATTTTCATTGTGGCCCATGTTACCAAGAGCGGCGAATTGGCCGGCCCGAAAATCGTAGAACATCTGGTGGACTGCGTACTGCATTTCAATGGCGAGCGGTATCAGGAGCTGAGAATTCTGCGGGCTTTTAAAAACCGCTTCGGAACTACGAGCGAAATCGGCGCCTTTGAGATGGCCGAAGAAGGATTAATTGAGATTGAAAACCTATCCAAAAGCTTCCTCGAGGGTATGGAGGATGGAGCGGAGGGATCCATGGCCGCCGCGGTCTATGAGGGGACCAGACCTCTGCTGCTGGAAGTTCAGGCGCTGGCGGCCCCAACCAACGTGGGATTTGCCAGACGGTCTTCCATCGGCGTCGAGCTTTCCCGCCTCAATATGATTCTGGCGGTACTGGAACGAAAGGCCGGTCTTAATTTGATCAACCAGGACATTTACGTCAATGTGGTGGGTGGGCTCAAGCCGGAAGGGACTTCCATTGATCTGGCCGTGGCGCTGGCTATTTATTCCACGGTAAGAGGAAAGCCCTGCTCGGGGAAAACCATTGCTTTGGGAGAAATCGGGCTGACCGGCGACCTCCGGTCCGTGCAGAACAGCGAGAAAATCGTCCGCGAAGCAGCGAGAATGGGTTTTGAACGCATCATCCTTCCTAAGAAAAATGCAGACAGGCTGTCAGAATTGGATCTTAAGGGCATGCGGCTGACTGGGGTAAAGCATATTATTGATGCGATTAAGATGTTTTAGGATTAAGAATAAATATACTAAAAAAATCAGGTTTGAGTAAAAACCTGATTTTTTTAGTGGAAAAGTTAAAATGTAACCGAAAGGTAACTGACGAAGCATATAATAAAAAAATATTAAGAAAGTATGCGTACGAACGATATTCATAAATGGAAGGAGAAAAGGATGAAGAGAGGGAAAAGCAGGATTGCAGTTGCTGTATTATTATGCATTGCAATGATTAATTCCGTATTGTTCGGCAGTGCGGCAGTATTTGCTGAAAGCGGGGATGCAGAAAGCGCCTCCAAAGCACAGGTTTCTTCTAAAATAGAGGATTATTTATATGACAGTCAGATTCTGACAGGGAGCGGAGAAGCTTATAATCCGGAAAATAGCATGAAACCGAGCGATTCTTTTTCTGTTAAGCTGATGTTCTCCGAAATATCCAGTGGTAAGAATGCCCGGCAGTTTCCGGATGATGGAGTGATGACCTACCAGATTCCGACAGATGTGATAACTGGCTTTGAGGCCGTAAAAGATCTTCCAATCAAAGAGATTGCGTCAGGAAACAAAATCGGTACTTACAGCATCAATGCGAGCGGCTTGATTATGGTTGATCTTAATGATGAATATGTTCAACGCTATAGAAACATAGAGGCCTACCTGACTTTTGAAGGCTCTTTCAGCCAAAAAGTCCAGGAAGGCGGCTCTACTGCGGAAATTAATTTCAGCGACAGCGTATCCATTACAGTTAAGCTGGAAGAGAAAACAAAACTTGAAATCAGCAAAGAAAGCGGCAGTTATAATTACGAAGAGAACACTCTGGGCTACACAATCAAGGTAAAAGCCGAATACGGTGCAAAAAATGTAACCGTGACGGATACCATGAGCGAATTATTGGCTATGACAGGAGGCACACAGGGGAAACCGCTGACGGTGAAAGACAGTAAAGGAAATGCTGTTCCATACAGCATTCTGGATGCCGGCGATGCTACTTGGAAAATCAATGTGGGTGATATGGCAGCGGGAGAAGTATATACAATCGCCTATACGGCAAAAGTGACAGACAAGGCATTTGCTGGTATTGCAGCGGACCGGAATGCTTCCTATAATCTCAACCCGAAAAACACTGTGACCGCAGAGGCGGATAATGCAGATAAAGTGACCGCTAATAACCAGCCGTCTATTCGTTTTCAGAGAATTGATAAGACCTACAGCGAACAGAACGGGAAACTGACCTGGACGGTGGTCATTAACGCCGACAAGTATCTGGATCTGGGTGGAGTTACAGTTACCGACACGATGGAGAGCGGATTGGTTCTGGATAAATCCTCGAACATCACCATTGCGAAAAACGAGGAGGCTGCGACAAAACTTGACTGGAAAGACGTTTCCAGCCTCGACAGCCAGTGGTCTTACACCTTCCCGAAAGATGCAGGAAAGAATACCTATACCTTTACCTACAAGACGAATATTCCGGAAGTGACAGGAATAGCGCAGAACGGTGCTACTGAGAGCTTTAAAAATAAAGTAGCACTGAGAATGTCTTCAGATATCATTTATACAGGTGACAAAGCTTATCAGAAGACCGGAAATCGTTTCTACAAGCATAAGTTCCGCACTGTGTATGGGGCTGATAAAGGCTCCAATCTTAAGATAGATTCGGAAGGCAACGTTTACATCCGCTGGACCAGTGTGATTCGTGTACCAAGCACCGGCCTGAAGAATTTTATCTTTGAAGATTATATTTTGAATAAAACTGGACCGCAGCATGAGTTTCCGACAGGACTGCAGGTTGTGAAGAAAACACCATCCACAGGCGATGCTTACAATACGATCAATGTAGAGGCAACGAGTGGAGTAAATCTTTCTGGTGTAGATATTAAGCTGGCATCTGGAGTGTCCGATGCAACAAAAGGGAAACATTCCAAAGAAGGCATAAAAGACGGCTTTACCCTGTACTTTAACACAAATATAGCGGATAAGAGCAAATCTTTCCTTCCGGCAGCCGGCAAGGCGTATGATGTGCGCATTACCGGCTATACAAAGGTGATTGGAACGGAAAACGGGGCTCGTCGAAACAATGCCCGCATCACATCCGGAACTGCGAGCGATTTTGACTATGAAGACTATTCCATCAATATGAAAATGACCGGCTCTAAAGCTAAAGCACAGTTTGCGGATGGGAAAATTCTCTGGAACGTTAAATTTAACGGCCATTACGCTTCCATGGAGGAAGGGGATGTAATTGTAAAAGATACTTTTTCCGATAACCAAGAATTCGATGACAATTATACTGTGGTTCTGACAGAGAACGGCACGTCGATGAATCGAACGATCAAAGTAACAAAAGATACCAGCGACAAGAAAAATTGCACCTACCGGTTCAACCTGGGAAAACTGGATAACAATAAACAATATGTCCTGAAGTACCAGACCAAGGTGAAAAGCGACGTTTTCACAGCATCAGGGATCAAGACCTTTAAAAATACGGCATGGATATCGATTGATGGGGAAGAAAAGCTCGAGGTAAAGAATTCCTTTGATGTGAACAATGATATTGTTTCCAAGAAAATTACAACGCAGCCGGAGCGCAAAAACCAGTATAAAGCCGGATTTACGATTCAGGTAAATCCAAATGGTGCTTTACTCAACTCCAACTCGGCTGCGGAGCCAGAAGATTATGTAATTGCGGACACCTATAGTAAAACAATGGCAATCGATTTGGATTCCATTAGTATTATCCGAGACGACGCAGAGAAACTGAAAAATGACGAGTATACAGTAGCAATCGATACCAGCGGAAAAGAAAATAAGCTGGAGATTAGGATTCCAAAGGCGGACGGACACAAGTATACGATTAAATACAATGCAGCGATACAGGGAGAAATTGGCGAAACCATAGAATACTCCAACACTGCAAAACTAACAGTCAATAAAGAGATCGATGAAGGTGATGTTTCAGATAAGGTGCTTATCAAGGAGCAGGCATCAGATGCTGGAGCCAGCGGAAGCTTGCTGAACATCAATGTGCATAAGCGCGATCGTGCGAATTCGTTAAAATCGTTGCAGGGCGCGGAGTTCCAGCTTTATAAAGACCAAGTATCCGAGAAAAATCTTTTGGGAACAGAAGTAACAGGCGCAGACGGAATTGCTGTCTTTGGGCAGGATACAAACGGAAAGACCAACCTCACCAGTGAGGGCAAGGATTACTATTTGGAAGCAGGGGTAAAATATATCCTTAAAGAAAGTGCTGCGCCAGATGGGTATGCATTGGATTCCAGCGAGACCGTGTTCCAGATCCGCGATAAAGGAACGGCACTGCTTGATCCGGAAAAAATCGATCCTTATAATATGGGCGCCACCATCGACCGCTTTAATGATAAGTATAATTTTAATTTAAAGAAAATCGCGAGTGAAACAGGCAATGCTTTGTCTGGTGCGGAATTCACCCTTTACACAGACAAGGAGTGTAAAGGCGACGGCACGACAGTCACCGGCAATAAGGATGGAATATTCACCTTTAAGGGGCTGAAGCCGGGCACCTATTATCTGAAAGAAACCAAGGTCCCCAAGGGATATTATGATTCAGGCAAGGTCTACAAAGTTGAAATTGAACGAAACGGCGATGCGGCCATCGACGGCGAAGCGGTAAACAGCCAGGATCGAACTTATGAAATTACCAATACACTGGCCGGCAGCATCCGGGTAACCAAGGAAGTAAAAGAAGACGGTGTTGGCGTGAACAGCTATGAAACCTTCTATACGGCTTTATTCAGCGACAGCGATCTGAAGGATCGGGTCAGCCAAGTGAAGGCCCTGGAGATGAACGGCAACCAATCTTCCACGGCAACCTTCGACAATTTAAAAGTAAATGAAACCTATTACGTTGCCGAAACCGACAAAGATGGAACGGCCTATTCAGACCAGGATAACAGCGATCAATGGGCAATCGCCTATGACAACCAGGTCGTAACTTTAGACCCGGCCAACCTGACCGCTGAAAGCAAGATTACCAACAGCTTTTACTCACAGTATTACTGGGCGGGATCCATCGATGTTACAAAACGGGTGACCCTGGATGGCAAGGACTTTGAGACCAACAGCATTTTCTATGCAGGCCTTTATACCGATGAGGACTGCACACAGCAGGTGGGTGATATCAAACCACTGGTTATGAATGGGAAATCCAGTACCACAGTGACCTTCTCCGATTTGAGCATCAATCAAACCTATTATGTAGCGGAAACCGATGCTGAGGGAAAGGTGATTACCAATGCCCAGGAGCAGCTGGGCTGCAAGATGAGCATCGATCAAAACACCTTTACTCTGACCGAAGCGAATACGGAAGGAAAAGCGGTGATCACCAATGACTTCCACGATGAAGAACAGTTCTATTACGGTGGACAGATTACAATCAATAAGACGACCACCTTCAAGGGAAAGGCATATGAGACAAACGAAGTGTTCTATGTGGCGCTTTTTGCAGATCAGGCCCACAAAGAACGAGTGACTGATGTCAAGGCCCTGGAGATGAACGGCAAGACTGCCGCTAAAGTCAGCTTTGAAAATCTGGCTTATGGAATCTACTATCTGGCCGAAACCGATCAAAGCGGCAATGCTCTGACGGATTTGGAAGCTGCGGAATTGGGCTTCACCAATGTGCTGGATGAAGAAATCAAGCTGGATGTGGATGCGGCTGAGATCGAGCTGGAGAATCAGATGACCGAAGAATATGTAACAAAAAATGGTGATGATGCGGATAACCCCAAAGGCACAGCGACTCAGACCGGAGATGACAGCAACATGACGCTGCTGATCCTGGGGATGTTGATCGCGCTCACTGCAATGGGAATCGTACTCATCACCAGCAGAAGGCGGAAGAATTCTTAATAGATACGGTAGATAATAATGGGGCTGCCGCATTGGTGCGACAGCCTTTTTTTCGATCCATTTTGTGAACGATTGGAAACACGAAACATTCGGGGAGGCGCTGCTCTGCCATTCTGGAGCTGAAGGAACGGGCCCTTCGGGCCCGGATTAATAGAAGGTGAAAAGTAAAATGATCGCTCCAGCTTGTTTTGGTCTAAGTTTGCGATGAATTTTCATCGTGGGAAAAGAAAAAAAGCTAGAAAAGCGATAATTTCTTGCTCTTTTTAGGTGGATTAGCAGCGAAAAAGGCCTAAAATCATCGCTGGGAAGGCTGCCAGACACAGATCGCGATGATTTGCACCCGACCTCGACTCCCGGCCCCTTTCCCCGAACCCCGAGCCTCCGAGAACAGGACGCTTCATTATGGTAAACCAAAATGGCGGCGCTACTGTCATAATAAGCTGCCCCTGGCAGCCTTTACAGCTTATATACGTGATTGAGAGGACCAGGTCCTTTTCCCAGATCCAGGCCGTCACGCAGCGCGCCTGAAAGATAAGCTTTCGCCTGCTCCACACTTTTGTTCAAAGAATGGCCGGCAGCCATATTACAGGCGATAGCCGAAGACAGAGTACAGCCGGTGCCGTGGGTGTTGGGATTGTCGATCCGATCCTCTTCATACCAGAAAGCTGTTCCTTCTGCATAAAGGAGATCGGCGGCAGTCCCCGGCAAGTGGCCGCCTTTGATCAGAACTGCCATATGCAGATCATCAGCAATGCGCGCCGCTGCCTTCAGCATATCCGGTTTTCCTGCGATGGAAAACCCACAGAGTACCTCTGCTTCGGGAATGTTGGGCGTTACCAGCGTTCCAAGGGGAAGGAGCTTTGCGATCAGAACTTCCACCGCATCCTCTGAGAGAAGGCGGCTGCCGCTGGTGGAGATCATGACCGGGTCAATAACGATGTTTTGCGCCTGATATTCTTCCAGCTTTTCGCTGATAGCCTCAATGATCCCGGCGGCGGAAACCATGCCGATTTTTACGGCGTCGGGAAGGATATCGGTAAAAATCGCATCCAGCTGCTGACGGACAAACTGCGGGTCAGCGTCCATGATCCCGTAGACACCGGTGGTATTTTGTGCAGTCAGCGATGTGATCGCGCTCATGGCATACATCTTGTGAGCAGTAATGGTTTTAATATCTGCCTGAATACCGGCTCCTCCGCTGCAATCGGAGCCGGCTATGGTCAATACTTTTTTCATTTTGCGATCATCTCCTGCGACAGCCTGCGAAGATCTCTGCAAGTCTGTTTAATATCCGAGCTGGCAAAAATAGCCGAAACCACAGCCACGCCGTCGATTCCCGTTCCCGAGAGCCTGCGAATATTTTCCCTGGTGATGCCGCCGATGGCACAGATGGGAATGGAAACTGCCTGGCGAATAGCTTTTACTGTATCATGGCTGACCGGATTGGCATCTTTTTTTGTAGAAGTATCAAAGACAGCTCCCACGCCCAGATAGTCGGCGCCGTTTTTTTCCGCCAGAACGGCCTGCTCCACAGTCTGAGCGGAAACGCCCAGGATCCGGTCATCTCCGATCAATTCCCGAACTGCGCCGGCCTGCATATCATGCTGACCCACATGAACGCCGTCAGCGCCGCATTTGACGGCAAGCGGCGCATTATCGTTGATAATAAAGGGAACGTGATACTGATGGCACAAGGTTTTTATTTTTACCGCTTCATCCAAAAAAGCATCCTCCGGCAGATCCTTTTCCCGCAGCTGCACACAAGTGACGCCGCCTTTGAGAGCCGCCTCCACCTGCTCATAGAGCGTTTGGCGGCCGGTCCAGGAGCGGTCGGTTACCGCATACAGGAGCATGGTTTTTTTATCGCACTTCATAGTTGGCACCCCTTTCTAACTCATCGCCGCTCAGGCAGTATACCGCATCGATGAGACGGCTGCGAAATGTACCGCTGCCTTCTCCTTCTTTCAGATGGGAATAGGCGATTTCGCCGCACAGACCCATGGCGCAGACGGCCGCCGCTGCCGCCGCAAGAGGCGTATCCCGATTGGCGGTCAGGTAAGCCGCCATCATGGCAGAGAGCATACAGCCGCTGCCGGTGATCCGGCTCAACATGGGATGACCGTTTCTGATAATGAAAGCTTGCTGCCGGTCGCAGACCAAATCAATGACCCCGGTGATGGCGATAACAGCGCCGGTCCGGGCAGAAAAATCCTGAGCAAAACGGATAGACTCATCCAGGTTGTCCTCGGTGATGGCATCGGCCAAATCGGCGTCAACTCCCCTGGTAGTGGCAGAACCCAGAGACAGAGCTTTGATCTCAGATACATTGCCGCGAATGGCAGTAAACGAGACTTGATCCAGCAGCTGTCCGGCCGTTTGGGTCCGCAGAGGTGAAGCCCCCGCGCCCACCGGATCCAGCAGCACCGGGCGGCCGCATTGATTGGCTTTCTTGCCTGCTGCCAGCATAGCCGGAATGGTGGATTGGTTCAAGGTTCCGATATTGATGTTCAATCCGCCGCAGATGGAGGTAATATCAGCGGCTTCCGCCGGATCGTCGGCCATAATGGGCGAACCGCCGCAGGCCAGCAGGATATTGGCGCAGTCGTTAACGGTTACATAGTTGGTAATATTATGTACAAGCGGCGCTTGGCTGCGTACATTTTCCAATTGTTCCTTTAGCATAAAGCAGCCCCTTTCCTATTCATCAAAGATGGAAACAAGTTCGCCATCCAGGATACGGTTCATATTTTTCACTGCGCAGAAGTTTCCGCACATGGTGCAGGTGTCCTCCTTTTCAGGAGAGGAGGAAGCCCGGTATTCTTTGGCCTTGACAGGATCGATGGCCAGGTCGAACATCTTGTCCCAATCCAGATCTTTTCTCGCCTGGCTCATTTGGTTGTCCCAATCCATAGCCCCGGGGATCCCTTTGGCAATGTCCGCAGAATGGGCGGCGATCCTGGCGGCAATGATTCCTTCTTTCACATCCTCCAGGGTGGGCAGCCGCAGGTGCTCCGCAGGAGTGACGTAACAGAGGAAAGCCGCGCCGCTGGCAGCTGCCAGCGCGCCTCCGATGGCAGAAGTGATGTGGTCATAGCCGGGAGCGACGTCGGTGACAATGGGCCCAAGCACATAGAAGGGCGCGCCATGGCACAATGTTTTTTGGATTTCCATATTGGCCGCGATTTGGTTCAGGGGCATGTGTCCGGGTCCCTCGATCATGATCTGTACATCCTTTTCCCAGGCCCGCAGGGTCAGCTCACCCAAGGCAATCAGCTCCTCGATCTGGCTGGCATCAGTACCGTCTGCCAGGCAGCCGGGCCTGCAGGCATCTCCCAGACTTAGGGTGATGTCGTACTCCCTGCAAATGTCCAAAAGCTCATCAAAACGTTCATAAAAGGGATTCTCCTTGCCGGTCATTTCCATCCAGGCAAAGATGATGGAGCCGCCCCGGGACACGATATTGGTCAGCCTCTTATTGCGCTTGAATTTATGCGCGGTTTCTTTGTTGATGCCGCAGTGAATGGTCAGAAAATCTACGCCGTCTTCTGCGTGCATACGGGCAATATCCAGCCACTCTTCAGTAGTGATCTCAATGAGAGGCTTATGATAATAGACCACGGCATCGTAAATGGGAACCGTTCCAATCATAGCCGGGCACGTTTCCGTCAAGCGGCGGCGGAACTTACGGGTATCCCCATAGGAACTCAGGTCCATGATCGCTTCTGCGCCCATGTCCACCGCGCTCTGTACTTTGGCTAATTCCATGTCCAGGTCGGTCATATCCCGGGATGTTCCCAGATTGACATTAATCTTCGTTTTCAGAGAAGAACCCAATCCGCTGGGAGATATGGCTTTATGGCGCTTGTTGCAGGGGATAATGGCCTTGCCCTCACTCATCAGCTTCATCAGCTGCTCGGCGGGAATGCCCTCCTTTTCAGCGACAATTTCCATTTCTCTGGTGAGAATGCCCTTGCGTGCGGCATCCATTTGCGTCGTGTAATGTTTCATATTAACTTCCTTTCCTTTCAGGGCAAGAAAAAACGGAGAACCCTGACTTTGGTATTCTCCGTAATGAAAACATAATCTTGCTTCTTCCTACGTTGGCATTACCCAAATCAGGTTTGAAGGGTCGAAGTTCGATTACTTCCTCTCAGCCTGCTTATACAAGCTCCCCTGAAATATTTCCTGTATTATATTATAAGAAAGGAGGGCTGTCAATCCATTTGCCGCTGCTTTTTAATTAATAAAAAAGAATTGTGAATCTATTGTGAATTTTCCAAGAAGGGCCTTGACGCAGGTAGCCGTTTTTCATATAATGAAGCTCAACTATTTTGAAGAAAGGAACCACCATGGACGACACCGATAGCAGCGACGCTGACCGATGTTACATTTCTAAAATAATAAAATCATTCATATGAAAAGAAAGGCATAACCTGCGCCTGTTTTACGGCGGTTCAGGCTGTGTCTTTTTGTGTTTCTGCTGATCAACGCCGGACGGCGTATCAGATAAATTATTTTTTATTAATGAAAGGAGTGATATTTCCTTATGGATCATCACAAACAGAAGCCTTGGCACGCGCAAACTATCTGTCAGGTATTTGAAACGTTCGATACTTCACAGGAAGGTCTGAGCGATGCTGAGGCGTTACAGAGATTAAACAAAAACGGGCGCAATGAATTGCGCGCAAATCCCCCGAAAAGCTTTGGTCAGATGCTGAAAGCGCAGATTGTCGATCCGATGATTTTGATTCTCATCGGTGCGGCCATATTTTCTGCGATTCTTGAGCAGTGGACCGAAGCCATCGTCATTTTTTCCATCGTCGTGATCAACGCATTGATTGGTATCGTACAGGAGAAAAAAGCCCAGTCGTCGCTGGAGGCCCTGCGAAACATGAGCTCGCCTACTGCCCGGGTACTGCGCCAGGGCGAGGAAAGTATTGTTCCAGCTGCCGAGCTGGTAACAGGCGATGTGGTTTTTCTCAGCGACGGCGATCTGGTACCGGCTGATATGAGACTGATTGATTCAGCCAATCTCAAGGCCCAGGAAGCCGCCCTCACCGGCGAGTCCCTGTCATCGGAAAAAGATGAGGATGCTGTTCTGCCGGAGGATTGTCCGCTGGGCGATCGCGCCAATATGGTGTATACCTCGGCGATGGTTACCTACGGACGAGGAACCGGAGTAGTCGTGGCTGCGGGAATGGACACGGAAGTGGGCCAGATTGCCCGAATGCTGGAAAATCAGGATGAACTGGATACGCCGCTGAAACAAAAATTGAATAAGGTGGGAAAAACCCTGACCATCATCGGACTGATTGTGTGCGTGCTGATTTTCGCCATCGGTGCCATCTATCACCGGCCCCTGATTCCTCAATTTCTGGTGGCCGTCTCTTTGGCGATCTCAATTATACCGGAAGGCCTGCCTGCTACGGCGACCATTGTAATGGCGCTGGGTGTTCAGAGAATGGCAAAGCAAAACGCATTGGTCCGAAAACTTCCGGCCGTTGAGACGCTGGGAAGCGCAAGTGTGATTTGCAGCGATAAAACGGGGACTTTGACTTTAAATAAAATGACCGTGACACAGATTGCTGCCAACGGCGATTTTGAAACGGGCGCTGCAACGCTGGCGGAGGACGCCGCTGACCAGCATCCAAGGGTTTACAAGGACATCGTCTATGCGGCTGCCCTCTGCAATGACGCCAGCATTGACCCGGACAGGGAAGGCGCCATTATCGGCGATCCGACCGAGGGAGCGTTGATCCATCTGGCTAAGGACTTCGGCATCTGCCATGAAGCGCTGGAGGATCAATACCCGCGGCTATATGAGCAGCCCTTTGACTCTCATCGAAAACGTATGACGACCGTGCATAGGATTGAAGGTCAGACAATCGCATATACAAAAGGAGCGGTGGATGAACTGCTTCCCCTGTGTACGCACATCATGACGGATCAGGGCGTTCGCCCCATGACCCAGGAGGATCGAAGAAAGGTATCTGGACTCTGTTTATCCATGTCGGAGAAAGCTCTACGGGTTCTGGGATTTGCCAAGAAGCCCCTTGATGATGTCCCGGAGCAGGATGACCAAGACTTGGAATTTGATATGATCTTTCTGGGAGCCGTAGGAATGATCGACCCGCCGAGACAGGAAGTCAGGGAATCCGTTCGTACCTGCCGCAGCGCGGGAATCCGAACAATTATGATCACCGGTGACCATAAGGTGACGGCCATGGCCATTGCCAGGGAGCTGGATATTTACCGGAGCGGAGATCTGGTTCTCTCCGGAGAAGAGCTCAATTCCATGACAGATAAAGATCTGGATGAGGCAGTAAAAAACACCTCCGTCTTTGCCCGTGTATCACCTGCAGATAAACTGCGTATCATCCAATCCCTGAAGCGTAACGGGGAAATTGCTGCTATGACTGGCGATGGAGTCAACGATTCTCCGGCTCTGAAAGCGGCCGATATAGGCGTAGCCATGGGAATGACCGGTACCGACGCGGCGAAGGACGCATCGGACATGATCCTTCTGGACGACAGCTTTACTACCATCGCTTATGCCATCAAGGAGGGACGACGCGTATATCGGAATATCCAGAAGGTCATTCAATTTTTGCTGGTAGGAAATATCGCAGAGATTCTGGCGCTTTTCATAGCAACCGTGTTCAACTGGAATTCGCCGCTGCTGGCTCTCCATATCCTTTGGGTAAATCTGGCTACGGCGACCCTTCCGGCTCTAGCTCTGGGCGTGGATCCGGCCAGCAAACATATCATGGAGCACCAGCCGGTGAAATCGGGTACATTGTTTGAAAAGGATCTGGTACGCAGAGTGGTGATTCAGGGAATCTTTGTGGCCGGGATGACGCTGATTGCTTATTGGATCGGCGCAAATAGCGGCGGCCATACGGCCGGCCAGACAATGGCGTTCTGCGTGCTGGCCTTTTCTCAGATGCTGAGGGCCTTTAATCAGCGTTCCAATACCGAGCCTATCTGGGTAAGGGCGGAAGGCCTCAATCCATGGCTGGTCGTTTCTTTCGCTGTATCCTTGGCCTTTATGCTGGCGATTCTCTTTGTTCCGGTATTGCAAAATGCCTTCAAACTCACACTGCTGACCGGGGATCAGTGGCTGGCAGTCGTTGGATTGTCGCTGCTGTCTATTTTACAGGTGGAAGCAGGAAAGGGGATAAAACGTTTGAAAAAAGGTTAAATTCATAAAAAGGGCACATCGCATGCGCGGTGTGCCTTGTTTTGATCCATTTTGTGAAAGGCGCGGGCCCCAGCCCCGCTGCCTTATTTTTCTTCCAAAGACTTTTCCAGCTGTGCAATTTTGCCCTTGGCCTTCACTTCCTCGGACATCTCTGCACATCCTTTTCCCAGTCACGCAGGGTCAGCTCGCCCAAGGCAATCAGTTCCTCGATCTGGCTGGCATCGGCACCGTCTGCCAGGCAGCCGGGTCTGCAGGCATCTCCCAGACTCAGGGTGATGTCGTACTCCCTGCAAATGCCCAAAAGCTCATCAAAACGTTCATAAAAGGGATTCTCCTTGCCGGTCATTTCCATCCAGGCAAAGATGATGGAGCCGCCTCGGGACACGATATTGGTCAGCCTCTTATTGCGTTTGAATTTATGCGCGGTTTCTTTGTTGATGCCGCAGTGAATGGTCAGAAAATCAACGCCGTCCTCTGCGTGCATACGGGCAATATCCAGCCACTCTAACGGAGAATCCTGACTTTGGTATTCTCCGTAATGAAAACATAATCTTGCTTCTTCCTACGTTGGCATTACCCAAATCAGGTTTGAAGGGTCGAAGTTCGATTACTTCCTCTCAGCCTGCTTATACAAGCTCCCCTGAAATATTGTCTGTATTATAATACAGACAATATGCGCATGCCAATCCGTTTGTCTGTTTACTGTAAAATTTTATATTGACAAGATTGGACGCATTATGACGGATAGTTCATCCATTATACACGAATCGATCCCATTTATGAGATGATTTCCGTGTGGGCTCTGCCTCCTTTTACTAAAAATGCAGCGATGAAAACTAAAATAAGAGTTGCCGCAGACATTGCCAAAAAGGTCATATTTAGTCCATGTATAGCGGCATTTTCTCCATAGCGATCGATCGAATGATTGGTTACCATGGTCATTATTCCTACAAAAACAGCAGTTCCGATGGCTCCGGAAATTGTCCGCAAAGAGTTTACTAATGCTGTCCCGTGGGCTGTCAGCTCCGGCTGAATACCGCTGATCCCCCAAGTAACCAGAGGCATCATCAAACAGCCGATTGCGGCGCATCGCATCATATTATAAAAAGATGCGATCCAAATAGACATTTCCTTTGTAATAAAGAACATCCCAATATTGCTGAGCAGCATACAAAACGCTCCTGCCACAAATAACTTTTTCATGCCGATCCGGTCATAAATGATGCCGGCAAAAGGACTGATCGCAGCCATTACTAGAGAACCGGGCAGAGTTACTAGGCCGGAGGTCGTCACGGAATAACCCATAATCGACTGCACATAAAGGGGAATAATAATCGATGATCCCATCATTACCAGATAGAGCAACATACTTCCCAATACACTTAAGGCATATTGTTTCTGTTTTAAAATCCTCAGCTCTAAAAAAGGCTCTTTTATATGAAGCTGCCGGTAAACAAAAAAGGCTGCGGAAATGATCCCAATGACCAGCGGCATGTAGGTTTGCGCGGCTGTAGGGCTGCGGCTGCCTATATTGCCAATCCCCAGAGTAATGCCTCCAAAAGCCAAAGCGCTGAGAACAAAGGAGAATCCATCAAATTTTCGCTTCATAGTAGCAAGAACATTATCAAAAACGCCGATTGCAAAAATCAGAGAGATCAGCATAATACCGATTGAGATGTAAAAGATCATTCTCCATCCGAAAGAATCAACTAAAATTCCCGCCAACGTAGGTGAAATTACTGGTGCGGCACCGATCGACAGGCCATATAAGCCCATGATAGTACCCCTTTTCTCCGGCGGATAAATGGTCAGAAGGATTACCTGTGACATAGACAGAAGTATCCCGTTTCCGCAGGCTTGGAGGACCCTCCCCAACATCATAATAGGAAACCAGCGGGCAATCACACAACAAGTCAAACCGGCAATAAAGAATAGTATCCCCAGTAAATACAGTCTTTTCGTCGGAAATCTGGTAATCAGAAAGGCTGTCAAAGGCATCATAATTCCCATAGCCAAGGAGTATCCGCTTGTCAGCCACTGGCCTGTAGTTACACTGATGTGAAAGTCGGCCATAATCGGAGGAAGGGCGGTTGTTAGGGCCGTAGCAAGCATAGAAGAGGCAATGCATGTTATTAAAATATCCACAAAAATCAGCGTGCGTTTTTTGTTTGTAAGGATTGTATGATTACTCATGACCATTCCCTCGGTTATAATAGTCTTGCAATTTCAGCAGAATTTTATAAAATTGATTTTTTTCTTCCTCAGACAGAACCGTTAACATGCTGTTTAGCGACTCTTCTCGTTTTTTGCGATAGTACGCTATTTGTTTGTTACCGGATTCAGTCAATGAAATGAGAAAGCTCCGTTTATCTTCCTGAGAGGGTATTCGGGCGATATACCCTTTTTTTTCCAATTTGGAGAGCAGTTCACTTAAGGAAGCGGGTCGGATTTTTAAAGCATCCGACAGCTTCTTTTGATTGATTGTTCCAATATAATCTAAAAGCAGCATGCAGCGCCATTGTCCAATATAGTAACGATGGTCATTGTCAGTAATATGTTTGCTTAGTTTTGCCACATAAAAAAAGAGCTCGATAATTTCCTTATCATTTGGTTTCAAAAATAATCCCTCGTTTCTTGTTTCGACTTACAATCCATTTAATTAGGTACCTAACTATTATAATAACAAAGCACTGCTTTTGTCAAACAAAATTTGTTTTTTGAGTGCATTAAAAAGCTGCCTGGCGGATCCGGTCAATCGGACGAGGCAGCTTTTGCTATCGTATAGAAAATATCGAATACTTGGCATTTCCAATACTTCGAAAGACTTCACCTTGTGAAGATGAGCGTGAAGCACGTATAACGTTTGTGAGGGAACCGCTTTATTTTTCTTCCAAAGACTTTTCCAGCTGTGCCATTTTGCCCTTGGCCAAATCTTCAGGAATAAAGACCTGGCCGCACTGAGGGCACCGCAGCACCTTGTGACGGAACTTTTTATCCAGATAAGTAAACTGGGTATCGATTTCCGCAAGGCCGCATTTGCATTTATTGCAGATCAGTGTCTTGTTTGATGCCATTCCAGACCGCCTCCAATTCTATCTTTGTTCTGTGCGCGTACGCGTTGACCAGCTCGAACCGGCCGTCCGCCTCATTGAGCACTTTGTACTCCACCCAATAGGTCATATAGCCGATCACGCAGTAGCCGGACAAGGTACCGGTTTCTTCGTTGAAAATGGTCCGGTTATGACGCTGGCAGAAATCGATGGTGTGGAGGACCTGCTCTTCCAGGATCCGTTCCTGATCCAGTTTGGCCTTCACTTCCTCGGACATCTCCACCGTAATCGGGTACTCGGTTTGTTTGATTTCCATTTCTTCCTCCCAGAAAAATTCCAAAAGTGTCTTTTTGAGGACCCTTCTGTTTTCCTGACGCTCGGTCACCGTCGGCAGATGCTGCTGACCGTCGCCTTCGCCAAAGAGCAGCTCCAGAATATGATGGGCCGGTTTGCCCTGCTTGAGGAAAATATCCCGGCAGTTGATACAATAGGTGATGTAAGGCGTCTTGCTTTCAGCAATTCGCTTTTTGGCTACAAAATCCGCATACTCCGGATTGGCGATGGCTCCGTGGCCGCCATAGCCGCAGCAAGTGTAGTATTGATTGTTGTCCGGCAAAGGCTCCAGCGTTACGCCGATGTCTTGGGCCAGATCCCGTACAGACTGGCGGACATCTGCTTCGCCGCGGGCGGAGCAGGGATCAAAGACGCAAAAGGTTTGTTCGCAGCAGCCGCCGCTGATCTCCCATTCCTGCAAAATCTCAAACAGAGAAATGACCGGTATTTCCGGAAGATATTCTTTAAAATGCTTCAGGCAGGTCATACAGCCCATAATCATGGTCGGCTCTCCCAGACTTCGCCACTGGTCTCTGATTTCCTCAAGGCCCAGGTCGAATTTGGCCCGGTCGCCGGCCCAAAGCTGGGGAACTCCGCAGCAGCGGAGGAACATGGCCGTATCCGGATGCTGGTTGAGCAGAGAATCGTAAATTTTAACGATCAGCTCCGGCTCCGACGCGCCCAGCTGACAACCGGGGAATAGGGCATACCCGCATTTGCTGCTGCCTTTGGGTGGACGGACCAGACTGGATTCTTCGCTGTCAGCCTGCGCCATATCCCGAAGCCAGAAATCGTGGTAAGGCCAGGGCATTTTTCCCTGATTGTGCATTTTCTGCCGCCCGGCCAGGAAAAGGCCGTCCAGATCGATATCCTCCGGACAGATTTCTTTACAGATTCCACATTGATTGCACATGGACATGAGCCTCCTGGCGGGAGTGGCCTTCAGTTCGCTCTTCCCCTCCAGAGTGGTGGCAATGATTTCATCCTTGACACGAACCGGCCCCTTACTGGAAAATTCCAACAGATCGCAGTGGTCTTTGCAGGCCCGGCACTGACATTCCACGCAGCGCGCTGCTTCCTCCATGGCCTCTTCCTTTGTATAATGACCATCGGCTGCAGCCACAGCCTCCGATGTGCCTTCAATTTGAACCAGCCCCTGGCACATGCGGGTCCGCTTACTTTCCCTGGGGTAGTACAGGCTGCCGGTTTTTAGGTAATTGTCAATGACCGTTCCCATAGCCAGGCCGCCGGACAGAGCGTGGAGGGGAGAATCGCCGATCAATTCGCCGCCTGCAAAATATCCGGTTCCGCCCTGCTCCATACAGAAGGGGTCGCCGGAAGCACTGCGGGCATTCAATAGTCCAAAATCTGGGCCGTTTTTTCCAGTGGCGATAAAAACAGCGTCGAAGTTTCCGTCCTTCAGATCACTAAGATCCTGGATCTCTGTGTTGAAATGTATGTCATAGTCCTGATGAGCCAGTTGCTCGTTGAAATCCTTCATGAAAATTTTCGGATCCATGGTATTGTGCAGATGACCGCCAATGCGGCCGCTCTTTTCAAAGACCTCCAGCGTATACTTCTTCGTAGAAAGGCGAAGAAGCGCTGCCATTCCCGCAAGTCCGGCGCCGACGATGGCGACCCGCTCTTTTTTCATCGGGATGTTATAGTCGGTAGCCGAGGTGTCTTTTGCAAATTCTATGGCTGCCTTTTCCAGAAGCGACAGCTCAATGGCGCCCCCGCAGTCTTTCCGCGGGCAGGCTTTTTTACAGGGTTCATCGCAAAGAGCATTGGCGATCCGGGGAAAGCCGGTGGCGTTGCGATAGACCTTAAAGGCAGCTTTAAAAGCGCCCCGCCGTGTTTTTTCTATAAAATTTAGAATATCCATATCAAAGGGGCAGTCGCCCACGCAATAAGGAATTTCTTTTTCCATACAGTCTTCAAAGTTTTTAAGATATCTCTTCATAAGTATCATCTCTCCATACAAGTATCGGCTTAAGGTTACCCCTAAGCCGATAAGATTGTATCATTGTTTTGCTGTTTTTATCAAGTGGTTTAGTCTGGAATATTGGTGATGGACTCGTAATCTTCCTTCTTATCCTCTGGGAACATGTCTTCGAACAGGTCAACCATCGGATTGTTCTTGATGTATTCCATTTCTTCGTAGAAATCCGAGCCCAGGAAGTATTTCTTAGGAGGCAGAACCTCTTCGCCCTTGGCGATCTTGTCGAGACCTTCCTTGATCTTTTCCGGGTAAGCCGGGATTTCGTAAATTCTTACGCCGCAAGCATTGTCGATGGCGTTTATAACAGCCATGTGTCCAGCGGACTGGAATGCTTCGGATGCGCCGGAGGAACCAAACGGGTTGGTATTTCTCGGCGTACAGTGATGGATCAGGTTGAAGTTGTCCGGGATATCCTTGATAGTCGGGATCCCTGCGCCGGCGATGTTGCTGTGCTTCTTGACATCTTCATAATTTTCCGTCAGAGCGAAGCCTATGCAGTGGGACAATCCGCCGTAAGCCTGACCGTTAACCGCAGCAATGTTTCCGATAACGCCAACGTCGTCTACACACCAGTAACCGATACAAGTAGCCTTGCCTGTCTTGGTGTCAACTTCAACTTCTGCCATATGCAGAGCATAGGTAAAGGCAGGAGTCGGATTTCCTACGCCTGTATTCGGATCCAGATATTTCAGCGTCATATCTTCCGGATTCTGGTACTGCGTTTCATATTTGGTCGGAATGCCTTCCGCAACCATTTCATCATAGGTTCTGTAAGTGCCGTCCGGCTTTCTCATAGCGTTCATCAGTTCATCAGCAGCCATGACAACGGCTTTACTGTTCATGTAATGCTGTCTTGATGATGCGGTAGCACCGGAGTCAGGACAGAATTTGGAGTCATTCTGAATCAGCACGATGTCGTCAGGGGTTACACCCAGAGGCTTGAGAGCTTCCAAAGTGGTAACCAGAGCGCCTACATCGCCGCCCTGTCCCTGATCCTGCCAGGTGTCGTATTTGGCAAATTTGCCGTTGGGCAGTAATTCCAGAGCAACGGTACACTGGTCGAAGATACCTTCTGTTACGTTGTATCCGCCCCATGCGATACCTACGCCTCTCTTCTTTTCAGGAGTAGATTCTTTGGCAACTCTTTCTTTTACTTCCTCATAAATCGGTTTTAAGATATCCATCATCTTTTCCATCGGGTATTCACGGAAAGGATACTGGTTGATGTTGGTATCTCCAGGTCTTGCGATGTTCTTATATCTGAATTCGAACGGATCCATGCCAATCTTCTTAGCCATCATATCAACCAGCGCCTCGGATGCTGTGTATGCCTGTGGTGATCCGTAGCCTCTGTACGCAGTTCCGTAGTTGTGGTTGGTGCAGGCAACTCTTGTCAGTCCCAGACAGTTGGGAATGTTGTATGGGAAGAACATGAACTTGGCCGGTCTTGTGATCAAGTCGTCGCCCAGTTCGTTGTAGGAACCGTGGTCCATACCGCAATCCCATTCTGCTCCGACGATCTTGCCGTCCTTGTCGCAGGCCAATCTTCCGTTGGTGTAGGACGGAGCGCGCTTTCCGGACAGAGCCATGAACTCAGGATAAGTAATGGATAATGCTACCGGCATATCGTCGCATGCCATGCAGGCAATCGCTGCCATCGCATATGTAGCTGCCGCGATACCCCAGCCGAAGGTAGCGCCTGTCGGGTTTTCGATGACTCTGATCTTCTCTGCAGGAAGGCCGGTCGCCTCTGCGATATCACCGATGTTGGAGTAAATCTGCATCGCTTTGCAATGAACGGTCAGCAGGCCGTCATCGCCCCAGTAAGCCTGTACTGTATCGCCTTCGATCGGCATATGGGGCTCTCTGGATGAATAGAAGGAACCTTCTACTACATAAGGCGCCTCGTCGATCAGTTCCGGCGTATCGTGTCCTGCGCCCTTAACGTTGGGCTGTTCGGACCATACGTTGGGATGATCGTCATGTATTCTCATGGCATCCGGCATAGCTGCTTCCAGATAAGTCTTGTATTCAGGCAGCTGTTCCCAATCGATGGTAACTTTCTTTGCCGCTTCCTGGGCATGAGCCTTTGTATCGGCTACAACCAGAGCTACAACATCACCGTAGTTAAAGATCTTGTCTTCAACAAGGATTGGGTGGGACTGGCCGGTAGCCAGAGTTCTCGGTGTGAACGGCATGAATCCAAGTCTGTTGGGGCCTTTGATATCGGCCGCTGTAACAACCTTGTAAACGCCGGGCATTTTTTCTGCTTCTTCTTTATGTATAGCTTTCAGTTTTGCGTGGAAGGCGACTTTCGGCTGTACCAGTACGGCATGCAGCGTGTTCTCCGGCATCTTCAGTTCAATGTCGTCGCCGTAATCAGCAAGTCCGCATACCTTTGCCAGAGCAGCGGGACGAACCAGCGGCTGGCCGTAATATTCTTTGTTCTCCGGAAGTTTTACCATAATGTCTTCCAGAGCGCATTCGCCTCTCATAACCTTTGCAGCGTTCATGACAGCATCTACGATCTGCTTATAGCCTGTGCAGCGGCAGATGTTTCTGTTTTTCTGGAACCAGTCTCTTACCTCTTCTCTGGTCGGATCAGGGTTAGCCTGAAGCAGCGCGTAGGCCGATACAATGAATCCTGGAGTACAGAATCCGCATTGTACGGCTCCGGCATGCATAAATGCTACCTGAATCGGATGGAGATATCTGGGAGCTCCAATTCCTTCAATCGTTACTACTTCGCTGTACTCTTCGACCTTAGCGATCTTTTTCGTACAGGAACGAACTAGTTTGCCGTCCAGCATTACGGTACAAGAACCGCATACGCCGGATCCGCAGCCAACTTTTGTACCTGTGAGCCCTAAACGTCTGACAACATCAGCCAGAGTATCCTTTTCAGGATCACAGATGAACATTCGATCGGCACCATTGATGTTTAACGTCATTTTTCTCAATTTCATAATAATTTGCCTCCAATTAATTTTTCAATTGAACATACTTTAACGTTTCACATCCAATAACAAAGGCCTTTTCGTGCGTTTCGAAATGGTACACGAACCTTTCCAAACGCGGGAGGCTCATATGTTTCCACATAAACCCAACGTTTCCGCCTCCATAGCATTTTTTCAAAAGCCGTAGGAGCTCGGAAATCGGATTGTGTATTGAATTGTTACTACGGTTTTCATTTTATCAGTTCGTTCAGGGGCCTGTCAACCGCGGAAACCCTGATTTCAGTACAATCTTGCGGTCAAGCCCAGTACTAAGTAGCTATTATTTGAATTGTCTTAAATTTGTAAAAAATTTGTTACAATTTGCCGTAAAAACGGCCTCTTTTCGATCCGGCGGCGAACCTCCCCGGCGGCCTTACGGCCCGGTCCTGCAAAACATTTTCGGTCGCCCCTTGCCCATTTTGGGAATTTATAATAGAATGAAAAACAGATACTTTGTCCCCCCAACCGGTTTGGGGGAGAGTAGGAACAGGAGAAGAAACATGAAACGATTATCGGAAGTTCAAAGCATATGCCCAGTCTGTGAAAAGCCGATCAAAGCTTTTTATACAGAGCGGGAGGGCAAAGTATTCTTTGAAAAAACATGTGAAGAACATGGCGAATTTCGCGCACTGGTTTCAAACCGCACAGATGATTATCTGGATTGGATCAAAAATCCGGTTGTCAATATTCCGCCCAAAACGGCGATGACCAAGGGCAGCGGGCAGGATGAATGCCCCCTTCACTGCGGCACCTGCGAAAACCATTTGCAGACCGCCTGCTGCGTGCTGATCGATATTACCAAGCGGTGCAATCAGCATTGTCCCTTCTGCTTTGCAAGGGCGGAAATGGATTCGGAGGAACCGGGCGATCCCAGCTTAAAAGAACTGGAAGCAAAATTCGATCTGCTGGTGGAGCTGGGGGAAGAACGGCCTTTCAACATTCAGCTGTCAGGAGGGGAGCCCACTGTCCGCGACGATCTGCCCCAGATCATCCGCATGGCCAGGTCCAAAGGATTTGAATACATACAGATTAACAGCAACGGCAGGCGAATCGCCCGCGAGGCCGGGTATGCCGCGGCGCTCAAAGAGGCGGGAGCATCGGTGATTTTCATGCAGTTTGATGGAACCACCGATGAGATTTACATGCAGATGCGGGGAGAGCCTTTATTTAAAGAAAAGAAACAAGCCATCGAAAACTGCAGGAAAGCCGGTCTGCCGGTGACGCTGGTACCGACGGTCGCCAGAAACGTCAACTTGGACAACATCGGGGCAATGATGGAGTTTCTGCTGGAGAACATAGCCGTTGTCAAAGGGATCCATTTCCAACCGGTGAGCTTTTTCGGCAGGCATCCCGACCCGGACCATGAAAACCGGGTGACCATGTTCGATGTGCTCCATGAAATTGAAAACCAGTGTCCGGGCTTTCATTATGAGGATTTCTGTCCCATCGCCACCGGCCATACCCTGTGCTGCTTTTACAGTACTTATTTAAAGGAAAAAGACGGTATAACATGTATGGTCAGCAAAAAGGAAAAAGAGGCGGGCATCAGCTGCTGCGATACACAGCAGGACTCCTGCTGCTGCGAGCCGGATCCTCTGGAAATCATAAAAAAGGACCGGGACTTTGTGCTCAACAAATGGGACTTGCCCCAGGAGCAGGAAACAAGCGAGGTAGACTGCTGCTCCTGCTGCGATCCGGCCGATACGGCCGCGGCCGGAGAGGAACCCTGCTGTCAGGCGGAGCAGGAGGAAGAGATCATGGATTTGGATCAGTTCCTTACCTATTATAAGCAGAACACCTTTACGGTGACCGGCATGGCCTTCCAGGACAGCACCAACCTGGATGCAGAGCGATTGAAGCGGTGCCGGGTGCAGGTGCTTTCCGCGGACAACCGGCTGGTGCCTTTCTGCGGATATAACAGTATTTATCGAAAATCTTAGTTTTAAGGAGAAGAAAATGAGTTTAGTAAGACCAGGTAAATTTGAGATTACGGACAAGGCTATGGAGCTTTGCCAGCTTGACAAAGGAGCCAAGGTGCTGGATGTGGGCTGCGGAGACGGAACAGCGGCCGAGTACCTGCAGGACAAATACGGGTACCAGGTGACGGGGATCGATCTTAATCTGGCAAAGATCAGCGAAGGAAAAGAGCGAAACGGCAAACTGGATCTGCGCATGGGCGACGGAGAGTTCTTGGACGAATTCCCATCCTATTCTTTTGACTGCGTGATGATGGAATGCACATTGTCCCTGATCAACCTGCCGGATGAAGCGCTCCATGAAGCCTACTGCGTTCTTAAAAAGGGAGGAAAGCTGTTTATCAGCGATCTATATATGAAGAATCCCGATCCCAAGCAGGTACAGGCCATCAAGATCGAAGCCGAGCGCCAGGCAAAGATTCCCCATAAAGAGGAGGACTGCGGCGAAGGACAGATGCGTTTTGTGGACTTCCGCTTTGAAGGGGCCTTTATCAAAGAGCCCATGATCGCATATCTGGAGGAAGTGGGATATCAAGTAGTCGCTTTTGAGGACCGCTCGGATGATTTGGATACATACGTGGCGGAAACGATCCTGCAGGAGGGATCGCTGGATAATTGCGTCACCTGCGCAAAAGGGAAGAAGGGGATCGGATACTTCATGCTGGTAGCGGAAAAACCGGCAAAATAAGAAAGTTGGGGAGGAAAGAGGATGAATCAGGAGATTTTGGATCTGAAATTAAAGGGGTATTGCTGCAGTCAGATGATTATGGAAATGGGTCTGCGCAGGATGGAGAAGGAAAACCAGGATCTGGTGGCGGCCATGGCCGGTCTGTGCGACGGCATGTGGTCCGGCAGAGTCTGCGGTATTTTGTCCGCGGCAATCTGCCTGCTGTATCTGGCTGATCCCAAAGAAGCCAGCCAGGGCCTGACAGCAGAGCTGACGGAATGGTTTGAGGATGCCTTCGGCTTTACGGACTGTCACGATCTAATGGAGGACAATCCTCTGAATAAAGTGGAAAAATGCCCGATGATGCTGGAAGCCACGTTCCAGAAGGTGGAAGAACTGTTGGAGTGGGACTAGTGGAGCGGTATTTGGATATTTGGACAGCCCGCAAATTGGGGGTAAATACTCTCACGAGGGATGCCATAGAGAACTATCAGCTGGAAAAAATAAAAGAAACCATCAATTGGGCTGCGAAGAACAGCCCTTTTTATGGTGAACTGTATCGCGGGGTTACCGTAGAAACCTGGGAGGACTTCCGGCGCCTTCCTTTCACTTCGCCTGCGGATGTGTATGAGCGGGGCATGGATATGGTTTGCGTGGCGCAAAGCCAGATCAGCAGAATCGTTACCATGGACACCAGCGGAACAACGGGGCGGCCAAAGCGGATTTATTTTACTGAGGAAGATCAGGAGCTGACCACCGATTTTTTTCATAATGGCATGCAGCTGATGGTGGATTCCTCCGATACGGTGATGATCCTGATGCCCTGCCGCAGGCCGGGATCAATCGGCGATCTGCTGAAAAAAGGGCTGGAGCGGTTTCATGTGCGGGTGATCCCCTACGGACTTCCGGATGGCTCGGACGATAATCTCATATTGGCGATGATGGAGCAGGAGCAGGTGACCTGCGCGGTGGCCCTGCCGACTCAGCTTGCCGCGCTGGCAGAAAAAGCCGGGGGCCGCAGGATCCCCATGGGAACAGTACTCCTGTCTGCGGAATATGTATCCCCGGAGAGCCGGAGAATCATTGAAAAGGCCTGGGGATGCCGCATCTTTGAACATTATGGGATGACGGAAATGGGTCTGGGATGCGCAGTCAGCTGCCCGCAGCTTTGCGGCTGCCACATTCGAGAATCGGATTTGTATCTGGAGATCATTGACCCTGTGACCGGACAAGTGGTGCCAGATGGGGAAGAAGGCGAAGTGGTTTTTACCACCCTCACCAGGAAGGGAATGCCCTTCATCCGTTATCGAACCGGCGATTGGAGCAGCTTTTTGACCCAGCCCTGCGGCTGCGGCAGCGTGCTCAAGCGGATCAGCCGGGTCGGCGACCGGGGCGTCAGGAAGGGAGCGTGGAAAGTTAATGAGCGGTAAGACGAAACGAATCCTATTCTGCATTTTTGTCTTTGCGGCCGGCTGTCTGGCAGGGGTCCTTTCCAAGTATCTGGATACGGTTCCCGGAGACGGAACGCCTGTCCATGATTTGATGGAGACGGCCGGACAGCTGTTGTCCGAACTGCCCTTCTGGGTGTTCGCCGGGTGCGTCATCGCCTATTACAGCAGAACAGCCAATGCGGCGGCCATACATACTTTGTTGTTTTTTGCAGGGCTGCTCATCAGCTACTACATCTATACGGCAATCTTGTTCGGCGTGCTGCCGGCAGAGCAGGTGATTCGCTGGGCAGTCTTTGCCGGCTGTTCGGCGCTGGCCGGGTATACGGTCTGGTATGCGGGCAAAAAGGGGTGGCCTCCGGCGCTTTGCGCGGCAATCCCCATCGGCTATCTGATTACAGAAGGTTATCCGGTTTTTTACACCTACGATTTCAAAGATATGGCGGCGCTGGTCATGGCGGCGGCTCTGTATGTGATGATGCCCAGATCAAAGGATCAGAAACTGCGGGTGCTGCCGCTGACCGGCCTGGTGGTGCTGATCATTATCCGTTTTGACCTGGTGGCATGGCTCTTCGGCGGATTATAACGCGATAAGGAGGAAAAGGACATGAATACGGAAAACTGCTTGATCTGCGGGAAACCGCTCCGCTATCTGAAAGACCAGAAAGAGATGACCTGCGCCATCTGCGGCAATGTTTTTTGGAGCAACGCCCAGTGTGAAGAGGGACATTTTGTCTGCGACAGCTGTCACCAGGAAAAGGGCCTGGAGACCATTCTTAGCACATGCCTGAAAACAGAGTCGAAAAAACCCATTCAAATTGCTCAGGCGATCATGGAGGACCCATATATCTACATGCATGGGCCAGAGCACCACATTCTGGTGGGAGCATCCCTCTTAGCCGCCTATCGCAATGCCGGCGGCAAAATCGACCTGAAAAGCTGTTTGGAAGAAATGATTAAAAGAGGGAGCCAGGTACCGGGAGGCTTTTGCGGCCTTTGGGGATGCTGCGGCGCTGCGGTAAGCTGCGGCATTTACGCCAGTATTGTAACAGAAGCGACCCCTTTAAGCGATAAAGCATGGTCCTTATCACAAAGACTCACAGCCCTGGCCCTGGAAAATATCGCAGCTTATGACGGCCCCAGGTGCTGTAAAAGGGATTCTTTTTTGAGCATCCTTTCTGCCATTGAATTTACAAGACGTCATCTGAATGTGGAGATGGAGGGCAGCGGCGACGCGATTGCCTGTATGTTTTCGCCCCGCAATGAGCAGTGCATTGGAGGCCGATGCCCGTTCCTGGGAACTGAGCGTTGAAAAAGGAAAAGCCCTGTGATAAACTGGGGACATAATTGAGAAACGAACGTAAGGAGGACAACATGTCGGACAAGATCATATATTTTGCAAGAGATTTATTGGAAAAGGGCGAGGATTTTGTAATTGCCAAAGTGGTGGACACACATGGCTCCACGCCCAGGAAAAAGGGTGCCTGGCTGCTGATGAAGCAGGACGGAACAACTGCTGGAACCGTGGGCGGCGGCAGACTGGAAGCGGAGACGGAAAAGCTGTGCAAAGAGACCTTCAAGACCAGGGAGAAGAGCAAGCTTCACCATTTCAAGCTGAACACGGAGGAGAGGGATGCTCTGGATATGGGCTGCGGCGGCGATGCGGACGTGCTGATCGAATATATCGATGCTTCCCATCCGGAGGAGTTTGTGGAAGAGTTTCATTTGGAAACCACCGCCTATATTTTCGGAGCCGGACACGTTGGGCTGGCGCTGGAACCGGTGCTGCGCTACATCAACTTTAAAACGGTGGCCATCGATGACCGGGAAGAATACGCCAACCGGGAGCGTTTCCCCCAGGCGGCCGATGTGAAGGTAATCCAGGATTTCAAGCATGCCTTCGAAGACATCGAGACGGACGAGGACAGCTATATTATCATCGTTACCCGGGGACATATGGGCGATTACGATGTTTTGAAGGATGCGCTGAAGCAGAAGAGCGCTTACGTTGGCATGATCGGCAGCAGAAAGAAGAACTCCATGCTCTTTGACATGCTTCGTAAGGAAGGTTATTCGGAGGACGATATCGCCAGAGTCCATGCGCCCATCGGCCTTTCGATCCAGGCGGAGACTCCAGAGGAGATCGCCATCAGTATTGCTGCGGAAATGATTCAGGTAAGGGCGAACAATGACTGATAAACGGTTTGGCGCCTTGATTTTGGCAGCAGGTTTTTCGTCAAGAATGGGCAAGTTTAAACCTTTATTGTCATTAGGCGATGAATTAGTGATTGAAAGGGTTCTAAAGGTGTCAAAGTCTGTCGGAATCAAAGATATCGTGGTGGTGACCGGGTATAAGAAAGAGGCTTTGGTGCCGATCATCCGCCGGCAGGGCGCCCGCGAGGCTTTTAACCCGGATTTTGAGAAGGGGATGTTCACTTCCATCCAGGCGGGGGCGGCGGCAATGCCTTCTGACCTGGATGGTTTTTTCATCATGCCGGTGGATTGTCCTCTGATGACCGGCGCTGTTTTGGAAGGGCTTATAGGCCAGTTTGAGGAGGATCGGTTCTGCGTTCCCTGCTATCGGGGCAAGAAGGGCCACCCGCTGCTGGTCCCCATTACCTATCGGGAGGAAATTATCTGCCACGATGGAACAAATGGGCTGAAGGCCATCACGGACCGGGATCCGGAAAAGATGAAGCGGATTGAAGTCGATGATGAGGGCGTGGTCATGGATATGGACACGCCCCAGGCCTATGAGGAGATCAAGGCATATCTTTCCCGGGGATGCCGGTCGGAAAGCCTGACAGCGCTGGCTGCGGGCAGGCGGTTTTTCCTCATCCGGCACGGGCAGATCCGCCAGCATAAAGAGAAGATCTTCTTAGGTCAGACCGATGTTCCTTTGAGCGGGGAAGGCAGGCAGCAGGCAGCTGCTGCTGCGGAAAAGCTGGCATCCATCCCGCTCCAGACGGATCGGATTTATGCCAGCGATTTGCTGCGGGCATCGGAAAGCGCGCAGATCATTGCACAGCATATCGGAGAAAAGAAGCTGATTATGGAGCCGGGCCTTCGGGAAATGAACCTGGGTCCTTGGGACGGGAAATTCATCAGCCAGATCAAGCAGGAGTACCCTGAGGAATACCAAAGGCGGGGCAGGGATCTCATGACCTATAAAATGGGCAATGGCAGCGAGAACTTTTTTGATCTCCAATATCGGGTGGTGAAAACGTTGATCAAAATCCTGAAAGAGGATCAAAACAGAGATTTAATTCTGGTGGCCCACAGCGGTGTGCTGCGGGCTGTCAGCAATAACTTGCGGGGAAAGGATATCGCGGAACCCTGGGATAAATTGGGCAACGGTCAGATGGAAACCATCGACCGGATTTGATCGGTTGAATCAGGAGGAATTGAGCCATGAGAACGGATTTGGATAAACGGAAGCGGGCAAGGAGAAAAAAGGTGCTGGCTGTGATCAGCTGCCTGATGGCCGTGGTGCTGGTGATCAACGGATGGTTTATCATACGGACCCTTGTGGGAAAGGGCGGCGCTTCTGATTCCACTCAGTCTCAACCTGCGGAAAGGACTCCTCTCAAATCCATCGAAGCGGATGTTTTCAGCGATCAGATGATTGTTATGGATCTGACCCACAACAAGGTCCTCTTTAAAAAAGCGGCCGATGAAAAGACCCGCCCCGCTTCTTTGGCCAAAATGATGACGGCCCTGGTGGTCATTGAGCATACGGAGGACTTTGATGAACGCTTAAAAATACCCCATGACATCTATACCTATTTGAACGGTTCCGGGATCGCGGTGGCAGGGTTTGAGGACGGCGAGCGGCTTACAGTGGAGGACTTGCTCTACGGCATGCTGTTCAACTCGGGAGCGGAGTGCTGCCTGACCCTGGCGCGGCATACGGCCGGTTCCGAAGCTGCATTTGTGAAGATGATGAACGAAAAGGCCTCTGAGCTGGGAATGAAAAACACCACCTTCGGCAACTGCATCGGGCTGGACAATCCGGCCTGCTATACCACGGCCCGCGACTGGATGAGGCTGACAAGGTATGCTTTGAAAAATGAACACTTCCGCCAAATCTTTACCAGCTATACCTATGAGATCAAGCCGACCAATAAGTGCGATGAGACGCGGACCATTCGCAACGCGGCTGTCCGCCGTTTTGGAAATGACCGGGCCGGTGTTTTCGGCGGCAAGCTGGGAAATACGACGCAGGCCCAGCTCTGCCTGGCATCCATCGCAAAGATCGACGGATGGGAATACGTCTGCATCTCCATGCATGCTCAGAGAACGGAAGAACACTATAATCCCCATGTGGATGATGCGCGAACTGTGTATAAACAAATAGCGGAAAAGCTGAAGGAACAGGAATAAGAAAAAAAGTTGAAGATGTTTGAAAAAAACTCTTTCATTTTTTTCTCAAACGTGTATAATAGATAAGGCAGGGCGAGGCATAGCTCAGCTTGGTAGAGCGTTGCGTTCGGGACGCAAAGGCCACAGGTTCGAATCCTGCTGCCTCGACCAAAAATGGACCGTTGAGAGATCAACGGTCTTTTCTATTTGTTAGAGCCTTGACGTAAATTTGACGTAAAACTGGATAAATCGTCTGCAATTTGATTTCCACGGTGTCTGTCTGCATATAGGCAAGGGAAGATGTATGCGTGTGACGGAGGTGGTGACGACAAGATTCGACAATTTATCACAAAAATTTATTATATAAAAATGTTTTACAATGTATTGATATTGTTGATACAAGAAGATATACTATAAGATATAAGCAAGGCTTTAAGGAGGTGAGCATAATGGCTAAGACGGCTAATATCAACATTCGTATTGATCCAGAAACAAAAGCCGGAGCGGAAAAACTTTTTGCCAGTTTTGGTATAACGGTTACTGATGCAATTAATATCTTTTTACGCAAATCTATCATGGAAGGCGGATTGCCTTTTGAAATGAAGCAGCCCCGGTATAATGCCGAGACAGAGGCCGCCATGCAGGAAGCAAGAGATATTATGAATGGTAATGTTTCCACAAAAACCTATTCCTCTGCCCGTGAGCTGTTTACAGAGCTTGACACAGAAATGGGCGATGAATGATGTTACAATTAAAAACAACCGGACAATTTCGGAAAGATTATAAGCGAGTAAAAAAGAGAGGATATGATATGAATCTGCTGGAAGATGTAATCCAAACACTTTTAGAAGAAAAGTTACTTGCAGAGAAGTACCGTGATCATTCCCTAACTGGAAACTATACAGGATTCCGTGAGTGTCATATTTTACCGGATTGGCTGCTCATTTATGCAATAAAGCAAGACAAACTGGTTTTAACAGCTTCACGCACTGGAACACATTCCGACTTGTTTGGTAGGTAAATTATATAAAAATCCAAATAAAGTCCACCATCATTTAGTGAAGGTGGACTTTATTAAATAAGCTGAAATTTTTGTCGTAGCCTTGACATAAGGGTGCCGGAAACCGTGCAAAGTAATATAGGGCAAACCATTTTCCTTTGGAATCAGCGCTAATACAAACTTTTAAATACCATATGTTTTTCCTCTCTCATTGTTCCTGCTCACCTTTTCTTTGTTTTTAGTGGATTTGGTGCAAAAGTGCGTAATCCGTCTATGTGTTCAAATAACTCTGGCTTTATATCAACCCACATTGGATCCAATACGAAATCTATCCCTTCTCTTCGTGCGAGTTTAGCAGCAGGGACAAAATCGCTATCACCAGATATTAAAACAATTTTATCCACCTGTTTTTTATAGGCAAGAGAAGCTATATCGATACCGATTTTCATATCAACGCCTTTTTGCTTAACGTCGAGGGTAAAGTGTTTTTCCTCTAAATCAGTTAACTGCAAAGTGCCGTGGCAAATCTTTTTAACAGCATCAGGGCGTAACGTATAACATGCTTGTGCATCTGCAAGTGACCCAAGACGTAGAGCCACTTTCCGTCGTCCTTTTAAGGCATCTACAATATGTAATCAACTCATCAAGTCTTTTCGTTGGGGCTTTTTCATCATAGAGGAATTGCGCTCGACGCCTATAGAATCCCCCATCAACCAATATTGCGATTTTGACATTGTGTAGGTTCCTTTCTAAAAAAACACCCCTGGGTTCGCTACTTCCCTTATTGCGGGAGAGGTACTGCCAGGGGCAAAATTAACTTTGTAACTCCATTGCTGATCCTCAGATGCACAGCCAACTATTAAAGATTGCGGGCAACCTCGTAAGCGTTCCAGATGGAATACATGATATTATGTACTTTGCTGGAATCCCCTACATTATATACAGGGATATCCAGATCCTTCAGTTCATCGTAAAGCTTGTCATTGGATTCATAGCCCACAGAAAGGACGATTGTTTCCGCTGGGAGCTCATAGCTCTGATCTCCTTCCTGGATGGTCGCCGTATCTGCGTTTGTATCCAGGACTTTGGCATTGGTGTGGATTCCGATCTTATGATATTTCAGCAGATCGCGGAGCATGAATTCGTTCATATGGGGCAGCGCTCCATGTCCGCCTAAAATCTCCGGCAGCACTTCGACCACGTTCACTTCCTTGCCCTGCTGAGCCAACCAAAGAGCGGTTTCGCATCCTACCAGGCCGCCGCCTACTACCAGGACCTTGCTGCCGCACGACGACTTCTCCAGCAGGATATCTTCCGCGTTCACCGGTTTTCCCGATCCGGGCAGGGTGATGGTTTTCGCATGAGAGCCTGTTGCCGCCACCAAAACATCCGGCTTGTATTGAGATACGGACTCTGGGGTTACTTCTGTCTGATAATGAACGTCTACGCCCAACAGCTCCAGCTGACGTTTGTAATATTGGATTAATTTGTGATCGTTTCGCTTGAAATGGGGTACGCCGCCGGGGATCAGGTTACCGCCCAAAGCGTCGGATTTTTCGCAGAGGATGACCTCATGTCCCGATTCCGCCGCAACTCTGGCTGCTTCCAGACCGGCCACGCCGCCGCCGATGACCAGCACACGTTTTTTCTTAGCCGCAGGCACGATGCCGTAGATGGTTTCACGGCCGCAGGCCGGGTTTACCGCGCAGCTTACAGGAGCATTGCCGATCCGGCCCAAACAGCCCTCGTGACAGCCCAGACACGGTCTTACTTCGTCCAGCCTTCCGGTCCGCAGTTTTTCAATATATTCAGCATCGGTCAAGAGCTGTCTGCCGTAGCTGACAATATCGCAGCAGGTTCCAAGGGCTTCTAACGCCATCTTGGGATCCTCCATTTTACCAGCCAGTATAATGGGAACGTCCACTTCTTTTTTCAGTATCTCTCCGAACTCACGGTAACAGCCGTCCTCAAAATACATAGGCGGGTGGTTCCAATACCAGGAGTCGTAGGTTCCCGCATCCACATTGAGCGCGTCATAACCGGCATCCACCAGAATTTTGGCTGCTGCGATTCCTTCCTCAATGTCCTTGCCCGCTTCTTCATACTCTTCCCCAGGCAGTCCGCCCTGGCGGAGAGCCTTCATACAGCTTTTGAGACTGTAACGCAGGCTGACAGGGAAATCCGGTCCGCAGAATTTCTTGATGCCCTTAACGATTTCTGTGGAAACCCGCAATCTGTTTTCCAGACTGCCGCCGAATTCGTCGTCACGGTGGTTGAAAATTTCAATGGCAAATTGATCCAGCAGGTATCCTTCGTGGACCGCGTGAATCTCCACGCCGTCAAATCCGGCTTTTTTTGCAACAACCGCGGAAGCGATGAATTTTTGGATCAAATTCATGATTTCTTCCTTGGTCATTTCCCGATGGATCGCATTGGGATCAAACCGGTTTCCCTGCTCAGAAGGGGCGATTTGCTTGGATACAAATCCGGGAAGCGCGCTCCTGCCCAGGCCGCCGGTCAACTGAAGAAAGATTTTCGTACCATAGGCGTGTACCCGCTCGTTCATCTGATAGGTGCTGTGAATGAATGCCAGCGGCTGGGTGGTCGGGCAGGGAAGACCCATGGAAGGAAGCCCTTCGATATTGGTGTCCACGCTGCAGATCCCCGTAAAGATCAGTCCAACGCCGTACTTTGCCCGTTCCACATAATAGTCCTGAAGCCGCTGGTTGAATCCGCCGAAGGCATCGGCGTAGCCAACAGGCCCCATGGGCGCCATGGATGTTTTGTTCTTGATTTTGCATGTCCCGATCTGTGCTGGTTCAAACAATTCTTTGTAGTCAGTCATAATAACCTCCTCTACAATCTCTCAGTTGCTGCCAGTGCGATTTTCGCAAGGGCCATTTTCTTCATTATATCGTATTAAGGCCCATTCAACAACTTAACTTAAATGTTTTCCGCAGGATGAAAATCATTTTTCCCCCGCACCTGGCCCATGTAGCCTTTTTCACCACTGCCGCATACCATAAAGAGAAGTCATGGAAGAAAGGCGGAGGTGCGGCATGGTAACGATAAGTCTGTGCATGATCGTAAAAAATGAAGAGGATGTTTTGGAACGATGTTTACTGTCTGCCAAAGAGCTGGTTGATGAAATCATAATCGTCGATACCGGTTCTGCTGACAGAACGAAAAGCATTGCTCTTCGGTTTACAGATAAACTTTATGAGTATACCTGGAAAGATGATTTTGCAGATGCGAGGAACTATTCCTTTTCGAAAGCTAGCATGGATTACTGCATGTGGCTGGATGCCGACGATGTAATTTTACAAGAGGATCAAAAGAAATTTCTTGAATTAAAGGAAGAAATGGACGGAAGTGAAGATATCGTCATGCTGCCCTATCATGCGGCTTTCGATATAACCGGCTGCCCAACCTTCACTTATAACCGGGAACGGCTGATTAAGAACTGCGGCCGCTTTTTCTGGGAAGGAGAAGTACACGAGGCGATAACGCCAACTGGAAAAATCCTTTATAGAGAGGCTTCTGTGACTCATAAGAAGATGAAGCCGGGTGATCCGGATCGGAATCTTCGAATCCTTGAGAAGAAAAGACAATCAGGGATAACGCTTCCACCGCGTCAAAAATTTTACTATGGGCAGGAATTGTATTTTCATAAGAGGTATGAAGAAACGGTCCTGGTCTTGAAAGAATTTATAGAGGAAGACGGAGGGTGGATCGAAAATAAATTAGAAGCTTGCAAATTGCTGTCGGACTGTTATCTGAAAATTGATAAGGAAATCCTTGCCTTGAGAGCTTTATTGAAAAGTTTGGAGCTGGATGAACCTCGGGCAGAAATCTGCTGTCAGCTGGGGGAATATTTTTTAGATCGAAACCAGCTGAAACAAGCGGCATTTTGGTTTGAGACAGCGCGTACAAGAGAGCCGGATCTGAGATCGGGAGGATTTGTACAGCCTGAGTGCTACGGCTATATTCCTAATCTGCAATTGGCTGTCTGCTATGACAAAATGGGGCAATGGGAAATGGCAAGTCGCTGCAATGAACAAGCTGCTGTTTTCAAACCGGATTCGGATGCGGTAAGCTACAATCGAATCTATTTTGAAAACAAATTAAAAGCAATTAAAGGGGAGACTTTTAATGAGTTATAAAACAAATTTTACCGGGTTTGTAAATCAAGCCCATGGAGCAAACCTAGGAAATTCCTGCGACTGTAATAATTCGACTGACAGCCAGTGCGGCTGCGGCGGGCAGTCGGGGGGAAACTGCGGCTGTGGATGCGGCCAGAGCGGAGACTGCGGGTGCGGATGTCCACCGACGCCTCCAAAACCTCCGGTATGCTGTACAGGACCGACCGGCCCAACGGGACCAACCGGCCCTGCAGGGGCAGGCATTACTATTTTAGGACATTACAATTCGTATGAAGAATTGGTTGCTGCTCATCCAGTAGGCTGCATAGGTGATGCGTATATTGTAAATGGTGAGCTATATGTGTGGGATCCGGATACCTGCAGATGGAAAAACACCGGAGTTATACAAGGGCCGACCGGCCCGCAGGGACCAGTGGGTCCGCAGGGACCAGAAGGAAGACCAGGCCCGACCGGTGCAACAGGTCCAAATGGAGCAACCGGTCCGCAGGGACCAGCTGGCCCTGCAGGAGCTACCGGGGCAACCGGGCCCCAGGGGTTTGCTGGAGTGACTGGAGCCACAGGCGCAACCGGTCCGCAGGGGCCGACTGGGCTGCAGGGAGCAACTGGTAATGCAGGCCCGACTGGTGCAACTGGCCCGAGCGGTGCAACCGGTCCGCAGGGGCCGACTGGGCTGCAGGGAGCAACTGGTAATGCAGGCCCGACCGGTCCAACAGGCCCGAGCGGTGCAACCGGTCCGCAGGGGCCGACTGGGCTGCAGGGAGTAACTGGTAATGCAGGCCCGACCGGTCCAACAGGCCCGAGCGGTGCAACCGGTCCGCAGGGGCCGACTGGGCTGCAGGGAGTAACTGGTAATGCAGGCCCGACCGGTCCAACAGGCCCGAGCGGTCCGAGTGGAGCAACAGGGCCCACAGGAGCAAGAGGAGCCACAGGCCCGACCGGTCCAACAGGCCCGACCGGTCCGACTGGTCCCAGGGGAGATGATGGAACTCCTGGAACAGCAGAAACCATTCAAATACAGAACACAACTACCGGTGAGCCTGGAACAGATGCGCAAGTCGTTGACGTAGCCGGATCGCCGGACCATGTTCTCGAGTTCATCATTCCAAGAGGCCACACAGGAGCCACGGGCCCAACCGGTCCGACAGGCCAGACAGGAGCCACTGGAGCCACGGGCCTGCAAGGTATTCAGGGCCAAAGAGGAGATCAAGGTCCAAGAGGTGAACAGGGTCCGGAGGGACCGGAAGGTCCACAGGGCCCTCAGGGACAGCCAGGACAATTAGGCGCCACTGGAGCAACTGGTCCAACAGGCCCAACAGGCCCAACCGGAGCCACGGGTCCTGCGGGCGCAGTAGGAGCCACCGGACCACAGGGCGATACGGGAGAACCAGGTCCTGCCGCAACCATCCGTATTGGAAATGTAATAACTGGAGATCCGGGTACGGCTGCTGAAGTAATCAATACCGGAAATGAGAATGATGCCATCTTTGATTTTATCATTCCCCGCGGAGAACCGGGAGGCGCCGGGATACCTGAAGTGCTGGCGACGATAGATACGACTAATCAGACATCAACTGCTGGAGCACCATTGACCTTCAGTGAAACGCCGCTGATCTCCGGATCAGCAATCACTCACCAGGCAGGATCTGCACAGGTGGAAATTCACCAGAACGGCGTTTATCAGGCAGCTTTCCACAGCACTGCAGCAGTCAATCCAGGAACTGCTATTCCGGCAACTGTTACTGCACAGCTTTATTTAAACGGAGCCCCTGTAAGCGGTGCAATTACACGTCACACCTTTGCTTCGACCAATGAAGCTGCGACCTTGTCCTTTAATGTACCGTTCCTGGTGGATGCAGCCCCTTCCACAGTGGAAGTTGTAGTTGCGCAGGATGGATTTACGTTTAGTGACCTGGCTTTGACCATTACTCGCTTAGGAGAAGCCACCAATGTCAGAAGCAACGTATAACGTGAAAATAAAAGGATGAGCTAAAGCTAATCCTTTAGCATAAAAGGGCGGCTCCATGAAGAAAAATGATTTACTTCATGGGGCAGCCCAATTTTTATGACGTGGAAAATGCTGACTTTGCCAGGTGTCGCCGGAGTATTCCTTCAAAGAGGCTTGAATAAAGAAACCTGCCAGCTTTATAAATTTTTTGTCCGCAGCGCTCGCATGGAATTAAGGATCGCGATTACAGCCACTCCTACATCCGCAAACACGGCAGCCCACATGGAAGCTAGCCCCAAAGCTCCCAGCACTAGAACGAGAGCCTTGACCGCTAATGCGAAAACTACGTTTTGCTTAGCAATGGTCAGGGTTTTTCTAGCAATTTTTATAACGACGGAGAGTTTTGAAGGCTGATCATCCATAATTACTATATCAGCGGCTTCAATTGCTGCCTCCGAACCGAGTCCACCCATAGCTACTCCAATATCCGCACGAGCCAGAACCGGTGCATCGTTGATCCCGTCTCCGACAAAAATCACATTTCCCTTTGCTTTTTTTGTCTCAATGATCTCTTCTGCCAATTCGACCTTATCTCCAGGCAAAAGTTCTGCATGAAAAGCATCCAGATTAATCGTGTCTGCAACTTTTTGGGCAACCGCCAGCCGGTCACCGGTCAGCATAACCGCAGAACGCACACCGGCATCCTTCAGGCCCTGTATAGCAGCAGCTGCATCCTTTTTGATGGTGTCAGAGATGGAGATGTAGCCCAAATATTCCTTTTCGTCCGCCAAGTGTACCAGAGTAGCGCTTTCCGTTTCTGGGAACTCATCGATACCTAAAGAGCGCATCAGCTTACTGTTGCCCGCATAGATTGCTTTGCCATCGATAATCGATTTAACTCCCTTGCCGGAGATTTCTTCAGCGTCGGATACCCGGCTTTTATCGATTGGTTTTCCGAAGGCCTCTTTGATGGACAGAGAAATCGGATGGTCGGAGTAACTCTCCGCATAAGCGGCCAGCTCCAGGAATTGATCCCGGTCAAGCTTCAAACTATGCACGTCGGTTACGGAAAAGGTACCCGTAGTGAGTGTGCCAGTTTTATCAAAGATTACCGTATCTACGCTGGCAAGGGCCTCCAGATAATTGCTCCCTTTGACCAGAATTCCGCAGCGCGAAGCGCCGCCCACGCCGCCGAAGAAGGCAAGGGGCACGGAAATGACCAATGCGCACGGACAGGAGATAACCAAGAAGATCAGCGCCCTGGATATCCAATCGCTGAAAGTCTGGCCGGGAATGGCAAGCGGCGGAATGACAGCCATCAGAGCCGCTGCAATGACCACGATCGGCGTGTAATAACGGGCAAATTTGGTTATAAATTTTTCTACTTTTGCTTTCTTACTGCCGGCGTTTTCCACCATATCCAGAATTTTGGCGACAGTAGATTGGTCAAATTCGCTGCTGACTTTTATTTTAAGAATGCCGGTCAGATTAATGCAGCCGCTGGTAATGGGCTGTTCAGCTGTCACATCCTGGGGCAGTGATTCGCCGGTCAGAGCAGAAGTGTCCAGAGAAGAATGACCTTCCAGAACGACTCCGTCTAAAGGCACTCGCTCGCCGGGTTTTACCAGGATAATATCTCCGATGGCGACCTCATAAGGGTCAACCTTCTCTTCATGGCCGTCCTTCAGCAAGTTTGCGTAATCGGGACGGATATCCATGAGTTCACTGATGGAACCGCGGGACTTGTTAACCGCATATTCTTCAAATATGGTCCCCACCAGATAAAAAAGCATAACGAAAACAGCCTCTTTATAGTCCTTTAACCCGATGGCACCGATGGTCGCGATGGCCATGAGAAAGTTTTCGTCGAATACCTGACCGTGGCAAATATTGCGAATAGCGGTCAGTAGCGTATCATAGCCGGCGATTAGATACGAGGCTATGAGGATGATAAAAGCTGCCAGTTCAGGGAGGGGCAGCAGCGCTCCCATAACTAATAGTATGCCCGAGACGGCTGCCCGTCCCAACTGTATCTTCTGCTTGCGTTTCATATAGAATTACCCCTTTCGATTGCAGATATGTGTCGTGCCGATCAATCTAGCGGACGATTTTGCAGCCGCGCTCCACTTTCGTAATGGCCTTTTGGGCCAGATCAACGGCTTCGTTGAACTTATCGTCGTCAGCTTCCAGTATTAATCTCTGCGACATAAAATTGATGGTCGCGCTGTCCACGGAGTCCAGCTTGTTGATGGCAGCTTCCATCTTTGCGGCGCAGTTTGCACAGTCCAGTTCAGATAATTTAAATGACTTTTTCATGGTTGATTCCTCCTAAAATTAAATGATTAAGCAATTGTTTAATTAATGGTTAAATTTTTTTATCGTTTGCAGTTCATATCAAAGACACTGTCAACGATTTTGTGAACGAGATCCGCTTCTTCCGTATCTGCCAGCGTATAATAAGCTTCCTTGCCTTCACGGCGAACCGTCAGCAGCCCGGCCTGCTTCAAAACTCGCAGATGGTGTGAAACAGCCGGAGAACTCATGTCTATGGCGGCTGCAATGTTGATTACGCATTCTTCACTGTGACACAGAAGCCATAAGATCTTTAACCGAGTTGTATCACTGATTAGTTGAAAAGTATTAGAGACTTTTTCAAAGGTGTCCAGTGTGGGCTTATGTTCCAGCAGTTCTAAAGTGTGGCTGCCGTGGTCATGAGGAAGTGTGGGTTTTGCCATATCAGATTCCTCCTTTCTTATAATACAGGAAATATCAATTGCATAGCATTTCCTGTATTTCAACAAAGTCTACTTCTTTCAAGTATTGGCGAAGCCGACTTTGTTATAACGTAGGAAATACGATCATCGATATTTCCAGTCTATTGGCCAAGGCTGCTCCTTTTTAAGAATCAGCAACGGCGACTTAGTCTGCAAACGATTAAATGAATGTTTAATCGTTGTCTATACTATAACTTTTCCGAATTGTTTTGTCAAGGCTTTTTCATAAAAAATTGCTGGCGCGCTTGGGTGGGTGAGCGGAGGGGGCAGCAAAGTATCAAGTTTGGCCGCAGGCCCCCTGGTTGCGGGCGTGTGGCCCCCTTCGGAACGTAACGCTCAAGGATTGGGGGACCACGACGATCACGGTTATTGCGACAACCCCTCCCTCAGGGGAAAAAAGTAAAATCGTTGTTCAAAATTTACGCCGTTTTCAACGACTGCGCCTCGTCAGATTGGGGATTGACCGGGTTTTGCCCATATCCCGCGGAACCAGCCACTACAACCCCACAATTTTGCGTAAAAAAGCCAAATTTCCAAAAAAATTTTCCGAGCCAAAGAAAAAACAATTTCATCTGCCGCAGCAACCCAAAACTTGGCGGTTCGCAGCACGCATCGCACCCAAAAAAGTCCGCGGCCGGAACCTAAAAATCCAGCTGAGTAATATAGGAAATAAAGGATTTCATAGCAGCGGATAAATATGTATTCTTCTGCCAGAACACATGGACATGGGCCGGCATGGGCCGTTCCAGCGGGACGCAGCAAATATCCGGATCGTCGGCAAAGATATCTTTATAAATAATCGTGGCCGAATTATTATCGCGGATCATGTAGCGAATGGTGGAAAGCTGGCTGGAATTCATGATGATATTCAAATCAATGTCCGAGAAAGTGGAACGGATCGATTTGTAATGATAAGACCCTTTAGAAATAATCACCAGAGGAAGGCCAGACAGCATTTGGGCCGCAATCTTCTTTTGGCTGGCCAAAGGGTGGTCTTTGTTGACCGCCAGCTGCAGCTCAGTGGCAAAGATTTCCTTGGAATCACAATTGTTGTAGCAAGTTTCATTCTTGATGCCAAGGAGCAGATCCAGCTCCGCGTTGCCCAGCATTCGAATGCCGTCGATGGTTGCGATCTCAAAGATTTCCAGCTCAATATTTGGATGTTTTTCATTGAAATCAGGGATGATCTTGCGAAAGAAAAAGGTTCCCATAACAGAAGGCACTCCCAAACGGAGGACCGCCTTTCTGCCCTTAGATAGATCACAGGCTTTTTCGTAATAGCTTGCAAACTCCTTTAAAAACTGGTTTGTGAGCGTCTGAAAGGCTTCCCCTTCATGGGTTAGGCGAAGCCGATTGTTGACGCGGGAAAAAAGCTTGTAGCCCAGCTCCGTTTCCAGCCCGTTAATGGCTGCTGTGATCGACGGCTGTGAGATATGACAAGCTTCCGAAGCTTTGGTTATGCTCCCTTGTCTGCAGACTTCTTCAAAATACCGCAAATGATTAATATTCATAATGGTACCCCCTAAATTCGAAATATTGAGAAAATTCATATCAGATTCCCTTTAACCCTATTTTTTCTGTCAACAGTATAACAGATGATTCTGCTGGAAAACAACTAAATATATAGAACTGTAATCCTAGAAAAAACTGAGGGTATTATCAGAATAATCAATTTTTCCTGTGTTATGGATTGTGATATCGTTAACAAAGTAAAACAGCGCTGTAGCTTTAAAACTGCTTGAGAAATAAAAATTAGAGGAGGCCTTTATGAGGTTTGAATTTATCAATTTGCTGATGAATCCCTTCATGCTGATGTTTTTCGCCATCGGCACCGGCTTGATTTTCGGAAAGATTAAATTTGGGAAATTCAGCTTCGGATCTTCAGGAGCCTTGTTTACCGGACTGGTGATCGGCTGGGCTATGTATCAGTACGGCGGACATATTGTGGCGCAGGGCGAAAGCGCTGCCGGATATGAAGCCGCCAAAACAATGATGGACAATGGAATCATCGATGGAAATTTTTTAGAGATGTCTTTGATCTTTTTCGTAGCGGCGATCGGGCTGCTGGCGGCCAAGGATATGGGCGTTGTTATACGGAAATACGGTCCTAAATTTGTCGCCCTGGCTGTCATTATCACCTTTGTCGGTGCACTGGGAAGCTTTGGCGGCATGAAGCTGGTAAAGGAGGCCGGCGCCTATGAATTTTCGGGGGTTTACGTGGGTGCTCTGACCAGCTCGCCGGGCCTTGGAGCGGCATTGGAAACAGCTGAGGATCATGCAAAATCTGTGGCAGCCGATTATCAGCAGGCATCCCAGGAAGAAAAAGAACATGTTTTGCAGGTGATTGGAGATGACTCCCTGACTGTGGACAATACACCGGCTCTCACGCCCCAGCAGCAAGACGCATATGTGACCAACGCCACAGGAGGCGTAGCCACCGGATATGCCATCGCTTATCCCTTCGGCGTTATCATTGTCATCTTTGCCGTCAGCTTCTTTGCCATTATTTTCAGAATGGATCTGAACAAAGAAAAAGAACGCTACAAACTGGAAATGAATGAGGCCAGGGGGATGGTCAAGGAAAGAAATATTCCGGTCAGCCCATTCAATATGATCGCCTTCGCGGTGACCTGCGTTGTGGGCTATCTGGTTGGGAGCATCGAAATTTATCTCGGCCCTTTGGGATATTTCAGCTTGGGCGCTACCGGAGGAATCCTGATCATGTCCCTTTTGCTGGGTTCCATCGGCAAGGTCGGCCCTCTTTCCTTCCGAATGGACAACAAAGTAATGGGCATTATCCGCGATATCGCACTGGTATTCTTCCTGTGCATCGTCGGGTTAAAGTACGGATATGTGGCCATCAACGCCTTGACCGGATCCGGCGTACTTCTGGCTGTTTCCGCCCTGGTGGTGGGAATAACGGCCATGCTGGTGGGATTCGTTGTCGGCCGCTATGTGTTCAAGCTGAACTGGGTTGTGCTTTCGGGTGCGATCTGCGGCGGGATGACATCCACACCTGGACTTGGTGCAGCGGTAGACGCTCTGGAAAGCGATGATCCGGCGGCCGGGTATGGAGCTACTTACCCATTCGCGTTATTATGTATGATCATATTTACAATTATATTAAACCAGTTGCCAATTGTGTAATGGAGGTATTCGAACATGAGCGAAAAAAAGATGGGCCTTGCGGCCAGGCTGAGAGATGAAAAAGCGTTAGCATTAGTACGATCAGCGGAGGAAGCAGCAGAGATAATTAAAGACGGGATGACAGTGGGCGTCAGCGGTTTTACGCCATCCGGTTATCCCAAGGCTGTGCCTCTTGCTCTGGCAGAACGGGCGAAAGGCGGAGAGAAAATAAAGATCGATCTCTATTCGGGAGCATCGGTAGGACCGGAGATCGATGCGGCTCTTACTGAGGCGGGCGTGATCAAAAAGCGGCTCCCTTATCACACCAATGCCACCATCCGCGGCAAGATTAACGAAGGCGAAGTCGAGTACATAGATATGCATTTATCCCAGAGCACCCAATATGTCAATTATGGTATGCTAAACAAAATCGATGTGGCCATAGTTGAAGGGCTGGCCATCACGGAAGAGGGCCATATCATACCGACCACCGCAGTGGGCAATGCTCCCGCATTTATCAAAAACGCAGATCAAGTCATCGTGGAGATCAATCTAAAAAAGCCCATGAGCCTGGAAGGAATGGCCGATATTGTCCTGCTGGATAATCCGCCCAACCGCAAACCCATCGGTATCTGCAATCCGGCCGACCGAATCGGCATGCCCTATATGGAGTGCGGGTTCGATAAAATTGCTGCCGTTGTCATTACCGATATGCAGGATAAAACCAGGCCTCTGGGCGAAGTGGACGATGCTTCCAAAGAGATTTCCAATAACATCATAAAATTTTTTGATAGAGAAGTTGCCTCTGGAAGATTGACAAATTCTCTGCTTCCGTTACAATCGGGAGTAGGAAGTGTTGCCAACGCGGTTCTCTACGGCCTGTGCGATTCCGAGTATGAAAACCTGACCTGCTACACAGAAGTGGTACAGGATTCCATGCTGGATCTGCTCCGGTCGGGGAAAGCCAATATGGCTTCTACCACAGCGCTCAGCCCTTCCCCTGCTGCGCTGGAAGAGTTTTTAGATGAAGTTGATTTTTTCCGGGATAAGATCATTTTGAGACCGCAGGAGATCAGCAACAATCCGGAAGTCGTGCGTCGCCTGGGTGTGATTGCCATGAATACCGCCATTGAAGCGGATATCTATGGAAACGTAAATTCCACCCACATTATGGGATCGAAGATGATGAACGGGATCGGAGGTTCCGGGGACTTCTCCAGAAACGGCGCCATTACCATTTTCAGCACACCGTCTACAGCTAAGGGCGGTAAAATCTCTTCCATTGTACCGATGGTTTCCCATGTGGATCATACGGAGCACGAAGTGATGGTGCTGGTTACCGAACAGGGTTACGCGGACCTGAGGGGACTGAGCCCAAAGGAACGGGCCGTGAAAATCATTGAAAACTGCGCCCACCCGGATTTTAAGGAAGAGCTGATGTCTTATTTTAAACGGGCCTGCGATTCCTCGGCGCTGCATACGCCGCATATTCTTACAGAAGCGCTGTCATGGCATTCCAGATATCTGGACACGGGGAGCATGCTGGAAGAGTGATAAAAAAACGTTAATACATAAAAACAAAGATGGAGGAAAAAAGAATGGATGAAAAAGCAATGAGTCAGGAGTATATAGGCGGATTTATCGAACGGGCAAGAAAAGCTCAGGCTGAATTTGAAAAAATGACCCAGGATCAAGTTGATCTGGCCGTCAAGACAGTGGGAAAAGTCGTATACGACAATGCGGAGTATCTGGCGGAAATCGCGGTGGAAGAAACCGGCATGGGCAATGTCCCCGATAAAATCGCCAAAAATAAGCAGAAATCAAAAATTGTCTGGAACAACTTGAAAGGAAAAAAATCCAGAGGAATTCTCGATACAGATGAAAACACAGGCATTACCAGAATTGCTAAACCCATCGGTGTGGCGGCAGCCATTACACCTTGCACCAACCCGATTGTTACGCCGATGAGCAATGCGATGTTTGCCTTAAAGTGCGGCAATGCAATCATTATCACGCCTCACCACAAAGCACAGAAATGCAGTACTAAGACTGTAGAAATGATTAATGCCCAGCTGTCCAAGCTGGGATATCCGGAACATCTCATTCAAATCCTGGATCAGCATTCCAGAGAAAACACCAGAAACTTGATTTCGTCCGCGGATATCGTAATCGCTACCGGCGGCGCGGGAATGGTCAATGCAGCCTATAGCTCCGGCCGTCCGGCTCTGGGCGTTGGCGCTGGCAATGTTCAGTGCATCATCGATGAAGGATATGACTATAAAGAAGCGGTGCCCAAGATCATCGCCGGCAGAACCTTTGACTATGGAATCATTTGCTCCGGAGAGCAGTCCGTTATCTGCCCGGAAAAAGACTACGATGCAATCATGGCTGAATTTGAAGCGGGCGGCGCCTATGTGGTAAAAGATCCGAAAGAGCTGGAAGGTGTCCGGGAGGCTCTCTTCCAGGATGGAAAACCCAACCGGCATTCAGTGGGCCAGTCGCCGGAAAAGATCGCCGAGCTGGCGGGGATCGAGCTGCCGGAAGGCACCAAGATCATTGTTGCTCAGGCGGATGGAACGGCTTTGACAGATGCGCTGGGCGGAGAAAAAATGGCTCCGGTTATTGCCGCATATAAATATAAAACCCTGGATGAAGGGATCAATATTGCCAGAGAGAATTTGGAGAAAGAAGGTAAGGGGCATAGCGTATCCTTCCACTCCGATTCGGAAGACCATATCAGACACGTAGGCGAAGAACTATGCGTATCCAGATTTGTAATTAACCAGGTTTGTGCCAGCAGCGCAGGCGGAAGCTTCTATAATGGCCTGGCTCCGACCAACACGCTGGGATGCGGAAGCTGGGGCCATAATAGTATCTCCGAAAATCTGGATTACAAACATCTGATGAACGTATCCAGAATCGCCCGTTACATGCCCAATAATCATGTTCCTTCCGATGAAGAGCTGTGGGGATAATTGCAATTAAAAAAGGTAAGTGCAAACTCTTAAATAAATAAAGCTTTTAAAGGAAAATCGCCTGAAATCGTGAGTTCAGGCGATTTTCTTTTTGTATGGAAAAAAGCTGGCTGGCAGGCTGGAACTCTTGCGGCATCCCGGGAGCATGCGATCTATTGTCAATGCCCAAAAATTGGAAACTTTTTTTGGGTGCAACTCTGATATTCTAAAGATGCGGGCCTATGGTGTGTGGAAAGTACTGGGCCGAGTATCGGAACTGGGCGTTTTTTGTGGATGCTGATATTTCGGGAGCGTTTTCTGCTGCTGCGCCGCCTTGGTTTAAGGGGAATTGTCGGTATACGAGAAGAAACGTCTCCTTACCGATACGTTTCCTGATGGTACCGCCTGCGATGAAGGAGAACGTATCAGATTAGAAAGATTTTCGAGTTCGTTTTGATAGTTTCCCGGCGGGCGCCGATCTACCTGCCAGAAAGCCAAAAACTACACTATGCCCTTTCGGGGGCCGGACTGCGTGACGCCAACTTGCAAAACACCGGCCTGCATAACGTCCGTTTGATCGACACCGGCCCGCATATAAAAAGTGTTACAAAATGAAAAAAATAAAATGGAATATAGGCTGTCTGTTACAAAATGGAGCAATGAAAAAGAGCTACTTTTTTCGATCAAAAATGACATGATTCTTGCAAAGCTTGATTTTTCAATGGTCGCATTCAACGTTTTAAAAATTCAGTAAATTGGCACAGTTGTTGCGTGATATATAAGTAAATCTACAAACGGAAAGAGAAAGGAGGAGATCGATGGATCTTGGAATCAATGGAAAAATTGCCATCGTGACCGGAGCCGGCAAGGGGATTGGGAGAGCCTGCGCACTGCAGCTTGCCAGAGAAAAGGCGGCGGTGGTTATCAGCGATATCGATGACGAAGCCGGACAAAAAACAAGTGCGGAGGTGGTACAGCTGGGAGTGGAGTCCCTATTCATCCACTGCGACGTTTCACAGGAAGGGGACGTGAAAGATCTGTTTCGCAAAACCCATGACCATTTCGGAAGAATCGATATTTTAATCAACAATGCGGGAATTTCGCCCAAACTGCCCTTTTACGAAATCACGGAAGAACAGTTTGACCAGGTGCTGAACATTAATCTAAAAAGCAATTTCCTGTGTTCAAAGGAAGCTTTCGCATATATGAAAGACAACGGATGGGGCCGGATCGTGAGCCTGTCTTCACTTGCGGGACTTCACGGGGGAATTAATTCTGCGGCCCACTATTCAGCAACGAAAGCCGGCATCATAGGATTGACCAAAACGCTGGCCAAGCAGGTGGGCAAATACAATATCACCGTTAACTGTGTAGCACCGGGGCGGATCGACACCGCCATGACGAGGATGCTGTCAAAAGAACAGCTGGATGAAGTGCTGGCGCGAATCCCAATCAGGAGGCTGGGTACAGTGGAAGAAGTGGCCAACGTAATTACCTTCCTTGCTTCTGAGGGAGGCTCGTATATTACAGGTTCCTGCGTGGAGATTTTAGGCGGTTATACAGGGTGATTGTGAGGTGTGAGAAATGAAAGCAGTTGTAAAATTTAAAGATGGAAAAGATGGATGGGAAATCAGGGATCTGGAACGTCCAAATCCCGCGGATAACGAGGTCGAGATCAAGGTAATGGCAGCAGGAATTTGCGGCAGTGAGCTGCACCTGTATCATGACAACCATACCTATACGCCGCCGGTGGTCGTAGGCCATGAATTTTGCGGTGAGATCGTCCGCGTAGGAAAAGATGTGACCAAATGGAAAGTGGGCGACCGGGTCGTGAGCGAAAACAATAAAAGCGTTTGCGGCGTCTGTGATTTCTGCAGAACCGGACAGCCGATTCTGTGCCCGGAGAGAAAGCCGGTAGGTTATAAGGTTAATGGAGGCTGGACCAGCTACTTCTGCACGCCGGAACATCTGCTGATAAAGATCCCGGATAACGTAACCTTCGATGAAGCGGCAATGACAGAACCGGTCAGCGTCGCCACCCAGGCGCAGATCGTCCGCAAAACGGTCAATATCGGAGATGTGGTCCTGGTGCAGGGATGCGGAACCATCGGCATGATCAACGCCATGGTTGCAAAAGCCATCGGCGCCAAACATGTGATCCTCACCGGAACAGAGGTCGATGAGCCGGTACGCCTGCCTATTGCAAGGCAGTTGGGACTGGATGAAGTGATCAATGTAGAAAAAGAAGATTTAAAGAGCCGGATTATGGAAATCACCAATGGAGCAGGCGTTGATGTGGTCATCGAAGCATCCGGCGCGGATCCGGCGATTTACCAGATGGTCGATTTGATCAAGAAAACCGGACAGATCGTCGCGATCGGCGAAACGGCAAGGCCGGAGCTTACCTTCCCATGGACAGCCGCGGTGTTTAAATCCTGCACCATCAGCTATTCCTTCGGCGCAACTTTCGAGGCATGGAAGCAGGCCCTTGAGCTGATGGGAGCAAAAAAAATCAATCTGGAACCGCTGATTACCCATCGCATTCCGCTGGAAGACTTCCGCGAAGGCTTTTCGCTGTTGGAAAAGAAGGAAGCTTTGAAGGTTATCATGCATGCCAGTGATTATTAAAATCGAGGAAACAGAGTTATGAAGAAAACATACCAGGGAATTATTCCTCCCATCATATCCCCCATCGATGAGAAGGAAAATATCGATGATGAAGGATACAGCGCGCTGCTGGAATATTGTATTGAGAACGGGCTTCATGGAATCTTTGTTGCAGGCACCAATGGCGAAACCATGGCACTGACGCAAAAACAGCGGGAACACATCATTGACCTGACCTTAAAACAAGTAAAGGGAAGAGTTCCGGTCATAGCGGGGGTGATGGATACAAGTACCAGGCGGGTGATCGAAAATATAAAAGAACTGGAATCGCTGGGCGGAACATGCGCTGCCGTGACATCGATTTTCTACGATCGCCATACCTCTCAAGACGAGACGATCCGCCATTTCGAGAAGATATTAACAGAGACGGATGTGGATTTAGTGATCTACAATATTCCCTCTTTTACCGGTATCAGATTGACAGCAGAAACGGTTATGAAAATCGCAGTACTGGATGACAGAGTGGTAGCTTATAAAGATAGTTCCGGCGCCTATGGGGACTTTATGAAAGTCCTCAGCAAATATGAAGATACGCCTTTTTCTGTCATGCAGGGCGTGACACCGCAGGCCCTTTCGGCAGTCCTGATGGGAGCGGATGGATTCGTTCCTGCGCTGGCTCCTGCTTTTCCAAAGATGTTCGTTTCAGCCTATGAGGCGGCCAGAGATAAAAACGTAGAACTGACAAAACAGTACAACCGTCTGATCATGGAATCATCCAAGATTCTGGGAATGACAGCCAATGCCACAGCGGCGGCCAAATTTGCGATTTCACTACGGGGGTTTAACGATAAACGCGTCATTTTCCCGCAGGATACAATTCTAAGGGAAGAGGAAGAAAACATAAGAAAGAAATTCGAAGAAATCGAAGCGGCCTATCAGGCTATCGCAGCCTCGAATTGAAAATGAGGAAGCTGTTATGAAAAAAATTTTATATATTCAGCCGCTCCACCCGAGCGGAATGGAGTTTTTAAAAAAGAAATATCATGTGTTCACAGCAAATAATGAAGATCAGCAATACTTAAAATCCATCATTGGCGATTACCATGCGGTTGTAACCAGGCTGACCGTGATTGATCGGGAATTGATCCAATCGGCAGAGCATTTGCAGGTTATTGCCAAGCACGGCGTGGGCACAGATAACATCGATGTAAAAACAGCAGAACAGCAGGGAATCAAAATTGTGACAACCGGGGATGCCAATTCCAGATCCGTTGCGGAACATACCATTTTCGCATTGGGAGCCCTGAGCAAAAGAATCGTCTATCTGGACCAGGCGATGCGTCATAGCAAGTGGCAGACACGCGATGAAAAAGGAAGCGTGGACTTTGCGGGTAAAACAGTCGGTGTGATTGGATTTGGGCGGATCGGTTCCAAAGTGGCAGAGATAGCAAAATACGGATTTGAAGCGAAGGTACATATTTATGATCCAATTATGAAACGGGAGGAAATCGAAGAAAGAGGATTTGTCTATGAGCAAGATCTGGATGAGCTCTGCAGCAAATCGGATTTCTTGACGGTGCATGTGCCTCTCTTAGAAAGTACAAGGAATTTGATCGACGGGCGCAGGCTGGCGCTGATGAAGCCTACGGCTTTTATCGCCAATTTTGCCCGGGGCGGAATTATAAACGAAGCGGATCTTTATCAGGTGCTCAAAGCAAAGAAGCTGGCGGGAGCCGCCCTCGACGCATTTGAAACAGAACCTCCTGAGGAAACACTGCCATTGCTTCACCTTAGTAATGTGCTGTTGTCCCCGCACTGCGGGACATTTAGTGAGGACTCGAAAAAACGCATGTCAATGGCGGTAGCAAAGGGGATTGATGCAGTTTTGAGCGGCGAGGATATGTAAGAAAGGAGCAAATAACAGCATGGTATATGATTATATAATCAGAAACGGGATAGTCATTGACTTCCAGCGAAACCAATTCTACAAAAAGGATCTTTATTTGGTAAAAGGGCGGATTGTAGAAGGAGATCCTTCTGCCGATGGGGCGGAAATCATTGATGCGGAGGGGAAATACGTTCTTCCTGGGCTAATCGATATGCACGCCCATTACTTTTACGGCGGAAACAATCTGGGGATCAACGCTGATATCCTATGTCCGTCACAGGGAATTACCACCAGTATCGACGCCGGATCAACGGGGACCATGAACTTTGACGCTTTCTATCGCAATGGGATGCTCGACTCCATGACAGAAATAAAAGCCTATATCAATCTGATCCCGGAAGGCGTAAAGGCAGGTTATAAACGAGGAGAATGCTGCGATCCCGACGATATGGATTGTGATCAAATACTTGCATTTTTTAAAAAATACCCCCACGCCATCAAAGGATTGAAGCTGCGCATTGCAGAAGAAACCACAAAAGGTTTTGGGCTTGAGCCCCTTGAAAAAGCAGTTCAGATCGCTGAAAAGATCAGATGGGAAGGGTATCCCTGCGTTTTGGCGGTTCATTGCGCCAATCTGCCTGAGGATGCGCCCATATCCGGAATTCTCCAATTATTAAAACCGGGAGATTCCTATACCCATCTATACCAAAACTTAGGAGAGACGATCTTTGATTCGGATAGAAAAGTAAGAAAAGAGCTTAGGGATGCCAGAAAACGGGGAATCCTCTTTGAAACCGGAAACGGCAGCATTCATTGGTCAATTCCCAATTTAACGGATGCGTATAAAGACGGCTTTTTCCCGGATATTATCAGTTCCGATGCAGTGCTGCAATTTATTTGGAAAAAACCATCCTTCGGTCTGCTCCATGCAATGAATACTTCGCTGCTGTGCGGCATGGATGAGCTTTCAATTATGAAAGCGGTCACCTATGCACCGGCCAGAGCGCTGGATATGGCTGATGAAATCGGTACGTTGGAGAATGGAACAAGGGCAGATGTGGCAATTTTTGATATTTTTCCATGCAAGCAAGAATTTTTTGATCGGTTCGGCAATCGCAAGGAAAGTGAACGCGTATTTGTTCCGCTTATGACCCTGCGGGAGGGCAAACCGGTCTTTAGACAATCATTTTTCTAAGAAACGCAAAGGAGGAAAAGAATGAAAGTAATAAAATGGCTGGATAAGTACTTCGAAGAGATTCTGATGGCTGTCCTGCTGACTGCGATTGTTCTGGTGATGTTCGTGCAGATTTTCCTGCGCTATGTTGTCGGTCATGCGCTATCCTTCCCGGAGGAAGTTTGTCGCTACATGTTCATATGGATGTCATTTTTAGGAATCAGCTATTCCGTTCGCTGCAGAAATTCCCTGCAAATTGATATTTTGGAAACTCTGGTGCCCAAGATAAAACCAATCTTGAATTTGATCGCCAATATTGTTTTCCTAGGTTTCTGTGGAGTGATGATCTGGCAGGGAATCATATCCGTTGCCAAAATCTATGACCATAATCAAACAAGCGCAGCAATCGCATTACCGATGTGGATCGTTTATGCCGCATTTCTCGTAGGCTGCTGCTTATCCGTAATACGTCTGATTCAAGTTATATATGAAGATTTTATTTTGAAACACAGACAGAAAAAGCAAGAGCAGTTGATGGAAGATGAAACGGAAGGGAGGGACCAGGTATGAATGCGCTCGCCATATTATTCATTGTATTTTTCGGACTTTTGATCATCGGAGTCCCCATCGGCGTAAGTGTTGGGTGGTCCATGATCGCAATTGCACTATTTACAGATACCCACGGAGTAACGGGGGAATATGTATATCGAAACATAGCCAGCTGTCTGGATTCCTATATTGTTCTTGCTGTACCGCTGTTTATCTTTTGCGGTGTTATCATGGGCAGAGGCGGAATCAGTAAACGCTTATTCGACTTTTTTTCTTACTTTATCGGTAATTTTACCTCTGGGCTTTTGGCAGCGGTTGTGGTTACCTGTTTGTTCTATGGTGCCATTTCCGGGTCCTCTCCAGCAACGGTAGCCGCAGTTGGAGCTATGACGCTGCCTCTGCTGGTAGAGCTGGGATACGACCGGGTTTGGGTCACTGCGCTGATTTCGGTAGCAGGTACCCTGGGCGTTATGATTCCGCCCAGTATTCCCTTTATCTGGTACGGTCTTACAGCCGGACAATCCATCAGCGACCTCTTTATTGCCGGTATCCTTCCGGGATGTTTGGTCGGTTTGATTTTAATCGTTTACAGCTACATCTACTGGAAGATCAGAGGGGAAGACAAAGAACGGATTCGTGCCAGCGTAGACGTGCTCAGGAAGAAAGGCCTTTGGAAAACCTTCAAAGACAGCTTCTTCGCGATATTGATGCCTGTCATCATCCTGGGCGGAATCTACAGCGGCGTTGTAACACCGACAGAGGCTGCCTGTATTTCCGTTATTTATTCGATCCTTGTCAGCCAGTGCATCTATCGCACCCTGACTTTCAAAGATTATCCGGCGATTTTCAGAGAAACATTGAAGACGCTCAGCTCGGTTATGTACATTGTAGCGGTTGCCATGGCTTTCGGCCGGGTAATGGCGCTGATGGGTGTTCCGGAAATGGCCAATGATCTTGTTACCAGCATATTCCACTCAAGGACAGCGATCCTGCTGATCATGGTTGTCATTATGGTAATTCTGGGGATGGTCATGGAAGTGGTAAGCGCGCTGCTGATTTTGGCCCCCATCTTTGTGCCTATCGCCACCGGAGCAGGGGTGGATCCGGTTCATTTCGGCGTAATCATGGTTGTGGCGTTAGCAACAGGATTTGTAACGCCGCCGGTAGGACTCAATTTATACGTCGCCAGCGGAATGAGCGGAGTAGGCATCATGCCTCTGGCCAAAAAAGCGTACCCGATGATAGCCGTCTTTATGCTGGCTGTCATTGCGATTGCCTTTATCCCTTGGTTCTCTACCGCGCTTTTATAGAGGGGCGGAGAAAATATTCGTTATTGCTTATTAAGTAATGGATTTGTAATACGGAGGAAGAAAAATGAAAAAAATAATTGTTATGATTACTGTAATCCTTACGGTGGCACTCGGGTTCGCCGGATGCGGCGGAGGAGATGACAAAACTGCCAGCAGCGGCGGAGATGGGGAAAAGTATAAATTCGTCATCTCTCATTCCATGGCTGAAGATACGTCGTTCGGCTATACCATGAAGGAGCTGGAAGCGGACCTGGAGGACAGCGGCCTATTCGATGTGGAAGTTTACGGCGCCAGCGCTCTGGGCAGTGAACCGGAAAGCATCCAGGCAACTCAGATGGGCGAGATTCAGCTCTATATGACCATTGCTGGTACATACTCATCCTTTATCCCTGCCATCTATGTATTTGACCACCAGATGCCATGGATCGGCAATGCTGACGAAGGGATTGAAGTACTGCAATCTATCTACAAAGACAAAGAGTTCAGCGATTACATCAAAAAAGCATCCGAAGGTACGGGACTGAAGGTGGTCGGGTTCTCTACGCTGGGATACAGAACCTTTACGACGGATAAAAAAGTCCAGGACTTCTCCGATTGGAAGGGTATGAAGCTGAGAACCATCGAGAACCCGATCCACATGGAAGCCATCAACTCTTGGAAAGCAACCGCAACGCCGCTGTCCTTCACCGAAGTATACGCAGCATTGCAGCAGGGCCTGATCGACGGACAGAGTAATCCGCCGGAACCGACTTATTCCAGCAAATTGTATGAGCCTCAGGATTATATTACAAATGCGGATCATGTTTTCCATGTCGTTCTCTGGACCGTCAGTGAAGATTCCTGGAACAGCTATTCAGAAGAAGCACAGAAAACACTGCAGGCTTCCATCGATAAAGCCTGTCAGACAATGACCGATTACAGCTTGGAACACACCGATAAGTATCTGAAAATCTTCAAGGACAAAGGCTGCGAACCGATCTATCTGCCTTATGAAACGATGAAGCAGATGCAGGATGCCGTACAGCCGGCCAATAAAATGATTCCGGAGTACTCAGGCAAAGAAGCATACGACTTATTTATGAAGACCTTCGATAAGAGCGTAAAAGAACTTGGCTACGATCAATCGAAAGAATCTTATGAAGCGTATGTTAAAGAAAAAACAAAATAGGACCGTCAACGCTCAACAATGAACGAACAGAGCCGCTATGTATGAAAAATATGTAGCGGCTATTCGTGCATGATGGGAAAGAAAGGAAGCTCAAATCCATGAGAGACATTAAAACAATTACTGAATTGATATTGGACGAAGCCGAAAAAATCATCAAAGGGAAGCGGGATGAAATAAAGCTATTGATCATGTCCATGCTGGCAGGCGGCCATGTCTTGATCGACGACGTACCGGGAACAGGAAAAACCACATTGGTCAAGATCATGGCAAAGACTTTGGGCTGTGAAGCCAGAAGGATCCAGTTTGTTTCTGATTCCATGCCCAGCGACATCATTGGCATGAATATTTATAATCAAAAACAGCACGACTTCCAGCTTCGGAAAGGTCCGGTGTTTACCAATATTCTGCTTGCGGATGAAATAAACCGGGCCATGCCGAGAACCCAGTCGGCGCTGCTGGAGGCAATGGAAGAAAAACAAGTGACCATCGACGGCGAGGCGTATATGCTGCCAAAACCCTTTCTCGTTGTTGCTACGGAAAATCCTGTTGAATATGAAAGCACGTTCAATCTGCCCATCGCCCAGCTGGACCGTTTCTTCATCAAGCTGTCGCTGGGATATCCGAGCAGGGAGGATGAAAAAAAGATGCTCATGAGTTCGGCCCATGGCATTGATTTATCCCTGGTCAACAAAGTGATCGATGGGGCGGAATTCCTCAAGCTGGCTGATACGATTGGAGCGGTCCATATTGAGGAGAAGGTTTTGGATTATATCATTGACCTTGTGAACAAAACCAGGAGCCGGGACGACATTGCTGTCGGGGCAAGTCCAAGGGCGACAAAGAATCTGTTCCAGGCATCGAAAACGTGGGCGGCCATGCAGGGCAGAAACTTCGTAATCCCGGATGATGTACAGAAAGTGGCTCCGCCGGTGTTGTCCCATCGGCTGGTGGTGAGCGCCATGACTGATTTGACCGACGGACAGAAGACGGATATGGTAAAGGATCTTTTAGAAGAAATAGAGATAGAGAAAGACTGACATGAAAAGAGAAATATTAATCGATGAAACAAGCTTTTTCATGAGCATTCCTGTGATCATCGCTATGACTTTCTGCTGTATTGCAGCCCTGTACTGGTCCCTGGATGAGGTGGCGGCTGTTCTGCTGTTTCTGATTTTGATCGGCCTGGTTGCCCAGATATACAGCCATCTGACCTTGAGGTCCATTGAGGTCAGCGTAGAGTGTGAACAAAGAGTCGTTTTCCCAGGAGAACGTATGCGTCTTTGCTGCAGGATCAGAAATACAGGCAAGCTGCCGATTTTGAATTTTATGATACGCATTCCGATCAGCAGGTATGGCCCGGTTGCACCAGCAGATGAGGCAGATTACCGCAGCCTGAGTGATGCGGAAATCAGTAAAGCCAGAATGTACAGCGAGCAGATGGGCTTTGTTCTTGAAAAAAGAGTTCCCTATATCAGGGGCGGCGAGAGCCTGAACTGGGAGCCCCGGCTGAGGGCTGTCAAACGAGGAGAGACGGTTTTGGAAGACCGATTCCTTTACTGCGGAGATCCTTTCGGCCTCATTCATACATCAAAAAACAGCCGGCAGAATTGCCGGATATTGGTCTGCGCCCAAATTGTCCCTGTAAGAGTCGAGCCTTTTTTACATAACCTCAAGTTCAGCAGCCAAGGGGCCAAAAGCATTCACGAAGATGTAACGCTTATAAAAGGCAACCGCCCATACCAGTTATTTGACCCGGTGAAGTCCATCAATTGGAAGCTTTTGGCCAGTCAGGACAAATGGGTGGTCAACCTTTATGATCCTGTCTGTACCAAGCAGGTACATCTTATTTTCGATGGGGAGAGCTACAACCGGAAAGAGATCCCAAAGGCTGCGCTGGAAAACACTCTGCGTATTCTCTTTTCCGTGATCTTCAGGCTTTACGAGAAAGGGATGGGGTGCGGAATTTCACTGCCCAAGTCAAGAGCTTGTGCGCCGCGCAATCTCATGTTTCGAGATCCCCAGGCTTTGTCCGTGATCGCAGAATATCTGGCAAAATATCAGATCCTGGATCTGGAGGACAAGACGGAGGAAAAACACACAATTCTGCAGGAACGATCCAGCCTGTCGTCGGCAATCATAAGAGCCAGGGAAGAAAAGGAAAAAGCAAGGGCTATCCCAAAGAGCCGCTCCTTGTTTCGAGTGAAGGACCTCCTGGAGAAGAACGGTAATATCGGTGAATATTTTTACTTTACTTATGACGGAGCGCGATTTTTGGACAATAAAATGCTTGTCGCCCTTGCCCATGAGAAAGTAACCATTGTTTCTTATAAAAGATACGGCGGGGATGATCCGGCGCGCAGGGGCCGCGCGATCCATATTTCTGAGATTGGAGAGGGGATAAAACGATGAAGAATAATAGAAGCGATTTCCTTTCGGGCTGCATCTGCCTTTATTCCGTTTCCATACTTGCTTACTATACGGCGTATATCTTTTTTATTGGCAAACGAATGGACGCTTTCTACATATCGCATTTCATTTATGTTTTTTGCGGAGCACTGCTCCTTTACACTTTCGACTATCTGACCCGCGGAAGGACGAGTCTGTTTTGCTATGTCCTGCTGAGCTTTTTTTTCGCAGCCGGATGTTTCATCTGCTTTTCGCTGACAAAAGAAGCCAGCATAGAGCTGGCTGCAGTCTGTGTGTGTTTATCCTACTGTGGAAAAATGCTCAATGATAAGCCACTGGAAAAAATATCGGTTATTACCAGGTTCGAGCTGACGACGATTCTTTTACTGCTGCTGATGGTTACGTTGGAACTGAAACCAAATTTAAACGGGAGTATAATTCCCATGGCAGCCGCGGTTTTAATCAGTTTGGCAGAGGTAAGCAGGATCAGCGTTTATAAAAAGAATGGTGACCCACTGCGAATCGGGGTGATCGGCCTATATATGGCCGTGTTAGGCTGTACTGTAATTCTTGTAAAAGAGAAAAGCTGGATTCTCGCAGGGATGTCGTTTGCTGTTGAGGGAATAAAACAGACGGGAAAAGCGTTAGGCTCCCTTGTGACCGGATTTTTCAGCTACGTGGCGGCCCATTTGACAGGCAAAACCAGCAGTCTGGTCAGTGAACATACAAACGGGGAATATATGGAAGAAAGCGGTCATCCCGGATTATTGATTGGAGTGATTGTTCTTGTTTTCCTTTTGTGTGCTGTTCTATTAATCGGCTTTATAAAACACCGCGGGAAGGGCGGCAGCACAAAGAAGGGAAAGGAAACGCGCCGCCGCCCGGGATATAGCAAGCCGGTTAACAAAGTACAGAAAAAGCAATCTTTTCGTAAAATGGGCGTATGGAGATTTTGGTTGATACCGGCAGGAAATCCCCGTATCTTTTTGCATAAGGCCGCCTTTCTTTGCCGCAAATCCAAACTGCGCTTGCAAGAATATCATTCGCCAAGGCAGTTCATGGATCATCTGCTGGGTGCGGGGCTTTTCGATGAAGCCGTCAAAGAGCAGCTGGCCGCGCTGGCCGATCAAATCGACTGCTTTTATTATTCCGGATCGCCGCAGAAGTGCGGGTATGAAAGGCGGCAGGGTCAGCTGCTTTTAAAGGAGATTCGGAAAGGGATCAGAAAAGAAAAGCGTCGAAACAAAAGAAAGCATTGACAGAGCAGGCTACTCCTGTTTTATCCCATATTTTTTAATTTTCCGGTAAAGTGTGTTGCGGGCAATCCCCAAATGCTGAGCTGTAGCCTGTATGTTATGGTTGTATTTTTTTAAGGCATCGATAATCAGCAGCTTCTCATAATCCGTGAGAACGCTTCCTTCGTCGGAGGCTTCTTCCTGGGCGGGATCCGCTAAAATCAGCTGGTTATCCTGCTTTTGGTAGAACTCGAAGATTCCGTTATACGTGCAGATATCGGAGATGGAGATGATGTTATTGTCATTGACTCTGGATAAAACCAGGCATCGCTCCAGTACGTTTTCCAGCTCGCGGACGTTTCCCGGCCAGGAATAGCTCTGCAGCAGGCGGCGGGCATCCTCGTTGAGCTTGATATCCCGTTTGAACTGCTTGGAAAAACTATCGATAAAGTTATCGATCAAGCGGTCCACATCCCCGATTCGCTCCCGCAGGGGGGGAATTGATATAGATATCACGTTAATTCGATAATAGAGATCATCGCGGAAATGGCCTTCCTTTACCAGCTGCCATAGGTCCTGATTGGAGGCCGCGATAATGCGGATATCGATGGAAATCTCTTCTGTCCCGCCGACCCGCACGATGGTCTTGCTTTGCAATGTCCGCAGCAGCTTGGACTGCATTTCCATAGACATGGAATTGATCTCGTCCAAAAAGAGGGTGCCGCCGTTGGCTGCTTCAAATTTACCGATCTGTCCTTCCCTTTTGGAGCCGGTAAAGGAGCCGCCCACATAGCCGAATAGCTCACTTTCCAGTAAGGAATGGGGAATTGCCGAACAGTTGATGGCAACAAAAGGCCCGCTGGAATAGTTGCTTTCATTGTGGATGGACTGGGCGAACAGCTCTTTGCCCGTGCCGCTTTCTCCCAAGATCAGGATGTTATTGTCCAGCTTAGCGGTTTCCCGGGCCAGCTTGATGGTTTGCTGAATTTCAGGACTTTCGCCGATGATATTGTCAAAGACATAGGTGGCTTTGAATTTTTGGGAACCGGCGCCGGCGCACTTGTTAATCAGCGCCTTTTTAAAAATCCCAATGGCCATAACCAATTTTTCGTTGTCATTGACCACAGGCTTTATGGTAGCGAAAAAAGTTTCCTGGGTGGAACCGATGTTTAGTACCACTTTACGATTGGCAATGGAGTGGGGCGAATTGAGGACTTCGCGGAACGGATTTTTCCCCCAGATAGTTTCACAGTTGAAACCGATCAGGCTGTTCCAGCCCTCGCCCAGTGTATTTTGCGCAGGTGAGTTGGAGAAAAGTATTTTCCCTGTATTGTCCACAATAATCGCAGGATCTTCGATCATTTCAATCACCGATGTGATAGTTTTTTCGTTGATTCCCGAGTAGGAACGGATGTCTTTGGAAATCAAATATTCAATATAGTATTTCAAAGTGACCAGCATGCCCAGCGTATGTTTATGCATGGGCCAGCAGTTTCCCTCAACAGTCAGCACCAGCAAAAGGTTTCCCGAAGAGTCCATAATGGGAACGGAGGCGCAGGTGAGACCGTGGCACATGGTTTTGTAATGCTCATAAGCCATAAGCTGGACCGGACGCTGCAGGAGGGCGGCCAGGTTGGTGGATGTCGTTCCCGCATCGGCTTCCGTGTGGCTTTCACCAATGATGAGTTCCCGCCGTTCGGAATCCTGTCCGGCAATTTTTTTGCCGAAACGCATCAGCAGGCATAGTTCCTGATCGTACAAGTCGATGCGATAGCCGGAATCGCGGATGTTGTCCGCGGTTTCCTGAAGGATCGGGCGAACCAGCTCGATGATCCAATTATTTTTCTTCAGCTTTTCCGATAATATATGTAAGGGGACCGTGACCACATGTTCATCATAAGGGTCCATTCCCCGGTCTTTACAACGCTGCCATGAACTGAGTACTTCCGGAGAAATATCAATGGACGAGGCTACGCGTCCGGTACTCATGAACGTTTTCCATGCCTGTTCCTTTGCTGACATGTTCTCCTGGAGCAGTTTCCATTCCGTCAATACATCTCCGTTCCAATTATAAATCGTCATAATGATATCCTCCTGTTGCAATGAAAGAAAATTCGTTTGGTCTAATTATATACCAAAGAACTGACGAAGTGTTCGCCAGTTCTTGGATTTTATTACGCAGGAAGTATCGTCAACGATATTTCCTGCGTATCAACAAAGTCTACTTCTTTTAAGAATCAGCGAAGCCGATTTTGTTATGATTGTAATTTATCTGGGAATCAGGGCCATAGGAATTTCGGCGGCCCGCTCTGTACGGATATCGATTACCGCGGGCCGTCCGCAGGCCAGCGCGTCGCGGATGGCCGGGCCGATCTCTTCCGGCTTGTCCACCTGCCGGGTCCAGCAGCCATAGGTTTCTGCGATCCTGCAGAAGTCTACGTCCGGATATTCATATCGTTCATGAATCAAATCCATCTGATCTTTATAGACCAGGGACAGGTCCGGGCGGCACTGAACCAGAGCCATGTTGTTATTGATAATGGTCACGGTGTTGATTCCATTGCGGACAGCGGTTTCCATCTCGTTTAAGTGATAGTAGAAAGCGCCGTCTCCGGTGAAACAAATAACCGGACGATCAGGGGCAGCGCATTTGACGCCCAGGGAAGCCGGATAGCTCCAGCCCAGAGAACCGGCTGCGCGGATGTATTTCTGGGAAGGCTTCATACGGAGCATGGTGGAAGACCATACGGCGGAATAACCGGTGTCCGCTACCAGTACTGCGTCGCCCGGGAGCGCTTTGCTGATTTCCATGCACAGGCGTTCGGGGCGGATGGGAAGCGTGTCCCTGTTTTGCTTTTCTTCATACTCGTCTAACGTTTCGCGGACATATCCCTGGACTATTTCTTTCCACGGCAGATGATCTGCTTTGTCTACCTTTTCAATCAGCTGAGATAAAACCACTTTGGCATCGCCCAAAAGACCGGTGCAGTTGGGATAATTTTTTCCCAGCTCCGTGGGATCGATATCGATTTGAACCACCTCTGTGGAAAGAGCCGGAACCTTCCAAGCCAGGGTGGTCTGATCGCCGGTCTGTGTTCCGACAAAGATGACCAGATCGGCATCCATAACGGTTCGATTGGCGCAATCCATGCCGTATTCGCCCACGATTCCGCTCCATAATTCATCGGTTTCATCCATCAGCGCCTTGCCGTCGGGCGAGGTGACAACCGGGATATCGGCTTTTTTAGCCAAGCCGCACGCTTCTTGTCCGGCGCCTGAGATGGCTGCGCCTCTTCCTAGGACCAGCACGGGCTTTTGGGCGCGGTTGATTTTATCGGCGGCCAGATCGATGTCGCTCTGCTCCGCGGCCGGACGAAAAGCCGGATACTGGGTGTATTTTTCTTCAACCATAACCGGCTGGGAAACGCTGCCCACTTCAATAACCCGCCCGGTGTGATTGCTCATGTCCGCATGTACGGGTCTGGGTTTTCCCGTGACAGCCGCCCGGTAACATTGCCGGAGCACCGTTGAGAGCTGTTCAGATTCGGAAACGTCCGCGTTAAACTTGGTGATCCCTTCATAAAGCAGGCGATGGTCCGCTTCCTGATAACAGCCTCGATACTGGTAGGTGGGCGGTTTTTTCCCAGTAAAGGCAATGACCGGCGAGTTTGCCAGCCAAGCTTCGTGAATCCCACCAGCCAGGTTAGCCGATCCGATGGATTGAGACATGCATATGCCAGGTTTTCCAGACATGCGGGCATACCCATCGGCCATGTAGGCGGCGGCGTTTTCCGAATGAGCCATGATCCGTTTCACGTCCATTTCTCCGAACTGGCGGTTCACCATCCGCAGCATGGCCTCCACGTAGAAGATATGCGTCAGGCCGTAGCCTTTCAGCGTATTGGCGATAAATTGATAGCCAGGAATTTTTTCGCTCATTTTCTAGTTCCTCCTTAACTAAAGAAATAATAATTTGTTGCCAAATAAAAACGCAAAAAGCGTACCAAATTATAATGGAAAGGCAGGCGGCTGATGTCAGGCGGAAAGAAAGCGTTGTATTTGTAAGCGACGAGCGGATTTTAACTTTTTTGAATAGTGAGAAAAAGGCGGCTTAAAATTTGGAGCCTTGGCGGGAGGATGTTAAAAAAGAGTGCAGTCCTTCGTTTGTCAGTGTTACATAGTGGAACAACGGCGGAGGGATGGAAATAGAGATTTGTTTGGGAGCGTTTTTGACGGTGCACTTCAACACCCCTTTGGCAAATCATCGTGGATGCATCAAAATCTGTCTCTCCACGATGATTTTTGGGTGTTTTGGGACAAATCGGCCGGGAAAAAGAGAGAAATCATCGTAAATGACCAAAATTTCTATTAGCAGCGATAAAAAATCATCGTAATTCCAGCCGTAAGGAAGCGCTGACGATAATTGGCGGCCCCATGCCGCCAATCATTCCACTTCCTATCCTGCTCCCCATATTTCTCCCGCCCATCCCCGGCCTCCTTCGCAGCACCGTCCCAGCCAGCCCTATTGGCACCGGCTTCCCACAACCTCCGCAGCAGCATGTATATCTTCCTACTAATCGGTCTAAAATAAAGTATAAATATGTAAACTTTTTTAGCAAATTAGTACCATTTTTTGTGAAAAAATGGTCGAAATTTCTGTATATGAATAAAAATACACAAAAAATGCTGTGAAACAATCTGTAAATCTATTGGAACCATAGGAAATTTATTTCCGATGAGGCGTGAAACGGTTGAAATTTGTGGCGTAGACAAGATTGTGATTAGTCAGAATTGCGTGAAAACAACTACTTTTTCATAACGCTTTTTAATTAATATGCAGTCTGTTAATATATATAGGTAGGAATTATTATTTTTTATAAAAAAGGTGACGAAAGGAGGGAGTGCATATGCAGGATGTTATTGACAGAATTAAATCCGCTGAAAAAGAAGCGGAGGATTTGAAAGCTGCGGCCAGGAAACTTGCAGACGACGCGGCGGCCCAGGCAAAAGTCGATGGGAAAAAGCACATCGAAGACACCATCGCCAAAGCCAACCGAGAAGCTGCCAAAATCACCAAGCAGGCTGAGGAAAGAGCTGCGGCATCAGCAGCAGAAAAAATCGCTGCCGCTCAGAAAGAAGCGGATAAGATTCTGAAGATCGCAGAAAGCAGAATGGACCAGGCGGCACTTGTGATTGTGGAAGGGATTGTGGATAGTTTATGATTGAAAAAATGGAAAAAGTCTACATCTACAGTCTCAGAGGGCAATCCACAGACATAATGGAGGACATACAGCGATGCGGCGTCGTAGAACCGACTGCGACCCAGTCCATGCTGGAAGAAGATGCAGTAAAGATACTGGAAAGAAGTGAAAGCATCGACTTATCCAGAGAAGAAGATCTGGTGGACAAACTGGACGAATGTATCGCAGCCCTGAAAGAATTCGGTGAAAAGAGAAGCCTCTTTTACAAGCGGCCTCTAGTGACCTACAAGGAATTGACCAATGATCAGGTTCTTTTCGATACGATGAAAACCTGTGATCACATTGAAGGAATTGTAAAAGAACGAAATCGTTACCAAAAAGAACTGACAAAAGCAGAATTCGAAAGAGCTTCCTTCGTTTCATGGGAATCCCTGGATGCGGAAATCGGGGATTTTCGGACACAGCGCACCAAACTGCTGTGTTATGTCCTGCCGGCTCCCCGCGATCTTGAAGAAGTAGAGGCGGCAGCCGGGGAAAAAGAATTGGACGTTTATCTGAAAAAGATTTCAGAAGACGACGAAAACCGATACATGGTCGCTCTCTTTCATCAAAAAGATGAAAAAGCAGTAAGAGAGACCATCAGCATGTTCGGAGCCAAAGAGTTCACCCTGGAAGGCATTCGCGGAACCTTTAAAGAAAACATCGAAAGCTGCGACCAGAAAATCGCGGTTCTGACAAAACAAGTAGCAGGGGAAAACGAAAAGCTGAAAGCACTGGCGGAAAAAAGAACAGAACTGGAAATGGCTTACGATGCCATAAAAGTCCGGATGGACTGTCTGGCTAGCAAAGACAACCTGCTTCATACCGACAAGGTGGACATCATCACCGGTTGGGTCGTGGCTGACAAAAAAGATAAAGTCAGCCGGGAACTGGAAAAATACACCTGCTGCTATGAATACACAGAACCGGAAAAAGACGAGGACTTCCCGGTACTGATGAAAAACAGCAAGCTGGTAGCGCCTTTCGGAGCGCTGACAGAGATGTACTCGCTGCCAAATGCAAACAGCATGGATACCAACTGGGCCATCGGATTTTTCTTCTTCCTGTTCTTCGGAATGATGCTGTCCGATGCGGGTTACGGCCTGCTGCTGACCGTTGGAGGACTGGGAGCTGCCAAACTTCTCGATGTTGGAGAAGGCATGAAACGGCTTCTGACCATGCTGGGAATCAGCGGCATCTCCACCATCATCTTTGGCTTGATTTACGGAAGCTTTTTCGGCGACGTGATTCCGTCGGTAGCAAAAGTGTTCTTTGGCAAAACCGTTGAGATTCCCCAGCTGATCGACCCGCTGACTCAGCCGATGGTCGTCTTGGGACTGTCCTGCGGCCTGGGTGTCATCCATCTGTTCCTGGGTATGGGCTTTAAAGCTTATCTGATGATCAAACGGGGCGACAAATGGGGCGCGCTCTTCGATGTGGGATTCTGGTACATCTTCCTCATCGGACTGCCGCTGCTGATTCTGCCGGGCCGGCTGAAAATGATCGGCATCGTCATGTCCATCGTTGGAGCGCTGGGACTGGTCTGCACACAGGGAAGATCAAAGCCCACTATTTTCGGAAAAATCTCATCGGGCGTTATGAGCCTTTATGATGTGACCGGATATTTCTCCGATGTGCTGTCCTACTCCAGAATCCTGGCTCTGGGACTGGCAACAGGAGTTATCGCCAGCGTTGTCAATACCATCGGTACACTGACAGGCGGCGGAATTGTTGGAGCAATTTTATTCATCGTAATCTTTGTATTCGGCCACGCCCTCAATATGGCAATCAACGCCTTGGGCGCATACGTGCATTCGGCCAGACTGCAGTACGTTGAATTCTTTGGAAAATACTATGAAAGCGGCGGCAGAAAATTTGAGCCGCTGAAAGCAAGAACGAAATATGTAAACGTAACGGAGGAAAAATAAAATGGAAACTTTTGGAACTTTATTTACAAATGGTAACTTTTATGCATATTTAGGCGTTGCCCTGGCTGTAGGCCTCTGCGGCATCGGTTCCGCCAAAGGCGTAGGCCTGGTAGGTCAGGCGTCATCAGGCGTACTCAGCGAAGACCCAGAACGGTTCGGTCAGTGTCTGGTACTGCAGGCTCTTCCTGGTACGCAGGGTATCTACGGATTCCTGATCGGATTTATCATTATGCTCAACAGCGGAATGATGAGCGGCGACGTACAGCTTTCCGTAGGCACAGGCGCATATATCCTGGCTGCTTCACTGCCCATCGCACTGGTTGGTCTCCTTTCCGGAATCGCTCAGGGCAAGGTTGCCGCTGCGGGCATCAACATCATCGCGAAAAAACCGGATCAGCTGTCCAAAGCCATGGTATCCGCAGCGCTGGTAGAAACCTACGCCATCCTGGCATTCCTGATTTCTATGCTTTTGATCTTCAACATCGAAATGTAATCGGAAAGGGAATTCGTTATGGATAATATTTCAAAAATACTGGATGCTATCCGGGCGGAAGGTCAGGAAGAGGCGGATAAAATTACCGCTGCCGGACAGAAGAATGTAGAGGAAATTCAAAAGCTCTACAGCGAAGAAGCCGGCATCGAAGAAGGCGCTATCCTGAAAAGAGCCCTCAAGGAAGCAGAAGAAATCACGCAAAGAGGGGTTTCCCAGGCCGGTATTGAAAGCCGCAACACCAAGCTGACGGCAAGACGCGCGGCGCTGGAAAAGACCTTTGAACTGGCGGCGGGCAAGCTGGCCCGGCTGCCGGAAGCAGAAAAGCTGAACATATACGAAAGGCTGATTGGAAGATACAGCGGCAGTAAAGAGGTTACGATCGTGCTCAACGACGCCGACTGCAAAGCCTTCGGAAAAAAACTGGCGGAGGCGGCCGGAAAGGCCCACAATCTGGACGTAAAGCTATCACAGCAGACCGGCGATTTTCTGGGCGGCCTGATCATTCAGGAAGGCGAAGTCGAAACCAACTGTACCTTTGAAGTGCTCATAAACGATCGAAAGAAAGAGACGGAATCAGAAGTTGCGGCAATGCTTTTCGCATAAAGGAAAGGAAGGTATGTATTTATGGAAAAAGATGATACAAAGTACCTGCATGCTGCGGCACGAGTCCATTCTCTGGAAAATCAGCTGATCTCTCAGCAGGATTTATTGAAGGCCATCGAAGCATCCGATGCGGAAGATGCTTTCAAATCCCTGGCCGGAAAAGAAATGTTCCGGGACGTCTCCCATGGAGACTACGAGGCTGCTTTTGAGGCGGACCTGGTGAGAACGTATCAGCTCCTTGAAAACATTACTGAGCAATCGGAAGTGACCTATGTTTTCCGCTATCCGGCAGACGGTCACAATCTGAAGGTGTATGCAAAAGCAAGGCTTGCCCAAGGCGAGTTTGACCATCTATATAAACAGACCGGTACCTTTAGCCCGGAGCAGATGGAAGCGGAGCTCTCAGCGAAACGTTTTGAAAAGGTTCCCCAGATCCTAGGGGAAGCGGCTCTTGAGGCTATGGAACGTCTGGCAAAGACTAAAGACTCCCAGATCGTGGATATCATTATCGACAAGGCGGTGCTGGCGCTGATGAAAGAAAAGGCAGTAGCGCTGGATAATCCGCTGCTCATCGAGTACGTGGAAGCCAAGATCGACCTGATCAACATTGAGACCGCGGTCCGGCTCATCCGCATGAAAAAGGATGCTTATGAGGTAAGACGAATTTTCGCAGAAGGCGGAACCATCGATCCAGCGGACATCGACGAAGGCTATTCGGCAGGCTATGAAGGCATCAGCCGTCTCCTGGACAAAGCAGGAAAAAAGCGCAGAATGGAAAAAAGCGTACCGGCTTTACGGCATGGGGAGCCGCTGAATGTCTATGAACAGAATCTAGACGGATGTTTTAAGGACCTGTTTGATAAGGCCAAAGTCATTCCCTTCGGTTTGGAGCCGGTGATCGCGTTCCTCTATCTGAAAGACCGTGAGATTCGGGCTGTCAGACTGGTGCTGGTATCAAAAGTGTTCGGTCTTCCAAAAGAATTGATCGTAGAAAGGTTGAGGTACATCTATGCAGACTAAAATCGCTGTGATTGGTGACCGCGGCAGCGTACTGGGCTTCAAGGCCATCGGCTTCGATGTCTATGAAGTGGCGGGAGAGCCTTCCATCGCCGGTCTGGTAGCGGACCTGGCGAAACAGGAATACGGCATCATCTTCGTCACCGAAGAACTTATCGCAGCCAACCTGGACGTGGTTGAAAAATATAAGGACGATATGCTTCCTGCCATCCTTCCTATTCCCAGCAGAAACGGAAGCCTTGGGATCGGCATGGAAAACATACACAAGAATGTAGAGAGAGCCGTAGGTGCGGACATCTTTAATAACTGAGAAAAAAGTAGGTGAAAAAATTATGGACCATGGACAAATCGTAAAAATATCCGGTCCGCTGGTCGTTGCGGAAAACATGAAGAGCGCCAACATGTTCGACGTTGTCCGCGTAGGTGACCTGGGGCTGATCGGTGAAATTATAGAAATGCGGGGCGACAAAGCTTCCATCCAGGTATACGAGGAAACCGCCGGCCTCAAGACCGGCGACAAAGTCGTGACCACGGGAGAACCGCTTTCCGCCGAACTGGGGCCTGGAATCCTGGAAATGATCTTTGACGGAATCCAAAGACCTCTGGAAGTGATTAAAGGAAAGACCGGAAGCAACATCGCAAGAGGTGTTGAGGTCACTTCCCTTGACCATGATAAAGAATGGGATTTCAAACCGACTGTCAAGGCGGGCGACGCCGTGATCCCCGGCGATGTGATCGGTACGGTGGATGAAACCAAACTTATCGTTCACAAAATCATGGTTCCGGTGGGAATCAGCGGAACGGTTGAAGAAATAAACGGCGGCATGCATAAGATTACCGATACGGTTGCCAAGATCAAGACAGAAGACGGAACCGTTGAGGAAGTCATGATGATGCAGAAATGGCCGGTAAGAAAACAGCGGCCCTTTAAAAATAAATTATCTCCGGAAGTTCCCATGATCACCGGTCAGCGGGTTATCGACACCCTGTTCCCCATCGTAAGGGGCGGAGCGGCAGCCGTTCCGGGACCATTCGGATCGGGAAAGACCGTCGTTCAGCATCAGCTGGCAAAATGGTCGGACGTAGACCTGGTTGTTTATGTAGGCTGCGGCGAGCGTGGAAACGAAATGACCGAGGTACTGATGGAGTTCCCGGAACTGAAGGACCCCAGATCGGGCGAATCTCTGATGAACCGTACGGTGCTCATCGCTAACACGTCCGATATGCCGGTAGCTGCCCGTGAAGCATCCATCTATACAGGTATCACCATTGCCGAGTATTTCCGCGATATGGGCTATTCGGTCGCCATCATGGCCGACTCCACATCCAGATGGGCCGAGGCCCTTCGTGAAATGTCCGGACGTCTGGAAGAAATGCCTGGTGAAGAGGGATACCCGGCTTATCTGACATCCCGTTTGGCCCAGTTCTATGAACGGGCCGGTGAAGTGGCATGTCTGGGAAGCGAAGAAAGAACCGGCACCCTGACCGCCATCGGAGCCGTATCTCCGGCCGGCGGCGACAACTCCGACCCGGTCGTACAGTCCACCCTGCGTATCGTAAAGGTATTCTGGGGACTGGATTCGGGCCTGGCTTACAAGCGGCATTTCCCGTCCATCAACTGGCTGACTTCCTATTCCCTGTACAGCGAGACCATCGGCAACTGGCTCAATAAGAATGTTGCCGACGACTGGACTAAATGCGTGACAGAAACCAACAAACTGCTCCAGGTGGAATCGGAGCTGGAAGAAATCGTAAAGCTGGTTGGATACGATTCGCTGTCCCCTTCGGACCGTCTGATCCTGGAAGCTTCCAGATCCATTCGCGAGGACTATCTGCAGCAGAATGCCTTTGATGATACGGACGCTTACACTTCCCTGAAAAAACAGTATAAGATTCTCAAGATGGTTCTGACCTTCTACAATGAATCGGTCGTAGCCCTGGAAAAGGGCGTGGATATCAATCGTATTCTCGATATGAACGTCCGCGAAAAGATCGCCAGAGCCAAATATGTGGCGGAAGATGAAATCGAAACCTACATGGAGGATACGGCGGCTGAACTGACCAAAACACTGGATCGGCTGATGAAAGAGGAGGTGGCAGGCTAATGTTAAAAGAATATAAAACCATATCGGAAGTAGCAGGCCCTCTGATGCTGGTCAAAGGCGTTGAAGGCGTGGCCTACGACGAACTGGGCGAGATACAGCTGCAAAGCGGTGAAAGAAGACGCTGCCGGGTACTGGAAGTAAACGGAGACGACGTGCTGGTACAGCTCTTTGAAAGCTCCGCGGGAATCAACCTGCAGGACAGTAAAGTGAGCTTTCTCGGGCATTCCCTGGAATTATCCGTGTCCGAAGACATGCTGGGAAGAGTATTCTCCGGCATGGGCCAGCCCATTGACGGCGGCCCGGAGCTGATTCCGGAAAAGAACGTAGACATCAACGGACTGCCGATGAACCCGTCGGCCCGTGTTTATCCCGATGAATTTATCCAGACCGGCGTTTCCGCCATCGACGGACTGAACACCCTGGTAAGAGGACAGAAGCTTCCTATTTTCTCCGGCTCCGGTCTGCCCCACGCCAAGCTGGCGGCCCAGATCGCAAGACAGGCCAAGGTGCTCAAGGGTGAATCCAACTTCGCCGTTGTATTCTGCGCCATCGGTATCACCTTCGAAGAATCGGATTACTTCATTTCCGACTTCAAAGACACCGGGGCCATCGACCGTACCGTTATGTTCATCAACCTGGCCAACGACCCGGCCATCGAGCGTATCGCCACCCCGCGTATGGCTCTGACGGCTGCCGAATACCTGGCCTTTGAAAAGAATATGCACGTGCTGGTTATCCTGACGGATATCACCAACTACGCCGAGGCTCTCCGTGAGGTATCCTCTGCGAGAAAAGAAGTTCCGGGACGCCGGGGCTATCCTGGTTATCTCTACACCGACCTGGCTACCCTTTATGAGAGAGCCGGAAGAAAAGAGGACAGTGACGGTTCCATCACCATGATTCCTATCCTGACCATGCCGGAGGACGACAAGACCCATCCCATCCCCGACCTGACCGGGTATATCACAGAAGGACAGATCATTTTGTCCAGGGAGCTTTACAGAAAGAACGTAATGCCGCCTATCGACATTCTGCCATCCCTGTCCCGTCTCAAGGACAAGGGTATCGGACCGGATAAGACCAGAGAGGACCATTCCGGCACCATGAATCAGCTCTTTGCGGCTTACGCAAGAGGTAAGGACGCCAAGGAACTGATGACCATCCTCGGTGAAGCGGCGCTGTCGGAAACCGACCTTCTGTACGCCAAATTCGCGGAAGAATTCGAGCAGAAATACGTTTCCCAGGGCTTTACCACCAACCGTGAAATCACAGAGACCCTGGATATCGGCTGGGAGCTGCTCTCTATTCTGCCGGAAAGCGAGCTCAAGAGAATCAAGCCGGAAATGATTGAAAAATATGGCGTTAAAAAAGAAAAGTAAGGAGGCGGGGATATGGCAGTTTTACAAGTAAACCCGACCCGAATGGAGCTTTCCAAGCTGAAAAAACGCCTGGCCACATCCACCAGGGGCCATAAGCTCCTCAAGGATAAGCGGGACGACCTGATGAAAAAATTCCTGGAGCTGATTCGCGAGAACATGGATTTGCGGGTGCAGCTGGAAGAAAAGATGGCCCAGGTCTACGCGGGTTTTGTGGTGGCCGGAGCCGCCATGGAGGATGCTTCCCTGCAGGAAGCCCTCATGCTGCCCCAGAGACAGGTGTATGCCAGCGTGAAAACAAAGAACGTCATGAGCGTAAACGTTCCCGACTTTCAGTTCACCGATACCGGCGATGAGGGAAGAGATATCTACCCTTATGGATTCGCCTTTACATCCGGCGAGCTGGATGCTTCTGTGGATGCATTGCAGGAGGTTCTGCCTTTAATGCTCAAGCTGGCGCAGGTGGAAAAAACCACTCAGCTTTTGGCGGAAGAAATTGAAAAAACTAGAAGAAGAGTAAATGCTTTGGAATATGTCCAGATTCCGACGTTGCAGGAAACCATCAAAAGTATTACAATGAAGTTAGATGAAAATGAAAGAAGTAATCTGGCGAGATTGATGAAGATTAAGGATATGATGATTGCCCAGCAGCGGCAGGCATTGGAAGAGTGATATGAAACTGGACTTTATAATCGACGGAAATAATTTTGACATGGCCGGAGAGGCATCGAGCAGCGTCAAGAAAACCTTGGCGCAGCTGGGTGTGTCTCCGCCTGTTATAAAGAGGGTTGCAATCTCCATGTATGAAGCTGAAATCAATGCTTTTATCCATGGAGGGGGAGGCAGCGCCCAGGTGGATATCGACAGCAGCCGAATTGAGATCATCATTCAGGACTCGGGGGCAGGTATCCCCGATCTGGACTTGGCCATGCAGGAAGGCTGGTCGACGGCCAGCGAGCAGGTGCGCAAGATGGGATTCGGCGCCGGGATGGGCCTTCCCAACATTAAGAAGAATACCGATGTGCTGGAAATTGAAACAGCACCTGGACAAGGTACAAAAGTGAAAATGATTATCAATTTTGAGTAGGGAGGTGCCTATGAACGTAAAAGAACTGGCTCAGGCTTTGGGCGCGCAGCTTTTGACATCCGGAGGCGCGCAGCGGGAAGTGACAGGGGTTTATGCCTGCGATCTTCTCAGCCGTGTGATGAGCGGATGTGAACAAGGAAATGCGTGGATTACCGTTCAGACCCACCTGAACGTGCTGGCGGTGGCCGAATTGGATGAGGCGGCCTGTATCATCGTACCGGAAGGCATTACCGTTGAAGCGGGGACTGCAGAGAAGGCGGAGGAACAGGGTATGGCCATTTTGTCCAGCGAGATGACCACTTATGAGCTTTGCTGGAAGATCCATCAGCTGCTGTCCTAGGGCAGCAGGACAATTATGAATTGCTATTATGACTTTCACATCCATTCGGCGTTATCGCCCTGTGCGGAAGAAGAAATGACGCCTAACAATATCGTGAACATGGGGCTGGTCAATGGGCTGGACATGATCGCGGTTACGGATCACAATTCTGCCCGAAACCTGCCGGCGATCTGGCAATGTGCCGCGGACAAGGGGCTTTTGCTGGTGCCTGGAATTGAGGTGGAATCCATAGAAGAAGTCCATATCAGTTGTCTGTTCCCACAACTGGAAGCTGCCGAAGAAATGGGCCGCTTTGTAGGAGCCCATCTTCCGCCCATCAACAATAAGGCAGAAATCTTTGGTCCTCAGTACATATTCGACGCCCATGACCGGATCACAGGGGAGGAGGAGCGGTTGCTGCTGGTTTCTACCGATCTGACAGCTGAGCGGGTTTTCCAGACAGCCCTTTCCCTTTCAGGGTGCGCGTATTTTTCCCATGTGGACCGGGATTCTTACAGCGTTCTGTCTGCCCTGGGAACAATGCCTGCGGATATCCAAACCTCAGTGGTGGAGGTGTCCGATTCACAAGCGGGCAGGCAGTTTGCTAAGGGGAGAAAGGATCTGGCGGACAAACGCTTTCTTTATTCTTCCGATTGCCACCGGCTGTCGGAGATGAGCAAGCGTAAAAATAAGATCGATTTGCCGCAAATGACAACGCAAGAAGTAATCAACTGGATAAAAGACATGAGGTGAATACAATGAAAGAACTGTCTCTGCATATCATGGATGTTATGCAGAATTCCATAACCGCGGAAAGCACCAAAATCGCAGTCAGCGTTAAGACCTGTGACAATGACAGGCTGCTGACGATTACGGTAGAGGATAACGGCTATGGTATGGACGAAGAGACACTTAAACGAGCGACTGACCCTTTCCATACTTCCAGGACGACTCGGCTTGTGGGGCTGGGGCTGCCCATGTTTAAGGCAGCGGCCCTTCTTACCGGAGGCGATTTTATCCTGGAATCGGAACAGGGCAGAGGAACCGTGCTGACAGCCGTGTTTGTCAATGAATCCATCGATCGACAGCCCATGGGAAATTTGGGAAACGTTTTTTTCCTCACCATGCTTTCCCATCAGGACTTGGAACTTTCCCTGGTGCTGTCCAGCAGCAGAGGAACCTTTTACTTTGACAGCAGAAAATTTGCCGTCGCCCAGGAACGCTGCGGCAACAGTTATATGGATGCGGCGTTCAGCGCCGAAACATTTATCAACGAACAGGCGGAACTGATCTTCCGGGATATTCTGCCGGAGATGGGAGGTGGCCTCCATGGAATTGAAGGAAGTTGTAAGACTGATAAAAGGCAGGCTGCTCTATGAGACGGAGGAAATTCTCGATCGGGAATACGCTTATGCGGTAGCGTCCGACCTGATGAGCAATGTGATGCTGGATACGGCCGACGACAGTCTGCTGATCACCAGCCTGGTTAATCCCCAGGTAATCCGTGCCTCAGAGATGATGAACATTACTTGCATTATCCTCACCTGCGGCAAGACGGTTACCGATACCATGATGGAACTGGCCAAGACCAGGAACATCGCTCTGGTGGAAACCCACTATACAACCTTTACCGTATGCGGAAAGCTGCACAACATAGGTATGCGGGAAGGACCGGTGGCAACAGAGTTGAGCCAGGTAACCTCCATACAGCTGGATAAGGAGCGGTGCATCGGCTGCATTCATTGTGTAAGAAACTGTCCTACTGAGGCGATCCGCGTCAGGAGCTGGAAGGCGACCATCAGCCCGGAGCGGTGCATAGAATGCGGCATGTGCGTCAAGGTATGCCCCAGACATGCTACCAGACCTGTGGTTGATACCTTGGAGGCGATGAATGAATACGATTACAAGATCGCCATACCGGCCACGTCTTTCTTTGGGCAGTTCAAAGGGATCAAAAGCAGGAATCATGTTCTGACCGCCTTAAAACAGATCGGCTTTGATGATGTGTATGAGGAAGCCATTGGCGCAGAAATGATTAGTTATGCCACCAGAAAACTGCTCCAATCGGGAGAGAAGGAGCTGCCTTTGATTTCGTCGGGATGCCCGTCCGTGCTGAAGATGATCCAGATCGGTTATCCCAATTTGCTGGACCATGTGGTGGATTATCGTCCCCCTGTGGAGGTGGTTGCCAGCATGGCGCGGCGGGAAGCTGAGAAAAAGTATCCGCATAAGAAGATCGGCATTTTTTTCATCGCTCCCTGTACGGCAAAGATTTCGTTTATCAAGGAAAGCGACGAGGTGATCGAGACTGATGTGGATGTGATGGTAGCCATCTCTGAGGTCTATAAACAGGTGCGGGCAAAGCTTAAGGTTCTGAAGGACTCAGAAGTAGAGGATTTGGCGCGGTCCGGGGTCATGGGGCTTCGGTGGACCAATCCGGGGGGCGAGAGTCTGGCCCTTAATACGGATAAATTCATAGCCGTAGATGGAATTGATGAAGTGATGGATATCTTTGAAAAGGTGGAGGATGAAAAGCTGGAGGGCGTAGATTTTATTGAGGCGGAAGCCTGCATCGGCGGGTGCTTCGGCGGCTCTCTGACAGTGGAAAACAGCTATTCGGCCAAGGCCAATATGAAGGTGATCCTGGATGAAGCCAAAGCGAAATACGGAGATCGGATTCTCAATTATCCGGGAAGCGAAGAAGAACTGAAGCGGAACCGGGAGCTGCTGTACAGGCCGGTGCTGCAGCTGGATCAGGATTTAAGCGTGTCTCTGAAGAAAATGGAAGAAATGGGAAGGATCGTCAGTACGCTGCCCGGTGTGGACTGCGGCGTCTGTGGGGCTCCGACCTGCAAGGCTTTTGCAGAAGACATTGTACGCGGTTTAATTACGGAGAGAGCGTGCATCATTCTTAACCGCACGCGTGGGAGGTAGAAAAATGAAGACATTAGAAGAACTGGAAAAGATCAGCAAAGGTGAAGAGGAAGAAAAGAAAACAGGGAAAATGACCATTTCCATAGGGATGGCCACTTGCGGCATCGCGGCGGGAGCCAGGCCGGTCATGAATTCCTTTGCCAATGAGATTCGTACCAGAGGGCTGAAAAACGTTGATTTGACAACCATGGGCTGCATTGGCATGTGCAAGTTGGAGCCTATCGTAGAGGTCTACGATGAAGATGGAATGAAAACGACTTATATTAAGATGACCGCAGATAAAGCCGCAGAGGTGATTCGCCGCCATATTATCGGCGGGGAAATCTGCAAGGAATACACAGCGGAATAATTATTGCGCGGCGCGGCAGCCGCGTCGAAAGTTGTCGAATGTGAAAGTTTGCTCAACAATTGCCCTTGCGAGGCCAGTTGTTGAGCTTTTTTTCATTCTTCCTGGCGCCCTTAGGGGGATTTTTTATGTTGCCGCCTTTTGAGGAGCGCTGCCTGCTGCCTAAAATTAAAAAAATCTCCAATTTATATTTATATTCACATGTACCTCAATTTCGCCCATTTGGAATAGAAATCCGAAAAATAAATAAAATTCGGCAGACCCTGATGCTTTTGATAAGGCTCAGCATCCCCAGGGCCCCTCGGAAGGTCTGATATTCCCAAGATACTGCAGCATCCCCAGGGTCCCCCAACCCTCCCCGGGACCTCTGGGCAAGGCCTGGCACACACCCAGGGCCCCTCCCCGGGGCTCAGCCTCAATGCTCCACATTTCCCACACCCACAAAATTCAATGGTAACGTGTTTCTTTACCAATGTTGCAATATCAGGCACCTTTGCTATAATGGTTAATGAACTTTAACGAAAGGTGATGAGCGATGAAACAACATGTAATCGAAATCAATCAGGATAAATGCATCGGCTGCGGCTTGTGTGCCAAGACGTGCGCTGCCCATAATATTGCCATGAAAGAGGGCAAGGCCCAAATAAAATTGGACAGCTGCATCAAGTGCGGCCAGTGCTGCGCGGTCTGCCCGAAAGAAGCGATCCATATCAGCGGTTATGATTCAAAACCCATTACGCGAACAGAAGAGAATCGCTTGGATCCAAAAGAAGTGTTGGACGTTATCCGCTTTCGAAGAACCATCCGGCAGTTTCAGCAGAAAGAAATTCCAAACCATGTGGTAGAACAGATTTTGGAAGCGGGGCGGCTGACCCATACAGCGAAAAACATGCAGGACGTATCCTTTGTTGTCCTGGATCGGGAAAAAGATACGGTCGAACAGATGGCTGTCCGCCTGTTCCGCAGGCTAAAACCTTTTGCAGACCTGATCAGTCCCATGGCTAGAAATAACCAGATTGACAATCACTTTTTCTTTTTCCGGGCGCCGCTGGTGATTGTGGTTATGGCAAAAGATAGAACCAATGGACTTCTTGCGGCACAAAATATGGAATTTGTGGCAGAAGCCAATGGGCTGGGCGTACTGCTGAGCGGTTTTTTCACATCCTGCGCCAATGCTTCCCGCAAGATTAAAAATACCCTCAAGATTGAAAAGGGCAAGAAAGCGGCAGCTACGCTGGTACTGGGCTATCCGGACGTGAAATTTTTCCGATCCGCCCAGCGTGAAAAACTGGATGTTAAATATATGTAAAGGATGTTAAGATGGAAAGAGAATGTGAAGAACGACTGCAAAAAATCACCCGTGGCTTTCAAGGATGCAGAGCTGCCTTTACTGCCCTTGGAGACGAAACAAGGCAGCTGATTTTAATGGTACTGTTGGAAAGCGACCTGTCCGGTATCCGCGTCGGCGAGATCGCAGAAAAGACCCATTTGACAAGGCCATCGGTTTCCCATCATCTGCAAATACTCAAAGAAGCGGGAATTGTAGCGATGAGAAAAGAAGGGACGAGAAATTATTATTATATCAACCTGGACGAAACCCAATGGAAGGAGATCGTCTCATTAATCAATCTCGTTTACAAAAGCATCGGGCACAACCATGATAAGGAGGAAGCGTAAATGATTTTATATTTTTCCGGAACCGGAAACAGCGAATATGCCGCAAAGCGAATCGGCAAGGAGCTGCAGGACCAGACCCTCAATCTCTTTGAAAAACTCAGGGACCGTGATTTTTCTCAAATGGGATCAGAAAAACCGTGGGTGATCGTCGCGCCCACCTATTGCTGGCGGATCCCGCGCATTCTGCAGGAATGGCTGGAAAATACCCCGCTGACAGGAAACAAGGACATTTATTTTGTCCTCACCTGCGGTGGGAACATTGGAAACGCAGGAGCTTATACGAAAAAACTGTGCCGCACCAAAGGCATGAATGATTTGGGCTGCATCCCCATTGTCATGCCGGAGAATTATATCGCCCTCTTTCATACCCCAGGAAAGGAGGAGGCGATGGAAATTATCCGCCGGGCAGAGACGGCAATCACGGAGGCTGCACAATTGATCAAAACCAAACAGCCCTATTGCCGGCCCTCAGTCACACTCATGGACCGGTTATCCAGCGGGATCGTCAACGATCTTTATTACCCGGTCATCGTACATGCGAAAAAGTTTTATGCGACCGATGCCTGTATATCCTGCGGTGAATGCGAAACCCTCTGTCCTCTGAAAAACATCCATATGGAACAGGGGAAGCCGGTGTGGGAAGATCACTGTACCCATTGCATGGCCTGCATCTGCCGCTGTCCCAGCCAGGCTATCGAATACGGCAAAAATAGCAAAGGGCAAGTACGCTATATTTTCCCAAAAGAGCTTACTAAAAAACTTTTTTAAAAAATTTTAAAAAAGTTGTAACATTCCGCACATGAATTGCATCTTATATTATAGAAGGACAAAACAGGGGATCAATAAGATGTGTATTGTTTTAAATTAGGTGTGTGGCTTGTAAGGGAATTTGGGAATAGGTAAGTAAAGAGGCTGGTGCATATAGCGACAGTCTCTTTTATTGGAAAATCGAAGGTCGCCCGCCCCATCCCGATTCAACCCGGTCCGCCGCATTTCATCGCTGGAGCCCTGAAAAAACCTTGATCGCGATAATTTCAGCTCCATTTCACAGCAGATCAGCCCATATTCAGAGGGAAATTATCCCCCGTGAACACTTTTACAGCAGATAGCGATAAAAAACCATCGTAGATCAGAGTTGAGTGATCAATGAGCGATGATTCCGGCACAAGCTCGATTTCCAAGCCTTGAATTTAAAATCCACGCCAATCCCGACATGCCTTGCAGCCGCAATCCGCCCAAAAGCTAGAATGTTTGTTTCAATTAACAAGAACGAACATGAAAATTTATGGAAATTCACCAAAAAATCAACAAATCCCCTTGACACAAGGCTGCCAAAGCGATATAATCAAACACAATTTAATAGCACATGTAAACCGATGAAGTGGAGATAAAAACAAATCGTGCACTCACAGAGAGCCGGCGGCGGTGAGAACCCGGCAGAACGCAGCTTGTTAAATGGACCACTGAGGGCGCAGTCAAAGGCAGGCATTACAAAGAGCCGGCTGAGTATTCTGCGACGTGAAGGCATACGTCAGTTGCCGGAAATATGTTGGTATTTCGTCGAGAGCGGGAGATTTCCCGAAGCAAGGTGGCACCGCGGAACAGGAATGTATCCGTCCTTGGCAGATTATGTCTTGGACGGATTTTTTGTATTACATTACAAACCGGCTAGGCAGATGCAGACGAAAGACTAGAAAGAAGGAGTAGAGCCATGTACAAACCAACCCTAGAAGAAGCGAAAAAACTTGCGGATGATTACCGGTGCGTTCCAGTGAGCCGCCGCATCCTTTCCGACATTGCCACACCTATCCAGGTGCTGCGTATCTTAAAGTCGGTCAGCCGCCACTGCTACATGCTGGAGAGCCTGGAGGACACGGATAAATGGGGCCGCTACACCTTTCTGGGATATGATCCCAAGCTGGAGCTGACCTGTGAGAACGGCACCCTCCACATCAAATCGGGAACAGATATAACCGTAGAGAACAGCAGCCCGGACGCATACATTCGCAGGATCCTTGAAGAAAACAAGAGTCCCCGTTTGGAAGGACTGCCCACCTTCACCGGCGGGCTGGTGGGCTACTTTTCCTACGACTACATCAAATACAGCGAGCCGGCCTTAAACCTGGATGCCAGAGATGAGGAAAATTTCAAGGATGTGGATCTGATGCTTTTTGATAAGGTGATCGCCTTTGATCATCTCAAACAGGAAATTATTCTCATCGTCAACGTCCGCACCGATGGCCTGGAGGAACATTACCGCAAAGCAGAAATCGAGCTGGACAATATGGTCAATCTGATCAAAAACGGCCGCCCGGCTGACATTCCGCCGCTGAGACTAAAGAGCCAGTTCAATCCCCTCTTCAGCAGGGAAGCGTACTGCCAGATGGTAGAAAAGGCTAGGAGCTATATCTATGAAGGAGACATTTTCCAAGTCGTCCTTTCCAACCGGCTGGAGGCGGAAGCAGAGGGCAGCCTGCTGGATACATACCGGATGCTGCGGACCATGAACCCATCCCCTTATATGTTTTACTTCAGCAGTGATGATATTGAAATCGCAGGGGCCTCACCAGAAACCCTGGTTAAGCTGGAGGGCGATCTGCTCCACACCTTTCCCCTGGCAGGAACCAGGCCAAGAGGCAGGACCCTGGAAGAGGACCTTCGCCTGGAAAGGGAAATGCTGTCCGACCCCAAGGAGCTGGCTGAACACAATATGCTGGTGGATCTGGGGAGAAACGACCTGGGCAAGATCAGCCGATTCGGCACAGTGGAAGTGGAAAACTACTTGTCCACTGAACGGTTTTCCCATGTGATGCATATTGGCTCCACAGTCAGAGGGAACATTCGGCCCGGCTGCACGGCCATCGATGCCGCTACTGCAGTCCTTCCCGCGGGCACTTTGTCGGGAGCGCCCAAGCTTCGGGCCTGCGAAATCATCAATGAGCTGGAGGATAACAAGAGGGGCATCTATGGAGGCGCCATCGGCTATCTGGATTTTACCGGAAACTTGGACACCTGCATCGCCATTCGCATCGCCTTTAAGAAAAACGGAAAAGTATTCGTCCGCTCCGGCGCGGGAATCGTAGCAGACAGCGTGCCGGAAACCGAATACCAGGAATGCATCAATAAAGCCAAGGCAGTCGTCAAGGCATTGGAACTATCAGAAGGAGGTCTGGACGAATGATTTTACTGATCGACAACTATGACAGCTTTTCCTATAACCTGTACCAGCTGGCAGGGTCCATCAACCCGGATATCAAAGTAATTCGAAACGATGAAATGACCATAGACCAGATCCGGCAGCTAAGGCCGGAGCGGATCATCCTCTCGCCGGGACCGGGAAGGCCGGAGGATGCAGGCGTTTGCATCGAAGCGGCATCCGCCTTTGCCGGAGACACTCCCATTCTGGGCGTCTGCCTGGGCCACCAGGCCATCTGCAAGGCTTACGGCGCTGAGGTCACTTACGCAAAAGAACTGATGCACGGCAAAGAGGACGAAATCAAAGTCAATCAAAAATCCCTTTTGTTCCAAGGGCTTCCAGCTATGATCCGGGGCGCCAGATACCACTCCCTGGCCGCGGATGCAGCGACAATTCCAGAGGAGCTTTCCGTGACAGCAGTCACCGCGGACGGTGAAATAATGGCTGTTCAGCACACCAAATATCCGGTATATGGCTTGCAGTTCCACCCGGAATCCATCCTTACGCCGGATGGAAAGACGATTTTACAGAATTTTTTAGGAGGTAAATGATAAATGATTAGAGATGCAATCGTAGATGTGGCAGCAGGAAAGGACCTGTCTTATGAGACTGCGGAAGCGGTGATGGATCAGATTATGGGCGGCCGGGCCTCCCAGATCCAGATGGCGGCATTCCTTACGGCCATGTCCATGAAAGGTGAAACCATCGATGAAATTACAGCTTCTGCGGCGGGCATGAGAAAGCACTGTATCCGCCTGCTCCACGATATGGACGTGCTGGAAATTGTGGGAACCGGAGGGGACCGGTCCAATACCTTTAACATTTCCACCACATCGGCACTGGTCGTATCCGCGGCAGGCGTACCGGTGGCAAAGCACGGAAACCGAGCGGCTTCCAGCAAGTGCGGAGCCGCTGATGTTCTGGAAGCCCTGGGGGTGGACATCACCGTTTCCCCTGAACGCAGCAGAGAGATTCTGGAGAGCATCGGCATCTGCTTTCTTTTCGCCCAGAACTACCACCTTTCCATGAAATACGTGGCTCCGGTGAGAAAAGAACTGGGGATTCGGACCATCTTCAACATCCTCGGGCCCCTCACCAATCCGGCAGGAGCCAATATGCAGCTGCTTGGCGTTTATGAAGAGGAACTGGTGGAACCCATGGCAAATGTCCTGGCCAACCTGGGGGTCAAAAACGCCATGGTCGTTTACGGGCAGGATGGATTGGATGAAATATCCATGAGCGCGCCCACCACGGTTTGCGAAGTGCGCAGCGGCAGCTACCAGTCATATGTGATCAGCCCCGAGGACTTTGGATTGAAACGGTGTAAGAAAGCGGATTTGACCGGAGGAACACCGGAAGAAAACGCCCGCATAACCAGAGAAATCCTCTCCGGCGCCGCCGGCCCCAAGGCGGACGCTGTGATACTCAATTCGGCGGCAGCCCTCTATGTGGCCGATCCAACTCTCAATATGACGCAGGCAGTGGAAAAAGCAAGGGGCATCATCAGCAGCGGCAAAGCGCTGGCTCAGTTGGATCAATTTGTTGTACTTTCTCGTGAGGTGACAGCATGATTCTGGATAAAATCGCAGAAAAGACCCGCAGAAGGATTGAAGCGGAAAAGGAGCGCATCTCGGCAGTGCAGATGAGGCAGATGGCCCTGGGCATGGATACGGGAAAAGGCAGGCCACTGGAACGGGCTTTTGCAGAGAGGGAACTTTCCTTTATCTGCGAAGTCAAAAAAGCTTCGCCGTCAAAAGGAGTGATCGCAGAGGACTTTCCATATCTTCAGATCGCAAAGGAATACGAAGAAGCGGGAGCCGCAGCCATTTCGGTTCTCACGGAACCCTATTTCTTCCAGGGCAAGGATGCCTATCTGGCCGAGATCGCGGAGCACGTTGATATACCTGTACTGCGCAAGGATTTTGTGCTGGAACCTTATCAGATTTATCAGGCGAGGATCATCGGAGCATCGGCAGTGCTGCTGATCTGCTCCCTGCTGGACGAGAAGAAACTGAAAATGTTCGTCTCCATTGCCCAGCGGCTGGGATTATCTCCCCTCGTGGAGGCCCACACGGAAGCGGAAATCGCTATGGCCCTTGCGTCAGGCACAGAGATCATCGGCGTCAACAATCGGGATCTGGCGACCTTTGAGGTGGATATTTCCACCAGCGCCAGATTGCGGAAACTGGTGCCGGATAACCTGTTTTTCGTATCCGAGAGCGGGATCCGGAGCGGGGAAGATATAAAGCAGTTGAAAAAAGACGGAGTCAACGCTGTTCTCATCGGAGAAACGTTGATGCGAAGCCCGGACAAGAAAGCGGCGCTGGCGGAGCTGAGAGGTGAGCAGGCATGACGCGGATTAAAATATGCGGGCTGACCAGACCGGAGGATATTGATTTTGTCAACGAAGCCAAGCCGGACTACATCGGTTTTGTCTTTGCCCCAAGCAAGCGGCGAGTGGACGAGAAACAAGCCCTGGCTCTGCGGCAGCATCTGGACCCTGGCATTGAGGCAGCAGGTGTCTTTGTGGATGCTCCCATTTCGCAGATCCTGGAACTTGGTGAAAGGAGCATTATCGATTATGTACAGCTCCACGGAAGCGAAGACCCGGCCTATATTAAAGCGCTGCGGCAGCATACTCATCTGCCCCTGATCAAGGCAGTCAGCATGAGCAAGCCTTTTGATCCAAAGCAGCTGGAAAGGTTGGATGTGGACTATCTGCTCTTTGATCAGGGCAGCGGCGGCAGCGGCAAGACCTTTGACTGGAAGCGGATTCCCAGGACAGGCAAGCCCTTTTTCCTAGCAGGAGGGCTGAACCCGGACAATCTAAGCCAGGCCATCAGAGCGGTAAAACCCTTTGCCGTCGACCTTTCCAGCGGTGTGGAAACCGGCGGCAGAAAGGACAGGGAAAAGCTATTACAAGCAGTTAGGAGCGTAAGAAATGAGTAAAGGAAGATACGGCGTTCACGGGGGACAGTACATACCGGAAACCCTGATGAACGAGATTATCAATCTGGAAAAGAGTTATGAATACTATAAAAAGGACCCTGAGTTTAACCGGGAGCTGGAAGACCTGCTGAATAATTATGCAGGAAGGCCGTCTCTTTTGTATTATGCGGAAAAAATGACAAAGGATCTGGGCGGGGCGAAGATTTATCTTAAACGGGAAGATTTGAACCATACCGGCTCTCACAAGATCAACAATGTGCTGGGGCAGGTGCTTTTGGCAAAGAAAATGGGAAAGACCCGGGTCATTGCAGAGACTGGGGCAGGCCAGCACGGAGTAGCGACCGCCACTGCGGCAGCCCTTTTGGATATGGAATGCGAAATTTTCATGGGCAAAGAGGATACGGACCGGCAGGCTTTGAACGTCTATCGAATGGAACTTCTGGGAGCAAAGGTCCATGCGGTTACCAGCGGCACCCAGACGTTGAAAGACGCAGTCAACGAAACTATGCGGGAATGGGCCGGCCGGGTTCATGATACGTTGTACGTTCTGGGATCGGTTATGGGACCCCACCCGTTTCCCATGATTGTCCGTGATTTTCAAAGCGTTATCAGCAGGGAAGCAAAGGAGCAGATTCTGAAAGTGGAAGGAAAACTGCCGGCAGCTGTGGTGGCCTGCGTGGGCGGCGGCAGCAATGCCATGGGCATGTTTTATAATTTCATCCAAGACGAAGGGGTACGGCTGATCGGATGTGAGGCTGCCGGACACGGGGTGGATACCGACATGAACGCGGCCACCATCGCCAATGGAGCGCCGGGTGTTTTCCACGGTATGAAATCTTATTTCTGTCAGGATGAATACGGCCAGATCGCACCCGTTTATTCCATTTCCGCGGGACTGGACTATCCGGGAATCGGGCCGGAGCACGCCCATCTTCACGATATCGGCCGGGCGCAGTACGTGCCGGTTACCGACGATGAAGCTGTGGATGCCTTTGAATACCTGGCGAGGACGGAAGGCATCATCTGCGCGGTGGAGAGCGCCCATGCGGTGGCCCATGTGCGCAAACTGGCGCCGGGGATGAGCCCGGATGAAAGCATCATGATCTGTCTTTCGGGCAGAGGAGATAAAGACGTGGCGGCGATCGCCAGATACAGGGGGGTGGATCTTCATGAGTAGAATACATACGGCATTTGAGAAGGAAAAAGCCTTTATCGGATTTGTGACAGGAGGCGATCCTTCCATTGAAAAATCGGAAGAGTTTATTTTAAAAATGGTGGAAGCGGGAGCTGATTTGATTGAAATCGGCGTGCCTTTTTCCGATCCCATCGCGGAAGGCCCGGTCATCCAGGCGGCAAACCTGAGAGCGCTGGCAGCCGGCACCACGACGGACCGCCTCTTTGAGCTGACCGCTTCTCTGCGGAAAAAGACCCAGGTTCCCATCGTCTTTCTCACCTATCTCAATCCCGTTTTCAAGTATGGTTATCAACGGTTTTTTGAACGCTGCCGCCAGTGCGGAGTGGACGGGCTGATCATCCCTGATCTGCCCTATGAGGAAAAGGATGATGTGGCGGAGCATGCGGGAGCATACGATGTTGACATCATATCTTTGATCGCCCCCACATCGGAAGACCGGATCCGGAGGATCGCAGAAGATGCGAAAGGGTTTCTTTACGTGGTATCCTCCATGGGCGTGACCGGAATGCGCAGCGAGATAAAAACCGATCTGGAATCCATGATGAAGACTGTGCGCCAGTACAGCGCCGTTCCTGCGGCTGTGGGCTTTGGCATCAATACCCCCGACCAGGCGCGCCAGATCGCCAAGCTGGCGGACGGGATCATCGTAGGCAGCGCGATTGTAAAGCTGTGCCAGCAGTATGGAGAGGATGCCGCTGAGCCAATCTATGAGTATATTCACTCTATGAAAGAGGCGATTAAAGGCAAATAACGGAAAGATATCATAACGGGTGCGGACGCCGCGTATCATGCAGGTAGGAGGAAAATTTTGATACGTGCTCCATATAATATGTAGGGAAATGTATCCTGTATACAAAATCTCGTATAATGCGACAAAATGCGCACAAAAGCATGGCAACTTGATTTGTTTTGTGGTAATATAAGTCGTGTATGCGACTGAAAAAACTTTGGAAAGGAAGGTTTCAGAAATGAGTCAACAGAAAAAGCATTTGCAAAGTATCAAGGTGAGTCATGAGAAACATACTGCAGAGTGTGAAACTCAGATAATGCCCATCCCCGATACTGTGTGCATTTCCATGTCTCAGCATATTGGAGCCCCGTGCAAGCCTTTAGTGAAAAAAGGCGACTATGTAAAAGTCGGGCAGCCAATCGGCGACACAGATGCCTTTGTAAGTGCTCCTATCCACTCGAGCGTTTCGGGAACCGTTACGGGAGTCGAAACGATTCGTTCCGTAGCCGGTGGAGAGGATCAAGCAATCGTAATCGAGACAGACAAAAAACAGGAGGCTTGGGAGGAGATAAAGCCCCCTTCGGTTGAAAACAGAGAGGACTTTGTTAAAGCCGTAAGAGCCAGCGGAGCAGTCGGATTAGGAGGAGCCGCTTTCCCCACGCATATTAAGTATAATCCACAGAATTTGGATGAAGTGGATACACTGATCATCAATGGTGCGGAGTGCGAGCCTTTTATCACATCTGACCATAGACTGATGCTGGAAAACAGCCAGGATATCATCGACGGCGCAGTGCTGGTCATGGAACAGCTGGGCCTGTCGAAGGGATACATAGGCATTGAAGAGAATAAACCGGATGCCATTGCGCTGCTGGACAAGATGCTGGCGGAGCAGAATCATCCTGAGATTAAAACTGTAACCCTGAGAGCCCGCTATCCGCAGGGCGCGGAGCGCGTGCTGGTATATGAAATCACGGGTAAAACCATGGATGCGGGCGTTCTGCCGGCACAGCTGGGCGTGATACTTTCAAACATAACCACCATCGCTTTTATTGGACAATACTTCAGGACCGGTATGCCCCTGATTTCCAAGCGGATTACAGTGGACGGTTCTGCTGTGGCCGAGCCGAAGAATATCCTTGCGCCCATTGGCACAAGGATTGCTGATGTCATTGAATTCTGCGGCGGATATAAGGACGAACCGAAGAAGATCCTCATGGGCGGACCGATGATGGGAAGAGCCATCTATTCCGACCGTGTACCTCTTGTAAAAAACAACAATGCCATTTTGGCGTTTGCAGGATCCCAGTCTCTGGTGCCTGAGGAAACGGGCTGTATCAACTGCGGCAAGTGCCATAAAGCATGTCCGTTCAAACTGCTGCCTACCGCATTTGCAGCGGCCTATGAAAACAGAGACGCAGAAAAACTTGATGCGCTTAAAGTCAATCAGTGTATGGAATGCGGAAGCTGCGCTTACGTATGCCCTGCCAAGAGACCGCTGGGATTCATCAATAAGCTGGGTAAGGCACTAGTAAAAGAGGAGGCGAGCAAATAATGGAAAAACAATATCATGATAATCTCATCGTATCCTCGGCGCCTCATATGGTATCACCGGTGGACACCACCAAGATCATGGGAACGGTGCTGATTGCCCTGGCGCCGGCGTTTGTTGTGGGGATTTATCAGTTTGGGTATAGAGCAGCAGTGATGACAGTAGTTTGCATCATCGCCTGTGTTGTATTTGAATGGCTGTTTAACAAAATTTTAAAAAGAAGACAGACTGTAACCGATCTCAGTGCAGCCTTGACCGGCGTGCTGATCGCATTTAATGTACCATCCACCCTTCCTTACTGGATGGCTGTCATCGGATGCTTTGTTGCAGTTGTGATTGTAAAACAGCTCTTTGGAGGAATCGGACAGAATCTGGTGAACCCGGCGGTTACGGCCAGAATCGTTCTCTTTATTTCCTTTGCCACAGAAATGACTACCTGGCCCATACCAAGAGGTGCAGGCGGCCTTGATGGAACTACGGGACCCACTCCTTTGGGGATCCTTTCCGAAGGCGGCGGACAAATGCCGTCCAACCTGGATTTGTTCCTGGGCAATGTGGGGGGATGTATCGGTGAGGTGAGCGCGCTGGCGCTGCTCATCGGCGGAATTTTCCTTATCTGGACCAAGGTCATTTCCCCGATCATTCCGGTATGCTTCTTAGGCACAGTATTTGTACTGGCGCTGATCATCCCGGGACAGGATCCGATTTTCCATCTGTGTGCGGGCGGACTGATGCTGGGTGCATTTTTCTGCGCTACAGACTACGTTACTTCGCCGATCCTGCCCATGGGAAAAGTGATCTTTGGTATCGGCTGCGGTGTGTTCACCATCTTGATCCGTGTATACGGCTCCTATCCGGAGGGCGTTTCCTTTGCCATCCTGCTGATGAATATCCTCACTCCGCATATTGACAATTTCTGCACTAAGAGAGCGTACGGAAAAGGAGGCGGCAAAAAAGATGAAAAATAACACTTTTAAAGAAAATATAGCCCCTGCTTTGGTACTGATTATTATCTGTCTTGTGGTAACAGCAGCTCTTGCAGGGACATACAGCGTTGCCAATCCGCTCATTGAGGCCAATGCACAGAAGACTGCCGACGAGGCTCGCGCCAAGGTATTGCCGGACGGTGACAGCTTTACCGAATATGAAGGAAAGCTGGTTGGTGGCGTGACAGAGTGCTATATGGCGGATAATAAATCCGGTATGGCGGTTACAGCGACCTACAAAAGTTTTGGCGGAACATTAACTTCAATGGTAGGCATTGACAAGGACGGAAAAGTCACCGGCGTGACCGTTACCGAACACGCAGATACACCGGGTCTGGGTACAAAAGCGATGGAGGCCGATTATCTGAAAGAACAGTACAGCGGACTCGATACGGCTGGCCAGGACAATATTAAAAACGACAAAGGTGTAGACCAGATCGTAGGCGCTACGATTTCTTCCAACGCAGTTTACCAGTGCGTTAGTGAAGCTCTGCAGCAGTTTAAAGAATGCGGAGGTGTGAAATAATGAATAAATTAGGTGTATTGACAAAGGGCATTCTCAAAGAAAATCCGGTACTGGTACAGCTGCTGGGCCTCTGCCCCACACTGGCTGTTACCACCAGCGCTATCAATGGCCTGGGCATGGGCGTTTCGGCCATGGCGGTACTGATATGCTCCAATATCGTAATTTCCATATTGAAGAAAGTTATTCCGGGGAAGGTGCGTATCCCGTGTTACATTGTTGTAATTGCTGGATTCGTAACCATCGTTCAGCTGATGCTTAAGGCGTACCTGCCGGCCCTGGACAAATCTCTGGGACTGTTCATCCCGCTGATCGTAGTTAACTGCATCATCTTGGGAAGAGCAGAAATGTTTGCAAGCAAGAATACCATTGCGGACTCGGCGCTGGACGGGCTGGGCATGGGTATTGGATTCACCCTGGCTCTGGGTGTCATGGGTCTTGTCAGAGAGATCCTGGGAAGCGGTACGGCTTTTGGTATTACGCTGACTGCGAATCTGATTACCCCGATGGGAATTTTTATGCTGGCTCCTGGCGGCTTCTTCGTATTTGCGATCCTGGTCGCAGTGATCAACTGGGCTTCCAACGGAAAAGCAATCAAGAAGAAGGAAATTGGCTGCGACGGCTGTCCGATGTCTGACTCGTGCGGCGGCAGCTGTGACGAAAAGGAGGCTAGAGCATAATGAAAGAAATAATTGTAATTATGATGACGGTTATCTTGGTGGATAACTTCGTATTATCCCAGTTCCTGGGTATCTGCCCCTTCCTGGGAGTCTCCAAGAAAATGGACTCTGCTACCGGTATGGGCCTGGCCGTTACCTTTGTAATGGTGCTGGCTACTGCCGCAACTTGGCCGATCCAGAGATTCCTTTTGGACACTTATAATATCGGATACCTGCAGACAGTCGTATTCATTCTGGTCATTGCCTCGCTGGTACAGCTGGTAGAAATGACGCTGAAGAAATATATGCCGCCTCTTTACAAGTCGCTGGGCGTATTTCTTCCCCTGATCACCACCAACTGCGCAGTGCTGGGCGTTACCATCATGAATATCGATGATGAGCTTACTTATGTACAGTCCCTGTTCAACGCAGCGGGTGCCGGAATCGGCTTCCTGCTGGCAATGGTTCTGTTCGCTGGTCTGCGGGGAAAACTGGAAGATTGCAAATTGGTCCCTGTTTCATTTCAGGGAATTCCGATCACGCTGATTACTGCGTCCATCCTGTCCCTGTCCTTTATGGGATTTTCGGGCGTAGTAGAAGGCCTGTTTGCGTAAGGAGGGGTGAGAGATGAGTATATTAATACCTGTAGGTATCGTAGTAGTCATTGGACTTATCGCCGGTATCATTCTTACCATTGCATCAAAGGTCATGTATGTACCAGTAGATCAATTGGTTATCCAGGTCCGTGATCAGCTGCCGGGCGCTAACTGCGGTGCCTGCGGATTCAACGGATGTGATGACTATGCGGCTGCGCTGGCAGAGGACAAAGGCGAAACGATAAGTACATCGGCCTGTCCGGTAGGCGGTTCGGATTTGGCTCAAAAACTGGCATCGGTACTGGGTGTAGAAGCAGGAACTGCTGAACCGCAGGTGGCTGTCGTTATGTGCGGCGGAAACGCGGAAGTCGCCAAGACCATCATGAAGCAGGAAAATATTTATACCTGCAAGGGTGCAAATCAGCTTTACGGCGGACAGTGGGCCTGTACCTCCGGGTGCCTGGGCCTGGGAGACTGTTCCGTTGTCTGCGACTTTGACGCCATTCATGTAGTCGATGGACTCGCTCATGTTGATCGAAATAAATGTGTCGGCTGCGGAAAGTGCGAAAAGGTGTGTCCAAAGCATATTATCCAGATTCGCAACAAAAAGAATCTGGTGTATGTGGCCTGTCATTCCAACAGTCCGGGAGCACAGACCAGAAAACGCTGCATGGTTGGATGTATCGGCTGTATGAAGTGCCAGAAGGCATGTAAGTTCGACGCCATATACGTGGAAAACAACCTGGCAAGGGTAGACTTTGATAAATGTAAGAACTGCGGACTTTGCGAGAAAGAATGTCCGACCGGCGCCATTATTAATTTAAGACCCAAGAAAAAGGCTGCGCCGAAGAAGGCGGAAGAAAAAGCAGAAGCAGCCAACAGCTGATCTGTAGAAGACCGTTTTTAACAATCAGGACTTTTGCCGCCAGGCGAGGTTCACGAGAAAGTAAATAGACTTGAAGAAGAAGGGGCGCCGCATTGGATGAGGATTCGATGCGAGCAGCCCCTTTTTTCATGAAGGTTGATAAAATGAGTAAATTAGGATAAAATAAGATATACTTTATTTTATCCTAAAAGGAGGGCGCGCGATGAACTATATTGAACGCACATTGGAAAGAAAATTTTTGCACATGAGTTCCTTTTTCAAGGCCGTGCTGGTGACGGGCGCCCGGCAGGTCGGCAAGACGACGATGTTAAAGCATCTGGCTGAAGGGCAGAGCAGAACTTATGTTTCAATGGATAACGCAATGGCCCGGACCCTGGCCCAAACGGATCCGGTGCTGTTTTTCCAAACTTACAAGCCGCCCATTATCATCGACGAGGTACAGAAGGCGCCTCAGCTCTTTGAGCAAATCAAAATCATATGCGATGAGAGCGAGGAGAAGGGTCTCTTTTGGCTGACCGGTTCCCAGCAGTTTAACATGATGAGAAATGTCAGGGAAACGTTGGCCGGGAGAATCGGCATTCTGGAGCTTTATGGTCTGTCCAAGAACGAGATCGAGGGGATTAAGTTTTCGGACGATTTGGACTTCTCGCTGCCTTGCCTGCTGGAGAGGCAAAAGCAGGTTAAGAAAAACGATATCGTCGACGTGTTTGAGCATATTTGGCGCGGCGGCATGCCGCAAGTGGTTGATGCGGACGCGGAGCAGAGGCAGGAATACTATAATTCTTATGTGGATACCTACCTGATGCGGGATGTCGCAGAGGCGGGCGGTATCACTGATACTGTGCGTTTTGGCAAGTTTTTGACCGCCTGCGCCGCACTGACTGCTGAGCAGATTAACTACAAGACGCTGGCTGAAGCCGCCGAAATATCCCAGCCCACGGCAAGGGAATGGGTGCGGGTGCTCCATGGACTGGGTGTCATTTATCTTTTACAGCCTTTTTCCAATAACCAGCTGAAGCGGCTCACCAAAGCGCCTAAGCTGTATTTCTGTGATACCGGTCTTTGCGCCTGGCTATCCATGTGGCTCACGCGGGATACTTTAATGACCGGCGCAGTCAGCGGACACTACTTTGAAAATTATGTGGTGATGGAACTGGTCAAACACTATGCCTATGCCAAATCCAAGGCAAATCTGAACTACTACCGGGATTCCAACGCCAAAGAGATCGATGTATTTGTTGAGGAAAACAATTTGATTCATCCCCTTGAGATCAAGAAGTCGGCAAATCCGGACCGGCGGGAAGTGAAAAAGTATGCGCTGGTGGATAAGACCAGCCTGGAGAGGGGATGCGGCGGCATTATCTGCATGTGCCAGGAGGTCATACCCATAGACGATAAAAACTGTTTCATACCCTGCAGCCTGATTTAGAGGTCTGACGGGATTGTGGGCAAAGAAAAACGACGTGCCGGATCGAGAGCGGCTGGGCGTCGTTTGCTTTTGCTTTATGGTGGGGACGACTGAACTCGAATCAGTGACCTCCTGCTTGTCGAGCAGGCGCTCTAACCAGCTGAGCTACGCCCCCGTAAATGTGGTGCCGGCGGGTTGGACCGCTGCATCCATCAACATAACCATTTTACCAAATGGCGGGTTCGCCGTCAATGAAGATTTTTGATGGGAAGGCCGGAATGGGAAAGCTTTTTTAAAATCAAATGGGTGAGGATTCCGATCAACACGCCGCTGGCCATCCCGGAAAAAAGCAGCACCGGAAAATAAACAAAGAGCTTAATCGTGGAAACGAGAAAAGCTGCAGTTAAGAGCTGGCCTAAGTTGTGGGCAACGCCCCCGGCCATGCTGATACCGATGGTGGAAAAGAGGCCGGTCTTTTTTAGAAGGACCATCACCGCCAGGCTCAAGAGTCCCCCGGCCAGGGAGTAGAGGGCACCGAAAAGCCCGTTGAACAAGAGGCCCGCCATGAGAATGCGCAGCACATTGATTATCAGCGTATAGCCGGTTCCCAGCAGATAGAGGGAGACCAGGATCACCAGATTGGCGATGCCCAGTTTGATGCCTGGAATGCCCACGCTGAAGGGGATGAGGGCTTCAATGTAGGAAAAGATCAGCGCCAGCGCCGCCATCATTGAGGACAGGGCGACTTTGTATGCAGTTGTCTGTCTGTTTTTCTTGGCCATAATATGAATCTTCCTGTCTATCGTGAAATTGCGTCGTATTCCTGGTTGTCGCCTTCTATCTCAATGACGATTTTGTTGGGCAGGCATACGATGCTTTGTGATGTTTTGGTGATTTTTCCCTGATGGACGCAGTCCTGCCCCTTACAATCGGAAAAGGTCATTGAAACCGCACCGTCTTTTATGGTAATCTTATTAATATGGTCATTCTGGTCAATGGTGATCGTTCGGTTCTCAGACAGGCTGTAATTGGCATATTCATCGCCGTTTACTGAGATGCGGACCATTTGTCCGGTTTCTTCTCCGGTGGTGAGCGCATAAGAACAGCCCAGACCGAACACAATCAAAAGGAGGGCCAGGATAACGTCTGCTTTTCGAATCATGTTAACTCCTTGGAGGTATTGATCTATATGAAGTTTATCAAAAAAAGTTTGCTGCTCGTTGTTTGCATGTGTATCATTATAACACAAACCGGCTGCGGAAGCGAAGAACCTGTTTCTGAAAATCAGTTCCGCCTGGATACCATTTGTACGATCACCATTTACGATCTGAAAAAATCCCAGGCGCAGGATGCGCTGGATAAAGCCTTTGCCTGCATAAAGGATTATGAGAACATGCTCAGCAAGACGGTAGAGGGCAGTGATGTATATAAAATTAACCATGCAGGGGGAAAGCCGGTGGCGGTCCATGGGGAGACTATGGAGGTAATCCAAAAAGGGATCGAGTACGGACAGCTTTCCCAAGGCATGTTCGATATCACCATCGGCGCGGTTTCCGACCTTTGGGACTTTACAGGAAACAACCCGCGGGTGCCGGATGAAGAGCAGCTGAAAAAGGCTGTGAAAACGGTGGATTATCGAAAGGTAAAGGTTGAGGGAGATACGGCAGCCTTGACAGATAAGGACGCCCGTCTGGACTTGGGCGGTATCGCCAAGGGTTATATTGCTGATCGGGTTACGGAGGTTTTAGAAAAAGCCGGAGTAAAAAAGGCGATCATCGATCTTGGGGGAAACATCGTTACCATCGGATCAAAGGGAGAAGGCAAGCCGTGGAAGATCGGGATCGAGCGGCCTTATTCGGACCGGAGCGAAATCCTGGGAGCCGTAGAAATGGTGGATGCAACGATCGTCACCTCCGGCGTCTATGAACGGTATTTTGAGGCCGGGGGCAAGCTGTACCATCACGTGCTCAATCCCAAAACCGGCTATCCCATTGAAAACAATCTGGATGCGGTGACCATAAAAGCCGGCAAGGGCCAGTCGGTGGACTGCGATATTTTGGGCACCGTCTGTCTCATGCTGGGAATGGAAAAAAGCAGGGAATTGCTGGCGGGCATGGATGGAATTCAGGCCGCATTTATCGATAAGAATGACAAGGTGACGGAGATAAATGGTATGAAAGTCATGCCTGAAAAATAAGGAGGAAGAATGGTCAAGTTTCAAACAATAAAAGGGTTTTTCTACAGAAACCGTTATATTTTCCTGGCATTTTTCGTGCCTTTTCTGCTGATGCTGCTGGCCTTCATAGGGATGGATTTTTTTCCTTTCGGAGAGAACCAGTCGGCGGTGATCGACATGTATCATCAGTATTTTCCCTTTATCTATGAACTGCACGAAAAGCTGCAGAGCGGCGGCAGCTTGCTTTACAGCTGGAACGGGGGACTGGGCACCAACTTTCTGACCCTGCTTTCCTACTATGCTGCAAGCCCTCTTTATTTCCTCACTGTCTTTGTTCCTGACGCCTATATGATGGAAGCGGTGACGCTGATCATTCTCATTAAGGTCGGGCTGGCAGGGGCCTTTATGGCAATTTACCTGAGAGGCATGCACCAGAGAAGCGATTTTTCCACTGCAGCCTTTGCGGCGCTGTATGCGCTGTGCGCCTATGTTATAGGGTACTACTGGTGCCTCATGTGGCTGGATGTGGTGGCTCTGCTGCCGTTGTGCATTCTGGGACTGAACCGCCTCATTGACCGGGGGGAATTCAAGCTGTATACCATTTCGCTGGCGGCTATGATGCTGACCAATTATTATATAGGCGGCATGGTTTGTATTTTCATCCTGTTTTATTACCCGATCCTTTATTTTTCCAGGACCAAGAAGCGGGGGATCGCAGGCTGCGCACGGATCACGGGCAAGGCGGTTCTTTGTTCTGCCGTCGGTATCATGATCTCCGGGATCACGCTGCTGCCGACTTTTCTCAATATGCAGAACACCTATTATATCGATTCCCAGATGCCGACCGATTCCACCTTTTACAGCCCCTTGATGGATGTGATCACCAATCTTCTTCCCAATACCCAGCTTACGGTGCGGGAGGGGCTTCCCAATATCTATTGCGGCCTGATCACTGTGATGATGTTTGTTTTTTTCCTTTTAGCAAAGGGTATTCCTGTTCGAAAAAAATTTCTTAACTGCCTATTCCTGGCTTTTCTGATCTTGAGCCTGAACTGGAATAAGCTGGATTTCATGTGGCATGGATTCCATTTTCCTAACCAGCTGCCTTTCCGTTACTCGTTTGTGGTATCTTTTTTACTGATCGCGCTGGCTTATGAGGCATTCATCCATTTTCGGGAGATTTCCCTGGTTCAGATCGCGGGGGTGACTGCGGGATTTCTGGGATATGTGATTCTGGTACAGAAAATTTTTAAAGACGATTTTTCGCAGGAATTTGTGTATGTGTGCCTGTTCCTGCTCTTTGTATATGCGGGATTTTTGGCTGTTTACAGAACGGGGAAGTTTGATCATACTTTGATGTGCTTTATATTGCTGGTGATCGTCGGTGGGGAACTGATGAATCATACAGCCATTGGAGTGGAGAAGGTCAGCTATACCAACCGGGCCGAATATTTTGCGGAAAGCGGTGACGTACGGACGCTGACAAGGGAAACCAGAGAAAGGGATGATGGGTTTTATCGCATGGAGGTAGCCAATCCGATCATTCTAAACTCTCCGATGCTTTACAGCTATCCCGGGGTATCTATGTTTTCTTCCACGGTCAATGGGAATGTTTCCTATTTGATGGAGCATATTGGTCTTGAGGCAAAGGATGTGAAGAATCGATATAACTATGTGATGACGACTCCGGTAGCCAATGCCATGCTCAATGTGAAGTATTTGATCGGCAGAGGTGTTCCTATCGAAGGGGAAAGCTCTCTATCGCTGGCTGGTGGAAAGGAAACGACTACGCTTTATGAAAATAAGTACGACCTTTCTGTCGGATATATGGTTAATTCGGCAGCTGCTTACAGCTGGGACTTTAACCAGGAAAATCCGTTCCACGTTCTCAATGACTTTGTAAAAACCGCGACAGGAACGGACGCCGGCATTTTCCATTCTGTCGGCGAACCCCAAATGACAGGCAGCGGCGTGTCGCTGGGCTCCTATGAAAACGGGCGGATCGGCTGTACGGTTGGCAGCGGGGAAACGAATCCGTCCGCCAAGCTGACCTTTACCTCACCTCAGGAACAGCAGGTGTATGTTTATATCGAAGTGGACGGAGCCGAAACGATCACTGCGAAAAGGGAGAGCGGTAATCAAATCGATTTGCGGGAAGATTGCGGAGCAGTAGTAAGTGTGGGCATGTGCCAAGCCGGAGAAACAGTCGACATTGACATTCAGTTTGAAGAAGACCAGACAGGCGGCGCCATTACCGCATTTGTCTATGGAATGGATACAAAGTCTTGGGAACAGGCTTACAGTCTGTTGGATGATGAGATTCTTAATGTTTCGGAGCACAGTGACACGTCGATCGGAGGAACCATTGATGTGAAAGAAAACGGTTATTTTGTCACATCGATTCCCTATGAAAAGGGCTGGACCATTGAAGTGGATGGGGAAGAACGATCCGCAGAAACCTTGGGCGGTGCGTTCTTAGCCATTCCCCTGGAGGCGGGACATCATCAAATTCGTATGACCTACCTGCCCGACGGGTTGATCCCTGGGATTCTGCTCAGCTTGTGCGGTATCGGCATTTTGATTGCACTTTGCTTTATCCGTAGAAAAACGGCAGGCTCCGGGCTTGGGGCCTCGAAGCAGGAGGAAAAGGCGGACAACTTGCCTGCCCTGCCTGCGGCGCCAATTGCAGGTAAGGCGGCAAGGCGCAGGCGGCGGCTGACTCCTCTCAGGTGCAGGCGGTTTTTGTAGGGGGCTTTAAACCGACCAGGCAGCAGATCGGGGAAAATTTCTGCGAAACTTCGCATTATTTACGCAAAGTAGTGGGTTTGCGGGGCCTGAGAATGAGAAGCGGCCGGGCTGGCTGCTGAAAGTTCAATTCGAGAGGCCGCAGCCGTTGGAAACTGCGTAAACTTTGCAAAAAAAATTCACTTTTTTCCCCGAAAGCCTCATTCCTCTTTACGCAACCTTTCTCCCAATACACCCCTTTTTCCATTCAACAACTTTCGACATTGCTCTCAGCAGCGCCATTATCCCAACCCATTAGCCCCATGGAGCAGTTTTCGAGACAAATAAATGTTAAATAAATATCAATCGCTTTCGCGCGGTAAAGCAAAAGCGAATCGATTTCTAATTGAAATTTTAGGAATGTAAACGGTTTCAACTTCCGATATGACCTAGAAATCTGGATAAAATAAGGAAAACAAAGCAAGATAATACCGAAATTAGCCTAGACAAACCGCAAATATGACGGTAAAATGAAAAGCGTGAGAAGAAAAAGGATAAAGAAAAATGGATAAAGTTGAGTAAAGAAAAAACGTTAAACTAATAACAACGAATGGAAAATACTCACAAAAAGCACACTCATTTCAAACAACTCTATTTAGGGAGGAAATTATGGACAATATGGACAATAAGGAATTATATCAAAAAATTGATGAAATTATTGATGCCCACGCAAGTGAAAAGCCGATCGTTGCGATCTTGCAGGATATCCAGGAAGAATATCGATATCTGCCGCGGGAAGCTTTCGACTATCTGGCGCAAAAGCTGGGAGTCAGTCTCGCCAAGATCTACAGCATAGCCACATTCTACGAAAACTTCTCACTTTCACCCAAGGGAAAATACGTAATCAAAATTTGTGACGGTACAGCTTGTCACGTTCGGAAATCAATTCCGATCCTCGACGCTCTCAGGAAAGAACTAGGCCTTTCAAGCGAAAAAAACACCACGGACGATCTCATGTACACCGTTGAGACCGTCTCCTGTCTTGGAGCCTGCGGTCTGGCACCGGTTCTGACAGTAAACGATAAGGTATATCCGGCAATGACTCCGGAGAAGGCAGTCGACCTTCTTGCGGAATTAAAGTAGGAGGGAGCGTAAGTCATGGTTATAGAAAACAGAGAAACACTACAGAAATCAAGAGAAGCGTTCCTTGAGCAGATCGAACATCAGACGAAAAAAATCTACGTCTGCGGCGGAACAGGCTGCGTAGCCGGCGGCTCAATGGAAATCTATGAAAGATTGAAAGAACTCATCCAAGATAAAGGCCTGAAATGTCAGGTAGAGTTGGAGAAGGAAGAGGAAGGAAACCATATTGGCCTGAAAAAAAGCGGATGCCATGGATTCTGTGAAATGGGACCGCTGCTTCGAATCGAACCGGCAAAGCTTCTTTATTTAAAGGTCTCCCTGGATGATTGCGAAGAAATCGTTGAAAAATCCGTTGTTGGAGACGAGGTAATCGAGCGCCTCATTTACAGCAGAGACGGCATTACATATCCGGTGCAGGAAGAAATTCCTTTTTACAAAAATCAGAAAAGAATCGTATTGGAAGACTGCGGACAGATCGACGCGGAATCCATCGAAGAATATATTGCCTACGGCGGCTATAGTTCCCTTGAAAAATGCCTTTTCGACATTACCCAGGACGATATTATCAAGACCATCTATGATTCCAATCTTCGGGGCAGAGGAGGCGGCGGCTTCCCGGCCGGAAGAAAATGGTCCCAGGTAAAAGCACAAAAAGATCCTGTCAAATACGTTGTCTGCAACGGTGACGAAGGAGACCCAGGCGCCTTTATGGATAGAAGCATCATGGAAGGGGACCCTCACAAAATGCTGGAAGGCATGATGATCGCAGGTTACGCTTCCGGAGCAAAAGAAGGATACATCTATGTCAGAGCCGAATATCCGCTGGCTGTTCAGAGATTGGAAAAGGCCATTGCTGATTGCAAGCGGTACGGAATCCTGGGCAAAAACATACTGGGAACGGACTTCGAATTTGACGTTCACATCGTAAAGGGTGCAGGAGCTTTTGTCTGTGGAGAAGGAAGCGCACTGACGACTTCCATTGAAGGCGACCGGGGTATGCCGCGAGTAAAGCCGCCGAGAACCGTTGAACACGGCCTCTACGGAAAGCCGACACTCCTGAACAATGTTGAGACCTTTGCCAATGTTCCCATTATTCTGGAAAAAGGCGCTGATTGGTATAAGACCATCGGCCCTGTGAAGAGCCCGGGAACCAAGGCTTTCGCATTGACCGGAAATATTGTAAACACAGGTCTTATCGAAGTACCGATGGGAACGACGTTAAGGCACATCATCTTTGATGTAGGCGGCGGCGTAAGAGGCGGCAAGAAATTTAAAGCTGTTCAGATCGGAGGACCTTCCGGCGCATGTCTGACCGAAGAACACCTGGATCTGCCCCTTGACTTCGACAGTCTGAAAAAAGCGGGAGCTATGATCGGATCCGGCGGACTGGTTGTTATGGATGAAGATACCTGTATGGTGGAAGTCGCCAGATTCTTTATGAACTTTACCCAGAACGAATCCTGCGGTAAGTGCGTTCCCTGCAGAGAAGGAACCAGAAGAATGCTGGAAATCCTGGAGCGGATCGTTGCTGGAAAAGGCGAGCTGTCCGATATCGATATGCTGGAAGAACTGGCCGATACCATCACTTCCACAGCCCTGTGCGGCCTGGGAAAAACAGCAGCCAACCCAGTTGTTTCCACATTAAAATACTTTAGAGATGAATACGTTGAGCATATTGTAGATAAGCACTGCAGAACCAAGAACTGCCAGGCGCTGAAAAAAATCTACATTGAAAAATATCATTGTAAGGGATGCAGCCTTTGCGCGAGAGTCTGCCCGGTGGATGCGATCTCCGGAAAGCTCAAAGAGCCGTTTGAAATCGATCAGAGCAAGTGCATCAAGTGCGGTGCCTGCATGAGTTCCTGCAAATTTAAGGCGATCAAGGAGGATTAATCAAAATGAATACGATGAATAATAAGAAGTTTATGATAATCGATGGTCTTCCGGTAGCCATTGAGGGAGAGAAAAATATCTTAGACGTAATCAGAAAAGCAGGAATTGACCTGCCGACTCTGTGTTACTATTCAGCTTTATCCACATACGGAGCTTGCAGAATGTGCGTTGTGGAGGGGAAAAATGGCGATATCATGGCTTCCTGCTCCACACCGCCCCGCTCCGGAATGGAGATCAAGACCAATACACCAAGACTTCAGAAATACAGAAAAATGATCCTGGAACTGATGCTGTCCGACCACTGCAGAGAGTGTACCACTTGCGAAAAGAACTTTGACTGCAAGCTGCAGGAACTGGCTCAGCGTTTCGGTCTGAAAGACGTCCGCTTCGATCAGTACAGCATCGACGATACGCGGGACGATTCTTCTCCGGCGATTATGAGAAACCCCAACAAGTGCATCATCTGCGGCGACTGTGTGCGCATGTGTTCGGAAATCCAGAACGTGGGAGCCATTGATTTTGCTTACAGAGGATCGAAAATGGAAGTTACCACTGCGTTCAACATGCCGATTTCAGAGACCAATTGCGTAAACTGTGGTCAGTGCGCGGCTATTTGTCCGACTGGCGCCATCACCATTAAAAACGATCTCCAGCCCCTGTGGGATGACCTGCATGACAAGGATACCATTGTGGTAGCGCAGATCGCGCCGGCTGTACGAGTGGCTCTGGGCGACGAATTCGGTATCCCAAGAGGAACCAACGTAATGGGCAAAATTGTAAGCGCTCTGAGAAGAATGGGATTTGATGAAGTCTATGATACAGCTACCGGCGCTGACCTGACGGTTATTGAAGAGGCCAACGAGCTGGTGGGCAGACTGGAAAAGGGCGAAAGACTGCCTCTATTCACATCCTGCTGTCCGGCATGGTTCCGCTATGCGGAGATCAATCATCCGGAACTGATGGACAACATTTCCAGCTGCAAATCTCCGATGGAGATGTTTGGTTCGGTTCTCAAAGAGAGAGCCAAGCTCAATGAAAAGGGCAAAAAACCCAAGAAAACCAAGGTCGTAGCAATCATGCCTTGTACGGCTAAAAAATACGAAATTCACAGAGAAGAATTCCAATATGACGGCGAACCGACCATTGCCCATTCCATTACCACGATGGAACTGGCCAATATGATTCGGGAAGCGGGCCTGCGCTTTGAAGATATCCTGCCGGAAGCAGTTGACATGCCTTTTGGTATTGCCAGCGGAGCGGGCGTGATCTTCGGCGTGACCGGCGGTGTAACCGAGGCGGTTATCCGTTACGTCATGGGCGATGCGGCCAGAGAGCATTTGGCGGATATTTCCTTTACCGGTGTGAGAGGATTTGAAGGACTCAAGGAAGTAAAGGTTCCTTATAAGGATCGTGAACTTAACATTGCGATAGTCAGCGGTCTGAAGAATGCGGAAAACCTGATCCAGGCTATCCAGGCCGGTGAAGTGGAATATGACTTTGTAGAAGTCATGGCCTGTGAAGGCGGATGTATCGCCGGCGCCGGACAGCCCTTCGTAATCGGCAGAGCTAAGCCGGAGCGTTCCGAAGGAATGTACCAGGCAGACAGAATGTCCAATGTCAAACTGTCTGCGGAGAACCCGGTAACCGACGGACTTTATGCAAGCCTGCTTGTGGGTGATAAGGCACACCACCTTTTACATTATAAATAAAACAGAAAAAACAGTGAGGGGAAAAACGGTCCGATTGAGGGCCGTTTTTTCTGTTTTCAAAAGGGTATTTAGTTGGCAGACTTCCATTTTTTCATCAGCTTCTCCATTGCAGCCGGGATATCGGCCAGTGGAATTTGATTGTAATAGAGGATCAGCGACGTGGAGTTCTCTTCCGATTCACCGGTGTAGGCCGAGGTTGGAATAGCGGCAATGCCCAGGGCTTTTGCATCGGTGCAAAGCTCCTGAGCGCTTTTCGAACTCTTTACGCGAACGATGATGTTGATACCGGACGAGGTATTAGTTGGCTTGGTGAAATTGGTGTTCAAACAGCGTACGACTGCCTGCAGCTTTTGTGCGTACAGGTTGCGTAATTTTTTGATATTGGTTTGATAGAATCCCCGCTCCATGAACAGAGCTAAAGTCAGCTGTTCCATCTTGGAGCAGGTCTGTGTATAATCGCCGCGGATCGTGTGAAAGATTTCCGCCATAGCAGGGGGCAAAACCATATAACTGATTTTAATAGAGGAAAAGAGGGTCGTGGAGAACGAGCCCAAATAAACAACCCGTTCCTTGGTATCCAGTCCCTGGAGGGCTGGAATGGGTTTGCCGAAATAGCGCAGCTCACTGTCGTAATCATCTTCCATAATGATGCTGTCGTTTTTGATGGCCCATTCCAGGAGCTCGTAGCGCTTGCCGATGGGCATGACGGCGCCGGTGGGCACCTGATTGGAAGGGCTCACATAGACAGCGGAGCGGATATTGGAAGGGAGCCGGTCGATGGTAATCCCTTCTTTTCCAACCTTAACCGGTGTGATGGAAAACCCGCGGTCGCGGAAAATGTTGTTGACCGGCATGTAGCCTGGATCCTCCACGGCAACGTGGTCGATGGCCATTTTTTTCAGGATATTGGCAAGATGATTGGTAATCTGCTGTGTTCCTGCGCCGATGACAATCTGAGCAGGATCGCAGATCACGCCACGGAACTGGTAGAGATATTTGGAGATTTCATAGCGCAGAGCCATTTCTCCCTGAGGATCGCTTTCAAAAAATAGAAGCGGGGAATATTCGGTAATGACTTTATTGGCGCATTTTTTCCATTTATTGAAGTCAAAGCATTCCAAGTCATAATAGAACTCCGGTTCCTGAGTTTCCATGGTCCGATCCAGAGGTGAGATGCTCCGCTTCTTGAAGACGGATACAGCTTCCGTGGGCAGCACGTTGCCCGCATAATATCCCGATTGGGGTTTGCTGTATATGTAGCCTTCCACCATCAGTTGACTGTAGGCCAATTCCACTGTGGTCATGCTCAGTCCCAGGGTTTTTGACAGACTACGCAAAGAAGGCAGCTTTTCACTGCTGTGAATTTCGCCTGAGAGGATTGCTTCTTTTATGTAATCATAGAGCTGGAGGTAATAGGCTCTTTTGGAATGTTCGTCAATGTTGGGAATGATAGCTTTCATAACGTTCCTTTCTGTACCTATAAAAATATTTATTTTTGTATATTCCTTTATATACACTTACCCTGTATTATAGTGTATAGCGAAAAATTAGTAAAGAGAGGAAGTACAAATGAAAAATGCAGGACAGACAACGAAACTCGTTATGACTGCGCTGATGATCGGTATTATAATTGTTTCTATCATGTTTATTAAGTTCCCGATTCCAGGAACGCAGGGCTATGTCCATCTAGGAGACGCTATGATTTTCCTTGCCGTATTGGTATTGGGCTGGAAATACGGCGCTGCGGCTGCGGCCATTGGCGGTGCCCTGGGCGATATTATGGGCGGCGCTGCTGTCTGGGCGCCATGGACATTTGCTATCAAGGGAATTATGGCTATCATCATGGGATTGTTCATCGCGGCCACATTGAAGAAAAAGCCGCTGGCCATTGCAGGGGTACCGGTCATGGAACTGATCGGCATGATTCTGGCGGGTATTTTTATGGTGATCGGGTACTACGTGGCCGAAGGGGTGATCATTGGAAACTGGGTGACACCGGTTCTGGGCGTACCTTGGAACATCGGACAGTTCATAGTCGGTATGGTCATTGCAGGTGTTCTGGCGGCAGCCCTGTATAAGACGCCGGCACGGAAGTACTTTGCCTATGTCTTGGATAATAAGCAGCTTTCGTAAGCCTGCTCAATAAAAAATGGGGCGTCCGCATGAAAAGTGCATTCTTTCATGCGGGCGCCCCGTGTCATTTAACGTTGCTGCAACGTTGTCACCTATGACCGTATTGCGTCATTCCCCAAAAAGATCAGCTCTTTAAAGGAAGCAGTTCATTGACCAGCAGATAGTCAGCGGCCATGATTTCTTCCTTAAACAGCTTAAACGCGCCGCGGCTGGCAAAGAAGCTGCTTGCACCTTTTTCCGCCAAACGCTCGGCGATATACAGCATGAGCGTCACTTCACTCAGCTTGCGTCGGGCATCCTCCGGTGATCGGATATCCCGAATATCCGGTTTGGGAGCCTGAGAAAGAGCCTGCAGCATATGGCTGTGGAGCTGTGTTTTTTTGTAAATAAGCGTGGGATCCAGCTTGAGAATTTTTGCCGCTGCCTCAGCGCCCGACCGTTGGTGAGGTGTTAATTCACCTTTAGAAAACGTAAACTTTTTTCCTTCAAAGACACCAAAGGCTTTCATGGTATCCAGATAACCCAGGCGAATGATGCGCCGGGCATTATCGGTATTGAAGATGAGGAAGTTTCCCAAATCCCAGTGGCTTTTGATCATCACCAGCTTTGATGCGGTTTCCTCGGCCAGTTCAACGGTATCTCGGCGGACAAAACCCGCCGCTTCTAAATAAACAGCGATGATATTGTCCGCCCCCTTCTTCAGCGCCAACTCTACTGGCATTACATCCACATAGCCTCCGTCGATATAGCGGACGCCGTCGATTTCTCTGGCCTGCACTGCCGGAAAGCAAGATGCGCTGGCCAAAATATAGTCCTGCAGTTTTCCCTGCGGAATGTCTTCAGCAAACAGATAATGAGGCTTGAGTGAGGGGAATTCTACGGTCACAACGCCCAGCTTTATTTGTGAACGGCGAATGGTTTCCTCGCTTACATACTTTTCAACAATCTTTTCCAGACCAGATGTACCCGCGCCTCCCTTCGTAATGATTTCCTTGGCGTAGGCGATTGCTTCACCGGCCGTCATACCGGCAATCTCAAAATCAAATCGGCCAGTCTCCTTGCCGCCGTCGCTTTCCAGGTCAAAGACCATGTGAGTCTCCAGCTCCTTCCAAAGATTCACCGCCAGTTCAAAGTCATCCTGAGCAACCATAGCACCGTTCAGTGCACCGACCGATGTCCCCGTAACAATGTGGATGGGCACGCCGAGCTCACGAAGCGCCTGCCATACACCAATTTCGTAGCCGCCGCGGGAGCCGCCGCCGCTGAGTACCAAAGCATTTTTTTCCATAAAATCCCTTTCTGAATGAACATCCCCTAAAAATAGTCCTTAATAGAATATTAGCAATGAAGCAAAAAAAATACAAGGAATAAATAGGTAAGAGCATAATGATATAGGAGTTGAACATATGTTTGCGATATGGTAAAATAAGAACACAAGTTCAAAAGGAAGGGAGAAGCAGTTATGGATCTGATGTTTGATAAATTGAAAATACTGGCGGACAGCGCCAAGTATGACGTGTCCTGTTCCAGCAGCGGCGTGGGCCGCAAGAACAACGGAACGATTGGCAGCGGAGCTGCGGAAGGGATTTGCCACTCTTGGTCAGCGGACGGCAGATGCATTTCATTGTTAAAGGTTTTGTTTACCAATAAATGCGTTTACGATTGCGAATACTGCGTCAACCGCCGCAGCGCCGATACTGGAAGAGCTTCCTTCGAACCGGAGGAACTGGCGCGGCTGACCATTGAATTCTATCGACGAAATTATATCGAAGGCCTCTTCCTCAGTTCTGCAGTGGAGCGCTGCCCGGACTATACAGCAGAGAGAATTTTGCAATGCCTGCGGCTCTTACGTAGAGAATTCGGATTTGCCGGCTATATCCATGCCAAGATTATCCCCGGCGTATCTCAAGAACTGATTCATGCCATTGGCCTGGAGGCCGACCGGCTCAGCGTCAACATTGAGATGCCTACGAGCAAGAGTCTGGAACTGTTTGCTCCTCAAAAAAAACCAAAACAAATTTTTAGCCCCATGCGACAGATAACTAATACGCTTATTGAGAGAAAGGCGCTTAAAGGACCGGGCACCATGTTCAAAGGGCAGGAACTGAATTCACATTTAAACTATTTGAGCCCCGGCCAGAGCAGCCTCTCCCTCGATCCGCAGCAGATCCGGGAAAACCAGAACCAGCAAGATCAAAATATTCTGGCCGCGGCGGCGGTGCTGCCGGCTCGATTAGGAAGAAAAAAGGAGGTCTTTGCTCCCGCCGGACAAACCACGCAAATGATTATCGGAGCAGGTCAGGAAACCGATAAACAAATCCTGACTACCACCGAGAATCTCTATCATACCTTTAAGATGAAGCGGGTATATTACAGCGCCTACATTCCGGCTGTTCCTTCTCCTATTCTGCCTGACGTGCTGACGGCTCCGCCTCTGGGGAGGGAACATCGGCTGTATCAAGCGGACTGGCTGCTGCGGTTCTATGGATACAGCGCCGGTGAGCTTCTCGATGACGAACACCCCAATTTGGATCCTGACCTGGACCCGAAAGTTACCTGGGCGCTCCGCCATCTGGATCAATTTCCGGTGGAAATTAATAAGGCTCCCATGGATTTACTGCTACGCATACCGGGGGTGGGGGTGCAATCGGCTCAGAGAATTCTCCGCCAGCGAAGAATTTCTGCTGTGAAGTACGATGATCTGAAAAAAATAGGCGTTGTCTTAAAGCGGGCAAAACATTTTTTGACCTGTTCGGGGAAATATTACGGTGAGAAAACTTTTATGCCCCATGTCATAAAAAATCAAATATTGCAAATAAACGATGGGGTTCAAATGTCAATGTTTGGCGACAATTCTCAATCCTTGCTGACACAAGGGGATCAGAGAGGAACGGTGTTGATCCATGGTTGATTATCTGTACGACGGAACCTTTGAGGGACTTCTGACTTGTATTTATCATCATTATTATACGGAAAAGGCCAGCGGTATCTTCCGAAAAGAAGAATACCAGTCCACAATGCTTGGCGGATACCAGGAGGTGGAAACAGAGGAGGAGAAGACGATTACCGTTTATGAAGCCATTGAAAAAAAGATTTCCTCTGAGGATTTGAAGCGGGTCTATAAGGTGTTCATGTCCAGCGTGGCAAACAAGGAGACGAAAATTCTCAACTATGTGCGGCTGGGCTTTGTCAAAGGTTCCTGCGTCAGCATGCTCCACGGCGATCCCATCGTCTATGAAGTCCAGCAGGCGGAACGGAAGGTCAACGGCGAGGTGCACCGACTGAAGGGACTGATTCGTTTTTCCGAGCTGGGAAACAAGGTCTTGTACAGCCCCATTGAACCGGACCATGATCTGATCGAGTTTTTGGCGGACCATTTCTGCGACCGCTTCAAAAATGAACCCTTCATTATCCATGATGTGAAACGGAGCAAAGCCCTGATTGCTTATCAGGGAAGCTGGTATATCAGCCGCTTTACCAAAGACGAGCTTTCTCCCCTGTCGGAAGAGGAGAAAGAATACCGGCGCCTTTGGAAATCCTATTTTGAGAATATGGCGATCCGGGAAAGGATTAACCCCCGCTGCCAGAAAAATCTCATGCCGGTGCGATATTGGAAACATTTGACCGAATTCCAGCTTTAGTACATCGTCCGGCCCTTTGCCTGTGGTCTAGTATATTGTCCGTTTAGTGTTTGAATAAATACGCCAAATCACTTGACAGATGATCAATTGCACTAGGCTAGTCCACTTTTACACCTTCCAGTTCCAGCAGATATTTTTTGATGTGAGTACCTCCCGCATAACCGGTCAGGCTGCCATCAGATCCGATGACTCGATGGCAGGGAATAATAATCATGATCGGATTGCGGTTGTTGGCAAGTCCCACTGCCCGAAACCCCTTGGGGCATCCGATGGCTTCAGCGATGTCCTTGTATGTACGGGTCTGGCCATAGGGGATTTCCTGCAAAGCGGCCCAGTCTTTTTTTTGAAATTCTGTACCATTGGGCTTCAAGGGTAGATCGAAGTCCGTCCTCTGGCCGGAAAAGTATTCGTCCAACTGACTTCTGACCCTGCGTGTAAGCGGTGTTTCTTCCCTAGAATATTCTCCGGTTACCGGCGGTTCGTCACAATCCAAAGCTAGGTCGGTTAGCGCGCTGTCCTCGGTGACAATGCGGAGGATGCCTACTGGAGAATCGTAGAGTGTGATATGCTTCATAATCGGTTCCTTTCTCCCTGCCTTCTCAGCGATCTGAGATGCAGAATCTTTTTCATTTATTTTACCCTGCCAGGCGGCAGCTTGCAAGATACCTTGTACAATCAGAACTGCAAGTATATTTAGAACGAAAAGGCCGGATTCATTTTTGACACTCACACTTCGCACCCTGCTTTCTTTACCCGTCAGAATAGAAAGCCCGACCGTTTGTTGATGACCTGAATTGTACGTTTTGTGTTCCGATTATTACATGATGGACAACCAGGCTAAAAAAATGATAAAATAATATACAGGAAAGACGCAAATGTGACTGTATGTGGAATTTTATAAAATGAGGAAGACACTATGTGGAAAATACTGATTTGTGATGACGACGCTGTCTTTCTGGAATTACTCAAAAAGAGCGTCATAAAAGCCGCAGGGGATCGGATAAGGGAAATCAGGACGTTTGTTGAAAAGGAACAGATTGAATTCTATGCTGCCGAGCACCCTAACGAGGCGTATATCGTATTTCTTGATGTGGAGCTGGGGGAGAACAATGGAGTAGACAGCGCTAAACGGATTTTGAACATTCAGCCTAACTCGCAGATTATTTTTGTCTCTGCACATGATAAATATTACTTGGATGTATATGAAGTGGATCATATTTTCTTTTTGAAGAAGCCTTTGGAAGCCGAACAGCTGCGCAAGGCGCTGAAGCGGGCTGCGGACAAGCTGGAAGGCGTAAAAGGGGATGGATTTGTTGTAGTCAATAAAAAAGGCGCTCAAAAGCTCAGCTTCAATGAAATTCTATTCTTTGAAAAAGAGAAGCGTAAAATCCATGTTCATACAACAAAGGACGTAATTACGTTTTACGGAAAATTTGACGATATAGAACCGCAGCTGGATGATCGATTTATCCGGTGTCATAACAGTTATATCGTCAATATCAGCAAGGTAAAGAAAATGGGAAATCGAAAATTCTACTTTGACACTGAAAAGGTGGCTCCAATCAGTAAAAGCTATTACTCGGATGTTCGGGATATCTTTCTCGATTACTTGGAGCGGAATTTTTGACCATGCGGCCAAAGCCTTGACAACGGCGGATAAAACTGATAATGTAATCGCAAGAACTGTTCCAGGTGCGGACAGAGGTGTGAAAGTTATGCAGGGCTGGGGGGAAATATCTTCCCGGCCTTTTTTGTAAGGAGGGGGATTTATGTATTGTGAAAATTGTGGTGCGAGAATCGATGATGACTCAAAATTCTGTGAGAATTGCGGTGTGCTGGTGAAATCGGAGGCAGAGCCGTCTATAGAGCCCAAAGCTTCTGAGCCGGAAACAGATCCGGTCGAGCAGGAAGAAAAGGGAATCACAGATTTGGACCAGCTGATGGAGGTGGATATGGGATTGCCGCTGAAAGAGGAAATGGAGACGACACAGATCTTTACAAAGGAAAGCTTTTTCAGTGAAATGGAGCAGGAAAAAGCGGCCCAGGAGATCCAGGAGGAAACTGTGGAAGAAATGGAAGAGACAGCGGAGGAAACCGGAACTCAACCCTTCTTTTCTGCCCCAATCCAAACACAGAAAGCGGAGCCAGAAAAGGAAGATGCGATACGAGCAAGCGCCGAGCCTGAGGAGGAGCAAGAGCTCGAACTTACTCCTACTGAACCGAAAGCTTCGGAACCAGAAGAAACGCTGCCGATTGAGGAGCCTGAAGAAAGCCAGCAAGAACGCTTTATCTGGAAAAAAGAGGAGGATCCGGAAGCAGTGCCGATCGAGGCGGAAGCTCCAGAAGGCGATTCGCAGCCGGAAGAACTTGCAGGAGATGAACCAGAGGCAAGCAACCTGCCTCCTGAAGACGAGGAAGGGGACAGGCCGCTGTTTTGTATGGCCTGCGGCAAAAGACTGCCCAAGGGCGCAGCTTTTTGCGATATTTGCGGAACACCCACAGGAGAAGTTGCGCCGGTGGAATTACATAAGAGAAGGCCGGATCAGGGACTGCTGATAGAACTGGCGAAGGGATTCTTTGTACGTCCTGCCGCTGCCATTGAAAAAGCTGCCTCGGAAAATGGATTTTTGCCGGGGATTGTGTTCCTTTTAATCAAAGATGTGATAGTAGCCGTTCTGTCGGCAGTCTTTATGGGCAAGCTGTCTGCATCGCTGGGCGTTTTCGGCTCCTGGCTGATCCAGGGAGACCCCTTTGGATTTGGCGCCAAGGCGTTCCTTCTTAGCGTTGTTTTGGATGCGCTGTGGATTGGACTTTTGTTCGGCGCGGGTAAGCTGTTTAAAGGCAAGGGAACTATTCGGGAATTGACCGGGGCCTGCGGGACTGCCAGTCTTTTGGCGGCGGTTCTGCTGATCGTTACGACCATATTGACCGCTTTGGTACCTGTCGCAGCCCTTTGTGCGGCGCTGATTACCTTAGCGGCGACAATAGCGGTTATGACAAAAGCTGCAGCCCAGGCAATGCAGATGGAAGACGATCTTTCCATATATGCAGTACCGCTGGCATTTGCCTGCTTTAGCATCATTGTCTTTGTTGTATTGCGCCTGCTCGCATAGGGGAGGACGATAACAGGAGTGGTACCATGTATTGCAAGAATTGCGGAAATAAAATAAGCGAGGGCGCTAAGTTCTGCAAGAGCTGCGGCGCTCCGGCCGTTGAACCGTCGGAAAAACGGGAAACGGAACAGGCCAGAAGAGAAAGCATTCGCAGGGAAAAGGCAAAAAAAAGGAGGAAAATTCTGCTGGCGTGCCTCCTTGTTTTGGCTGTCTGCGCCTGCGTCGTTTTTGCATATGTAAAACCCAATTGGATTGACAGGAAAACGGCCAAACCGGAGGATGGCAAACCGGCGGCGGCCGCCCTGGCAAAAGGCGAGACGGGAAATTCTTTTGCTAACTTAGCCAACGGCGGAGAATTGGTTAAGAGCGGATCTTGGATTTACTATTCCAACGGGCAAGGCATTTATAAAACTGCCGATATGTCTGAGGAAGGGACGCAACTGTGCAGGGCCACGGTTCCCGGCAACCTGAACGCAGCGGGAGAGTGGATTTATTACACAGCAGCAAAGGGAACAGAGCATTACAATGTGATCTACCGGGTGAGAATGAACGGCAGCGAGAGCGAGATGCTTTCTGAGGAGCCATGTACCATGCTGACGGCGGCAGGAGACAAACTATATTATCAAATAGTTGATCAAAATTCCGAAGGCTATGAAGGAAAACTGTTTTCCATGAATATGGATGGGAGCGGCGTTAAACAAGTGCTGGAGGATCAGATCCGTTTTTTAGGTATTGAGAAGGATTGGATTTATTATACGACCTATCAAGGGGAACAGAATACACTTTATCGAGTGAAAACCGATGGAACCGAAGAGGAAAGGCTGATATCCGAGTTTCGGTCCTGTTCTGTTCCCGTTGTGAAGGATGGTTGGCTTTATTATGGCAGAGCGGCTGAGGATGGTTCCTGGAAGTTATGCAGGCAGAAGCTGTCTGCTGACGGCAAGCGGGAGGACATCGTCCAGGCAGCGGCCAGCAGTTCTTATTGGGAGATTGCCCTCAATGTTTGCGATGGTTGGGTTTACTACGTAGATTTGGGAAATACGAAAGATACAGAAGAGCCCCAAGAACGTGTTTGTCGGGTAAAAGTCGACGGCAGCGAGCCAGAGCTTATGTCGGACGGCGGGTGGAGCTGTCGTATTTTTACAGCGGATCAGGATGTTATGTGCTGTTTCTCCAAGAATAGCGCCGATGAATTGGAAAATTGGCAGTTAGAATGGGAAGTCATGGAATAGAAACGAGCGGGCGGTCTTTATCTTTATGATGAGGCAGTCCGCTCTTTCGACAGTTATCCCAGCACCAGCGACACAGAGGTTTGGAACGTATCACCCTGATCTGTCATTTTCATAGTACCGTCATATTTTTTTACAATACTGCTTAGGATATGAAGTCCTAAGCCATGGTAATCTTTATTCAGTTTGGTCGTTTGCATATTCGTTTCAATAGGGCGGGCCGTAGATACTTTTGTATTTTTGACACGTATTAATAAAATTCCGCTTCGAAAATCACAGTGCAGCGTTACAAAGGGATGAGGGTCTGACGCAGCATGAGCGGCCTCGATGGCGTTATCCAATAGATTGCCGATCAATGATGTTAATTCGATCTCCGTCATTTTATTCTCTGGGATCTGAAAGCGGGAAACCTCAAACCTGATATTCAGATTTTGGCATACCGCTGTCTTGCTGAACAACAGCGCATCTGCTACCGGATTTCCCGACTGGACCATAGAAAGCAGCGCATTGCAGCTGTCCAGGCAAGCTTGCTCCATGTGGAGTTGCTGGGAGAGATCACGGACCGCATCGCTTTCGAATACTTGTGCCGCTTTACGGACCTCACTGGACATTTCGCGGACTTCTTCAGAAAATGAGCGCAGGCCTTCCATATACTGGTCCTGCGCAGTCCATTGTTTTAGCATCGTCTGATTCTCTTCAACGATTTTTTTATGAGAACGGTAAACAAGCACAAAGACAATCGTCAGCACAGCCAGCAAGATCATCATTAGGAGGACAGCGTCAGTATAAATAGCCATTTATGCTCCCCTTTCTTCCAGCATGCCTTGCCATTTTTTCGCAGAAGCATGGATTGAATCAGCTGATAAAGAGGATCTCGGCGAAGCTTTAATTGCCAGAACCGCGGGGGCTGGTGCCATGGAGCTTTGAAAATGAGCGGACAGGAGGGATCCTCGCTTAGGCTGATCTCACACGCTTCCCATGTGCAGCCGTAGCGATCAGTAAAGGCCTTCAGATAATAATAGAGGATGTAGCATTCCCGGTCACTCAGCCCTTGGATTTGAAGTTCTTTCCAGCGAAAAGCTTCCTCCGCTTTCCGTTCAATTTGATCACAATGGGACAGAAAGGATTGGCAGTAATGATCAGCATAAGGACTCTTTATAAGATCTAAGTGTTCGAGAACATTCAAATGATTAATCAGGTCGTGGCGCAGGCCCCGCATCTGGAATTGGAGGGTAACAATCGATTTATAATACGCATGCTGCAAATCCATTTCCACTTGCAACATACGCCTGTTTTTGCGGATATGGATCCGGTCATACAGAAAAAAGACTAGAATCGCCGTCAAAAGCCATATGCACAGACCAATACAGAAAAAAACCGCCAGGTTCACGTTTGCCGCCGCACCGCCGATCATATATGAATTGAGTTCTTTAGAAAGGCCAGAAACGAGGGCGATTACCGAGTCAGCCAGATAAATACCGCCATAAATCACCGAGGGAATCTGTTCCAGCTTCGTCCATAGTCTGCGCCTCGCCAGACTTGCCAGGAAAAGCGCGATGCCTGAAGCAGCCGCGGTAATCAGCAGGGGAGCCGCGTCTTTGGGAGACTGGGCATCCATGATGGAAGGTCCCAGCATATAATATTTCCGCAGCAGGTGGAAAAGAGTCATAAACGGCAGTGCTGCCACGGAAAAAATAAGAAACAATCCGCAGTTTCGAGCAGCGGATCCCTTGACATATCGATGAAAAAAGAAAATCGGAAAGCCATAATAAAAGAGAATGTCCAATATGATATACATAGGATGATGCATGACAAAATCCGGATCGCTTTCATGAAAAGAAGCTATGACTGAGGTCACATTGGTCAGGGCAGAAAACAGGCCAAACACGATCAGAGCATTGCGCCGCTTCCGCTTGAACGTAAAGAGGATCAGCAGCAGTGCTGCTGAAAAAGCAAGATTTACGATGCACTCCAGCGACACGTAGATCATATTCCACATGGCTAAAAAACTCCTTTCCCTTTTCTTCTATTATCGCATGGTCTGTTTAAAACCACCAGTGGAATTTGTGCAAAAATAATAGGAATCCGTACGATTTTGCTGACGCTTGTGGTATAATTGCATAAAAGATCGCCGCGGGGCGATTGGACAAGATGGAGGAAAAAGGAGCAGGTATGAAAAAAGTAGTTTCAGTGGTATTGGCCCTGGTCGTGATTGTGGCGATGACGGCCTGCGGCAGCAAAGAGGATGTGAACAAAGCCGAAGGGAATAAAGACGGCCAAGTGGCGTACAAGTACTATGAGATGATGGACGGCGATAACCCCCAATATTACTTTGAAGCCAACATGGAGGATCAATTCCTGGACGAAGAGGCATCACCGGACGAGGAAGTTCCAGAACCGACCAAGGGCATCATGGCCGAAGCCCGGGACGGCAAGGATAAGTTTGTCCTCCTGGAAGGCGAAACGGAATTTGTGAGCCGCCAGATCGAAACCGGAAAAGATTCTTTCGAGGTTCGGGATTCTGAGAAGAAATACACCAAAACGGAAGCCGAGCCGGAAGAGGACATGAAAATGATCTATGTCAAAACCGATAAACTGGAGATGGACGGAACAACCTATCAGTATGATGAATACCAGTCAAGTTATGAATTGCCGTCAGACCTTGATGAGGAAGTTATGGACACCTATCTCTATATAAAGAGGTTTCTTGTGGACGATCAGGGTGAACTGAAGGCGCTGATCTACCGCCAGGAGATGCAGGGTAAGGATGGAAAGGAAAATCAGCCGATCTATCAGAGAATAGAACGGATAACGAAATTGGAGTCCAAGGCGCCCAAGGATCTCTTTCAAATTCCCAAGGATTACAAAGAGGTTGAGGAACTGGACGATGAAGCCGCGTATGATGATGAAGAGTTGTTGGAGGAGGAGTAATTATGGATGCGAGAGTTAAGGATATCGTTGAAAGGAGTCAACATATCGTTTTCTTCGGCGGGGCGGGAGTATCTACGGAAAGCAATATCCCTGATTTTCGATCGGAGAGCGGCCTCTACAGCGCCGTTTCTCAATATGGACAGTCGCCTGAAACCATGCTTTCCCATACATTTTTTCGGAATAGCATGGAAACTTTTTTCGATTATTACAAAAATAATCTGATTTATCGCGATGCCAAGCCCAATAAAGCGCACATTGCTCTTTCCAGGTTGGAAGAAGAAGGGAAGCTGAACGCCGTTGTGACACAGAATATCGACGGACTTCATCAGATGGCGGGCAGCAAACAGGTCTATGAGCTTCACGGATCGGTCCTGCGCAACTATTGTGTGGATTGCGGAGCTTTTTATGATCTGGATTATATTATGGATGAAGCGCATTGTGACGGGCTTATACCAAAATGTGAAAAATGCGGCGGTGTTGTAAAGCCAGATGTGGTTCTATATGAGGAAGCGCTGGACGAGCAGGTTATATCGGGGGCTGTTGCAGCCATCCGCAGGGCGGATACGCTCATCGTGGGCGGTACATCCCTGGTGGTATACCCTGCCGCGGGCCTGATCAATTATTTCGGCGGCAAGAACCTGATTCTCATCAATAAATCAGAAACCCAGTATGACAGCAGAGCCAGTCTGGTGATCAACGATTCTATTGGAGCAGTGCTGGGAGACTGACGCGCCGCTTGGAATGCTGCGGGAAGCCATGGCAGAAGCGAGCACATAATAAAAACTGGAAAAAGTGTATAAGAGCGTATGAGCGGGTGCGACAGCCGTTGCCATACGCTCTTTTGTTGTGCGCCCGACCGGATCCCTAACCAGATTCTCAGTACGACTAAATCACAGGGGCATGTATCTCTTTGTCTCTGTTTTTGAAGGGCTCACTATCAAAAAACTGCAGCGCAGCGGGGTAGCTGCTCACGGAATGGGGTGAAATGTGAAACGAATGGAAAAATAAAGATTGTTGTTGTGAGCTGCAGGCTGAGTGCGGACTGGAAGAGTGCTATATGAATGTGAACAGCCGCCAGAAACAAGGCTGGCAGTGCCAAGTGATCCCTAGCTGTTCGCGTCCTCAACCGGAATCAGGAAATAATACAACAAAAACATATATATATAAGTAGAAAAAAGTTTTAAAGCTGGGGGAACTATAGTATAATAAATTATTATTTACAAAAGGGAGGACGGTAGTCATGACGTTTGAGAGAGAAGGCGTGCTGTTTTGCTATCTCCTGGCTATTTTTTTGGGTATCGCTGGAATTACCATGGTCTTGCTTGCTGGAAAGAAGCGGGCTAGTGAGTTGAACCTGGCAATGAAGTTATTTCTAGCAGGTATGCTGATTATGAGCCTGTACGATATGATTTTGTACTATACCGATTATGTAATCGGGGATATCCGTGATATGCTGACGCTCCGAATCGGCAGTTGTATTATTGCTATCTTATTTTATCTCTGGCTGCACCTGGAACAGAAGATTGCTGCTACAGATGAATTTTCTGCATTGCAGAGGACTGCAAAAATTTACATTTTTTTCTATGCGATCCTATGGTTTTGTTCGACCATTGTATTCACCATTAACTATTTCTATGCACTGAGATGGATCCTACTAGTGACCGATATTATTCTACTGCTGATTATGCTCATCGGCAGTGTGGTATACATCAGTAAATGCATTTTGCTGCATCAGCCCAAGAGTACAATCTACTACATGGTTATTGTCACAGCCATGCTGATATGGAACTATGCATCTTATTTTTGGGGAGAAGCATCTGTATATTGGGGAAATAGCAGATTCATCAGGGAGCCGCTGGATTTAACGATTATCTTTTGGTTCGTAGTCAACATAGCCACAGTGGTATTCATTTATAAGGCTGATTTTAAGGATGCTTATGAAACCGCAAAAGATGACAGTGCTAAGGCTGAATTCGACCTCGATAAGAGGATGGATGAGGTGGCGGCGGCCTATGATTTGACTGGAAGGGAAAAGGATCTCAGCCGTCTGATCTACGAGGGAAAGAGCAACAGTGAGATTGCCAAGCTGCTTTATATCTCCGAGAGCACAGTAAAAACCCATGTCTATAATATTTTTCGCAAGATGGACGTGAAAAATCGAATGGGTGTGACCTGCATCATACGGGATGGAGATCAGAGGAATAAGGATGGAGAAACAAATTAACCGTGTAATACGAAAAGTACGGGTAAGCGGCGTTTTGCCGGTTACCCGTACTTTTCTGTATTTGAACAATTTACGAAGAGCTATGCTGAGGCGGCAAGAAGCTTTTCATAATTCGCTTCCTGCACAATGTGCTTGTTAAAATAGATATCTGCTAACCACCAGGTTCCAAATGTCAGGACGATCATAGCCAACTTGCATAAAAACATCTTTGGCCCGCCTTGATAAAGCCTGTCGATTCCAAGAAATCCTAAAAAAATGGAAAGAATAAGTGCGATGGTGGGATTCTTAAATTTAAGGCTCTTTAATTTTGATTGTTCACAATTGGCCAGCAGGGCATCTGTTTCTGCCGCATGTTCCGGGCCGATATACCTTTTTACTGATTCAACTTCCAGCATGCTTGAGTCCTCCTTTATTTGATGTTTACAGCCTACCAGAAAGCCGCCGATCTGTCTGTAGATCAATAGTATGAAAGGAGCTGAACTCCTATACAACTTTAGTACGAAAAGATTCAAATACCCGTGAAGTCTGAATTTTATGTATTTTATGAGCCGAAAAAAAGAGAATTTTTAAATCCGGCAGAATGTGGTATAATAACAAAGCATACCGTTAACTTTGCAGAAGGGGGAATGGTGAGATGAATATATTAGTAACCAATGATGATGGAATCGATGCGGCCGGTATTTCCAGTCTGGTAAAGGCTTTATCCCAGACAGCGGAAGTTTATGTCTGTGCGCCGCACACCCAAAGAAGTGCTGCCGGACATGGAATAACGGTGGGAAAACCCATCGAGGTTGAGGAAACCGCCTTTGATGGCGCTGCCAAAGCTTTTTCTATAACCGGAACACCAGCTGATTGTGTAAAAATTGGAACCAAGATTCTCAGTCAACAGAAGATAAAAGTAGATATGGTATTTTCAGGAATTAATTTAGGCGGAAATTTAGGAACCGATACCCTGTATTCTGGAACGGTTTCGGCCGCCATCGAAGGGTCTCTTTGTGGGATTCCCTCGGTAGCCGTCTCTGTGAACAGCCACGAGGCCACCCATTTTGAACTGGCCTGCGAACTGGCAGTAAATGCCTGCAAAAACGGATTTCAAAAAATGGATGCCAGAACCGTGCTCAATATCAATACGCCTGATCTGCCTAAAGAGGAGATCAAAGGCGTGAAATATACCAGGCTGGGAGCCAGAGAATATAAAGAGTTCTTTCGGCCTAAGGAAAACGGGAACGGAAAGACTCAATACTGGTATGAGGGTAACCCGGTTATTTATGAGGGCCTGCCCGATGACATTGACGTGATTTCCATGCAGGACGGCTACGCCAGCATCACGCCGCTCCAATACGATATGACCAATTATACCTTAGTGGATGAAATAAAAACATGGAGGCTAGAGGGATGAGTTTGATAAAACGAGAAGACGCCCTGCTGCTTGCCATCGACTTTCAGGAAAAGCTGATGCCGGCTATGGCAAACCAGGAAGAACTGGAAGAAGCGGTAGTAAAGATGGCCAAAGGTATCCGGGCTCTGGAGATTCCGGTGCTCGTGACCCAGCAGTACACCAAAGGCCTTGGGGCTACAATCCAGCCCATCGCGGAAGCTTTGGGACCCTTTGTTCCCATTGATAAAACATCTTTCAGCGCCCTGGGAGAGCCAGATTTTGTACAGGCGCTGGAGGCGGCGGGAAAGAAAACCGTGATCCTGATTGGGATCGAAGCGCATATCTGCGTGCAGCAAACAGCACTTGACCTCATAGAACGGGGATACGACGTATACGTCATTCAGGACTGTATCGCTTCCAGAAAAGAAAGCGATAACCTGTGCAGCCAGCAGCGAATGGCTGGGGCGGGCGCCGTGATCACCACCTGCGAATCGGTTCTTTATGAACTTCTGAGAGGAGCCGGGGCGGATGGATTCAAAGCCATCTCTGCCCTTGTAAAATAAACCATGTTTATGTTTGAAAATCAGATAACGATCGAAGACCGATCGCACTTAGAAAAATATTTAAACGGCTATGATTATCAGACCTCTGGCCTGTCCTTTTCCTCCCTGTATATGTGGAGAAACATCAATGGATTCAGCTGGCAGATGGCAGGAGACTACCTGCTTTTGTCGGGAATCAGCCATCTGGAGATGGAGGACGGCACCATCGAACCTTTTCTCTTTCCGCCGCTGACAAAGACGGGCGTTTATGAAGAGGAAGGCCTGCGCCGGGCCATCTATGAAGCAAAGCGGATCTTTGAGGAAAAGGGCTATGAGTTGACCCTTCGCCTGCTTCCAGATCATATGATCGATATCATCGAAGCGGCGTGCCCTGGCGAGCTTAAATTTGCAGCTGACCGGCCCAACTACGATTATGTTTACAGACGCCAGGACCTGGTGGATCTGAAGGGCAGGGATTATCACGGCAAAAAGAATCATCTTAACTATTTCCATAAAAATTACCAATTTGAATATGTACAGCTGACGTCGGCCATGGCGGAGGATGCCATGCGCTTTATCGAGGAATTCAACGCCCGCAAGGAGATCCCGGAATTCGAGATGCAGCTGCTGAAAATGGAAGAAGAGGCCATGGCGGATGTGTTCCGCAATCTGGAAAGGGTCGGCTATCTGGCAGGCGCCATCCTGATCGACGATAAGATCGAGGCCCTCAGCGTAGGCGGGTACCTGAACAAAAACACTGTGACCGTTCATGTGGAGAAAGCCAATATTAATTTTCGGGGACTTTATCAGGCAATTAACAATGAATTTTGTAAAAATGTGCCTTCCCACATCGAATATATAAACCGTGAGGAAGATATGGGGATCCCTAATTTGCGCAAAGCAAAGCTTTCCTATAAGCCGGTTAAACTAGTAGAAAAATATATCGCCCAATTCAAATGACTTTAACAGCTTGCTATAAAGTTGTTAAAATATTAACAGATTTTTAACAAAAACGCTTGCAATTCTCAAATAGTATGGTAATATTGTAGAAAAAGCGAGCGTTAGTCTGGTTAAAAATCTAACGAGAGTTACTTTGGCACTGAAAAGTGCGAGGATTTTAAGGAGGACATGAAAAATGAAAGAGGTTGTAATCGTAAGTGCAGCAAGAACACCAATCGGCAGTTTTGGCGGATCACTGAAGAACATTCCGGCAAGACAGCTGGGAGCGATCGCAGTGAAAGAAGCCATCAATCGGGCAGGAATCAAACCGGAAGACATCGATGAAGTAATCATGGGATGCGTCCTGCAGGGAGGCCTGGGCCAGAACGTTGCAAGACAGATTTCAATGGATGCGGGAATCCCGAAGGAAGTACCGTCCATGACCATAAATAAGGTATGCGGATCCGGACTGAGAGCCGTAGGGCTGGCCGCACAGATCATCAAAGCAGGAGATGCGGATATCGTAGTAGCCGGAGGAGCGGAGAATATGTCCATGTCCTCCTATGCTGTACCTGCTGCAAGATGGGGAGCAAGAATGAATGACACCAAGATGATCGATATGATGATCAAGGATGGACTGTCTGACGCGTTCAGCGGCGTACATATGGGAATCACGGCAGAAAACATTGCAGATCAGTGGGGTCTGACCAGAGAAGAGCTGGATGAGTTCGCAGCAGCATCGCAGCAGAAAGCAGTAGCAGCGATCAAAGCGGGCAAATTCAAAGATGAAATCGTTCCGGTAGAAATTCCGCAGAGAAAAGGCGATCCAGTGATCTTTGATACAGACGAATTCCCAAGAGATGGGGTAACAGCAGAAGGAATCGGCAAACTGAGACCGGCTTTCAAGAAAGACGGAATCGTAACAGCAGCCAACGCATCCGGAATCAATGATGCTGGAGCTGCAGTCATTGTAATGTCCAAGGAAAAGGCCGATGAACTGGGAATCAAGCCAATGGTGACGATCAAATCCTATGCATCCGCAGGGGTAGATCCGCAGATCATGGGAATCGGCCCGGTGCCTTCCACAAGAAAAGCACTGGAAAAGGCCGACATGACCATCGAAGATCTGGACCTGATCGAAGCCAACGAAGCGTTCGCAGCACAGTCGGTGGCAGTAGGAAAAGATCTGGGCTTCAATAAAGAAATCCTCAATGTAAACGGCGGAGCCATCGCACTGGGTCACCCGATCGGATCATCCGGAACAAGAATTCTGATCACCTTGATCCACGAAATGGCAAGAAGAGACGCGAAGAAGGGTCTGGCAACACTTTGTATTGGAGGCGGACAGGGAACTGCAATGATCGTAGAAAGATAATTGCATCCGTGAGTCGTATGAAAAAAGGGGCTGTAAAATAAGTCCCTAGTTAAGGACCGCCAGTTCCGGCATCTGCCGGAACTGACGGTTCTTTGTTTTATCAACTGTTTTCTGAAGGATCTATTGATTTTGAGGGTAAAAAAGTGTGCACTTAATAAACCTATGATGTTCGTCTTCTTTAAAGTTGACTGCCCGATATGGATTCCCATGATATTTTTCCATTAACGGAACGAAGCATTCCATGTCTGATGCGTATGGTTTTACATCAACTACGGCAATATACATCACAAACAGCAGTCTGGAGATTATACGCCGGGAGCAGCTGGTCATTTCCCATATGATCCCGTTTTAACTGCATAAAAGTAGTATCGTGGTCTGTTTTGGAATAGCTGTTTCTTTCATCCCCACAGACCTCTATATGATGTGCATATGTTTTTAAGCGTTCAAGATATCCCTGCAGTTCCTGGTATTGTTTCTGCTGAATACTTTTTCTATGGCCGCAACCGGAAACAAATGTAGATTCATCCAGGTTCGCTCTTTTTTTAGACATTATTGCGAAGCAAAGCGAATCTCGGAAAGTAACATCTAACGCACCTTGGAGAACTCTTTCCTGTCTTTAGCTCCTGGCTTTCGCCCGAAGAATCCTGCGCCCAAAGCTGCCGCTGCCGGAATAATCAGAACGCATCCAGTGCCGCTGACTGCAATCGAAATAATTTCCTGCACGAATTCTTTGGAGTTGACCATTTGGGCAAAAGAATAATATTCCATGAATTGAAGAAAGAGCGTGAAATACTCGGCAATAAAAATGAAGAACAACGTATTAATTGTAGAACCGAGAATATCGCGGCCCACGGAAATCCCCGAGATGAACAGCTCTTTGCGGGAGAGCCGGGGGTTATTCAGATGTACCTCATAAAGGGCTGAAGTTACGGCCAGAGCCGTATCGACGACGGCTCCGATGAGAACCATCAACAAGGCCGAAATCTGCAGCAGGATCATATTGATGCCAATGGCGCCATTATAGCCGTTGGACGGGCGAATCTCATACTGACCGACAGGGAATCCCTGCGTGTTCGTTTGTGTACCGAGAAACCACAGAAATGGAATCAAAAGACCGATGATCAAGAGGACAGACCAAAAGGCTGCCTTGGTCTTGTCGTTGATTTCATTCTGATAAAAGAGCGTTAGCAGCGTGATCAAGATACAGGCAATGGAGGCACAGATAAAAGGATTTACGCCAAGATAGATGAGCACCAGAGCCGCCGTCAATAAAATGGCGTTTCCTGCCAGTGTGACCAAGGCCTTTGCGGAACGATCACCGCCGATGAAAAGAACCAGCAGAATAAACAAGATTGCAAAAATCAGCAGCATGATTTTTTGCCCCCTTTCAAGAAACAAGATGCGGCAAAAATGGCCAGGGGAATGGTGAGGATAATACCCATACTTCCCGTGAGAAAACGAGCGATCTCAAAAAAAGCGTTGTATTTCATTACCGTGAAAAAGCTGATGTCATTTTTCATGGAAATGAGAAAAACGGGGATGCAAGCAGCGATATTGGTGAAAAAAACCACGTTGATCATGGTGCCTGTTATATCGTCAGCCACCTGCCGGCAGGAAAGCAGCAATGCTTTCTTTGAAATAAGCGGGTCTTTGCGTATCAACTCAGCAGAACAGGAAGTAATGGTTACTGCGATGTCCATGATAACACCCAGCCCTCCAATGAGGATTTCTGACAAAAATAGCAGATTAGCTTCGCTGCGGGTATAGGGTTCGGGCAAATATTCCATGAATTCATAACTGAGTTCAGGGCCAAAATGAATAACCGCAGCAGAAAGCAGGCCGATGATCGCTACCGCTGCCAGCGTTGCAATCAATGATATGAACGTTCGCTTGTTAAAACCATTGATGAGGATTAATACAATGGCTGAGAACAGAATCACCAGTACAATCGTGAGGGAGAGGACATTGACTCCGGCCTCATACAAGGTGAGCATTCCGTAAAAAAGAACGATGTTCAAGCCGAGTCCGATGATTGTGTAAAATCCTTGTTTTCCGCCAGCTAAAAGGAGAAGATCGGTCAGGACCAGGAGAACCAGAACCGCATAGTGATCCCGTTTTACCCCTGTTACTGTTCCAGTCAGGCTAGAGCCGGTTTTATCGTTCAATGAAAGGAATAAGAGGCTGCCGCGACTGTATCGCTCATCATATGCAAGAGACGGATCATAGGTATTTTTCAACGTGACCGTTTGTCCTTCGTGTTCTCCATTTTTTATAGTTCCAGTAATAGCCTGACGGATTGACCCATCCTTCTCCTCAGACTGAACCGCAGAGGTGACCTTAGCGATGGTCGTATCATATACTTGGAAATTGTTATATACAGCTATGTAGACAATCAACGACAAGAATAGCACAATTATAAGTTTTGCTGCGAATTTTTTATGTAACATTCATGTCCGCCTTTCCTTGCTATTTTCTACGACATACTATAGAATAAGAAGGGAAGTGAATGCAAGGTCCTTTGACGATCATCAGAATTTCTTAAGATTTTCGTCAAGAAACCGACACATTTGTTGCCTATAATGGAAACCACAAAAGGGAAAACAAGCTGCAAAAGGGAAAGGGGAAAACCTATGAAACAAAAAGCAGTAGCAATGGCGACAGCCTTCACCATGCTTTTAGCAGTGGGTGTTACAGGGCTTGGAAGTGAAGCGCTGCATCAGCATCCAGCTTATTCGAATCAGAACATTCGGCTGGAAGCTCAGCAGACGCCGGCACTTGCGGCGCCGGAGGCGGATACGCTGCTCCTGGCGGCACCAGTCTGGGAAAAAGATAAATAAAATGTAATGGGATGAAAGAAAAAGGAGCTTAGGGGGCTCCTTTTTCATTGCATTTACTACCAAAATTGGGATATAATAAGAAGATATATTTTTAGGAGGAACGAGGAATGGCAGACATCGATAAAAAACAGGCCGCGGCGCCGGACAGCGCATCGAATTTTATCCATAACATCATTGATAAGGATTTGGAAAACCAGAAATACGAAGACCGGGTACATACCCGTTTCCCCCCGGAACCCAACGGGTATCTTCATATTGGACACGCAAAATCCATTTGTCTTAATTTTTCCACCGCGGAGAAATATAACGGTAAATGTAATTTGCGGTATGATGATACCAATCCGGTTAAGGAAGACCTGGAGTATGTGGACGCCATTGAGGAAGATGTTAAATGGCTTGGCTTTCAGTGGGACGAGCGCCTCTGGGCATCTGATTACTTTGATAAAATGTACGAGTTCGCCATCCGTTTAATTAAAAAGGGGAAGGCATTTGTCTGTGATTTGAATGCGGATCAGATTCGAGAATATCGGGGAACGCTGAAAGAGCCGGGCAAAGAGAGTCCATACAGAAATAGAAGCGTAGAAGAAAATCTCAGGCTCTTTGAAGAGATGAAGGAAGGCAAATACGCGGATGGAGAAAAGGTTCTGCGGGCGAAAATCGATATGGCATCGCCCAACATCAATATGCGGGATCCGGTTATTTATCGGATTTCTCATACAGAGCATCATAATACAGGGGGCAAATACTGCATCTATCCCATGTACGACTACGCTCATCCCATAGAGGATGCCATCGAGGGAATCACCCACTCCATCTGCACGCTGGAGTTTGAGGACCATAGACCACTGTACGACTGGGTGCTCCAGGAGCTGGAATGGCAGACTCCTCCCCAGCAGATTGAGTTTGCTCGCTTAAATCTGACCAATACCGTCATGAGTAAACGTCACTTAAAGGCGCTGGTGGACAATGGCGTAGTCGACGGCTGGGACGATCCCAGAATGCCGACGATCGCAGGACTTAGAAGAAGAGGCTATACGCCGGAAGCGATCCGCGATTTCTGTGAACGGATTGGAGTTTCTAAGGCCAACAGCACGGTGGATGTGGCGCTGCTGGAACACTGCGTCCGTGAGGATTTGAAGGCAAAGGTGGAAAGCCGCAATGTGGTGGAGGATCCTATAAAGATTGTGATTACCAATTATCCTGAGGATCAGACCGAGGAGATGGAGATTGAAAACAACCGGGAAGTTCCGGAAATGAGCAGCCGCAAAGTGCCATTCAGCAGGGAGCTGTATGTGGATGGATCCGATTTCATGGAAGAGCCGGTGAAAAAATATTTCCGCCTGTTCCCTGGCAATGAAGTGCGCTTTAAAGGGGCCTATTTTATCACTTGCAACGATGTGATCAAAAACGAGGATGGGACGATTAAGGAACTGCACTGTACCTACGATCCGGCCACCAAGAGCGGCAGCGGTTTTGAAGGCCGCAAGGTGAAAGGAACGATCCATTGGGTTGACGCACGTACTGCGGTCAAGGTAAAGATTCGCAATTACGATTATCTGATGGTGGAAAATGAAGAGGGCGAAACTGTGCTCAATCCCGATTCTCTGACCGAGACTTGGGGGTATGCCGAACCGGCGTTGAGACAAGCCCAGCCGGGAGAGCGGTTTCAATTCTTCAGGCATGGGTACTATATTGCCGACGCTGGGCTGACGACGGAGACGGAAAAGGTATTTAACAAAATCGTGGGACTAAAAAGTTCCTGGAAAAAATAAAGGAGTAAACATGGATTACTATAAAGAATCCCTGAAAATGCACGAAGAGTACAGAGGCAAGATGGAGGTGGCCAGCAAAGTACCGGTAAAAAATAAGGACGACTTATCCACCGCCTATACGCCGGGGGTCGCTGAGCCGTGCCGCAAGATTAACGAAAATCCGGAAGATGTATATAAGTATACCAATAAGAGCAACACCGTAGCGGTGATCAGTGATGGTTCGGCCGTTCTGGGACTGGGTAATATCGGCGGCCTGGCTTCCATTCCGGTCATGGACGGAAAATCCCTGTTGTTTAAAGAATTCGCAGGGATCGATGCGATCCCTATCTGCCTGGAAACACAGGATGTGGAAGAAATCGTCATGATCGCTAAGAATATTGCGCCTACGCTGGGGGGTATTAACCTGGAAGATATAGCAGCGCCCCGCTGTTTTGAAATCGAAAGAAAACTCCAGGAACAGGTGGATATTCCGGTTTTCCACGATGATCAGCATGGTACGGCGGTTGTGGTAACTGCTGCCATATTCAATTCGCTGAAGATTGTCGGAAAAAAGATGGAGGATTTGAAGGTTGTCATCAGCGGTGCGGGAGCGGCGGGAGCGGCGATTGCCAAGATGCTGCTTTCGGTGGGCGCTGGGGATGTGATTGTTTGCGACCGCATCGGACCTTTGGCGAAAAACGATGATCGTTTGACTCCGGCCAAAGAGGAAATTGCCCGCATTACCAACCATAATTTGGTCAACGGGACTTTGGCCGATGCCCTTGAAGGTGCCGATGTGTTTATCGGAGTTTCCGCACCCCGGATCGTGACGGAGGAGATGGTGGCCTCGATGGCGGATGATGCCATTGTGCTGCCCATGTCCAATCCGGAGCCGGAGATCATGCCCGACCTGGCGAAAAAAGCGGGCGCACGGGTAGTGGGCACCGGACGTTCTGATTTTCCCAATCAGATCAATAATGTGCTGGCTTTTCCGGGAATCTTCAAAGGCGCTCTGGCTGCAAGGGCCAAGCGGATTACGGAAGATATGAAGATCGCGGCGGCTCGTGCATTGGCGGATATTATCAATGAAGAGGAGCTGTGCGAAGAATACATAATTCCAAGTGCATTCCATCCAGGGGTTGCTGATGCCATTGCAGAGGCAGTAGCCGCAGCATGGAAGGAATAGAATACGATATTCTCCATTGAGTGCGGCGTTGCCGCAAGGTTGAATATCGTGAAATTTTTTCGTCGTGGCGAAAAAAATATAAGATGTGAAATGTGCAGCAGCCGTGAGGCTGCTGTTTTTTTTGCGGAGGTGTTTGGGCCTGGGCTGAGGCATGCAGCCCAGGGAAATATTGGGAAAGAGTTCGGATATGGCCGGGAAAAAAGTTTGATATTTTGCTGGAATTTACGCAAGTTTCAACGGTTTGCGGCTATGGAAAGCAGCGGAGGCAGGTCGAATCTCTGTCCGAAGCCGGATCGAGGGCCGCAACCCCATTGGAATGCCTAAAAAACGAAATTTATTTTGAAAGTTTTCCGCTTAATGTAGATTTCCTGCTGAGACGAGGCGAGCCTGGTGTGGCCCCATGGCCGGGATAGGTGCTGGTACATAACTTGAAAAAAAGATTAATATTTCGCTGAAATTTACGCAAGTTTCAACGGTTTGCGGCTGTGGAAATCGGCGGGACAGGCAAAATCCCTGCTCGAAGCCGGATCAAGGGTCGCAACTCTATTGGAATGCGTAAAAAGCGAAATTTATTTTATAAGTTTTCCGTAAGGGCTTGCAATATATGTAATATTTATATAAAGTGGAATAAAATTACATGTTCGAGGTGCAACTATGTATAAACAAAGACAGCTTTTGGCGCAAATTAAAGAAGAAGTGGGTAGATATGAGGCTTTAATTCATGATCTGGAATTTCGAAAAGCACAGCTGCCTGACGGAAGCCTGATTTATAAACGGGGCAGCTATTATCGCGCTGTGAAATTCAAGGGAAAAAACAGGCAGATTCTCATTCCGGAAAATTTATCAGAAGCGCAACGCTTAATTGACGAGTTGAAAGAGCGGCGTTACACGAAGAAAGCCCTGCCAGTTTTAAAACGAAATTTAAAACTTCTTCAGCAAGTCATCGAGAGGATGGAACTTTACGATGCGGCCAAAATAGAAGATTCGTTACCATCATACTATAAAGGGCTGAACCATACAGCCTTTCTTTTAAAAGGAGACATTTACCCTGAGCAATGGTCCTCTATACCCTATGACCGCAACTTGTCTCATCCGGATGATTTGCTCTATCAATCGGAGGGCGGGCAGCTTACCCGTTCAAAGGCAGAAGCAGAGATCGCCACGATTCTGGAGCAAAAAGGAATCTTTTTTCGCTATGAGCCAAAGCTGCAGCTGGGTTGGCACTGTTATTATCCGGATTTTTGCGCGGCCCATCCGGTTCACCGAAAACAAATCTATTGGGAACACTTTGGAAAAATGGACGACCCAGCGTATGCGGCAAATACAATGGATAAGCTGCGGGTGTATTCAGAACACGGATATCGATTGGGCGACAACCTGATCGCGACTTGGGAAACAAAAACGGCGCCCCTTACCTTTCAGCATATAAAGGAGCGGGTAGACGTATATCTGTCCTGAGCATAGTTGGGAAAAAAGTTTGATATTTTGCTGGAATTTACGCAGCTTTCAACGGTTTGCGGCTATGGAAAGCAGCGGAGGCAGGCCGAATTCCTGTCCGAAGCCAGATCGAGGGCCGCAACCCCATTGGAATGCGTAAAAAACGAAATTAAATTAAAAAATTTTCCGCTTTTCACAGATTCCGCACTGAGGGAGCCGCACCGCTCCCCCCCCTCCATACCGCTCCCTCAGCCAGCCCAGCACCCCACACCTGGAATAAAACCCAGATTTTTCTTGACACAAGCAAAGCCGATTGGTACAATAACAAAGGATTAAACACAAGAAGTGTTGCGAAATTTAACCACGAAGGTTAGCGCCTGATCAATGCAGGCCCTACTTTTCGTGGATTTTTTATTACATAGGAAAGGGCAACCACATGAAAAACCAAACAGCCATCTACATCTTGAAAAAAATCGGTCAGCTGGCGCTGACCATCCTTGTGCTGTCCATTTTGGTATTTCTAGTATCACGCTTGGCCCCGGGCGATCCGCTGCGGGCTTATTATGGAGAAAGCGTGGAAAAAATGTCCGTCCAGCAGCTGGATCACGCCAGAGAGAGGCTGGGACTGAACGACTCCTTACCGGTCCAGTATATCCGCTGGGCTGCAGATGCGCTGCACGGAGACTTTGGGATTTCCTATATTTATAAACAGCCGGCGGCACAGGTTGTGGCAGATGTCTACCAAAATACACTGCTGCTTGCGGGAGTTTCCTTTCTCCTGATTTTCGTATTGGGACTGCTGCTGGCCATCTTTTGCGTGCGCCATGAGGGACGTGCCGTGGACCGGATGATCTGCAAGATCGGAGTTGCGGCCAACAGCATCCCCGAATTCTTTGTAGCGCTGATTTTAATCCTGCTTTTTTCAGTTACACTGGGAATTCTCCCCCAGAGCGGTGCCCATGCTCTTGGGGGAGGAGAGACCCTGCGCCATTTGGTGCTGCCGGTCAGTGCGATTGTCATATCCCATCTCTGGTATTGCGCCTATTTGATGCGGAATAAATTATCCGACGAAGTTCGGAAAGAATATATTTTGTTGTGTAAGGTGAAGGGGTTGACCCAAAATCAGATCATTTACCGCCATTGTCTGCGGAATATTATGCCTGCGGTCGTCAGCATTATGGCTATTTTTCTGCCCCATCTGCTGGGCGGCGCTTACGTGGTGGAGATGGTCTTTTCCTACCCCGGACTGGGAGAGCTGGGAGTGGAAAGCGCCCAGTACCACGACTACAACATGCTGATGCTGATCAGCCTGATCACCGGGGCGGCTGTAGTCCTGGCCAATATGATTGCCCAGGTGATCAACGAAAAGCTGGATCCGCGGATCAAATACGAAGAAATCAGGGAGGGCCAGTCATGAACAGAAAACTCCCTTACATCTCAATCACGATCCTGGCAGTCATTGCTGCAGGCTGTCTCCTGACGGGCTTGATGCCGGGACAGAACCCTTACTACATGAATACCGAAGCAATCAGCCAGGCACCATCGGCCGCTCACCTTTTCGGAACCGATACACTGGGCCGGGATATTTTCGCCATTATCTGGAATGGAGGCAGACTGTCCCTGGCTATCGGTCTGCTGGCAACCTTGCTGTCCACGGTTACCGCCATCATCTATGGCTGCGTTTCCGGGCTGGCAGGCCCCAGAATCGATGACCTGCTGATGCGCTTTACGGAAATCCTAATGAGCATTCCCCAGATTCTGCTGGTGATCTTTCTGCAGGCCATTTGGGGAGAACCGACGGTCCTATCCATTGGCATTGTGCTGGGCGCCACCGGGTGGATGGCCGTGGCCAAGATGGTTCGCAGCGAGGTACGCCAGATGCGGGATGCGGAATATGTGCTGGCCGCCAGATCCATGGGCGCCGGATTTTTTTATATCCTTTGGCACCATTTGATGCCCAACTTCATGTCTGCCATCATGTTCATGGTCGTGACCAACCTGGGCAGCGCCATTGCTGCCGAAGCAACCCTCAGTTTTCTGGGCCTGGGCCTTCCGACCAGCGTGATTTCCTGGGGAAGCCTGATGTCCCTGTCTCAAAAGGCCATGTTGACCGGTGCCTGGTGGCTGCTGATCATTCCGGGTGTATTTTTAGTGATCACCCTTATCTGCATTACGGAAATCGGAGAATACCTGCGGACAACGGGCAGAAGAGACCGGCTGATTTAACCTGCAGGAAGCAGGTCTTGAAATAGAAAGAGTAGAGGCAAGTTACTTTTGAAAGCGAAGGAGAAAGAAGAATGAAAAAGAAAGTATGTTTACTTTTGGCGTTGATCCTGTCAGTCGGAATTCTGGCGGGATGCGGCGGCAGCGACGATGCAAAAAAAGAAGGCAAAACGCTGGTGTACGGCAGCAGTGACTACACAGCCATTAACCCGGCCCTGTACGAACACGGCGAGATCAACTCCCTGATTTTTCTGGGACTGACCACTCATAACGAAAAGGACGAAGTGGCGCCTGGGGCTGCGGAGAAATGGTCCTTTGACGAAAAAACCAACACCTATACCTTTCAGCTGAGAGAAGGCCTCAAATTCCACGATGGAGAGCCTCTCACCGCTGAGGATGTCAAATTCACCATCGAAGCCATCATGAACCCGGATAACGGGTCGGAAAACGCTTCCAACTTTGAGGATGTCACCAAGGTGGAAGCCGCGGATGATTTGACGGTAAAGATCACCATGAAAGCGCCCAACGTGGCCATGCTCGACTACCTGACCATCGGCATCCTGCCCAAACACTTGCTGGAAGGAAAAGATCTGGCGACGGATGAATTCAACCAAAAGCCGGTCGGCGCTGGACCTTACAAACTGACGGGCTGGGATAAGGGCCAGGCCATCACGCTGGAAAAGAACGACGACTTTTACCTGGGAACGCCCAAGATCGATAAAGTAATCTTCAAAATCGTCGAGGATTCAGATGCCAAGGCCCTCCAGCTTCAATCGGGAGAGCTGGATTTTGCCCAGATCACGCCAAAAGCCATGGAAGAATTCGAAGGAAAAAATGAGTTCAAAGTTTATACCATGAAAACAGCCGATTATCGGGGAATCATGTATAATTTCAATAATCCTTTGTTTAAGAACAACCACGAGCTGCCCAAGGCCCTCAGCTATGCCATTGACCGGGATGCCATCATCAAGAGCGTGCTTTTGGGCCACGGGCAGGCAGCTTATTCGCCGCTGCAGATGGGGCCTTACAACAACAAAGATGTTGAAAAATATGCTTATAACCCGGATAAAGCCAAAGAGCTGCTGGAGAAAGCGGGATGGAAAAAGGACGCTGACGGAATTTATGCGAAAAAAGGACAGAAGCTGGAATTTACCATCAATTGCTCCCAGGGGGACCAAGTTCGCGTGGACATGGCCAACATCTGCGCGCAAAACCTCAATGAAATCGGCGCCAAGGTGGATGTGAAAACGCCGGCGGAAACAGACTGGGCAGGCCAGGAGGCCTTCCTCATCGGCTGGGGAAGCCCCTTTGATCCGGACGATCACACCTACAAAGTATTCGGAACGGATAAGGGCGCCAACTATAACGGATATTCCAACGCCAAGGTTGACAAGCTCCTGCAGCAGGCAAGAGAGAAGGAAGCCGTTGAAGACCGGCTGCCCCTGTACAAGGAATTTCAGACGGAGCTGGCAAAGGACCCGGCCTATACCTTCATCGCTTACATCGATGCCGTTTATGCCGGAAAGGTTGATATAACCGGAATTACAGCGGACACTGTTCTCGGCCACCACGGCGTGGGAATCTTCTGGAATATTTACGACTGGGATATGAAATAATGGACATACTCACCATCAACAACTTAATCGTAGCCTTTGAAACACCTCAGGGAGAGCTGACTGCGGTTAAGGGGGTATCGCTTTCTTTAGCCAAGGGGGAAACCCTGGCACTGGTAGGAGAATCCGGCTGCGGCAAAACCGTTCTCTGCAAGAGCATGTTGAAGATTCTCTGCGAAAGGGGCCGCATCAAGGAAGGGGAGATCCTGCTCTCGGGGCAGGATCTGGTCCCTTTGGAAGAAAAAGAAATGGTCCCCTGCAGGGGCCGTGATGTGGCCATGATTTTCCAGGATCCCATGAGCTCCCTCGATCCCACCATGCCAGTGGGCCGGCAGATCGCCGAAGCAGCCGCCGGGCGGACCGACGATCCCAAAGCACGGGCCCTGGAGCTGATGCGCCTGGTGGAAATCGATCATCCCCGGCAGCGCTATGAACAGATGCCCCATCATTTCTCCGGGGGCATGCGACAGAGAATTGCCATCGCCATTGCCCTGGCAGGCGATCCCCAAATTCTGCTGGCCGACGAACCTACCACTGCTCTGGATGAAGATACCCAGAAGCAGATTTTAAAGCTGCTGGCAAAGATCGATATTGCGACAATTTTTATCACCCACGACTTGAGCCTGGTTGAGGATATCGCCGACCGGGTAGCGATCATGAAAGACGGCAGAATCGTCGAGACCGGATCGGTTCGCCAAGTGTTCGATGCGCCCGGCCATCCCTATACAAAAAAACTGTTGGGATATTTGGATTATGGAAAGGGGCGGGGACACGACCACAAGCACAAACAGCAGCGCTTCGATACGCCTTTGGTGGAAGTGCGCAACTTAAAAAAAAGCTTTTCCCTGGACAGGCATTCGATTCATAATGCGCTGGAGGATTTTTCGCTGGATATTTATAAAGGAGAAATTTTGGGCTTAATCGGACCCTCCGGATGCGGAAAGTCCACTTTGGCCAGATGCCTGATGGGAATTTACCCGCCGACTTCGGGGCAAATCCGCTTCTTTAATGAGAAGAAAAGCAAGAATTGGAAGCAGATGATTTTTCAGGATTCGGATTCCGCTTTCAATTCCCGGATGACCATCCGCCAGATTATCGGCGAACCGCTGCGCATAGCGGAAAAACGAACGCCCGACCGGCAGCGCATCGCTGAGCTGATGGAACAGGTGGAGCTTGATCCTGCATTAATGGACCGGCGGCCTTATGATGTTTCCGGGGGGCAAAGACAGCGCGCCGCCATCGCCCGGGCAATCAGCGTTGACCCGGAATTCATCATCGCCGATGAACCCATCTCATCGCTGGATATTTCCACCCAGGCGCAGATTGTCCACCTCTTCCGGCGGCTTCAGGAAGAACGAAACCTGACTATTTTGTTGATCGCCCACGACCTGCCCATGGTAGGTCATGTCAGCGACCGTATCGTGAAAATGGGGGAATGAGGTGCGGCTAGCCGCCCTGTTTCCCTGCCGTATGGGGCCACACCAGCTTTGGACAAAAATGGGAAAAAATCTCACGTAAAATGCAAGTTTTACGCAATTTTCAACGATTGTGCCCTCTGCAACTGGTGTGAAAGCAGTTTTTTCATGCTTCTGGCTGCGATCAAGCCACGCAAACCCACTGCTTTGTGTAAAAAACAAAAAGTTTCTCAAAAGTTTTCCGGATCGATCTGAATCCACTACATCAACCTTGGCAGCAGCACCACCATCGCTAGAGTGCTCGGATTTCTTCGAGGCTCAATTTTGTCAACTGCTCAATTTCTTCCAGCGGTCTGCCCAGTTTTTTCATCTCAAGCGCCATTTCTCTTCTTGCTTCGGCTCGCCCTTCGGCCAGACCGTCTTTGTGGCCAGTTCGATAGCCATCTTTCTCACGGATGGTCTCACATTCCTCTCTGGTCAGTTCTTCATATAACAAACTCATAACCTCACCACCATTTCTTTTCAGGAAATCCTGCAGGACCCCTTCCTTGACGCAGGCCCTCACGGCCTCCTCGATGGCTGCCTTCAGGTCATCCATGTGCTTTTGGTTCTCCCGCACGATGTGGATGAACCGGCTGTACTCAGCAAGGGTTTTGCATTGAGACAAAACCTCCGCTCCCTGTTCGTAATTCACATTGATGACTTTCACCACTGCCTCTAAGGCTATTTTATCACATTTCGTGAAAAACGCATCAGAAAGTTTCAGCTCCTGCTCCAAAGGCGCATCCTCTATGCCATTGTAAAAAACATATAGCTCCGGTACAGGAATCCTGACCAGATGTTTGCTGTAAATGGCCTTGGAAAAATAGAGCTTTTCGTATTCTTTTGCAATATATACTAGCATGCGCAGAGGCATGTTTGGATTGATCGTAGCCTGGTGTTCGATCAAAATGATGAGGCGGCCTTCGATGATAAAGGCCAAATCGTTCTTTCGGTCCCCGAAGATAGCTTCTTCCAGAGTGACAATTTCAATTTTCGTATCCTTTGCATAGTGCCGCCCGGAAAGGGCACTATAAAGCTCCAGGAGTTTTTCTCTGTCATCAAAAAGCTTTCGAAATACGCTGTCTTTGTATGTATGTTTTGGTTTTGCCATGGTTATGAATCGCCCCCTCTTTTTGGATTCGTTAAATGTTTGCGAATGATTCATGAAACAGCTGATGGAATATAAATCTTTAAAAAGAAAAATATGGTATATTACATATAAAATGCAAATAAATGTCAATAAAATCTGTGGAGGTTTTCGTATAAATCTGTTCGTCTTGCCTGAATAGAAATGGCAGCCTTTAAAGACCCGCCGAGGGGCTTAAAGCACGGATCACTTTCCAAGCAGTTTGCAAATTTCACCCTTTTGTGATATCATCTATTCTGTATCTTTATGTTCTGACCGAGTTTCATAAGAATACGGACAAAATGTTGATTGGAGGAATCACAAGTGAAAATCGTACTCGACGGCATGGGCGGCGATAACGCGCCTTTTGAAATCGTAAAGGGAGCAGTAGAAGCATCCAAAGAGACAGAATACCAGATCTGCATCGTAGGAAAAGAAGATCAAATCAAGGCAGAACTGGAAAACTATAAATATGATCCGGAAAAAATCAAAATTGTGCACGCAGAAGAAGTGATCACCAATGAAGACAGTCCGGTGAAAGCGATCAAGCGGAAAAAAGAATCCTCCATGGTCAAAGGACTGACCATGGTCAAAGAAGGCGAAGGCGACCTCTTTGTTTCCGCCGGGAACACGGGCGCGCTGGTGGTGGGCAGCAGAATGATACTTGGCCGGATCAACGGCATCGACCGTCCGGCGCTGGCCAGCATCTACCCGGTTCTTGGCGAAAAAGCCTGCCTGCTGGTGGACGCTGGGGCAAGTTCGGAAGCCAAGCCGCATAATTTACTAGAATACGGAACAATGGGCAGTATATATGTAGAGAAGGTACTCGGCCGCCCCCAGCCGAAAGTGGGACTGGTCAACCTGGGCGTTGAAGAAGGAAAAGGAACCACGGTTACTAAGGCAGCCTTCAAGCAGCTGTCCCAGGCGCCCATCAACTTCATCGGAAATGTAGAAGCCAGGGAAGTGCCGGCCGGAGCCTGCGACGTCATCGTCTGCGACGGCTTTGTGGGAAACGTCATCTTAAAACTGACGGAAGGGCTGGCGTGGAGCATCCTCAAGCTGCTTAAGAAAAAATTCCTGGACGGACTCAAAGCCAAGATCGGGGCGCTGTTCCTGAAAGACAAGCTGGGAGAGCTGAAAAACGAATTCGACTACTCCGAATACGGCGGAGCGCCCATTTTAGGAGTAGAAGGGCCGGTTGTAAAGATGCACGGATCTTCCAATGCAAAGGCGGTCAAGAATACCATTCTCAAAGGCATTCCTTATGCCCAGGAAGGGGTCGTAGACATCATAAAGAATGCAATAACAGACTTAGAGGAGATTATTGCCAGTGAACAATAGCGCACAGTTTCAACAAATGATTGGATATACATTTGAGGATATACACCTCCTTGATAAAGCGCTGACCCACAGCTCTTATGTCAAGGAAACAGGACAGAGCCGCCTTTGCGACAACGAAAGGCTGGAGTTTCTCGGCGACGCGTTTTTAGACGCAATCATCGGCGAAGAGCTTTATCGCAGGCTGCCAAAGGCAGAAGAAGGCAAGCTGACAAAAACCAGGGCTTCCATCGTTTGCGAAAAATCCCTCGCTGCCGTAGGAAGAAAGCTTTCCATCGGGGAGCACATGCTCTTCAGCAGAGGGGAAGAAAAGAGCGGCGGCCGGGACAGAGACTCCATTTTGGCCGACGGAATGGAGGCGGTGATCGGTGCCATCTATCTGGACGGCGGATACGAACAAGTCCGACGATTTGTAGTGGACATCTTTCAAGAAGACTTGCAGGCCGCAGGCAAAGGCAAGCTGACCAACCAGGACTATAAATCGGAAGTGCAGGAACAGCTTCAGGCTAAGGGCATTTTGGACATGCACTATGTGCTGGAAAAAGAAGAAGGCCCAGACCACAATAAAGTCTTTTCCGTAAGGCTGGAAGTTTTAGGGGAACCAGTCGGCTACGGCCAGGGAAAGAGCAAAAAGCTGGCGGAGCAGAATGCGGCAAGGGATGCAATGGAAAGGGGTATCGATGTACTTTAAGCGGATTGAAATGCACGGGTTCAAGTCCTTTGCGGAACCGGTGACAATTGAATTCCACAGAGGGATCACCTGCGTGATCGGTCCCAACGGCAGCGGCAAGAGCAACATCAGCGATGCCATCCGCTGGGTACTGGGAGAACAGAGTCCGAAAATGCTGCGGGGAGGCAAGATGGAAGAAGTGATTTTTTCCGGCACAGCCAACCGCAAATCCAGGGGGATGGCAGAAGTAACGCTGGTCATCGACAATGAAGCGGGAATCCTTCCCATCGACTACAATGAAGTGGCCATCACCAGAAGGATGTTCCGCTCGGGAGAAAGCGAATATTCCATCAATAACAACCAATGCAGGCTCCGCGATATCCGTGAGCTGATTATGGATACGGGCATTGGCGTCGATGGGTATTCCCTCATAGGACAGGGTAAGATTTCCGACATTGTCAGTAATAAAACGGAAAGCCGCCGGGAAATCTTTGAGGAAGCCGCCGGAATCGTTATGTACCGGACAAAGAAGGCGGAATCAGAACGAAAACTCAGCGGTGCGGCCGCCAACCTGGAGCGGGTCAATGACATTATCGGAGAGATCGAAGGCAGAATCGACCATCTTCGTGAAGACAGCATCAAGGCTAAGGAATATATTGAGCTTAGAGATAAGAATAAAGAACTGGAAATTAACATAACTCTGAAAAATATCGAAAGTCTGGAATTGAAAAACGAGTACATAAAAGACGATATTGCAGAGCTGAAAAATAAATTGGATGAAAGCCGTGACACAAGAGAAGCCATGGCCCGTCAGCTGGCGGAAAACAAGCAGAAGAGCGAGCATCTGGAGGGTTTGATCACAGAGGGCAGAGAAAAGCTGATGCAAAGCATTGAGGAGATTAACCGCCTGGTCAACCAGGGGCAGATTGCCGGCGAACGGATTAGCACGATCAAAACCAACACCGAAAGACTGACCGATGAGATTGGGACCCTGGAAGAAAAGCTGGAAAAAGAACGGCAGCACGCCGAAGAACTGCATCGCAGCAAAGCGCAGGCAGACCGGGAGCTGGAACAAGTGAACCGGGCTCTGCAGGAAAAGATTCAAGCCCGCGCAGCCCTGACCGATCAGATATCCCAGGCCGATTCCCTGGCGGACCAATACAAGGAAGAGATCTTCCGCGCCCATAGCGCCATCGGATCGCACAAGGCGGAAATCAGCAGCCTGGAAAATCTGAGGGAAACCCTACAGCGGCGCCGGACCCAGATTCAGGCAGAAAAAAGCAGCGGCGAGGATACCAATCGGGATACCCTGGATGCGCTGAACAAACTCCGGGCGGACAAGGTTAAGCTGGAAGAAGAACAGAGCCAGACAAAACAGGAACTGGCACAGAAAACAGATAAGTACAATCTGAGCCTGAGGAAAGAACAGGAACAAAAGAGAGCGCTGGAAGAACTGCGCATCTCCATCGGGCAGCTGTCCTCCAGAAAAAAGACCATTGAAGAAATGGAAAGCAACTATGAGGGCTATAATTATGCGGTAAGGTTTATCATGCGGTCGGGATTGGCCGGCATTCTTGGAACGGTGGCCGAACTGATTTCCGTGCCCAAAGGGTTTGAAACAGCCATCGAGACCGCCCTGGGAGCAGCCATGCAGAATATCGTCTGCGAGGATGACCAGAGCGCCCAGAAAGCCATCGCCCGCTTAAAAGAAAACAAGGCAGGAAGACTGACCTTCCTTCCCATCTCATCCATTCGCGCAAACCGGGGAAACTATGACCGCAGGCTGGAGCAGGAACCGGGATTTCAAGGCTTTGGAACCGACTGCATTCAGTTCGACCGGCGCTATCAGACGGTCATGGAGTACCTTTTGGGCCGGGTAGTCATTGTGGATACCATGGACCATGCGGTAAAGCTTTCGAAAAAAGCGGCGGGGCTTCGCTTCGTTACATTGGAAGGCGAAATCATCAACGCCGGCGGCGCCATCACCGGCGGAAGATATAAAAATAAAACTGCCAATCTTTTGGAAAGAAAGGCGGAGGTGGCGGACCTGGCCAAACAGCTGGAAACCGCCGGACAAGAAAAGACAAACGGCATCGACCATCTGTCCCGCCTTAAGGAAGAAATCGAAGGTTTTCAAGCCGAAATCGCTGACCTGGAGCAGATCGCAAGGAAGCTGGAGATGAATATCTTCAGCATAGAAAACGAACTGGCTGTCACAGAAAGTGCGCTCAATGACTTTAAGACCAACAGCGGCAAATGGGAAAAGGAGCTGGAAAATATCCGCAGCGAACAGGAATCATCCCAGAAGATGATCCGCCAGCTGGAGGAGAAAATTTGCACTGAAGAAAAGACCATGGCTGAAAAGGAATTGCTGGCGGAAGAACAGCTCCGTTTATCCGACCAAAAGAGTGAACAGCTTTCAAATATCAATGAAGCCATCACAGCCGCCAGGATTGAGGCCGGAGCCTGCGAAAGCAAAAAAGCAGGCGCAGACGATCTGGCGCGGCGGGTAAATGCGACGATTGGCGAGCTGGAGCAGGAAAAGCAGCAAAAGGAGCAGCAGATCGCCGCCTTGACTGCGGAAAAAAACAGCCTCAGCTGCGGCCATACCGACCTTGAGGCAGACGTAAAAGAAAAGGAAGAAGCAAAAGAAAACCTGGAAACCTATCTGGAAGAACTGAACCAGGAGCGGGGAGAAGCCGCTTCCAAGGCAGACAAGCTGGCTATGGAAAAGGAAGAGCTGGATCACCAGGTGAACGCTTTGCAGGACCAGAAATACGAGCTGGAAATCAAAGAGGCCAAAAACCAGACCCAGCTGGATTCATACAAAGAAAAGCTGTGGGAGGATTTTGAAGTTTCCTACATCCAGGCCATGGAATTCAAAAAGCAGGATTTTGTCATGTCCGCCGCTGTCAAAGAAAACCGGCAGATCAAAAGCAGAATCAAAGAGCTGGGCGAAGTGAATATCGGCGCCATCGCTGAATACGAAACGGTCAGCGAACGCTACGAGTTCCTCACTTCTCAGCGGGCCGATATTCTGGAAGCCATGAACAGCCTGAGCGGCATCATCGAGGATATGGACCGGACCATCAAGGCCAGATTCAAAGAGAGCTTTGACCAGGTGGTCGTCAACTTCGAAAAGGTCTTTGCCGATCTCTTCGGAGGGGGCCACGCCGAACTGCGGCTGGATGACGAGAACAACCCTCTTGAATCGGGCATCGATATCATCGCCCAGCCTCCGGGCAAAAAGCTGCAGAATATCAATCTGCTCTCCGGAGGAGAAAAGACCATGACGGCCATTGCCCTCATGTTCGCGGTGCTCAAGACCAAGCCCACGCCCTTCTGCATTCTGGACGAAGTAGAAGCGGCGCTGGACGATGCCAACATCGAGCGCTTTGCCAGATATTTAAAGACCTTTGAAGATATCCAGTTTACCCTGGTCACCCACCAGAAAGCGACCATGGAGCACGCGGATGTCCTCTACGGCGTCACCATGCCCGAACAGGGAATATCCAAAGTGCTCTCCCTCAACATGGGAGACGATTTTGCGGTTTGATACCCACCAAGTTATAGATAGAAGGAGATAGAGATTATGGCTTTTGAAAAAAAGAAAAAAGGTTTTTTCGGACGCTTGTCGGAACGAATCGGAGACGTGATCCTGGCAAGGCCGACCATTGATGAAGATTTTCTGGACGAATTGGAAGAAATTCTGATCACATCGGATATTGGAATGGAAACAACGATGACCATCATCGAGCGCCTTAGAAGCGATATAAAGCATGAATATTTGAGAGAACCACAGCAGGTAAAAGATCAGCTGAAGAAGATCATAGCCGAGCTGATCGACAAAGGCGAGAGACACCAGCTCTGCCAGGAAACGCCCCTGATCATTCTCATGATCGGAATCAACGGCGGCGGAAAGACAACCTCCATCGGAAAGATCGCCCATAAGTGCAAGATGGAAGGCAAATCGGTGATGCTGGCGGCAGCGGATACCTTTCGCGCGGCAGCCAGCGAACAGCTGGTCATCTGGGGCGAGCGGGTCGGTGTCAACGTGATCCGCCACCAGGAAGGGGCGGACCCTTCGGCAGTCATCTTCGATGCCATCCAATCGGCCAAGGCCAAAGGCATCGACGTCCTCATCTGCGACACGGCCGGCCGGCTGCAGAATAAGAAAAATCTCATGGACGAGCTGACCAAAATGAACAGGATCATTGATCGGGAATATCCGGAGGCCGCGAGGGAGAATTTGCTGGTCCTGGATGCGACCACCGGCAAAAACGCCGTGTCCCAGGCCAAAGAATTCAATGAAAGCGCCGACATCACCGGAATTGTTCTCACCAAGCTGGATGGTACGGCCAAAGGCGGGATCGTCATTACCATAGCCGATGAGTTTGATATGGCAGTCAAATATATTGGCGTCGGCGAAGGGATGGAGGATTTAAAAGCCTTTGATCCGGCCGAATTTGCAGGAGGAATTTTTGATGAGTAAACCAATTGTTGCCGTCGTAGGAAGGCCCAATGTGGGCAAGTCCACATTTTTTAATAAAGTCGTGGGCAGAAGAGTAGCCATTGTAGAAGATACGCCGGGGGTGACCCGGGACCGGATCTATGCGGAAGCAGAATGGAACGGCGTTCATTTTGCGCTCATCGATACCGGCGGCATCGAGCCGGACAGCAAAGACATCATCCTATCTCAGATGCGGGAACAGGCGGAGGTGGCCATCGGTACCGCCGATGTCATTCTCTTCATGGTGGACGGAAAAGATGGCTTGACCGCAGCTGACCGGGAAGTGGCGATGATGCTGATGCGCACCGGTAAAAAGGTAATTCTGGTGGTCAACAAAGTGGATAAGCCTACAGTGCCCGACGATTTTTACGATTTTTATGAACTGGGATTGGGTGAGCCTATCCCCATCTCTGCCGCCAACATGCTCAATTTGGGAGATCTGTTGGATGAAATCGTGCAAAGCTTTCCGCCGGGAGCGGGAACGGAGGAGGAAGACCAAATTAAAATTGCTGTCATCGGCAAGCCCAATGTGGGCAAATCTTCCCTGATCAATGAGCTGCTGGGCGAAAAGCGGGTGATCGTTTCGCCTATTGCCGGAACAACCAGAGATTCCATCGATACGCCCTTTGAACAGGACGGGGAAAAATACCTGCTCATCGATACGGCGGGAATTCGCAGAAAGAGCAAGGTTAATGAAGATATCGAACGCTTCAGCGTGATCCGCGCCGTAGCTGCCGTGGAGCGGTGCGACGTTTGTCTTTTGATGATCGATGCGGCGGAAGGCATCACCGAGCAGGACAAAAAGATCGCCGGTGTGGCCCACGAAGCCGGCAAAGGAATCGTAATCGTGGTCAACAAGTGGGATTTGGTGGAAAAGGATTCCAACACCATGAAGCATTTCCGCCAGGAGATCGCCAAAGAACTGACCTTCATGTCCTATGCGCCGTCGATTTTCATTTCCGTATTGGAAAAACAGCGGATCCAAAAGGTCCTGCAGACCGCTAAAGCGGTGGCTGAAAATCGCGCCATGCGCATCTCCACAGGCCAGCTCAACAGCTTGATTACCGATGCAACCATGATGAAACAGCCGCCTTCCGATAAGGGCAAAAGATTAAAAATTTATTACGTTACGCAAGTTGGGGTGAAACCGCCGCTGTTTTCGTTTAAAATAAACTCTAGAGAACTGATGCATTTTTCCTATGCCAGGTACCTGGAGAATAAAATTCGGGAAGGCTTCGGCTTTGAAGGTACTTCCATAAAATTCGTATTCAGAGAAAAAGGTGAAAGGGAAGATGAATAGTATAGGAATCATAGGCGGGGCTGATGGGCCCACAGCCATCTATGTGACCGGGGATACCGGGATTGCAGGAGAAATGCTCAACCTATGCGGAGGCGTTGATAAAACGGCTCTGTGGATGTATATCGGAATCATGGTTGCGATCGTGATTGCTGCGTATTTTGTAGGAAACATCTCGCCGTCCACGATTTTAGCGAAGAAGCATGGAATCGATATTAAGAAAGAAGGAAGCGGCAATGCGGGTACGACCAACGCCCTGCGGGTGATGGGGAAAAAAGCCGGGGCTGTGACCCTAGTAGTGGACGTACTCAAGGGGCTTCTTTCCGTGGTCATCGCGGGACTTCTCTGCGGACAGGGCTGCGCCATGCTATGCGTCATCGCCGTCATGCTGGGACATATCTGGCCGATTTTATACAAATTCAAAGGCGGAAAAGGTGTTGCTACCTGTTTTGGCGCCGTGGCGGGACTCAATATCCTGGTTGCCCTCTGCGCCCTGGGCGTGCTGGTACTGGGCGTATTGATATCCAAGAGGATGTCGGTGGGGTCCATGTTAGCGGCATTGTCCTTTCCCGTTTTCTGCTGGTTCCTGGAACCGGATTTCATATTTCTGGCATGCGTGCTGGCGCTGGTGATCATCATCAAACACCGGGCAAATATCGCACGGCTGCTGCACGGCCAAGAGCCGAAGTTGAGTTTTTTTGACAAGGAGAGAAAAAAATGAAAAAGATAGGCGTAATCGGAGCAGGAAGCTGGGGAACAGCCCTAGCGCTGACCTTAAGCGGCAAGGGATATCAGGTAACAATCTGGGATGTGAACCCGGAACACCTTTCCGAACTGGAAAAAAACAGAGAAAATGTCCGCTACCTGCCGGATATTAAATTTAATGACAATATGAAAATTGGGAAAACGGCGGAGGAAGTCTTGCAGGATGCCGATGTGGTTTTATTTTCGGCGCCGGCTCAGCATTTCCGCAGTGCGCTGAAAACCGCTCTCCCTTATCTGAAGCCGAATATGATTCTGGTCAATGTGGCCAAAGGCATCGAGCAGAAAACCCTGCTGCGCATGTCAGAGATCGCTTTTGAAACCCTGCCCCAGGCCAAATACGTTACCCTGTCTGGACCTTCCCATGCAGAGGAAGTGGGAAAAAACCTGCCCACAACCGTGGCAGTGGCGTCCCCTGATCTGAAGCTGGCAGAAGAGGTGCAGGATATCTTTATGACCGAACGCTTTCGCGTTTACACCACTGAAGACATTATTGGCGTTGAGCTGGGCGGCGCACTGAAGAATATCATTGCCTTGGGAGCAGGAATTTCCGACGGTATGGGATTCGGAGACAATGCCAAGGCCGCGCTCATGACCAGAGGACTGGCTGAGATCAAACGGCTGGGGGTAAAGCTGGGAGCCGATCCTGCTACCTTTGCCGGATTGACCGGGGTGGGCGATTTGATCGTTACCTGCACCAGCATGCATTCCAGGAATCGGCGCTGCGGAATCATGATCGGCGAGGGAATGGCGCCGGAAGCTGCTATCGAGAAAGTCGGCATGGTTGTGGAAGGCATGTATACGACTGAGGCAGCCTACGGACTGTCCCAGCGGGAAGGGATCGAAATGCCCATTACCCAGCAGCTCTACGAAGTCATCAATGGCAGGGCCGATGCTAGAACCGCGGTGGAAATCCTCATGGGGAGAGACAAAAAACATGAACAGGCCTAAGACCTATCACATTACTACCTTTGGCTGCCAGATGAACGAACACGATTCGGAAACCATTGCCGGCATGCTTGCTGAAATGGGCTTTTGCGAAAGCCCGGGCCGGGATGATGCTGACGTGGCGATCATCAATACCTGCAGCGTTCGTGAAAATGCGGACAAACGGTTTTTCGGGACCTTGGGACAGCTGAAGAAAAAAAAGATAGCCAACCCGGAATTTACGGTATGTGTATGCGGCTGTATGATGCAGCAGCAGCATATTATCGACAGTATTAAGACAAAATATCCTTGGGTGGATATTATTTTCGGCACCCACAATATCCATCAGTTTCCGGAGCTTTTAAAGAGCGTCATCAGTGAAAAGGAAAAGATCGTCGACGTCTGGGAGGACGGCGGCGAGATCGTGGAAGGGCTGCCGGCCAAGCGTCTTTATAAACATAAAGCGTTTGTCAACATTATGTATGGGTGCAACAATTTTTGTACCTACTGCATCGTCCCTTACACCAGAGGAAGGGAGCGAAGCCGCCGCCCTCAGGATATCATAGACGAGGTAAAGCGCCTTACGGCCGACGGGGTGCGGGAGATTACACTTTTGGGGCAAAATGTCAATTCCTATCGGGGAGATGAGAATACGGACTTTGCTGATTTGATCTACCTGCTCAATGAGGTGGAGGGACTTGAGCGGATTCGGTTTATGACTTCCCATCCCAAAGACTTGTCGGACAAATTAATCCAGGCATATGTGGATTGCCCCAAGCTGTGCAATTATATTCATCTGCCGGTGCAGTCGGGCAGCAGCGCAGTGCTGGCGCGCATGAACCGCAAATACACCAAAGAGGATTATCTCGCACTGATCGCAAAACTAAAAAAAGCGGTTCCTGACATTACCATCAGTACGGATATTATTGTCGGGTTTCCGGGGGAAACGGAAGCGGATTTTGAAGAGACGCTGGACTTAGTTCGCAGGGTCAGATACGATTCGGCATTCACATTTCTCTATTCTATCCGCAAGGGGACGCCGGCGGAAGAATATGAGGATCAAATTCCTGAAGATGTGAAACATCAAAGGTTTAACCGACTGGTGGAAACGGTCAATTCCATATCCGCGGAAAAGAATTCCGCATATGTGGGAAAGACAGAAAAGGTTCTGGTGGAAGGTATCAGTAAGACTAGCGATCAGACGTATACGGGGAGAACGGAAGGTTTTAAATTGATCAACTTTTCGGGAACGCCGGACCTGACGGGGAAGATCGTTGATGTAAAAGTTACGGAAGGAAAGACATTCAGCCTGGAGGGCGAAGTCTTGTAAACAGCATAAGGTGTGTATTTATGGAAGAAAAGGCTACTTTCAAGGCAGGAAACAGAAAAAATCAGCTGATCAGCCTGGCTGTCATCGCTGCTCTTGTTCTCCTGACCTTTTACACACTTCACAGTAAACTGGACGGAATTAATTTCCGCCACCTGTGGAGTGTTTTTGTTCACTTGGAATTTAAGTACATCGTGCTTGCGGTGGTTTCCATGTTTGCCTTTATTGTAATAGAGGGACAGTGTCTGGCAGTGATCGCAAGGTCTCTGGGATATAAAATGAAGCTGCGGCAAGCGACCGTTTATTCGGCTGCGGATTTATATTTTTCCGCCATTACGCCATCGGCCACGGGCGGACAGCCGGCATCGGCTTACTATATGGCTAAAGACGGGATTAAAGTTTCTGATGGAACTACCATTTTGGTGCTCAATATTCTCCTTTACACCATGTCGCTGATCATCATGGGTACGTGGGGACTTTTGGCAAAGCTGAATTTCTTCATGGAAGCGGGGCGAATTTTCAAGCTGCTGTTCGTCATTGGCTTTGTGCTGCAGATTCTGCTGGTGGCGCTGTGCCTTTTGTGCATGTTCTCAAAAGAGCTGATTCGAAATTTGGGCGTTTTTTTGATAAAATGCTTGTATCGGCTGCGGTTTATCAAGTACAAGGAAGAAAAGATTGAGAAGATAAACGGGTATATTGACCGCTACCAGGCGGGAATGGATTTGGTAAAACGAAAGCCGGGTGTGATGGCTGTTGTACTGCTGGGAAATATTCTCCAGCGGGTTGCCTTTTTCTCAATCGGCTATTTTGTATATAAAAGTTTTGGGCTCTCACAAGCCGGGTATGTGGATATGGTGGCGCTCCAGTCCCTTCTGGCGATGGCAGTGAACAGCCTGCCCATTCCGGGAGCCATCGGAGTTTCTGAAGGGAGCTTTCTGCTGCTGTTTTCCAGCGTCTTTCCTGCAGCGGCGCTGGCTCCGGCAATGATCTTCACCAGGGGGATCAATTACTATTTGTGCTTTATATTGTGTGGGATTTATACGATTGCCTATCATCTGTCCATTTTGAAAAGGCAAAGCAAAAGGAGGAACAAAAATGAAGCTGATCGGATATTATAACTATACGGTCATACTGACCGATCTGTCGCTGATTTCATCGGTATTTGGAATCTATATGGCTATGCGGGGGCATGTGGCCGGGGCAGTCTACTGTCTTATGGTATCAGGATTCTGCGATATGTTCGACGGTAAGGTGGCCCGGACAAAGAAACGGTGCGAGGCGGAGCAAAAGTTCGGCATACAGCTGGACTCCCTCAGCGATTTGGTTTGTTTCGGCGTGCTGCCTACGGTCATCGGCTATGCAATCGGAATGACCAACAAGTTTTATGTATTTGTATTTTTCATCTACGTGATGGCGGCCTTGACAAGACTGGCTTATTTCAATGTGATGGAAGAGGAGCGGCAGAGCCAGACGCCGGAGCGGCGCAAAGAATACGTGGGCCTTCCAGTTACTTCCGTTGCCCTCATTATTCCGCTGATCTACATACTTGGGAGGTTTGTAGAAATCGAATTCCACAAGATTTATGGGATCGGTCTGCTGGCAATCGCCTTTGCTTTCCTGCTCAATTTTAGAATCAAAAAACCAGGAAAGGCGACGGCGGTGGTTATGATCCTCATCGGTATTGCTGAAATTGTGTGCATGCTCTGCGGGTTTCATTATGTCGGATAAAAGAAGACCGGTACTCCAGCCGCAAAAGGACGGCGGCTCGCTGAAATTTCTCTATGATACGGCCCCGGGCAGGCTGGTTTTGAAGGCCTTGGTAAACCCTTTGTTTTCCAGGGCCGGGGGCGCATTTATGAGCAGCCGCTTTTCCAAGAGAATGATCGGCCGCTTCATCGAAAAAAATGGAATTGATATGAACAGGTACGAGGAAGGCCCTTTTTCGTGTTACAATGACTTTTTTTGCAGACGTCTGCGCCGGGAACTTTCTGTATCGGCAGGTCAGGGAGTGCTGATTTCCCCCTGCGATGCCAAGCTTTCCGTTTTTCGGATTGAGGAGGACAGCCGCTTTTTTATCAAAGGCTCATCTTACAGCATAGCCGATCTTTTGCAAAACCATGAGCTGGCGGAATTTTACCAGGGGGGATGGTGTCTGATCTTCCGCTTGACGGTGGATGATTATCATCGGTACTGTTATGTGGACGACGGCGCCAAGGGACCCAATGTTTTTATTCCGGGCAAGCTGCATACGGTGCAGCCCATTGCCCTGAAGCGGCATGATATTTATAAGGAAAACTGCCGGGAATACACGGTGATGGATACGGATCATTTCGGCCGCATCGTCCAGATCGAGGTGGGCGCTCTGATGGTGGGAAAGATTCTCAACTTCCACCAGTCAGGCAGCTTTCACAAGGGTGAGGAAAAAGGGATGTTTCAGTTCGGCGGTTCGACCATCGTCCTCTTGCTGCGCCAAGGCAGCGTGCAGCTGGATCAGGAGCTCCTGGACAATACCGCGGACCAGTTGGAAACCATCGTTAAAATAGGTGAAGGAATTGGAAGATCAATTTAAGAAAAAACGAGATCTGCTGATTTTCGCCGGTATATTGCTGGCATATATATTTTATTTGATTTCTGTTCATATTCCTATGGAGCGGCATCTGATTCACGTGCCTTTGGACGATCAGATTCCTTTTTGTGAACTCTTTGTTCTTCCGTACATTTGGTGGTACGGATTCATTTCCGGGCCGCTGATCTGGTTTTTTTTAAAATCGCGGCAGGATTTTCTGGACTTGGGAATCTATCTGCTGGCAGGGATGTGGTTTTGCTCTGCATTTTTCCTCATTTATCCCACTTATATTGACTTTCAGCCCCAGACTTTGCCCAGAGAAAACCTGTTTTCCTTTTTGGTGGAATTGCTCTACAGGGCGGATGAACCGGCCAATGTTTTTCCCAGCATTCACTGTTTTGAATCCACGGCTATCTGCATCGCCATCTGGAAGTCAAAGCTCTGGGGAGGGTATCGCAAACCTCGCATAGTAGGGCTGGCATCGGCTATTTTCATTTGTCTGTCCACCATGTTCATCAAACAGCATTCCGCAGCGGATGTGGCTGCCGGCGTGCTTTTGGCGCTGATCCTCTACTTTCCGGTCTATAAAATAAATTGGCCCTTTCGCAAAAGATTTGAATAATCCATAAACCTCTCTAATATACTATATTGATTCAAAGTCACTAGCACAGGGAGGTTTTTGTTTTGGAAAATTTAAATATCTATGAAAGCATCGCTAAAAGATCCCAGGGTGATATCTATATAGGCGTTGTAGGTCCGGTCCGCGTAGGAAAATCAACCTTCATCAAGCGGTTCATGGATCTGCTGGTAGTGCCTAATATGAAAAATATCTACGCCAAAGAGAGGCTGCTGGACGAAATGCCCCAAAGCGGTTCCGGCAGGACGATCACGACTACGGAACCAAAATTCGTGCCGGCAGAGGCTGCCAGCCTGAAGATGCCCGGCAATATGAACTGCCGGGTTCGCCTTGTGGACTGCGTAGGATATTTAGTGCCGGAGGCACTGGGCCATTCGGAAGACGGCAAATCCAGAATGGTAAACACTCCCTGGGATGAGGAAAAAATTCCGTTTGAAGAAGCTGCGGAAAAAGGAACGAGAAAAGTAATCGAGGAGCATTCGACCATCGGCATCGTTGTAACGACGGACGGTACCACTTCGGATATTCCGAGGAAGAACTACGAGGAGGCGGAGGAAACGGTCATCCGCCAGCTGAAGGAGTTGAAGAAGCCCTTTGTGGTGGTGGTCAATTCCACTGAACCCAAATCGGTCGCGGCTCAGTCTCTGGCCCAGGCGCTGGAGGAAAAACATCATGTTCCGGCCATGGCGGTCAACTGTATGCGTATGAGCAGCGGGGAGCTGAATCAGATTGTGGAAAAGGTACTCTATCAATTTCCCATCAGCGAGATATCCTTCGAACTGCCGGGATTCATGGAAGGGCTGGAAAATGACCACTGGATCAAATCCTCGGTCATTGAAAGCATCCGCGGCTGGTCGGGCACCTTCGAAACGGCGGAGGACATTCAGAAAACCGTCGATTCTCTGGCAGACGGACAAATTATCCAGTCGGTCCGCGTGGCGGATATGGATTTGGGCAGCGGGCAGGTGGTCATTGACGTGCAAATGGCCGATGGGCTGTTCTATAAGGTGATCGAGGAGCTGATGGATGAAAAGGTGGAAAACGATTACGAATTTTTCCGCCTACTGCGGGAATTCTCGGAAGCCAAGAAGTCTTATGATAAGCTGAAAGGGGCCATGGAGCAGGTTGAGGCCACCGGATATGGAATCGTTCAGCCAAAGCTGACGGAAATGGTTTTGGGCGAGCCGGAGGTGTTCAAACAGGGAAGCAAGTGCGGAATCCGCCTTACTGCAAAAGCGCCCAGCTTACATATCATCCGTACCGATATTACGACAGAGGTGGCGCCTGTGGTGGGGACGGAGCAGCAGACTGAGGATTTGGTCAAATATTTGCTCACGGAATTTGAGAATGAGCCGGAGAAGATCTGGGAAACCAACATCTTCGGAAAGACTCTGTACGATATGGTTGCCGAGCAGATGCAGAGCAAGCTGGCCGGGGTGCCGGAAAATATCCGGGTTAAGGTGCAGAAATCCCTGCAGAAGATCTGCGATGAGGGAAAAGAATATTTTATTTGTATTGTGATATAGATGGCGATACGTGAATGGCGAAACGAGGGCCTTTCTCCGCTGGTCAAACTGGCGGGGAGGGCTTTTTTGCTGGTGCTGCGGGCCTGCTGCGGCGTGGAGATAGGATGTGGGTCTTGGGAAAAGGTGATGGGGATCTGCGGGAAAAGGTGACGGGGATTTTGGGAAAAAACTGAAAAAAATTTTCACTATTTACGTAAGTTTCAACGGCTGCGGCGCTTTCAGATCCGCGATGGGACCGCACGGGCCGCAAGTTGGCGGATCAGGGCCTCGCAATCCCATAACTTTGCGTAAAAAATGCAAATCTTTACAGAAGTTTACCGGGATGTGGGGCTGCTGCGGCGTGGAGATAGGCTGCGGGGATCTGGGGAAAAAAACTGAAAAAAACTTTCACTATTTACGCAAGTTTCAACGGCCGTGGTGCTGTCAGATCCGCAATGGGGCCGCGCGGGCCGCAAGTTGATGGGATTAGGTCCCGCAACCCCATAGCTTTGCGTAAAAAATGCAAATTTTTACAGAAGTTTACCGGGATGCGGCATGCGGGCCAGCTGCGGGCCTGCTGGCCCCAGGCACCAGGCGGATACAGAAAAATATCATTTGTCAGCAGAGCAAAAAAACGGTATGATAAAGAAAAGGACATGTAATGGTAAGGGAAAACAAGAGATCATGAAAAGAGACAAATTATTTGAACAAACAATCGTGCCTTTCTATCAGGAAATATTGAAATATCTATATGCTCAGACCAATGACCGGATACTGGCAGAGGATTTAACCCAGGAGACCATGCGAAGCGCCTGGGAAAAGCTGGATCAGGTCAGGCGGCGGGATTCATACAAAAACTGGCTTATGCAGATTGCACACAATGTGCTGCGATCCCATTACCGGGCCCAGCAGGCGGAAAAGCGGCGCGGCCATGAAGGCGGGCTGCTCAATATCGATGATTATGAGATTGTGGACGAAGAAGCAGGGAATCTGCTGGACGAGCTGATCGATCAGGAAACGGTGCTGGAACTATTCAAGGATTTGGAACCGGCCCAAAAAGAGATCATTTCGCTCCACCTGTTTCTCAACGTTCGATTTTCCGATGTGGCGGAAATCCTCAATATGAACCACAACACCGTCCGGGTCTATTACCGGCGGGCATTGAAGCAGGTGGAAAAGAGCTATTATCGTCAGAAAAATAAGGAAGGAGGCAGCCTGTAATGAATGAAGAAAAGAGTCAGGAAAAATTTGAAGACGCGCTGAAGGAGGCCTTTGAAGCAGATTTTGAACAAAACTGCCAGGGCAGGACAGGGCCTGACCTGAGCTTTATGAAAGAGCAGGCCCGGGAAAAGCCGAAGAAAAAATACCGGGTTTCCTTTGGTAAAGTCGCGGCAGTGGTGGTGATCGTCCTGCTGGGAACCAATGCGGTGCTGCTCCTTTCCAATAATTCGCAGTCTTACGGAGACAAAGGGATTCTGCACCGACTCTATCAGGGAATTGCGGGAATTGTAACCGACTCTGACGAAGAGGTGAATCCGGAAGACGAAGTGGAATCCCTCACCATCACCAGCATGAAGGATATGGATAAAGCGAAGCGTTTCCTGCCGGAGCTGTATGTGCCCGAATATATTCCCCAGGGCTACCAATTGAACAACTTAACCATCGACAAATATGCGGGCGGCGATTATGTGGGTACATATGAGTTTACCGATGAAGAGGGCTCCGTATTGGGAATTTGCCCGATGGCAATCGCCGGCGACAGCAGCTATGCTACTTCAGGAAAAGGAGAGATGATCGAGCTTGCCGACCGAAAAATCCTGGTTGCTTATGATGATGTGGAGCAGTGCTATACTGCGGCGGTCTATACGGAAAGCTGTCTAATGGACATCAGCGGCAAACTGGATAAGGACGAGATCATACGAGTGGCAAAGGGATTGAAACAATAACAGGCGGCCCCCTTGTCAGAAAAAGGCCGGGCAGAACCGATGGGCCTCCGCCCGGCGAAAACAGCCGGCTGCTAGGATGATAACGCCTTATAATAAGTAGCGGAACTGGACGTTCCACTCTTCACGTATTTGACCGTCGCCTTGATGCGATATGTTTTCTTAGATGAAATGGTAAATTTGGCTGCGTGGCGGATTCTGCTGGATTTGGCAGTCTGAACGGCCGCCGTACCGGTGTTTTTGTAGGTCCCGTCAGAAGCCAGATATTGGAGCTGAATGGTGGACTTGATGCTGGAAGCCCCTGTTCGTGCTGCGATCACGGCAGCCTGCGCTTTCGTGGAAGACAGCTTTGTGAAAGACAACGTGGTAGAGACGGCAAAAGGCACGATCTGGCCGCTGCCCTCTGATGCCGGCTCATCATCCAGGTACACTTTATTTTCCAAAAGCTCTTCTACAAAACCATCCTCTGAAGATGCGGCTGCGAAGGCTGTCTGTGAAGCCAGCAGCCCCAGGACAACGAGCAGTGGAAGAAATACGTTTAATCGCTTCATAACTACCTCCTTAAAAACCCCCTTTAATAAGTAAGACGCAAAATCAGCAAATTTTGTTACAAATTTCGAAAAAGTTGTAACATTTTGACTATGAAAATGCGTCTTATATTATATATAGGGGGGATTTTTTTAAAAAGGAGGAAAGAACATGGAAACGAAACGAAGCTACAAGGCGTTGGCATGGATCCTATCCATCTGCCTGGTCATCACACTGATCCCAGAATTGGGTTTCGCAGCAAGCACAGGCGCCGGCAGCGCAAAGACACCTGCCATCAGCCCGGACGAGGTGACCGAAGAAAACGTCGTTGAATCCAAGAAAACGACCGACACCACCACCTATGACCTGGGAGGCGGTCAGGAAATGACCGTTTTCCACGGAGGAGAGGTCCGTTATGAAAACGAAAAAGGAGAACTGGTCGATTACGATCCTTCACTGGTCAAAATCCAGGATGGAGAAAAGACAGACCAGGATCAGAATCTGGACGAGTACGCCTATGAGAACAAAGAGGGAGATAAGAAACAATATATCCCACAGACCCTTTCAGAAAAAACGCCCATTCTCATGGAGTACAAGGACTACCGGATCGGATTTGCGCCCACAGATAAAACCCTGAAACAATCCGGCGCAGGAAAAGAACCGGTAGAAATCAAAAAGGAAAAGATTCCAACCACCTACGAGCAGGAAGAGAAGCTTCCCATCAATGCAGTCTACGGGGATCAAGAGGCGACCCTCACCTATACCTCAGGAGAACATGGTATCAAAGAGACCCTTACCCTGGAAAAAAAGCCTGAGAACAATGTATTCCAGTACCGCCTCCAGCTGAAAGGCATGACCGCCCGCAAGAATGTAACCGACCAGGGGATCACGCTGTACGATCAAGAGAGCGGAGACATTGTTGGGGATATTTCCGCGCCCTGGATGAACGATGCCAGCGGCGATGCGTTCAGTGAAGCCATCACCTATCAACTGAAAAAAGACGGGGACAAGGAGGGCCAATATCTGCTTTCCATGACAATCGATGAGGCATACCTTTCCGACCCGCAGCGCCAGTATCCGGTAACCGTGGACCCATCCACCACCTGGAGAGGTTCCAGTAAAGTAAAGGATGCCTATATTATCAGCGGCAGCTATAAAAATACCAACTTCTACGAAAGTGGAACCAAGGTGATGCCTGCGGGAAAAAACAGCACCGGAACCCATCGTACCTGCATTCAGTTTACCGACATCAAAAAAACCATAAAAGGCTGCACCGTAACCAGCGCCAAGCTGACCGTATATGAAACCGGCACCGGCGCCAGCAAGCAGAAGGTGGGCGCTCACCGCATCAAGGAGTCCTGGTCGCCGGGAAGCGTAACATGGACCAAACGGCCGTCCTTTGTCAGCACGGCCTACAGCACTATCACCACAAAGAAAACGGCCAAAACCGCCCATACCTTCAATCTGCTGTCCTATGGGCAGAGCCTGGCAAATGACAGCATACCCAGCTACGGAATCATTCTCAATAATAATACCGCATCCCCCAGCTATGCATGCTTTTACGGAAGCCGGCATGCCACCAGCGGATACAGGCCAAAGCTGGTGGTAACTCACTACAAGGTGCCCAATGCCCCCAGCGTATCCCTTTCCACATCAGGAAGCAATACAGGAACGGGCCTCAGCTTTAGCCACAGCGGCATGGACATGACCGATGTGAAGAGCGTTCAATATAAAATACAAAGATACAACGGATCCGCCTACGCAGACTACACGTCGGGAGCGGCCAATCAGACAGGAAGCACCGGTCTTCCCGCTCTGCCGGACGGAATCTATCGCGTCCTTGTTTGGGGCGTTAATAAGGGAGACGCGGCAGGAAGCGCCGGATACAGCGGAAGCTTGACGGTGGATAAGACACCGCCGGCGCTGACCTTATCCGGACCCAGCACCACTGCCCAGGCGCCGTCCGGGAGCAAATCGCCCAAGATCACCTGGAGCGCATCGGATACCAATCTGAGTACCGTGCAATATTCCGTAGACGGAGGAGCTTACAGCAGCGGCAGCCTCAATGCCAGCGGCACCCAGGAGCTGAAAACCTTCGAGACGTCGGGCAGCCATACGATTACCATGAAGGCCACTGACCGGTACGGAAACAGCACAACCAGGAGCTTTACCTATTACCTGGATATCGACAAACCATCCATCGGCAGCGTGGGGGTTAAAACGAAAGAGAAAGAAACGCTGGGAACGGACTGGACCACCGATGCAGATCCTGTCATACGCTTTGACGGCATTACGGACAACATCGCTTTGACTCAGACCTCCATCCAATATGCCATAACAAGAGGCGAAGCCCTTCCAAAAGAAGAGGAGTACCATGCCATCGCCTTTGAGACCATTTCTTCCGGCATACCTTTTGAAGGAACCTTCCGGCTGACCAAGGAAGAACAAGCCATGAAGTCCGATGCGTTCCTGATCCATCTGCGGGTCAAAGACACAGCCGGAAACAGTGAGGTCAAGACGCTGGCCTTTAACCGGGACAATGAAGCGCCTACGGCAAAACTGAAAGTCATGGCCCACAGCGGCTCTGCGGCAATTACAGAAGTTGCGGGTACCGTTACCATCGCAGCAGAACTGAGTGGCACCGGCAGCCCGCTGAAAGAAGCCAAATTAAACTTGTACCGCATCACCAAAACCACCGATGAAGCGGGCCAGGAAATAGAAAAAGAGGAATATGTCAATACGCTGGAAGAGGACATCACCCAGGCCACATCCTTGGAGTGGAACACAACAGCGCTGGAAAACGGCGACTATCGGCTGAAAGCGGCCGTAAAGGACTCTTCCGACTTGGAAGGAAGCGGCACTTATGATATTAAGATTGCCAACCCACAGGGAGGCCCGATCATTACTGCCAAACCGATTCGGGAAAATCCGCTCCAGGCAGCTTGGAAATTCGATGAGAGCGGCATCAAGATCAAAGGGATGGAGTACCTGCTTCCGGGAGATACGGAGTGGACCAAAGTGCCTGATTCAGCGAAAGAATCCGGCCAGTTTACAATAACCCTTCCTAAAGAAGGAAGCTACGACATCCAGTTCCGGGCCATCGATACGGCGGGGGTGCCAACCAAGGTAACAACCCAAACCTGTATCTATGACCAGACTGCCCCGACTGCCCAGATCAAATCCTTTGCAAGGGGCCGGATCAAGGGCACTGCCAGCGATGCTCTGCTGGCGGAATGGAAGATTTTCTGCAAAGAAGCAGATCAGCCGGACGAGGCATATACCGAGAAACTGAAAGGTACTCAGGAAGTAAAGGACGGCGAGCTGGGAATTCTGGATTTAACCGATTCCTACTTTAAGACCGGCCAAAGATATGCCTTAAAGCTGGTAGTGACCGATCAGGCGGGAAATCAGTCCCAGGCCTTGAAGGAAATCTACAAACCAGCCGATGAAACCTGCATTCAGGTAAAAGAAGCAAAATTTGCCATCAAGCGGCCGCCCTGGTACACCGATTATGCCACCAGCAGTTTTACCATTGCGGCCCAGACAGAAAAGCTGGAACTGAAAGAGGTGGAAAAAGACTTTTTGTCCTCCGGCGAGATCACCTGGTACCTGGACAACCAGAAAGCAGGGACAGGCGCTGCTCTGGCAAAGGATTTTTCGACCTATGAAGAGGGCAAGGATCACCGGATTCTGGCTGTTCATAAAAATGAAAAAGGCGAATATGCATACAGCAGATCGATCACAAAGAACGATCTCATTAAACCGGTTTCCTTCGGACAGACGGCCGCCGTCACCCAGGAACAAACGGTACAAATAAACAAGGATGCGGCGTCGCTGCGCCTGGCGGCAGAAACAGAAAGTGAAAGCGGACAGGCCATCTCCTATCAGATTCGAGTCGGGGATGGAACGTATATGGACATGGAGCCGGGAAAAACCTATCAAATTTCCCAGCTGACCAGCGGACAGGCTTACGCAGGGACCTTTACCATAAAAGCCAGCGCACAGACAGAGACCGTCTTTCCGGAAGGCTCCCTGGAGCTGGACACTTTGGAGGGAGAATCCTTCAACGTCAGCGTCCTGGCGGGCTACATACCCAAGACTGCTTCCGTAAAGCACCGCCTCAATGATCGGGTCTATCTGTATTGGGACAACAGCTTGCCCGACGGAGACACCAGCCTGAGCTATAACGTTTATCACAGCGCGGACAAGGACTTCGTACCTGCAAAAGAAAATCTGGCGGCGGAGAACGTGCAGGCAGGCTACTACAGCGAAATCAACGTCAATTACGGCGGCAACTACTACTACCGCATTACAGCAGTGAAACGAGACGCAAACGGCAAGATCCTTTCCGAAAGCATGCCTTCCAAGGTTTACGGCGGCCGGATTCTGGATTATGACGAGCATACAAAGCGGCTGGGACTGCAGGAATACTGGCAGTATGAGGAGTTTAACAATCCGGTTGGAAGCGGCAGCATCGAAAAGAGCAGCGGCAACTTTGTCTATCAGCAGACAGATGCTTCCCTGCCCAACGAAAAACTGGAAGTAGAGCTAACCAGAACCTACAACAGCCAGTCCAGCGAAAAGTCGGCCTTTGGCCTGGGATGGAACCACAATTACGATCTGGAGCTTCTCAATGTTTATGATAAAGAAACACACAGCTTTGACAATGTGGTTTTCAAGGACAGCAGCGGCAGCATCTTCCGCTTCATAAAAAACTCGCAGGACCCAAATACTTACATATCCTCCCAGGGTGCATACATCACCATGAAGAAGGAAATAAAGACCGAGGATGTGCAGATCCAGGAAAAGAAGGCGGGAGCGTCGGGCGAAAACCAGATGAAAACGGTTCAGGTCGCCAGCCAGTACACGGTCCGCACCAAAGACAATCAGGAATACCGCTTTAACGGAGGCGGCCAGCTGGTATACCTCACCGAACCCAACGGCAACTTCCTGCTCTTTGAATATCAGGAAAAGACCGGCATGCTGGAAAACATCATCACCAACCGCAACTTGACAATGCACTTTGATTACAACTCCACGGATCCCAACGCGGATATGCTGCTGGTGGATAAGGTCACGCTCCCGGACGGCGGCACCAGGGCGTACACCTACAAGGAGTCGGGAGAGGACCGTCTTTTGACCCAGGTAAAAGCCACTGGAAGCGACGGCAAAGAGGTCGTATATGAGTACGGCTATGATAAGGCGGATACGCCCAATGTGAATGAGATCAAAGACGCGGAGGGCAACGCTTATCTGCTGACTTATGATGCTGAAAAGGTGACGGAAACCCAGTATCCCAATAAGGACAAGCTGCTCTTTGAATATGAAGCAGCAGCAAACGGCGCAGGCAGGACCGTAACCAAAAAGCTGGCGGACAAGCGGGCCCTCCTGGGTTATCGGGAAGTTGGCAGCCAGACAGACCGGTTCAATCAGAAGGGCTATTGCGTAGAAAGCACGGATGTCAATGGCAACAGCACCACCTTTGATTATAAAGATGGGATCTGCATAAGCTCCTCATGGAAAACGGACAGCGCTTATGTGGCCGAAGATGGGGCTATTAAAAACAGAGGCGAAACCGAAAGGCACGAGCTGACCGAGCTGGGAGAGAGAAGAAATACCACCAAAGAGGTCAGTGAAGACGGAAGTATTTCCACCTATGTCTACTATGCGGATACTTCTGATCTGGACATTCAGGATCTGGTCAGCCACGTTTGGACCCTCAATCAGGATCAGGACCTGGAGGAAGACGACTACTATGAGTATGATGAATTCGGCAACGAGATTGAGGACTATGACGACTTTGAAGATATCACCACCCTCAGCGACTACGACGATGACGGAGAGCTTTTGAGCGAGATCGAGTACTATGTAGGCGATTTGGATTACGATGTGGACATGGACGAGGGCGTATTGAAGGAGGTCGTTCGCACCACCACCTATGCTTACGCTTACGACGATGCGGGCAATAAGATGGAAACAGTAACGGAGATCAGCGGCGATAAAAAGACCGAGACCATCACCAAATACGACCGTATGGGTAACGAAACATCCGTATCCATCCGATCCGGAGCAGCGGACAAGACCCTGGGAGAAGCCGATCTGGACAGCGAAACCGCTACCGAATACGACGGTCTTGGCCAGGAAGTCAAAGTGACGGCAAAAGACGGAAACCGCACCACGGTGACCGAGAACACTTATGATAAAAACGGCACACTGACAAAAGAGACGGTGACCACCACGGAAAAAGAAAGGACCGATCGGGTGACCACCACCTATACCTATGATGCCATGAATAACCTGACCAGCAAGACCACCGACGATAACGGCCAGGCCCAAACAGTAACCACTACCCGGGATTACGAGGATATCCAAGTACACAACAGCACAGGCAGCGGCACCAGAACCGTGAAAAACGCCTATACGGTCAAAGAGGTGGACCAGCAGACCAACACGCCTCTGTCCCAGACCTGGCAGGACAACATGGGGAATACGGTTCGGGAATACAAGGGCGGCCTCTATACCGATACCCTTTACGACAAGTACGGCAAAGCCATCGGTACTTACGAAGCAGGAAAAAAACCGGATGCCAAAGACGGCCTTTTGACGTTGAACATTTTTAATGAGAACGGTCATCAGACCGACACCATCACGGCTCCGGAAACCAGGGAAGACGGGTTCTACGTGGGGCCGGACTCCATCCGCCAAAGCACCGAGTACAGTGCGGCCGGAAAAGAGGTTGCTTCCATCGACGCTCTGGGAAATCGGACGACCTATGGTTATGATAAGAAGGGAGAGCTGAACAAGGTAACCCTTCCCGATGGAACGTCCACTCGTTATGAGACGAAAGAAGCCTATGTAAACGGGGATCTGGAGACCCAGATGACGACCACCGACGCAAAGAATCAGGTAAGCCTGACCCGTACAAACGGCAGCGGTGAACAGCTGGAGATCAAAGACCTTTATACGGAAGGTGATACCGACAAATCCATCTGGACCAAATACAAATACGACGAAAAGGGACGCCTGGAGAAAGAATATCAGTCCAAGGGCAATTACAAGCTGTATTACTATGACGCGGGGGACCGGATCAAGGAGATCGGCTATTATGAAAAAGAGGACGGCACGGAAAAGCAGACTCTGAAAACCACTTATGACTATGATGTTTCCGGTAATGTGACCAAAATGTGTGACTATACCGTATCGGGAAGCAAAGAGACTTTATCGCGCTATACGGCTTACACCTATGACAAGCAGAAACGCCTGGCCGCTTACGCCGAATGCGACGGACCTGATGTGCCCAGCCAGGAAACCCTGGACAAGCACAAGGTATCCTACACTTATGACAAGGACGGCCTGGTAACGGACATCGACTATGCCTTCGCACAGGATGGCATCACCGGCCTTCGCTATCATTATGACACCAACAAGTGGCTGACCAGCATCAGCGCCAAGGGCGGCCTGCTGGACAAGACCCTGCGGGAGTATACCTATGATGATTTCGGACGGGTTTCCAAAATGGTGGATCACTATGGGTTTGCCGACGGCGGAAACGGGACCATCACTAGAAATTACACCTACGATCCATTGGGACGTGTGACGGCCATGACCTACACCGACAGCAAGGACGGAGATCAGGCTAAAGAAACCTATGCCTATGCGTATGACAAGAACAGCAATGTCACGGAAGAAAAAATCGTCAGCAGGTATGCTATGGAAAGCGGCAAGGGCATAGACTGTACCAAAACCTATACTTACGACAACGTGGGCCGTTTGGTGACTTCCAATGTGGTAAACAAAGCGGAAGGCACAGCAGAAAACAAGAATGCGGAATACACCTATGATAAAGTGGGCAACCGCAAGACCGAGAAAGTCGGAGATGAAACCACAACGTATGATTATAACGGGCTGAACCAGCTGACCGCATCGGAAACTATGAAATCCGGCGAAACGGCCGCTGCCTCGAAGAAAGCTTACACCTATGACCGCAACGGCAACCAGATCAGCCAAAGCGACAGTGTCACGGGAGAATCGGCAGCGCTCACGTATGATGCCGCTGGCCGCCTCAGCAAGTATGAGGCCAAGAAGGACAATGCGGTTGTTGTGACCCAGGAAAACCGGTATAATGGAAATGGACAGAGGATTCAGAAAAAAGAAACCCAAGGATCCCAGGCCAAGACCCGCAACTATTATTATCAGAGTGGGACCGTGCTTTACACATCGGACGACGGAGGCAAGCTGACCAGCCTGAACCTGATGGGAAGCGAAGGCAATGTGATCGCCACTCAGCGCAAAGGCGAAGGCAGCCCAGCCTGGTACCTGTACAACAAGGACATCCGGGAAAGCACCTTCAGCATGATCAACAGCTCAGGAGAACTGGCGGCAGCCTACGAGTACGATGAATTCGGAAACACTACAGTACGGGCCGGAGAGAGCTTTGACAATGAGATTTGCTATACCGGGCAGGTATATGATCAGAGTACAGGGCTTTACTATTATAACGCGCGGTACTATGATCCGGAAGATGGTCGATTCCTTACACAGGATACGTATCGTGGGGAAGAAATGGAGCCGGGGACCTGGAATCTATATACCTACTGTGCGAATGATCCGGTGAATCTCGTGGATCCGAGTGGGAACGCATGGGAAACTGTGTTAGATGTGGCGAGCATCGGCTGGAGCGTTAAAGAATTGGCTAAGAAACCTTCCTGGACGAATGTAGGGTATCTGGCTTGGGATATCGGAGCGACCTTCCTGCCATTCGTACCTGGCTCATACGTGGCAAAGGCCGCTAGAAAAGTGCGGGGCACAAAAATTGCAACCAAGATCGCAGGAAAGATCCCAACCTCTGTTCGAGACCTGCAGAAGAAAGAACTACTGACCGTTGGGAAGTATAATGCGATGGTTAAACTGATGAGACGGTGTTATAGAAGAAGCAGCATTGAGATCCATCATATTATTGAAAAGCGGTTTCGGCCAATATTTAAAATAAGGCCTGAATACTGGCCAGCAGTTGCGATGTCAAAACCTGTGCATCGGACGATAACGAATCGGTTTAGGAAAGCGCATCCGTATAATTATAGAGGATCAAAGTACCATTACGATTTAACAAAGAAAAAAATGCAGAATATCGTAAAAACAGTGTATCGTGATATGTCTATTTTGAGAACGGTCGCTTTAAAACAAATAGATAAACATTACTCAAAGATGTCAGAAAATCCATTATATAATAAAAAAGGACGGCGATGAAGGAGATAATTATGTATGTGCAACTGGATATTGAGATAAGACCTAAAAATGCAATAGATGAGGAGGAAATGAATAAGTTTTCTAAAAGAATGCGAAAGGTTGTCGATGAGTTCGATATAAATTTCAAGGAATACCGGGTCCGGCGGAAACACTATTATTCCTATAAAATTAAGGCTATCGACGAGGGCTATGAACGGTTTATGGAGTTCAATGAGACCTATAAAAGAAAGTTGGATATTGCAATCTATCCATATACCATATATGAAAAGCAGGATTATGAGGCGGCATCTGCGTTTGTGCTTGAGTTTACGAATCAATGCGACTATTATGACGGTTATGATTTTGAGAAATATGACTGCTTAAAAACTGACAGTGCTGCGTTAGGACAGTGGTACCCAATGCCGCCGATCTATATCAAACTGCCAACAAAAACGCGAAAAGCGTTTGAACACATGGACGGCGCAATCACGCCTGATTTTGAAAGCTATATCTCACCAAAGCTGTATAAATACCTGATAGACTGCGGGATTGACAAGGAGTACTTCAAGGAAGCCTATAAAAAGGGGAAAGACCGTGAGATTGTGGCATATCGGCTGTGGGGGAGGGAGCATGTACTTCCAGCAGAAAGTTTGTTTGAGTTTAATAGAGACTACGACTTTGCTTGGTGCTATGACCCAGATACCGGATATGTGAAGTGGGTCCGTGAGGATGATACAGAGCGAGAGTATGAACCGTGGGAATTTAATTTGTACGGGCAGCTGGAACCAGTGGTACCTACGATCACAAAAGAAGGGATAGATGCCCTGAGTTATGTCAGTGACAGCTTCGAAGCGCTGGGAAACATGCGCAGTACGATTATTAATCCGGAGTTATTCCAGCTGATCAAGGAAAAAGTTCCCAGTGTGATGAAGCGAACGATCCCCATATTTCAGGGTGAGCCACCGGAGTACATAAAGGGACCTGTGGCTCCTTGAAAGAGAGCTTATGACTGAATAAGGAGAGTACTGTTTATGGGAACCGAGTTCCTTGCAGACGCAGGGGACTCGGTATTTATACAACAAGGACATCCGGAAAAACACCTCCAGCATGGTGGGCAGCTCAGGAGAACTGGCTGCCGTCTATGAGTACGATGAATTCGGAAACACGACAGTACGGGCAGGAGAAAGCTTTGACAATGAGCTTTGCTATACTGGGCAGGTGTATGATCAGAGTACGGGGCTGTATTACTATAAGATGCGAGCTGTGTCGAGTATCTTTCAGCATTTTTTACATTACGGCAACGCCGTATAAGTCGATAAAAATGCTACAATGCAAGGTACTATGATCCGGAGGATGGCCGATTCCTTACACAAGATACGTATCGTGGGGAGCAGATGGAACCGGGGACTTGGAATTTGTATACGTATTGTGCGAATGATCCGGTGAATTATACGGATCCGAGTGGACATGATGCGATTTGGCTTAACTCAAAAAAAGGTGCTGCTGGATTAGGACATGCTGCGTTGCTGATAGAATATGCAAAGAAATGGAGATATTTTTCATGGGAACAAGGTGGATATAAATCGCCAAGAATGTGTAGATGGATTAGAAACGCTGTAAGTAAATCCAAGAAAAAGGTATACAAAAGAATAAATAAAAAAAGAAAGGATAAAGCAAGTAGGCCTGCTACAAAGCCATACACTACATCGATATATATAAAGGGAAATTTCAGCAATAGTTATCATTATATGTGCAAGATTAAAAATGGTAAGTCGAAGTATAAAGACTATGGTTTAGGTACGACTAATTGCGCATGGATGGCAATTCAAGTATTAAAAAAAGGCGCGATTGGAAAGCAAAAACGAAAAGCATTATGGAATCTCCAATATATAAAAAAGCGGGTTGGTGGAGGCAGACAATATAAAATTGGAAAGAGAGTTATTCAGCCGAATAACGTTAATCCTAAAATAGCTAAAATATTTGGCAGCAGGGTAAAGTTAATCTAAGAATTAATGAGGAATGATGAAAAATCAATTAGAGAAAAACAGAAAAAAGCGGCGCGCTATTTTAGGCGCGGCAGCTGCCATCATTTTACTGAACGTAGTCGTATCTTTTGCAAAGTCAACTATGCCGCTGCACATTGACTTCGGTGAGGTAAATCAAAGCGTTGATACCTACTGTGCCAGCCAGGGAAACTATATTGCTGTGTGTCAGGAAAACGGTTTGCGGCAGTTTCCTTTTGTATTGGGAGGGCGGCTCAGCCTGCTCTCCCTGGAAACGGGGAAATTTTATACAATAAAAAATGATAGGAGTTTTCTGGGAGGATTCGTATATCCTGTGCTGCAAGGAGACGCGATATACTATTTTGATGGCTGGGACGGCAGTCCCCAATTCTTATATGTTTCGGACTTAAAAAAGAAAACGAAAGAAACTTTGATCTTGGAAGATGTGGAGGATTATGCCATTTCTGGTGAGCAAATGTTTTATACGAACGGGGATGATACTGTGCTGCTGTATTCCCAAAATCTGAAAACAGGCCAACGAAAGGCGCTGATCCAGGCAAACGGGCTGGCAATGCCTGGCTACCTGCATATAGAAGATGAGAATTTGTACTGCTGCGATAGTGGAAATGGCGTACTCTATATTATGCCGCTGAGTATGGGACAGATAAAGGAGTATCATATTATAGACACGCCCGAAGACTGGATTGGCGCGGTTAAGACTCTGAACAACGAGGAACTGCTGATTGCTACGGGGAAAAGCGGTATTTTTAAGTATAACATCACCAGTGGAGAAAAGAGCACTGTGGTAGAACTGGGGGACCTGTCTAGTGCATGGGGTTATCGGGAAAGGTATAATTTTCACTTGGTCAAGGATAACCTGTACTATCATGATAAAACATATACACTTTACAAGCTGAACATGAAAACAAGCCAGAAGGAACGATTGATTAATTGGTCGCAAGTAGAAAACGTCAGGGAATATATCAACGATACAACAAACTTAGCAATGGATTATTTTTACTGCCCCGACTATATTGCAGTGGAAGTCGAATATTATGACAGTGAAAAAGATGTTTACGACCATAGAGTCGTTTCCTTTGATTACGATGGGAAACAGGTACTGAATAAACGGATTTAGCAAGAGCTAAAACAGAGCAGGACTACAAAACCACTTTCACTTTTTCATCAAGGTGACGGGAAGGTACGTCAATTGGAGGTGCTAGGAAAATGAAAAAATCCAAAGTATTCACATCACTTCGAAGGGCAAACCATAATTGTTAAAGTTACGCAGACAGTGAAATGAAAGATAAATACCGCCCCAAATAACCGTTATCCGACAGTATCCATATAGAAAATAGGAGCCGAAATAAAATGAAGCATTACGCATTAAAAAGGATATTTGTGTTCTTGCTGTTGGGAGGGCTGACATCAATTGTACTATCGTATTTTGAATTTAGAATTGTACTCTCAAGTATGGAATTAGAGGCGATAAATTTTCACGTTTTCCCAATGCTGTTATTGTATCAGACGGCTATATTCACGATTCTGTTTTTAGTGATTTCTCTAAATAAAGATTATGTGAAACAAATTAAAAGAGAGGGTGTTAGGCTTAAAAAAGCAGAAAAATTTGGAATGATGCTGCAAATCTTTTCGGTTTTTCCAGCGGTAGCGACAGTCTATTCGCTTTGTCCTCTTATAATCATATCAATATTAAGCATTATCTTTCTATGTGGCGGAATTAAATTATATTGCATGGAAAAAAGTGATTTAGCACGCTCGTTTATAATTATGGGGGATTGAACTATATGTCGTAATGCATTTTTATTTGCTTACAAGTAATTTTGCATCTGCATGGATAGAGATGTAAGAATTGATATAAAGGCTTCAGTACAATAAAGGAATCAGAAAAGCACCTCCAGCATAGCGGGCAGCTCAGGAGAACTGGCGGCCGCCTACGAGTACGATGAATTTAAACCGGTTGCCAATATTCTCAATGCAAAAGTAAAGGACATAAAATGAAAAAAAGACGAAAGATAATCCTCATCAGCGGGGCTGTTCTTATAGCAATTATGCTGATAAATATAGGGCAGTACGCCATAACACGATGGTACCCAATCAATATTGACTGGGAGACAATAAACGATTCTGTCAATTCGGAAGAGGTATCTCAGGACAATTACATCTGCTATGGGAAAGAGAACGGGATAACAAATATTCCTTTTATGATGGGCTGCAAAATTATTTTGCAGTCCATTGAAACCGGGAAAAAGCATGTTGTTTTGGAAGATATAAATCCACTAAAAGGCGTAGCGGAATCGGCCATCATAGGTGATAACATCTTGTATTACAAACAGTTTATGGGTGAGCAGTATGATGGACCGCCGCAAGCAATGAATTTGAAAAGCAAAAAAAGTGAATGGAAGACACTACCAGAAGATATTGACTTAATCAATTACGGAATTGAGGGACACCATCTCTATTATTACGAGAGTAATAATAGCCCAAAAGAAAGAGAGGTCTATTGTTACAATTTGAAAACAGGGGAGCAGGAAAAGATTGCTGAAGGAAGGCAGTGGGAAACTCTGAAAGTCCTCGGGGAATACGTGTACTTGTTCGATCAGGAAAAGAGTGAGTTGGTCGCCATTTCAATAAACGATCGGCAAAGGAAAACGTGGCTTCTTCAAATGGAAAATCCTCAGGAACTTGTAGATATTACAAATTTGGATGAACAGAATCTGGCAGTCATTATTTTCAATGAGAAAATAGTGAAATTGGATATTGAAACTGGAGAACAAGAAACGATACTGAGTTTAAATAACCTGGAAAGCGCAAAACAACAAAAGGAGAATGATGATCGATGGTATGGTGCTATGGCACGTGGGGGCAGTTTGTATGTGTATGAGAATGAACGATACCTATATGTTTATAGGTTAAATCTGGAGACAAGAAAAACAGAATTGATTGTAGATGGAAGTAAAGATGCGCATTATAAAGCTAAAGACGAGTTTTCATCCTATGTGACCTTTTGCCGCGATTATATCGCCTGCATCTACCAATATAAAAAATCCACCCGCATTGACGTGTATAACTATAATGGGGAATTTGTTAAAGAATTGTAAGTCAAGGGCGCCTGCCAATTGTCCCTGCGGGAAAGACCCCGACCTCTGTTCGAGATCTGCAGAAGAAAGAATTATTAACGGTGGGAAAATATAGGGCAATGACAAAACTGATGAAAAAGTGCTACAGAAGAAGTAACATTGAAATTCATCATGTTATTGAAAAGCGGTTTCGACCAATATTTAGAATCTCTCCTGATTACTGGCCAGCAGTTGCTATGTCAAAACCTGTGCATCGGACGATAACGAATTGTTTTAGGAAAGCGCATGGTTATAATTATAAGAATTCTAGCAAACATTATGATTTAAGCAAAATAAAGATGAGAAACATTGTAAAAGCAGTGTATCGTGATATGTCTATTTTGAGAACGGTCGCTTTAAAACAAATAGACAATTACTATGTTAAAAGTTCTGAAAACCCATTATATAACAAAAAGAAAGGACGGCGGTAAAGGAGGCAGTTATGTATGTGCTATTAGATATTGAGATAAGACCCCAATATGCCCTTGACGATGACGAAATGGACAGGTTCTCCAGGTCAATGAGAAAAGTCGTTGATGAGTTTGATATAGAATTTAACAAGTATCGAGTCCGCAGACGCCATTACTATTCCTATAAAATAAAGAATACAGACGAGGACTATGAACGGTTTATGGAGTTCCATGAAACCTATAAGAGGAAATTAGATATTGTAGTCTACGCATATACAGAGTATGAAGAACAGGACTATGTGAATGCAGTTGCGTTTGAACTTCGATTTAAAAACCAATGCTATTATTATGATGAAGGCTATGACTGTGAGAAATACGACTGCATGAAACTTGAAAGTGCTGCGTTGGGGCAATGGTATCCCATGTCGCCAATTTATATTAAACTTCCAACTAAAACACGAAAAGCGTTTGATCGCATGGAAGGGGCGAACACCCCCGCTCTTGAAAACTACATTTCACCAAAACTGTATGAGTATTTGATAAGTTGTGGTATAAGCGCGGAGTATTTCAAAGAAGCGTATAAAAAGGGTAAAGAACATGAGATTGTGGCATATAGGCTGTGGGGAAGGGAGCATGTGCTTCCAGCAGAAAGCTTCTTCCCATTTAATAAAGATTATGATGATGCCTGGTGTTATGATCCGGATACAGGATATGTGAAGTGGGTCCGTGATGAAGATGACGATGGTGAAGATATGGAACATTGGGAGTTTTGCTTTAACGGACAACTCGAACCATTGTTCCCTATAATTACAAAAAAAGGAGTGGAGGCCCTGACTTACGTTAACGATAGTTTCGAAGCAATGGGGAACATACGCAGCACGATTATCAGCCCAAAACTGTTTGATTTAATTCAGGAAAAAGTGCCAAGTGTGATGAAGTATACGATCCCTATATTTCTGGGAGAGCCTCCGGAGTATATAAAGGCACCTGTGGCTCCTTGGAAGGGAGAATATGACTGAGGAAGAAGAGAGCTGTTTGTGAGAACCGAGTCTCTTGCAAATGTAGGAGGCTCGGTATTAGAAATCTGTACAACAAGGACATCCGGAAAAACACCTTCAGCATGGTGGGCAGCACAGGAGGACTTGCGGCCGCCTACGGGTACGATGAATTCGGAAATACGACGATACGGGCCGGAAAGCATTACAAGAAGTATAAACTTACATCTGTTAATTGTGTTTGGATTACAATTCAGCTTTTGCGTAAGGGAAAAATAAGTAAAGCTTAAAAAAAAGATTATATAGTTTACAATGGGGTAAGACAGCAAGAGGAAAACAAAAGTATAAACGCACATTGATACCGAATGATATATATAAGCCGGTTGCCAATATTCTTAGTGCAAAAGTGAAGGACATAAAATGAAAAAAAGACGAAAGATAATCCTCATCAGCGGGGCTGTTCTTATAGCAATTATGCTGATAAATATAGGGCAGTACGCTATAACACGATGGTACCCAATCAATATTGACTGGGAGAAGGTAAATGACCCTGTAAATATGGGCGAGACTTCCCAGGATAATTACATCTGTTACCGTGAAGAGAACGGAATAAAGGATATCCCTTTTATAATGGGCTGCAAAGTTATTTTGCAGTCCATTGAAGATGAAACAAAGCAAATCATAATGGAGGACATTAACCCATTTAGAGGCGTGAGTGAATCAGCGATAATAGGAAATAACGTACTGTATTATAGACAATTTTTAGGTGAACAAACTGATGGTTCCCTAAAATCGATTAATTTGAAAAGCAAGAAAGGTGAGTGGAATGAAATATCTGATGAAAGAGAGGATATCACATATGGGATCGCCGGAGAACATTTATATTACTATCAAACTCACGCAGATGCAAAAGAAAGAAATGTTTATTGTTATGATTTAAAAAAAGGGAGCCAAGAGAAAATTGTAGAAGGGAGATTGTGGGGGAATTTAACAGTTATTGACAAATATTTATATTTGTTTGATCAGAAAAATACAGAATTAGTTAAAATTTCAATAAAAGATGGAAAAATGGAAAAATGGAAAATCCATATGGCCGATAATCAGGAAGATATTAATGTGGTACAACCCGATAATAAAAATCTCGCAGTCATTATTTTAAATGAGAGGATACTGAGCTTAGATATCGAAACAGGTAAGCAAAAAACAATTATAAGTTTTAGTGATTCAGGTGTAATAAATAAAAATACAGATGGAATGGATCAGTGGTATGAAGCAACCACACATGATGGAAACTTGTATTTTTGTGATAAAGGCTGGTATCCGAAACTTTATAAATTGGAATTAAAATCTGGAAAAAAAGAATTGATTCTAGATGGGATCGAGGAAGATCCTTATAAAAACAAAGAAGAACAGGACGAAGCCTTTTCCTATGTTACTTTTTGTAAGGATTATATTGTCTGCATTTATCAATACAAAAAAGAAAGAAAAATACGGGTATTTGATTATAATGGAAAATTTGTAAAAGAATTAAGATAAAGTGAATATTTAATGAAATTCATTGCAGGAATATGATAAAAAAATTTTAAACAGGACAGGTGTATGATTAGAGTACGGGGCTGTATTACTATAAGATGCGAGCTGTGTCGAGCATCTTTCAGCATTTTTTACATTACGGCAACGCCGTATAAATCGATAAAAATGCTACAATGCAAGGTACTATGATCCGGAGGATGGCCGGTTTGTGAGCCAGGATACGTATCGTGGGGAGCAGATGGAACCGGGGACTTGGAATTTGTATACGTATTGTGCGAATGATCCGGTGAACTATACGGATCCGAGTGGGCATGCAAAAATTAAATGGGGGAAGAAAGTATATGAAGAGCTAAAGGGAAAGTATTGGAGCCAGATAGGGAAAAAATATTTAAGCAAAAAAAATCAAAGAAAACGAAAATACGTAAATATTTCAGAATTGGATGTAAAGCAAAATATTACATAAAATATTGGAAATTGAGTAAAAAGAAAAAATATAATTGTAATGTTTACAGGAATGCTATTAGTGTTTGTAATAATTACCTCAATGAAATGCAATGGCTATTGTACGATACGGGAATATATACAACTGGTTCCCTTATTTTGGCTTTATGTAGGTGGGGGGGATGCAGCAATAGAGATTGCAGGATTAGCGTATCAAAAAAGAAAAAAGTTGGCGGACTATGCGGAGATTTGGAACCTTCAATATGGAGTGGTAAAAAAATACTATGAAACAATAAAAAAATATGGGAAAAAGTACTGAATAATTTTATAAAAGAAACTTAAATCTTTGGATAAGGCAGAGACGTAGAACAGTGAATATTAGGGCACAGTTGATTTCTGTGCCCTAAGTAAGCTTTTCAAAGCGTTAGGAAAGGAGCAGTTCTTGAGAAAAAAAATCTGTAGATTTACAATGTTGATACTTGTGATCGGCATCGTGCTTTCGGCATGCGGTGACCGTTCGCAGTCAGATACGGGCCAAGAGTACCATGAAAAGGGTCTCATTATTTCCGGAGGGGAAAAAGGAAAGGATTGGGCGTATGAAAATTCGCGAATTCTTTTAATTATGGGCGATCAAATAACCATTCGTGGAATTGCTGAAGCGGACTTGAAGATCGAATGTACGGATGCTTCCCAATTAACGATTTCGGATCTAAAACAAGGCGAAAATCAGATGTACATCTTAGCATATGAAGATTTTACTCTGAACTTGATGGGAAACAGTGAACTTGCTTCCATCAAAGGGCTGGAGTCAATGACAATACGTGGTGCAGAGAAGGACGCCCAGCTTTTGCTTCATGATCATGTGTCAGGGGAAATTTTAAATATTGACCAGGCCAATGTTACCGCAGCACGCTTTTCAGCGAATAAGGATATCAACCTTACTGGCGCATCTGTCATCACAGCCAAGAGAATGTCTGGTCAAACAAAGGAACCGTCAATAGCCAGAATTTGGGCAATGGGAAAGATCACGATCAATCTGAAGCCCGGCGGAAGTTTACAAGTTGAAGACACGAAGGATATCCTGGCCTTAAGCGCAGAAGAGAACCTTATTTTAGGAGAGAACAATAAAATCCTAATGCCCCAAAATGGTGAAATTATCAAAGATTTTTTAGAAGGAGCAGCTATATATGATCTTCAAGATGAAGATGCGACGGATGTTTTGATTCGCAATACTGCAGAAGAAAAATGAAAGAAATAGGAGCTAAATTAAATACCATGAACAGAGGCAATGAGCAACAGGGCTTTAAGTGAAAGGAAAAAATGCGAGGATGGAATGCCAAAAAAATGCGATTTGCAGAAATCATAAGCTGGTTGGTAACGTAACCCCATTTCTTCACACCAGCATACTGATATTTGTGAATTATAGGAACAAGTATTATAGAGATGGGAGATTCTCTAATTCCACCAAAAAGAAAAAATATGGAGCAACATATAAGCATTTCAATTCGTTTACACCAGACTATTAAATGCTTCTGGATTTTATACACCAGATATGGGCGGGTTTGCAGGTTTCTTTGTTCCCGGTTGGGATAAACCGCTTCCTAAAAAATATTTTGGGGTTTAATGGAGGAAATGATGAAGAAGATTATTCTAATCGCTATAATTGTGATTGCTTGTGGTGCCATAATCATGGATATCTTAAACCCTCTGCGAAGTTCAAATGAAGAGATAAGAGAGAATATGCTGGCTCTCACGCCCATTGACACAAGCATGGCGGATGTGGAAAAAACCATAAAAGAACATTCATGGGAGCTTGTGTGGATAAACGATGAGTTTGGTTATGGCATGGGGAAGGACGGTTATCCCAGTGGTTACTACGATGACTTCTATGATGAAATCGGAAAGAAATCAATATGCATTTACATGGGAGACTATGGAATACTCTTTATTCGTTACAAAACAGTGATCGTTTATTATGGGTTTGATGAAGAATCAAAATTAGTTGATATTTCTGTGCACAAAGAAACGGATAGCATGTAAGGTGTCCGTGGCTTGAAATGTGGAAAGGTAAGAGGCGATATATCAGATCCGCCAAAGCGACAGTGTCACGGGAGAATCGGCGGCGCTCACGTATGACGCCGCAGGCCGTCTCAGCAAGTATGAGGCCAAGAAAGACAATGCGGTTGTTGTGACCCAGGATATGTATCGTGGGGAGCAGATGGAGTTCCAAATCCTTACGATCACAAAAGAGGGGTTAGATGTTTTGAGCTATGTCAGCGACAGTTTCGAAGCAATGGGTAACATACGCAGCACGATTATCAACCCTGAACTGTTTCAGTTAATCCGAGAAAAGGTCCCCAGTGTGATGAAACGGACGATCCCTATATTTCTGGATGAGCCTCCGGAGTATATAAAGGCACCTGTGGATCCTTGGAAGGGAGAATATGACTGAGGAAGGAGAGTACTGTCTATGAGAACCGAGTCTCTTGCAGATGCAGGGGACTCGGTATTAGAACCTGTACAACAAGGACATCCAGAAAACACCTCCAGCATGATGGGCAGCTCAGGAAAACTGGCGGCCGCCTACGAGTACGATGAATTCGGAAATACGACGATCCGGGCCGAAGAAAGCTTTGACAATGAAATTTGCTATACTGGGCAGGTGTATGATCAGAGTACGGGGTTGTATTACTATAAGATGCGAGCTGTGTCGAGCATCTTTCAGCATTTTTTACATTACGGCAACGCCGTATAAGTCGATAAAAATGCTATAACGCGCGGTTTTATGATCCGGAGGATGGTCGGTTTGTGAGCCAGGATACGTATCGTGGGGAGCAGATGGATCCGGGGACTTGGAATTTGTATACGTATTGTGCGAATGATCCGGTGAATTATACGGATCCGAGTGGGCATAGAAGTTTTGATGTTGCTAAAGGAACAAAGTATGCAAAGAGACACGCGACGAAACGAAACCCACTATTCAAATCCTGTGATCATGACTGTACGAATTTCGCTTCACAAATCTTACTTGCAGGAGGAGTACAACAAGATAAGACTTGGTGGTCAGTAGGAAAAGCTAAAGCTTCTAAAGCTTGGTTGCTTGCAGACAAGTTTGTTAAACAGTGGGGAACATATAAAATTTTCAAAAGGAAGAAAAATCAAAAGACAACGCAACTATATAGGATGACAAAGAAAGCTCAAAAAGGTGATTTTATTGCATATGATAGAACTGGTGATGGTTCATGGGACCATGTTGGATATGTTTCAAATAAGAGTGGTAAAAAGAGGATCGTAAAGGGGAGAAAGGTCTATAATTTAGAAATAACACAGCATACTAGAGATTACTCTGCGTGGCTTACGAATGTCGGAACAGATGGACAAAAAAATGGGTGGGTTCCGCATTATAAAGAAAACTATAAAAAAATTAGATACGCAATTGTAAAGCGTATATAAAGGATATTTTTTAGATGTCATTAAAGCACTAACTGGAAGGAGTCCGGCAATATGAGAAAAAAGGTCGTATTGATTTCCTTAATACTAATCAGCAGTATAGTTGTACTATGTATATTAGCTTCTGAAAAAAGTGATATGTTTAAGAACAAAGACAGACTAGTAAAGGAAGTGTCCGAGAATTATAGGGACTTAGAGGACATAGCAGTACACTTACAGGACTATGACGCCAACACAAGTTTCTATTTATCAAGCACAGGTGCAGACTTGAACAGCGAAATGACAGGAAGATTATATGCTGTCTACAATACGGATAAGGATCCAGACAACTATAGAGAAGAGCCGGTTGAAAGCAGGTTGATTCGCAAGGCGTTTGAACTGGAAGGCATTACGGAAATTCAAAAGGCAGATAAGGCAGTCGTTTTTAAAGCTGGTGGATTGACGGAGCCCAATGGGGAAGTGTTTTGTGGAGTTTATTACGCGTTGGGAGGAAAGCCTCTGATCGTGGAAGGTTTTCAAGGAAAGTTATTGAAAAAAGATGGAATAGGGTGGTCATATATTTCAGATAAAAAATATTCCAGATATTATACGGAGAAAATCGAAGGCAAATGGTATTACTATGAAGGGGTGGCTTATCCATAGCTGGGATCAAGGTATGCAAAAAGCGAAATGACAGTCTGATCTTTTAACGATTCCGGATTTGTAATGAGGCCGCCGCAGTCCAAAATAGGATGAGAATAATAGAAAACTCCAGAGGAGGAACCTGAAATGAGAAAAAAGATTCGCTGACTCCCCAAAACCGCTCTTACAAATTTTTCTTCGGATACGTCATAGTGTTCACAGCAATTTGCCTTGCAATCGTTTTGTTTGGGGAAGGAGAGGACCCTGACAACGAAGCGAATCTTTACTGGGGATTGGCCTGCATGATATTTGTTTTGACAATCGGCGCCTGCTTATATAGTTTCTTCAATAAACAGATCGTAGACATAAGATGGGAGGAAGAGGGGCTGGTCTTTGTTTCAAATGGTGGAAAAGCGCATCGTGTCGCATGCGAAGACGTGCAAGAGATCAACAGTACCGCAGCCCGATATGTCTTTATCCTGTGCGGGGGCAAAAAACTGTCAGCTTACAAGCATATGTCAATGGTTCCCTGCAAAAAAGATGACCTGCTGGGCAATAAAATTGATAAATTAAAACAGGCGGGAGCATTTCCTAATTTGAAAAGATAAATGAGAGTGATTGGTTTGCAGAAGATGAAGTGCGAGGTGTGGAATTCAATTGGTCCCTGAGGAGAATGGAGCAAACATGAAACGAGTCTTATTTAGGGCTATATCTATAATAAAGAAAAATCTTTTTATTCTGGAAGATGTACCGGATCCACCTATTCCAAAACGTCAATTTACCATTATATGGTCTGTATGGATTGTAGGAGCGATTTTAGCATTTAAAAAACTAATGACAGGTGAATTTTTAACGAAAGGAGCACCAACTATTATGCTAATTGTAGTTGGGATGGTGCCGTCCATTTGGATATTTTGTAGTAAAGAATATGTTAAATCGTTAAAGAAATCTGTGAGAAATTTAATGCGGTGGCTCTACCGTTTGAATTTGATTTGGATAATCCTGTACGTCATTGGAGAACTTCTTTGTCGGTGGGCATTGTTATATGGAGATAATCGAGCCTCATATGAAAACGATCCCATTTATGGAAACGTAACGTCATCTTATTTAGCAGTGCAGTGCGTATTTCTATCCTTTTGGTTTTTGTCAATTTCCTTAGTGCTGGTCTATAAACCATGGTTGTGGGGAATACAGGCTGTGGGCATCATAGGTATCACAGCTGGGTACTATTATTTTCTGAAATGGTATATAGGAAGCTGGGATGAAATTTCCTTAGTTTCACTATGTTTGACTGTGGGTGGAGTGGTAGCTTCTGCAGTTTCCAGCTATGAATTATCCAAGAAGAGGATGAAGACTTTGTTTTCTGATGAGTGCTGATTTATGCTTGAAATGATAAGATAAATGGTGCAGGAGGCGAATGATATGGAGAAAAAACACACCTTAAAAACCTCGGGAATAACAGGAGTCGTATCGAACAAACAAAATTCTTTTGTCATTGCAGAAGATCAGTGTTTGATAAAATACGATTTGCGGACGGACGAACCGCTAAAGAGGTTGACGGCAAAAGAAATAATTGGGTTGGAATTAGACGAGAAAGAGGAGATCCTGTATGGATTTAATGCAGAGTCGATTTATTTAGTGGAACTGAAATCTTTTGACATCATAGACATTGTGACAATACGGCTTCCGGAGGAATATGATGAATGGGAACTTAAGAGATGTTATCATCTGGAAGGGCATCTGTTCCTGTTAATAATTCTCGTACTGGGAGACGACGGTGATCGTTACGCCTTTTTATATGATTCGGATTCTGCCTATATGGATCTGGTGTATAGAGAAGATACAGATCATTCAATGTGGTTCGATAAGTGCGGTGGGCTGCGAATTATCAAAAACGACGAGTACCGGCCGAAAAGTGACAAAAATACGATCTCCTGTGAAAGAAAACAGTTTTATTCCGATGTTTTTTCGGTTGAGATTGCAATTTCAATCTTTCGTGCGGATCAGATGATGGTTCGTAAACCGGGAGTGCTGTATTATGTTGATCCAAATGAAAGGTTCTCTTTGGTCATGGAAGATACTCATTTTAAAATGCAGTATGTGTTTGTGGACAATCATTCAAACGAAATCATAAAACGGATACCGGCTCCTAATCGATATTGTCCTATGGAAGCGACTTTGATCCCGGAGTGTGAGTGCCTGGCGCTGGAGCACACGAAAAAGATCGTCATATTTAGTATAAAGGAGCTTGCGTTTGAAGTTAAAGCTGCTGTACGTATAGACCTGACTTTCTCACCGCCGCTGTATTTTCAGGATACAGAGCAATTATTGATCTTAGATTTGGAAGAGGGAACATGGATCGATGTTTGATATGCATATAGTTTGCTTTCAACAGTAGGGATTGTATGAATCGCGGCAGTAGTTAGTTGGAATATCTCCCGCCGTAGGATAGAAAACTGTTCGGCAGACCTGGATGAAGCAGCAGGGTAACATCTTGCACAAGGCTGCGAAATTAGTGTATTTCAAAGCAGTATAGCTTTTTACAGAAGTTTACCGGAATGCGAGGCAGCTGCGGTTGGAAGAAAGGATGTGGGATTTCGGGAAAAAACTGAAACAAAATTTCACTTTTTACGCAAGTTTCAACGGTCGAGCACTCTTAAATTCGCAATGAGGCCGTGCGGGCCGCCAAGTTGGCGTGATCGTATCCCGCAAACCTGCAACTTTGCGTAAAAAATAAAATTGTTTAATGAAATTTTCCCATGACAGCAGCAGCCTTATAGCCGCTTGTAAGGCACGGGCGATCCGAGGCCGTGAAAGCGGCCGGCAGGGCCACACCAATTCCTGGCCCCATTAAACAGTTTGTTATGTAGAGGGTACTATTTGATGTATAAATTAGAATTTTATTATGTTCCGACCAGCTGCATATTTCAAAGTGAAGAGCAGAAAGAACTATGCAGATTAAATCTGGAGCATTGGGTCCAAATAAATATCGGCGATGCACAGGAGCGCTTCAGCGAAAAAAGTTTGTGGGAAATCAAGACATCTTTTACTTTTGTTGATTACCCTGAAGAAGTAGCTAAGCTATTATGGGCTCTTAAAGAAGGCGATGAAGATTTAATTTTTAGATTCAAGCCATATAGGTATAAAAGAATTTATGAAAATGAAAAAATGAAAACGCTTTATACGCTTAATGATAAGATAAAAGATGCAGCGATGCATAAAGTCAAAAACGTCTTTTTGTATCTGCAAAAGAAGCAAATAGTAAAACTCGTCAGCATTTCTGAAGGCGAGATAATTGAGGTTTTTGCAAGGGAAGAATGTGCAGCATCGCTGGAAAATGCAATTTCTAAATGGGCGGATAAGACAGAGTATTACAAATACGAGCTGGATTTGCATGATACTGCAGAGGAATGATGAATCAAATACAATTACGCAGAAATTATTTGCAACAGAATCTTAGGTGAAAGGACAAAAAATGCAAGGATGGAGTTCCAGAAAAATGCGATTTGTAGAAATCGTGAGCTGGTTGGGCGGACTGTTTTTATTAGGATGCCTGGACTATATTTGTGCGGATATTGGCGATATAGAAGCAGGATTTGCTGCTGGCGTGATTCTGACAATTGTAATAATGGCTCTCAAGAACTTTGCTTTAGCTTGCAGAGGTCCAATTTTGATTCCATGCCTCATAGTATTTCTATTATTAGGATTGCTAACACCACAGGCAGACAAAGCGGTGCTGTTTAGATCCTATGTGCAATTTTCTGCACTTGTGATTTTGTGCATTATTTTGTTGGCATATATCGGAAAAGCTGCGGGCAAAAAATTTTCCTTGAAAAATTGTAACAGAACCATTTGGATGCTTCCCATTTCATGTGCCGTAGGCTTATCTATGTATTTGTGGCCGGAGGGCCTCCAAAGCAGATTGCTGCTTATTACTGACCAAACCTTACAATTAGGTTTATTCGTTGCATTTTCAGTTATATTACCGATTTATATTGGCAGGTTCAGCGGTCAGGAAAATAAATCACAGGAGAATGAAGAAGTGACTTTTGGGGCGGAGCAGAAGGGGATAAACTTCTCTGATCTTCTATCCAGATGCCCAGAAATCCGATTTGGAGGCCAGCTATGAAATCCATATTTTCTACAATAAAAGAATTCTCATCTACTGGTGATGATACTCCGATCCCAAAACATCCAGTTTTAACTATCTGGATTATATGGTTCGTTGGAATCATTGTGCTTTTTGATATTGTGTTTGCAGACGAAATATTGAGTCCCAGCTCAAGGACGGCAATATTTCTAGGAGCCGGGATGATAATTTCTATGCGGTCATTCCATAATCGTGCCTATGTAAACAACAAATTAAAAAAACGATGTACCAGCTTAATAGGTTATCTTTACGGTTGGAATTTCATTGCTATGGTAATAGGCGAGGCTTCGAAAGTAATCAATCAATGGGGAGAAATAGGGCCGCAGTTTATTGCAAAAGAAAGTGTATTCTTGCTGTTCTGGTTTTTATCTATTCCGTTGGTATTGCTCTATAACCCATGGCGATGGGGAATATGGGCTGCAGCCATTTTCATAGGAACGATTGCATATAAGCTGATTCTGGATGAATGCCTCAAGTATTGGTCTGCGGTTACATTGCCTTTCCTGCTTTTAACGGGCGGTCTTGTATTAATCGCGACCATAGTTAGTTGGAATATCTCCCGCCGCAGGATAAAAAAACTGTTCGGCTGACCTGGATGGAGCAGCAGGGTTACATCTCGCGCAAAGCTGCGAAATTAGTGTAATTCCAGGCGGTATAGCGTTTTACAGAAGCCTACCGGAATGCGAGGTGGCTGCGGTTGGAAGAAAGAACGTGGGGTTTCGGGAAAAAACTGAAACAATATTTCACTTTTTATACAAGTTTCAACGGTCGAGCACTCTCAAATTCGTAATGAGGCCGTGCAGGCCGCCAAGTTGGCGTGATCGTGCCTCGCAAACCTATAAATTTGCGTAAAAAATAAAATTGTTTAATAAAATTTTCCCATGACAGCAGCAGCCCTGTCGCCGCTTGTAAGGCGCGGGCGATCCGGTATAATGGAAATGAATAGAGGCTTTACATAAAAGGAGGAGCGCATGCTAAAGCGAATATTACTTTCCCTTGTAGCGATATTTGCAGTTTTTTGGATAATTGGGTTTCTGGTATTGGAATCACAGGAAGGGCTGTCGATACTGGAAATCGGGCTGCTGGCCCTCGGCGTGGCGATCTTTTTTACAATTGCAATAGCGCTATTTCTCTTTTTTCAAAGGCAAGTGGTCCAGATAAATGCGATAGAAAACACAAAAGTTGAGTTTGTTCTCTCAGGCGGGACAACCTATAGATGCGAGATAAGCGATGTCACAGAAATTGTGAGAGCACCCAGCCGATATGTGTTTGTTACCAGAGAAGGAAAACGAATTTCTTATTACCAGCATTCTTCTCCAACAGCGGTATTCAAAAAGCAAAAGCCGCTGGTCGAACAGGAGATCCGGCAAATGTTTCCGCATGCTAAAATAAAAGACAAAGTTTGGTGACCATAATTGCAGCACCGAACAGCGTTCGGCTGAATAGAATCAGCATTTTAAGGCGCATACACTTTGGAACCCGGCCGAAACAGGAGACAGAAATAAGTTCAGAAGAAAGGAAAACCGGTATCATGATAAAGGGACTCTTACTAGGAGGTGTGATTGCCATGACATTTTTGATGATGGGATGCTTCCCCAAAAGCCAGAACCTGCAAACGGAAAATGACAAAGACAGCAATGGAAAAACACCTTACGATTACGCCACAAGCGAGGAATGGGAAAACACCTTATCCGAAAATGCGGCGCTGCTGAGATAATTAGGAAAGCGGATTTATGAAACAGCCATATTTAGGTAAGAAGAAGCGGTTTGTAAACGGTTTTTATATCTTCGTCATTGTATTTTTGATTATATGGATGTGCGGATTTTTCTTGTTCGGAGAACCGGAAGCCCTCAGTTTTGGGGAGAGCATGTTTTTTGCTGTACCAGGGGTTCTCATTCTTGTGGTGGGCCTTAGTCTATATGTATTTTTTAATCGGCAGATTGTGAGCATATCGGAAGATGAAGATCGGTTGAGCATCTGTTTTTATAATACAGGAAATATCGATTGCGTAGCATTTCCTGTATTTCAAAAAAGTTTACCTTGTGAAAGTGAGCGCGAAGCGCGAATAACGTTTCCAGAGGAAACTTTTTTATAGTGGAAAAGCGGTTCACTTGAAAGCGGGTGCGATTTTCCAAATCCGTGAAAATTCGAACCGCTATATCTTCCACCTGCGCTCAGGAAAACGGTATTCTGCGTATAAGTACATACCTCCAAAACCGATGGACCATGCGAAAATGCTGAATGGACAGATACGGTCGCTTTGCGAGCGGGGCGTGCTGCCGGATGTGAAACGGTGAGCGGAGTTAAACTTCGTCTACCCCGTGACAGCAGCAACCTTGTGGTTGTTTGCCAGGTTCAGGCGGCCCGAGGCCGTGTAGCGGCCAGGCTGGTGGTGCGAAACCATCAGAATGAAGAGGTTTATTTTGGGGCTTGAAGCTCCACACAACTCCCCAAAACAAAAATTTTCGCAAAACCTATTCGAAACCGGCCTTTTGACGGTCAATGTCCATATAAAATCACGTAAAGGTCACGTAAAAGGGTGCGGCGGACCAGTTTAATTCGATTGTTACATCCAACTAACCGCATATAAATACGAAAAAGTATATATATACAGCAAATAAATCCTTCTTCTCGACCTCCCTTGTTGCGAAAACAGCAAAATGCTCTGTTTTTCTATGGACTTTGCTTCCAAATCAGGCCGTTTCGAATAGAAATCAGCAAAAAAAGTTTTTTTCCAACCGGGCCGGGCGCATATCTCTGCCTGGCCGGATCGGCAGCCCCTCCGATGCAGATCTCTGCCGGGCTGACTCGACAGACCCCGGTGCTGATCCCTGCTGGCCAGGCCCGGCAGGACCCGATACCGATCCTTGCTAGTCCGGCTAGGCCCGGCCCCGGTGCCAATGCCTCCCAGGCACCAGAAGCCGGGCCGCTGCATAAACACGGCCTATTCGATTTCGATCAGCCGGATTGTTTTTGGTATGGAGGAAAGAAAAAGGTTATACTCCAGCAGGGATTCAATGACATCCACTTCCATGGCAGGCTCCGCAGCGATGTTGAGCTGACGCTGAAGCTTCAAATCCGCAGGTTTGCCCAGAGCGAGATTTTGGAAAATTGCAGAGGCGCTTTCGTAGGTGTCGTCGATGATAAAGGATTTATACAAGTACTTCTTTTCCAAGTGCTTTAAGTTGAACATATATTTTTGAATACCATTCCCATCCTCGCCGGCAGAACGGTTGTTGTACAATAATATCGCGGCTTTATTTTCCGCACGGGTCACATAACAGCCATCATCAGCGTACAGGAATTCCGGGAGCATGCGGTTAAGAAAGGTGTATGCATAAAATGCGCTGGTTTTCAGGTTGTTGCTGTCAAACATGAATGGCACGTTGAGCTTATTTTGATATAAAGTCGGATACGACACTGTGTTTTGCAAATGATCCGCTGTGATTGAAATTGGACAAGCAGGATTTGAAAAGTTGCCCGGGGATGGCATGCTCTCTGGCGAAAAAACGATTTCAGGACCGGCAAACTGCCTGGAAAAAGCAGTCAGGCTTTCGAATTCATTCCCATCGCTGCCGTGAATGAGCAGCGAAAAACCATCTTCTTTGATCACCTTGAGAACCGTACCGATCATATCCCAGCTTCCAAAGGCTGAATAAAAAGAAAGCAGGGAGTCTTTCGGCACACATATCTTTGAAAAACAATGATGATCCCTCAGCATCGACAGAGCCCCCAGAGTATGAAAAGAGAGCAGCTGACGGGGGTCCTCGATCAAAACCGTATCCCATGAGGCGTTTACTGCCCTAGAGGCTGTTTCACAAAAGCTGATTGAGACAGCTTCCGTATGATAGGATTTGTTTTCAAGACTGTTGACCGACGCATTGCCAACGTTTTTTAGGTGCATGAAAGGCGCAATGTCAGAGATATCCATATATGTGAGTACGTCAGAATCGCTTAAAGGAATATCATTCAGTGTGTGGCCGCAGGCCCTTTTTCTGTCCTCTGTAGGGGTGAAGCCAGTGTTCTTCAGATAAGCCTTTCGGAAGATTTCGGTACTGGAGAAACCAACAGCGGCGGCAATCTCGCCCAACGTCATGTCGGTAGCATACAGGTAATCCTGCGCGCAAATCGCACGAACCATACCCAGGTAATCTCTGAGCGGCATGCTTAAAAAATCGGAAATGAGATGGGAAAGATAATACTTACTGATGTATTCCTTTGCGGCGATATCTTCTAAGCGGATATTACCCGCAATGTTTTCATAAATGTAGTGCATGACACGTTTGATCCGTTCCGCCTGAAGCGGCCTTTTTTTCATGGTATTTTCATTGCGTATGGAAGCTCCGTCGTGAGCAAGGTAGTTAAAATGATTATACAGGGTGGAGAGAAAGTTTATACAGCTGTCCATTAATTCATCCTGAGCAGGAGGCTTGATATTGAAGTAATGAGCCGCAGTTTTTGCAAAAGCGTTTTTCAGAAGCTCATAATGTTTGTCAAACTCCGCAGCGGAAGCGGAGTTGCAGATGATGAGCGTATTTTCGATTTCAGGCATAAGGGAACTGAAATGATTGAGATATAAATGACAGATCAGTACGATATTATCATCGCTTGAATTATAGTGGTGAAGGGTTTCGGTGTTGACAACCGCAATGTCTCCTGCCTGCAAAATGGACGAATATATGGAGAGGCTGCAGCGCAGACTTCCCTGCAGCACATAGATGATTTCCATGGTTTTGTCATCATGCATATGCCATGGATGTTCGTTTATGTTGAGAAGCTCCATGTGGAGCGGGGTCTGCTGATTGCACTTGGTGGACTGTTTCAGTAGCATAACACCCTCCTTTAGTTGCTATAAGAAAACGGTTTAGTTGCGATTTAATTATAAAAGCAAAAAATAAGGAAAGCAACACAAGACATACAATTAACAATATTCATACTTTTCTAAAAACGCTAATTGGCATATAGTATGTATATACTCGAAAATCGTGAGAAAGGGAGGCTTGATATGACACAGGAAAAACTTATGGCTGATCAAAAGGTACCATTGTTAGTGAAAATCGGCTATGGAATCGGTACTGCAGGTGATTCTGTACCGTACAACTTATTTTTTACGTACTTTTAATTTTTCTTAACCGACGTAGCCGGTGTAAACCCGGCGCTGGCAGGTATCATTTCCTTCATAGCAGTTATGTGGGATGCTGTAACAGACCCGGCAGTGGGCTTTATGTCCGACAATTCAAGAAATCCAAACGGCAGAAGGAGGCCGTGGATCTTCACGAGCATGTGGCCGCTTGCCATCGTGACGTTCCTGCTATTCATACCAAATGAATTTGCCGGCGTGGCCCAGTCTGTATACTACATACTGATGGCCATACTGCTGTGGACCTTTTACACAACTTACGCAGTACCTTATGCGGCTTTGGGCGCAGAGATCACACGTGACTACAACGAGAGAAACACCATCAGAATGATCGTAGGTCTGGCAGCCTATCCATTCGTTGCATTATGTAATTCCGGTCCCATGTGGATCATCGCGGCGCTCGCTCCAAAGGGCGTTGATGTCAAAACGTGCTGGGGGATCGCAGGCGCGGCAGCTGGAGTCGTTATCATCCTTTGTGGACTCATCTTATACTTTGCGACCAAAGGCAGAGAAGATATGACCTATCTGCAGAATATTGAAAAGAACAAGCCGAGAGAAAGCGTTATAAAGACATACAAAGAGCTGTTCAAAATCAAAGCTTACAGAAATCTGATCTTTACAGGGATTTTCTACATCATTGGATACACGCTGTTCAGCGGCGTTGGCGTCTATCTGATGACCTACTGCGCAAAGCTGACACCGGGACAGCAGGCAACCTTCTGGTCGGTCTATACGGTCATGGCGATTTGCTGCACACCGGTATCCATCATCGTTGCGAACAAAATCGGAAGCAAAAAAATCACATTATTCATTTTCAGTTTGCTCTTTGTTGCCAATGGCATTGTGATGTATTTTCTGGGAATGACTTGTTTCACCCATGTCATGATAAACGGATTTATGATCGCACTGTCCACGAGTGCGTTCTGGGGTCTTTATTATGCAACCGTATATGATGTTTGCGAACTGGATGAATTCATCAATGGCAAACAGAGAGAAGGCAGCGTTGTCGCAGTTGCGCAATTTTTCCAAAAAGCAGGCGGAGCATTTGCCACTTCCGCAACCGGCTGGATGCTGACCGCATTCGGATACACGGGCAGCGGAGCGGAAAGCGAAACCGCAATCCATGGGATTCTTTTGATGGCAACTATTATTCCGGCAGTATTCGTTTTTATCAGTATGCTGATCTTTTCCAAGTATCCAATAAATAAGAAAGAGTTCGACGCGATCAAGGAAGCGCTGCAGAAAAAGAAGGCCGGCGAAGAATATTCCACCGAAGGATTTGAAAAAGCATTATAATAAAAGCAAGAACATTTAAGAGAGGGCAGAAAATGAAAGCTGATTTGATTATCAAAAATGGAAAAGTGTTTAACAAGGAAGCGCTCTGGGAACATACAGCCATAGTGATTTCTGATGGAAAGATCCTTACAGTCGGTACAGATGCGGAAGCGGTCTCATCTGCCGGCCCCGATACGGAGGTGATAGACGCCCATGGCAACAGTATTTTGCCGGGATTTATCGATTCTCATCTGCACGCGACCATGTGCGCCGAGCTATATCTGACAAAGCTGATCTATGACATTACGCGAGAAGAAAAAGAATCCCGTGAGGCCTACATTGGGAAAATGCTTGCGCCGGTAAAAGCTTACGCAGAAGAAAACCCTGACATGCCGGTGGTGCGCGCGACGGGCTGGAACCCTGCCTTTTTTCAGACCGATCCGGAGGGTCCGCCGACCAGAGAGGATGTGGACAAAATTTGTTCTGACAGACCGGTCATTTTGCGGTCTTACGATCACCACAGCATTCTGGTAAATACAAAAGCCTTAGAAATGGCCGGTATCGATGCCCATACGCCAACCCCGCGGATGGGAGAAATGCCCCGCGATGAACAGGGAATGCCGATAGGGCTTTTTCAGGAGCTTTCGGCGACGTGCCTGCTTTTGGATTCGCTGAAAGAAGCCGACTTTTCCGTAGAAGAATACATCGAAGGAATCGGAAAATTTCAGGAAGAACATGCTTTCCCCTGCGGGCTCGTAGGAATCTTCGATGCTTATGCGACACCGAATGCCATAAAAGCGTATCGCAGTATGGCCATGGACGGCAGCCTGAAAATAAGGGTTCGAACAGCGCATCTTGCTGATTTATCAAAACCTTTTTCCCAGTTTCAGCAGATGGTGGATGAAAAAGGCAAGTACGATGTTGGAGATATTTTTAAAATCGAAACAGTGAAATTTTTCTGCGACGGCGGAGGCTTTACCTTTTATATGAATGAGCCTTTTGAAAAAGAGGCGCTGGCTGAAGCAGGTTTGACCGAAGATTACCGCGGGTTCCCCCAGTGGCCGGAGGAGGAAATGAAAGAGGCCTGTTTGGTCCTGGCAAAAGGGGGATATCAGATCCATATGCACTGCATGGGAGACGGAGCGGTAAAACAGGCTCTCAACTGTTATGAATATATCGAGCAAAACGGCGTGAACGGAAAAAGAAATACGATCGCTCACATTATGTGCATCGCAGAAGATGACATAAAGCGTATGGCAGATTTGAATATTGTGGGTTCTGTGCAGCCAACGTGGCCGGTGATTGATGCTTTTACAGACTGCCTGATGATTCCCTTGCTGGGAAGAAAGCGGTCGTATGAGCAGTACCCGATCGGAAGGCTGGTGAAAGCGGGTGTAACTGCAGCTGCGGGCACGGATTTTCCCATCGTTCCCGATCTAAACCCTATGATGGGAATGCAGATCGGCATGACCAGGACCATACCTAAGGAAGCGCCTGATTATGAAAAGTACAAAGGGATCATCTCCGGGCCGGAAGAGGATCCGCGGTCAGATTGCCTGGAGCTTGAAGAAATGATAGAAAGTTATACCCTTTCGGGGGCGTACCAAATGTTTGCAGAGGAGATAACGGGGACGATCGAGGCGGGCAAGTGCGCCGATATGGTGATACTGGACTCTGACATCACCAGCGTGGCTCCTATGGACATCGGAAAAATAAAAGTGGATACGGTTATTTTTAAAGGCGAGAGAGTAAAGGGCTGAAAGAGCCCGGGTCTGGGTGAAAATTATCGGATTTGGTAAAAGTAACCGGCGGCGGTTTGAAAATGGGATGCGGGGGTTCGGGAAAAAAGTAAAACAAAATTTCACTTTTTACGCAAGTTTCAACGGCCGAGCGCTTTCAAATTCGCAATCAGGCCGTGCGGGCCGTCAAGTTGGCGTGATCAGGCCCCGCGAGTCCATAACTTTGCGTAAAAAACAAACTTTTTCAATAAACTTTTCCCCTAGAAACAGCAACCTTGCGGGCGCCTGCAAAGCCCGACGGGCGACCCGAGGCCGTGGAGGTGCCGGGCTGGTGAAGAGAAACTATCAGAAAAAATACCCCCACCAGAGTTTTTCGATTTAAATGCATGGGAATGCGGGTATAAGCATATAGGAAACATAATATTTGGCAGCAAGGATCAAGAATCCTGCTGCCATCTTTTTCTTTTATTTTATAAAAATCATCTTCAATTGGCGAAATCTGTTCGGACTAACGGGAAAAAACAGCCCGGATGGATGCGAAATGTGGATTATACTAATACGCAGGACAGAAGCCTTAGAAATGAGCGGGAATACGATAAGGCCTCACATTAGATGAGCAGTAGAATAGTACGAGGAGGAGAAGTATGGGAAATCTTTATGGTTATATTCGTGTCAGCACCAGGGAGCAAAATGAGGACAGACAATTGATGGCAATGGACAAACTTTCGATTCCAAAGAAAAACATCTTTATGGACAAACAGTCCGGAAAAGATTTTGAGCGTCCTCAGTATGAAAAGATGCTTCGCAGGTTAAAAAAAGACGATCTGCTATATATCAAAAGCATTGACCGGCTTGGCCGCAATTATTCGGAAATTCTGGAGCAGTGGCGGATTCTGACAAAGAAAAAAAGAGTTGATATTGTCGTACTGGATATGCCGCTTTTGGACACACGCAGAGGAAAAGATCTGATGGGAACCTTTCTCAGCGACATTGTCCTGCAGATTCTATCCTTTGTGGCAGAGAATGAACGCCACAATATACGCCAGAGACAGGCAGAAGGAATAGCAGCGGCTAAAGCCCGAGGAGTCAAATTCGGAAGACCGCCGCAGGCGCTGCCGGAGAACTTCCATCAAATCTATCAGCAATGGAAAAAAGGTATTATAACCTGCAGTGCAGCAGCAAAAGCATGTGGAATGCCGATTTCCACATTCCGATACAGAGCGGAACTTTACAGAAAAACAAAACTGTTATAAGTTGAAAGTTCTGCAATAATGTGTGCTTTTTTGGCGGATGGATAGGTTTTGCTGCAGATAAAAAAATCCAGGGTAATAGTATAGACATTAATCGTGATTTGGTCCGAAAATTGGAGAACAGCTTTTTTTACGTGGAAAACAGAAAACAGATTCGGATTGATCAATTGGCATCGCAGTATGATGAAATCAAAGTAAAGCTGGCAGCAGCAAATCAACAGGTGGAACAATTAAAAAAGAAGGCTTCTGAGTTAGACGAAAAAACGGAAGCTGTAAGCGAATTAGCCTCCAAATTACAAAAAGTGTCTTGGGAAGCGGAGCATTATAAAAATGAAAGCGCTTCTAAGGAGGCAGTTCTTTCGATCATGAATCAAGAACTGGAAACGGCAAGAACTTATATAAAAGACCTCAACAAAGATAAAGAGGAAAAGGATGTTAAGCTTGCGGGGCTTTATGAAGAACTGGAGCGGGCTGAAAAAAGGCTTCGTCTGATGGCAAAGGAATTGTCAGATGTAAGGACAGCTCTGGAAGTGCAGAAAGCTGCAGCTATATTGACAGATGAGGATACGGAGAACACTGAAACAACAGAAACGAAGGATGTTCTAAATGAGAAGCTGGAGGAAGCGTTTGCAAGTATTGAAAAACTGACTGAGGAATTAAGAGTTACAAAAGCTGGGATTGAGACAAGAAATAGAAAGCTAAAGGCATCAGAGGAAAAATTTGAGAAGCAGACGCAGCAGAAAAAAAGATTGATCCAAGAAAAAGAAGAACTGCAAAAGCGTTTTAATGAGTACAATACACTGCTGTATCAGGCGAGAAAGCAGAATGCTGCTTATGAAAGATTTCCAAGTATCAAGCTGTATAACTGGGCAAGGCAATTAAAAAAGCGTGAAGACACTATTGCTTCCCAGGGGGATCATGCTGACGCTGACTTGCCCGTGCAGAATCTTTCTACAATAGAGGAACAGTCAGACCAGTCCCAAACAAACCAAAAGCAATCAGACCTGGAAATAAAGTATGACATGCTTTTCAGCGATTTTATTGTGGCAGGAGCTTTGGAGGTGAAAGAGCGTAAAAGCTTTGAGCTTCGTCCGGAATGTAAAACGCTGAAAGAACTGAAAGCTGCATGTATTATGGATGACTTTACCTTCTCCTGTTTTTCACCTGAATGCAATTTGCTGCAGTTGACCCCGGATAATTGGAAGGAAGAACTGGAACAATTCCAGCCGGATCTTCTGTTTGTAGAGTCGGCATGGAATGGGAATAAAGGCCTGTGGTACGGCATGGTTGTCAAAACAGCGCCGCAGTTTTGTGCGTTAACCGAATATTGTCATGAGAATAGGATTCCTGTGATTTTCTGGAACAAAGAAGACCCGGGCCATAATGAAGCATTTATGGCTGCTGCGGGCCTGTGTGATGTTGTCTTTACCACAGAAGTAGACTGTATTGCACAGTATAAACGAAGTCTGGGACATGACAGCGTGTATCTGCTCCACTTTGCGGCTCAGCCTGTATTACATAACCCCATTGAAACGATGGAACGGAAAGACTGCTTTTGCTTTGCAGGGGCATATTATACCAACTATCCGGAGAGAAGAAAATGCTTTGAGAATCTTGCCCATTATGCGATGCGGACAAAAGGACTGGACATCTATGATAGAAATTATAACGCTCCTGAGTCGGATCACCAGTTCCCCGAATACTACAAACCATTTATTTTGGGTTCTCTGGAACCAGATGAGATCGATAAAGCCTATAAAGGTTATGCTTATAATATCAATGCAAATTCCGGAACTTGGACTCAGACGATGTTTGCCAGGAGAGTGTTCGAACTTTTGGCTAGCAATACCGTTTCGGTAGGTAATTTTTCGAGAGGATTGCGGAATCTGCTCGGAGAACTGACAATTGCTACCGATAGCGTGGATGAGGCGGCAAATTATTTGAATGCGTACTGCTCGGATGAAATGGAGATGCACAGATATCGACTGCAGGGGCATAGAAGAGTGACCCAGGAGCATTTGTATGAAGACAGACTCGATTACATTGTACAGAAGGTATTTGGAGTGTCTTTGAAACGGGAATTACCACATGTGACGGTACTAAGTAAAGTGCAGAATGAGGACCAGCTTAATAAAGTGCGGATGATGTTCCAGAATCAGAGCTATGAACCTATAAGCCTGCATATAGAGCCTTTATATGACTGTCAGGCTGATGGGAAGGACATTCTGCCAGGCAAACTGAATCTGGAACAGTTTATAAAAGAACACATAGCAGATGGGTTTGTCGCTTATTTTGATCCGCAGGATTATTACGGTGAGAACTATCTGCTGGATTTGATGCTCATGTTGAGATATGGGGAGTATGATGCCATAGGAAAATCTTCCTATTATAACGGAATACGTGGGTTTATGCTTGATGAGCCCGTATATCACTTCGTATCTGCATTGAATGCAAGAAGAGCGGTATTTTCCAGTAAGGTGGCACAATGCCTTGACTATAACAGCGATGGGATCATCTGCGGAGAAGATTTGAATCTGGTTTCGGTACATGAGTTTGACTATGTTGAAACCGGTAGTGAGATATTAGAAGAAACGGATTCATGCATTTCAATTGTAGATGCAGGAATTTTGTATCGTGACCTGGAGCGGGAGGCTGAAGAAATTCGGATTGACCCTGCTGACAGGGGTTATATGATAGAGCTTTCCAGATTTTTTAAAGCAGATACTTATGGCGGAAAGGTGGAGCTTTCCAAGAATGAGAGAGGCATTAAAATCCATTCGAAACTTGCGGAAGATACTCATACGTATATATATGCGAAAGAGGTTCTTCGGTATGATATTGAGATGGATGCTCCTGCATGGCTGATCTTTGAAGGAGATACGACCTTAGATGTGATGGCGGCAATCATATGCCATGATGCGTCCATGAAAGCAATACAAACCATATATGCAAGCTCCGGTCTGTCAAAAAAAATAGAGTTACCAGTTGGAACAAAATATATGAAGCTGGCGCTTCGGATAAAAGGATCGGGAACTGCGAATGTCAACCGAATAAAAATAAATCGTTCACAAATCGATTGTCAGAATCTGTTCCTGTCAAAATCAAATACCCTGGTTCTTACGAATATTTATCCGGCGTATGGTGATTTATATAGAAATGCCTTTGTGCATCAAAGGGTAAAGGAGTACAAGAAAAGAGACTTAAATGTTGATGTATTTTGTTTCAATAAGGTAAATAAGCCGGGATACAGAGAGTTTGAAGGAATTGACGTTATAACTGGATTTACGGATAAACTGGAAATGATCCTCGCATCCGGCAAAATCGATACAGTATGTGTGCATTTTCTGGATCGAAATATGTGGAATGTATTGAGCAAGTTTAAAGACCATCTCCGAATTATTGTATGGTGTCATGGGTCAGAGATACAGCCGTGGTGGAGACGTGAGTTTAACTATAATACGGAAGAAGAGTTGGCGCAGGCGAAAATATTATCGCAAGATAGAGTACAGTTTTGGACAGATGTATTTAAAAATATTGGTAGATACGACATTCATTTTGTCTTTGTTTCAAAATACTTTAGGGATGAAATTTTTGAGGATTATAAAATAGAACTGACAGAAGAACAGTATAGTATCATACATAATTACATAAATACAGAATTATTTAACTATGTACCAAAGTCCGTGGAAGCGAGGAAACATATTCTATCAATACGTCCATTTGGATCAAGGAAATATGCCAATGATTTGACAGTTGAATGTATAAAGAAACTTTCAGAAAAAGCATACTTCAAAGATCTGAACTTCCATATAATTGGCAGAGGAGACTTATTCAAACCACTTACGGAAGAACTGGATCAATTTGAGAATGTAACGATTGAAAACAAATTTTTGCATCAAGACGATATTGCTCGACTGCATAAAGAAAATGGAATTTTTATCGTTCCAACTAGAATGGATGCACAAGGTGTATCAAGAGATGAAGCGATGTCCAGCGGACTTGTTCCAGCTACAAATGCAGTAGCTGCCATACCGGAGTTTGTAGATGAAACATGCGGTATCCTCGCGCCAGAAGAAGACTATTTGCAAATGGCTGAAGGTATCGAGGATTTGTACCATAACCCGGAAAAATTCCTGGAAATGAGTGAAATGGCTGCGATGAGGGTGAGGAGTCAGTGCTCTTTTGAATATACAATAAATAGCGAGCTGAAACTGATAAAAAGGGAAATAAAATGACAAAGATAAATATATTTGGGAGTTGTGTATCTCGGGATATCTTTCGATTTGATCAGAATAATGAATATGAAGTCCCTGTATATATTGCACGTTCATCTTTATTATCAAATTTGCAGATGAATAGTTGGAAAATAGACGGGAGGGGGGATCAACTTTTACTCGATTCTAAGTTCCAAAAAGAAGCAGTTATTCGTGATTTGAATAAACATGTATACGCAGATATGGCGAGTGAGGACCCCGATTATTTGATGATTGATTTTATTGATGAACGATTTCGAATTGCAAAGCTGGATAATAAATATGCGACTTATTCCAATGAACTGGTGAACAGCCAACTATTAGAAGGACGCGGATTCGAGCTGTTAGATAAAGTTCCTAAAACGGTGGGATGGGGATATACCTTTGAAGGGAAAGATATTGAACCTTATATAAAGTCATTTGCGCATGAGCTGAAATCACGCTATAAAGAAGAGCAAATCATCATACATGAAGCTTATATGAGAGATACCTATATATCTAAAGATGGAAAATTAAAAAAGTTTCCGCAGCATATTTGTAATGACGTAAAACAGAAAAACCGCATGCTGAGATATATGTATAAAATGCTATATGACTATACCCCAGGAGCACATGTAATGAATTTATTCAACGAAAGGGAGTTTTTGATAAATGAAAATCATTTATGGGGGCTAACCCCCATGCATTATGAGGATGATTATTATTATGAAGCTTTGAATAGGTTGAATGAGATTTTGAGTGAGGGCGGAGATAAACAAATTCATAAAAGAGAGCTGGATGAATTCTCTGCGGATGACGTTGAAATAAAACTTGCCGGCAATATAATTACAGCGATCAATCATTTTAAACCACTAAAGAGAAAGACACAATATTCCTGGTATGTGAACACAATAAAAGAAAATAAAATAGAAAATGTATTCAAGAGCAGTTCCTGGTCTGAAGACAATACTTTTAAATACAGGGCGGAAGAAATTGATACAAGTTACCTGCTAATTGCATATGTGAAATTCGCAAATGATAATAAAAGAGTCAACCGGATTGCCGGAAGAATTGAACGGTCTCCCAATTCACATGAATGGATCGTGCAAGGCCTTGCTATAGACGACTTGGACAGAAAACATGTAAGCTTTATAACCGATACGATATCAATGAAAGTGGATGTCACCTTTGATGCTTATGCCCCACTCCAATATGCATGGTATATATTTGAAAACGATTACAGACATCTTATATATAAGAGCAAAGGGTTTTCTCCTGAACCAACTTTTTCATTTATACCGTCCGATGCGGAAAGTACGTACTACTTTCAGATATATGCGAGGGATATTTCAGGATATAAAAAAATCATAAAGACTAAAGGGGTACGTGTAGGTTTTTTTGAAAAAGGGATGTTTGGGATGACGATAAATCAATTTAACTGTGACATGGCTTTGCCAGAGGATAAAACCAATCTGATGTGGGCAGATGAAATTGTAAAGGGCAATCTATATATACATAAAAGTTTTCAATCAGCGCCCAACATCAGAGATGGATTGGACTGGAATATCGTTTTTTCCCAATCTCCCGGAACCTATCAGCTATGGCTGCAATCTTTGGGAATGATAAGAATATTGGTAAGGGCATATCAACTCAAGCCCCGTGTGACATATTTAAAAACAGCGAACGAATTTCTATTGAGCTGGATTGAGTACGAGGAGAGCCGCCGTTCAAATGAAAATACAATGGTGTGGCATGATCATGGCAGTGCTTTGCGATTAAATACGATTATCTATTTTGCTTTGACAGCGGAAGACGCCGGCATTATGGATGAGGCAACTGCTGAATTTATTCGCGGAATAGTCAGACAGCACAGTGAATTTCTTGCCGATGAAGTGAATTATACGCAAAATCATAATCACGGTATTTTTCAAGATCAGTCCTTACTATATTGTGCCTATTTTCTTAATGACAGAACTTTAGCGGATCTCGCAAAAAAAAGATTGTGCGGACAGATTGAATTTGCTTTCAATGAGGAAAAGGTACATGTGGAAAATTCAGCAATGTATCATATTGCGCTGCTCTATATGTTAGATGATATTGCAGACCTCCTGGAAAATATGAAGGATTATTTTTCCTCTTATGTACGGGCTAATATTAAGGCATCAGCCGATTTTTGTGCGTACCTTTGCAGACCTTCCGGAAATCTTTTAAATACCGGAGATTCCAGTATAGATAACAATCGTAGAAAGTATGGTATCCGTGCCAGAAAACTTGGGAGCGAATCTTACTTATTTTCTGCAACGCAAGGAAAAGAAGGGAAGCCGCCAGAACGTGCTTCTATTATATATCCGAAATCTGGATATTATTTTTACAAACAGGACCATAATTCATGCGTAAGGTTTACGGATGCAACATGGAAAATGTTTAAATCGGGATACAGCTCCAGAACACATAAGCATGCGGATGATTTATCGTTTGCAATGTATTCAAGAGGGTATGATATTTTTTCCGATACTGGCTACTATAACTATAATCCCGGGAATGCTTATTGCGATTATTTCAAATCCTCAAAAGCGCATAATACAGTGATTGTGGATGGTGGTTCCTATTCTACAGAAAATGAAAATACATATAAAGTGGGAGTTTATGATTACGAGCTGACTGATCAATATGATCACATCATCGGATATAACGATATGTATGAGGACGTTTCGATAGACCGGCATTTTTACTCACTTCATGATGTAACCGTACTATATGACAACATAATGGCAAAAGGAACGCACACCTATACGCAAGTGTTTCACCTATCTGAACACATGAAAATTGTGGATAAAAGCAACAGACAGGTTTTGATGCAAATCAAAGATACAGAATATATGGTTCGAATCAAACAATATGGGAAACAAAAATGCATGTTAGAAGAGATTCGGGGAGAAGAAAATGAAGACATGGCAGATAGAGAAATACAGGGAGGATATATATCCTATGCGCAAAATGAGGTGACAGCTGCGACAACATTACATTTCTCTATTTCGGGAGACAATGTGGACTTTATAACCGTTATTACGGTTGAAGATAAAGAAGGTAAGAGTATTTATCATAATCCATATGATAAATATATAGAAAAAATTAGCTATGATAAGTTTGTTTACAACGAAGAGAGCCATAGTTTGCTGTTTGGAGAAAATAAGATCAAGCTTGATGCAAGAAAACGAAAAAACTTGGATGCGGTCGCAGTGAAAATTTCAGAGCGTCAGATCATGATTCATGATATGGAGAGGAGCATTGATGAAGGCTGCGAATATGAATATGAACTGATCCGGGCAGATACAGGGCTGATTTTTTATAAAAAGGTGTATTCAAACAATGATAAATGTATCTCGGAACTGCCAGAAAATGATGTCTTAGTAAAAGGAAAACTAAGAAGGAATGGAAAAGAAATATGCAAAAAAATGATAGCTTATATTAAATATGATTCGAAGTTAAAAGAACATTACCTAGACACCTCTAATTATCCATTTTTAAATTTGATTTATAAAGGACAACATATAGAAAAAATTGAAGAGGAGGGATATACCTTTATCGTAGATATTGAGTATTCTCTCAACTACAAAATAAAATGGTACGTGTATCGAAATGGTGTATATGAATTTGTTACATTAACGGAAAATCTGAATACATTTACATATTATTTCAAAAAAGCCGGAAGTTATACAGTAAGCTACTACATTATGACAGGCTCGGGTGAAAATCAAATGTATAGCTTTAAGCGGATTATGATAAAAGAACACTGAGGAGAGACTAATGCAAAGCAATATGGAAAAGAACGAAGCTGCATATGTTGCGGCAACTGCGCAAATAGGAAAAGACTGCATCATAGGCAAGGATGTAGTGATACACCACAATGTCATACTCTATCCGGGGACAAAGGTTGGCGCCGGGACAGAGATTTTTGACGGCGCCGTGATTGGCAGGCCGCCCAAAGGTGCCGGGAATCTGGTGCATGAACTGGAATCCAACTTCGAACCGGTAGAAATAGGGACAAGCTGCGTAATTGGAAGCAATGCAGTGATATATGCGGCAAACAGACTGGGAAATAATGTACTAATTGGAGACGGAGCGCAGCTAAGAGAGCATGGGGATATTGGTGACAATGCATTGATCGCGCGGCTATGTACAACGAACCATCATGTCATAGTAAAGGAAAATTCCAAAATAATGGATATGACACATATTACCGCTCGGACAGTTGTTGAGGAAGATGTGTTTGTGGGTGTAGGGGTCTGCTCTGCAAACGATAATACTATGAGGATAAAGGGAAGCGAAGTAGGTGAAGCGGCCATCATCACGCTGAAAAAGGGGTGCAAGATAGGGTCAGGAAGCACCCTCTTACCAGGAGTAACCGTTGGCAAGAATGCGGTGGTTGGCGCAGGTGCTGTTGTGACAAAAGATGTGCCAGAGACTTCAACGGTTATGGGAGTCCCTGCAAGAGTAACGGAGCAGGGGCATGGGTGATATCAGGAATTTTCGTGTTGGCGATAAAGCTGCTATTAAACAAAAGGTGACAAAACAGATAATCGAAGATTATGCGGATCTATCTGGAGATAGAAATCCGATTCATATGGATATTAAGTATGCGGAAAAAACGGTTTTTGGTGAAAGAATTGCACACGGCTTGTTTTGCCAAGCTCTCGTTTCCAACGTGATCGGCAATAAGCTGCCTGGAGAGGGGGCGATCTTATTAACAGAACGGATTAATTACAAAAAACCGGTTTATATTGGTGACGAAATCCAATGCGTCTGTGAGATCAAAGAGGTTCGACCAGCAAAAAACCAATGTTTGGTTGCATTTGACTGTATAAACCAATTGGAGGAATGTGTTTTAGATGGAGAAGCATTGGTGCTTTTACTATAATTTGAGAGAGCAGCAGGTAAGTTTTGATGAAAGAATTATTACATAAACTCGAAAAAGCAAGAAAAATTTTAGAAACCAAAAATATGATCTGCATCACGTCGGATTTGGATTGGGCGTCAGAATATGCAGCTCGTAAAGCCTTTGAATACTTTGATGAGAATCAGGTGAAAGTTACGGCATTTGTGACCAACCCCAACCCTGCAGTGGACGAATACGCAGAAAAAGGAACAATCAGGCTGGGCATTCATCCTAACTTTATGCATGGAAGCAGCCAGGGAAGAAGTTATGATGAGGTAATTGATTATTGTTTCAAACTAGTGCCGGAGGCGGACTGCTTCAGGGCGCATCGTTACTATGATGTTAATGACACGATGGACAAGCTTACAAAACGAGGCATTCTTTACGAATCAAATGTATGCACCCTTATGGATATCGTGCCGCCGTTTCTTCATCGCTCAAAAACCATCAGTTTTCCGATCTTTTGGGAGGACGGAGCTTTCTTATATTATTCAAAGGACTTTGACTTTTCCCTTATGAAAAAACAGCTGCTGTCGCCAGGGCTGAAGGTGATCAATATCCATCCGATGCACCTGCTGCTCAATACGCCGTATTTTTCATATACAAGAGAAATTAAAGACAGGCTGACCAGAGCAGAGTGGAATCAGATGGACGAGTCTGCGATACAGAAACTTTCTTATCAGGGGGAAGGTATCGCAGACTATATTGACAAGATTATGGAGACGATATCAGTCAACAACTTAGAGACGGCTTTTTTAGAAGAAATTTACCAATGGATCCTTTCCCTTTAATAAAAAATAAAAAAAGTAGAAAACAATGAAAAAAATAATGTTAATTTTCGGCACGCGCCCAGAGGCGATCAAAATGTGCCCCTTAGTAAACGAGTTAAAAAAAGAAAAAGAATTGGAAACAATCGTCTGCGTCACCGGCCAGCACAGACAGATGCTGGATATGGTACTGGATGCTTTTGAAGTCACGCCGGACTATGATCTTTCCATTATGAAAGAAAAGCAGACCCTTTATGATGTAACGGACAGCGTACTGATGAAGATGAAGGAAGTACTGGAGCTGGCAAAGCCGGATGTGGTTCTTGTCCACGGCGACACCACAACCACCTTCGCAGCAGCTCTATCCTGCTTTTATCAGCAGATTGCGGTGGGACACGTTGAGGCAGGCCTGCGGACCTACAACCTCTACTCTCCCTTCCCGGAGGAATATAACCGGCAGGCAACCGGCATCATTGCCGACTATCACTTTGCCCCGACTCTGGCAGCAAAAGAAAACCTCCTTCGGGAAGGAAAAGATCATTCGCGCATTTATGTTACGGGAAACACAGGCATCGACGCGCTGAAAACAACTGTAAGGAAAGAATACCACCATGAGCTTCTGACATGGGCCCAAGACAGCCGCCTGATCATGCTAACCGCCCACCGGAGAGAAAACCTGGGCGAGCATCTTTACAGCATGTTTCGGGCCATCAAACGGATTGTAGATGAAACGCCGGATGTAAAAGTCATCTATCCGGTACACCTGAATCCGGTCGTGCGAAAAACGGCGCAGGACGTGTTCGGAGACAATGCCAGAATTCGTCTGACGGAACCTATGGAGGTCATTGATTTTCATAACTTTCTGGCGCGCTCCTATATGATTCTGACTGACAGCGGCGGCGTTCAGGAGGAAGCGCCGTCTCTTGGAAAGCCCGTGCTGGTAATGCGGGATACGACAGAGCGGCCGGAAGGTATCGAAGCCGGAACCCTGCGCCTTGTAGGAACAGAGGAAGAAACGATTTACAGGAATTTCAGACAGCTTCTGGACGACAGGGCTGAATATGAGAAAATGAGTCAGGCGAGCAACCCCTATGGGGATGGCAATGCCAGCCGTAGAATCGTAGAGGTGCTGAAATCAATTTAATCAGGAAAAGAGGAACCTACCATGCAAAACGATAACCGAAAACTACATATCCTGCCAAACTCAATCGGACTGCTGATTCTGGAGCTGATTGTTTTAATCGCGGACATCGTATTTCTGACTCTTGTGGCAGTGCTGGACATTCTGCCGATGGCGGCCAATATTGCGATCTTTGCGATTGTGATCATACTGACCGCTTTGATTTTCAAATTGTTAAACAGTAGAAAGGAAGGAACGAAACAGCGAAAGACAGGCGCTGTTTTATCCGTTTTGCTGATTCTGCTTCTTGGTATAGGGTGCTTTTATTTGTTTACCACCTACGCGGTCTTTCACAATATGAGCGATGAGGACAAACAATATGAATCCTTTTATGTAGTGGCGCTGAAGCATGGCGATTATAAAAAACTCAGTGATATTAAGGGGCAGACCGTTTTTACATACGAGAGTAATTCTTCGGTCTATAAGGAAGCGCAGGAAACCTTGAAAAAAGAGGCGGATGTAAATTATAAAGAAGTCGGCGGTTATATGAAGCTGCAGACAACTTTGATTGATGGAAAAGATAAGGAACATGACCGGATCATTTTTCTCAGCAGCAGCAATTATGATATGATCTGTGAATATGCAAAAGAATTTGAAGATAATACTAGAATTATTCATCAGGTTAAAATCGATATCCAGAATAAAGATCTAGCAAAGCGGGTTGGGATAACCAAAGAACCGTTTAACGTTTACATCAGCGGCATTGATACCTATGGAGGAATCGGTAAGGTTTCGCGAAGCGACGTGAATATGATTATGACGGTAAATCCGCAGAAAAAGCAAATTTTGCTTACTTCCATTCCGCGGGATACTTATGTAGCGCTCCATTCTTATGGACAGCTGGATAAGCTGACCCATTCCGGGATTTATGGAATAGATGAAACTGTTTCTACAGTCGAAGACTGGATGGATCTGGACATTAATTACTACATCCGGGTTAACTTTACATCGCTGCAAGATATTGTGGATGCCATCGGTGGAATTGACGTAACCTCACCGCGCGCATTCAAATCCTCCGTATCGGAGTATTCTTATAAGGAGGGAGAGAACCATCTGGACGGCGAAGCGGCTCTTTTCTTTGCTAGAGAAAGAAAGTCTTTTTCCGATGGCGACCAGGAACGGATTAAGAACCAGCAGCGTGTATTAAGCGCAATTTTGGAAAAACTAACAGGTAGCAGCGTGATCTTAACAAAATATACCCAGCTGTTGAATGCGGTTGGAGACGAAATCCAGACCAATCTGACGCAGAAAGATATCTCGTCTCTTGTCAGAATGCAGCTTTCGGATTTGGGGGATTGGAATATTGAAAGCATTTCAATTACTGGAAAAGGAACTTATGATTCGACTTACAGTATGGGAAGCAGACAACTTTATGTTGTGATTCCAGACAACGCATCTGTGAAAGAGGCGCAGGAGCGGATTGAAGCTATTTTGGAAAAATAACCGAATCTAAATCTCAAAGGAACGAAACGGAGAAACCTCTCTAAATTTGATTGAAAAGAGGTTTCTTCATTTTGTCTGCCCCTTGACAGAAGTAACCTTGCGGCCGTTTGCAAGATTCGGGCAATCCGGGGCTGCGGAGAGACACGATCAGAATGAAGCTGCTTTTTTTGGGTATCTGATCGTTTGACGGCTATTTGCCAAGATGCACCGGTTGGCTGCATAGAAGAGGGTCAGATTTCGCAATAAGCGGGCGCGTTTCCGTCTCTTTTCAGAAGGCGGCCGGAAGAAGGTATCGGTATGGAGGACAATTAGAATGAAATCCGACTTTTTACCATCCTGGCCACACCATTTCAGGTCCGGCCAGCGCCGCCAGGCTCTGAGCAAACTGGGGCTTGGAAAAACTATCAAATTTAAAACGTTTTCATAAACATTATGATGGCCGGCGCAGCCTGTGCTGCCCAACGCGGCAAAGCGGTCCTATTTTCACTTTTTTGCTGATTTATATTCGAAATGGCCAAAATCATAATGCTTGTCCATATAAAAATTAAAGATTTTTCCTTCCGGCTGGGAGGGGCCTTATTTGCTTGCTGGATATTACGTGCCTCATCTGGAGAAGTTTGCACTAACTCACTCCAAAATCCTTGACGTCTAGCCAGGGTTCCTCTTTTTTCCCCTTTTTTGACTCCAAAAGTCTAATTTTCTATGGACATTGACAGCTAAAAGGCCGGTTTCGAATAGAAATGGCGAAAATTTTTTATTTTGCCTGTTCTTTTATTATGTCAATGCACACGGGCCCGGCAAGTTCCTCCCGCGCCACATACAGGCTCATATCCTCCCGGGTCCGCATGGACCACTTGACCAAAGTGAGACAGCGCCCAGTAACCTCAATAGAGGTGACGCCGTAAGGGTGGACGCAGCTGCCCGTATTGAAATAAGGCGAATCCTTTGACCCGAGGCGAGGCCTGTGGGTGTGACCCGAAACGAGAAGGCGGCTCCGCTCTTCCGCCCAGAGAGAAAGCTTTTTTTCCGTTTTGTTCTTGCGCTGATTATTTTTGGCAGCGCTGGTGGGATCCAAAACGCCGAAATGCTCCAGCGGTTTCCACAAATAGCGCACCATCAGGCGGGAGAGCCGCCACAGATTGCAGTTGAGAAAATCAGCCTGATGGCCGTGAATCAGATAGAGATCGCCGTCGCCTTCCGAATCCTGGAGGATGAGCCCGGAGTAATGCTCGATTGCCGGAAAGCCGATAGGAGCCGGGTGCTGGTTCACCTTATCGTGATTGCCGTATAAAAAATAAAGCCGCCCCTGCTGATAAAACTGAAAGAGCAGCTCAAAGGTCTGGCTGTGGATTTGGATGATTTGCCGCAGATCGCGGTTTTCCCACAACTCATCACCGTCGCCCAATTCTATGTAGGTATAGCCCTTTCGAAAATAATATTCCAAAGCAGCGTAATAAAGATTCTGGTTTTTGAGAAAATTATCATTGGAAGTGCCGTTTCCCCGATGGCAGTCGCTGACAAGAACATATCTGGTTTCATCGGAAAGGGGCAGATGGGGTACATCGGAAAACGCCCGGTCAAGGCGCGAAAAATAGCTCATACTTCAACCCTCCTATCTGCAGTTTATGCGGAAGGGGAGGAATTGGTCACAAAAAAACGCGCTATAATTATGTGTGTGAAAAGACAGAATGAGCCAGATGGTTTAAAAACGAACGGATTGCCGCCTGCTCCAGAGGCTTTTGCAAAAAGAGATTGATCCCGATTTCCTCTGCGGCGGGGATCGTTTCCTGATCGTCCTCCGAAATCAACAAGATCAGAGGAATTTCACCTCCGGCCGGATGGTCCGAATGGCGAATCTCCTTGGAAAGCTCAAAGCCGTTCATTCCGGTCAGTTTGGAGCCGATAAAAATTGCGCAATATGGATCCTCCTCCGAACCGCTGAACAAGTCCAAAGCCTCCAGCCCGTTGACAGACGTTTCACAGGTTCCGCCCATGGATTCGATCAGATCGGTGAGAATATGGCGATCCCAGGAATCGCCGGCAGCAACGAGGAAATGGCACCCTTCCAACAATGAATGACGAGGCGCTTCGATGGGCGAAAGCACACAGTAAAAATAAAGGCGTCCGCCTTCTTTTTGCTGAACCAGTTCCGCAGATAGATTAGTCCATTTATAAGTTCCGTCTTTGCAGAGGATGCGGCAGTCATAATTAAATAATTTTCCGTCTCGCATGGTAGCGATGATCTGACTGTAAAGGCGATCTACGTAATCAGGGTGAAAAATACTCAGCGAATCATCACAAGTTAAAGCCAAAAGGCCGCCCTTTTCATATCCGAACATGTCGTCGGCAGCCCGGTTGAAATGAAGGAACTTCAATTCGTCGGACAACATGAAAAGGCTGACTCCATAAGTGATTCCATCTAAAAGTTCAGCCGTGTACTGTCTGTTATTTTCAAAATCATGGAAAATATTTTTGTCCATAACGTTTCCTCCACTCACCCTAATCTTAATTATAAAGTGTGGAGCGAACATTGTCAATTTAAGCCAGGATTTGTTATAATTAGAAAATGCAGAAAAACACAGTATATTTATGGGAAAAGGCAGATAATAAGGTTATGAAATACGAAAAAGAACAAAGGACAACAATCTTTGTAGTAATTACTACAGCGTTTATTACAACATTTACCGGCAGCGCGCTCAACTTGTCCATCCCTGATATGGGGCATCATTTCAACGTGAGCGCCAGCTTTGTCGGCTGGCTGGTGACGGCCTATATGCTCACAGTGGCCGCTCTGTCGGTCCCCTTTGGGCGGATCGCTGACCTGACTTGCCGCAAGCGCATTCTGGTGATCGGGATTCTGATTTTCAGCTTGAGCTCCACCGCATCGGTATTCGGCATTTCCATGTGGATGCTGATCGGCCTGCGGATTTTACAGGGGCTGGGCGGCGCCATGATCTTCAGCACCAATACGGCTGTCCTCATCAGCGCTTTTCCGGGAAAGGATCGGGGCAAGGTTCTGGGCTACTCCATCGCTTCAACGTATGTGGGGCTTTCGGCGGGACCTGTGATCGGCGGCTTTCTCAATCACAATTTTGGATGGCGGTCGATCTTCGCCTTGACGGCGGTCATCGGTTTCGTTGTTTTGATCATTGCCTGGAGCAAGCTGCCAAAAGACAGCTGCGAGAGCAAAGGGGCCGACTACGACATTCTGGGAAATCTCCTTTACATCGGAATGATCGTCCTCACCATGTACGGACTATCCGATTTCAAAATGGAACTGCTTCCCATCGCGCTGGTGGCCTGCGGGCTGCTGCTGGGCGTTTTCTTTGTGCGCCATGAACTGAAAATAAAAAACCCGGTCGTGCAGGTGCGGATCTTTAAGAGCAACCTTGCTTACAGCTTTTCAAACCTGGCGGCGCTGCTCAACTACGGAGCGACCTTTGCCATCGGCTATCTCATGTCCATTTACCTGCAGGTGGTCATGGGATACAGCTCGCAGGCTGCCGGATTTATCCTCATTGCCCAGCCGGCCCTGATGGCCATCCTATCGCCCTATACCGGCAGGCTGTCCGACCGCATATCGCCCTTTAAGCTGGCCTCCTTCGGCATGGGTCTGTGCGCCGCCGGCGTGTTGATTTTTGCCTTTGTGGGTATGAATACGCCGCTGTGGGTCATCATCGGAGCGCTGGTCATTACGGGCATCGGCTTTGCTTTCTTTTCGTCGCCCAACACCAATGCGGTCATGGCCTGCGTGGAAGCCAAGGATTACGGGGTAGCGTCGTCCATTCTGGCGACCATGCGCTCTATTGGCCATACTTCCAGCATGGTTATCGTAACCGTGATCGTATCCAGATACATGGGCAGCCAGGCTCTTTCCGATGCACAGCCGGAGCTTCTGATCCGCACCATGCATACTGCTTTTCTAATCTTTGCAGGAATCTGCGCCGCCGGCGTGTTCATATCCCTCAAACGTAAGAGCGGGAAAAAAGAGACTGAGAAAGGAAATTAATATTCATGTTTGAAGCGAAAATACAAGAATATAAAGACGATTTGATCAAAGATTTGCTGGGGTGCGTGGCTATCAACAGCGTGCGTGGAGCGGCAGGACCTGAAGCGCCCTTCGGCCCAGGACCCCGGGAAGCGCTGGAATATACCCTTAATCTGGCGGAATCCATGGGGTTTCGTACCTGCAATCTTGACAATATGATCGGATACGCCGAATATGGGGAGGGCAGTGAAATGATTGGAATTCTCGGCCATCTGGATGTAGTGCCGCTGGGCGGGGGCTGGGATCATGCTCCTTTAGGCGAGCTTTGCGGGGACCGCATTTATGGCCGGGGAACGCTGGATGATAAGGGTCCTATGATCGGCGCGTTGTATGGTCTGAGAGCGATCAAGGAATCCGGTGTTTCTCTGAAGCGCAGAATCCGCCTGATCTTTGGAACCAATGAGGAAAACGGAGATGAGGATGTGGACCGCTATAAAGAAACGGAAGAACTGCCTGTCATGGGCTTTACGCCCGATGCGGATTATCCGGTTATTTTTTCCGAAAAAGGGCTGGCCTGCTTTCGAATCGAATGCCCGCTGGACTCCGGCGTTTTAGCCGCAGCTGATGCGGGAGAGGCAGTAAATCAGGTGCCGGCTCTTGCAAAAGCGAAACTGCGCTTTGCAGATGGAACGGAAAAACAGCTGGAGTCTCGGGGAAAATCGGCCCATGCCAGCACGCCCTGGGAGGGTGAAAACGCCATTGCAAAGTTGATGAAGCAGCTTGCGGATTATCAGCTCCCGGAAGATTTGATGGCATTTGTGGACTTTTTCAATACTTGCGCAGGAAGCCAAACGGATGGCCATGATCTGGGCATCGGCCGGGATGAAGGAAAATTCGGCGCAGTGACAGTCAACGCCGGCCTCCTGAAAGGCGATGAAAGACACATTGCCGTTTCCTTTGACTGCCGCTATCCCTACGGAATGGATTTCAAGGAAGACTTTCAAAAGGTGGAAGAAAAAGCAGCATCCTTTGGCCTTCATGCCAAGCTGGAACGGTTGGAACAGCCGCTGTATGTGCCGGAGGAAAGCGTTTTGGTGCGGACCCTCCAGAGGATTTACCAGGAGCAGACCCAGACTGAGGCCGAGCCCATCGCCATCGGCGGCGGCACCTACGCCAAGACGATGGAAAATATTGTTGCCTTTGGCCCGATTTTTCCGGGACAGGACAATGTGATCCATCAGAAAAACGAATATATATCCATCCCTAATCTGCTGAAAAACACCCGCATCATGGCACAGGCCATGTATGAGCTGGCAAATGCTTGATGAGTGTGGGCCAGGGGCTGGCCCGCTCATCAGGCTCATTGATGCGGGTATAAAAACTGGAAAATTTTTGTTTTCTGTATCTGTTTTCAACACATATAAAGGCTAATTTTCTCAAAACCTGTGAAAATTCATCAAAAGCGCCTTTTCCACTCAAAAATCCACAGTAGCAGCCCTTGCCAGGCTGTAATTTTGATACAAAAAATAAAAAGGATTAGCTTTTTGCAACCCGGCCGCTTATCTGCATCCATAAATCCCAAAAAATTATTGACAAACGATAATATCCGCAGTATATTAAACATATAATTATCGTTTTACAATAATTAAGAGGTGTGTTTATGAATGAAAGAAGTGTAAAAAAACTAACCGCGGCAGCAGCGATCGTTGCTCTGATTGCTGCGCTCCTGCTCATTTACGGGGCAGGGGTCCAAAACGGACTGGAAGCGGTCGCCTGGCCCTTTACCAAAATCGCCGCTGGCCTGAGAACCATCTCTTTATCGGGAGACGCAGGCAACGTGGCGGCAATCGTCCTTTACCTTGTCATCTGCCTGATCCCATGCGGATTTCTGGTGCGCCGCTGCATAAAAAAGCGGGCATCTGCTGCCGACATTCTGCTGGCCTTCATGAGCATATGGCTGCTGTTCCTGCTCTATATGATGATCAACCCAGGGCGAATGACCCTGCTGTTTTCCATCCCGGAAAGCATCATGCAGACAGCCGGCAGCGTCACCCTATCCCTTTTGCTTTACAGTTTCCTCATCGGCTATCTGGCCCTGCGGCTCATGCACAAAATAGAGAGCAGGCAGTCCGAAAGTCTGATGAAATGGATGAGCGGGATTCTGACGGCATTGGCGGTCTTTTACACGTTTCTCGCCGTATACGGAGCCGTCTTTGCCTGTCTGGCCCAGTCCGCCGGGGCAAACGCAGCTTACGGATATGAGGGACTGGACATGGGCGGGCAAGCCATATCTGAAGCATTGGCCATCGGCCTTTCCGCGCTGCGATTGATTCCGGTCCTGTTTATCCTCAAAACAATATTTGCCGCAGTGGCGATCCTGGACAGCATGAGCGGTGAGCCCTACAGTGAAGCCATCGTGGAAAACACCAGGCGGCTGTCGCAAAACGCCAGAAATACGGTCATCGCATCCGTGATCTGCGGCCTTTTTCTCGGAGCAGTCCAGCTGCTGGCGGGAACCTGGATCAGCAAAGTGGAAATCACCATCGACTTTCCCTTCCTGCCCATGATCCTGGCGCTGGCGGCTATGATCCTGGCAAGATACATGCAGGAACACAATGCTTTGTACGAAGACAAACAATCCATCATTTAAGGAGTCAGAAATGGCGATACAGATCCATCTGGATGAAGTTTTGAAACGGAATAAAATGACCTCCAAGCAGCTTGCGCGGCAGATCGGCATCACAGAAGCCAACCTGTCCATTTTGCGCAGCGGCAAGGCAAAGGGGGTGCGTTTTGAAACGCTGAATAAAATCTGCTGCTATTTAAAGTGTGATGTGGGGGAAATCCTCAGCTGTGACGGAAGACTGGAGGAAGAAAATGAATAAAAGAAGGATAAAGGCAGCTCTGCTGCTGACGCTGCTCCTGGCCGCAGGGACGCTCTGCGGATGCAGCCTGGCCGACGAAACCATGCAGGCGGACAGCGCAGATGATCATGCCTGTGGGGTTTATGTGATCCGCCGGTCCCAGCAGGAAGCGCTGGACAAAAAACGGTACAATGAACAAGGAGATTTCATCAAAAATTACGCGCAGATGAAAAATACCGGAGACGGCACCTTGTTCAATTTTGAGGGAGTGGACGGTGAATATCTGCTGGTTCAGCAGGCGGACGGCGCCGCAAGCGTAACTAAAAGCGAGGCCATGGCGGACAGCGGGCTTCGGGTGGAAGGAAATGAACAAACGGGAGCGGAAAACCTGGAAGAACAAAAAAATGTCGTCTGCGGAACGGTCCATTTTGTAAGGGGATCTGAAAGTGAATTCCTCTGCTGTTTTATCCGCAAAGACAAGAAAGGCTATTACCTGGGAGAGCAGGCTACCGCAGGGATCGACGCAGTTTTAGGAGGCAGCCTCGGCGGGGAAGCTTCCTGGACTGTAACCGAAAACAACAGCCGCATTACCAAAACTTTTGCCTACGAGGTGAATTTTGAGGAAGAAGATCCTGTCCTCAGCGTGGCTGCAAAGGAGATGGACGGCCGTGACCAGGTGGTGAAAACCACAGAAATTCAGTTTAAAGACGATGGGTATCATCTCAAGCTAAAGCCTCAGACCCAGTATGTGATCGTAGAAGAGACAGCCAAAGACCAAAAAGGCAAGGAGATTAAGAAACGCAGCATTTATGATTGGAGCAAGAGCGAGGATGGAGAGGAACTCACCCATTACAGCTACGTTTCCCATAAGTCAGGCATCCTCAAGCCCCAGGAACTCATCTTCACCAAATAGGGCTGCCGGGAAAAAAGATTAAATTCTGAATAATCCGATATTGACAATGACCAATATTTTCTTGTACAATGTATACAATTAACTGTTGCTTTAATGTGAGAAAGTGTAAGCGGGGAGGTAATACATTTAAAGATGCGAGAAAAACTGAACAACATATGCAGGGAATTTTCAATTCCATTGATCTTGGGTGTGGCGTGCGCGATGCTTTGCGCCAACCTGTTTCCAAATCTATACCACCATGTGATTCATGAGCCGCTGTGGGGAGATACCGTTAGTCTCCATTGGCTGGTAAATGATATCTTCATGGTGTTTTTCTTTGCCATCGCGGGAGTGGAAATCGTCAACAGCCTGTCCAAAGGCGGTTCGCTCAATCCACTGAAAAAAGCCGTCGCTCCCTTGATGGCCACGGCGGGAGGCGTGCTGTTTCCGGCGGCAGTCTTTCTGCTGATCAACTGGGCGGCCGGCGACACCGCTTACGCTTCGGGATGGGGAATCTGCACGGCTACGGATATTGCCCTGGCATGGCTGGCAGCCAGAGTAATTTTCGGCAAGCTTCATCCTGCCGTCAACTTTCTGCTGCTCCTGGCAGTAGCCGACGATGCCATCGGCCTGGTCATTATCGCCATTTTTTACCCCGAACCGGGCAGCTCCGTTCAGCCTTTGTGGCTGGTGCTGGTATTGGCGGCAATGGCCCTTGCTCTGGGGCTTCGAAAGCTGCGCGTCCGTTACTTCGAACCATATGTTCTCCTTTGCGGAACCATCAGCTGGCTGGGAATGTACCAATCGGGCCTTCACCCGGCTCTGGCACTTGTGTTCATTATTCCCTTTCTTCCCAAATCAGGAACCAGCGTACATCAAAATGATGAACATGGCCCGGACCATACCCAGGGAAAATCCGCCCTTCATACCTTTGAACAAAGGATCGGCACCATGGTCGACTATGGTCTGTTTTTCTTTGGCTTTACCAACGCAGGGGTAGAACTGGGAAGCTTGTCATCTTTAAGCCTGATTATTTTCCTCGCATTTCTCGTAGGCAAGAGCGGAGGCGTAATGCTGTTCACCTGGCTGGCTGTAAAATTAAAGGCTGCCCTGCCGGAAGGCATGAGCTTTAAAGATGTGGCCGTAGTGGGCTTTATCAGCGGCATCGGCCTGACCGTGGCCCTGTTCGTCTCAGAAAATGCCTTTATGGATTCAAAGCTGACGGATGCGGCCAAGATGGGGTCCCTTTTGAGCCTTTTGACCGCGATTCCGGCAGCGATTGTCGCCAGAATCTGCAAGGTAGGGCGATGGCAAAGAGAACCCGGCCGGAGCCTGGAAAGGCTGTGCGGAGAATCATGAAAGGGGAGGTTCACAAACCTCCTTTTTTTTGTTAGTATAGGGGCATATGCGTTATGAGCAAAAAAGGATGGCGAGAACCTATGAAAAAAATATTACTAATTGAAGACGACCAGGCGCTGAACGCAGGGCTGACCTATGACCTGGAGGCGGAAAATTACCGGGTCTATTCGGCTTATTCGCTGGCGGAAGGAATGGAGCTTTTAGACAAAAATCAAGTGGATCTGATTCTCCTGGATGTGAACCTGCCCGACGGGGAGGGTTATGATCTGTGCAGGGGCGTGAAAGCGCAGATGGGTACACCGGTCATTTTTCTCACTGCCCGCGACTTGGATGAGGACGAGCTGAAAGGCTTTGACTGCGGCGCCGATGATTATATTACAAAACCCTTTAACATGGAGGTTTTACACAAGCGGATCCAGGTCGCTTTGCGAAAACATGCGCCCAAGGCCCAGAATACCCGATACAGCGACGGCTATTTGATGATTGATTTCGGAAAGATGGTTTTAAAAAAGGAAGGACGGATTTTATCCCTCACGCCCACGGAATTTAAAATACTGAATCTTTTAATCGCAAGCAAAGACAGGGTTTTGACCAAACAGTTGCTGCTGGAAAAGATTTGGGACAGCGAAGGCAATTTTGTCGATGAACATGTGGTGGCGGTGAACATCAACCGGCTGCGGAAAAAGATCGAAGATGAGAACCATTCCTATATCAAAACCTTGTACGGCATGGGATATCAATGGACAGGAGGCGGCTTTTGATGGAACGGATCCTATTGGCTGCTGGTATCCTTCTTTTGCTGATCAACATTGGCATCGTCATCTGGATGCGTCGAAAGCTTGTCACATATACGTCCCGGATCATGGAGAGCCTGGAAGGGATGATCACAGGGAAAAAAGACCTGTTTTTAGAAGAAGAAACCGATACCTTAATGTCCAAGATTCAGGTGAAAATGCGGCAGCTTTACGAAATTTTTGAAATGCGTGCACAGCAGCTTCACCAGGAGAAAAGCGAGCTGCAGGAAATCGTTTCCGACATCTCACATCAGGTGAAAACCCCCATATCCAACATTCGTATGTATCATCAGATTTTGATGAGCCGGGAAATGCCGGAAGCAAAACGAACCGAATTCCTCCAGGCAGCCGACTCCCAGGTGGAAAAACTGGATTCCCTGATGCAGAGCATGATCAAGCTTTCCCGGCTGGAAACGGGGCTGATCGATGTTTCGCCAAAACCTTCCTCCATCTACCCGATGATTCAGCAGGCGGTCTGCGATATTGCCCTCAAGGCCGAGGCAAAGAAGATCAATATCACAGTGAATTGCAGCGAAGAGATCCGGGCGCTCTGCGACAGCAAATGGACCCTGGAGGCGGTTTTCAATCTTCTGGACAACGGGGTCAAATACAGCCGGGAAGGCGGGCATATTCACATCGATGTTTCAGAAACCGATTTCTTTGTGAAGATCGCAGTCAGAGATGACGGGAAGGGTATTGAGCCGGACCATTTCAATCAGATCTTCCAGCGTTTTTACCGGGAGAACGATGTTCGCCAGATCGAAGGGGTGGGCCTGGGCCTGTTTTTGACCAGGAAGATCATAGAAAGCCAGAGAGGCTTTCTGGACGTAACCTCTGTTGTTGGAGAAGGTTCCGTCTTTTCCATACATTTGCCCTGCCTGGCATGATGGAAAGATTATCACAAACCTGTAACAATGTTGAGAAGTGTTTGTGATAATCTTTTTGTATACTACAGGTATTAAAATAAAGAGAGGTATCACAATGAGCTGTATTTTACAGGCAAAGAATTTAAAAAAATATTATGGAAAAGAACCCAACCTTACAAAAGCACTGGACGGTGTCAGCTTGGATATTGAACAGGGCGAATTCGCCGCCATCGTCGGGACTTCGGGTTCGGGAAAATCCACGTTGCTCAATATGCTGGGCGGTCTGGACACGCCCACCTCAGGCAGCGTTTCCATTCGCGGCAAAGAAATCGAACATATGAACGACGAACAGCTGACCGTATTCCGCCGCCGTAATATCGGTTTTATCTTTCAGGACTACAATTTGGTTCCTGTTCTCAATGTATATCAAAACATCATCCTTCCCATTGAGCTGGACGGCAATCCGGTGGATCGGGATCATATCGATCAGATCATCCGTTTGCTTCATTTGGAAGAAAAACTTTCCAACCTGCCCAGCAATTTGTCCGGCGGGCAGCAGCAGAGAGTGGCCATTGCCAGAGCTTTAGCCAGCAAACCGGCTATCATTCTCGCCGACGAACCGACGGGCAATCTGGATTCTAAGACCAGTCAGGATGTGCTGCGCCTGATGAAGCTTTCGTGCAAACAGTTTCACCAGACTTTGGTTATGATCACCCACAATCCTGAAATCGCGCTGATGGCAGATCGCATGATCCGCATTGAGGACGGACGGATCGCCGGAAGGACGCAGCCTGGTAAAAAACTGGGAGGTGGGGAAGATGCTGCAAAATAATAATAAGCGGTTTATTAAGACCCTTTCCCAAAGCTGCCTCAAGGCCAGCCGCTCGCGGAATATCATCGCTGTCATCGCCATTATTCTTACGACCATGCTCTTTACTTCCGTGGCGACTGTGCTCCAGGGCAGCATGTACTGCTATAAACAACAGACCATCCGCCAATCGGGAAGCCAGGCCATGGTTTCTCTCAAGTACATGCCCCAGAAAAAAGCAGAGCAGATCATGGAAAATCCCGCTTTTAAAGATGTGGGCGCCATGCGCTTTGTAGGGACCGGAACCGATCCCAGACTGACCCGTATGGCGGTGAACGTGTCCCAGATCGACGAAATCCTTTATAAAATGAATTTTATGGAGCTGAAAGAGGGAAAACTCCCCCAAACCGCTGATCAGGTGGTCTTGGATACGGTGACCATGGATTTGCTCAAGCTTCCCCATGAGACAGGCGTTTCCTTTGATCTTCATTATGAAGTGAATGGAAAAGAAAAGGTGAAGCAGGTCCAGGTAAGCGGGTTCTGGGAGGGAGAAAAAAACGCTTCCATGACTTACATCGGTGTATCCAAGTCGTTTGCTGATTCAGCCCTTTCAGGTGTTTCCAACCCCAGGCCCGGCGAAGCCAAAGCAGGCGCCCTGGTGATCATGGGCACCCTCAAGGATGATACACATATTCAGGAGCAGCTGGACAGCATCGTCCAAAGCGCCGGATACGATCCGGCAGCAGAGGTGGGCGAAGCTGACTTCATAAAAGCTAACGTCAATCCGGCTTACGAGCGGGTGGACACTGTGGACCCCGGGCTTGTGGCAGGCGTGATCGGAGCCGCGATTCTCATTCTGCTGGCCGGCTACCTGATTATCTACAATATTTTTCAGATTTCGGTGCTCAAGGACATCCGTCTCTACGGGCAGCTGAAAACCATCGGCGCTTCGCCCAAACAGCTGGCGTATATCGTAAAGCGGCAGGGTATAAAGCTGTCGATCATCGGTATACCGGCGGGTCTGATTTTTGGATGGCTGCTGGGAAACGGGCTGCTGCCTCTGATCATGCAGACACTGGACGGCAAGACCGCTTATTTTGTGCCTCCCAATATCTGGGTCATGGTGATTTCCGGGCTATTTGCGCTGTTTACCGTATGGATCAGCTGTCAGCGTCCCGGCCGTACAGCCGCAAAGATTTCTCCCATCGAAGCGCTCCGGTATAGCGGACAGAAGGAGAGCAAAAAGACGGTCAAGAGCGGGAAAGAATCGCGCATGCGCATCGCCCAGATGGCGATTGCCAATCTGACAGGCAGCAAAGGAAAGACAGCTCTGGTGGTTCTGTCCATCGCTCTCAGTATCGTGATTTTTAACAGCGTGCTCAACTTTACCGGCAGCTTTGATCAAAATACCTTCGTCAAAGGCCGGGTGGCAGCGGATTTTGCGGCAAGCAGTTCCGATTCCGGGCGAGGAGATGAATCAAACTATATGCTTTCTCAGGACTTTGTCCGCTTTATTCAAACACAGCCTCAGGTAAAGGACTTGTCCAACGTCTATTATTACCATGATACCAGTGGAAATATCGAGGAAACCGCCTCTGTGAAAACCAGGAACGGCAAACCTTATGAAGATGATAACGATTCGGGCGGAAAACAGGTCTATGGCTTTGATGAGAATGCCTTGAAACGCTGCAAAGTCTTTGACGGCAAACTTGATTTGGAGAAATTTGCTTCCGGAAAATATGTGCTGGAAATTGGGTATCTGGATGATAAAGGGCAGGAAGCGGATATGGACGGCTTTACCCTTCACCCTGGAGACCGGATCAGCGTTGATTTTCACGGAAAGCAGCGGGAATATGAGGTGATGGCCTGCGTTGCGGTCCAGTACTCCATGCTCTATGACGCCAGCTATGGCGACTACGCAGGTCTGCTGCTTACGGCTGAGCAGTTCCAGTCCCTTTATCCGGAAGCAAACCGGCCCATTCGCTGCATCTTTGATGCCCAGGAGGGCAAATTCGGTGCGCTGAAAGAAGCCATTGAGGGCTATCAGGATCGGCCGGGCGCCAATATCCGGGTCATTTCCAGAGAAAGCGTGGACAAGGACTTTAAGGAGCTCAAGCAAACCTTCAGTATGAGCGGCGCAGTGATTGCCGGCATCTTTGGGATCATCGGAATCCTCAACCTGCTCAATGTGATTTTGACCGGCGCCATTGCAAGGCAGAGGGAATTCGCAGTGATGCAAAGCATCGGCATGACCAGAAAACAGCTGCGAAAACTCTTTGTACTGGAAGGGCTGTTCTACGCCGCCGCTGCCGTGATCGCAGGAATCCTGCTCAGCGCTGCTGTCTCTGCGACCATTGTAAAAGGGATGACTGCCGGGTGGTGGTTCGCGTCTTACCATATGACGCTGCTTCCCGCCTGCGGGCTGGTGCCGGTGTATCTGCTGGCTGCGGTTGCCATCTCGGCCTTTGTGGACCGTATGTGGAATAAGGACAGCGTGGTGGAGCGCCTCAGGCGCAGCAAGTAAGTGTGTGTTGGTTTAACGTTTGTTTTTTATGGGTCGGCTCCGGGGGTGGGGCCGGCTCGCTAGATCTGGGGGCCGGGTCTGGGCCCCTCAAATCGAAAAAAGGCCAGATTGTGGAAAACTTTTAAAAACTTTGCATTTTTTACGCAAAGCTGCAGGGTTACGGGGCACGATCCCGGCAACTTGGCGGCCCTTGGGGGCCCATTGCGGATTTGAAAGCGCCCGGTCGTTGAAAGTTGCGTAAAAAGCGAAATTTTGTTTTAGTTTTTCCCGAAGCACCCCATATCGTATCTCCAAGCCGCAGCAGCTTGACGGTCCGGCCAAACCCCTGCATCCCCTCTTGACAATCCGGGAACTAAGGTGGTAAAATAACTGTATATCAATACGAAACCGAGGACGAGGGAGTAAAGCTGAGAAACGGTTTTACAGCGAGCCCGGGGCGGTGCAAGCCGGGCAGACGACAGTTTCAGCAGAATGGGCCTCCGAGGGCGAAGTGAACAGCCGCAGCATTAAGCGGCCCGCCAAAGCAGTAAACAGCGATCGCGAAATGAAACGACAAAGCGACCGGTCAGCCAGGCGGGACGGTAAAATGCAGACAGGCCAAGTAGCCGAGACGCGAAGCCGGCGTAACGGGCAAAGAGTGTGATGGCACTCTGCAGAGAGGATGCGCAGGCATCAAACAAGGTGGTACCGCAGGTTATAAGACACTTGTCCTTGTATGGGACGGGTGTTTTTTTGTGGAACGCCTACCGAGCAGAGAACATCCAAAAAATAAACAATATAGATAGGAGAAAAAGAACATGAAAAAACGGATTGCAATTTTAATGGTGCTGATTATGGCAGCAGCCGGCGTGCTGGCAGGCTGCGGATCGGAAGACGGTGCAAACAAAGATACGATGAAAATCGGGCTGGTTCAGCTGGTGGAACACCCATCTCTGGACACCATTCGCGAAAGCATTATCAAACAGCTGGAAGCGGACGGCTATAAAGATGGGGACAATATCACCATCGACTACCAAAACGCCCAGAACGAGCAGGCCAACCTCAAGACCATCTGCCAGGGATTTGTAGCGGACAAATGCGACCTGATCATCGCCATTTCCACCCCGGCGGCCCAGGCTGCTTACGGCGAAACAAAAGACATCCCAATCATCTTTTCTGCAGTCACCGACCCAGTAGCGGCGGAGCTTGTGGAAAGCTTTGAAAAACCGGGCGCAAACATCACCGGGACATCGGATTTAGTGTCGGCGGACAAGATCATGGATCTGGCGCTTAAAATCACACCGGATGTTAAGACCATCGGCGCGCTGTACAATTCCAGCGAAGTCAACTCCGTATCTGTTGTAAACGATCTGAAAGCCTTTGCCAAGAAAAAGGGCATGAAGGTGGAAGAAGCTGCTGTGACCAATTCCAATGAAATCCAGCAGGCGGCCCAGAGCCTGGCAGGAAAATGCGATGCCGTATTTTCGCCCATCGACAACACGGTAGCATCAGCCATGTCCGTTGCCGCTACTGTATTCAACGACGCCAAGGTGCCGTTTTATGTGGGAGCGGACTCTATGGTAAAGGACGGGGGCCTGGCCACTTACGGAATTAACTACAAAACACTGGGGGCTGAGACGGCGAAAATGGCGGTGGAAGTTCTCAAAGGCGGAGATACCAGCACCATGGCCGTAAAAGTTATGGATGATATGCAGGCGTATATTAACCGGGCGACAGCAGATGCAATTGGTGTGAAAATACCTGAAGACATTTTGAAAAATGCAGAAAACTTAGGAGAGTAAGCGATGATAACAGTCGGTGCACTGATCGGTTCCATAGAACTGGGAATGATATATGCCATATTGGCTTTAGGCGTTTTTCTGTCCTTTCGTACACTCAACACGCCTGATTTGACAGTAGATGGGAGTATTGTTACAGGGGCGGCGGCTTCGGCCATGCTCTGCACCCTAGGCGTCCATCCGCTGCTGGCGCTGGCAGCGGCATTTATCGGCGGGGCCTGCGCAGGCGCCATCACGGCCCTGCTTAATACAAAATTAAAAATACAAGCTCTTTTGGCAGGAATTCTTGTCATGTTGGGAGTCTATTCCATCAACTTGCGCATTATGGGAGGAAAAGCCAACCTGCCGCTGATGAAAAGCGAAACGCTGTATACAAAGGCCGGAGAGATGTTCCCAGCCCAGTATTCTAAATTGATCGTCGGCGCAATTGTGCTGATCGTGGTCATCGCCATTTTCTTTTTCTTCCTCAAAACCAGAATCGGATTTGCCCTAAGGGCGACGGGAGATAATGAAGAAATGGTGCGGGCTGCCGGTATCAGCAGCGACAATATGAAGCTTTTGGGCCTGGCTGTTTCCAACGGGTTTGTAGGCCTCGCCGGCGGCCTTTTGTCACAGTATCAGGGATACTGTGACATTGGCATGGGCGTCGGTATGGTGGTGATCGGGCTGGCCTCGGTCATCATCGGTGAAGTGATTTTTGGCACTACAAGCCTGCTGAGACGACTGATTGCAGTAGCCCTTGGCGCCGTGGTATACCGGCTGATTCTGGCCATTGCCTTGAATTTTGGCATGCAGGCCACGGATATGAAGCTGGTTTCTGCGGTTATCGTGGTAATCGCCTTATCCATGGGCGTACTGGGAGAAACCTTCTCCATCAGAAAGAAGAAGCGGGGGGCGAAAAATGCTTAAAATTACCAATCTGACAAAAATATTCAGCCCGGGTACCATCAATGAAAAGCTGGCATTAAATAATTTGAATTTGTCTCTGGAAAGAGGTGATTTTGTTACCATCATCGGCAGCAACGGGGCCGGAAAGTCGACACTGATGAATTGTATTGCGGGTGTACACGCTGCGGACGGTGGTAAAATTCTTCTGGATGGGCAGGATATTACCAGGCTGCCGGAACACCGGCGGGCAAAAAAAATCGGCCGTGTGTTTCAGGACCCCCTAAAAGGGACTGCCTTTGATATGACGATTGAAGAAAATCTTTCCATTGCCTACAATAAAATTCGCAGCAGAGGATTCCAGCCGGGCATTACCAAGAAAGATAGAGAGCTGTTCAGGGAAAAACTCAGGCTGCTGGACATGGGGCTGGAAGACAGGATGAAGGAAAAGGCCCGGCTTCTGTCAGGCGGACAGCGGCAGGCGCTGACCTTGTTCATGGCAGTCATCGCCCAGCCTAAGCTTTTGCTTTTGGATGAACATACCGCTGCCCTGGACCCATCGGCCGCCAGGAAAGTTCTAGAGCTGACTGACCTCTTTTCTCAAGAAAAGGATATGTGTACAATGATGATTACCCACAATATGAAAGCAGCCCTGGAACATGGAAACAGAACCATTCTCATGCGGGACGGCCAGATTGTCATGGATTTGTCGGGAGCTGAACGTGAACGGATGACTGTGGAGAAACTGATTGATAAATTTGAGATCGATAATGACAGAATGCTTCTGTAGTTAAATACTGGAGGCAAAGAGGAGTTAACGATGTTTGACTGGTTTGGTATATGGCGGGAATTACCGCACTTTGCACAATTTACAAGCGTGCTGTTCATAGTGAACCTGATGATCGCGTGCACCATTATCTTCCTTGAGCGCAAAAATCCGTCGGCAACGCTGGCATGGATCATGATTTTATTCCTGCTGCCCATAGCAGGAATAATTTTTTATTTTTTGTTCTCACAGCATATTTCCAGGAAACGAATTTTCAGACTGACCAGATCAGAAGAGGAGGCCATAGACGGAAGCCTCAAGGAGCAGATGACGGACATAAAGCGGGGAACCTATCAATTTGCCAATCCTGAGGCAAAGCGCTGGAAAGATATGATCCATCTCAATCAGCTTTACGGCAGGGCGTATTACACTCAGAACAACAAGATTACCATTTTAACCGGCGGCCGTCACAAATTTCGCACCCTTCTGCGGGACATTGAAAATGCCACCACTTCCATCAACATCATGTATTTTATCATCAAAAACGATCCAGTAGGCAGGCGCTTTCTGGAGGCCCTGACAAAGAAGGCCAGAGAAGGGGTGGAAGTGCGGCTCCTGATGGATGCCATGGGCAGCAGACAGATCAACGACCGGCTGCTGGAGGACTTTATAAAAGCAGGCGGCAAACGGGCCTATTTCTTTCCGCCCAAGTTTAAAATTATCAATATCCGCTTTAATTACAGAAATCATAGAAAACTGGCAGTCATTGACGGAGAAGTGGGATATATCGGCGGATTTAACATTGCTAGAGAATATTTGAGCATGAAAAAGAAGTTCGGATTTTGGCGGGATACCCATCTGCGGGTTATGGGAAGCTGTGTTCAGGATATCAACGCCAGATTCCTGCTGGACTGGAGATTTGCCGCAAAGGAAGATGTGAAGCTTTCACAGGCCTACTACAGCGATGTAATCGAGGTGGGAAGCACCGGAGTCCAGATCGTATCCAGCGGGCCCGATTCGGAGCGGGTGGAAGTAAAGCGGGCTTATTTGAAGATGATTACCGGGGCGCAAAAGAACATTTACCTGCAGACCCCCTATTTCGTTCCGGACTCCAGCATTCTGGAAGCGCTGAAAATGGCCGCCCAGAGCGGCGTGGACGTGCGCATCATGATCCCCTGCATGCCGGACCATATCTTTGTCTATTGGGCCACCTATTCTTATGTGGGCGAGCTGATTCGCTCCGGCGGCAGAGCCTTTATCTACGACCGGGGATTTCTCCATGCAAAGACCATTGTGGCCGACAGCGAAGTGGCCAGCGTAGGCTCGGCCAACTTTGACCGGCGCAGCTTTATGCTGAATTTTGAAGCCAACGCCTTTCTCTACGACGGCGAAGAAGCCCGCAAGCTGGAAGCCATATTTGAAAATGATATGGGGGACTGCCACGAGCTGACGCTGGATTTGTACCAACAGCGTTCCCTTTGGATTCGTTTTAAGGAAAGCCTGGCCCGTCTGCTTTCCGACTTGCTGTGACCGGAGGCAAACTCCGCGGACCTACGTACGGATACGCAGCGCAGGCCCAGGACCTTGCCGAAGCAAAACTTCTTACTGAGGAATACAAAGCTCCGTTCCAACCTGCAAGTTGTAAGGGTCGATGTTTGGATTGGCGTTCATCAGCGCATCCAGCGTGATCTTGTGCATCTTTGCGATCATATAAAGGGTATCGCCGGACTTAACGGTGTGAGTAGTTTTGCAGCCTGGATTGGGTGAAGCATCCGGCTGCGGCTCAGGCGTCTCTTCCGGACCCACTTCCGGCAGAGGCTGAGGAATCGGATCCTCCTGCGCAAGACCTGGTATGCAAAGGTTTGTTCCGATCCTCAGGTTGTAGGGATTGTGCACTTTGTTAGCCCGCATCAGAAGGCCGACATCCACATTGTAGCGCTGTGCGATTGAATAGAGCGTATCTCCTGCCCGGACTGTGTAAACATCCACGCAGACATATTTATTAGCCATAAAGAATTGTCTCTCCTCCCTGGCCGCTTGCGGCCAATTTGTTTCTTATTTATCATATTTAAAAACCGGCGGAATTGTGATAGAATATATCATACTTTATGTATTAAGCAGAAGTTTGCCGGCTGGGACCGGCCAAAAGGTAAGAAAGAAAGGATGAAGGATTTGAGAAGAAGAATAGTTGACCCTGTGTTTTTAATATTTCTGGCATTGATGGTTTTTTCATCGCTGCGAAGATTTTCCAGCCCTATGGAATGGCTCATGCACACGATTTTAATCATACCGGGCGTTATCGTAGGAATTTCGTTTCATGAATTTGCCCACGGCTGGGTAGCGTATAAGCTGGGCGATCCAACACCCAAATATCAGGGGAGGGTGACGATCAACCCGGCGGCTCACGTGGACCCCATCGGCCTGGCTGCCCTCATGTTCGCCGGCTGGGGCTGGGGCGTGCCGGTGGAAATCAACCCCAACAACTTTAAGAAGCGCAGACGGGATGAACTCCTGGTCTCTTTGGCCGGAGTAGTGATGAATCTGATCGTAGCCATAGTCTTTGGCTTTATCATGAAGCTGGTACTGATGGTGGCGGGCCAGGGCTTTATGCTGGGCGGCTTCGGAGAGGCCCTGTGGACGATCCTGCTCTACGTGGTTCAGATCAACCTGGTGCTGATGATCTTCAATTTGATTCCGGTTCCGCCTCTCGACGGGTTTTCCATTATCAGCGAAATCTTTAACATCAAGCATACCCAGCTTTACTATACGATCTATAACAACGGATTTTTCATACTGATGTTCCTGGTGCTGTTTAACATCACAGGCATCATTTTGAATCCGGGCGTGAACTTTTTTATGAATCTGATCTGGAACTATATTATATTTTAGGCGGAGGAAGAAATGGATTACTTAGACAATCTCAATCCGCAGCAAAGGGAGGCAGCTCTGTACACAGAGGGGCCTCTCCTGATTTTAGCGGGCGCGGGAAGCGGCAAAACCAGCACCATGACCCATCGAATCGCGTATTTGATCGAGGAAAAGGGAGTCAATCCGTATCATATTTTAGCGGTTACCTTTACCAATAAGGCGGCTCAGGAAATGCGGGACCGGGTGGAAAGCCTCATCGGATCCGGGGTCAATATGTGGATCCTCACCTTTCACTCGGCCTGTCTGCGCGTGCTGAGAAAACACGCGCAGCTTTTAGGCTATAAAAAGGATTTCGTCGTCTACGATCCCACGGACCAGAAAGCGGCTATGAAAAACATCGTCAAAGAGATGAATCTGGATGATAAGCGGTATACACCCGCCTATTTTCTCAGTATTATCAGCGACTGCAAAGAGAAAGAGCTGGACCCCAAACAGTATCTGGCCACATACGGTGAGGACCCCAAGACAAAGATTGTCTACCAGGCCTACCGCTCTTATGAAACGCTGCTGAAAAAAAACAATGCCATGGATTTTGACGATCTGCTGCTCAATGCGGTCCGGGTATTTAAACAGGACGAGGCGGCCTTGCTTGAATATCAGAATCGATTCCAGTATATTATGGTGGATGAATACCAGGATACCAACTTTATCCAATATACATTTATAAAAATGCTGGCGGAAAAGCACAAAAATCTTTGCGTGGTGGGAGATGATGACCAGTGCATCTATCAGTGGCGTGGCGCGGATATCCGCAATATTCTGGAGTTTGAAAAGGACTTCCCCAATGCCAAAGTGGTCAAGCTGGAACAAAACTATCGTTCCACCGCCAACATTCTGGCGGCGGCCCATTCGGTGATTGAAAAGAACCGGGGAAGAAAAGAGAAAAAACTGTGGACCTCAAAAGCGGACGGACAGAAAATTGCCTATTACCGTGCGGATGATGAGCGGGACGAAGCCCATTACGTGGCCCAGCAGATCGACCATCTGAAGAGAAAGGACCTGCGCTACAGCGATTTTGCAATCCTCTACCGCACCAATGCCCAGTCCAGAACCTTTGAGGAAGCCCTCTCCAGGAGAGATATTCCTTACCGGGTTCTGGGAGGACTGAGGTATTACGATCGAAAGGAAGTTAAGGATATTGTCAGCTATATGAGGCTGGTACAAAATCCCGATGACGATCTGGCTCTGCTGCGCATTATCAATGAGCCCAAGCGCGGGATCGGCGCAAGGACGGTGGACAAGCTGCAGGCTTTGGCGCGGGTCCGGGGAGAAAGCCTCTTCGATACGCTGATGGATGAAGAGGTGGTGAGCGGCCTGTCGGCAAAAGCATCCGCCGGTATCCGCAGCATGGTTGAAGTGATCCAACAATACAGCAAAGAACAATCCAATTTAAGGGTTTCGGATATTTACGACGGGCTGCTGGTTGGTACGGGTTATTTAAAAGCCCTGGAAGAGCAGAACAATCTGGAGGCGGAAAGCCGAATTGAAAACTTGATGGAATTCAAATCAGTCATCTACGATTACGAGAAGGATGATGAGCAATTGTCCCTGCCCGACTTTATGGAGCGGATCGCCCTTTTGGCGGAAGTGGACAACCACGATGAAAGCGAAAACGCGGTGGTTCTGATGACCATGCACAGCGCAAAGGGTCTGGAATTTCCTTTTGTGTTCCTTCCTGGCCTGGAGGACGGACTTTTCCCCGGCTGGCGGGCTTTCGAGAAAGAAGACGGGCTGGAGGAAGAACGGCGGCTTTGCTATGTGGGCATGACCAGAGCCAGAGAGCGGCTTTTTCTCACCAGCGCAAGCATGCGGACCCTGTACGGAAAAACCGATTATACCAGGGAATCGCAGTTTTTGCGTGAAATGGATAAACATCTCATCGATGGGGATGCTATTTTTGAAAAGAAAAAGGAAGCCAGGAACTCCCGTTCCCTTGACGGATACAGCCGTGAGACGCCTTTTAACCCCTTCGATCAGTTGAAATATGTCAAACAGCAGGTCCGCCAGAGAGCGGCATCGGGTGAAACCTTTCAGGTGGGAGATGATGTAACCCATCCCAAATTCGGACGGGGCACCGTGCTCAAGGCAAGCGACAAGATCATCGAAGTGTCCTTTCGGGACGGATCGGTAAAAAAGCTGGCCGCAGGCATCGCTCCCCTTACCAGGTACATACCAAAAAATGAAAGGTAAGCAAGACAAGAATGGAAGATAAACGAAAAGAAATACAGGAAAAAGTGGAGCTGCTCAATCAGGCTTCCCGCGCTTATTATCAGGAGAGCAGGGAGATCATGAGCAATCTGGAATACGACAGGCTGTATGATGAGCTGGCCCAGCTGGAAAAGGAAACAGGCATCGTACTGGCCCAGAGCCCAACGGTCAATGTGGGCTACCAAGTGCTGGATAGCCTGCCCAAAGAGCGCCATCCGTCGCCCATGCTTTCTCTGGACAAGACTAAGGATACCGGGGAGCTGGCCGACTGGCTGGGAGAGCAGAAAGGCCTGCTTTCATGGAAGATCGATGGCCTGACCATTGTCCTTACTTACCGGGAAGGGCAGCTTTACAAGGCGGTTACCAGGGGCAACGGGGAAATCGGAGAAGTGATTACCTCCAACGCCAGAGTCTTTAAAAATATTCCGGTGAATATTCCCTTTCAGGGCGAGCTGATTCTCAGGGGCGAAGCCTGTATCAAATATTCGGATTTTGAAAAGATCAATGAAACCATTGAAGATGTTGACGCCCGTTACAAAAACCCGCGAAACCTTTGCAGCGGCAGCGTGCGTCAGCTGAATAACGAAATTACGGCCAGGAGAAGGGTACATTTCTTCGCCTTTGGACTGGTGAGCGCCGAGGGTATGGAGATGACGTCCCGGGAGGAACAATTTCTCTGGCTGGAAAAACAGGGCTTTCAGGTGGTGGAATATAAGATGGCTACACGTCAGAATCTGTCCCGGCAGGTGGCATGGTTTGCCGATCATGTGGAGAAGAATGATATCCCTTCCGACGGGCTGGTTTTGATATTTGACGATATCGCTTATGGAGCCTCCCTGGGAGCTACTTCCAAATTCCCCAGAGATTCCATCGCTTTCAAGTGGCGGGATGAGATCAAGGAAACCACGCTCAAGGAAATTGAATGGAGCGCGTCAAGGACCGGCCTCATCAATCCGGTGGCAATCTTTGATCCGGTCCAGCTGGAGGGTACTACCGTTACCAGGGCCTCGGTGCATAACGTGAGCATTTTAAAGGAGCTGCGCCTGGGTCTGGGGGATCATATTCAAGTCTATAAAGCGAACATGATCATTCCTCAGATCGCGGAAAACCTGACGAAGAGCGGCGATTTGGCCATACCCGATGCCTGTCCTGTGTGCGGCGAGGAAGCGGTGATCAAAAAGGATAAGGATGTGGAAGTGCTCTATTGCACCAATCCTGAATGCCTGGCAAAACAAATCAAGGCTCTGACTCATTTTGTCAGCCGCAATGCGATGAACATCGACGGTTTGTCGGAGGCGACGCTGGAAAAACTGGTGGCCCGCGGGTATATCAAAGAGCTGGCGGATTTGTTCCGGCTGGGGCGCTTTAAAGAGGAAATCACATCCATGGAAGGCTTTGGAGAAAAGTCCTTCGACAACTTGATGAATGCGCTAAAGACAGCCAGAAACACCACGCCAGCCAGACTGCTCTACAGTCTGGGGATTCCCAATATAGGCGTGGCCAACGCCAAAGTTATCGCTAAGGCCTTTGAAAATAAGTGGGAGAAGATACAAAACGCAGAAGAGGAAGAGCTGGATGCCATCGACGGGATTGGAGATGTTATGGCTGCTGGATATACAGCGTTTTTTCAGAAGGAAAAAAATCGCCGGATCATCGGCGATCTGCTGGAAGAGCTGGTATTGGATGAAAGCTTTCAGCAGGAGGAAGTCCAGGGGTTTGCCGGCAAGACCTTCGTAATCACAGGCAGCCTTAACCATTACGAAAACCGGGATGCCCTCAAGGCGGTCATCGAGTCGCGGGGCGGAAAGGCGGCCGGATCGGTGAGCAAAAAGACAGACTATCTGATCAACAACGATAATCAATCGACCTCATCCAAAAACAAAAAAGCCAAGGAACTGGGAGTCCCCATTATTACGGAGGAACAGTTTATAGAACTTCTTGATGAAGCGGATAAATCTAAGTCTGAAAAGGAGATTACAAATGCTTAAAACCGGAAAACTGGACAGTGAACTGCTGGAAAAGATCGTATTCAACAACATCAAATTCAAAAGGCCGGAGGTCCTCACAAGGCCGGGCATTGGGGAGGACTGCGCGGTGGTGGATTTCGGGTCGTATGAATGTATCATGTCCACGGACCCCATCACGGCAGCCATCAGTGAGATCGGCCGGCTGTCCATCCATATTTCCTGCAACGATATCGCATCCAACGGCATTCAGCCTTTAGGCATCATGCTGGCCGTCATGCTGCCTGTGGGAACGACGGAGGAGCAGATTGAAGAGATGATGCGCCAGGCCGGCGAAGCTTCGGAAGAGCTGGGCGTGGAGATCATCGGCGGCCATACGGAGATCACTCCGGCTGTGACCAAGCCAGTGATCGTTTCCACAGCCATCGGCAGAGGCGAAAAATGGGCTTCTCAGCATTCGGAAAACATGCGGCCGGGGGATTTGATCATGATAACGAAATCCGCCGGTCTGGAAGGCTCTGGGATCATTGCCTGCGATTTTGAGGAGCAGCTGCAAAAGGTGCTCACCCATGAGGAGATCGAGAAAGCTAAAAGCCTGCTGGGAAAGGTCAGCGTTGTAAAAGAAGGAGTCGCGGCCGGAAAGGTGGGAACCCATGGGATGCATGATGTGACTGAGGGCGGCGTGCTGGGGGCTGTCTGGGAAATGTGCCAGATCGCCGGCACCGGCGCCGAGCTGTGGGTGGATCAGGTCCCGGTGGAGCCGGTAACAAGAAAAATCTGCGATTATTTTGATATCGATTACCTGCGGCTGATTTCCAGCGGCTGTATGATTATCATGGTTGCGCCTGACAAGAAGGAAGAAATGGCAGAGGCCATGAAGGCTGCGGGTGTGGAGGCTTCTTACATAGGCGTGATCAAGGATTCGTCAGCCGGCATCTGCATGAATGTCAACGGGGAGCTGATCGAGATCGCGCCGCCTGCCAGCGATGAGCTGTATAAGGTGGTGGGTGAAGAAAGCTAGTGCAGCCCCAGGCATGGCTGGCATGGACCACGAATTCCAAGCGGCCGCATGAAATAACCCTTGACGAAAGACCTTAAAAATAATATAATTGATAAGCATGAAATTGCCCTTTGATAGCTCCGTCTGGTATGGTTGGGGTCCTGCGCAATAAGACTCCGTGAACCTTGTCAGGTCCGGAAGGAAGCAGCAATAAGCGGAAGCTCTTATGTGCCGCAGATCAGCCTTTGCTAACGCCTTGCGGAGCTTTCAAAGGGCAATTTGTTTTTTGATGAAGTGAGGTAGAACATGTATACTGCTCTCTACAGAGCCTACAGGCCGGAGGTTTTCGAGGAAATTCTCGGTCAGGGCCATATCATTAAAATATTGAAAAATCAGCTGGCCACCGACTCGGTGAGCCACGCTTATTTATTCTGCGGAACAAGAGGCACCGGCAAGACGACTACAGCCAGAATTTTGGCCAAGGGCGTCAACTGCACGGCGGACGGCGGACGGCCCTGCGGCGTCTGTGCCAACTGTACGGCCATCAAGGACGGTACCTTCATGGATGTGATAGAGATCGACGCAGCTTCCAACAACGGGGTGGAAAACATCCGCGAGCTGCGGGAAAGCGTCAAATACCCGCCGGCCGTGGGCAGAAAAAAAGTATATATCGTGGACGAAGTGCACATGCTTTCCACGGGAGCTTTCAACGCACTGCTCAAAACCCTGGAAGAACCGCCGGAAAATGTGATGTTCATCCTTGCCACCACAGAGCCGCAAAAGCTTCCCGCCACCATTCTTTCCAGGTGCATGCGCCTGGATTTCAAGCGGGTGCCGGAAGAAACCCTGGTGGGAGGAATGGAAGATATCTGCCAGCAGAAAGGCATTGACGCTTCTCAGGGCGCGCTGCGGCTGATCGCGGCCAACGCGGATGGATCGGTGAGAGACGGACTCAGTATTCTGGACCAGTGTATTTCTGGCGGACAAACCCGTGTGGAGCGTGAGGACGTCCTGGATTTTCTGGGTACTGCCGGAGAGGAAGTGTTCCTGGAACTGACCGATAAAATTACGCTGAGACAGCCCCAGGAAGCGCTTTTGATGCTGGAACAGATTCTGGCCGACGGAAAGGATGTAAGGCAGTTCATGAAGGACTGGCTGTCCCACTACCGCAACCTGCTCATCACCAAATTTATAAAAAATCCGGAGGATATGCTCAACCTGTCCCCGGAGAACGTGGATCGGATCCGCCGCCAGAGCGACAGCCTGGATCTGGCGGATATCAACAATGCTATTATTGAACTTTCCAGGACTATGTCGGAAGCCAAATGGTCCACCCAGCCGAGGATTTTACTGGAGCTGTGCATGGTGAAAATGGCCACCGATCTGATCGACCCGGCCGGAGCAGCGCCGAGAATGGTTCCGAGAACCGCACCGCCTGCTGCCAGCACCGCCATAAAAACGCAGAGTCCCGATCAGGTGGATGCTTCTGCACCTGCAGAGGGGCAGACCCATCCGGACGGCAGCCCCGCACCGGAAAAAAGCTTTGATTACGACAGCCTGTGGCATGCTATTTTTGAAGAAGCTGAGGCATCCAGAGGCAGCTTCAATCTGATCCGCAGCGGAACCAGATTGACGGAAATGACCGATGAGCTGTTTACAGTCGTGGCGTCCAATGCCGCTGTGTGCGGATACGTGGAAAACAACAGACAGGTATTGGAAGACCTGATGGAAAAACATACAGGCAAGCGAAGGGGGCTTCGCTGTCAGCTGGAAGGCGAGGATTGCGCGCCAAAGACCGACGATGCTCAGCGCCTTGCCAAAACAGCGGAGACAAAACTTGGATTAAATATCGAGATTGAATAAGGAGGAGAATATGGGAAAAGGAATGAGAGCCGGAAAAAAGCCAAAGGCCGGCGGCATGGGAAACATGCAGAAACAGATGCAGCAGATGCAGGCTATGCAGCGCAAAATGGATGAGCTGCAGGGTGAAATCGATCAGATGGAAACGACGGCTACATCGGGCGGCGGCGCCGTGACGGTAACGGTGACCGGCAAAAAGGAAATCAAGAACATTGAAATCAAGCCGGAGGTCGTGGATCCGGACGATATTGAAATGCTGCAGGATTTAATCTTGGTTGCGGCCAATGAAGCTCTGAGGCAGATGGAAGAGATTTCGCAGAACGAAATGAACAAGCTGACTGGCAGTCTGGGGATTCCGGGGCTGTAGGTCATGAAATATTATGCCAAACCGCTGAGCAAATTGATCAGCGAACTTTCCAGGCTGCCGGGCATCGGGGGTAAAACCGCCCAGCGGCTGGCTTTTCATATTCTGTCCATGGACGAAAAAGAAGCGCTTGCCCTGGCAGAATCCATAACGGAAGCCAAGAAAAACATGAAGTACTGTTCCGTTTGCGGTAATCTGACGGATACGGATCCTTGCATGGTCTGTTCCGACCCCGCCAGAGACCGCAGCGTTATTTGTGTTGTCGAAACCCCCCGGGATGTGGCAGCCATGGAACGGATCAAAGAATACGGCGGCCTCTATCACGTGCTTCATGGAGCGATTTCTCCCATGGAAGGGATCGGACCTGAGGACATCAACCTCAAACAGCTGATCGTCAGGCTTCAGCAGGAGGATGTACAGGAGATCATCCTGGCGACCAATCCCAATATTGAGGGGGAAGCCACTGCCATGTATATTGCCAGACTGGTTAAACCCTCCGGAATCAAAGTCTCACGCATTGCCCACGGCGTTCCGGTTGGCGGCGATCTGGAATATGCCGATGAAATTACTTTGCTTAAAGCCATGGAAGGCCGCAGAGAATTGTAAATCATTTTCTGAAAATAAAAGAAGACGTGCGACTCGTTCGATAGGACGGGTCTTTTTTTTGTCCTCTGCGCATAGCCTGTTACATAAGAAACAATAGATAAAGCTTAAGGAGGTTATTATGAGCTTTGGATTGGAAGCCGGCATTTTTGTGGCCTACGCGGCATGCCTTTTTTTGATTTACGTGCTGGGAAAGCTATTGATCGTGCCCCTTAAATGGGCGGGGAGGATGCTGATTAACAGCATGATAGGAGGTGTGCTGATTGTTTTAATCAATATTCTGGGCGGGAATTGGGGGCTATTTGTGCCTTTAAACCCTTTGAGCGCGGTCATTATTGGAATTCTGGGCCTGCCGGGAGCCGTGGGCCTGTTATTGTTTTTTAATCTATAATTCTCAAAAATGATACGGATAAAAATTAAAAATGAGAAAATTCTCATTAATATTGACATTTTTGCACGAATGTGAAAAAATAGAGCAGTCCATTAAGTAACTGAAAATTTCGAATTACCTTTTACCCTTGGAAAGGTTGAGCCTGCTAGAGAATGGACGAATCTAATCATCTGCATATCTTGTATATGTGAGAAGGAGGCAAAAATGTCAGAAGAAAGAAATGTAGCTCCGGCGGGAGAAGAGACGCAGGAGCTAAAAAGAGGTATTAAGGGGTGGCAGGTCGCATTTATTGGTCTTGGCGGCGTAATCGGATCCTGTTATTTTCTGGGTCTTGGTATTTGCGTCCACGACATGGGACCCGCAGTATTTATCGCTTTTGCGGTAGTTGGTGTTATCGTTTATGGACTTATGATCGCTTATGCGGAATTATTGGTCAACCTTCCGAGGAAGGGTTCTTTTGTAGCTTATACCAATGAGTTCTTAGGGCCAACGATATCCACCGGCATGGGATGGGCATTCTGGTTCAACTGGGTATGCTACTGTCCTTCGGAAGCCATTGCCGTTGCTACGGTATTACAGTCCTTGACGGGGGCGACGAGCGCGACTTCGTATGTGGCCTTCGCAGTTGGAGCGCTGTTGGCGCTGACGATTATCAATCTTTGCGCGGTTGATATCTTTGCGAAGATCGAATCGGGACTGGCTATTACAAAGGTTTGCGTAATTATTTTATTTATTATCCTGGCTTTCGGAATTTGGGTAGGCCTCTGGGGAAGCGACGGTTTCCTGGGTGCTACTGTAAACTTCGGAGATGCAGCTGTCGGATTCGGATCACAGCTTTTCCCCAACGGGGCAGCTATTGTAATGACCTCCATGGTTGTTGTGCTGGTAACCTTCCAGGGTACGGAAATCGTAGGCTTGACAGCTGCGGAAGCGGAAAATCCGGACCAGTCGGTTCCAAAAGCATGCAAGAGCGTTACCTATCGTATCGTGGGACTGTATATGGTTCCGATTCTCTTGCTCATCCTGATCTTCCCATATGCACTGGGATCAGATGCTACTCCGATCTTTGCCGATACGCTCAAACTTTATAATTTGAATGGATTTGCTTTGATCATGAGCGCTATCGTACTGGTTGCGGCCTTCAGCTGCGCCAACACCGGCTTCTATGGAACAGTTCGCTGTATGTTCGGTCTTTCCATCGAAGGTCTGGCACCGAAGTTTCTCAGCAAGCTCAACAAGAACGCCAATCCGAAGAACGCAGTATTGTTTACACTGCTCTTCATGTGGATTGTGTTGATCATCGGTCTGTTTTCTCAGTTGACCGGCGCGCTGGAAAGCTTGTACGCCAGCCTGCTGTCCATGTCCGGCTTTACCGGAACTCTGGCTTGGGTAGGCATCATTGCTTCCCAGATACTCTTTAGAAGAAGATTGAAGCAGAGGGGCTACGATCCGGAAACCTGCCTGCGGGCTAAAGTAAGCAAGGGACAAGCCTGGATTCCGTGGTTCGCTATGATCGCCCAGCTGGCTTGCTTAGTGTTGCTGGCCTTTGGCGAAGGACAGCTGCCTATCTTTGGCCTGGCCTGCGCTGCCGTATTCGTGCCCATGATCGTGCGTGCGATTCTGGCTAAAACGGGACATGTGCGTGACATCAACGCGCTGGGAAGCGACGAAAAGTCCTTTGACGAATTATATCCGGATTTGACGAAATAGTTAGAAAATTACATATTAACAAGGGAAAATAGAAAAGAGATCGAACCGCTTTTGTCATGTGGTTCGATTTCTTTTTTTGAAGAAGGATATGTAAGTTTTAGAAGACACTAATGAGGCCGTTGAAAGCACGCGATTGCAGTTGCTGATATCTCAGTGTTGAGAAATGAAAAAATCAGAATTGAGAAATTTCTCAGAATCGTTGACAATGAGAGAAAAGTATGAAAAAATAAAAAAGCCCTAAAAAACTGAATATTCTGCTTATGCTTTTACCCCTTGGAAAGCTGCGGAACTATGAAGAGAGGGCAAATCTAATCATATTTTTAATATGTGAGAAGGAGGCAAATATGTCAGAAGAGAAAAAAGTTGTTCAGGTAACAGAAGAGCCTCAAGAACTAAAAAGAGGCATTAAGGGCTGGCAGGTAGCGTTCATTGGTCTTGGCGGTGTAATCGGATCCTGCTATTTCCTCGGAGTAGGCTGGTGTATCCAGGCTATGGGACCAGCAGTATTTTTAGCGTTCGGCGTAGTTGGAGTTATTGTTTACGGACTTATGATCGCTTATGCGGAATTATTAGTCAACTTACCGAGAAAGGGTTCTTTTGTAGCCTACACCAATGAATTTCTAGGAGAGACCATGTCGGTGGGTATGGGCTGGTCCTTCTGGTTCAACTGGGTGTGCTATGTACCTTCAGAAGCCATTGCGGTTTCCTATGTACTGCAGAGCCTGACGGGCAACAAAAGCGCAATCGCTTATGTTGCATTTGCAGTGGGAGCCTTGGCGGCACTGACGATCATCAATCTTTGCGCAGTCGATATCTTTGCGAAGATCGAATCAGGACTGGCTATTACCAAAGTATGTGTTATCATTTTGTTTGCGCTGCTGGCCTTTGGTATCTGGGTCGGACTGTGGGGCAATCCTCAGGGCGTTGTCCAGGGTGCCGTGGAAGATGGATTCAAAGGCATGGGCGTGAATTTCGGCGATGCTGATTTTATGGCCGATCTGTTCCCTAACGGATTTGCAATCGTATTGACCTGCATGGTTGTTGTACTGGTTACCTTCCAGGGCACGGAAATCGTCGGTCTTGCAGCGGCAGAATCTCAGGATCCGGACAAATCTGTACCGAGAGCCTGCAAGAGCGTTACATATCGTATCGTAGGTCTTTACCTGGTACCTATCCTTTTGGTGCTGCTGGTTTATCCGACTGACTTGGGTACTGATGAAACACCAATCTTTGCCGATATCATGAAAGCTTACGGCATGGGACCCTTTGGCTTTATCATGAGCGCTGTCGTACTGGTAGCGGCCTTCAGCTGTGCCAATACGGGATTCTACGGAACAGTAAGGTGTATGTACGGCCTGGCGGTTGAAGGTCTTGCGCCTAAATTCCTGGGCAAGCTGAATAAGAAGGCGACTCCTAAGAATGCGGTACTTTTTACCTTGCTTTTCATGTGGATTGTACTGATCATCGGTCTGGTTTCAGAACTGACCGGCACTTTATCAAATCTGTACACCAACCTGCTGTCCATGTCCGGATTTACCGGAACACTGGCCTGGGTCGGCATTATTGCTTCTCAGAAGCGATTCAGAGTAAGGATTAAGCAGAGAGGTTATGATCCGGATACTTGTCTGCGTGCCCGCGTGAGCAAAGGACAGTCCTGGGTTCCATGGTTTGCTATGATTGCGCAGCTATGCTGCCTGCTGTTGATGGCATTTGCGGATCCGGAAATTACCGGCGGCGGCCCCATTGTATTTGCAGTGGCATGTGCAGCAGTTATTGTTCCTATGATTGTGCAGAAGATTACCAAGTCCATGGGTAAGACGAGGGTCATCAATTCGCTCGGCGCAGACGAAAAGACCTTCGATGAAACCTTCCCGGATTTAACTAAATAGTGAAAAACATTCGTATACAAGGGAATTGAAATTGTAAAGGAAAATAACAATTTTGAGATTAAAAGAGAACGGGTTTGCTGTTCTCTTTTAATTCGTCTTAATTAATTGATAATTCAAACAAATGGTGTATAATTAGATTTGTAATTATGTTTTATTTATTTTGTTTTGAGGAGGTAAAGACATGAGTGAACAAAGAAACTCAGCGCCTGTTAATGTAGGCGAACATGGGTTGAAGAAACATGACATTAAAGTGTCCACCGTAGTGTTCATGATCTTCTGTCTGGTTGCCGCCGGTTGTTACGGAATCGAGGAAATGATTCCGGAATGCGGCCCTGGACTAACCATCGTTATGCTGTGCGTTCTGCCTTTTGTTTGGGGACTGCCCTTTGGTTTGGTAGCTTCCGAGCTGGGTTCTGTAAGACCGCAGGAGGGCGGCTATTACAAGTGGGTCCAGGAGGCCCTTGGCGAGTTCTGGGGATTCCAGGCTGGCTGGTGGAGAACGATCTCCATCTACATCGATAACACATCCTATGTTATCCTTGCAGGCGGGTATGCTGCCACGGTATGGGATATGACATGGGGGATGGAATTTGCTCTAAAATTTGCAATGATTTTAATTTTTACGTTGATCAATATCCGCGGAGTAAAAGATGTAGGTATTGCAAGTACAATCCTGTCGATTTTGGTAATGGTAGCCTTTGCTGTCGTCGCGGTTTGCGGCTTCATCAATTGGGGTGGCGATGCGGAGACGGCATCCACGATTTCCTTCCAGATGACGGCGGAACCTGCAGAAGGCCTGAGCGATTGGTTCTTCTATATTGCGGGAGGCATTTCCATCGGAATGTGGATGTACTCCGGATATGAATCCATGTCCACCATTGCGGGAGAAGTTTCCAATCCGCAGGTTATTCCAAAAGGTACGTTGATTACCATTCCGCTCATCATGGCTGTTTATATTCTGCCGACAACGGCAGGCCTGGGCTCTCTGGGCAACTGGGAAAACTGGGGAACAGAAGGCGATGCTGTGGGATATGCGACGGTTGTCTCCCACTTCTGGGGACCTGCATTTGGTGTTATATTCGCCATTGTGGCAATTTTGGCTCAATGTTCCATCTATAATACATATATCGCATCTGGATCCAGAGGATTCTTCGCTTTGGCAGATGACTTCCTTGCTCCGCCGGTAATGGTAAAGTGTGATAAAAAACATGGTGTTCCGTATGTGGCAGTATTATCAGTAGGAATTTTCAACTTGATTTTCTGCATGTTCCCGTTTGGGTTCATTATCATACTGGATGTCGCGCTGTTGATGGCTTCCTACATTTTGGTATACATCTCAGCGATGGTGCTCAGAAGAAGAATTCCGAGAGAAGAATATGTATTCAGAATTCCTGGCGGCAACGGGCTGTTGGCCGCGATCTGCATAGTACCAATCTGCGTGGCGCTGTTCGCCAATTTTGTCAACGGTTCCGACTACTATTTGGGCGGTATGATCGGTATTATTACAGGACCGATTCTGTACTTTATCTGGAGGAGAAGATACGGTGGTCTTACTAAAAAAGATCCAGTCAACTTCCCGAAAAATGAAAAAACCGGTCTGGCTGTTGGAGATACAAAGAAGATTGCCTTCCTGTTCCTGGTAATGACCATCATGAATGGGATTGCGCTGCTGTTCGAGCCTTGGTATGAAGGTTGGGGCACAGAGGATGCCTGGGAATCAGGCGACTATTTCGACGGTATTCTGGAAGGATCCAATGTGGATACCATTGTTGGAACGATTCAGATCGGTCTGGCTATTCTGACGGTAGTCTGTGCAGTGGCGTGCATCGTATTCTTCATTCTTTCGAAGAGCGTTGAACCGAAGAAAGAGAAATAAGCCAAAGTTTGTTATAGAATTATCGAAAGAGGCTGTCGCATTCAATTAGTTATGAATGCGATCAGCCTCTTTTTTGCTTTGGGCCGGAATGGGCTTTAAGCCGGGTCGCGGCGGGCTGACCTTTGAGCTAGCCACCTGTCAGCCGGTCATCTCGGGGCAAACCCCATCATAAAACGCAGATGGCATATATTCTCAAAAAAGAGATTTTTTGAGATGAATGCTTCTTGTTAGGGGTGTCTTACTATGAGAAATATCCCTTCTTTAGGAAATCTTTAAAATGAGAACGTATACAGGATCCACAGGAGTTCTGCCAAGGTCCGCCAAAAAATTGTCTTTTTTTTGAGACTTTTTTGCTGAAAAAATAAAAACCGCAGAAATTCAACCGTTTGCGCCGGATAAACAGAAATTTCAGAAGATTGAAAATATAATCTAACGCTTGTTATTGGATATATATATAGGTATAATGAGGTGTGAGAAATTGGCACTCATAAAAAGTTTTATTTATTAGGAGGATAAAATGGGCACTATATTTTTTCTAATCTTGTTTCCATTAGTTGTGGCCTTTGTTCTTTTAGTAGTTAAAGCTGACGCAGCAAGAGACGTGATCGTTAAATTTGCGGCAATTGTAATCGCCGCCGGATCCATCTTCCTTGCAGTACAGTATTTCAGAAATGGCGGTCAAATGTTTGACTTCAGCCATGAAGCAGTCAATTATGTCATGATGATTATCGAAGCCTGTCTGGCAATCTATATCATCATCATCGGCATCAGACACAAGAAATACCTGGCATCAGTTTTTGCAGCCATTCAGACACCGCTTCTGATATGGTTCGAACTTACTAAAGGACATCACATCGAAGTCGTCAACAATATGTATATTGACAGACTTTCCGTGATCATGGCTCTGATCATTGGAATCATCGGAAGCCTTATCTGCGTGTATGCATTAGGCTACATGAAAGACTTCCAGCATCACCACGCTGGTGAAAAAGACAGAAGACCTTGGTTCTTCTTCGTTATGTTTCTCTTCCTGGCAGCGATGTTCGGTATCGTTACATCGAACAACCTGATTTGGATGTACTTCTTCTGGGAGATCACGAGCCTTTGTTCTTTCTTCCTCATCGGGTACACCAAGACTAAGGAAGCAACCAACAATGCGTTCCGCGCCCTGATCATGAACCTTTTGGGCGGCGTTGGTTTTGCGGCCGCCATCCTCATCCTGGGAATCGTTTACCAGACTCTGGAACTGAGTACAATGATTACATACGGAATGATGTACTCCGGAATCATGGCAATCCCGGCAGCGTTCCTGGCATTTGCAGGAATCACTAAGGCGGCTCAGATGCCGTTCAACAGCTGGCTGCTCGGTGCTATGGTAGCACCGACACCGACTTCGGCGCTGCTCCACTCTTCCACAATGGTTAAAGCCGGCGTATTCCTGATTATTAAGCTGGCACCATGTCTGGGGATGGGCAACTTCGCGGGTCTGATGACCATGACTGTAGGCGGTGTAACCTTCCTGCTAGCATCCTTTGCGGCTATCTCGCAGAGCAACGCCAAGAAGGTACTGGCTTACTCGACCATTGCCAACCTGGGACTGATCGTAACCTGCGGCGGTATCGGTACGGCTGGTGCGGTATGGGCAGGCATCATGCTGATTATATTCCACGCAATCACCAAGTCTCTGCTGTTCCTGTGCGTAGGTACTGCGGAACACAATATCGGCAGCAGAGATATCGAAGATATGGACGGTCTCTTTGGAAGAATGCCTCGTTTGGCAGCTTTCATGATGATCGGCATCGCAGGCATGTTCTTGGCACCTTTTGGAATGCTGATTTCAAAATGGGCCTCCATGACAGCGTTCGTAGATTCCGGCAATTTGATTCTGGTTGGCATCATCTGCTTCGGCAGTGCGGCGACCGCTTTCTACTGGACCAAATGGCTCGGTAAGATGGGTGCTATCGTAGCTGGCACGGAAAATATCCAGCAGAAGGTACATAAAGAAGAATGGTTCGTACAGGGAACGCTGGTTGCGCTGACCATCGTTGCATGTCTGGCTTTTCCGCTGATTTCCAGCTATTCCATCGTTCCTTACCTGGAAGGCGTATTCGGAGGACTTTCATCCATGGCGCTCTCCGCAGACAACATGATCATCATGGTTATCATGGTAGCCGTGGTACTGCTGTTGATCGCGTTCTTCTTCGGACGAACAAAGAAAAAAATCGTACCTATCTATATGGCTGGTGTTAATGAAGGAGATGACCTTCGTTTCCACGGCGCAATGGACAGACCGGTTGATGCATCGCTGCGTAACTGGCATATGGAAAAATATTTCGGCGAAATGAAGATGAATGTCATCGGATGCATCATTACTTCGGCAGTTATCATTATAGGACTGGGCCTGATGATCGGGTCACTGGTTGCGATCATGACAGGAGGTGCTGCTTAAAATGATTAAGATAATAATATTTGTAGTCGCATATCTTGTTCTCGCACCGCTCGTTGGAGGATTCTTAGCAGGTATCGACCGTATCATTTCCGCAAGAATGCAGGGAAGAGTGGGACCGCCGGTTCTGCAGCCGTTCTACGATGTGCTGAAGCTGAGAGAAAAAGAAGACATTACTGTTAATAAAGTACAGGATTTCTACGTAACTTGCTTCTTCATCTTTGTGCTGGTTACAGGCGGAATCTTCTTCGCAGGCGGAGACCTGCTGCTGGTCATTTTCACACTGACTTTGGCAAGCGTATTCCTCATCGTCGCAGCCTTTTCATCCAATTCTCCTTACTCCCAGATCGGTGCTGAGAGAGAATTGCTGCAAATGCTGGCATATGAACCGATGGTACTTTTGACGGCGATTGGATTTTACATTGTGGTTGGAAGCTTTGAAGTGCGTCAGATTGTTGCTACTGACTCTATGTCCTTCCTGCCGTTGATCGGAGTGTTTTTCGGATTCCTGTTCATTTTGACCATTAAATTCAGAAAGTCGCCTTTCGACCTGTCCATGTCGCACCATGCGCATCAGGAACTGGTAAAAGGACTGGTTACTGAATTTTCAGGAAAGACGATGGCTCTGATCGAAGTTGCTCACTGGTATGAGAACATTTTCCTTTTGGGATTCATATTCCTGTTCTTTGCCAACGGCACGATCTGGGGCGCTGTAATCGGCGTAGTTGTATGCCTTGCAGCCTACTTCCTGGAAGTGTTCATCGATAACTGTTTCGCAAGAATGAAGTGGCAGGTTGCCATCAACTCAGCGTGGATTGTAGCGCTGGTGCTTGGTATGATCAACTTGTTCATCGTATATCTGGTATAAAGGAGGTGTAGAGATGTCATATGTAACAAAATCACCATGGGTCATCCATTATGACGGCTCCAGCTGCAACGGATGCGACATAGAAGTACTGGCATGCCTTACACCTATGTACGACGTTGAGCGGTTTGGTATCATCAATACCGGTAACCCAAAGCATGCGGATGTGTTTCTGGTAACCGGATCTGTAAATGAGCAGAATAAAGAAGTCGTAAAGCAGATTTATTCCCAGATGCCGGAACCAAAAGTGGTTGTGGCCATTGGAATTTGCGCCAACAACGGCGGCGTTTTTAAAGAATGCTATAACATTCTAGGCGGCGTCGATACCGTAATCCCGGTAGACGTATACGTTCCGGGCTGCGCGGCTAGACCGGAAGCAATCATTGATGGAGTTGTAAAAGGCCTGGGCGTTCTTCAGGAAAAGAGAAACGCTATGAACGGCAATACGGCAGCTCCGGCGATCGACGCAGAACCTGCAGAAAAGGAGGAAGCTTAAATGAGATCATATAGAGAACAAAGCATTGAACCCGTTGCAGCTTCTGATCTTTTGTCAAAAGCCAGAAACATGAAAGCGGAAGGCTACAGGCTGCTGCAGATCTGCGCGACAAAGGTTTCGGAAGGATTTGAAATCCTTTATTCCTTCGATAAGGATCATGAGCTGTTTAACCTGAGAGTGACGATTCCGGAAGAAGAAGAGATTCAGAGCGTTACCGGCGAGTATTGGAGCGCGTTCATTTATGAAAATGAAATGCACGATCTGTTCGGAATCAAGATTAAGAATATTGAATTGGATTACGGCGGACATTTCTTTAAGGTGGCTGAACCTACTCCATGGAATCCAAAGAACTAAGAAAGGAAGAAAGATATGGGTAAAAGAACGATTATTCCTTTCGGACCGCAGCATCCGGTGCTTCCGGAACCGGTTCATCTCGATCTTGTGCTCGAAGATGAAGTGGTAGTCGAAGCGATTCCTTCTATTGGATTTATTCATAGAGGCCTGGAAAAGCTGGTGGAAAAAAAGGAATATACCGAAATGGTATATGTTATAGAAAGAATCTGTGGTATCTGCAGTTTCGGACACGGCTGGGGCTATTGCGCCTCCGTGGAAGGGGCCATGGATATCCAGGTTCCGGAAAGAGCTGAATATTTGAGGACGATTTGGCATGAACTGTCCAGGCTTCACAGCCATCTTTTATGGCTGGGCCTTTTGGCTGACGCCTTTGCTTTTGACAGCTTGTTTATGCATTGCTGGAGAGTCCGAGAATCGATTCTCGATATTTTTGAAAAGACGACCGGCGGAAGAGTTATCTTTTCCGTATGTAAAGTCGGCGGCCTGAGAAAAGATATCGATAACGAAACTCTGAAAGAGATCGTGGATATTCTCAAGGGTTTGAAAAAAGAAATCAAAGAGCTGACAGATGTATTTATCAATGATACTTCTGTTAAAAACAGACTGTGCGGCGTCGGCGTGTTGTCGAAAGAGGATGCGATCGATCTCAGCGCCACAGGCCCGGTAGCAAGAGGATCGGGACTGATTCAGGATTTGAGACTGAACGGGCCGGGAGTCTATGATAAGCTGAATTTTGAGCCGATTGTGGAAACAGAAGGCGATTGCTATGCAAGATGCAAAGTGAGAATCGGAGAGGTTTTCCAGTCCATTGATTTGATTGAAGAGGCTGTTTCGCAGATTCCGGACGGACCGATCGATGTGCCAGTGAAAGGAAATGTGAAGGGCGAGTTTGCAGTCAGATTAGAACAGCCCAGAGGCGAAGCGTTCTATTACGCCAAGGGTGCGGACTCCAAATTCCTCGAAAGAATGAGAGTCAGGACACCAACCAACATGAACATCCCTGCACTTGTTAAAATGCTGCAGGGCTGCGATCTGGCTGATGTTCCAATTCTGATCTTAACGATCGACCCTTGTATCAGTTGTACAGAAAGGTAGGTGAGAGTAATGGCAACTTTTAGAATCGGAAAAGTCGTACTAAAAAGTCTGTTCAGAAAGCCTGCGACTCTCATGTACCCAGTAGTACCAAGAGAGTGGCAGGAGCGGACGAGAGGACAGATCGGTATTCGTACGGAGGACTGTATTGTCTGTGGTATTTGTGCCAAAAAGTGCCCGGCCAATGCCATCACCGTTGATCGAAACGCCCGTACATGGACCATCGAAAGAATGCAGTGCATTCAGTGCAACTGCTGTGTTGAAGTGTGTCCGAAAACTTGTCTGACCATGGAAAATCAGTATACAGAACCGGGACCAGAAAAAGTCGTGGATACCTTTGAGATACCTAAGCAAGACAAAACAACGCTCAACAAAGAGAAGGACGGCGGCGAAGCCGATAGCGGCGAGCTGACCTGTAATCTGGACGACTGTATTTACTGCGGACTTTGTTCCAAGAATTGTCCTTGCGAGGCGCTGACTGTTGATCGCAAGGAAAAGGTTTGGAAGGTGGATACAGACGCTTGCGTAAGCTGCGGAGTCTGTGTAGAAAAATGTCCGAAGAAGTGTCTCTCGCTGGGCGGAAAAGCAGAAGCTTCCCAAAGCGAGGAAAAGGCAGAAAAGAAAGAGGCGAAAAAAGAAGCGGAAGCGGAAAAAGAGCCTACATACAGCTGCCCTGAGGATGAGGAAGGTTTGATATGCAAAACCAGTGACTGTATTTACTGCGGTATTTGCTCCAAGGCCTGCCCGGTGGACGCACTGACCATAGACCGCAAAGAAAAGGTTTGGAAGGTAGATAAAGAAACTTGTGTGACATGCGAAGCCTGCGTGAACCAGTGCCCGAAAAACTGTCTGGAAATAATTTAAGAAATATGATAAAAGCGGCTGACATGTTCAGCCGCTTTTTCTGTAAGGGAGAATTGCAGTATGAACCTGGAACAATATGCGGAAATGATTCGAAAGCGGCTGGAAGCTAATTTTCAAATAGAAGCACCTGGCAAAGAAAACGGCCGGCAATATCTTATGATTGCCCGATACCATGATGTTTCCGGCAGAATCTTTCTTACAAAGCAAGATATCATTGATCGCTATGAAACCTTTGAAACTTGCTATATGAAGGCAATTGCCGCGCCGGATCTGGAAGATGTGGACTCGTTTTTTTGTGAGATGTGTGAAAAAGTAATGGCGCTGAGTCCGGGAAAGGATCATTTTTACACGGATATTACCGGAATCCTTGTCTGTGATACTCTGCCCCCTGGGACTGAAAACCTGGTCAAGAGGCTCAAGTTTGAAAAAATGTTTCACTTCTTTTGGCGGGGATTTTCCAAAGTGCGGCTGGTTTGTGTTGACCTGAAAGGAAAAAAAGTGTATACTAATAAAGTGGGAAAAGAAATTAAACAGGTATATCAATGGTGATGGAATACGATTTTGCGAGGTGAACGAGAGATGAATGCAGCATTATTATTGGTAATTGGCATTGGAGCATTCTTCATTGCCTATGTGACTTATGGAAGATTTTTAGCGAAAAAGTGGGGGATTGACGCCTGCAGGCCGACGCCCGCTCATACCTTACGGGATGATGTTGACTATTGCCCTGCGGACGCGAAAGTCATACTGGGTCATCACTTTTCTTCGATTGCAGGAGCGGGGCCGATTACAGGGCCAATCCAGGCGATCATTTTCGGCTGGCTGCCCGTTTATTTGTGGGTGGTAATCGGCAGCATTTTTTTCGGCGGTGTCCATGACTTTGGTTCTATTTTTGCTTCGCTGCGCCATGATGGAAAGTCCATCGGTGAAGTGGTGCGGCAGAATATCGGTCAGACTGGAAAGCTGCTGTTCAATCTGTTTTCCTGGCTGGCGCTGGTCCTGGTAGTGGCGGCCTTTGCCGATATTTGTGCGGGAACCTTTGCTTACGACCCGGCAAATCCGAACAACCTGACAGGGGCTATGGCCGGTACTGCGTCGGTTTTATTTATTTTGCTTGCCGTCTTGTTTGGAATTTTTGTTTATCGAAAGAATGCCAACATCGTAGTATCGACGATTATCGGGGTGGCGGCACTCTTCTTCTGCATTTGGATCGGCTACACGTTTCCCATCCTGACCTTGTCCAAAACCGCATGGATTGTGGTTGTTCTCCTGTACATCGTGGTGGCGTCTGTGATGCCTGTGTGGATTCTGCTTCAGCCCAGGGATTACCTGTGTTCATTTCTTCTTTACGCAGTTTTGATCGGCGCAGTTGCGGGTATTTTCATTGAACATCCGACTTTGCAGATGGATGCCTTTACGTCATTTGCTGTGAACGATGGGAAAGCGGTTCAATATTTATTTCCAATTTTGTTTATTACCGTTGCTTGCGGGGCGATTTCCGGCTTTCATTCGCTGGTCGGTTCGGGAACGACTTCAAAGCAGATCAACAAAGAGTCTGATGCTAAGCTGATTGGCTACGGTGCTATGTTGATTGAGGGGATTGTGGCGATCGTTACGATCATTGCCGTTGCTTATACGGCTGTTCAGGTCGATGGAACTCCTGCGGTAAGATTCGCGGCGGGCGTGTCTGAGTTTATGGCCGGATTCGGCCTGCCTAAAGAGGTGGGGATGGTGTTTATCATCTTGGCTTTTTCGGCCTTTGCCCTTACGTCTCTGGATACGGCGACCCGGATTGCCCGGTATATGTTCCAGGAGCTGATGGGAAAAGGGGAGAAAAAGGACCAGCCTCAATTTCAACGATTTTTGCAAAAGCCGGTTGTGGGGACGGTGGTGACAGTGGGCTGCGCAGGACTGCTCATGCTTTACGGCTACGATAAGATTTGGCCGATTTTCGGCGCGTCTAATCAGCTGCTGGCCGGTCTGGCTCTACTGGCGCTGACCGCGTGGTTCGCAAGAACAGGAAGGGGTGTGCTGCCTACGGCTATTCCGATGGTGATTATGTTCGCGGTGACCCTTACGGCTCTCGTCATGCTGGCCAAGTCCTTCTATGGGGCGGGTAATATCCTTATGGGAAGCATTGCCTGCGTCCTGCTGATTTTGGCTGTGGTTCTGATTTTGACCACGGTTCGGTCAATGAGTAAAAAGGATGTGCGCCTGGAACGGTGATAGAAATGGTAGATTGGAAGGCTGCTGCACGAAGTGAAAAGATTGATTCGCTTCATGCAGCAGTCTTTTGCTGTTCAGGCGGAGCGGGTATACCTCGCTCCGGCCTGGGTATTGGTGCGATGGTTGTTGAAACGGGGCGGCCCAGCCCGGGATATCGGGATTGCTGCAAAAAGGAGCTAGTTCTGATAGTTTTTCAGCGCTTAACTGGTTTTATGGGGGTGGAAAACCGGAAAAGCATCAAAGATTACTATAAATCTTAACTCTTTTGATTTTTTCTGGCACTCTCCTCGCCGGGGCCCAACTCCACCAAAAGCCAACAGGTCTGCTTGACAAGCATTTTTGTCAGAACTATAATAAAGATGACTATGATTCTTGTCATAATGACAACTCATATAGTCAAAATGCAAATAATAGTTGTCAATAGAAAGGTTTGTGAATATGCCTCTGAGGAATCGATTAAAAGAGTACCGGGCGAAATTGAATATGAACCAGCAGGATTTTGGCCGGCTGGTCGGAGCGTCCAGACAGACCATCAGCCTCATTGAACGGGGAGACTACTCGCCTTCGGTGACCCTGGCGCTGAAAATTGCCAAAATGCTGAATGTAAGGGTGGAGGACGTGTTTGCATACGAGGAGGAAAACAATGAACATTAAACGAGCAGGAACAGTAAATTGGGGGATTGTTTTCCTGGCAGCAGTGACAATCCTGTGCGTGATAGCGGCCATCGGCGTCTTTGTCTTTTTAATTTTCTTTGAAATAAAAAGTGAAACCCTGGATTTTTCCAGCGATCAGATAATCCGTTCAATTTGGCTGCTGACCTGGATTGTGATCGGCATTGACCTGGTAATCAGTGCCCTTGGGTGGCTCCTCAAATTTGAAAGCCAAGATGCGTTGAAAGAAAGCGATGATACAGCAGGAGGAAAGTGGGAAAAAATAGAAGGAGGACTGGAAGCCGCGGACTACCTTCTAGAGCTGTTCATGATGCTGACCTTCCTTTTCATAGGAATTCGTTTTTTCCTTTGCAGCAAAACAGGTAACGGCGCACAGATATGGGTGGCGATAGCCCTTTTCGCGGCTATTGGAGCAATGTGGTGTTCAAAAAAGATGCTCTTCAAGCTCAGCCGAAGGCCCAGTTTGAATCAAAAGGGCAATCTTCACGAGGAAGCGGTAATCCGAGAACGGATGCTTGCCTACCGAAGCGGATACCGAGTCTTTAAAATGATGAATCGAATTTTAATTGGCGCAATGCTGGCCATCATGCTGCTTACCCGCTTCTCCTCCTTTCTGGCGACTGCTTTATTTTTGGAAGCGGGTGTCATATGGGCCGTCATGAACGGGCTGTTTCGATTAGAACGGAGCAGGCTGAGAAAAAAAGGAAAACGTAGATAAAAAATAATTTAGGAAAAAGTGAGTGGTTTTCACGACAAGGCAGGTATAGGTAAGTGAAAGGGACCTTTTCACAGCATGGAAGACAAAAAACTGATTCGAACAATTGAACGAAATCCGGAAAAGGGCATTGCCATCGCGTTGGATTTATACGGAGACTCGGTAAAGACCATCTGCAGAGAGATTCTCGCCTGGGGGACAGACGAGGATGTGGAGGAAGCGATCGCAGAAACTTTTATACGCCTGTGGCGATATCGAAAGAGTTTCAAGCCCAACAAAGGCACTTCTCTGAAAAGTTATCTTTATGGAATCGCCAGAAATGCCGCTCTGGATAAATGCAAGCGCCTGCGAGGGGGACTTGAGGCGGACATTTATCAGAAGGAAGAGATCCCGGACGACAGCGAGGGGATTGAAGATATGGTGATTCGCAGAGAAGAAGAGCTGACTGTTCGTCAGGTAGTGGCAGAAATGGAGGAACCGGACCGAACCATCTTTGCCATGCGTTTCTTCCAGGAATATAAGGTGAAAGAAATCGCTGGAAAGTTGGAATTGTCGGAAAAACAAGTGGAAAATAAACTCTTTCGTTCAAAAGCGATCTTAAAAAAGAAATTGGAGGAAAGGGGGATACGTCATGAATAAAGAAGAAAAAGAGCGGATACTTGCGTGTGTTGTGGAACAGATAGAAAAAGAACGTACTCCCCGAAAAACTCGTCATCTCAGAAGGACGGCCGCCATTGCCCTTGCCGCTGTCATGCTCCTTGCCTGCGGAGCGTTTACCGTAAAGGTGCTAAAGCTGGACAGCAGACTGGCAAGCCTGTTGGGGGGAACTAGTGATCAGATTACCCAATCGGTAACGGATATCAATGCGGCTGTCGAAAAAAATGGTCTGCGCATCGAGGCCAAACAAGCGGTGGGAGACGGGCACCGGGTCTTTGTTTTGCTGGAGGTGACTTCCTTGACCGATCTTAAGCTGGACCAGATGTGCTGCTTTGAATCCTTTGATATGGAGTCCCAGCAGACCGGTATGCTGAGTTTGAGCCCGATGAAGGACGGCGTATCAGCAGATGGAAAAACTCTCAGTATGCTCATGGAGCTGTCATCAGATGAAGCGGCCAATAATCGGGAAGTGGAACTAAAACTGAAAAATCTTGGAAAAGTGATCAATGTGCAAGAGGGCGATGAAAAAGTTCTGATCGAAGGCAGCTGGAAACTCAACTTTAAGCTGGCCTACAAGGATGTTTCCAAGACCTATAAACCGTCAGCTGAAATTCCCGCCGGAGAAGGTTCTCTGGTGATCGAAAAAATTACCATTTCTCCGATTTCCTGTTTTGTGGAGGGCAAAGTCGGTCGCTATTACGAAGATGTGGAAGCGGGATGGGAGTCCTTGACCGCCCTGAAGATTAAAATGAAGGATGGAGCGGCGGTACCTGTTCAGATAGACGGTTCTTCCTGGCTGTCCGACGGAAGTCATTCCTCAGGAACTATGGAGGGCGTGCTTGGCAAGCTAATCGATATGCAGCAGGTGGAAAGCGTGCTGCTGGATGGAAAAGAAATTCCGCTGCACCAATAGGAGAAAAGCAAAAAGGCTGGTCCTGATCTCTTGACGGAGACCGAATAAAAGAATATAATAAGAACAGAAACTGAAAGCTGCGGCATCCGCCGCAGTTTTAAAATGGAGTAAATCATGAAGCAAAGGGTAAAACGAAAACAAAACAACAGTGCCAGATGTATCGTCTGCGGCGACCAAAATAAAGCCAGCCTGGGCTGCCGGTTTTATGAATTGGAAAATGGCGAAATCGCAGCTACATTCCGATCGGAGGACTGGCACCAGAGCTACCCGGGCAGAATGCACGGCGGAATGGCCGCAGGTGTTTTGGACGAACTGATCGGCCGGGCAGCGGCCGACGGCCGGGATGACTTTTGGGGCGTAACCGTCGAACTGCATATGAAGTACAAAAAGCCCATTCCAACGGAAGCGGACCTGAAGGCAGTTGCCAGGGTGACAAAACGGAACCGCAAACTGTTTGAAGGTACAGGGGAAATTTTGCTTCCCGATGGCAGCGTAGCAGTAGAGGCCTGGGGCAAGTATATGATCATGCCTTTGGAAAAAATCAGCGAAGGCGGATTCGTGGATGAAGAGTGGTACCAAATTGAAGAAGACGATCCCAAAGAAATCGATCTCTAGAATTGGTAAAAATCTCTTGACATTGACGAGCCGCTAATATACAATTATCAAGCGACTTTATGATGATGATTACAAACAGAGCTTTCTGAGGCTCTGAATTTTGAGTTAAACGGAGGACAATCAAGATGAGAGTTAAAGTAACATTGGCTTGCACAGAATGTAAGCAGAGAAACTACAATACAATCAAGAACAAGAAGAACGATCCTGATCGTATCGAAATCAAGAAATACTGCAAGTTCTGCAAGAAACATACGATTCATAAGGAAACCAAATAAGGAGTAGTAATCATGGCAAAAAAGGACAAGGACGTAAAACGAAAAGTTCCTGTAGCTCCTCCTAAGAAAAAAAGAGGCAGCCTGAAAGACTACTTTAAGGGTGTCAAGCTGGAAATGAAAAAGGTAGTATGGCCGACAAAGAAGGAACTGGGTTCCTATACGGTGGTCGTACTGGTTGCCTGTGCTGTCTTTGCTGTCGCATTCTGGGCGATTGATACCGGATTTTTGGCAGCGCTCAAAGGCTTGCTTGGTATTACTATGTAATGAAAGATAAAAAGGACTGAAGGTGCAATGGGAGAGAACGAAAAGGATACTATCATGGAAGAAAACCTTGCGGCGGAGGAATCCTCTGTAATTGAGGAAACTGCGGACGGGGCCTGCTCTGATCAGGTATCGGAAGAGGAAACTCCTTCTGCACGGGCTGAGGCCGAAACGGCAGATGAAGCTCCTGCGGAAGAACCTCCGAAGAAAAAGCTGAACATCGAAGAGCTGGAAGGATTGAGGGGTGACGGTGAAGCCAAGTGGTATGTCGTCCACACTTATTCCGGCCACGAGAACAAGGTGAAAGTGAATATTGAGAAGATCGTTGAAAATCGGGGAATGCAGGATCTGATCCTTGACGTTGTTGTGCCGACGGAAGACCGGGTAGAGATTAAAAACGGACAACGGAAGATCAAAACCAGGAAAATGTTCCCTGGGTACGTTATTGTAAAAATGATTGTTACCAACGAATCTTGGTACCTGGTGAGAAACACCCAGGGCGTAACAGGTTTCGTAGGTCATGGCTCCGACCCGATCCCTCTTTCCACAGAAGAGGTGAGAAGAATGGGTATCGAGAAAATATACATCGATCTGGATGTGGAAGTGGGCGACAGTGTAAAGGTTATCAATGGACCATTCGAAAGCTTTATGGGAGTAGTAGAAGAGGTCAATATGGAAAAACAGACGCTGAAAGCTAGAATCTCCATGTTCGGACGAGATACGCCTGTGGAGCTTGACTTCGCACAGGTAGATAAAATCTAAGAGAAAGGAGAAACACAATGGCTAAGAAAGTTGAAGGTTATATCAAACTTCAGATTCCGGCCGGCAACGCAAATCCGGCTCCTCCAGTAGGACCTGCTCTGGGTCAGCACGGCGTTAACATTATGGACTTCTGTAAACAGTTCAACGCCAAAACTCAGGACCAGCCAGGCATGATCATTCCTGTAGTGATTACTGTTTATGCGGACAGATCGTTTTCGTTCATCTGCAAAACACCGCCTGCAGCAGTTCTGCTCAAGAAGGCCGCGGGACTTGACACTGCATCCGGTGAGCCTAACAAGAAAAAGGTGGCTACACTGACAACCGCACAGGTCGAAGAAATCGCAAAGACAAAGATGCCGGATCTTAATGCAGCAAGCCTTGAATCAGCTACAGAGATGATCAAGGGAACTGCAAGAAGCATGGGAATCGTAGTAGAAGACTAAGAGCGTGGGAGGCAGAATGCCGCTAATACCACAAGGAGGTTTAAGATGCCTAAAAGAGGTAAGAATTACAAAGAGTCATTAAAAGCATATGACAGACAGGCGGTATATGAAGTACCGGAAGCCATGGAGCTGGTTACTAAGACAGCCAAGGCAAAATTTGACGAAACTGTTGAAGTGCACATCAGACTTGGTGTAGACGGAAGACACGCTGACCAGCAGGTCAGAGGCGCTATCGTTCTCCCGCACGGAACAGGCAAAACAAAGAAAGTTTTGGTATTCGCAAAGGGACCGAAGGCAGCGGAAGCAGAAGCGGCAGGCGCTGATTTTGTGGGAGCTGAGGAAATGGCCCAGAGAATCCAGACAGAAAACTGGTTTGACTTTGATGTGGTTATCGCAACTCCTGACATGATGGGTGTTGTAGGACGTCTGGGTAAGATTTTAGGTCCTAAGGGCCTGATGCCGAACCCAAAATCCGGTACAGTTACAATGGATGTTGAAAAAGCCATCCAGGAAGTAAAAGCAGGTAAAGTGGAATATCGCCTTGACAAGAGCAACATTATCCACACACCGATCGGAAAGGCTTCCTTTGGAAAGGAAAAGCTGGAAGATAACTTCAATGCGCTGCTGGAAGCTGTTATCAAAGCAAAACCTGCTGCAGCTAAAGGTCAGTATCTGAAGAGCGTAACGGTTGCTTCAAGTATGGGACCTGGAATCAAAGTCAACGCGCAGAAGCTTGGCTAAGATTTAAAACAAAATAAGAATAATAACCGTAGACAGCGGGGGCGAGTATGTTGATACGAGCTTAATCATCCCGCCGAGGTACAATATAAATGAATGTATATTGGCCTTGATTTGTCTTCGCAGATCAAGGCTTTTCATTTACGGCGTACCGCAAACCAAATCTCAGGAAAGGAGAGAAACGTATGTCAAAAGAAGCATGGCAGGAAAAACAGGTCATCATTGACGAGATAAAAGAAAAGCTGGAAAAAGCGCAGGCTGCCATAGTGATCGACTATATGGGAATCACAGTTGCGCAGGCTGACGAAATGAGAAGAAAGCTTCGTGAGGCAGATGTGGACTATACCGTCTACAAGAATACGCTGGCTAAGAGAGCTATCGAAGGCACTCCCTATGAGTCCCTGGGTCAGGCCCTGGAAGGACCCAGCGCATTCGCCATCAGCTACGACGATGCTACGGCTCCGGCCAGAGTCATCAATGGAGTGATCGAAGAATACAAAAAAATGGAATTCAAAGCAGGTGTCATTGAAGGTGAATTCTTTGATGCAGAAGGCGTAAAACAGATCGCCAAGATCCCGTCAAGGGAAAACCTGATCGCAAAGTTCATGGGAAGCATCCAGTCCCCGATCACCAACTTTGCACGTGTGCTTAACCAGATCGCTGAAAAAGGCGAAGGCGGAGCAGAAGCTGCACCGGCAGAAGAAGCTTAAGAGAAACAATTTAAACGAAAGTTTTATTATGAATCATTAAAATTTAATTGGAGGTAAATTAGAATGGCAAAATTAACAACAGCTGAATTTATTGAAGCTATAAAAGAAATGTCCGTACTGGAATTAAACGAGCTTGTAAAGGCTTGCGAAGAAGAATTTGGTGTGTCCGCAGCAGCAGGCGTTGTAGTAGCGGCAGCTGACGGAGCAGCAGCAGGCGGAGCAGAAGAACAGACTGAATTCACAGTTGTTCTGGCAGAAGTTGGCGGAGAAAAGATCAAGGTTATCAAGGCTGTAAGAGAAATCACCGGCCTGGGACTGAAGGAAGCAAAAGAGCTGGTTGACGGAGCTCCGTCCAACGTAAAAGAAGGCATTGAAAAGGCAGAAGCCGAAGCAATCAAGGGTCAGCTGGAAGAAGTTGGCGCAAAGGTAGAACTGAAATAAGCGCAGTTATGGACAATCTGGCAGGCGGGATGCGTTCCCGCCTGCTTTTGCGTATAAAAAATGCTGTTTTTTACAGAACGTTTCCCGGATCGCAGCCTGCTTCCAGAACCTGACTGGATCCTGGCGGGCTGGTCTAAATCTCGTGCCAAGGCTGATAGGGCCAAGGCCAGGTAGCTGATCAATCAAGCGGCGGCTTGAACAATGCGGCACATCAGGCAAAATCGGTTGCTGTAAAAATAAATATTCCTTATTTCTATGCGTCGCCTCCCCTCGCTGGGCTGCACCCGATCACGCCCCGCCTATCGGGCAAAATCCCCATCGCAAATGACCAAATCTATTCACTCAAAAGCAAAAAACTAGAAATTTCCAAAAATAATGTTGACAAATTGACACCTCCGTGATATCATATTAGACTGCCACGCAAATGTAATTTGTTAGAGATATAAGGAGTGATAAATATGCCAAAGCCAGTAAAATTAGGTAGAAAAGACCGTATGACATTTTCCAAGATCAATGAAGTCGCGGAAATGCCAAATCTGATCCAGATTCAAACGGATTCCTACGATTGGTTCATCAAAGAAGGCCTGCAGGAAGTCTTTGAGGACATATCCCCGATTAAGGATTATGCAGGAAATTTAGTGCTTGAATTTATCGACTATTCCTTAAACGATCCTCCCAAATACGAGCAGGAGGAATGTAAGGAACGCGATGTAACATATGCAGCTCCACTTAAAGTAAAAGTAAGATTAATCAATAAAGAAACAGGGGAAGTAAAAGAGCAGGAAGTATTCATGGGGGACTTCCCGCTGATGACCGAAAAAGGTACCTTCATCTATAACGGCGCCGAGCGAGTGGTGGTAACTCAGCTGGTGCGTTCTCCGGGACCTTATTATGCGGTAGAAATAGACAAGTCGGGTAAAAATCTATTCTCGACGACGATTATTCCAAACAGGGGGGCATGGCTTGAATATGAGACGGATTCCAATGAAATCATCTCAGTAAGAGTTGACCGTACCAGAAAACAGCCTGTCACAACACTCCTTCGAGCACTGGGGATGGGAAGCGATCAGGAGATTATTGATACCTTCGGAGAAGACGCAAGACTTAGAAGAACCCTGGAAAAGGATGCGACTGACAGCTACGAAGAAGGTTTGAAAGAAATCTATAAAAAGCTCAGACCAGGAGAGCCGCCTACCGTGGAAAGCGCCGAGTCTCTGCTCAATTCCTTATTTTTTGACCCGAAACGATATGACCTTGCCAAAGTAGGCAGATATAAATACAATAAAAAACTGGGACTCTTCAACCGGATCGTGGATCGTGTCGCAGCAGAAGATGTGACAGACCCCAATACCGGTGAAATTCTGGTTGAAAAAGACCAGCGCATCGATGCACAGATGGCCCGCCAGATTGAAAACGCCGGCGTCCATCATATCTTCGCGTATGGAAACGATGAAGAGACCGTGACAAAAATAATCGGCAACCAGTTCGTCGACATCAGCACCTACGTGGAATTCGACCTTTCCGACACCAAGATTCCGGATAAGGTTTATTATCCGGTACTGATGGAAATACTCAGTGAAAACGAAGGAAGCGATGAAGCATCTCTTAAAGAAGCCCTGGTTTCCAGAAAGCATGACCTGTCGCCCAAGCATATTCTCATCGCCGATATCATCGCCTCAGTCAGCTATATCCTCAACCTGAACTATGGAATTGGAGAAGTTGATGACATCGACCATCTGGGCAACCGGAGACTGAGAACCGTGGGCGAACTGCTGCAAAATCAGTTCCGCATCGGTCTTGCCAGAATGGAGCGAACCGTTAAAGAGAGAATGACCACACAGGATATCGAAATCGCAACGCCTCAGGCGCTGATGAACATTCGTCCTGTGACGGCTTCCATCAAAGAATTTTTCGGAAGCTCCCAGCTATCCCAGTTTATGGACCAGACCAATCCGCTGGCCGAGCTGACACACAAGAGAAGACTGTCGGCTCTGGGTCCGGGAGGACTGTCCAGAGAGAGAGCCGGATTCGAAGTACGTGACGTACATCATTCCCATTATGGAAGAATGTGCCCCATCGAGACACCAGAAGGCCCTAACATTGGGCTGATTGGCTCCTTAACAACTTATGGAATTATCAATGAATATGGATTTATCGAAACTCCGTATCGTGTAGTAGATAAAGAGACAGGCCGTGTAACGGATGAAATCCATTACCTGACGGCCGATGATGAAGAAGATAAAATCGTAGCCCAGGCTAACGAACCGCTGGATTCAGAAGGACACTTCGTCAATCTGAAGGTAGCTTCCCGCGGTGTAGGCGGAGAAATCGACCTGATGCCGAGAGATCAAATCGACTATATGGACGTTTCGCCCAAGCAGGTTGTATCTGTGGCTACTGCGATGATCCCCTTCCTGGAAAACGATGACGCCAACCGGGCGCTGATGGGTTCCAACATGCAGCGTCAGGCTGTTCCGCTTCTGGTAACGGAAGCGCCGATCGTCGGAACCGGAATGGAGCACAAGGCTGCTAAGGATTCGGGTGTCGTACAGCTGGCTAAAAATTCCGGTACGGTAGAATTCGTCGATGCCGATAGAATCACCATCCGCAGGGATGACGGAAAAGGAACGGATAAATACACACTGCTTAAATTTAAACGTTCTAACCAGGGAACCTGCATTAACCAGAGACCGATTGTCTGTCACGGCGAACATGTAGAGGCCGGAGAAGTAATTGCCGACGGTCCTTCCACTGAAAACGGTGAAGTCGCACTGGGCAAAAACCTGCTGATCGGCTTCATGACTTGGGAAGGCTACAATTACGAGGATGCAATCATACTCAATGAAAGACTGATTATGGAGGATGTTCTCACATCCATCCATATTGAAGAATATGAATCCGAAGCCAGGGATACCAAGCTGGGACCGGAAGAGATCACCAGAGATATCCCCAATGTGGGCGAAGACGCGCTCAAGGACTTGGATGAAGAAGGCATTATCCGAATTGGTGCTGAAGTTAACGCATCCGATATTCTGGTTGGCAAAGTAACTCCAAAGGGAGAAACGGAGCTGACTGCGGAAGAAAGACTGCTGCGGGCTATTTTCGGAGAGAAAGCCAGAGAAGTTAGAGATACCTCGCTTCGTGTTCCTCATGGAGAGACTGGTATTGTAGTCGACGTAAAGATTTTCTCAAGAGAAAACGGCGATGAGCTGCCTCCAGGCGTAAACAAACTGGTGCGCTGCTATATTGCCACCAAGAGGAAAATCAACGTGGGAGACAAGATGGCCGGACGCCACGGAAACAAAGGTGTTATTTCCAGAATCCTGCCGGAAGAAGATATGCCGTTTATGGAAAACGGCCAGTCCCTGCAGGTCATGCTCAACCCTCTGGGTGTACCTTCCCGAATGAACGTCGGACAGGTGCTGGAGGTTCATCTGGGATTGGCGGCCAAGAGAAAAGACTGGTATATCGCTACGCCGGTATTTGATGGAGCAAACGAAAAGGATATCATTCAGCTGTTGGATGAAGTCGGCGTTGATAAAAGCGGTAAACTGAAATTAAGAGACGGACGTACTGGCGAGCAGTTCGATAATCCGGTAACCGTGGGCTACATGTATATGCTGAAGCTTCACCATCTGGTAGACGACAAAATTCACGCCAGAAGTACAGGTCCGTATTCATTGGTTACCCAACAGCCTCTGGGAGGAAAAGCCCAGTTCGGCGGACAGCGTTTTGGGGAAATGGAAGTTTGGGCACTGGAAGCATACGGTGCTGCATATACTCTGCAGGAAATCCTTACGGTTAAGTCTGACGATATCGTAGGGCGTGTCAAGACCTATGAAGCAATCGTCAAGGGCGAGAACATTCCTGAACCGGGAATCCCCGAATCCTTTAAGGTTCTGATCAAAGAAATGCAGAGTCTGGGACTTGATGTAAAAGTTCTGACCGAGGACAACGAAGAGATTGAAATCAAGGAGGCGCCAGAGATGGAAGGTTTGTCCGCCATCGAAGATATTATCGACGCTGATCCTGATGTTGCCGACGAAGACGAAATCTTCGATGAAGGCGGTTTCTCAGAAGAGGGGCCGGACGATGACGATTTGGAGGATGACCTGGAAGACGACGTGCTGGCCGAAGATCCGGATGAACGGTTATAGGGAATAGGGAAGGAGAAGTGACCAATGAGTGAAAACAACAACTATGAGTTAAATAATTTTGAATCCCTGCAGATCGGCCTGGCTTCCACAGAGAAGATCCTGGAATGGTCGCACGGAGAGGTTACAAAACCTGAAACTATTAACTACAGGACCTTAAAGCCGGAGAAGGAAGGCCTTTTCTGCGAAAGGATATTTGGACCTCAAAAGGACTGGGAATGTCACTGCGGAAAGTACAAGAGGATTCGTTACAAAGGAATCGTCTGCGATCGATGCGGTGTTGAAGTTACAAAAGCAAAGGTTAGAAGAGAGCGGATGGGCCACATCAAGCTGGCCGCGCCGGTATCCCATATTTGGTACTTTAAGGGCATCCCGTCAAGAATGGGACTGGTTCTCGACATATCGCCGAGAAATCTGGAAAAGGTCCTGTACTTTGCCGCATATATTGTGCTCGATCCCGGTTCCACGGAATTCGCGTATAAAGAAGTGCTGACCGAACAGCAGTACAGAGAAGCAAAAGAGAAATACGGAAATGAATTCAAGGCTGCCATGGGCGCGGAAGCAGTAAGAGAGCTGCTGACCCATATCGACCTGGGAGAGTTGTCTGAAGAACTGCGGGGCAAGCTGAAGGACGCCACCGGACAGAAAAAAATCCGTATTGTAAGACGTCTGGAGGTTCTCGAAGCTCTGAGAGCATCCGGCAATAAACCGGAGTGGATGATCCTGGAAGTGATTCCCGTTATCCCGCCGGATCTGAGACCGATGGTTCAGCTGGACGGCGGCAGATTCGCCACCTCCGACCTGAACGATTTATATCGGAGAGTAATCAACCGTAACAATAGACTCAACCGTCTGCTGGAGCTGGGCGCGCCCGATATCATCGTGAGAAACGAAAAGAGAATGCTCCAGGAAGCGGTGGACGCCCTCATCGATAACGGCAGAAGAGGCCGGCCGGTAACAGGACCGGGATCCAGACCGCTCAAATCCCTGTCTGACATGCTCAAAGGAAAACAGGGACGTTTCAGACAGAACCTGCTGGGTAAGCGTGTCGACTACTCGGGCCGTTCCGTAATCGTAGTCGGACCGGAGCTGCGCTTCTGGCAGTGCGGTCTGCCTAAGAAGATGGCTCTGGAACTGTTCAAACCCTTCATCATGAAAAAGCTGGTGGAAAACGGTTACGCCCACAACATCAAGAGCGCCAAGAGAATGGTTGAAAAAGTAAGGCCGGAAGTGTGGGATGTGCTGGAAGGCGTCATCAAGGAACACCCGGTTATGCTCAACCGTGCTCCGACCCTTCACAGACTGGGTATCCAGGCCTTTGAGCCGGTGCTGGTGGAAGGAAAAGCTATCAAACTTCATCCGCTGGTATGTACAGCCTTCAACGCTGACTTTGACGGCGACCAGATGGCGGTACACGTACCTCTTTCTGTTGAAGCTCAGGCGGAAGCCAGATTCCTCATGCTCTCCGTGAACAACATTCTGGCGCCCAAGGATGGTTCTCCGATCACAACGCCGACGCAGGATATGATCCTGGGAAGCTACTACCTGACCCATCCTGGCGTGGATGAAAGAGACACGCCGGCCGAAAAGGGCGACGGAAAAGTATTTACCGACATCGACGAAATGTTGATGGCTTATCAGAATAAAGAAGTGGGGCTTCACGCCAAAGTAAAAGTCCGCATGTATAAGGACGAAGACGACAAGCGGGGCAAGCTGGTGGAATCCACGGTTGGAAGATTTATCTTCAACCAGGAAATTCCGCAGGACCTGGGCTTTGTCGATCGGGAAGCCGATCCTTATGCGCTGGAAATCGACTTCCTGTGCGATAAGAAAAAGCTGGGACAGATCATCGACCGCTGCTACCGGATCCACGGAAACACCGGGACGGCCATCATGCTGGACTATATCAAAGACATGGGCTTCCACTATTCCACAAGAGCAGCCATTACCATTGGTATTTCCGACATGGAGATCCCAGAAGCAAAACAGGGGATCATTGAAGAATCGGAAAAAATGGTTGACAAATATGAAAAAGCCTTCCGTAAAGGACTTGTTTCCAACCAGGAACGATATGAGAAGGTTATCGAGATTTGGAACAAGACGACCGACGATGTGGCCGACGCTCTGATGGACTCCCTGGGTTCTTTGAACAATCTGTTCATCATGGCCCATTCAGGAGCTCGAGGCAGCAAGAACCAGATCAGACAGATCGGCGGTATGCGTGGTCTGATGGCCAACGCCACAGGTAAAACCATCGAAATGCCGATCAAAGCCAACTTCCGTGAAGGGCTGTCCGTACTGGAATACTTTATTTCCTCCAACGGCGCCAGAAAGGGTCTGGCCGATACGGCGCTGAGAACGGCTGACTCCGGTTACCTGACAAGACGACTTGTTGACGTTTCCCATAACGTCATTGTCCGCGAATTTGACTGCGGCACAGACGAAGGTATCGAAGTAAGAGCCTTCACAGACGGCAAGGAAGTAATCGAATCGCTGAAACTGCGTATCATCGGCAGAACCTCGCTTACGGATATCTATCATCCGGAAACTGGCGTGATGCTGGTGGAGCAGAATGAAGAGATCACAGAAGATCAGGCACAGGCCATCGAAGATGCGGGCATCAAATCCGTAGCCATTCGTTCGGTAATGACCTGCCACAGCAAGACGGGAATCTGCGCCAAGTGCTACGGCCGCAACCTGGCCACCGGCGAAGCGGTTAATATCGGTGAGGCGGTCGGCATCACAGCCGCCCAGTCCATCGGAGAACCGGGTACCCAGCTGACCATGAGAACGTTCCACACTGGCGGTGTAGCGGGTTCCGACATTACCCACGGTCTGCCTAGAGTTGAGGAGCTGTTCGAAGCCAGAAAGCCGAAAGGTCTGGCCGAAATCTGCGAAGCGGACGGCACGGTGGTTTCCATCGAAGCCAGAAAAGACAACAAGACGCTGGTTAAAGTCCGCGGCGAAGAGGAACGGGAATATATCGTGCCTTACGGCGCCAGACTCAATGTGAAAGAAGGCGACTATGTGCTGGCAGGACAGAATATTACCAGAGGACCGCTGGATCCGAAGGATATCTTAAGGCTCAACGGCGTAGAGGGTGTATATCAGTACCTGCTCAAGGAAGTGCAGCGAGTGTATAAGCAACAGGGTGTAGATATCAACGACAAGCATGTAGAAGTAATCGTAAGTCAGATGCTTTCCAAGTGCAAGATCACCGATGCGGGTGAAACCAAGCTGCTCCCGGGAGGACAGTACAGCAAGCATGAGATCGAGGAGGCCAATGCGGCGCTTTCGGAGGATCAGGAACCGGCTAAATACGAAAGGATTCTTCTTGGTATTACCAAGGCCTCCTTGGCAACCAATTCCTTCCTGTCTGCGGCATCCTTCCAGGAAACCACAAGAGTGCTGACCGACGCGGCGATCAAGGGTAAAAACGATAAGCTGCTTGGTCTTAAGGAAAACGTTATCATTGGTAAACTTATCCCTGCGGGAACCGGTATGAAACGTTATAAGAATATCGACCTGGATTATGGTGTAAATACAGCTCTCATGGAGGCCTATACGGCGATGATGGCTGAGCAGGAAGAAGAGGATGATGATTTTCTGGCAGAAGCTCCGGAAATGGAGGCTGTAAGCCGTCAGCCGGAAATCGAAGTCGACGAAATTGAAGCCGATATCGAAGAAATCTTTGAGCTGGAGGATGATGCTGATCTGGAACTGGCAGATGCCGACGCAGAAGCAGCTCAGGCGCCGATTCAAGGAGAATCTTCCGAGATCATCGAGTTTGATGAAGAATAAAAAAGTTTCCTTCGGAAACGTTATTCGCGCTTCGCGCTCACTTTCACAAGGTAAACTTTTTTGAAATACAGGAAATGCTACGCAATGGATATTTCCTGTATTATAAAAAATATTTGAATTAAATTGACTTTTTGTGGAAACCTATGATAGAATTAACTTCGGTCTCGGGCTTGACAAAGCCCGAGATTCGAGTGCATAAAAAGATTTTAAGCTCAAATCGAGTTTGAAATAGACAAACAGGCTGCGGACAGCAGCGCAAGAAAGGAGAAAAGAATGCCTACTATCAACCAATTAGTACGTCAGGGCAGAACCAGCAGCGTGAAAAAGTCAACTGCACCGGCTCTGGGTAAGGGTATGAACTCCATTAGAAGAGTTCCGACCAACGTTAATTCACCTCAGAAAAGAGGCGTATGTACGTCTGTAAAGACCGTTACCCCGAAAAAGCCGAATTCAGCTCTTAGAAAAGTTGCAAGGGTTCGTCTTACGAATGGTATCGAAGTAACAGCCTATATTCCTGGTATCGGCCACAACCTGCAGGAACATAGTGTTGTACTCATCAGAGGCGGAAGAGTTAAGGACCTGCCAGGTGTAAGATATCACATCGTTCGCGGTACACTTGACACTGCTGGCGTAGCAGACAGAGGCAAAGCCCGTTCCAAATACGGCGCTAAACGCCCTAAGAAGTAGTAATCGGGAAATAAAGCGTGTTCTTGATCATAGATTTATGTATACGATGAAATCCATGCGCTCACTTAGTTCGCTGGGATTTCTAGCATAAACTTTGTCTTGCAGCTTGCTAACGCTTGCTGGACAGACTATTATGTCATGAGCGCCGCGGGAGTTTCGGCGGGATAAGGCTGATACTCTCGAGTACCGAAAGCACACTTGCCCGTTTTCAATTCGAGTATTCAGGAAAGCGGGGAGAGTAATTTTCCACGAGACCGTGGAAAGTGAAGTAATATGGCAAGGAGGGAAGAGAAGTGCCAAGAAAAGGAAACGTACCAAAGCGTGAAGTGCTTCCAGATCCAGTATACGGAAGTGTCGTTGTAGCAAAGCTGATCAACAGCATCATGTTAGACGGCAAAAAAGGAACAGCCCAGGCGATCGTTTACGGTGCCTTCAAACAGGTAGAAGAAACGACTGGCGAAAATCCATTGGAAGTATTTGAAAAAGCAATGAACAACATCATGCCGGTTCTGGAAGTAAAAGCCAGACGTGTCGGCGGTGCCAACTATCAGGTACCGGTAGAAGTAAGACCGGAAAGACGTCAGACCCTGGGACTGAGATGGCTGACAAAATACACCAGAGCCAGAGGCGAAAAGACGATGGCCGACAGACTGGCCAAAGAACTGATCGATGCATCCAATAATGCGGGCGCATCCGTGAAGAAAAAAGAAGATACGCATAAGATGGCAGAAGCCAATAAGGCCTTTGCTCACTACAGATGGTAATGCGTAAAAACAGGTAGAAGGGAGGATATGATGCCTAGAAGTTTTCCATTAGAAAAAACTAGAAATATTGGGATTATGGCGCACATTGACGCCGGTAAGACCACAACCACAGAACGAATTCTTTTCTATACAGGAAGAACGCACAAACTCGGCGAAACGCATGAAGGCGCCGCCACAATGGACTGGATGGAACAGGAACAGGAACGTGGTATCACTATCACCTCTGCTGCTACTACAGCACAATGGAAAGACGTTAGAATCAATATTATCGATACACCGGGACACGTGGACTTCACCGTTGAGGTAGAGCGATCCCTGCGAGTACTGGACGGAGCGGTTACTGTACTTTGCGCCAAGGGCGGGGTTGAGCCCCAGTCCGAAACTGTTTGGAGACAGGCGGAAAAGTACGGTGTTCCGAGAATGATCTTCGTCAACAAAATGGACATCATGGGAGCTGACTTTTTCAGAGTCGTAGACATGGTAAAAAACAGACTGAAGGCCAATGCAGTGCCTATTCAGCTGCCAATCGGTGCCCAGGAAGATTTTATTGGGATTATCGACTTAGTAGAGATGAAAGCAGAGATATACAAAGACGACTTAGGAAAGGAATTTGCTGTTGAGGAAATTCCGGAAGACCTGAAAGATACTGCTCAGGAATGGAGAGACAAGCTGGTGGAATCCGTTGCCGAAACGGATGAGGAGCTGATGATGAAATTCCTGGAGGGCGAAGAACTGACAAAGAAAGAAATCAAAGACGCCATCAGAGTGCAGACTCTGGCCGGCGAAATGATTCCTGTAACTTGCGGTTCCGCTTACAGAAACAAAGGTGTTCAGATGATGCTGGATGCTGTTGTGGATTATATGCCTTCTCCGCTGGACATTCCGCCGATCAAGGGAATTGTTCCGGGAAAAGAAGAGGAAGAAGAACGGCCTGCTGATGATAAAGGTCCGTTTTCTGCTCTGGCATTTAAGATCATGGCCGACCCGTTTGTGGGAAAACTGGCCTTCTTTAGAGTGTACTCCGGCAGTCTCAAAGCAGGCTCCCACATTTACAACTCAACGAAGGGCAAGAAAGAAAGAATTGGCAGAATCCTGCAGATGCACGCCAACAAGAGGGAAGAAATCGAAGAGGTTTATTCCGGAGACATTGCAGCTGCAGTAGGATTGAAAGATACTACGACAGGGGATACTCTGTGTGATGATAAACATGAGATCATCCTCGAATCTATGGAATTCCCCGATCCGGTAATTGAAATCGCCATTGAGCCGAAGACAAAGGCCGGTCAGGAAAAAATGGGTATCGCGCTTGCAAAGCTTGCGGAAGAAGACCCGACTTTCAAGACTTATACCAACGAAGATACCGGTCAGACCATCATCGCGGGTATGGGTGAACTTCACCTTGAAATCATCGTAGACAGACTGCTGCGTGAATTCAAAGTAGAGGCCAACGTAGGTAAGCCACAGGTATCCTACAAAGAAACGATTTCACAGCCTGCTGATGTTGACCATAAGTATGCGAAGCAGTCCGGCGGCCGTGGACAGTATGGACATGTTAAAATCAGAATTAACCCGAGAGAACCGGGCGAAGGCTTCGAGTTTACCAATGCAATTGTGGGCGGTGCGATTCCGAAGGAATACATCGGCAAAATTGAAGAAGGTATTAAGGAAGCGATGCAGACAGGTCCGATTGCCGGCTATCAGGTTGTTGACGTTGGCGTTGAACTTTATGATGGATCCTATCATGAAGTCGATTCCTCTGAAATGGCCTTCAAGATTGCCGCTTCCATGGCATTCAGAGAAGCCTGCAAGAAAGCGAAACCTGTACTCCTTGAGCCGATTTTCAAAGTTGAGGTTACAGTTCCGGATGAATACATGGGCGACGTAATCGGAGACATCAGTTCAAGAAGAGGCAGAATCGAAGGGTCTGACATGAACAACGGCGCAGTTGCGGTAAGAGGTTATGTGCCCCTTTCCGAAATGTTCGGTTATGCGACAGACCTGCGTTCAAAGACACAGGGCAGAGGCGTTTATGTTATGCAGTTCGACCACTTTGAGAAACTGCCCGATAACTTGGTGGAATCCATCAATAAATAACCTTTCTTCCACGAAAACGGCATGGCCGTGGGAAGAAGGGATTGCGATCCGCCAGGTGCGGGTCGAGAGAAAGGAGAATAAAAATGGCAAAGGCAAAGTTTGAAAGAAACAAACCACATATCAATATCGGAACCATTGGACACGTAGACCATGGTAAGACAACTCTGACGGCAGCGATCACAACGACCCTGCAGCAGAGATACCAGCTGGGTGAAAAGGTAGCTTTCGACCAGATCGATAAAGCTCCGGAAGAAAAAGAAAGAGGAATCACCATCGCGACCGCTCACGTAGAGTATGAAACACCCAACAGACACTACGCGCACGTAGACTGCCCGGGACATGCGGACTATGTAAAGAACATGATCACAGGAGCAGCTCAGATGGACGGAGCGATCCTGGTAGTAGCAGCGACCGACGGACCAATGCCTCAGACAAGAGAACACATCCTGCTGTCGAGACAGGTAGGCGTACCATATATCATCGTATTCCTGAACAAATGCGACATGGTAGATGACGAAGAACTGCTGGATCTGGTAGAAATGGAAGTAAGAGAACTGCTGGACGAATACGAATTCCCAGGAGACGACACACCGATCATCAGAGGGTCGGCGCTGGGCGCGCTGGAAGATCCTGCCGGCCCATGGGGAGACAAGATCGTGGAACTGTTCGAAGCAGTAGACAGCTATATTCCGGAACCGGAGAGAGATAACGACAAACCGTTCATCATGCCGGTCGAGGACGTATTCTCCATCACAGGCCGTGGAACAGTAGCGACTGGAAGAGTCGAAAGAGGCTGCCTGAAGGTAGGAGAAGAAGTAGAAATCGTAGGACTGACCGAAGAAAAGAGAAAGGTCGTTGTAACGGGAATCGAAATGTTCAGAAAGCTGCTGGACGTAGCGGAAACCGGAGACAACATCGGAGCGCTGCTGAGAGGCGTGCAGAGAGATGAAATCGAAAGAGGGCAGGTACTGTCCGCACCGGGAACGATTCATCCGCACACAAAGTTCAAAGGCGAAGTATACGTGCTGAAGAAGGAAGAAGGCGGAAGACATACGCCGTTCTTCAACGGATACAGACCGCAGTTCTATTTCAGAACAACGGACGTAACGGGAGATCTGCAGCTGCCAGAAGGAACAGAAATGTGCATGCCTGGAGATAACATCACCATGACAATCGAGCTGATCACACCGATCGCGATCGAAGAAGGACTGAGATTCGCCATCAGAGAAGGCGGAAGAACAGTCGGATCCGGCGTCGTATCCGAGATCATCGAGTAATTAAAGATTGATATTAAAAAAGACCACCGGTTAGGGGCGGTGAATTAAGAAAACATTGAAGCAGGAAACGGTATAGCTCAAACGGCTATGCCGTTTCTTGCTGTTTTTGATTGGAATGGTGGGCTTCTTCGATAGCCCGTGAAAAGTCAAATGCACCGATAAAGTTGTAAACGATGGTGATCTCCCGCGTCTTGGATTTCCTGTCAGCGTGGGAAACCTCGATGTGGTCTATGAACTCCCGGAGAATGGTGGCGTCAAGCTCTTTCATGTCTGTGTATTTCTTAACCACAGATACAAACGCCTTGACATCGGTTTGCTGCTTGTCCTGCTGTTTCAGGTCTTGCCGCAAAACCTCCGCCATGTTCTTCAAGTTCCGCTGTTCATGTTCATAGTCATGGGACAGTTTGATAAAGCGTTCATCCGTCAGCTTACCAGTAACATTATCTTCGTACAGGTGGGAAATAATCGTATCAAGCTCGCTGATCCGCAGGTCTGCTTTAGAGAGCGTTTCTCGTTTCCTTGTCAGGTCTGCGCTCTGATCCCTCATGCTGCTGTCTGCTGCGTCCTGAACAAACGCGGCTTCATGCTCATTGACATACTGGATGGCCTCGCGGAGATTCCGCAGGACGATTTCATGCAGAATCACGTTACGGATGGAATGTGTCGTGCAAAGCGTCCGATCCTTGCGATAGGTGGAGCAGATAAAGTATTTCTGTTCCTCGGTGAAGTGTGTCGCTCTGCATTGATACATCTTTCCGCCGCACTCCGCACAGTAAAGAAGCCCGGAGAACATTCCCATATCACCCATTTTGGTGGGGCGACGGCGGGATTTGCGGATGTTCTGCACAATCAGAAAAACGCTTTCCTCGATGATCGGCGGCTGGGTGTTCTCAAAGATCATCCAATCCGTCGGGTCATTCCAAAGTTTCTTCTTGCTTTTGTAGGACTGTTTTTTGGTCTTGAAATTCACCGTATGCCCCAGATAGTCCATACGAGACAAAATGCGTGATACCGTTTCGTTTGTCCACTTGTAAGGATCAGCCGTAGGCTTATTGCTTGCCGGTAGCCCTTTAGTGTGGCAGTAAGCGGTAGGATTTAAGACTTGATTTTTACACAGCCACTTTGCAATTTGCGTTGGCCCCAGCCCATCCACACAGAGGGAAAATATCTTCTGAACAATAGCAGCAGCTTCCTCGTCCACAATCCATTTTTTCTTATCCTCCGGGTCTTTCATATACCCATAAGGCGGGATTGTAGTGAGGTGTTCGCCGGATTTCCCCTTGCTCTGCCAAGTGGCGCGTATCTTCTTTGAGGTATCCCGGGCGTACATCTCATTAAAGACGTTGCGGATCGCGGTAAACTCATTATCGCCCCGCGTACTGTCCACTCCATCATTGACGGCAACAAAATGAACGCCAAATTCAGGAAAGACAATATCCGTATACATTCCTACTTGCAGATAGTCGCGCCCCAAGCGGCTCATATCCTTTACAATGACACGCTTGATCTTGCCCGCCTTGATGTCGGCAAGCATCCGCTGGAAGCCAGGACGGTTGAAAGCTGACGTTAGATAACGATACTTTTGAAAACACTGGAAAATCAAGGTTTTTCGAGCGACGGACAAGCCGGGTATTGTACTAAAAACTGAATACGACGCAAAAGCGGCGTTTCCCACTCTCTACACAGGGAGAACAGGAACGCCGCTTTTTTCATGCCCTTTGTTACGCAGTAGGGGCAGAAAAAGCCTTGCTACAAGCGGCTTTCCGGGCGCGTATCTGACGCGGCAAGGGATTTATACCTTATCCCCCGAAACCGCGCTTCTACTGCGTAACAAATCCACAGCAAAAGGAGTGATTTACTATGGCAGTTTTCCGGGTGGAACGAAACAAGGGCTACACCGTAATGAGCAACCACCACCTACGCAACAAGGAGCTTTCTCTAAAGGCAAAGGGGCTGTTGTCGCAAATGCTGTCACTCCCCGAAGATTGGGACTACACCTTGAAAGGCTTATCCCTTATCAACCGGGAGAAGATAGACGCTATCCGCGAAGCCATACGGGAGCTTGAACGCGCCGGGTATATCGTCCGTTCAAGGGAGCGCGACGAGAAAGGACGCTTGCGGGGCGCGGACTATGTGATATTCGAGCAGCCGCAGCCGCCTACGCCGGATTTACCTACATTGGAAAATCCAACATTGGATAATCCAACACAGGGAAAACCAACATTGGAAAAACCTACGTTGGAAAATCCAACGCAATTAAATAAAGATATACAAAGAACTGACTTACCAAAAAAAGAAAAATCAAATACGGATTTATCAAGTACCCATTCCATTCCTATCCTTTCCCCTAACCCCTCACCTTGCGGGGGAGCGGCTACGCCGCCGGAACGGAAAGGAACGGAAGCGGCAGCACAGAGCGCAGTAGAGATATACCGGGAAATCATCAAGGACAATATCGACTACGACATTCTCAAACAGGACATGAAATTTGACGGGGACAGGCTTGACGAGATTGTAGACCTCATGCTTGAAACGGTATGCACCGCCAGAAAGCGGGTGCGGATTGCGGGGGACGACTACCCGGCAGAGCTTGTGAAGTCAAAGTTTATGAAACTGGACGGCGAGCATATCCGCTTTGTGCTTGACTGTATGCGGGAGAACACAACCAAAATCCGCAACATCAAGCAATATCTGAAAGCAGCCCTTTTCAATGCCCCGTCCACAATCGGCAACTATTACACTTCCCTTGTCGCCCATGACATGGCAAGCGGCGCACTTGCGCCACAGGAGCCGCACGACCCTTATTCATTCAAACCGGGCGAAAGCCTGTAAACAACAAAAGGAGGATTTTATTATGGCACAGAGAACAGGAGCATTGGTATTTGACGAGCGCACTGACCGTTACGACATTCGCTTTGACCTCAATACTTACTATGGCGGGCTGCATTGCGGCGAGTGCTTTGACGTGTTCGTGCGGGGCAAGTGGAAGCCTACCCGGATTGAATACGGCGACAACTGGTATCTTGTGGGTATCAGAGCCGAGGACTTGAACGGTCTGCGCGTCCGTATCTAAAGCCTATGGGAAGCCCCAGAAGCGGCGTTCCCCCTTAACCACTATCTGACTACCGCGAAAGGAGGACGGTAAATGCAAGACGAAGTAAACGAAAAGACCATAGCCCTTTACATCAAGACCGGGAAGCTGACCGCGCAGACGCTCCAAAAGGCAATGAAAGCCATACTGTCAAAGGGCAAGAAGCAGCTTGCGAAACAGCCACAGGGCAAGCAGAGCTTAAAGCAGCTTATGAAGCAGAACGCGGGCGTTTCCAACATTGAGATTACCGAGGGCAATATCAAAGCCTTTGAGAGTACGGCGAAAAAGTACGGTATCGACTTCGCGCTGAAAAAGGACACGACGGAAAGCCCGCCCCGCTATCTTGTTTTCTTCAAGGGGCGGGACGCGGACGTGCTGACCGCAGCCTTTAAGGAGTTTTCCGCAAAGAAGCTGACACAGGACAGGAAGCCCTCTATCCGAAAGCTGCTGACAAGCCTTAAAGAAGCCGCACAGGGCAGAAACGCACAGCGAGAGAAAGTAAAAAACAAAGACAGGGGGCGGGAATTATGAAGCCGGAAATCAAGAAGCTGCTTATCCTCAATCTCCCGTATCTGCTCTTTGTCTGGCTCTTTGATAAAGTGGGCGCGGCTGTCCGCTTATCCCCCGGCGCGGACACGAGCGCGAAGCTGTTACATCTTGGGGACGGTTTTACCGCCGCCTTTTCCAGTGCCGCGCCGAGCTTCCACCCCGCCGATTTGCTTATCGGCATTGCGGGGGCGGTCATTGTCCGGCTGATTATCTACGTCAAGGGCAAGAACGCGAAGAAGTACAGGAAAGGCATGGAATACGGCTCTGCACGTTGGGGGACAGCCGAGGACATAAAGCCGTACACAGACCCGGTATTTGAGAACAATATCCCCCTCACGCAGACGGAACGGCTCACCATGAACAGCCGACCGAAGCAGCCGAAATATGCCCGCAACAAGAACATTCTTGTAATCGGCGGTTCCGGCAGCGGCAAGACGAGATTTTTCGTCAAACCGTCGCTTATGCAAATGCACAGCTCATACGTCGTCACAGACCCGAAAGGCACCGTCTTAATCGAGTGCGGGAAGCTCTTACAGCGGGGCGGCTATCGGATAAAAGTGCTGAACACAATCAATTTCAAAAAGAGTATGCGCTACAATCCCTTTGCCTATCTGCGGAGCGAAAAGGACATTTTGAAGTTAGTCAATACCATTATCGCCAACACCAAAGGCGACGGGGAGAAATCCGGCGAGGATTTTTGGGTGAAAGCGGAAAAGCTCTACTATACCGCGCTAATCGGCTATATCTGGTACGAAGCCCCGGACGAGGAAAAGAACTTCACGACGCTGCTTGAAATGATAAATGCGTCGGAAGCCCGCGAGGACGACGAGGACTTCCAGAACCCGGTTGACCTCATGTTTGAACGTCTGGAAGAAAAAGACCCGGAACATTTTGCGGTCAAGCAGTACAAAAAATACAAACTTGCGGCGGGCAAGACAGCAAAAAGCATACTTATCTCATGCGGCGCGAGGTTAGCCCCATTCGACATTAAGGAGCTGCGCGAGCTTATGGAAACCGACGAAATGGAGCTTGACACCATAGGCGACAGAAAGACCGCCCTTTTCGTCATTATCAGTGACACCGACGATACCTTTAACTTTGTCGTGAGTATCCTCTACACACAGCTATTCAACCTCTTGTGCGACAAGGCAGATGATGTGTACGGCGGGCGGCTTCCCGTCCATGTACGGTGCTTACTTGATGAATTTGCGAATATCGGGCAGATACCGAAGTTTGAAAAGCTCATAGCCACCATAAGGAGCCGGGAAATATCCGCGTCAATCATCTTGCAGAGCCAGTCACAGCTAAAAGCCATTTACAAGGACAACGCCGATACCATAGTCGGCAACTGCGACACCACGCTTTTCTTGGGCGGCAAGGAGAAAACGACGCTCAAAGAAATATCGGAAATTTTAGGCAAGGAAACAATCGACAGCTTCAACACTTCCGAAACCAGAGGGCGGGAGCTTTCGCATGGGCTGAACTATCAGAAATTGGGAAAGGAGCTTATGACACAGGACGAAATCGCGGTCATGGACGGAGGGAAATGTATCTTGCAGCTACGCGGGGTGCGCCCGTTCTTTTCGGACAAATTCGACATAACGAAGCACCCGAAATACAAGTACCTGTCCGATGCAGACCCGAAGAACGCCTTTGACATGGAGAAGCACTTGCGCCGCCGCCCCGCTATCGTCAAGCCCGATGAAGTCTTTGACTATTACGAGATTGACGCGGCAGACTTGCCGGAAGATACAGAAGCGTAAAAGAAAAGGACAGGGAAAAGACCTTTGCATTATGGAAATGTGCATAACTGCCTATTCCGTCATGGAAAACGCCGTTCACAGCACATGGAAAAGCAAAGGGCAGCTTTCCCACGTCCTGCAAACAGCGTTTCCCACAACTCCATAAGCAAGGCAGTTATACACATTCCCACAATGCCGACTGCTACGACGAAAACCGCACCCTCTCTTTCTTTCATTCATAAGAGCAAAAAAACTTAAAGGAGGTATCACAATCAGAAACGTAAACACAGGCTACATGATACGCGCCCCCACTCCCCCGGCGCAGCACACAGCGGCAGAAGCCGCAGCCCTTACAACTGAATACCGCCGCGCCGCAGACATTTAGGCGGCGTGGGGAACCCGCCGAACCCCGGCGGGCTTATGACCGCGGCAGTTACCAAAACTGGCCGCCGTTTTTTATGCCCTTTTTCGGGCAGCCGCACACGCGGCAAGAAAGGAGAACTTTATGGCATTTTTTAATTCGGCAGTAGGCGTTTTGCAGACCCTTGTTATCGCTCTTGGAGCTGGCCTTGGTATCTGGGGCGTGATTAACCTCATGGAGGGCTACGGCAACGACAATCCGGGCGCGAAAAGCCAGGGCATGAAGCAGCTCATGGCGGGCGGCGGCGTTGCCCTTATCGGCATGACCCTTGTACCGCTGCTTTCCGGCCTGTTCGGTTAAGAAGCGCGGGTAAAGGCTTATGCAGAGCATACTTGACGCGATTAACGAATGGATAAAGGAAATCCTCATAGGAGCCATAAACGGTAATCTGTCAACTATGTTCGGGGACGTGAACGAGAAAGTCGGCACTATCGCCGCAGAGGTAGGGCAGACCCCGCAAGGGTGGAACGCGGGTATCTTCTCCATGATACGGACGCTATCGGAGAATGTAATCGTACCCATTGCGGGGCTTGTCATTACCTACGTCCTATGCTATGAGCTTATCAGCATGGTAACGGAAAAGAACAATATGCACGACGTTGACACTTCCATGTTCTTCAAGTGGGTATTCAAGGCATACGTCGCAGTCTACCTTGTGACGCATACCTTTGACATCACTATGGCGGTGTTCGATATGGCGCAGCACGTTGTTTCCGGCGCGGCGGGGGTAATCGGCGGCAGCACGAACATTGATGTTGCCGCCGCCCTTGCTTCCATGCAGAGCGGGCTTGACGCTATGGAAATCCCCGAACTGCTCTTACTTGTCATGGAAACCTCACTTGTGAGTTTGTGCATGAAGATAATGTCCGTACTGATAACCGTTATCCTCTACGGAAGAATGATAGAAATTTACCTTTACTGTTCGGTATCGCCTATCCCGTTTGCAACAATGACTAACCGGGAATGGGGACAGATAGGAAACAACTACCTAAAATCCCTGTTCGCTATCGGCTTTCAAGGCTTCCTCATAATGATATGCGTCGGCATTTATGCCGTACTGGTGAACAACATGATAATAGCGGACAACCTGCACAGCGCGATATTCTCCCTTGCAGCCTATACCGTTATCCTCTGTTTCTCCCTGTTCAAATCCGGCGCACTGGCGAAGTCGATTTTCTCCGCGCATTAGCGGCGTGTCAAGGGTAGGGTGGAGATTTTCAGAGCGAAGCGGCGAAAATACTACCCGACCTTGACGCGGGAAAACCCCATAGAATAGGGACGGGCAAAGGGCAGAAATTGACCTTTGCCTTGATTGCCCCTATGGGAAGTTACAGCAACACAAAACATAACGAAAGGAGGTTTTCACTTGGCGTATGTACCCGTACCCAAAGACTTATCCAAAGTCAAGACAAAAGTAGCGTTCAACCTTACCAAACGGCAGATTGTATGTTTTGCGGCGGCTCTCATTATAGGTTTGCCGCTTTTCTTTCTGCTCAAAGACAGCACAGGCACAAGCCTTGCGTCTATGGCTATGATTGCGGTCATGCTGCCCTGTTTCCTCTTTGCCATGTATGAGAAGCATGGACAGCCCCTTGAAGTGGTGGTGAGGAACATCATACGGACGAAATTCATAGCCCCAAAGGAACGACCATACAGGACTGAAAATTTATATGCTGACCTTGAACGGCAGCGAAAACTTGAAAAGGAGGTATCAGCGATTGCAAAAGGAAACACGAAGAAACAGCGCGGCGGGAAACGCGCCCGCAAAGGCTAACCCGCCCCGCAAGCTCACCCGCGCCGAGAAGAAGCAGATTGCGGAAATCATCAGACAGGCAAAGGGCGACGGGAAAGCGCACACCGCGCAGCAGACAATCCCCTATATCCAGATGTACCCGGACGGTATCTGCAAGGTTACGGAACGGAAATACTCAAAGACCGTCGCCTTTGAAGATATTAACTATCAGCTTGCACAGGCAGACGACAAGACCGCCATTTTTGAGAACTGGTGCGACTTCTTAAACTACTTTGACGCTTCCGTTTCGGTGCAGCTCTCTTTCATCAATCAAGGGACGCAGCGGGGCGAAGCAGAGAAATCTATCCATATCCCGGCACAGGACGACGCTTTCAACTCTATACGCAGCGAATACCGGGATATGCTGAAAAACCAGCTTGCAAAGGGCAACAACGGGCTTGTCAAAGCAAAATATATCACCTTTGCCATTGAAGCCGACAGTCTGGGCGCGGCGAAATCCCGCCTTGCCCGTATCGAAACGGACGTACTCAACAACTTTAAGCTCTTGGGCGTGTCTGCCCGCCCCATGACGGGCTATGAACGCCTTAAAATGCTGCATGGGATTTTCCACCCGGAGGGCGGGCAGTTTGCCTTTGATTTTTCTTGGCTTGCCCCGTCCGGGCTTTCCACAAAGGACTTTATCGCCCCGTCCTCTTTCCGTTTTGGCGAGGGGCGGTATTTCCGCATGGGGCGCAAAATCGGCGCGGTTTCATTCCTTGAAATCCTTGCGCCGGAATTAAACGACCGTATCTTATCGGATATTCTGGACTTGGAAACGGGCGTTATCGTCAATCTGCATATCCACAGTATCGACCAGACCGAAGCCATAAAGACAATCAAGCGGAAAATCACCGACCTTGACAAAATGAAAATCGAGGAACAGAAAAAAGCGGTACGCAGCGGCTACGACATGGATATAATCCCGTCCGACCTTGCCACGTTCGGCAGCGAAGCAAAAAATCTCTTACAGGACTTGCAGAGCCGGAATGAAAGAATGTTCCTCTTGACGTTCCTTGTGGTGAACATGGCAGACACAAAAAGGAAACTGGAAAATGACGTGTTTGCGGCGGCGGGCATTGCACAGAAGAACAACTGCGCCTTGACCCGCCTTGACTACCAACAGGAAGCGGGGCTTATGTCCTCTGTACCGCTTGGGGAGAACCTTATCCCCATTCAAAGAGGGCTTACCACGTCAAGCACCGCTATCTTTATCCCCTTTATCACACAGGAGCTTTTCCAGACGGGCGCGGCTTTGTACTACGGCTTAAACGCCCTGTCTAACAACATGATACTCTGCGACCGCAAGCAGCTAAAGAACCCCAACGGCTTAATCTTGGGTACGCCGGGAAGCGGGAAATCCTTTGCAGCCAAACGGGAAATGACAAACGCTTTCCTCATTACCGACGACGACATTATTATCTGCGACCCGGAAGCAGAGTATTTTTCCCTTGTGCAGCGGCTTGACGGGCAAGTGATACGGTTATCCCCTACGGGCAAGGGCATTGACGGGAAACCCCAGTATGTGAACCCTATGGATATTAACCTCAACTATTCCGAGGACGACAGCCCCCTTGCGCTGAAATCCGACTTTATCCTCTCCCTCTGCGAGCTTGTCATAGGCGGCAAGGAGGGCTTGCAGCCCGTCGATAAGACCGTCATTGACCGCGCTGTTAGGAACGTGTACCGCCCTTTCCTTGCAGACCCCGACCCGGAGAAAATGCCGATTTTGGGCGACCTCTACGACGAGCTTTTGAAGCAGCCGGAGCCGGAAGCGGCGCGTATCGCGTCGGCGTTGGAGCTGTATGTTTCCGGGAGCCTTAACGTCTTTAACCACAGGACGAATGTAGAGCTTTCAAACCGCCTTGTCTGCTTTGACATCAAACAGCTTGGGAAGCAGCTCAAAAAGTTAGGTATGCTCATTGTGCAAGACCAGGTATGGAACCGCGTCACAATCAACCGGGCAGAAAGGAAATCCACCCGCTACTACATGGACGAATTTCATCTTCTCTTGAAAGAGGAACAGACCGCCGCCTATTCCGTCGAAATCTGGAAGCGTTTCAGAAAATGGGGCGGCATACCCACAGCAATCACGCAGAACGTCAAAGACCTTTTGGCAAGCCGCGAAGTGGAGAATATCTTTGAGAACAGCGATTTTGTCCTTATGCTCAATCAGGCGGCGGGCGACCGGGCTATCCTTGCGAAGCAGCTCAATATCTCCCCGCAGCAGATGAAGTATGTCACCCACACCGAAGCGGGCGAGGGGCTTATCTTCTACGGTAACGTGGTGCTGCCCTTTGTAGACCGCTTCCCGAAAGACACCGAGCTTTACCGGGTAATGACGACGAAGCCGGAGGAAGTGGGCGAAGCATGAACGAGCTGAAAACTGACACAATCATCAACCGGGACGCGCTCTATGCCTTGCGGGAGCTTCCAGAGGAAAGCGTACATTGTTGCGTCACAAGCCCGCCCTACTATGCACTTAGGGATTACGGGCTTGACGCACAGATTGGGCGGGAGGACACGCCGGAGCAGTACATTGACAGGCTTACCGAAGTTTTCCGCGAAGTGCGCCGGGTACTGCGTACCGACGGTACTTTCTGGCTGAATATCGCGGACACCTACTGCGGCACAGGGAATAAAGGCTACCATGCAGACCCGAAGAACCCCAGAGGGAGGAACGGTCAAGCCGTATCAATCGCAAGACAGGCGGCGGGCTGCAAGCAAAAGGACTTAATCGGTATCCCGTGGCTCTTGGCTTTTGCCCTACGCGCTGACGGGTGGTATCTGCGGAGCGATATTATCTGGCAGAAAGAGAACCCCATGCCGGAGAGCGTGAAAGACCGCCCTACCCGCTGCTATGAACATATCTTTCTGCTTACAAAATCAAGGAAATATTTCTATGACGCAGCCGCCATAGCCGAGCCGTTAGCCCCCACAACGGCGGCGCGGTACCGCACCGGGCGCAGCGCGGGACAGAAATATGCGGACGAAGTACCCGGACAGGGAAACGTACAGGGGCTTAACCGGGCGAGAAGCGGCAGCTACTACGACGAAGCCCTCATGCCGACCATGCGGAACAGGCGGGACGTGTGGCTTATCAATACCGTACCCTACAAGGGCGGGCATTTCGCCGCGTTCCCGCCGAAGTTAGCCGAAACCTGTATCAAGGCGGGCTGTCCGAAAGGCGGCATTGTGCTTGACCCCTTTTTCGGCAGTGGCACGACGGGGGCAGCCGCAAGGCAGCTTCACAGGCATTATATAGGCATTGAGATAAATGCCGAGTATTGCGCCCTTGCAAGGGCGCGGATTGGAGGGACAGAAAAATAAAACAGTATAAAGCGCGTGAGAAAGTCACGCAGAAAATGACCCGCGAGGGAGCCGTTGAGGTAAACGCCGCCACAGGCAAGAAAAAGCGTATCAGCAACCGCATAAGGGACGCTGACCTTACCAGAAAGGAAGCCGCCCCGCAGCAGCCGGGACAGGCAGCGCAGACCATACCGGGCGGCGCAGCTTCCGCGCCCGCAGCCGACGCGCCGCCGCTTCCCCATGCGCCGGGGGCAGAACGGGAACAGGACACCGCAGCAGCCGAGCGCGTCTTAGAGCATATCGACGGGGCGCATACCCGCGCCGCTTCCAAAAAGGCGGCGAGAAAGGCACAGGCAGAAGCCACAGCAAAAGAAAAATCTTCCCGCTTGCAGTTTACCGAGGAAGAACGGGCAACGCCGGAGCTTGAAAAGTATATCCGAAAATCGGACAAAGCAGCCGACCGTCTGGACGCGGCAAAGGCAGCTATCCCCAAAGAAAAGAAACTTATGGGGGAGCGCACCTTTGACGAAGCCACCGGGAAAGGCAAGACCCGCCTACGCTTTGAGGAACGGGAAAAGCCCATAGGAAAGAACAAGCCCCACAATAACCCGCTATCCCGCCCCGCACAGGAAGCGGGTACTTTCGTCCACAACAAAATACATTCCGTTGAAAAGGACAATTCCGGCGTTGAGGGGGCGCACAAATCCGAAGAACTGGCAGAGCGCGGCGCGAAGTACGGGGCGCGGAAAGTCAAGGAGGGCTACCGCAGCCACAAGCTCAAACCCTACCGGGCGGCGGCAAAGGCAGAGAAAGCGGCGTTCAAGGCGAATGTGGATTTCCAGTACCACAAAGCACTACATGACAATCCGCAGATTGGGGGCAACCCCCTTTCCCGCTTCATGCAGAAACAGCAAATCAAGCGGCAGTATGCAAAGGCGGCAAGGAAAAGCGGAGCAAAAACGGCACAGAAAGCCGCAGAGAACACCCGCAAGGCAGCGAAGAAAACAGCCGAGGAAACAAAGAAAGCGGCGGCGTTTGTGGCAAGGCACCCGGCGGGCGTATGTATCGCCGTTGCCGCGCTGCTCTTATTCATCATGGTATCGGCGGGGCTTTCCTCTTGCGGCTCTATGTTCTCCGGCTTGATGAACGGCATTGTCGGGACTTCCTACACGTCGGAGGACAGCGACCTTGTGGCGACGGAGAACAATTACGCCGCAAAGGAAAACGAGCTTCAGCAGAGGATTGACAATATCGAGCGCGACAATCCGGGCTATGACGAATACCGTTACGACCTTGACAGTATCGGGCATAACCCCCATGAATTAGCGTCCTACCTCACCGCCCTTTTCCAGACCTACACCCCGCAGAGCGCACAGGCAGAAATAAACCGCGTCTTTGCCATGCAGTACACCTTGACGCTGACGGAAGAAATTGAAGTACGCCACAGGACGGAAACCCGCACAGGAACGCGCACCGTCACCGACCCGGAAACGGGGGAAACCTCTACGGAAACCTACGAATACGAGGTTGACGTTGCCTATAACTATTACATTCTGAACGTGAAGCTGACGAACAAGCCTGTTTCCGAGATTGCGGAGGAACTTCTAACGCCGGAACAGCTTGAAATGTACCGCGTCTATCTGGAAACAAGCGGCAACAAACCGCTGATTTTTGGCGGCGGTTCTCCCGATACGGGCGCGTCCGAGGATTTGAGCGGCGTACAGCTTGTGAACGGCACACGCCCCGGCAACACCGCCATTGTAGAGCTTGCAAAGCGGCAGGCCGGAAACGTGGGCGGGCGTCCTTATTGGAGCTGGTACGGATTTAACAGCCGCGTGGAATGGTGCGCCTGTTTCGTTTCATGGTGCTACGGACAGGCGGGGCTATCCGAGCCGCGCTTTGCCGGGTGCCAGTCACAGGGCGTACCGTGGTTCCAGTCACGCGGGCAATGGGGCGCAAGGGGCTATGCGAATATCGCCCCCGGCGACGCTATCTTTTTCGACTGGGACGGGGACGGGAGCGCAGACCATGTAGGGCTTGTTATCGGGACGGACAGGGAGCGCGTCTATACCGTTGAGGGCAATTCCGGCGACGCCTGCAAGATAAAGAGCTATCCCGTTGACTATGGCTGTATCAAGGGCTACGGCTTAATGAATTGGAACTAAAAACTGAAAATCTGAAAGGAGAAATTGATTTATGGCTATGAACAAGATTGAACGTATCGACAAAGAGATTGCAAAGACCCGCGAGAAAATCACCGAGTACCAGAACAGATTAAGGGGGCTTGAAGCGCAGAAAACCGAAGCGGAAAATCTGCAAATCGTACAGCTTGTGCGCTCCATGCGCCTTTCCCCGCATGAGCTTTCCGCTATGCTTTCCGGGGGCGGTATTCCGGGCATGGAAGCCGCGCCGGACTACCCCGCAGAACCCGCAGACCACGACACCGAAGAAATGGAGGACACCGAGAATGAATAAGAAAATCCTTAGAACCTTGACCGCACTCTGCGCCGCCCTTGTACTTATGGGCGGCTTTTCCGTCACCGCCTTTGCACAGACCCCGGAGGGACAGGACGACACCGACGACAGCGGCGTTGTCTATGAGGAACCCCAAAAGGAAGAACCCCTTACCCCGGACGGGAACGCGACCCTTGTAGACGATTTCGGCGGCAACAAGCAGCTTATCACAGTGACGACCAAAAACGGCAATTACTTCTATATCCTCATTGACCGGGACGACGAGGGCGAGAACACCGTACATTTCCTTAATCAAGTGGACGAAGCCGACCTTATGGCACTCATGGAGGACGGAAGCACCGAAACAGCAGCCCCGCCCGCTGTTTGCAGTTGCACCGATAAATGCGAGGCCGGGAAAGTGAATGTGAGCTGCCCCGTCTGCAAGGACAACATGACCGCTTGCAGCGGCAAGGAAGCGGAGCCGGAAACCGAGGAACCGCCGGAGCAGCCCAAAGAGAAAAGCAATACGGGCGGGCTTGTGCTTTTCCTTGTCGTGGCACTTCTTGGCGGCGGGGGCGCACTCTACTATTTTAAGTTTATGAAGCCGAAGCAGAGCGTCAAGGGCGGCACCGACCTTGAAGATTTCAACTTTGACGACTACGACGAGGACGAGCCGGAGCCGGACGACGGGGAGGGCTTGGACGTTCCCGAAGATGAAGAAGCGGAGGACAGGGACGCATGACGCTTTTCACCGAGAACCCTTTAGAAAGAATGATGATACAAAGACCCACCGGGCGGCGTGACAATGCGCCGCCCGTTCCAAAATCCCCGGCGTGTATGCGCTGCCCTTATAAGGCGCAATCCCCCTGTATCGGCTATTGTCTGAAACAGGCACAGGAGAAGAAGCATACTGCGCCGGAACGCTGAAAGGAGGATTTTTTCATGGCACTTAGACTTGTGATTGCAGAAAAGCCGAGCGTGGCGCAGACTATCGCCGCCGCGCTTGGCGTTAAGGGAAAACAGGACGGATATATCGAGGGCGGCGGCTACCTCATTTCATGGTGCGTCGGGCATTTGGTACAGCTTGCGGAAGCCGCCGCCTACGGGGAGCAGTACAGGAAATGGCAGCTTGACAGCTTACCCATTCTGCCGGAGGAATGGCAGTACGCCGTTGACCCGGACAAGGGGAAGCAGTTTGCGACCTTAAAGGAGCTTATGCACCGCACCGACGTTTCGGAAGTGGTGAACGCTTGCGACGCGGGGCGCGAGGGAGAATTGATATTCCGCTTTGTCTACGAAGTGGCGGGCTGCAAGAAGCCCATGCGCCGCTTGTGGATTTCCTCAATGGAGGACGGGGCAATCAAGGCGGGCTTTGCTTCCCTCAAAGACGGGCGGGAATATGACGCGCTCTTTGCGTCTGCCCTCTGCCGCGCAAAGGCTGACTGGCTTATCGGCATTAACGCCACCCGGCTTTTCTCATGCCTGTATGGAAAGACCTTGAACGTGGGGCGCGTCCAGACCCCGACCTTGAAAATGCTCACCGACCGGGACGCGGCTATCTCCCATTTCCAGAAAGAGAAATATTACCATGTGCGTCTTGACTTATCCGGCGCGGAAGCGGCAAGCGAGAGGATTTCCGACAAGGCAGAAGCCGACGCGCTGAAAGGGGCTTGCGAAGCGGGAAAGGCGGTATGCGTTTCCCTCACCAGAGAGAAGAAAACCGCAGCCCCGCCAAAGCTCTTTGACCTTACCTCTTTGCAGCGGGAAGCGAACCGCATTTTCGGCTACACCGCGAAGCAGACCCTTGACCTTGCACAAGCCCTTTATGAAAAGCAGCTGTTGACTTATCCGAGGACGGACAGCAGCTTCCTCACCGACGACATGGGCGATACCGCAGCGGGCATTATCACGCTGCTTTGTGAAAAGCTCCCCTTTATGGCGGGCGTGGGCTTCACACCGGGGATTGCAAAGGTATTAGACAGCAAGAAAGTATCAGACCACCACGCAATCATTCCCACTATGGAGCTTGCAAAGACAGAACTTGCCGCGCTGCCGGAAAGCGAGAGGAATATCCTCACCCTTGCGGGGGCGCGTCTGCTCTCTGCTACCGCCGAGCCACATATCTTTGAAGCGGTTACGGCGGTTTTCTCATGCGCCGGGACAGACTTCACCGCAAGGGGAAAGACCGTACTTTCGGACGGTTGGAAAGAGATTGAACGCAGATACCGGGCGACGCTGAAAAGCAAACCCGACCCGGAGGACGGGGAAAATGAGGGTGTGACGCTGCCGGAGCTTTCCGAGGGACAGAGCTTTGAAAAACCCGCCGCAAAAGTAACGGAGCATACCACAACGCCGCCGAAGCCCCACAGCGAAGCGTCGCTTCTCTCTGCTATGGAACGCGCCGGGAACGGGGACACCGACCCGGAGGCAGAACGCCGGGGGCTTGGCACTCCCGCCACCCGCGCCGCAGTCATTGAAAAACTGGTAAAGGGCGGCTTTGTGGAACGCAAGGGGAAGCAGCTTATCCCTACCCAAAACGGAAACAGCCTTATCTGTATTCTGCCGGATAACCTCACTTCCCCGCAGCTTACCGCAGAATGGGAAAACAATCTGACGCAGATAGCAAAGGGAGCCGCAGACCCCGGAGAATTTCTGTCCGGCATTGAAGCTATGGCGCGGGAGCTTGTGCAGACACACGCCGCAGCACTGGACGGGAAAAAGGATTTATTCAGAGAGGAAAAGCCCTCTATCGGGAAATGCCCCCGTTGCGGTTCCCCCGTTCATGAGGGGAAGAAAAACTACTATTGCAGCAACAGGGAATGTGCCTTTGTCATGTGGAAGAACGACCGTTTCTTTGAGGAACGCAAGACCGCTTTTTCCGCGAAGATTGCCGCCGCGCTCCTTAAATCCGGCAAGGCGAATGTGAAGAAGCTCTATTCCCCGAAAACAGGCAAGACCTACGACGGGACTATCGTTTTAGCTGACACTGGCGGGAAATACGTCAACTACCGTATCGAAGTGCAGAAGAACTAAAAACTGGAATAGCAAGCATAGGAAGCGGGTACCCACTTCCGTAAATCCCCGTTACGACGCTGACGCGCCGGACGGGGATTTTGCTTGTTGGGAAGTTTCCCAAACCCTCTTTTGCGGAGGGCTTCACCCTCTGAAAATCTTCAAAAAACTTTGGCAGAAATGCGGGTGTGCCGTAGTAGGCTATGCAGCCAAAAAATGCAGCTTATGACGCTGCCCCAGAGAAAGGAGGTTTTTCAACTATGGCAAGTTTACGGGACACCGTAAAGGACTATCAGGACGAGCTTAGGGACGGTATCGCATGGGTGGCGTTCTGGAAACAGGGGCGTTCATGGAACGCGGAATATTTTCATCTTGATATGGACGATACGCTCTACCCGGAGGACAGGAGCCGGTTAGAGGAAATCAAAAGCATTGACCCCGCCGCCGTTATCTTAAACGGCTACTATTGCGGGCATTTAGGCGAGGATATGAGCCTTGACGAGCTGACCGCCGGAGTGCGCTACCACTACGAAAACAGCATGAACGACATTGACGGTTTTATCGGGGCGCATGACGACAGGCTTCCCCCGGAGGTTATCGAGAAAGCGAGGGCAGCCGCCCATGAAGCGGGGCTTCCCTTTTCCGAAAACCCCTACCGGGACGGGGAGGATTTTAACCCCTATGTATTTGACGGGAGCATGAGCATTGAAGATTTTGAGCTTATGCACCGCATGATGGAACAGGAAAGGAGAGAAAAAATGAGCGAGCAGTTTTCGATTTTGATTGACAGCCGCACCCGCTTTGAAACAGGCGAACCGGGCGGCGTGTGGCTTCCCATGCCGACCACAACGCAGCAGCTTCACGCGGCTATGGAAAGCGTCGGCATTACCGCAGACAACCCACAGGATTTTTTCATCAATGGATTTGCCGACACCGAGCAGCAGCCCTTTGACGTGCCGCTTCCCGTTATCCAGAGCGCGGGGATTGACGAGCTGAACTATCTTGGGAAGCTCTTGGAAATGCAGGGCGACGAGGACAGGGACAAGTTTACGGCGGCGGTGACGCTTGGGGAACGCGCCGGGAACATCAAAGACCTTATCAACCTTGCACAGAACCTTGATTGTTACTGGCTCTATCCTACCGTACAGAGCGAGGAAGATTACGGCTATTACCTTATCGACGAGCTGGACGAATTGGAGCTTCCCGAAGAAGCGAAAAAGTATTTCATGTATGAGGAATACGGGCGGGACGCAGCTATCAATGACGGGGGACGCTTTACCGACCAGGGCTATATTTACAACAACAAGAACACCTTTACGGAGTGGTACAACGGGCGCGAAAGCGACATTCCCAAAGAGTATAAAGTAATGAGCTTCCCGCAGCGGTCACGCCCCGACCCGGAAAAGGTAGAAATGGACGCAGCCGCGCCGGGGCAGAGAACGGCACAGGCCGCAGAGCAGACACAGGAGCCGCGCCCCGTTATCCCTATCGTGCTGACGAGCGAGAAGCCCGCCGAAAAGCTCAAAGAGATTACCGACCGTCTGGAACAGGGCATTACGGAACTCTTTGACAGCGAGCGTTACAAGGAATATCTGCGCGTCATGTCAAAATTCCATAATTACAGCTTCAACAATACGCTGCTTATCGCCATGCAGAAGCCGGACGCTTCCCTTGTGGCGGGCTTTTCCGCTTGGAAGAATAATTTCGGGCGCAACGTGATGAAAGGGCAAAAGGGGATTAAAATCATTGCCCCGTCGCCATTCAAAATCAGACAGGAAGTGGAGAAGATAGACCCGCACACGCAGAAGCCCATTATCGGCAAGGACGGGAAGCCCGTTACCGAGGAAAAGGAAATCAAGATACCCGCCTACAAGGTAGTGTCCGTTTTCGACGTTTCCCAGACCGAGGGAAAGGAGCTGCCGGATATTGCGGTGGACGAGCTGACGGGCGACGTTGACCGCTACAAGGATTTTTTCGCAGCCCTTGAAAAGACTTCCCCCGTCCCTATCGCCTTTGAGAATATCGAGGGCGGCTCTCATGGCTACTACCACTTGGAGGACAAGCGCATTGCTATCAACGAGGGCATGAGCGAGTTGCAGACCTTAAAGACCGCCATTCACGAAATCGCCCATGCGAAGCTGCACGACATTGACCTCAACGCGCCAGAGGACGAACAGAAGCCCCGCGTTGACCGCCGCACCCGCGAAGTCGAAGCGGAAAGCGTCGCCTATACCGTCTGCCAACATTACGGGCTTGACACGTCGGACTACTCTTTCGGCTACGTCGCCGGGTGGAGCAGCGGGCGGGAGCTGTCCGAGCTGAAAAGCTCCCTTGAAACGATACGCAGCGCAGCCGCCGAGATTATCAATTCCATAGACGAAAATCTTGCGGAGCTGCAAAAGGCACAGGACAAGGAGCAGACCGCCGGACAGGAGCAGCCCACCAGAGAGGAACAGGCAGCCCCGAAAGAACAGCCGCAGCCGGAAGCCCTGACAAAGGCAGATACAGCCGGGAAAGAGAAGCCGGAGCCGGAAGCAGCCGCACCGGGAAAATCCGGCGCACAGGAAAAAGCGGACGCAGCCCCGAAAGAAGCCTTTGCCCCGGAAACGATTTACAGAGTGCGCCGGAACCCTTACGGCGACAGCCGAGAAAACAGCTACCTCTTGCAAGCCTATGTGACACAGGAGAACGGGCGGGCGAAAATGGGCGACGTTCTTTTCACCGGGACGCCGGAGAAATGCCGCGAGCTTATGGGGCAGCTTAAAAGCGGCGAGCTGACCGAGGGCGACGTAAAACAGCTTTACGCAAAGGCACAGGAAACGGCAAAGACCGCCGTGCCGGACAAAGACACCTTTTCTATTTACCAGATAAAGGGCGGGGACGAAACAAGGGATTTCCGCTTTGAGCCTTACGACCGCCTGCAGGCGGCGGGAAATGTGGTTGACAGGGCGAACTATGAGCTTGTCTATTCCGCGCCCCTTGCGCCGGGGACTTCCCTTGAAGATATTCATACCCGTTTCAATATCGACCACCCCAAAGACTTGAAGGGACATAGCCTTTCCGTTTCCGACGTGGTAGTGCTTCATCAGGACGGGCAGGACGCGGCACACTATGTTGACAGCGCGGGCTTCCGGCAAGTGCCGGAGTTTTTACAGGAGCAGAAACAGCTTACCCCGGACGACTTGGAAACGGGCGAAACCGTCAAAACACCGAGGGGGACTTTCCATGTAACCGCCATGAGCCGGGAGCAGATAGAAGCCGCCGGATATGGCTTTCATCATCAATCCGACGACGGGAAGTATCTGATTATGGGGAACGGGACGCGGGCGTTTGCCGTTGCCGCAGAGCAGCCGGAAAAGGCAAACCCTTTGAAGCACGTCGAGGACACCGTAGAGCAGAACGACAACAACTTTGACGGTATCATCAACAACACCCCTACCGTTGACGAACTGGAAGCAAAGGTCAAGGCGGGAGAAACGATTTCCCTTGTTGACCTGGCTAATGCGGTCAAAGCCGACAAGGAGCGCGTCAAGGGAGCGAAGCCGGAAAAGAAGCCCTCTATCCGGGCGCAGCTTAGAGCCGACAAGGAAAAGGCGCAGAAGAAAAACGCAAAGCAGAAGTCACAGGACTTGGAAAGGAGCTGACCCATGCCGGAACAGAGCAGATTTGAAAACGTGGATTTGTTCGCTTCCCTTGAAGCGATTATGAAGCAGAATACAGGCTTTTACCAGAGCGACTTGGAGATTGACAAGGAGATTATCGCAAAGGCGGCGGCAAGCCCCCACAGGGAGGACAAGACCCTTTTGTGGTTCTGCCGCCCGTCCGGGACGCATTGCTTTAGGGAGCGCGACGTTTTCCTAAAGGACACCGCGCCCCACAATACATGGCGTTTCTACATGGAGCAGACAAGCGACCGCGTACTTGCCTATGCAATCGAGCTGACGGGAAAGGAGCGCGGGAAAATCAAGGGCAATCTGTATGAGCTTGACTATTCCCGCCATTATGAGCGCGTCAAGGAAAAGGAGCTGCCCGCCGATACGGTGAAGCTGTTTTATGAGCGTGGGGAAAGGGTACAGAAAGCCGGGAGATATTTTGACGGAACCCCAGACCCGCAGCTTGGGAAGTTTGAACGCTTTGAAGCCGTACCCAACGACCCGGACGCGCTGCAATCGCTCTTACAGGAAGAACGGCGCAGCCGGGAGCAGCTTCCACCGGGAGATTTCAAGGCGCATATCGCCGCATTGCGGGACGGGCTGATTGAAAAGGAAGCGCGGCGCATTGTGTGGGAAATGAAGCGGCACGACACGCCGAACAGCCCAAACAAGACCCATTTCATGGTAGAGCTTTCCCCGGCGTTCATGCAGCTTGCGGCTACAAAGGACACTGACCGTCTTTTCTCCATGCTGCCCTACAAGACCCTTTCCTTTTCCAAAATCGAGGGCAGACATGGGACGTATGCGCTGATTGACAAGAGGGAGAACCGGGACAGGGAGATACGGAAGCCCCGCCCCTCTATCCGGGCGCAGCTTAAAACAGACAAGGCAAAGACCGCCCCGAAAAAGGCGGCGGCAAAGAATAAAAATCACGATTTGGAGGTGTGAACATGACAAAACTGACCGTAGAAGAAACAAACCTTTTGAGCATTTACAAGACCGGGAGCCGACAGGGGCTTATCGTCGCCATGAACGCCGCGCTGCCCTTTATGGACGGGGAAATGCGGGGCTTTGCTGCCCGTACCCTCTCCAAAGTGGAAGCCATGACCGAAGCGGAGTTTGCGGGGCTTCCCATTTACGCCGCTGATGAAGTATGAGCGAGGTCAAGCGGCTGACGCCGCCCCAGAGCCGGAAAGTCAACGCCCTTGTGCGCCGGACGTGCTGCAACTGCGATAATGGAAACTGTATCTTACTGGACGACGGGGACGAGTGCGTATGTCCGCAGCTCATTTCCTATTCGCTTCTCTGCAAGTGGTTTAAGGTTGCGGTGCTTCCCGCTGATAAGCTGCTCTATGCGGAGCTTTACCAAACCGGGGACAGGAAGAAATGTACCGAGTGCGGCACGTCCTTTGCGTCAAGCTCTAACAGCGTCAAATACTGCCCCGACTGCCGGAAGCGTATCACCCGCAGACAGGCCGCCGAGCGCATGAGGAAAAGACGCGCCCCTGTTACGCAGTAGGCGCGGAAAATCCCTTGATTTGCAAGGCTTTCCGGGCGGGAAAATCGGATAGGCGATACTTTATACCTTTTCCCCCGAAAATGGCGTTCTATTGCGTAACATTTACCACAACAGCACCCACAAAAAGACAGGGCGCGGAAGTCATATACTGACTTTCCGCGCCCTGTTCTTTTTATTTCTTTGGCAAACATTTGTATGTATTTGTAATCCAATCATCAAATTTTTGACCCTTTTCAAATTCCATTACATCATACATTTCTGCCGCGATTGTTTTGAACGCTTCCTTGAATAATTGTAAATCTAATTCTTCCATTGATTTTTCACGTTTGATACGTAGAAAAACTTTAGTAAAGTCTTTTGTCTTAAAACCAATATCTTTACGTCCTAAGCGAATAGGATTTCCGCGGTAAGTAATCCCCATAGCTTGTGCTGCTCTAAATGCTTCCTCTTTAACTTTATAAACTTTGTCATGGAGAGCAAGACGAGTAATAACATCTCTTGATTGTTGACAATCATATTGTTTTAGTTCATTCAACGCAGCAAGCCTAATTTTCCATGATGATTTATTGTTTGCGTCTTTGACAAGCTGACTAATATTAGCTGGTGTTCCTTTTGTCATGTACTATCAAATCCTTTCAAAAGTTGTAGATAATTTTATTATACCACATACCGCTTTCTGTTTCTATACGAAAATCATTTTTTGCTTAATCAGTGTTCCATTCCCTTTTCCCGTTCCGGCTGTCTGTCTGCCTGTAAAATGTTGTCAATGTTCTGCTTGATAATGTCATATTCCCGGACTTTCTTTTTCAGCTTCCCATAGTCGGCGTAAAGGGCTTCTTTCTGCGCTTGGAGGGCTTCATATTCCGATTGCAGCGCGGCGAGGTTCGGGAGCTTCGCAATGCCCGCAGCTTTCAGCGACCTTGCGGCGGCTTCATGTAAGATAATCGCCTGTTCCTGTCCGGCGCGGTATTTCTCCCTGTTCCTTGCCTTGCGGTATGCGTCATAGACGGGCTTTGTCTTTTGGTAGGTGGAAACATTCTTGATAAGCACCGCCATGTCCGCAAGCCGCTTTTCGGCGTTCTTCAATGCGTCTGCCGCCTGTCCGCTTTCCGCTGCCATTTCCTCAATCCGGCTAACTAAATCCGCGTACTGTTCAATCTTGTTTTCGGTGAGAAAGTTCATAGTCTTTGCCGCCTGTTTCAGATTGTGGATTTTCGCCCACTGTTCATAGCCCTTACTCTGCGCCGCCTTGATACTGTTCTCAATGTCGATAAGCAGCGAAACGCCGCGCTGCTCTCTGGGAGCTTTCGCCACCTTTGTCCGTCTGCCCGCTATCCGTTCCCTTACGGCTTCCTCTGTATAGTCTGCGCCGAGGGTTTTAAGGCGGGTGAAGCGTTCCTGTCCGGGGGCGCGGCATGATACATATTTCCCCGGCTTTATCTCATAGCCCGCCGCCTGTAACCGCGTTAGCAATTCCTCAAAACTGGAAACTTGGGGGATAAGCGCGTCAACAGTGGTTTTCAGCTTGCCTTTCCAACTTGTACCCGTCTTTTCTGCCTGGTACTCTGCATAGCTCTTTCCCTTGCTGCCCTTGCCGGGGACGACAACGGACAAGCCATTTTCCCGGCACAGCTTGTCGCTCATGTTCCGTATGCCGTAATAGCTCCTTTTGTTGGAATTGTATTTGTGGTGGTCTACGAAGTTCACCGCGCAAAAAATGATATGGTTATGGACGTGTCCTTTGTCAATGTGCGTCGTGAGTACATACTCATGCTGCCCCTTTGTTACCGCGTCGGCAAGCTGCTTTCCGATTTCATGGGCTTTCTGATAATCGACTTCCCCCGGCTCAAAGGACTGTATCAGATGAAAGGCTAAATTGTTCCCCTTTTGGAGTGCTTGCGACAGGGTATATTCAAACTCAATATCTGCCGTTTCATAGGAGCAACCGAAAGAGGACACAAGCATTTTCCCGTCCGTCTTGTCCGGGTTTTCGATATAGTCAAGGGCTTTGCTTAGAGTGCTTTTAATAGGCTTAATCTTTGTAACCGCCATATCTCCGCAAGCACCCCCTTTATTTCCTCTATGTCCTCTTGGTATGCGTTCCCCGTCGCGTTTACGCGGCGTGCTATCTGGTTGACGTTGACACCGATTTTCTGTATCTCTGCGGTCATAGCCTTTATATCGGCGTGGTCTATCTGAATGATATACCCGTCAATGGCAATCTTCCGCAGATACGCCGCCATGTTCCGGGTGGGTACGAGCTTCATTTTTTCCAGTATTAAATCCCGTTCCGCTTCCGTCACTCTGAATTTGATTTGTACCGTCCTTTTGCGTCCGTCCATGTATTCGCTCCTTTCCTTTCCGTTCCGAGGGTTTGGGACACTTCCCAACAAGCAATTTTCAACCGACGCGCCGCAGCGCGGGAGGGCGAAAATACGGAAGTGGGTACCCGCTTCCTATGCTTGCTACGAATGTTTTTATCCTTTAGGCTCTTATCACCTACTACGGAGAAAAAGCGATTTTGCCAAACTTACGCAAAAGAAAAACGCTGCAACCTCAAAAAAGATTACAACGCTTTCTAAATCCTGTTCAGTTTTAAGTCGGACATTCCTATTCGCCCTCTTTTTCGACTTCGGAAATCTCCTTTGCCGTTGCGGTTACAATCCGTATGCCTGTATCGCTCATACCGTCAAGAAGCGCGTCAAGCTGCCGCCGCTGCGTGTTCTTCTCCGGCGGCGTTTCTAAAAGGAATTGGTCTACGGATATATGGTAACGCTGTATCAGCTCAAAGAATATCTGTAAACTTGGGTGCTGCCCCTTGTTCTCAATGTTCGCAAGGTAGCGCGGCGAGATAAACATTTCGTCGCCTACTTTCTTGCGGCTCTCCTTGCATCCCTCACGCGCTGCCTTTATCGCTGCCCCAAAAGCCTTAAAGTCGTATCGTGGTACTGGTCTTTTTGCCATAGTTATTCACCCTATTACATTTTACTGTTCCCCTTTCTTCTTGGATATGTCTACGTAGTTCTATCAGTTAGCCAAAATAATTCATATATATATATGTTGACAACAAGCTGCTTTTGTATATAATATTATATAAAAGGGGGGGAATGTTTATGTTACATAGCATGCGTATTCGATAAGCATTGAAATCAAAAAAGATTTTTCCCATTTTCAATATGGGCTTTTTTGTCATGCTTATTTTGCGTATGCTATACAACAAAACTAACGACGTATAGACATAGTATAAAAACTATGCCTTAATTTTGTTGTAGTATTATATGTATAAATGCAGGTCAATGCTCATGTTGAGAATTGACCTGCATTTTTTTGCGCAAAAGGAGAAATATTATGCTTGAAAAATATTGGATAAAATGTCCAATTTGTAACGGAAAGACGAGGGTTCAAGTATTTTATAATACGGTATTAAGAAATTTTCCTCTTTTCTGCCCTAAATGTAAATTAACGCATATCGTTGATGTTGAAAAACTAGAAATCATAATCAAAAACTCTGAAAAACAAACTTTTTAATTTTGAAAAGGAAGGATATTTAAATGAAACACTTACCTAAAAGTACACCTACGGAAATATTGAATGACCCATACGGATTTACTTACAAAGAAATGTCGGAAGTAATTGGAGAGGATAAAGCAAGAGCCTTATATACGGAATTGTATAAACAGCCATTTCACAAAGAAAATCTATCAATATCAACAAAAAAAGTCTATAAAAGTAGCGATACTGAAAAGTATGTTTATGAATTGAAAGATAACAGGTATATTGAAACGGTTTTTATTAAACGGCGAGATGGTGGGACTGTTTGCGTAAGTACGCAAGTTGGTTGTTCTGTTGGCTGTATTTTTTGTGAGTCCGGACGCAATGGTTTTGTTCGTAATCTAACACCGTCTGAAATTGTGCAGCAGGTTGTATTGATACGTCAAAAAGTAAATCGTATCGTTTTTATGGGAATGGGAGAACCTTTATTCAATTACGACAACTTGATTGCAGCAATCCATATTCTTCGAGATAGAAATGGACTTAACTTTCCAACCGACGGCATTACCGTATCAACAGTTGGTCCAGTTAATCAATTAAAAAAATTGCGCGAAGAACATCTAAAAATTCAGTTGACAATATCTTTACATGCAGCAACACAGGCTGCGAGAAACTGTATCATTCCTCATATGCACATGTACGCTATTGAAGATGTTGTTAAGCAAGCATTGTCCTATTCTCAAAGGCATAATCGAAAAGTGGTATTTGCGTATTTGCTTTTACCAGGTATAAATGACCGTTCCTCAGATATAAGGCAACTTGCAAAATGGTTTAAGGGCAAAAATGTTATGATTAACGTGCTGCAATACAACCCGACGAGTAATTCAAAAATTAGAGCACCACAAAAACAAGAAATGGTTGCGTTCAAACATCAATTAGAGCAAACAGGACTTGAAGTTACCATGAGAGTTTCTCATGGTAGAGAGATTAAAGCAGCTTGTGGACAGTTAGCTAATACATATAATAAAGCCAAAAAACAACAGAAATAATTTAATTAAAAGAGCCAGACGCACAGACGCAGAGCCGATAATATGCAGTTTGAAATACTGCTGTTATCGGCTCTTTTTTGATTTTAATTTGTGCCCCTAATAACCATATTGGAGCAAAATCAGAACTGTTGCTTGTCGTTCTTTGATTTCCGCAGCAGCTTTGAAAAATCAAAGCCGCCGTTTCTTTTTATCTTCTAATGAAATGACGCGGTATCACTGTTAAAAGCGGCGGCTAAAGGAGGTAGCCGCCATGAAGCACATACCCTATCGACAAAATCCGACGGTCATTGACATATCAAAAAAAGCCCGACCACCGCCGGGAACCTCTCTACCCTTGACTATGAACTGTCTAATCATCTAAATACTGCTTACAATACCTATACGCCTGTCCGGGCTTTTCGGACAGGCGTATTTTGCTGCTCAAAAAATTTTTTGAAAAAATTTCAAAAAATCTTCGGCGTTTTTCAAAAACGCCGTATTGCCCCGCGAAAAGGGGGAAGCACCACCAACTTTCCAACGAGAAAGGAGGTGAGAATGTGGAACCTAATAGCAGGGAGTTTTACAAACAATGTGCTTTTCAGAAGTTTTGTAATACGGTGCTGCACAATGAAGCGTGTGACGCTCACAGGGAGCTGCACAGGCATAAGGCAAGGGAAGTCACCTTTTCCGATTTGCCCTTAGACGAAGCGCGGCAGCTTCATACCTTTGATGAATATTTCAAACGGGAAACCGCCGAAACCGTCTTTGAGAAAGCCGGGAAGAAAATCACGCCGAAGCTGCTTCTTGAAGCAATCCGTACTTTGCCGGAAGAAAAGCGCAAAGCCGTACTCCTGTACTATTTCGAGGGAATGAACGACACCGAGATTGCGAAGTTGTTCAATACATCGAGAAGCACGATACAGTACAGGCGGACAAGCTCTTTTGAGAAATTAAGAAAATATCTGGAGGAAAATGCTGATGAATGGGACGAATGGTAACGAACCCGGCTACCCGGAAAATGCCCTTGTTCCCTATCCTGTCATTGTGGCAGCGACAAAGGGTGACCCGGACGCCATGAAGATTGTCTTGCAGCATTTTAGCGGCTACATAGCCCGCCTCTCCATGCGGAAGCTGTACGACGAGCGCGGGAACGTCTATTTCGGCGTAGACCACGACATTCGGGAACGGCTGCAAGCAAAACTGATGATGGCTGTCCTCACCTTTAGGACAGAGGAATAACCGCAACGGCGGCGGGACGCTTTCTCTCACCCCCTTTTCCGTTCCGCTGTTGACGCGGGTAGCACAGCCATTTTGAACCTTGAAAAAGAAAGCGGCGCAAGATAACGGCGGCGCAGCATAGGGCAAATCGGATACGTTCCTTTTGCGTCGAGCCATACGGCGGGTGCGCCATGACGCTATCCGGGCGAGGTTATCACCGCCCGGACAGCCGAGCGACCAACACCGCGCCGGAAAGCAAGTGTAGCGGTTTGCGGGCAACGACACGCAGAATATACAATGATACTTCCTTACAGCCACAGTCCGAGCGTTAAGAGCGTCGCAGGCAATGGGTAGGGCTGCATGAGAACCATGCCGGGGTGAAATTCCCATGAGGTTATGCTAATAACCGTCCGATTAAAGCCTTTGTTTTATTGAATAGTGGACTTGCTGCTATTCATAGACTGTATTATATGTTTGCGAAAGAAAGGGGGATTTTCTTTGACGCAAAACCAAACGCCCGTTACCACAACGGAGCATAAAATCGGAAAAGTTACTTACCTTGTATGTTCGTCTGCAAGTGAACGCGCAACGGACACACTGGATAAAAAGATAAAAAAGCTCATTCGCAAAGACATGGAGCTGAACCCCGCAAACGCCCGAAAATAGGGCGTTTCTTCACATTTTATACATGACACAGGCAGCGGTATGTGGTATAATATAGACAGTACAAATACCATGCTTGTCTGTCGTCGGAAAGGAGGACAAAATGTTACAGACAGACAAGATTACCGCTTTATATTGCAGATTGAGCCAGGAAGATATGCAGGCCGGGGAAAGCGAGAGCATACAGAACCAAAAGCTGATTTTACAAAAGTACGCTGACGAACACCACTTTTTCAATACGCGCTTTTTTGTAGACGACGGATTTTCCGGCGTGAGTTTCGAGCGTGAGGGGCTTCAAGCCATGCTGCATGAGGTTGAAGCCGGGAACGTGGCGACCGTCATAACAAAAGACCTTTCCCGTCTGGGACGCAATTATCTGAAAACCGGCGAACTGATAGAGATTGTTTTCCCCGAATATGAAGTGCGCTACATTGCCATTAACGACGGTGTAGACACAGCGAGGGAAGATAACGAGTTTACCCCTCTGCGGAACTGGTTCAACGAGTTTTACGCCCGCGACACCTCAAAGAAAATCCGGGCTGTTAAACAGGCAAAGGCACAGAAAGGCGAGCGTGTCAACGGCGAAGTGCCGTATGGTTACATAGCCGACCCAAACGACCGCAATCATCTATTGCCCGACCCGGAAACGGCGCACATTGTAAAACAGATTTTCGCTATGTATGTGCGCGGCGACCGTATCTGCGAAATCCAGAACTGGCTACGGGAACATGAGGTACTTACTGTTTCAGAACTGCGCTACCGTCGTTCCGGCAGTTGCCGCCACCCGCGCCCGCACCCGACCTGTATTTATAACTGGCCGGATAAGACACTGTATGATATTCTTGGACGCAAAGAATATTTGGGGCATACCATTACGGGCAAGAGCTATAAGGTATCTTACAAATCGAAAAAGACGAAAAAGAACCCGGAGGAAAAGCAATACTTTTTCCCCAACACGCACGAACCTTTGATTGACGAAGAAACCTTTGACCTTGCACAGAAACGGATTGCTACCAAACACCGCCCTACAAAGGTTGATGAAATTGACATTTTTTCGGGACTTCTCTTTTGTGGGGATTGCGGCTATAAAATGTATCTGCAACAGGGAGCCGGGACACTGGAACGCAAACACGCCTACACTTGCGGAAAGTACCGAAACAGGATAAGGACTGGCGAGCTTTGCACTACCCATTATATCCGAAAGAGCGTCCTTAAAGAACTTGTCCTTGCTGATTTACAGAGGGTGCTGTCCTATGTGAAAGAGCATGAACAGGAGTTTATCGAAACCGCCAACGAGTGCAGCGCAAAGGCAGTACAAAAGACGCTGACACAGCAGCGGAAAGAGCTTGACAAGGCGCAGAGCCGCATTAGCGAGCTGAACATCTTATTCCGCAAGCTCTACGAGGACAACGCTTTAGGGAAACTTTCTGATGAACAGTTTGCTTTTCTGACTTCCGGCTATGATGAAGAAAAAAAGACGCTGACCCGGAGGATTGCGGAGCTGTCACAGGAAATCGACAACGCCACCGAGCGCAGCGCGGACGTGAAAAGGTTTGTCGCACTGGTACGCAGATACACCGCCATTACCGAACTGACCTACGAAAACGTCCATGAATTTATTGACCGTATTCTTATTCACGAACTGGATAAGGAAACGAACACCCGCAAAATCGAAATCTTTTATAGCTTTGTCGGCAGAGTTGATACGGGCGACAAGCCTACCGAAAGTATCTCCTATTTCAGACAGATAGGAGCCGACGTAAAGAGTTATGCTATCTAACATACATCAAAAAGAGGTAAGATAACGCCCTCTGCAAAAAAGGTTACGTTATCTTACCTCAACAAAGTTCGTCCCGGAATAACCATCGTCCTCGTCATAGTGGCGAAAAGCGGTAATCCCATGATCCCGGCAGTACCGTTCCAAAATCCTTTTTTGATTGGCGATACTGTTACTCTCACCGTCTGCCTTGTCCTCCTGCGAAAGCCGTTCGTACAGGGCCGAAATGCCCTCATCCTCCGGCTCTTGATCCTGTATGAAAAACAGAATGTTATCGCGGATCGCACTACGAAGCTCGTCACTCAACGTGCTTTTTGTCTGGACGCTCTGAAAGGAAAGGTTGCTTGTCATCTGCCATCACCGCCTTTCTCGGCGGCATGGCACAGCCGGTGCATTTGATTGTCAAGGTGCAGGTCTGTTTGTATAGTTGCCGCACAGCTAAAATATGCGGTCATTTTGTCTGGCTGCTTCATTGGTACCTCCTGTTCCGGCAGCCGGACAAACAGGTTATATGTATTGTAGCATAAAACCTGTTTACCGTCTGCATCTAAAGCGTGAACAATCCCGACTTTTATAGCTTTTTCGCCCGCCGGAGATCGTTTTGTATCAATCGCCGTACCTTTGTAGCAGCATCTTCTTTTGCGCCGTCTTTCGTGACGGCCTTAACGATATATGTCATGTCCCCGATTTTGTACTCGCGTACAACGGGGGAAGATTCTTTTTTGGTTGTAGTAGTATTCATCTGAATACATCCCCCTTTCTAAAAAATGCAAAAAAGGTTAATAGAGAAATGGACTTTAATCGGACGGCTGTTAGCGGCAGCCTCACAGGGGTTTCACCTCGGCCCATGCTTATGGGTGCGCCGCGCAATGCTGTGTGGGCGTTCAACGCGGGAGTATCATTATGCCTTTTGCGCTGTCGTCGCCCACAAAGCCGCTACGCTTGTTTTGCGGCGCGGTGTAAATCGCTCGGCTTTTCCATAGAGAAAAGGCGTCATGGCGCACCCGCCGTCCGGCTCGGCGCAAAAGGAACGTATCCGATTTGCCCTATACTGCGCCGACGGCCTCCCGACGGGCTTTCTTTGTCAAAGTGCAAGCAGGCTGTTTGCTGCTGCGTGCGAAACGGAAAAGGGGGTTAAGGCGTCTCGCTGCGGGTATTGTTAATCAGCCTTGAATCTGAGGACTGTCCTCATCAATTTGGCTTGCAGCCGTTCGCGGATGTCCTCGTCCACGCCGTAGTAGGCGTTGCCTCGCTCGTCATAGAGCTTTCGCATAGAAAGGCTTGCGATATATCCGCTGAAATGCTGCACCACCGCTTTCATAGCTTCCGGATCACCCTTTGTTGCCGCTACAATGATTGGATAGGGAACAAGTGCGACTTCCGGGCATTCATATTTACCATTCGTCCCATTCATCAGCGTGTTCCTCCAAATATTTTTTCAGCAGCTCGAAAGAGCTTGTCCGTCGATACTGGATCGTGCTGCGCGGTGCGTCAAACAGCTTCCCGATCTCCGTATCATTCATTCCGGCAAAGTAGTACAGAAGTACCGCCTTGCGCTTTTCCTCCGGCAATGTGCGGAGGGCTTCGGCTATGAGCTTCGCCGTGATCTTCTTGCCCGCTGCGTAGTAACCCGGCTCTGTGTCCTCATGACCGCCATATAAATAGCTGTCATAGGTGCAAAGCTGATCTTGCTCATGCGGTGTCAAATCGGAAAAGCTCACTTCCTTTGCTCTGCGCCGTTTGATTTCCTTATGGGCGTTGGCGGCTTCGTTCCGCAAAGCCCGCTTGCAGAAACTTTGAAAGGCACATTGCTTTTGAAACTCCAAGCGATTAGGTTGCATCGTCTCACCTCCTTTCTGGCCGAAAGGCGGCTCGCTGGTACATCCCCTTTTCGCGTATGACTACAACCGATTTTTTGAAATGCCAAAGAATCGGGGAAACTTTTTGAAAAAAATATCGAAAAAAGCAAAAAAGACCCCGACTGCATGAAGCAGCCGAGGCAAAATAGGAACCTACAACAGCAGGTGGATGATTAACTTGTTCCTTTACGCGGACGCAAAGGGTTACGGAACTGCGATAGCTTTTTTTCGCAGATAGAGGTTGTGGAGATCATACAGACATAAAATGAACACGACGACACCTCCTTGCTGCTGCCGTGTTCCGAGAATAGAGTGACGCTATACAGCCTCCGCATCCTTTTTCAAAACAGGAAAACGGCGGTTTGAAATCGTGATTGTTCCAAAACCGCCGTCAGATTGTCCATATTAACTTTTGGGAGCATACCGTAATTCTGACAACGGTTTTAGTGTAGCAATAATAGAAATAGATTGCACATTTAATTATCTTCCTTTGCACTGCGCTTACTTTCAGCCACAAGCTGACAGGAATCCGCAAACGGGCAGGTATTTTGTTTCTGCTCCTTTAAGAGCTGAAACGATGCATGGCTGACTGAGTGTTCCATCTTGCAGGCTTCTTCCTTTGCAACTGTGGCATCAACCCCTGCACCGGCAAGATGCTTGGCAAAATACTGATAGCGCTCATAGAGTTTTTCCGCAATATCTCGTCCGTCTTCCGTCAAGTGTAGATAGTGGTCGTCGTCTACATAGATCACGCCGCATTCTTGAAGTGTTTTAACAGCATGACTGACGCTTGGCTTAGATACTCCCATGTATGTTGCCACGTCCACAGATCGAACCATGCCTCTCTCTTTATGCAGAATATAAATTGCTTTCAAATAGTTCTCGCCGGAAGAATAGAGCTTCATTTTGCACCTCCTGTATTACAACAATCCTGCTTTCTCAAAATGCTTTTTCAAAATCCGGGTGGAAATAAACGCACCGAGGAAGCTGGTTACAATCGTTAATGCCACCATGCTGAAAAACATAGGCCATGTAAACATTTTTAAGTATAAAGCAAGGGCTTCATCTGTCAGATGAAGGATCTCCTGCCTGTCGATTAGGTATTGAGCGTTGGATAGATACATAGGCAGCGTATATCCGGCAGAATGAAGCGTGCAGCCGAGAATATAGGTGAATATTAACACCTTTTTGCTCCTGTAATGATTGGCACTTGCAACAATCTCAGCAATGATCCAGCCGACAATAGATGCCACAACACCGATCACATTTGCGGCCATAAGCCCCGGAAGCGCACTAATCGTTCCCATAATCAGGAATGTTCCTTTTTTCCTGACCTTTGAAACGAGCAGCATATAAGCAATAGAAGTGAAAAAAACAGTTATGGGAATATTTGCGACTGTTCCGACGAGGGTCATTCCAGCGGCTCCGCCGATCACAAAGAAAATGACAAGGCTGATGGCGGCAAAGATACCGATGGTAATAAAATCACGGGCGGTCAACTTTTCTGTTTTGATGGTGTTCATTTTGAAATCCTCCTTATTTGTATTGTAGATAGAATAGTGCGGCAACAATCAGGGTAGAAAGTGCTCCAATGAGGTAGTCGAGTGCGTTCAGCTTCAGCGGATAAAGGATCGTCTGTTCGTTCATGTGCTCAAATCCCCGCGATAACGCGGAGGCTGCAAGTTCATCGGATGTACGGAGGCTTTTCATCAGGATCGGGACGAACAGGTATTCCACCATCCGCACGGGATGTATGATAAATTGCAGCGGCGACAGGGATACCTTGCGAATCCGCAGGCTGTCTTTCAGGCTGTGATAATCCTCCCGTATGGTGGGGAAGAAACGCAGCGCAACCATGATTGGAACGGCGGCAGCGTCCGGTATCTTCATGTGCTGCATGGCGGACAACACATAAGGAATCGTTGTCATGCGGACAAAGAAACTTCCCATCATCAGCAGGACGACCAGCTTTTGAACGAAATAGCTGAGCGACACGATAAGAAGCATCGCGCTTGTGTTATGGATCTTGTCCACGTTTGCCATGAGCAAGGCAACGGCAATGTAAATGGTGAGATACACGGCAAACGGCTTGTATGCCTTTGCGGCAAGCAGATAAACTGCGGCTACCGCGCAGATGATATGCGCAGTCATGGCCTTGTTCATAAACATGGCCGTTATTCCGAGCAGAATTACTACAAATCCAACGATCCGTGGGTCTAATGCAGGCTTAGTCTTGTCCAGAAGAAGCACCCCCTTTCCGAAGCAGACGGAGCACCGTGTCTTTGCTGTTTTCTGTCAAAGGGAAATCTTGTTCTATTTTCCCGTCGTTCAGATAAAGCACACGATGGCAGGCCGCCAAGATAAACTCGTAGTCATGGGTAATCACGAAAACGACACGGCTTTCTCTCGCAAGCGATTTGAGTTCCGCGGCGACACGAAGCATATTCCCGCGATCCAAACCGCTGGTCGGCTCATCGAAGAACAGTACACGGCTGTCTGCTTTCAAAGCTCCGGCTATCGTGAGCCGCTGCTTTTGCCCTCTGGAAAGGGCGGCAGGATGGTTTTCGCGTTTTTCCCAGAGGGAGAGCTTTTTCAAAATCGCCTGATTTTCTGTGTCATTTGAGCTTTTGTTTCCGGCTCCGATCCGCAACTCGTTTAACACACTATCCCCAAAGAGCTGATAATCTGAATCCTGCATGACAAAGTAAATCTGGCCGAGGCGTTTTTTCTGCGGAAGCTGCTTTTCGTGGATGGAAATAATCCCTGCACTTTCTTTCAGCAGCCCACAGCACAGTTTCGCAAGAGTCGTTTTGCCCGCGCCGTTATCTCCGATGATCCCTATGATTTCTCCGCTATACGCTTCAAAAGAAACATCGTGCAAAAGCGCAACCTCCGCCTCTGAACGCCTTTTGCGTCGCCCATAGGCGAAAGACACATGGGAGAGGGATAGTGTCAGTCTCGATTCCTCCTGTAAAGCTGTCGGGCGTGAGCAGGGCGTGAGTGCGTCAAGGCTGAAATCCCTCAGTTCGAGCTGCCTCAAATCACTGTCGCTTAACGAAAGCGTTTCCTGCCTGTTGAAATCGTTTCGTATAACGCCATCCTCCAAAAAGATCATACGATCCAACAGATCGGCCAGATAGAAAACCCGGTGTTCCAGCACAATCACGGTTTTCCCTTCGCTTTTCAGTTCCGAAAGGACATCATGCAGCTCCATAATTGCCCGAAAATCCAAATTTGCGGAGGGCTCGTCAAACACATAAATATCCGGGGCCATAGCGTAGCAGGAGGCGATGGACACCTTTTGCATCTCACCGCTGGACAACTGAAACAGGTTTTTGTCCGTCAGCTTGGAAATATTGATCTTTTCAAGACTGTCCTTTGTGCGTTGCCATACTTCTTCCCGCGGCAGCTTCATATTGACACAGCCAAAGGCTATCTCGTTTGTCGTATCCGTCATAAAGAATTGACTGCGCGGGTCTTGAAAGACGGAGCCGACGATAGTTCCAAAATCGCGCAAGGCGTAATCCCCGGTATTCCTGCCATTCAAATAGACCTCGCCGCTAAAGGTGCCCTCGTAGAAGTGCGGAACAAGCCCATTGATGCAGCGGGAAAGCGTTGTTTTCCCGCTGCCGCTTGCGCCGCTGACAAGCACAAAAGAGCCCTTTTCGATTTTGAGGTCAATTCCATGAATAGCGGGCTGGGAGTGACCCTGATATTGATACGATACCTCCCGCAGCTCAACCGCATAATCCTTCATTTGCGCTGACCTCCTTGCTGCCGCGGGCGTTCCACAGCTTGTGATAGTATCCATCGGAATCCGACAGCAGGGTTTCATGTTGCCCTGATTGAACGATCTGGCCATCCTGAAATACCAATATCTGATCCGCGCTGCGGATCGTACTCAAATGATGGGCGATTACCAAAACCGTCCTATCCTTTGCCAGCTCCGAAATGGCCTCCTGGATCAAAGCCTCATTGACCGGATCGACGTTGCTTGTGATCTCGTCCAAAAGCAGGACCGGGGCGTCTTTCAAAAATGCTCGCGCGATAGAAAGGCGCTGCTTCTGCCCGCCGGAAAGCCCAACGCCGTTTTCTCCGATCATGGTCTGATACCCGTCAGGAAGCGACATGATAAAGTCGTGGATGCGGGCCTTCTTTGCGGCGGTAATGATTTCTTCCTGTGTGGCCGCGGCCTTTCCAAGCCGTATATTCCCCTCGATGGTATCCGCAAAAAGCTGGACGTTCTGCATGACGATGCTGACAGAGCCGAGAAGTTCATCGTAGCTCATATCCCGCACGTCCACTCCGCCGATGCGGATTGCGCCGTCCGTCACATCCCAAAAGCGCAGCAGGAGATTTGTAATTGTCGTTTTGCCGGAGCCGGAGCCGCCGACAAGGGCGGTGAGTGTTTGTGCCGGTGTATGGAAAGAGATGTTTTGCATGGTGAAACCGCCCTCCTCATAAGAGAAAGACACGTCCTCAAAGGAAATTGCGTATTCCGTGGGGTGGATTGGCCTTTCCGGCTCCGGGACGGTTTCGGCTTCGGTTATCTTTTTGATGCGGCGATAGCTGTCTGTTACCGTCAGATAATTCACCCAATGGCTCTCCAACGCAAGGAAGGGCTTGTAAAACTCACGGCTGATGATGGCAAAGAGCAAGAACCCATAAACGGGGAGATTGCCCATCAGCAGCAGGAGCAGCCCGGCGGTGAGCATGATCCAAAAGGAGACATCAATGATAAGGCCATAGACGGACAAGACCGCCGCCCGGTTTCTGGATACCGCTTTGCTACTCTGTCCGAAGTCGCGGGCTGTCTGTTCCACCTTTTTCTCAAAGCGGCGGCTTTCAGAAAAGGCTTTCAGGAGGGGGATCCCTTTTACATATTCCACAAAGACACTCACCATATCGGCAAGATCATTTCCGGCTTCTTCCTCTAACCGTTTCGCTCGCTTCAATCCCAAAACAAGAAACAGAATTGCGACAGGCAAGGCCGAAACCATAAGCAACGCCATTTTCGGGCTGTAAACGACCAGCGCCGTAAGCAGAACGGCAGACACGATAAAATCGGCAAGCATCCGCGTCCACACATGACCAACAACCATTTCCATTTTGTCTACGTCTTTATGGATGATGGTGCTGATCTCGCCCAAACGCTCGTTGGTATAAAAACCGAGTGAAAACTCTTTCAAGCGATAAATGATGTTTTTGCGTACCTGATAGACAATATCAAACCCCGCGTAGTGTTTTCTTACGTCTGCAAGTATATTGCTGCCGCCTTTTATCAGGAGGCAGGCGACCAATGCGACCCAATACCAAAGCAGATTGCCGCCGCCTGAAATAACGGCTTCCAGTGCTTTCAAAACGATATACATCATAGCGATCCCTGAAAGGGCGTACAGGGTAAAGCCCGTGACAGAGAGCGATAAAGAGCGTTTCCCGCTGGGGGTAAGGGTATTCCAGATTTCCTTAATCAAAGGGACACCTCCTTGATCTTCCAGTTATCGACCTTGTTCTGATCCTCCACCATCTTTCGATATAGGGCGCAGCTCTCAAGCAGCGCGTTATGCCTGCCTGTATCTACAATCCTCCCGCTGTCCATGACAACAATCTGATCTGCGTCCCGGATGGTGTTTAAGTGGTGGGCAATCATAATGACGGTTTTATCGCGGCTCAAATCGTCGATTGCTGCCTGAATGAAGGCTTCGTTCTCTGTATCTACCGCCGCGGTTGCTTCGTCCAAAATGATGATCGGTGCGTCCTTCAGGATCATGCGGGCAATGGAAATCCGCTGCTTCTCTCCGCCGGAGAACTTGACGCCTGCTTCTCCCGCCATGGTCTGATAGCCGTTTGGCAGGGACATGATGAAATCATGGATGCGGGCCTTCTTCGCTGCCGCTATAATTTCTTCTATGCTGGCCTCCGGCTTTCCGATCCGTATGTTTTCTTCCATGCTCAGATTAAAGAGAAAGACCTCCTGTTGAACGATGGAAAAAAGACGGTTTAATTGCTGCTCGGAAAAGGACGCCGCATCTTCTCCCGCTATGGTAATGCGCCCGTCTGTCGGCTCCCAAAAGCCCATAAGCAGATTGGCAAGCGTACTTTTTCCGCAGCCGGAGGCTCCGACCAGTGCGGTCTTGCTGCCCTTCGGGAAACGAAGATTGATGTTTTCCAGCACTTTCCCGTCGCCGTTATAAGCAAAGTTCAGATTTGAAATGACGATTTCGCCATTGTGCGGATCGGCGCTTTGCTCCGGCCTGTTCGGGGCAGCGACACCCAGGATTGACCAAATCCCTTTCATGGCCTGTTTGAACACGATCCCGTAATGCTGGAAGGTTGCGACCTTGGCAATAGAGGATGTGAACAGTCCGCCTAAAACAATCGCAAGGATCAGCCGCGGAACCTCGATTTGCCCGACAGAGTGAAGATAGGTGCCGAGGATCATCACGAGAACAACGCCGGATTCCATGAACAGGATAATCAATCCCATTGGGACAGAGATTCCAGCCATGGACTTCTTCACCCAATAATCGTAGTCTTTTGCCGATTGAATCGTTTTTTCCGTCTTGGTTTCCTCTTTCCCAAAGGCTTTGATTACGGAAATATTTGAAACATACTCCATGACGTTTTCCTGCATCCTTGTCACGGAATCGGCGTATATCTTAAAGTTCTTTGTCCAAAGCGGGGCAGAGACTTTTTTCGTGATCCACATCAGCGGAAGCCCCGCGATCATTACGAGAGCCAGACGCCAATCCACCCACAACATAACGAGAAAAACGGCGGCCGGAAGGATGGTAGCGGACATGATTTCAGGCAGGCCATGAGCAAGATGCCCCTCCACCTGTTCTACGTCATGCTGCACAACATTTGTCAGATCGCCCGTCTTTCGTTCCTGAAAGAAACCGAGAGACAACTTTTTCAAATGCCGGATGATTTGCAGCCGCAAATCCGTCAGGCAGGTATAGGCTGCTTTATGGGCCGTCCATGTTGCAGAGTACGCGCAGACGGCCTTTCCGATAAAGCAGATCAGCATAGCGCCGCACTCCCAAAGGATTTGCTCCCTCGTGAGGGCTGCGGCGAAGTATAAGCCGATCATGTGGATCAAAAGCACTTGTGGGATCAGGTCAAAAACAATTTTGCAGCACAGCATGATGTTGGACAGCCTGTTTTTGCCCGTTACCTGTCTCACAAGCTCCTGTTGGTTTGTCATGTAGTACAACCTCCTTTTAATACCGAATTATAATTCGGTATTTGTTCAAAATAATAGTTAGCCAAAGCTAACACGCGGGTGAAAGAATAGGGCCTATGATTATCCAAAACGGGTAAGCATAAGACCCATTTTACAAAGAGTTTACACCTTCATAATAACACTTTGTTACGAGGGAAAGCATGGTGTGAGCAAATTCACGATCTTTATAATGCCTTGCAACTTCCAATATACCCTCTGCGAAGTTGCTGGCAAGAATGTGACAGAGCATATCATTATAGGAAGCGTGAGTTTTCTTCCCAAGCTGCCGCTTGATATGCTGTTCGATGGAGTGGATAAACTGCTCCTTTGAAATCTCATACTTTGTTCCCTGACTTTTATCCATGAGGATTACAAATATCTTATGGCTTTCCAGTAAATCAAGAATATAGTCCTCAGCTATATTCTTATACTTCTCTGACGGAAGACCGTCAGCCTGTTCTTCCTCAAATGCAATTTTGTCATAATTCACATGCAGTGAGGAAGCAATCTTATCAAACAATTCCGCTTTATTCTTATGGTAGTTATAGATCAGACTGACTGGTATACCTGCCCTTTCCGCTATTTCCTGCATCTTGGCGCTTCGGTAGTCCTTTTCGTAAAACACATCTACTCCTGCATGGAAGATGCGCTCGAATATTTCATCTTTTAATACCTGAGCCAAATTAACCCCTCCCTCTAAAACTGAATCTTGATTCGCTTTTAATAATACAGTATAATAGGAGTAAAGTCAAGGGGTTCCTGTGACTTAATGGAGGTTTTTCGTAATAGGAGGCGACGTATAGCTATGCCCGTTCAAAAATACAACTTCACTCCTTTTGGACAGGCCATCAAAGCCGCAAGGGAGCGAAAAGGTCTGACCCGCAAAGAGCTTGCGGCGCAGATACGCATTTCTCCCCGATATTTAGCCTCTATTGAAAACCGAGGGCAAACCCCCAGCCTGCAAGTTTTCTATCGCCTCGTCATATGTTTGGATGTGTCCGTCGATCAATTCTTTTTTCCAGAGAAAACTGCCGCAAAGACCACCCAGCGGCGGCAGCTTGACACCCTCCTTGACATCATTAGCGAAAGCGGCCTTCGGATTATAACTGCCACAGCTAAAGAAGTTGCAGACACCGAACAAAAAGCCCCTTGAAAATAAGAAACTTTGATCTTCGTTCTTTTGGCAAATTCAACTTTCCGTTGTAGTAAGGGATAGAGGATAAAACTTTCATAGCAAGCATAGGAAGTGGGTACCCTCTTCCGTCTTTTGCTACGGCAAAAGAGCTTGTACCCTCGCAGACTAAAGCCTGCTGGGGCAGACCCTTGGGAAGTGTCCCAAACCCTCTATAACGGAAAGGAGCGACAACGCATGAGCAAACGAAAAAGAACGGTGCAGATCAAATTTCGCGTGACGGAGGAAGAACGCGCTTTGATCGAGGAAAAGATGAAGCTGATCCCAACCCGGAACATGGCGGCCTATCTGCGAAAAATGGCAATCGACGGTTATGTGATTCAGGTGGATCACAGCGACATCAAGGCCATGACCGCCGAGATACAGAAAATCGGGGTCAATATCAATCAGATCGCCCGCCGCGCCAATGCCACGGGCAACGTGTATCAGGAGGACATAGAAGAAATCAAGGGGGTGCTAAGCGAGATATGGCGGTTACAAAGATTAAGCCTATTAAAAGCACGCTAAAGCAAGCCCTTGATTATATCCAAAACCCGGACAAGACCGATGAAAAGATGCTGGTGTCCTCTTACGGTTGCAGCTATGAAACGGCGGATATTGAGTTTGCCTTTACGCTCTCGCAGGCGCTTGACAAGGGAAACAATTTAGCCCACCACCTGATCCAATCCTTTGAGCCGGGCGAGGTGGATTTTGAAAAAGCCCATGAGATCGGGCGGCAGCTTGCCGACGCCGTTACAAAGGGTCAGCATGAATACGTCTTGACGACGCACATTGACAAAGGCCATGTCCATAATCACATCATTTTCTGTGCCGTCAATTTCGTGGATCATCACAAGTACGTTTCCAACCGGCGCAGCTATTACGGCATACGGAACATCAGCGACAGGCTTTGCAGGGAAAACGGTCTTTCCGTCGTGGTGCCGGAGAAAGGCCATAAGGGAAAGAGCTATATTGAATATCAGGCGGAGAAAGCCGGAACAAGCTGGAAAGGAAAGCTGAAATATGCCGTGGATGCACTCATTCCGCAGGTATCGGATTTTGAGGAATTGCTATCCCGTCTGCAAGCAGCGGGCTACGAGATCAAGCGCGGCAAGTATATCTCCTGCCGGGCTCCGGAGCAGGAACGGTTTACCCGTCTGAAAACTCTAGGCCCGGACTATACGGAGGATGCAATCAAAGAGAGGATCGCCGGAGCACGGAACCACAGCGTGAAGGCCCCAAAACAGGATCGCGGCGGCGTCTCTCTTCTGATCGACATTGAGAAAAGTATCAAGGCACAGCAATCGGCGGGCTATGAGCATTGGGCGAAAATACACAACTTGAAGCAGGCCGCCCGGACAATGAACTTCCTGACGGAACACAGGATCGAGCAGTACACGGAGCTGACGGCGAAAATCGCGGAGATCACAGCGGCCAGCGAACAGGCCGCCGAGGAACTAAAGGGCGTGGAAAAACGACTTGCGGATTTGGCGGTGCTTATTAAGAACGTCACTACCTACCAAAAGACAAGGCCGGTCTATGCGGTGTCCCGCAAGGCGGGAGATCCCGCCAAGTACCGGGCGGAACATGAAAGCGCCCTGATCCTCCATGAAGCCGCCGCAAAAGCATTGAAAGCGGCGGGAATTACCAAGCTCCCAGATATGGCCGCTTTACAAGCGGAGTATGCCAAGCTGCAAGCGCAGAAAGAAACTCTGTATGTGGATTACGGAAAGCTGAAAAAGCAGGTCAAGGAATACGGCGTTATCAAGAAAAATATCGACAGCATATTGCCCCGGCGTCAGGAGCAGGAACGAGAGAGGCAACGTGTAAGGGAGTAAGTGTTTGTTTGTTAGTTAGAGATGTGCAGCTATGGTGTATAATAATATATTCAAATTGCTGTCAGGCGATTTGCGCGTGTTATAGAAAAGACCTGCTAATAAAAGTCAAGTAGAAATTTCAGATTTTTAGGGAAGCGAAAAAGGCAACACAAAATCAAGCCGCTGAGCATCTCAAAATTAAAACGGCGGCCAGCCAGATGGTATAGCGCAGGAAAATCAGTCGTGATCCAGGGAAGCCAAGTAGGCTTTCACAGAAGCGTAGTAGATGCGCAGGAACTTATTTGCGGAGGCCATCATGTAGACACGGTAGGGCTTGCCTTCAGAGCGTTTCTTGTTCATGAACTGGTAGACTGGCTCATTCATTGGAGCACGTTGCAGGATGACACTCATCACCAGAAAGAGCGTCCTGCGCAGTGAGGCAGATCCCCGCTTGGAAATGCTGCGGCTACGGATAGCCATTTGGCCGGATTGGTAGGGCGGAGCATCAATGCCCGCAAAGGCAACCAGCGCTTTTTTGGAATGAAACCGGCGTACATCGCCAATTTCAGCCATGAGTTGGGGGCCGAGGACAGGACCAACACCAAACATCCCCATCACCACCGGATACTCCGGCAGAGAAGCCGCCAGGGACTGCATCTCCTGCTTGAGAGCAGCTAATGTGGCAGAAGTTGCCCGGAGTTGGAAAATGGCCTGTTCTACCAAAAGTTTTGCTGTATCCGTTTTCGGCATGACACCAAAGTGTCCACAGGCGGAGGCATAAATATCCAGCGCCTTATCTTCGCTGAAATTATAGCCGTGCTTTCTGCACCATTTATGGTACTTGGCGGTAAAAGCCTTCTCAGACAGGCCACAGACGCACTCGCAATGCCAAAAAGCGGCTACAAAGTCCACCCACTTCTCGCTGCCATCGGCGCGGGGCGGACTGGTAAACAGGCGGTTTGCGTCCGGGAAAGCAATGTCCAGCAGGGAGATCAAGTTGTTCTTCAGCATGGTCTGTACTTTGGAATACTGCTGGTACTGCCGGTAGCAGGTCTTCAGCATGAGCCGGGTATCCTCATCAGGGACATATCTCGGCAGTGTGAGCCAGTGGTCAAGGCCGTAGTTGGCCAGCTTCACGGCATCCTTCTTGTCGGTCTTGGCCCGTCTTAAACTGTTGTTTCCGTAGTCATGCACCAGCATTGCATTGATTACCGAGACATAAAGCCCCGCGTCGTGGAGCAGCCAGGCCACCGGCGCGTGGTAATTACCTGTGGATTCCATCACCACACGGGTCTCGCCGTCCAGGCTTTTGAGCAGCCCTGCCAGCTTGCTCAGTTCGCTGTCGGTGTGAAGTACCTCAAAGGGCGAGACTACCACCTCTCCAAAAGGGCGCATGACTGCAATCATGCTCTTGCCCTTAGAAACATCGATGCCAACACAGTTCATTCACATCCCCCCAATACAAAGAATCCGCAACCGGAACCCATCTTTTTCTCGCTGCCGATTCAATCTATTGGGTGACACGAACTCTCCGGCATCCGGTGGCTCAACCTGCTCAAATCGAACGCTGCAACAAGAGGATGGCTGACAGTCTTTTCTTCGGACATGGAAGCCCAAGGGGTGATAGGTCAGCCAGTTGCTCCTCTCATTCTAGCTTAGGCACGAGATGGAAAGAAAGCCGGACTGGCTGCCCGGCTTTCCTGTCCAAATTTATTGTAATAGGGGTGTTTTTCCATGACGCGAGGGACTATCTTAAAAGATTTTTTCAAGAACACGGTTTTGACCGTTGGTATAGCCTATCTTTTGTTTACTTGGGGCAAGATTCTTTTCATACATGACGGGCAGGGCGAATACTTCTACGTTGCCCTTTTCTGCGGTGTCCCCTTTGGAATCCGTCGTATGTTTATTTGGCTGGTGCCTTTCGGACATGACATCACCTTTACCATTGGGATTTTTGCCGTAAACATCATTGTCGGTGGGATCATCGGGATTTTCGTTCTGGCGTGGAAGCTGGTAGTTGCTGCATGGTATATCCCATTGACGATCTATCGGCTCGCAACCGTCGGAAAAGGCGGCGGAACAGATATTTACATTGAAGAATAAGCGAAAGGATATGTCTATGAAATTAAGCCATGTAATTTTGAAAGTGGAGCAGCTTGACAAGGCTGTTCAGGAATACAGAGAAAAGGGCTTTGCCGTTGAATACGGCAAAGAGAAAAACCCCATCAACGCTTTGATTTACTTCTCTAAAGGCCCCTACATAGAGCTATTGGACGGATCAAGGATGCCCGGTGCAGCAAAGGCCCTCATGCGCCTGCTGGGGAAAGGGGCGCTTATTGACAGGCTGCAACGCCTCGACACCTGCGGCCTCGGATATTGTGAGCTTGCCTTTGAGAATTACGAGACTGATCTAAAAAAGGAAATCGCCATTTTGCAGAAATACGGGATCAAGAGCTGCGGGATGCCGAGCCGCAGGATCGACACCCACGGCAGAGATTTGCGATTTCGGATCGCTTCTCCGGTAGCTCTCGATGTGCCTTTTCTGATGACCTATTTTTCTGTCGATCCCAAACCCGTGAAATTTGTGCATCCAAACGGCATTACAGAGATCAGCAAGGTCGTTTACGGCACAGACCCCGCCCGTTTCATGCTGATAAAAGAGCTGTGCGACGATGAACGGCTGGAACTGAAAGAGGGAACCGGAATCGAGGTCGAATTTGATAACAGGAATAGATAAAGACATGCAGCGTGTTGCGCTGTTGAAGCAAAAATAGTTTTATGAACAAGAAAAAAGAAATCTTTACAATAATATTATGGCCTATTCTGTATACTTTGGGGATGGGGCTTTCCAATTACATCGTATATCGCCACTATCATATAGAGTATGGCGGTGATGGGTATATAAATGCAATGCTTCCGTTCCTTGCGGCGCTGGCAGCCGGTACTCTGATCTGCCTGTTTATCCAAAGAGAACGGCTTACCCTTCCGTGGAAGGAGCGTGGCAGGCTGTCATTGTTCCTGATTATATTTCTGCCTCTTGCGGCAATGACGATTTACTATCTGCTGACAAACGGCAGCTTTACGTATGCGTTTATAGTTCCGCTTGCCGTAACGCTGCTTGTCGGCGTAGCGGAAGAAACCATGTTCCGCAGGATTCTTTTTGTCCGGCTGTTCGGGCTGTTTCAGGAGCGGGGGTTCAAAAAAGCGCTTCTGATCTCAGCCGCAAGCTTTAGCCTCCTTCACGCAGTCAACATTTTGGGAGGATCACCGGTGCCGCAGGTTCTTATGCAGCTTGCGGCAACCTTTGTCGCCGGACTGTTCTATGTACTTATGTTTGATTACACCCGGAACATCTATCTTCTGATCATCATGCACTCTTTGTGGGACTATATCCTGTTCAGCGGAGCGACAAAGCAGATTCCCGTCTATACGATCCTGATGGGTATTTTACAGGCTGCGGAAATCGTCATCATGCTGGTGCTGTTGGCCAGAAAATGGAGGCAATGCGCCGCCGCAGAACGTATATAGGAGGATCATCATTTGCTCTTTAACCTTCAAAACAAAGAAAAAAACACCTATCTGAAATGGTTTGATATTCTCGTCCTTACCCTGATTCTGTGGGGCGAGGGCATCTATACCTCTACAATATCGTATATCGCTCTGATACAGGGCAAGGCAACTATTGATGACAACCTTTCATTTTCCGCAACGGATAACTACGGATCACTGGCGTTGCAGGCGGGACTTCTGCTCCTTGCCCTGCTGTATCTGTGGCTGCGCCGCTTCGATTTCAAGGCATGGACGATACGCTTCAACATAAAAGCCGTCGCGAGTGGGGTTCTGATCTTCCTTGCCGCAGCACTTCTCCTTGATATATATTTCCTGCTCACCAATCCGCTGACGAGCCTCCTCCCGTTTCCGGGGCCGATTGGTGCTTTCTTCGTAAACGAAACGGTATCCAGTGTATTATACGCCCTGCTCAACGGCGTATATGAGGAGATCTATTTCCTTGGTATCTGTCTCGCGGTGAGAAAGGAACACCTGAAATGGGCTGTTCCGTTCTCTCTGCTGATACGGGTCAGCTTCCACACCTATCAGGGGATTCTTTCGGCTCTTGGGATCGGGCTGCTGTTTGGCATATTTATGTACCTGCTGTACCGCCGGTCAAAGGACAGGAACCTATTGCCTTTCTTTATCGCCCACGCGATAGGAGACATATTCGGTCTGGGGATCCTTTCATATTTCTGGATGTAACACATGGGGGCAATATGAAAAAGGTTTTATTTTTCATTCTCTGTTTGACTATATCGCTTGCCGGATGCAGCGGGCAGCCTAAAGAATATGGCGTCTTCCTCGGGATCGACAGTGAAGAAATACATAAGCTGGACAAGTTCAGCATCGTCGTTATTGAGCCCTCTGCGTTTTCCTCTGAACAGATCGGCAATCTGCACACAGAAGGGAAAACGGTTTACAGCTACCTCAATGTCGGAGCTGTCGAAAAATATCGCCCTTATTATGATCGCTTTCGGGATTTGTCTCTTGGCATCTATGAGGACTGGCCGGATGAACGGTGGATCGACGTAACTTCTCCTTTATGGCAGAGCTTTGTCATTGATGAGCTTGGGAAAGACTATGCGGCTATGGGTCTGGATGGGTTTTTCCTTGACAATGCCGATGTCTATTATCATTTCCCGGAAGATGATGTTTTTCAAGGGATTTGTACGATCATGAAGGGTCTGAAAAGCTATGGCCTGCCGCTCATAATAAACGGGGGCGATCCTTTTGTTTCAAGGTGCATGGAAGAAAACACAGCTTTGTCCCTGTTCGACGGGATCAATCAGGAAACTGTGTTTACCAGCATAGATTTTACAAATCAAAGCTACGGGAAGCAGCCGGAAGAAGAAACAGAGTATTTTCAGGAGTATCTTTCTAAAACAAAAGAACATGGTCTGTCCGTTTACCTGCTGGAATACAGGGCGGATCGCGCCCTCTCAAAGCGGATAGACGCATATTGTTCAGAGAACGGTTTTCTCTGGTACAATGCGGACGGGATAGAGCTGCGGTAAGCAGGTTGGTAAAGAAAAAAGACGGGGCGCGGCAGCCAGTAGATGGCCACCGCGCCCCGTTTCCGTAGGTGCTGCTTCTGTTACGCTTTAGAACGTCGTTTTCGTGAGTTCAGGTATAAACACCTTACCCCTCCGGTTTTGTGCCTGCAAAGCCGCATGATACAAGGCTTTTTAAGCCTCTAAATGTCCACATGGGAGCGCAGTTTGCGCATACGTTCTGCGGCCTGTTTGCGTCTTTGTCTGATCCGGCAATCAGGGCAATATTTCGCCCGGTTGGAGCCGGAAACAAAGGCTGCGCCGCATACGATACACCGCCGCCTGTCATCGGTTTTGTAAATGACCGCATACAACTCTTTGTCCGCAGGCAGGACAGCGTTACGAAACCATTTACATAGCAGAGAATAGGAAATGAGCTGCGGGCAGATACAGGCGTCCCCATCGTCCAGCAAGAGACAGTTGCCGCCGTCGCAGTTGCAGCACTCCCGTTTTACAAGGGCGTTGACGCGGCGGCTCTGCTGGGGAGACAGCCGTATGATCTCGCTCATTCCTCCACTAATTCAAGGACAAGGGCGTTATACTCCGCTTCCGTCATGGCGTCCACCTTCCGCAAGACACGCTCTGAAAGCGCCCGTAAGCCCTTTCCCATGTATGGCAATGCGCCGGAAAGATTCTCCACCAGCTCCCGTTTGCCGCCTGTATTATAGATACTCAAAAGATTGGTTTCCTCAACGGTAAATGTATTCATGTTCATACCTCCATTTCGTGAGATTTGGTTTTTGCCGCCTTTTTTCTATCGGCGGTCTGTTCCTTGTACGCTTTGAGCTGCGCCCGGATCGAGGGCTTTTCCTCTCGTCCCCGGCCTTGCCCTTTCTCCGCCTGAATCGCCGTGGCAAGCTCGGTAAGGGAAATGACCTCACCGGCCTTTGCCTTTGCTTCCAGCTCGCCCACCGTGGGCGCGTTGTTGGCGATCCCGTCAATCATGTTGTAATTCTGCTCCGTGGACATCTCCGCGTTTTTCAGGTAGTTTTCCGGCTGCAAGAACTCCGGCACCGTCTTGTACCCGAAGCTGTCAACATAGTGGGCGGTGCTTTGGCCGCCCTGCTGCACCACAACCACATCCGAAACGGAAAGGCTGTGTCCCTTGAAGTCCTGGGGATGGTCGAGATTGAAACGGGTGTAGATGGCGTCCAGCGTCATGCCCGGCGTCATGGGGCCGGAATAGACCGGCTCATAATGGGCTGGATCAACGGCAAGCCCCGCCGCCTGCAGGCGGTCATACGGCTCAAAACGGTAATCCCTTGTGGCGTCCTCACGCTTTAGCTGATAGATGGTAAAGGTGCCTTGCTCTGCGGCTTCTTTTCCTTTTTCAAAATCGGCTATCTTTACAGCCTGCGTTTCTGCTGTTTTTCGGTCTTGCAGGGCAAGGATTTCATCACGGGCAGCGGTCAGCGGCAGATCAGGATTATCAAGCTGGCCGCCGTCCAACGCCTGATAGTTCTTGTCATACAGCGTATAATCATAGCCTGCTTCGCTGGCCTGCACATGGAGATATTCTCCGCTGTCAAGACGATATACCGCTTCCCGCTCCTGTTCCTGATCTTTTTGCAGCTCCGTAATCTGGGCGTCAATGCCGTTGATGATCTCGGCGGCGGTGGAGCGGATGGTTTCAAGAGAGCTTTTCAGTTCTTCCATTTCCCGCCCGGTGCTCCATCCGGCCACATAGCCGAAAGAGTAATCCGACGTGTCCAGCCCGTAGTGTTGGCAGACGGTATAGGCCACGCTCTCAGCCTGCACTTCACGGGTGCGCTGGTCAGGCAGGTTTTCCCGTTCCTCCTTCGGAGCGTTTAAGTCAATATCGTGGAGCTTCGCATGGGCGATCTCATGGATGGCAGTTTTCAGGGTTTGGAGTTGGCTCATGTTCTCTTGAATGGCGATCCGCTTGTCTGCAAGGCTGTAATAGCCGTGGGCGCTGCCCTTGATGTCCTCAAAGCCGATAGGGACAGGCGAAACCTTTTCCAGCGCGGACAGAACATCTTTGAAATGCTCCACGTCGCCGGTCAGGACATTTACCCCGATACTCGGCAGCTCCTTCCCCTCGGTCTGGGAAACGTCAAACACAGTCACCACCTTGTAGGCGGGGATCGTAACCTCTTTTTCCTCCATGACGGGCTTTCCGTCCGCGCCGATTACCGGCTGCCTTGTCTGCGGGTCGAGCTTCTTCACTTCCTGCTTCACCTTAAAGGGGGCCGGGGCAATGATCTTGATGCCTTTTTCGCCGGGCTTTACGTGGCGTTCAAACTCCTTTTCCCATTGGGAATAGCCCTTTACCAGCGTACCGCCCTGCATGGCAATCAGGATCGTATTGTTGAAACTGTAATTGTGGAACTTGGACATAGCCCGCAGATATTCCGCGTACTTCTCGCTGTCGAAAATACCCCGGATGCCATCTTCCAGCTTGTCCGTGATCTCCTTCATGCGGCCTGCCGGGTCTTTCGCAGAAATCACAAGGGGAATAATGGGCTTGCTTTCGGACGCTTCCGCCGCCGTTTCAGCCTGCACCGTGGCGGCTGCTTCCGGCTCTGGCGTTACTGCCGCCTCCGGCGCTTTCTGCACTTCCTCGCCCTCGATGGTATAACCCGGCAAGAGCTGGCCGTTGACCTTGAATTGCTGGGCGTATTCTTTGGGAATGACCGGGGAGATTTCCGTAAACAGATGATCGTAAGCCTTGATCCGTCCGGCCAGGTATTTTTCCATAGCGGCCTTGTTGGAATAGGTCTTGCGCTCCTGCCCGGCGATCCTCACGTTTCGCCCGTTGTCCGGCCCGTTGGTACGGACGCTCCAAGTCAGGCTCCATGAATACGGTACGGATTCTTTTTTCTCCCGGTCATAGCGGGTGTTCTCGTAGATGTGATAGGTCATCTGATAGACGGCGTTGCTGCGGGTGTGCCAATCGTAATCGGTTTTCTCCCACTTGTTGGAGGTGTGCTTGACGGGCGGCGTCATTACATATTCAATCGCTTTACTAAGTAAGGCGCTGCGCCCGGCCTGTTCCTCCCATGCTTTGGCCTGCTGTTGCAGCCCTTCAAAAATGGTCTGCTCCGTGCCGGTGCTTTCCTGCCGCATCTGCTGTAACTCCGTAAGCGGCAACGCCGTCAGCGGGGCAATATCCTCGGCGGCGGTATCAAAGTACACGGTGCGGTCAATCTTCATCTTGTGGCTGGCTTCCAAGCTGTCAAAATCGTATGAAGTGTATGGCATAGCTTTTTCTCCTTTCTTTGAAATCAGGTATTTTCGGTTAAGGGTCTGGGACTATCCCAGAAAGGAAAATCCCCGCTATTGTCAACTGACAAAAGCAGGGATTTTTACGGAAGTTCTATATCCCTTTCAATGGCTACTTTGTAATTCACATACTTGCCGCCGGTATCGGCCAAAAGCACCGTCCCGTCATAGGTTTTCCCGGTTTTCGGGGAGTAGAGCTTTTTCACTTTCGCCCTGCCGCTTTTCAGAAGATCGGCGGCTATTTTCTCGGAAAACGTGACCTCTCGATCCTGAAAGAATCGGTCATTCTTCCACATGACAAAGCTGCAATCCTTACTCGTGCAATAATAGTTTTTCTTGCCCTCAAAGACTTGCTCCCCGCAGCGCGGGCACTTGCCGATCAGCTTTCGTTCCTCTTGAAAACGCCCCGCATCATCACCTGCGAGGAAAGGATAGGTCTTAACCAGCTCACGCACCATTTTAGAAATGCCGGAAAGAAACTCGTCAGGATCGGCCTTGCCCCTTGCGATCTGCAAGAGAGCATTTTCCCATTCAGCGGTGAGCTTCGGGCTTGTCAGGTTTTCCGGGAGAACGGCGATCAGGTTGTAGCCGTTCTTGGTGGGGTTGAGTTGCTTTCCCTTTCTCTGCACAAAGCCGGAAGCAACCAGCTTTTCAATGACAGCGGCGCGGGTGGCAGGTGTCCCCAGCCCCCGGCGCTCCGCGTCCTCGTCGGTTTCCTCGTTTCCGGCACGCTCCATAGCGGAGAGCAAGGACGCCTCCGTGTGGGGCTTGGGCGGCTTCGTTTCATGCTCTGTGACCTTAACGGGCGGAGCGTCAAAGCTCTGCCCCTCGGTAAAAGCGGGCAGCTCCAAAGCCGCCTCGTCGTCCTCGGCGTCCGGCTTCTTTTTGAGGGATGCACGGAAACGCTTTTCAATGTCTTTCCAGCCCTCGGAAAGCACCGTCTTTCCCTTTGCCGTAAACTCGGCACCGGCGCAGGAGAAAACCGCTGTAACCGCCTCGTAAACATGAGAATCGGCGGCAGCCATCAGGAGCCTTGCGCCTACAAGGTAGAGGATATTCCGCTCACTCTCCGGGAGCGTATCGGGGTCAGCCTTTGCAAGCTCCATCGTGGGAATCATGGCGTGGTGGTCGGACACCTTTTTGCTGTCCAGCAGGCGGGTAATATCCGGCGTCAGCGCCGTGCCCTGCATAAAGGGCAGCTTCCCGCACAGGAGCGCGGCGATCCTTGCCGCCGTACCTTCCATGTCATCGGTCAGGTAATTGCTGTCCGTCCGGGGATAAGTGATAAGCCGTTTTTCATAGAGAGCTTGCGCCAGATCAAGGGTCTGTTTTGCGGTATAGCCGTAGATACGGTTTGCCTCCCTCTGTAAGAGGGTCAGGTCAAAGAGCTTCGGCGGGGCAAGGGTCTTTTTCTCGCGGGTAACGGACGTACAAACGGCCTGCGATTTCTCACAGGCCGCTTTCAGGGTGTCCGCTTCGTCGGCTGCGGAGATCCGGCAGCTTGCCGCGTCCGCGCCGCCGACAGCAAGGCGTACATGGTAATATGGCTCTTTCTTGAATCCCGTAATGGCTGCATCCCGGTCAACCAGCATTTTGAGGGTCGGGGTCTGTACCCGTCCCACGTTCAAAGTGTGATGGTAGAGACAGGAGAAAAGGCGTGTGGCGTTGATCCCGACGATCCAATCCGCCTTTGCCCGGCAGAGGGCGGAAGCGTTGAGGGCTTCGTAGTCCGCGCCGTCTTTGAGAGAGGCAAAGCCCGCCCGGATCGCCTCGTCCTCCATAGAGGAAATCCAGAGGCGTTTCATGGGCTTTTTGCAGCCCGCCACCTCATAGACAAAACGGAAGATCAATTCTCCCTCGCGCCCGGCGTCGCAGGCGTTGATGACTTCGGAAACGTCGGCGCGGTGCATCAGCTCCTTTAAGATTTTGAACTGCTTGCCCTTATCCTGTGAAACGGCGTACTGCCATTTCTCCGGCAAGATGGGAAGCGTGTCATAGTTCCACTTACGGTACTGCTCGCCATAAGCGGCAGCCTCGGCCAGTCCCACCAGATGACCGATACACCATGAAATGAGATAACCGCCGCCCTCGATATATCCGTCCTTTCGGTTTCTTACGTCCAGCGCGGCGGCAATAGCCGCCGCCACGCTGGGTTTCTCTGCAATAATCAGCTTCATTCCTCGTCCTCCTGTCCGTTATCCAAATCCACAAATTCAATCCCGTCGTCGGTATCTTCCTCCGGCTCGTCGTCCTCCCATTCTTCAAGGTCAAAGTCGTCTAAATCGGTACCGCCTTTGACGTTCTGCTTTGGCTTAATCACTTTGAGATAGACGATGGCACCGCCGCCGCCCAATACAGCGAGGATCAGGAAAAGGATCAGCCCGCCCATCGGGTTTGCATCGTCTTTCTTTTGCTCTGGCTCCGGCTGCGGCGAAGGCTCTGGCTCGATCTGCGGGGCAGGCGTCACTTCTGGGGTCTGCTGCTTCTGAATACTCTGTAAGTCCTCGTCAATGAGGGAGAGAAGATCGGCCTCGTCTACCTGATTCAAGAAATGGACGCGGTTTTCACCCTCGGCGGCGTTGTCGATGATGATATAGAAATAGTTGCCGCCTCTGCTCTGGACAACGATAAATTGCTTGTCTTTTGCGGCTTCACCTTGTATGTCGTCCACAAGGGTCATGTTGCCCTCCGGGGTAAGGGGCTTGGGATCGAACTTTACGCCGCTGTCGTCGGTGGGCGTTTCCGTTGGTGTTTCTGCATAGGCGGTAACGGAAAGGCCGCCCGTTAAGATCAGGGCGGCCAGCAGTACGGCAAAGATACGGGATATTGCTTTATGCTTCATCATCGAAATCCTCCTTTTCTTCCTCTGGGGTATAGGCAGCGATACCGGGGATCGGATCGCTTTTCAAAAGCTGGGAAAGCTCCTGCGGGGTCAAGCGCATGGAGCGCACCATCTGGACGATTTGCAGGTTTTCCGCTTCGGTTTTCTGTGCTTGCAGCTCCTTTAACTTGTTCTGGTACTCTGTGATCTTCTCACGGGTCTTTTGCATCTCCTTGTCAATGCGGTTGATTTTACTATTTGTCATGGGTGATCCTCCTTTCATCAGTCCCAATTCATCAGGCCGTAGCCCTTAATACACTCATAGTTCAGGGAATAGCTCTTGATCTTGCAGGCGTCGCCGGAATTGCCCTCGACGGTATAGACGCGCTCGCTGTCTCTGCCGATGACGATGCCTACATGGTCGGCGCTGCCGTCCAAATCCCAATCAAAGAAAATGGCGTCGCCCGGCGCAATGTCCTTGTAGCCTCTTGCGCCCCATTGCCCGCGGGCCGTAAACCACGCTACGCCCTGCGACTGGCAGGCGGCAAAGCGCGGCTCGGACAGTCCGGCCTTGTGATAGCACCATGACACAAAGCAGGCGCACCATTCCACCCGGCCATTAAAGCCGTACCAGCTCCAATAGGGATAGCCGCCTACGTTGCCCTCCTGCCGCTTGGCAATGTCCACCACGGCGGTATTGCCGGGGCGCTTGCCGTTTACAAAGTGGACGCCGCTCAAATCCGTGGATTCTCCACCGCCCGGACTTCCGCCGCCGAAGATCAGGGGCTTGTTGCCGCTGGTTTCCAGATACACCGCGTACATCTTCCGCTGTTCCTCATTCAGCTTGTCCGGCAGGAAAGAGGAAAGCGGCGTGTTCGTCAGCTTGACGTTGAGAATGTAATAGTCATAGGGTACCTGCTCGGTGACGGTTTCTGTATAGGTGTTGCCGTCCTCGTCGGTGTAGGTTTCGGTATGGGTTTCCTCCCGGTATCTCGTTTCCACCTCCCGCGTCAGGGTCAGGGTGTATTGCTGTTCAAATATCTGCGACAGCTCGCCCCGCACGTCGGAGAGGGTGTAGCTCTGATACTTCGCAGTCAGGTAGGAAGCCAGCTCATGGGGATTGTGGCCGATCATAGAAAAGTCATAGCGGTATTCGTCATAGCCGGGATAGTCCTGCTCGATCCGGTTGACCCTGCTTTGCAGGTCGCTTTCCATGCCCTCATAGTGCCGTTCCACGGCGATCAGATCGACATCCTCGGACGTATAGGACGTTCCCAAAATGCTGTTGATCCCGCCTGTCAGCATAGAGGAACAGGAGGAAAGGCCGGAAAACATGACGATGGAAAAGACAAGGACAAGCACGGCAATCGCCACGCCTGCGGGGTGCCGGGCGATAAAGCCCAGCGTCCGCTTTGTCTCTTTCTTTGCTTTCTTCGCTGCCTTGCGGCTGTTCTTCACGGCTTCGGCTGCCGTCCTCGCGCTGCCTGCGGCTCCCGTCCTGAGCGCCTTTGCGTACTGCCGCTTGATCCGCTGTTTCTGCCAGAGGCGGGAAACGGGATTGGAGGCAAGCTGCGGGTTGTCGTGCAGCGCCTTTTGATAGAGAAAATCCGCGTTGGCTTTCGTCGCCGCTTTCTCGGCCTTTGCCGCCGCCCGGTAGGGTTTCAGCTTCCGGCTGCGGCTGCTGCGCCGGATCGCCCGGCGGCTCACCTGTGATAGGCGTTCAGCGGCCTTTTCCGTCTTGTGTGCGCCCTCCACGCCCACATTTTCCTTTTCCACGGAATGGATTTTGTTGTGGACAAAAACGCCCACCTCCTTTGCCGGGAGAGAAAGCGCTCCGGAGGGAAGGTTCTTTCCTTTGCCGATGGGCTTTTCCGTTTCCTCAAAGGTGAGCTTGGTTTTTGCCTTGCCGCTTACCTCGTCAAAGGTGCGCTGCTGCACGATTTTTTTCTTCTTGGGAACGGTGGCCTGCGCCCGATCCAGCTTGCCCGCGGCTTTCTCCGCTTTTCTGATATATGGATCAAGCTCTGGGGAGGCGCGTTCTTCCTCGGTAAACTGCAAACGGGACGCTTTGGGCTTTGCGGCAACATCCCGCTTTAGCTCTCTTGCGTCCCGTCTGGCGGCCTGTCTGTCGTGCGCCGCCTCCAAATGCTCCATTATACGCTCGGCGGCTCCTGTGTCCTTTTCAGGAACAGGCGGCTGCCGGGTCAGTTCATCGGATTCTCTTTGACTGATACGCCGGGCGGTCTGTTGGGTTTCGTTGATCTCCACCAGCCCGTCCCGGCTCATTTTCTGTGTGATCTTGTCTTTTGGTTTCAGTTTTTCACTCAATGGGTTTCACCTCCGATCCTTATGCGCTGCCTACTTCCTCCGGCTTCGTCGTCATTACCCGGTATAGCTCGGTATTGGTCGGGAAGCGGTCAATGAAAGGCAGGATCACGTTGCCGTAGAATAACAGCCCTTCGCCCGCCTCGGCGTGGGTGACGTACTTCATCTGCTGGGGCGATATGGTGAGCTGCTTGGCAAGGATTGCCTGATCGCCGCCGGCCTGATTGAGCATCAGGACAAAATCGCTGTTTTCAAAGATGTTTTCCACTTCTCGGCTGGAAAGCAGGTCTTTGACGTTCTGGGTGATCCCTGTCGGGATGCCCGACCATTTACGAAACCGCTTCCAAATCTCCACAGAATACGCGGCGGTCTGTTCCTCCCGCAGCAGCAAGTGAAACTCATCCATGTAGTAGCGGGTGGCCTTGCTTGCCGCCCGGTTGACGGTGACGCGGTTCCACACCTGATCCTGAATAATGAGCATCCCCAGCTTTTTAAGCTGTTTTCCAAGCTGCTTGATGTCAAAGCACACAAGCCGGTTGGAAAGCTCCACGTTGGTACGGTGGTTAAAGACATTGAGAGAGCCGGAAACATACAGCTCCAAAGCCGCCGCCACTCTTGCCGCCTCCGGCTCCGGCTGCTTCAAAAGTTCCTCGTACAGATCGCCCAGGATCGGCATTTTCGCCGGGTCGGGGTTGGCAAGGAAAGGCCGGTACACGCTCTGTACGGCGCGGTCAATGACGGTCTTTTCAATGGGCGCGAGGCCCTCCTTGCCGCCGATCACCAACTCGCAGAGGGAGAGGACAAAATCGGATTTCAGCGCCAGCGGGTTATCGTCCTCGGAATAGTTCAGGTTGATGTCCATAGGATTGACGTACTCCTTGCTGGTCGGGGAAATGCGGATCACCTGTCCCTTTAGCCGCTCCACCAGTGCGGCGTATTCGGCCTCCGGGTCGCAGATGATAATGTCGTCCTCCGTGATTAAAAAGCCGTTTGTGATCTCGCGCTTTGCGGCAAAGGATTTGCCGCTGCCGGGGGTGCCTAAAATCAGGCCGTTGGGGTTTTTCAGCTTCTTTCGGTCACACAGGATCATATTGTTACTAAGGGCGTTCAGCCCGTAATAGAGGGCTTCGCCGCTCTGAAAAAGCTCCTGCGTGATAAAGGGAACAAAGATCGCCGTGCTGGAAGTGGTCAGTCCCCGTTCAATAGGAATCTGATTGATCCCGATGGGGACGCAGGACATAAAGCCCGGCTCCTGCATATAGTCAAGGCGGGTCAAGGCACAGTTGTATTTCTGCACCAGCCCCGCCACGGCAAAGATGTCATTGTCCAGCTTCCGCTTCGTATCCGCCATGTTCACCACAAGAAGCGTCACAAGAAACATTCGCTCATTTCGGCTCTGTAAATCCTGCAAGAGATTTTTCGCCTCGCCGCCGTAGGTGGCAAGGTCAGAGGGGATGATGTCCATGTCGTAGCCGCTTCGGACGGCCTTTTTCTGTTCGTCGATCCGCATTTTATCCAAGTCTGTGATTTTCCGCTTGATGGTCTTAATGGCCTCGCTCTGGTCGATGCTGCGGATATGGAGATTGACGATCACACCGTTTTCCAAGTCCAGAATGTCCGACAGCACCCGGTCATTTAGCTCCGGGGCGAGGATTTCAAGGAAACTCACCGCGCCCAGCTTCCGGCCCATGCGGAAGGTGCGTCCCTCTCCAAAGCGGAAGGAGGACGGCGCGATAAAGTCCTTTGTGGACAGCCCTGACGGAGCCAGCCAATCCCACGAAAAGGCGAAAGGCTCACCGTCCGGGTGGAATACGCCGTGCAGCGTTTCCAGCCGTTCATAGCCGGTCATGGGGTGGGCGGCCACACCCAGCACCTTGAAATTGTTTAAGACGTCCGTTTCGATCCGGGCAAGGCGGGCTTTGGCCGCGCTGATGTTTTCCGCCTCCACGGAAAAGGTGATGTATTTTGCTTTCACAAGGCCGTTGTTGCCTTTGGCAAGCTGGTCTTTCAGCATAGCCGTGTATTCGTTTCGGATCGTCTGAAAGGCGTCGTTTCGCGCCGGAATGTCGATGATCTGCTCCGCGTCCGTCCGGCGCGTCCCCTGATTGATAAAGGAGAGCTGCACCGCCACGGAGGAATCAAAGTAGTTGAGAAAATCGCACCAGTTTTCAAAAATGGCGGTCTTTTCGTCAGCCTGCGCTAATTGATAGTTGATGTCCTCAAAGGCAATACTTTTGCTGTACCGTTTTTCCGTGACGCGGCAAATGCCGTCCGGGAACATCTGCAAATACGGGATGGTTTCTTGGGCGGTATGGGGCTTCCCGTCGCCCTTCGCCTGCCGGATCACGGCGGCGATCTGCTTTTTCTCTGCGCGGGTCAGCTTACGCTTTGCCTTTGCGCTTTTTGTTTTTTCCTTTGACAATGGCGGCTACCTCCTTTTCAAGATTTCTCTGCCGTTCCAGAACGGCGTAAAAGTTGTTGGTCTGATAGGGGCGCTCCTTTGGCTGGACAAACTTCGTCAGCACGATGTTTTTAATGACCGTTTCAAGGGGCTGCCCGTGTTTCTCATACATGGCAAACAGGAAGCATGGGAGCATGACAAGGATCATGGCAAATGCCGCAAGGCTTGTTCCCGTACTTCCTTTGAGTAAAAAGAAAAGCGGTAGTCCTACAACGAGGGCTGCCGCAAAGCAAAGGAGCTGCCGTTTTGTCAGGTTCAGTACAACCTTTGTTTTGACCTTCGACAGATCCTTTGGCACAGGTACATAGGCCATCCGTGACCTCCTTTCTAAAGCGTGATACTGCTTTCAATTTCATTTCCCCACACGTCCCAGCCCGGCGATTTCTGCCTTGCGAAAAGCTCTATGCGGGGCAGATCGCCCATAAGGGCAACGATCTTATCCCGTACAATGTCCGGCTTTTTGCTGTGCTGCTCCACCGGGCTTACAATGAGCTGGTGGACGCCTGCCGATTGCCGTTTTGGGTGTCCTTTGGTGGCAAGCAGGCAGATTTCCGCATTGCCTCTTGTCCAAAAGCCCAGCCCGTAAAACCATGTACGGGCTTTCCGATTTGTTTTCAGCCAGACAAAGGCAACCGTCTTATACCGAAAGCCCCATGCTTTTATCAGACGCAGGGCTTCGGGAAGCTGCGGAAAGGTCGCCCAGAGAAACAAAATGCTGTCTGTGTCCGCAAGATCGGAGACAGGCAGCGCCGTCAATTCTTCAAGGCTCATGGTGGGGTAATGATGTTCCGCCGCGCCGGGCAGTCTCTTTTGTTCATACCGCCACGGCGGATCGGCGTAGATGATATTGTATTTCTTTGTAATGCGATACCTCCTTTAATGTGCTGCAAACAGGGATTTCGCTATGGAATCGGATTTCAAAAGCATAAAGCACAGCAGCACGGTATAGGCAGCAATAGAGAAGATGGCCGTTGACAGGTTATTTGCCACAACCAAGCTGCTTACCAGCACCGCGTAGATACCGACGCATACCATAATGAGGAATCCCTGAAAGCCGAGGGCGATCAGGCCGCGCAGAAAATTGTTTCCGATCTGGCCCCACTCCCGGTTGGTGAGTGTTGCAAATGGGATTGGCGATACCGAACAGTAAAGGTAAATCTGGATCATACGCCCGTAGATCACGACCGTAATGATGACCGACATGATTTTCATGCCGAAGCTCACAAGGGTCGTTTCCATCGTGAGTAATAGCAGTTCGGGGATTTCCATAGAATCAAGCCCCGCTTGCAGGGACGACAGGGCGGAGGCAACATCAATGCTGGTGCTGCCTCCAATGACCCCTGCCGATCTTGCTACGACGTGCTGCGCCACGTCAAAGACGGCCATTGTGATGTCAAAGGTGTGGGTGACGAGGAATACCGCCACCCACGCCTTGAAAAACCACTTGAAGAACACGAACGTATCAAAATCGTGCATATTGTTCTTGTCGATGACCATGCTGATCAGCTCATAGCACAGCACATAGGTTATGACGATCCCCGCAATGGGAACGATCACATTCTCCGAGAGCATTTTTATCATCGAAAAAATGTTGGCGTTCCACGCCTGCGGGGTCTTGCCGACCTCTGCGGCAATCGTGCCTACCTTCTCGTTTACGTCCCCGAACATAGTTGACAGATTCCCGTTGATGGCTCCGATCAGGAGTTCCTTTATCCATTCGTTAATCGCGTCAAGTATGCTCTGCATAAGCGATTACCTCCTGAACTTATCCAAACAAACCTCGAAGAAGCGGCACAAGCACGGTGCCGATCAGGGCGACGCCGCCTCCGGCCATGAGCTGCTTCATGCCCTGACTTTTCGCGCCCGGATTATCATTTCCGTAACCTTCCATCAGGTTGATGACGCCCCAGATACCAAGACCGGCTCCGAGAGCGATAACAAGGGTCTGTAAAACTCCAACTGCGCTATTGAAAAATGCCATAAGTAAAACTCCTTTCTGCCGCTTTGCGGCGTAGCAATGTTGTGTAGAAATGGAAAAGCCGCCGTAGTGTTACGGCGGTAAGTTCTGCGGCGGGGCTTCATTGGGTGCCCGCGCCCGGTATGCTGTTATGGTATTCTTGATCGTTCCTCCTTTCCCGCTGCCAGATCACGAAAGATCGGCGGCGTCGATTTCGTAGTAATCAAAGACTTCCTCCGGCCGGACAATGGGCGGGCGGCGCGTCCTGTACTTTTCGATGTCAAAGGCGTTTTTCTTGTCGTAGTCCGAAAGGTACTTATACCGGGGATGCTTTGTGATGTCGTACTTGTCGGAGAAGAACGGCCTGACGCCCCGGAGCTGCAAGATACACTTGCCGCCGTCCATAACGGCGATCTCGTCCTGTGTCATCAGCTCCTTGCCTAACTTCTGATAATTGAGGCTGTGAGAGATTTCCCGCCCCCGGTTTTCCCCGGTGTTGAAGCTGTCGATTGTCTCTTTACCGAGGATTTCCGAGATTTCTTTCAGCGTCGTCTTCTCCTTGCCGCCGAGAAATAAGGTGCTGTCACAATTCCCCACAATCGTATCCGCATTGTCCTTGTAGATGGCCTTTAGCTGGCTCTGGCTCTGCAAAATGATAGAGGCCGAGATTTCCCGGCTTCGGATGGTGGCGATCAGCTTTTCAAACTTCGGTATCTGTCCGATGTTTGCAAACTCATCAAGCAGGCAGCGCACATGAACGGGGAGCCTGCCGCCGTACACGTCATCGGCCTTGTCGCATAACAAGTTAAATAGCTGGGTGTAGAGGATGGAAACGACAAAGTTAAACGTGTCGTCGGTATCGGAGATGATGACGAACAGCGCCGTTTTCCTGTCGCCTATGGTGTCCAGCTCCATTTCGTCCGTTTCCATCAGCTCCCGCAGCTCCCGGATGTCAAAGGGGGCAAGCCGCGCTCCGCAGGAAATGAGGATGGATTTTGCGGTCTTGCCCGCCGCCAGCTTGTACTTGGCATATTGCTTCACGGCAAAGTGATCCGGGTCTTTTGCCTCCAATCGCTCAAACATAAGATCGACGGGGTTCTGAAAGTCCTCGTCGTCCTCCCGCGCTTCGCTGGCGTTTATCATATCAAGCAGGGTGGTAAAGTTCTTTTCATTCTCCGGCGCTTCATACCAGATGTAGCCGATCAGCGCCGTATAGTAGAGCCGTTCGGCCTTGATCCAGAAATCTTCCCCGGCTTTTTCTCCGTCGCCTTTGGTATTGGCTATGATGGTGTTTACCAGCTTCAAGATGTCCTTTTCGCTTCGGATATACGAAAAGGGGTTATACTTCATGCTTTTGGAAAAGTTGATCGTATTCAGCACCTTGATCCGATATTTCGCCCTTTGCAAGAGCTGGCCGCACTCCACAAGCAAAGTCCCTTTCGGGTCAGTCACAACATAGCTGGAATGGAGCTGCATCAGGTTGGGCTTCACAAAAAATCTCGTCTTGCCGCTTCCGCTGCCGCCGATCACCAGCACGTTTTTGTTTCTTGCGTACTTCGGATTCTTCGGGCGGTTACTCATCATCAGCCGTTCCGTCTGGGTCAGGATCACGTTGTTGTCAAAGACGGGATCGACGTAGGGCTTTATATCCGCAGCCTTGCCCCATCGGGCGCTGCCGTACTCAATTCCCTTGCGGTATTTCTTCGCGTTCCTACCCTTGACATAGACGATCAGCCGGATCAGGGCGGCCCCGGCAAGCCCGATCAGCAAATCCGCGAGGACAAAGCTGGGTGCGGCGCTGGCAAAGGCAGCGGCAAACCCTTTCCCCAGATAGAGTATCTTGCCGGAGAGGTCTGCGCTGGGGGCAAGCCGAAACGCCTGTGCCGCCTTGTCAAAGAGATAGACAAAGAACAGGTATGGGAGATTCGGGAGAATCCATTTCTTGAAAAACTCTGTATTCATCGTTCGATCCTCCTGTCCTTGTTCTTGACCTTTGCTCGTTCCGCGTTTTTCTGCTGGGCAGCCTCTTTGAATACCGACAGGGATTTCCGCAGGGACGGTTTCTGCTCCTGCGTCAGCTTTTTTGCGGAAAACTCCTTGAAAGCGGACATAAGCACATCGGCGTCCCGCCCTTTGAAGAACACAAGGTAGCGTGGCGGCACCTCGCTTACGTCCTTTTTCAGAGCAAAGTCGATCCCGTATTTTTTTGCCGTATGCTCAAAGGCTTTGATATTGTCTGCGGTGATCTCGATATTGGAGACACCGGCATTTTGTCGCATGAGCTGTTTTAGGGTCTGCTTCCCGTGGGGGATGGTCTGCTGTTTCTTTGAAAGCCCCTTTTGTATTTCCGCAAGGATGGCTTTGATCGCATTTTGCAGAATCCTTGCGGTGATCTTTGCGCCCCGTATGGATAGGACAATCGTTTTTTCATTGATTTCATCCTGCATTTACCGGCCTCCTTTCCTCGGATTTGCAGAGATAACGGTTAAATCCGCACCCGCAGGCCGGTCAGGTCGTCCGCCCGGATGCCGACAAGATACCAATTCTCGCCGTACTCCATCCGGGCAGGCTTCCACTTGCCGCCTGTGAATACTTCCAGACAGTCCCCGGCGTGCAGCCCGCCGTAGTAGTCCGCCAGGTCAAAGCGGATGTCGTAGCGGTCTGTCAGCTCGTCATAGAATAATGCTCCTTGCTTCATAGTGAATCCTCCTTGCGATTACAGGCTTTCGCCCTCGTTGTAGGTGTACTCCCTCTTGGGCGGCGTCAACTTGCCGCTTGCCATATCGTGAGAGACAAGGGATGTGTAATAGCTTCCGATGGTGGACGGAGCATTGAACAGCGCCGCCCGTAGATACTGCTTGATGTTGCGTATCTTCGTGGTGTTCTCCCGCATACAGTCCAGCACAAAGCGGATATGTTCGCTGTCCAGCTTCATAAACTTGGATTTCACCAGTTCTGCCGGGTAGTCATCCCCGGCAATGCGGATCGTCTTTCTGGCGCTGCATACGGCTTCAAGGATCAGGTCAATGATTTCATCTACCCGGTCTTTCTCAAAGCGGAAGTCCTGCAAGAGATAGTCGTACTCGATATTCTCCTTGATGATTTCCTCATAGACCTTGTAGGCGTCATTCCGTTCCGTTCTTTTCCTTTCCGGCGGCGCAGCCGCTTCCTTCAAAGGAGAGGGTGGGGAAAGGATAGGAATGGAATCGGTAATTGATCCATCTTTCTTTTTTTGATCTTTAGTTTGTATATCTTTATTTAATTGCATTGGATTTTCCGATACCGGATTATCCGATGTCGGATTTTCCAACACCGGCTCACCCGATGTTGGATTTTCCAATACCGGCTGCTCGTAGATGGTATAGACCATCTCGGCCATCTTGCCTTTATCGTCCCGGCTCTGGCTGCGCCGGATATATCCGGCCTTTTCCAGCTCCCAGACGGCGGTACGGATCGCGTCAATGCTTTCCCGGTTGATGTAGGACAGTCCCGCAAGGGTATAGTCCCAATCCTCCGGTAAGGACAGCATTTGCGAAAGCAGCCCTTTTGCCTTTAGGGAAAGCTCCCGGTTTCGCAGATGGTGGTTACTCATTACGGTATAGCCTTTGTTTCGCTCCACCCGGAAAACTGCCATAGTCTCACCTCCTTTAATCGTCTGGCTGTTACGCATTAGAACGTCAATTTTGAGGAAAAAGGTATAAACCCCTTGCTTCGCTGCAATCGCGCCCGGAAAACGGCTTCCGGCAAGGCAGAAACACCGTCCAATGCGTAACGGTGGGCGTGAAAAAAGCGGCATAGACTTCTGACAGAAACTCTATGCCGCTGGCATAAGCGAAAAGGGATGCTCCTTGCGGAAACATCCCTTTATCGCTCGATTATTCGATTTTTAGACTTGCCCTGTTTGCCCGCTGCCATAGAAAACCATTGATTTTACTGCATTTTCTCGTGTTTTCTTATGTCAGCGCGCCATTATCGGCGGTCTTTTTTTGCATTATTGCTTTTATTTATCATTTACACGGAAAGTTCAATAAGGAGAATACTATGAAGCGTAAAAAATGGATCGCGATATTATTGTGTCTCAGCCTGCTTTTGATCCCGGCAGCTGCGTATGCGGAAAGCCAGAAGGATAGCGCTGCGACAGAGAGCAGCAGCTCGTCGGAAGCGATGGATCCGGCAGAAAACACCACGGTAGAAGCAACAACGGAAGAATCCGCAGTATCGCCTTCTGAAAAGGCGGGGGGGTATAGTATAGAAGAGGAAACCGCTGCCAAAGACACCATTGCCTTTTCCCAGCAAAAAGCCGCCGCCCCGTCCGCAGCCCAAGCCGCATGGGGAATAACAGTAAGCGGAGTGGAAAATCAAGACTGGGTTGCGGAGGCGAATCCGGACACAATTCAGTTGAAAACAATGTGGAGTCCATAACCCTTAACGCCCTGCAGCAGGGAGATAAAGAGAATATCCATAAAAAGCCGAAAACACACTTGCATTTAATAATGATCATATTACGGCTGGATTGATCTATGCCGCCCAACCCCTTTCCATAAAAGCAAAGTCCGTTATTACAGCAGGAACGACCGAGGAAATAAGGAATCAGGACGTGCTGGGAAGTATTGTTCCGAATCTGAAGGATTATCAAGACATTATTACTTCAGAACGAGAGATGCAACGCAGTTATAAATACGCCACAAGGCCCAGGGCAGGTAGGATACTGCAACCACCCCGCAGTCGGTGGAAGGTCTCGAACTGTTATACTTGGACCTGCTTCTAGTGGTTTTGCCATGGTTATGGAAGCTACGCTAGACTACCCAAAATCGACCGAACCGACCGGAGAATCGACCGGACCGACGACCCCCAACTGATCAGTCTGATCCCACTAATGCGACTGGCCCAACTAACACGACTGGCCAGATCGATCCGACCGAACCAGCCGCTCCGACTGACCGGATTGATCCGTCCAAAACCGCTGGATCTTCGGACAAGACTGCCGCTGAGACCTCTTCCACGCAGACGGGAGACTCCGGATTGTCTCTATGGATCTATCTGACTCTGATGTTGTCAGGTGTTGTGCTCGTGGCCTTTTTGTAAAGGTCATCAATGTCAATTACAAACAGGGAGCTGAAATTCTGGAGCGCTGTAAGGTTTTGAACGAATACAGCAGATTCATATACCTGGTACGGAAAAACTGGGAGAAAACGAATGACCTGGAAGCTGCCATCAAACAATCCATAGACACCTGTATTGAGGAAGGAGTCTTACGAGATTTTCTAAAGAAGAACGGTGGTGATGTTATGAGTTTTTTGTATGATGAACTGAGCAGAGAAGAGTGCGAAACGATTCGGGAGCAGGACGGCTATCAGAAGGGGTTATCGGAAGGCTTCGACAAAGGAATCGAACAGGGTATTGCAGCCCTGACAGAGCTCTGCCAGGATATGGAGCTTTCCAGAGCGGAAACGAAAGCCCGGATAGCGCAGAAGTTTTCCTTGTCGGAAGAAAAAGCTGAAAACTATATACAGCAATACTGGACTGAGCATCCAGGCAAATGATTCTTTTGCCTGGATACGAGTCTTAGCCATTATAAGGCAGCCAATACTTCAAAATCCAGCGTGCCGCGTTCGGCGCCGTTTACAATCAGGGTGACCGAATGGATGCCTGGGTAGTGTTTCCTCGTACTTTTATCTGCAAAGGAATGGGATTTTGTGTAAGACTTCTTTCCATCGGCCTTGAAGGTAAGCTGGGATATTTGGAATATCTTACGATTTCGCCTGCCGCTTGATTTTACATAATCAATGCCATATTCCAGCCGCACCTTAGCTGCTTTTTTTGTCTCAATTTCAAAGGAAAAGATCATATCCGCCCCAATGGAAACAGATGCACTTACCAGCGAAAAGCCGTAAACCTTCACACAATCGGCATCTGCAAACCCTAAAAGGTCAAACACATCCCGGCGGCCCTTTTTTAGAAGCGTTCTGCATCCATGCCTTACAATCCAATCAGTGCCCTTGTCTTTGCCGTACCAGTCCCGAGCGATTTTTACCACAAGGTCAGGATGTGTTTTAGAGATATCGTTTAGATTGTTGGCTACACTTTTACGGACATACGGCGATGGGTCAGCTTTCAGCAGCTCTAAAATACAAAGAACGGGAACTGGGTTTTTTTGAAAACTGGGCAGGGCTTGTCCCCAAGGCAGCCTGGGGCGGCATCCCTCGCTGGCAAGCCGCCGGACATGTTCGTTGTCATCCTTAGCCCAGGCGGCCATCTGCGCCATCATGCGTTCTTCATCATTGAGAATGAAGGCTCTTACAGCAAATTCGGCAGAAGCGTACTGGGTATACCTTGCCAAAGCAGCCATAGAGACATCCCAATTTTCTTGATCCTGCCCGTAAAGCTCAACAAAGCCCGGAAAGAAAAAGGCAAATCCGTCCAAGGAAATTTCATAATTTCGTATCACTTGATTGATGATCTGAATCGCCCTTTTATAGTCAGCCGGCAAGTATTTCCCCAAATTCATACTAATCTGCATAATCCGCTGCTTGAATTCTAAACAGTCCCACGCTTTGTCCATCGTTGAATTCAAAAACGCTTCTGCCGGAAATTCATCATAGACCGTTTGAATCTCCAGTGCAAGCTTGTATAGCGATTCGTGATTAAACCTGTCTTTATATAAACCCGCCATATCCTTCTCCTTTGAATTTTATTTTGCCGAGAGCCCTTCAACACTAGCGGTTTCATTTTAATATTAGCCCATGGAAATGTCAAACAACGCATTTCCTCTCATGCGGCTGTTATGAAACCGGCTTGCCCGCTGGCGCCGTTCAGGAATCTTTTTCATCAGTACGGGCTTGCAAGGCACAACAAAGAAGTGGATCGCCATATTATTATGTCTCAGCTTGCTTTTGATCCCGTAGATCCGTATATATATTTTAATAAAAGGAAGCTCAACGATCCAGATGGTGATCGAACCTTGTGGCCCTTTCATATTAACGATGAGCTTATTTTAGGCACCTACACCTTCATACAAACACCGAAAAACGGGAAGATAGGCCCGCTTGATCCCCCGGATACGGTACTTGGGATCCTCAGATTGTGCCCAAGACAGGGCGGAAAGAAGGAACCTATAAGGCGGCCGTTACAGCGTCCGGGGACAGGGATCAGCAGACCCCTAAAACCGGCGATGAGAGGGCGTCAATGGGCTGGGAAGTATTGCTGGCGATCCTTTCCCTTATGATAGGAAGCGCAGTCATATTGGGATACAGGAGGGGAGTTGGAAGCGAACATAAGTAGAAATTTACGGGCCTTGGGCATCTGGTGAAATTCTGGACGCCGCGAGGCCCGTTTTCCCTTTGCTGAAAGCAACCCTATCTAGAATAAAAAGCCGCAGATTAAAAATCCGATGGCAGCGAAGACGCCGGCCAACAGGCCGAAAGGCATCTGTGTAAAAGCATGACGGAAGTTATCGCATCCGCAGGCCGAAGACGTGAGGATGGTGGCATCGGAATAGAAGCAGCAATGACTTCCTAGAACTCCGGCGGAGAGAACTGCGCCGACAGCCAGAGCCATGTTGACGTCCAGTTGCTGCGCCAGAGGAATGACGATTGGCAGGGCGATGATATACATGCCCCAGTTGGTACCGGTTATGAATTCGGTTACAGCCAGGGCCATGAAAATAATGAACGGCATCAGGGCCGGGGTCATAATCTTCGCCGCAGAGCTGATTACATAGGCCGTGAAGCCGATCTGGTCATTGACTTCGGCAAACAAGAAGGCGAGCACCATCAGCATCAGGGGCAGGATCATGCTTTGAATTCCCTTGACGCAGGTATCGGCAAAATCCATGGCCGACATGATGCCCTGCAGCAAATAAAGGATAAACATAAATACGAGGGTGCAGAGAACCCCCATCTGCATATCGACATCGAAGATGATGGTGGAACCCACTAAAACGATGATGGGCAGGAAAAGATTGATCATTCTCGGATTAGCCGGCATTTCAATATCCCCAGCATTGGCGTGGATATCGATTTTTTCCGACCCCGGAGGCGCCAGAGGTCCGCCTTCAGCAACACGTTTTTCCGCGCCTTTCATAGGACCGAATATGGGTACGATGCCAAAGACAACCAGCGGAACCAGCAGAGCTGCCGCCCAGCCGTAAAAGTTAAAAGGTATCGTATAAATAAAATAGATAAGGCCGTCTCCCTTGGGTGCCCAGCCGTTGGTTTCCAACAGCCTTCCGCAGAACACCGCCCAAGTGGAAATGGGGATCAGTACGCACAGCGGCGCGGCGGTGGAGCTGACAACATAGGATAAAAACTCACGGGGAACCTTATGCTTATCCGTGAGGGAAGTCATACAGGAACCTACGGTCAGGGAATTGAGATAGTCATCGATAAAGATAACCACGCCCAGCAGCCAGGTCCACATGAGTGCGGACTTTCTGCTCTTGGCTTTGGTGGCTGCCCACTCGCCGAAGGCAAAGGCGCCGCCGGACCGTTCGATAAGGCTGATAATACTGCCCATGAGGCCGCAGACGATAATCAGCCAGGCGATATCTTCGGCCATCATCACGTTGAGCAGAGAATCGCTGAAGGTACTCAGCAGATTGCCGCCTTCCGAAACCATGATAAAACCCATGATGGAAGCTAGAACCAGCGATTCCAGGATACGTTTGGTCGCAAAGATATAGATGACCAGGAATAACGCCGGGATCAGTGACCAGGCTCCCAGCTGGGAAGGATCGTCTGGTATGAAAAGTTTGGTTACGATATAAGTAATAAGGATGACGAGCACCACTGCGATCAAGGAACGCAAGGGTTTGAAGTTGTAGGCTTCCGCCTTTAGTTTGTCAGTCATGTTTCACTCCTTTCTTTGATATAAAAATAACAATTAAAAAACCAACGCAAATCACTTTGCATTGGTTTTAATAAACGAACAGAAAACAGACTGTTTTTTCATTAACCTTTCCAATGAAATATCAGCTTATGAATATCTTGTTTCACGTCAATGGCGATTTCAGATACTTCCACATCCATGTTTAAGCAATCTGCGATCAGCCTCCGTATTTCGTCGCCTTTTATGGAGAAAAATAATTGCCTGTTCTGTTTAATTATAGCAATATTCTGAAAATTGTCAAGTAACGTTTTTTCATAAGGAGTCAAAACGCCTACTGCGGTCAGTTCCAGGCAGTTATCGGAAATCAGTACTTTAACGTCTAAAGGTCCCTTTCCGGTGGCGGCTTTTAAGAAGGATGAAAATTCTTTTTTGATGGAGGATTCAAATTCTTTTTTATGGGACAGAACGGTGGGAGGAAGAGCGTGATCCGCACTGCAGCGCTGTTCCACTTCCCCGGCCATCAATGCCAGCTCATCCATCAATGCCGGCAGATCCAGGGGCTTGACGATATACTTGTCGATGCCCACATCCACGGCATCCAAAATGACCTTCGATTCGCTGACCGCTGTGGTGATAATTACAAAGGGCTTATGGCCGGCAGCCTTAATCTGCCGGATCATTTCGACCCCGCCCATATTGGGCATAAAGAGATCCGCAATAATGATTTCCGGCTGGTAAGTTTGAAAAAGGCTCAAGCCTTCTGCGCCGTCTCTAGCGGTAAACAAGCGGCCTACACGCCGTTTCAGCATGGATGCCAGAGCATCTCTGGCATTGTCATCGTCTTCTACATAGAGGACTTTTACCTTTTCCAAGGGCGTGTTTTCATGCATGGTTATTTCCCCCCTTCCGTAGGTATTTCGATAATACAGCTGACCCCGCCGCCGCCGTTTATGAGGCGGATGGTGCCGTTCATACGCTTTTCGATAATGATTCTTGAAATATAGAGGCCAAGTCCAGTGCCTTGGTCGGAGGACTTGGTGGTATAGTATTGATCGAAGAGTTTGGCAAGCTGCTCGTCTGGAATCGGGTCGCCCGCATTAAAGATTTCCAGCTGAGTATGGTGGGCTCCTTGGTGCATACAAGTGTGGATGGATATGCGTATGCGGCGGTCTTCAGGACCACTTTCCAGGATCGCATCGCGGGCGTTATTTAAAATATTAAAGAGCACGTGGGAGCATTCGTTGGCATTCCCATAAGCATAATACGTCTGCTTTGCATCAAAATCCACAGTAATGTTATTTCTGCGCAAGCTTTCTTCCATCAGGGAAAGAGCTAGGGCGATGCACTTGTTAAGCTCAAAAGAGCAGTTTTTAGCAGGAGGCTTGAGAAACTGGGTGAAATCGGTGATGGTCCGCGCCATGGTTTTGGTGATGGTTTCGATTTTATCGGCGGCAGCGGTCATGGTTTCTTTGTCCAGGGCGTCATAATTATAGGCGTCCAGCAAATTTTCAATGATCAAGTGGATGCTGTTGAGGGGCTGCTTCCATTGATGGGTTATATTGCCCATCATTTCGCCGATTTTCGCTTGCCTTGCTTGATAGACCAGCAAAACGTCTTTTTCGTAGTTCTCCTTTTCCAAGAGCAGCTGCTTTTCTTCAATTGGTTTGGAAAAGGCTCGGGAAAAGAAAACGGCTAAAATGATAATCACTGTCAGTGTAATGATGAAAATGATAAGAAAGGCATTTTTTAGCTGGTCAATAGCATGGTAGGCTTCGGACTGGGGCTGTACTGTAGCTAGCATCCACCCGTTGGAAAGGGGAGCATAGGCCACCATCATCTTTTCACCGGCAGTAAATTCGGATACGGATGCCTGACCTGCCTTAATTAAGCTTTGCGCTTTTGGATTTTTTGGTGCAATAATAGGATTGCCTTTCTCATCAAGAAGAAAGGCATAACCGCGGGGATAAAGCTTCATGGAGCTGACCAAATCCAAAGTCGTATCTGTAGTAATGTCAGCTCCCGCCACACCGACAAATTGTCCGTTTATGCAGATGGCTCTGGAGTAAGAAAGGACACTGAGACTTACATCCCGATCGTAATAGGGGCCGGTCCAGGATGGGGAACCGGTTTCTTGGGGTTTGAAGAAGTAAGCCATGTCCTCGTCGTATGGCAGAGAAAAATTCCTTTTATTAGCGGCAAAATCTGCAGCAATATAAGTGATCTGGCCGTCCATCCGAGCGTACCATACTTCATCGTTACGGGATGTAAACTCTGGGTTATATGTGACGTAAAGGCCGTGGGCCAGCTGAGTGGCAGAGAGGCTATTTTTAATAATCCTTTTTAAATCGCGGTTAAAAGACTTTACATATTGCGGGTTGCTGCGGCCCTTTTTTGCATCAAAAGCAGCCGTAACCGTGCCGGTCAAAGAATCGACCAGTCCTTCGATATGGCTAAATTTGGAACTGAGCCCATTGGGCTGTTCTTTCGTTGATGCCAGGAGCTGGGTCCTGGTTTCATCCTCCAGCAAAGAGGAACTTCGATAAAGGGTCGCAGCACCGATGATCAGACTGACGGACAATGATATTAAAATAATGGTAAGAATGAGTCTTGCAGTTATACTTTTCATATTGTCATTATAGCAGTTTATCTGAACCTGGGGAAGATTTGTTTTGGCGGACACCGCTGGAATAGGGGAGGGGCTGTCCTTGTGATACTGGAATGTGCCTGGCAAAGCCTTTCCCGCAGTAAAACATTGTGCCGTCTGCTTGACGAACCCATAAAAGTGTACTAAACTAAGGAATAGCAAAGCATTGAGGAGAAGTGAGAATATGAATACATTGACAATCGGAGATCTGGTTTTGGGTAAAGGAATGCCGAAAATCTGTATACCTCTTACCGGGTTCAGCCAGAACGAGATATTAAAAGAAGCTGAGTTGACAGAAACGTTGCCGTGCCAGCTGGTGGAGTGGCGGGCTGATTATATGCTGAGCAAGATGAAAGAGGAAACTCCCCAGAGGCAGGGCGAAAAACTCAAGCAGGTGCTGGGCTATTTGCGCATTGCCCTTGACGTACCAATCATCTTTACCATCCGTACGGAAAAAGAAGGCGGGATGGTGAAGATGGATAAAGAAGACTATTTTAAGATCAACGAGCTGATCGCAGAAGGCGGGATGGCGGATTTTATGGATATAGAGACATTCGACGCACCGGGGCAGGTAGACGAAGAGCGAATTCGCGATTTCATTTTTTATGCCCATAAAAATGGATCGAGAGTGCTGCTTTCTAATCATGATTTTGAGAAGACACCTGATTTGGAGGAAATGCTGGCAAGGTTTTTTGTTATGCAGGAATTGGGAGCAGACATGATGAAACTTGCAGTTATGCCAGAGTCAGAAAGTGATGTGTTCAGCCTACTGGAAGTTGCGGCGTTGATGCGGGATACATATGCAGAAATTCCGTTTATCGCATTATCCATGGGAGAGTTGGGGGCTACTACCAGAATCTGCGGCGGCGAGTTCGGCTCGGTAATTACCTTTGCGGCCGGACAGAAGGTTTCTGCTCCTGGACAACTGGATGCCAACGCCCTGCATGAATTCCTCGTGCAATATTACTGATGCACATAGGAATTTCCTATGATATAATAGTGCGGGTGCACGGCAGATTTTAGGGAGAGGATGGATATGAAAAAGAGAGCGGTTCTTTTTTTTCTGCTTGCAGCCGTGCTGATGCTGGCAGCCTGCGGAAAAGATCCGGTTGACATACAAAAAGAATACGTGGCGATGATGGAAAAGCCGGTATCTGAACATCAAATTGAAAAAGTAGAGGCATATTTAAAAGAAACTATTCCCAATATGAGTGAAGAAGCGGCAGATGAAATGCTGATCGAATATGAAGCCTATCTTTTCCCTTATTATGATGGAATGATCGATTATGACAAGATCTTGCAACTCTATGGATCCTACGCCAGCGACGATTATCGAAATCTATGCGCAATAAAGAATAAGGAACAGAAAAAACCGGCAACTAAGGCTGGAAAACTGACGATATCAAGACAGGAATTATGTAATAGAGCTGCAGAGGTAGAACACCTGATCCGCGGAGAAAAGGAGAAAAAGCCCATTCATCAGGATGCGGACGCGCTGTATAAAACGTATATAAAGCTGCTTCTTGCAGGCACTGCTGACAGCCCAAATTTTAATTTGAAAAGCGGCCGCTTTTCGGAAGATGCAGATAAGGTCTACCGGACCTATGCAGCAGAAAATCCGGATACGGTGCTTGCTGACATCCTCAGCCAATACTTGGAATATGTCAAGAACATGCACGGAACATTGGATTTGAAAAACGCGGAGGCGGTTAAAGCCTATTACAGCACCTGTACCTATCTGGAGGCAGAAGCAGGAAAGAGAGTAATGGAATAAATGAACAATATGATACAAATCGAAGATTTGGTATTTGAATATACGCGGGACGAAGATCAGAAGCATGTACGTGCCATTAAAGGAGTCTCTCTGTCAATTGAAAGAGGCAGCTTTACGGCCATCATCGGTAAAAATGGTTCTGGGAAATCCACCCTGGCAAAGAATATCAACGCCTTGCTGCTGCCCAGCAGCGGGGCTGTTTATGTTAACGGTTATGATACGAGAAAAGAAGAGAACATTTGGGATGTTCGACAGAGCGCGGCCATGGTATTTCAGAATCCGGACAATCAGATCGTATCGTCCATCGTTGAAGATGACGTGGCTTTTGGTCCGGAAAACCTGGGTGTACCTCCAGGCGAGATTCGAATACGGGTCGACCATTCTCTGAAGGCAGTAAATATGTACCAGCATAGAAAAAAGGCTCCCCACCTGCTGTCGGGCGGACAGAAACAGCGGATTGCCATTGCCGGCGCTATCGCAATGAAGCCCGACTGCATTGTCTTTGATGAGCCTACTGCCATGCTGGATCCCAAGGGGCGCAGTGAAGTAATGTCTATTATTAAGGGCTTGCATGAAGAAGGGATTACTGTTGTTTTAATTACCCACTTTATGGAGGAAGCTGCTGAGGCAGAACGGATTGTAATTATGGACCAAGGAAAAATCGCCTTGGACGGCACTCCCAGGGAGGTGTTTTCCCGGGGCGACGAGATTCGGGCAATGAACCTGGATGTGCCTTTAACCATCGAACTATGTCATCGGCTGCGAAAGCGAGGCATTGCAGTGCCGGAAAATATCATCAATATGGAAGAAATGGTTGAATTCTTATGTCAATACAAGTAAAACATTTAACACATATCTATAGTGAAGGCATGCCCCATCAGTCTATCGCACTGGAGGATGTGACCTTTAGTGCTGAGGACGGCCAATTTGTCGGCATTATTGGACATACGGGATCGGGAAAATCTACCTTGGTTCAGCATTTGAACGGGCTGCTTAAACCGAAGTCCGGAACCATTGTTGTCAGTGGAACCGATATTACGGGGGAAGGTGTGGTGATGCGGGACATCCGCAAGAAGATTGGGCTGGTTTTCCAGTATCCGGAATACCAGTTGTTTGAAGAGACTGTGGAGAAGGATGTGGCTTTCGGGCCTCTTAATCTGGGTCTGAATGAAGACGAGGTAAAGGCCCGGGTCCGCGAAGCGCTTCTTTTGGTAGGTCTTGATTATGATGAAATTCATGAGCGGTCTCCATTCGATTTGTCAGGAGGGCAGAAGCGGCGTGTTGCCATTGCCGGGGTCATTGCCATGAAGCCGGAAGTCTTGATTCTGGACGAGCCGACAGCGGGTCTGGATCCAAAGGCTCACCAGGATGTGCTGCAGATGATCGAGACGATTCATACCCATGAGAAAAATATTATATTTTTAGTATCCCATAACATGAACGATATTGCCCGCATGGCTGATAAAATTCTGGTGATGGACAGCGGCCGGCTGGTGATGCAGGGGACTCCGGAGGAAGTATTTTCTAGAGAAGAAGAGCTGACTTCAATGGGGCTTGCACTGCCGGAATCTGCTCAACTGATGAAACTGGCCAAGCAAGAGAATTTGCCTTTTACAGGGAGTTTTCTTCGCATGGAAGACGCGGAAGAAGCACTATATCAATTTTTAAAAAAGGAATCGTTTAAATGATAAGAGATATTACACTGGGGCAGTATTACCCAGGTGAATCCTGGATCCACAGGTTGGATCCCAGGGTCAAAATTATAGTTACATTAGCTTATATTGTCGCCCTCTTTGTGGTGACGGATTTCTGGGGGCTTCTGATTGCGGTGGTGGTATTGGGCATTGTGATTGCCGTTTCGAGGGTGCCGCTTAAATTCATGCTCAAAGGTTTGAAACCCATATTTTTGATTATTTTATTCACCTTTGTGCTGAATATGTTTATGATACCAGGAAAGGTCATAGCCCATATCTGGATTCTGACGATTACTGAGGAAGGCTTAAATACCGCCTTTTTTATGGCAGCGAGGTTGATTTTGCTGATTATAGGCTCGTCCCTTCTGACGCTGACCACCAAACCCATCAGCCTTACCGATGGCATTGAAGCGCTGCTTTCTCCTTTAAAGCGGATTGGTGTCCCTGCTCATGAGCTGGCGATGATGATGACCATCGCCCTGCGATTTATTCCTACTCTGCTGGAGGAAACCGATAAGATTATGAAAGCGCAGCAGGCCAGAGGCGCCGATTTTGAAAGCGGCAATATCATCCGCCGGGCCAAAAGCCTGATTCCGCTGCTGGTGCCGTTGTTTATCAGTGCGTTTCGAATTGCTCAGGAATTAGCTATGGCGATGGAAGCCCGCTGCTACAGGGGTGGACAGCACCGCACCAGAATGAACGGAATGAAGCTTGGCAAGCGAGATTTGGCAGCCGCCATTTTGCTGATCGCTTTTCTGGCAGTGATTATTTTGGAAAGAGTATTGATAGGAAGATAAAGGATTGCAAGAAAATGAGACAGCGTAAAGCAAAAAATATGGAAGAACGTATGGCGGCTCTAAGTCATTACTTGATCGAGAAGCCGGAAACATACAAAGGAAATTGGACGTCAGCATTCGACCAGGAAGGCCCTCTTTATCTGGAGCTGGGCTGCGGAAAAGGCCAATTTCTGATTGGCCGCGCTCAATCATCTAAAGACGCCAATTTGATCGGTATTGAAGGGCAGGACAGCGTTCTGCTGCGGGCCCTCGAAAAAGTGGATGCGGCGCAAATCGTCAATTTGCGATTTGTGCATATGTTCGTGCGCGATATCCGAGATCTCTTTGAAGAAGGAGAGCTTGCTGGTATTTATCTCAACTTCAGCGATCCTTGGCCCAAAGCACGTCATGCCAAACGGCGTCTTACCTATGGTGAATATTTAACCCGTTATAAACAGATCCTTGCAAAGGATGGCTTTATCGCTGTCAAAACAGACAACGACGGCCTCTTTGACTTCACAATAGAAGAAGCCCAGCGAATGGGCCTGGAAGTGAAGGAAATGACCAGGGATTTGCATGGCAGCAAGTATGAAGCAAGGGATGTTACCACGGAATATGAGGATAAGTTTCGGGCTGCCGGTAAAAAGATCAATTATGTACTGCTGTAAACACAAATGAATAAAATGAAAGCCGGAAGCGGCCGGGCGTGAGCAAACAAGAAGCTCTACGCCCGGCTGCTTTTTTGTGGCCGCTGCTAGACAGCGATTGGTGCCATACTTCGGTTCTCCCATAGACAAAAAAACAGCTTGGCAAAATAAATTGTTTGAATTGTTAAAAACAGCCAAAATGTAACGTAGATGTAACAAATCGTGGTTACGATGTAACTATATTTAGCACGAACCAGGAGGAGAAAATGAAGAGGAAAAAGAAACGTACACGGCTTATCGCAATTTTAGCAGTCGTGATCATGGCCTTTATACAGGCGACGCCTGTATCCTTTGCGGAGCAAAACACCAATAGCGGCTCCAGCCAACAAATTACAGATGCCAGTAAAAAGGCACAGATCTATGAGAATGGTGACCTGAAGATAGACAAATATATTGAAGGCACTGATACGGAAAACAAGTTTCAAGTCACTCTAGATGTAACAACTACGGAAAAACTGGATGAAATTCCGACATCAGCAGATGCAGCTGTTGTACTCGTGATGGATACATCCAATAGCATGAGCGATGAGAAGATAGCCGGCAGTAAAAAGAGCCGTGCCGATGCGGCAGTAGATGCAGCAAAAAGCTTTATTGATGCATTTGGTACAGTAGAAGGCAGTTTAACTGAAAAACGGCTTATCAAGCTGGTCCAGTTTGGAAGCAATGCAAAAGTAAAAAACGGATGGAATTGGGAGAATGTGCTTTCTTCTAGCGGTAAAAAACGCAGTAAAGAAGATATCAATAGTCTCGATTGGTCGAATGGAGGTACCAATATTGAGGGCGGCCTTCAGCTGGCATATAATGTAATAAAAGCCGCTGATCAGGATGGTACGCTCGAGGGTATTAAAAATGTAAATGTAATTATGCTGACGGACGGGTGCCCCACCTATCATATTGCTGATGATGCATCACGAAATTCAACCGCTTATATAAAAGGGGCGCGTGGAGGCGGAAACCGCGCTTCCTGGAACGATCATAACTCAGTAACAAAAGATGGAGGTATCGCTCAGAAAATAAAAGAACTGAAAGTTAATGAGAGCCCGGTTTCTTTGTACTCGATCGCATTTGCTACTGGAAATGCTTCCTTCCAGCAGTCGCCAAGAGGCAACTATAAAAATCAGAACGTCTTTACCTGGCTCAGCGGATTTTCCAGTAAAGCGTTTAAATCGGACGATACGGAGGAATTGATTAACAATTTCAACGCAATCTTGACGCTGATCAAATTAGGCGCCGAGGCATGGTATGCGACAGATCCAATGGGGGAAAACATTCTTTATCTTGGAAAGTCCAGCCAGGGAGGCTCTCAAACCGAGAATGCCTTTACATATAATGAAAGCAAAAGACAGCTGACCTGGGATCTTAAGAACAGCCCGAGGACGGAACAGAAAGACGGGAGAAAAACGTATTACTCGTATACGTTGACCTATCCAATTGCACTGGATACAACTCAAAAAGGGTTCGAGTTCCAAAAATCAGTCGAAACAAACGGGTTGACGGACTTGGCTTACTTTATGTTCTCTAAGGTAAATGACGATCAGGTCCTCAGCAAATTAAACCATCAACAATTTGAAGTGCCCAAAATCCAAGGATTTTGCGGGGACTTCACTTTCAAAAAAGTAAAAGAGGATAAAAAGACGGCCTTACCGGGAGCGAACTTTCAATTAAGCGGCACTGCTTCAGGCAGCGAAAAAAACGTCATAATGAATGCTGCATCCGGCGAGGATGGTACTGTATCCTTTGACAAAATCCCTGCAGGAAATTATAAACTTAGTGAAACAACAGCACCGGAAGGTTATGAAGCGAGTTCGTCAAAGTATGATGTAAAAGTGGCTTATGGAAACGTAACCATTGAAGGAAAGCCAGCAGAAGAATTTACGGCTATCGCAAATACGCCAAAAAAAGTTCAGCTGAACGTTCATAAAACAATTAAACTGGAAGCCCAGGCGAATCCGAAGGATATTCCGGACACGCTTTGCTTTACCTTCAATCTGTATAAAAACGGCGGCAGCGCCGGAGAGCCAAAAGTCGAGGGCAATGCTCTGCAATCTTTGACAATCACGGCAAAAGAATTGAAAGAACAGGGATTGGCCTTGGAAAAAGCGTTTACAGATAAAGTTAAGTCAGGAGAGTACGTAATTATAGAGGATACGTCTAAGGTTCCTGCAGGGTGGGAATACGACACAAAAATGGTCGCGGTAACGGTTGCCGATGGAAAGGCGGTCTACAGCAGCGGAGGAAACAACTTTGAAAATAAATTCTACGGATTAACGGATATCACTGCGCAAAAAGAATGGAAATACAACGATTTCCAAGATAAAAAAACTCCAACCAGTGTTCAGTTTGAGCTGTGGCATAAGATCGGCACACAAGAGAGTAAGGTGGATATTACTGGAAATCCGGCCACTTTAAGACCGGACTCAAACGGAGAATGGAAGGCAAGCACTAAGGTGACCTGGGAGAACCTTCCCCAGTATTCAATTGCACAAAACGGAATCGCTACAAAAATTCATTATTTTGTAAAGGAAATCAATATTGCAGATGATGATGCAGATCATTATGATTCCAATATAGATGACAGCGGGCTGAACGTTACCAATGAATATAAGAAGCCAGGTCCGACTCCCGAAATTTCCAAGAAAATTGAAATTGCGGGCGATGAAGCAGGTACGATTCCAAAGGAATTCTCTTTCCAATTCAAGCTGTATAAAGGAACACAAGAACTCGGTACTGCAGTGATCAGTAATGACACCGAAAAGCAAGAAGGTGTTTACGGCCCGGTAAAGTTTGTCGGTTCTGATAATAAACCCGTCAAATTGGCGAAGGGTGACTATATAATCCAAGAGACCGCTGCTGATGGGTGGGGAAAAGCCGATGACATAAGAGTCAAAGTTGATTCGTACGGCGATATTACCTACAATAATCAAAACAGCGTGACCGCTACCAACACATGGCTGGGTCTTAAAGATGTGACCGCCGAAAAAATTTGGTCGGATGGAAATGACCAGGATAAAGTAAGACCAGACAAAATTACGCTGGCGCTGAAAAAGGATGGCACGCTCATCGAAGACAGCAAGCAGGAAATTACAGTTGATGGGTCCAAAAACAAAGATGTTGCAGTATGGAAGAAGCTCCCGGTTTATCATCCGGATAAAACAAAGATTCATTATACAGTGGTCGAGTTCAACGGAGACAAGGAAGTGACTGACAGCTACGATGACGAGTATACAACCGTTTACAGCGGCCTTACAGTAACAAATACACATGTACCGGATAAAACTGCAGTAAAGGGCACGAAAATCTGGAAAGACGGGGAGGATTTATTTAAGACCAGACCGGACAGCGTTGAAGTAACACTCTTTGCTGACGGCGCTGCGACCAATCGAAAAACAAAGGTGACAAAAGAAAATAACTGGACATATGAATTCAAGGAACTGCCCGTGTATAAAGATGGTGTAAAAATCGACTATTCGGTAAAGGAAACAAAAATAGGCGATCAGAAGGTGGAGACAGAAAATGAAAAAGAAACTGCTGCCGGCTATATTGTAACCTATGATGGTACCAATATCATCAATACACTGGATGATTATGAGGCTTATTCCTGGGATGGAACGATTAAAGTCACAAAGAACGTTACCGCGGACAGCCGGCCGCAGAAAGTAACGGATACCTTCTATGTGGCACTCTTCAGCGATAAAGAATGCACCATTAGAGCGCAGATGCCGGATCCGAATCCTGAAGGTCAGGGGGCAGACATGGATATCCCTGTTCAGAAAATCCAACTCAGCGGCAGTGATACAGGCACGGCAGAATTTAAAGGCATCCCGGTCGGCACCGCTGATGAGGCGATCACTTACTATCTGGCCGAAGTAGCAGATGACAGCGGACAACTACTTGGTGAGGATTATGAATATCGTGCATCCATAAAGGTTGACGGAACACCAGGCAATCAGATCGAACTGACTGTAAAAAACCATCAGGGGAAAGCAGAAATAACCAACTCCTTTAATAATGAAACCTCTGTCAAGGGTGTTAAGAATTGGGAAAACGATCAATTCGTAGCAGATTTGTTCCGGCCGGACAGCATTACGGTAAAATTGCTTCAAAATGGGAAAGTATATCAAACGAAAGAGGTAAAAGCCGACGACAAGGGGGAGTGGATTTATACCTTTGATAAGCTGCCTAAATTTGATAAGCACGGAACCTTATATCAATATACGGTAGATGAAGTGGCGGTAGATGGATATTCAGTGACTGCAGAAGGAATGGATTTGACGAACACGCTGCAAGGTTATCTGGCCGGCTCAGTTTCCATTACCAAAAAGGTTACGCTCAGAGGCAGTCCATACAATGTGGCCGGTGTGTTCTACGCAGGAATATTTACAGATCCGGCGTGCAAGAATATTCTTACTGTAAATCAGGACGGCAGGGAAGTGTCTGCAGTAGCAGCCCTTCCGGTGGATGGCACTCAGAGTCAGGCTGTGACGGTCGATGGTCTGCCCTTGGGAGCTGGCGGAGAACCAGTTAAATACTATATTGCGGAAACGGACAGTAAGGGAAATGCCATCACCGAAGGCAATGAGTTTACCATCAGCATTGATCACCCAGAGGTAACGGTAGACGCGCGTGGTACAAAAGCAGTAACAATTACCAACGAATATGCCCAAAAAGCAGAACTGAGCGGGACCAAAACCTGGAATGACGATAATAACGCAGAAAATAAACGGCCGGCTTCCATCAAAGTAACGCTGCTGCAAAATGGAAAGGTATATAAAGATCCCATTACAGACAGCGCGCTTGTAAAAACGGTTACTGCAAAAGATAATTGGTCCTATCATTTTGTTAATCTTGCGGATAAAGATGAGACGGGAAAACCATATGAGTATTCGGTAATGGAAACAGGCGCTGAAGCAGCGTATACGTCGGAAGTGAGCGGTATGAATCTGGTCAATACCCTCAACGTGGAGCAATACTACTACCAAGGGACCATCGACATTACGAAAAAGACGATGCTGAGGGATAAAGCCTATAATGTGGATGATGTATATTATGCAGGTGTTTTTACTGACAGCCATTATACAAATTTGCTGACCGATGAAAACGGCGAGGATATCATCTACGCGATCGCACTGGATAATGAATCGCAGGCTTCGATCCAGGTGCCTGTTCCTGCAGGAGCGAAGGGGGAAGCAATCACTTATTATGTAACAGAAGTTGATGAATATGGAACTCCTGTCGATTCGTCCGGCAGTCAGCAGTTTACCTGCGAAGTCAAAGGCGGGGTCTGTTCCGTTAAGGGCGGCGGCACTGGTAAGGTCACATTTACAAATACTTATCAAGTCAAAAAAGTTCCTCAGACGGGTGATTCTGATTCCAGCATGCTTTGGCTGCTGCTTCTATTGATCCTGGCAACACTCACAATAGGCTATGTTTTGCTTTATAGAAAATTGGTCTCAGGAAGAAATAAATAGTTTACAGATATATGAAAAACCATATACTGGAGGATCTCATTCCTCTTTGTATATGGTTTTTTGATACAATTGACATGATCCCAGCAGATCGTTTTATTCGATTATAAGCCTTTAATATAATCGGTTGGGTCGACATAAGCGCTATCTCTAGTCATTTCCAGATGCAGATGTGATTCCTCCAACGTCTCGAATAGAGCAGTTTCCCCTACAATCCCGATGACATCTCCTTGCTTTACTACATTGCCTTCCTCAGTAAGCCCCTTCTCCGCAAGATTGGAATAAATGGATACAATGCCATTACCATGCGTAATTTCCACTGTCATACCATAGCGATCATCTTCAGCAACTTTTGTAACCGTGCCGCCTGCGATGGCTTTGACTTTCGTACTAAGAGCAGCGGCGATATCGATGCCCGGATGGGTCATATACTGGTCCAGAGTCTTTGAATAGATGGGCATATCCATGGAATACTCCATTTGTATCTTTCCATTTAAGGGTGCGATGTAATCGGCGGATGCTTTTTTCTCAGCTTTTTTTTCCGAATTCTTGCTGTCCACTACCGGGGTCTGCGCAGCCGCCTGTGTACCTTCCGTTTCCGTTTTCGTATTTTTGGAAATTTCCATATTCTTGTCTTCGGTATTCAATTTATCCAAATTGGATTTAACTGCAAATACTGAGGTAAGCGCTACGACACAGAAACACAGGACCAACGCCAGTGCTGCCCGATCTTTTTTCTTTTTCTTTTCTCGCATAAAGTTTCACCTCCAATATTCTTTATTATCGCCATAGTTGAAAATTTTCATACTGTCAATTGCTTGTAATTCATATGACTTGTGGTATAATGTTCGCATGGATTTATACGGCGTTGCCGAAAGGAGGCGAACATTGAAATACGACTCGACATAGCTCGGGTATTATAATGTTCGCATGGATTTATACGGCGGTGTGCTGCTGTAGTGTTTGATGAGGTAATGAGGTGAAATATGTCAGATTATATTTTAGCAAAACAAAACGGAAGAAAAATCCCTTTAGAGGATAAAATATTTGGTATCAGCAGTCGGGCGAAGAATATGATTGCGGAAAAGGGCGCCGGTCAGGTAATCAATGCTACGATTGGCTCGCTGCTGGATGACGACGGCAATCTGGTTGTGCTATCTTCAGTGGCAGAAGCGGTAAAGGAGCTTGAACCTGTTGACTTTGCCGATTATGCACCCATCGGCGGTATTCCACAGTTTCGCGAGGCCGTAAAAAAAGCAGCTTTTGGAAGCTTTCAGCCAAAACGTTTTACCGAGGCGGTTTCAACGCCTGGAGGCACAGGCGCAATTCGAAATGCCATCGCCAATTACTCGGAGCCGGGCGACAAGATTTTGACATCTGATTGGCATTGGGCTCCCTATAATACGATCGCCGGCGAAATGGGCCGGACCATTGACACTTACCGGATGTTTGACGAACAGGGCAGATTTAATGGAGCTGCTTTTGCTGAAAAGGTTGAAGAACTGTCTGAGGCGCAGGGAAGCTTAGTAATTATTTTAAACACGCCGGCTCACAATCCCACCGGCTATTCACTGACACTGGAAGATTGGGACCGAGTGATGGATTCGATCAAGTCGGCGGCTGTAAAGGCGGAAAGCATCGTGCTTTTGGTGGATGTGGCTTATATTGATTTTGCAGGAGATGAAGAAGAGTACAGGAGATTTCTGCCTAGGCTGGAAGCTGTACCTGAGAATGTTCTTCCCATCATCGCTTATAGTTTATCCAAAACATACACGCTTTATGGCACCAGATGCGGAGCAATGATCTGTATGGCGCAGACCGAAGCTATTGCGGCTGAGTTCAAACGCGTATGCGAGTTTTCATCAAGAGGTTCCTGGTCCAACAGCGCCAAACTGGCTCAGGTGATTTTGTCGAAAATCTATGGCGATCCTGAACTCTTGAAAAAAGTTGACCAGGAGCGCGCTGGCTATCGTGAGATGCTCATTAAGAGAGGGCGTGCTTTTGAAGAGGAAGCAAAAAAAGCAGACTTAGAGATTGTTCCTTTTGATGCAGGCTTCTTCGTATCAATTCCTTGTGATCGTCCGGATGAAGTCAGCAAGCAATTGGAAAACCAAGGACTTTTCATTGTTCCTTTGGCAAAAGGTCTGCGCGTATCGATAGCATCTGTATCAGAAGCTGCCTGCAGAAAGATTCCGGGAATGGTCAAGGCAGCAATGGAAAAATAAAGAGATTTGTTTCATATCGGTTGCGTTTTTCGGGGATGAGTGCGCGCAGAAAATGTAAATTTGTCCCTTTTATATTCGAAACTCGGTGTTTTTCTGGTAATGTCCATATAAAATTTGCTTTTTTGACCCATTTTCAGAGGGTGGAAGCTGATTTGTAAATTTTTTAGTTTTAGTTAGTGCAAACTTATGACTATGAATTGCTGATTTACAACAAACTAATTGAGATTAAGGTTGAATACATGAAAAACAGGGCGTTTTTATATGGACATTCGTCCTGATTTTGTTCATTTCGAATATAAATCCGCAAATAAACGGAAAAAAGCCAAGAACTCCCAAGATTTTGCCGCAGCTGTCGAATAGAGGCTAGAGTCAGAAAATTTTTTATAGAAGACGAGCTTTTTCTAAAAAGCCTATTTGACTATCCGATAAATATTGGTTATAATAAATAACAGTTTATGAAAGAAATACAATTTTGCGGATGTGGTTCAATGGTAGAACTCCAGCTTCCCAAGCTGGCGACGAGGGTTCGATTCCCTTCATCCGCTCCATGTTGAAAACCCGCCAAAGCGCGGGTTTTTCATTATATTTAAAATACCCTTGACAATCGCCAGCTTCCATGGTATATTAAATACATATTCTAAATGTCGCATTGTCTCACATGTTTTTGTAAGTCACTGGTTCATTCGATGATTTACAAAAGCATGTGTTTTTTTGTCTAACAGTTGGGGTATAATAAAAAATGGAGGTGCCACAATGAATAATGGTACAGTAAAATGGTTTAATGCTGATAAGGGATTTGGATTTATTACGAATGATGATACAAAGGAAGAAGTTTTTGTTCATTTTTCTGCGATTCAGGGAGAGGGATATAAGACCCTTGCTGACGGACAGAACGTAACCTTCGATACAGAAGCGGATCCGAAGAACAGTCAGAAAGTAAGAGCGATCAACGTATACGCAGCTTAACCTCCGCTATGGAGAAGGCCAGCACTAGTTGATGCATCCAAATACAAGCCCTGGAAGATTGAATCTTTCGGGGTTTTTTCATAGAAAAAAAGCAAACCCTACATTTTAACACCAGGGTTTGAGAATCTGTCATAATCGGGAAGGAGGTGCAAGAAATGAACACATTTAGAACCAATGAAGTGGCAAAAATGATCGGGATTCATGTAAATACGGTCCGGCTTTATGAGGAATGCGGCCTAATCCCAAAACCCGAGCGTCAGGAAAATGGCTACAGAATTTTTACCGATCTGCATATTGAACAATTTCGGCTGGCTCGTAAGGTCTTGCAAACCGAAATCCTGCAAAACGGACTTCGTAAGCTGGCTGTATGCATCGTTAAGACTTCAGCTGCGGGAGATTATGATAAAGCTGAGGATCTGATCGGGCAATATGTTGAACGGGTAAATGCAGAGGAAGAGAAGGCAAATGAAGCAATCAAAATTGCCAGAAAGATACTTTCAGGCATTGAAGGAAATTGTGAAATAGAGGATAAAACCTATTCGCGAAAAGAAGCAGCCGATTTTCTGGAGGTGTCTATCGATACACTTCGAAACTGGGAATTGAATGGCCTTTTTACCATAAAACGCCGTCAGAATGGGTATCGGGTTTATACAGAAGCGGATTTGCAGGGGCTTATGATCATCCGCTCACTGCGATGCGCAAACTATTCCCTCGCTGCAATATTGAGAATGCTGCGGGCATTGTCAAGCGATCCAAAGGCGAATATTCTGGAAATCATCGATACGCCGGAATTAGATGACGACATTATCACCGCCTGTGATCGGCTGCTGACTTCATTAAAAGAGGCGAAAGACAATGCGCTGTTTGCAGCCCAACAAATTAAAAAATTGAAGAGGATGACCAGCAATAAGCCTACACTTACCCACCAGAGCGACGGAACATGCTAGTCTTTATACACATCAACATAAGGAGGTATAAAGACATGGATCAAACAATCCAAATTTCCGGCCTGAGCAAATCCTACGCCGGAAAGAACGTAATCGATCATCTCAGCATATCGGTTGCGGCAGGTGAAGTATATGGGCTTTTGGGGGCCAATGGGGCAGGGAAGAGTACCACCATCGAGTGCGTCCTGGGAACGAGAGGCGCTGACAGCGGCATTGTGCGCATCCTGGGGGTTGGCCCGCAAAAAAAACGTAAACAACTTTTTGAGCAAGTGGGCGTTCAGTTTCAGGAGGCTAATTACCCGGATAAAATCAAGGTCAAAGAGCTGTGCGAAGAAACAGCCTGCCTTTACAAAACACCTGCAGACTATGTGCAGCTGCTGGATCGGTTTGGCTTGATAGAAAAGAAAGGTGCCTTTATCAGCGAATTGTCAGGGGGGCAGAAACAAAAACTGTTTATTGTTTTGGCATTGATACCGGACCCGAAAGTCGTCTTTTTAGATGAGCTGACGACCGGCCTGGATCCTAAAGCACGGCGCAGCGTGTGGAAAAGCCTGCTGGAATTGAAAGCGCAGGGGCTAACCATATTTTTGACTTCTCATTATATGGATGAAGTCGAGGTGCTTTGCGACAGAATCGGAATACTGAAAGCAGGAAAGCTGATTTTTACCGGTACAGTACGAGAAGCGATGGAGCAGAGCGCCTGTTCCAAGTTTGAAGATGCCTATCTATGGTTTAGCGGAGAGGAGGCCGATGATGAATAAATTCCTTACCATGCTCAAAACAGAGCTGAAACTATCAATCCGGGGAATGGATATGATTATTTTTGCTCTGATTATGCCATTGGTTGTTACCGTTATTCTGGGAATGATTTATGGAGAGGAGCCGGCAGCTGCAGGTGCAGAATACACGTTTTTGCAGCAATCCTTCGGAGCATTGTCCTCCATTGCCATATGTGCCGGAGGCGTTATGGGGCTCCCCCTGGTTGTATCTGAGTATCGACAGCAAAAAATTCTCAAACGTTTTAAAGTGACACCGACAAGTCCTGCATTGCTGCTGGCTGTTCAGGCAGCCGTATATGTGCTCTACTCGCTGTTGTCCCTGCTCTTGATTTTCGTAACAGCATCCTGGTTCTTTGGATATAGGTTTACGGGGTCTGCGGGGCTGTTTCTATGCGCATATTTTCTGGTCATGTTATCAATGTTCAGTATCGGCATGCTGGTTGGCGGCCTATCTCCCAACGGAAAAATTGCCGGTGCTGCGGCCAGTATTCTCTATTTTCCGATGATCATTTTTTCAGGGGCTACCCTGCCTTATGAGGTGATGCCCTCTGTATTACAAAAAGTTGCCGATCTTATGCCTTTGACACAAGGCATTAAGCTGCTCAAGACCTCGTCTCTCGGGTTGCCGGTAGAATCCGTATGGCTGCCAGCGTTCATTATACTCGCCTGCCTGCTCATTTGCGGCGGAATCTCGATCCTGTTTTTCAAATGGGAATAAACGCTGCGGTGTTTGTTCTTTTGAAGCTTTCGGAGCTCAAAATCAGCATGTCCAACATCGGACGCTCATAGGAAAATCATAAAAAATTAATATTTATATCCTGCAATGTTAATAAATGTATGATAGGATATAATCAATATAGATGAAAGACTGGAAAGGAATGTTTGGACATGCAAAAAATAGGATTGAATTCATTTCAACTGAAATTTATCGCACTGCTTTTTATGACTTTGGATAATGTGGACATCCTCTTGAACCAGGAGCCGTTTCCATACTACCATATTTTTTCCAGATTTGTGGGAGCCCTGTTCGCCTATTTGCTGGTGCAAGGCTTTTTCCACACTTCGGACCGGACCAAATATTTTATCCGTCTGGCTGCGGCAGGAATTATCATGTGGGGCGGAAACAAGCTTGTGGCGTATCTGACAGGTAATGATGCTCCAATCGGCCATAGTATGTTCCTGACCTTGGCTGCCGGATTTGGGGCCATGTGGGTCTTTGAATGGTCGCGAAAGCAGGCTGAAACCATACAGAGCAAGCTGGTGGCATTTACAGCGGGAGCGATTATCTGTGTCATGGCCATGATGTATACAGAAGGCGGGTTTTATATTATTCCGGTCATTGCGGCCAGCTATTTTCTTTACAAAAAGAGATGGCTACTGTGCCTGATATTGATTGCCATTGGCGCAGTCCTTGCTTTTACCAGCCTTACTTACAATTCCTCCGGCGAGATCGAGTGGGAGCTGTTCTTTGCAGTAAACTGCGACTGGGCGATGGTGAGCGTGATTCCCTTTATCCTGCTGTATAACGGCAGACCGGGTCCGAGAAACGGATTTTCCAAGTGGATGTTCTACGTCTATTACCCGCTCCATATCTGGGTATTTACAGTGATAGGCACGTTTTTGCAATAAAAAAACATACAGACAGCGCTTCAACGGGGCGCTGTTTTCTTTTGCAAAAAAGGCCGGCCTTTTGCTTGCAGTTAAAGGAATCCTCACTGGTAAGGATGATTCATGGGTCTTTTGTTCATACTAAGGCTGAGGTGGAATTATGAATAAGGGAAAATCAATTTGGCAGGAACAAATGAAACCAATCGAATATCCTCGGCTGTCACGGACTATGAAGCGGGAAGCCGTGGTCATCGGAGGCGGTTTGGCCGGAATCCTGACCGCCTACTTTCTTCAAAGCAGAGGCATGGATGTGGCGGTCCTGGAGGCGGACCGAATTGGAAGCGGACAGACGGAAAACACAACCGCTAAAATTACCATCCAGCATGGAGCCGTGTATCACAAATTATTATCCTGGTTCGGAAAAGATGGGGCGGGTGAATACGCGCGCCGCAATCAGCAGGCGATCGAGGATTATGAGCAGATTGTACAAAAAGAAAAGATCGATTGCGATTTTAAACGATTGCCTTCGTTTTTGTATACGATAAAACAGCGGGAAATTTTGCGTCAGGAGGAAAGAGCCGCCAGGTCCCTGGGTATTAGTTGCAAAGTCAAAGGCGACACAGAACTGCCCATTGAGATTGCAGGAGCATTGGAGTTTTCTGATCAAGCCCAGTTTCATCCGCTCAAATTTCTTACTGCTGTCAGCCGGGGCCTGGAGATTTACGAGCGGACGCCGGTCCTGAAAGTGGAAGGAAACCGGATTTTTACTCCCAGGGGCGGCGTGCTGGCGCAGACGATTGTATTTGCATCCCATTACCCCTTTATCAATCGGCCGGGATACTATTTCATGCGCATGCATCAAGAGCGAAGCTACGCGGCGGCCCTGGAAAACGCCCAACCCCTGGAAGGAATGTATTATGGAATCGATCAAGACGCAGGCTGGTCCTTCCGCAGTGAGCAGGATCGCCTGATCATCGGCGGCGGCAATCATAGAACTGGGGACATGCCTGAGGAGGATCCGTATGAGAAGCTGCTAGCCGCATCAAAAGAATTTTGGCCTGGCTGCCGGCCAGCAGCATGTTGGTCAGCTCAGGACTGTATGACAGCCGACCAGGTTCCCTTTATCGGCAGGTTTTCCCGCCGCACGCCCGGCTGGTATGTGGCAACGGGATTTAATAAATGGGGAATGACCCATTCAATGGCAGCAGCCAGGCTTCTGACAGAAGAAATTTTGGACCAGCAGGATGAGAAAGAAAGCATCTTCAGCCCGCGCAGATTCAAATGGTCCAAGGAGCCCTTTTCTATGCTCCGGGATGGGGCCATCACCAGCAAGAACCTCTTTATGGCCTGGGCGGGAGCATCTCCCAAATGCCCTCATTTGGGATGCCGTCTCGACTGGAATCCTTTTGAAAAGACGTGGGAATGCCAATGCCACGGCTCCCGCTTCGATAAAGACGGAAAGCTGCTTGCCGGACCGGCTCAAACCCGCTTGATACAAAAAGGAGAGAAGCGATGAGTCACTTTCATGGAACCGGAAAGCGAAGCGCTTATTTTGAAGGATGGTATTTCAAGCAAACTGGAGAAGACGGTACCGCAGCGTTTATCCCCTCGTTTCATATCGATGAAGCGGGGAACCGGTGGGCCTCTATGCAGATCATCACTCAGGAGGCTTCGTTTGGACTGGAGTTCAGCAACCAGGACTTTCACGCAGCGCAGAGCCGTTTTCTGGTTGAGATCGGCATGTGTAGATTCTCCAAATCGGGCTGTCGTTTAGATGCCAAAGTCGGTGAGCATTCTGTAACTGGCATTTTGAACTTTGAAGAAAGAAAAAAGCCAAGGTACGATATCATGGGACCCTTTGCCTTAGTACCCTTCATGGAATGCCGCCATAAGGTAATCAGTCTCCACCATAAGGTCAGCGGCCAACTTTCCATTGATGGAAAACGATATCGTTTTCAGCAGGGCCTGGGTTATATTGAGGGGGATCGTGGAAGCTCCTTTCCCTCCGAATATCTTTGGACCCAATGCTATTGGGAAACAGGGAGCATCATGCTTTCCATTGCGAAGATCCCGTTTGCCGGGCGATCATTTACGGGCTGCGTTGGTTTTATCTATCTCAATGGGAAGGAATACCGGCTTGCAACTTATCTGGGAGTAAAGCTGATAAAAGTGACCAAGGAAGAAATTCAGATATCCCAGGGCGGATTGCAGCTGGCGGTTCGTCTGATCGAGGAAGCCGCCCATCCGTTGAAGGCGCCCCAGGGGGGGAGCATGGGTCGTATCATCCACGAAAGCCCTTCCTGCGCCGTTTTCTATGAGGTTCGCAAAGACGGACAAGTCATATTAGAGCATTATAGCCAAAACGCAGGATTTGAGTGGGCGATGGACGGCTAGGCTATCTCGGTACTGGCTGGCGGTTGCGGGTTGTGCTGGGGGCAGCTATGGAGTATTCGGGGGGCGAATGTCAAACGGGGGTATTGACAAGAAAGCGAAAAGGATATAATATTAAACATGAGTTCAATATTGAAAGGCGGAATATATGCCACAGGTACTGAAAGATGAGATAAGGGAAAAAATTCGAAAGGCGGCGGAGGAAGAGTTTTACGAAAAAGGATTTTCTAAGGCAACGATGCGTAAGATTGCTGAAAAAGCAAACATTCCAGCTGGTTTGATCTATTCTTACTATTCCAGTAAAGATGCGCTTCTCCAAGCGGTTTTGCAGCCGGTTATCTACGACTGGAAAAAGGTCCTCACTTCAGGGAATCAGTATCATGAGGGCGGAGGAGCTGACTGGCTCAGCAGAGAAGAACGGAACTGCCTTCAGACGCTGTTGCATGATAGACAGGCATTTATCATTATGATGGACAAATGCAGGAATACCAAGTATGAAGAGGAAAAAGAACGTCTGATCGAGGAGATCGAAAACCATCTCAATTTGCATAAGGAGCAGATTTCGGATTATGACCCAGTGTATATACATATTATCGCCAGTAATTTTGTGGACGGACTTTTGCAGATTATGTACCATTACAAAGGAGAAGAATGGGCAATGAAACTTTTGAATAAATTAATAACCGCATACTTACAAGGAATCGGCATCTAGGCAGGTGCCTTTTTTTATTGAACAATATTGAACAATCGTTTAATATTAAATGCGGAGAACTTTCCATTAAAGGATAATTCTACAGTAAACAGGAGGAAATTTTATGGTGACAAGAAATGAAGAAAAAGTAAGTGTTCTAAAGACCGAGCGTGTGCCGAAAGCACTATTGAAACTGGGAATACCAACCATGACGGGTATGCTGATATCGGCACTTTACAATGCGATAGACGCATACTTTGTGGCCGGACTGGGTATTGCGCAAATGGGTGCCGTTTCAGTTGTTTTTCCCATTGTCCAGCTTATCATCGGACTGGGAATGATGTTTGGAGCTGGAGCTTCCTCCTATATATCCAGGCTTTTGGGAAGTCGGGATTATGTGCAGGCGGGAAAAACAGCATCAACAGCATTGCTGTCTGGCCTGCTTTTCGGCGGTATTTTCATTATCCTGATTTTGCTGTTTTTGGATCCGGTACTGACAGGACTGGGGGCTACTGGTACGATTCTTCCGTATGCACATGCATATGCAAAGATTTATGTCACAGGTTCGATTTTAAATATTTTTACTGTCACGATGAACAACTTATTGACTGCCCAAGGCGCTGCAAAATATACAATGATCGCTATGGCCAGCGGCAGCCTGGCCAATGTCATACTGGATCCGATTTTCATCTACGGTTTGCATTTGGGAATTGAAGGAGCTGCAATTGCCACGATTTTGTCTTTGTGTTTCAATGCAGCGTTTTACATCAGTTTTTTAGCAAAAGGAAAAGGTGTACTGCAAATTTCTTTAATGCTGTTTTCACCTAGGAAAGACATTTACAGCCAGATTCTCAAAATTGGGGTGCCGGTGCTGGCCTATCAGCTCTTTACGAGTGCATCTTTAGGCTTGACCAATATCGCTGCGAAAAGCTATGGGGACTATGCGGTGGCAGCGATGGGAGCGGTTACCAGAACCATGACTGTCGGAAGCTATGTGGTCTTCGGTTTTATGAAAGGGTATCAACCTTTTGCTGGATTCAACTACGGAGCCAAGCAGTACGAACGATTAAAGAATGCAACCCGGCTTTGTCTGTGGGGTGCGACTTGCTTTTGCGTGATCCAGGCGATGGTTTGTATCTTTTTTGCTGAGCCAATCATCCGTTTTTTCGGAAGTGATCCGGCGATGATCGATCTGGGAATACAGGCTTTGCGGGCGAATGGGGCTCTGTTTATCACATTTGGGCTGCAAATGGTATATGCATCCTTGTATCTTTCTGCCGGTAAGAGTTTGGCAGGCAGTATTCTCAGTCTGGGCAGGCAGGGAATCTTTTTCTTCCCTCTGATTATTGCATTGCCGCTTCTTTTGGGGATCCAGGGGCTCATATGGGCCCAGCCTCTTGCGGATTTGTGCGCCTCGGTTGTTGCGTGTATATTTGCGGTACAATTGGATAAGAGGCTGCACATTCCTGCACAAAAGAAATGAGGTATCTGCAGAGCATTCAACAACCTATTTTTCTGACACTGGCGCGTTGACACGATGGAATCCGTGCGCTTGCTATGCTCCCACTTCCAGCATAAGCTTCGAAAAATACTCCGCAGCATAAGGCTCAATGATTCTATGTGCCTCTTCCTTGGATATGGCGATGATTTCATCCTTGACTTTAATATAGTTCTGAAACCACTTACGGTACTGGCTGGGCGTCTGGCCCCAGGCCAGCTTAAAATGTTTGTAAAAATATTTGTCGTCTGAAAAGCCGCAGCGGTTGGATATGTCGATCACGGACAGATCCGTAGTTAAAAGCAGAGACTGGGCGGCGAAACAACGCATGTAGCCAATCATATTACTGAAGCTGCCATACGGTGATTTTTTTATGAATTGGGAGAGATAGTTTTCATTGATATGCACGGTTTTCGCCAGTTCGGAAATCGTCACTTTACGTCTGAAATTGGTTTGACAATAAGAGGAAATCGCCTGAAACCGTTCCCTTATTTCGTCATTGCTGTTGGGATAGATGTTAATGTAATTGAACCAATCAAAATAATTCAAAAGAATCGATATGATTTTATTGGCAGCAGCGGCGCATTCTTTTTCCGAGAGAGCGCCCTTTTTGCTGTGCAGATAAGCGATTGACAAAATAAGATTTTTAATTTGCTGCAGCGGAGCCTGCTGGTAGGGCTTGCAAGTGCTGTCCTCACATGCGAAATAAACAAACTGGAGGTAGGACCAGGGAATGTAAACTTTTTTCAGATTGATATGAAGCATAACAATTAAATTATCGCAGCTGGAATAGAGGCAATGGACATCTTCAAAATCAATGGTGAACATTTGGCCCTTTTTGAGCGTGATAAATTCATGGTTGCAATGGATATCGACTTGGCCGTCAAGACAGTAAACAAGCTCAACAGCATCGGCGTGGTAGTGTACGGAAGTATGCCTGATTTTGCAGATGTCGATGGAAACCACCGAACCGTTCCTGTAATCAGGCAATTGTTGTTTTAAGTCCAAAATTTTGTTGATTTTACGCATAGCGCCCTCCTATCAGTATACTGTTAGTATATAAAAAAAGTTAAATGCCGTCAAATCTTATATAAAATTATTGAATTGTAACAAGAAATGCCGGTTGTTACCTTAAAGTCAGAATAGTAGGATAATAATACAAAGCAAAGCTGCTCGAAAATTAAGGAGGTAACAAGATGAACAACAAAATGAAGCTGAGGGATGAGAACGGGAAAGTATACTTTGGCTGGTATATTCTCATCATGTCTGCAATCGTCGGAACTCTAATTTATAACGGAATTATTTCCACATCGGGCGTATTTCTATTGCCGGTTACGACGGAGCTGGGAATCCCTGTGGGGGCATTTTCCTTCTACATTTCCATTTTATCGATCGCCAATATTATTACACTGTATTTTATATCCAGAAAGCTGAACAAAGGAAACATGAAAAAGATCATGCTCATAACAGGAGCCTTGGGTGCTTTGTCCTTTGTGGGGTTCGCCTTCAGCACGCAGATCTGGCACTTCTATTTATTTTCCATCCCAATGGGAGTTTGCTTCGGCGCATGCACCATGACACCTTGCACGATTTTAGTCAGTAATTGGTTTGGGCCAAAGGTAAGAGGAAAAGCAATGAGCTTTTATATTGCAGGGGTTTCCTTGATCGGTATGCCGGTTATTAATCTTTTAAACTATGTGATCTTAGGAAACGGCTGGAGAGGCGGATATGTTTTCTGTGCGGTCGGCGTGCTGATCTGCCTGCCTCTGATGGCAAAGCTGGCAGTCTGGAGCCCGGCCGATAAAGGCGTAGCAAGAATGGGAGATGAAGAGGAGGCGGTTGAGGCAGGACCGGTGGACCCGGATGCGACTGCCGGATACACCGCAAGAGAAGGGCTTAAAAAATCCGCTGTATGGATTGCGCTCCTTTCATGTTTATTCGTTACATTAGCATCCAGCTCCATGCTGCAGCACGGTATCCCGACCCTCATAATGTCAGGACAGTCTCCGGCAATCGCGACCTTTATTTCATCACTAATTTCCATTGCCCTCATCGGCACCAACATCATCATCGGCTGGGCAACGGACCGGTTTGGCGTTCAGTTCGGCGCCGTAGCAACATGCCTTTTTTGTTCGCCGTCGGCGTATTGGGCTATGCCATGGTGGGAACCATCCCGGGCCTGATGTATCCTGCGATTCTTCTTTACGCCTTTGGCGTGCCTGCGGTCAATACGGTTTCACCTCTGATTATCGCCTACATATGCGGAGAAAAAGCAATCCAAAAATTTATCAGCTACATGAATATGCTGATCGCCGTGGGCGGAATCTTCGGCGCAACAGTTGTGGGATTGCTGTTTGACGCAACAGGCGGCTATAAAATCCCATGGCTGATCATGGCGGCGGTATTGCTGATCGCGGCAATCATGAGAGCTGCGGCAACCTCGAAAATGAACAAGTATGCAGCAGAATAACTGGAGAAAGAGATCAGGAAAATGAAAGCAGATATTATTATAAAAAACGGCAGGGTGTTTTCCGCGGAAAAAGCCGATTGCATTGCGATCGGTGAGGGGAAAATCATCAAAGTCGGCACTGAAAAAGACATGAAGTATTATGAAGATAAGGGCGCAACGATCCTTGACGCAGAGAGAAACAGCGTGATCCCCGTATTTATCGACGCTCATCTGCATGCGTCCTCCTGTACGGAACTCTTTAAAACAAAACTGATGTATGGTTTTGAAAGACATGAAGGGGAAGGCAGGCAGGAATACATTGATCGAATGGTGACGGAAATCAAGGCGTATTGCGACTCGAAACCGGACGCCCCGATCATCCGGATCGTTGGCTGGAACCCTGCGGAGTTTCAGCAGGACCCGGAAGGCGAGCCGACCTGCAAAGATCTTGATAAAATATGCGAAGATAGGCCGTTAACCATGAGGTCCTATGACCATCATTATCTGCTGGTCAATAGTAAAGTGCTGGAAAGGGCTGGAATAACAAAGGATACGGAAGATCCTTCCGGCGGCATGAAACGGGATTCGGACGGGAACCCCACCGGACTTTTTCGGGAAATGCAGGCCATAAACATTGTGTTTGACCATTTGGAGCTGGCGGACTTCTCTGTTGAAGAATACAAGGAAGGTCTGCTGGCCTTCCAGGACCAGCATGCGCTGCCCAACGGAATCATGGGGATCTTCGACGCATATGCCAGTAAAAATGCCATGGCTGCCTATCAACAGCTTGCAAAAGCAGGGGAATTGAAAATAAGGGTGCGGACCGCATGGCTGGCAGATCCGGGAAAAGATGACAGCCAGTTTGACCGGATGATCGCGGAAAAAGGCAAATATGATGTGGGCGATGACTTTAAAATTGAAACCATCAAGTTCTTTTGCGACGACGGCCTGTTTGGGTTTTATATGAATGAACCCTTTGAAAAAGAGATTTTAAGGGTTCACGGATTGCAGCAGGATTACAGAGGGTCTTCCCAGTGGTCCGATGAAAGGTTGAAAGCTATTGCGATTTGGAGAAAACAGACGAAATGGAACTTGAATTCACGAAAATCACCCATCGTATTTTGAAAGGTGAAATTCTGTAAATCATTTGGGAGAAAGCAAAATGAAGAAATACATAATAAAAAATTCCAGGATATGGACAGCAGATGAAAAACATCCATGGGCGGATTGCATTGCGATCAAGGATAAGCGCATCGAATATGTGGGAGCTTATGAGGACCTCAATGCCGATGAAGATTTCGCTGAAGTGGATGCGCAAGGGAAGATGATGATTCCTGCATTTCTTGACAGCCATACCCATGTGGCCGCCACAGCGAAAACCCTATGGTGCCTTCTGCTGGAAAAGAAGGAATACGGCTCCATCGATGCGGTCATGGAAGTCGTTAAGGAATACGCATTGGAACATCCAAAAGAGGAGGCGCCGTACATATATGCCTATTCCTGCCCGACCTATCTCATGGATGTAAGTTATGCGGACCGGTATTTTATGGATCAGTATATTTCAGACCGGCCTGTGCTGCTCTGCGATATGAATTTTCACCGGTGCCTGGTGAACAGCAAGATGCTGGAGCTGATGGAAGTGGATGAGACGGTGGAATACGACCCTTCCACATCCTGCAATTATGAAAGGTTTGAAGGAAATATCCCAAACGGCATCATTCAGGAGCGCGCATTTGAGTTCCGACATGACATTGAAAAAATGTTTGAAAAACTCAATTGGTACCCGCCGTCAGAATCAGACCCGGAAATCTTGAGCAGGGTGTTTGAAAAAATGACAGACTATGGCATCTGCGGGCTCCATGACGGGTTTTCTGATTCAGAGGATGTCTTTGCAGGCGTTAAGGCTCTTGAGAATCAGGGCAGGCTGAATCATTATTACCATACGATGCCATTGATGGCCAGTTTTTCGGATCTTGAAGAAACGATCAAAACGGCCAAGGAATGGGCGGCCAAGTATAACGATGATTTGATTCGGGTCGACAGTATCAAGTATTTCCTGGACGGAACCAATGAATTGGGGACAGGGGCTGTGCTAGAGCCTTTTGTCAATGACCCCAATAATTTTGGCAAGATCAATATGTCGGAGGAGGAACTTACCCAGGTATTTGAGCGGCTGAACCAAGAAAGCCTGAGTATCCAGATCCATCTGGTCGGCGACCGCTCTTTCCGAACAGCCCTTAATGCAGTAGAACGCGCGCAGGAGCAGGAACGAAAAAAAGGCAGGGATTTTACGATCCGCGTAACCTTGCTCCATTGCGAGCTCATACATCCTGACGACAGAAAACGTGCCGCAAAGCTGGGCGTATATATTAATTTCACACCAATCTGGGCAGGCGGAGCCTTTGGAGACGGTGCAAAAAAATATCTTGGCGGAAGACGATACAATAGCATGTATTCCTTTAATGAAGTGATAAAATCAGGGGCAACTGTAAACTTTTCGGCAGATGTGGTCGATGAGGAAAGTCTTCCTGAAGCAGAGCCGCTTGTGGGAATTCAAGTAGGTCATACGAGAAAAGAGGTGGGCCCGGAGAGTCCGGTCAGAGAGCCGGCCGATGAGTGTCTGTCGCTGGAAGACCTGCTGAAAGGTTATACCATAAATAATGCAAAGGGAATGGGTATCGCGGATAAAACGGGAAGTCTGGAAATGGGTAAAATGGCGAATCTATGTATTCTATCGGGCAATCTATTTGAGACACCCGCAGAGGACATACATAACATAAAGGCTGAGGTTGTTATCTTTGAAGGAAATGTGGTCAGGGGGGAGTTATAGCTATGGAAATGAAAAAGTATCCTTTGCCTGCTCCCAAATTTGAAAAGCTGTTTCGGGCCGAAGTGCTGCTTGGCGATGTGTATCCCCTTGGAAACATTGGCGGAGGCTATCAGGAGATTGTAGCGGTCACTGGCGGCAGCTTTGAAGGGAGCATCCATGGAGAAATTATGAGTTTCGGCGGCGACTGGGGCCTGCTTTATGACGATACGGTAAACAACCTGGACACCAAATACCTCCTTAAAACGGATGACGGAGCATATATTTCTGTTCATTGCAGGGGACGGCTGATTATGAGTCTGGAGGACATGCAGAAATCAGATGAAGGGCTTTTAGCGGAAGAGGATTACTATTTCAGGCAGAGCATCAGCTTTACAACAGGGGCCGATCCATATCGCTGGATGAACGAGATTGTCGCTGTCGGCATTTCTGCTATCACGGATGACGGAAATATTTGTCTGGATGTATATAAGCTTATATAATAGAAAGGAAAGATGGTATGAAAAATAGAATGAAACTGCCCAAAGCGGAGCTGGAGCATCTGTTTTATATTGAAGTGGATCTGCATCAGAATCTATATGAAATCGGGGATGTGGGGCGGGGAGATCTGGTGATCTGCCCGATCGCCGGCGGAAGATTTGAAGGTAAGATAACGGGAGAAGTGCTGAATTTCGGTGCGGACTGGAACCTGATGTACCCAAACTATTTGAATTGCGTGGATACGCGATATCTTCTGAAGACGGACGATGGCGCGCTGATTTCGCTGACAACCATTGGCAGAGCAGTAATCAAACCGGAACAGGATGAAGCCATGGAGCGGGGCGAATATGTGGACCCGGCGGACTACTATTTTAGACAGCATCTGCTGTTTGAAACCGGGGACGAAAGATATGACTGGATAAATGGCGCCTGCTGTTTTGGGGTGCTTGGGTGCAAGGATGAATGGACGATTGTATATGATGCATATATGGTGAAATAAAAGGAGTGAATAAACATGAAAAAGATTTTAGTATTAGGAACAGGAGCGCAAGGCTCGACCGTAGCGCAGAGAATGGACGAGGAACCCAATGTAAGCGAAATCATCTGTGCGGACTACGACAAAAAAGCAGTTGACGAATTGGTGAAAATTTTAAACAAAGCAAAAGGCATGATCGTGGATGCCAATGACGTCGACAGCATCATCAAAGCGGCGGATGGCGTGGACCTGATCGTAAACGCGCTGCCCATCGCCTTTGCACCAAATGTTTTGGAGGCGGCAATCGCTGTGAAAGCCAACTACCAGGACTTTGCGGCCACCGATGTTTTGGATACCTGGTGGCCGAAATGCGTAGAAATCATGTATGAAGATTATGGAAAGCGTTTCGCGGAGATCGGCAAGATGGCGATTATCGGTACCGGCTCCGCACCCGGAATGATGTGCGTAGCGACGAAAAGCTGCATGAGATACCTGGACACTTGCGATGACATTCTCATGATGGTTTACGAAGGCGTGGAGGCCAAGCGTTTCCTGCCATTCTGGTGGTCGCCCTTTACGGCTCTTTCCGATATGATCGACCCGACTTTTGCCCTCAAAGACGGCGTTCTGGTGGAAACAGAGCCCCATAGCCTGCCGGTAACAAGACACTTCAAGGGCTGCGCCGCGCCGGTGACCCTGGTGGAACACGCCCATGACGAAACGGTTTACATGGGACTGAACAAAGATACCCACTTCAAGGGAGCAAAGAATATTAACTTTAAGTACGGCGGCGTAGGAATCAACTTTTCCACTCCGCTCTACCGGGCGGGCCTGCTTTCCAGAGAAGAAGAGACTTACAAGGGCCATACCTTCGTGCCATTTGATGTCATTGTATCCCACTTGCCGCCTGCGCCAAAGTTTAAGGAAGAAATCAAGGAAATCCTGGACGAGGGCCTTGTAAAGGATGAGGGCGCGTTCGTAATCGAAGCCACCGGAACCAAGGACGGCAAGAAGGTTATGGTTGAAACTTACTTGTACGCTCCGGGCTGTGTGGAATCCTTTGAAAGAGCCGGCATCACAGGCGAAATGTATTTGACCGGACAGTGCGGCTCCCTTTTTACAAAGATGTTTGTAAACGATGACTACACCCAGACCGGGCTCATTTCCTCCGATATGCTGACCTATGAGGAATGCGACCTGTATCTGGACTATGCGAAAGCCTTGGACATCACTCTGGAAACGGAAGTGAAGCCTCTATAAAACATAATTACGGTTAGGGAAGAAACCTGGCTGGTTTGCTGGGTTTCTTTTCGTTTACAGTCCTGGGAGGGGCTGCGGCTGAGATGACTCCCGGGCGGGGCGGTTTAGCGCGACTGGAGCGGGGCGCCTTTTCTTGATCTGGTGTGGCCCTCACAGAAGCTCTTCGGGAAAAAAGCAAAAAAATCATCCAAAATTTACGCAGTTTTCAACGGCCGCAGCCTCTTGAAATGAGCTTTCAGCAACCATCCGCGCCTTTTCTCGATCAGAGGCCCCGCAATCCCACAACTTTGCGTAAAGAATGAAGATTTTTACAGAAGTTTTCCGGGAATCTGCGGCCGTGGTGGTTGGGATAGAATGGTAAGAAAGCTATTAATACTGAATGTGAAAATAATTGGAGGGAATAGAATGAAACAAATTATGATGAACGAAATGAATTTCAGCATATTCCGCTCTTTGATTTTCTTGACAGCAAATTTCCTAAAAATGGATGTAAACACGATTGTTCTCTATTAGAAAAATATTGCAACACAAAAAACTTGATGCGTTAGTCCTTAAAAAATGGTTTGAGAAGCATGGTGTTTTTAGTTAAACGAAACGAATTATTTGTGATATACTATATTTGAATCAAGAAAGGAGAACAGCGATGTTTAAAAACATAATGGACGAAAATTTAATCGTCGTGGCTGCGGTAGAGGGCTATGCTCGTAAGCACAGTATGGACGAAAAGACCGTCTTCGAAATCTTTCATAAATTTAATCTTTTGCATTTGCTGCGCTCTCAATATGAAGTCCTCCATACACAGGATTTGGATGAAAGCGTTTTTTTGCCGAAGATGTGATAAAGAGGAACAAATGATGAAGAAACTGACATTATATCACGGATCGAATCAAAAATTCGATGTTGTTGATCTTTCAAAATCACGGGACAAACGAGATTTCGGGCGGGGATTTTATATGACAACACTACAAGAACAGGCGGAACATTGGGCAGAGAATATGTATATCCGCTATGGTGGTGAAGGCCAGTATATTTAAGAATTTACCTTAGAGATGCCAGATGATCTAAAAGTAAAAATATACCAGGGACTCTGTGAAGAGTGGCTGAACATGGTAAAAGCAAACCGAATGGAAGGTAATGTTCAACACGAGTATGATATTGTTTGCGGCCCTGTTGCAAATGATAACACCATGAGAACGATTGCACTGAGGGTATCTATACTGTGGATATGGCTTTAGAGCAATTAAAGTTTTTCAAGGCAAATGATCAAGTTTCCATTCATACGGAAAGTGCACTTGCGTATCTCACGTTGGAAGGGAGGCGCTCCATTGAAAGGTAAATATATTTATCGAGGGCAAGATATCACATTGGATGTGCTCATGAAAATTGAGCATGTTGTTCGCATCCTTTCCGAAAGGGAAGGGAGAGAATTTGATGATATGTATCAGGATTTTTTAGGATCAAAGACATATGCCGCATTGAAAAAGATGGAATCCCTTTTGTGGGCTGAGAGCGCAGAGTTTATCGCCGATGAATATGATCGCGAAACGCATTAAAACAGTGAAGGAAAACATTAAAAGCAAAGATGGCAGAGGCTAAAAAATGATTAAACTACAAATAAACCCAAAAGTATATGGTAATCTTTTATACATCTATCAGTGATTTCTTTAATCTTTGAAGATCAGTTGAATAAAGAATAAAATACAAGAAGTTCAAAAATAGAGCTTGCCTTTCAGGCTCTATTTTTAATTCTCCCAAAACCGGGTATCAATAAACCATCTTCGGAAACACTAATACAAAATGTCAAAAAAGGTGGTACCCATCATGGAAAATAAACTTATAAACGAAAAGTCCCCGTATCTTCACCAACATGCAAACAACCCGGTGAACTGGTACCCGTGGGGCGAAGAGGCCTTCCAAAAAGCAGAACAAGAAGACAAGCCGATCTTCCTTTCCATCGGCTATTCGACCTGTCACTGGTGCCACGTGATGGCCCACGAATCCTTTGAAGACCAGGAGGTCGCCCAACTTCTCAACGGCGGCTTCGTTTCCATAAAAGTGGACCGGGAGGAGCGCCCGGACGTGGATGCGGTATATATGGCCGTCTGCCAGGCTCTGACCGGATCCGGCGGCTGGCCCCTGACCATTATCATGACGCCAAAAAAAGAACCGTTCTTCGCAGGAACGTATTTCCCCAAACGGGGAAAACGCGGCCAGGCCGGTCTGATCGAGCTGCTTACCTTTATCCAGGAAACCTGGCAGGAGAACAAAAGCAAGCTGATCTTGGAAGGGCATAAAATAACCAACTTCATAAAAGAACATGCACAAGAGACCGCAGCAGGAGGCGCAGACGACGAGGACTTGATGGAAAAAGCCCGGGACTACTACAAGCAGACCTTTGATGCACGATGGGGCGGATTTGGCCCCATGCCGAAATTCCCTTCGCCTCATAATCTTTTGTTTCTAATGGAAACAGGGGGAAGCGAAGAATTGGGTATGGCCCAAAAGACGCTGATCCAGATGTATCGGGGTGGTCTGTTCGACCACATCGGCGGCGGATTCAGCCGCTATTCAACCGATGAACGGTGGCTGGCGCCCCATTTTGAAAAAATGCTCTACGACAATGCGCTGCTGATTCTGGCATATGCTAAAGGTTATGAAAAGACCGAAAACCAACTGTATAAGGAGATCGTCCAGCGGACAGTTCAATATATCGAGCGGGAGCTGACGGATGAAGAAGGCGGTTTTTATTGCGGACAAGACGCGGACAGCGAAGGTGAAGAGGGAAAATACTACCTTTTTACTCCCGGCGAAATCATCCAAGTGCTGGGCGAAGAGGATGGCGGCGCATTCTGCCGGCAATTCGACATCACGGCCGCCGGTAATTTTGAGGGAAAAAGCATTCCCAACCGGATTAAAGATGCCCAATATGAGCAGATGCCGTCCAAAGACCAGGTGGAAAAACTGTTGGAATATCGGAAAAAGAGGACCTGGCTGCACAAGGACGATAAAGTGCTGACGGGTTGGAACGGCTTGATGATCGCAGCGCTGTGCAGAGCGTCGAGATTGATGAATGAGTCTCAGTACCTTGAGCTGGCAGAGGCGGGAGCACGTTTTATCTGGAACAATCTGCAGCAGGACGGATATTTAAAAGCAAGATGGCGCCAGGGAGAAGCCGCCCATGCAGGAACACTGGATGACTATGCATTTTTAGCCTGGGGCCTGCTGGAGTGCTATCGGAGCACCCTGGAAGCCGACTATTTGGAACGTGCCATACAGATTGGAAAGCGAATGACGGAGCAGTTCTTTGATTGGGAAAATGGCGGCTGCTACCTGTACGGTAAAGATAGCGAACAGCTGATTATCCGCCCCAAAGAGGCATATGACGGTGCGATGCCGTCGGGAAATTCTGTTGCTGCCCTGGTAATGGACCAGCTGGCTTTTTATACCGGTGAGGACAGCTGGCGGCAGGCGCGGGAAAAACAATGGGATTTTATGAGGGCAAAAGCGGCAGGACATCCTGCGGCGCTCAGCTTCTTTCTTTGGCAAATGGAAGAAGAACAGAGCTCCAGCCAGTTGATCTGTACTTCGCAGGCGGCGCTTCCTCCACAAAGCTTTCAAAACTATAACGTGAAGATTCTGCAGGTTACAGAAGAAAACCGGGAAAAAATGCTCATAATCGCCCCGTTTCTAAGCCAATACCCAATCCCGGAAAAAGAGGCTTCCTATTACCTTTGCAGAGGGCAGCGATGCGAAAGTCCGGTCAGCAGCTTGAAAGAATTGGAAGAAAAATACAATTTATGATTGACAAAATATGTAAATTAAAATATAATATGGATGCGGGTAAAAAAGGGGCCCGCATTCATTCTGGGAAAGGAGATACATAGAAAATGCATGATAATGAAAGAAGCGAGATCGTATTTGAGATCAAAGAACAGATTGGTGTGATAAAGCCGTATCCTACCGGCTGGAACAAAGAACTGAACCTGGTATCATGGAACGGTAATCCCGTAAAATATGATATAAGGGATTGGGATCCGGAGCATGAACATATGTCCAGGGGAATTACACTGCATCCGGATGAGATGCGTAAGATTGTTCAATTGCTCAAAGACCGGCAGGTCTGAGGGAAAGACACATAATCGGGGGAAATGCATATAGTGATAGAAAAAGACTTTTTAGGAGGTATTTCCATATGAGATGCTATAACAAAAACGAAGAAGGCATTGAGCCTGCTCTGTTATTTTTCTTCTTGATCCTTGTGCTGATCTTCTGCAAACCAGGAATCGTCGGATGCGGCGATGAATGCTGCGAAAGAGAACCGGTATGTGAACCGTCCTGTGACTGTTAAACGCTTGCTTAGCACCAGTAAAAATTCCGTCTGTAATCAGACGGAATTTTTACTTCTATCAAAGAAGAATGAAATGGCATAAAGTCCGGCGAGCCCAACTACAGCGAAAATGATTTTGCTGATAAAGAGCAGGCTGTTCCCAAAGATTGCTGTGACCAGATTAAAGTTAAAGAATCCAATCAAGCCCCAATTTATTGCGCCGATGATGATCAGCGCAAGAACTAATTTTTTCAAAGTACTCACCCCTTTCAATAGGTATTTTGCCCATTTCTACATAAAATATGATATACTAATCAGTAATCGTTTAAGGAGGAAGTCACGTGAAGATTAAATTAAAAACAGGCCCAAAAGAGCCGGAACGTGAAATTGAAATAAAAAACCCTGTTCCCATAGAAGAATTAAAAGACACTTGGGGCAAAGAACTGCCCTATACAATTCTTGCTGCTAAGGTGGATAATAAAATAGAAGAGTTGACCATGATTGTTGACCATGACTGCAGTATCGAGTTTCTGGACATGCGCACGCAAGCTGCAAATCTGATTTATCAATACAGTCTGTGTTTGATTTATCTAAAAGCAATCGAGGATGTGCTGGGAAAGATACCTGTGGAAATTCAGAACTCTCTTAACAAAGGACTTTATACAGAAATTAAAACTGCCAGGGCCGTAACCGAACCGCAAGTGCGTGCTATTGAAAGACGGATGAAGCTGCTGGTGAAAGAGAACCGGCCTATTGTAAAAGAATCTGTATCCTGGGATCAGGCAATTAAGCTGCTGACCGAACGAGGTTATGAAGAAAAGATTCGAATTTTAAAAAATCACCCGGAGATTGAGCATCCCGTGTTCTACTGCCTGGATAATTATAAAAATTTCTTTTACGGAGCCATGGTTCCTTCAACCGGATATATCAAGTTCTTTGAGCTGGTAAAATATCGCCGCGGCGTTATTCTCCGGTTCCCCTATCCTTCTGAGCCCAACCGCATTCCGCCGTATGTGGATGAGAAAAAGCTTTGCTCTGCGTTTGGTGAAGCGAAAAAATGGCACAAGCTTTTAAAGATTTCTTATCTGGCCGATCTCAACGAAAAGGTTCGGGACGGAGAATATAAAGAAATCATTTTGCTTTCGGAAGCACTCCATGAGAAAAAGGTGGCCGAGATTGCAGACCAGATCACAAGAGGTAAAAAACGCATCATACTGATAGCAGGCCCGTCATCTTCCGGGAAAACTACTTTTGCCAGACGGCTGTGCATACAACTTAAGGTCAACGGGCTGGATCCGCTGTATATGGGTACGGACGATTATTTTGTAGAACGGAAGGACACTCCGCTGGATGAAGATGGGGAACCTAACTACGAAGATTTATCCGCCATTGACATCGATCTGTTCAACAGTAACATGAATGGCCTGCTCTGCGGCAAGCAGGTAGACCTTCCTACCTTTGATTTCATTGAAGGAACGAAGCTTTACGGCAAACGGATTACGTCGATCAAACCCCATCAGCCTATTGTCATAGAAGGGATTCATGCCCTCAACAAAGAACTGACCAAATATATATCGGAGGAAGAAAAGTTCCGCATTTATATCAGTCCGTTCACCCAATTGAATATTGACAGCCATAATCGGATTCCCACTACCGATGCCCGGATTCTGAGGCGAATGGTCAGGGATCATCTTTTCAGAGGCCATTCTGCAAAGATGACCATTGCTGACTGGCCCAAGGTACGCAAGGGGGAGGACAAAAATATTTTTCCATTTAATGGAGAGGCGGATGTGCTGTTTAATTCGGCATTGACCTATGAGCTGGCTGTTTTGAAAAAATATGCCCAGCCCCTATTGGAAGAAATCGATCGATCAGAGCCGGAATACAGCGACGCGCGGAGACTGCTCAAGTTTCTGACCTTTTTCGAGGCCATTGAGGAGGAATCGATCATTCCCAACAATTCGATCCTGAGAGAGTTTATAGGCGGAAGTATATTTGTAGAATGATTCATATAGGAAAAGGAGAAATATTGAATGAGCGAAATTACAGTAATTGGTGGAATTAAAGGAAATGTTGTAGCAAATGCACAAGAGCAGCTGATGGCTGCCCAGCAGAATGGAGGAACCATCTCCGTTTCGTACGGCGGAACAGGACGTAATATTGCGGAAAACCTGGGACGGCTGGGTGCTGCTACGGCTTTTGTGGGCGCAGCGGGAAATGATATCGTAGGCAGGGGGGCCAAGTTGGAACTGGAAGCCTTGGGGGTGGATACGTCTCAGCTGCATTTGATTGAAGGACAAAATACTGCCATGAATATCTCAATTCTCGATATTGTCGGCGATCTGGAATTTGGGGTGGAGAACATCGACGCGTACGGCTTGATCGATCTTGAGGCGATCGATCAAGTGCTGCCCATGATCAATAATTCTGAGATCGTGTGTGTGGATGGAACCTTGTCCGAAGGCGTTTTAACCTATTTGGCAGAAACGGTAGAAGTGCCGCTGTTTTTCGACCCGCATACGGAAGAGGACGCAAAAAAAGTCAAAGAATTCATCGGCTCTTTCCATACCATCAAGCCCAATCGAGGAGAAGCGTCCGCTATCTGCGGCCTGGATATTTTCAGCGAAGACCAGTTGATGGAAGCTGGCAAATGGTTTGTTGATCAGGGGGTGAAACGTGTATTTATCACCATGAGCGGCGGCGGTGTCTATTATAAGGAAGGGATGAAGGAAGGAATTCTGCGGCCGGAGCAGGTGCTGCCTTTTGCCAATGAAGAGGGGGCCGGCGATGCTTTTTCCGCGGCTATCCTGGACGGAACGAGAAAGAACATGGATATAGAGGCGATTGCAGCATACGGAATGAAGGCGGCGGCCATCGCCTTGGAAAGTAAATGCGCGGTAAATCCGCTGATGAGTGAGAGGAGGATGCAGGAATGAATGAACACGTAAAAGAAGCCAATAAAAAACGGATCGAAGCCATTATTAAAAATCTAGAAACTCGAAACATGAGCGGTTACTATTGTGAAACCGCAGAGGATGCCAAGAATAAGATTTTGTCCATGATCAGCGAGGGCGACCTGGTTTCTTGGGGCGGATCGGCTTCTCTGGATGAGCTGGGAATTAAAAAAGAATTGAAAAACGTGCTGGACGGAACAGCTCCTTCCAAGGAGGAAGCCCTGGAAAACCGCCGCAAAGCGTTTATGGCAGATGTATATCTGACTGGAACCAATGCCGTTACTATGGATGGAGAGCTGGTCAATATTGACAAGACGGGCAACCGGGTAGCGGCCATGTGCTTTGGACCTAAAAAAGTCATTGTAGTGGCAGGAATTAATAAAATTGTTGAAAATGAAGATGCTGCTGTCGGCAGGATCCGGACAGAGGCCTGCGTGCCCAATGCCATTCGCTTGGGGTTGATGACACCGTGCGCAGTAACTGGAAAATGCGCCCACTGCCTGGGACAGTCCATGTGCTGCTATACTGTGACTACCAGAGCCAGCGCGATTAAGGACAGGATACATATTATATTGGTTAATGAACACTTAGGCTATTAAAGTCTTACGGCCCAGTGAACGCCTGTCCGCGTCTGCCCGCTGTTAGAAGCGGAGTGCGGGGCAGGCGTTTTGTTTAAATGAAAGGGAGGAGCCTATGCAAATTGAATATTATATTGTGGACGTTTTTACAAATGATAAGTTCGGCGGTAATCCGGCGGCGGTCTGCCTTTTAGAGGAGGCGATTTCCACGAAACTGCAGCAAAAAATTGCGTCAGAGATTAATTTGTCTGAGACGGCATTTCTCATTAAAAGGAGCGATGCCGGCGCGGTTTATGATCTGCGTTGGTTTACACCTAAAGTGGAAGTGGAATTGTGCGGCCATGCGACCTTGGCATCCGGATATGTTTTGTATGAGCAAGCAGGCGTGAACGCGGATGCGGTCCGGTTCAACACCTTATCGGGCGTTCTTTCAGTTGCCAAAGCCCAAGAGCGCTTCTGGCTAACGCTGCCCAAAAGAAAACCCAGTCCGACAGGATGTTACAAGTCTTTTGCTTCAGCGTTTGGTACGGACAATTTTCAGACATTGAAAGCCAATGATTTTTTTCTGGTCTTTGATTCACCGGAAGAAGTGGCAGCGCTCGAGCCGGATTTTGAGAAGTTGAAGCTGGTGAAAGAAGAGGCGGGACTGGAGGATGACGTATTCGGCATCATTGTTACGGCCCGCGGCGGCGGATTTGGCTGCGATTTTGTTTCGCGATTTTTTGCGCCTAATGCAGGCATTAATGAAGATCCGGTTACCGGGAGAGCCCATAGCAGCCTGGTGCCGTATTGGTCAGACGTTCTGCATAAAAAGGATTTGACCGCAAAGCAGCTGTCGGAGCGGCGAGGAGATATCGCCTGCGTCAATAACGATGATGATACGGTGAGCTTGGGAGCGGAACTCCAAATCTTCTCCAAAGGGTACATTTTGCTTTAACAAGGTGATAGTGTTTTATCGGGTTTGGCTGGCCAGCCTGGTTGGGCAGCGGGATTGAGCAGCCGGAGAAACTTTCTGGAAATATCTGATTTATTTACGCAAAGCTGTGGATTTGTGGGGCGTCATATTGAGAATAAAGGGAGTTTCCTGTCCCATCTCCAATTCGAGAGGGAATAACCGTTGAAAAATGCGTAAATTCTGCGACGTATCCTTAATTATTTCACAGACGGCCCCATTCCTTTCAAAAACCAAACCTTAACCAACTGAGCCGGCGGGCCAGAAAAGGGCTTACTATCAAAAACCATGAAAGAAATATTGGAAACCAGACTGTTTCTGGTTTACAGCCTGCCTTTCCAGAGCCAAGCCGCACCAAAACTATCAGGATTGGTCCCGCAACCATTTAATGCTGATCGTTTTCAAGTATTAAACATCAAGCACCCGGCACCAAGCAGCGGGAAAGCCCGCCCGCAATAAATCCTCTTAAAACTGCCGCTTATCTTCCCGCCCCCCTCCCAATACTACAGGCCTCACCCCTCAATTCAAAAAAACGCAGCAATTTCTCCCTCAACTCTATCGTCAGCCCGCATCTTCAACAATCCCAGCATCTCGTATCAAGCTCTGCCAAAACTATGACCCAGCATACAAAAAACATGCAACCCGTGCGGCAACCTGCACTGCCCAAGCCGCCGCCAGATTTCGCAGAAGCTGCCTCCCAACAATCGTCCGCTGCATCCGCCAAATCCCATATCTTGTAGGCAAATCGCTAAAACTAAGAAAAGATACACTAGAAATGCAGCGAAAAAGGAACACCAGGATGCGTGTTCAGAAAACATCTCTTTTATGCATTGGAAACACAGCCTTTTGCCTGTCCAAAAAACATAAAAAATAGATCAATTTTTTTACCAAAAACCCTTGCAATTTCCAATCATGTGGTATATACTACAAAAGCTTGTGTAAGGCGATGAAGTAGGAAGTTACCTTGCTATAGGATAATTTCTACCGAGAATTGTCCCCACCAGATGGGGGCGAAGGGATTCGCCGGCTTTTTGCTTTGTGTAAAAAATTAAGAAACACACGGAGCCGTGTACTAAGCAAGCAAGACCTCGTACACGCACTTGAAAAGCGGGCAGCAGAACCCCCTGTACGAGCATAGCGAAAACAGTACAAAAAATTAGGAGGATGAAATGAGCGAATTACAGAAAATCAGAATTAAGCTTAAGGCTTATGACCACGCACTGCTGGATCAGAGCGCAGCCAAGATCGTCGAAACAGCAAAGAAGACCGGCGCAGAAGTTTCCGGCCCGATTCCGCTGCCGACAGAAAAAGAGGTCATCACGATCTTAAGAGCGGTCCACAAATACAAGGACTCGAGAGAACAGTTCGAACAGAGAACACATAAGAGACTGATCGACATCACCAGTGCTACGGCTAAGACGACCGACGCACTGACAAAGCTCGATCTGCCTGCCGGCGTGGACATTGAAATTAAGCTGTAAAACGTTGCATTCCGGTAGATTACTGCCGGCGCGATAACTTTTTACAGAACAAAAGCTGCTTTGCAGCAGCACAAAAAATGTAAGGGAACTCCCCTTAGTAAGATTGCATGAGAGGGAAGACGGCCTAAAAGAAAGAGTTGCAGATACAGGTCAGGGCTTCCAGCAGTAAAGCGCAGCCAAAAGCAAGTTTTGGGCGCTTCTTGCAGGAGAACTTCGGCGATTTGCATCAGCAAATCGGGATAGGGCTTCCAAACCAGAGCAATCCGCTGTAAGAATTAGGAGGAAAAATATGAAAGCGATTTTAGGAAAGAAAGTCGGAATGACTCAGATCTTTACTGACGCAGGCGAAGTGATTCCTGTAACAGTGATCGAGGCAGGTCCGGAAACAGTAACACAGATCAAAACGGTTGAAAACGATGGTTATGCCGCGGCTCAAGTAGCGTTCGAAGATGCGAAAGCCCACAGAATCAACAAGCCGATGACAGGCCATTTTGAAAAAGCAGGCGTTTCTGTCAAGAAGCACCTGGCGGAATTCATAATTGAAGACGGCGAAGCTTATGAAGTAGGACAGGTCATCACCGTAGCTGATTTTGAAGAAGGCAAGAAGCTGGACATTACCGGAACCTCCAAAGGTAAAGGTACCCAGGGCGAAATCAAACGGCACGGACACCATAGAGGCCCGATGACCCACGGCTCCAAGCATAAGAGACTGCCGGGCGGCAAGGCCGGCGCATCCTATCCGGGAAGAGTTTTCAAAGGAAACAAAGAATCCGGAAGAATGGGACGCGATACTGTGACCGTACAGAATGTCGTATTAGTAAAAGTTATTGAAGACAGAAACCTGATGCTGGTAAAAGGTGCTGTACCGGGAAACAAAGGTGGCCTGGTTCGCATTCAGTACGCAGTAAAGGGCGAGGACAAATAGAAGACTTCAGGAAGGAGGAAGTAAAATGGCAAAAGTAACGATGCTTAACATGACTGGAGCAGAAGCCGGAACCATCGAACTGAACGATGAAATCTTCGGAATCGAGCCTAACCAGAACGCAGTACACGCTGTAGTAAAAAATTACTTGGCGAACCAGAGACAGGGAACGCAGTCCGCAAAGACAAGAGCAGAAGTAAGAGGCGGCGGAAGAAAGCCTTTCAGACAGAAGGGAACAGGACGCCATAGACAGGGAAGCACCACAGACCCATCTCAGGTAGGCGGTGGAGTAGTATTTGCTCCAAAGCCAAGAAGTTACAGATATACACTGCCTAAGAAGCTGAGAAGACTGGCAATGAAATCCGCGCTTTCCTCAAAGGTAGAGGAAAAGGAAATCATCGTTTTAGACGAGCTGAAATTGGATGCTCCTAAGACAAAAGAAATGGTAAAAGTTCTGGAAAATATCAAAGCTGGTAAAAAAGCGCTGATCGTTATGGCTGAAAAAGATGAGAACGTGATCCGTTCTGCGGCCAATATTCCGGGAGTTAGAACAGAGCTGGTATCCACAATGAACGTATACGAGATCATCAATCACCCCAGCTTCATTGTAACAAAAGATGCGATTAACAAGATTGAGGAGGTGTACTCATAATGAAAACGCCTTACGATGTAATTTTAAAACCTGTCATCTCTGAAAAAAGTATGGAAGATGCGCAGAACAAAAAATACACATTCAAGGTTGCGGTAGATGCGAACAAGACACAGGTTAAGCACGCTGTAGAAGAAATCTTCGATGTGGAAGTGAAAAAAGTAAACATTATGAACGTTGTCGGCAAACAGAAAAGAATGGGAAGAAGCGTAGGAATGACTGCCGCTAGCAAAAAGGCAATCGTTACTCTGACAGATAAGAGTAAAGAGATCGAATTCTTCCAGAGCTTATAATATAGGAGGTAGGAAAGAATGGGAATCAAAAAATATAATCCGACTACTCCTGGTTTAAGAGGAATGACGGTTTCTACTTTTGAGGAAATCACCAAGGACGCCCCTGAAAAATCCCTTACCGTGACACTGAAAAAGCATGCTGGAAGAAACTCCAGAGGCAAGATCACCGTAAGACACAGAGGCGGCGGATACAGACCCAAATACAGAATCATCGATTTCAAGAGAAATAAAGATGGTGTTCCAGGAACAGTAGCAGCGATCGAATACGATCCGAACAGAAGTGCCAACATTGCCCTGATCAACTATGCTGACGGCGAAAAAAGATATATCATCGCTCCTGAAAAATTAATGGTAGGCGATATGATTGAATCCGGCCCAGAAGCTGATATCAAAGTAGGAAACACCCTTCCGCTGGCAAATATTCCGGTAGGTACCGTGATCCACAACATCGAGCTCAAGCCTGGCAAAGGCGGCCAGATGGTAAGATCCGCAGGTAACGGAGCCCAGCTCATGGCCAAAGAAGGAAAAGAAGCTCAGGTAAGACTTCCTTCCGGCGAAGTGAGAAAAGTGAGAATGGAATGCAGAGCGACCATCGGAGAAGTTGGTAACGGAGACCACGCCAACATCCAGATCGGTAAAGCGGGAAGAAAAAGACACATGGGTATCAGACCTACCGTTCGCGGTTCTGTCATGAACCCCAACGACCACCCACATGGCGGTGGTGAAGGTAAGGCTGGAATTGGTCGTGTAAGTCCGGTTACACCTTGGGGCAAGCCTGCTCTCGGATACAAGACGAGAAAGAAGAACAAGGCTTCCGACAAGTATATCGTTAAGAGAAGAAATGAAAAATAAGGAAGGAGCATAGATAATGGGTAGATCACTGAAAAAAGGCCCTTTCGTCAACAGAAAACTGCTTAAGGCTATCGAAGATATGAATGCAGCCAACGAAAAGAAAGTCATAAAAACATGGTCAAGACCATCCACGATATTCCCGCAGATGGTGGGACACACAATCGCAGTGCATGATGGAAGAAAGCACGTACCTGTATATATCACCGAAGATATGGTAGGACACAGACTTGGAGAATTTGCTCCAACCAGAACTTACAGGGGCCACGCTGCAGACAAGTCATCAAAAGTAAAGTAAGAAAAGGAGAACATGAAAATGGAAGCAAAAGCAATTGCAAAATATGTAAGAATGTCTCCGATCAAGCTTAAGCCTGTTGCAGATCTTGTAAGAGGAAAAGATATAAATGAGGCGCTTACTATATTAAAATTCACACCGGGCAAAGGTGCTGAAATCGTAGAAAAGGTTGTTCAGTCCGCTCTGGCTAATGCTGACGTAAAAGAAATGGACACAGACAACTTATATGTAGCGGAAGTTTATGCTAACCAGGGACCGACTATGAAGAGATGGAGAGCTGGATCACAGGGCAGAGCATCGATCATCTTAAAGAGAAGCAGTCATGTCGGCGTCACTTTAAGAGAAAAGAATTAAGATAGGAGGTTCATTTAATGGGTCAGAAAGTAAGTCCACATGGATTGAGAGTGGGCATCATCAAAGACTGGGATTCCAAATGGTATGCTGACAAAGGAAACTTTGCCGACTACCTGATCGAAGATAATAAAGTTAGAGAGTTCGTAAAGAAAAAGCTGTATGTAGCAGGCGTTTCCAAAATACTGCTGGAGCGTCAGGCTGACAATAAACTGAAAGTCATCGTGCTGACCGCAAAACCCGGTATGGTTATCGGAAGATCCGGAAACGGCATTGACGAACTGAAGAGCGATCTGGAAAAAATGACCGGAAAGGCCATTAATATCGAGATCAAAGAAGTGAGAAGATCCGAGCTGGATGCCCAGCTGACAGCTGAAAGCATCGCACAGGCTCTGGAAAGAAGAATTTCCTTCAGAAGAGCGATGAAGCAGGCCATCGGCAGAACCATGAAAGCCGGCGCAAAAGGTATCAAAGTACTGGTATCCGGCAGATTGGGCGGAGCTGAAATCGCCAGAAACGAAAAGTACAGCGAAGGAAACGTTCCTCTCCACACACTGAGAGCGGACATCGACTATGGATTCGCGGAAGCCGATACCACTTACGGAAAGATCGGCGTCAAAGTGTGGATCAACCACGGAGAAATCCTTGACAAGGGACTCAAGAGCGCGGTTCGCGACGAAGGAAACGGAAGAAGAGACGGCAAAAGAAACAGAAGAGACGGCGACAGAAGACCGAGAAGAGACGGCGACAGAAGAAGAAATGATCGCAGAAGAGACGATAAGCCGGAACTTCCAAAGGCAGTAAATCCGAGAAAGAGAAAAGCTCCGAAGGAAGAACCAGCTAAAGCAGCCGAAGCGCAGACCACAGAAGCACAGGTTGATGCAGCGACCGAAGCAGCAACAACTGAAGAATAGACGAAAGAGAGGAGGAAACGCTGATGTTAATGCCAAAGCGCGTTAAACGCAGAAGAGTCCACAGAGGTAGAATGAAGGGCGTTGCTACCAAAGGTAACAAGGTTACTTACGGAGATTACGGCCTGGTGGCTACCGAATGCGGATGGATAACTTCAAATCAGATCGAGGCAGCCAGAATTGCCATGACCAGATCGGTAAAAAGAGGTGGTAAGGTTTATATCAAAATCTTCCCCCACAAGTCTGTAACAAAGAAACCTGCAGAAGTACGTATGGGTTCCGGTAAAGGTGCTCCGGAGTACTGGGTAGCAGTTGTAAAACCAGGCAGAGTTATGTTTGAAATCGAGGGTGTAACCGAGGCCCAGGCAAGAGAGGCTATGCGTCTTGCATCTCACAAGCTGCCTGTTAAATGTAAATTTGCCATCAAAGAAATGGAAGCAAAGGGTGGTGAAGCATAATGGAACTGAAGAAGATGAGAGAAATGTCAGAAGTGGAACTCAATGCTGAACTGGTAAAGATGAAGAAAGATTTATTCAATCTCAGATTCCAGCACGTTACCGGACAGCTTGAAAACCCGATTAAAATGAGAGATACAAAGAAAGACATCGCCAGAGTCAAGACGATCATCAGAGAAAAACAGCTTGAAAAGGCTCAGGGCTAGTAGAAAGGAGGATGTAATATGACAGTTGAAAGAAACCTCAGAAAAACAAGAGTTGGCGTTGTTGTAAGCGACAAGATGGATAAGACTGTTGTCGTTGCGCTGGAAGACTTCGTAAGACATTCCCTTTATGGTAAAGCTGTAAAGAGAACCAAGAAGGTCAAGGCTCACGATGAAAACAACGAATGCAACATTGGTGATAAAGTTAGAATTATGGAAACAAGACCTCTGTCCAAAGACAAGAGATGGAGACTTGTGAACATCGTAGAGAAAGTTAAGTAAGGAGGCACCAGAATGATTCAGACAGAAACAAGACTGAAAGTCGCTGACAACTCCGGTGCAAAAGAACTTCTGTGTATCCGTATTCTCGGCGGAACAAGCCGTCAGTACGCGAACATCGGAGATGTGATCGTTTGCGCAGTAAAAGACGCGACACCGGGCGGCGTTGTTAAAAAGGGCGACGTTGTTAAGGCAGTTGTAGTTAGATCGAAAAAGGGTGCCAGAAGAGTTGACGGCAGCTATGTAAAATTCGACCAGAACGCGGCTGTAATTTTGAAGGATGATATGACACCGGTCGGCACTCGTATCTTCGGGCCAGTAGCCAGAGAGCTCAGAGAAAAGAGCTTTATGAAGATCGTATCGCTGGCACCGGAAGTATTATAGGAGGCGAGCGGATGCGAATTAAGAAAGACGATACAGTAATTGTACTTACTGGAAAAGATAAAGGTAAGACTGGCAAAGTGCTGAAAGCTATGCCCAAAGACGGCAAAGTGATCGTAGAAGGCATCAACATGCAGACCAAGCACCAGAAGCAGACCCAGAAAGAGGCTGCCGAGATCAAGCATCAGGAAGGTCCGCTGGACGTTTCCAACGTTATGTACTACGATACAAAATCAAAGACCGCCAGCAAGATTGGCTACAAGATGGACGGCGACAAAAAAGTCAGAGTAGCTAAGAAAACCGGCGAAGTAATCGACTAAGAAAGGAGGAGACGATTTTGACAGCCAGATTAAAAGAAAACTATGACAACAATGTCTTTCAGGCATTGATGGAAAAATTCTCATATAAGAATGCAATGGAAGTTCCCAAGCTGGAAAAAGTGACCATTAACATGGGCCTTGGCGAAGCCAAAGAAAATGCCAAAATTATGGAAAGCGCAGTCGAAGAGCTGGCCCTCATAACCGGCCAGAGACCTGTGGTTACCAAGGCGAAAAAATCAATCGCCAACTTTAAGGTAAGACAGGGTATGCCTGTAGGAGCGAAAGTCACTTTAAGAGGAGAGAACATGTACACCTTCGTTGATAAATTCATCAACATCGCTCTTCCCAGAGTGAGAGACTTCAAGGGCGTCAGCAAGAACTCCTTTGACGGAAGAGGCAATTATTCCATGGGGATCAAGGAACAGCTCATCTTCCCGGAAATCAACTACGATAAAGTTGACATGATCAAAGGTATGAACATTGTATTCACTACAACGGCTAAAACAGATGAAGAAGCGGCAGCTCTGCTGGAACTTCTCGGAATGCCGTTCGAGAAATAATAGGAGGGAAACATGGCGAAAACATCTCTCAAAATAAAACAGCAAAGAAAACCGAAATACTCAACACGCGCATATACAAGATGCAGAATCTGCGGAAGACCCCATTCTGTTCTCAAGAAATATGGAATATGCCGTATCTGTTTTAGAGAGCTTGCTTACAAGGGAGAAATTCCCGGCGTGAAAAAAGCGAGCTGGTAGAAAAGTGAAATTGCCAGAACTGCACGTGCGTGCAAAGCTGGTCAAGAAAGGAGAAATACTGTAATGACAATGACAGATCCAATAGCAGATATGCTGACAAGAATCAGAAATGCCAATACTGTAGGTCATGACACGGTTGATATTCCGGCTTCAAAGATGAAAAAGTCCATCGCAGGAATTTTGACGGAAGAAGGCTACATTAAAGGATTTGACGTTATAGACGACAACAAGCAGGGCATGATCCGCGTTCAGATGAAATATGGTCCTGACAAAGAAAGAGTTATCACCGGGATCAAAAAGATCTCAAAGCCAGGCCTGAAGGTTTATGCTAAGGCAAGCGACGTTCCAAAAGTTCTGGGCGGACTGGGAATCGCGATCATCTCCACGTCAAGCGGAGTTATCAGCGACAAAGAAGCCAGAAAACTGGGCGTTGGCGGCGAAGTAGTTTGTTATGTTTGGTAGGAGGTAGACAATGTCAAGAATAGGTATCAAACCTGTTGATCTTCCTGCTGGCGTTGAGGTTAAGGTTGACGGTAATAATGCAGTTACTGTTAAAGGACCAAAAGGCGAACTTACAGAGCAGATCAGCAAGTTATTAAAAATCGAAGTAAAAGATAATCAGGTTAACGTTTCCAGAGATTCGGACGCCAAGGCTTACAGAGAACAGCACGGGCTGGCAAGAAGCTTGATCCAGAACATGGTGACCGGCGTAACCCAGGGCTACGAAAAGAAATTGGAACTGGTCGGTGTTGGATATAAGGCTGAAAAGAAGGGCAAGAAACTGGTCCTGAGCCTGGGATATTCCCATCCGGTAGAGCTGGAAGACCCGGACGGAATTACCACCGAGGCACCTTCCAATACCGAAATTACGGTTAAAGGAATCGATAAAGCAGTTGTTGGCAACTATGCTGCCAATATCCGTGCCTGGAGAAAACCGGAACCTTACAAAGGCAAAGGTATTCGCTATGTCGGCGAACACATCCGCAGAAAAGAAGGTAAAACCGGAGCAAAATAAGGAAAGGAGTGAAATAAGATGGCAAACAGCAGAAATGATAGGCGTGTCGCAAGACACCAGAGAGTTAGAAAAGACCTTTATGGAACTCCTGAGAAACCTAGACTTTGCGTTTTCAGAAGTAATAAGAACATTTCCGTTCAGATTATCGATGACGTAAATGGAGTTACCCTTGCTTCCGCTTCCACATTGGATAAGGAGCTGAAAGGCCAGATCGAATACGGCGGAAACAAAGACGCCGCTAAGAAGGTCGGAGAAGCTATTGCTAAGAGAGCACTGGATAAGGGCATCGAAACCGTTGCTTTTGACAGGGGCGGATTCCTTTATCACGGACGTGTAAAGGAACTTGCTGACGGCGCTCGCGAAGCTGGATTGAAATTCTAACAGGAGGTAAAAGGAATGCGAAATACTATCGATGCTTCCAAGCTAGACTTAAACGAAACGATCGTCAGCATCAGACGTGTAGCTAAGACAGTTAAGGGCGGCAGAAACATGAGATTCAGCGTAACTGTAGTAGTTGGAGACGGCGAAGGCCATGTAGGAGTTGGTCTTGGCAAAGCTCAGGAAATCCCTGAAGCAGTAAGGAAAGCGACGGAAGACGCAAAGAAAAAACTGATCAAAGTTCCGACTGTAGGAACTACGATCCCACACAGAATCCTGGGAATTTTCGGAGCAGGCAGAGTACAGCTTATGCCGGCTGCGGAAGGTACAGGAGTTATCGCAGGTTCATCCGTACGTACGGTTCTTGAAGCTGCTGGAATCAAAGATATCAGAGCTAAGTCCATTGGCTCTAACAATACGGCAAACATGGCTTATGCAACGATCGAAGGACTGAAAAACCTGATGACTGTAGAAAAGGTTGCTCGTCTGAGAGGAAAAAATCAAGAAGAAATTATAGGATAAGGAGGAAGAGCAATGGCTAAAATGATTAAAGTTACTTTAACAAAAAGCACGATTGGCGCTTCCCCAAAACAGAGAAAAGTTGTAGAAGCGCTAGGACTAAAAAAGATGCACCAGTCAGTTGAGCTCGTTGATTCTCCGGTAACCTGGGGTGCTATCAACAAAGTAGAGCATCTTTTGACTGTAGAAGAGCTATAGGATTGGAGGTGCAAATAGATGAAACTGCATGAATTAAAAGCTGCTCCGGGCGCCACAAAAGCGCCGAAGAGGAAGGGCCGCGGTACTGCTACCGGACAGGGTAAAACTGCCGGAAGAGGTATGAACGGCCAGAACTCCAGAAGCGGCGGCGGCACACGGCCAGGATTTGAAGGCGGACAGATGCCTCTTTACAGAAGAATTCCAAAGAGAGGATTCACCAACATCTGGGCAACAGAATATACCGTTCTCAACGTTGATGATTTAAACCGATTTGACGCAGGTACTGTTGTAACGCCGGCACTGCTGGAGGAAGTAGGGCTTGTAAAGCAGGTAAAAGATGGAATTAAAATTCTGGGAAATGGTAACCTGGATAAGAACATTACTGTTCAGGCTCACAAATTTAGCAAGACAGCGATCGAAAAAATAGAATCTGCCGGAGGAAAGGCAGAGGTGATTTAAAATGGAGATGTTCAAAACAATCGCGAAAGCTTGGAAGATCATGGACATCAGAAAGAAGATTATTTATACGCTTTTGATGCTTGTGATTTTCCGAATTGGCTCCAATATTCCGGTTCCCGGAATAGACAGAGCTTACCTGGCTCAGCAAATGAATCACCAGGACGGATTGTTTGCTCTATTTAATTTATTCTCTGGTGGTGCTTTCAGCAACTTTACCATATTTGCTTTGAGTATCACCCCATACATCACGGCTTCCATCATACTGCAGCTGCTCACGATTGCTATTCCAAGGCTGGAGCGTCTGGCCAAGGAAGGTACCGAAGGCCAGAAAAAGATTGCTCAGTACACCCGTTATCTCACGGTAGTGCTGGCGGTCGTTCAGGCTATCGGCGTATCGGTGGGTATGTTCAGAAATGCATTGATCAGCACCGACTTCTTTTCAGTAGCGGTCATTGTACTGGTACTGTCGGCAGGAACGGCCTTTCTTATGTGGCTGGGTGAAAAGATCAATGAAAACGGCATCGGAAACGGGATCTCACTGATTATTTTCGGAGGGATCATCGCCAGACTGCCGAGCGGAATTCACGAAATTTGGCTCAAATACAGGGAAGGAACCATGACCTTTGTATCCTTGGCTCTGTTCGTCGTTTTCGCAGTAATCGTTATTATCGGGATTATCGAGATCCAGCAGGGTCAAAGAAGAATTCCGGTCCAATATGCTAAGCGCGTGGTAGGAAGAAAGATGTACGGCGGACAGTCAACACACATTCCGCTGAAAGTAAATCAGGCAGGGGTTATCCCGGTAATCTTTGCCATGTCGTTTTTGCAGTTCCCGCTGACCATCACTTATTTCATGTCAGCCGACAGTTCCGCGTCCATGTGGATCACCAAGTGGCTGTCGCCGCAGGGTTCTCCGGGCGTATGGGTGTATGCCGTATTTAATGTGATACTGATTTTATTCTTCACCTATTTCTATACGGCTGTTACCTTCAACCCTATGGAAGTCGCGCAGAATATGAAGGCCAACGGCGGATTTATTCCGGGAATCAGACCGGGTAAGGCCACGGTTGAATATTTAAACAAAGTAATGACAAGAATCACTTTTGTAGGAGCTGTTTTCCTGGCGCTGGTAGCGGTACTGCCGACAATCGTCAGTCAGTACACAGGCCTGAACATCCACTTCGGAGGCACATCGCTTTTGATTGCCGTCGGTGTGGCTCTGGATACGATGAAACAGCTGGAAAATCAGATGGTCATGAGAAACTATCAAGGTTTCCTTAAGTAGGGAGGTTAAGAAATGAACTTAATTTTATTAGGCCCTCCGGGTGCCGGCAAAGGCACTCAGGCAGTAAAGATCGTTGAAAAATATCATATTCCGCATATCTCTACCGGCGATATTTTCAGAGCCAACATTAAAAACGGCACTGAGCTGGGAAAGAAAGCAAAGGAATACATGGATAAAGGCGAACTGGTTCCCGATGATCTGGTATGTGAGATCGCAACCACCAGATTGCTTGAGGATGACTGCACGGACGGTTTCCTGCTGGACGGTTTTCCAAGAACCGTATATCAGGCGGAAAAGCTGGATGAATTCCTTGAAAAACACGGTAAGAAAGTAGATAAAGTACTGGATATCGCAGTCGAAAAGGAAGAACTGATGCAGCGGCTCATCAACAGACGGGTATGCAAGGCCTGCGGAGCCACGTATAACGTTAAAAACATGCCTCCTGCAAAGGAAGGCGTTTGCGATAAGTGCGGCGGCGAGCTGATGCAGAGAGCCGACGATACGAAAGAAACTGTTGAAAACAGAATCGAAGTATATAATTCGCAGACAATGCCGCTGGTTGAATATTACGAAAAGGCCGGCAACATCGCCCATATCGACGGTGCGATCGGACTTGAAAATGTATTTAACCACATTGTAAGCGTTCTAGGTGAATAAGCATGATCATCATCAAGTCAGAGCAGGAAATCGACATAATGCGGCAGTCCGGGAGCGTCACAGGTTTGGTGCTCAAGGAGCTGGAGAGCTTCATAAAACCGGGTGTTACCACCCAGGAGATCGATCAGTTCGTTGAGGACATGATCCGGGATCACGATATGATCCCATCCTTCAAAGGTCTGTACGGTTTTCCGGCGAGCGCCTGCGTTTCGGTAAACGAAGAAGTGGTCCATGGGATTCCCTCGAAGAAACGCAAGCTGAAAGAAGGCGATATCGTCAGCGTAGATGTGGGTTCCACCTACAAAAGCTATGTCAGCGATGCGGCCAGGACTTATCCGGTAGGCAAGATCGACCCGGAGGCACAGCGCCTGATCGATGTAACCAGAGACAGCTTTTTCGAAGGTCTGAAATTCTGCAAAGTAGGATACAGGCTTTCGGATATCTCTCACGCCATCCAAGTAAAGGCGGAGAGCGAAGGATACGGTGTTATCCGGGATTTTGTAGGCCACGGCGTGGGAAGAGACATGCACGAGGAACCGCAGATCCCCAACTACGGGGCGCCTGGCAGAGGGCCCAGACTTGCGAAAGGCATGGTCTTTGCCATTGAGCCCATGATCACCCAAGGCGATTATGAAGTTGAGACTCTTCTCAACAATTGGACTGTGGTCACACTGGACGGAAAGCTGTCCGCCCATTATGAAAATACTGTTGTTATAACTGATGGTGAGCCTGAGTTGCTTACATTGTAAAAAGAGAGGTGTTATTATGGCGAAAAAAGACGTCATTGAAGCAGAAGGGACGGTCGTAGACGCGCAGCCCAACGCAATGTTTGTAGTAAGGCTGGAGACCGGACATGAAGTGCTTGCACACGTTTCAGGAAAAATCAGAATGAACTTTATCCGGATCCTTCCGGGAGATAAAGTAAAAGTTGAGCTTTCTCCTTACGATCTGACCAGAGGCCGGATCACCTGGAGAGGGAAAGCGTAGACAAGAAAGGTTAGGAGGAGTGCGAAATGAAAGTTAGAGCTTCCGTAAAACCAATCTGCGAAAAGTGCAAAGTAATTAAGCGTAACGGGAAAGTAATGGTTATCTGTGAAAACCCGAAGCACAAGCAGAGACAAGGTTAGAGCGCGGAAATGTTTTGCTTCGGCAAGGTCCTCGGCCGGCGCTGTATCGCTTACGCGATACGCCGTCCTGCGGAGTTTGCCTGCGCAATAACATTTCCGCTTAGGAAATTGTTGACTTGGTTAGTGGGCGAATGGACTTGATATGGCTGCTTTGGGAGCGTCAGGTTCGCGGCTGCAAGGGCCCGCTGGGGTCGATGGTTTCTCAAGATAGATAGTTATTTTATATTGCAAGACGCAAAAGAACATCCCGTTTATATTACGGACATCGGGCGCCTAGGGCCTGCGGCCTGGCGCGAAGGTGGGTACGTGACGGAAGATGGGAATAGGAGGGAAATATGGCTCGTATAGCCGGTGTCGATTTACCAAGAGAAAAGAGAGTTGAAATTGGTTTGACATACATTTATGGTATTGGCAGACCGACGGCAAACGCAATATTGGAAAAAGCCGGAATCAATCCTGATACGAGAGTAAAGGATTTATCCGAGGATGAAGCTGGTAAGATCAGAAAGATCATTGACCAGGAATATGCAGTAGAAGGTGACCTGAGAAGAGATATTTCACTGAATATCAAGAGACTCATGGAAATCGGATGCTACAGAGGAATCAGACATAGAAGAGGTCTTCCGGTGAGAGGACAGAAAACAAAGACAAACGCTAGAACTCGCAAAGGTCCGAAAAAGACTGTAGGAAGAAAGAAGAAGTAAGGAGGTAGAACAATGGCTAAAACTGTGAAAAAGACAGCTAGAAAAAAAAGAAGAGAACGCAAGAACATTGAAAAAGGCCAAGCACATATTCAGTCTACCTTTAACAATACCCTTGTAACTCTTACAGATCTTGCAGGAAATGCGCTTTCCTGGTCCAGTGCCGGTTCACTGGGATTCAAAGGATCGAGAAAATCCACTCCGTTCGCCGCTCAGATGGCTGCTGAAGAAGCTGCAAAAGGCGCGATGGAGCATGGTCTGAAAACCGTTGAAGTATATGTAAAGGGTCCGGGATCCGGAAGAGAAGCCGCGATCAGAGCGCTTCAGAGTGCTGGCCTTGAAATCACCATGATCAAGGACATCACACCAATACCGCACAACGGATGCAGACCGCCGAAGAGAAGAAGAGTCTAATTGAAGGGAGGAACTAGGTAGAATGTCAAGATATACAGATGCTAGCTGCAGATTATGCAGAAGAGAAGGACAGAAACTGTTCTTAAAAGGCGACAGATGCTACAGCACCAAGTGCGCCATCGAAAAAAGAAACTTTCCTCCTGGACAGCATGGTCAGGGAAGAAAGAAAGTCTCTGACTATGGAACTCAGTTAAGAGAAAAACAGAAGACAAAGAGATTCTACGGACTGCAGGAAACTCAGTTCAGAAACTTATTTGATAAGGCAGCGAGAAAGAAGGGAATCACAGGTGAAAACCTGCTGATCATGCTGGAAACAAGACTGGATAACGTTGTGTTCAGACTTGGATTCGCTTCCTCAAGAAAAGAAGCCAGACAGCTTGTAACACACGGCCATTTCCAGGTAAACGGCAAGAAGGTAGACATTCCTTCTTACGAAGTGAAGGCCGGCGATGTGATCAAGGTCAAAGAAAAGAGCACAAGTTCTCCGAAATTCAAGGAGATTAAAGATATGACCATTTCTGTACCATCATGGCTTACAGTAGAGGTTGAAAAACTGGAAGGCAAGGTTGTTACTCTGCCGACTAGAGAGGATATCGATACTCCGGTCGCAGAGCACCTGATCGTCGAATTATATTCCAAATAATCGGTTGATTAACGTTTGTTAGTTGACGGTGTTTTGGGAGAAAAGGAGGGTTTTGAGTGATAGAAATCGAAAAACCAACAATTGAATGTGTATTTTCTAACGAGGATCCCAACTATGGGAAATTCGTTGTAGAGCCTCTGGAAAGAGGTTACGGCACTACGCTGGGAAACAGCCTTAGAAGAATTCTTTTAAGCTCGCTGCCAGGAGTAGCTGTCACATCTGTTAAAATCGACGGAATACTTCACGAGTTTTCAACCATTCCAGGAGTCAAAGAAGACGTTACAGAGATAATTCTAAATCTGAAAAAGTTAGCCATTAAATTAAGCGGCGAAAATACGAAAAAGGTTCTGATCAATGCCATTGGGCCCAAAGAGGTAACGGCTGCGGATATTATTGGAGATTCCGATCTGGAAATCTGCAACCCGGATCTGCATATTGCTACTCTGGAGGAAAATGCCACGCTGGTCATGGAAATGAATCTGGCCAGAGGCAGAGGCTATGTCTCCGCCGACCAGAACAAGACCGAAAGCACTCCCATCGCAGTGATCCCGACCGATTCGATTTATACGCCGGTAAGAAAAGTTAACTTTACTGTTGAAAATACAAGAGTTGGTCAAGTTACTGACTACGATAAGCTGATTTTAGAGATCTGGACAGACGGTTCGATCACACCGAGCGAAGGGGTGTCCATCGGCGCAAAGATCATGCAGGAGCATCTGAACCTGTTCATCGAGCTGACGGACAGCACGGATACGATGGAAATCATGGTCGAGAAGGAAGAAGACCAGAAAGAAAAAGCTCTTGAGATGACCATCGAAGAGCTGGAACTTTCCGTACGTTCCTTCAACTGCCTGAAGCGCGCGGCCATCAATACTGTCGAAGAACTGACACACCGTTCAGAAGAAGACATGATGAAAGTCAGAAACCTTGGTAAGAAATCTCTAGACGAAGTAAAACATAAACTAGAAGAATTAGGTCTTGGATTAAGACAAAGCGATGAATAAAGGAGGATTTAGCGATGCCAGGATATAGAAAACTAGGCAGACCTACTGCTCATAGAAAGGCAATGCTGAGAAATCTGGTTACGGATCTTCTGAGAGAAGGACGGATTTCCACAACAGAGCATAGAGCGAAGGAAGCCAGACGTCAGGCTGAGAAAATGATCACTCTTGCGAAACGCGGCGATCTCCATGCCAGAAGACAGGTGCTCGCATACGTTTACGACGAAGACGTGGTTTCAAAGCTGTTCGATGAAATTGCACCGAACTACGCTGACAGAAACGGCGGATATACAAGAATTTTAAAATTAGGACCGAGACGCGGAGATTGCGCGGAAGTTGTATTTTTAGAGTTGGTATAAACAAAGAAGCTTTAAAAATGAGGGTTTCCCAATAATATGGGAGGCCCTTTTTTGTATGTGCGCGCAACCGCTGGGCATGGAATATGACGCGCTGCCCGGACATAATGGTACGAAAATATTATAAAAGAGAGCTCCGGATAAAGCTGCGCAAGAAGCAATTCGCTCGTATAAATAAAGGCATAGAACATAAAAACAGAGTGTTAAAAGAAATGTGTGATACAATAGAAGCAGAGAGATGCCGGGGAGTATGCATGGCACGACACTAGGCAAAGGGAAAAGGCGTAAGAATATGATTGAAAAAATGCTGACCATTTCGGTAAAAAATAAAAAGCAGCCGATACACTGGCACGATTTGCTGGAAATCAATTTTGTGATTCAAGGCGAACTGGATATCGTGCGCAATAACAGAACCTTTCATGTGCAAACCGGCGAAATGATGGTTTTGAATCGAGATGATATCCATTCTGTGGAAAGCCGGTCCGAGGATTTATTATATATCCAACTGCACTTTGATCTGGAAAAATATAATCAGTACCTGCCTGAGATATGGACAGCTTTGTTCTATTGCTCTCCTGAAGAGGATGATATTATTTCGCAGAATTTGAAAACGGAAATGAAAGGTCATATCAGCAGAATCCTCAGACTTATGTCGGAGCAAATGAGGAATATAGATGCTGAAAATAAAATCGTTTATTACTCCATAGATATATTGAGCAGTCTGAAAATGGGGTTTTTAGCGACGATAGACTCAAATGCACAGCGATTAAACGATGAGCAGATGAAAAGGGTATGGAAAGCAATCGACTACATCTACGACAATTGTCACAGAAGGCTGACGCTTCACGAAGTTGCATCGCAGATCTATGTGAGCGATGATTACCTTACAAGGCTGCTGAAGAAAAGCAACGGAATGGGATTTGAACAATTCGTAGCGTTCGTTCGAGCGGAACTGTCAATTAAATTCTTGTTGAATACAGACATGAATATTTCGGATATAACCTTTGAATGTGGATTCTCCGCTCCGAGATATTATAACGCGGCGTTTCTGAAAAGCTATGGCTGTACGCCATCCGAATACAGGAAAAATAATAGAAAAAATTTTAGGCTGGAGAGACAAAAAGAAACGATGGGCGTGATACTCGATGAGGACATAGACCTTTCGGATGTTCTTGAAAAGGCAGAAAAATATGAAATCGTTTTCAGCGAAGACGAACAAATCAGGGAAAAGGTAGATATTGATTTCAATACGGTGCGGGCGGATATAAAGGATATGTCCGGGATCAAGCTTCCAATAGCAAAACAAAGCAGTATATGGCATTACAGTGTGCAGCGTTTCCTGGCTGATATTCAGTTCCCGTGCTCAAAGCCACAAGAACATGTTTTTGTATGGAAAGAATCCGATGCTCTGAAATTGCTGTGTATGAATCCCGACGCAGCTTCAGGAAGAGAATGTATCATTAAAATATCAGGCCTTGACCCATCAGGTACTTATATATATTGCCGTGAGAAAAGCCTCAATATTCCAGACAGCTTGAGAAACATAATGAATTCAGGAAAAATAAACATTCTAAACAGAGATATCATCGATCATATATTTCATGCGGCATATGAATACGGGGAGATTTCACAGGAGGAACAAGTTTATATGAATATCGATTTGAATTGTGAGCAGATCGCTAAGATTATCATACAGAAAATCGGATAAAACCAGCAAATTGAAAAGTATGATTCCGCACTCCAAAACCAACGATTCCGCATAAAATAGAATGCAACTACTCTATCTTATGCGTTTTTTTGATATTATCATGATTTGAAGCGGTACTGTGCGTGAATTAATTGAATTTAGTGATTATTATAAAAATAGCTTATAAGCAATGATTAATACTTTTTCACTCTATTTCAAAGGAGGAATGTAATGAGTCAGGAAAGGAAAAAGAGTTCATTGGGAACGACGATCGGCTATGGACTTGGTTCTATGGTTAGAACAGGTGAGAACCTCTGGGGATTTTATTTAAGCTATTTTTTAGTAACCGTCGTAGGGATAAACGCCGCGGCAGCCGGAACTATCAGCGGAGCAGCGCTGCTTATCGCATCGGTCTGGTGTATCTTTATCGGCTACATCTCTGACAACAGTAAATCAAAGCACGGCAAGAGAAGACCGATCATGCTGGCCTCCATTTTTCCTACTGTGATTTTGATGACCTTAATTTTTATCAAAGTGGATTTTGGGCAGGCGACGGCTGCTTACTATGCGATCGTCTGTATTTTATTTTATATCATATATTATACCTTCCTTGTGCCGTATGATTCTCTTGGTGCAGAGCTGACGGTAGATTACAATGCGAGAACAAAAATCAGAAGCCTGTGTACCGTTATTCTATATGTTTCGGTATTTGTCGGCGGGACATTAGTCATGTATGTACAGACGGGATTCGCCAATGCGGGAATAGGCGGCGAAGCAGGAAGCTGGAGCCTGGCGGTTCTGATCTCATGTACGCTTCCCATGCTGATTTGCGGACTCATTGCATGGGCGGCTACCAAAGGAAAAGAACCTATAGGCGTAGAAATCGGCGAAATCCAGGAAAAACCAAAAGAAAATATTTTTAAATCCTATATGTCCGTATTGAAAATAAAACCCTTCTTAGGAATTGCCATATGGTCGCTGCTTTATTTCATCGGCAATACTGTTTTATCAGGATTTCTTGTTTATTTCGGAGTATATGTGTTGGGACTCAGCGAAGCCACAGCCTCTACATATTTTACAATCAGCATGGTTGTTACGATATTAATGGCTGTACCTGCGAATTGGCTTGCAGGAAGATTTGGTAAAAAGAATACCTTGTTGATTGCTATGTGCGTATATGCAGTTTGTGGACTTACAGTCATAATTAAAGGCCCGTCTTCCTATCTGGACGGAGCTATTCTTTCAGTAGGATATGGTATTACCAATTCTATCGCCCTGATCGTAAGTTATTCGATGGTTTATGATATCGGTGAATTGAACGAATTTAAATTTGGTGACAGCAAGGTAGCCGCATGCGTAGGAACATATACGCTGGGAATGGGTCTAGCACAGGCGATTGGATATTCACTGATCGGTTACATATTGGCATGGGCAGGATTTGACGCTATGGCTGCACAGCAGCCTGACAGTGTAATAACAGCTATAACCCTATCTGAGACTGTAGTGCCGCTCGGATTTATGGTTTTGAGCGCGATTGCTGTAGTTTTACTTTATAAAATCACACCTAATAATTATGCGGCGCTTGTTGAAGCTCTCGAAGCTAAGAAAGAAGGAAGAGATTATTCTATAGATGGATTTAGAGAAATTCTGTAATACTGTAGAATATATGAATTTGTCGCAGGAGGAAAATATAATGAGAAATATGATTCTTGATAAAGACATAAAAAATTTCTGTAGAGAGTTAGATGTTGGTTTTCAGGTAGAGTTTATCAAAGAGTACGAAAAAATAGGTGACAGTAAGCTTTACGGCGGTAAGCATTGCGGCTCTGATGCGGAGAATGAAGGTTCCGAATTCATAGCTGAAAAATTGAAAGAAATCGGATTGAGTAATATACAGATGCTTCCCTGCAACACGGCAAGATATCAGTTTAATTCGGCAGAAATATCGGTTGCAGATGAAGAAAAGATTATCTATCCATACGGCTATGTTTCTCCGGGAACTGCAACAGAGGGATTAACCGCGGAACTGATGGACCTGGGTAAAGCTACTAAGGCGGAATGCAGCGCGCTGGACTTGAATGGAAAGATAGGACTGTTTGCAGCGATGGGTACGCTTGAGGGAGCGAGTCTTTCCGGACAGATGGAAGAAGCTATCCGGCACGGAGCAGCGGCTTTGGTGATATATGCAGCTGAGGATATTTTGAACGATGAAACCATACGGGTGCAGCCGCCTAATATAATCAGTGATATCCCCATCGTAGGTATTTGTCACGGGGATGCTGAATTGCTGAGAAATAAAGTGTCCGCAGGAAATTGTGTAGTGACGTTAAAGGTAGATGCGGATTTTGATCCCTACGGCGGAACTACTTATAATGTCGTAGGCGAAATCCCTGGAGAGATAAGCGATGAAAGGATTGTTTATACCGCGCATCTTGACCATTATTTCAGGTGCCTGCAGGATAATATGTCAACATGTTCTACGCTTCTTGGTATTGCGAAAGCTATCATAGATTCCGGATATAAGCCAAATAGGATGATAACCTTTGCATTTCATGGAAGCCATGAAACAGGGGGCATGGATACGAGATACCCCTATATCTATGGTTCATATGAGCTTACTCACGAAAGCAGAAAGGACTGGACAGGAAAGACGGTTGCCAATATAAACTTCGAATATACGGCGCTAAAAATGAAAAAGCTGCAGGCAACTGCATATATAGGCGTAAATCGTATACCCATTTCATATTATACATATTCTCCCGAGCTTGTTGGCGGAGGATTTGAAGAAAAGGAGCAGTATGCGCCTCAGACAGAATATTATATGCTCTCATGGTCCGACAGTATTTCTTATCATACGGCAGGTATACCTACGCTGTGCAACGACCCAATTTCAGAGCAGTACTATGAAGGTACCGGTCCTTATGTAGGCAGAGACCACTCAAATTTTGATAACTGGGATATATTTGATACGAAGATACTGGAAGATATAGGAAGATTTTACGGTGGTATGGGGTTATATATTGACAGTATGCCGTATCTGCAGCTTGATTATACAGAGCAGGCCGCCAGAATCAAGAATGAGGTGGATATAGATTTGCTGAATACGCTTGGTATTACTCACGAAGAATACTTCAATGCTGTAGAGAGGTTGAATATGGCTGCCATTCAACTGAATAAAACGACGGAATCGCATAATAGAGATTATATAAAAGCGCTCTCGTCCGGTTTGACACACGCAGAAAAGAAGGCATTCTTTGACGCTGCACATGAACAGAACCAATATACCCTTAAAGCTTATAAAGCTGTTGCTGACGGGCTTGATAAAATCAATAGCTGCGACTTCCTTTGCCTGGCTACCGTGAAATATATGCAGAACACAGAACTTTTGATGGCAGCAAAGGAAGCTCTTGTAAAAGGAGATGCAAAAGCGGCATTTGAATTGCTGGTTCAGCTTGATCTTGCAGCGGCCTCATACTACTTTGACGAAGAAGTGGCTGAGCACATGAGGAAGCAGATATGCGATCCGGAATTCGTTGACAGACGAACGTGGGCGGCAGGACGAGAGCTGAATGTTTTCACGTATTATGAGCTTATGCAGAGCTTTGCAGCTGAATCAGAAACAGGCGACGGATTTGAAAAAACGCTGGCCCTTGCAGACAAGGCGATAGAAACAGAAGCAGGATTTATACCTCAGGCAATGGATGACGAAAAGGCTTGCATAGAGAAGGTGACAGAACTTATTCGGAAAGCACTTGATGAATAATAGTAAAGGAGAAGAAATGACATATCAGGCAAAAGTAAGGCAAAATAGTTTTCCCGAAGGAAAGGAAATCTTTTCATGGATCAAGGATCTGGCCCAGTGGGGACACAGGAAGACCGGAACTCCGGAAGGACGCAAATCTGCGGAATATATCGAAGGCAAAATGAGAGCGTTCGGATTGGAGGATGTGCGCATTGAAAGTGTTCCATCTATGTGTATGATGGTGGAAGATTTTTCACTTACTGTTGGCGGAGAAAAAATGGACGCTTTCTATATCAATGGGACGAACAGAGGTGGAGAGAGCGGCAGATTCTCATTCGGAACGGACGGATCGGAGTCAGAATTTGTATATGTTGGACAGGGGCTTGCAGAGGATTTTGAAAGATTAGACGTTAAAGGCAAGGTGGTGGTTGCCAGCGTGTATCTGCCGGAATTTGATATGCAGAAGCAGCATGAGTGGTTTGATGATCCGTTTGTATACGATCCGTTAAACCAGATGGAGGAGAAAAAGAAGAAGGTTGACATATATTCACCATCGATCTGGCCTGCGAACTTTTATCTGGCGCAGAACCATGGCGCTGTCGGCTTTGTGGGTATCCTTGAAAATTATATGGACGATCCTTATTTTTACAATGAAGATTATACGGAAAACGGGTGGCCCTATGGCTGTCAATACATGTCTCTGCCGGCCCTGTGGGTGAGTAGAAGCTCCGGCAAAAAGATAAAAGCTGAGTTTGAAACCAGCGGCGTGATCAGGGGGCAGATGACAGTAGACACGTTATATGAATATAGAAATGCGTTCAACGTTTCCGGCAGATTAAAAGGGAAATCGGATGATATCGTACTCGTGCATTCCCATCATGACGCAGTATTTGAAGGCGCTGTACAGGACGCGTCGGGAACTTCCGAAATGCTGGCTTTGGCAAAGTATTTTGCGCAGATACCGGCAGAAGAACGCGAAAAAACGTTGATGTTTGCAGCGCTTGATACGCATTATACGGATTATGCAGCTAATATAGGCTTTGTGAAGAAACGTAAGGAAGTCGGGGATAATGTCATAATCGATATTGCGATAGAGCATATAGGAAAAGAGGCTGCTTTTGATGAAAATTATAATTTGTATGAAACAGGTCAGGTCGAGCCCAGGCTGTTCTATGTATCAGAACCAAAGCTTTATGCATTTACGAAAGCTACTATCGCAAATTACGATTTGAAAAAATCCATCGCAGCGCTTGTACCAGTTGGAAAGGGGCTTGAGCGAGAGTATAAGTTTCACCAGGATGAAGTCATATCAGATGCATTTTACTGGAATGAGTCGGGCGTGCCTGTTGTCAGTATGGTCTGCGGCATGCAGTATCTGTTCCATAATTCAGATAAACCTGACAGAATCCCTGTCGAAGAATTGCAGCCTGTAGGAATGGCTTTCGCAGAAATAACGACCGAAGCGATGCGCAAGTTGTAAATGCCGGCATGTTCAGTAATTACGTCGAGCATCATCCTTTCGCTGATTTGATCAGGCAAGCGGGAAAAGAACAAACCGATTATATAAGTATGGGTCGTTTTCGGCAATCGCCCAATTAGAACACAAAAACCAGCAGGCAGGGAGCATCTCGCTCCTTCGCCGGCTGGTTTTATTAAAATGTGGAAATATATCACATTTATTAATTGACATAATATGGAAATAATGTTAAAGTAAAAATATACCAATTAAAAAAGGGGGCTTACATATCGCACTCAATTTAAAAAACGATCTTCTGTTCAAAGCCGTCTATGGCCGGGAAGATGAGGAATGCAAACAGGCGTTGATTGCCGTGCTTAATCTCATTCTGGACCGGAAAGACAATCCCATTACGGCGATCGTCTACAAGAATCCTTTCAATGTTCGGGAAAACGAAACGCAAAAAGAATCCATCCTGGACATTAAAGCGGAAACGGAACAAGGCGAACTTCTGGACCTGGAAATTCATCTTCTCTACGATGCGGACTTTATTCACCGCAACATCTATTATCATGGCGGAATGATCACCCAGGCATTGGAATCGGGCGAAGAGTATGTTAAGATAAAGAAAACCATCAGTATCTTTATCGTGGATTTTTGCCTGTTTCCGCAGACGGACCAGTATGCCAGCAAGTTTCTTTTCAAAGAAGAGCGGGAGAACTTTGTGTTGACAGAGCTGGTGGAACTGCATTATTTGGAGCTGCCCAAAGTCAACCCAGACCGGAAGAAAACGGCGGGCGAGCTGACAAAGCTGGAGCGTTATCTGGAATACCTGCGCTGCGCGGGAGATGTGTCTTGCCGGGAGTATCTGGAGGATCTGCGAAGTCAGGGAGGAAAGGAGATTGCCATGACGGAAAAACTATTGCGAAAGGCTACGGCCGACGAAATCGTCCGTGAGCAGGCGATTGCGAGGGACAAATTCCGCTTACAACAGCACTGCCGTGAAGTACAGTTTAAGAAAGGCCTGGCTCAGGCGTTTGAGGATGGTCAGAAGGAAGGGATTGCCCAAGGGATCTCGCAAGGAATATCACAGGGCATTTTGCAAGGGGTTTCACAAGGAAAGGAAGAAGGACAGAAAGAGCTGGTACGGAATCTGGCTGCCAGCGGCATGGAAAGACAGCAAATTGCCAGGATGGCAAAGCTATCTCTGGAAACGGTCGAAGCCTGGTTAAAAGGCTGATCAAATCTGCCGCCGGGTGGGACCGGCATCATTTGGGCAGATCAAGCTTCTTTCATGAGAAAGAAGAATACGAAGTTTAAAAGTACCCACTTTTAAGCAAGCAGTAAGGCAAAGCCGCCGAAGCTGGTTGCTTTTTTTATATTTCACAGAAATTTTCCGAGCCGGTGCCGGGCCGCTTGGGGCCGCCTGCAAACCCATAAGATTTACACCGAGCCAGTGCTTTCATTATAGTAACCTATTAGAGCATGAACAATTTTCAGAAAATTCATAGCCGCCACTTTCGCTCAAACGTGCTATAATGAGAAAAAAGCGAAAGGAGTTGATCCTCATGTATATTACAGGAGCATTTATGGTTCCCCATCCGCCTTTGATCGTTCCAGAGATCGGCAAGGGTCAGGAAGCGGCTATCAGCGATACTACGCAGGCTTACCAGACTGTTGCCAAGCAGATTGCACTACTGGAGCCGGAAACCATTGTTGTCGTTTCTCCCCACTGTGCCATGTACGCCGACTATTTTCATATTTCCCCAGGGCAGGGCGCACATGGCGACTTCAAACAGTTCCGGGCAAAGCAAATCAACTTCGATGTCGTTTACGATACGGAGCTGGTCAAAGAAATTTCTGCTGTTTGCAGAAATCGGCATCTGATGGCCGGGCCGCTGGGGGAGCGGGATGCTGATCTTGACCACGGAACCATGGTGCCTCTTTATTTTATCGACCAGGTCTATAAAGGCTACAAGCTGGTTAGAGTGGGGCTGTCCGGGCTGCCGCTGACCGATCACTACGCTTTGGGCCAGGCCATCAAGGAGGCGGCTGGGCGGCTGGAGCGCCGGACTGTTGTCATTGCCAGCGGAGATTTGTCCCATTGTTTGAAAGAAGACGGTCCCTATGGATATAAAAAGGAAGGGCCGGTCTATGATGAGCAGATCATGAACGTTATGGGCAGCGCCAACTTTTTCCGGCTTTTCGAGTTTGCCGATGAATTTCGTAGAAACGCCAGCGAATGCGGACACGGAGCATTTACGATTATGGCCGGAGCATTAGACTGTACGGATGTGGAAGCGCAGCAGCTTTCCTATCAAGGAACCTTCGGCGTAGGTTATGGAGTTTGCGCTTATCAGGCGGCCGGCGAGAATTGTCAGAGAAATTTTAAGGAGCAGTACGAAGAAAAGGAGCGGCGCCGTCTGAAAGAGCAAAAGTCTGCGGAGGACATCTATGTCCGCCTTGCCCGAGAATCTCTGGAAACTTACGTGACCACCGGCGAAAAGCTGCTTATGCCCGATAATTTACCCAAGGAGCTGACGGAGCACAGGGCGGGAGCATTTGTTTCTTTAAAGAAAGATGGAAGGCTGAGAGGCTGCATTGGAACCATTGGACCTGTGAGAGAGAATCTGGCAGCCGAGATTTTGGAAAACGCTGTCAGCGCTGGGAGCAGGGACCCCAGATTTTCTCCTGTGGGCGCGGAGGAACTGGTCAAATTGGAATACAGTGTCGATGTGCTGGGTGAGCCGCAGCCCATTGGATCGGAGCAGGAGCTGGATGCTCGCAAGTTCGGCGTTATCGTCACCAGAGGCGATAAACGAGGACTATTGCTGCCCAATCTGGAAGGCGTCGATACGCCCCAGCAGCAGATTGCCATTGCAAAACAAAAAGCCGGGATCGGGCCGGACGAGTCTGTGCACTTGAAGCGGTTCGAAGTGGTGAGACACAAATGAAGCGGCAATGCCAGGTCTGCATGCATCATTGCCTTTTGGCTCCTGGACAGAAGGGCAGATGCGGCGTTAGAAAAAATGAGAACGGAAGGATCCTTTGCGAAACTTACGGAAAGATAACGGCATTGGCACTGGATCCCATTGAAAAAAAGCCCCTGCGAAGGTTTTATCCGGGCAGTCTAATCCTATCTGTGGGGAGTTATGGCTGCAATTTGGACTGCCCCTTTTGCCAGAACTACCAGATTGCCCGGCCCGAGTCGGGCAGCTGGGAGCACCGGAGCATCTGTCTGTCGCCCCAGGAACTGATGCAGAAAGGGATAGAACTGAAAGTCGCCGGAAACATTGGACTGGCCTTTACCTATAATGAACCTTTGGTGGGATTTGAGTATGTCCGGGACACTGCCAAAGCGGCTCAAGAGGAAGGTTTAAAAATGGTCTGCGTTACCAACGGTTCTGTTTGTAAAGAGATCGCCCAAGAAGTCCTGCCCCATATTGATGCCCTGAATATCGATCTGAAAGGGTTCACGGAGACCTATTACCGCAAGCTGGGCGGAGATTTGGAAACCGTCAAGGCTTTTATAAAGCAAGCAGCCGCCAGCTGCCACGTGGAGCTGACGACCTTGATTGTGCCTGGGGAAAACGATTCCCCACAGGAAATAAAAAAGCTGGCTTCCTGGGTGGCATCCGTCGATGCGGAAATCCCGCTCCATGTAACCCGCTTCTATCCCATGCGGAAAATGCGGGATCGGGCTGCAACCGAAATCGAGACCGTTTATCAGCTGGCCGAGGTTGCGAGAACGGAATTAAAAGATGTTTTTACAGGAAACTGCTAGTTTTCTCCCAGTCTGCGCACCAGCAGCAGGCCGATTGCCAGTGCCGCCAGGCTGACAGCGGCATTGAACAGGGAGAGATCGGCCTCTGCTTTGGCTGCGTCCGCCAGCATGACGATGGGGGTGGCAGCAATAAGCCCGACGATAGCTGAATAAACATAAGCGGGAATCTTTTCAAAGAGGAGGTTCACCAGTTTTGCTGTGAAAAAAACTCCCATGACCACTCCTGCGCCTAAGGGTACGATAAAAATCAGCTGCCTGAGGGCAGTTTGCATATCCAAAGTCACGACGGCTGTAACAAAGGTGCTGGCAATGAAAAGCAGCGGCTTGTAATAACCCAGCGAAGTGAGAATCATGGTTCCGGAAAGCCCCGGGATCACCAGCGTGGTTGCTGCGATCATACCGATTCCAATCAAGAGAATCACAGCGCGCGGATCTGCAGAAATCAGCGAGCTGCCCCCTCCTGCGGAACCCTTTACAAATACGGGGATCAGGACGACCGCCAGGAACGCAGTGGCTGTGAGACCGTGGGAAACCCTGAGTCTGCCGCTATCCAGGCTGCCCTTCAGTTTTTTCCAAATAAAAGGCAGCGTTCCAATAATAAAACCAATAAAGAGGGTGTTGGTCGGAAGCGGATGGTGAATAAAAAAGTAATTGATTACCACCGAGAGACAGGCAACGCTGATAAAGCCGCCGACCCCATAGGGCAGCAGATATAAAAAATTTTTACGGAACTGTTTGAAAAGATTTGCGATAGCATGGATTAGATGCTCGTAAAAACCCAGGGCAATGGCGATGGTGCCGCCGGAAAGCCCTGGTGCGATGGATGCGACGCCGATCAGGACGCCGTAAAAAAACCGTTTGATATAACTCATTTTAATAAATGGTCCTCCCCTGAGTCTTGCAAATGAAAAATAAAATCTCTTCTCCCCGTAAATTGTTCTCAAATGGTGTTATTTTAAATCTTTAAAGTGGAAGCTGCGAACGCCGCCGGCATAGTCGGAAACGATCTGGCCGCTGCCAAAGAGTTTGTACTTGTAGGTTACAAGTCCGTCTAGGCCCACAGGCCCTCTGGCATGGAGCTTGCCGGTACTGATGCCGACCTCCGCGCCGAAGCCATAGCGGAAACCATCGGCAAACCGGGTGGAGCAATTCTGGTAGACCCCGGCAGAGTCCACGTTGGCCATGAACCTTGCAGCTGTGTCGCTGTTTTCGGTAACAATGCAGTCCGTATGGTGGGAGCCATAGCGGTTGATGTGGTCAATGGCTTCGTCGGCATTGTCCACTACTTTTATGGACAAAATATAATCCAAATATTCCGTTTCAAAATCCTGATCGTCCGCTGCTTTACAGCCGATCAGGCTGCAGACTGTTTCGTCTCCCCGATATTCAATGGAGGCGCCGGAAGCCTCCGCCAGCCTGGGCAGGAATTGAGAAGCGATACTGCGGTTAACCAGCAGGGTTTCGGCTGCGTTGCAGGCTGCTACATATTGCGTCTTGGAGTCGATTACGATGGGCACCGCTTTTTCCAAATCCGCATCTTTATCCACATATACGTGGCAAACGCCGTCCGCATGGCCCATGACCGGAATTTTGGAATTGGCCATGATGTAGGAAACGAACTGATTGGAGCCTCTGGGAATGATCAAATCGACGGATTCGTGGCATTTGAGCAGTTCGTCAATTCCTGCCCGATCTTCGATCAGCAGGGCGAAGCTTTGCGGCAGGCCTGCAGTTGTGCCAGCTTTGTAGATGATGTCAAAGAGGATCCGATTGGTATTGCCTGCCTCGCTTCCGCCCTTTAAGATGGCGCAGTTGCCGCTTTTGATGCACAGGGAGGAAATCTGAACCAGCGCATCGGGCCGGGATTCGAATATGACGCCGATGACGCCTATGGGGCAGGTGGTTTTGATCAGGGTGAGCCCTTCGTCCAGCTGGCGCTTGAGCAGCTCTTGAAAAAGAGGGTCCTCCATGGCAATTAAATCCTTGATGCCGCTGATGCAATCATTGAGTTTGTGTTCGTCGAATTTGAGCCGGTTTTGAATGGGAGCCGGCAGAGCATCCGCCGCTGCTTTTTCCAAATCTTTGGCATTGGCAGCAAAGATCGCCTCTTTGTTGGCCGTAAGATCGTCAATTATGGCGTTTAAAGCGCTGTCCCGGATCTGACGGGGCAAGGCCGCCATTTTAAAGCTGTCAGCTTTGACATTAGCTGCTAAGGTTTTATAATCCATTGGTTCAACATCCTTTCTAAAAATATTTTAACGAAGTGATTAATTTCTAAATAATGCTTTTCATGTTGCTGCTCCAAAATCAGAAAGCCTTCCTGACAGCCGGGATATTTCTCAAAGATACTCAGGTCCAATTTCATGGCCTTCAAATCCACAAGAACAAGACCAGCTTGTTTTATAAGGGGCACTGAGACTGAAAAAATGCCGTTCTGTCGGCTGAAATCCGCATAACAGGAGACCTCTCCCCATTCAAAGCATTTGTAGTCCCAGCCGGGCTGTCGCTGGCTGCCGGAAATCTTCAGCTGGTTTCCGGAAAAGGCAATCTGTTCGACGATCAGGCCAGGCTGCCCCGGTACATCTGGCTTCAAAGGAAATCCCATGTGGAACATCGCTTTGTGAACGTCCGCTTTTTCCAAAACCGCCAAAAGACGGTAGAGCTGGAGAATATCATCGTGATTGTGAAGCAGTATTTTTTCTTTTACGAACGGATCCTTCTGCGAAAGGTATTGGTAGTAAAGCTCTACGCTTTCCGCTCCGGAAATCTCGTCTTTTCTATGATCCCATAAACCAAGGAAATTTTCCACTGTTTTTTGCTTGAGATTGGGCAGAAACTTTCGCACCGGGCTGTAGATTTTGACCAGAAGATAGAGGTCCAGGTTGAATGGCAGCTGGGGCGCCGGCCTGCCGGCGCGGCCTTTTATGAAAGGGACGTCGAAATGCTTTCCATTATAGGTCAGCAAAAAATCTGTTTCGCTGACGGCCGAAAGATAGGCCTGAAGCGTTTCTTTTTCCTGGGAAAGATCTTCGGCAAAGAACTGCTGCACCTGAAGCATTCCGTCTTCTACTGTCAAAAGCCCGCCGAGAACAAAGCGGCTCCGCTGCGGACTGAGTCCAGTCGTTTCAATATCAACGACCCCCAGCCGCATTCCATCGAAATAGAGGTCGAAGGCCTTGGATGCGTATAAAGGATATGCAATTTTGTCCGTAATATATTCCATATTGTCTCCTTGTATCATCTTTTACCAACGCAACGGATTCGGTATGGATAAAACCGGTGCGCTCGTGGTTCCACCAATTTTCCCGCTTTTCTGCTGCTGGACCTCTCACCTTGCTGCCTGCAGTAACTTTGATCTTAGTCAAAGGTCTGCTAAGCCTGGGGCCTCTCAGGGCCGCAAAGCAAAAGGAGCGCTGAAGCGGAGTCACGTGCCGCAGGCGCAGGATGCCGGTTTGCATCCTTACGGCAACGCCGTACCAATCTGATGCGGACATTATAATATGCGAGCGCAGTCGAGCATATTTCAAGGTTTGCATCCCTACGGCAACGCCGTACCAATCTGATGCAAACATTATACCACAAATTCCCCTCTCCAAAAAACAAAACAGACTGCAGGGGAGCAGTCTGTTTTGTTCAAAAGGGGTATTGGGATTAGAGATTAATGAGGTTATCAGGGGGATAACCACAATTTGATTATAGCGGGTCATGTCAAAAAAATCAAGGGGTTGTCTAAAAATTTTAGAAAAAAGAAAAAAAGCAAAGAATTTGTCGGATTTTTTTGCTATAAATTGGTATTTTTGAACTATATAATAGATACGAGGATGAAAACCGTTTCAACCTCACTTTAACCTTGTAAGCCCGTGAGGGATAAATGAATATCTATTTATATTAAGGAGGATGTACACGTGGAAGTTTTAAAAGTATCAGCGAAATCAAATCCGAATTCGGTGGCAGGAGCACTCGCAGGAGTATTGAGAGAAAAGGGCGGAGCGGAAATCCAGGCTATCGGTGCCGGAGCGCTCAATCAGGCGGTGAAGGCCATCGCTATTGCAAGAGGGTTTGTTGCACCAAGCGGTATCGATCTGGTGACCGTGCCGGCGTTTACGGATATAGAGATAGATGGAGAAGAACGGACGGCAATCAAGCTGATCGTGGAGCCGAGATAATCATAAGCCTGCATGAAGCGTAAAAAATAATGTAAAGCGGAACTTGAATCTACATAGGAGTCAGATGGTTCCGCTTTTTCTATTAAAAGTAGTAGGAAAGATCGATTTTATCGATCTTTCCAAAATCTCGGCGCCTGCTGCGCATCGCGCATCCAGCAACTCTACAATGCTGGACAATAGAAAAATGGGTAACTTTGCGAAAAGATCACAAATTTTTTCGCAAAGTTACCCATTTTGATAGAAGCCCCGCCGACCCCACTCAACTCAACCCACGGCCCCATCCAATCAGAAGCCTGCAACCAAGAGCGGCATCGCACCCAGACTGCCGCCGCGTCAATCCATACCAATCCGCACCAATCCTCCGAACGATTCCAAGGATTCCACGGATACAGACCAAATTCTGCCCTGTGAACCTTGCGGATGCGCCCATTTTGTCGTATACTTATACGGTCATATAAATAAAGAAAGAGGCGATGAAATATGAATCCGATCAGCGATTTAATCAAGGAGAGCCGGAAAATTGTCATCAAGATCGGAAGCAATGTGCTTTCCGATGACAACGGAGCGGTAAACCGGGAGGTTCTCCATAATATTGTAGAACAAGTCAGCAATCTCATAGAACATCACAAACAAGTCATCATGGTTTCCTCCGGAGCGGGAATCTGCGGAGTAGGCGCCATCAACAAATGGAGCCGGCGGGGAGACATGAACTACAAGCAAGCTCTCTGCGCCATCGGCCAAGTTGAGCTGATGATGGCCTATAAAGAATATTTCAGCGACTACGGCATTCACGTGGGACAGATTCTGCTGACCAGGGAGGACTTTCTCGACCCCCACAGGACGCTCAACATACGCAACGCCCTGTTCACCCTGGTGGACGAAGGCGTGGTTCCCATCATCAACGAAAATGACAGCGTCAGCGTCGATGAAATTAAAATCGGCGATAACGATACCCTTGGCGCCCATGCCGCAAAACTCTGGAACGCGGACGCGCTCATCGTCCTCAGCGACATTAACGGCGTCTACGACAAAGACCCCAAGGCAGAGGCCGATGCCAGGCTGATCGAAGAAGTGCCGGATATCGACCGCCTGCTTGCGGACATCGATATCGGAGAAAAGAGCAGTTTCGGAACCGGCGGCATCGCCACCAAGATCGAGGCGGCCAGACTGGTCAACCAATACGGGATCGCCATGATCCTTTTAAACGGAAAAAAGCCGGATATCATCAACAAAGCATGGAATGGCAAAGAAACGGGAACAGTATTTTCGGGGAGGTAGAAGAATGAAGATTGGATTTATCGGCGCAGGCAATATGGGCGGAGCTATTTTAAAAGGTTATGCAAAAACCGCTGCCCAAAACGGCGATCAGATATTGGTTTTTGATATAAATGAAGAAAAAAGAACGGCTTTGGAACAGCAAATCCCGGTAGTCTCAGCGTGCAGCTCGGAAAAAGAGCTGGCCCGCAGCAGCGACGTGATTCTTTTAGGAGTAAAGCCCAATATGTTTGAAACGCTTCTGCCCCAGATCGCAGAGGAATGTACCAGTGAAAAAGTGATCGTTTCCATGGCAGCTGGTGTCAGCATCGGCTTTATCCAAAGCTATCTGGGCAGTGAGCAAAGGATCATCCGCATTATGCCCAACACACCGGCTCAGGTAAGCGAGTCCATGGTGGCGGTCTGCAGGAACCAGCATGTGGATGATCAAACTTTCCGCCAGGTATTCGGCATCTTTGAGGCCATCGGCAGAGCCGAAGAAGTAGATGAAGCTTTGATCCACTGTGTCATCGGCGTCAGCGGAAGCAGCCCTGCATATACGTATATGTACATAGATGCGCTTATACAGGCGGCCGTTGACTATGGCATGGATGAGGAAAAGGCAAAAGTTTTTGCGGCCCAGTCAGTCCTGGGAGCCGCTAAGATGGTTCTGGAAACTGATATCAGCCCGGAGCAGCTGCGCATCAATGTATGTTCGCCGGGAGGCACCACCATCGAAGCCGTGAACAAATTGATGGAAAACGGCTTTATGGATCATGTAAAGGAAGGCTTTGCGGCAGCAGTAGAAAAATCCAAAGCAATGACAAAATAGGAGGAAAACATGGTCTTTGAAGAAAAGAAAATCAGCAGCGAACGCATTTACGAAGGCGCCATACTCAACCTGAGGAAAGATACGGTTACAGCGCCCAAAGGCAAGGCTTACCGGGAAATCGTCGAACACAATGGGGCAGTCGCCATCGTTCCCATTACAAATGACGGAAAGCTGGTCATGGTAAAACAATTTCGTTATCCCACGGGAAAGGTCATTCTAGAGATTCCTGCAGGCAAAATCGACCAGGGTGAGACCGACCCGCTCCTGACCGCAAAGCGTGAACTAAAAGAAGAGACCGGGTATACCGCGCAAAACCTTCATTATCTGGGAAAACTCAATCCCAGCGTAGCATATACGGAGGAAGTCATTCATTTATACGCTGCTACCGGCCTGACCCCGGGCGAAACCAGTTTTGACGATGACGAAGCCCTGGATATTGTGGAATACGACTTTCAAGAAGCCTATCAAATGGCAGCTTCCGGCAAGCTGGTGGATGCGAAAACCATCGCCGCCATCTTTATGGCGAAAGAACAATTGGATATAAAATAGCTTCCAGCCCGCAGGCCAGTCCGATGGCCAGACACAAAAACATCATAACCAAAATATAAGAGCCTGAGAAATCTTTCAGGTTCTTTTTTGACGCCATATGCCTGGACCGCAGAGAATAAAGTCCGTAATTAACCGCCGCGGCTGCAGCCAAAATAAAGGCCGGGATCAAAATCAGATTTTGAGGAACCAGAGAAGTAAGGATCATCAGCATGCCTTTATCCTTCAACGTTTCAATGATCAGACCAGTACAAAACCCCAAGGCCATACCTTGATAGGTAATCGCAGCCAGAGCAGCGGGAAATCCCAGCGCAGAAAGGCCAGCTAGAAATATGATCAACAGCAGCAGCAGATTGCTCGTCAGGGAAGAAAAAAATGGATTGGGATAATCCACATTGCTGCCTTCCATATACAAGTATTGCTTCAAATAACCGGCCAGACTGGTTTTTTCATCAAAAGCCATGGTCAGTTCCAAGAAAATACCGGTGGATATACCAGTCAGAAAAAAGAACGCACAAATCAGGAGTACCTTTTTGCTGCCAAAAGCCACAGATACGGCCTGATTTAAGGTATATCGTTTATTTATTTGAACCCTTTTCATATGTATGCCTCCTCTTACTTAGTTAAATTATGTTAACCAGAAGCACTTTATTACTGCTCTACAAAAAATGTCAGAATTCGACAAAATATTATTGTAAACCATAACCAAATGGATTATAATGGAAAAGTAGAACGGAAAGCAGGTATTTGCTTACAGGAGGGAGGAGCGTACATGCTTCTTGAACAATTTTTTGAGTATTTGAAGAGCGAAAAGAAGATGGCGAAAAATACGCTGGAAGCGTATCGGCGGGATGTTTTGGAGTTTTCTCGATTTGAGAATCAGCGCGGGATTACAGATCTCAGACAAACGCCTGGTACAGAGGTGGTGGCGTATCTTCTAAAGCTAAAAAATGAAGGTAAGTCCGCAGCCACAGTTAATCGCAAATTGGCCTCCATACGGTCTCTTTACAATTACCTGCTGACCATAAAAGAGGTTGCGGTCAACCCCACCAGCGATATTAAATCGCCGAGAATCGAAAGAAAAACGATTGAATATCTTACAATCGAAGAGATCGACCGCTTGCTGTCCCTTCCGGACCAAAGCGTTCGGGGGATTCGTGACAAAGCAATTCTGGAGTTGCTTTACGCCACCGGAATTCGGGTCAGCGAATTGATCGAAGCGGATGTGGAGGATATCAATCTGCGCATGGGATTCATCACCTGCGCCGGTGAACAGAGCAAAGCCAGAATCATTCCCATGGGGCGGCCGGCCAGAGCAGCGTTGGAAGAATATATATACGATGCCAGAAATACACTGCTTAAAGAACGAACTGAGGAAACCGCGCTTTTCGTCAACTATTACGGACAGCGAATTACTCGCCAGGGACTGTGGAAAGTATTAAAGGAATACGGAAAGCAAGCCGGCCTTGAGCATAAGCTGACGCCCAACATTATAAGGAACTCTTTTGCGGTTCATATGATACAGAATGGAGCCGACCTGAAATCCTTGCAGGAGCTGCTGGGGCATGAGGATATATCGGCTACCCAAATCTATCTCACCGTTACCAAAAATCGAATAAAAGACGTTTACGATAAAACCCATCCCAGAGCATGAGGTGGGTTTTATTCATAAACATGAATAAACATAACAAACAAACCAATACATACAATCCGAAAATTACAGCAAATTAGTTACTGAAAAACATTTAAGTGCAATAGAATAGTTTTTATAAAAATGGTAAAAATACTGCTAAACGCGTAAAGAAATCAGAAAAATCAATGGTTTTAAGTCGCTAACCCAGCAAAAACAACTGATTTTATAAAATTATTTAAAAAGATTTTTAGATGTTTTTGATAATATAGCACTGCATACTAGTGATAGCAAGGGATGAAGCAGAATTTGACTTTTTGTATGTTCGATGGTATAGTAATACCCGTGTTATTCAATAAAAGCTGGGGAAAAAACTTAGAGAGAGGCTTTTATGAGTAAAAAAATGGTAACCTATGCGGTGACATTGGCAATGATGTTCAGCATCTTTTGCCTTCCGGCAGCAGTGCATGGAGCTGACGGCAAGGACCCGCAAGTGGCGAAAACGACCGGTGCGAAAGCGAAGGCAACAAGCGGCAGCACGATCAAACTGACCTGGGGAGCCGTGTCCGGCGCAGACGGATACGCGGTCTACAGGTACAACTCAAAAAAGAAACAGTATAAAGAGTTGACAACCACATCCCAGACCAGCTATACAGATAAAAAGCTGAAAGGGAATACGACTTACCGCTATAAGGTGAGAGCATACGCTGAAGTAAACGGCGTGACATATTACGGAGATTATTCCGCAGCCACAAAAACAAAGACGAAAAAGAGCGATCCTCAAAAAGTGGTCGCAAAAGCAAAGGCCAAAATAGGCGCTCGCTATCGATCTGGCGGGTCAGGCCCAAAATCCTTCGACTGCAGCGGATTCGTATACTGGGTATATAAAAACGCGGATGTAGACGCAAAGAAAAAAGTAAAACGGACTTCTTCTGCCGGGTTGTATTCTTCTCTTAAAAAGTATAAAGTGGGCTCTTCCATAAAGAGCATCAAAAAGGCGAAAGCCGGAGATATTATTCTTTTTAAGAGGGGCGGACGTTATAGCCATGCGGCTATATACGCCGGAAGCGGAAAGATTATCCATGCTGCTAACGCAAGAAAGGGAGTATGCGCCCAGAGCGTGAAGCAACTGAATAATTCAGGCACGAGAGTCGCCGCGATTATTCGGGTCGTAGAATAAGCCACAAAAACGCAAATAAAGGAGCTGTCGCATTATAAAACGCGATCAGCTCCTTTTTTCATGCAGCAGCCCGCCGCCGGGCCGGTTATTTTTCAAAGACCACCCGGCCTTCCGAAATCGTCCCTTTAACCTGAATCTCATCAATGCGGTCGGAAACCTCATATGGATCCTCGCTCAATACGGTAAAGTCCGCATAATAACCTTCTTTGATCGTACCTCTTTCGTCTTCTTCAAAGGCAGCATAGGCCGCATTATACGTGTAAGCCTTCAACGCTTCCGTCACGCTCATCCGCCTGGTATCAAAACGGGCATTTACAAGCCCCTGAATTCCAGTCAGAGGATTCAAGCTGTTTACTGGTGAATCAGAGCCTCCGGCTACGATGATCCCCTGATCGCTGATATATTTGTAGGGCTCCATACGACGGCTCCTCTCCTCCCCGAACCACTGCTCGATTGGTCCGCCGGGGGAGCCATAGAGATAGGTGTATTCCGGCTGCTGGCTGACGACAATACCCAGCTCGGCTGCCATCTTGATATGGGCTTCTCTCGGAAGGGTAAAATGCTCCACTCTCAGGCGGAGATTTTTCTGCCCCTGCTCAGCAATTACCCGCCGGTATGCATCCATTACCTGATCGATGGCCCGCTCTCCCATGGCATGAAAGGCGATCTGCTTGTTATCGGCATAAGCTTTTGCTGTCAGCTCATAGACCTCGCTATCCTTCCGATAAAGATCGCCGCGAACCTCCGGCCTGCAGGTATAGGGCTCGTCCAGAGCCATGGTGTAATCCAAATCAGCGCCATCCAGGGTCAGACACCCGCCATGTCTGGGCAGATTGTATTTCTTGGATTTTTCATAATCCCACATCTGGGGATAAAGCACGCAGTGGAGAGGCAGATCACCCTTATCTAACCGTTTGAGCCACAAATCCAGATCAATATCACCTGTGACAAACTGCCCTTCCAGACAATGGGCAGTGGTAATTCCATTTTCAACACACATTTGAGCGAACTGTGTAATATAGCTGTCGTACTTTTCCTCAGAAATGCCGGCGATCAGCTCGCCAAGGGTATAAAAATTAACCTCGTCTTCCGCCAGATAGCCGTTGAATTCTCCACTTTCATCCATGGTCAGGCCGTAAGTGCTTCCGTGGTAATCGACTGCTTCATAGGCCGCAGTATTGATTGCGGATGTATGCAGCGTAATGCTGATTACCATGACCTTCTTGCCGTGGGAAACTGCATCCAACTCCTTCCTTGTGGGGAACCGGTTTTCTTCAATTTGAGCTACAATGAAAAAGGGTGCGAATACCAGGTCGTCCTCGGTAGTTTTGCAGCGTTCATCGATCAGATTTAAAACTTCTTCAATGGTTACAGCGTTGATCAGGTTGACGCCTCCCATCATAATCGCGGTCTGCCCTGCGTGGACATGGGAATCGATCAGGCCGGGAATAATGATATTATCGCCAAAGTCCTTCCTTTCGCAGCCTTCCGGGATGGGGCCGTCGCCGACCTTCGCAATTTTTTTATCCTTGACGGCAACCCAGTCTGCCGCAGGATGGTCTTCGTCCAGCGTGTAGATCGCTTTTCCTGTCAAAATGTAGTCATAATCCATATTGGCATTCAAAGACAGATTTTCCTTCATGAGAAACACCTCCTAATAAACAATGAAAAAACGTAAGTGCCATAATCTATTAGAAAGCAAGATTCGTTCCAATCAAATTCGAGTGAAAAAGAACGAATTTTCAGCAAAAACAGGGACTGAAAATTAAATGAAATTTTTATATGAATAGACCGTAATTTTAAAAACAAAGAAAACCACTCATATTACAAGGTTTCTACCAACGTTTTATTATTATTTAAATATAAATAGTAAATTTAAAAATGAATAAAATGATTGTTCCATAACCTGCATGCGGCGGTACGCCTCAGGGATAGTCAAAACCGGGTGAAATATCCTTGAGGATAATTATCACAAATTCAATCTTGTTTTACAATAATCGTAGTAAACATTTTTAGCTGACGGTTTTAACAGGAAAGAGGTGATCAGATGTTACCAGTTGAACAACTGCCAATCGACATTAAAGGGATTGACCCGGAAATGCGCAAAGCACTGGAGGAAAGAATCGTTGATTTCGAAAAAAATCACGAACCTCAAACATCAAAGGGAGGAGCCGGCTATGTGCCGAAGATCAGGAAGGGAGATTACATCTTTGCAGGAGTCATTAATGGAGCGATTCTGCTCTATTACATCATTGCCGTTTTAATGGCATAGAGAAAGGAGAAAACATGGCGAACAATAATAATGTTACAGAAGCTGTATATACATCTCTGCTGCCGGCAGACAAATCCGAGAGATGTTATGGCATGTGGGATCTGATCGCTGTTCAGATTTGTTTTGGCATCGCAGCGTGGTTCTTCCTCTGCGGAAGTCAGGCCGGAATGCTCTTAACCGCTAAGGAAGCAATTCCAACAATTTTAGCAGGAAACTGCGTCGGTATTTTTATGATTTCATTTCTATCAATCAGTCCATCCAGATACGGTGTTGAACAGCTTACTGCCACCGCTGGTATATTTGGACAAAAAGGTTCAATTCTCATGACCTTTTTCTTTTTGATCGCATGTTATCCGGCGCTGGCCCTGGCAACTTTAATGTTTGGACAAAGTGCGATTAAATTTGTAGCGGTTCTGACAGGACCAGGTTTTTTTGCCACGGAAGGAGCGGCTGTTACCATATTTGCTCTGATTGCTTTGGTGGGCGGTACGTTTATTGCCTGGCTGGGGCCCAATGCCCTCAGGTGGTTCACAAGGCTTTCGGCCATCTTCATGGCACTGATCCTGGCGGGATTGATTATTTATCTCTTTGCCTACCATGGAATAGATTCCGTTATCCACGCAAAACCGGCGGAGCCTTATACGGATGCAGATATGGGAGCCGGCATGGGCATAAAGTGGAGCAGGGCCACGGCTCTTGAAGCAAATCTGGGCCTGGGCATGTCCTGGGGATTCTTCTTCGGCGGATGGACCAGATTGGCCAAGACCGAGAGCAACGGGTACCATGGATGCATGTGGGGCTGGGGTGTTCTCGCGGCAGTGGCAGGATTATTCGCCGCTTTCGCCGCCCTTGCCATCGGAAAATATGACCCGACCATCTGGTTCGTACAGGTCAGCAAAGACACGGGTCTGGGATTCCTGGCTGCCGTAGGTCTGGTGCTCTTTGCCATCGCCAATATCACTTCGGTAGCTACGCTGGTTTATCCGGAGGCCATCGCCGTCAAAAGCAGGATGCCCAGGTTCGGCTGGATTCCGGCTCTGCTGATTTCTGTGGTGCCGGTATTGTTTATGCTCAATAACGCGGTCTATTACATGGTCAGCAACGTCTACGCCTTTATCGGCCTGGTAACCGGAATCTATGCGTCCATCGTTGTATTTGATTTCCTCTTTATCAGCAAAGGCCGGTTCCGGATCAGAGAATTCTTCAGTGTCAACAAAGGCTATCAATATGCCAAGGGCTGGAACCCGGCGGCTCTGATCGCAGTGGGCGCAGGTTTCGCTACATATCTGCTGATTCTCAACCCGCTCACTTGGACCAGTCTGACGGGAATCTTCCCTTATACGACTGCCATCGTGCCAACCTTCTTCCTTACAGGAATCGTTTATACGGTTTTGATGAAGACTTGGATTATGAAAAAGTATAAGATTCCCTTTGTCAATGACAACGAAATTGAAACCAATCGCTAATGCAAACCCAAAGGGGCTGTCGCCGAGCGCAACAGTCCCTTTCTCAAGTAGAAACAGGAAAAACATGACTGGAACAATATTTGATATTCAAAAATATTCATTGCATGACGGGCCGGGGATTCGTACCCTGGTTTTTATGAAGGGATGTCCGATGCGCTGCAGGTGGTGCAGCAACCCCGAATCGCAAAAGACGGGCGTGCAGGTCGGCTATACACAAAAAAACTGTATTCGCTGCGGAAAATGCGCGGCTGTCTGTCCGGACCGGGCCATCCAAGGGCCAGACTATGGGATTATCCGGGAGCGCTGCACCGGCTGCAGCAAGTGTGCGGCCGTGTGCCCGGTGCAGGCCAAAAAGATGATCGGATCTCAAGTCACTGTGGAGGAGCTGATGGAAATCATCGCGGAAGACCGTTTGTTCTATCGGAATTCCGGCGGCGGAGCAACCATCGGCGGCGGCGAGCCCGCGCTCCAAAGCGCCTTTGTGAATCAGCTTTTAAAAAGATGCAGACAAGAATCCATTTCAACCTGCATTGAAACCTGCGCGTTTGCGGAGGCGGAGCAGTTCGAGGAAACCATTGAATATGCGGATTTGGTTTTATTCGATTTAAAGCATATGAATTCAGCCAAGCATAAAAGTCTGACTGGCGCGGGCAATGAAAAAATTCTTAGAAACGCCTATCGGCTGAAAAAAGACCAGCCGGTGATTTTCAGAGTGCCGCTGATACCGGGCTTAAACGATAGTTTCAAAAACTTAGAAGAAACGGTTTTGTTCGCGGCCCAATTTGAGAACGCGCAGCGGGTGGAACTGCTGCCGTATCACAGCTTGGGGGAGAGCAAATACCAGTGGATCGGCGAGGACTATGAGCTGAGCGGCCTGCAGACCTATTCGGAGGAGCAAAAGCAGGAATTAAGCAGATGGATCGCGGACCAAAACTACCCCATTGAGATTAAACTTGTTTAAAGGGGAGGTGATCAATATGGAAACCTTTTTGGACAACAGAGAACTTTTGTATCTGAATCAGATATTGGCGGAGCTTCACGATGACGATGATTACGAGAAGGCATTCAACAACTTTCTGGCAAAACTCAAAGAGCTGATTATCTTTGAAAAGGGCGATATCTATTTTTATAAAAAGAAGGATGATCAAATCATCTTTGAGGACTTTATCTTTGTGGACTGGGGAGAAAAGGATCTGAAAAGCTATCTCGACCAGTACTGCGGAATCGATGATGTGCTGCCTATTGTTTCAAACGACTATCCGATCATGTTCCGCAGCTCCGATGTCTTTATCTTTGATGAGCGGAAAAAAACCAGATATTATAACGAACTGCTCCGCCCTGCGGGGATGAACCATTCCATTGAGGGGAACCTTTATATCGGGGAAAATGGATATGTGGGCGGCATCGGAATCCACCGCCCTGAAAAGTACAAGGACTTTTCCAACAAAGACCTGGAGATCCTTAAAATGGCCAGGCCCCATCTGGCCAACATTGCCAAGCGATTTCAGAACACCAGAGAGCAGATCAACCACTACTTATTGGAATTGCCCCTTTTGTCCAACATCCAGGGAATGGGTATCTGTATCTGGAACTATGATTTGAAGCTGCTGGACTGCAATCTGGAGGAAAATCAAACCATCCAATATCAGCACATCGGGGAATTGATGCGCACCCTGATCACCCTGTGCAAAAGCATAAAAAGCAAGCTGGCTTCCGACGGCGGGCTGATGCCCAAAGGGGACGACATTCGGGCCAGGAGCAGGATCGTTATCGGAAAAGCTACCTATTTTGCAGAAGTAGTCTTTGTGACAGGTAAGTCGGCCATGGACAGTAAATTTATCGCAACCGTCTATGACTATTCCAGCCTGTTTGAAAACATTCTGGTGGAAGTGAAAGACCGCTACGGCCTGACGGATCGGGAATATGAGGTGATGCAGTGCATGTTTAAAGGGATGAACAATCTGGAAATCAGCAAAAAACTTTTCATCAGCGTGCCCACGGTAAAAAAGCATTTGACCAACATCTACAATAAAATGGACATCGAAGGAAAGCATCAGATCCTGGGGACGATTTTATAAGGTATACGCAGGTATACATAACCGGCCGGCCGGCGGCCGCTTTTTATCCTGGCGGCGAATATACAAATTTTCGAGAACCGGTAAAATGGTTATATACATAACGTTACCACTGAAATGAAAGGAGAAACCAATGAGTGACATGATAAAAGATGAAGCTTGCTGCGGCGGTACCATCGATGAAACCAGCAGCACAGCATTTCCCAGAGTGAACCGGCTTTTGGACAGATTTTTCGATATCAAACCCCAGCTTTGCATTGAAAGGGCCATGGCCTATACCAGATCCTATCAAAAAACGGAAGGGGAGACCGCGGTGATTCGAAGGGCCAAAGCCTTTAAGAAAGCCTGCGAGGAAAAAAGCATTTTTATTGCCGATGATGAGCTGATCGTTGGCTGCGCCGCTTCCATACCAAGGGCCGCGGTCTTTTGCCCGGAGCATGCTACTGGCTGGCTGAAGGAAGAGCTGGACGGTCTGAGCACCCGCCGTCAGGACCCTTATGAAGTGACGGAGGAACAGAAAGCGGTGCTGAGAAGTGAAATCTTTCCCTATTGGGAAGATAAGGACATCAGCAGCCATTGGCTGCGCCAGATTCCCGACGAGGTGAAGGAAATCGCTGTCAAAACGGGAATCATAGACATTGAAATTAAAACCCAGAGCGGACCGGGAGAAATTTCGCCCAATGTGAAAAAAGTGCTGCAAAAAGGATTCCTGGGGATTAAAAAACAGGCGCAGGACGCTGCGGCAGCCCTGGATATTGTCAAGCCTGAGGACTACGAAAAGAAGAATTTTTATGAAGCGGTCTGTATTTCCCTGGACGGAATCATGGCTCTGGCAGCCCGTTATGCTGCTCTTGCCAGAGAAAAAGCAGCGGCGGAAACCGATGCGGATCGAAAGGCGGAGCTGCTGCAAATCGCGGAAAATCTGGATCATGTGCCGGCCAATCCGGCCAGGACCTTTATGGAGGCGCTGCAATCTTTTTGGATCCTCCAGATTGGCTGCTACATAGAGGCCAACGGACCGTCCTATTCTCCCGGCAGAGTGGATCAGCTGTTTTACCCGTATTACAAAAAAGATCTCGCAGCCGGGCTGCTGACAGAGAAGAAGGCCCTGGAGCTGATCGAATGTCTGTATCTCAAGTTTGCGGAAAACACTTGGTTTTTGAGCACCAATGCGGCCATGTATTTTGCCGGCTACCAGCCTTATCAAAATGTCTGCGTGGGCGGAATCGCCAGGGATGGAAAGGATGCCACCAACGAGTTATCCTACTTATTCATAACCGCCAAAATGGAAGTGCGTCTCCATTCGCCATCCCTTTCGGTGCGCGTTCATAAACAGTCGCCGGACAAATTCCTGCGCAAGGCAGCGGCCCTTTCCCAGATCGGAACAGGTTTTCCAGCCATCCACAACGACGAGGTGACCATTAAAATGATGCTCATCAGCGGAGCGGATATCGAGGATGCGCGGGATTACTGCATGGTTGGATGCGTAGAACCCTATATTCCGGGAAAAATGTCCAAATGGACCGACGGCGGCCATTATAACTATGGGTCAGTGATGGAACTGGCGCTGACTAACGGCATCAGCGTGGTAAACGGCAATAAGAAGCTGGGCCTGAGCACCGGCGATCCGTCGGAGATGAGCTTTGAAGAACTGAAGGATGCGGTGAAAAAGCAGCTTGCTTTCTGCATCAAGCATATCGCGACGGCCTGTCATATCTGCGAAAAGCTCCACGCGGAATACACGCCCTATCCCTACATGTCGGCCATGATCGACGGCTGTATTGAAACGGGCAGAGACATTACCCGCGGCGGCGCAGAGCTGACGGTAGGCCCGGCCTTTATCGGCACCGGCATTGCCGATCTGGCGGATTCTCTGTCGGTGATAAAAGAGTTTGTGTTCGACAAGCAGGTGTTCACCATGCAGGATTTTGTTCAGGCTGTAAAGCATAATTTCAAAGGCCATGAGGAAATGAAAGCGTATATTGAAAGCAACGGCCGCTTTTATGGCAACGACGATGACTATGTGGACGATTTTGTAAGGGAAATGACCGATTTTGCTTTTGAAGAAATCACCCAATATCAGTCTTATCGGGGTCCCCACTATATTTCGGGTTTGTATCCGGTAGCTTCCCATGTTCCCCACGGCGAAGTGGTGGCTGCGCTGCCTTACGGCAGGCTGGAAGGAACTCCTCTGGCCGACGGCTGCTCGCCCAAGGGCGGGACAGATGTGAAAGGGCCGACGGCTGTGCTCAAGTCCGTGTCAAAGATCAACCACGATGCCCATGTTGCCGGCACGCTGCTCAATATGCGGCTGGATCCCATGTCCTCCAAGGGTGAGGAAGGAAATGCCAGAATCGTTTCCCTGATCCGCAGCTTTATTGATTTGAATATTTACCATGTCCAATTCAACATCATATCCAGCGATCTGCTGAAAAAAGCGCAGAAAAATCCGGGCAGCTATAAATCGCTGATCGTCAGGGTGGCAGGCTATAGCGCCTTTTTCACCGAGCTGTGCAAGGAGATGCAGGACGACATCATTCAAAGAACCGTGCAGAAGTTTTAGCGGGCGGCAGAGTTGGCAGGCAAAAAAATCCTTGCGCTTTTCCAGCTTTTGTGCTAAAATATTGAAAGTTATTACGGGCGGTCCTCTGGATGCAGAATTGGGCACCACGAACGTCTTGGAGGGAAGGAGGAAATGAGCAATGAATATTATGCAGTCAATTGCACAGGAATACACCAAAAAAGATATCCCTGCGTTTAATGTGGGAGACACTGTAAAAGTGCACATTAAAATTAAAGAAGGATCGAGAGAAAGAATTCAGATTTTTGAAGGTTTTGTCCTGAAAAAGCAGAACGGTGGAATCAGCGAAACATTCACAGTAAGAAGAATCGCTTCCGGCGTCGGCGTGGAAAAGACATTCCCGCTGCACTCACCACTGGTTGAAAAGATCGAAGTTGTGAGAAAAGGTGATGTCAGAAGAGCGAAGCTTCACTATATGCGTGAAAGAACTGGTAAATCTGCCAAGATTAAAGCCAAGGAATACAGTGAAGAACAGCTGGCAGCAGCTGAAGCAAAGGCAGCAGCGAAAGCAGCGGCGGCTGAAGAAGCAGCAGTTGTGGAAGCTCCTGCGGAAGAAGCTCCGGCAGCAGAGGAAAAGACCGAAGAATAAGCTTGACTTAATGAAGGATTGTCGTATATGCGGCGATCCTTTTTTTATGGCAGAAAAGATGGGGCCGGGAGCAAATCAAATCATCGTGATCCGTGCCTGGCAGCCTTCCCAGCGATGATTTTAGGCCTTTTTTTCTGCTAATCCACCTAAAAACAGCAGGAAACTATCGCTTTTTAAGCTTTTTGTCTTTCGTCACGATGAAAAATCATCGTAAAGTTAGGCCAAAACGAGTTCTAGCGATAATTTTGCTTTTCGGCCTTTATGAATCCGGGCCCGAAGGGTCCGCTCCCTGCATTGTAATTCCGCCCAATCCCTGCTATAATAAAGTACACTGAAAAAACGAGAGGAACAACCTATGATGGAACATATAAACTGGTATCCGGGACACATGAAAAAGACCCGGGAGCTGATCCAGGAAAATCTGAAGCTGGTGGATGCGGTGGTGGAAGTGATCGATGCACGCATCCCGGTTTCCAGCAGAAATCCCATTATCGACGAACTGGTGAGAAATAAGAAGCGCATCATCATTCTCAACAAGAGCGATCTGTCGGACAGCGAGGCCAATCAGGAATGGGAGCAATACTTTCGGAAAAGAGGCAGTCAGGTCCTGACGATGAACTGTATGAAGGGCGGTGGGGCGGCACAGCTTTTAAAGCTGCTGTCCCGGCTGCAGGATGAGAAAAACGCCGGCCAGGTCAGGCAGCGGCCGTACCGGCTGATGATCGTGGGCGTGCCCAATGTGGGCAAGTCGTCTCTCATCAATCGTTTGACCGGAAAAAAGAGCGCCCAGACAGGGGACAGGCCGGGGGTGACCAAAGGCAAGCAATGGCTCAACCTTCCGGGCAATATGCAGCTTTTGGATACGCCAGGGATCCTCTGGCCCAAGTTTGAGGATCCGAAAGCAGGCCTTAATCTGGCTTTCTGCGGTTCGATCAAGGACGAAATCCTCGATGTGGCTACCCTGGCCCTGGAGCTGATTGCCGTCCTTCAAAACGGCTATGCGGAACTTCTGGCACAGCGCTACAAGCTGGACGGAGTAGAAGAGACCCCGATTCAGACCATGGAAGCGATAGCGCTCAAACGGGGCTGCATTCTCCCTGGGAAAAAGATCGATTACGAACGAATCGCCAAAGTGGTGCTGGATGAGTTTCGCGCAGGAACGATCGGAAAGATCACATTGGAAAGGGTACCCCATGAATAAGCAGGAAAAAGAGATGCTTTTGGCCCGGCGGCTTGTGGAAATGAAGCAGTTTGACAAGGAGCTATGCGGAAAAGACGTGATGTTTATCGCTGGCGTGGACGAAGTGGGCAGAGGGCCCCTGGCCGGTCCGGTGGTGGCGGCCTGTGTGGTGCTCCCGGAGGATTTTGATGTGCCGGGTATCGACGATTCCAAAAAGTTGACGGAAAAAAAGCGGGAAGCCTTGTATCCTCTGATTAAAGAAAAAGCTCTGGCCTATGGAATCGGTATGGCGGATCATATGCGGATCGATGAGATCAATATTCTTGAGGCCACAAAGGAAGCGATGATTCAGGCGGTGGAGGAGGCCTCCCGTATGCTGAAAGAGAGGGCGGGGGCCGGGATTGAGCATATCCTTTTTGATGCCATGATCATCAAGTCCATTCCAATTCCCCAAACCTCCGTCATAAAAGGAGACAGTAAGAGCTTGTCCATTGCAGCGGCCTCGGTTTTGGCCAAGGTCACTCGGGACCGGATGATGGTGGAAATGGCGCAGCGTTACCCGGGATACAGTTTTGAAAAAAATAAAGGTTACGGAACAAAAGCCCATTATGAAGGCTTGCGGCAGCAAGGCCCGTGCCCGATCCACAGGCGGACGTTTTTAAAAAACTTCTTAAAATAAAGCTTGATTCTCCATAAGGGAGATGCTATTATTTATTTGTTATACGACTGACGGAACAAGTGGAATGGACCACGTGGAGTATAATGTATATGATGAGCCGACCGTCTGGGCATTTGTCCGGATTGCCAGGCTCTTTTTGCGTATATGGAGAGCTTCTGTGCCATTGAAAAAGGCAAGAGAATCGGCCCCAGTTATAACTGTTTGTAAACGTTGATTGAAAAGGAGAAATGAAATGGAAATCAAAAGTGATATTCAGATCGCTCAGGAAACAGAGATGAAAAACATCAAAGAGATTGCAGATGCTGCCGGTCTTGACCAGAAGTACATTGAGCTGTATGGAAACTATAAAGCCAAGGTAGACTATAATTTGCTGGAGGAAAAAAAGGATGGCCCAGACGGCAAGGTGATCTTGGTGACCGCCATTTCTCCCACACCGGCCGGCGAAGGTAAGACGACGACAACCGTCGGCCTTGCCGATGCGCTGAAGAAGATTGACAAGAAGGTGTTGGTGGCGCTGAGAGAGCCGTCTCTGGGCCCGGTATTCGGCGTAAAAGGCGGAGCTGCGGGCGGCGGATACGCGCAAGTGGTTCCCATGGAGGACATCAATCTCCATTTTACCGGAGATATGCACGCCATCGGCGCTGCAAATAACCTTTTGGCCGCAATGCTGGACAACCATATTCAGCAGGGAAATTCGCTGGGAATTGACCCAAGGAAGATCACCTGGAAACGGTGCGTGGACATGAACGACCGTCAGCTGCGTTTTGTGGTGGACGGCTTGGGCGGAAAAGCCAACGGAACGCCACGGGAGGACGGCTTCGACATCACCGTTGCCAGCGAAATCATGGCTATTCTCTGCCTTTCCAGCGATATTGAAGACTTGAAGAACCGAGTGGCCAACATTATTGTCGGCTATACATATGACGACCAGCCGGTAACAGCCGGACAGTTGAAGGCCCAGGGAGCATTGGCAGCTCTTTTAAAGGATGCCCTCAAGCCCAATCTGGTACAGACTTTGGAGCATACTCCGGCCTTTATCCACGGCGGTCCTTTTGCCAATATCGCCCACGGCTGCAACTCGATCATGGCTACCCGCATGGCGATGAAGATGGCGGACTACGTGGTAACGGAAGCCGGATTCGGGGCTGATCTGGGCGCGGAAAAGTTCCTGGATATTAAATGCCGCATGGCGGGCATTAAACCATCGGCAGTTGTGGTAGTAGCTACGGTACGGGCATTAAAACATCACGGCGGCGTAGCCAAGGGCGATCTGGGACAGGAAAATCTGGACGCCTTGGAAAAAGGCCTGCCCAATCTTCTCCAGCATGTGGAAAACATCACCCAGGTCTACGGACTTCCGGCTGTTGTGGCGATCAACCGATTCCCGACGGACACTGAAGCTGAATTAAAGCTGGTGGAAGCCAAATGCAAAGAGCTGGGCGTTCATGTAGCTCTCAGCGAAGTGTGGGGAAAAGGCGGCGAAGGCGGTATTGCTCTGGCAAAAGAGGTAGTGCGTCTCTGCGATGAACCGAACACGTTCAGCCAATCCTATCAGCTTGACCTGTCCATTGAAGAAAAGATTCGTGCCATCGCCACTAAGATTTATCGGGCCGATGACATCAATATTCTTCCGGCTGCCAGAAAACAGATGGACCAGCTGGAGAAGCTGGGCTTTGGAAACCTGCCCATCTGCGTTGCCAAAACTCAGTACAGTTTTTCTGATGATCCCGCCTTGCTGGGAGCACCAAGAGGCTTTACACTGACCGTGCGCAATTTGAAAGTATCTGCGGGAGCAGGATTTATTGTGGCGCTGACCGGGGATATTATGACAATGCCGGGGCTGCCCAAAGTTCCTGCTGCGGAGAAGATCGATGTGGATAAGAGCGGAAAGATCACCGGTTTGTTCTAAGACGTTTTTTGGAAGACCCCAGGGCGGGAGCATATTGCTTCAGCCCTGGGGTCTTGTTATATAGCGGGTGGGAATGACCAATTTCCAGGCAGCTCCGGAAAAACTTTTGTGAAAATCCGCACATTTTTCGTAAAGTTGTGGGTTTGAGGGGCTTCGTCCTGAGAAAAAGAAGGACTGACTCCCAAACGTTTGATTTAAGGAGGCTCAATCGTTGAAAGAAGCGTAAGTTTTTCGTGATTTTAAAAATCTTTTCCTCAAGAGCCTTATCTGGCAAGCCGCCGCTTGGAAAAGAGCATCATCCCTTCCAAAGCCACAGCCCGGCCGCTGCTGGCAGCAAAAAAGACACCCGGCCTCTTTGAGGCGAGTGTCTTTTTAAATGGTCAGTCTGCGATCAGGGAAGATGCATATCCGTAAATGCACCTGCGAAACTATTCCACCGGTGCAAAAGCATTTTTGTAGGTATCGAAGTCTGCTGTACAAAGGTGGCTTGCTTTAACAGCCTCATCCCCGCTGTTCAGCTCCTTCAGCACAATATTTGCCATTTCTTTTACCATATAATCCTTATTGCTGTCCTCAGTATCTAATGAAGTCTTGACAAATGTATATTCAAAAGCCGGCGCCTGGTATTTCTTCTGGTCCGCTTCCTTGCAAGGCACCAGGAACACCGTCTTTCTGGCATCGCATTTTACTGTTTTCTTACCTTTAATTTGCTTGTCGTACTGTTCCTTTGTCATTGTGACAGTCATAGCGCCGCTGGAATCACCGGTATTGGCCGCATCGATCAGTACCACCTGATAGTTGCCTTCCGTTTCCTTTGTTTCCGTAATACGCATGTCGCCGCTTTCCGTCTCCGCCATTACCACGTAAGAAACATCTTCAATCTCGTAGCGGCCGTTTTCATCGGCGCTGACGTTTGCGGCTGCTTTTTCCGAATCAGCCCCGCTGCTTGCGCCACCCTTACCTGAGCAGGCCGTAATGCCAAGGACCAGGCAAAGCGCTGTCATAACGCAAACTATTTTTTTCATTTAACAACCTTCTTTCCTGTTATTGATACACACATCTCCCCTGAGCGAAAGCCTGTCCCTAAATCTGGTATCAGGCCCTCTGAATCCCATTGTAACATAGTTTGTCCAGTAAAAGAATACCAATACCCATATCTAAAATTTAATTAGTAAAGCTGTAATTAATAGAAATTATGAATTAGACGCTTACCAAAACGCTCTATTATAATAACAGGAAGAAAATGGAGAGGAGGCTTACGATTGGACTACATAGGAATCGATATCGGATCCACGGCCACAAAAGTCGTGGTCAGAGGCGACCACAACGGCCATTTTGCCATGCCTTCCGGGTGGAACAGCAAGGAGACCTCCCAGGCGGTAAAAAACAGATTAACAGAAGCAGGCGTTGATCTTGCAGAAAAATGCGCTGTCGCCGCTACTGGCTACGGGCGGATTTCCGTCGATTTTTCAGACTATCGGATCACCGAGATCACCTGTCATGGCCGGGGCGGATTTGAGCTGACGGGAGAGGACTGCACCATCATCGATGTGGGCGGACAGGATACCAAGATTATACAGATCGAAAACGGGCAGGTTTGCGATTTTTTGATGAATGATAAATGCTCCGCCGGTACAGGAAAGTTTCTGGAAATCATGGCAAACCGCATGGGCGTGACCATCGATGAGCTCTTTGCTTTGGCTAAAGAGGGGAAGCCGCTGGCCATCAGCTCTTTGTGCACGGTTTTCGCTGAGTCGGAGATCGTCAGCTATATGGGAGAAGGACACCCGAAAGAAAATATCGCCGCCGGGATCGTCGATTCGGTAGCGGAAAAAGTAGCGCAGCTCTACGGAAGGCGGCCTGCAAAAAAAGGAATTTACCTCACCGGCGGGCTGAGCCACTGCCGCCAATTTGCAGATAGAATCGAGGAGCGGCTCAGTACAGAAGTAAGGACGCTAAAGCTGGGCAGATACGCGGGAGCACTGGGAGCATCAATTCTGGCCGAAGAAAAGGCCGGTAAATAAAAAAACTGCTCATACAGTCACAGAAAGGAAATGAACATGGATGTAAGAAAAGAACTACCAGAGATTTTTGAAGATTTTGCAGAAGAACGAAGGAACGCTTTTGTGCGGGTGAAAGATTTGAAGGAACAGAATATCCCGGTCGTGGGCATGTTCTGCACCTACTTTCCCCAGGAGCTGGCATTGGCCGCGGGAGCAGCGCCGGTTTCCCTCTGCGCCACATCGGATGAAACTATATCCGCGGCTGAAGAAGATTTACCGAAAAATCTCTGCCCGCTGATCAAATCCAGCTACGGGTTTGGAAAAACGGACAAGTGTCCTTTCTTTTTCTTTTCCGATCTGGTAGTGGGCGAGACGACCTGTGACGGAAAGAAAAAAATGTATGAATATATGGCTGATTTTAAACCGGTACATATCATGGAGCTTCCCAATAAAAACAGCGAAGCCGGGCTGGTCCTCTGGAAAGAAGAGATCATTCGCATGAAGGAAAAGCTGGAAGAAGTCTTTGATAAAGAAATCACCATGGACGATATTCGTGAAGCCATCCATATTAAGAACGCAGAGCGGCAGGCCGTGAAGGATTTTTACGCCATCATGAAGGACGAGTACCCGCCTATTTCGGGCCTCGACGTGCTCAAAACCCTAGAGGGGATCACCTTCCACTTTAACAAAGAGCAGGTTCCGGCCGAGCTTTCGGCGCTGCTTGCGAAAATCAAAGGCCAGGAGGCTGTAAAAGAAAGAAAGCCCAGGATTGTCATTACCGGATGTCCAATGGGCGGAGCTACCAGAAAAGTAGTGGAAATTATCGAAAGCCAGGGAGCATGCTGCGTGGCCTTTGAAAACTGCACGGGCGCAAAAGCCATTGAGGACAATGTGGATGAGAATATGGAAGATGTATACGAAGCGCTGGCGCAAAAGTATGTCAACATTGGATGCTCCTGCATGAGCCCCAATCCGAATCGCTACCAGCTGCTGGGCAGGCTCATCGACGAATACAGGGCCGATGCAGTGATCGACATGGAACTTTCCGCCTGCCACACGTATGCGGTCGAGTCGGGATTGATCCGCAGGTTTGTGACCGGCGAGAAGAAAATTCCTTATTTCAGCATCGAAACCGATTATTCCAAGGCTGACGTAGGCCAGCTCGCCACCAGGATTGCGGCCTTTATCGAGATGTTAAAGTAGCAGGCTATGGAAAAAGCATTATTACAAACCAGGGATATCAAAAAAAGTTTCGGACATGTGCGCGCGCTGCGGGGCGTGGAGCTTTCCGCTTACCGGGGAGAAATTCTCGCCATTGTCGGCGATAACGGCGCTGGCAAATCGACCTTTATCAAAATCCTCGCAGGCTCCATCCGACCCGACCAGGGATCGATCGTCGTCGATGGACAGGCCCATTCCTACTTTACCCCCAGAGAGGCCATTGCGGCGGGCATTTCAACCGTATACCAGGATTTGGCGCTGGCCAATACCAGAAATGTGAGTGCTAATATTTTCCTGGGCCAGGAATTGACTTCAATGGGATTTCTGAGGAAGAAGGCCATGGAGAAAGATGCCAGAGCCCTGGTGGATCGATTGGGCATCGATATCCCGGATCTTTCCGCCCCGGTGGGCGTACTCAGCGGCGGACAGCGTCAGGGTACAGCCGTAGCCAGACTGATGCACCAGGGAGGGAAGCTGTTCATCTTTGACGAACCCACGGCAGCTATGGGTCTTAAAGAAACCGGTGCAGTGCTCAAGCTAATCAAAAAATTAGCGAGCGAAGGCTATGGCGTTATCCTCATCAGTCACGACCTGCCCCAAGTTTTTCAGATCAGCGATCGGATCGCTGTTTTCAGACAGGGAAAAGCAGTTGCGCTGATGAAAACGGCGGATTGTACCATGGATCAGGTAATCGGGCTGATTACAGGAACCGAACCGCCCCAGGAAGGGGGCAAAAGACAGTGAATGCGATGCAAAAGAAGATGCGGAACAACTCCTATAAATTGCTGCTGCTTCTGGTGCTGGCGGTTATGGTGGCAGTACTGAGCGTAATTTCTCCTTATTTTTTTAGCTGGAAAAACTGCCTAAATATTCTTAACCAGTCTGCCATTCAAATGATCCTATCCATCGGCATGACCTTTGTCATCTGTTCGGCGGGTATCGATCTTTCCATCGGGGCTTTGATGGCTTTCAGCGCCGTAATCATGTCCTTTTGTCTCAAAGCGGGCGCGCCGTCTGGTTTGTCCATACTGGCGGGGGTGGCAGCCGCCGGAGTCGTCGGCCTTTTCAATGGAGCCATTGTTGCCAGGGCAAGGGTCAACTCCTTTATTGTTACTCTCAGCATGATGTCGATTTTGAGAGGCGGAACGGTCTTGCTCACCGACGGCCGCCCAATTTACGGATTCGAAGCCAGTTTTACTTTTTGGGGCAGCAGCACGATTTTGGGAGTGGGTATGCCGGTTATCCTCGCCCTGACTCTGACGGCCGCGGCCTGGATCTTACTGGAAAGGACCAGGTTCGGCAATTACTGCTTATTCCTTGGTTCCAATGAAAAAGCCCTCCACAGGAGTGGGATCAATACAGACAAATACAAGATGCTGATTTTCGGTCTATCAGGCATCTGCGCCGGGATGGCCGGTTTTATCATGACCGCCCGCCTCAATTCCGCCGATCCCCTTGCGGGAAGCGGATATGAGATGTATGCCATCGCAGCAGTGATTTTAGGAGGAACCCTCATGCAGGGCGGCAAGGGAAGTATTGGCGGGACCGTACTCGGCTGTTTGATTCTCAATGTGATGAAAAACGGTCTTACCATGCTGGCCATTTCCTCCAATTATCAGCAGCTTTTGACCGGACTTATCGTTCTGGTTTCCGTAATCATTTCAGAAAAAAACAGAAGAAAGAAGGAGGCGGCGGGATGATTGGAAAGGTTCTCTTACTGGGCGCTGTAGCCATGGATGTAGTCCTGGACAGCGATTCCCTTCCAAGGGACGATGGATTTGAAATTTTGCGCAGGGAGCAGCTTGTACCCGGGGGCAGCGCTTCCAATGTGGCGGCGGCTTTGGCGGCTCTGGGCGCAGCGGCCTATCAGACCGGGCAGATTGGCGATGATCAATACGGCGAAGTTTTTCGCAGTACGCTGCGGGAGGATGGAGTCGATGATACCTATTTGATCATCAAGGAAGGCGGGACTACTCTGCATACCTATATCATCACCGCGCCGGGAGGAAAGCATTGTATCTTTGCCAATCTGGGAGACAGCGCGGCTTCCATGACCAGGGAGCAGGCACCTCTTGATATTGTGGGGGAGATGGACTGCCTCTATGTGGACATGTTTTCCTCAGAGGCAGCGATCGTCCTGGCCAGGGAAGCAAAGAAGCGCTATGTACCCGTTGTCTATAACATGCAGTGCCCTCCGTCCTTTATGAAAAAGTGCTCTGTCTCCGATGAAGAGATCGCAGAAATGCTGAAGCTTTGTAGCCTGTTCATCAGCGGCAAAGAAGGGTATTATCAGCTGACGGGGACAGAGGATGCAGTGGCGGCGATGGAACAGGTGCGGCAGAAGTACGGTATAGACGATGGCGTGATTTGTACAGCCGGTGAAGAGGGGGCTTTTTGGAAAGACAAAGACTGCCTGTACCGGCAGGCGGCTTTTCCTGTAGAGGCGGTGGATACCACCGGAGCGGGGGACTGCTTTACCGGAGGCCTGATTTTTTCCCGAGTGCTGCAGAAAAAAAATAAGCAAGAGGCGCTGAGGTTCGCCAGCGGCGCGGCGGCCATTAAATGTATGAAAGCGGGGCCGCGCTGCAAGTCGGATGAGCAAACCATCGCAGCCTTTATACGCAGGGTATAAAGCTGTGTAGGCGAGTTGTTATCTGTCGAATAGTATCGTTTTCTTAACAACGGCGCATGTATGGCTCATTGTTGAGCCTTTTTCAATGGATGCAGGCGTTGTATTCGGAGATTTTTAAGAGTTAGAGTTAAAAACGAGAATGCGCCGCCCGCAAGCCTGAGTATCAACTCAACAAATTGCAAAAAACAATCTGATGTTGATAAAAATCGCAATAGCATAATTTAGACGCGGCCACGAGGCTGGAAAATGGAGGTAAACAATGAAGAAAAAAATTAGTCTTTTACTTGTAGGTATGCTGCTGGTCATGGTTTTCGCAGGAGGATGCGGAAGCAAGGACGAAGGAAAAGAAACCAAAGAAGCTGAGGCTCAAAACACGGCTTTCCAAAAAGCGGAAGCGGATCTGGAGAAAGCGCTGGCTCCGCTGCCGGACAAGGACACGGGCGTCAAGCTGGCGGCCATCGAAAGTACACTGGCCAATTCTTTTTGGATTACCATGCAGGAAGGCTATGAAGCTGCTGCCAAGGAATATGGAGTATCCATCGATGTGCTGGCTACGGATGCGGAAGATGACACGGACGGGCAGCTGGATATTATGAACAATCTATTGGTTAAGGATTATGCCGGAATTGCGGTATCTCCCCTGACCGAGCAGAATTTGATCCCCGGAATCGCCAAAGCCAATCAGGACAAAGTAACAGTAGTAGCAGTGGGCAACGGTGTGGATGAGAATGCGATGAAAAAAGCAGGGGCTAAGATTGAAGCTTTTATTACCTCCGATTTTGAAGCTCAGGGAAAACTGGGCGCGGAATATATCATTGATAAAACGGGCGGAAAAGGCAAAGTAGCGGTCATCGAAGGCATCCCGGGAGCGACCCAAAGCGAGGCCCGCAAAACTGGAGCCAAGAAAGCCTTTGAAAAAGCGGGAATGGATGTAGCGGCAGTGAAAACGGCCAACTTCGATATGCAGAAGGCTTACGATGCTACAGTCGCCATTATGGAAGCAAACCCAGACGTAGTTGGAATTACCTGCGGAAATGATACCATGGCCCTGGGAGCAGTACAAGCTCTCAAGGAAAAGAATCTGAAGGACCAGGTCATGGTCGTGGGCGTTGACTTTATTGAAGAGGCGAAGGACTCCATCGTCTCAGGCGAGCTGGATGCTACTGTAGCCATGTCGCCGTATCTCTTTGGTAAAGCAGGTGTAATTACCCTTTTGAAAGCCATTCAGGGCGATGAACTGTCCGAGGATGTGATCTGGACGCCTCTCAGCTTAGTAAATAAGGATAATGTAGATTCTATGGAAGGATGGAAATAACGTGTTTGATCGAATATTAGGCGGCTTGATCGGAGCCGGTGCGGCGGATGCCATGGGAGCGGCCACAGAGGGAAGGACAACGAAGCAGATTGAGGAGTATTTTGGACATAAAGTAACGGACTTTGAGAAAGTGCCGCCGGACACCTTCGGCGCGGGCAATGAGCCGGGGCAGGTAACCGATGATTTCAGTTCCGCCTGGTTCATCGCTGACCATATTCTGAAAAATAAGGGACAGGTAACAGAGCAGGCAGTCAAGGCGGCGCTGATCGACTGGTCGGAGCACGCAGTGTTTTTCGATCGCTTTGCAGGGCCTACCACCAGGCTGGCCATCCGCCGGTTCAAGGGTGAAACAATTGAAGAAACGGGAGGCGTCAATCTGGTCTCCCGCCAGGCTACCAATGGAGCGGCGATGAAAATCGCCCCCGTGGGACTGATCAGCGGCGGAGACACCCGGCGCGCTATAAAAGACGCCATAACGGTTACCATGGTAACCCATGATAATTATCTGGCTTTATCGGGGGCATGCGCAGTGGCTGCTGCCGTAAGCAGGGCTCTGCTGCCGGATGCCGATCTCTACAATGTGATTCAAGCCGGTCTTTTTGGCGCAGAGCAGGGTGAACTGCGGGGACGGGAGATTGCCCGCGATGTGGCGGGCCCGTCCGTATGCAAACGAATGGAAATGGCGGTCGCCATTGGATTAGGTCCGGGCACAGAAGAAGAGAAGATGACAGAGATCAGCCAGAGGATCGGCACGGGTCTCCACATTTCAGAGGCTGTTCCGGCTGCTTTCGGATTTATCGCCGCCAGCGGCGGCAGGGCCATGGGAACTATAATCAGCGCTGTCAACGCCGGGTACGATACGGATACCGTGGGAACGATCGCAGGTGCTATCGCCGGCACGCTGCAGGGACGGCAGGCTTTTCCGGAGCATTTTCTGCCTACTTTGGAAAAGGCCAATGGGCTAAAGATCGAATCGCTGGCTCGGAGAATCCATCGATTGATACAAGAAAGGGAGGCGCAGGATGTATAATAAAACGCTGGGCTGCCTGCTGGGAGCCGCCATCGGCGATGCCATGGGCGCTGCCACGGAAACCATGTCCGCATCGCAAATATTAAAACAGTATGGCGCTCCGGTAAAAGAATTCAAAGCTCCGCCGCCCTATGTTCCAGCCAGGGGCAGAAGAGCCGGACAGATTACCGACGCTTTCAGCATACCCTATTTTCTTTTGAATGAAATTCTAGAGCAGGACAGCCAAATTACCAGGCAGACTGCAAAGCAGGCTTTGAAAAAATGGGGAAAAAGCGAATATTTTGAACCATTTGCCGGAATGACCACACGAAAAGCCGTAAAGCGGCTGAATGACAGTGAGCAGATGAGCGACTGGGAATTCGCGGGCCACTTGGGAAACAAGCTGTTCAAAGGCCACTACTATGCCCTGTCCTCCAACGGAGCAGCCTGCAAGGCGTTTCCGGCCGGACTGCTCAGCAGAGGCGAGCTGGATGCGGCCATCGAGTATGCCGTTGAAATATCCATGAGCTCCCACGATGATCCTTTGAGTATATCGGGTGCATGCGCCGTAGCTGCCGCAGTCAGCGAAGCCTTAAAGGCGAATACAACCGTATTTAATCTGGTCCAGGCAGGGCTTTACGGCGCACGAAGAGGTGAAGAGCTGGCGCGAAAGCGGCACGATATCTGGATCTACCCTGGGCCATCGGTGAAAAAACGAATCGATATGGCAATTGAGATCGCGCTTAAGGCCGGAGATCAAGCCTATATTCTTTCTCAGCTCAGGGAAAAGATCGGAAACGGACCGGCCATCGCAGAAACGGTACCAACTGTTTTTGGAATACTGATAGCTGAGCAGGGTGATGCTATGGAATCCATTTACGCTGGTGTAGGCATGGGGGATGAGACCAGCGCGGCGGCCTCCATTGCCGGAGCAATCGCCGGATGTTTCCATGGAGAAACGTGTTTCCCCCAGGAGCTGTGCAGCCAGCTGGAAGCGGAGAACCAGCTGCAGCTTATGCAGATGGCAGCCCGCCTCGGCGGGAGATAATTATTGTTCGTTTACACAATTTCAATGATAGCGGCCTCGCAAATTCGACTGGAAGATGCGCAGGCCGCTTTGTGGTAAAAATGATCTCAGCCAGAGAAGACAGTGACGGATGACCATTTTAATGCTATAATACCAGAGAATCAAACCGTTTTATGGCCGGATCCAGGCGGCCTGCCATAGAAACAGTGATAAAGGAGGTAAGGCAATGGCATTTATCAAAGAGAGCTGCGAAGATTTTGTGCAGGTTTTGGCCAGCAAAGAACCTGTGCCTGGCGGAGGCGGGGCTTCGGCGCTGGTAGGAGCCGTGGGAACGGCCCTGGGAACGATGGTGGGCTCCCTCACCGTAGGCAAGAAAAAATATCAAGCGGTGGAAACAGAGGTCCGGGATCTGATGGATCAGTCCCAAAAGCTGCAATCGGAGCTGTTGCAGCTGGTTCAACAGGATGCGGAGGTCTTCGCGCCTCTGGCACAAGCATACGGCATGCCAAAGGAAACCCAGGAACAGCGGGAAGAAAAAAGCGCGGTCATGGAACAGGCCCTCAAAGCAGCCTGTGAAGTTCCCCTTGCCATCATGGAAAAATGCTGTCAAGGAATTGATTTGTGCGGGAAATTCGCGGATAAAGGCAGTGCAATGGCAATAAGCGATGCGGGAGCGGGCGCAGTCTTTTGCCGGGCGGCTCTTGCAAGCGCCAGCTTGAATGTATACATTAATACCAAAGCAATGAAGGACCGGGAATACGCCGATACGGCCGACCGAAAAGCGGACGAAATGTTAAAGGATTATCTGGAAAAAGCCGATCGGATCCTAGAACAGGTTTTTTCCGCAATCAGATAAATCGATTTATGTGAGGTGAAAATAGGATGACACAGCTTTTAAAAGGAAAAGAAGTTGCCGATGCGCTGACAGAAAAATTGCAAAGCCAGGTGAAAGAGATGAAGGAGAAGGGGATCGCGCCGTGTCTCGCTATCATTCGCGTGGGCGAAAATCCCAGCGATCTGTCTTATGAACGAGGAGCATTGAAACGAGCGGAGAAAGTAGGCATCACCGTCAGGCAGTATGTGTATGATGAAGCGATTGATCAGGAAACGCTCATCGGCGATCTGGAGGGGATCAATCAAGATGACTCTATACACGGTGTCCTGATTTTTCAGCCCCTTCCAAAGCAAATAGACGATGGGGCCGTGAGAAAAGTACTCAAGCCGGAAAAAGACGTGGATGGAATAACAGAGGGGTCGCTTTGTGGTGTTTTTAGCGCATCCCATAGAGGGTTTGCACCTTGTACGGCCAGAGCTTGCATGGAAATTCTTAACTACTATGGTATTGATCCGGCCGGAAAGCGGGCTGCTGTCCTGGGGCGGAGTTTAGTGATCGGCAAACCGGCAGCCATGATGATCATGGAGAAAAACGGTACGGTAACCGTCTGTCACAGCAAGACTGGCGAGGCGCGGATGATGGAGATTTGTAAAGAAAGCGATATCATCCTTGCGGCCATGGGCAGAGCAGGAATGATTGACAGCCGATATCTGACCGGCAGCCAGATTGTAATTGATGTAGGGATCAATGTTGACCAGCATGGAAACTTATGCGGAGATGTGGATTTTGAATCCGCTTCCCGGCTGTGTGAGGCTATTACACCAGTACCCGGCGGCGTAGGGGCTGTAACGACAGCCGTGCTGATGCTGCAGGTGGTGGAGGCGGCTCAGCAGGAAATGTTCTGATAAAATAATTGGATGTACCGGTTTGTGTTTCAAATCAGCAAAGAGGTTCTTTTAGAGCCGTATGCTTTCGAAACATGAATCGGTTTTTTTTACTCCAGCAAGACTTAAAAGAATGAAACAAATTGGAATTGACATAAAACTCACAAGAATGTATTAATAATGATAAAACATTCGCGAAAAAGAGAAAATGGTGACGAAATGAGAATTTAATGGTATAATACGAAAGGATTGACCGATGACAGCATCGGCGGCAAAAGGGAAATGGGAAACGAGATTGGGAAAATACTATTATCATTTTAAGGAGGACTATATGGATTCATATGGTGTTTTAAGCGTTCTGCCAGTTCTGACCATTCTGGTGATCGCGGTGACAACAAAGCGGACCCTTTTTGCTATGGTCTGCGGGTTGTCGGTGGGCGCAGTTATTTTGGGAGGTATCAAAGGCTGCGTTGTCAATTGGTTCAAGTATGTTTATTCGTCCATGTCCAATGAAACTCTCCAGTGGCTGCTTTTGGTAATCGCCATGTTCGGAATTCTCATTGTACTGTTCGAACAGTCTCATGCGGTAAAGGATTTTGGATTCTGGGCATCCAAATTTATTCACAGTAAAAGACAGGCATTGACCGGTACGGCTATTCTGGGCGTGATCATCTTCCTGGACGATTACCTCAACAATCTGGCCGTAGGTACGACCATGAAAGGAATTACAGACAGACTGCGCATCCCCAGGACCCAGTTGGCCTTCGTCGTAAACTGCGTGGCGGCTCCGGTCTGCATCCTGATTCCCCTTTCTTCATGGGCGGTGTATTTCGCTGGTTTGCTGAAAGCGGAAGGAATCACAGTGGGCGGAAGTGGTATGGGCGCATACTTAAAAGCCATGCCACTGACCTTCTATGCCTGGATTATGGTTATCTTGGTATTCCTTCATGTTCTGGGCCTTTTTCCAAAATTGGGCATGATTAAAAAGGATTCAATCCGGGCCGAGGAAACCGGCGATGTGTTCCCGGTTGGCGGAAGCGTAGAAGCGATCGAGCCGGGATTTGAAGCGGAAGAGCTGCCGGAAGGCTACAAAGCCCGTCCATGGAACTTCCTGGTTCCTCTGATCGTAATGATCGCAGTTACTTTATTGTGCGACAGTGAGATCCTATATGGATCCTTTGCAGGCGTGATCGTTGCCTTCCTGCTGTATCTGGTACAGGGCAAGCTTAAGTTTAAAGAGCTGCTGACTTGCTGCTATGACGGCGTTCTCAGTATGGGATTTGTGCTGATCCTTTCGGTTCTGGCCTTCTCCGTTCAGGCCGTCAATACGGATCTGGGACTTGCTGACTACATCATCAGCATCACGCTGCCGATCATGAAGGGCGCGTTCCTTCCTGCGGTAGTCTTTATCGTTTGCGGTATCTATGCTTATGCGACTGGCTGCTTCTGGGATTTGGCCGCCATCATTCTGCCGCTGGTAATCCCGCTTGCTGCGGCGATGGATGTAGATCCAATTCTGGCTTCGGCTGCGGTTTTCTCAGGCGCTGCTTTCGGAAGCAACACCTGTCTTTATGGCGACGGCGTTATCATGTGCGCCCAGGGCTGCGAGATCAAATCCATCGACTTGATGTTCGCCACGCTGCCTTACGCTTGTATCGCCGGCGGCCTGACCCTGATTTTGTATCTGGTCTGCGGATTTGCAATGTAGAGGAGTTATTATGAAAAACAATTCGATTTTAGAAACATTATACCATCTGGACAATACCTTTGGTGTTTCCGGAAATGAAGAAGAGACAGCGGCGGCGCTGCGTAAAGAGATGGAAGGTCTGTACGATGAATACATCGAAGACCCGCTGGGAAGCCAAATCTTTATCAAATATGGAAAAGACAGAGACAGAAAAATCGTTCTCTCTGCTCATATGGATGAGATCGGCTTTATCATCAATTACATCGAGGATAACGGAATCGCCAGATTCCTGCCGGTAGGATATCATGATGACCGCACGGCTGTGAATCAGGATATGGTGGTTATGACCGACAGCGGGAAAAAAGTCTACGGCGTGACCGGTTCCAAGCCGGCGCATATCATGACGGAGGAAGATCACGAAAAGGTCATTAAAATTGAGGACCTCTTCGTTGATTTCGGAACCATGTCCAGAGAAGAAACCAACGCGCTTGGCGTTGAAGTGGGCGACTATATGGGATTTGCCAGAGAAGGCTACGTACTCAACGACGGCAAGTTTTATACCGGCAAATCGGTGGACGACAGAGCCGGGTGCGCAGTGCTGGTGGAGGTAATGAAACGTCTGCAGGATGCTGATCTTGAGCAGACCATCTGCGTCGTAGGATCGGTTCAGGAAGAAGTGGGGATCCGCAGCGGCGGCCCGCTGGTCACAAGACTGAATCCGGAGCTGTTCCTGGCCATTGATGTGACTCTCACCGGAGATACGCCGGGCGTGGAAATCAATAAATGTTCAGAAAAAATGGGTGACGGCCCGGGAATCAAATATTACGACTGGGACCCGATCCTGGGCGCCACCGGAAACAACGTTCCCCGCAAGCTGACCAGAAAGCTCATACAGACAGCGGAAAAACACGGCATCCCTTACCAGAGGGAAGTCATGACCGGCGGCGGTACAGATGCCTGGTCCGCAGCTATGGCCGGAGGAGGCGTTTTGGCAGGAGGCGTATGTATTCCGCAGCGTTATATGCATACTGCCGTTGGAACCATCAATATGGATGACATGGAAAACACAGTCCAGCTGCTGGTCAACTTCTTGAAGGAGTATTAAACCGATAGTTGGCTTCTAGGCAAAACCACGCATGATTTCTTGTTCATGGGGAAGCCTAAGCCTGCGATCGATTGCAGGAAAAGGAGAAAGAACCATGACAGAAAAATTAAAAGAAGCATTCCGCACTTATCCGCTGGCGGATATGGACGAGCTGGAAGAGGATTCCCAAGTCAACATTCCGTCCCAGCAGGATGTGGAGGATGCAAAAGATTGGGTGGACTTTAAAGAAATGTGAAAAACAAGAAGCTGTCTATCAACGGCAAGAAAGCTGTTGGTGGACAGCTTCAAAATTTTCTAAAATAAAAATTTTCGCAAAACCTATTCGAAACCAGCCTTTTGGAGGCCAATGTCCATATGAAATCACATGTCAGACAGGTGTAATCGAATTGTTATATAAAATTAACCACATATAAATCGCTTGCACGTACCTATGGACAGCAAATAAATGACGATTGCCAGCCCGGTTTGCTGCGAAAACAGCAAAATTTTCTGTTTTTCTATGGACTTTGAATCCAAATCAGGCCATTTCGAATAGAAATCGACAAAAAAAGTTTTTTGCCGATTGGTCCGGCCTGGCAGCACGCCCCATCGAAGCCCCAGATGCAGCAGTACTGCCCCACCTAAGCGGCCGATTGTTTGAGTGGGCCCCATTTGGGATATATAATAGGTAAAAACAAAACATGGAGGAACAATTATGATGACCTTTTGGGGTTTGATGATACCATTGATCGGAACGACGGCCGGTTCGGCCTGTGTCTTTTTCTTGAAGGGGAAAATTCGCCCATCCCTGCAGAAAGCGCTGCTGGGATTTGCTTCCGGGGTGATGATCGCGGCATCGGTCTGGTCCCTGTTGATGCCTTCCATTGAAATGTCCCAGAACATGGGCGGGCTGGCCTTCCTGCCGGCTGCTGCGGGCGTGCTGGTGGGCGTGTTTTTTCTGTTGATTCTGGACCGAAGCATTCCTCATCTTCATTTGGGAGCCAAGAGTCCGGAAGGACCCAAAAAAGAGAAGATGAAAAAGGCGACCATGCTGGTGCTGGCGGTTACTTTGCACAATATACCCGAGGGGATGGCCGTGGGCGTCATCTTTGCCGGGGCCCTTTCCAGCAGCAGTGAAATCACAATGGCAGGCGCTTTGACTTTGGCCGTGGGCATCGCCATTCAGAACTTTCCTGAAGGCGCCATTATTTCCATGCCCTTAAAGAGCGACGGCGGAGTGAGCCGGGGAAGAGCCTTTCTTTACGGAACGCTTTCGGGAGTCGTGGAGCCGGTGGCAGCAGTGATCACCATTTTGCTGGCCGGGCTGGTAACGCCGATTCTTCCTTATCTTCTGGCATTTGCCGCAGGCGCGATGATCTATGTGGTGGTGGAAGAGCTGATACCGGAAGCCAGCCAGGGAACCCACAGCAACATTGGAACCATCGGTTTTGCCGTGGGGTTTGTCATCATGATGGTTCTGGATGTGGCCCTAGGATAAAGCATCCTTTTTGATTTCCGGTTCCAAGCGGCCTCTGGTTGTGGTATAATAATCCCATCTGACTTGAGGGGGTGTACATATGGATCGAGCCTATTTAACGGAATTGATGAACCAGGTGGCTGCCGGCGAAAGAAAGCCGGAGGATGCGGTGGAAATATTAAAAGAACTGCCGTTTGAAGATTTGGGGTTTGCCAATGTGGATCATCACAGGAGCCTTCGGACAGGTTATCCGGAGGCTGTTTTTTGTCAGGGAAAAACGCCTTCGCAGATTGCTGCAATCATGAAAGAGTTGTCTGTGCATAATAAAAATATTATCGGGACCAGAGCTTCCAAAGCGGACTATGAGGAAGTGCGGCGTGTCCTTCCGGAAGCGGAATACCATGAGGATGCACGCATGATTGTCGTTATGCGGGATCCCCTTCCTCATCAGGATGGGTCCATCGCAGTGGTGACTGCCGGTACGGCCGACATCCCGATAGCGGAGGAAGCTGCCATCACCGCACAGGCCTTGGGTAACAAAGTGGACCGCATTTACGATGTGGGCGTGGCTGGTATTCACCGCCTCTTTGCCAAGCTGGAGCTGATCCGAAAGGCCAACGTGGTCATTGTGGTCGCGGGAATGGAGGGCGCCCTGGCCAGCGTAGTCGGAGGACTGGTGGAACGTCCTGTGATCGCAGTTCCCACCAGCATCGGCTACGGCGCCAATCTGGGCGGAATTGCGGCGCTGCTTTCCATGCTCAACAGCTGCGCCAACGGCGTGGGCATCGTTAATATCGACAACGGATTTGGAGCCGCATACCTGGCATCCAATATCAATCGCATATAGGAGAAAGTGAAGATGAACTTATATTTTGACTGCACCAGCGGTGTCAGCAGCGATATGATCCTGAAAGCGCTGATCGGACTGGGAGGAAAGGCCGATGAAGCGGACAAGCTGAAATTGCCCGGGCATTCCCAGAATTCGGCCCAACATGACCATGGGCACCATCATAGTCACAGAAGCCACCGGGAAATCATTTCGCTGATTGAAAACAGTGATTTATCCTCCGGGATAAAGAAAACCGTCCTTGCTATCTATGAGGTGATCGCAAAGGGCGAGGCTCAGGTGCACGGGACCACGGTTTTGGATGTACATTTTCATGAGGTGGGACGGGATCAGGCAATCCGCAACATCACAGGCATTGCCGCTGCTTTGGAAAGCCTTGGTGTTTCCCGAATTTATTGCTCGCCGATTCACGACGGAACCGGGTTTATCCAGTGCAGCCACGGCAGAATTCCGGTGCCGGTGCCGGCGGTTATGGCGATGCGGCAGACTTGCGATTATGTGTTTGTTACGGATGATATCGAGACAGAGCTGGTAACGCCTTCCGGGCTGGGGATCCTGATGGGGATCGGAGCCAAATATGCGGAGGAAATGCCTCCGGGAAAAATTGTTAAAACCGCAGCAGCAAAGGGAGGGCGTGACACAGGCAAAGAAGGCCTGAAAGCTTTCCTGATACAAGGAGAAGAAAAATGACAGATGCAAAAATGACGGAAGCGCCCAAGCCGGTTCGCAACGACGAACTGGTTGGGACCATAGCTGCCGTAAAGAAGGATGGTTCACAGGAAAACACCGTGAAAATGCTCAATGAAGTGGTGCGGGCCAAACTGCTGGCGCCTATCAATCTGGACAGAGATCCGGTGGTGGAAGGGGAAGACGGACAAGTGGTTTTGGAAAAAGACACAACCATTAGTTTTGAGTTGATCAAGGCCACCAATGGGGATCTGTACTATCCGGTGTTCACCCACGGCGAAGAACTGCGCAAATGCAGTCAGGAACAGAACCAGCACAGTATGATCGTTGACTTTGAAGATTTGGCGAATATGATTTTAAGCCAGGGTAAAGCGGTCCGCGGATTTGTAATTAATCCGATGGGCGATAATATTTGCTTTACACAAGAGATGATTCAAGGTATGATTGACGATATGAAAAAACAGGCCGATGAAAATCAGGCGTAAAAAAGGAGAAAAATTATGAGTCAGGAAGTATTGGCAGTTGTCGCAGGAGAAGAACTTACTCAGGCGGATTTTAACGAGTTTCTGCAGAAGATCCCCCAGGAGCAGAGGGCGTATGCGTCTCAGCCCCAGGCAAGAGAGCAGCTTATGGAGCAGTTCATCGCATCAAAGCTGTTCGCCAAGATGGGCGAGGACGAAAAGATAGATGAGACGGATGAGTTCAAAACCATCATGTCCAGCCTGAAAAAAGAGGTTTTATCCCAGATGGCCATGACCAGGGTTCTGGAGAGCGTGTCCGTATCGGAAGAGGAAGCAAAAGCCTTTTTTGATGCAAACGAAGAAAAATTTGTAAAAGGTGAAACCTTGCAGGCAAAACACATCCTCGTTGATTCGGAAGAAAAAGGAAATGAGATTTACCAGGCCATCGAAAACCAGGAAACCTCCTTTGAGGATGCTGCCGGAAAGTATTCATCCTGCCCGTCCAAAGAGAAGGGCGGAGATCTGGGTGAATTCGGAAAAGGCCAGATGGTCAAAGAGTTTGAAGATGCCGCATTTGCTGCGGAAATCGGCAAAGTGGTCGGACCGGTCAAAACCCAATTCGGTTATCATCTGATTAAGGTTGAACAGAAGAATGCTCCGGGAACAAAGACCTTTGACGAAGCTAAGAACGAGATCGCGCAGCAGATGCTGCAGCAGAAAAGAGCTGTCGCTTTCAACGAAAAGATCAATGAACTGAAAGAAACGTACATGGCTGACTAAGAAACAGCAGGAATAAATTGGGGCTGAGCGCATTCAAATGAGAGATGAATGCGCTCAGCCCCTTTTTCGGCAGAATGTCGAAGCGCGCTAGTCGAGTCCGATTGATCCGGGCCGGGAAAATTTTATTGAAAAGTTTTAGTTTTTACGCAAAGTTGTGGATTTGCGGGGTCTGATCTTGAGAAGAAGCAGGTTTTGGTGCTTCTGGCTGATTTTGAGAGGGTATAATCGTTGAAAACTGCGTAAATACTTGAATTTATTTTCATTTTTTTCCGGAAATATGAAATTTCGGCCGAGCCACACCACCACTGCTTCATACCCAGCTGCAATCTCAACACTGATATACAATATCTCCATTCATAATCGTACAGCAGACTTTCGTCTGGGCGATGGTCTTGGGATCGCAGGTCAAAATGTTCTGTTCCAGCACCACCATATCCGCTTTCTTACCCACCTGGATGGAGCCGATCATGTCCTCCATCTTCATTTCATAGGCGCCGTTGATTGTATAGCACTCCAACATTTCCCTGGCGGTAACCCCCTGTTTGGGATTTCTCGTATACTTGGGATCATTCTTTTCCCCCGGATATGGGGAGCACTGGGTCACGCCTACCTCGATCCCGCTGAGGGGACGGTAGTCAGGCTGCACCGGATAGTCCATGGAGCCTGTGATTTTGATGCCCGCATCCATCATATCGCGAATATGGTATTCCCGCTCAAACCGCTCGGTGCCGAACATCATTTCCTCCAGAGGCGAGAAATTAGGATCGTAATACCACCACAGCGGCTGCATGGTCCCAATAACCTTCAAATCCGCCATTCGCTGCATATCACTTTCCGTAATAAGGGTAACATGGGCGATCATGTTACGAAAATCCTTGTCTCCGTTAACCTTGCGCGAATACGCAAAGGCATCCAGGGCACAGCGCACTGCGCCATCGCCCATGGAATGAATTTGCACCTGATAGCCTGCCCCGTTGAGAAGAGCTGTAAATTCTTTGAGGCTTTCAGGGTCGCTGTAGGCATCGCCCTTAAAGTCCGCGGCTTCACCGGCCTCCGGCGCATACGGTTCCAGGAGCAGCGCGCTCTTGCCCTCGGGAACTCCGTCAAAGACCACCTTGGCCTGGGAAATCTTCTGAAAATCCGAATTAAAGGATTGATATTCATCCAGCCTGCTGATGTATTCCTTGGCCACGGATGCATCCACATTTCGCTCTTCAAAATTCATTGCGGTGGAATTGACTCTCAGCTTTAATTCGCCGTCCTTTTCCATCTGGTTGTACACTTCCCAGGCTTCCGTGTCCTGAATCGTTGCTGCGGCCACATCGATTCCGGTGATGCCGAAGGAGCTGCATTCTTCCTGGAACTTGAGGAAGGCATCGTGGAATTTTTTCTTTGTATGCTCCCGCTGAGGCAGATTTTCCATGAGAGAAATGCCATCGACAATAAAGCCCGTCGGCTCGCCGTTTTCATATTTGTAAATATTGGCGCCGCTGGGAACGGGCGTGGTGCTGTCCAGGCCGATCATTTCCATGGCCTTTGCGTTGAGCAAAGACGCGTGGCGGGACATGTCCGTAATGGACACCGGTTTATCGGGGCAGATTTTATTCAGCCACTCATTGGTGACGGCCCCGTCGGGAAAGGCATTGATATCCAAGCCGTCGCCGTAATACATGGGATTGTCCGGATGGGCATCGACAAAGGCTTGAAAAGCCTCTGTGTATGCTTCCATTGAGGGCGGGATGTTTTCAAAGCTCAAGGTCGTATCCGCATCGATTAAAGACATGACCTCATGGGTATGGCCGTCGATAAACCCCGGCGTAACGTATTTGCCGTCCAGATCGATCAATTTGGTATCTGCGCCCAAATAGCTTTCGACGCCGGCATTGCCGCCTACATAAACGATTTCGCCACCGATCACAGCAACTGCCTCTGCTGTCGTATCACCGACCATGGTCTGGATAACTCCGTTTTTCAAAATTAAATCAGCATGTTTCATAAATGGATCTCCTTTCTTGCGCCCGCCGGCCCATGGATGATAAGAACCGCAGGCTCCTGAACTTTTCCCATCACTTTGGTCAGGAAGCTTTCTATTTATAAAATAATCCTGACACCTAGTGTCAAGTCAACAGAATATTTTAAATTTTTTGCGTTTTAAGAGGCGTCGAAATTTAAAAGATGAAAGGGGTGCTTTTTTGATAAAAAATCACGTAATTGACAATAAATTTTGCTTGGGATAAAATAATAGAAACTTTGCATCCATTAGACCTAAAATGCCCAAATTATAGGGGAGAGGTAAGAATATGAGTTATCCCTTTTCGCTTAAAGAAGTAAGCAAAATGTTTGATATTCCCATTACCACATTGCGCTACTGGGAACGGCAGGGCTTAATCCATCTTCAACGAAACGATGGCAACAATTACAAAGAGTTTTTCTTTGATGACTTATCCTATGTCTGCGATATGGATATTTATCATAATCTGGGATGGAACAAAAGTGAGCTGGAAGACTTGTATTCCATGGATTTTTCGCAAATCGAGCAGACCCTTCGGGCATCCGACCTGCGGATCCAGGAAGAAATAGAAAAGCTCCAGGCCATGCGCACCAGAATCGAAAAGCGTCGGGCGGGCCTCGATCGGATACAGGAATTGGCCATGCGCCCCTACTCAGAGAGCAAACTGGGAATGGAAAAGATCGTTTCCACGCCCAATGATAAAGAGGCGCTCATCAAGTATGGCAAACCCCTTTTGACCGAATTTGTGGCGATGATTTCTTTAACCGGAGATCAAGAGACATTGGAATACGGTTTTTCTGTGCCCAAAGATTTTTCGTATGGAAAAGTTCTGCTGCAAAAAGGCAGGACCGATGCCAGCTATGTCGTTTTTTTGCTCAAAGCTCCCGCAAAAGAGCTGGTGTTTCCATACAAGATTGAGTCTCTGCGGCCTTACATTGAGCCCCATGTCCGAAATATCGCCCGGCTTTATTCAAAGCCCAAAGAGCTCTTGTGCCACTTCTTGCTTACGGCCTATGATGAAGAGTTCCAAGGACCTTGCTTTTATAATGAAGTTTATGCGCAGCTGTAACAGGTGGCGCCTGCTGGAAACAGAGGTGTCCGGAAATGTGGCGGCTTACTTGGCGAAACCTTTGCAGCATGGGGAAATCTCCTCTTGACAAATTCCGTAAATCCGTTAAACTAGTTCTATGCAATAAAATAGAAGGCAGTGAAAAAGAGGAGTAGGGAAATAGTCCTTAACAGAGAGAAGATCCGCGGCTGAAAGATCTTTAAGGGAAACGTTTTCTGAAGGTTGCTTTGGAGTCTTCGTGCCGGCAAATGAGGGCCGCGCCTTAACAGGCTGCGGAATAAAGGTGGTACCGCGGAATTTCCGTCCTTTAGAGCTTGAAGGGCGGTTTTTTTATTATTAGTTTTTGGGCAGGTTGGGTAAAAAACGAAAAAAGCTTTAAAAATTTACGCTTTTTTCAACGATTGAGCCCCCTCAAATTGGCTGATCAGCGGCCAAACACGCTGCTTATCAAGATAAGGCTTAGCGAACCCACAACTTTGCGTAAAAATTACGAACTTTAACTAAATTTTCCCAGCACCCAGCACCCGGCCCGGCCGCCGAGGCTGCCAAAAACAAAAAATAATGCAATTTCTATTCGAAATGTGCCTTTTTGAAACCAAAGTCCATATAAATTTGGCCGTTTTCAGCGAAAATGGGCCCACTGCCGAGCATTTTACGGATGGTTAGCGCAAACTTTCGCCAATAAATGCGTCACGCACTGCAAACTAGTAGCTTGCGAAAGAGCGAATTTGAGAAAAATTCCATTTATATATGGACATGCACCCGGATTTTGCCCATTTCGAATAGAAATCGGCAAAAAAACTGAAAACAGGCCCTGGCAGGCCGCCGAGGCCGCCGGCGCAAGCAATAGATTGAGACAAATGCGGGCGCAGCTTGCAAATTCATTACAAATAAAAGGAGAAGAAAGAAATGGAGAAAAACCTGGCAAAGACATATAATCCAAAGGATTTTGAGGACCGCATCTACGCCATGTGGGAAGAGAGCGGAGCCTTTAAAGCAGAAAGGGATCCGGGCAAGAAACCATTCACAATCGTGATGCCGCCGCCCAACATTACCGGACAGCTGCACATGGGACATGCCCTAGACCAAACCCTTCAGGACGTACTGACCCGCTTCAAACGGCTCCAGGGCTATAGCGCTCTGTGGCTTCCCGGCAGCGACCACGCCAGCATTGCCACAGAAGTAAAAGTCGTAGAAAAGCTGCGAGAAGAAGAAGGCGTTGAAAAAGAAGAGATCGGCAGAGAAGCCTTTCTCAAGAGAGCTTGGGACTGGAAGCGCATTTACGGCGGCAAGATCACCAAGCAGTGCAGAAAGCTGGGCGACTCCTGCGACTGGAGCAGAGAACGCTTCACCATGGATGAAGGATGTAACAAAGCGGTAAACCACTTCTTTGTCAAGCTCTACGAAAAAGGATACATTTACAGAGGAAACCGGCTCATCAACTGGTGTCCGGAATGCGGAACCTCCCTGTCTGACGCCGAAGTAGAACACGAAGATAAAAACGGCAGCTACTGGTATTTCCGCTATCCGGCGGCTGACGGCGGCGAAGGAGTAGTAGTTGCCACATCCAGACCGGAGACCATGTTCGGCGACGTGGCCATTGCTGTGCATCCGGATGATGAGCGATACAAAGACCTTGTGGGAAAGAACGTGATTCTGCCGCTGGTTGGAAAAGAAATTCCCGTTATCGCTGACCCATACCCGGATCCGGAAAAGGGAACCGGAGCCGTGAAGATCACCCCGGCCCACGACGCCAACGACTTTGAAGTGGGACAGCGAAACAATCTGGAAAGCATCTGCTGCATAAACGAAAATGCCACCATGAACAGCCTGGCCGGAAAATACGAAGGCATGGATCGATATGAATGCAGAAAAGCCTGGGTAGCCGACCTGAAAGAAGCCGGTTATCTGGTAAAAATAGAAGAAAAGGTAATTCCGGTAGGCGGCTGCTACCGCTGCGGAACTACCATCGAGCCCATGCTGTCGGACCAGTGGTTCGTAGCCATGGAAGAATTGGCAAAACCGGCCATCGAAGCTGCCAAAACCGGCAAGCTGATCCATGTGCCGGAACGCTTTGAAAAAACTTATCTCCACTGGCTGGAAGAGATTCGGGACTGGTGCATTTCCCGTCAGCTGTGGTGGGGACACCGGATTCCGGCCTGGTACTGCCAGGATTGCGGCGAGATCATCGTAGCTGAGTCGGCGCCGGAGAAATGCAGTAAATGCGGCAGCACCAATCTCAAGCAGGACGAAGACGTGCTGGACACCTGGTTCTCGTCGGCTCTGTGGCCCTTCTCCACCCTGGGGTGGCCGGAAGAAACTGAGGACCTCAAGTATTTTTATCCCACCGACGTTTTGGTGACGGGCTATGATATCATCTTCTTCTGGGTTGTGCGCATGGTATTTTCCGCCCTGGAAACAACGGGCGAATCACCGTTCAAATATGTTTATGTCCACGGCCTGGTGCGGGATGGAGAAGGCCGCAAGATGAGCAAATCCCTGGGCAACGGCATCGACCCCCTGGAGATCATCGACCAGTACGGAGCGGACGCCCTCAGGTTCATGCTCACCACCGGCATTACGCCGGGCAATGACATGCGTTTTAAAGAGGACAAGCTGGAAAGCTCCAGAAACTTTGCCAACAAGCTGTGGAACGCCAGCAGATTCGTAATCATGAACCTGCAGGATGAGGACGGCAACTTTAAAACCATGAAGAACAACGGACTGCAGGATGAAGATAAATGGCTCCTTTCCAGAGTGAACGACGCGGCAAAATACGTGACGGAAACCATGGAAAAATTCGACCTGGCTCTGGCCGGACAGCGGGTTTACGAGCTGATCTGGAATGAATACTGCGACTGGTATATCGAAATCGTAAAGGGGCGGCTCTACGGGGACGATGAAGCGGATAAAGAAACGGCCCGCTGCGTGCTGGTGCGGGCGCTGAAAGACATGCTGCGCATGCTCCACCCGTTCATGCCATATATTACGGAAGAAATTTGGGGATTCCTGCCAAAGGATCAGCCGGCCGAAGATAACCCGCACAATTTCCTAATTAAAGAACGCTGGCCCGTATACGATGAGGCCCTGACCTATAAAGAAGAAGTGAAGAAGCTGGAGATGGCCATGGACGCCATCCGCAGCATCCGTAACATCCGCGCCGAAGCCGACGCAGCACCCAGCAGAAAGCTGAGCGCCGTCATCCTGGCACAGGGACAGCAGCTGGATACAGTAAAAGCCGGCGAACGGTATATTAGAAACCTGGCCAACATTACCCAGATCACCTTTACCCAGAGCAAGGATGAGGTACCCGAGGAGGTTATGTCCGCTGTAATCACAGGCGCGGAAATCTTCGTCCCGCTGGATGATCTGGTGGATTATAAAGCAGAATTCGAACGGCTTACAAAGGAAAAGAAGAGACTGGAAGGGGAAGTAAAGCGGCTTACGGGCAAGCTTTCCAACGAAGGTTTTATAAAGAAAGCTCCGGAAAAAGTAGTCAACGCGGAAAAAGAAAAATTAGCAAAATATGAAGACATGCTGGCCAAGGTTTGTGACCGGCTGGCAATGGTGGAAGGAAAGTTTTAAGGAGATAGGTAGCAGCAATGGATGCAATAAAAAAGATACACCAGTTTGACCGGTTCGGAAGCGTCCTGGGGTTGGAACGGATGAACGTGCTGCTAAAAAAATTGGGAGACCCGCACAAGCCTCTGCGGGTCATCCATGTGGCCGGGACCAACGGAAAAGGTTCCGTATGCAAGTTTATCTACGAGGCGCTTGCGGCCAACGGATATAAGGTGGGGCTTTACACCTCCCCTTTCATTCAAAGCTTCCACGAGCGGATTCAATTGGACGGCGCATTTATATCCGACCGGGAGCTGGACCAATACACCGATCAGGTGATGGAAAAAGCAGAAGAAATGGTGCGGGAAGGCCTGGATTCGCCGACTGAGTTCGAAGTGGTGACAGCCATAGCCTTCTTGTATTTTGCAGGGCGGAAGGCTGATTTTGTAATTCTGGAAGTGGGGCTGGGAGGGAGCGGCGATTCTACCAACGTGGTGGAAAACCCGTTGATCAGCATCATTACTTCTATTTCCTACGACCATATGGATCGGCTGGGAAATACCCTGGAAGAAATCGCCGGCGAAAAGGCCGGCATCATCAAAACCGGCGTGCCGGTGGTTTCCAATGTGGAGCAAAAGCAGGCGGCGCGGGTTATCGCCAAAAGAGCCTATGAAAAAGGCGCGGTCCTTTACGATGCTGCAAAGCTAACGTATGGGATCCGGGAACAATCTCTGTCAGGATATGCCTTTGACATAGAGATTTATGGAACCGACTACAGCGGCGTCCGCATCGGCATGGCAGGCAGACATCAGATTGAAAATGCGAAAACTGCTTTGACCGCCTTGGAGATTCTCAGAAAAAAGGGTATAATAAAAGTAAGCCGTGACAAATTATACCAAGGACTGCTTTGTGCCAGACAGCCGGGACGATTTGAAGTTCTGGACGGCGACCCTTGTGTCGTTCTCGACGGCGCCCACAACCAGGCGGGGGCGGCAGCGCTTAAAGAAACGGTGAAAGCTTGTTTTCCTCAGCGACGGATCGTCGTGGTCACCGGCATGCTGGCAGATAAAGAGACGGATCAAATTACCGATGAGCTCTGTCAGATTACCGATCAGTTCGTGGTAACAGAGCCGGACAATCCGAGGAAAATGCCTGCAGAGGACCTTCGGCAGCTGCTGGACAAAAAAGGCGCGGTCTGCAAAGTAGCATCGAATGCAAAAGAAGCATACCGTATGGCAGCAGAAGCGCCATTTGATCCGGAAGTGGTTCTGATTGCCGGATCGTTGTATTTAATAGGAGAAATAAGGGGGCTGTTTAACTAATGTGCCAAGAAAAAGCTGAAAAAGTATTACTCTTTTATAACCCGAATTCGGGAAACGGACTATTTAAAAATAATTTGGATTATATTATCGATCGCTTCCAGACGGCCGGATATCAGATTGTACCAGTGCGTGCAGCCAAAGGGATGGCAATCGATCGGGCGCTGGCGACAATGAACGTGGATGAATACCGGCAGATCATCGCTGCCGGCGGCGACGGTACTATTAATATTTGTGTCAATGCTATGATCCGTCACGATATCCATCTTCCGCTGGCGATCTTCCCTGCGGGAACGGCCAATGATTTTGCTTACTATTTTGAAATCCCTACCGATATTGACGGTATGGTGGACATCGCTCTGGGGAACCATTTTACCAACGCTGATGTGGGAAAGGTCAACGACCGGCATTTTATCAATGTGGCGGCCATGGGCGCTCTGATCGATGTGAGCCAGAAAACGGATCCCAATTTGAAAAACACCATCGGAGTCATGGCCTATTATCTAAAAGCGGTTACTGAGGTGCCCAATCTGCGGGCGCATAAAGTGCGGCTGATCACGCCGGATGAAACCTATGAAGAGGAGATGTATTTTATGGTGGTTATGAACGGGATATCTGCCGGCGGCTTTAAAAAGATTTCACCGGAATCCGAGATTAATGACGGCTTGATGGATGTAATCCTATTCCGTAAAATGCCGATTATTGAACTGGGACCTCTGCTGTTCAATGTGATACACGGCAACCATTCCAAAAACAAACACGTCTTGACCTTCAAAACAGCAGAGCTGCGATTGGAGTCGGACGACGATGTTTCTACAGATATCGACGGCGAACAAGGAGAAAAGTTCCCGCTTAATTTCGGTCTTCTCCATAACCGGCTGAAAATTTTTACAGAGGAGGATGATTTATAGATGATTAATATTGTAATGTCCGAAACCAAGGATTATGAAAAATTAGTGCCCTTTTTCATCGAAAACGAGCTGGAGTTTTCAGAAGAAGAGCCGGTGCCTACTGACCTGGTCAAATGCTGGCAGGTAACCCACGGAAAGGACGAGCATCTGGTAGCTGCGCTGGTTCTGGCCAAGAGGGAAGGTGAATTCATCATCGATGGAATCGCAGTGGAAAAGATTTACCGTAAACTCAAGATCGGCAAGATTCTGCTGGATAAAGCGGTAGAAGAAACTTTATCACAAGGGGGGAGCGGTATCTACTTGGTCGCCCGCGCTCCGGAATTTTTTCGAAAGTACGGATTCAAAACCGTTCCCAGGGAGGAAGCACCGAATTTTTTTGAGTGTCTGACCTGTCCACAATACGGAAAAACCTGTCATCCCGAAGTGATGAAGCTAGATTTCGAGTAATAATTCCCCCCAAAAGGCAATATATTCTATAAGATGCGAACCACGCCGGGGCATCTTTTATTGAGACGCAACCTTGCGGCAATGCCGTGTTAAGATGATGTGTTTATCATAGATACTTTGCTTTAGGGGGATTTTTATGGAAAAGATTCTGGAAGGAAACAGCGCGCAGCTGGTGGGGAAGGTCCTGTCGGAACTGGAATTCAGCCACAAAACGTATGGAGAAGCTTTTTATGTGGCACTGCTGGGAGTGGTGCGAAAAAGCGGTTATGAGGACGATATCAGACTAATGGTATCTGAACGTCTTATCGGCAGCATGTCCCTTACGCCGGGTCAGACTGTAAAAGTCTCCGGACAGGTACGCACTTATAACCAGGAGTGCGAAGGAAAAAATCGATTGAATGTTGTAGTTTTTGTCAGGGAAGTAGAAGTACTTGAGGCGGAGACTCCTCATGAAAATCGAATTTATTTGGAAGGATTTGTGTGCAAAAAACCGGTGAGAAGGACCTCGCCTCTTGGGCGGGAAATTTGTGATTTAATGCTAGCAGTTAACCGTATGTATAATAAATCCGATTACATACCATGTATTGCTTGGGGCCGAAATGCTGCATACGGCGGAGAACTGGACGTAGGATGCAAGCTGGCCATTGAGGGAAGGATACAGAGCAGAGAATACAAAAAACGGGATGAAGAAGGAAATGTAAGTGTGAAAGTCGCTTACGAAGTATCGATTATCAAGATGGAAGAATGCTAAAAGAAGCGGGTCAAAAGAGAAACTTTAATTTGATTTAACTTTCTGAACCGGACGTTGTAAAAATCGCCCAAAGCGCGGACTTTGGGCGATTTTGAGTCCGCGCACCTAAAAAAATTTACACCAATTAGGCAAAAAATAGTCTGATTTTATTTCGGTCAACCACCATCCACGCTACACCAGCAAAACGCCTGCCTCATGGACAAAAAGCAACAATATATCCAAGAACCCTTTGACGTCTTGCATGCCGCAGCATGCTTTGTTCGATCCCTTGATCACCGATTATTGATTAATCACCTGCTCCAGCTTGTCCCGAAAGACTGTGACCTGAGGAGAAAGATTTTCAGCACCATTGTTGATAGCGCTTTCCAATACCTCGGCAGAGCGTGCCAAATAAGTAAGTCCTAATGTCCCGGCCAGTCCCTTAATGGAATGGGCTAAAATTTTTGCTTTGTCCCTGTGGCCGGAAGTTAAGTGGTCTTCCAGCGTATCGCAGGCCTGGGCATAGTTCTTTTTAAAGCGAGACAGATGCTTTTCGTAAAGGGCGGTGCTGCCGCCGAGATTTTCAATGGCTTGATCCCTGCCGGCAAAAGGATCCTCCTGAAGTCTTGTCTTTCCTCCGACGGGGGCATCCTCGATATAAGGACGCAGGGCGCTGTAAAGCTGGGTGTATTTGAACGGTTTCAGTATAAAATCGTGGAATAAATCTTTGTAACGCATTTGTATCTCCTTATCCATATTTGTTGCAGTAAGAGCGATGATTGGCGCGGTTATGCCCATTTCTTTCAGTTTGCGGGCGGTCTCATACCCATTCATAATTGGCATATGAATGTCCATTAGAATGACGCTGTAATATTCGTCTCCCGATTGTTCACACATATTGAGCGCCTCCAGGCCGGAAGCTGCATGCTCACAGGTCAGATTTACACGAGTGAGAAGATCTTCAACGACTTCGTAGTTTATGGGAGTATCCTCTACAACGAGAATGTTTTCTCCATGACCTTGCAAGACCGGTACCAGCGACGTGTTTTTTTCTTCGGCGCTATAGTACTTGGGCGCAGTGATCGTAAAGCAAAATGTGGATCCCATCCCCTTTTTGCTCTCAGCCCATAAAGAGCCGCCCATATGTTCAACCAAGTGCTTGCAAATAGGCAGACCCAGCCCTGCACCCGAGTGCATTTTCGTCAAATGGCCCTCTGCCTGATAAAACTCTGTAAAAATGCCTGAAAGATCTTGAGGATCAATGCCGATGCCTGTATCCTCTACAGCGATTTTCAGTGTGATCGTATCCTGGAATTCTTTTAAAACCGATACGTTAATGCGGACATATCCTGCATCCGTGAACTTACAGGCGTTATTAATTAAGTTGACCATGACCTGTTCCATCCGGAGCCGGTCCAGGTTTAAACACAGCTCAGAGTCGAATCCGTAATTGGTCAGCAAATGAATTCCTTTTTGGGAAGCCACGGGCTGAAACATCTGTTCCAAATCCTTTAAAAGATCCAGCAAGCAGAAATGGGAAGGCTCCAAACTGATCGTACCGTTTTTCAATTTTGAAAAGTCCAGTACATCATTAATTAAAGTGAGCAGATAATCGGAAGACGTATTGATCTTGGAGACGATTTCTTTCTGACGATCATCCAGATCTGATTCCTCCAAAATGTGACTAAGGCCTGTAATCGCATTGAGAGGCGTTTTCAGCTCATGAGAAACATTTGCCAGGAGAGATTCCTTTGCCTCGATATGGAACTGCACTTCTTCAAGCTGATCAATCAGCTGCTGCTCCATCACTACTTGCTTTGTATGGTCATAAATAGTTAGAACACATTTTGCCTGCTCTTCTTTGTCAAAAATTGTAAAGGCGGATGCTTCAAAATAGGAATCCTTAAATTGCAATGTTTGTCTCACCGGCTCTCTGGATTCCAAATAAGGGACGAGCCGGTATTCCATTAAAAATTGATAGATGCTCTTGGGAAGATATTCCGCGGCATTATGCCCAATCAGAGAAACCTCCTCAAGCTCCATGAACTCTCTGAAACGACAGCTGACAAACTCAAAGCGATTGAATTCGTCCAGCACTGCAATCCCATTTTCCGCGTGCTTTAATATGCTGTTAGAAAAATCATTGTAATAGCTGATAGACCCCTTAATTTTTTTGATTCTTATGGATTCCGCAACGAACATCGTGACCAGCAGTAATCCAAAAAAAACCAGCGAATTCTCCAATAAGATAGCCATCCCTGTACTCAAATCCCGGTTGTGCAGGAACAGCAAAATGATAATGTTAATGATAAATATGGATCCAACGCAGGTTATCGTGGTTATAACCGTATCATTTTTTTTCATAAATCAAATTACCCCCAATTCTCTACTTAAATTGCTATTTAAGTAGATTTTATAGTGAAAATAGACAAAAATCCACAACACATTTACGACAATTTGTGAGCTATTCGTAAAAAATGTTGTGGTGTTTTGTCGAAATTGGTAGAATAGAAGAAAAATGCAGAGGAAGGGAGGAAAATGCGTGTCGAATCTTGTCGTTTTGGCGGGAACGGTTTGTTACTCAGTAACAATTGGAATCCTGGCTGGGCATGCCGTTGTGTACATTTTTAATAAGATTCCGGCCAAGTGGCTTTGTGATTATGGTGAGGAACCGGATGAAAAACTGAAAGATCCGTATCTTCAAAGGATAAAAGGATTTCCATGGAAATGGATTTATTCCGGCTTTTTTACAGCCGGTTTGCTCAGGCTGGCTTTTTTTGATTGGGTGCTTTCCTTGGCGGCAGTTGTTCTTTGCTGGGCACTCCTGGAGATCGCATTGGCCGATAAAAAATACGGAATTATTCCGGATCAGTTTGTCCTATTGACGGCGATTTCCGCACTGGGCTTTATTCCCTTTCACCAAACCTTTCTTGAGCCGCTTTGGGGCGCGCTTTTGGGCAGCGGCGTGATGCTCCTTTCCGCCCTTTTTGGAAAACTGATTTTCAAAAAGGAGTCTCTCGGTTTGGGAGATGTCAAGCTGTTTGCAGCCCTGGGTCTGGCATTGGGATTTAAAGGCACATTGGCTGTGCTGGTCCTGACTGCTTTCAGCAGTGCCGGGGTTTTCTCCTTCCTTCTGATCAGGCGGAAAATCAAACGCACCGACATGCTGCCCTTGGGTCCGTATATCTGCGGCAGCGCCATTTTTTATACAGTAATTATCTGGCCGCTGTTGTAAAAACGCAGAATTCATATATAATAGAAGGGATAAAGTTCTCATTCTGATGAGATCTGCGGCATCCGGTCCAGTCCATCAGTAAAGATATAGCAAGAGAGGATAAGAGATGATTACAAGCAAACAAAGAAGCTTTCTCAAAAAGCTGGCCCACGAACTTGAGCCGACGGTTTTTTTGGGGAAAAGCGGGCTAACAGAAAATATAAAAAAAGAAATGGAAAACGGATTTGAATCCAGAGAGCTGGTGAAAGTCAAACTCCAGGAAGGCTGCAGCCTGTCGCCGAAAGAGGTGGCAAACCAGCTGGCCCAGGAGCTGAATGCAGAATTTGTACAAGCAATCGGCCGCAAATTCGTACTTTACAGGGAATCAAAGGATAATAAACAGATCCTTCTGCCCAAGAAGTAGGTATTCCCATGGAAAGAAACCTGCTTCTTACCATTGAATACGACGGGACCGATTTTTCCGGGTGGCAGAGACAGCCGGGACGGCCGACGGTACAAGGTACCCTGGAATCGGCATTATCGGCAGTGTGCGGCAAAGAGATCCGCATCGACGGGACCAGCAGGACCGATGCCGGCGTCCACGCCTACAGACAGAGAGCCACCCTGAAGGGTGAATTTGGAATACCGACAGAACGCTTGGCGCTGGCCGTCAATCACAGGCTGGCAGGCGGTATGCGGGGAAAGATGGCTGCTGGACCCATCCGCGTTACGGACGTCTGTGAAAAGCCAATGAACTTTCACGCCCGTTTCGATGCCAAAGGAAAGACTTATATTTATAAAATCCGCAATTCGGAAAATATGGACGTGTTTCAACGAAATTACTGCTATCAAATTCCCAGGCCCCTGGATTTGCCAGCCATGAAGCTGGCTGCCGAGCAAATTACAGGTACCCATGACTTCCAATGCTTTCAAGCATCTGGCGGCACAGAGCGGGAAACTACGGTACGCACCATCTACAAGCTGGAATTGCGCCAGGCAGGCAGCGATATCCAAATATGGGTGACTGGAGACGGGTTTCTCTACAACATGGTGCGGATCATAACAGGAACCTTGGTGGAAGTCGGAATGGGAAAGATACCTCCCACGGCCGTAGCTTCCATCATTGAAAGCGAGGACCGCCAAAATGCGGGCCATACGGCGCCGCCGCAAGGGCTCTATCTGGGAGAGATTTATTATGAATTACAGGAGGTACCAGGATATGATGAATGAACGCCCGGGATGGGATGAATATTTCATGGAAATGGCTGAACTCACAGCAAAGCGTTCCACTTGCCTGCGCAGACAGGTGGGAGCTGTGATCGTTCAGGAAAAACATATAATCGCTACAGGATATAACGGCGCGCCCCGCGGCCTGGAACACTGCAGCCAGCGGGAAGGGGGCTGTCTGCGCCAGCAGCTTGGGATCCCTTCGGGAGAAAGGCACGAGCTTTGCAGAGCCCTGCATGCAGAACAAAATGCCATTATTCAGGCAGCCACGCTGGGCCACAGCATTGAGGGCGCGACCATATACATAACTAATCAGCCCTGCATGATTTGCGCCAAGATGATCATCAATGCGGGAATCCGCAGAATCGTCGTCAAAGAAGGCTATCCGGACCAAATGTCCGTGGATATTCTGGCGGAAGCGGGATTGAAAATCGTAATGTTAGGAGACCAGTAACAGTGGAGTTTAACTTTTTTATACTATGGGCAGCGTTTCTCACATCACTTGTCCTGGCACTGGCGTTTACGCCTCTGGCCATTTGGCTGGCGCCCAAAATCGGAGCCATGGACATACCCAAGGACGAGAGAAGAGTTCACGTTAAACCAATTCCTCGCTTCGGCGGGATGGCGATCTTCATTGGAGTCATGGCTTCGACGCTGATCTTTATCATGCCCGCCTTCATTCCGGGCAAGACGGTGGAAGGAATTCTTATCGGAGGAGCCTTAATCTATTTGTTTGGCGTGATCGATGACTTGCGGGATATCAATCCCAAACTGAAACTTCTGGGACAAGTAGTCTGCGCTTGTATTGTTTACGCATCAGGAATCCGGCTGGACTTTATCAATGATTTTCTTGGCGGAGAGGATCTGCTTTTTTCCAGCGTTCCGGCTTTTCTGGTAACCATCTTGTGGATCGTCGGTATCACCAATGCGGTCAACCTGGTCGATGGATTGGATGGACTGGCGGCAGGAATTGCAGCCATTGCTTCCCTCTGTATTGCCTATGCCGGCTATATCCACGGCCACTACGTAGCGGCGACGGCAATGCTTGCTGTAGCCGGAGGAGCGTTGGGATTTCTGCCCTACAATTTTCACCCGGCCAAGATTTTTATGGGAGACGGAGGCTCGCAGTTCCTGGGGTTTTGTCTGGCAACCTTTTCTTTGATCCAGCCGGTCAAAAGCGCTACGGTAGTAGCGGTTGCCATTCCTGCTCTGGTACTGGGGCTGCCGATCTTTGATACTGCTTTTGCGATTCTGCGGCGGATAATCCGCAGGCAGTCCATCATAGTGGCAGATAAAGAACATCTCCATCATCGAATTATGCGGGCAGGATTCGGCCAAAGACGTTCAGTGATGATCATGTACTGCATCAGCGGAATCATGGGGGTAATTGCAGTCCTCTACAGCAGAGGCCATATGATGGTGGAATGCCTGGGGTTATTGGCGATTGTCGTTATGCTGCTGTATGTGCTTCTTTCCGATACCAGCAACAAAAGGATTGAGCTCAATGCAGTTAATATAAAAAAAGAAGAGGAGAAAGAAAAGAAACACAAAAAATAAGAAAAGAATGTCAAGAAGAGAAGAGAATTTAAACCATTCGGATCAAAAAGGGCTGTACAGGACCCTGGCGGTAGTAGCTCTGCCGATCGCGCTGCAAAGTTTGATCGGTTCCTCCCTCAATCTGGTGGACAACTTGATGGTGGGCAGCCTGGGTGAAGCGGAACTCAACGCAGTTGGAGTTTCCGTGCAGATTTATTTTATTCATTGGATGGTGATGTTTGGCTTTACCAGCGGATCCTCCACCTTTATGGCCCAATTCTTTGGGGCAAAAGACCTTCATAACATAAGAAAGACAGCGGGATTTGCCATAACAGTAGCGATGAGTGTCAGTATTCTGTTTTTCACCGCAGCCATGTTTTTCCCCCATTATGTTCTGCGTATCTTTACCAGGTTTCCGGAAGTCATCGACCTGGGTGTGGGCTATGTAAGGATGGCGGCGCCTGCGTTTCTATTTGTAGCGATTAACGTACCTTTGACTGCGGCCCTGCGCGCTACGCAGCAGACCAAGCTGCCGCTGTACATCAGTGGAGTAGCTTTCCTGACCAATACCTTTCTCAATTACTTATTTATCTTTGGAAGTTTGGGAGCTCCTAAATTGGGAGTGACAGGAGCTGCACTTGCTACTATGATCGCGCGGGCAATCGAAATGTCGCTGACCTTGATCGTGATCTTCGGCCGCAAAAACTTGATTGGTGGTAGGCTGAGAGAATTCTTTGACTTTGACAAGGAATTTGCGGTAAAGATCATCAAAAATGCCATACCTACTACGATAAACGAAACCATGTGGGGGTTGGGCACAGCTCTTTATATCGCTGCCTTTGCCAGAATCGGCGTAACAGAGGGCGCTGCTGTTCAGGCCTGCAATACCATCAATAATCTGTTTATGATGGCCGCCTTCAGCGTGGGAGACGCGACCCTGATTCTTGTCGGACAGAAATTGGGAGAAGGCAAGCTGGAGTATGCCTATTATCTGGCAAAGAAGTTGGTGCGTATCAGTTTGATCATCGGCATCTGTGCGGGATCGGGTTTGATTTTATGCGGAAAACCCCTGCTGAGCCTCTTTGATTTTACCCAGACTGGTGCAGAGTATGCATTTTGGATTCTAGTAGTATATGGCTGTACCATGTGGATGGGAATTTACAACGCTACCAATATAACCGGTGTACTGCGATGCGGCGGTGATACCCGTTACGCGATGCTCGCTGAGGTTTTGGCGGTTTGGTGTATCGGCGTGCCTACAGCCTTTCTTACAGCGCTGGTGCTGAAATGGCCGATTTATTTTGCAGTTTTAGCAGTAAGATTGGAGGATGTGGCCAAAGGTATCGCATTAACGAGACGCTTTTTCTCAAAAAAATGGGTTAAAAATGTGATACGGGATATAAGCGGCAATGATACAGCAAATTAGTTGTAAAATGAAGGACTTCATAGGCAAGTTTATGGAAAACAAAAAAAGCCTCCCCCTAAGGGGAAGGGGCTTTTTTTAATTATCACATGTGAGAAAATGATACAAATGTTGGAATTTGTCGGATTTGAACCATTATTCTTCAAAAAACATTTGGTTAATTTTTAACAATTCTTTACTTTTGAAAGAAAAGGTTTATAATATAGTATTATGGCAAGAAAGTTATTAAAATCAGAAAGCAGAAGGGGAAATTATGACAACAATGGATGATATCCGCAAACTAAAAAAACAGATATTTCTGTATGGGAGTTTAGTCGCCCTGGTGTGCGAGCTGATTTCCTTTTTTATTTTGGGATGGGACCTGGGTTTCCTGACAGGACTGCTGGCAGGACTGGCGACCGCCATCGTGAATTTTAATATTCTGGCATTCACCCTGGACCGGATGCTCAAAAGCGGGAATCAGGGAACTTCGGCGCTGGGCTTCTTTGTGAGAATGACCCTCTACTGTGTGGTGTTCTATTTCGCCATTACCAGGAGCTATGCTGCCGGAGCCGCATGTTTGATCGGTTTTCTGACTTTAAAAGTGCCCATGTATTATTTTTACGCCATCAAGCCGAAATTTAATACAGAGCGTAAGATTCGCCCGGAGGTCCAGGCCATGTATGAGGAAGAGGACAAGAAGGCGGAAGATGAATATTACGGAAGGGAGGAGTGACTATGCATGATTTGGCTCACCTGGGACCCAAAAAGGTATTCATATTTGGTGACGGAAGCTTTTATCTGACAGAGACGGCTGTCTGGGGCATCATTGTCGCAGTCATTATATTGGTTCTGGCTCTGTGGTCCGTCCGCAAGATGGAACGGATCCCCAGAGGAAAGCAGGTAGTTGCGGAGCTGGTCGTGACCAAGACCTATGACATGGTAAAACAAATCATGGGCAAGGAAGTGGGCGAAGCGTTCGCACCCTATATGGGGACGATTTTCTTTTTCCTGCTTATTTCCAATATGCTGGGACTTTTCGGCTTCAGGCCGGTAACGACGGATTTGAATTGTACTTTTGCGCTGGCGCTGACCACATTCGCATTGGTTCAAATAACAGCGATCCGTTATCAGGGCCCGGTTGGAAGACTGAAAGAGCTTGCTTCACCGATGGCATGGATGTTTCCGATCAAGATCATTGAGGAAGTGGCAAGACCGCTTTCACTGGGATTCCGACTGTTCGGGAATATCCTGGGCGGACTGATCGTTATGTCGCTGGTATACAGCGGGCTGGCCAGCTTATCGTACAAACTGGTAAGCTTGCCGATTTTAGACACCATTCTGCCGCTGCCGGCCAATGCGTTCTTCGACATGTTCGAGCCAGTTCTGCAGGCGTACATTTTCACCATGTTATCCATGGTCTATATTGCCCAGGAAGCAATTGTGATCAGTGCCCATAAGGGAGAATAATAAAGCATCATCAAATGAAAGTTTAAGGAGGATTTTTAAAATGACAGGAATTACACCGGAAGCATTTGTACTTGGAATGTCGGCATTAGGAGCAGGACTTGCTATGTTCTGCGGTATTGGTACAGGAATCGGACAGGGCTACGCGGCAGGACGCGCCGTTGAAGGCGTTGCCAGACAGCCGGAAGCGCAGGGAGATATTTTAAAGACTATGCTGGTAGGTCAGGGTGTTGCAGAGACTCCGACGATCTTTGCCTTTGTTGTATCGATCGTATTGCTTTTCGCCAATCCGCTGGTTGGAATGCTATAAGATGAATGTGAAACATAAACTTGACGGGGAGGTGTAGAAATGCAATATACGGGGCTGATAGAATTTAACTGGACCTTACTCATGATCTGGATCACCGTCATCATCTTATTTCTTGTTTTAAAAAAGTTTTTCTTTGAAAAAGTGCACAAGTTTGTCGAAGCAAGAGAAAATTCCATCAAGGATGCTTATGACAGCGCGGAGGCTGTAAATCGCAAGGCCGATGAGAAGATGGAAAACTATAACAAGAAAATCGCCAAGATAGAAGGGGAAGGCCGTGAGATTATCAAGGAAGCCAAGATCCGCGCGGAAGCCCAGGCAGCAGAAATCGTTCAGGATGCCAATAATAAGGCCAATGAGATGATGCTGGCTGCAGAAAAACAGATCGAGCGGGAAAGGCAGAAAGCTCTGGCAGAAATGAAAGAGCAGGTGGCTGCATTGGCTCTCCTGGCCGCAGAAAAGATTGTCGAACGGGATATCGCGCAGATTGGCCAAGATCAGATCGTAGATGAAATCATTGAACAGGCAGGTGCAAGTCAATGGCAGAATTAACAATTGACCTGACTTACGGCAGCGCACTGTTTCAGGCTGCGGAAGAGACGGGTAAAAAAGATCTTATCCTGGATGAAGCATGCCAAATACTTGGCATCTTTGAGCAGGAGCCGGATTTCTATGCCTTCGTCAATTATCCGGCCATATCAGCCAGAGAAAAGAAAGACGTTCTTAAGAATGTCTTTGAAGGAAAAATCTGTAAGGAACTTTTAAATCTGCTGTATGTTTTGGTGGATAAAGGCAGGACCCGGCATTTCCCGAAGATCGTAAAAGCGTACAAAGAAATGATCGACCATGAAGAAGGATACGCCTACGGCAGTATCTATTCTGTCGTGCCTTTAAAACCGGAGCAGCTTGCCAAATTCGAGGAACAGACGTCCCGGTTGATAAAGAACAAAGTCCGGCTGGAAAATTTGATCGATCCTAAGCTGATCGGGGGCGTGAAGATCCTGGTGGACGGTCGCATCATCGATGCTTCCATACGCAAGCGCTTTGCGGATCTGGGGAATCAATTACTTTAACAGAGAGGAGATAGCCATATGAACTTACGACCTGAGGAAATAAGTGCTGTCATAAAGGAACAAATAAAGAACTACGAAAATCAGCTGGAAATATCTGATTTTGGAACCGTTATACAGGTCGGAGACGGTATTGCAAGAGTCTACGGATTGGAAAAGTGTATGGCGGGTGAACTGCTGGAATTCCCAGCAGATACCTACGGCATGGCGCTGAATCTGGAAGAAGACAATGTAGGCGCGGTTATACTGGGTTCCGATAAAGAGATTAAAGAGGGCGACATTGTAAAGCCCACTGGAAAAGTGGTAGAAGTTCCGGTGGGTCCCGAGATGATCGGGCGCGTTGTCAATGCGTTGGGGCAGCCAATCGACGGCAAAGGGCCCATTACCGCGGTAGAGCACAGACCCATCGAGTACCCGGCACCCGGCGTATTGCAGAGAAAATCCGTAAACCAGCCTCTCCAGACCGGGATTAAGGCCATCGACTCCATGATCCCCATCGGAAAAGGCCAGAGAGAGCTGATCATCGGTGACCGGCAGACTGGAAAAACGGCCATTGCCATCGACACCATCATCAATCAAAAAGAAGAAGACGTGATTTGTATCTACGTTGCTATCGGCCAGAAGCAGTCTACCGTGGCCCAGCTGGTACAAACACTGGAAAATAAAGGCGCTATGGACTATACCATCGTCGTTTCGGCCACAGCCTCGGAGGTGGCTCCCCTGCAGTACATCGCACCATATGCGGGATGCGCCATCGGGGAACACTTTATGTACCAGGGAAAGCACGTACTCATTGTCTACGACGATCTGTCCAAACATGCGGTGGCCTACAGAGCCATGTCCCTGCTGCTGAGAAGGCCGCCGGGAAGAGAAGCTTATCCGGGGGATGTTTTTTACCTGCACAGCAGACTGCTGGAGCGGGCGGCGAGGCTTTCCGACGAATTGGGCGGCGGGTCCATTACCGCGCTGCCCATCATCGAAACCCAGGCTGGCGACGTTTCCGCATATATCCCGACCAATGTTATTTCCATCACCGACGGACAGATCTTCCTGGAGACGGAGCTGTTCTTCACCGGCCAGAGGCCGGCGGTTAACGCAGGTATTTCCGTATCCCGTGTAGGAGGAAACGCCCAGATCAAAGCCATGAAACAGGTTTCCAGCAAGGTTAAGCTGGAACTGGCCCAATACCGGGAACTGGCCAACTTTTCCCAGTTCGGATCCGATGTGGACGCGGACACGAAAAAGAGGCTGGACCACGGCCTGATTCTGATGGAAATTCTCAAACAGCCTCAGTATCAGCCGATTCCGGTAGCCCATCAGGTTATGATCATCTACGCGGCGATCAATAATTACCTGGCTGATCTGGAAATTGATCAGGTAAAGGTATTCGAAAAAGAACTTTACGAGTTCATGGATACCCACTATCCGGAGGTTGGAAAATCCATCAAGGCCACGGGAAAACTGGAAGAAGAAGCGGAAAAGCAGCTGCAGGAGGGGATCAAGCTTTGCAAGGGATCCTTTACCAGGCTGGCCGTTTAATGAGCGTTAACAATTAATTATTGAAAAGAAGGGGGTGAGGAAATGGCGACCAGCAGTATGCAGGACATAAAACGGCGTATCAAGAGCGTCAACAGTACCGAACATATTACCAACGCCATGAAACTGGTGTCTGCGGGAAAACTGAGAAAAGCCAAGGCCACCTTTGAAAAGACCAATGAGAATTTTCACTATATAACCCATTCTATTGCCGAAATCTTTAACAACAGCAGCGACGTACCCAAGCAGTATCTTCTGGGGAACAGAGAGATCAAAACAACCTGCTATATTATTGTCACCAGCTGCAAAGGCCTCTGCGGCGGGTTCAACACCAATATCATCAAAGAGGCGGAACAAGAGATTCTGGCGGACTGGGAAAAACCGATGATCGTTGCTATTGGCACCAAGGGCAAGGAATACTTTGAAAAACGGGGTTACGATATTTACAGCGAATATCTGGCTCCGCCTGAAAGCATTTCCTTCCTGGAAACGCAGAAGATGAGTAAACCGATCATTGAAATGTACAACGAGGGGAAAATCGATGAAGTAGTGCTGATCTACACATCCTTTATCAGCAGCCTGGAGCAGGAAGTAAAAAATGTTACCCTGCTGCCCTTTGACATCGAGCATGACCCGGAAATCATGAAGCTGGATAAAGCGGTGGAATACGAACCGTCGGTGGAGGCCGTATTCAACTATCTGGTTCCCAAATATGTAGAAATGATGATCTACGCCGCAGTGGTGGAATCGGCCACCTGCGAGCACGCCGCCAGGCGTATGGCTATGGAAAACGCCACCGACAATGCCAGGGAGATGCTGGACAGCCTGTCCCTGTATTACAACAGAGCGCGTCAATCGGCAATTACCGATGAGATCATTGAGATTGTTGCCGGCTCAGAAGCGCAGAAATAGTAGGAGGTAGATATGGGCAAAGGAATCATACATCAGATCATTGGGCCTGTTATCGATATAAAATTTGACCCGGAGGAAATGCCGGAGCTGCTGAGCGCTATCAATATAGAGTTCGAAGGAAAGACCATTGTTACGGAGGTAGCTCAGCATATCGGCGATGACGTTGTGCGTTGTGTCGCATTGTCGTCCACGGACGGCCTGACAAGGGGCATGGAAGCGGTAGACACCGGGGCGCCCATCAGCGTACCGGTGGGCAAGGAAGTTTTGGGCAGAATGTTCAATGTTATCGGAGAAACCATCGATGAAAAAGGTCCTGTGGGCACAGACATTCGCTCTTCCATCCACAGACAGGCCCCGGAATTCGACGAACAGGACACGACAGCGCAGATTTTCGAAACCGGAATTAAGGTTATCGACCTGATCGCGCCTTATACCAGAGGCGGTAAGGTAGGTCTCTTCGGCGGCGCCGGCGTAGGCAAAACCGTGTTGATCCAGGAGCTGATCAATAATATCGCCAAGGAACACGGCGGAATTTCCGTTTTCGCAGGCGTGGGAGAACGTACCAGAGAGGGCAACGACCTTTATTACGAAATGATCGAATCCGGCGTAATTAACAATACGGCCATGGTATTCGGACAGATGAACGAGCCGCCGGGCGCCAGAATGCGTGTAGCGCTCACCGGCCTCACCATGGCGGAATATTTCAGAGATCAGGAAGGACAGGACGTACTTCTGTTTATCGATAATATCTTCCGTTTCACTCAGGCTGGTTCCGAGGTATCGGCACTGCTGGGACGAGTGCCGTCGGCCGTCGGCTATCAGCCCACTCTGGCCACTGAGATGGGCGCTTTACAGGAACGAATCACTTCCACAAAGAAAGGTTCCATCACTTCCGTACAGGCCATCTACGTGCCTGCGGACGACTTGACCGACCCGGCCCCGGCGACGACATTCGCCCACCTGGATGCGACTACGGTACTGTCCCGTGCCATCACAGAACTGGGCATCTATCCGGCGGTGGATCCGCTGGAGTCAACATCCAGAATCATGGACCCGCTGATTCTGGGCGAAGAGCATTACAATACCGCCAGAGGTGTCCAGGAAGTGCTGCAAAGATACAAGGATTTGCAGGATATTATCGCCATTCTGGGCATGGATGAATTGTCCGATTCGGATAAGCTGGTGGTAAACAGGGCCAGAAAGATTCAAAGATTTCTCTCTCAGCCTTTCAGCGTAGCCGAACAGTTCACCGGAAGCCCAGGCAAGTATTTGCCGCTGAAGGAAACGGTCAGAGGCTTCAAAGAAATATTGGAAGGCAAACATGATGAGATACCGGAATCCATGTTCCTCTTTGCAGGGGGCATTGATGAAGTGGTAGAAAGGTTTGAACAGAGCCATGAGTAGAACGGTAAAACTTGAAATCATTACACCGTCAAAGCTATTTTACCGGGGAAAAGTGGAACTGGTGATCGCCAGAACGCTGGAAGGCGACGAAGGCTTTATGGCTGGCCATTCCTGGGCCTGCAAGCTGCTGGACATCGGCGAACTGTGGATTCAGGAGCAAGGAAAAAGTTATAATGATTGTCGGATCGCGGCCATTGCCGGGGGATTTATTGATGTGAAAGACAGCATTATCATCTATACGGACGCCGCCGAGTGGTCGGAGGATATCGACATGGATCGCGTGCTCAGTGAAAAGGCCAAGGCGGAAGACTGGCTGACCCATGAGACCAAACACGATCCCGATGAGATCGCCAGGGCGCAGATTGCCATCTCCAAGGCCATCACCAGGATGAACGTAGCCGAGGGCGGCGCTAGAAGAAAGCGATAAACAATCAGTAACAGATAAGACCGGAAGCAGGCCGTTGAAACAGGCCGGCATCCGGTCTGTTTTTTATGCTTTGGCATAAATCGTCTTGGTGCTAATTCCCGGCAGTGCTCCCAGTTTGCCTGACAGAGCACTGATTGTGTCGGCCGGCGCCTCCATGGCAATACTAATAATCGAAATTTCTTTTGTCGGATGCGGTACACCCATGCGACCGATAATAAACTGCTTGTAATCATGTAGAATGGAATTGAGCTTGTTTACAGAGTCGGGGTTTTCCACAACAATTCCAACCAATGCTGTTCTAGTTTCCATATGTATTTCCTCCATAGCCATTAGGATATCACTAATTTTTTCTTTTCTCAAGAGCCAGTCGAAAAAATGATGGATTCTTTGGGGCTGGCGAGTGCGGGCCGATTGGGCCAGAACAGGGCAGATTGGTTTACCATAATGAAAACGCCGTATTTTTGTGTAAATTAGTGCAAAAATTGTGGGCTGCAGAGGGTGAGATTGGGAAAAATCAGAACTATGAGCGGTTTTGGCTAAATTGACATGCCGAAACCGTTGAAATTTTACACTAATTTCGGCCAACTTTTCAAAATTAGTGTAAACAGTCTCACTGGTTCTGATCTGCTTCATAAAAAAATCCCCCAGAGCAGCTGCTCTGGGGGAAGGAGTGATCTATTCGTCGTAATTTGATCTTTCGTGGTAGTGAGTGTGAAGCAGGTCGTGGGATTTCTTGCCGCCGGCCATGCCCAGGAACTCTTTGTAAAGCTTTTTAACAGCCGGATTATTATGGGACTTGCGGATGTAAGTCGCGCGATCCTCTTTGTACAAACCTTTCGCTCTTTCTTCACGAACATCAATCCAGTTGCGCACGTCGGAAAGCTGCAGCGGCTGGCCGCCTCCATTGATACAGCCGCCGGGGCAGGCCATGATCTCCACAAAGTGGAACTCTTCGCCGGCACGGATGGCTTCCATCAATTTTCTGGCATTTCCAAGGCCGTGAGCTACGGCAGCACGGACCTTTAAATCAGCGATTTCCACCGTGGCGATCTTGATGCCTTCCAGACCGCGGACTTCTTCATACTCAAAGTTGTCGGCGGAGGAATCGTTCAAGATATCTGCAACCGTACGCAGAGCCGCTTCCATAACACCGCCGGTGGTACCAAAGATAACACCTGCGCCGGACGCGTTGCCGAATGGATCGTCAAAGTCGCTGTCGCCCAGATCCGGGAAGTCGATACCAACGTCGTAGATCATCTTGCCCAGTTCTCTGGTGGTCAGAACCACATCCACGTCAGGACGGCCGTCCACATTCATCTCAGGCCTGGAAGCCTCAAATTTCTTCGCAGTACAGGGCATAACGGATACAACAAAGATTTTATCCGGATCAATGCCTTCCTTCTGTGCGTAATAAGTCTTGAGCACAGCGCCGAACATCTGATGAGGCGACTTGCAGCTGGACAAGTGATCCAGCATATCCGGGAAATTATGTTCGCAGAACTTGATCCAGCCCGGTGAACAGGATGTGATCAGCGGCAGAGTTCCGCCGCCGCGGATGCGGTCGATCAGCTCCGCGCCTTCCTCCATAATCGTCAGGTCAGCGCCGGTATCCGTATCGAATACCTTGTCAAAGCCTAACATTCTGAGCGCAGTAACCATTTTGCCGGTTACTGGAGTGCCGATCGGCATTTCAAAATCCTCGCCCAGCGCAACTCTGACAGCCGGAGCGGTCTGAACCACAACATGGGTATCCGGATCGTAAATCGCTTCCCAAACCTGGTCGATATCGCTCTTTTCGTGAAGCGCGCCGACCGGGCAGTAGTTGATGCATTGTCCGCAGTTTACGCATGGCGTATCGGCAAGAGACAGGTTGAACGGTGCTGCAATCTTGGTCTCAAATCCTCTGTTGACACAGTCGATAACGCCTACTGTCTGAATGTTCTTGCAGGCGCTGACGCATCTTCTGCAGAGAATACATTTGTTGGGGTCGCGGACAATGGAAACGCCGATATCCAGAGGCTGCTTTTTCTGCTCTCCTTCAAAACGAACGTTATCCACCGACAGCTTGTTGGCCAGGGACTGAAGTTCGCAGTCCATCCAGCTTCTGGTACAGGTCTGGCACATGGAGTTGTGGTTGGAAAGGATCAATTCCAGATTGACCTTTCTTGCCTCCATGACCTTCGGAGTATGGGTGAATACTTCCATTCCTTCGCTGACCGGGTGGACGCAGGCGGCCTGCAGAGCTCTCGCCCCCTTGACCTCCACGACGCACATACGGCAGCAGCCCACTTCATTTACATCTTTCAGAAAACACAGGGTGGGAATGGTGATGTTTACTTCTTTCGCTGCCTCGAGAATGGTATAATTCTCAGGCACGTAAAGCTTAATACCGTCAATGGTTATATGTACTTTATTCATATCGTTTTACGCTCCCTTCTTACGCATTCTTGAGGATGGCCTTGAACGGACATTTTTCCATACAAAGTCCGCACTTAACGCATTTATCCTGATCAATCGAGAACGGCGTATTCTTATCACCGGAGATACACTGAGTCGGGCAGCCCTTCTTACAAATGCTGCAGCGTTTGCAGGTATCGGTATCGATGATGTATTTAACCATGGATTTACATACGCCGGCCGGACATTTCTTGTCGACAACGTGGGCGATGTATTCGTCACGGAAATATTTCATAGTGGATAGCACCGGGTTTGGAGCTGTCTGCCCCAGCCCGCAGAGGGCGGAAGCCTTAATGTTCTTTGCCAGAACTTCCAGCTTATCCAGATCTTCCATAGTCCCTTTACCTTCTGTGATTCTTGTTACGATTTCCAGCATCCGCTTGGTTCCGATCCGGCATGGAGGGCATTTTCCGCAAGATTCATCCACCGTAAATTCCAGGAAGAATCTGGCCAGGTCGACCATGCAAGTGTCTTCGTCCATGACGATCAGTCCGCCGGATCCCATCATGGAACCCAGTGCGATGAGGGATTCGTAGTCGATGGGCGTATCCAGCTCGCTGGCCGGGATACAGCCTCCCGATGGTCCGCCTGTCTGAGCGGCCTTAAAGGTTTTTCCGTTGGGTATGCCGCCGCCGATATCATAGATGATTTCCCGCAGCGTGGTACCCATGGGAATTTCCACAAGTCCTGTATTATTGATTTTTCCGCCTACGGCGAATACTTTCGTTCCTTTGGATTTTTCCGTACCGATATTAGCAAACCAGTCAGCGCCCTTCATGATGATGACAGGAACGTTGGCATAAGTTTCAACATTGTTCAGGATCGTAGGCTGGCCGAAAAGTCCCTTTACAGCCGGGAACGGCGGTCTTGGTCTCGGTTCGCCCCGCTTTCCTTCGACAGAGGTCATAAGCGCAGTTTCTTCACCGCATACAAAAGCGCCGGCTCCCAGACGAATCTCCAGGTCAAAGTCAAATCCTTTTCCGAAGATGTCTTTGCCGATGAGTCCGTAAGCTTTCGCCTGCTCGATGGCAATGGAAAGACGTTCAACGGCGATCGGGTATTCTGCTCTTACATAGACAAATCCCTGGTTGGCTCCGATGGCATAGCCGGCAATGGCCATGGCCTCAATGAGGGAGTGGGGGTCGCCTTCCAGAACCGAACGGTCCATGAACGCGCCCGGGTCGCCTTCGTCCGCGTTACAGCATACATATTTTTGCGCAACCTGCTGAGCAGCAGCAAAGCTCCATTTGGTCCCGGTGGGGAATCCTGCGCCGCCCCGGCCTCTCAGCTGAGAAGCTTTGATGGTATCGATGACATCCTCCGGCTCCATTTCCGTAATTACTTTTTCTAGAGCCAGGTAACCGTCTCTTGCTATGTATTCGTCGATTTCTTCGGGATTAATGGCGCCGCAGTTTCTCAGCGCTACACGCATCTGCCGCGAGAAAAAGTCCACGTTGTCCAAAGCATTGGTAATCTCTTCAGCAGTCTTGTCACCGGCCAAAAGCCGTTTAACAACTTCGCCCTTTTGCACGTGAGATTCAAAGAGCTCGGACACATCGTCCGGCTGAACGGTGGTGTACATAATATGATCTGGATAGATCATTACAATCGGGCCCTCGGCGCAGAGGCCGAAGCAGCCGGTCTTTACGACTTTCACGTCATCCTGCATCTTGTTGATGCGAATCAGCTCTTCAAAGTTTTCGATAATTTTCATGGAGCTGGAAGACGTGCATCCCGTACCTCCGCAGACCATGATATGCATCCGGCCGCCTGCTTTGGTCGGCTCGGCGTCTTTGTCTACACGGATCATCATGTCCGCGCGCTTGGCTTTTCTTATTTTATCAATATCAGCTATACTTTTTATCATTTCGGCGCCCCCCCTTACAGATCTTCATACTTATCAAGAATGTCGTCTACATCGTCTGGCACCAGTTTGCCGTAAACTTCATCATTGATCGTAACTACTGGGGCAAGACCGCAGGCACCAATACATCTGCAGGCGTCCAGAGAAAATTTCTGGTCATCTGTGCATTCGCCCACATCGATGGACAATCTGGTCCTGAACTTATCTAAAATCTCATTTGCTCCCTTAACGTAGCAGGCTGTACCCATGCATACGTTGATCCGATATTTTCCTTTCGGATTAATCGAGAACTGTGTGTAAAAGCTTACAACCCCATACACTTCAGCCAGAGGGATGTCCAGCTGGTTTGCGATTTCACGCTGCACTTCCAAAGGAAGATACCCGTAAATTTCCTGAGCTTCGTGCAGTACTGGGATCAGCGCGCCCCGCGTGTCCTTGTACTTGGCAATGATCTTTTGAAGCTCTTTTGCCTTTTCCTGTGATTCAGCACATCCTGTGCATTTGTCAGTCATCGGAAACTCCTTTCATTCATCAATAAAACAGGTGAGTGTTGCGTAAATTAATAAATATATTCTGAATATATTTATAACTTCTCGTTAAAACCATAACATGCCATTCGGCGGCAAGTCAATGCTAATCGTTGTACGAAATTAAAAACAGCAAGATTGTACATTAGAGTTGTCAAAAATCAACGCTTGTAACTAATTCCATAGGATAAAAAATAACTAGTTTGCGAAATTGGGTTTGGGCAGGGGCGTGAAAGGGGGAGCGGGGATGGGGACTTTTCTGATTTGTTAACAATGTTTTTTTTTGAGGGGAAACCCAGGGAAGGCGGGCAGGCTGGAGCCTGATGGGAGGAAGCTGCCTGGAAAAGCGAAGGGTTCGCTCAACTGAGGCGGATTTTCGCCTGCGCGGCGCCTGATCGGTGCTCCGCTAATGTCTGGATGGCCGCTGCCAGTTTTGAGGAAATGGGGCTCTTTGGGTAAAAACTGAAAAATAAATCTAAAATTTACGCGGTTTTCAACGATTGAGCCGTCTGGGATTCGACTTGAAGCGGGAATCTCTGATTTTTGCTGAAACCAGGTCCAGCGAGCCCATAACTTCGCGTAAAAAATAAAAAATTTTAAACAAGTTTTCCGGGCATCGACCTCCGGGGCCCCGCTGCTCCGGCCAGAATCAAACAGGAAAAGAGACCGGATACAATCCGGTCTCTTGAAGGGTTGCGCCAGAGGCGCCATATTGTATGATTTGCGAGGCGAATTGGCTTAGTCCTCGTAATTCTTTCTCGGGGTGTAGTGAGTGTGGAGCAGTCTGTGGGATTGCTTTCCGCCAGCCATGCCCAGGTATTCCTTATATAGTTTTTTGACAGCCGGGTTGTTGTGGGATTTACGGATAAACATCTTGCGGTCCTCCTGGTACAAGGATTTTGCACGTTCCGCCTTAATGTCCACCCAGTTGCGCACATCCGACAGCTGCAGAGGCTGGCCGCCGCCGTTGATGCAGCCGCCGGGACAAGCCATGATTTCGATAAAATGGAAGGTTTCTCCGCTGCGGATGGCTTCCATCAGTTTTCTGGCATTGCCCAGACCGTGGGCCACAGCAGCACGGACTTCCAGATCAGCGATCTGAACCTTGGCAATCTTGATGCCTTCCAGACCGCGGACTTCTTCGTACTCAATGTTGTCGGCAGAAGTTCCTGTGAGCAGATCGGAAACTGTTCTCAGGGCAGCTTCCATAACGCCGCCGGTGGTTCCGAAGATAACGCCGGCTCCGGTGGCTTCTCCAAACGGATTGTCAAAGTCGCTGTCTCCCAGATCCGGGAAGTCGATACCTACGTCGTAAATCATTTTGCCCAGCTCCCTGGTGGTCAGCACCACATCGACATCCGCGCGTCCGTCAACCTGCATTTCCGGTCTGGCAGCTTCGAACTTTTTCGCTGTGCAGGGCATAACGGAAACAACGAAAATGTCATCCGGGTTAATGCCTTCTTTTTCTGCGTAATAACTTTTGAGAACCGCCCCGAACATTTGATGAGGCGATTTGCAGCTGGACACATTGCCCAGCATATCCGGGAAGTTGTGTTCGCAGAACTTAATCCAGCCCGGCGAGCAGGAGGTGATCAGCGGCAGCTTGCCGCCTCCGCGGATGCGGTCGATCAGTTCGGCCCCTTCCTCCATGATGGTCAGATCGGCAGCCGTATCAGTATCAAAGACTTTATCAAAGCCCAGCATGCGCAGAGCAGTGACCATTTTTCCGGTGACCGACTCGCCAATGTTCATGTTGAACTCTTCGCCCAGAGCAACCCGAACGGCGGGTGCTGTCTGCACAACAACGTGTTTCTTGGGATCGTTGAGCGCTTCCCATACCCGGTCCGTATCTCCCTTTTCGTGGAGGGCGGCCACCGGGCAGACGTTGATGCACTGGCCGCAGTTGGTGCATGGCGTATCTTCCAGTTTCATGCCGAAAGGCGAACCGATTACCGTATCAAAACCGCGGTTCATGGTGTCGATTACGCCTACGGTCTGGATATTCTTGCAGGCACCGATGCATCTTCTGCAGAGGATACATTTATTAGGGTCGCGGACGATGGAAACACCGATGTCCAGAGGCAGACGCTTGCGGTCGCCCTCAAAGCGGACGTTTTCCACCGAAAGTTTGTTGGCCAGGGTCTGCAGTTCACAGTCCATCCAGCTTCTGGTGCAGGTCTGGCACATGGCATCGTGGTTGGAAAGGATCAGCTCCAGGTTGACCTTTCTCGCTTCCATGACCTTGGGCGTATGGGTAAAAACTTCCATGCCTTCTCTGACCGGGTGCACGCAGGCGGCCTGCAGGGCTTTGGACCCTTTGACTTCCACAACGCACATGCGGCAGCAGCCGATTTCATTAATATCCTTCAGAAAGCACAGGGTAGGGATGGTAATGTTTACTTCCTTTGCGGCCTGCAGGATCGTATAGTTCTCCGGCACATACAGCCGGATTCCGTCTATTGTAATATGAACTTTGTTCATTTGCTCCTCCTTTACGCGTTCTTAAGTATTGCCTTGAACGGGCATTTTTCCATACAGACACCGCACTTGACGCATTTATCCTGATCAATAGCAAACGGCGTGTTCTTGTCCCCCGAAATACACTCGGCCGGGCATCCTTTCTTACAGATGCCGCAGCGCTTACATACGTCGGTATCGATTTTGTATTTGATCATGGATACGCAGACGCCGGCCGGACACTTCTTATCTACAACGTGAGCCACATATTCATCTCTGAAATATTTTAATGTGGAAAGCACTGGATTGGGAGCGCTCTGGCCCAGTCCGCACAGAGCGGATGCTTTAATGTTTCTGGCCAGAACCTCCAGCTTATCCAGATCTTCCAGGGTCCCTTTTCCTTCCGTGATCCGCACGAGGATCTCATGCATACGCTTTGTTCCGATCCGGCATGGCGGACATTTTCCGCAGGATTCATCTACCGTAAAGTCGAGAAAGAATCTAGCCAGGTCTACCATGCAGGTGTGCTCGTCCATGACGATCAAACCGCCGGATCCCATCATCGATCCCAGATTGGTAAGTGAATCATAATCGATGGGAACATCCAAGTGTTCTGCCGGCAGACAGCCGCCGGAAGGCCCGCCTGTCTGAGCGGCTTTGAAGGTACCGCCGTCGGGAATTCCGCCGCCGATATCGTAAACGATCTGGCGAAGTGTGGTTCCCATGGGAACCTCTACCAGACCAATATTATTGATTTTGCCGCCGAGGGCAAAAACCTTGGTGCCTTTGGATTTTTCTGTTCCGATGCCATTGAACCAGTCCGCGCCCTTGCGGATGATTTGCGGTATGTTGGCATAGGTTTCCACGTTATTGAGAACGGTCGGCTTTTTCCATAAGCCCTTTTCCGCTGATCTGGGGGGTTTGGGACGAGGTTCGCCCCGCCTGCCTTCAATGGAAGTCATGAGAGCGCTTCCTTCGCCGCATACGAAAGCTCCTGCTCCCAGCCGGACTTCCAGGTTAAAGTTGAATCCTTTTCCGAGGATGTTGTTGCCCAGGAATCCGTATTCTTCCGCCTGTTTAATGGCAACGCCCAGGCGTTTTACTGCTACTGGATACTCGGCGCGCACGTAGATGTATCCCTGGTTAGCGCCCACCGCATAGCCGTTGATAATCATTGCTTCGATAACGGAATGGGGATCTCCCTCCAGGATGGAGCGGTCCATGAATGCGCCTGGATCGCCTTCGTCCGCATTGCAGATTACATATTTTTCGTGTTCGTGAACGACTGCTGAAGATTCCCATTTGCGTCCGGTAGGAAAGCCGCCGCCGCCTCGGCCGCGCAGACCGGACTTTTTGATTTCGTCGATAACTTCGTCCGGCTCGTATTCGTTTAACACCTTGGCGAGGGCCTGATAGCCGTCCAAGGCGATGTATTCATCAATCTTTTCCGGGTCGATGATTCCGCAATTATTGAGGGCGATACGTTTCTGCATGGCAAAGAAGGGAATTTGCGGAAGGCGATCCTCAATCTCTTCGTATTCCTTTTCGCCGGCCAGCAGTCTCGTTACAAGTTTGCCTTCTTTGATGTGGCTTTCGAAGATTTCGGGTACATCTTCCGGCGTAACTTTTGTGTACATGACGTGTTCCGGGCAGATCATCATGATCGGTCCTTCGGCGCAGAGACCGAAACAGCCAGTCTTAATGACCTTTACATCAGCGCCCAGATTATTTTTTTTGATTTCGTCTTCGATGGCTGCGGCTACCTTCAGGGAACCGGAAGATGCGCATCCGGCAACGCCGCAGACCAGAATATGTATTTTGCCGCCTTCAGGAGACGGATTTTCCGTGCGGTCCAGGCGTACAGTGAGTTGGCCTAGGGCACGGTCTTTTAAAGCATTTAGTTCTTCAATGTTTCTAATCATGATCGTTTCTCCTTTTGCAATCCGTTATTTATCTTCGTATTTGTCAAGAATATCGTCTACATCGTCGGCCGTGAGTTTGCCGTAGACTTCATCGTTGATTGTAACAACGGGTGCCAGTCCGCATGCACCGATGCAGCGGCATGCATCCAGAGAAAACTTCTGATCGTCGGTACAGTCTCCGACGTCTATGGAAAGCCTTGTTTTGAATTTGTCCAGAATTTCGTTGGCGCCTTTTACGTAGCAAGCTGTTCCCATGCAGACATTAATCCGGAACTTCCCTTTGGGATTGATGGAAAACTGGGTGTAAAAGCTGACGACTCCATAGACCTCTGCCAAAGGTATGTCAAGTCCCAGCGAAATCTCTCGCTGCACATCCAGAGGCAGGTAGCCGTAGACTTCCTGGGCCTCATGAAGAACAGGGATCAGTGCTCCGCGGGTGTCCTTGTACTTGGCAATGATCTTTTTGAGCTCAGCCGCCTTTTCTGTTGCTTCGGCACAGCCGGCGCAATTTGTGGTCATGATAAAGTGCTCCTTTCAACATAAATAAAGCATAAATAAAACATAAAACCGAGGTGAGTGCGCATATTTCATTTTGTCTCTCGTCTAAAATATGCATAAAATGTATTGACATTAAGAAATTTTATCATATTTGATACGTTTCTGTCAATAAAAGAAGATACTGTATACAAAATTTGGGGGGATTTGTCGAGCTGTGGGGTCAAATGGGCGGCGCCGCGAGTTGGCTTGACTGGCGCGGAATTGGCGGGGAGATGCAAAACAGGGTTGATTATCGTGATCGTGCTTTTCTGGTGCTGTTTGGGGGTAATTTAGAGCCTTTTTCGCCGCCAATCCGCATAAAACCAAGGTGAAATTATCGCTGATGGAACTTTTTTTCGTTTCTGACGATTAAAAAACATCGCAATGAAGGCCCAGAAGGAGGCCTCGGCGACGATTGGCGGGATTGGCCGCCGGCAGAGGATCGGTAAGCTGGGAGGCAGCCGGCTGGCTGCGGGATGGGGAAGTGAACTGTTCGCTCAACAGAGGAGAGTTGTTTGCTTTCGTTGGGAAGAAGCAGAAACGCGGGAATGGGGCGGGTTGCGAAAAAAAGAACAAAATAACGGGGAATTTACGCAGTTTTCAAGGGATGCGGCCGCTTACAATGGGCTTTTAACAGCCAGATGGGCTTTTTCTCCATCACAGGCCCGGCAAGTCCACAACTTTGCGTAAAAAAGAAAAGTTTTTATAAAAAATTTCCGGGGAGTTGGAAGCAATTCGGCTTCAACTCCCCGGGCAAGCACACTAACATCTAAAGATGAATCATCCCTTGCGCAAGAATCTTTGCGCGGCCGCCGACTCGGATCAGGCGGTCGTCCTGCGGATCGACACAAGCCCGAATCTTGGAAGGTCGCTTTATGGCTTCACCCTGAATAAAGGTGCAGCTCTGGCCTCTCGTGATCAGTTGGTGAGTGTACAGATAATGGGTCAGAGCACCGCTTGCAGTACCGGTTGCAGCTTCTTCATCAATGCCGAAAAGCGGCGCAAAATTTCTGCAATGAGCAGTAACTTCGGAGCTGCATCCGTCCAAAGCAAAAGCGTGAACACCCGTGACCTGATAGTTTTGCGACAGCTTGATCAGAGCCGGGAAATTCGGCTGCATGCCGTTCAGAGTGCTGCGATCCTTTACCGGCAGTATAATATCGGGAAGCCCAGTGGAGATGATTTGTGGCAGCAGGACTGCATCAATGCTTTCCAGCGAAGCGACCTGTACAGGCCAGGTAAGCCCCATCGTTGAGTAAAGTTCCTCCAGCTCCCCAGGCGCTTGTATCTTTCCCAGGCATTGGGGCGCACCCATTTCCATCATGACCAGCCCTTGATCAAGCTTGATCCGCAAGTCGCCGGCCAAAGTTCTGGCCGTGCAAATCTGCGCATTGAATCCGGTCAGCCCGGCAGCTGCCAGCGCAGCAAAAGAAGCGATGGTAGCATGACCGCACAATTCCACCTCTGCGACAGGAGTGAAGTAACGGAGCTGAAACTGGTCCGGGACCAGCGGCTTAATGAAAGCCGTTTCCGAATAACGCAGCTCTGCCGCTGTTTTTTGCATAATCGAATCGCTGGGGAATTCACAGCCTTCCTCCAGAATGACCACGCCGGCCGGATTGCCGCCGAACAGCTCCTCGGTAAAAGCATCTACAATGTAAAATTTCATAGGAACAAACCTCCCACGCGAAAGATTATGAAGGACACAATCCAGGCCACAGCGCACTGGAAACAAACGACGCCAATCGCATAGCGCCAGCCGCCCATTTCTCTGCGGATGGTTGCCAGAGTCGCAACGCAGGGCATGTACAGCAGGCAGAAAACCAAAAAGGCGAAGGCGGATAAGGGCGTAAATACCTGCGTCAGCATGGCTGTGAGGTTCGCCCCTTCCGAAGCCCCGGTGAGAACAGCCAGGGTACTGACGACCGCTTCCTTGGCAGACATTCCGGTAATCAAAGCCGTGGCCGCGCGCCAGTCGCCGAAACCCAGCGGCGCGAAGATGGGAGCCGCCGCCTTGCCGATGTCCGCCAGAATGCTGGTGTCGCTGCTTTCCACCATGTTAAAACCGGTGTCAAAGCTTTGGAGAAACCAGATTACAATGGTGGCGATAAAAATGACGGTAAAGGCTTTCTTGATAAACCCTTTCACATTTTCCCACATGCGCAGGGCCACGCTTTTCATGGCAGGAATCCGATAAGGCGGAAGCACCAGCACGAACGGTACCGGATCGCCTTGAAAAATCGTTCCTTTAAAAGACAGAGCGCAGACGATGGCGACGATGATCCCTGTCACGTACAAGCCGATCATGACCAGCGCTTTGTGATCGGTAAAGAAAGCGGCTGTAAACATGGCGTAAATGGGCAGCTTTGCGCTGCAGGACATGAAGGGGATCAAAGCCATGGTCAGACTGCGGTCCCGCTTGCTGGGCAAAGACCTGGTAGCCATGATCGCCGGTACAGAACAGCCGAACCCGATGAGCATGGGTACGATGGAGCGTCCCGACAGCCCCATCTTGCGCAGCAGTTTGTCCATTACAAAGGCGACCCGGGGCATGTATCCGCTGTCCTCCAGAATGGACAGAAAGAAAAACAGCACAGCGATGATGGGCAGGAAGGACAGGACGCTGCCCACCCCGGCGCAAATTCCATCGATCACCAGGGAGTGAAACGCCGGATTGACCCCGGCGCTCAAAAGTCCATAGCTGATAACGCCCACGCACTTATCGATCCCGGCCGAAAGCCAGTCACTGAGCCAGGTTCCAAGGGAGCCGAATGTAAAATAAAAGACTAATAGCATGATGCACAGAAAGATGGGGATGGCGAAAATCCGATGGGTGAGAACCCTGTCCATGCGGACGGATCGCGCATGCTCCTTCGTGCTCTGCACCGGCCGGCTCAGTACTTTTTTGCACAGCTTTTCGATAAATGCGTAGCGCATATCGGCCATTGCCGCTTCCCGATCTGTGCCCAGATGATTCTGCATATCTTCAATGAGGTGGTCGATGATGTCCAGCTCCGGATCTCCCAGCTGGAGTGCTTTCAGCGTGGGAGCATCGCCCTCGACGATCTTGGTGCAGCAAAACCTTAAAGGGAGCTGAGCTTTTTCCGCATCCGCTGCAATCAAATGGCTGACGGTGTGAATCGCGGTATGAACGTGCCCGGAGCAAAAGTCGATCTTTTGCGGCACATGATGCTCTTTGGCAGCTTCCAGGGCGTAATGAATCAGGTCGTGGGTGCCCCGGTTACGGATGGCAGAGATGGGAATGACCGGAATGGTCAACTGCTGTGAAAGTCTTTGCAAGTCGATATCAATTTTGTTATTTTCCATTTCATCCATCATATTGAGAGCCAGTACCATAGGCAGCTCCAGCTCCATCAGCTGGAGGGTCAGGTAGAGGTTGCGCTCAAAGCTGGCTGCGTCGATTACGTTGACGATTACATCCGGCTTTCCCTGAAGCAAAATTTCTCTGGTTGCTACATCATCGATGGAATATGCGGAAAGGGAATAGGTACCCGGAAGCTCAATCAGGTTTACATCTTTGTGGCCCTTAACGGGACCTTCTTTGGTTTTGTTCTCCGGCGTGGAAAAATGACCTGCGTGAACTGCGCCGCCGGTCATTTGGTTGAAAAGGGTGGTCAGCCCGCAGCCGGGGTTTCCGATGAGTGCAATGTCAATTGCCATTATTGCACCTCTGCCACTTCGATCCGTGCGGCTTCTTCCCTGCGTAGAGTCAATTCATAGCCTCTTAAAAATATTTCTATGGGATCGCCCAGCGGAGCGACTTTTCGTACCAATACGATCGTTTTGGGGGTAAGCCCCAGATCGAGCAGGCGTCTTCTGAGCGCGCCTTCGCCTCCAACAGAGACGATATAGCCTTTTTTTCCAGGCTCAAGTTTGTCCAATGTCATGTGTGTTTTATTCCTTTACTCGTTTGTAGTAAATTTATGCTAACACTATAATGAATATGTGTGCAAAAGTCAATGCAGAGGCTTCTTTTTATAATACAGGAAATATCAGTTGCTACATCCAAAGCCTTTTCCATAAAACCTTCATTCCCCAGGACCTGGTCACAGGCAGGGACATATCGGCGCTTTGTTTGCGACAAAAATGGTAGTATATTACATTTATTAATTGACAAAATATGGAAATGATGTTAAAGTAAAAATATACCAATTCAGAAAGGGGGGCTTACATATCGCACTCAATTTAAAAAACGATCTTTTGTTCAAAGCCGTCTATGGCCGGGAAGATGAGGAATGCAAACAGGCGTTGATTGCCGTGCTCAATCTCATTCTGGACCGGAAAGACAATCCCATTACGGCGATCATCTACAAGAATCCTTTCAATGTTCGGGAAAACGAAACGCAAAAAGAATCCATCCTGGACATTAAAGCAGAAACGGAGCAGGGTGAACTCCTGGATCTGGAAATTCATCTTCTCTACGATGCGGACTTTATTCACCGTAACATCTATTATCATGGCGGAATGATCACCCAGGCATTGGAATCGGGCGAGAGTATGTTAAGATAAAGAAAACCATCAGTATCTTTATCGTGGATTTTTGCCTGTTTCCGCAGACGGACCAGTATGCCAGCAAGTTTCTTTTCAAAGAAGAGCGGGAGAACTTTGTGTTGACGGAGCTGGTGGAACTGCATTATTTGGAGCTGCCCAAAGTCAACCCAGGCCGGAAGAAAACGGCGGGCGAGCTGACGAAGCTGGAGCGTTATCTGGAATACCTGCGCTGCGCAGGAGATGCGGCTTGCCGGGAGTATCTGGAGGATCTGCGAAGTCAGGGAGGAAAGGAGATTGCCATGACGGAAAAACTATTGCGAAAGGCCACGGCCGACGAGATCGTCCGTGAGCAGGCGATTGCGAGGGACAAATTCCGCTTACAGCAGCACTGCCGTGAAGTACAGTTAAAGAAAGGCCTGGCTCAGGCGTTTGAGGATGGACAGAAGGAAGGACTTGCCCAGGGAATCTCGCAAGGGATCTCAGAAGGAATATCACAAGGAATATCACAGGGAATCTTGCAAGGGATTTCACAGGAAAGGAAGAAGGTCAGAAAGAGCTGGTGCGGAATCTGGCTGCCAGCGGCATGGAAAGACAGCAAATCGCCAGGATGGCAAAGCTATCTCTGGAAACGGTCGAAGCCTGGTTAAAAGGCTGATCAAATCTGCCGCCGGGTGGGACCGGCATCATTTGGGCAGACCAAGATTCTTCGATGAGGAAGTAAAATACAAAGTTTAAAAGTACCCACTTTTAAGCAAGCAGCACGGCAAAGCCGCCGAAGCTGGTTGCTTTTTTTAATACGTAGGAAATAGGCAGCGATATTTCCGGATTATCAATGAAGCCTACTTCTTCTAAGAATCGGCGAAACCGACTTTATTATAGTCTGGGAGATATCGAATGCGTAGCATTTCCTAGGCTTTAAAAAAGGTTGCCTTGTGAAAGTGAGCGCAAAGCGCGAATAACGTTTCCGAATATGAAAGCAGGCCCGGAAAAACCATTTGCTGACAAAGTGGCCGGATGGAATAAATATATTGTATACCTATATATGTACTTTCTTTTTGACCGCAATTGATTATAATGAGGTAACACGAAAATTTTCAGGAGGGTAATATTATGAAAGAGTATAAAATATCGCATTTAATAAAGTCAGAGGACCTGAACCACCACGGTACGCTGTTTGCTGGGAGGACGGCGGAATGGCTGGTTGAAGCGGCCTTTATCGCAGCAGCGGCCACTCACGGCCGGCCGCAGGATGTTCTGTGCGTCAATGTACATGGGTTTACCTTTAAAAAGCCGGTTCAAAAGGGGGATATCCTCACCATCCACAGTCGGATCGTAAAGACTGGAAACACAAGCCTGATGGTTCATGTGAAGGCGTTGTGCGAGATCGACTCAGGACAGAATGTAGAAGGGTTCGTGACCTTTGTGTGTGTAGAACCGGATACTAAGAAAAAACGGCTCCATGGCATTGTTTTGGATGAGCCGGAAAATGAGGAAGAGGCGGCTTTGAGGGAGCGGGCGCTAAAGGTGAAGTAGGTGATTTAGAAAAAGGGCAGTTTTTACGGAAAACGGGTTGCATGGTAACATTTAGTTCCATGTAACCTTTTTTTGTGGTTCAACGTTATAATGTAATGAATAGACTTAAATATGTAACAGTTGGACAGGTATAGCTGCTCAACCGTTACAGCTGTGCGAGAGATGCGTGTAACTTTTGGCTAATAACGAGCTTCCAACCGCCAGCCCTATGAAAAAAGTGTCGAAGAGTGTTGTAAATTAAATGATGCGGAGTTATAATGACTTGTAACCAAACGGAATACATTATTATTAGTGAGCGGAGAGGGGAGAATTCCAAAATGTTTGAATTAGTAAATAAGAAAAGAAATGACCTGAAGAAGAATAAAAAAGGTTTTACCTTGGTCGAGGTTATTGTAGTGCTGGTTATCCTGGCGATCTTGGCGGCGATTTTGATACCGACCATGATTGGATGGATTAATAAGGCCAATAAGAAAACGGCTATTGTTGAGGCAAGAAGCGTTGAACTGGCGGCGCAGACTATTGTATCTGAGAATTCAAATACACTGTCAGGTGGTGCAATAACGTCGGAAGAGGCTGCAGGAAAAGAAATTATGGCGTTGTCGGAAGTTGAAGGGACGTTGGCAACGAATATCGTAACTGATGCTAAGGGAAAAGTAAAAAGTTTTACTTATATCGATTCAACAAATAAATATAAAGTTACATACAATGGAGATGAAAAAGGGGATAAAAAATTCGTCATAACAGATAATTAAGTCGTATTTTGAAAATAAAGGTTTAAGTCAGTAAAAGCCAAAGGCTGCCGCAACCAGCGATGAAGATCGCCAGGCGGCAGCCTTTTCTGCATGTAGAGGGAATGAGGAAGGCCCCATTGGGGAAGGGGCCGGATTGGAAGTAATGTGGTGGGTTTCTGCCGGAAGGCAGAAACCTGCCTTTAAGGGGAATTCCATATCTACCAGGGCGATACAAAAAGTGAAAAAATATCTGGTTTTTGTATCAAATTTCAAGACGCTCAGGCATTAAAAGTCAGAAAACTTCCGCAGAGGACGAATTTGGCCTGAATTTGCTCTAGTCAGGGGCTGAAACGATTGGTAAAAGATACAAAAAACAATAAATTTTCAATGTTTATAACAAATATGCGCATTCTTCAGGAAGGGGTTAGCTGGACGGTCCCCCTTCCCAAAGGGACCCTGCCAGCCGAATGCTGGCAGGCAAATAGCATAGAGCCTCATAATATGAACGGAAAAATCATGAAAAACAGAAAATGGAACAACAAAGCAAAAGGATTCACATTAGTCGAAGTTATTGTCGTGCTGGTAATCTTGGCGATTTTGGCAGCAATTCTAGTACCAACAATGATCGGATGGATTAAGAAAGCCAATGAAAAGACGGCTATTGCGGAAGCCAGGAATATTTTGATTGCTACTCAGACCATCGCCTCGGAAGCTGCTGGCGACCCCAGTTCTATGATAAAAGGCAGTACTTTTATAATTGATGACGATCGACAATACTTGAGGCCAATCAAGACCGAGATTCTGGAATTGGCGGAGCTCTCGGATAAACGCGATATGGTAGGTGTAATCATGCTGAAAGATTATAAAGTTGACAACTTCACCTACAAAACAGAAGATGTCACCATAACTTACCATGCCCAGGCAGGCGGATCGGGTCAAAATACTTACGAAGCAGGGTTTACCGTAACGCCAAATTAGGATAAAATAAGAAGAACGCAGTTTTTGTCGAACGAACACGATGTACCTGCACTTTCAGAACAGGCAGCAAAAAAGCAAAACGACCAAATTTAAAACGAATGGAAAAGAGGGTTACATGGCGCAACTATACATCGCATACGCAGTCATATACGGATTCGTTCTGATCGCGGGAATCTGCATCGGAAGTTTCCTAAATGTCCTCATATACCGCATACCAGAAAAGCTGAATTTTGCAAAAGGCCGATCCTTTTGCCCGGCCTGCGGACATGAGCTGAAAGCCATCGACCTGGTACCTGTAGTCAGCTTCCTTTTTCTCAGAGGGAAATGCCGTTACTGCGGGAACAAAATATCCTTTCGCTACCCACTCATCGAACTGTTGGGCGGAGCGCTGGCGCTGTGCAGCGTCTGCCGCTTCGGACTTACCTGGCAAGCGGCAGTGGTTTTTGCTTGTTCCTGCATCCTTTTGGTAATTGCCTTCATCGACATCGACACCATGGAAATTCCCAACGGACTGGTGCTGGCCCTGCTGCTTCTGGCCCTGGTCAGTCTGATTTGGTTTCGGAACATCACATGGCTGTCTGCGCTGATTGGAATGGCGGAGATTTCGCTTCCCATGGTGCTGATGAACCTGATCATCAAAGACAGCTTCGGCGGCGGCGACATCAAACTCTGCGCGGCCTGCGGCCTGATGCTGGGATGGCAGCAAATGCTGGCGGCGGCGCTGATCGCCCTGATCACAGGAGGCATCTACGGCGCCTATCTGCTGATCGCAAAGAAAAAAGGAAAAAAGGACCATTTCGCATTCGGCCCTTTTTTAAGCCTTGGAATTATCATAGCATTATTTGCGGGAACCATCCTGATCGACAGCTATTTGAGCATATTTAACCTGGCGTAGTGTCCGGCTGAAACGGGCTGCCTGCTGACCGCACCATTGCATCATCGCAGAGCACGCAGGATCGCTGAGGGAGTGGTTTACCATAATGAAAACGGGCAATAACTGGCATAATTCGTGTAAATTTTGCGGGTTCGCGGGCCCAAAATCTGCGAATTTTGGCATATTGAACGAATTTTGCAAAATCCGGCCCCGCCAGCCTTAAAAATTACACGAATTTGATTAAAAATCATAAAATTCGTGTAAGAAATAGATTCAGCCAGGCCGGGCCGGCCTGTACAAACCGGCCAGTACACGAGCACGAGAGGAGAAAGACTGTGCCTGCATATCAATTTAAAGCAGCAAGACAAAATGGAAAAGCAGTAAAAGGCACCGCGCAGGCGGCGGACCCGGCGGCCCTCAGAGCCGACTTGAGAGAACAGGGGATTTTCCTGATTTCCTGCCAGGAGGCAAAAGACAAGCAGAACGCCAAAAAGATGAAAGCAAAACAACTGGCGGAATTCTGCAGAGAGCTGGGAATGATGATCAGCTCCGGTGTTCCTCTTATCCGGGCCATCAGCATCATGGCGCAGCGCGACGTCAAGCCGCAGATCAAAAAAGTCTATACAGACTTGTACCGGGACTTGCAAAAGGGCATGATGCTGTCGGAAGCCATGGCCGAGCAGGGAAACGTGTTTCCTGATCTTCTGATCAACATGTATAAAGCCAGCGAAAGCACAGGCGGCATGGATGTCACCTCCAAGAAGATGGCAGACCACTTCGAAAAAATGCATAAAATCAACCAGAAAGCCGTATCTGCGGCCGTATACCCCATCATATTGATGTCGGTAACGCTGGTTGTTCTGTTAGTAGTTTTTCTGGCCGTACTGCCGAAATTCTTCGAAATGTACCAGGACATGGATGCGGCTTTACCGGGCATTACCCAGTTCATGCTGGGACTGAGCATGGGAATTCAAAAACACTGGCTGGTCATATTGATCGTAGTGCTGATTTTGATTCTGGTCATTCGCGGAGTTGTAGCGCGGCCCAGGGTCAAAGCGGTGCTGGATAAAAAGAAGCTGGGAATTCCCATCGTTGGAAAGCTCCTGAGGACCATCTATACCTCCCGTTTTGCCAGAACCCTCAGCTCATCCTATTCCAGCGGTATTTCCATGATCAACGCCCTGGAAAACACCAGGGATACGATTGGCAACACCTACATAGCGGGTCAGTTTGACCAGTTAATCAACGATGTGAGGGAAGGCCAGTCCCTATCCGATTCTATCGGAAAAATACAAGGAATTGACAATAAGCTGCCGGCCAGCATCCTCATCGGTGAAGAAACTGGGCGTCTGGACTCCATGCTGGAATCCATTGCCGACACCTTTGATTACGATGCAGAAATTGCCCTTCAGAGGATGACCACCTTGATGGAACCGGCGATGATTATCATAATGGCCATAGTAATCGGCTCGGTCATGATCTCGGTCATGCTGCCGCTGCCCACCTTATACAATGCCATCGGATCGGGAGCTTAAGAGCAAGGCAATCCCAGACTTCAAAATACAACCCCTGGAAATGAGGTAGAACATGGATACAGCGATTTATATTGGAAATGAAAAAATGCAAATGGTATGCGGTGCGAAAAAGAGCGGCTCTCTAGTAATCGACACCTATGCTCAGATCGATTTGCCGGAAGGCGCGGTTCTCAACGGCGTTATCACCAATGAGGAACTCTTTATCATGTCCTTTCGCCAGTTGATGACAGAGCATCCTGACATGCTGGACCGAAAGGTACGGCTGCTCATCGGCGGCGACCAGATTTTAACGAAAGTTTCCATAGCGCCCCGAATCTCAGAAAGACAGCTGCTTGAATGGGTCAAAGGCGAATTTTCCGAATCAGAGATTAGGGAAGACATGCTGTATGACTACCGGATTATTCGGGTTGACCAAGATGGCGACCTGGCACTGATCTGCGCGGCCCAGAAGGAAATGATCGGCTCCTATATCAACATCTTCGAGGAACTGGGCATTGAACTGGAAAGTATCGGCGCCGGACTGGACAGCCAGATCAAGCTGCTCAGCTTTCTGCCGGAAACCAGCCAGGACAGTTTTATCTTCCTGACACTGGACGGCAGCAGCCTTTACGCCAGCATTTACGTGAACGGCGTATTCCGTATTTCCAACTGGACCAGACTGTTCAGCGAGCGGAGCACGCCGGCTGTCAGCGGGGAGATCGAACGCATGGTATCCAACCTGATGCAGTTTTCCCACACAGAAGGATATGCCCAGGAAATCAAAAAAATCTATGTCTGCGGATGCAGGCGGGATGAGATCTTCTTATTTAAAAACATTACAGAACGATTTTCCCTGCCCACCGATCTGCTGAGGGATAAAACGGGGCTGATTGATGCAGGCGAGCAGCGAATCAGGGTCGATGAATATGTATATGCCATCGGAACTTTATTATAGAAAAGCGGAGAACAAGCGAGATGAGGAAAGCGAAAGCGGCAAATGTAAAAAAGCTGAAAAAGAAAGAAATCAATTTTTACGAGCGGTATTATTACGATCCGGAGGCTGAGGCAAAGAAAAAATTCTTTGTAACGGCCATTATTCCGGCGGCCGCCCTGTTGGTTGTCATACTAGGTATTTTCGCGTTCTTTAAAATCAGCGATGCCATTCATAACCACCAAATCAAGGAAATTCAAGAATACCTCAGTTCACCTCAGACGACCCAGAGCTACAATGAGGCTATGGAACTGCAGCAAAAGCGGGATGATCTGGCAAAAGTCAGCGGCTCTATGGAAGGTATTATTTCTACGGTCGAGGGACTTCCCGACATGGATACATCCGTAATTGGCAGGATCAACAGTGCCCTTTCCGGAGCAAAAGTCATTTCTCACACCTACGATTCCGGCGCTGGGACCTTTGTCATTGTTACGCGTACCAGCACGGCAGCCCAGATGCCGGGTCTAGTTAAACGGCTTAAATCCGTAGGCTGTTTTTCAGATGTAGCCTATAAAGGATACGAAGACAGCGATTCCAAGTACGTGGCGACGATCAGCTGCGTGATGTTCAGATAAGGGGGCAGGAATGGGTAAAGAAAAGAAAAAATCCATGGACATCATGGGGCAGCTGGCAAAGCTGACAAAACGGGAGCTGATTTTGATCTACGTGCTGATCATTGTGGTCATCGTGGCCGGCGGCGTTACATTTTTAATCGCTCCGGCAGTGGAGCGGCACGGAGAAGTTTCCGATGAACTGATAGCCATTGAACAGCAAAAGGAAGAGATCGACCAGATGATCGGGCAAAAAGCGTCCCTGCAGGATCAGGTTACCGGGTATAAAAAAAGCATCAGCAAACTGGCAGATCAGTTCAACGAGGTCATGGTCAATGAGGACATCGACAAATTGATTACCGGAATGATCACATCCAGCGGACTTAAGCCCATATCGCTGACCATCGGCAGCGACGAAGAAAACGATAATCAGCAGGATCAAAACACTGAGGGAGAAATCCAGGCGACAAAGGAAGAAAAAGACGCCTTGCTGGACCAGCAGAACACCAACGTGCTTACTGACCAGGATGCCGCTCTGCCTCAGACACAGCCCATCACTTCGGCAAATGATTCCGTCGTTACCACGACCGTGGTCACAGTAAAGGTGAAGGGCAGCATGGGTCAATTCTCGGCCTTGGTGGGCAGAGCTGCCGCCAAAAAAGGCGTAGCTGTGAGGAGCTTTGCACTGACCAACCAGGAAAAAGACGAGACCGCTTCCGCGCTGGCCGAGGTACTTAATGAAACGAAAAAATCAAAGGAATATCCATATACGGCAGAACTGGTATTTGAAGTTTACCAGAGCAGCCAGGTATAACCAGGAAAGCGAGGGCATAGCAGGATGGCAATGAAAAATGTTCGAATTGGAGAAGTCCTGAAAGAACATGGATATATCGACGATCAGCAGCTCGGGCAGGCATTGGAATATCAGCGTCAGAACAAAGGAAAACGGCTGGGCGGCATTCTCATGGAAATGGGCTTTGTGACCGAACAGCAGATGCTGGACGCGCTGGGTCACCGAATGGAACTGCCTGTGGTGGACATATCGGGGAAAACTCTGGATACAGAAGCGGTCAGCCTGATTCCCCGCCAAGTGGCACAGAAGTACAATTTGATCGCAGTGGAGGAGAAAGACAGTATTCTAACCGTTGCCATGAGCGATCCTCTGAACTTTTACGCCGTGGAAGACGTTCGTCAGATTACCCAAAAGACCATTGGCGTAGTTTTAGATGTGAGCGAACATATCAAGGCAGCCATCGACCGCTATTATTCAGAGATCGTCACCAAACAAGCCTTTCAAAAGGTGGACGTGGTGCTGCCGGCCGAAGAACTGGCCCAGCTGGAGCCGACGGGTGATGAGGCTCCCATTGTTCAGGCCCTCAATAACTTGCTGGTCCAGGGCTACCGGATGGGTGCCAGTGATATTCACATCGAACCCTTTAAAAAACATATACAAGTAAGGATGCGTGTGGACGGTGTCATTACGGAAATTGTAAAGCTGGCGCCAGCTCTGCAGTTGCCCCTGATCGCCAGGATCAAAATCCTATCAGGGATGGATATCGCAGAGCGGCGGCTTCCCCAGGACGGCCATTTCCAGATACGGCTGGAGGATATGGAGATTAATACGCGTGTTTCCATTGTCCCTACCGTTTTCGGCGAAAAAGCGGTTATCCGTTTTTTATACACCAATGTGGTGGTCGATCAGGAACAGACGTACGGTATGACAGAAGAAAATTTTGAAAAATTTCAGTCCATGATCGCCAGTCCCCATGGGATCATTTACATAACAGGGCCCACCGGATCGGGAAAGACGACCACGCTTTACATGGTGCTGGAGCAAATAGCGAAGAAAGCGGTCAATGTTTCCACCATTGAAGACCCGGTTGAACGAAATCTGCCCCAAGTCAATCAGATGCAGGTGAACAACACGGCCGGCCTTACCTTCGATGTGGGGCTGAAGGCGCTGCTGCGACAGGACCCGGATGTGATCATGGTCGGTGAGACCAGAGACAGCGAAACCGCATCCATTTCCGTGCGTGCGGCCATCACCGGCCATCAGGTTTTTTCCACCCTCCATACCAACGACGCCATCTCATCCATTGTTCGTCTCAGAGACATGGGAATTCCGTCCTACATGGTGGCCAATTCACTGGTGGGACTGGTAGCGCAGCGTCTGATGCGAAAGGTCTGCCCCCACTGCGGCCAGGCGTATCCGGCATCGCCCGCCGAGCTGAAGGCTCTGGGACTTGACATCGGTGAAACCGCAGCCTTGAAAAAAGGCCAGGGCTGCTCAAAATGCAATCACACTGGTTATATGGGGAGGCGTTCCATCCATGAAATGGTGCTCATCGATAAAACGCTGCGCAAGATGATAACGGAAGAAGTGGAAATGAGCGATATTCGCCATTACTTGAGAAAAGAACAGAATTTCAAAAGTCTCTATGATGCGGCGAGAACCCTGGTTTTGCAGGGAATCACCACCATGGAGGAATTCTATAAGATCGCGTATTACGCAGAAGAGGATGATTAAGATGATGGATATTCAGCAGCTGCTCACAGGAGCCAGAAAACAGAACTGTTCCGACTTGCATATTAGTGAAGGGCTGGGAATGGCCATGCGAAAGCACGGCCGCCTGATCCGCGCTGAAGAAGCCCTTTCCCGCCAGGAGCTGCGGGAATTGATTCTATCCATGTGCAGCCAGGAGCAGAGAGAGGGATTGGAGCGGGGAGAAGATCAGGACTTCGCCTTGCAGCTTCCGGATAAAACCAGGCACAGGGTTAATGTCTACCAGGATCGGACCGGGCTGTCGGCGGCAGTGCGCCTTCTAAACGACAAGATACCCACCTTGGAAGAACTCTATCTGCCGCCGGTCATGGCAAAATTGGCAGAAGAACCCAGAGGTCTGATCCTGGTGACCGGGCCAACCGGAAGCGGCAAGTCGACGACGCTGGCCGCTATGATCGATTATATTTCCCGGAAAAAAGCCGCCCATATCATCACGGTGGAAGATCCGGTGGAATATGTCTTTGACCAGAATCAAAGCATGATTCACCAGCGGGAAGTGGGTGAGGACGTGGGTTCCTTTGCCGGGGCGCTGCGCTCTGCCCTTCGTGAAGATCCGGACATTATTCTGGTGGGAGAGATGCGCGACTACGAAACCATCTCCACAGCTGTAACCGCGGCGGAAACCGGCCATCTGGTCCTTTCCACCCTGCATACCACAGGGGCTTCACAGACCATTGACCGTATCGTGGACACTTGCCCGCCTCAGACGCAGCAGCAGATGCGCAATCAGCTCTCTATGATTCTGCGGGGTGTCATCACCCAGCAGCTGCTGCCCAACGCGGCTGGAAACGGCAGGATCGCGGCTACCGAAATCCTCCTGGGTACGGATGCTGTGGGTAATCTGATCCGTGAAGATAAGTGCTACCAGCTTCCCACGGCCATGCATTCGGGAATGTCCCAGGGCATGCATACTTTGAACAGCGACTTGGCCAGATTGGTTCTCATGGGATCGATCACCCTGGAAACCGCTGAAATGGCCTCCACAGACCGGGCTGATCTGCAGCAATTCATGAGAAGAGTTTAGTTAGATATTGGGAGAAAAACATGTTTAGCAGCGCGGGAAAACAGAAAAAAGGCTTTACCCTGGTGGAAGTGATTGTTACGCTGACGATTGTCGCCATTCTGGCAGCCATCGCCATACCCACCGGGATCGGATATATGGAAAACGCCAAACAAACCGCACGGGACAAGGTGGCCCGGAGCGTATTTCTTGCCGCGCAGAAGGCGCTGACGTCCAGGATGTCCAGTGGGGATAAGCTGGTCGAAGGCGAACCTGTAAACGTCGAAGGGATCTCTCCCGAGTTTACCGATTTGGATGAGAATAAAAACAATATTGTATTCTTATCGATTAACCAGTCCCAGACCAATAAAACAGGGACGGCCATATACCAGCTGTTGGAGCCGTATTTAACCGATCCTGAGATTCTGGAAAATACCGTTCTCGTTGAGTTTAACAAAAAGACGGGAAAGGTTTATGCGACCTTTTACAGCGAAGTAGTTGCGGCCATCGGCTATGGGAGCAAAAATTCGGATACATATAATGCCTATAAGCGGAGTAAGCAGGACCGTAAAGATGGAAAGATGGGCTATTGGGGTGTGGACAGCACGGGAAAAGCCGATGGGACCGAGGAAGCTGCGGATGCTGATATTCAGATTGTCGATTATGATGAATTGGAGCAGACAAAAGGAAATAATATTAACGGCGGCAACAACTACGGATTGCTGACCGTTGAATGCCTGCTTCCGAAAGAAATGGACCAGGTGAAAAATATGGTTATTACCATAAAAGGCGACAAGGAAGAAAGCATTACAATCACAAACGACCAATCATCGCCGCAGGCAGGCAGCTTTGCTTTCTCTCAGATTGAGGCGGTGGCCAAAGATGTAGAGGACCCCAAAGGTAAGGTCGATGAAGCTTTGAAGCAGGCTTTTCAAGTGAAGAGCAGCAGCTCGGACATCTGCTATTATCCAATGTATATCGAAACACGAAAAAGTGACGATCGCAAGATCCTGGTACTCGTTCTGGATACAATTGGAGAACAATTTTCTATAACGAAAAACCACGAATCTCTTGGTATGGAAGAATTAACGGCGACCCTGATTGTCAACAAGCATTCAGAGAACAAAACCTATAGCTTTCCTGAAGCAGGTCAGACTGCTCCCCATAGCTATTTTGCAGGAAAAGCAACCGCAGACGGCAAGGAGGGATATGGAATAAAAAGCATCCGCCATTTGAATAATGTTCGTTATGGTGATGAAGCAAAAGCGACCAATTACATTCAGCTGGGCGATATCTACTGCAGTACCTATGACGGAAAGGTTCCGTACTGGGAGCCAATTGGAAACCAGGCTCCGCTTTTGGGATCGGCGGGCGACAAACCATCCTACACATGGGGTCAAAATAACGGATTTAAAGGGCAGTATTACGGCATGGGCCATGCTATCTATAATTTGACTATTCAAGATAATGGGCGCAATATGACCGGACTGTTCAGCTGCCTTTCAAAAACCGGTGTGGTCAGCGGAGTATCGCTTGATTATACGGATTCCTATATCAGCGGTTATTTGAAAAGCTCTGCTAAAAGCAAATATTTCATAAATGGAAAGCACAGAGTTGGCGGTATTGTGGGAGAAAACTGGGGCATTGTATCCCAATGTACAGCAAGAGGCGCTGTGTATGCTTCCGGAGGAGAGAGCAAGGCCGGAGGCATCGTGGGCAAGAACATGATCGGGAAAACGGAAGCGGAAGGCCCCGGTCTTGTTACCCAATGCGCAGCTGCGGTTAACGTAACTGCGGGGGTTGCAGATCTTGATTCCGATCCTAAGACAGAAGATGCTGAAGGAGGATGTGCAGGAGGCATTGTCGGCGACAACTACGGTAATATTACATATTGTGAAAACGGTACAGCGGCAGGATATAACGCAGAAAAAGGGTTGCCTTGGTTCGTCGGTACGCCGTATTTCGGCGCTGGCATGGAGCTGCATCAGATGGGTACTTATAACACGGTAACCGGTGGTACGGCAAATGACAGCCTTCAAATCAATGGCAGCAACTGTGCCGGCGGAATAGCCGGTGAACACCGGGGCTCGGAGTTTGGTCGTGATGCGACGATCCGATACTGCGTCAATGCTGCGAAAGTAGATTCGGAGAAAAACGCGGGCGGTTTGGTTGGCCAGTATTTGAGCCAATTCAAACAGCGCACACTTACTATAGAGTTATCTTATAATGCAGGTACGGTCACAGGAGGTCTTTATGCAGGCGGGGTGCTTGGAGATGTTTTCCAGGCGCAGGGGCTGCAAATGCTGGAGCAGTCAAAAGCGATTATCATCGTATCCGGTTCTGCTATAATACCGGCGCTGTGAAAGCGGGCAGCCAAAAGGCATATCTTGGAGGTCTGGCCGGCCGCTACGGAGCCTATACGGAATTGTCGGATTGTTATAATATTGGAGAAGTAGAGAACGTTAAAGATCGTGCCGATGGTCTTTTTTACGGACGTGGCGCAAAGGCAACGGGGCCGGCTAAAAACTGTGCAACCTATAAAGGTGCGCCAGAAAGGCCCAATTTCATATTTGAAAATGCAGAGCGTATTTTTGAAGAGCCGAAAGATCTGAAAAAACATAAATTTGCCGGATTAGAATCACAAAACGGTAAAAAAGTCGGCGTTTTTGAATACACCTATCCTTATCTTAAAGTTAACGATAGTTCCTGCAAATTGAAAACGTTATTCCATCGGACTCCATGGAAGGAGGTCGCTGATGGCAGCTAAATATAGATGCAGATTGATACCGCAGGATTCAGGAAAAAAAGGCTATACTCTGATTATCGCTGTCATTATCATGGCCGTTCTACTGATTGTCGGAACTGCTGTACTCACGGCGGCGGCCAACAGCCTGAATACGGTTAATCGCAGAGTAGAAGGCAGACAAACCTACTATGTGGCAAAATCGGCGATGAATGTGATCGATCAGTCGATGCATGGAAGAGAACTAGGAATTTTGATCCGCAACAAGGCGTACAGCGCCGTTTCCGGGAGAGTCGCGGAGATTAATGATACGGTGACATTACCTGCGCAGGAGCTTTCGGTGGAGAGTATCCAGCTGACAGGCGACGGCCTTTCAGACTACTCGATTGAAAATATGGAGGTTCGTTATACGCCCAGCTTGACGATTTTGGGAAAAGACGGCACCAGCATAACGAGAGCCAGACTGGCATTATCTGACCTTACGATTCAATTTACCGCCAAGTTCGGAAAAAATACGTATCGATTAAAAGCCGTTTATGCATATGATGGGATTGTAACCATTTCGGCGGACAAGAAAATGTGGGAGCAGGAGACATGGGTAACAGAAAGCGTCAGCCAATAAAACAAATCCGTATGAATAAAAAAGGCGAGACTCTGGTAGAGACCATCGTCAGTTTTGTCATAGTCATAATCGCCCTGGGAGCGATTACTGCGCTGATCAGCTCCGCAACAACGATGAACAGGAAGGCCCAGGAAAAATCCGACAAGATTGAAGCTGAGGCGACGAAGGTGGAGCAAAATGCAGGGCAGGATGAAGCGGAGGGAACGCTGGACGTTAGCATAGGCGGGCAGACAGTTGCGATGGAAATAAAGGTGAAGTCTGCCGATTTGTTTACTTATTTTACATACGTTCCTGGAGAGATTGAGCCGGATCCAGGAGAAGAACCGGAGGAACCGCCGGATCAGGACGAAATTAAGAATGCTGTTGATTGGCCGGATCCAGAGGATGTAGGAGAGAATAGTCTGGTGTCTTTTCCTATGGGAACTATCGTAAAATATAATAAGGAATACTATGTAGCGGTGCAGGATACCCATGTGACAAAAGCACAGGCTGCTGCCGGGCCATCACAGCATAATAGCTTTGCAAAGTTTACTGGTACTATACTGACAGACGAGGACTTGAATGCCAGCGATTATTTTGATAAGGTGTATACGGGAGATCTGTATCGCGGTAAAGACGGAAAGCTCTACGTCTATGCCGGGCCGGGAGGCAGTTGGTACTGGCCTCCCACAGTGACTTTACAGAATTGGTTTGAGGCATCATAATTGAATTCCGTCCAGCAAATAGGATGAACGACACAATATAGAAATATTATCCAGCTTTAGCGAGGCAATCATTCCATATGGTTTAGGAGGTGAACGCAGATGCAAAACAAAAAAGGTTTCACATTAATCGAGCTTATTGTAGCGATGGCAGTTGCTGCAATCTTTATCATATGCGTGATTGCGTTGATATCTCCTTCCACTAAGATTTTTAACCGTGTAGAGGATTCTTCCGATGCCAAATTATTGACAGAAAGTCTGCTGGAAGAGATTCGCAGCGACGCAAATCTGTCCGGGACCTTAACCGCCGGCGAAAAGGATGAAAACGGAAATGGAACAATACAGGCGGATGGTATTACAATCACGATAAACGACGAAGGCTATCTGGTTAAAAATGAGAATGGGCAGAGTCAATTACTGTTTGATCCCAAATTTTATAAAAATAAGACAGTGGCCATGGAAACTGTACAGAATGGCGAAAATTGCATTGACATGACATTGAATGTTTTTTCTGGCGAAAGGAAGATTTATACACTAAAAAGCCAGCTAAAACCAGTGCTTGATGTGGCAAGCGTTTACGATAAGAATTCGCCTGAAGGCATGCTGGCTTTGGCAAGAGAGGAAATCGCCCTCAATGCGACCTATAGCCAGTATGGTTTTCCGGAAAAGTGGCAGAGAAATGACGGTATCTTCCGCATGCTGCAAAAGGATGGCAAGTACTACAACGGACAGTTCCCTGAGTACAGTATCAGCAATATCTTATCGAGGGATAAGATACAGAAAACTTATGAAAGCACCAAGGACAAAAGCCTGGAAAACGGATGTAAGATTTGGCTCAATGAAAAAATGTATTTGTGTATTTTCATCACCAAAAACACCTTAGTGCCTATTGTTTACATTACCTCAGAGAGCCTTTATAAGCGTTTTGAATATCAGCAACATACGGCTTCTTATGCAGTCTATTGGGAAGGAACCTGGTATGTTAGGCCCAACCTTCAATCATCAGCAATGACACCATTCAATGGGGTTGAATCGGATTCGATTTTATCTACCTTGCAGAGCAACGGATGGATACCGTCGGCTAAGGCCTTATAATTGAATTTTATCTCATGGATCAGGCGATGAAGCTGAATACTGTCCTTTAAAATCGCCCGATGATATTGATCCACCTTTTCCGGCTCCGTTACCAAGCCGTCACAGAGGGCCTCCAATGAAGCGCGCATACTGGTCACCGGCGTGCGCAGCTCATGGGAAATGTTGGTAATAAAGGTGCTGCGTATGTCATCCAAACGATTCCGCTCCTGCTTTGCCTTCGCCAGCCTCAAGGCCAGCTCATCCACAGACTTGGCCAGCCTCCCCAGCTCATCCTCTTGATGAATATCCGTACGCACATCATAATTGCCCTCCTGGAGCTGCCGGGCGCTTTTTTGAATTTTTTCCAAAGGCTGGGTAAGAATGCGAAAGACCACCATAGCGATGAGCAGCGTTACAGCCATGGCAATGAGAAGGCTGAAGGCCAGATTGGTCATGGACGTTTTCAGCGCATCCAATACAACCGCATAAGAAGCCTGCACCAGCACCACCCCGACCACAAAACCCCCGCTGTCTATCCTTTTGTGTGTGATTTTTATTTAAAAATGATAACAGCTCCGCATCATTTATCGGGGTGCGGAGCTGTTTTGTTTTCTGGATTTTATCTTGTGGACTGGCTTACTGCCTTTTTCTTCTTGAAACCATCAGCAGAACAAGGACTGCGCCTGCGAGGACCGCAGCGGCGACCCACAAGGTCAGAGGCTGGGATTCATCCCCGGTGGGCGGGGTGGGTTGAGCCTCCTTCGTATCTACGGTCTGTTTTGAAGGCAAACTGCTTTCCTTGCCTGGAGACAAGGTATCGGTGTGTTCGGTCGGCCCTGCGCTTTCGGAGTCGATTTTCGTATCCTGCCAGGCCAGCGTATAGATGGAAAATTTGTCGCTTGCAACAGTGAGGGTATCTGCTGCATGATCCAGGTCTGCCAGCACTTCTGTGTTTAGCCGGGAGCCTTCATCGTGGGTACGTGTGATAAAGACAGTTCTTTGATATCCATCCGGCGCTGTTTGTAACTCCTGTGGGACTGGAAATACCAGTGTGACCGGTGATTCCAGCTGTGTGAGCGGTTCTGCTATCTCGTTGCTTCCGTTTACTGCCATCTTTTTTATGACATGAATATCATAGCTTTTATATTTTTCAGCTCCATTGAGAATATGGTCGATTGCGGTCTGCTCTTCCGGTTTGGGGCTGGCGTTTTCGGATGTTATGATAATGGAAAGCTTTACGCTGCTGTCCTGGCTCAGCTTTTCCACATCTTCTGAGGTCATGTTTTCCAACAGCAGATTTTGATCTGCGACAGTTAGGGTTCCCTCAACGGCTGTTTTGACCTGGGGCAGCTGGGCAATGGCGTCGCACAATTCTTTTTTTGCAGTCTCCGAGACAGCTTTCTTTTCCTTTGCGGGCATGGCTTCATATTGCAGTTTTGCCTCCAATATGGATGTCTTTTGATCATCTGTCGGCGGATTGCCTGCGGGGACTTCAGGAAGCTTGCTTATAATATTTTCCATGCCGTTTTGGCTGTCAGGAGAAAATACAGCGCTGATTTTGCAGTCGCTTTGCACATTTTTCAATGTGTAAGTTTGATTTACCACTGCGCTGGTAACATCGGTTCCATTCACAGTGACACGTGACAGATGGTACCCGCTGTCGGGGCTAAACTGTATAGCTGCATCGCTGCCTTCGACTGCGTCAAAGGAATCCGCCGGGTTGATCTGTCCGTGGGAAGTCTTTTCCAGAGTAACGCGAAAATGCTTGTGTTCCACGCCGTTTAGTTTTATAGAGCCGGTCTTTTCCTTGTAGTTGCAGCTGTCAACGCTGTTCATGGCAGGAGTGTACTTCCAAGTATAGTCATGTATGCCGGTTTTCAGCGTTTGCCCCGGCTCCCAATTGATCGTCCCCGGGCTGTCTCCCTGAGCAAGAGAGATTTCCGGCATGCCGTCAGCAAGTTTGATTTCTCCAGTGGGGTACTGGGGATGGATGACCGGATCTGCCTGTCTCAGATCAACGGGGAAAGAATGTCTCGTTGAATAAAAGATTTTCGCCTTGCCGTTTTCAATAATATATGCGTAGACCTCGACCGTGCAGCTTATGGCATACTGCGGGCTACGGACATCGGTTACCTCATAGGCGTTTAGATCGAAGCCATCCAGTTCGTACTTTGTGGGGGAGATGGTATCCCATTTCCATCTGTAACGAAAACAAACGTCGCCGTTTCCAGCACCTTTAAAGGGTCTTGCTTTGGGGTGAGTCGCAGTTACTGACAGGGTTTCCGAGTTGCCGTCATAAACTTTATCAATGCCGCCGCTGTAAGTGATAACCGGATTTTCCAGAAGACTAATCATATATAAATTTTCCTGCTTGATAATTTCTGTTTCCGCAACAGGCTTTACAGCATCGGCAGCCGTTCCCCAGCCTTTTCCATCAACCTGAGGGAACCGATAAGAACTGTCGGCATTCCAAATACCCTGGGCATCCTTTTTGTAGTTATATGGAAGATTGAACAAGCCATCGATCGCCTCATAGGCAGAACCGTCATTGGTTACAAAGCTGACTTTCATTTCATAGCCGACCCGTTTGGCATAGCTTGTGCCCAGGATTTTGCATACTTCATCGAAATCATCCTTATGGCACACGATTGCCGTCAGCTTGCTGCTGGAAGCTGACGAACCAAAGGTGTTGGAAACGAGAAAACTTGTGTTAGCCGGGTCAGCCTTTTTAGGCAAATAGATTGTTTTGAGACCGGTTTCCGCGAACACAGTTGCACCCAGCTTTTGAATGGAAGAGGGAATGGTCACCGATCCGTTGCTCAAGCTGCATTTCCGAAAGGCAGATTCAGGCAGTTCTGTCAATTTATTTCCCATAAACTTGAGCGAAGTAATTCCGGTGGCTCCGGAGAAAACCCTTTTCCCAAGTATCTCCACGTTTTCCGGTATGCGCAGCTCGCCGGTGATGCCGGTGCATTCACGGAAAGCTTCCTGTCCGATTTCGATCACGCTGTCAGGGATGGACAATTGCCCGCGGATATTGGGGTTTCCATAAAAGGCACCAGAGAGAATGCTCTTCAGGCCGGTTGCCTTTGACAAGTCGAGGCCAACGAAACTGCATCCGCTATAATTTGAATTATAAGGTAACTTAAAGGCATTGCTGCCGATGGAGACGACGGTTTTTCCATCGATGGAGCCGGGAATGTCAAGGAAGATATTCTGCTTCTGTTCATTTGTCAAACCCGCTAGATATGTGGACTTTAGCCCGGTAAGGCTGATGCCGTTTTCGACAGCCGCATAATCATAGTCGCTTTCAGTGGGAATTACTTTTGTTTCCCCAGACTGGGCGTGAACGTTGACCAAAGACATGCTGAGGAGCAGCGTGGCCGCCAGTAACAGGGAAATGATTTTCTTGAATTTTTTTCGCATAATACCTCCAGCTTTTCATTAAAACTGTCTTAAAACCTTCTTTTATTGTACGCCTTAAAAAATAGAAGGTCAACTCAAAAAAAATTGCGGTGTAACCTTAATGTAACGTGCGCGATATATTGGAATCCTTGGCCGTAACATGCTATAATATTCATACATGAATTGATTATTAGTTTATGGCGCTCCGCTTTTTAGGCGGAAGTGCCGTCTCGCGCTATATAGCAGAAAGGAAGCATCTTTATGGAAACTTTTCGAATTGGACCGATCAGGCCGCCCAGCGAAGCGGCCAGCCTGCTTTTGCAGGTCACACAGGGCTGCACCTGGAACAAATGTAAATTCTGCAATTTATACAGGCATACCCGTTTTCAGGCCTATACCATCGACAGCATCAAAGAGGACATTGACCGGATGGCGCTGTATGGGGAAAAGGCGCTGAAGAACAAGAGGCAGGACGGAACCTGGGATATTGAGCGAATCAATACGGAACTGTCCATGATGCCGGCGGATCAGCAAAACTGTTACTATGTGGTAGCTATGTGGCTGATTAACGGCGGCAAGCACGTGTTTCTGCAGGACGGAAACACGCTGGCTTTGAGCGGAGGCCGCTTGACGGAAGTTTTGCTTTATTTAAGGAAGGCTTTTCCTCAGATCGAGCGAATCACATCCTACGGCAGAGCGGAAAATTTGTCGCGGGTTTCTGCTCAGGAATTTGCCGAGCTGAAAACGGCTGGACTGGATCGGATCCATTCGGGATTTGAGTCCGGCTCCGATGAAGTGTTGAAGCTGGTCAACAAGGGCGTTACTGCAGAGCAGCAGATTACCGCCGGCCGTAATATTAAAGCGGGCGGCCTGGAGCTTTCGGTATATTTTATGCCTGGCCTGGGCGGAAAAGAGCTTAGCCGGGAAAATGCGGAAGGCATGGCCCATGTGGTCAGTCAGGTGAACCCGGAGTTTGTGCGTATCCGCACTGCCGCGGTCAAGCCGGGTACAGAGCTCTATGAGGATTATGAGCAGGGCCGATTTACCCTCTGCAGCGATGATGAAAAGGTTATAGAAGTTCGCAGATTGATTACGGAGACAAAGGGTGTGGATACCCGCCTTGTCAGCGACCACATCGTTAACCTGCTGCAAGCGGTCAAGGGGAGCTTGGCGACGGACAAGGAAAAAATGTTGGGCATCATTGATGGCTATCTGGAGCTGCCTGAAAGGGATCGGAAACTGTTTCAAATTGCAAGGCGCATGGGTTATGTGATCAGCTTGAAGGAGATGCTGCGCCTTGATGGGGCCGACCGGGTGAAGCTTGAGAAGCTGGTGGATGAAACACCTGATCGTTATGAATGGGCGGAGAAGATGAATGCTTTGATCGGCAGGTATATATGAAGGGGGATTTGTTGCTGGTATGTTGGGCGATTCAGTAATTTGCTGAGGCGGGGGATTGATGAGGCGCCGGGTTTGGCCGGTCTTGCTGAGGCCGCACATGGCTGGGCTTCCAAACCCGCCTGGGAAAAGGCGGGATGCTTTTGGTCTGACATTGAGCGGGAGCTGGGCCTGATTGAAGATTGGGAAGGAAGGGGCTGCCTGCTGAAAACTGATTTGATTCATGTTACTCTTTAAGGGTCTTTGCGATGTCTGGGATTACACAAATTTTTTCTACGAAAAACAACCCATTTTCATTACGGTCAATCAAAAAACATAGGTATTCACATTCATGCGACAGCTCCTTCGTTATGATAGACAAGCGGGCTGTAAAAAAATAAAAACTTATTTTTGTCGCACACCACTCCATAACGGAGCCCGGAGGCTGATTTACAAGCGGCGCAGCCTGGGGAGACACGGCCCGCGCCAATCCCCCCGTTCGACCTCAGGGCCGAGCGGAGTATGAAAGGGAATGCGCATACAGAACAAGATCAGGTTCTTAGAATTAAAAGGAGAACGGAATGGAGAAAATCGGTAAATTTGATTTGGATTTTCAAAAGGTTCTCAATGGGATTGATGACGGAATTTTTATTTCCGATGCCCAAGGCAATATCATCATGGTCAATAAGGCTGTGGAAAAGACGGGAAATAAAAAAATGGATGAATTGGTGGGGCGCAACATCGACGACTTGCAAAAAGAAGGCTACTGCTCCGAATTCGTGACAAAGAAAGTGATTCTCACCGGTGAAAAAAGTACCATTAAACAGGAATTAAGCGACGGCAGGGAATTCATTGTAACAGGAATTCCTTATTTTGAGAACGGAAAATTACAAATGGTCGTGGCCTGCGAACGAGATATCACGGAGTTGAATTATCTGCAGCGAAGTTTATCCTGGATGGAAAAGCTGACATCCAGATATGAACATGAACTGCAAACCCTTAAACGCGGGCTGCCTCAGCTGGACAATGTGGTTTGCGCTTCAAAGAATATGGCAAAGACGATGATGCTGGCACAAAAACTAGCGAAGATTGATTCTACTGTTTTGATTCAGGGAGAGTCGGGAACCGGAAAAGAGGTTATTGCCGATGCCATTCAGAAAAATAGTTCGCGGAAAGACAATGCCTACATCAAAGTAAATTGCGGCGCGATCCCCGAAAATCTGCTGGAATCAGAAATGTTCGGGTATGTAGGAGGCGCTTTCACAGGAGCTTCCAAAGAAGGGAAAGCCGGTTATTTTGAAGCTGCTGAGGGAGGCACGATTTTCCTGGATGAAATTGGTGAGCTGCCGCTGAACCTTCAAGTAAAATTGCTGAGGGTCATCCAAGACAGAAGACTCACCCGCGTGGGCGGAACAGAAAGCATACCTTTGAATATCCGAATCATTGCCGCCACAAATCGCAAGCTGAAGGATATGCTGAAAACAGAGCAATTCCGCCAGGATCTTTATTACCGGCTGAGCGTGACGACCATCAATGTGCCGCCTTTGAGAGAGCGGAAAGAGGACATTATCGAATTGGCGGCGATGTTTTTGGATCGATATAACAAAAGGTATCGTTTGGACCGGAAGTTGAGCGGTAAGGCGCTGAAAACGCTTACTGGCTATGATTGGCCGGGAAATGTGAGGGAGCTGGAAAATCTGATCGAGAGCCTGGTCATTACAGCCGAAGGCACCATGATAACCGGCAGAGATGTCCAGGAGTACCTGTTTGATGAGACAGACGAAGGGGGCAGGCGGACGATGTCCGGCGAAGGCTCCCTGTCCGAGATGGTGGAGGCCTTCGAAAAGGGTATCTTGGAAGAAACTTATGAAAGGTACCAGGACTCGGGCATGATGGCAAAGGCTTTGAAGACAACCCGGTCCACCATCAATCGCAAACTAAAAAAATATGAGATTCGATGAACGCAAAGCTGCGTTTTGACGCAAACTTGCGCAGAGCTCGGAGCCCGAAATCTCAACCGTTGAAAAAAGAAGAATATGGCTTTAAAAAGCAAATCAAAACTATTAGGTTAATTAAAAACCCCTAAAAAGCGACGCAATGCTGCGTCGCTTTTTCCTTTACAGAAAAAAACAAATCGCTGCGAAATAAAAGATTTTAAAAATTAAAAGCCTTAAATTCCAAGGGTTTGCGGATTTAAAAATAAGAATCTTAAAAATTCAGAACTTTTGGTATGGCAGTTGCTCTATATATAGGCGGATATCCGATCTGAGGCGCCAAAAAAAGATGCGGAATGATTTCCGCAAAAAGAAAGGAATGCAAAATGGATAATTATGGAATAATCACACTCCTTCCGCCTATACTGATCATTGCATTTGCGCTCATCACCAAGAAAACCTTTGAAGCCCTGGTCCTGGGAGGCCTGGTAGGCTGCGTCATTGCTTACGGTACGGGCTTCTTCGGCGGATACCTGGATTTCCTCTACGAGACAATGTCTGATACGGGAAACATCTGGGTTATCTTGACGGTAGGAATTTTCGGAAGCTTTATTGCCATCATGAGAAAGGCAAAAGCCACTTCCGGATTTACAGCACTGGTTCTCAAATATTCCAACTCAGAGAAAAAGTCCATGATGATCTCGTGGATCATGGGGATCATCATCTTTGTGGATGAATACCTGAATGTACTGACGATTGGTAATGTAATGAGAAGCGTATGCGACAAACAGAAAACGCCGAGAGAAATGCTGGCCTATGTTATCGATTCAACGGGTGTGCCTGTATGTATGTTGATTCCAATTTCGACGCAGGCTGTTTACTGGGCTGGAATGCTGGCCGAAGAAAAAGAACTGGCGTACCTGGGATCAGGAATGGACATCTTTATTAAAACGATTCCCTTTTCCTTCTATGCAATGGCGGCTACGGTTGTCGTTCCGCTGGTGATTCTGGGAGTTATACCAAAGATCGGACCCATGAAAAAGGCCTATCAGAGAACGCTGAACACCGGCATGACTTATAACGAAGGAAGCCGGAAATTCAATCTCACTGTGGAAGATCCGGATGAGAATACAAGCAGTTTATGGGATTTCTTCTTACCGATGATCGCTTTGATCGGAGGAACCTTCTACTTTGATGTTGACCTGCTTCATGGCGTTATTATCGGCACCGTTGTCGCCTCTGCTATGTACCTGATCAAGCGGAGAATCACATTCAGCGAATTTTCCGAAGCCTTTATTTCGGGATTCGCAGATATGTTTCTGATGTTTGCTATTATCATTTCTGCGCTGACACTGCAAAAGGTTCTGGCAGCGATCGGAATGTCCGACTTTATTGTCGACACGGTTGCTCCATATATGAGCCCGGCCTTGCTGCCGGCGATGGCGTTTATTATTGTAGCGGTCCTTTCCTTCGTAACAGGAAGCTGCTGGGGTGTGCCAGCAGTTACGCTTCCCATTATCGTTCCGCTGGGAATGGCAGTTGGAGCAGATCCAGTGCTGACCGTTGCCGCCATCCTCTCGTCCGCTACTTTTGGAGCACATGCGTGTTTCTATTCGGATGCGACGGTACTGTCATCATCTGCTGCCGGAATTGAAAATATGGATCATGCGCTGACGCAGATTCCATATGCCTTGATTGCCGGAGGCGTTGCGATCATAGGTTTCCTGGTTACGGGATTCATAATGGCATAATATTTTTTCCATTGAATACGGCACTGCCGCAAAGTGGAAATTAAGAGTTTGGTTCAACAATCGAGGAAAACAACTCAATTGTTGAACCAAAAAACAGGCTTGTAGGCTGCCTAAATGTAAATAACCTTGTTTATCAAAGCCTTTGGCAGGAATTGCAGCCTGCAGGCCTTGGAATAGTCTCAATAACAAGCGAAAATTAATACATTGTTGACCCAAATGCTCGACGCAGCTCGACTCTTATACTATTTTCACCATCAAGTACGGCGTTACCGTAAGGAAGAAAATAGTGAAACTTGCTCGACGCAGCTCACAAGTTACAAATTGTTAGCTTATATAAGAAAGAACTAAGGAGGAACAAAACATGATGAAACTGGTAATTTTAGGTGCTGGAATACAGGGGAGCATTGTAGCGACCGATCTGTGCGATCCGGATTTGAGCCCTGATGAAAAAGATGTTACGATCTGCGATTACGATTTCGCGAAGGCGAAAGAAGTCGCGGACAGACTGGGGATCAAAGCGCTTAAGTGCGATGTATCGGATCATGACGCGCTGATTTCCATTATTAAAGGGGCCGATGTAGTGCTCAACTGCGTACAGTATAATTGGAACATCGATATTATGCGGGCTTGCCTGATTGTGGGAGCACATTATATTGACTTGGGCGGGCTGTTCCACGTGACCAAGAAACAATTTGATCTCCACGAAGACTTTAAGAGAGCCGGTCTGACGGCTGTCCTGGGCATGGGGAGCACGCCGGGGACCATGAACGTTATGGCAGGGTATGCGGCCAGCAGGCTGGATACTGTGCGCGAGGCTCATGCGATTTGTGCCTGCGGCGATTTCACAAGAACAGAAGCGATCATAGGTATTCCATACTCCCTCCTCACTGTTATGGAAGAACATACAATGGATCCTTGGATTTTAAAAGATGGAGAGCTGCAGCCTGTATCCGCAGGTTCAGGAAAGGAAATGATTCCGTTCTCAGAGCCGATCGGTCTGGCCGAAGCCTTCTATTGTATCCACTCTGAGCCGGCTCAGTTTGCCCGGTCCTTTAAAGATAAGGGCATTCAGGAAGCCAGCTTCAAGCTTTCCCTGCCCAAGGAGTTCGAAGAAAGAATCCGCTTCCTGGCCGATCTGGGATTTTCCAGCGAAGAACCGCTGGAAGTGGGTGGCCAGCAGGTAAATCCTCTGAAAACCATGGTTGGCGTGGTCAATCGCTATCTGAGCCGCTATGACGATTCCAATGACGGTGAGCTGAACGACAGTGACGTTCTGCGGGCCGTTGTGAAAGGAACGAAAGACGGTGTTGAAAAAGAAGTAATCGTTGAATCGGTTATCCGTACCAGCGAGAAATGGGGCTTTATGGCAGGAGCCTTGGACACAGGCGTCCCGCCTTCAATCGTAGCTCAGATGATCTGCAAAGGCCAGATTACAGAAAGAGGTGCTCTCGCAGGAGAACAATGTGTGCCGCCGATTTTGTACTTTAAAGAATTGGCAAAGAGAGAAATGCCGGTTTACTGCGTTGAAAAAACGCCGCTGTCATCCGATGACTTTGAACAGCTGAACCAAGCAATGAACAAACCAAAATAAAAAACGTGTGCATGACGGAATCAAAGATTCCTATGCACACATGTCGCTGACAAGCAGCGACGCTTCGCAAGGTACGTTCTTTGAAATACAGGAAATGCTACGCAATCGATATTTCCTGTATTATAAAAAAATTACTGCCCGGGGGCTCTTATGGCTCGCCGGGCAGTATTTATATAATTCAGACCGGTGGGGCAAAGATGTCAATTTTGAAGGGAATGGCGTTTCTTGCAAAAAATGAAAACGTTCTGCGAAATGCGGATACCGTTCGCCTGCGGTTCACTCCTCTGCGCTTTATGGACATAGCCATGAAAAAAACAGGTTAAACGTTGTGTTACCATCATTCCTTACGGGCTTTTGGTGTTCAGGAGACGGATCGGTTTATGCCGCTGATGAGGTCTACTGTTTTAGGAGTGTTTTGTGGCCGCGGGGGAAAAGTATCAGAAAAGCCAGGGATGATCGTGAATTCTGGCATTCGGACGGCGGTTTCTTTGCATTCTTGCATTTTGCTTTTTTCGCGTTTCAACTGACGATGCAAACCGTCGTGCTCACGATTATTTCCGGCTGGAAAGAAAATACGCCAGTAGTGCGAAGATGGCCAGGCCGCCCAATGAGGCAAATCCTTCCGGCGACACGGTAAACCCCGGATAAATAGCAAAGACCGATCCGGCGACCAGCCCCAGAATGATAAAATATAACGCCTGAGGATGAAAGCGTAACATTTTTTTGATAACCTTGATTCCTACGAAAAGTCCTACGATTACCCCGAGGCCGATTGGAATCATCAAAACCAAGTCAATGCTAGCTACTGCTTCCATAACGACTGCATAAATCCCCATAAGAAGCATCATTAAAGAACCGCTGATCCCAGGAAGGATCATAGCGATAGTACTAATCGCGACGGCAGCGAAAATCCATAGACAAAGTCCGAAGCTGATTCCGCCGAAGTCCGCCAGAGATTTATTGGTAATCTCACCTTGATTTAAATAACTGATAAAGAGCATAAAGGCAAGCGCGATGACACCCAATACAAGGTTGCGTGGTTTTAGCTTTTGATCTCTTGCCTTTTTATATATAGAAGGAATACTTCCAAAAACCAGACCAATGAAACAGAAATTGAGCAGCATAGGATGAGAATTCAGCAAAGAGACAATGACGTTGCTCAGGGCAAAAATTCCGGCAACTGCTCCAATTGCCAAAGGAATGAGAAACATCAGATGCTTTTTCAGGTTTTTAAGGCTAACCGCGTACATGATCTTGTCATAAATATTGAGAATAACTGCCATCGTTCCGCCGCTGACACCGGGAATAGCGTTGGCGATCCCGATCAGAGCTCCATAAATAAAATTTTTAATATATTCCATATTAACCATCCTGTTTTAGTTTTTTGCTACGATATCTATTGTACACAGAAAAAGTTAGCCTGTCCATAAAGGAAAAGAGTGTTAAGAAAAAAGAAAGAAAAATCCATTTAAATCTTAAAAATGAGAATAATTATGAGATGTGAAACGAAAATGAGACCGAAAAAACAAAGAAATCTGATGAATGAGAAAAAATCTTAAATGTTTTTAGGCCTTGAAAACATTGAAATTGACGCTTTTGTCAGAATATTGCCATAGTGAGGACAATTCTGTGAAAAAATTTGGCATGAGTTTTGTATATATATAGTACCGTAAAAAGTTATACTTCTGCTGCCGAATTCGTTGGGCAGCAAAAAGAAAGAAAAGGGAGGTCAATAAAATGACTGAAATGAACAAAAAAGCTTTAGAGCTAGCAACTCGCGTTGTGGATTACATCGAAAAGGATGCGCTGACAGACGCTGACAAAAAAGCCATCCATGATGAATCAATCGCAAACTTTAACGAAAACTACAATCCAGGTTGGCTGGAATACAGAAAATCTGTATCTACTGACTCCGCATTCATCGAATGGGAAGACGAAGGCGACGTATTCAGAGATCTGAACGGAACAGAATTTATCGACTGCTTAGGCGGATTCGGTATCTTCATCTGCGGACATAACAACCAGGAAATCAAAAAGACTGTACGCGCTCAGTTAGATAGATTCTCACTCCACTCCCAGGAACTGGTAGACCCGCTGAGAGGTTACCTGGCTAAGCTGCTGGCTATGATCACTCCTGGAGATCTGCAGTACTCCTTCTTCACCAACGGTGGTGCTGAGGCTGTAGAAATGGCTCTGAAGCTGGCTAGACTGGCTACAGGCGGAAAATGGTACATATCCACAGTTGGCGCATTCCACGGTAAATCCATGGGAGCTATCTCCATGGGAGGTAAAGGCGCTTACAGAGAAGACTATGTTCCAATGATCCAGCAGGTACAGCACGTTGAATACGGTAATGCTGATGCTACAGAAACTGCAATCAAGAACCTGCAGACAGTAGGCGAAAAGGTTGCTGCTATCATCGTTGAGCCGGTTCAGGGCGAAGCTGGCGTTATCGTTCCTCCTAAAGGCTATCTGAAGAGATTAAGAGAAATCGCTGACGAATATGGCGTAGCTCTGATCTTCGACGAAATCCAGACTGGTCTGGGACGTACTGGTACAATGTGGAGATGCGAAGCTGAAGACGTTACTCCGGATATCATGACATTCGGTAAAGCTTCTTCCGGCGGCGTAGTTCCTATCACAGGTATCATCGCAAGACCTTGGACTTATGAAAAATCCGGTGCTGGCACAGGTACAGAAGGAAAGATGTTTGACAACCCATGGATCCTGGGATCCCCGACATTCGGCGGTAACCCGCTGGCTTGCGCAGCATTCATTTCCACAATCAAGTACATGCTGAAGAATGACATTCCGGGACAGGCAAAAGAAAAGGGTGACTACTACCTGGCTGGCCTGAAGAAATTACAGGAAAAATACCCGACCGTTCTGAAAGACTTCAGAGGAGCTGGTATGCTGATCTGTATGGAATTCCCAGAAGCAGAAGTTGGATACGATGTAACTAAGCACCTGTTCGAAAGAAAGATCATGGTAGCTGGTACATTAGTAAATGCCAAGACAGTAAGAATCGAACCACCTGCAACACAGTCTTACGAAACAATCGATAAGGTTCTGTCTGCACTGGACGAAGCTCTGGCACTGACAAAGGCTGACTTCAAACTGTAAACAAGTAATTTCATCATATTACCTTCGGGACCTGCAATGCGAGTTGCGGGTCCCTTTTTGTCCAGAAAACCTTTCTTACCAGAAAACTACCAACAATTACCGCTTTAGAGCTAAACTTTCTTCGTATAAAATGGTAGTCGTGCTGTATGAAATCACGCCCATCACCCCCTGATGCGCACGATGATACAGTAAAAGAGGAGAGCCCGCCATGACAGGGCTCTTTTTGCTGCAAAAAAAGGAAATATCACTTTTCTGCACATGCCTTATACGTACAAGTAAACAATTTGCAGGACTCCTTTATAGGGATACTTTATACAGAATAGGGAACGCTAAAGAAAAAGATCCAAAGGAGGAAACGATGATCAAATATGATTTGTACATTGACGGTAAATGGACAGCCAGCACCGGAAGTCGCCGTATAGAAGTAGAAGATCCGGCTACACGGCAAGTGATCGGCTCAGTGCCTCGGGGAACGGAGGAAGATGTAAACCGCGCAGTGGCTGCAGCAAAGCGTGCGTTCCCGGCATGGTCGCAGATGCCGCCGCAGGAGCGAGGAGCCATTCTCAGAAAAGCAGGCGAGCTTATGGAGCAGCGTAAAGAGGAGTTTGCAAGAGTGATCTCGTTGGAATTGGGGATGCCAATCAACCATGTGGAAAAGTGGCACCTAAAAAGTTCCATCCGCGAGGCAGTCTATTTCGCCCATATGGCCGAAAATTTTGAGTATGAACAAGAAGCAGAAGGCGGATTGGTGCGCAGAGAACCCTTCGGCGTGATTGCCGGTCTGACGCCCTGGAACTATCCAATGGAGCAGATCACCATGAAGCTCTTTCCGGCCATTGCTGCGGGAAACTGTACCGTTTTAAAGCCAAGTCAGGCGACGCCGCTATGCGCATGCATGTTGGCCAATGTCTTTGAAGATGCAGGACTGCCTGCGGGCGTGTTCAATATCGTCACCGGTGCAGGCGGGGAAGTGGGGAACTGTCTGGCGCTCCACCCGGATGTGGATATGCTCACCTTTACCGGGTCCACTTCCGCTGGCAAAAAGGTTGGTGCTCTGGCTCTTTCAACGGTGAAAAAGATTACCTGGAGCTGGGCGGAAAATCGCCGCTGATCGTCCTTCCAGGAGCGGATTTAAAAGCAGCCGCCGAGGAAGCGGTGCATTCAGTGTTCATGAATACTGGGCAGACCTGCTGTGCTTATACAAGAATGCTGATCCCAAGGCAGCATCAGCAAGAAATCGAATCGCTATTGAAAGAAGAGGCTGGAAAATATAAAGTAGGAGAACCTTCCGATCCCAAATCTGATATCGGACCGCTTATTTCCCAGCGCGCCTTTGAACGGGTAAAAGGCTATATCGAAAAGGGCTTAGCAGAAGGAGCTAAAATGATTTACGGACAGACGCCTTCTGGAATCGAGACAGGATACTATGTGAAGCCGGTTATTTTTTCTGATGTCACCAATGATATGACCATTGCCAGAGAGGAGATTTTCGGACCAGTGCTTTCCGTTATCGCTTATGATACGGTAGAGCAAGCAATTGAGATTGCCAACGATACTCCATATGGCCTTGACAGCGCGGTATACGGTCCTGACCAAGAAGCGTATGAAGTGGGATGTCGTATCCGGGCCGGAGGATTGCATATCAACGGAGCTGATTATCGGATGACTTGTCCCTTCGGAGGTTACAAAGAATCAGGCTTGGGGCGTGAAGGCGGAACTTATGGCTTTGAAGAATATCTGGAGATCAAAGCGGTATTCGGAAAATAGAGTTTGCTGTCTGGCGGCTGGAACGGATTGCTCGCCAGGGGCAATTATCATAATGCAATTTCTTTGGACCAAATGATGATAGTCAGAAAGCGATTCACCTGGGGCCTGGGCAAATATACCGGGTTCCAGGTTTACTTTTGTTCGGGTGCTGGGAGCACTCGGCATTCCTTGACCTCGTCAAATTGTGATTCAATATATTGGCGAAGTTGGAAACACAGGTCCGTTGAGGCCTGCAAGGTCGTTTCTCCCGGTAGATGAATTTTCATTTCTACATAAATCTTGTCCCCAAAGATGCGGGTTCGAATAGTTCCCAGGCGGTACAGGCCTGAATAGGATTCCGCTGCCGCCCGTATTTTTTCAGCTATCTGAGGATCGCATGCTTGGTCCACCATTTTATTGATTGCACCCATAAAAATGGAAAGTGCGGCCTTGATGACAAACAAGCAGATGATAACGCTGACCAAGGGATCGAGAATGGCTAATCCCGCCCGTGCTCCCAAGATTCCAATAAAGCTTCCGATGGAAGAGAGCGCGTCCGCCCGATTATGCCAAGCGATGGCCATCAGAGAATCCGAATTGATCTTTTTCGCCGAGGAGCGCATGTACCAATACAGGCCCTCTTTGATGGCAATGGCCACCAGGGCGGCTGCGGCTGCCAGCATGCTGGGCGCTTCCACATTTTCAAAGCTGCGGGACAAAATTTTATCCAGACCGGCGTAACCGATGCCCACGCCGACAACGCCTAAAATAATGGAAAGAATGATTGCCGCCACGCATTCCATCCGCTCGTGACCGTAAGGATGACGTGAATCCGGAGCCCGTGAAGCCACTTTGATTCCAATGATTACTATAATGGTATCCACTGCGTCCGCCGCAGAATGGACCGCATCAGAAATCAGGGCGCCTGACCTGCCCAAGATGCCGGCCATCAGCTTTAGAAAGCATAAAAAGAGATTCCCGCCGATACTGACAAAGGAAACTCGCATCGTAATCTGTTCCCGTGACTGATTTTTCATAAATTATAAATCCTTTCTCCCTATTAGTTATATTACAACAAGCGCGTTTTGTCAAAGCCTCTGGGTGATGTCCGGGCCGCCGGCTTTGGCCAGGCAGCGCGGGGGGATTTTCTGCTGTAATTATGGACAGAGATTTGTTATAATAAACGCATCGGATTGAAACGGCGTTGCCGTAAGGATGCGTTTATTGAAAGCAGCCAGACTGGGCAGGCTGCTTATAATCCCCGCATCGGATTGAAACGGCGTTGCCGTAAGGATGCGTTTATTGAAAGCAGCCAGACTGGGCAGGCTGCTTATAATCCCCGCATCGGATTGAAGCGGCGTTGCCGTAAGGATGCGTTTATTGAAAGCAGCCAGACTGGGCAGGCTGCTTATAATCCCCGCATCGGATTGAAACGGCGTTGCTGTAAGGATGCGTTTATTGAAAGCAGGCGACAGGCAGAAATTGGACGGAGCCAGGTCTGTGGGAATAAGGGCGGGCGTGGATCATCGCGGTCTTGCCTCATTTGATGCAGTTTGCGATAATTTCTTATCGCTATTTGTAACTACACGGCCGATCAGCGATGATTTCATGTTGTTATTTGCCCGATCAGGCATAAAAAGCCCTCAAAATTATCGCTGGAGAGGCATTTTGGAAGGAATAGCGATGAAATTTGCCCTGGGGCCACACCACACCAGGTACCGGACACCGCAGACACCGTGGACCTGCAAACTACTCAGGCTGTTCATAATCCCCGCAGCATAGGCTCAAAACGAAATTTCTTGGAAAGGAATAGATTACGAATGATTACACCGGTTCGGTATGAAGACGATAGATTGATGATCTTGGATCAGACGCTGCTTCCTGGCGAGGAGCGGTACATTGAAATTAAGACGAAAGAGGATATTTGGAAGGCCATCAACAAACTGCAGGTCCGGGGCGCACCGGCCATTGGGGTGGCTGCGGCATACGGCGTTTATCGAGCCGTGCGGGATCTGGAAACAGAGAATTTCAGCGATTTCGCAAGGGAGTTTCATTGGGCCAAAGAGTATATCGCAACGGCCAGGCCGACGGCCGTCAATTTGTTTTGGGCGCTGGAACGGATGGAAAAAAAGCTGCTGGCCCTGGAGGACGGGTTGTGCTTTGAGCCGTCCTGGAATCAGGAGCTGGATTACATAAAAGAAGAACTCCGAAAAGAAGCCGATGCCATCCGCAGCGAGGATGAGGCGGCCTGTCTTGCCATGGGCGAATATGGCTTGTCTTTGCTGAAAAAGGGAATGGGCATTCTCACCCACTGCAACGCAGGGACGCTGGCGACAGCCAAATATGGAACCTGCCTGGCGCCCATTTATCTGGGCCAGGAGCGGGGATACGAATTCAAAGTTTTCGCCGATGAGACAAGACCGCTGCTGCAGGGAGCAAGGCTGACTTCTTGGGAGCTTTCCCAGGCAGGAGTCGATGTGACCTTGATTTGCGATAATATGGCGGCATCGGTCATGAAAAAAGGCTGGATCGACGCAGTAGTAGTTGGCTGCGACCGAATGGCGGCGAATGGAGACGGCGCCAATAAGATCGGCACCTCCCAAGTGGCGATTCTGGCAAAGGAATACGGAATCCCCTTTTATATGTTCGTGCCGGTTTCGACCATCGACTTGTCAACGCCTACAGGCGATCAGATCACCATTGAAGAGAGAAGAGGCGGGGAAATCTATGAAATGTGGTACCAAAAGCCCATGGCTCCTGCTGGAATCAAAACCTACAATCCATCCTTTGATGTGACCGACCATCAGTACATTACGGCCGTGGTGACCGAAAAAGGGATCGTTTACCCGCCATATACAGAAAATTTGAGAAAGGTTATCGAACAGAAATGAACAAGGGAAAAAAGATTTACGGATTCATGGTGCTGGCGGCCCTTTTCTGGTCGGGAGCCTTTATTGCGGGCAAGTATGCGGTACCGTTTATTCCAACCTTTACCCTGACCTTTCTGCGGTTTTTCTTCGCTTCCCTGATCCTCTGCATCTTGTCCGGAGCAGCTAGGAAAAAGGAAGAAGACCGGTTCCGCCTGAAAAAAGAACATCTGCCAATCTTCCTTTTTACCGGAATCGTGGGAATGTTCGGCTACCACGTGTTCTTTTTCATAGCCCTGAAATACACCACGGCGATCAACTCTTCCATAATCGGGGCCATGAACCCCATCGTCACCATCGTGATCGCCGCTTTGTTTTTGAGAAACAAAATTCCGGCAAAACAGATCGCAGGAATTCTGCTTTCCTTTTTTGGCGTGCTCCTCACCATCACTGGGGCCGATGTTGAGACTTTGGTCCAACTGGACTTTAACCGGGGCGACCTGTGGATGGCGGCGGCCGTCATCTGCTGGGCAGCCTATGGCGTTTTCAGCAAGAGCAAAGGAGCTGGGATTCCGCCTTTTTGGCTGACCTACTACAGCTTCCTGGTCTGCACGTTGATTTTGATACCTTTTGTGATTTGGGAAAAGCCGTGGCAGCTTTTGGCACAGGCGCCGCCGCAGGCGTGGATAGCCGTGCTTTATATGAGCATCTTTGCTTCCGTGGCCGGATATATGATCCAGCAAATCGCCATCAAACAGATCGGTCCTTCCAAAACCTCCATCTTCATCAACCTGGTGCCGGTTTTTTCCATGGTGCTGGCAACGTTGATTTTGGGGGAAGCATTGGCGCCTATCAAACTGGCGACGGCCGGTATTATCATTTTGGGGGGTTGCATCTGCCAGTTTTCGGGCAGCGCAGATCAGAAAGGATAGAGTTTCTATGGGATATAAAGTAAAATTGGGCGTGTTCGAGGGACCCTTCGACCTGCTGGTCTATTTGATCGAAAACGCACAGATGAATATCTACGACATTGAAATCGCGGAGATTACCAAGCAGTATCTGGCTTATATGGAAGCGATGAAAAAGCTGGACGTGCCTATGGCGGCGGAGTTCATGGTGCTGGCGGCCGCTTTGATTGAAATAAAATCCAAGATGCTGCTTCCGAGAACTTCCCCCAGCGAAGAGGGTGCGGCGCCAGAGGACCCCCGCACGGACCTGGTGGAAAAACTGTTGGAATACAAACGTTTCAAAATGCTGGCCGAGATGCTGCAGCAGCAGGAAGAAGCAGGGCTGCGTATTTTGGAAAAACCCCAGGAAGACTTGTCGGTCTATACGGGACAAACCGATGAATACCTGGACCTGGATCTGCTCCAGTTTATCACCGCCTTCAACCTTTTTCTCCGCAAAAAGAAAAAAGTAGAAGAGATCAGAAGGCATCATATTCGCAGCGAAAAGCAGCGGGTGACTGCGGAAGCGAGAATGGCCGATATTCGCGATTTTTTCCGGGAGGACCCATTCCGGGAGGCAGATTTCAAAGAACTGATCGACAAGAAGGAGGACCGATATGACATTGCGCTCACCTTTTCTTCTGTTCTGGAAATGATGAAGGAAAAGAAGCTGGACGCGGAGCAGAATTATATTTACGGCCAGATCAAGGTAAGAGCCACAGAGCATTTGATGGAAGGAGAAGACGATGACGAGTAAAAAATCCATGAAAGCCGCGTTTGAATCGATGATGTTTGTTTGGGGCGAACCGCTGGACGTGAAGCTGGCGGCGGAAATTTTCAATGTCAACTGGCGGGACGCATACGACTGCTTTTGCGAGTTGGCCAGGGAATATGAAGAGGAAGGCCGCGGCATTCGAATCCGCGAGGTCAACAAGAGCTTTCAATTTGTGACAGCGGAAGAAAACGTGGAATACATCGAGCGCTTGTGCACGCCGGTGAAACACAAACGGCTTTCCCAGTCAGCACTGGAGGTTCTGGCCATTATCGCATACAAGCAGCCGGTTACAAGGGGAGAGATCGAGGCTATCCGAGGCATTAAGTGCGAACGGGTCATTGAAGGCTTGCAAAGAAAGGAATTGGTGGCGGAAGTGGGCCGGTCGACCGGCATCGGACGCCCCATTCTGTATGGTACTACCGATGTGTTTCTGAAAAACTTCGGCTTTAAAAATCTCAAGGAGCTGCCTGATATCGAGGATATTGAAGAGGCAATGAATTCCGATGAGCCTGCTGACAGCGTGGATCTCCAACAGATCGCTCTTACCTTTCCGGAAAAATAAAAGTGTGAAAATACCGAATTAAAAAACAATCCCATATCCGTTGTATCCCGCTTCTTTCAGGAGTATACTGATAAAAGCATGGAGGGATGAAACATGGAGTACAGGTTTACCAATCGGGATTTGAAAAAACTGATCATACCGCTGATCATTGAACAGTTTCTTCAAATTTTTGTGGGATTGGCCGATTCGATCATGGTGGCCAGCGTGGGCGAAGCCGCGGTTTCCGGGGTATCGCTGGTGGACTCTGTTTTCATACTGTTTATCAATATCTTTGCTGCGCTTGCAACGGGAGGCGCCGTTGTCTCAGGACAGTACATAGGGCGAAAAGAGCCGGAGACAGGCTGCAGGGCGGCCTGGCAGATGCTGATCTTCATTGCCATTTCATCGATTATCGTCATGGCCGCATGCTATCTTTGCCGGGGATTTATTCTCCATCAGGTTTTCGGCAGCATCGATGCCGATGTCTATTATAACAGCCGCACTTATCTTCTCATCGTTTGCGCGTCAATTCCGTTTATCGCGCTGTATAACGGCGGAGCAGCCATCTTCAGGGCCATGGGAAATTCCAAGATCGCCATGGAAATGTCACTATTGATGAACGGCATCAATCTCATCGGAAACGCAGTGCTGATCTTTGGGCTGCATATGGGTGTGGAGGGAGCTGCCATACCGACCCTCGCATCCCGTATCATTGCTGCCATTATTATCCTAAAGCTGTTGTGCAGGCAGGATCGTTTGCTGCATATTCCAAGGCCTTTTTTATGGAGAATAGATAGAAAACTTTTGAAAAAAATATTATATATCGGCATTCCCAACGGACTAGAAAACAGTATGTTCCAGCTGGGAAAAATTTTAGTTTTGAGCCTGGTTTCCGGGTTCGGAACAGCGGCCATCGCGGCCAATGCTATCGGCAACTATGTGGCAATGTTCGCCATTCTGCCGGGCATGGCGCTGGGGCTTACCACCGTTACCGTCGTTTCCCAGTGCGTGGGCGCCGGCGATTACGAACAGGTCCGCTATTACACGAAAAAACTGGTGAAGCTGTGCTATCTGCTGCTTTTGATTTTCAACGGTCTGGTGGTGCTTTCGCTGCCGCTGATCTTGCATGTTTACGGTTTGTCCGATCAGGCCAGCCAATTTGCCAAAGAGATTTTGATCTACCACTCCATCTGCGCGGTGACCATCTGGCCCCTTTCCTTCACCCTGCCCAATACCCTGCGGGCATCCAACGATGTGGCGCTGACCATGCTGATCGCAATCATTTCCATGTGGATTTTCCGAGTGGGATTCAGCTATCTGCTGGGCATTTATCTGGATATGCAGCTGTTTGGCGTCTGGGTGGCCATGACCATCGACTGGCTGTTTCGAGCGATCTGCTTTGCCGTCCGCTATCGCGGCGCAAAATGGCAGAAGGGTTAATGAAACGCTGGCGTGGGCGCAAAATTTGACGGTGAAAAAACGTATAAAATCTCCTGTGAAACAATAAGATGTTTTGTAGGAGATTTTTGATTATGAAGAAAATGAAACTTGCCATTATTTTAATTACCCTGGTGATCCTGGCCGTTGCCGCGGGTCTGGGGAGACATTACGTGACCCGGCAGACGGCGGCCGAGCCTGCCCCGGATGTTTCTGCGGCCCAGGCCATTTTGGTGGACGGCAAGACGGGAAAAGTTTTGTATGAGAAAAACGCCGATGAAAAAGCCTACCCGGCCAGTACCACTAAGATTATGACCGCGCTGCTGGTGCTGGAAACACTGGAGAAATACGACAGTCCCATCGACCAGAAGGTGGCTGTACCCAAAGAGGCCGTCGGTGTAGAAGGCTCCTCCCTGTACTTAAAGGAAGGGGAAAAGATCAGTCTGCAGGATCTGCTCTACGGACTGATGCTTCGTTCCGGCAACGATGCAGCAGTGGCGCTGTCAATCATAGCCGCGGGAAATACCGATCTCTTTGTACAGCAAATGAACGATAAGGCGGTAAAGCTTCATTGCAAAAACACCCATTTTGTCAATCCCAACGGCCTTTTTGATGAAAACCATTATACGACTGTGCGGGACATGTCCATCATTGCCAGAGAAGCCATGACCCATAAAGCCTTCCGGACGATTGTTGCCGCCAAATCGTGGGACGCTGACCGGGAAGAGAGCGAGTTCAATCATTTTTACAATAAAAATAAAACCGTCCATCAGTTCAAAGGCGGAAACGGAATTAAAATCGGGTTTACCAAAGCTTCCGGCAGAACCCTGGTGGCTTCCTCTGAAAGAAACGGAAAAGAGCTGATCTGTGTCGTTATGAGCGCACCAAATTGGTTTCAAGATGCATATATATTAATGGAGTATGGTTTTAAGAGATTGGAGGAATAACCATGACATATAAGGAAGAAGTATGCATCGACGCAGGATCAGAAAACTGTCCCTGCCTGCTGGCAGAATCGGGCGACTGTATCACCTGCAGCCGTTTGCAGGGAAAGGACTGCTGCGACTGTAACTGGCGCGGCGTCTGCATATATAATGAGTACATCCAAAATGGCAAGAAGATCAACAACCGCCGGGAGAGCAAGAAAACGAGGATTTTGAAAAAAATTTGGTACGGGGAAGATCTGGTGGTGCTGGTGGTGGAAGTAAGCAAAGGATTTGCCTTGAAAGCTTCACTGCCAGGCTCCTATGTGTTCCTCAAGCGCTGCCATGAGAGCGACTGCTACAGCGTGCCCATTTCGGTCATGCGGGCGGAACCGGAAAAAGGCCAGCTGCATCTGGCTGTGAAGGTTGTGGCGGGAAAGACCAAGGCCCTAGCGGAAGCGACCGACCATATTGAAATCAGAGGCGTTTACCGCAACGGTCTTTTGGGCGTTTCCCGCCTTTTGACGAAGCAGCCCCAAAAAGTTCTTTGTATTACCAAAGGCGTGGGGTTTGCACCCGCAGCCAATTATAACCAGTGGGCCTTCGGCAAGGATACCATCGATATGATTATCGATCTGGATAAGATCAATCAGGAACTGGTCAATGATTATTTGGTGGATTACCCGGCAAACAGCATTCGCTATACAGAGCTGACCCCGGATTTGGTTTGCCCGGAGGAATACGACCGGGTTCTGATTCTGGCGTCTGATTATTTTGTGGAATCCATTGCGGTTCCTGAGAAGAAGAGAATTGTCAGCAATAATTTTCATATGTGCTGCGGCGAAGGAATCTGCGGGGCCTGCACCATGGTTGATGACCAGGGAAAGAGTCATAAAATGTGCAAATGTCAGTTTTATGAATTCTAGCTTCACAGCTAATTTTCAAAAGCATGTTGTGAAAAAATACAAAAAATTATAATAAATAAGTTGACAACCAACAAATTACACTCTATAATAACACCATAATAAACATATATTTAAAACCGATGATTGAGACTAGTAAGTTTGGATCAGGACTTCACAGAGAACCGCGGATGGTGAGAACGCGATAAGGACGGCCGGACTGAATGGACTTATGAGGGTAGGACGAAAGGCACAGTGATTTGCGCCGATTAGCACCTGACGGGATCTCCGCCTGTTACAAAGGGAGCACGTATCAACAGCTGTACGTGGAGTTGAGAGACGGATTATGTCTGCTCTCAGGGTGGCATAGCAAAAGCAGCGCTTTTGTCCCATAGCAGGGATGAGAGCGCTTTTTTCATGATTATTTGGCAGCTGGACTCAATCAATCAGGAAATTTGAAAGGAGAAACAAAAATGACAAAAAACATACCCCACAGATTATATCTTACAGAGGACCAGATGCCGAAACAATGGTACAATCTGAGGGCCGATATGAAACAGCAGCATGATCCGATGATCAATCCTGCAACAGGAAAACCTGCAACCGAAAAAGATTTATATCCGGTTTTCTGTGAAGAACTGGCAAAGCAGGAATTGGATAATACGACTAGATATTTTGATATCCCTCAGGAAGTGCAGGACATCTATAAAATCTATCGGCCGTCCCCGCTGTGCAGAGCATATAATTTAGAAAAGGCTCTGGATACGCCGGCAAAGATTTACTATAAATTCGAAGGCAACAACACTTCCGGCAGCCATAAGCTGAACTCCGCCGTAGCCCAGGCTTACTACGCAAAACAGCAAGGGCTGAAAGGCGTGACCACGGAGACCGGAGCCGGCCAGTGGGGAACCGCCCTTTCGGAGGCATGCTCCTATTTTGGGCTGGATCTTGAGGTATACATGGTAAAAGTATCCTTTACTCAAAAACCCTTTAGAAAGAGTATAATGGAGACCTTCGGCGGCAATGTTTTCGCTTCTCCTTCCGACCGTACGGAAGCGGGGAGAAAGATTCTTGCAGAAGATCCGGACAATAGCGGCAGCCTGGGCTGTGCCATCTCAGAGGCAGTTGAGCGGGCTGTATCCAGCGACGGTTATCGATATGTTTTGGGCTCCGTGCTCAACCAAGTACTGCTCCATCAGTCGATTATCGGATTGGAGGCAGAACAGGCTATGGCCATGCTGGATGAATATCCGGATATCGTTATCGGCTGTGCAGGCGGCGGTTCCAATTTAGGTGGGCTTATCGCTCCATTTATGCGGGATAAAATCACTGGTAAAAAGGATCCGAGAATCGTGGCAGTAGAGCCGGCATCGTGCCCATCCTTTACCCGCGGAGTTTATAAATATGATTTTTGTGACACTGGAAAAATTACCCCAATGGCAAAGATGTACACGCTGGGATGTACCTTTAAGCCATCCGCCAATCACGCGGGCGGCCTGAGATATCACGGTATGTCGCCGATTTTGTCCAAGCTCTATCATGATAAATATATGGAAGCGGTGGCAGTGGAACAGACCAAGGTCTTCGAGGCTGCGGTGCAGTTTGCGAAGCTGGAAACGATCCTCCCGGCGCCGGAGTCTGCACATGCAATTCGCTGCGCCATTGACGAAGCAATCAAATGCAGAGAATCGGGTGAAGAAAAGACCATTCTCTTTGGCCTGACAGGAACCGGTTATTTCGATATGACCGCTTATGCTGCATATAACGAAGGCAAGATGTCTGACCATATCCCCACTGACGAAGAGCTAAAGCCTGCAATCGATGAGATTCCAACGATTCCGGGCATTCAAGAATAAAGCGGCATTTATAAATGCAAAACACGAAACCTCCTAGGTACTGCTGAGCATCGCTTGCGCACAGGCTGAAAAACGTTTCGTGTTTTTTTAGTTCTTGAGAAATGGGAAACGATTGAATATTTGACCCTCACCGGACCCATCTATAACGCAATTCCTACAGAGCCCGTCTGGAATTTGCTGTCCGGAGACGGAGGGTTATATTTAGTTGAGTTTATGCATAAAAACTCTTAAAGATCCAATTTGCGGCAGTCCCTGAAATGTCGTTTTTGCGATGACAATCCTAAAAGATAATCAATTGACACGTTATAGTATTCCGCCAGCCGGACCGCTGCCCAAAGAGGTAGTTCACGGTCGCCTTTTTCATAGCGTCTGTAGACTTCACGCTGGCAGTGCAAGAGGTCAGCAATTTGCTGCTGTGTCAAATCATGGTCAATACGAAGGTCGGCTATCCGATTATTAATTCTCATAAAATCACCCCTTGCCAATGTTACCAAACGGTGGCATAATTATAATAAATATACCACCATGCGGTTGCATTTATTTTGTGAGTTAGGACGAAAAAGCTACAAAAGATAGCAATTTGTTGGAATGTATAACAAAATGGAAAAAAGAGGAGAAACAGATGACAGTAGAAGAATTTGAAGAACGTATTTTTGATGTGATCAACGAATCGGATGAAATATGTATCAACGATCTGGAAAGTTTTGATAAAAACGGCGGGTTAGCTGTTACAGTGGCAGATGGCAGCAGATTTGTCGTTAAATGCTTTTCTGTTGAACCGCGGGTATAAAAAGTCCGAGTGGTTTGGAAACAATATGACCTTTAATAGCGCAAGGAAGTTTGATCCTTGCGCTTTTTTGTGATAAGAAACGCCTGTTTATTAGTGAATTCTTATGTTGACATTTAATTAACATATAAGAAAAAATCAGTAAAAGCCTGAAAATTCAATAAAAAACGGATTAAATAAATAATTAGAAAATAAAATATAGCAAATTAGTTACATATGGACCAAAATAACAAACAAATTAATTACAAATATAGCAAATAAATTACGATCAAGTAACAAACAAATCGTTGATTATTTAACAAGTCCAGGTGTAGAATAGAGTTGTAAGAAAAAGATAAAAGAGAAAGGATGAAAATACGCTGACAAAGCGTGGTGAAATTGTGGATCATTTTAGTTTTAATCAAATCGTTGTTGATATCATGGTAATCTTTATGATTTTGGGAGGGTTTGATAAAATAACCAAGAAAAAGTTCAAATTGGGGCTTGCTGATGAGTTTGAGGAAGGGTTTCAAGCCCTGGGTGCTTTAGCGCTTTCCATGCTGGGAATTCTGGCATTCGCGCCGGTACTGACCAAAATTCTCCTTACGGTGCTGGGTCCTGTCTATGAGTTCCTTGGTGCTGATCCAGCAATGATGGCCGGTTCTTTTCTCGGCATGGATATGGGAGCATATTCCATCGCACATGAAATGGCGGCTTCTGAGGAAGTGGCGAATTTTTCAGGTTTAATCCTGGGAGGGATGATGGGCAACACACTTGTGTTTATCATACCAGTGGCGATCAGCATTTTGAAGAAAGAGGATTACCCGTTTATGGCACAGGGCATTTTATATGGAGTAACGACCATTCCGGTAGGCTGCATTGCCGGAGGTTTGGCAGCAGGATACGAGTTAACAATGATTCTGCGTAATCTGCTTCCCATTATCCTCATCGCCGGACTGATTATATTGGGACTAAAGCTGATCCCTGAAAAAATGATTAAAGGCTTTCGCATTTTTGGCGATGCCATCATTGCGATGATCACAGTAGCATTGGTATGCTCCATTATAGAAACATTAACCGGTTTTACGATTATCCCGGGGATGGCTCCGCTTTCAGAAGGGTTTGATGTGATCGGAAATATCGCTATTGTTTTGGCAGGAGCATTTCCAATGGTATGCTTTGTGACTAAGAAACTGGGAAAACCGCTGCAAAAATTGGGAACTAAGATCGGAATCAATGACACGGCTGCGGCAGGATTGGTTGCCAGCATGGCCAACAACATCCCGATGTGCGGAATGATGAAAGATATGAATAAGAGAGGGAAAATCCTCAACGCAGCTTTCATGGTCAGTGGAACGTTTATTATCGGTGATGATCTGGCTTTTACCGCCAGCGTTAATAAAGAAATGATACTGCCGGTGATCGTTGGCAAAGGCGTTGCCGGAATCGCTGCAGTAGCAGTGGCATGGTTTGCTACCAAAAAACTGGAAGAAAAGGCGAATCCTCGTAACAAAGATCATCAAGCAGAAAAGAACGCAGCATAAACGCTCAAAAGGCTGCAGCTGAATAAAGAATCGAATAAGCATCGCGTGCAAGCAGCAACCCACTGCAAACACCCGATGCTTTTCCTTTTGCCCCAGCAAAGCTTGGAAGGCAAAACGGACAGCGAAGCGGAGGAAAGCGCCGAAGTCTGACCTATTCATAAAATATTAAGATTTCCATCGATGATTCACCGGACAGAACTCTTTATATGATCACATTTTTGTGTTATTGTTTATTATGCAGGAAATATCAAAAAACGTACCTTGCGAGTCAGCGACATGTGTGTATAGGAATCCTTGATTCCGTTATGCACACGTTTTTTATGGAGAAGCGGCATAAGAAGGGATAGGAGAAGATGACAAAGGCTACAAATATAAGTAAAAAAAGAAGCATTTACATATTTGGTATTCTGGCTGCAGTGATGCTGGCGTTGTGCCTGCGGGCAGGTTACATACAAATCGTTAAGGGAGAAACCTATACGGCAATGGCTGAAAATCAACAGACGAGAAATAAAGTGGTCAGCGCCAATCGGGGGAGCATTTCCGACCGCAACGGAGATATCATGGCTGTCAGTGCCACAACCTATGTCGTCTGGGCCAGGCCGGCCAACATACCAAAAAAAGAACTGGAATCTACGGCAAAAGAACTGGCTGAGCTCCTGGATTTGGACAAGGCGGATGTTAAGAAAAAGCTGCGTCAGGAATCTGTGCTAGTGAAGATCGCCAAAGATTTGGACGAAAAAACAAAAGAAAAAGTCAAAGACTCCAAACTGAACGGTATCGAGATTACAAAAGGGAAGACCAGATACTACCCGATGAAAACGCTGGCAGCCCAAGTCATCGGCAATGTTTCCAGCGACGGCGACGGACTTGCGGGCCTGGAGCTGCAATATAATAACGAGCTTAACGGTATCGCCGGGCGGCAGGTGGAAAAAACGGATCCGGCGGGCCGGACGCTTTCCTATGGAACGAACGACACCTATCAAGCTGAGGACGGTCTGAATGTGGTGACAACGCTGGATGCGGTGGTGCAAAGCCATGCGGAAAAAGCAATCAAAACTGGAAAAAAGAATACTAAGGCTGATAAAGTTACCTGCCTGATGATGAACCCAAAGACTGGTGAAATTCTTGCATCTGCTACAACAGAAACCTATGATCCCAATAATGCCAGGATACCGCTTTCGGATACGGAAGCAAAAAAAGTGGAAAAGATGTCTCCCAAGGACAAAGCGGAGTACTTGAACAAAATGTGGAGAAATCCCTTGTTCAGCGATACCTACGAACCGGGGTCGACCTTTAAGCTGCTGACCTTATCAGCGGCTTTGGAAGAAAAGACCAGCAGCTTAAAACAGCATTTTCATTGTTCAGGGACCTATAATGTCAGCGGTACGATTCTCCGCTGCTGGAGGTACGACAATCCCCACGGTGATGAGACCTTAAAACAGGCGGTGGGAAATTCCTGCAACCCAGTATTCATTCAGCTTGGAAAACGGCTGGGTGTTGACACTTTTTATAAGTATTTGGATTTGTTCGGAATCACTGAGAAAACAGGGGTTGATTTTCCGGGAGAAGCTCAGGCACAGATTCAAAACAAGGATAAACTGACCTCGGTGGACTTTGCCACGATGTCTTATGGTCAAGGAATTTCGGTTACGCCTGTTCAGCTGTTGACAGCAGTCAGTGCTATTGGCAACGATGGCGTTCTAGTGCGCCCGCATATGGTAAGTAAACTCACCGATGCGGACGGCAATACGGTAAAATCTTACGGCACTGAGGTTGTGCGGCAGGCGATTTCCAAGGAAACGGCCGAAGAAGTGAAAGAAGCCATGGAATATGTCGTGGAAGAAAGCGGCGGCACCGCAGCCAAAGTGAAGGGTTATAAAATGGGCGGTAAGACGGGAACCGCGCAGAACGAGTCCAAGGGACTTGCTTCAAAGACTTATTACGCGTCCTTTGTGGGACTGGCGCCGATCGATGATCCTGAAGTAGCCATTTTGGTGGTAGTGGATAATCCCAAGGGCAAGATTCATGGAAGCGAGGCAGCTGCCCCCATCGTTAAGGAAATCATGGAAAGCGTGCTCCCATATCTCCAAGCCCGGCCTTCCGGAAAATAGGGTGTAAAATTTAAGAAAAAAGCATAGCCAAGGTTATCGATTGGTCAAAGCTGTTTCGCCGGGCTTCTACTACTTTGAGCCATGTGAACCGGAGGATGTGGCGTACCGGCTGGATTTCAATCCCCAGGAGGGCGCTGACAAAGAATGTTACTTGCAGATGTACGCTGATTATGGTTGGGAATATATACAGGAGCTGAACGACTTCAGCTATTTTAGAAAGCGGGCTGCCGATGCGAAAGCGGCGGAACTGGCGATTTTTATCCATTGCGGAATCGGCTTTTACCGATTGAGAAAGAAATATACCGGAGAAAAGACTGAAATATAAACGGAAGCCTGCAATAACCAAAACCCCCAATCCTGCATATACTAAATCGATTGGGGGTATTTAATTTGTATAAAGTAGTAGTGATCGGGGGCGGATGGTCCGGCTGCGCGGCTGCGGTATCAGCCAGAAAAGCCGGAGCTGAAGTAACCCTTCTTGAAAAGACCGACATGCTTTTGGGCCTTGGCAACGTGGGCGGAATCATGCGCAACAACGGCAGATTTACGGCTGCAGAGGAAAACATCGCCTTGGGCGCTCATGAGCTCTTTGAAATCACAGACCGCTGCGCGCGCCATGTCAACGTGGATTTTCCGGGGCATAAGCATGCCAGCCTCTACGATGTGGTCAAAGTGGAGCCGCAGGTAAGGCGGCTGCTGAAGGATATGGGCGTGGACATCCGGCTCATGAGCAGAGCCATTGACGTGGAAAAACGCCAGGAGGATCCAGTGATCGTGGATCGCATTATTTTGGCTGGCGGCGAGATTATCGAGGGAGATGTGTTTGTGGAAACCACCGGCTCTACCGGGCCGTGCCGGCAGGCAACCGGATGCGGGCGGCCTTGGGAGGAGCATGATTGCCGTATATACAAATTTTTAAAATCGGGGTATAATAAAAATATTCTTTCGATAATCCGCAGGTTGTTCGTGAAATGAGAATGATAAATGAAATCGCACGGACCAAAAAGAATGTTTTAGAATTAGATATCATTTGCTTTGAGTTCATATTACTTGAATTTAAAAAATTGATCGATTGGATTTATGCGTCGGATGATGAGTTTTTAACCAAACGTCAGAAGTCCATCGTCGTGAGAGAAAAGTTGCTGGAAGCGATCTCAAAACAAGCAGACTACAAAACGGTCGATGAAATTGTCGAGTATGTAAGAACTGTGGATGAATATAACATCGAACAGTTATCGGCTAAATCCTGTTTGAGTTGACGCGCAATACTGGGTTTGAAGTATCGAAAGGCAGTCTGGGACAATGCTGGCTAGTGGATTGCTGTGATTGGCTTGGCAGGAAAGAAGACGATATTTGCGGACTCGATGAAAATAGAATATCTGCGAGAGAAAAAATGGTGGATATTTATCCCAAATCTATAGAACTAGTTGAGATGAATGATTATTTCTTTAATAAAACAACGTCGGGACACATTGATGAAAGAGCAGAAAAGGTAATTTACCAGATTGATCAAACAATGTTACAAGAGAAATATAAAATTTTCTCGGCATTTAATGGGGTGACGCTTGATATCGATAAATTATCAAGCGGTTGTAAGACGGCATTAAATATTTTGTATTTTCCTGATAAGATTTTTGGGATTCAGGAGTGCGGGGATAATGCGTTAAATGTGATCTATTCCTATGAGCAGGGCAACGTATACTGTGAATATCCAATGATATCCTTTCAGATGAGCCGGGTTGCATTGGTCGATCAATACGGGAAACATATAACGGATGATTACGAAGTGGTGAAGGAGTGGTGGAGCAATGTACAGTAAGCCTAAAGTAATGGAGCATTTTTCTACTGCCCATACTTCGTTTTTGGTAGACTTTGAATTTACGAACAATATCACGATTTTAACGGGCGACTCCGGAACCGGCAAATCGGCAGTATTTTCTTTCATGCAGGAAGATATGATTGAGGAGCCGAGGCTCCTTTGCATGAATTATTTGGATATCAATAAAGATATTGCATCGATGATAAAGGAAGCAGAAGGAAAGTTGATTGTAATTGATAATGCAGATCTTTTGCTTGATAATGATTTAAGGAAATATATTGCGTTTGATGAAAAAAACCAGTATCTAATCATCGGAAGAAATCCGAACAATCTGATGGCTACGCAAGAAAATTTGTTCGAACTCGCAAGTGAGAAAAAAGGCGAGCGGACAGAATTTCGGCTAAAACGGTATCTGTGATAGAAAAGGAATTAATAACTGGTGAATAAACAGCAAGAGCAATCTTAGCTGTTTCTCAAATAAAGACCGCCGACGGAAGCAAGATATACAATTTCGCACTGCCCGGCATGAGCTTTAGCAGGTACTGGACAGCGTTTTGCCTGAGCGGCTTTTCAACCACGGGCTTGACCGATGTGGCCGAATGAAGCAGCGCTTTGCCCAGCGGCGGCATGTGGGACGGGTTCACGAGACAATCCTGGCAGGTTAACGCACAGTTTCCTTCGTGACCACAATGCCGTCCTACTGAAAGAGCAGCTCCCCGCCCAGCTTGCACAGGATTTGCAGGGCTTAATAGTATGGCGTTTTAATCCCCTGGCCGTCGATAAGGCCGGTTGATTTGGGGGAATCCAAGAGCCCTCCCTGGGATGGCGCGGAGGTATCAAAAAGCTGCTTCAGCAAGAAACCCGGCCAACTCGGCGATCATCGCATAGTTGGGATACGGGATGGAATCGTGGAGAATCAGGGATTCAATAACGTTGCAGATTCGGAAAATGATTCAATGGTGCTGAAAATACTAGCATCGATCAAAACATATTCCTTGTAAATCCGTTTCCGAATGTATAAAAATTCCCATCAAATTGATCGGGGTTACGGCTCCCAAACCTGGCGAGGTGGGCAGACAGGAAGAACCTGCGACGGCGTATGGGTCAAGGGTAAATATCATGGTCTTGAGCGGGAAGTTTACATCTATCAGGTCGCGGATATTATTTTGTTAAGCCGTATCTTTAAACACCGCTTTCTTGGACCAGCCGGTGTTGTGTCCGGCGCAGCCTTCATAGGGCTTGGCGGCGCTCTGCTCGGGCATTTGCCATTATCGCCTATCTGGTAGGGCGCAAAACAGAAAAGCCAGAAAAAACCAAAGCAACCCGCACTTGATCGGCGCCTTGACAGAACACCCCAATCTATATAAGATAAAGAAGCGCGATCAGTAACGGCTGATCGCGCTTCAAAAGGCTTTGTCTTCCGTTAGATGCTGCGAAACATTGGCCGGAAAGACAAGTCTTTATAAAAATCTGCTGATTTTAATCGATTCGATTGTATCTTTTACTTGTGAGAGCACATCCAGCTCCTGGCTCAGTGTTTTCTGCAGTAACTGGTACTCAAAATCCAGCAGATTTTTTAATTCTTTGAGAACCGTATGCATGTCACCTTTGCGCAGAGCATCAGCCAGAGGCAGCAGATCGGCGAATTGATGAATTTTGCCTGTGCCCCAGAACAAATCGTCTCTGGCAGGATCCTGGCAGTTCATCAGCCAGCCATAGACCTGGGAATCAAATTGCCATGCAATCTTGAAGAGATCCACTTCCCATAGCTCTTCTACGATCTGAGCCGCCTCCTTTTCGGCAAATCCTGCCAGAGCCTTCTTTATGGCGCAAAGATTGGCGGCGATTGCATCATGGGCGAAGATCACATCGTCCCAGGGAGACAATTTCATCAAATCCCTTTGTATGAGCCGGTAGGCCTTAAATAGCTTTACCCGCTCCTCACTCAAATGGGGCAGCCAGGATAGGGGAATCTGACCCTTTGCGTAAGCCTGGTTTACGGCTTTGATTTCATCAAACAGCCCATCTGCCATGGCAGACACTTGTTCGGTTTCCTTCGCCAAGGCAGCAATGGAAGCCTGCAAGAACTCTTCCTCAAATTCATCCAAGCTCTCGCTCAGCCCATCCAGCGCGTACTTATAGTTAAAGGGCGGCAGAATAAAGGAATCAAAAGCGTAGACCATTTCCGCATAGCTTTCAGCTACATAGGAGATGATTTCCTTTTCTTTTTCAAAGATGGTATAGTCGTCAAATTGAGTATGGTAGTTCTGATAGCTCCATTCAGCGGGGCCTCTGCCGCAAATGATCCCGGGAACTCCGTTAATGGCATAATTGTAGTCGTCCGACCAAGGGCCGTTGAGTCCTAAAAGCGCCTTTCCGCCCGGCCATGATGTTTCCGGCACCTCCATAGTTTTCATAAATTCATCAAAGAAGCCGTGATATTCAGGTGTGCTGGCGATATTGTAAACTGGCGTTCCCGGCCGGATTGCATCGATGTTGAAAAAGGCCGCCATCTTTCCAAACCATTCCGGGTGCTTTCTATTAATGCTGTTCCATGAACCGATGCACCAGTCGTAGCGGGATTCGGTCACACCGTATTCTTCCGAGCCGTGGGCGATGAAGGCCAAAGTGTGCTCAGGCTGATAGCCGCTGTCGATCATAGCCTTGGCGATTCCCAGGATGATACCAACGCCCAGCAGGTCGTCCTGGTAAGAATGAAAATAGCCGTCCATATGGCCGCCCAGAAGGATTATACGATCTTTATCCTTGCCGGGAATGTATCCGACCACATTGGAGCTGGTACCGTGAAAATCCACCTGAATCTGCAAGCTCATATTGGCAGTGACAGGCCCCTTTTTCAATAAGTCCCGCAAGACAGCTGCATTTTTGCGGGAAATGTTTCCTGCAGGAAGGCTGTATTTGCTCTGGGAATCAAAGCTGTTGATGGCATCCTCTTTCGTGCCGTAAAAATCGCCGGCATAGGAGATCACGCAGCCGATGGCGCCCCGAACCTCCGCCTGACAGATGGGCAGGCTCATCCAATAATCCTCAAGGATATCAAAGGTACAGAATACAATTTTACCCGTTACGTCAAGACCTTCATAGTCGGCTGCGGTTCCCCGGCCCACATCCACGATTTCTCCGCAGATGCCGCCCTCTGGGGTCCCTTTGATTCCGCAGTAAGAGGACATGGGCATTTCGATTCCTTCCACTTTCAGCTTCCCCGAAGTGAATTCCCAGGAATGGACAGGGAAAGGATCGACGGTAACGTTTTTCAGACCGATTTCCTCCATCTCCTTTTTAATGTGCCGCGACACATTCCATTCGCCGCTGCTGCCCGATACGCGAAAGCCGTATTCGCCTCCGTCGTTTCCCATAAGGCTTAACGTTTTGGTCAGATTGTGGATATATTCCAGGTTTTCATTTTGTATGATTTTGTTGAGCATTTCAGTTCCTTTCCGGCAATCAGCCTTTTACATAACCAAAGATAATAAATAAAACTAACGTGACCGCTACCGGGAAAATGTACACCGGCAGAGAAGTTTTGGCAAAATCCTGGTTTTGGATCTGGGTGGTGGTGCAAACCAGGGAAACTTCCGATCCATAAAAACATGCGCTGGAGCCGAAAACACAGCCGGAAATCATAGCGCCGGATACCAGGATCGAGTTGGCGTCCAGAGCCTGGGCGATGGGGATGATGACCGGAAAAGCGATGGCCAGCATACCCCAGAAGTTTCCTGCGGCAAAGCATAAGAATCCGACTACGATAAAGGCCACGACAGGCAGCAGTCTGGGATCCAGGGCATCCTGCACCAGTCCGATAATAAAGGCCGGCAGCCCCAGCTCATTGTTCATCTCTTTGAGGATAAACGCGGCCGATATGATGCCGATTACCCCCAGCATGTCTTTAAATCCGCTCACGATACAGTTCAAGAACTCTCCCGGCTTGACCAGTTTCTGCGGGAAATACATAATGGCGCATACGATGAAGCAGGAAAAGATTCCGTATAAAATTTCCCTGGTAATCGTTGTAATGACAGCCAGCACCAGGAGCGGAACCAGGAAGTTAATTGCTTTGCCTTTGACTGATGCATCCTCTTCTTCAGTAGCGGCTTCCCGCTCTGCTTTTACCATGCCCAGCATGCTGTCCGGCAGGAGCTGTCCGGTGTTTTGCGCCCGCAACTCCGCTTTTTTCATTTTTCCGAAATGGGGGATAATGCCTGCGATGTACAAGGGGACAACCACCATGGAAACGATGGCATAGAAAATGTATGGCAGGGTATGGAGATAAACGGTCATACCTTCACCAGCGGCGGCCACGCCGTTGGATTCCAGCTGGCCGGCCATGAATACGCCCCAGGTGGAGAAGGGAACCAAGGTACAGATGGAGCAGCCGGTAGCGCAGATGACAAAAGCCAGCAGCTCTCTTGGAACTTTGAATTTGTCAGTAACGTTTCTCATGGCAGAGCCTACGGCCAGCGCATTTAGCCAGTCATCGGCAAAGATAACCAGATCCAGGAACCAGGCCATAAACAAGGACTGTTTTTTGGATTTGCACAATCGGGTGGCAAAACGGGAGAAGCCCAGCGCGCCTCCCGATGCTTCGAAAAGTGCAATAATGCCGCCGAACAATCCGCAGACAAGGAACAGCCACTTCCATGTGCCGTCCCCCAGCACCGTATAAATAGCGTCGATCCATTTCATGAAAAAGTCTTTTCCATAGAGAATGACAGCGCCGACAATGGAGCCTGCAACCAGGGACGCCATTGTCCGCTTAGTTACAAAAACAAGTACGATAACGCATACAACAGGAATAAAACTGATAAGACCATAATTGTCCATTACAACCTCCTTTGTGTTTGATAAAAATTAACGAATTTCATTGATTGCAAATGCAAAGACCTCCTTTCTCTAACGCGCATCGCGTATTCACAAATGAATATTCTGTATATTCAGATTAGCATTTCTATTTCAATTGGACAAATACCAATACGATATGATTTCTATACAAAATACGTATGCCCCGGCCCTGGGAGAGCTGGGATATAATGAATAGGAGCTTTTGCAAAATCAAATCAGACAAAGGAGAAGAAAGAGATGGATTATTACATGGAAGCATTGCAAATACACGAAAAATACCGGGGAAAGATGCAATGCTCCGGCAAGATGGAGGTTCGGACAAAGAAAGACTTATCGGTTCTGTATACGCCCGGGGTAGCGGCCGTTTGCCGGGAAATCTGCCGAAATCCACAGGACGCATATCGCTATACAAATAAAGGAAACACCGTGGGAGTGGTGACAGACGGATCAGCGGTTTTAGGACTGGGCAACATCGGCGGGCCTGCTGCCATCCCTGTGATGGAGGGAAAGGCACTGCTCTTTAAAACCTTCGCTGACATTGATGCGATTCCCATTTGTCTGGCGACGCAGGATACGGAAGAAATCATCGCAATCGTCAAAGCCATTGCACCAACCTTAGGCGGCATTAATCTGGAAGATGTCGCGGCGCCCCGCTGTTTTGAAATAGAAAAACGACTCCAGGAAGAGCTGGATATTCCGGTCTTTCACGATGATCAGCACGGAACGGCCATCGTTGTAGCAGCAGCGATTATAAACGGGATCAAGCTTGTGAAAAAGAACATGGTGGACTTGAAGATCGTCGTCAGCGGGGCGGGAGCTGCAGGAACCGCCATTGCAAAGATGATGATGTCCATGGGCGCAGGTGAGGTGATTGTCTGTGATAAAATGGGCGCCATCGCAGCTGGCGATGAGACTCTCACGACGGAAATGAGGGAATTGGCCAGGGTGACCAATAAGAGACGCCAGTCGGGAAGTTTGAAAGAGATGATGGTGAACGCGGATGTATTTATCGGAGTTTCTGCTCCTGGAATTGTCAGCGAAGAGATGGTTAACTCCATGAATCGGGATGCCATAGTATTTCCCATGGCAAATCCGGAGCCGGAAATCCTTCCCCAGCTGGCAAAAGGGGCAGGCGCTCGGATTGTGGGTACGGGGCGCTCGGATTATCCCAACCAGATCAACAATGTGCTGGCTTTTCCGGGAGTGTTTAAAGGGGCATTAAAAGCAGGAGCGAAGAGGATTACTGAAGAGATGAAGATGGCGGCGGCCCGGGCCCTTGCTGATGGGATTTCGGCGGAGGAATTGAACGAAGAGGCAATCCTGCCGGATGTGCTTTGTCCGGGGATTGCAGACCGGGTGGCAGAGGCGGCAGCCCGGGCCTGGAATCGGTAGACATATTTTTTCAATATGAAAAACATAGCATTTTCGTATTTTTAATCTACAAGGATACATGCTACGATTTAAACAACGAGAAGCTTCTTTAACCTTTGAATAATTAGAAAAGAGGGAGTCGTATGTCAATATTCTTGTCAATTTTACCAATTTTATGTTTGCTGTGCGGGCTGCTGATCTTTAAACTGTCAGCGATGAAGGCGAGCGCCATATCGTTTTTGGTCGCTACCCTGATCTTTTACATAAAATATCAGAGCGGAACAGTGGGCCTGGCCATCTCCATGGCAAAAGGCTTCAGCCTGGCGCTGTTTGTGATTTTGATTATCTGGGGAGCCATGTTCCTCTATAATCTGGTCTATCAAGTACAGGCTTTGGAAGTGATCAATAAAAATCTGGAGCGGGTTTTTACAAACCGGTTTCTCCAGTTCATTTTATTAAGCTGGATTTTTTCGGCGTTTCTACAGGGAATTGCAGGGTTCGGCGTTCCGGTCATCGTCGTGACGCCCATTTTAATCGCCCTGGGATTTGATCCGGTTGTATCGGTGGCAGCTGTCCTGGTGGGCCATTCCTGGTCCATCAGTTTTGGTTCCATGGGCTCTTCCATCTATGCGATCAATATGGTGACCCATGCGCCGCTGGATCAAATCGTGATATTCATGGCTGTTTTCGGGTGCTGTGGGATGTTCTGCACAGGAATGACGGTCTGCTGGATTTACGGGGGAGGAAAACAGCTTGTCAGAGGGCTGCCCTATATCGTTTTGCTGACGCTTTTCATGGGCGGCATGCTCTATACTCTGGCCAGCTTCTCCATGTTTTCTGTCATCGGATTGTTAACCGGCTTTACCGGTCTGGTTGCCTGCCTTTTAATCAACAAGTTCAAGCGGGGTAAGTCAGAAACAATAAAACTATACAAGGGAAAGCTCAATTTGTTCCAGGCAGTGCTCCCATATCTTTTGATCGTGGTGCTTTCAATCCTGTTTTATATCCTCGATCCAAAGATCTCTCTGGGCTTTGATTTTCCTCAATATCAGACCGGGCTGGGCCGCATTGTGGCGGAAGAAGCGGATTATGTCACCTTCAACCTGTTAAAGTATCCCTTCTCCATTATCATGATGGCTTCCGTCATCAGCATGGTTCTTTTCCATAACAAGAAAGTGATGGACGGAAAGAAGGTGAAAATAATCCTTTCGCAGACTGTAAAAAAATGTGTGCCTACAACGGTGACGATTGTGTTTTTGCTCAACATGGCCGTGATCATGATGGATTCGGGTATGATCAGTGAAATCGCCCAGTTCCTCGTTTCCGTAACAAAACAGTTATATCCTCTTGCCGCGCCGTTCATCGGACTCTTGGGAGCCTTTGTTACAGGCAGCAATACCAATTCGAATATTATTTTCGGATCTTTACAGGAAACAGCGGCAAGCTCTCTTGGGATGAGTGTGGCGATCATGTGCGCCGTGCAGTCGATTGGAGCCTCCGTAGGCTGCGCCATAGGACCGACGACTGTTTCGCTCGGTTCTACGGCCGCGCAGATTCAAGGGGAAGAAAACCGTGTTTATAAAAAAACACTCATCCCAATCATAGGGACGACAATGGTATTGGGAATTGTTAACTTTATCCTTTTAAATCATTGAGAAAGGAACTTTTAAAATGAAAAGAGAAATAAATGCAATCTTAATCATGGCTGCTTTTCCGATCCTTTTCTTGGGAGGCGTCAAGGGAAATACAGCAATTGCGCTCATTGGAATTTTGCTGCTGGTATTGAACGCCTGCTTCATCATCCTTCAGAAAAAGCCATCCAAGGCTAAAGTCTCAAAAAAAGATGTTTGAGATCAATTGATCTCAAACGATTCCAGCATCTGAAGGAAGTTGCTGGCAGCAGGGGAGATGTAGCGCTCCGAATCCCAAATGGCATAGACCTCTGTTGCCAGATGAGCAGCATCCATTGGAAGGTATCGCATAGCATCATCATGGATTATATTGGCGATGCCTGCGGGGATGATGGCTATGCCCTGGCCGGAGGAAGCCAGAAGTAATGAGGATTTTGCATCATCGTTGATGCAGCGGTAAACGGGAGAAACCTTTTCAGACTTAAAGTATTCATCGAGGATATACTTCCAGCGCCGATAGATAATCAGCGGCTTACCCTGAAAAAAGTCCGCTTCCAAAAGGAGTTCTGAAACATCGGAAAAAAAGCTGGAATGACCGTAAGCAACCAGAGGCTCTTTTAGAAGAAGCATTTGACTGAAATGATTATTATCAAAAGGCGTGCGCACAAAAGCCAGTTCGATTAAATTATTGTCAAGAGATTCAATCAGGTCATATGTATTGTGTTCATGAATATCGAATTGTACATTGGGATATTTGCTGCAGAACTGACTCAGGATATCCGACAACAAGTTCGAGCTCAGTGAGGAGATCATTCCAATGCTGATATGGCCGCTGTTGCCGTCGCCGATGCTTTTGATTTCCCGGCAGGTTTCTTCGGTATAATCAACGATATTCTTGGCGCGGTGGTAGAGGGTTTCACCAGCACTGGTTAAGGTGATGCAGCGGGGGCCCCGGTCAAAGAGCCTGGTACCCAGTTCCACTTCCAGCTGTTTGAGCTGGTGGCTGAGAGGAGGTTGGGAGATATGCAGGGCTTTAGCAGCTTTTGTGATGCTGGTTGATTCCACGACAGCGATAAAATATTGAAGCGATTTAATATCCATTGACTCCCTCCCAAACGAATGTGTTAAATAATTGATATCCCCATTAAAACATAACCGGAACAGAAAATCAATTCACACGATCTTGAAAAGTTGTAAAAATATACAATTTGTAGAAAAACATGAACAGTTGTTATATGAAAGGAAAAGAAACATGGAAAAGAAAAAGTTTGTCTATTCGTTTAATGAAGGCTCAAAGGACATGAAGGAGCTGCTGGGCGGAAAAGGTGCTGGTCTGGCTGAAATGACAAAAATCGGCCTGCCGGTACCCTTTGGCTTCACCGTTACCACTCAGGCGTGCAGCCGATATTATCAGGACGATCAAAAGCTGGCAGATGACCTTGCTGGGGAAATTTTTGAAAAGCTTGCTGAACTGGAAGAGGTAACGGGAAAAGGCTTTGGCAGTAAAGAAAATCCTCTTCTGGTATCGGTTCGTTCCGGGGCTAAAATTTCCATGCCCGGTATGATGGATACGATTTTGAACCTGGGACTGAACGACGATACGGCAGAAGGTCTCGCCAGACTGACAGAAAATCCACGGTTTGCCTATGACAGCTATCGCAGATTCATCCAGATGTTCGGCGAAGTGGTGATGGAGATTGAAAAGGCAAAATTCGATGCTATCTTTGATACTAAGAAAGAAAAGGAAGGCTGCCGCTTTGATGTGGAGCTGACAGCAGGCCACCTGAAAACCATCATCGACGACTATAAAGCACTGGTCAAGAAAGAAACCGGAAGCTGCTTTCCGCAGAATCCGGGCGACCAGCTGATGGAAGCGATCAAAGCTGTTTTCCGATCCTGGAACAATAAAAGGGCGATCCTTTACAGACAGCTCAACGGAATTGCAGAAGACATGGGTACTGCGGTAAATGTGCAGGCCATGGTGTTCGGAAATATGGGCGAGACCTCAGGAACGGGCGTGGCTTTTACAAGAAATCCGGCCAATGGACAAACAGCGCTCTTTGGGGAATTCCTGGTTAATGCGCAGGGGGAGGATGTGGTCGCCGGAGTGCGGACGCCGCAGCCCATTGGAGAAATGGAGAAGGCGTTTCCCGAAGCGTACAAAGAGTTCCTTCGTATTTCAAAGCTTTTAGAAAACCATTATCTGGATATGCAGGATATCGAATTTACCATTGAGAAAAACCGGCTGTTTTTGCTTCAAACCAGAAATGGAAAGCGAACCGCGGCGGCAACGGTTAAAATCGCAGTAGACATGGTAAAGGAGGGGCTGATTGACAAGGATACGGCAGTCATGAGGCTGGAACCTGCCATGATCGACCAGCTCCTTCACCCCAGATTCGACGATGGAGATTTGGGAGGGGCAGAGCGGATCGCAAAGGGACTTCCCGCATCTCCGGGAGCAGCGACCGGCAGGATTTACTTTACAGCCTCAGATGTTGTGGCAGCTGCTGAGAACGGGATTGCCGCCATTTTGGTAAGGCTGGAGACTTCCCCCGAGGATTTGGCGGGAATGGCAGCGGCCCAGGGTATTCTCACGGCTAGAGGAGGCATGACCTCACATGCTGCGGTGGTAGCCAGAGGTATGGGAAAATGCTGTGTTTCCGGCTGTGGGGAGCTTCATATTGACGAAGAAGGACATCGTTTAAACATTGGGAATACCGTGTTAAAGGAAGGCGATTATCTCTCTTTGGACGGTACGGCCGGTGAGGTGCTGCTGGGTCAGCTGAAAACAGTACCGGCGGAGCTTTCAGGCGACTTTGAAACGATTATGGGATGGGCGGATGAACTTCGCAGTTTGGGAGTTCGGGCCAATGCGGATAATCCCAGAGATGCCCAGCAGGCTTTGGATTTTGGAGCCGAAGGAATTGGTCTTTGCAGAACCGAGCATATGTTTTTTGAGGAAGAACGCATTCCCGCTGTAAGAAGAATGATTCTGGCGGATACGGAAAAAGAACGGAGGGAGGCCCTATCCTTCCTCTTAAGCTATCAGAAAGATGATTTTAAGAGACTTTATCAAATTATGGGAGAACGGCCGGTGACCATCCGCTTGCTGGATCCGCCGCTTCATGAATTCCTGCCACATACGGAGGACGAGATCCGCCAGCTTTCGGAGCAGATCTACGTTCCTTATGAGAAGCTGGCTAAGAAAGTAGAGGAGCTGCATGAGTTCAATCCGATGATGGGGCATCGAGGCTGCCGCCTGGCGGTCACCTATCCGGAAATCGCCGAGATGCAGGCAGAAGCAATTATAGCAGCGGCGATTGAGGTACGCAGAGAAGAGAATCTCAATCTTGTCCCGGAAATCATGATCCCCCTGGCTGGTATGAAAAACGAACTGGCGGATGTGAAGGCAACGGTGGAGAGAACTGCCCAGTCCGTTATGGCGCGGGAGGGTGAGCAGATTCCCTATTTGATCGGTACCATGATCGAGCTGCCGCGGGCCGCTCTGACAGCCGATGAAATCGCAGAAGAAGCGGAATTCTTTTCTTTTGGTACCAATGATTTGACTCAGCTGACTTTTGGCTTTTCCAGAGACGATACGGGCAAAATGATCAAAGAGTACAAGGAAAAGGGCATCTTCAAAGAGGACCCCTTCCAGTCGATTGATGAGGACGGTGTAGGCTGGCTGGTGGAGACAGGAACGAAAAAAGGAAGAGCAGTAAGACCAGGCATCCACCTGGGCATCTGCGGTGAACATGGAGGTGATCCCAAATCCATCGAATTTTGTGATCGCATTGGATTGAATTATGTATCCTGCTCACCATTCCGTGTACCTGCGGCAAGACTGGCCGCGGCCCAGGCAAGAATAAAGCGTCTGCTGGATGGGAGCGAAAAGGGATGCTGAGAGAGAAAGGCAGCGGAAAGGAGATTGAAAAGATGAAAACCATCAGGACCTTTAAAAGAGTGCTGGTCGCCAATCGGGGAGAAATCGCAATCCGAATCTTTCGGGCTTGTAAAGAATTAGGTATTAGAAGTGTAGCAATTTATTCGGAAGAAGATAAGAACGCGCTTTTCAGATCAAAAGCCGACGAGTCCTATCGCATCGGTAAGGGAAAGTCGCCGGTGGACGCATACCTTGCGGCCGATGAGATCATCGAGCTGGCAAAAGCCAAGGGGGTAGAAGCAATCCACCCGGGGTATGGATTCCTCTCTGAGAATGTTGCGTTTGCCAAAGCCTGTGAGGAAGCAGGAATTGTTTTTATCGGCCCCACCCATGAAATGATGGAACGCCTGGGCGACAAGATTCAATCCAAACTTGCAGCAAATCAAGCAGGCGTGCCTACCATTCCAGGAATCGAAAAAGCCATTGAGACAAAAGAGGATGCGGTTAAATACGCAGAGGCCTGCGGGTATCCGATTATGCTCAAGGCGGCCGCCGGCGGCGGAGGGAGAGGAATGCGGATCGTCCGCAATCGCAAGGAACTGATCCCCCAGTTTTTGAGCGCAAAGCGGGAAGCCAAAAAAGCCTTTGGGATCGATGATATTTTCATCGAAAAGTACCTGGAGCGGCCTAAGCATATCGAAGTGCAGGTGCTGGGCGATCAATATGGAAATCTGGTGCATCTGTACGAGCGGGACTGCTCGATCCAAAGACGGCACCAGAAAGTAGTGGAATTTACCCCAGCCATCTGCCTTACAAAGGAACAGAGACAGAGAATCTGCCGGGACGCGCTCAAATTGGCCGGCGCTGTCAACTATCGCAGCGCGGGCACGGTGGAATTTCTAGTGGATGAATATGGCGGCCACTATTTTATTGAAATGAACCCGAGAATTCAAGTAGAGCATACCGTGACGGAGATGACAACGGGAATCGATATTGTCCAGTCCCAGATTCTTATCGCCCAAGGCTACCCCCTGAATTCGGAGGAATTGAACATAAAAGGGCAGGAATCCATCGAGCCGCGAGGCTATGCCATCCAGTGCAGAGTAACCACCGAGGACCCTATTCACGGATTTGCCCCGGATACGGGTATAATTACCGCATACCAAAGCGCATCCGGATTTGGGATCCGCCTGGACGGCGGCAATGCCTTTACTGATTCGGAAATTTCGCCCTATTACGACAGCCTGCTGGTAAAAGTAACTGCCTGGTCCAGAAGCTTTACCGATGCGGCTGACAAGGCCATGCGGGCTCTTAGGGAAATGAAGATAAAGGGTGTCAAGACCAACGCGCCTTTTCTCATGAACGTGCTCAACCATCCTGATTTCCGCACGGGCAGCTGTGACACGGGATTTATAGCCGACAATCCCAAGCTGCTCAATATACGAGTCAGAGAAGACCGGGAAATGAAGGTGCTGGCCTTCCTGGGAAATCAATTTGTCAATGAAACAAAAGGAATAAAACCGGAGTTTGATGTGCCGGTTTTCCCGAGAATCAAGCAGGAGGATTTGAAAGAGCTGAGAGGGACCAAGCAGATTCTGGAGGAAGAAGGGCCGGACGGACTGATCCGGTGGATTCAAAGGCAGAAAAAGCTCCTGCTGACGGATACCACCATGCGGGACGCTCAGCAATCCCTGATGGCAACGCGGGTTCGAACCGTCGACATGGAAAAGATTGCACCGGCGACCGCCGTTTATGGAAAGGATCTGTTTTCCATAGAAATGTGGGGCGGCGCGACCTTCGATACGTGTTACCGGTTCCTCAAGGAGTCGCCATGGGAAAGACTGGACCTTCTGCGCGCCCAAATTCCCAATATCCTGCTGCAGATGCTCATCCGCGGTTCCAACGGAGTGGGTTACAAAAATTATCCGGATAACGTAATCCGCAGGTTTATCAAAGAATCGGCCCGTTCGGGGATCGACGTTTTCCGTATCTTTGATTCACTCAACTGGATTCAAGGTATGGAAATTGCTCTGGATGAGACTCTGAATCAGGGGAAAGTTGCCGAAGCATGCATTTGCTATACGGGAGATATTTTGGATGAACGAAAGGAAAAATACAATCTAAGCTATTATGTACGGATGGCAAAGGAACTGGAAAAGCGGGGGACCCATATACTGGGAATTAAAGATATGTCCGGTCTGCTCAAGCCCATGGCTGCAAGCAAGCTGGTGACAGCGCTAAAGCAGGAAGTCAGTATCCCGATTCATCTGCATACTCACGATACCAGCGGCAATGGCATCGCAGCCACACTCATGGCCGCCGGAGCAGGCGTGGATTTGGCCGATGCGGCCTTCAACAGCATGTCGGGGCTGACCAGTCAGCCGGCTTTGAATTCCTTGGCGGCTGCTTTGGAAAATACGGAGCGGGCCACTGGGATGGAGCAGGAGGGCCTGCAAAAGATATCCGAGTACTGGGCAGCCGTAAGGCCGGTTTACAAGAAGTTTGAATCGGAGCTTACCGCCAACTCAGCGGAAATCTATCAATATGAAATACCAGGAGGACAGTATTCCAATTTGAAACCTCAGGTGGAGAGCTTTGGACTGGGCCATAAATTCCAGGAAGTCAAGGACATGTACAAAGCGGTTAACGAGATGCTGGGAGACATAGTCAAAGTAACGCCCACTTCCAAAGTAGTGGGGGATTTGGCCATCTTCATGGTGCGAAATGACCTGACGCCGGAAAACATCTATGAAAAAGGAAAGGACATTGACTTTCCGGACTCGGCTGTTTCCTATTTTGAAGGCATGATGGGCCAGCCGGAAGGAGGCTTTCCCGAGAAGCTGCAAAAGCTGGTACTAAAAAATATAGAGCCGATCACCTGCAGGCCGGGGGATTTGCTGCAGCCCAAAGACTTTGATGGGATTAAGAAAACCCTGCGGGAAGAATTAAATCTCGAAGGCACAGAGCGTCAGGCCCTCAGCTGGGCGCTGTATCCCAAGGTCTTCGAAGACTATATTAAGGAAGTGAGAACTGAAGGGGATTTTCGTTTGATGGGCAGCGATATTTTCTTCCATGGTTTGGCTGAGGGCGAGACCTGTGAGGTGAAGATCGCAGAAGGAAAAGAATTGATCATCAAACTGATTCATGCCGGCGATGGGGATGAAGCTGGTTCTCGCGATGTGGTGTTCGAGGTCAACGGAAGCCGCACCGCTGTAAGAATTAGGGATAAAGATGCCGGAATCGCATCGGAGATATCGCAGATTTTATACGCCGATGAAGAAGACTTAACGGAGATTGGGGCCAATATTCCAGGAAACATTCTCAAAGTCCTGGTGGAGGAAGGTGAGGAAATCAGGGAAAAACAGCCCCTTGCCGTCATTGAGGCCATGAAGATGGAAACCAATATCTTATCACCAATGAATGGGACTGTGGACAAGATTTATGTCCAGGAAGGCCAGCAGGTGAAAATCGGACAGCTGATCGTCAAGCTGAAGTAAGCGTGGCGCTGCCGAGATCAGTGTCGAAAAATGTCGAATGAGAGAATTGGCGCAACAATTGCGTTGTTTTCCTTGATTGTTAATGCCCGTTGCTTGCAGCAACGGGCAGTTCCATATACAATAGCGGTAACCAATGAAAGGAAGGAGATTTCCCTGATGTTAAGCGAAAATATAAAAGCAATCAGAAAATCAAAAGGACTTTCGCAAGAAGAACTGGCTATCAAGTTGAATGTGGTGCGACAGACAATCTCTAAGTGGGAGCAAGGATTGTCCGTTCCTGATTCCGACATGCTAATCTCCATATCGGAAGTGCTTGAAATGCCCGTCAGCACTTTGCTTGGTGAAACAGTTATTGAGCCAAAAGCGAATGACTTGAAAGCGCTTTCCGAAAAACTGGAGATTATCAACTTACAACTTGCACAAAAGAAGGCCGCAAGGAGAAAACTGCTTCATTGGCTGCTCATCTCATTGTGCGTGGTCATAGTAACAATTTTTGCGGTCTTAATAGTAGCAAACAGTCCTTACTTAGGTTGGAATTATGATGACCCTGAAACCGCCGTTGCAGGAGCAGCTTTCCACGTATTCGAATGGCTGTTTGTCAGATCAGCGCCTATTATCCTTATAGGGGCAATCGTTGGAATTTTCATGACGCGGAAGAACGTATAAAACTGCTATACGATACCGCCATGGTAATTTACAAGCCGCGCCGCCCCGAACTGCTTTCTTCTTTCGTTCGCAGCAGCCCAAACTGTATGGTAACGCAAGTAAACAAAAACAGCAGGACCGGATAAAAGGAGTATTTCATGATTTCCAGATAAGTGACGTGCCCGTACTGCTGGGCCAGCAGGAGGCCGCTGTCGTGGGGCAGCAGCATAAGAATGATGCAGGAAAAAATATCCAAAAGGCTGGCCAGGCGCTTTGGAGCGATCCGGTATTTTTCACCCAGCTCTTTGGCTACCGGCGCAGTTATGAGAATGGCCACCGGGTTGTTCAGCGTGGTTCCAGACAGGGCCATACAGGAAAAAGAGATGAGATATTCGCAGCTTTTTCGCGTTTTTATCTTGCGGGTCATGGCTTCAAAGAGCCAGCTGATGCCGCCGTAATACCTCACAAGCTCGATCAATCCCGATATGAGCATGGAAAACACAGCCAGGAAAAACAGATCCTCCATCCCGGAACCAATGGCCATCGTCCACTCAAAGAAGGTGACGGTGCCCATGGCAATGCCGATGATGCCGGACATCAAGATGCCGATCAGCAATACCAGGAGGACATCCAGCCCTGCGATGGCAGTTGCCAGGACGGTCACATAGGGCAAAACCTGGACCACGTGATAGGACAGGTCCTGAGTATCTGCGGTTCCCCCCTGGCTGCCGCCCAGTACAGCATAAAGAATGATGGTAATCATTGCTGCGGGCAGGGCGATCAATAAATTCATTTGAAACTTATCCTTCATCTTTGCGCCAACACCTTTGGTCGCGCAGATGGTGGTATCGGAAATCATGGACAGATTGTCGCCGAAATAGGAACCGGCTATGACAGCCGATCCGGCCATGGCCGCATTCAGTCCTGCTCCCTGGGCTAGGGCCATTGCAACGGGAATCAAGGCCACCTGGGTCCCGGTGGAAGTTCCGATACAAGTAGAAATAAAGCAGGTTACGATAAAAATTCCAGGGATTAAAAAATGGTGGGGAATGAGGGTGAGCCCCATGTTGACAATGGATTCCTTTCCGCCCATTGCCTCTGCGGCCGAAGAGAAACCTCCTGCCATGAGAACAACGATGCCCAGCAGCATGACTCCCGAACTTCCGGCGCCCCTGCAATAGACATCCAGCTTTTGGCTGACGGGTGTTTTTCGGTCGTAAAAAAGCAGCGCCGCCAAAATTGCCGCCATCACAGCCACGTAACGGGGCATCTTTGCAAAGGGATTTTCTGCTCCCGCCAAAGTAAAAGCGATTCCGCAGCCCACGTACAATCCCAGAAAAAGAGCCAGCGGCAGGAATGCCAGAGCTTTGTAATTTTTGCTGCAAGTCTTATTCATACTGTGATCCCCCGCATGTTTTCTTCTTATTATTAGCGGGTTTAGCCCTTTTGTATGCAGCCCTTTTCCACTAACTTGCTTAAAAATAAAGTGTTTTCATTATGGTAAACCAAAATGTCAGTTGTATTGTTATTATAATTTACAAGACGCCCCTGACAGCTTTCTTGTGATTCAGATAAAAGGCATATTCCCTTTGTCCCAGGTATATTTTTTAAAAGGGGGTGTGCATATGAAACCAGCGAACAGCAACACCAAAGGAAACAAAATCAAATCCTATCTCAAGCAAACAGAGAATCCCTATTGCTTCCTCAGCGGCAAGACCAAGGTGACGATGCGATTCAGCGACACCAGCCAAACCATCGAAAGCAAGTTACGGCAATACTTCATTACCATGAATCACCGTTAGCGTTTGAAGGAGGAACCATGGGAACACGACTTGCAAAGGATGGCAAAAACAAAAACGGCGTTTATTTTCGCAGCCAAAGCGAGCCGATCGTCTGGAAGATCGGAGTCTATATCCGGCTTTCGGTTGCCGATGGAAACGATGTGAGCCTCAGCGTAAAAAATCAGGATGCGATTATCAAGCACTTTTTAGAAGAGGAATTCCGTGAACCGTACAAACTCTATAAAACCTATATTGACGATGGAATCAGCGGAACCACCAATGATGAAAGAACTTCCTTTCAGGAAATGATCAAAGACATTGAAGGCGGCAATGTAAACTGTGTCGTTTCCAAGATGCTGTCCCGGGTTTTTCGAAATTACTCGGATCAGGGGTACTTTCTTGAGGAATATTTTCCCAGAATGGGAATCCGGTTCATTACCCTGGAAGCCCCAGAAGTTGACACTTATAGGAACCCCAATGTGGTACACGGCTACGAGCTGCCCCTAAATGGGATCGTCAACGATCGAATCGCCGAGTCCGCGTCCAGGTCTGTCCGTCAAACCTTTCAGAACATGCGCAGGGAAGGAAAATTTCAAGGCGGTTTTCCGCCGTATGGGTATATAAGGAATCCAGAGGATAAGTACAGCTTTATCATAGATGAGGAGGCCGCCAGTATCGTAAGGCAAATTTTTCAATGGTATGTGGTAAACCGTATGGCGCTGGAGAAAATCCGAAGAACGTTAAATGAAAAAAACATACCAAATCCCACAGGCTACAAAGTCTCAAAAGGATACAAATACCAAAATCCCGGGGTGCAGGGAAGTGAAAGCTTTGCCTGGAGCGCGCGGACGGTCAAAACGATATTGCAAAACCGGACTTATCTCGGGGAGATGATACAGGGAAAGCTCACCGTGATCAGCTACAAAGTTCATAAGCAAATTAAAGTGCCTGAAGACCAGTGGGCCGCTGTCCCAGGCCGGCATGAGCCGATCATCGAGCAAGAGGTTTTTGACAAGGCGCAGGAGCTGCTGGAGTTGAATAAAAGCATGAAAAGCTGCCAGTCGGAGCCGTCACTCCTGTCGGGCTTTGTGTACTGCGCGGATTGCAAGCGGAAAATGCACAAACGGAAAAATGGCAAGCGGGTCTACTATGCCTGCAGCACCTACTATAAAAGGAACAAAAACGATTGCACTTCCCATTTTACGAAGGCGGATATCATTGAAAAAGCAGTACTTAAAGCAATCCAGCTGCAGATTTCTTTGGTCGATGTGGACGGGATCATGGAAGGCATCGCAGAGCTGGATGAAGGGGAATGGCGCAGTGAACAAAAGAGCCGGAAGAAGGCTGCGAAAGCAGAACTTAAAAAACTGGATAAACAGTTGGAAACCTTGTATTTGGATTATAATAAACGTTTGCTGACAGAGAAAGAATATCTGAGTTTTCGCAAAAAATTCCGCACACAGAAAGCAGCTTTGGAAAAGAATCTTGCGCAGATGGATGCCGATCAAAAGGATGAAACGCAGAAACAAGAGCAAAGGCAGTGGAAAGAAGTATTCCGAAAACACCAGAATATCGCGGCCCTTAACAGGCCGCTCCTGGAAGAACTGGTAGAACGAATTTATGTGGATGAGGAGAAAAATCTTACGATATATTTTAAGTTTGGGGATTTATTTAGATAAAGAATAGATTGACACGATTTATATTATTGTCAGCGGCATGGCGTCTCTGTACAAAATCAGCAGTACTCAGTTCCATGTCCATTAAAGTCCGCAGACTGTCTCCTAACTGTGACGTTTTTTCGGAGTATTTTAAAAATGTGCGGTAAGAATTGCAGAATATTTAACAGTAAATGTTAGAATTTTAAAAAAATATTGAAGATGACATAAGTGCATGGTAAAATAAAAGATACTGGAAATGTTATTAAAAAGCTTGTAAGATATAGTTAAAATCAAGGTAACACGCAACGTAGAGAAAGGCGCGCTTATGGAAAAAAGGATTCTTAGCAGGGACAGAAAAATGATTAGCGCCATACGTTGGAAGAGAGTGATGGCCGCGGTGCTGTCCCTCTGCCTGATCACGGCAACAATACCATTGCTGCCAGGCGAAGGCTTTCTTGCAATGGCGGCAGCAAAAGAGAAACTCATTCAAGCAGGCAGCGGTGGAATCGCCAATCCTGCAAAGCCGGCAAGTAAGAATGCTGCCTGGTCAGGCGAATACCTGTATTTCGGGGAATATTATCAAGGGAACGCTACAGATAAGGAGCCAATAAAATGGAAGGTCCTGGACAACGGCAAAAAGAACAGTTTATCCTCTGAGAATGGATGTATGTTGTTGCTTTCCGACCAGGTCGTAGATTGCGTTCAATTTAATGAAAATTCTGTTGAGGGAAATGAATGGAAAGACAGCAATCTGTTAAAGTGGCTGAACAGTGATGGCTTTAGCGGCTTCTATACATCAGGCGGATTTTTAAAAACAGCATTTCAGGAGAGCGAACAAGGAGCGATCTGGAACAGCAATGGCAGTAAAAGCGACGATACCTATGGATGGTATACAAATCCTGCCATAGGAGGGAACAAAATCTTTTGCCTTACGGCAGCAGATATAAACAATGAAAAATATGGGTTTTATAATGCAAATGGCGCTGCCCAATCCAGAAAACAAACTGTGACAACGTATGCAAAAGGTCAGGGCGCTAATTCTGCGGGCGTTTGGTGGCTGCGTTCGGCGTCCACTACTGAGGCTAACTTTGCCGCCATCGTTGACTTTGACGGTGAGGTGGCTATCGGAAATGTGCACTCGAATGACGTCGGCGCTGCTCCCGCTTTTAATTTGAATCTGTCCTCTGTCCTCTTCACATCGGCTGCCGAAGGCAGCAAATCCTCGACCTTTAAAAAAGTGGCAACAAACGGTTCGATCACGGAATGGAAGGCCACCCTGTCTGATAAAAACTCCATGTCCGGCAGCGCCGGGGTTTCCGGAAAAGGAGTCAGTGGCAACACGGTCACCTTGACAAAAGGTTATCCTGCGGCCGCACTGACAATCCGCCATCCGGCATTACAATCCTTTGGCAGTGCAAATTACACCAATGTGACCGCGGCATTGACCGATTCCAGGGGAGAAATCCTGTACTACGGCTCAATCAACAGCAACAAAACAGCGACCAGCTCCAGCCTGACAATCCCTGCAGGGCTTCCTCTCGGAACCTACACCTTGAAGATTTACGGGGAACAGTGGAATGGAGACAAGCGGACCGATTATGCCACCGGCACCCCTTATACCATAAACTTGAACGTGAAGGAACAGGAAACCACCGTACCAAAACCAAAGGCCGCGCCCCCGGCCACGCCGAAGGTAAAAGGTTCGGTCACCTATAACAGCGCCAAAGTAACCTGGAAGAAGGTAAAGGGCGCAGCCGGCTACCAGGTCTATCGTGCCACCAAGAACGGCAAATACAAAAAGGTAAAGACCACCAAAGCCACTTCCTGGACCAACAAGAAGCTGACCACCGGCCAGAGCTATTATTACAAAGTGCGCGCATACAAAAATCAGGGTGGGAAAAACTTGTACAGTAACTTCTCCAAGAGGCTAAAGGCCGTGCCCCGGACCAAAGCGCCTTCTTACAAACTGACCGCAGGCAAAAAGAAAATTCGGATATCCTGGAAAAAAGTCCATGGAGCCGATGGTTATCGTATCTACCGAGCAAAAAGTAAAAACGGCAAATATAAGCAGATCAAAGATTCCCGCAGTAAGCTGAGACGTTACACGAGCATTTGTCTGACGAGTCATCACCGGTACTATTATAAAGTGCGCTCCTACAGAATCGTCAAAGGCAAGAAAGTTTACAGCCCCTATTCAACCGTGAAGAGCGTTCGTACAAAATAATATTAGACAAATGCGTGTTTCATAGCACAGCAAAAAATCTCTTTCTTCGTTATAATGCTCACAAAGAGAAGAACGAAGGAGGAGATTTTTATGTTTGGGGACGTAATCCCTGCGGTTACCAAAGCCGCAAAAGTAAAAGCGAGGGTTTTGTCCAATTGCTTACCAAATGCACCGGCTCTACCGGGCCTATGGGAAACTGCCTTACATACGGCAATGGCTGCTGCATGTGCATCCTCAGGTGCCCGGCCTTCGGCCCGCGAGTCAGCATAACGCAAAAAGCAGGCAAGAGTGATATTATGGGCCGCCGAAAAGACGGAGCTTTCGGCGCTTTCAGCGGATCGGGCAAGTTGGAAAAAGGTTCCCTTTCCGATGAAATTCGTCAGCAGTTGGATGAATACGGCGTAGCAGTCATTCCTGTGCCAAAGGAAGAAATCGTGCCGGAAAAATTGGATTTGAAGGTTTGTCAGCAGTATGCCCTGACTGAATATGCGGAGAACATTGTTCTTTTGGACACGGGCTATGCCAAAATCATGACGCCCTTCTTCCCGCTGGAAAGTTTGCGCCGTGTTCCGGGCTTTGAAAATGCCAGATATGTGGACCCTTACGCCGGGGGAAAAGGCAACTCCATTCGCTATCTGTCCGTGGCGGAACGGGAAAATTCGATGAAGGCAGCCGGAATTGAAAATATTTTCTGCGGCGGCGAAAAATCCGGACTTTTTGTAGGCCACACAGAAGCCATCTCCACTGGCAGCCTGGCCGGGCATAACGCGGTGCGGTATCTGAAAGGCATGAAGCTTTTAGAACTGCCTATCGGCCTGGCCATCGGCGATTTGATTGCCTTCGCCAATAAGAACCTGGAAAGCGAGGAAGGTTTGATGACACGCTATACCTTTGCCGGAGCGGAATACTTTAAGCGAATGAAAGAAAAAGGACTGTATTCCATTGATCGGGAAGAGATCCGGGAACGGGTGAAACGATACGGCCTTGAGGACATTTATAGTGAAAAGTTGATTTAAGAAATGCTGAGAGGAGCTGCTGCATTCGAATTCGTGATGAATGCGATCAGCTCCTTTTTCACGCAAATTTTACTAAATCTTTTCCGCAATCCGAAAATCTATACACCCAACATTTGAAAAAAGCTTGTGCTGCCGAGTGAACTCCCGCAAATAGGGCTGCCGCATGAAAAGCGATTTGCTTCATCAGGCAGTCCCATTCATCTGCTTGAAGAAAGAAAAAACTAATCTGAAAAGTCCCAAACTCCCAGTGGAATATCAAGCCAAAAACCTTCCAGTGCTTGCAACAGCAAGGATTACAGCGTATAATGTCTATGAATGCATTGGAAGAAGAACTGGGGGCACTGGCAAGACCCAGAGCAAGCTGCAGCAGGAGAAACACAAGCTAAAACCGCACCTACAGACCCGACAGCAGAAAACAGCAGCAATGACCCTGCAGCAAGTACAGAGGAATAACAGCATCGTCGCCTCTGCTTCCAAATTGGACTGCAGACAATCCCAATAAAAGGAGGACCCTGAATTGTTGATCGATAAACTTTTACAAGCTGCAAAGCCATATACCCAAAACAGAACCATAAAAGATCTGGTGGTAGGAATTTCCCTGATCGCTGTCCAGCTGGACGATGACAGTGTGGGCGTGTCCTATGTCCTCCGGGAAGATTTGCCCGGCGGATGCTCCGTTTTCCCCTACGCCAGAGAAATGATCGGCGTTTCGGCGGCGCAAATCGCTGACTGGGCGGCCGAAGGAAGGGATAATATTCAAAGAGCCATTGGCAATGCAGTTCTCAATGCGGCTTCTACCCAGCAGGATTTGCCCGACTGCAGCCAGGAGGGAAAACCATTCGGACTGCATTTGACGGGAGGCGAAAAGGTGGGCATGATCGGTATGATCCAACCGGCCGTCATGATGCTAAAGCCCTACAACTGCCAGATGTACATGTTCGATAAGGGAAGAGAAGGACAGGATGGTATCTACCCTGCAGAAAGACAAGCAGAATTGCTGCCCCAGTGCCAAGTTGTTTTTCTAAGCGGCACCACAACTATCAATGGAACCATCGATCAGCTGCTCCGCTGGTGCGCGCCGGACAGCCGCATCGTTATGCTCGGATCCAGTACGCCCATGTTTCCGCAAGGATTCAGGGGCACGCAAGTGGATATTCTGGCAGGAAGCTGGTGGGATGGCACCAAGAAAAGCGAAATCTTTCGCTTGATATCCCTGGCATCTGGTATCGATGGGCTGAGACCTTATATGATCAAGAAGAATGTAAAAGTAAGACCGTAAATCTTTGTCTCCGGGGACCTTCCATCCCAACTGGGCGGGCCTGCCTGGAGCCGAAGATCGGAAAATTTCTGCGAAATTTGGCAATCTTTACGCAAAGTTGTGGGTTTGCGGGGCCCCGTCTTGCCAAAAAGAAGGTTTTCCTGCGCTATGGTCAATTTAAGGGGGCGCAATCGTTGAAAAATGCGTAAATTTCGCATAATTTTTTTGCTTTTTTCCGCAAACAGCTTTTCCCTTCCAGCAGCCTGCTATTTACGACTCTCCTTCCATACCGCCGGCAACCCTCTCTTCATGCCGCCAGAAAACTGCCAATATGCGATCACCACTGAGGCCTGATGCCCCATATGACCCGGTAACGAAAGAAATTGGTCAAATTTTGCAGAAAAATCGACAAGATTGACGTTACATTTTTACGCAGTTCTCTATATAATATAAGGGTATTATTTTCATTGTTTCAAGATTTCAAAGAACGTTCGCCGCGCGATATGCTATCTGCAGGTGGCATACGTGCTGACAGGTTAATTAAAAGAAGGCCCTCGGGGCCGGAAGACGAGGGATAAGGCATGCGTATTGCAATTTGTGAAGACAACGAAAAAGATACTCGGCGGCTGGTGCAGATGATCGGCGTGGATCATAGCTGCGAACTCTATACCAGCGGAGAAAAACTGATACTCGATATGGAAGAACTTTCCCTTCGCTTTGATCTTTATCTGCTGGATATTTTTCTGGAGGATGATGAAAACGGCATTCACTTGGCCGGAAACATCCGCAGTATGGACGAAGAGGCTTTGATCTGTTTTGTTTCCACCAGCGATGATTTTTATCGCCAGGCATATGATCTATATGTGTTTCAGTACCTGATCAAACCAGTGGAACAACAGGATATGGACAGGCTTTTGCAAAGAGCTGAACATCAGATCAAAAAAAATAAGGGAAGAGCCGTAATCTTTGAGCGGTATGGGAAGCCCTACGCGATCCCTTACCAAAAACTCCTCTATATCGCCAGCCGGGGCATAATCTTTTATATAAATGCAAAGACGGGAGTGAATACAGCAGCGGCGGAAAACTCAATGAAATCGCCGAGGCGCTGGATCCAGGAATATTTTTCCGATGTCATCAGAGTTTTATCGTCAATATGTACAATGTGGACGATATGCAGCAAAACATTTTTTTGTGCGGGGGAGAAGAAATCCCTATCTCCAGACCTTATTACCAGCAGGCGAAAGAGCGGTATCGAAGAGCGCTCTTCGAGGAATTTGATTGAACAAAGGGAGACACGCTCGTGGAAGAATTATTACGCCAGTTATCGATTCTATGGTCCTTATTTCATATTTTGATTCTTTTTATCCTGATCTATCGTTCACGTTACTCTCTGAAAACCACGATGATTGCCACCGGTATCTGCATGGGTCTGTTAATCCTGGGCAACGTCTGGGGCTTGGCAAGATTCGGTCCGGGGGTTATGGGAAAACTGTTCATCCTTACTTGCACGCTGCCCAGCCTGGTCTTTTTCTTCTATATGTCCAAGGACCGGGGCGGACGTTTTTTCTTTACTTTTTGTATTACAGATACCATTGCCCTTTGGATCATAGCAGTGACCAATCTGCTGGATTTTTATCTGCACGGCCAATGCGTGATCATGCTGGTGAGCCGTATCGTAGCTTTTCCGCTGCTTGAGTTTTTTGTATATCGATATTTGCGAAAGCCTTACCTGGAAGTGCAGAGCCATGTGGAAAAAGGGTGGTGGATCTTCGCGCTGATGACAGCATTGTACTACATGCTGCTGGCGGTGATGTCCAACTGGCCGACGGTGGTTACCGATCGGCCTCACGACCTTCCAGCGATGTTTTTAGTATTGCTTTTGATGCCGATGACCTATCTGGTTATCTTTTTCGCGCTTTACAGACAGCTGCTGCTTTTTCGGACGCAGCAGCAGCAAAGGGAACTGCGGATTCAGATGGAAACCTACGAGGCGCAATTGGAAAACCAGCGGATGATTCGTCAAATGAAGCACGATATGAAAGCCCATTTTGCCGCTTTGACAGGAATGCTGGCAGAGGGAAGGAGCGAGGAGGCAAAGTCCTATTTACAGGAAGCGTCGGATTATAGCGATGAACTGGCAGGCAGCAAATATTGCGAGGACCCCTATCTCAATGGAGTGCTCACCCAGTTCGTCGCTCGTTTCGAGAAGTTGGAAACAGCCATTGAAATCGATGTTTCCGTGCCGATCATCATCACCCATCGAGTGGAACTATGTTTGATCCTTTCCAATGCTCTGGAAAACGCATGGGAGGCCAGCCAAAAGCTGCCTGTCAGAGAACGTTTTGTCAGTCTGCAAATGCGGAAAAAACATAACAACCTGCTGCTGATTCGGATCAAAAATCATTGCGATAAACGATTGGTCACTCGGGAGGGGACTTTGCCCAAGTCGACCAAGCAGGAAGCAGGACATGGCTTTGGGCTTCCCACTATGAAAGAACTGGCTGCCCGGTTGGGAGGCGAAATCGTCTGCTATGCGGAGGGCGGACTCTTTGTTGTTGATGTAATGGTAAAAATATAGGTAATACCCGGTTGACCAAGCCGGGCTTTCCCGATATAATATAAATAACATATGTCAATAACAGAAGAGAGGAAATAAACAATGGAAGAAAATACAAGAGGCTGCGGCGACACCGGATGCACGGAAGAATGCTGCAGCGGATGCGAACACGCATGTTCTGATCAGCAGCCTGAGAGCCTGATCGAACCGACCAACGAATACAACAATATCAAAAAAGTAATTGGCGTTGTCAGCGGAAAAGGCGGCGTAGGAAAATCCTTGGTGACCTCGCTGCTGGCAGTGACCATGCAGAGAAAGGGATACCAAGCTGCGATCCTGGATGCGGATATTACAGGTCCGTCCATTCCCAAGGCATTTAAGCTGAAGGAAAAAGCCGTGGCCAATGAACTGGGAATCTTTCCGGTAAAAACTAAGACAGGCATCGGCACTATGTCTGTCAACTCCATTCTGGAAAACGACACGGATCCGGTCGTATGGAGAGGACCGGTTATCGCCGGAACGGTTAAACAGTTCTGGACCGATGTTTTATGGGGGGATGTGGATTACATGTTCATCGACATGCCGCCGGGTACCGGCGATGTGCCGCTGACCGTATTCCAATCCATTCCGGTGGATGGTATCGTAATCGTTACTTCTCCACAGGAACTGGTATCGATGATCGTTTCCAAAGCCGTTAAAATGGCCCAGCTGATGAATATTCCAATCATCGGTCTGGTGGAAAACATGTCCTATTTTACCTGTCCGGACAATGGCAAGGATTATCAAGTATTCGGCGACAGCCATATTGAAGAGGTCGCCAAGGAACACGGTTTGGAAGTGCTGGGACGCCTGCCGATCGATCCTAAGCTGGCTGCGGCCTGCGACAAGGGAATGATCGAACTCTTTGAAGGCGACTGGCTGGAAGAGCTGGCAAAGAAACTGGAAACCATGTAGAAAGCCGCTGCTGTTTGAGCAAAAGGGAGAAAAAGATGGATTTACAAGGGCAAACCTGGATACCCTGGGCTTTGGCGGGGGTATTAATCGTAGTAATGGTTATATACAAGCTGGAGCTGCGGCGTAAAAGAAACAAGCGAAAATAAAAGGTACAAGAAAGGGCGGCTGCATGAAAAGCGATATGCTTCATGCAGCCGCCCTGCGTTTTTGATTTCATGAAATTTGCTTCCAGCCAGTGGGGCCATACCTTTGCAATGCGAGGCTGCTGCGGCTTGCAGATACGATGTGGGGATCTTCGGGAAAAAAGTAAAACAAAATTTCACTTTTTACGCAAGTTTCAACGCTCAGGCACACTCAGACTCGCCATGGAGGCCGCGCGGGCCGCAGGTTGCGGAGATCAGACCCTGCAAGCTCACAACTTTGCGTAAATAATGCAATTTTTTTCAAAAGTTTTCCGGGTCCAGGTCCGGATCCCGCTGCCATGCCTGTTTTTGATATTTTTCCTGGCCCCGCTACGATACCTGCTCACAAAACACCTTTCCGGGTCCCAGCACCTCGTCAGGTTTAAAGCCCCTTCCGATTCTTATAACTAAATTTGCTCCCGGAGAGGATAAATCTGAGGATGGTCATGATGGCAAGCAATGCGGCGCACATCCAGAATGCGGTGATATAGAAGCAAGATGTCTCGCTGAGCCGGGAGACGGATGGGTGTACGGCTTCAATTTTCTGGATCAATATATCAAGGAAAAACGGTATCCTGACCCTTGACGGTGCAGCATTTGAACATACCATGGCCTGCTTCACACCCTACACGGATCGGCCGGAGCTTCGGGGAATGCTCTATCATTCCGATGAGGAAGTATATGATTTTATTTCAAAAGCCCATGCACGGAGCATGCAGTGTACCATGCACGCTGTAGGCGAAAGGGCCATCGATCAGCTGCTCTATACATATCTTCGGGTATTTTCGGAGCAGGGGAGAAAAGACATCCGCCACAGGCTGGAGCATTTCTGCCTCCCCACAGATGAACAGATCCAAATGGCAAAAGAACTGGACATCATTCTTTCCATGCAGCCGAGCTTTTCCTACTTTTGGGACGGAGCCGGCCAAGAGTTCGCCAATGTGGTGGGAAGAAAGCGGGCAGACAGAATGGACCCCTTTCATAAAATTATCGAAAAGGGGATCACTGTCCTCAGCGGCTCCGACGCGCCGGTGGCGCCGATTCAGCCCCTTACTTATCTGGCCCACTGCGTAAGCGGCTATAATCAAGTTAGAAACATTTCTGTTACCGAGGCCATCAAGATGTGTACGGTCAATGCTGCTTATGCCAATGGTGAAGAAAAACAAAAGGGCTCCTTGGAGGTGGGAAAAACCGCCGACATGGCAGTGATCAGCAAGGATCCTTATGAAGCGGCCGCTGCTGGTGAAATCCTGGAGATGGAAGTTCTGGCTACGATCAAGGACGGCCGCATAATATATAGGAAGGAGCCTGTTTAATCATATGCAGATCGGAAGGCTACAGCTTTCCGGCGATATAGCTGGCCCGGTGTACAATAGATAGAATAATCCGCAGCACCGCGCCCACGACCAGCAGTCCCAAGGCGATAGAGCCTGCCATCATCAGCGTATTGCTGCCGGTGGCCGCCGCATCTTTCAGATCGCCCGAAACCAGCGCGGCCATGGTGTTGTACATGCCGGAACCGGGGACAAGACACAAGATGCCGGGAATGGTGAAAATGGTCGAAGCATCTTTAAATACGCGGGAGGCGATGTCGCTGAGCAGCCCCACCGCGCAGGAAGCGATGAAGCAGGAGACAACCGCCGTAGCTCCCAGAGCCATGAGGGACTGATAGACCACCCAGCCCACTGCGCCGATGCAGGCGGCAACGGGAATATGGCGGGCAGGCACATGAAAGATGATGCAAAATCCCAGCGTGGCAAAGAGGGCAAAGAAAAATGCGGAAATCATATGAACGTACCTCCTATCAAAGACCCAAATACCGAGTTCCAAATCTTCATGATCACACCGGCCCCGGCAGCCAGCGATATGGCGATCAAAGCGGCTTCCGTGGCTCTGGCAAGTCCCGACAGCATATCGCCCGACAGAAAATCACGGATGGAGTTGGTGATGGCTACGCCGGGAACAAAGATCATCAAGGTGCCGATGATAATGGCATTGGAATTGGTTCCCGGAATAAAAGCCGCCGCCGTGAGGGCAAGGGCTGCCGAAACGGCACAGCAGCAGAACCCTCGGATAAAATAATTGATGGAAAAACGCTTGAGCAAAAGGGACAGCAAATAGCTGGCAGCTCCGATCAAAAGTCCGCAGAGAAAGTCGAGAATTCCCCCGCCGAAGAGCACGGAGAAAAAGGACGCAACGAGAGAAGCTCCCAGCAGCCGTACCGGAAGCGGGGCCGAGGGTATATTGTCAATTTCCTTTAGCCGCTTCATCCCATCTTCTACGGAAAGGTCCGTTGTAGTAAACTCCCGGGAAAAGCGGTTGATTTCGGATATTTTCGTCAGGTCCGTATCGCCGCCGCCCTTGATCCGCTTTACATACGTATACATATCGCTGTCCGCATCGCCGGAATCCAGGGAGACGAAGATGCCGGTGGGCATGGCGAAAACCTCTACATAATGGATCCGGCAGGCCTTACAAATCCGCTCTATGGTATCTTCCACCCGGTAGATTTCCGCCCCGTTTTTCATCATCAGTTCTCCCGCCCGAACGGCTAGAATCAGCACTTTTTTTTGAAATGGATTGATCATATTATAAGCCCTTCTACACAACATTTTACAGGTATATGATTGATTACGTCCCATTATACCAAAAGGCCCTGCCTACAGCAAATGAAGAATCCCTTAAAAATCTTCAAAAACAAAAGAAAATCGGTTGACTTTTCCTGCGTATCACGTTATCATGATAAAGTAATAAAGAAAGCGGTTCGAAGGGAGGGTCATAGGATGATAGTTCTGGTCAAAGACAGCAACGGAAACGTTGTAATTGAAAAGGAAATCAGTCAGAAAGAAGTTCTGCTGCGGCTTTGTGTAAGAGACGACGACTTTTCCGACGAACAGAAAGAATACAGCCTTGAGCAGGTATTTGGTTCCTACCACTAGGTGGTAAATAAATCAACTCTCTGAAAGACCATGGAAGCATGGTCTTTTCATTTTGCCCTAAATATGGTAGAATCAAGCGGGACAAGAAACCGGAGGCCCGCGGGCCTCTTAAATTTTGAGGAGCGACTATGAGATTAAATAAATATATTGCCCATGCCGGGATCGCCAGCAGGCGCAAAGCGGACGAACTGACCATAAACGGAAACGTGAAGATCAATGGCCTGACCATGCGCGAGCCCGGTTATGACGTGAAACCGGGGGATGTGGTGGAAGTCAACGGTACTACCATCCGCTCACAGGAAAAGAAGGAATATGTGCTTTTGAATAAACCAGTGGGATACATTACCTCGGTTCAAGACGAACAGGGCAGGCCGGTGGTCATGGAGCTGGTAGCCGATGTGGATGCGAGACTGTTTCCAGTCGGGAGACTGGATTACAATACATCCGGAATGCTGATTTTGACCAATGACGGCGATCTGGCGTACCGATTGACACACCCCAAGCATCAGGTTACCAAGACCTATCGGGCGCTGGTAGCCGGCGTACTTTCCAATGAAAAGCTGGCCAGGCTGCGGAGGGGCGTGGACATCGGCGGTTTTGTGACTTCTCCGGCACAAGTGAAGGTCATCAAGCAGGCGGAGCGTTCGGCTTTGGTGGAAATTAAAATCCACGAAGGCAAGAACCGGCAGGTGCGCAAGATGTTCGCCGCTGTTGGAAATAAAGTGCAGGAGCTGCAGAGAACAGCCATTGGGGATCTATATCTTGGGCGCCTGAAAGAAGGCCATTATCGGAAACTGACAAAAGAGGAAATCGATTATCTGAAAGGTTTATAGAGGAGGAAAATGGTATGCTGAGACTGGAACATATTGCCTGGGATTCGCCGGACGGCGAGGAAATCATCCAGGATATCGATTTGGAGATAGGAAAGGGCAAGCTGATTGTCGTTACAGGCCCCAACGGGGGAGGAAAGACCACGCTGGCCAAACTGATCGCAGGTCTTGTAACGCCCTCATCAGGGCGGATTTTCCTGGAGGGAGAAGATATCACCGAGGCCAACGTGACGGATCGGGCAAAAAAGGGAATCGCATATGCGTTCCAGCAGCCGGTACGCTTTAAGGGACTGACCGTTCGCGATCTGCTGGATCTGGCCGCAGGCGGCGGTCTGGATGAAACGTCCATCTGCACACTGCTGGGAAAAGTGGGGCTCTGTGCGGAAGAATACATAGACCGGGAAATGAGCGCGTCCCTTTCAGGAGGCGAAAGCAAACGCATTGAGATTGCTACCGTTCTGGCTCGCAATGCCAAGCTGTCCATCTTCGATGAACCGGAGGCAGGTATCGATCTTTGGAGCTTTACCCGTTTGGTGGAGACTTTTGAAGAATTGCGCCAGGAAAACGAGGGGACTTTGCTGGTGATTTCCCACCAGGAGCGAATTTTATCCATTGCCGACGAGATCGTCGTTATCGGAGCGGGCCGTGTGAAGAGCGCCGGACCTCGGGAGAAGATCCTGCCGACGCTGCTTTCAGAAGAACGGACGATTCGCTGCCCTCATGGAAAGGAGGAGATTTGCCATGAATAAGATTACGGAAACTCTACTGCGCATTGTCTCCGAGTTTGACGGAGATTTTAAAGGCGCCTTCAATATACGGGAAGACGGCATGTGCGCCGGCCGCCAGTCTACGGAACATGTGCGCATTGAATCTAAGACGGACAAGCCTGGCCTGGAAATCCACATCAAGCCGGGAACCAAGGGCGAAACCATTTCCATACCAGCCTGCGTGACCAGGGGAAATGTGGACGATTTAGTTTACAATGATTTTTATGTGGGAGAAGGGGCGGATGTGACCATTGTCGCCGGCTGCGGTGTTCATACAGACAGCGATGATGAGGCCCGCCACAACGGGATCCATCGTTTTGTTCTGGAAAAAGGAGCCCACGTACTTTATACGGAAAAACATATCGGTACGGGAAGCGGTACGGGAGCGCGCCGCATCGATCCGGTGACGGAAGTAGAGCTGGCGGAGGATGCCAGCCTGGAAATGGATACGGTCCAGATCAAAGGGGTTGACAGTACCATCCGTAAAACTACGGGAACCCTGGCTGCGCGGGCCAAGCTGGTGGTGCGCGAGCGAATCATGACTGATGGCTATGAGAAAGCAGAGACCGATTTTGAGGTGACCCTTGCAGGGGAGGATTCAGGAGCCGACCTGATTTCCAGATCCGTTGCCCGGGGCAATTCCCATCAGATGTTCCGTTCGGTTATCAAAGGTGAAACCCGCTGTACCGGCCATTCGGAATGCGACGCCATTCTGGCGGACAACGGAACGGTTTCCGCAGCCCCGGCGCTGGAGGCATCCCATGTGGACGCACAGCTGATCCATGAGGCAGCCATCGGAAAGATTGCAGGCGAACAGATCCTCAAGCTGCGGACCTTAGGCCTTACTGAGGCCGAAGCCGAAGAAAAAATTATTTCGGGATTTTTGAAATAGAAAAATGAGACAAAGGCGCATTGGCGAAAGAGCCGCTCAACCTGCGGACTGCTTGGACCATTTGGCAGGATTGAGCTGATCGGGAAGCTGATGATTCATCGTTTCCTGATACAGCGCCGCTTTCTTTTCCAGATATTCCAGACGCCGTTCTGCTTCCGCTTTTTGCGCCTTGGCTTTGATGATTTGATCCTGAATGATCTGCCAGCGCTGGCGGATGGTGGAATCACCCTCCAGGCATAAATCCACATACTGTTTAACCGCATCGAGAGGCATTCCGCAATCGCGAAGATATTTGACTCCGGTCAGCCAGTTGATGGATTCCTCATCAAACAGACGAATATTATTCTTATCTCGTTTTACAGAGGGCACCAGTCCCTTATCCGTATAAAAGCGGACCGTATGTTCCGTAAGATCCAGCATCTTGGATACATCTTTTACCGTAAACATAAAAAACCTCCTTAAAAAGCTTGACTTCGAGCTGCTCGAAGGTGTTAAAGTAATGATAATGCAGGTGTACATCCCTGTCAAGCTTTGAAGATAGAAAACGAGGAGGGACCTAAATGGAGACTTTAGGAAAAGACATAAAAAAACTGGGGTTTGGACTGATGCGGCTGCCGCAGAAAGAGGGCAAAGTCGATGTCGAACAGGTAAAAATAATGGTGGATCGGTTTTTGGATGCCGGTTTTACCTATTTTGATACGGCATGGGCCTATGCAGGCAGTGAAGATGCGATTCGGACGGCTCTCGTGGAGCGGTACCCGAGGGAGCGTTTTCAGCTGGCAACGAAGAACGCAGCATGGATTGACTGCAAGACCAGGGAGGAAGCGATTAAGCAATTCGATACGTCGCTCAAGCAAACTGGCGCCGGTTACTTTGATTTTTATTTGCTGCACAATTTGGGTGAAAACCGTACAAAAGTTTTCGATGACTATGATATGTGGAGTTGGGTACAGGAAAAAAAAGAGGAAGGTCTAATTAAGCATGCAGGATTTTCCTTTCATTCAACGGCAGATGAACTGGAAGCTATCCTAACGGCTCACCCGGAAATGGAATTCGTCCAGCTGCAGATCAATTATGCGGACTGGGATAATCCATCCATACAATCCCGATCCTGCTACGAGGTTGCCAGAAAACACAAAACACCCGTGATTATTATGGAACCGGTCAAAGGCGGCATGCTGGCGACTCCGCCTGCGCCTGTGCAAAAAGTTCTGCAGGAGGCCGACCCCGGCGCATCAAACGCGTCCTGGGCAATTCGTTATGCTGCGGATTTGGAAGGTGTGATTACGGTCTTGTCCGGCATGAGCAGTTTGGAGCAAATGGAAGACAACCTTTCTTTTATGAAAACTTTTAAAGGGCTGTCGGCTGAGGAGAAAGGCGTGATCGAAAGAGCGCGTGACGCTTTGCGCCGAATCCCGCTTATTTCCTGTACCACCTGCGATTACTGCGCAAAGGTATGCCCCATGAACATTGGCATTTCTGGGTCCTTCACTGCAATGAACCAGTTGACCTTATTCAACCAGAAAGAAGCAGCGGCATCACAAGAAGAATGGCTGGTGAACGGACATGGAAAAAAACGGGCTTCGGAATGTATCAAATGCGGAAAATGCGAAGAAGTCTGCCCCCAGCATATTTCCATTATTCGTGAATTGGAAAAGGTCAGCCAAACGTTTTCCTGATTGCTGGACGACCACTATGACCGTTTCAGTCACGATGGGAAGAGAATTACCCAGCCGCCAGGATTTTTGCTGGCTGGGGGAGATGTGAAGCCTCTTGACAGTTTGAGAAGCAGCTCAATGTAAAATGGAATGCGAAAACAGGATGCGTTGTCGCATGAAAGCTAGTTTGGTGCATACAGCGGCCCGATGTCTGGGATTACACTAATTTCTTGATTCTTAAAAATTTAGTATAGAATTTTAACTACGTTTCGTGGGGCAATCCCATATCAATCTGGCCGCGATAAAAAATTACCGCAATCCGGAGGGAAACTCCCAGGCCGCGATAATTTCCCGGCTATCAACCTGGGAGGCCCAGAGGCCGCTCTCCTTGCAGGCAGCCTCATGTTATTCGCTGTAAATACCTATTGTTTGACGACAGCTTTTCGCATTAGGGTAAAAGCCAATGCGTTGAAGACGACGATGGCCAGCAGGCAAGTAACAGCCATATGAGAAGGCGTATTCACAGCAGTTAGAATCAGCTTTACCAGAGCGATCGTAATCTTTCCATTTAAAAAATATTGATCCGCCCAGGGAATGGCCATCAGGAAAAGCACGGGAACCCGGCGCCTACAATCACTTTCCCAGTTTTGCTCAGACGATAAAACATAATGGTGATAAAATAGCCTGCGGCCATAGCTGCCAGGGCTAGCAGAACTTCGAAGAAAAAGCTTTCTGCATGAAGCATCAGCGGGCCTGCACCAGCGGTGCTGGATGGATACAGCGCTTCATAAAAAGTGGAGGCGGTGACTTGACTATTGGTGATGGATAAGGCTGCCGCGTAGAGCAGAAAGAAAATCTTATCAATCATCGCCATAATTACGGCAACTGACAGCATGGTGAGCAGTTTTGCCGTAAAAAGTGTTTTTCTGGAAACCCCGTTTTGAAGGGAGATCAGAAACGTTTCTTTAAAGGTACACAGGCCAACGACAAAGAGGAAAATGACAGTGGCCATTTCATTGCCGCTCGTGGAACCATGAACAGCTGCGTCATTGCCGTTGATGATCAAGGTGGTACTAAAACCGAAGATGAGAGATAGCCCAACAATCACTACATAGAAAATGAGGATACTCTTTTTATGATCCGCCATCTGATAGCGGTAACTTGGTAATATATTCATGACAATCACACTCCTTAAGAATTGGTAAGCTGAATGAACAGCTTTTGCAGATCCAGTTTGGTGACTTCCAGGGAATCGGGCACTTGGCACCGATCGAGGTCGCCGATAATATGGGCGGTTTTCAATCCTCCCAGCCGATCTATGCCGATGACTTCCTTCCCCTCGATGAAAGCATCGACCTGGCTGGCTTTTCCCGAAACCGTATAGCCTTTGGATAAAAGCGATTCACAGGATTCATTTTTGATGATGGTTCCATTTTTAATGATTATAATATCTTCGATAACACTGGATACTTCCTCGATCAAGTGGGTCGAGATGATAAAAGTGCTGGGACTTTTGCTGTATTTCTCAATGAGAAGCTTGTAGAACATATCCCGATGGTTGGCGTCCAGCCCCAGAACCGGTTCGTCCAGCAGCACATAAGGCGTATTGACGGAAAGGGCGACAATGATCTTAAAGATCGATCCGTAGCCGGTTGAAAGGGAGCGGACCTTTTTCTTAGTGTCCAAGCCGAACTTGGCCGCCAGATTCTGGGCATAGGCCAGATCAAAATTAGGATAAAAATTCTTTGTCCACTTGAATACTTCCTGTATCTTCATACTTTCCGGATACAAAGTCTGTTCGCTCATGAGATAGATCAACTGCTGGGCCTGGTCGTTTTCCGCTGCCGCCAGTCCGTTGACTGTAACTTCTCCGGAATCCGCGAACAGCCGGTTGGCAATGATGTTGAGCATGGTCGACTTCCCGGCCCCGTTTCTGCCCAGGAGTCCGTAGATTTTATTTTCTTCAAAATAGAGAGAAATGTCCTTTAGGGCTATGGTATCTCCAAACTGTTTCGATATGCCTTTTAATGCAATACTGTTCATTTGTTAAAACCCCTTTCAATCATATTTTTGATATCTTCTGCAGTCAGTCCCAGCCGTTTAGCTTCTTCCACCAAACTGGCAATGTAACTGTCATAGAACTGGTCTCTCCTAATCTGCTGTAACTTTTCCGTTGCTCCGTTATTGACAAACATGCCTACCCCCTTTTTTTATACACGATATCTTCATCAACCAGCAAGTTGATCCCCTTCAAAGCCGTGGCCGGATTGATTTTATAACTGGCTGAAAGCTCTGTAATTGAGGGGATCTGCTGCCCTTCAGGAAATGCTCCGGAAAGAATGGCATCTTCGATACCTTCTGCGATTTGGAGAAATATGGGCTTACTTGATTCAAAGTCAAGTTTCATAAAATCCCTCCTTACTAGAATTATAAGAATGCTTCATTTGTTAGATGGTTAATTACTTGAGTAACTAACCATATCGGTATTATGCCACGACAAAGGATCGGTGTCAAGAAAAAGTGCAAAAAAAGAAATTTGCTGGTTGTTTTACGGAAAAACAAGGATTTTGCGAGAACTTTTTGAAATGAGCAGAAATGTTGAAATTTCAAGAATCTTGACGTTGTAGAAAGGGCGGACGAGGGGGCAAAAACTTGACATGTCGTATCAATTTGCTATAATAATTTTTGCACAGTGTATTTATAAAGAATACACTGTTTTTCATTTTATGAAGGAGTAAAGACAAAGCCATGATTAAAAAACTTGCAGATCATAAACTATTAATCATATGCCTGGGAATGTTGCTCCTAATTATTGGACTGGCTTTCCTGCTTGTGACCCAGCTGGCTTCAAAGGAGATCCGGCTGGTGGTGGATGGACAGGCTCAATCCGTTGAAACGAGCAGCTATGACGTTGGTGAGCTGCTGGAAGAAGAAAAGATTGAGCTGGTCAAGGAAGATTCCGTTACACCGGATATTGACAAGCCGCTGACGGATGGACAGGAAGTTACGGTTGAGAAAGCAGTGGACTTTACCCTGCAGGCCGACGGCCGGACTAAGGAGCTGAAAGCCCTTCCAAAAACTGTCGGTGAGGCCCTGAAGTATCATAAGGTTAAAGTGGGAGAAGCCGACAAGGTCAGCCCTGCGCTCAGCGAACCCCTGGCGGCGGGAACGGAGATTGTGATTAATCGCATCACGACTGCTACCCAGGAGGTTATGGAAGAGATCGATTTTAAAACTAAGACAAAGGACGACGATGACTTGCCTGCAGGAACGACGAAGGTTGAAAAAAAGGGTGAGAAGGGACAGGATCGGGTTGTCTACCAAATCACTTATTCCGATGGTAAGGAGATTGCGCGCAAGGAGCTGGAACGTGAAACAGTCAGCAAACCAGTGAATAAGGTGGTTGCTAAGAGCACCCGCGGCACGATTCAAGGCAAGGAATATACGAAAAAATTTACGGTCAAAGCATATGCCTATACTGGCGGCGGCCGGACAGCCATGGGTACTGCTGCCAGAACCGGCGAGATTGCGGTTGATCCAAGTGTAATCCCCTTGGGGACAAATGTGTATGTAGAAGGCTATGGCTTTGCCAGGGCAGAAGATACCGGAGGCAATATCAAGGGAAACACCATAGATGTTTATAAGAACTCAGAAAGTGCCTGCCTCAGTTGGGGCGTTCGAAATGTTACAATTTATATCCTCAGTGATTAACTGGGGCAGCAAAGGAGGGAGTATGAAAAAAGAAGAAGTAAGTAAAATACGACGATGGGGAGCACTCACCGTGGCGGCGATTATGCTGGTGGCTGTGTTTTCTCCGATGCCGACTGCTTTTGCGCAGACAGATACACAGATGGAGACTTCCAGCGAAGCGGCGGCGATGGCAGCATCGGAGACTGTATCTACGCAGGAGCAGGGATCAGCTGATGAAACTTCTGCCGTACAGGCGCCGAAAACTTTGGCGGCTCCGTCAGGAATTAAAACCAAGAGCCTGGGTGTCAAAACCATTCAGATTCAGTGGAAGCAGGTGGCGGGAGCCGACGGCTACAGGGTCTATCGTGCAACAAAGAAAAACGGAAAATACAAGAAGATTGCCACTGTGAGAGGCGGCAAGACCAGCTATAAGAATAAAAAACGTATTACGGGAAAGGTCTACTATTATAAGGTAAGAGCCTATAATGGCAGCGTTCAGAGCAGCTATTCCAAGATTGCGTCGGGCAAAGCCAGACCTGTTAAAACAACAGTGAAAGCAAGGGCCGGGGAGGAAAAAGTAACTATAACCTGGAAAAAGATCAGCGGCGCTGAAGGCTACCACATATACCGGGCCGGATCAAAAAACGGGAAGTATAAACGGATTAAGATCATAAACAAGGGGAAGACAACCAAGTTTACCAATTCAAAGCTTAAGGGCGGAAAAACTTATTATTATAAAGTGCGAGCCTTTAAAAAAATGAAAGGCAAGAAAGTCTTTTCCGTTTATTCTGCTCCAGCAATGGCGAAAGCAGGCAAGGTGAAGATGAAGACTCATAAAAAGGGTTTTTCTTATAAGAAGAAGTTTACCGTGAAAGCATATGCTTACAGCGGAGGCGGACGGACGGCTATGGGAACTAAGGCCAGGGTCGGTGCCATTGCGGTCGATCCAAAGGTGATTCCCCTTGGCACCAAGGTGTACATCGATGGATACGGGCACGCCAGGGCTGAGGATACCGGCGGCAACATCAAAGGCAGAACCGTAGATTTGTATATGAACTCCAGCAGCAAGTGCTATAAATGGGGTGTACAATTCAAGACTGTTTATGTAGATGTTAGAAAATAAAATATCGTACCGGTTCTAAAAACGGGCCACTGTCGTTATTCACAACGCGCAGCGGCCCGTTTTGTTGTTCGCGGAGGAGAGAGCCGCAGGGGAACGATGCCGTTTTGCCCAGCGCTTTAGCGATGAAGGCAAAAGGGACAGCGAAGCGAACGAAGGGAGCGGAGGAGAGAGCCGCAGGGGAACGATGCCGTTTTGCCCAGATGGTATTGCTCCCTGATAGTCCGATTTAAAGTTTTTTTCCCGATTTCTATTCGATATGGGCTAAAATCAAAGCAATGTCCATAGAAAAAATAGGCTATTTTTCATATTAGACACCTTGATAAGCATTAATTTGCTGTCAATACAAACTTAGAAATAAAAAGTTTGCGCTAACTTGGTTTCCGATTCCTAATATTTCCTGGATTTTACGAAAAAGGCTGAATTGATATGGACAATGTCTCTAAAATGCAGTATTTCGAATAGAATTGGAATTTATTTATATTTTAGTGCCTGCCGGAGGGCTGAAACCGCGCCAGATGATCCTTTCTTTAATATAAGTCCCACAGCCTCACAACTTTGCGGAAATATCACAAATTTTTGTGGGTTGAGTACAACGATAGCACACTAATGTGACCTTGCGGCTTTGCCGTAGTCGCGGGACCTCACCGGGTATTGTTGAAATGTGATCTCTTTGCCGTACTCGCACCCCATATTAGCAGCCACTTTTTCCGGCCAACTGCCAATCGATTGAACCGGCGCACCCAGAGAGCAATATCAAAAAACAAACGGCAACTAAGTGATCAAGACAGTCAGGAAGTGAAATAGTCTAGGTATACAAAGCGGCATGATAAGAAACTATCACGATTTAACGAAAATTTCTTCGATACTGATACTTTTCCTTCCACTTGCTTGAAGAAGAGCCACGAAAGTATCAGAACACTTTAAAGGGCGTTCTGATAGTTCCCCAGATGCCCAGTTACGTGGAAGCCGCCAGACGCCATAAGGTATTGGAATCAAGGCATTTTCGCCGCAATTATGATATTAACCGCCTGAAAAATTCACCAAACCTCTAGCGAAGATGTTTCTCCAAAAGGTCGACAAAGGTATCAAGCCCTTCCCGCTTGGGAAAAATGGCTCTGGCGGAGGTGGCGCTGCCGCCGCCCTTTCCGTTATAGATCGAAGCATTCTCCTTTACCAGCTTTCCGCAGTCGAGATTACCGTTTGAAAAGAGCAGCAATGTGCAATCCTGCGGCGAGATAATCAATAGCAGCTTTTTGATATCCTGAATTAAGGGGCGGCCAATATTGAGCAGATCATCGGTCTTCATGTCGGCAAATTCATATATCACAATTTCCGATGGCTCTGAACTCTGGATCTGCTGACGGATGCGATCGACCCTTTCCTGAATTATAGATTGTCGGAGCACATGAAGTTCGTTTTTTATGATCTTATTCTTTTCTTCTCTGGCCTTTATTTTATCCAATAAATCTTCTGCTCCTGCAGAATAGCGATTGCCCAGAGCGGTGACCAAGTCGTGCTTGCCATCGTAATCCATAAGCGCGCGCTGGCCGGCTTCAAAATAGATACGGAACATCCCCTTATAATGTTCAACCTTATAGAGCTTGATCAGCCCCACCTGACCAGCCGATGAGGGGTGGGTTCCGCAGCAGGCAACACAGTCGGAGGCATTTTTTACATCCCCTACACAGACGATGGAGATTTCTTCATCAATGGCCAGAGCCTTGCGCAGAGGCATTTTTTCAGCTTCCTCCCTGGTTTCAAAGTGTCTTACTGTTACAGGGGCGTTCGACCAGATAACTTGATTGGCCGCCAATTCGGCTTCCTTTGCCATTTCCCAGGTGATTTCTTTTATTTCGGGATTCTCTTCCAAAGCAATATCGACGGTCATATAATCCTGCCCCATATGAAACCCGCGGTTGATTCCTCCGAACAATTGGTAACAGATGCCCGACAGAATATGTTCGCCGCAATGGCGCTGCATGTTATCAAAGCGCCTATCCCAGTCGATCCGGCAATGTACCTGCATACCTTCCTGAAAGGCAGGCGGAACGGAAAGGCGGTGATAGACCAGGTCGTCCTTTTCATAAACTTCCGTTACCTCCAACCCGTCTATGGTTCCCAGGTCGCAGCTCTGTCCGCCGCCGGTTGGAAAGAAAATCGTCTGATCCAGAAGGACGGTGTCCTGATCCACGGCCTTTACGACTGCCTGGCATTGTTGTTGATATACGTCTTGCTGGTATAGCTTTATCGTGTTCATAAGCATCTCCTTATTACAAAGCATAGTCCAATGAAAAGATTGTAATATAAATTCTATAAAAAAGTCAAATGTTAGGCTGTCCAAACAAATCAGTTTGTTATATAATAAAACAAACATGTACTAATTTGCTGTAGAATAAGTGAGCACTCTGCTTCATACAATTTCAAAGGAGTCTTTCCAATGAAATGAGGTGGAGTTAATGAAAAAAAGACTGATACAAGCAGGTATTTGTATAGGTTTGCTGCTCCTGGCAGTTGCATTTGTTCCGGGTTACAGCCAGATCGTTGAAAAAGTGGCAAGTGTGATGGAAACGGATGTACTGCTGATTGACCCTGGCCACGGCGGAATAGATGGCGGAGCTGAAAGCGGGCAGGGCGTTTCTGAGAAAGCGATCAACCTGGCAATTTCTCAAGAAGTAAAAGCCCTGGCAGAGGCTGCGGGATGGCAGGTGGTCATGACACGAGATACGGATACAGGACTATATGAAGAGGGCAGCGGTACCATACGCAGCCTGAAAACCCAGGATTTAAAAGCGAGACGAGATTTGATTGACAAGACGGATCCGGTGCTGGCAGTAAGCATACATCTGAACAGCTTTAAAGAAGACCCGTCGGTGAGAGGTATGCAGGTTTTCTATCCAGGTTCGGGCGGGGAAGAAAAAATCCTTAAGAACAGCAAAAAATTAGCCGAAACACTTCAAGAAAAAGTAGGAGCAGTTTTAGAAAATAATAAAAAGAGGGTGGCTCTTCCAAAAACAGATGTATTTTTATTCAAGGAAGTGACCTGTCCCATCGCTATTATTGAATGCGGATTCTTGTCCAACCCGAGGAAGCAAAGCTTTTGGAAAGCAGTCAGTATCAGAAAAAATTGGCGCAGGGGATTTTTGAGGGCATTACGGATTTTACCGGTAAAAAGCCTAGAAAACAGATTGAAATTGTTGATAATTCCGAAAAAAACAAGGGGAGTGGGATATAACAGAACAGGCTGTGGATAACACAGTATGAAAAAAAGGGGGTTGACAAGAAAAACGTTGAAATTGATGGACTTTTTTTGATTGGATTTTCCACAGGAGGGTTGGGATAAAATTGTATACGATTTTGAAAAAAGTGTGGATAAACGTCGAAAAGCTTAAAATTAACCACATTTGAAGTTGTTGAAAACCGTTTCCCCATAGGGAGGACGTAGGTTTACATAATGCGGATGAAAAGCAAAAGAAAAATTTTTTGAAGAACAAGGAGGATAAAGGGTTGTTAAAAGAAAAAAACATTTACAAGGATGAATTACCCGTTAGCGTGGTGGTCGCCAATATTGAAGAATATCCGATCCACTTTCACGATGATATGGAAGTGGTATACGTCCTGGAGGGCAGCGTGGTGCTCCGTAACGGCTACTACACGTATACCCTTAAACAGGGTGACATTTTTATCCTTAATGACAGAGAGATGCACAGCTTTGCCAATACCGGCGAAAAAAATATGGTGATGATGCTCCAGCTGGATCTGGCATACTTCTCCAAATACTATGATAACCTGCGGAATAATTTCTTTGTTACCGATATGGAGGATGACAGCGACGAAAGCCTTGAAATTCTGCGAAACATTCTTGCCAGAATCATGATGGAGATTCTGCAGAAAGGATACGGTTATGAACACAAGGTAATTGAAAGCACCCACAACCTTATCGCCTGCCTCATGTCCGATTTTCAATATTTTGTTATGGAGGACGGCAAATTTGTCAACGAAGCCAAGAACAAAGGAAATAAAATTCTGGCCGGGCGTCTTGCCAGGATCACCGATTACATGTACGACAACTATTCACGCAAGCTGACTCTGAACGAAATCGCCAATCGGGAGCATTTGAGCATTTATTATTTGTCCCATGTAATCAAAGAGGCCACCGGCCTCAGTTTTCAAGATTTACTCAGCTTTATCCGCGTGGAGGAATCAGAAAAACTGCTCCTGGGTACCAACAAGAAAATTGGAGCTATTGCCGAAGAAACCGGATTCTCGGCGGTCCGCTATTATATCAAGCATTTTGAAACTTGGTACGGAATGCATCCGCTGGAATATAGAAAGTTGTTTACCGGCAAGGTCATCAGCCGGGAGACCCACGCCCAATATACCAGAAGTACGCCGGCAGAGATTGAAGAGGCGATCCGCCAGCAGGTAAAGGGCGTTTACACCGACTATATTAATAAGCAGAAAGCAAAACCGATTATCGTTGATGTGAACATCCACGACGACTACATGGGATATCGGTCAAAATCCCTTGAGCTGAAAGAATTAATGGAACGGGATAATATGAAACCGGCGGCAGGACCTTACGAACTGCTGAAAAGTCTAGGAGAGACGGTGGTCGCATCCGGGAAGAACTACATCATTACCACAGCCTCCAAATACCCGGGACCGCTGAGCAATTTAAGCATATTAGTATATAATTTCAGTGAAGCCGTGGAAGCGGACTTAAAAAATACGACCAGCAAAGAGACGACTTTGGATATTATAAAAAAATACGATGAAGAAATCGAATTTCTGGTACGCTGCTCGGGCCTTTCCGGTGAATTTAAAATTTCCAGGTATAAAACCTTCCGCGATAAAGTGATTTCAGACCTTGAGGACGTTATAAGGCCCCATGGAACTTTTAGCCGAAGGGAGGAAATTATCAGCCAGTGGACATCCATGCCGGTCATTGAGTTCGGAGAATTCACCAGTTCTGACACATTAAGCCTGAGAACAACGCTCAAAGGATTCAGTGCAGAATTGTTATTGGTGGACAAAAAATAACAGCAAATAAGTATTTTTTTATAGCAAATGCATTGTTGAAATTTTCAGATATCTCTGGTAAGATTGACCTATCAAATTTAAGACATGGTTTTATGTTTTAAGAATATGTTTGGAGGTAGGAAGATGAAATTACTTATTATCGGAGCAGGCGGCGTAGGAACATCAGCGGCAAAGATCATTGAACGCAGAGGTGCAGAAGGCGACTGGGCAGAAAAAGTTGTAGTAGCTGACTACGATTTCGAAGAGCGAAGAAAGTTGCCAATGAGATTTGCGGCGGCGGAAAATTCGTTCCGGCTCAGATCAATGCTATGGATGCAGAAAGCATTAAATCGGTAGTAAAAGAACACGATATCGACTTCGCAATGAACGCTTGCGATCCTAGAATGAACGAAACGATCTTCGACACTTGCCTGGAAGCAGGAATCGGATATCTGGACTGTGCGATGACTCTGGGAACTGAGCATCCGGAAAAGCCATACGAGCTGGCGAACATCAAGCTGGGCGATTACCAGTTCGCGAAGCAGAAGGAATGGGAAGCTTCCGGTAAAATCGCGGTATGCGGATCCGGTGTTGAACCTGGTATGGCGGACGTATTCGCTAAATATGCGGAAAAGCATCTGTTTGATAAGATCGATGAAGTAAATGTAAGAGACGGCGACAACTATGGAAATACTGATTCCGACTTCGGTTTCTCCGTATGGACGACCATCGAAGAATGTCTGCAGCCGCCAGTAATCTGGGAAAAGAACGAAGAGCATCCGGAAGGCCACTGGTTCTGTACCGAGCAGTTCTCCGAGCCTGAAATCTTTAACTTCCCTGGTGGAATCGGCGATGTGGAAGTAATCAACGTAGAGCACGAAGAAGTTCTGCTGGTACCGAGAGAAATCGATTGTAACAGATGTACGTTCAAATACGGCGTACCTGCTGACTTCAGAAAGAAGCTGATGGTTCTGTTCGAATATGGTCTCTCCGACAAGAAGACCAAGATCAAGGTCGGCGACAGCGAAATCACACCGAGAGATTTCATCTGTAAAGTAATCCCGAGCCCGGTAGACGCTACTATGACCATGACTGGAAAAGGCTGCGCAGGAACATGGGTAACAGGCTGGAAAGACGGAAAATACAGATCCATTTACCTGTATCAGATCGCAGACAATCAGGATTGCATCAAGAAGTATACAACCAACTCTGTAGTAGCACAGACCGCAGTAGGCCCAGTTATCATGATGGAACTGATCGCCAAAGGCATCTGGAGCGATGCTGGTGCATGGGGACCAGAACACTTTGATCCAGATCCATTCGTAGAAAGACTGGCTAAGTATGAATTCCCGGCTGGAATCAGAGAAATGGATTCCGAATATGCGGATATGCTGGACGAACAGAAACTTCTGGACGCTTTAAAATAAGAGCTGCAAGGCAGGTAGTATAAGCGCTACATATTCAATGCAATAAAAGACGGCCGATCGTTGGCCGTCTTTTTGTGCTGCAAAATTCCCGGATTTGAGAATGTTAAATTTATAATTTTTGAAAATTCTGAATTAATCTATTACATTTTCTTTTGCTATCATTTATAATAAAATTGTACAGGATTTTGTACAATTTTCGGTGAGGGAGAGGATAACAGAGATCGAGAAAGGGAAAGGTGAATATTATGTTAGGCTTAAAGAATGATTTTAAAGTAATGCCGACTCCTGAATATGTTTATATTAAGGTAGATCATGATTTTCGAAGCGGAGAAGCGGTACGGGCTGAAAAGGGTGAATATGTAAAGGTTGGACAGCCGATCGTATCTTACAGCGGCAGATACCACTCTGAGCTGCGCTCCAGTGTCTCCGGTTATATCGAAGATTATATTATGTATAATGATTACGGCACCATGGAAAGCGAATACGTGAAAATTAAAACCGACGGTAAGCAGGCCAGATGGGAACAACTCCAACCTCCAGAAATTAAAGATCGCAGTGATTTTTTACGGGCGATCGCCAGCTGCGGAATTCGAGGTATCGAAGGTATTACCTTGGCAACTTGTCTGTTGATTGAGAATGATGAACTGGACAATTTGGACACCTTGGTGGTAAATGCAGCCGAGTGGATTGAATATGGTAATTTAGAACAAACGATTATTAAAAAGGACGCAGAGACGATCATTGATATGATTTGTTTGACTATGAAGTGCTTGCAGCTGCAAAAATGCTATATTGGGGTAATTGAAAACCGAAAAGACTCCATGGCTTGCCTCAAGTGGTATCTGAAAGAAAAGGAACTGGACAATATCGAAGTGGTTCCACTGCAGCACAGTTATCCGCCGGGTTCAGACCGGCTTTTGGTATTCGAGACCGTGGGCGAGCTGCTGGACGCCCGGATGCTTTCTACGGATATGGGCATTTTGATCGCCAATGTTGTTTCCTTCTCAGCCTTGGGCCGCTATATCAAAGAGGGCATTCCGGTTACGCACAAACTGATTACTGTTACCGATCAGGATCGGACAGCTTCTAGGGATCTCCTTACTCCGCTGGGAGCAACGATCGAGGATATTGTTGCTTACTGCAGCGAAGACAACGAGTTTCCTAAGGAAATTCTTTTAGGTGGGTATAATGTAGCACACCTCTTAAAGAACTATCAGCTTCCGCTGGGCAGGGACAATATGGCTGTCTTTGTCTTTGACAAATCTCCGCAGAATGGCGATGCGGACGTCAGACTGGAATGCAGCGATTGCGGGGTGTGCCGGGATAACTGCTCTGCTGATTTAGACCCGGGACAAATATACAAGACCTTTATGGCCAATGACATGGAGGGATTGAAAAAGACCGGAGTGGAAACCTGTGCCGAGTGTGGGAGATGCGCATATGTCTGCCCGGATAAAAATCCACTGAATTACATCGTTAAGATTGCCAAAGAAATGTTGGCAGAGAAATAAGATAGGAAACTGCATGAGCATATAGACAAAGAGGGCAGCGCCGTAACCGGGCGCGCCCTCTTTTGCTGGGGAAAATCAAAGAACCCGATCGGAATCGGACCGGCAATCCCCCCCCGCCTTTTTTCACAGAAATGGCAGCGACAAGGAAATAGACTCCCCCCCCCAGGATTAGACTTTCTGTCAGGTATCAGTTCTAAATAGTCCAATATTTTCATAGATTGGACCAGCAGAGAGGTTAGTTATGAAGCAAAGGCTGATCGCAGGAGTTCTCCTGATCCTGACAATTTTTATATTCTGCAATCGCATCGCATCCCAGAATCCGGAGCAAGCTGCGGTGCAAATGCGTACCCAAGCGCCTGTGAAAGGAAGGCAGGGATCGGACTTCTATTACAATCAAAAGACAAATCCCTTTTATCCCAAACTGGCGCCCTACTATCGCACAAAAAGCGGATATGTAACCGGTAACTGTACCTGGTATGCCTGGGGGCGGGTATGTGAAATAAAGGGAGGCAAGCTGCCGTATGTTTTTACCGGAGATGCAGGGACGTGGTGGCAGAAAAACATTGATGAAGGCTGGTATGATTACGGCGCCAGCCCGCAGCGGGGTGCCATTGCTTGCTATGAGACCCATGTGGCAGTGGTCGAACAGGCGGAGCCGCTGACTGTTTCTGAATCGGGCTGGACCGTTTCTCCAAAAAAAAGCGGCCCGGTCTTTCACTGCGGAAAGCCTTGGCGCAGCAAAGAACGGCCGCTGGGATACATTTATGTGATTCCTTAATGCCAATGACAGCGCCCGCCCCGAAGGGCGGAATCAAAGCCAGCAAAGCATTCACCCGGTCCATCGGCCGTGCTTCCATAAAAAAACAGCAGTCGGAATCAGGTTTGAATAGAAAATTATCGTTATGGAGCTGGTTTTGCCGGCTCAGCGATGATTCTTTATCGCTACTGTTGAGATACTGGTGGATTTACGATGATTTTGTCCCGGATTATCCCGGATTATCCGTTAAATATGGTCAAAATCATCGCTGGAAGCAAAATTTGGGCACTCTAGCGATAAAATCCGCAGCATCCGGCGGGCTCAGCCCTCCGGCCTGGGCCCCACAGCAGCCCGGCTTCTTATATTCATTCCGGCCCCGCCCTGAAGCCTCGCCTTACAGGACCAGAGCAGCGGCCCGGCCCCAATTCGCTGCTATTCAAAAATTTCCGCAGTTTTCTCCATGATTTCGCTAATGGGGAGGTGCTGAGGACAATGTTCTTCGCAAGCTTTGCAGGCAACGCAATCGCTGGGTCTTCTGCCTTCCGTGAGCCATGTTGGATAGTCGTCCTTGATCTTAGGATTGCCTTCATAGAGAAACCATTCGTTATAAAAGTTGATAGCGGTCGGGATGTCAATTTTTTTTGGACACGGCATGCAGTATTTACAGCCAGTGCAGGAATATTGAATCAGCTTATTATATTCACTGGAAACCTGATCGATGATGGCGCGTTCCTTGTCCGTTAAGCTGCAAGGCTTGGCATCGGAGAGGATGCGCAGATTTTCTTCCAGCTGCTCCTTTGAACTCATGCCGCTGAGAATGACCATGACTTCCGGATGATCAGCCACCCAGCGGAAGGCCCATTCCGCCGGTGTCCTCTTGATTTCTGCCTGCTCCCACAGCGACTGGACGGTCCTTGGCAGCGCATCGGTCAATTTGCCGCCTTTCAGCGGTTCCATGATTACAACCGGAATATTTCGTTCCGCTGCATACCGCAAGCCTTCTTCGCCAGCCTGAAAATCCTTGTCCATATAATTGAGCTGGATTTGACAGAAATCCCACGGATACGCATCAATTACTTCTTTAAAGAGAGATAATTCATCATGGAAGGAAAAGCCGATATGCTTGATTCTGCCTTTTTCCTGCTGCTCCTTTAAAAAATCCATCAGCTTGAATTTTTGCGCCCGCTTCCATACAGGAACCGTGATGTTGTGGACCAGATACATGTCGATCACATCAACCTGAAGGCGCTTGAACTGCTCCTCAAAGAGCGCCTTCATCTCATCCTCATCCTTGGCCAGCCAAACGGGCATTTTATCAGCCAGCAGAACTTTTTCACGATACCCGTCTTTCAGCGCCTCACCGACGATCTTTTCGCTTTCGCCGTCGTGGTACATATAGGCGGTATCCACATAGTTGACCCCCATATCGATGGAACGGCGGATCATCGAAATCGCTTCCAGACGGTCCACCTTGCCGTCCTCGGAAAGCGGCAGCCGCATAGTTCCGGTGCCGAGGAGGGAAACCTGTTCTCCTGTTTTGTTAAATGTACGATATTGCATGTATTTATCTCCTCACCTTTTATGTTATAATGGTTCCAGCTAAGGAACAACTAATACCATAAATTATAACCAAGGAGAAAAAGAAGCGTAATGGAAAATATGATAAAACAACTGGATAAATACGCGGAAGAAGCCCTTTTTTACCACGACCTGCCGGGCCTGGCCATTTCCGTAGAGATCGGCGAAAACGGCCCGGAGCCTTTAAAAGGGCTCAACTATAAAAGAGCGCTGGGGGTGAAGGACGCGACCACCCGGCAGCCGCTTTTGCCGGAACAGATTTTTCATATGGCGTCGGTGTCAAAATTGTTTACTTCCGCGGGCATCCTGAAGCTATGCGAGCAGGAAAAGCTGAGCCTGGACAGCCGGATTTGCCGTTTGCTGCCCGATGTGTGCGTAGACGATGAACGATATGGGGAAATCACCCTCTTTCATATGCTCACCCATACATCCGGGCTGGCCGATGTGGAAGATTATCACTGGGATGATCCCAAGCTGGATGATCAGGCATTAAAGAATTATGCCCTCAGTGAAGAAGTAAAAGGCTCCCGCATGCTGTGGTCTCCCAAGGAGAATAAATTCCGTTACAGCAATATGGCCTATGAGCTTTTGGGACTGGTGATCGCCCAAACCTCAAGCATGACCTACGAGGAGTACATGAAAAAACATATTCTGGAGCCCTTGGGCATGAATGATTCCACATTTTTGACCTTTGAGCGGGCCGGGGGAAGCCTGGCATTGAGCGACTTGAGCCAGGCAGGCATGGCTATGCCCCATACCAAGAATCAGGAAAAACAGATTGTGCTGGAAAAGCATTATCCGTACAACCGGCAGCACGGCCCCAGCTCCACATTGACCAGCAACATCTGCGACCTGGCAAAGTGGGCAAAGGCCCATCTGAGCAAACAGTTCTTCAAAAAAGAAACTTATGAAAAGCTATGGAAAAGGTATGCGACTGTACCCAATAATGGAGAAGGTATGGGCCTTGGCTGGTTTATGCGCCGCCAGGGAGAATACGATATTTACGGACATGAAGGCACGGATGATGGATTCCGCGCCAGCTTTTGGATCTGCCCCGCACTATGCGCCCACGTTACCGTGGTTTCCAACATCAGCCGCGGAGCAGTTAAGAAGATCAACAAAAAGATCTACGACATGCTTATTCATTGCGAATAAAATCGAGAAATTCATTGAAGTCCTCAAAATCACTCTGGATAAACTCATAGAGAATCGGTTCTTTGAACTCATATTTGGCCGTTGCCATCAGATACGGCGCGAGGACGCTTTTTCGTAAATCCCGCTCCAAAGCATGGATTCCGCTCAGACTGTAGGAGGAAACGATCAACTGACCGTAATCTGTGATATAGTACAGTCCAAAAACATCTTCACTGAGGCGGAATACCCGCTTGTTGACGTGGTTGTTATTGTTGTTGAAGGCGAGGAACAGCTTGCCGTTTTCGTGGGGCGTCATCATGGTTCCGTGGGCCATCTGTCCCATGCTGCTGCTGAAATCATCGGGCGGCATGAGAACTTCATACACTGTGACAAATTCAGGCCGGGAAAGCATCATTGCCGCCTCGGCCGGGCTGATGGGAAAGCCGGAGCATTTCTCAAAGGAAGTAACCCGGTTTTTATTTACCGTCAATTCCGATACCAGCAGGGTATACTGATCATTATATTCGATCAGAGATTCGCACAAATAAGTGCCGGAATCGAACTCATCTTCATCAATGGTGTTTTTGCACAAGGTCGCCGCAGGATGCTCCCCGTAAATATCCAGAGGAAAGTCCCCTTCTGACAGCCAGGATGCCGCTTCGTAATCGTGGCCAAAGCAGCGCATGAGAAAATAATTGATGGTTTGATAGCTGGAAACGATCCGGTCGCACTGCTTCTCGATGAGAACCTTCTGTTCGTTTGGATTGAGGACCGTGGGATGCTCGATGAGAAATTCGTATTCCTCCCGGCCTTCCGGAAGTGAAAGGTTGTGGCGCTGATTGAAGCGGGCGTATTCACACAGCAAATATCTGGCTTCCCGTTCCGTTACCTCTACTTTGCGGCCGCCAAGACCGCCGATAAGGGCTTGCTCGATGGCAGCGATCTCCTCCACATTATTTCCAGTAATGCTCTTATATGTCTCAAACCCGAATTCTTCCGCATCCAGATAAAAGAATTGGTGAAAGTCCGGGGGCAGCGGCTGATCGGGGATCCGCCAGTGTATATAAAGCCCCATCACGCCCATCAGCCGGGTATCGGTAACATAAGCTCCCATGAAATATTTTTTCTGCGTTTCTTTTGGGGCGCTTAATCCGCCCTCAATAACTGTGAATTTTGGTTTGGTCAAAATTGGTACCTCTTTTAAATATAATACATAAAGTATAACCCATTTTATAAAAATTACAAGTAGGCATAGCACCTATTGACAAGCCAATTAAAAACGATATAATATAAAAGTGTAATAACTAAGTCGGCTTTGCCGATTCTTTAAAAAATGATATAGATATCCTTATTAAGAGCGGCAGAGGGAATAGGCCCAATGAAGCCCGGCAACCTAGATGTTTCTCAACAAACAGAAAAGGTGCTAAATCCTACAGAATAGTTTATTCTGAAAGATGAGGAAAGATAACGAAAATCTCAAACCTCTTCTTTAAGAAGAGGTTTTTTCGCTAGATGAGGATTCTATGACAAAACGAGGAGGAACGTGAATGAAAAAACTTTTTACATCAGAATCAGTGACCGAAGGGCATCCGGATAAAATCTGTGACCAGATTTCCGATGCTATTTTAGATGCGATCTTCGAAGAGGATCCTTACGGACGCGTGGCGGCGGAGACGACCGTAAATACCGGCTACGCAATGATCATGGGTGAAATCACCACCGAATGTTACATAGATATACAGGAAATCGCCCGCAAAGTGATCTGCGATATCGGCTACACCAAAAGCGATTATGGGTTTGACGGAAATACATGTGCAGTACTGACCGCCATCGACGATCAGTCGCCGGATATCGCCATGGGCGTGGATAAAGCCCTGGAATACAAAGAAGGCATTTTGGCTGATGAGGCGGAGGAAACCGGTGCCGGAGACCAGGGTCTCATGTTTGGATTTGCCTGCAGCGAAACGCCGGAGCTGATGCCGATGCCCATCGCCATGGCCCATAAGCTGGCCAGACGGCTGACAGAGGTTAGAAAGGCGGGACTCCTGCCTTATCTGAGACCGGACGGAAAGACCCAGGTGACCGTGGAATATGACGACGATCAAGTAAAGCGGATCGATACAGTCTTGGTATCTTCCCAGCATGACCCAGATGTGACCCACGATCTGATTGAAGCGGACATCATCCAGCAGGTAATAAAACCAATTATTCCGGAGGAGCTCCTTGACGAGAACACAAAATATTTTGTCAATCCTACCGGCAAATTTGTCATTGGAGGACCCCACGGGGATTCGGGGCTGACCGGAAGAAAGATTATCGTCGATACTTACGGCGGATATGCACGCCACGGCGGGGGCGCATTCAGCGGAAAAGATCCGACAAAGGTAGACCGGTCCGCCGCTTATGCCGCCAGATATGCAGCAAAGAACCTGGTTGCCGCAGGGCTTGCTGATAAGTGCGAAATCCAGCTGGCCTATGCAATTGGCGTCGCCAAGCCGGTATCCATCCTGGTCGATTCTTTTGGCACCGGAAAGGTTTCCGATGAAAAACTGGCACAGCTGGTAGAAGAACACTTCGACCTGCGTCCGGCAGCAATTATCCGCGACCTGAATCTGAGAAGGCCGATCTACAGACAGCTGGCCGCCTACGGACACTTTGGCAGGACCGATATCGACTTGCCCTGGGAAAAGACCGATAAGGTAGAGGCGCTAAAAAAGAGCGCAGGCATACTATAAACATATAAGGGAATCCCGTGCGTGCTTGAAAAGCGGTACTTCCCAGACAATAATAACAGGAGGAATATAAATGGGCATAAAGGTAGCAAAGTTCGGCGGTTCTTCGGTGGCGGACGCCATTCAGATCGGAAAGACCAAGAAAATCATTGAGGCCGACCCGGACAGAAAATATATTGTGGTTTCGGCGCCGGGAAAGCGATTTGACGGAGATACAAAAGTGACAGACTTGCTGTATCTGTGCAAGACGCACATCGAGCATAATCTGCCTTACGAGCAGTTGTTTCAGGTTGTCTGCGACCGCTATAAGGTTACGGAAGTGAATCTGGAAGTTGAGGTAAATATCCAGAAATATCTGGATGAAATCAAAGCCAACCTGGAAAAAGGGACCACATCCGATTATATCGCCAGCAGAGGCGAGTATCTCAACGCCATACTCATCGCCGCGTATCTGGGTTACGATTTTGTGGATGCACAGGGACTGATTCGATTCAATGCCAAAGGAAAAATGCTGGCAGAAGAGACCAACCAGGCCCTCAAGGCCGAGCTGGCAAAGCATGAACGGGCCGTTATTCCCGGGTTCTACGGCTGCAGCCCTGATGGAAGTGTGAAGACCTTCAGCAGGGGCGGCTCCGATATCACCGGTGCTCTGGTGGCCAGAGCCGTAGGGGCGGAAGTATATGAAAATTGGACCGACGTATCCGGTTTTCTGGTAGCGGATCCCCGGATTGTAGAGGGGGCAAAACCGATCAGTACCATTTCCTATAAAGAACTAAGGGAGCTTTCCTATATGGGAGCATCGGTTCTTCACGAAGATGCCATCTACCCGGCAAGAGTGGCGGATATTCCCATCAATATTCGGAATACCAACCGCCCTGAAGATGAAGGCACGCTCATTACTGCCGAAGCAGGTCCCCTTGAAGACGGGCAGATTATCACCGGTATTGCAGGAAGCAAGGACTTTACCGTTATCGCCCTGTACAAGAATATGCTCAGTGATGAACGAGGCTTTGTCCGCAGATTGACGGGAATTCTGGAAGATTTCGACATCCCTTTGGAGCACCTGCCCAGCGGGATCGATACCGTATCTGTCGTTCTTTCTGACAAATCCATTGACGGACGGCTGGATGAAATTCTGGAGCAGTTCCAGCAGCAGCTCAAGCCGGATACTATAGATGTCTCCGAGCATATGGCATTGGTTGCTACCGTAGGCTACGGTATGTCCGACCGCCCAGGCGTGTCGGCAAAGCTGTTCACGGCGCTGGCGGAAGCAGGGGTGAACATCCGTATGATCGACCAGGGGTCCAGCGAAATGAATATTATCGTTGGTGTTGAAAATAAGGATCTGGAAACCTCAATCCGGGCCATCTACAAGGCTTTTGTCGATTAGAGAAAGTGATAAATACGCGGGCAAAGGAGTTTTTCTTCTTTGCTCGTTTTTGTTATATGTGGTATCATTTGGATAATAGGACAAAGACAATATTAGGAGTTGAGCATGGATATATGGAATACCCTGGGAATCCAGGAAACAAAGAAGAAAGAAGAGATTCAAGCCGCCTACCGCAAAAAACTGACAACTGCCAACCCGGAGGACGATCCGGAAGCATTCATGGCTTTGCGGGAGGCTCTGGAAGAAGCTCTCAAAGCAGCGGATGAACCCGAAGAAAAAACGGCCGATGGTGATCAGGAACCAGTGTGGGATGACAGCTCCGTTGGCAGATGGATGCGCCAGGTGGATCATCTGTATCGCCATTTTTCAAAGAGGATTGATCCTGAGCAATGGGAAGCGCTGCTGCAGGCGGATGTTTGCCAGAATTTAGATACAAAGACTTCCGCAAGGGACGCTCTGTTGGAATATATGCTGGATCATTTTTTTCTGCCCCAGTCAGTCGTTGCGGTGATCGACCTGGCATTCGGCCTGAGAGAAAATATGGATGAACTGGCGGAAGAATTTCCGCAGGCGTTTTTGGAGGGGGCGATCCTGGAATCGCTGGAAGCGCAGGAATATCCGCCCTATGATAGTTTGCAGGGCGATGATAGTCTGCCCTTTGAAGAATATCTGCGGCTTTGTTCCCGGCTCAGCAGCTGTATTGGTGAAGGCGATACCCAGCAGAGCCGGGAACTTTTAAAGCAAATGGAGGCGACCGGAATCCGCTCTCCCTACGATCAAATCGAAATGGCTAAAATTTGCTGCCAGGAGAAAAAGTACCACCAGGCGAAAGAAACGATCGACCAGCTGCTGCCTCAATATGAGTATCTGGCGGATGTCAAGCTGATGCAGGGGGATATCTGTTTTTTCTTGGAGGAATATGAAGAGGCCCGCAAGGCATACATCCAGGCCTTGGAGGATGAGCCCCATTCCAGGTGGGGGCGTTACGGACTGGCAAGATGTTATGTAAAAAAGGGAAAGCTGAAAGAAGCCAATGAAATTTTGTCCCGACTTCTTCAGGAAGACCCTTATAATCAGGGCGCCGAGGAGTGGCTGCATGAGTGTAACAATCTTTATATCGATCAGCTGAACCAGCGGCGCAGTGAAGGTGAGAACGGCCAGGAGATCCTCTTTGAGCTGGGGTGGTCCTATTTTCAGAATGGCGAATACGAAACGGTTTTAGAACTTTTTCATAATGTGGAGCCGGAAGAATCCCACAAAATCGAATTCAGCAGCTTGATTGGAAGGGCCTGCCTCTATAGCGGCGATGAAAAAAGGGCTCTGACCTATATCAAGGACTGGAAACAGTATTTGCTGGATTTGGAAGATACAGAGGAGAATCAAAAGAAAAAAGAAGATCAGCTGCCGTATGTGCTTCAGCTGGAAAGTTCCATCTATCAAAGTCTGGGCGAGATAGAAAATGCCTTAAAGCTGCTGAATCAGCTGCTTGAGGAGAGGCCGGACGATGCGGATGCCTGGCGGCAGAAAGGCCAGATCCTCTACGATATCTGGAATTTTGAAGAGGCTGTAGAGGCACTGAGCAAATCCATTGAGCTGGACCGGACTTCCCATATATCCTACTTAATGCGGGCCAAAGCGTTTTACCGCATGGAATTTTACGGTGAAGCCTTCGACGACTGCGAAGCGTCGATGGATCTTTATCCTTATGAGCTGGCCTCCTATGTTTATAAAATTAAGATTCTCGTTGCGGCAGGCGAGCTGGAGGAGGCGAAGAACGTGGTCACCTACTTGGAAAGCGAGGAGATCAGCGGAAGTGAGCTGGACTTTTTAAAGGGCTATATAGAAGAGGCAAAAGAGCATTTTCTTCAAGCGAGACGAATTTATTACAAGATCATCGAAACAACGGAAAAAGGCGAAGAAGGAGATGTAGTTTTCAATGTGGAGAATTTGGCCGAGGTTTACCACCATTTGGCTGTAATGGAATACGACCGGGAAGATGAAGATTTTACACCAGTGGTGGAGCTGATCGACCAGGGGCTGGCCTGTGATGAGCAATATGTGCCCCTGCTGGAACTAAAAGCGGAGATTGCCCAGGACTGCGAAAAGTATCAGGAGGCGCTGGAGCTGTATCAGCGGATCCGAAAAGCAGCACCCGGCCGCATTGGTACCTGCGGAATGATAGACGGAATCTATCGGGAACTGGATCAATGGGACCAGGCGCTGAAATATGCTGGCCTTCAGCTGGCGCAGACCCAATCGGCATACGCGTATATGCGCAGAGGCCAGATTTATACATGCCTGGATCGATTGGATGAAGCGTGGGAGGATTTTTGCAAAGCGGCGGCTATGGACCCGGAGCTGGAATACACCTATAATTATATGGGCGTGATTTTAGAATTCAAGGGTCAGGAAGATGAGGCGTTGTCCTATTACAAGAAAGCCATCGATGTAGGCGAGCAGCAGGACGAGCTTTGCGAGGAAGCATATGAAAACGCAGCCAATCTTCAATGCCGCAGGGAGATTGGAACGCCGCACTGGACATGTTGCAGGAGATTTATGAGCGGACAGAAGAACCTAAATATCTAAGAAAGCAGATCGAAATCTGCCGGATTGCCGGCGATTTTATCAGCGCCAGGCAGAAGCTGGAAGCCTATAAAAGGGCAATGGGGCTGGAGACTTCCGATTTTCTTTATAGATGGGAAAAGGCTCATATATTCCGCGATGAAAAATTGACGGCCGATGCTTTGGTTATTTATGAATCGGAGGGAAAGCGAGAGCCGGCGGCTTTGAAAGAAGCGGGAAAACTATTATATTATAAAGGAAAGTACCGCAAGGCGTTAAAATACTTTTTTAAGGCCATCGCCGGGCTGGATAAGGACCACGATTATTTGGAGCCGGACTTTTTGGAGGCTGACTATGACTTGTGGGCCGCAAGGGCTAGTCTCAAACTGGGTAAGCCGGAGGATGCGGCTTTGTTTGCGCGCAGGGGACTTGAAAAGCTGCCCGGCGATTGCGAACGCACTCTCAGCCATTGTCTGCCCATGGTTTATCAGCTTCGGGGAGCGCTGTATGCAACCCAGGGCGACTATAAAAGCGCGCGGGGCTGGCTGAAAAAAGCCTTGGAATTAAGAAAATGTGACTATTGCAACTATGGATGCTGCACGGACGCTCTTTATGAGCTGGGATTTTTATGTGAGCTGGAGGGCGACCTTGAGGGTGCAAGGCGCTGCTATGAAGAAGGACTGCGCTTTTCTCCTGCTGACAGCGATTTGGTCTCTGCAGCGGCAAACTTGGAGTATATGAGGATATGAAGATAGGAATTGACTTAGGAACTACAAATTCGTTAGCAGCATATTATACCGATCAGGGACCGGTGATTATTCCCAACCGCCTGGGAGATCGTTTGACCCCGTCGATTGTCAGCTTTGATGAATCGGGGACTGTATATGTGGGAAAAACAGCCCGGGAACGGATGTCCACTTTTCCCGATCGGACGGCATCCCTATTCAAGCGGAGTATGGGTACAGAGAGAGAATTTGTTATGGGAAACCAAAAATTTCGCGCTGAAGAGCTATCGTCTTTTGTGCTGCGGGCGCTGAAAGAGGACGCGGAGAGCTATCTGGGACAGCCGGTTGAAGAAGCAGTCATCAGTGTTCCCGCTTATTTCAACGATATACAGCGAAAAGCCACCAAGAGGGCCGGGGAACTGGCGGGACTGAAGGTGGAACGGATCATCAATGAACCGACAGCGGCCGCCATTGCCTATGGGCTTCACCACCGGGCGGACCATACCCGTTTTCTAGTCTTTGATTTGGGCGGCGGTACCTTTGATATTTCCATATTGGAGCGATATGGAAATATTATGGAGGTGAGGGCCATCGCCGGTGACAACTTTATCGGCGGCGAGGACTTTACCAAGGTTCTCTGCGGGATGATGCTGAGAGAACGGGAAGTTGATGAAACTTTGCTGAGCCCGAAGGAGCAGGTGTATCTGACCCGCCAGGCTGAAACCTGCAAGCTGGGATTTGCCAACAGTGATCGTTCTTCCATGAAATGCGTGCTTAACAAAGAAACCTATGAGCGGGAATTTTCCCTGGAAGAGTATGAACGCAACTGCCAGCTGCTTTTGGCTCGAATTCGAAAGCCCATTGAAAGAAGCTTGAAAGATGCCAATATAAGACTTTCTGATATCGATGAGATTGTTTTGGTGGGAGGTGCCACCAAGCTGCCGATCATTCGCAATTTTGTGGGGCGTATTTTCGGACGTATCCCTAACACAGATGTAAACCCCGACGAGGCCATCGCTGTGGGGGCCGCCATTCAGTGCGCCATGAAAGAGCGGAACCAGGCGGTCCGTGAAGTGGTGCTGACAGAAGTATGCCCCTTTACTCTGGGGACCTCGGTGGCAGTTCAGCGTTTGGGAGAAATGCTGGAGAGCGGCCATTTCCTTCCCATTATTGAACGCAACACGGTTATACCCGTCAGCCGGACCGACACCTTATATACGGCCAGCGACTATCAGCGAAAAATTACTGTGGATATTCTTCAGGGCGAAAGCCGGCTGGCAAAGAATAACCTGTCTCTGGGAGAAATTACAGTGCCGGTGCCGCCGAAAAAGTCCGGTGAAGAATCCATCGATGTCACCTATACTTATGACATTAATTCCATTCTTGAGGTAAAAGTGAAGGTAAATTCCACCGGGGTGGAAAAGAAGATCATCATTCAAAAGGAAGGATCTCAGCTGACAGAAGAGGAAGCGGAAAGGCGCATGGAAGAGCTCAATTATCTCAAGATCCATCCCCGGGATCAGGAGGAAAACAAGCTGCTTTTGTTTCGCGGAGAGCGGCTGTATGAAGAGGCCACCGGCGACCTTCGGCGGGAGCTGGATTTTTTACTGAGCCAATTTGAAGCTGTGCTGGATAAACAGGATAAGGACGCAATTCGACAGGCCGCAGGTGAGGTAAAGGAAGCCCTGGACGAGATCGAAGCTGCTATGGAAGACGATTTATTTGATTAAAGATAAGGAGGAACTTATGAAAAGAAAGATTTGTTTTATGTTCATCAACGGAGAGATCGATGCTCCCCAGAGAACGATTATGGAAGTCGGAGAAAACGGTGAAATGATTCTGGTGGGCGTGGGCAGCTATGCTTCGGCCGTCGAGGAAGCGGCCAAGCTGGCGGAAGAGGGCGTTGTGGCTCTGGAGCTGTGCGGCGGTTTTGGCACCATGGGCCATGCCAAGGTGACGGAAGCGGTCGCCGGTAAATGCCCGGTAGGTGTGATCCGGTTCGATAACCACCCAGGCTATGATGGAATGTCCGGCGATGAGAAGTGGGGGAAGTGATCGGTTGAGGACTAGGTTACCGTAAATGATTCACCAAAGAATCGATAAGATGCTTTGGTGAATCATTTTTTTTGAACATAGTTCTGAAAATTCTATAACCTTCTTTGATCAAGAGACAGGAGAGCGTCTTTGGTGAGATTGGTACATGGATCGCTGGGATATCTAAAATTCTTGCTGTGTAATGGGATTTTTTGTAATAACTAAAAATTTTCATGGAGGTTTTGAAAAAACGGTTGAAAATTCCTTTTATTTACAGTAAAATATTAACAGATAAAAAGGAGGCACGTAACATGACGAAAAACAGACCCACCTTGCAGGAATTGAACCTATCCGATGATTTCCTCTTCGCAAAAGTAATGGAGAACGAAGAGGTATGCCGGAGGCTGCTGGAAAAGATCCTGGACCTGAAGATTAAAAAGGTCCGGTTCGTAGAGCCGCAGCTAACGAAGGACGTGGTGCACGATGCCAAAAGCGTCCGGCTGGACATCTTCCTGGACGACGAGGAAAACAGCGTTTACACAGTTGAAATGCAAAAGTATAACGAGTATAATATACCCAAAAGATCGAGGTATTACCACAGCATCGTGGACGTGGAACAGCTGCTGAAAAAGGGCATGAGCTACAATGAACTGCGCGGGAATTATGTGATTTTCCTCTGCCTGTTTGACTTCTTTGGATATGGGCGTCATAAGTACAGTTTTCGGCATCGGTGCGAAGAAGAGTCCGGCCTGGAACTGAAGGACGAGGCCTATACCATCGTCCTCAACACGAGGGGGACGGCTGACGACGTGGACGATGAAATGAAAGCGCTGCTGCAGTACATCGAGGAATCGACCGACGAGGTGGTGGAACGCTCAGGAAGCGACCTCCTTGCGTTGATCCACAGCCAGGTAAAGGAGATCAAAAGCTCCAGGGAAGCGAGGTCAGTTATATGAAATTCGAAGAACTATTGCAAAAAGAATACTTTGAAGGCCGATCTGAAGGGGAGTTATTGAAATTGATCCAACAGGTCAAGAAAAAGTGCCTGAAAGGAAAACCACTGGGACAAATAGCGGAGGAATTGGAAGAGGAGGCTGTTAATATCCGGCCCATCGTGGAAAAAGTTATGGAGGATATGGAACGCTCTGAGGAAGAGATACTGGAGGAGTTAAAGGGCGAGCGATAGGAACAAGGCAGTATAGAAAGCGCCTTCATTTCTTTGAACAAGAGACAGGACAGCGGCTCAGCCCGGTGCCATGATCACTGCAGGTTTTCGCGACGGTATGTTTCCATTGCGACCATCAATTTGGCCGATAATTTGATCAGCTCAATGGCTGCCTGCCGTGCATCCAGTGTATCTTCTTTGATTTGATTTTCGATCCTGTCCATCAAAATCGTTTTCTCCTCGGCAATCCGTGCGGAATCGTCCTTTTCATCCAACTTTCCGTCTGGGATCTGAAAAATCCCGATTTCCCTTAAAATGTTATCATAGTCCGGCGGCCCGTCACGGTGGATCAAAAGATCCACTTCATTCAAGACCTTGGAGACGTGCATCGCAGTCTCTTCCAGGTATTTAATATGCAGTTCTTTTCGCGTCTGTTCTTCATCCAGCTTTCGGTAGTGGTTCATCACCATGGCTCCGGAAAGCCACCCGGACATCATCCCGGTTATCATTCCCACAGCAACGGAAATCACAATTTCTCTTAAAATCAAATTTCACACCCTCTTTTTCCCTGATTTTTTGTATGAGGTTTATTTTTTCCATCAGCCCGGATGATATGCGGGTGAAGGCAAAAGGGCATGATTCCAAATAGAGGAAACATACAAATAGTTATTGACATAGCTCATAAAAAAGCGTATTCTGATCTTAGAAAATTTAATGGGCAAAGCCGGGGAAACACGGTGACGCAAAGCTACAGGGCCTGTAAAATGGCAGCCAGCTGCAATAACTTTAAGATCGATACGGTTATCACTGAGAATGTCTCAGAGGATAGGGCGTCGATTGTATTTTGCTGCGTCATCCGAAAGGATGATTTTTTTGTTGGAAAGACACCTCACCGTCCGGTGTGAAAGGGTACGGAAGTTCTGTACATAATTGGTGACATTTTATGAAGAAACTGAGAAAGATTGGTTTGTTGACGACCGCAATCGTGTTGGCAGCGGCCTTGTCAGCAATGACGGCCTGGGCAGACACAAGGACCCAGGAAACGGCGGTCATAAAAGAGGGGAATAACATATATGCCAACGGAGTACCGATTTTAATCAAAAAGGATAGCGATAATAAAGCGTATGTCTATGACCAGGCGGGAACTGGAAAACTGCTGCCCGATGAGGTGACAGGATTGACAGTCTATGGCGGCGGTAAAAATGTTCCGGTGAACGGGGACACAAGCATAATCGTGGACAATGTAAAAATGGGTTATATCTACGGAGGCGGTTACTCTGACGGCAGCGGTTCTGCCGATGTGTCCGGCGATTCGACGGTGCTGATTAAAGGAAACGTGGATGCGGCGACCATCTATGGAGGCGGCCGGGCCGATGCGGCCAAAGGAAACGCCAGCGCCAATGTGGGCGGCACTGCATCTGCAAAGATCATCGCCGATCCGACCGGCAATCATGGCAATATCTATGGCGGCGGGTATGCCACCGCAAACAGTACCTATCGTGCTTCGGCGACCGCAGGCGCATCCTATGCCCAGACAAAAGGGAGGACCTACTCCCTCCGCGGCGGCGGCATGGCATACGCAAAGGAAGAAGGAAACGCCCAGGCAGACATTCAGGGCAGTATCGCTGTTCAGTTGGATGCCGTGGATATACGGGAAGTATACGGAGGCGGCTATGCCAGCGGGATAAACGCTAGTGCCAAAGCAGGATCGGTGAAGGTAATGGGCAGCGGCAACGAGATGATGATCTTTCGGGCAGGAGGAGATGCGGATAAAGGAAAAGCCGATGTTGCAGGAGCAATTCAAATCGAGCTGAAGAATTTTTCCAATCTATATGGATATACCTGCGGCGGCGGCAGTGCCAGAAATGGCGGTTCTGCCAATGCCGTCTCTGTGAACATGGTCATTCAAGACAGCGTTACGCCAGTAGAAGAGCAATTCACGGATTATTGGGTATGTGCTGCTTTCTACGGCGGCGGAGATGCGGAAGCAGGATCTCAGGCTGATATTCTGGGAAAGGTTACCATGAACTTTGAAGGGGATACATTGGGCGGCAGTATTCTCGGCGGAGGAGAAGCTACAGGAGACGGCTCGGCGTCCATCGATAGCAGCGAAATTCTGTTTACCGGCTGCAAGGGATTCTATGTTGATCAATTGGATCAAACAGCCTGTCCTTCGGTTGTCTCAGGGGGTGAAACGGAAGCTGTCAGCCCGGCCAAGTCGGCCATAACCGTTGCTGACAGTCAGATCGAAGAAGTATGGGGCGGATACATGAAAGAAAATCAGCCTAATGCTATTGAAGGTACTGCTGCTCTGACTGTCTCAGGCGATAAAACGAAAATTGGAAAAGCGGGGCTCTTTGATACGATTCAGCTGGATCGTACCTTATCCCTTGAAAACTTCCAGCCAAAGAAACCCGGTATGGCGACCAAGCTCAAGGCTGCCGACTTGAAAACAGGCGACACTGTGATTAGATGTGGCAGCGTCGATGCGGAGGCCGGCTGGTTTGCCCTGCAGGGAGGAAAGCTGGCTTTTGAAAAGACGGAAAATCAGGCTGTCTGGAAAATTGCTGAGGTAACCCCGGTACAGACACCGCAGATCAATACGGAAATCAGTCAGGGAGCGCCAACGGTTACAGTCAAAGACGATGATGTGCAAAAGTTCCTGACAGAAGAGGATAAGGCGGATCTTGCCAATGGAAGCACGATTCGGTTCCTTGTTCAGGTTGATAAGGTGGAGAAGCCCGCACAGGCTGTTCTTCAGGAAGTAAATCAACAGCTGCAAGATACAGGTAAAAAAGTTGGAGCCTATTTAGATATCAATTTGGTCAAGGAAAAAGACGGAGTCAAAAGTTCGATTTCCGAATGGAACGATTCGATGGATTTGGTTATTGCCATTCCGCAAGAACTGTGGCCGAGGGAAGGGGAAAAGCGGATTTTTTCTATCATCCACGTGCACGAAAAGGACGGCCAATTGATTACCACAGAGCTTCCTGACATGGACGATAACGATCGGACAATTACTGCTCGAATCAAGGGCATGTCAACCTTCGCGCTGGCATATACTGACGATCAAAGCAGTGTCGCTGAAACAAAGCCTGAAACCGAAAGTGGGAAAGATGTGAATACGGCTGCTGCAAAGGAAACCGGTCAGCCGGATCGCTCCGCCGCAACAGGAGATGACTTCGATTTTTGGCCTCTGATTTTGCTGGCAGCAGTCAGCGGTGCGGCAGTACTTCTTATCTGGGGGCCGTTGAGAAAGAAACGTAATTAAAAAGATGTGACGTGATTTGCCCAGGCCGTATAGCCGGGCCCATGGAAATGGGAGATTAACGACGATTGCACTAATTTACAAGTTTGATAAATTAGTGCAATTTTTTTGTATGGAAGCCTAAAAATTTATTTACATAGTTGTTCCATGACAAAGAAAAGATCCTAGAGCTATACAATGCCTTATCGGGCAGGAACTATTCTTCGGACACCGAAATACAAATCGTCACCTTAGAGGATGTGATTTTCGGTGACCGTAAGAACGACCTGGCCTTTATCATCGATGGGCGGCTGATCATCCTGATCGAACACCAATCGACGATCAACCCCAACATGCCGCTGAGGATGCTGGTTTACATCACCAAAGAGTATGAAAAACTTTACTTTTCCAAGACCATTTACAGTAAGCAGCTGGTTAAAATACCCACGCCGGAGATGTACGTTTTTTATAACGGAAAAGAAGTCCTTCCGCTGGAAGAAAACTTAAAACTTTCCGACGCATTTCTTGAAAAATGTGCTACACTATCGTTAGAAGCAGTCGTAAAGGTCATCAATGTCAACTACAAGCAGGGAGCTGAAATTCTAGAGCGCTGTAAGGTTTTGAACGAATACAGCAGATTCATATACCTGGTACGGAAAAACTGGGAGAAAACGAATGACCTGAAAGCTGCCATCAAACAATCCATAGACACCTGCATTAAAGAAGGAGTCTTACGGGATTTTCTAAAGAAGAACGGTGGTGATGTTATGAGTTTTTTGTATGATGAGCTGAGCAGAGAAGAGTGCGAAACGATTCGGGAGCAGGACGGCTATCAGAAGGGGTTATCGGAAGGCTTCGACAAGGGAATCGAACAAGGCATTGAACAGGGAATTGAGAAAGGTATCGCGCAAGGTACTGCAGCCCTGATAGAGCTCTGTCAGGATATGGAGCTTTCAAGAGCGGAAACGAAGGCTCAGATTGCGGAGAAATTTTCCTTGTCGGAGGAAAGAGCTGACAACTATATGCAGCAATACTGGAAATAATACCTGCGCAAAGGCCTGTCCAGCCAGAGGGGCGAGGCAGGTGATGTCCCTGTTTTTCCAAAACAGATGAAGGGGATTTAGCCGTCATGACCCTTCGGAGGCTCCATGATTTCCAAAACCACTGCAGTGTTGTGATCGATTAAAAAATCATCCTCTTGAAGATCCTTATCAAGGCGGAAAAAGTGAACTTTTCCATCAAAGCTTTGATTGATCCTGTCTATGAGCAGGGGCGGCAGAGCCTGCTCCTGAGCCTCCAAATCGCCAAGCACACTGTAACAATTCTCTCGCTGGGAAAATTCACGACGCACCAAATAGTCCGGGTCAGGAATTCTGGTCAAAACGAAATTGATGTCCAGAACTGTGGTGGAATCCGTATTGAACAGCAAAATTGCCCGGGCATCGCGGCATTTAATTAAAATATGGGTATCGGCATTGAAAAACTGGGGACCTGCCAGCTGGGAAAAGTAGTCGTACACCTGGAAAGCGGGCGTTTTCAGACCGCCTGCTGTAAAGAGGGCGTCCTGATCGCCCATCAGCCGCACACGGGAGTGTCCGGCGCAGAGGATTTGCTCGAAGGCAGAGGCTGTGTTTGATGCGGCGATGAGATCTTCCTCCCGGATGATTTGATCTGCGAAAAGGGGGATATTTAAGGGAGCTAAAAGCTCGCGGAGGCTTTTTTCCAAATCCTTGTTGCGTCTGGTCAGATTTTCATCAAGGATGAAAGCGGCCGGACGGAGACGCTGGAGGGTTTCCCAATAATAGCCCAGATTGAGGGCAGATTCCAGAGAATCGACCACGATTCGGGGCGCGCAGATTTCCCAGAAATCCACGAATTTACCTTTTTCAAAGTCCGGCTCTACGGTGATCCTGGCGGGAGGTTCATAATTGCGTTTTATGACGTTTAAAAAGGGCGCAACCAGAGAAAGCGCCTCTTCCTGGGTAAAGGGAGCTTTGAAAGAGCGTTCGCAGGGGTGATAGGCTTTCCGGTACTGGGCGGGCGTTTTGCCATGCCAGGCGGAGAAGCATTTGTTAAAATAATTGGGCGATGAGAAACCGCATTCTTCGCTGATCTGCATCAGCGTCATATTGGTGAATACCAAGAGTTTTTCTGCATATTCCAGGCGGATGGCATTGACAAAGTTCTGAAAGTTAAAGCCCAGGGTCTTCTTAATTAAGTGAGAAACGTAATAGGAACTGAGATGCTCCATGTTGGATACATCGTCCAGGGTAATCTTTTCCTTATAATTGAGCATGATATACCGGGTGATGCGGGACAATCGCTGCAGATCGTCGGGACTCATATCTTCCTGACTGGTCTTGTACTGATAATCCTCCATAAAGAATCCCTGGAAATGGTTGACCAAAATTGAAACCAGCTCGCTGATTTCGTCCATCAGCAGGGGCATATCCTTATCCTTTTTTGTATAATCCATAGCCAGTTTGGCAATGTGGCCCTTGAGGCGGGTCAGCTTGCTTTCCAGAAGCTGCCGGTTGCCGGCAGGCCCTTCCATACACTCTTCGCAGACAAAGAACATATAGCGGATATTGGGATAAAGGTGTTCAAAACGTCCGGTATCCACATGAATGGATAACATCAGAATATCGTCGGTGGAACCGTGTATCTGATGCAAGTCCTCCACATCAGCGATGATCAGGTCGCCGGGGCTCAGTTCGTAATCCGTATGATAAATTTGATAATGGGTCATTCCCCGCAGAACCAGCAGAATTTCAATTTCTTTGTGGCAATGCTTGCTTTCCTCTGCCACATTCAAAAACGACAGCTCAAAGGGCAGCTCTCCCATATAAGAAACACTCTCTAACAGCATATGCAACCTCCATAATTCTCTACGATCATTATATCATTAACCGCGGACAAAGGGAAAGTGTATAAATCTTGCTTTTGAATATAGTAAATCTTGCTGTATTTTCTGTATTCACAAAATAATCAGAAAATATAAAAGGTAAAGAAAGCATTTAAAACGGGAAAAGATGGCAATATGTAAATTTCGCGGCAGGCTTCCTTTTCGCTATAATAGAGTCAAGATAAAAAACAGTTATTTGGAAAGGTAAGGTAAAGAAAAATGGCTTTAAAGAAAATTCTCGTATTAGGCGTTGGAGCACAGGGATCCGCAGCAGCAAGAAGACTGGATGAGGATCCGGGCGTAGCGGAAATCGTTTGTGCCGATTATGATAAAAAAGCAGTTGACAATCTGGTAAATGACTTAAAAAAAGCAAAAGGCACTCAGGTTGACGCCCATAGCAAAGACAGCATCGTAGCTGCGGCTCAAGGTGTGGATTTAATTCTCAACGCACTTCCTTTGGAATGTACAAAGAACGTACTCGATGCGGCTTTAGAAGTAAAGGCCAACTATCAGGATTATGCGGCCACCACAGCGCTTCATGAAGATTGGGTAGAAAGTATCCGTATTCAGTATAATGAATATGGCCCTAAATTTGAGGCAATCGGCAGAACTGCCATCGTAGGAACCGGTTCGGCTCCGGGACTGATCTGCGCTGCAACTAGAGATGCGATGCGTTATCTGGATACTTGCGATACCATCTATAACATCGTATGGGAAGGCGTTGAAGCCAAGAGATTCCAGCCTTTCTGGTGGTCTCCGGTAACAGCTCTTCATGATATGAGTGAAGAAGCATACGCCTTTATCGACGGCAAGCTGGTACGCACACCTGCTTTCGATCTGCCGATCAAGAGACAGTACGACTACATGGATGAAGAAATCACTTTTGTAGAACATTGCCATGATGAGCCGATCCATTACAGCTTTAATGCAGAAAAATTCTTCAAGGGTGCTAAGAACGCTTACTTTAAGTATGCCGGCGCAGGCGTAGATTTCTCAAAACCGCTTTACAGAGCAGGACTTCTTTCTCATAACACGGAAACCATCAAGGGCGTTGAAATCGCACCGTTTGATGTAGTGCTGGCTCACGTTCCGCCAGCTCCAAAGTTCAAGGAAGAAATCAAAGAGATCATTGACGAAGGGCTTGTTTCCGATTCCGGCTGCATGGTCATCGAAGCATACGGCAAGAAAGACGGCAAAGACGTTTTGGTTGAAACCCACGTAAATGCTCCGGGATTGGTTGAATCCTACGAAAAATCCGGAATTACTGCAGAAATGTATCTCACCGGACAGGGCGGATATCTCTTCACCAAACTGTTTGTAAACGACAAATTTGATCAGACTGGCCTGATTTCATCCGATATGCTGACCTTCGAACAGGTTGACGCTTACTTCGAATATGCGGCAGAGCTGGATATTACCTTAGATACAAAGGTAAAAGAACTGTAACGATACATCATGTAAAATCGCTTCTTAAAACATAATAGCATAAAACCCAAGCAGAAAGAGTGCGCAGCGATGCGGGCTCTTTTTGCTTGATGAGGGTGTAATTTCAAATAGGTGTACATTGAAATATTTTGTTATTTGAAAGTAGCTGTCCATGTAGAAAAATGGTATAATAATTCTAAGAATTTAATTGAACATGATATACATGATATAAAAGAAGGAGAATGTTATGAACAGACCAATTTTACAAAAATTGCTGGTGTTTTTAATGACATTGACGATGTTGTTCACCTTATCACCAGCAGGCGTGTTTGCGGGTGAGGAAGGGACCAATGCATTGGACGATATTCCAGATACCATGCAACTTCTGGTTGATGATGAGCAATACATACTATACATTTCACCGGAAAAAGTGGAGGAGATCAGCTGGACAGCAGAACCAGAGGGGATTGTGACCATCACAAAAATAGCCGAAGGGGAAGAAAGCGGCATTACAATTATTCCTGAAAAAGTAGGCTCTACCACAGTTTCATTTAAGGCTGGTGAATCTGAAAAATCCTGTGATATAACAGTAAAGAATTATAAGTCAATCAGTTTAAATACCGAATCTGTAGATTTAGAGTATGGCAGATCAGGTTACTCTTTTAATGCAGACAAAGGGCAGGACATAAAGATTTCTTTTGAAAATGTACAAGATTTGCCCTCTGTCAATATAAAGAACCAGAATGGAGAATGGTGTGACATTAAAGTTGATGATGCATCGGGAACATACACCTTTTTATCGAGAAAAGCGGATACATATAATATGGCGATTGACAACTGGAATGAGAGTGAAGCGGGAACAACAGCTAAAATGAGCGTCATCGCAGAGAATTTTGATGGTATTCGTTTATCTGAAACTGCGGTAAATATGTATAAAAAAGATACAGCACCAATTGAGATCATTTATCCTGAACTTACAGGTTCGGAACAAGTTCAATGCAGCAGCAGTAACGAGAAGGTTGCGACAGTTTCTTTAGCAGAGGATGATAGTTTCGTATGGATTGAAGGTATCGGTGAAGGAAAAGCGGATATTAAAATCACAATTGGGAATAAGAAAGCTGTTTGCAGCGTTACAGTGACTGATATTTATAAGACAGAAATTAAATTTGATAAAAATGGTGACTACGATAGTGGACACCAAAGCTTAGCAAGTGAAGAAAATGAAGGATATTACTTTGAAGCGATAGAGGGCAGTAAAATTGAGTTTACATTAAATGGATGGAGCGATTATTTTGAAATTAACCTTTATGGTGAACATGGTTGGATAGCTCGCGCTGAGCACAATGGACAAAATACAGCAACTTTAAAACAAATTCTTAATGAAACAGGAACTTACTATATAAAAGTCGATGGATGTGGCGGCAGCTTAAATTACCGGTTAACGGGCAAAAAAATTATTTGGGATGGACTGGATCTCGATAAAACAACTTATACCATTGGCGTGGGTGAGACTGCACACATTGGAATCTCACAAAAAGATGAAGGATGGGCTACAATAAAAAGCGGGGATCCGGAATATGTGCTGGCGACTGAAAGTTCTTCCAGTGAGTATTTTGTAGTTACAGGAAGGAAAGAATCAGGTACAAAAGGGATCCCAGTTAAAGTTACATCAGGCGGAACTACCAAAACGTGTCTTATATATGTTATAGACGGTTTATATGAAGAAACTGTTACTGCGGGGAAATTGTCTCCTACAATGACATCAGGACGGAAGGCACAAGGATATAAAATCGATGTGCAAAAAGGACAGAGAGTAGGAATTCAGACAACAGGAGATGTATGCTGTACTTTATTAGATTGCAACAAAACTCCTATAGATGAGGATGAATATGGTTTAGATGGAAACACATACTTCGCTGATCAATCGGGTACCTATTATATCCGAATAGATCGAGCAAGCGACAGGGATGAGAACCTTGACTATACTCTGCAGATAAGCTTAAGTGAACCTAGAAAAGATATAGGGCTAGCCCTGGAAGAAGATTCGAATGAACATGAAATTTATGTAGGCGATAAAAGAAAACTAATTACAGAGTTTATACCTGGCAGAGTTGAATCTGAGACAAAAGAATGGACAAGCTCCGATTCAGATGTTATCCAAATTGACAAAGATACGGGCCTCTTTGAAGGAAAAGCAGAAGGAAAAGCAACCATTACATTAAAGATGGGGGACGTAAGCGGCAGCTTTGAGCTTACTGTAATTGACAAATTCAAAGAAGCCACAGATTGGGGAGCCATCAAGTCTGGAAATAAAGCTATTAACTTTGGAGATAACGAAAGCAGCAAGTATTATAAGTTCACTGCTGAGACAGCGGATATCGGCAAAACAATCGACTTTACATTAAGATATCAAGACAATAACCAATACTATTTTTATCTTTACAATAGCAAAAATGAGATAGTTAATAATATTGCCTTTTGGGAAGACCCTGATTCCAAAAAAATAATGATTGGGGAAGCAGGAACATATTATGTTGAAGTTGGAAAAAGTATTGATGAAGAAGAGCCTAGATCAGAGCAAGCATCATCATGCAAGCTGGATTTTGCGGTCAAAGATGTCCCAGGCTTTACCGTTGATAAGCAGTTTATTTGCCTGAATAGAGGGGATTCGGCGGAAATTAACATTACTTCTTATAATGGGTTAGACCTAAAAGATTTGGAGTTTGGCCACTACTTTGATGACGGACAGGAACTGACCTATGATCCTGAAGTGATAGAGATAGAGAAAAAAGACGAAAAGACAATTGTAGTGAAAGGCATATATGGAGGCACAACTGTTAATGAAGGACTATGCATTTTGAAGATTGGCAATTGCCTTCAATTTATCAATGTCAATGTATACGGCGCAGAAACAATTCGTTATACAGATGCTGGTATCTTGGGCGGAACAGTAGAATTCGATCCGCAGACACAGGAAATTGTTGAGGTTGGAGAGCACGTGACTGTTCTGGAAATCCCGGATCAAATAAATGGGATCAATGTAACGGGATTCAAAGCACCGCTCAGTTTTGTCCAAGAGCTGAGAATCTCCTCACACATCAAATCAATCTACCCCACGACAGATTGGCCGGAGAACCTTCGTAAAATAACTGTGGACAATAACAATCAGCATTTTTCAGCCGAGGATAACATTTTATTTAACAAAAACAAATCCGAATTGATTGTTTATCCTAATGGGAAAACGGAACAAACAGCGTATGCGATACCGGATTCAGTAAAAGTAATCAAAAAATCTTCTCTATCGAACAATACGCTGGAGACGATTACAATTCCTGGATCGGTTGAAACCATCGAAGAATATGCATTTTTAGGAAATAATATAAAGCGGATTATCGTGGAAGCTTCGAATCATTATAAAGTAAAAAATGGTTCGCTATATGACGTTGAAAATAATAAAATACTGCGTTGCCCGCCGGCATATAATGCGCAAGAGACAAGAAGCAGCGTAAAAACCAGCCAGGTGAATAATAGTGCGCAGAGATATACGATCGAAGCCGGTACGGAACGAATCGCAGAAGGAGCATTTGCAGACTGCAAGAACCTTATCCAAATCGTAATGCCCGATAGTGTACAGTCCATTGGGCCAAATGCGTTCTTAGGATGTACGTCTTTGAGAAACATTCGTATTTCATCTGGTGTACAATCGATTGAGAGTGGAACGTTTATGCTATGTAAGGATATCACGATTGTAATCCCAGAAACTGTAACCAATATATCCGGAGATGCTCTGTCGGATTGCGATAATGTAACGATACAAGGTGTTCCTGGATCAGCAGCGCAAACATTTGCAGATGCCAATGGATATAAATTCAAACCAATTACACAGGCACTTACCAACTGTACGGCTACCCTTTCCACAACTGCATATACTTATGACGGCAATGCGAAAACCCCGGCTGTTACAGTCAGAGATGGCAGAAAAACACTAAGAGTAAATAGCGATTATACGCTGTCGTATAAAAACAATGTCAATGCAGGAACGGCCAGTGTTGTTATAACTGGCAAAGGAGATTATGAAGGCAGCATAACAAAGGAATTTACAATCAATAAAGCTGCGCAATCAATATCTGGAACAGCGACAATCACTAAAGCCTATGGAAGCAAAGCATTCAGTTTAGGCAATCGCGCGCAGGGAGCATTGAGCTACAAAACAGGAAATTCAAAAGTAGCGGCCGTTTCGTCGGCAGGAAAAGTGACCGTTAAAGGAACCGGCAAAACGACGATTACCGTTACCGCTGCGGCGACAGCCAACTATAACCCGGCATCGCAACTTGTTACCATCAATGTGACGCCTAAAAAAGTTGCAAAGCTAAAAGTAAGAGCCGGCAAAAAAGCAATGACCATAACCTGGAAAAAGGATTCGAAAGCCAGTGGATATCAAATTACTTATGGAAAAAATAAAAAAATAACGAAGGGAAAGAAAAATATAACGATTTCAAAAAATAAGACTGTAAAGAAAACGGTTAAAAAACTGAAATCGAAGAAAACGTATTATGTGAAAGTAAGAGCATTTAAGAAAGCGGGAAAGACAAAACTTTATGGAAGTTATAGTTCCGTCAAGAAAGTAAAAATTAAATAATGACCTACAAAAGGCATCGCCGCATGGAAACTGTTCTGTGCAGCGATGTCTTTTTAATATGCAAATGATCGCTAATGCCAGCATATACTTGATGCAGGATGAAAGAAAGTTTGCTATAATGGACACATTGATCTTATTGACAAAAGAGGGAGGAAGGATGGATGATGGAGCTGCTCAACGGTACAAACTTGTTCCATTTGATTCGAAGGTCGCTCAACTTTGTTGACGAGCGGCTGGTGGGCCACGGTGAACAAGTGGCGTATATAGTCTTAAAGCTTTTAGAAGAAGACGGAGGCTATGACATCAAACAGCGCTGCAGCATTGTATTTACGGCACTGCTTCACGATATCGGCGCTTACAAAACAGAAGAAATCGACAATATGATCCGTTTTGAGACCAAAGATGTATGGGAACACTCCATATACGGATATTTGTTTGTCAAATACCTGTCGCCCTTATCCCAATATGCTCCGGCGATCCTATACCATCATATGGATTTTGTCGATCTTCCCCAATATGCCTGTGATAATGAAAACCGAAAACTGGCCCAGGTAATTAACTTGGCCGACCGAGCGGCTCTCTGCTTGGAGCTGGGAAGCGGCAATCAGATCTTAGAGGTGCTGAATGAGTATCGCGCTGCGAAATTTTCCCCTGAGGTGCTGAACCTGCTGGAAAAGACTTTAAAAAATGGGAAACTATTTGTAGGAACAAATCCCGAAAAACAAACGGAGGCGCTTGAAAATCTTTTTCATCAATGGACGGATGAACGGAAAAACGAACAGTTTTTGCAGATGCTGGTATTTGCCATTGATTTTCGCAGCCGCTTTACGGTTGCCCATACTTTTGCCACGGCAGCCATTAGTATGAAGCTGGCGCGTAATTTTGGAATAAAGGGAACGGTTTTACAGAAAGTCAAATACGGTGCCTTTCTTCATGATCTGGGAAAAGTGGGGATTCCCCTTGATATTTTGGAATCCACCGAAAAGCTAAGTGACAGCGACATGGCCCTGATGCGCAGCCATATCCTCCTGTCCGAAGACATTATCTCCGGACAGATTGATGAGGAAATTGCTTTGATTGCCCTGCGGCACCATGAAAAGATGGATGGATCCGGTTACCCGAAAGGGCTCTGCGGCAAAGATTTGACGATTCCTCAGCGGATTGTAGCCATTGCCGATATCGTCAGCGCCCTCAATGGCGAACGAAGCTATAAAAAACCATTTCCCCCGGAAAAGGTAAAGGCGATTCTGCGGGAACTTTCGGACAGTGGGAAAATATGCCCCAAAGTAACCAGCGTTATGCTGGAGCATTTTGATGAAATCATCGGAGAAGTTAATCGAGGAAGCAAAGAACTCTACGATCTTTATCATAAAATGGAGGATGAATATGAACGGATTTACCTTCAATATTTGGGCAAAGTATAAAAAAATTGTTAAATTCAGGTTAAAAGAGGGTTCGCCCTCTTTTCAATTACCATAAAACAGGCTATACTAAAGTATTGATATATTTTTCTATTGATGCAGGAGGAAACATTTTAAATGGAGAGTCACATAATTGTGGACATAGCAGTAATCGTAATACTTGTGGTTTTGTCCGCCTATTTTTCCGCAACGGAAACCGCCTTTACTTCGCTCAATCGCATTAAGATGAAAAACCTTGCGGCTGATGGAAATAAACGTGCAGGCCTGGTGCTGAGGCTGGAAGAAAATTACGACAAGCTGCTGACTACGATTTTGATCGGCAACAATATAGTAAACATAACCATGACCGCCATTTCCACATTACTCTTCGTGGAACTGTTCGGCGCTTACGGGCCAACCTTATCCACAGTGGTGATTACCGTGGTGGTTCTGATCTTCGGAGAAATTACGCCCAAAGGAATTGCAAAAGAATCTGCAGAATCCTTTTCCCTGTTTTCGGGGCCGGTGATTCGTGTTCTGATGGTTCTTCTGACCCCTGTCAACTTTCTTTTTACCAAGTGGAAACAGCTAATGGCAAAAATCTTCAAATTCGGTGATGACCGTACGATCACTGAAGATGAGCTGCTCACCATTGTTGAGGAAGCTGAGAATGTAGGCGGTATTGATAACGAACAGAGCGAACTGATTCAGAATGCAATTGAATTCAACGAACTGACGGCCTGGGATGTGCTGACGCCCCGGGTCGATATGGAAGCCATCGATGTGGAAGATTCCAAGGAAGAGGTGGCAAAGCTGTTCAAAAAGACTGGGTTTTCCCGTCTTCCGGTATACGAAGATGACATAGACAAAATTATGGGAGTACTCAATCAAAAGGACTTCCATAACTATATAGTAGGTACCAATAAAAATATTTCGGATTATGTAATGCCGGTGGTTTTCGTGGCCGGCGCAATAAAAGTCTCGGCACTGCTGAAAAAGATGCAGCAGATGAAGACTCATCTGGCCATCGTGATCGACGAATACGGCGGCACAGAAGGTCTGGTGACTATGGAAGATATCATTGAGGAATTGGTAGGAGAGATTTACGATGAGCACGATGCTGTCATGTCGCAGGAGATCATTCCTTTGCAGAACGGCAGTTATCGGGTGAAATGCAATGCAAGTATTGCGAAAGTGTTCGACTTCTTCGATATTGAAGAGGAGATGGACGTACAGACGGTCAACGGCTGGGTCGTGGTGCAGCTGGACAAGCTGCCGGTAAAAAACGATACCTTCCAGCAGCAGATTGACGACAATTTGTTAAAAGTCAGAGTAACGAAAGCAGATGACCGCCGGGCCTTGGAGATCAATCTGGTGGTAGAGGAGCTGGAGCCTGAAGAAGAAAGGAAAGGGGAACAACAAAAATGAGCTTTATGGAAAAAATCTTTGGCGACCTGAATGCGAAGGAAGTAAAAAAGGTCGCTAAAATTGCAGATAAGGTCGAGGTTTATGATGAGCAAATGCAGGGCCTTACCGATGAACAGCTGCGGGATAAGACCGCAGAATTCAAGGAAAGGCTGAAGAACGGAGAAACACTGGATGATATCTTGCCGGAGGCATTTGCGGTCTGCCGTGAAGGATCGGTGAGAAGCCTGGGCATGAAACATTTCCGGGTGCAGATCATTGGAGGTATTGTACTTCATCAAGGACGTATCGCGGAAATGAAGACTGGTGAAGGTAAGACGCTGGTGGCGACTCTGCCAGTATACTTAAATGCTCTGGAAGGAAAGGGTGTTCACGTTGTAACGGTCAATGACTATCTGGCAAAGCGAGATATGGAATGGATGGGAAAGCTGTACAATTTCTTGGGACTGACCGTTGGCTGTGTTATCCACGGAATCAGTGAAGAAGAGCGAAAAGCGGCTTATGAGGCGGATATCACATACGGTACCAACAATGAGTACGGATTTGATTATCTGAGGGATAACATGGTTCTCTACAAAGAGGATATGATGCAGCGGGATCTCAACTTTGCCATCGTCGACGAAGTAGACTCCATTCTCATCGATGAGGCGAGAACACCGCTGATTATCTCCGGCCAGGGCGGAAAATCCACTGATATGTATAAGACTGCCGACCGCTTTGTAAAAGGGTTAACCGTAGAGACGGATTTTACCATTGAAGAAAAAGATAAACAGGTATCCTTGACAGAAGAGGGTGTTGAAAAATGCGAACAATACTTTAATGTGGAAAACTTCTCTGATCCGGAAAATATGGAGATCAACCACCACGTGCTCCAGGCCCTGAAGGCCAGGAACCTGATGAAACGGGACGTGGATTATATCATTAAGGACGGTGAGATCGTCATCGTCGATGAGTTTACCGGCCGTCTGATGTTTGGAAGACGTTACAGCGATGGACTTCATCAGGCCATTGAGGCCAAGGAAGGAGTGCTGGTCCGGTCCGAATCCAAGACTCTGGCGACGATCACGCTGCAAAACTATTTCCGTATGTATCAGAAGCTGGCCGGTATGACCGGTACGGCCAAGACCGAGGAAGATGAGTTTCGGGATATTTACAACATGGACGTAGTTGTGGTTCCCACCAATATGCCCATCATCAGGGAGGACCTTCAGGATGCGGTCTACAGCACAGAAAGAGGAAAATATAAGTCGATTGTCGACAAAGTGGTGGAAGCCCATGAGACCGGGCAGCCAGTGCTGGTGGGAACCATTTCCATCGAAAAGTCGGAAATCATTGCAAACAGCCTGAAAAAACGCGGCATAAAGACCTTCAACGTCCTCAATGCCAAGCACCACGAGCAGGAAGCGGAGATTATCGCTGAGGCGGGCCGCCTGGGCGCGATCACCATCGCCACCAACATGGCCGGACGTGGTACCGATATCATTTTGGGGGGTAATCCGGAGTTTGAGGCCCGCCGTGAAATGCGGAAAATGGGCTACAGTCCAGAAGCCATCGCCTTTGCCACCGGCTTTGTCCAGACTGACGATCCGGAGCTTGTGAAAGCCCGGGAAGAGTTCCACCGGCTCCACGAACAGTTCAAGGAGGAGCGGAAGGAAGAACAGGAAAAAGTCATCCAGCTGGGAGGCCTTTGCATCATCGGTACGGAGCGTCATGAGTCCCGAAGAATCGATAATCAGCTGCGAGGCCGTTCCGGAAGACAGGGCGACCCTGGCCGCACTCAATTCTGCATTTCCCTTGAAGATGAGCTGATGCGCCTCTTTGGCGGCGAAAAGATGCAGAACGTGGTAAAACGCTTGGGCGTGGAAGAGGACGAACCCATCGAAGCCGGTATGATCACCCGCTCCATCGAGGGGGCTCAGAAGAAGGTGGAAGGCCGAAACTTCTCCATCCGTAAATATGTGCTCCAGTACGATAACGTTATGAACAAACAGCGTGAAATCATCTACGGAGAGCGGAAAAAAGTGCTCTTTGGCGAAGACCTGCGGGAAGATATCACCAGCATGACCCATGAGCTGATCGACGAAGTGGTGGAACCGATCACCATCGCCTCCAGATTTGCTGAAGAATGGGATCTGGACACCCTCAATGAAGGCTTGAAAAAGCTATCGCCAAACTTTGAATCGCTTTCTTTTACGGAAGATGAATTCCTGGATTTGAATCCGGACAATCTCAAGGAACTGGTTTATGAGAAGTTCGAGGAGCTGTACCAGGCCAAAGAGGCGGAAATCGGCATAGACAAGATGCGCGAGGTTGAACGGATGATTCTGATTCGTGTCGTCGATAATAAGTGGATGGACCACATCGATGCCATGGACCAGCTCAAGAGCGGTATCGGACTGCGGGCGCTGGGCCAGCAGGATCCGGCTGCCGCCTATGCGCAGGAAGGCTTTGACATGTTCGAGCTGATGATCCAGGGGATCAAGGAAGAAACGGTTAAATTCTGCTACAGCGTAACGGTGCAGACGAGAACAGAGCGTGTGGATGTCATCGGCACCGGCGAAGGCCACAAGGACGAATATGTGGATGAAGGCCCCATGATGGGCGGCGGCGAGCTGCCGGAAGAAGAGCAGATCCCACAGCGAGAGAAAAAGCAGGAACCATATCGGAGAGAGCATCCCAAAATAGGCCGCAACGATCCCTGTCCATGCGGCTCTGGCAAGAAGTACAAGAACTGCTGCGGAAAAAACGCATAACCTGCGGCTTTCATTAATGCGATGCCGATATAGATATGGCTCTGTAAATAGAAAGGCATGCTTAATTATCTCTGATCGGGTCTTTCGGCCCTGATTAGAGATAATTTTTATTGTGGAGGAGTGGTGGATTAAATCGATCCAGCCAAGTTTCAAAGAACGTATCTGGAAAAAAGTTTGTGGCCTGTCTGGAGGTGAACCATGAAAACAGAAATGATAAGCAGTAAAAACGACTACCTGATTCCCTGTTCCCATACGCTGACCGGAAATGAGCAGAAAGCAGTAATCATTGCTCACGGCTTCGGCAGCAGCAAGGAAAGCCCTACGGCCAAGATGCTAGCCGAAGAACTGCCAAGAAAGGGTATTGGGACTCTGGCCTTTGATTTCCCTGCCCATGGAGAAAGCCCAGTGGACGGAATGGAATTAACGCTGACTCACTGTATAGACGATCTGGCTGCGGCAGAACAGCGGGCTTTGGAGCTGACCGGACATGGGGAAATCTGTTACTTCGGATCCAGCTTCGGCGCGTATACTACGCTATTGTATTTGTCCCTTCGGCCTCATCTGGGGAAGAAAGCATTTCTGCGCAGTACCGCAGTGGAGATGCCAAAGCTGATCCGCCCAAGTACAGGAGAAGAGCGGCGCGCTTTAGACAGAGACGGGTTTTTAATGGTAGACCAGGATTACCTGCGCCCGCTCAAGCTGACCAAGACTTTTTTCGATGAGCTGGATGCCCATGACTTGTTCGATCTTTACCAGCCGGAGTCAGCCCGGCTGGGCATGGTCCATGGCAGCAAGGATGAAACTGCTTCGCCGGAAGCAGCCGTAAAATTTGCCCGGACATTCGGGGCAGAACTGACCTTGATACCAGAGGGCGATCATCGTCTTTCGCAGCCGGGAATGGCGGAAAAAGTTTTGAAGCTTGCAGAATCATTTTTTGAATTGTCTAACTTTTAACAATTGCATTGACAAAGGTCGGCAAACACTGCTACAATGCAGTCGGATATTAGGGAAGCGGGGGAAGTTTCAGTTCTGCCGCTTTTATTTTTTTGCGCAAGCGCGAAGGAGGAACCCATGAAGATAATCGATCAATCCGTATACAAGTTTTCTAAAAACAACAACCCTTTTACAGATGCAGATCCGGGAGAACTGCTGCTATTCAAGACCATGGATTGTTTTTCCAACAGGTTGAAAACAGAAGCGGATTTAATCACCGATCTGGCTTACAGCTACGATGTGGCCAACCCGGCCGCAGGTCCTGTTTACATTAACGGCGCTCAGCCGGGAGACGTGCTGGCGGTGGATATTTTAGATGTGCAAGTAGCCGGCCAGGGCGTTATTTCCACCAGCGAGGGCTGCGGGCCGCTCTGCGAAGATATGGAGATCCGTACCCGAGTGGTAAAAATCAAAGATCAAGTAGCTGAATTCAACGGCGTCAGGTTTCCCATCGATCCCATGATCGGTGTAATCGGCACTGCTCCTGACGGAGATGATGTGATTGACGGCTATCCGGGGAATCACGGCGGTAATATGGACAGTAAGATCATCAAAAAAGGCGCGCGAGTTTACTTCCCCGTCAGAGTGGAAGGGGCGCTGCTCCAGCTGGGCGACGTTCATGCGACCATGGGCGATGCCGAGCTGTGCGGAACGGGCATAGAAATTCCGGCAGAGGTGCTGGTCAAGGTTTCTTTGATCAAAGACTTCGAACTTCACTGGCCTGTGACTGAAACCGCCACCCATTGGTATGTCAACGCCTGCGCCCATGAATTCCCGGAGGCACTTAAATACGCCTCTGAGGAACTGCAGAGACTGCTGATGAACGTGACAGGATGGGACAAGACGGATACCTATATGTACATGTCCGTGCAGAGCGATGTGGCCATCAATCAGGCATGCGTCCCCTGTGAAGTCGCGATGATCCTTCGCTTTGGAACACCCAAGCTGCCTCAGTTCAAACCGCTGATCGGCTAAGGCCGGACCGCGTTTTTATAACAATTATTATTATTTTAAGGAGAAAAGAGACATGAGTGACCAACAGCAAAACAAAGGCAATGTTGAGCAGTTCGGCTACAAACAGGAGCTGAAGCGCGCCCTGTCCCTGCGCGACGTTGTTCTTTACGGCGTATTGTTTATGGTAATCATTGCGCCCCAGTCCATTTTCGGAGAAATCCAGGTGGCAAGCGGAGGTATGACGCCGCTTGTTTACATCGTAGGCTTTGTTGCCATCAGCTTTACAGCCCTCAGCTATATGAGGATGAGCAACAAATTCCCCATCGCAGGTTCCGTCTATGCCTATGTGCAAAGAGGGATCAACCCCCATGTGGGCTTTATCGGCGGATGGCTGATTCTGCTGGATTACCTGTTCGTGCCATCCCTGCTTTACACTATGGTTGCCAATTGGGGCGTGGAGCTGATTCCAAACAGTCCGTGGTGGCTATGGATTCTGGTATTCGTTATCTTTAACACCATCGTCAATGTCCGGGGAATGGAAATGACCAAGGGTGTTGATTGGGTAATGTTTGTCATGGAAATTGTAATTTTGATCGTGTTCATCTATCTGGGCTTTAAATATGTCCTGGGCGGAGGCGGCTTCGGCCACATTGCGCCGGATCCCTTCTATCAGCCTGGAAAAGTTGACGCTCACTTTATTGCTTCCGCATGCTCCATCGCATGTTTGTCCTTCTTGGGATTTGATGGTATGAGTACACTGGCGGAAGAAACCATTCATCCGGAAAAAAATATCGGAAAAGGGATTATTATCGCATTATGTACCATTGTCGTGGTTTTCGTACTGCAGACTTATGTTGCGGCACTGATCCTGCCCGATTGGGAAAATACCGATTTGGCTACCGGATTCTTTGATGCAGCAGCCCTGGCAGGCGGCGAAGTGTTCAGAAAAATCCTGCTGGTTGTAAACATCATCGCCATCGGCGTTGCCAACATTATGGCAGCTCAGACGGCAACCGCAAGAATGCTCTATGGTATGGGACGCGACGGCGTTATTCCAAGAATCTTCGCCAAGATCCATCCCAAATACCAGACTCCGTACGTTGGCGCGATTATCGTCGGTGCTGCTTCCTGCGTGATTCCGCTGATCCTGAACATGTCGCAGCTGGTAAGACTGGTAAACTTCGGTGCACTGGCGTCCTTCGTGCTGCTCAACTTCGCCGTATTCCTCTACTTCTTCGTAAAAGAGAAGATGCGCAATTCCTTCGGCGATTTTGTCAAGTATCTGATCTGCCCGTGGCTGGGAATTCTGATCTTGATTTATGTGTTCACAGGCTTTGACAAAATGACTTATATCGTAGGTATTGTTTGGCTGATCGTCGGCCTGGTCATTGGAGCCATCAAGTCCAAGGGATATAAAGAGGTTCCAGAGGCCTTTAAAAATCTGGAAGTTTAAAGGATTGTGCAAGGCGGTCAGGAGCTGGAGCTGTAGGGGTTGCGGCAAACTCTTTGCCGCCGTGCTGGCTTGGAGATCGTCTTGGAGAAAAAAGAGCTTTGTACTGAGTGCTTCCCTGGCCCTCTATACGTCGGATATGGAAAATCTGACGCATGAGGGGCCGGGGCTCTTTTTATTACGGCTATTATCTCAAATCGGGAAAATTTTATTGAAAGGTTTCAGTTTTTACGCAATCCAATGGGTTTGCGGGGCCTGATACTGAGAAGAAGCAGGTTTTGCTGCTTCTGTCTGGTTTTGAGAGGGTGCAATCGTTGAAATTTGCGTAAAACCTGAATTTATTTTAGCTTTTTTCCCAAAAGGCTCTACTGCCTGCAATGAAAAAGTATGCGATGCATGGCATCGATCATAAAAAATCCCCCTTGGAAATTTTTTGCCAGTAGGGTATACTAAACTATCGGGCCAAATCAGGCCCCATTCAAACAGAGAGAGGGATGAACACATGATAGAATTGGAACAGATCAAAGCTGATCTGCCCGGCCTGAAAGGCAGGCTCAAAGAGGCAGGTGAGTCCCTTTGACCTGGCAGGTCTGAGGGATCAATTAAAAGGCCTGGATGAAAAGACACAGGCATCAGGCTTCTGGGACGACCACGAAAAGGCCCAGAAAGTCATGAAAGAAAAGAAATCCATTGAAAACAAAATCGAAGAATATGAAGCGCTGGCCACAGAGATCGAAGACGTGGAAGTGCTGATTTTACTTGCCGAAGAAGCGCAGGACGCTTCCATGACGAAAGAGATTCAGGACGCCTATGATGCGGCGGCCGAAAAGCTGGAAGAACTGCGGCTGGCCACGCTTTTGACCGGAGAATACGATAAAAATAACGCCATCATTTCCTTGCATGGAGGATCGGGCGGCACTGATGCCAAGGACTGGGCGGAAATGCTCTTCCGCATGTATGTAAGGTGGGCGGAGCGAAAAGGATACAAGGTTAAAATTCTCGATTACCAGGAAGAAAAGGAAGGCGGCATCAACAGCGCCACCGCAGTGGTGGAAGGAGACAATGCCTACGGTTATCTGAAAAACGAAAAGGGCGTCCATCGTTTGGTGCGAATTTCACCTTACGATTCATCCGGCAGAAGACATACCTCCTTTGCCTCATTGGACGTGATTCCGGAAATCGACGACGACACCACTGTGGAGATCGATCCGGACGATTTGCGGATCGACACCTTCCGCTCCAGCGGCGCCGGCGGGCAGCACGTCAATAAAACCGATTCCGCTATCCGCATCACCCATATTCCGACCAACATCGTGGTATCCTGCCAGAATGAACGGTCCCAGCACCAGAACCGGGAAGTGGCAATGAAACTGCTCCTGTCCAAGCTGGTGGAACTGAAGGAGCAGGAGCATAAAGAAAACCTCAAAGAGCTCCAGGGCGACTACAGTCAGATCACCTGGGGCAGCCAAATCCGTTCGTATGTATTCCACCCGTATACCATGGTCAAAGACCACCGGACAGGGGCGGAAGTTGGAAACGTGGGCGGCGTTATGGATGGTGACATCGACTATTTTATCAATGAAAAGCTCAAACAGAAAGAAAGGTAAAAGCAGGCTCTATGAACATTATCGAACAATTAGCAAAAGAATTTGAACTCAGGCTGCCGCAGGTGGAAAACACAGTAGCGCTCATTGATGAGGGCAACACGATCCCCTTCATCGCAAGGTATCGAAAGGAAGTGACCGGCGGCCTTTCCGACGTGACACTGCGAGATCTGGACGAACGTCTGACCTATCTGCGTAATCTGGAGGAACGTAAAGAAGAAGTCATTCGATTGATCGAAGAACAGGGAAAACTGACCGATGAGCTGAAAGCGAAAATTATAGAAGCCGAGGTTCTGCAGAGAGTTGAGGACCTGTATAAACCGTACAAACAGAAAAAAACTACCCGGGCGTCCAAAGCCAAAGCCAGGGGACTGGAACCGCTGGCCATGACCTTTTGGGCCCAGGAACTGGAAGAAGGAGCTGTCGAAGATTTGGCCCAGCCCTTTATCAATGAGGAACAGGAAGTTCCCGATGCCGCCGCAGCCATTACCGGGGCCATGGACATTCTGGCCGAAATGATTTCTGATGATCCGGAACTGACGGCAAAAATCCGTGAAAAAACCCAAAACAGCGGCTTAATCGTCACCGAGGCGGCAGACCCGGAAGAAAAGACGGTTTACGAAATGTACTATGAATATCAGGAAGCAATCAAAAAGATTCCCAACCACAGAATTCTGGCTATAAACCGAGGCGAAAAGGAAAAAAAGCTAAAAGTCAAAGTGACGGTTTTAGTAGAGGAGATGGAACAGCTGCTCCAGGAAGCGGTTATCACCAACCAGCGGTCCATTTTTACAGGTCTGCTCCAGGAAACCATCGCCGATGCCTATAAACGTTTGATGGCTCCGTCCATTGAGCGGGAGATGCGAAACATGCTTACCGAGCGGGCAGAACTGGAAGCGGTCAAGGTCTTTGCCAAGAACACGGAAAAGCTGCTGATGGTTCCTCCTGTAAAAGGGGCCAGGATCATCAGCATTGACCCAGGGTATCGTACCGGCTGTAAAGTCGCTGTGCTCAATGAGACCGGCAAACTGCTGGCCTATACAACCGTATATCCAACCCAGCCGAGAAACGATGTGGCCGGTACAGAAGCGACGCTGAAAAAGCTGGTGGATAAATACCGGATCAATGTGATCGTTATCGGCAATGGGACAGGCTCCCGGGAAACGGAAGAAGTAGTGGCCGGTTTTATAAAAAAGAATGGTCTGGACATCAGCTACACCATCGTCAATGAAGCGGGGGCATCGGTTTATTCCGCTTCCAAACTGGCAACTGAAGAATATCCGGATTTGGATGTCACCACCAGAGGCGCCATGTCCCTGGGAAGGCGGCTGCAGGATCCGCTGGCGGAACTGGTGAAGATCCCCACCAAAAGCATCGGCGTGGGGCAGTATCAGCATGACATCAATCAGGGACTGCTGGAGACGGCTCTTGATAATGTGGTAGAAGACTGCGTAAACCGGGTCGGCGTGGACTTGAATACGGCTTCCCCGTCCCTTTTGGCCCATGTGGCCGGCATCAACATGGGGATCGCCAAAAACATCGTTGCTTACCGGGAAGAACAGGGGTCCTTCATGGATCGAAAAGAACTGAAAAAAGTTTCAAAGCTGGGAGAAAAAACCTACAAGCAATGTGCCGGCTTTATGCGCATTTCCGAAGGCAGCAACCCGCTGGACGCCACTTCCGTCCACCCGGAATCCTATAAAGCGGCGGAAGCCATGCTGAAAAAACTCAAGATCGATAAGAAAGAGATCATTCGCGGCGGCGTGGCTGATATTGAGCAGAAAATCAGCGACCTGTACGCGGATCAGTTCAAACCCAAGAAGCCGGAAACCAGAGCAAAAGGTCTGGCCGCTCTGGCAGAACTGAGCAAGAAAAAGGATAATCCCAAAAAGAATCTGGGAAAAGCCATCGAAAAGCTGTCCCAGGAGCTGGAAATAGGATCGATGACCCTGAGAGACATCATCGAAGAGATCAAAAAGCCGGCCAGGGATCCCAGGGAGAATGCGCCTGCGGTCGTCTTCCGAAATGACGTTCGCAGTTTTGAAGATTTGGAAGAAGGTATGGAAATGATGGGTACCGTGCGCAATGTTGTTGACTTTGGCGCCTTTGTGGATATCGGCGTAAAAAACGACGGCCTAGTACACATTTCCCAGATGAGCAATAAGTTTATCAAGCATCCGATGGATGCAGTTTCAGTCGGTGATACGGTGAAGGTTAAGATTATCCAAATTGACCATGAAAAGCAGAAAATCGGACTGACCATGAAGCTGTAATGTATCCCGAGTGTATACAGTATTTATCCCGATACAAGGTTGTAATAAACGCTTAGATGTGTTAGTATTTTAACGATTAGTGCAGGTCTGCACTTTTACGTCATTTAGAAAAGGAGACGAGAAAAAATGCTAATTGAGACACTCAGTAACTTCTGGCAGGATACCGGCCTGGCTAACGTGGCATATCAAAATGTCATTATGATCGTGGTATCATTTATCTTCCTTTATTTGGCAATCAGGCATGGGTTTGAACCGCTGCTGCTGATTCCAATCGCTATGGGTATGTTATTATCCAACCTGCCAATAAGTGGTATGTTTATTGAGCATGCGGAGATTACATCATCGAACCAGCTATCCGATATTGGATTGCTGTCCATATTCTACGCGTTGAAACCAATCTTCCCTTCGCTGATCTTCCTGGGAGTAGGGGCGATGACCGACTTCGGGCCGCTGATCGCCAATCCAAAATCGTTGATTATGGGCGCTGCAGCGCAGTTTGGTATCTTCTTCGCGTTCTTTGCCGCTGTTATTCTGGGTTTCGATGCACAGGGTGCTGCATCCATTGGCATTATCGGCGGTGCGGATGGGCCGACTGCGATCTATCTGACCAGCAAGCTGGCTCCAGATCTCTTAGGACCTATCGCTGTAGCTGCCTATTCCTATATGGCTTTGGTACCGATCATACAGCCGCCAATTATGAAGGCGCTGACAACCAAAAGCGAACGGGTGATCAAGATGGATCAGCTGAGAGTCGTGAGCCAGAAAGAAAAGATTTTATTCCCGATTGTTGTTACTGTTCTCGTTGTTCTGCTCCTGCCGGCAGCAGCACCGCTGATCGGTATGCTCATGCTGGGCAACCTCTTTAAAGAATCAGGAAGAGCGGATCGACTTTCTGATACTGCACAGAATGCGATGATGAACATTGTTACCATACTGCTGGGTCTGGCAGTTGGAGCTTCCGCTACAGGAGCAACCTTTATCAAGGCTGAAACCTTGAAGATCGTCGTTTTGGGAATCTGCGCATTCGCAGTAGGAACTGCCGGTGGCGTTTTGATCGCCAAATTGATGAATGTACTTACAGGCGGAAAGATCAATCCTCTGATCGGTTCGGCAGGTGTATCAGCTGTACCGATGGCTGCCCGAGTATCGCAAAAGGTAGGCCAGCAAGAAAATCCTTCAAACTTCCTGCTGATGCACGCCATGGGACCCAACGTAGCCGGCGTAATCGGTTCGGCCGTGGCCGCTTCGGTAATGCTTTCTATGTTCGGTTGATCTCAGCTTACATATCGAAAATCTCTAAAATCATTTTTATACAAGAAAAAGCCTGTTGTCTTATGACAATAGGCTTTTTTCTGTTTGAGAGAGTATCCGGTCGTCTCCTTTTGTCTTGAAGGGGGCTTTCTTTATACGATCTTAATGCCAACGTACCCACCCTTAACCCCATTTTTATACCAAACCTCCTATAATGAAAATGAATTAAGAAATGAAATAAAGGAGGAAGAAACATGTCATTGATCATAAAGATAGTGGGCGTTTTAGGAATTGCCCTGCTCATCTATCTTAGCAAGGTTTTGCTTGGAGGTGACCAAAAATGAGCGGCGAACTGATACAAATGGGAATATACCTGGTTATATTAATCTTACTTGCAATCCCTTTGGGAGCTTACATGAGCAAGGTCATGAACGGAGAACACGTATTCCTTTCCAAGATACTGGTTCCTTGTGAAAATGCGCTCTACAAACTCATGAAAATCGACAAAAACGAAGACATGGGTTGGAAGAAATATGCCAAAGCAGCCGTCTTGTTCAGCGTATTTGGATTTATTATTCTTTTCCTGCTGAATCTTCTTCAGGGAAAGCTGCCGCTGAACCCGGAAGGCATTGGAGGAACTTCCTGGCATCTGGGATTTAACACGACGGCCAGTTTTGTAACCAACACCAACTGGCAGGCTTACTCGGGAGAGATGCAGCTCAGCTATCTGACGCAGATGCTGGGATTGACCGTGCAGAACTTCGTTTCTGCGGCCACCGGTATCGCAGTCCTATTTGCACTGGTCCGCGGATTTGTAAGAGTGAAAGAAAAAGGCATCGGGAACTTTTGGGTCGATATGATCAGAAGCGTTTTGTACATATTGCTGCCGCTGTCGATTGTTGTGACCATCGGTATCGCATCCCAGGGCGTTATCCAGAACTTTTCTGCTTATGAAGAAACGCAGCTTTTGGAGCCGGTAACCATGGAAGATGGAACAGTGATCGACAAGCAAGTCATACCAATGGGCCCGGCAGCCAGCCAAATTGCAATTAAACAGCTGGGTACCAACGGCGGCGGATTCTTTGGAGTCAATTCAGCCCATCCCCTCGAAAATGCCACACCGTTTTCTAATTTATTGGAAATGCTGTCGCTGCTTTTGATCCCGGTTGGACTATGTTTTTCTTTCGGACGAAGTGTGAAAGATAAACGGCAGGGGATCGCTCTGTTTCTGGCCATGGGCATTATGCTAGTGGCGGCTATGAGCGTAACAGGCGTTATGGAATTAAAAGGAACTCCCCAGCTGGAGGCAAACGGTGCGGTCAATATAACGGCCTCTGACGAATTAGTAGGCGGAAATATGGAAGGAAAGGAAGTACGGTTCGGACCGGGAACCTCCGCTACCTGGGCGACGTGGACGACTGCTGCGTCCAACGGTTCGGTCAATTCCATGCATGACAGCTATACGCCGATCGGCGGACTTGTGACGATGCTGCAGATGCAGCTTGGCGAAGTCATCTACGGCGGCGTCGGCTGCGGACTGTACGGAATGCTGGGTTTTGCCATCATTACTGTCTTTATCGCAGGGTTGATGGTTGGTCGAACGCCGGAGTACCTGGGCAAGAAGATTGAGCCATACGAGATGAAGATGGCGATGTTGGTCTGCCTGGCCACCCCGGTAGCTGTACTGGTAGGAACCGGTATTGCCTGCATCGTTCCATCGGTGGCTGACAGTCTAAACAATCCGGGTATGCACGGTTTCTCTGAGGTACTATATGCATACTCGTCGGGAGGCGGCAATAACGGTTCTGCTTTCGCAGGGTTCAATGCCAACACGCCCTTTGTAAACATAACGATCGGCCTGGTAATGCTGTTTGTACGGTTCCTGCCGATGATGGCAACACTGGCAATCGCAGGCTCTCTGGTGCAAAAGAAAAAAGTGGCCGAAAGCGTTGGAACACTACCGACATACAATGGGATGTTCATTGGTTTCCTGATCGTAGTGGTATTGCTGGTAGGAGCCCTCAGCTTCTTCCCCGCATTAGCGCTGGGACCCATCGCAGAGCATTTGCAGATGATTCTGTAATAGAAGGAGTGAGACTATGGATAATAAAAAGAAAGACGCATTTTCAAAGGGGTTGGCCTTACGAGCCATGAAAGATGCTTTTTCAAAATTAAACCCCAAAACACAAATTGAAAATCCGGTCATGTTTATCGTATATATAGCAGCTATTTTGACTTCAGGGCTGTTTATCGCGGCTCTGTGCGGGCTGTCCGACAATGCGCCGGGATTCATTCTGGCCGTGGCCATCATCTTGTGGTTTACGGTTCTCTTCGCCAACTTCGCAGAAGCCATCGCAGAAGGAAGGGGCAAAGCGCAGGCTGATGCGCTCAGAAGCGCGAAAAAAGACATTGCGGCTAAACGGCTCAGTGATATGAATGACAAATATCGATATGAGCAGATACCGTCTGCAAAGCTTCGTAAAGGGGATATTGTTTATGTTGAGGCGGGCGACCAGATTCCTGCGGACGGTGAAGTCATTGAAGGTGCCGCCTCAGTAGATGAGAGCGCGATAACCGGCGAATCGGCGCCGGTTATCCGTGAGAGCGGCGGAGACCGAAGTGCGGTCACCGGAGGAACCACTATAACATCTGACTCGTTGGTCATACGAGTCACAGCGGATCCGGGAGAGAGCTTCCTGGACAAAATGATTGCCATGGTAGAAGGGGCAGCGAGAAAAAAGACGCCCAATGAACTGGCTCTCCAGATCCTGCTGGTGGCACTGACGATTATTTTCCTGCTGGTAACCCTGTCTCTGTATACATTCTCAGATTTTGGTTTTGTCCAGGCGGGACTTGCAAATACAACATCTGTTACTGCCCTGATTGCGCTTTTGGTCTGTCTGGCACCGACAACGATCGGAGCCTTGCTCTCCGCCATCGGCATTGCCGGGATGAGCAGATTGAATCAGGCCAACGTACTGGCCATGAGCGGCCGGGCCATCGAAGCGGCCGGCGATGTGGATATTCTTATGCTTGATAAGACAGGGACCATTACCCTGGGCAACCGCCAGGCTAGCGAATTCATTCCGGTCAGCGGCATAACGATGGAAGAGCTGGCGGATGCGGCACAGCTTTCCTCGCTGGCCGATGAAACGCCGGAAGGCAGGAGCATTGTCGTACTAGCCAAAGAACAGTTCGGTATTCGGGAAAGAAACATGAATGAGCTCAATGCGGATTTTATCCCCTTTACGGCCAAGACAAGAATGAGCGGTGTAAATTACGGGGATAATGAAGTCCGCAAAGGCGCTGCCGACGCAGTAAAAGCTTATATCTTGGAACAGGGCGGAACTTACACGATGGAATGCGACCAAATCGTAACCAGGATCGCCAAAACCGGCGGTACGCCTCTGGTGGTGGCAAAGAACAAAAAAGTTCTGGGCGTTATTCACTTAAAGGATATTATTAAAAAAGGCGTTAAAGAAAAATTTGCTGATTTGAGAAAAATGGGTATCAAAACCATCATGATCACCGGAGACAACCCGGTAACTGCGGCTGCCATAGCCGCGGAGGCAGGAGTGGATGACTTCCTGGCGGAAGCTACTCCGGAAACCAAGCTGGATTTGATTAGAGATTACCAAAAGAAAGGCCATCTGGTGGCCATGACCGGTGACGGAACCAACGATGCGCCGGCTCTGGCTCAGGCGGATGTGGCCGTAGCAATGAACACCGGTACTCAGGCGGCCAAAGAAGCGGGCAACATGGTCGATCTGGATTCTTCACCGACCAAACTGATCGATGTTGTAAGAATCGGCAAACAGCTTTTGATGACCCGCGGTTCTCTGACCACATTCAGTATCGCCAATGATATTGCCAAATATTTTGCCATCATTCCGGTACTGTTTATAGGGCTGTATCCTCAGCTGTCGGCTTTGAACATCATGAATCTGGCAACCCCGGAAAGCGCTATCCTGTCAGCAATCATTTATAATGCGCTGATCATCATCGCCTTAATTCCGCTGGCCTTAAAGGGCGTTAAGTACAGAGAAGTTCCGGCCAGAAAGTTATTGTCGAGAAACCTGCTGATTTATGGCCTGGGCGGAATCGTGGCCCCATTTATTGCGATCAAGGTGATCGATATGATCCTGGCAGCCTTAGGGCTCATGTAAGGGAAGGGAGGAGAAGAAAATGACAAATCATAAATCGGTTGCGCTGCGGGCGCTGATTCTCATCGTGATCTTTACTGTGATCTGCGGGATTCTGTACCCAGTTGCTATGACAGGAATTTCGCAAGTGCTGTTTAAGGATAAAGCCAACGGCAGTATCATTGAAGTGAATGGAGTTAAATACGGGAGCGCACTGCTGGCGCAGCAGTTTACCGGAGATGAATATCTGTGGGGAAGACCAATGATGCTCAATACGGAAACGTTCTACGATAAAGACGGCAAGCCGCTCCTGTATGCTGGAGCCAGCAATAAGACGCCGGCCGGAGAAGAGTTGGAGCAGATGGTAAAAGAAAGAACCAAACAAATGCAGGATGCCCACCCGGATAAAAAAGGCGAGCCTGTCCCTGTGGACTTGGTCACCGTTTCGGGAAGCGGGCTGGACCCCCATATTTCTCTAGCCGCTGCCGAATATCAACTGGAGCGGGTAGCAAAGGCAAGAAATATGAGCATGGCGGACCTGCAGAAAATCATCGACAAATACACGACTGGCAAAACCTTCGGGGTTTTTGGTGAAAAAACAGTAAATGTTCTGCAAGTCAATCTGGCGCTGGAAGGAATTTTGTAAAGGATGTCTGGTTTGACATTTCCCAGAGCGGGGATTAGAATGATGATTAAGCAGTTTACAGCGAATAAGAGTCCGCTCCGGATTGGAGGGAGCGGCATGTATATAGAAACAAATGAGGTGACGAGAAGGTGACTGGTGAAAACGGGGATAAACGCATCAACCCCGATGCTCTGCTCCATAAGATCAATCAGCAGGAGCGGTCAAAAGGGAAGGGAAAACTGAAAATTTTCTTCGGATACGCGGCAGGTGTGGGCAAAACCTACACCATGCTGGATGATGCTCATACTGCTCAAAAACAGGGGATCGATGTTGTCGTCGGATATATTGAGCCTCATACCAGGCCGGAAACCATGGCTTTGCTTGAAGGGTTGGAAGTGCTTCCAGCCCTTGAGGTGCCTTATAAAGGGATGAGCTTGCGGGATTTTGATTTGGACGGGGCGCTGAAACGAAAGCCGGATTTAATCCTGGTAGATGAGCTGGCCCATACTAATGCGCCGGGGATGCGTCATACCAAACGGTATTCCGATATCGAGGAGCTTTTGGATGCCGGAATCGATGTTTATACTACGGTCAACGTGCAGCATATTGAAAGCCTGAACGATGTGGTAGCTTCCATCACTCAGGTAATCGTGCAGGAGCGGGTTCCGGACTATATCTTTGATGGGGCAGAACAGCTGGAACTGGTAGACATTGAGCCGGAAGAGCTGCTTCAGAGGCTGAGCGACGGAAAAATCTACAAAGAAAAGCAAGCGGAAAAAGCTCTGAATCATTTTTTCACCCAGGATAATCTGGTGGCGCTGAGGGAGATTTCTTTGCGTTATACGGCTGACCAGGTCAATCAGGAGCTGGAAACTATTAAAAATGCCAGAGCAGATGGCAGCCGCTATCAGATTAACGAACATATACTAGTCTGCATCAGCCCGTCTCCAACCAATGAAAATGTTATAAGGACAGCAGCCAGAATGGCCGGAGCTTTTCACGGCAGGTTTACGGCACTGTATGTGGAGACACCCAGGGACGAGAAATTGTCAGAAACAGAGAGAAAGCGGCTTCGGAAAAATCTCAAGCTTGCGGAAACTCTGGGGGCCAAGGTTTCATCCACTTACAGCGATGATATTCCTTATCAGATTGTAGAGTTTGCCAGAGTCAGCGGCATTTCCAAGATCGTCATGGGCAGGGCAAGAAGTAAGCGGTCCTTTGCCGGCATATCCTTCGGAAAGCCTACCTTTACCGATCGGATGATCAGTTTGGCGCCGGACCTGGAGCTCTTTGTAATTCCGGACCGAGAGGCCAAGCGCGCCCCCATAGAGAAAAAACCAGGCAAAAACTTTTCCCTTTCCGTTAAAGATTTGATGAAAATGCTTTTGATTATGGTGTTGTCCACCCTGCTGGGAGGACTGCTGCATACTATAGGCTTGCGGGAAGCGAATGTGATCATTATCTTCATTCTTGGAGTATTGATTACAGCCAACCAGACTACGGGCAAGTTTTATGGGGCTGCAGCTTCGGTAATCGGAGTACTCAGCTTTAATTTCTTTTTTACGGATCCCAAGTTTACCTTATACTCCAGCGCAGAATATCCGGTGACGTTCGTTATTATGTTGATTGCAGCCTTTATTGTCAGCACACTGACCAGCAGGGCCAAGAGTCAGGCGGTGGCATCAGCCCTCAACGTTTACCGGACCGATATTCTGTTGGATGCCAGCAGCCGCCTGCAGCATGCTCAGACCATCGATGATATAGTCATTGAAGCAGAACGGCAAATCTTTAAGATCGTCAGAGCTCCGGTAATCATTTATACGGTGGAAGAGGAACAGATTACGAACGTCTATTCCTATGATTCGGAAAAAGAGCGGCCGGTGGATGAAATCTATATGGACCATGATGAACAAGGTGTGGTAAACTGGGTGCTGAAGAATAAACGGCGGGCAGGAAAAGGCACAGAAACTCTTCCGGGAGCCAAATGCTTTTATATGCCCATCCGGGACAGGAATAACCAGGTACTGGCGATCGTGGGCATTGTGCTGAAAAGTGACAATCCTTTGGAAGACATGGACCGGTCCCTTTTGGCGGCGCTGATTGGAGAAATCGCCTTTGCTCTGGAAATCTACTATACAGCGCTGAAAAAGAACCAGCACGCCATGCAGGCGGAGAAGGAGCGGTTCCGGGCCAATCTGCTGCGGGCCGTTTCCCACGATTTGCGAACGCCTCTCACCAGCATATCAGGCAGCGCCAGTTCCCTGCTCTCCACGGAATTTGATGAAGAGACGAAGAACGCGCTAACCCAGGGAATCTATGACGATTCCATGTGGCTGATCAACTTGGTGGAAAACCTTCTTTCCATATCCAGGCTGGACGACAGCGGCATCGATGATCTGAAAAAAGAACCTCAGCTGGTGGAAGAGGTGATTACGGAGGCCCTGGCCCATGTAACCAGAAAATCGATAAGTCATCATATCGACGTGAAGGTGGAGGATCCGCTACTGATGGCGGAGGTGGATCTGACGCTCATCGTCCAGGTTCTGATCAACCTTGTCAACAATGCGGTGGAATACACGCCGGAGGGTTCCCATATTCGAATTTCCGCGTTCCAGCACAGCAGCGATGCGGTTGTAAGGGTTTCTGATGATGGGGGCGGAATCAGAGACGAAGATAAAGCCTCTGTCTTCAATATGTTTTTTACTGGCGGAAAGGGCAGCAGTGATTCACGAAGAGGGATGGGCCTTGGTTTGGCTCTGTGCAAATCTATCATCAACGCCCACGGCGGCGAGATTGTGGTCAAGGACAATCAGCCCAGGGGAACGATCTTTGAATTTACAGTACCATTAGCGGAGGTAAAAGCGGATGAAAACTTCAATTCTCATTGTGGAGGACGATAAAGCCATCCAAAATCTATTGGCAGCAACACTGGATGCCAATGCTTATCAATGTTACACAGCCGATGACGGGGAAAAAGCGATTTTTTACGCTACCGTCAAACGACCCGATATCATCATTTTAGATCTGGGCCTTCCCGACGTGGATGGAGTGGAAATTATTAAAAAGGTTCGTTCCTGGTCGGGATGTCCAATCATCGTGGTCAGCGCCAGAAGCGAGGATAAGGATAAGATTACGGCATTGGATGCGGGAGCTGACGATTATCTCACCAAGCCCTTCAGCATGGAAGAACTGCTGGCCCGCCTGCGGGTGGCCCAAAGGAAGATCGCAGCGCTAGGCCGGAACGCGTCCGCCGAGTCGCCTGTTTTTACCAACGGCGGGCTGACCATCGATTATGGAGCCGGCACCGTGTCCGTCGACGGGCAGCAGATCCACCTGACCCCCATGGAGTATAAGCTGATCTGTCTGCTGGCAAAAAATATGGGCAGAGTTTTGACCCACAGTTATATCCTCAAAGAATTATGGGGGCAGGCCTTTGAGAGCGATGTACCTTCCCTGCGGGTATTCATGGCAACCCTGCGCAAAAAGATCGAGAAGAATACGGCGGATCCCAAGTATATTCAGACCCACGTGGGTGTGGGGTATAAGATGCTGCAGGTGGAATAGCCGGTCGCAAATGGGAAAAAGATTGCGGCCATGGTAGCCAACCCCAAATCATTGGTAATCGTCGATTTGGATAACAACGATCAACCAATACGATATAATCATCAGTGGGATAGAGGTGGATGAACCTGGTAAATGTATTATTTCCAGAGAACAATTATCACAATGCAAGAAAAATTGCCTTTTGATTGATGCTGCCGCCGATGCGGGAAATGCGATAGAAGGCACAAGATACACGAGCATTGACATCCAATATATAAAGAAGATGATTTGTATTTTTACAAGGTTAACAACGTGCCTGCTATTTTCTACAAAAACGCCAGCGCTGATATCAGTCGTTCTTTTTGCAAGCATGTTTATAGCAGAGATGTGAAATGTTTCTATGAATTGGCAAGGTCGATCGCCGACAGATAAGGTGCCGGGGGTGGCCTGATTGTCTCAACACTGTGATTATTCCCTAATTGCAGTGTTTTTTCTTTGCCTGTATAATAAAATCAGTGAGGTATAAGATGCAGAACATATTAATTGTGGAAGACGATCGAGAACTGAATCAGGGGATCGCTTATGCCCTGGAAAAAGAAGGCTACTCCGTATCGGCGGCCTGTTCCATGAAAGAGGCGGAGCAGCGTTATCAAAGAGAAAGGACGGCGCTGGTCCTGCTGGATGTCAATCTGCCCGACGGAGAAGGCTTTTCCTTCTGCCGGCAGGTAAAGGAAAAAGGCGACACGCCGGTGATTTTTCTGACGGCCCGGGACCTGGAAGAGGACATGCTGCAAGGATATGAACTGGGAGCCGACGATTACATTACAAAGCCTTTTTCCATTCACGTTCTTTTAAAAAAAATCCAGGTGATTTTCAAGCGGACGGCAAAAAACGCCAAACAGCTGTTTGACGATGGATATCTGCGCATCGATTTTGCGCGGGCGCGGGCAGAAGCGGGAGGAGCGGAATGCATCATCACCCCGACGGAGTTTCGCATGTTAAAACTATTCATCGATCACAGCGGCCAGCTGATGACCTATTCTCTGATGCTGGACCAGCTCTGGGACTGCGGCGGCCAGTTCGTGGACAAACACGCTCTGGCGGTCAATGTGAACCGGCTGCGGCGCAAAATTGAAAAGGACGGGCATAAATATATTTCAAATGTGTATGGAATGGGGTACCAATGGCTGGATTAATTGGAGCAGTCGTAGGACTGGCGCTGCTTTCCGTATTTTTATGGATGCGGATGAGGCGGCTTAAAAAAGAGATTTACTCCTTTTCCGACCTCCTGGAAACCTGCCTGGATGAGATGATCCTCGGACAAAAGCTGGAAGAACCGGGTGCGCCCGGCGATTTTTTATGGGACAAAATCTATGGAAAGCTGGAACAGGTTTACCGCATACAACAAAGACAGAATGCTCAAAGCGCAGCGGAAAAAGAGCAGATGAAAGAATTGATCTCCGATATTTCCCACCAGACTAAAACGCCAATTGCCAATATGAAATTATATCTGGATATTATGAAGCAGGAGGCCGGCGGGGAAGAACGCCAAAAAGAATTTCTGCAGAAGATGGAGGGGCAGACGGAAAAACTAGACTTTTTGCTCCAGAGCATGGTGAAGATGTCCCGCCTTGAGACCGGCGTCATCGAGATTCGCCAGCGGCCGGATTATTTAAAGCCCACATTGGGGCGGGCGGTGGCGGCTGTGGTACCCAAAGCGGAAAAGAAGAACATACGCCTTTCCGTGGAATGCGGCGACGCGCTGCAGGTGAGCCACGACAGGAAATGGACGGAAGAAGCTCTCTTTAATATCCTGGACAATGGAGTTAAATACACGCCTGAGGGAGGAACCATTGACGTTTTCGTATCGGCGCAGGAATTCTTTGTCAAAATATCCATCCGGGATTCGGGAAAAGGCATCGCCGCGGGCAGACAGGCAGCAGTTTTTCAGCGGTTTTACCGGGAGCCGGAAGTCCACGACCAGGAAGGCATTGGCGTGGGTCTCTATTTGGCGAGAAAGATCATCACCCTGCAGAGGGGCTATATTCAAGTTCAATCCCAGGAAGGGCAGGGCGCAGACTTTCAGGTTTATCTTCCATATGACAGGGAAAAATCACAGTTCCGTGAAACTTTCCAGCTGTGAACAGTTTGTGATTTTTCGGCGTTATGCTTGTAGTAGGAAAGAAAGGAGAACGCAGCATGAAATCACCCATTGTACAGACACAAGCATTGAAAAAATACTACAAGCTGGGAAGTAATACGGTAAAAGCGCTGGATGGAGTGGACTTTTCCGTGAGAGAAGGAGAATTCGTCGCCATAGTAGGTAAATCAGGAAGCGGAAAGAGCACCCTGCTCCATATGATCGGCGGACTGGATAACCCGACCGAAGGAGAAGTTTACGTGGACGGACGCCGCCTTTCCAAGCTGAGCAAAGAGCAGCTGACCATTTTTCGCAGAAGAAAAGTAGGCTTTGTCTTTCAAAGTTATAACCTGGTGCCCGATTTAAACGTTTATGAAAATGTGGTTCTGCCCATTGAGCTGGACGGAGCCCGCATCGACCGCAGATTCGTCGATGGAATCCTGGAGCTGCTCAAATTGAGCGAAAAAAAGGAAGCCCTGCCGGGCACCCTCTCAGGAGGACAGCAGCAACGGGTTGCCATCGCCAGAGCGCTGGCGTCAAAACCGGCCATTATACTGGCCGATGAGCCGACTGGCAATCTGGATACGGCCACCAGTCACGATGTGCTGGGACTGCTGCAGGCAGCGGCCAAAAAATTTCAGCAGACCCTGATCCTGATCACCCACGATCAGGACATCGCCCAGCTGGCGGACCGGATCGTCCGCATCGAAGACGGAAAGATCGTGAAGGGAAGTGGCGGCTATGCTGGCGAATAATAACCGGGGGATCATTACAAGAATGGCCAAAAGCTCCCTTGCCGCCAATAAGCGTAAAAATGGAATGCTCATCATCCCGATTTCGCTGGCTTCCTTTATGCTCTTCAGCATCCTGACAGTTGGGGGAACATACTTTCGTATGCAGCAGATTCAGGAGATCCGCATGCAAGGGGCTGACTTCGGCGCCTACATTTATGGCGGGTTTACGGATGAACAAAAAAGTGTGTGTGAAGCAAATACAGATATTGAAAAAATCGGCGTTGAGGCGATGGCGGCCTGGGCGGAAAAGACTGCCGCCGACGATACGCTTCATACAGCCTTTCTATGGGCCGACGATACCATGTGGAAGGAGATGAAACGGCCTGCCATGGAGTGGGTAAAAGGCCGCTATCCAACCAAAGACAACGAAGTGATGGCTACCAAAGAGGCGCTGAAAGACTGCGGTTTGCAAAACCTTGGAATCGGGGATTCCTTTGAGATTACCTATGGAGACAAGCTGGGCAGCCATACCAAACGATTTACCATAACCGGCATGTGGGGCGGATACGGCGACAAGCGTATCTTCTACGTCTCAAAGTCATTTTTTCAAAAGTCCGGCTTTCAGCTTTCCGACTACGGACGAGGCTTCCTGTATTTAAAATTCCAAAGCTCTTTGGTAAGTCAGAAAACGCAGGATCAGCTTAAATCCAGCCTGGATTTGGGGCAGAAACAGCGGCTGATTTTTACTGCCGAAACCGCCTGGTCGATCCAGCTTCTTCTGGGAATGGCAGGGCTGATTCTCATTACCTGCCTGAGCGCATATCTGCTGGTCTATAACATTTTATCCTTGTCGGTTTCGGGAAATATCCGCTACTATGGACTGCTACGGACTGTGGGCATGACCGGCAGACAAATTAACGGTTTAATCAGAAAACAAATGCTCTTCACAGGGGCCATTGGAATGGCAGGCGGGTTTCTCCTGGGAGCGGCAGCCTCCTTTTTCCTCATACCGGCGGTGGTCAAAACCCTGGGAATCCGCCAGACTGATATTCAGATTGTCTTTCACCCGCTCATATTGCTCGCCGCTGTTCTTTTGGTGGGAGCAACGGTTTTCATCGGCAGCCGGAAGCCTGCCCGGATCGCTGCCGAAATTACACCAATGGAAGCTCTGGGGTACCGGGGCCTGTCCGGAAAAACGAAGGCGCGCAGGACCGGAAAGGGACAGATTGTTTGGCGAATGGCTAAAGACCAGCTGTTTAAAGATAAGAAGAAAACCTTTGTGGTGGTGCTCTCCCTTGCGGCAGCGCTGTCGGTATTCTTATGTCTGGCCACTCTCATCGCGAGCCACGGGCCGAGAACGATTGTATCCAACTACATGGACGCGGATCTTCTGATTAAAAACGATACCATTTGGAAAGAAGATCAAGGCCAATGGAAGCAGCTTATGGACGATGACTTTTTGTCCCAGCTGCCCGCCGGCGAGATCAGCCAGACGCATAAAATGCTTAATGCCGCCATCGCCGTCCCCTGGGAGCCGGACTTTTCCGATGGCTGGATGAAGCAGACCTATGACATGTGGATGGAAGAGTCTTATGAGAATGTGAGAGAGGATTATAAGCTGCATCCAGAAACATATTATTCCTATCTGACTGGGATTGATCAGGTAGAGTTCGAGTATTTAAATAGTACCTTGGATGAGCCGGTGGATGAAAAGGCCTTCCTGGAAGGAAAAACGTGTATCCTGTTCAGAAACGATCTGGACTTTAATCAAAAGGAGCTGCGCGAAAAACAAGTATCCTGCTTTCTGCTCGATCAGCGGGAAAAGTCCTGCTCCTTTGATATTGCGGGCCTGACCGACGACACCTATTATGCCATGCCTGGTCTTGGGCCTACCATCATTATCAGCGATGGATACTTTAAGCGCATTGTTGATAAGCCGCTGATTTCCAAGCTGACCATTCAATATCAGCAAGAATACGATGAAAACACCGAAGAACAGATTAAAAAGGCTATGAATACAAGCCCCAAACGTAAAGATTTTTCCTATGACTCCAAGCTTGAGGAGATGAAACAAGTTGAAAAGGCTCAAAACAATATGATGGGTATTGGTATGGGCATTACTGTGCTTTTGGCTCTAATCGGCATCATGAATTACATCAACACCGTTTGCGGAAGCATTCAAAACCGGCAGGTGGAGCTGGCGGTGATGGAAAGTGTAGGAATGACCGACCGGCAGACCAAGAAGATGCTGGTTCGGGAAGGCGTCCTTTATGCGGTACTTTCTTTGATGCTGACCGGGACTGCAGGGCTGGGGATTACCTATCTCATTTATCAATCTATGAATTATATAGGCATTGCTTTTTCAATTCCTGTTATTCCGGTTCTGATTATGATTGTAGTAATCGGGGCGATTTGTATTGCGGTTCCGCTGATCGCCTATCGGCATCTTTCGGGCAACCACTCCGTTGTCGAACGGATCCGGGGAAACGAGTAAGTATTAAACCTTGATCACAGGACAGAGTGTTAGTCGAGAGAGGCAAGCGTCTCTTCAAAAGCTTTTAAAAATACTTCTGCTGCCCGGGAAAAAATTTGATATTTTTTCCATACCAGATTGATGCCGATCTCCAGCTTTGGCTTCAAAGGGCGAAAACACAAATTGCTGCAGCCGGTGGTATTGATGATTTTGTCCAGACACAGGGCATATCCCAGGCCTTCATCCACCATGAGAGAGGCATTGTATACCAGATTATAGGTCGCCGCAGCGTTCAGTGCTGAAGGCGGCCTTTTAAGCCATGCGGTCAGTTCATTTTGGCGGGAAAAAATCAGCGGCTTGTCCCATAAATCCTGGGGATGGATCGAATCCTTGACTGCCAGAGGGCTGTCTTTGCGCATCAAAACACCCCAAACATCTTTAACAGGAAACCGCAAATAATTATATTTTGCAATATCCACCGGATCCAGCAGAACCCCGAAATCAAGAAGGCCTTTATCCAGGCGTTCCACCACATCGGCTGCATCGCCGCTGGAAATTCGAAAACGGATACCGGGATAATCTGTTTGCAGATCCCGGGCTGTTCTGGCAATCAGCCGTACCGCATCTGTTTCCCCGGTACCGATGTAAACATCTCCGGAAATCGTTTCTTGGGAACAATTGATTTCATTTTCCGTTTTCTTGACCAGATCAACGATTTCTTGCGCGCGCTTACGCAGCAGCATTCCTTCTTCCGTTAACGTAATGCGGCGGCTTCCGCGGGTAAAGAGCTGTTTGCCCAGGCTATCCTCCAAGTCTTTCAGCTGCCTGGAAAGGGTAGGCTGAGAAAGATGCAGGGACTCAGCCGCGCCGGAAATACTCTGTTCTCTCGCAACCGCAAGAAAATATTCAAGAACTCTGATTTCCATATTTCAAACCTCCATGTTTTGCTATTCTTACAAATTTATAGAACAGGATCGGAGAAAATATTTCCCCGATTTAAAAGCCAATCCGGGTCAAAAAGGCTCTTGATTTTTGCCATTTCAGCAAGCTTCTCCTTTGAATATAGCTGTTTTAAAAGGGATGTTTTTAGTTTGCCGATTCCATGTTCGGCAGATACGGTGCCGTCCATGGCAACAACCACTTCGGCCCAGCGGCTGAATAATTTTTTAGTGCGATTAAATTCATCCATGTTTTTGGGGATGACGTTGACGTGGAAATGATTATTTCCGATATGGCCAAATATGGCCGAAGTGAGGCCTTCTTCCGCCAGGCCGCTGCGATAGAGGCTGAAAACCTCCTCCAATCGACTGTCAGGGACGGACATATCGGTACCCAGCTTTGTGATCGCCGGGCAAGTCCTTTTGATCTCGCTGATTTTCCGGTTTATACATTCTGGGGCAGCATGGCGAAATAAATGAAGCTTTTCCATATGATAAGCGTTAATGGCAGCCCAGGTTTGTTCAGGATTGCCGCCCACGGATTCAATACAATGACAGGTATCCTCGAAAGCCTGAATCAGCGAAGCACGCTGATCGCAGGCATATTCCACATAGACGGCGCAGCACGCATCCTGCCGGATCAGTTCCATTTCAGTAAGGGCTGTTTTTGTCAATTGAGCCTGCCGAAGTAAATGCAGGGTATCACTCCCAAAGAACTCCAAGGCTTCCGGGGAAAGACTGTCGGGCGTTTCTTGGCGAACAAGTTTGACAAGGGCAAGAGCACTGGCCTCATCAGGGAGAAATATGACACTGCCCCAGGTTTCCTTTTTAGCGGATACCAGCTTGAGCTTTATGGAAGTAATAATACCCAGAGTACCTTCAGCACCAATAAAAAGGTCGATCAAATCCATGTCCGGTCGAATATAGTATCCTGCGGTGTGCTTTTTTACCCGCGGCATCTGCAGATCAGTCAGTTTGCCGCTGATCCGGCGGCCGCTGCAGGTACTTAGCGTAAACCGGTTTTCTTTTGCCGTGATGCTGCCCCGCTCCAGATGCAGCTTGTCGCCGCCGGGCAGGATCAGATCCAGGGCCAGAACATAATCGCGGATCGAACCGTAGCGAAAGCTGCGGGCACCGGAAGAATTACAGGAGACCATGCCGCCCAGGGAAGCAGTCGTTTCTGTTGGATCAGGAGGAAAGAAAAGCTTGTGGGGAAGGATGAAACTCCGCAGTGTCTGCAAAAGCACACCGGGCTGGACGGTGATCGCAGCCGCTTTCTCATCGCGGCGGAAATCGAGGACCTGATTCATCTGTTCCATATTGACCGTCAAACCGCCATCCGGAACGCAGCCGCCGGTCACACCGGTCCTGGATCCTTGGACCGTCACCGGCATTCCCGGATGATCCCGTAATATGGAAATTACATCCGCCTCATTTTTGGGGAAGAAGATTCGCTCTGATGAACCGGTTCTTTTGGATTCATCCCGCAGATATTCATCCATGATTTCTTTTGAACTGGTTGATTTTAACACTTGGTACCTCCATGATCCCTTCTTTCCTAAAATGATATAGTATTTTCGGGTATGGGGCAATTCATTTTTTTGTATATTGGTTATCGTTTTCCTGATTTCCTCTGATTTGAAAAGTGAAACAGACAGATGACGGCGCGATCGATACGCGGGTATTACCCAAATGGGCGGAATCTAATACTTTACTTTCCCGGTCCGTCAGTGTAGAATATCCAAAGATCATTTTACAAAGACGGAGGTAAACGGTGAAAAAAGAGCGAATTCATGATATGACAACGGGTGATCCCAAGAAGCTCATTTTCAAATTTATGCTGCCTTTGATGGGCGGTAATTTTCTGCAGCAGTTATATACAGTGGCAGATGCCATGATTGTTGGAAAAGGGGTCGGCGTCACCGCCCTGGCCGCGATCGGCGCGACAGACTGGATTTACTGGTTCATGATGTGGGCGGCCTTTGGATTCGGACAGGGATTTTCCGTTTTAATCACCTTTTATTTCGGTGCTAAGGAGTATGATCAGCTGAAAAAAAGCGTCAATATGTCGATTATCCTGAGCATCGCCACAGGTGCGGTTCTTGCTTTGATCGGTATATGCGCAGCGGGACCGATTTTGTCCCTGCTCAATACGCCCGACAACATTTTCGGGTATGCGAAAACCTATGTTACTATCATGTATGCAGGTATATTTGTGGTGATGATGTACAACATAGCCGCTTGCATTCTGCGCGCGCTGGGCGACAGCAGCACGCCCTTTATTGCCCTGCTCATTTCATCTCTTTCCAACATTGGGCTGGATCTGCTCTTTATCTTAGCGTTCAAGTGGGGGATCGGAGGAGCTGCTGTGGCTACCATTGTCGCCCAGACCGTCTCCTGCATTTATTGTTTCAACAAAATCCGAAAAATCTCTATCCTCAAGTCAGAAAAGGAAGACTGGAAACTGGATAAACCTATTCTGAGACAGCTTTGGCGTAAGGGACTGCCATCTGCTTTCCAGTATGCGATCATAGCCATCGGCGGCATCGTGGTCCAGTACGCCCTCAACACACTGGGCTTTATCTACGTGGCAGGGTTTACGGCTACCAACAAGCTGTACGGAGTACTGGAAGCCATCTCGCTGGCCGTGGGAAATGCCATGATGGTGTATACCGGTCAAAATTATGGCGCCGGCAGCAAAGAACGTATAAAAAAGGGAACAAGAGTGGCACTGATCCTTGGTGCCGTCGCTTCTGTGTCCATCGGTGTCATAATGATTCTCTTCGGGAAAAATATTTTACTGCTGTTCATTTCCGCGGAAGCTGAAGTGGCGGGACAGGTCTTGGATATCGCATATAAATACTTGTTTATCATGAGCATCATGCTGTTCGCCTTATATGCGCTCAATACCTACCGCAATATTCTAATGGGTTTGGGAAAGGTTTGGATTGCTGTGACTGCGGGAGTGGTTGAGCTGATTTTAAGGGCTGTGATGGCCGTGTTAGTGGTGACCATCATCGGTGCGGCCGGAATCTATTTTGTGGAAATCGCAGCCTGGCTGGGAGCAGCGGTTCTGCTCTTTGCGGCCTACTGCGTGGTTATGAGAAAACTTGAAATTTAAATCCATCCGCATGGGATAAATTTGAAAATCAAAAGAAAGGAAGGAGACTGCTGCGCGGGCAGATTTGGGCAGCTTACGACAGCCCAGCGTATGACACATTTAAAAAAGGCATTCTTCTCAAACTGCGGCAGCTTCATAGAAAGAATCGATGAACACTTCACCCGTACAAAGTATTACCAAAATTGAAAATACTCCCCTCAGCATCAGCGTTTATTCCGTTAAAGACAAGCCGCTGTGTATGCACGATGCGGGCACGCTGGAAATTATCTTCTGTCTGACTGGAACCATTAAATTCGCCTATGCCTACGAAGAGTTCATACTCAATACAGGCGAATATGTTTCGGTTGACCGGGACGCATATTATCTTCACAGCGACGGCTATAATATGTGCGTGTCCTTCTATGTTGATTTAATGTGGTTTGAGAAAAAATACCCCAATATTAAGCATATGCTCTTTGTCTGCGAGGGCTGCAAAGAGACAACTATGCCCTATCCCACCGTCTATCACGATCGTCTGCGGGGAATCCTGATTGCCTTATTAAAGTTTATACTTGACGGCAGCCTGGAACAGGACGCGGCGAAAATCACCCAAATCACCGAATCCATCACCGATCTATTTGTTCACCATTTTGATATCATCTTTTTCCATTCCGGTAAAACAGAATTTCATGAAGAAATTCTCAAAAGAAATCAGGAGATCTATGCGTATATTGATAAACATTTGGTTGAAACAATAACGTTGAAGGATCTTTCCTCCCATCTTGGACTGAGCAGCAGCTATGTCTCCGAATTCATGCGCAAGGTGTCCATCGGCTTTCGGCAAATGCTGGCGTATATCAGGGCCAACAAGTCGGAATGGTATCTGATCAACACCAATTATACAATCGTTGAAATTTCAGAAGCATGCGGGTTTTCTGATCCCCAGTATTACTACAAAGCTTTTAAAGAGTGGTACAAATGCACCCCTAAACAATTTCGTGAAAAATACATTAATCAATCCCAGGATAATATGGTCTATTACGAACCCTATGTGATCCGAACGATCGTGGACAATCTGCTGATCGAACACTATATGAACCTGTTTTTAGAATGATTCTATTGTTGAAATCATGATAAACCTATTAAAAACAACAATAAAAAGACATTGCCTTTAATTAATTTTCTGAATATTATAACAATAGGAAATATTATTAGAGGGAGGTTTATTATGAGTGAACAAAAGCAAGCGGGAGAAGTTACATTAAAGCGAACGTTAACGCTGCCGCTGATCATTATGTTTGGGCTGGCATATCTGGCCCCAACCGTGGTATTCAACTACTACGGACTGTTTACGCCCAGCACCCACGGCATGTATACGCTGGCATTATGTGTTACTGCTGTCGTGATGGCGCTTACGGCCTACAGCTATACCCAGATGGTAAAAGCGTATCCTTCGGCCGGCTCTGCATACACCTATGTAAACAAGTCGGTGCAGCCCCACTTAGGCTTCTTATCAGGATGGGTGATGCTGGTGGATTATCTGCTGCTGCCGATGATCTGCTACCTGCTCTTGGGCGTTTACATCAATGAGTATTTTCCAGTGCTTCCGGTGTGGGCCATCGTTGTCTTTGTGGCTGCCATCGGAATGATCGTCAATATTGTGGGCATAAAAACGGCTAGCATCATCGATACCATCGTCACTTGCGCCACAATCGCTTTCACCATTCTCTTTGTGGCCTGCATTGTGAGATATGTGACAAACGGCGGCGGTTCGGGGACTTTATTCGATCCGTCGGCTTTTTACAATCCTGACAATTTTGAGCTAAAGGGCACCCTTGCGGCGTCGGCCGTCCTCTGCGCATCCTTTGTGGGATTTGACGCGGTAACGACTCTGGCAGAAGAAGCAAAGGATCCGCAAAAAGTGATGGGGAAAGCCATCATGGGCGTTGTCATCGGAGCGGGCGTTATCTTCGCCATTGTCGCCTATTTCTCCCAAATCGCGTGGCCCCAGGCCCATACAGGGATTGAAGATCCGGACACGGGTATCTTCGAGCTTTTCCCCCATATCGGCATGAACTGGCTGGGAACCATGTTTTTTGTAATCGATAACTGCGGCAGCTTTGTATGCGCCATGGCGGGCATGGGCGCTGTTTCCCGAATTCTGTACGGCATGGGCCGCGACAACATCCTGCCAAAGAAATTCTTCGGCAAATTATCGCCAAAATTCCAGACCCCGGTAAACAATATTGTACTGACGACCCTCATCGCACTGACCGCAATTTTTTATCAGGACAATGTAATGGGCGCTGCATCGCTGGTGTCCTTCGGCGCTGTCTGCGGATTCTTTATGGTCAATTTATCGGTCATCAGCCATTATATCATCCGGGGCAAAGAAAGAGGCGGGGCAGCGATGTTTCGGCATCTTGTCATTCCTGCTCTGGGAATGGTAAGTCTCGTCGTCGTGTTCTACTTTATCGAGACGCCGGCTAAGATTCTGGGAGGCGCATGGCTTCTGGTGGGCATCCTTTATCTGGCGATCAAAACCAGGGGATTTAAAGAGCTGCCGCCGGAAATGAAGCTTGATGAATAAGGAGGAAAGGCAGATGACAACGATTTTTAAAAACGCGGATATTTATACATCCAATGAAGCATGTCCAAAAGCGAACTGCATTATTTTTGATGAAACAGGGATCCAATTTGTGGGCGATCAATCAGATGCCAAATTGGAAGCGTATCCGGATGCAGATGTCCATGATCTCGGCGGAAAATGCCTACTTCCTGGCATGATCGACAGTCACATTCATCCGGGATGGGTGACTAAGAGCTTGTGGCATGTCCGCCTGCCCTGGACCGAGGATGTGGATGAGCTGCTGCGCTTTGTGAAAGAATACGGCGAGAAGCATCCCAAGTCGGAATGTCCCTTTCTGTATTTTGAATATTACCCCACTTCCATGTTCGATGAACACGGGCCGACTAAGGAACTGCTGGATACGGCGGTCAGTGACAGGCCGGTGCTCTGCCAGGATTTTGGCGAGCATCTATGCTGGGTCAACAGCAAAATGCTGGAGCTGCTAAAGGTGGATAAAAATACGCCGGACCCAGGACCGTTAGAGACCTTTGTGCGAGACGAAGAGGGGACTCCCACCGGCTGGATCCGGGAAATGGCCTGGTATAAGTTTGCTGACAATATGTTCCGCGCTCTCGGTTGGTATCCGCCGGAAGAGCTGACCGGGGAAACGATGAAAGGGTTCTTCGATTTCTTGGAGGAAAGCGGCATCACGGCCATGGCCGACGGGTTTATTGAAAACGACGACCAGATCGAAGGCATTTACCAGTTGGACCAAGCGGGCGAGCTTCGAGTGTATTATGATGGCATGGTCCGATTCTGGAATTATGCGGATCTCCCGGAAAAGATCGAAAAGCTGAAGGAATACCAAAAAAAATACACGACAAAGCATATTAAAATAAATACCATGAAACTCTTTTTAGACGGTACCAATGAGAGCGGCAATTCGGCTTCCCTCCATGAACATATCCATGACCCGGGAAATTACGGCGAAATTATGATGGAGACCGATGAGCTCACCAAATGTTTCCTGCTGTGCAACGAGGAGGGATTGGATCTGCATATCCATGTGGTCGGCGACCGGGGCTTCCGGGTTGCCTGCGACGCAGTGGAAGCTGCCAAGGCGCAGGCTGCCGCCGCGGGCGTTCCCTGGGTATGTATGCCGGTGCTGGCCCACTGCGAAGTTGTGGATCCGGCGGACATGAAACGGCCGGCGGAGCTGGGCATTACCATCAACTGGTCCTGCCACTGGTCGGGCGGATATTTCGGCGAAGAAGCCATGAACTATTATTCGGAAGAAAAGTGGAGAAGGATGTACCAGTTCAACCCGATGATCGAAAGCGGCGCTCTTGTTACCTTCTCCAGCGATGTGGTGACCGGTTACGAACTTCACAGGGCCTATCCCTTCTTTGGCATGCAAGTGGCGGCCACAAAAGTGGATCCGGAGTTCCCTCTGAATCCACAAAAATATCCGGGGTCCATGAGGCCGCCGGCCTCAGCGAAACTGAGTCTTCCTGTTCTGCTGAAGGGCTATACCATTGGCGGTGCAATACAGCTTCGCTGGCAGGACAAAATGGGCTCCCTCGAAGCGGGCAAGCTGGCAAATATGATTCTAGTCGACAGGAATATTTTCGATACGCCTTCGGAGCAGCTGAAAGATGCTGCCATCGATGCAGTTATTTTCGAAGGAACGGTTATCAGAGGCAGCTTATGAGGAAGTTGTTTGATATGGAGCTGGAGCAGACCTCCGATCTTTTAATCGAGAACACCTGCAGGGGGGACCTGCTGATCTCCCCTGCAGGCGAAGGCTCTTTCTCCGGCGATAGGATGAAGGGCAGAATTTTGCCTGTGGGAGCGTCTACGACCTATACGCCATCAGAGGGGGTGAATATCATCTATGCTCCGGTGCTTCTCAAAACCGATGACGGCGCAGAGCTGTTCATGCAGATCGACGCCTATCTCCATCTGGCGCAGGAGCTGGAGGAAAAGCTTTTGGCCGGGGAAGCCGTTTCTTCGGAGGAATATTATTATAAAGGAACTGCCAGATTCGATGTCGGCAGTTCCGAGTATAAATGGCTGGAAAACAGGCTTTTCGTCTGTGAAGGCGCGATTGACAGCTGGCAGGCTTTGCGGTTTTCCGTGTATGAGGTTTGAATTCAGGGTCAGAAGAATAAAGCCGGACTGAGTAAGTGCAAAATTTTTCCATTATAATGCAAAAACATTGAAATCTACAGTTTTCTCAAAAGAGGCAAAAAAATTTTCGGAAAAATTAGCACTCACCTCTTTACAGTGCTAACAAAAAGTGTTATTATAAAATTGTTCCAAAAGGGGGAACATAAAATCATTATATTTTATCTAACCTGCGTTTTGCCACTGGTTAGAAATTAAGGAGGGATGACATATGATGATGGTGCCTAGAAGAAGTAGTTTCGGTTTGGATTTGTTTGACGAGATGTTCAAAGACCCATTTTTCAGCAGAATGGATAGCAACAAGAACGTCATGAAGACCGATATTAAGGAACAGGATGGAGATTATCTGATGGACATTGACCTGCCGGGTTATGCGAAGGAAGACATTAGCGCAGAGCTGAAGGACGGTTACATGACCATCACTGCCACGAAAAATGAGTCCAACGACACAAAAGACGAGAACGGCAACTATATTCACAGAGAGCGTTACACCGGCAGTTGCTCCAGGACCTTCTATGTAGGGAACGGAGTAACAGAGGAAGACATCAAAGCTTCCTTTAAAGACGGCACGCTGCACCTGTCAATACCAAAAGAAGAACCGAAAAAACTGGAAGAGCAGAAAAAGCTGATTTCCATTGAATAAAGCACATCACAAACGAGAGAAGAGGCTGCCTCAGAATGGCAGAGGAACATATAGAAGTATTGCGAAAATACTAACCTATGCCAAGTGAACGGGAAATAAGAAAACTCTATGTGAATGGACGAACCATTTGCATAGAGTTTTTCTTTTGCTTATTAAAAATTTTTCAGCGTCCGCAGGACGCGCAGCCGCTACCGAAGGTAGCGATCTTGGGGGCTTGGGGGTTATCCCTCAACAAGCATTTTGGCGGGTAGAAAACCCGCCAAAATCGCAAACATGTACATGTTTGCATTGCTTGCCAATCTGTGAAAACAGCTTATGAATATGTTTCTCCAAATCTCTGCTGAAAGACATGGTAGAAATTTGATACTCCATGATAGCCAACTGCTTTTGCGATGTTGCCAGTGGACATATCGCTTTTTTCAAAAGGTTCCAGAGCAAGTTCCATCCGCAATGCCCGAATGTATTCCCTAATGCTTATGCCTTCTGTAAGCTGAAATGCTTTTTGGAACTTGTTTTTGTTAAGCGCAACCATAATATAAAATGCCACAGGATCAACGTGAACTTCTTGCGGCATTTATTTTCGTCAAATCCTCTATATTTAAGGCGCTAATTTCAAAGTTGTTTTCGATCCAGCGCTATACGCTCGCTCAAAACTTGTTGACAAATTACACTGCTTATGTTAATATACCAATGGTATATGAAGGGAGAACAAAACGTGAAGCTGACTGATACGCAAAAGCGCATTCTTGAGGTTGGAAAGCGGGAGTTTTTGGAGAAGGGCTTTAAAGATGCTTCCCTGCGGGCCATTGTCAAAGAAGCCGGTTTTACCAAAGGGGCCTTTTATGGCTATTACAACAGTAAGGAAGCGTTGTTTGACGCTTTGGTAGCTCCGGCGGCCGATGAACTGATCGCTCAGTTTAAACAGGCGCAGCAAGCACATTATGAATTGGTTACAGAGGATAAAACGGGACAGAGCCAAGATTTATCTACCAGCTACCTGAATTACTTTATCAATTACATCTATGATCATTTCGATGCGTTCAAACTGGTGATTTGCTGCTCCGAGGGAACCCGGTATGCCAACTATATTCATGAGCTTGTGGAGCTTGAAGTCGATCAGACGGAGGATTACTATCAGCAGCTCCGGCAGCTCGGGAAATTGGAGGGGACGGTCAACCGTGACCTTCACCATATGATCACAAGCGCCTATTTTACCGCCGTTTTTGAAACAGTCGCCCATGATATGAGCCGGGAACAGGCGATTGGCTATGTCAATGAACTGGCAGTCTTTTTCAACTGTGGCTGGAGCGGCCTTTTAAGGTTCATTTGAACCTTAAATTTTTTGCACAACGGTTAGCTAAAACTAACTTTAAGAAAGGAGGAGAATCGTATAGATGAGGCAATCGCCTTGCCAATGTTCGGAATGCCGACCAGACCCTTGTGCTGAAATGGGGCGGACCGTACAGCGGGGAACGCATCAGAAACTTATGAAACAGAAAGGCCCGTACCGGCGGTTTATAGGGCTGCGCGAATGGGCATTAAGCCGGAAGCTGCAAGAATCATAAAAGAAAACAAAGGAGAATCAAAATGGAAAACGCAAAGAAATGGTCTGTAAAAGACGTTATTACACTGGTACTGATGACCGTGCTGCTCATTGTCATTCAGCTGGGGATCAACATGGTCTGCATGGTGAATGATTTTGTCAGCATGGTGCTGTCCGTAGGCATTACCATGCTTGTTTGCGGGCCCATCTATTTTTTGATGGTAAACCGCATCCGCAAACGGTTTGTTTCACTGGTATACATGACGCTGCTGGGCCTTGTCTTTCTGATGATGGGCAACTGGTTTTTGCTCCCGTGGTTTATCGTGGTGGGAGTCCTCGCGGAAATCATCCTGTGGAAAGGGATTACGCCAAACCGCCTGACCGCCGCATGGATAGTTTCCAGCCTGTTATACAACGGGGTAAACCTGCTTCCCGTCTGGTTTTTCTGGGGTACCTATTACAGTTTTGCGATTGCCAGCGGTATGGAGCAGAGTTATATCGACGCTTACGTTCAGTATTATACAGCGCCGGGCTGGGTGGCTTTTATCCTGATTTTTACCATGTTCTGCGGATTCCTGGGCAGCCTTGTCGGCCGGAAGCTGATTCAAAAGCATTTCAAAAAAGCGGGTGTTCTGTAAATGCGGGAAACAGCCTTATCCGTTCCGGTAAAAGCGTGGGCGGCGGCCTGCGCCATCCTTGGAGTGTCGCTTACCGCAAACACCCTGCTCACCTGTCTTCTTGCACTGCTTGCTTTCTACCAGTTGGTTTTTGAAAAGCGGTGGCGGCGCTGCCTGACCTTCGGCATTTTTTATCTGGCGCTGGCGCTGCTGCTGTATCTCATTCGCTTTCACGGCCTGCGTATGGTGTTTTTTTCGGAGTTCTATGTGCTGATGTTTTACAACCTTATGCCGGTATTCCTGGCGGCGTGGGATCTCATTACCACGCCTCCGGGACAGCTCTCGGCCTCCCTGTCGAAAATCCATACCCCCACTCCGGTTATCTTAGGGCTGCTGGTGGTATTTCGGTTTTTCCCAACCATGAAGGCGGAACTGAATGGGATTCGGCAGTCCATGAAGAACCGAAGGCTGACCGGATCAGTGCAGGTGCTCCGCCACCCTGCCGTTACCTGCGAATATGTGTTGGTGCCCATGCTGCTGCGCTGCCTGCAGATTGCGGATCAGCTTTCCGTATCGGCGATAGCGCGTGGCGCCCAGGCACCGGGGGTGCGGGGAAGCTACTATGCCAGAAAGCTTCAGCTGGCTGATTTCCTCTGGATGGGAATATGGGCGATTGGAACCATCCTGTTTTTCATAATAGGAGGGATAAAGTGATCCGGTTTGAACATGTGAATTTTCAATATGCCGACTCCGAGGCAGGCGTGACCGATATTTGTCTGCATGTCCGGAAAGGCGAATGCGTGGTATTGACCGGCCCTTCAGGAAATGGGAAAACCACCTTGATCCATATAGTGAACGGCATTGCGCCTGCCTTTCATATGGGCCGGTTTTCCGGCCGCCTTCAGATTAATGGGAAAGACAGAAGCGATGAGCCATTGTGGAAACGGGGAAAAACGGTGGGCAGTGTGTTCCAGGATCCGGGAAGTCAGTTTTTCTCCTCTGAAATGCCGGGAGAAGTTGCTTTCAGCTGTGAAAATTACGGCTTCCCGCATGAAAAAATTGTTCTGCGAACAGACGTGGCTATCCGGCGGTTTCGTTTGGAACAATTGCGTGACCGCTCCCTTGATGTGCTTTCCAGCGGAGAAAAGCAGCGTACAGCCGTGGCCTCTGTCTACGCCATGAACCCTCCCGTTTATGTTTGTGACGAGCCTACCGCCAATCTGGACGGCCAAGGTGTTAAAGAACTGCGGGAAGTTCTCCAAGGGCTAAAGCGGGAAGGCTGCACGCTTCTGATTGCGGAACATCGGATTTCCTGGCTGATGGATGTAGCGGATCGCTTTGTGTATATCCGGGATGGAGCCATCCAGTGGGAGCGCACGCCTGAACAAATGCGACTGCTCCCTTCTGAAGTCATGAAACAGTTGGAACTACGCGCTGTACAGCATTGTATGCCTTCAAGGCTCTCCATACCTGCCGTCACAGGCTCGCCTCTTCTTTCCCTGAAAAGCCTTTCCTGTAAGCGAGGGAAGCATACAATTTGGGAGAATTTAAACCTTGCAGCCTGGGCGGGGCAGATCATTGCCATCACCGGACACAACGGGGCGGGAAAAACAACACTGGCAAAAATCGTTGCCGGCTTGGAACGTCCGTCCAAGGGCAGTATTTCCCTTCACGGTCGGAAAGCCGGTTCGTCACGGCGGCGGAAAAGCTGCTGGTACAGTTCCAACGACACTGGCACACAATTCTTTACAAACAGCGTAACAGAAGAACTGTTCTTAGGGATTTCCAGGACAGAGGAACAATTGGAAAGGGCCAGAAATTTGCTGAAGAAATTAGATCTTTACGCTTACAAAGACGCGCATCCGGCTATTCTGTCCGGCGGACAGAAGCAGCGCCTTTCCATTGCCTGCGGCCTTTTATCCGACAGAGAAATTTTATTGTTCGATGAACCTACGTCGGGGCTGGACGGCGGGAACATGCGAAAAATTGCCTCTGCATTGGAAGATACTGCGGCCGAGGGAAAAACCGTATTAGTGATCACCCATGATGAGGAACTGATTCAAGCCTGCTGTAGTTTTCAGTGGGATTTGAGTAAATAAGAACTAAAAGAGAGGAGCCTTTATGTCTTTAACTTCTTCGATGGAAGATTATCTGGAGGCCGTTTTAATAATGCAGCAGCGTCATGGCTATGTCCGCTGCGTGGATGTTGCAAAGCAGTTGGGGGTAAAAAAGCCTTCCGTAAGCCGGGCAGTCAAGGAACTATCCAAATCCGGCCATCTTGTTAAAAATGCTGACGGCACACTCTCCCTCACAGAAACAGGATTGCAGCTTGCCGAACAGATTTTTGAAAAGCATCGTTTTTTTACAGAACGGCTCATAGCGGCAGGCGTAGCCCCCAAAATAGCAGAACAAGACGCTTGCAACATTGAACATGCGATCAGCGCGGAGTCTTTTCAAAAGTTAAAGAAAGCATTGGATGATGGTTAGGTGGTGGTGATATGGGAAATTAGCCGTACTTGATTTAGCTGAAACCGGCTGGCAGATTGGAGCAGTCGATAGAATTGACCGTCAAGGAATTTGAAATCTTCTCCTTGCTTATCTTAAATCCGAAGCGGGTATTCACCTATGAAATGCTTATGGATCTGGTGTGGGAAGAAGATTATACCTACTATTCCCGCAAAGTAGTCAACAACCATGTGAGTAATTTACGGAGGAAGCTAAAGATCGCTCCCGACCTGCCGGACTATGTGAAAAGCGTCTACGGCATCGGCTATAAGTTTGAAGAAAAATAGAAAGGTGAGGCAGTGTATAAACGCTGCCTCACCTTGTTTTATCTTCAATGTCTCTGAAATGATTCTATGGGTAATTTCCCTCTTGACAAGACCCGCCTCTTGGAATAAAATATAACAGTGATATATAACAGTGTTATGGAGGTGAGAAGGATAGAAGGAAATCTGACAACCTTAGAACGCATCCACCGGGCCGCAAAAGCGGAGTTTTTGCAAAAAGGCTACAAAGACGCTTCCCTGCGGAATATCGTAAAATCCGTAGGTATGACAACTGGAGCCTTTTACGGATATTATAAAAGTAAAGAAGAACTGTTCGAGGCTTTGGTAGGCGAGCATTATGCGTATCTGCTCGGCTGTTTTCAAAAAGCGCAGAAAGAATTTGCTAATCTCCCCCACGAGCAGCAGCCGGAGGTTATGGGAGATTTTTCCGGCGCTTGCATGTTTGATATGCTCCACTACGCCTACGAACATCTGGAAGAATGTAAACTGATTCTCTGCTGTTCGGAGGGGACGAAGTTTTTCGGTTTCATCGATGAAATGGTGGAGATTGAAGTGGCGGCAACCCACGCCTATCAGAAAGTTTTGCAGGAGCTTGGTCGTCCTTCCCCGCAGATCGACCCTGCGCTGGAGCATATTCTGATTACCGGCATGTTTCATACTTTCTTTGAACTGGTGATTCACGAAATGCCGCTTCATAACGCAGAAAACTATGTGAAGGAAATGCGGGCTTTCTATACAGCCGGATGGATGAAAATTATGGGGCAGTAACGCCCTGTAATTTTTGCCCATAGGTTAGCAATAACTAACTTATACGGATATAAGAAGAACGCGCTTGTGTTCTCTTTATCATAAATAAACGAAAAGGAGGAATTTTCTTTGAAAAAACGATCCAATCTATCACGGTTGCTTGCAGTTGCAGGCGGCCACAAATACCTGACTTACGCTTCCTGGGTGCTTTCGGCCATCAGCGCCCTCATAGCGTTAGTGCCTTTCTACTATATCTGGAAGGTCATGCAGGAAGTGTTGACATTTGCGCCGGATTTCAGCCATGCGCAAAACCTGACCCGTAACGGCTGGATGGCGGTGCTGTTCGCAGTGATCGCGGTGTTGGTCTACATAGGCGCTCTGATGTGTTCCCACAAAGGGGCGTTCCGCATTGCCACCAACCTGCGCCTGCAAACGATGGAGCGTATTGTAAAGCTGCCGCTGGGGTTTGCAGAGCAATTCGGCAGCGGCAGGCTGCGCAAAATCGTCAATGAATCCAGCGCCGCCACCGAAACCTATCTGGCGCATCAGCTTCCCGACCGTGCCAATGCCATTGCGACACCATGCGGCCTTTTGGTTCTGCTGCTGGTGTTCGACTGGCGGCTGGGACTTTTGAGCCTTGTGCCAGTTTTGTTGGGCTTTCTGATTATGATGACGATGACCGGAAAGAAAATGCAGGAAAAAATGAAAGAATACCAAAACGCTCTCGATGATATGTCCAATGAAGCGGTGGAGTATGTACGGGGGATTCCCGTTGTGAAAACCTTCGGGCAGACCATATTCTCCTTCAAAAAATTCAAGGATTCCATTGATAGGTATAAGGTGTGGGTGATTGCCTATACCAAGCAGCTTCGAGCACCCATGATGTTTTATACGGCAGCCATCAACGGCGTCTTTGCCGCGCTGATTGCCGGTGCGTTGATTTTTACAGGGGGCGGCGTTACGAAGGATTTCCTGCTGGATTTGATGTTCTACATCATCATCACGCCCATCATCTCCGTCACCCTTACCCGTATCATGTTTCAGAGCGAAAATGCCATGATCGTGGACGATGCCCTGCATAGAATCGACAGCGTATTGAATTTGAACCCTCTTGCAGAAGTAGCACAGCCGGAACACCCAAACGGCGCTTCGGTACAGCTTAACCATGTTCATTTCAGTTATGATGGAAAAAACGAGGTCATCAAGGATATTTCCCTTTCAATTCCCGCAGGGCAGACGGTGGCCTTTGTGGGACCTTCCGGCGGTGGCAAGACCACGCTTGCCAATCTGATCTGCCGGTTCTTTGACCCGCAAGGCGGGCAGGTGAAGATTGGCGGCGTGAATGTGAAGAACATCGCCAAAGAGGAACTTATGAATACCGTTTCTTTTGTATTCCAGAACAGCCGCCTAATCAAAGCCTCGATTTTGGAAAATGTGCGCATGGGAAAACCGGATGCTACCCGGGAAGAAATCATGGCTGCCCTCCACAACGCCCAGTGCGATGATATTCTGGAAAAGCTGCCGAGGGGCGCAGACACCGTGATAGGGACAAAAGGTGTGTACCTTTCCGGCGGCGAACAGCAGCGGATCGCCATTGCCCGCGTGATGCTGAAAAATGCGCCTATCGTAATCTTAGACGAGGCCACCGCCTTTGCCGAGCCGGATAATGAATCCCGCGTACAGGCAGCCTTTTCCAAGCTGTCACAGGGGAAAACGGTGATTATGATCGCCCATCGGCTCTCTACCGTGGCTGGCGTAGACCAAATCTATGTCATTGAGGACGGGCAGATCACAGAGAGCGGCAAAAGCCGTGAGCTGTTGGAAAAAGGCGGCGTATTCAGCCGCATGTGGCAGGACTATCAAACTTCTGTTCAATGGAAGGTTGCAAAGGAGGTACAATAACATGATAAAACGGCTGCAAAAACGGTATGCCCTTTCCGAGCAGGGGGCGAAGGATCTGGTAAAAGGCTGCCTTGCCTGCGTTCTTCAAAATCTTTCCTTTATGTTCCCAGTGGGCCTCTTGTATTTTTTGGTAGGCGATTTGATGGCTGGCGGCGTACCCGGCGAAAAAATTGCTTTTTACATCGTGGGCTGCGTGGTGTGTATCGGCCTGATCCTGCTTACCACATACTTTCAGTACAACGCCACCTACTTTGCCACTTATACAGAAAGCGGTGTGCGGCGGATTACGCTGGCCGAACGACTTCGGAGGATTCCGCTGTCCTTCTTTGGAAAAAAGGATTTGGCGGATCTCACCAGCACCATCATGGCCGACTGCACCTTTTTGGAGCAGAGCTTTTCCCATTTTATTCCCGAACTGGCAGGCTCCATCATCTCCACTGTCTTAATTTCCATTAGCCTTTTGGTGTTCGACTGGCGCATGGCATTAGCGGCGCTGTGGGTACTGCCGGTGGCCTTTGCCATTGTGGGGTTCTCCTCCAAGGTGCAGGAACGGCTCAATCAGAAAGCGATGGATGTAAAGATGGCCTGCGCCGACGGGATTCAGGAGTGCATTGAGACGGTGCGCGACTTAAAAGCCAACAATGCCGAAGCAGAATACCTGAAAGGCTTAGAAAAGAAAATCCGTGCCGTGGAATATCGTTCCATTCTCAATGAGTTTGGGTTGGCTGCCTTTGTGGTGTCCGCGTCACTCATATTAAAGCTGGGAATTGCCACCGTTGCGCTGGTAGGCTCTATTCTGCTGATAGGCGGCAACCTCGATGTCCTGACTTTCTTCATGTTCCTGCTGGTTGTTTCACGGCTCTATGACCCGCTGCAAGGGGCGTTGCAAAATCTGGCGGCGGTTATCAGCACCCGCACTAATATCGCCCGCATGAATGAAATTCTCGATCACCCGATTCAGCAGGGAGAAAACAGACTTTCCAACAAAGGCTATGATATTACCTTCGACCATGTAGGCTTTGCTTACAACACAGGAAAAACCGTATTGAAGGATGTTTCCTTTACCGCAAAACAGGGCGAAGTCACAGCTTTAGTAGGGCCCTCTGGCGGCGGCAAAACCACGGTATCGCGGCTTGCAGCAAGGTTTTGGGATGCGAGCCGGGGAAAAATCACTGTGGGAGGTATGGATATTTCCAAAATGGACCCGGAGGCTCTGCTTTCCTTGTTCTCCATTGTGTTTCAGGATGTTACGCTGTTTGACAATACCATTTTGGAGAATATACGAATTGGGAATAAGGATGCAACCGACGAACAGGTATTAGCAGCGGCAAAACTTGCCAATGTGGATGAATTTGCCGAAAAGCTGCCGGATGGCTGGCATACCAACATCGGGGAAAACGGCTGCGAGCTTTCCGGCGGTGAACGGCAGCGTATTTCCATTGCCCGCGCTTTCCTGAAAAACGCGCCGATTATTCTCTTGGATGAAGCAACCGCTTCCCTCGATGTGGAGAACGAGACCCTGATTCAAACTGCCCTCTCCCGTCTGATTGCGGATAAGACGGTGCTGGTGATCGCCCACCGGATGCGCACCGTAGCCGGGGCAGATAAGATCGTGGTGCTTTCTGAAGGAACCGTGGCCGAAGAAGGCGCACCGGAAAAATTGTTAAAGCAAAACGGCTTGTATGCCCGAATGGTGAAGTTACAAACGGAGAGCCAAAGCTGGAAACTGGCGTAAAATTTTTGTTTCCTCCGGTTTTATTATCCGTCGCATCGGCTATAAGTTTGAAATTTGAGAAATACCATCATGGCTTGAAATAGTCGTGGTGGTATTTTTTTAATTTTTACCCCCCCACTGTAAAAATCTCTGAGAAATGAAGTGACTATTAGAAGCATATTTTTGTGTTTACCCATGCAACAATCCCCCGAAAAATGTACGGATATATGAAAGATATTTTGAGCCATCTCAAATTTATTTTCAAAAGGGGGTGTCATTTTGCTTTCAAAATGTACAGATAGATAGGGAGAGTTTTTTAACAGCCTGAAAGGAGGCGATGGAAATCAAAGAAAAAATCCCCATCATGACCTATTCCCATTACCGCAGAGCCAGAAAGCTGGTTCATCAGTGCTGCAACTATGAGAGCGGGAACTGCCTTGCCCTTGACGATGGAGAAGAATGCGTGTGCGTGCAGAGCATTTCCTACTCCCTGCTGTGCAGGTGGTTCCGTGCCGCTGTCCTGCCCTTGGATGAACCTCTGGCGGCTGCTTTGCTTTACCGGAAGGAACATAAACGGTGTACTGTCTGTGGCCAATCCTTTCTCCCCGGTTCCAACCGGGCAAAATACTGTAAGGCCTGCGCCGCCATTATTCACCGCAGGCAGAAAACAGCCAGCGACCGGAAAAGGCGGGTTGCCTGTGGACAATTAGGGGAGAAAAACCATTGATTCTGTAGGCTTTATAAGCGCCGGTCAATGGGATAGAGGGATAAATCCCTTATACCTATCCCAAACGGACTTCTAATTGTCCGAACAGGCTCTTGACCTAAACGGGATTTTCCCGAACAGGCAGCAAGCTGCGTACATATAGGCTGCCGCCTCATTTTACCTCCTAAACGGGAATATCCAGGATTGGTTTTTCAGAACATGGCAAAGCTGACGCTCTGAAACGTCCATATCCTGTTTTTCAGTCCGCAGCTTTCCCGCCTCTCTGACAGCCCGGATTTAGACGGTAGTTAATAAGAAAAAGTTAAATACAAAACAGTCAATATCAATCTATCTATCATGCCGATGGATAGGAAGGTGAATTTATGATTCCATTCAAAACAGATACGGAGATTTCGTCTTACATCATTTTCCCACGTTCCCTTATCCCCCTGGACTTATCCAATGACGCCAAGGTGCTGTACGCCCTGCTTTTGGACCGGGCAGGGATTTCCAGAAAGAAAGGCTATATCGAAGCGGATGGGACCATCCGCTTGTACTTCACTGTGGAGGACGCCAAAGCGAAACTCCGCCGGAGCAGGCAGGTAGCAACACGGGCGTTTCACGAACTAGAATCCTGCGGCCTGATCGTCCGCCGGAAACAGGGCTTCGGCAGGCCAGCTATTATCACATTGAATTTGCCTGTTGACAAAAGGAGGGACGCCAATGACCGATGAACAAAAGCTGTATGAACTGCTGAAAGACTTTGACCCCGCTGTGGGGGAACGGATGGAAAAGTATTTCAAAGACGGTGCGTATCACTTTGATTTGGGAAACAGCAAATATACATACTTTGAAGGTGCCTCCGTCTACAGGGTCATTCCCCACTTTGCGGAAAAAGGCTCGGAAGGGATCGTAAAGAAATTAAAGCGGCTGATGGAGAAAGATTTACAGGAAAAAGAGTCAGAGACATAGCTGAAAAATCTAAACCGGAGCGTTATAATAAGGGCAACCGTTTACTTGGCTGCCTGAACAGAAAGGAGAAGCAAATGAACCAGCAGCCAGACAAGATCACCGCATTATACTGCCGCTTGAGCCAGGACGACGCCCTGGACGGGGAAAGCAATTCTATTACCAACCAGAAAGCCCTTCTAAGCAAATACGCCGACGAACACGGGTTTCGGAATATCCAATTCTTTGTAGACGACGGATATTCTGGAACCAGCTTTCAAAGGCCGGGCTTTCAGGAAATGATGAAATATGTGGAGGATTACAGCGTATCCGCTGTGATTGTCAAAGACCTGTCCCGGTTGGGCAGGGAGTATTCCTACATGGGGCGGCTTCAGGATTTCATCTTCCCCGCTTATGACGTCCGCTTTATCGCTATCAACGACGATGTGGACAGCGCCAAGGGGGAAAATGATTTTGCGGTGTTCAAAAATGTATTCAACGACTACTACGCCAAGGATACCAGCAAGAAAATCCGGGCGGTGGTAAAAATCCGGGGCGAAGCCGGGGAGCATATTGCCAGCAACCCGCCTTATGGGTACATAAAAGACCCGCAGGACAAAAAGAAATGGATTGTGGATGAAGAAGCGGCAAAGGTGGTGCGACGTATCTTTAACCTCTGTATTGCGGGGAAAGGCCCCATGCAGATTGCCAAAATCCTCACAGCCGACAAGGTGCCGACCGTTACCGCCTATCACGCCAGGCAGAAAGGCTGGGCCATGCCGGAAAATCTTTATCAGTGGTGCGCTAAATCTGTCGCCAGGATATTGGAGCGGCGGGAGTACACAGGCTGTACCGTGAACTTCAAGACCTATACCAAGTCCCTGAAATTCAAAAAGCAGATGGAAAACCCGATTGAGAATCAGAAAATATTTGAGGATACCCAGCCCGCCATCATCGAGAGAGGACAATGGGAACGGGTACAGGAGTTGCGGAAGAACAAACGCAGGCCGACAAAAACAGGAAGGACCAGCATGTTCACCGGCCTGCTCTACTGCGCCGACTGCAGGGCCAAGCTGTATTTCTGCACCTGCAACACTTACAAGGACGGCAGCCAGAACCATTTCGTCTGCTCCAATTACAAGAGCAACACCGGCTCCTGTAAAATCCATTATATCCGGGAACAGGTGCTTTACCGAATTGTGCTGGAAACCATACGGCAGACATTGAGTTATGTCCGTATGTTCCAGAAGGATTTCAAACTGGAAATGCTGGCGCAGGACGAGGAAAGCCGCAAGGCAGAACTGGCGGAAAAGCAGAAAACCCTCTCCGGGGCGAAAAAACGGATGGAGGATTTGGACCGGATTATCCAACACATCTATGAGGACAATGTGCTGGGCAAGCTGTCTGACAGCCGGTACTTAAAATTATCCCGCCAATATGAGAAGGAGCAGGCGGAGATTGAGCAGCTTACCGCCGTATTGGAACGGGAAATCGAGGCACAGGCCGGGCAGGTTTCCGATGTGAACGAGTTTCTGAAGCTGGTGGACAAGTACCTGGATATACCGGAACTCGACGCCGCCATCCTCAATGCACTTGTGAGCAAGATCGTGGTACACAGCCCGGTAAGGGAGAATGGAAGAAAGCATGTGCAGATAGATTTATACTTTACCTATGTGGGGCAAATCCGCATCCCTTTGAAGATTGGAAGGGAGTCTCTAAACGAATCAGAACCGGCATGACTTAACACGCCGGTTCCGACCAAAACACTTTTTACTTCCTTATGGGTCTCCGCCTATAGAGGCGGCCTTTTTTCGTAGAAGAAACGTCTTACTTCATGCACCTGGCCCAAACCTGCCAGACATCTGCCTTTACACTAACTTCATTCAAAATTCCTTGTTTTCGTTAGGCCACCGCCTCCAAAAACCAAACCTTTCCCAATTCTGTCTGCCGCCCATTGCAAAACTTTCGGTTCCGTCCTATAATAATAGGCAGCATGTAAAAGGAGAATCATTATGAGTAAAATAGATACTGTACTATTTGATTTTGACGGAACGGTGATGAATACCAACGATGTAATCATCAATTCCTGGCAGCATACTTTCAGAACCCTGGAAAACCGGGAAGAGGACGAGGCGAAAATTATCGCCACCTTTGGGGAACCGCTGCAAGTGACCATGGAAAAGCTCTTTCCCAATGTACCGGTGGAAGAGTCGATTCAGGTTTATCGGAGTTACCATTATGACAATTTTGGCGAGCTGATTTCCCTGTTCCCCGGGATGAAGGAACTGATCGCAGAGCTGAAAAAGCGGGGATATAAGCTGGGCATGGTTACTTCCAGACTAAGAAGGACCACAGAGCAGGGAATGGAAAAGTACGGAATCATGGAATACTTTGATACCGTCGTGACTGCCGATGATACGGATAAACATAAACCGGATCCGGAGCCTATTAATATTGCCCTGGAAAAGCTGGGCTCTGTACCGGAAAAGAGTATTATGCTGGGGGATACCATGTTCGATATCCTCTGCGCGAAAAATGCCGGCGTCAAGTCGGTGCTGGTGAGCTGGGCCATGGCGGTGAGCGAAGAAGAAAAGACCGGCCCCAACAGGCCGGATTATATCATCGATCAAGCGGACGATCTGCTGAAGCTGCTGATTTAAATTCGACAATTTTCGACACTATTCTGCAGGCGGCCTTCTTGCTTTGCGCGGCACCAAATTTCAACAAAGGTAAAAATCCGGTAAATTTTCAATAAAATTCTCGCTTTTTTCCTGCGGCAACTCGGGGCACCCTCAAAGTACCCCGAGACCCGCCCCCTAAACTCAAAAAAACCCAAAAAGGTAATCTGAAGCGCCCAAGGCATCCCAGACACCACTGCTCCATGATGCGCCAGCCCCGAGGCACCCCATATTCCCCAAAACTCCACCTTGCAAAGCGTAGCCGTCACCCGGCGGCCTTAAACCAGCTTGGTCGTCCATTTGCTGCAATCCCAGACATCCGTCACCACATCCTGATAGAATTCCGGCTCGTGACAGATCAGAAGCAAGCTTCCTTTATAATCCACCAAAGCCCGCTTTAGCTCCGCCTTGGCATCCACATCCAGATGATTGGTCGGTTCGTCCAGCAGCAAAAGATTGCTGTCCCGGTTGATCAGCTTGCAGAGCCGCACTTTCGCCTGCTCGCCCCCGGAGAGAACCCGCACCTGGCTTTCAATATGTTTGGTGGTCAGCCCGCACTTTGCCAGCGCCGCCCGCACCTCGAACTGATTCATGCCCGGAAACTCATTCCACATTTCCTGAATGCAGGTATTGGTGTTTCCCGGCGCCATCTCCTGTTCAAAATAACCGATCTGCAGATAATCACCCAGCTCGCATTTCCCGGAAAGGGGCGGGATGAGACCCAGGATACTTTTCAGCAGCGTGGTCTTGCCGATGCCGTTGGCGCCGATCAAGGCAATTTTCTGTCCCCGCTCCATGGAAAGATTCAGCGGTTTGGACAAAGGCTCATCATAGCCGATCACCAGCTCCCGAGTCTCAAACAACACCTTCCCCGAAGTGCGCCCTTTCTGGAAGTTAAATTCCGGCTTGGGTTTTTCAGACGCCAGCTCGATCCGTTCCATGTTATCCAGCTTTTTCTGCCGGGACATGGCCATATTGCGGGTCGCCACCCGGGCCTTGTTTCTGGCCACGAAATCCTTCAGCTCACTGATTTCCTGCTGCTGACGCTTGTACGCAGCCTCCAGCTGGGCCTTTTTCACCGCATAGACCTCCTGGAATTTGTCGTAATCGCCCACATAACGGTCCAGCCGCTGATTTTCCATATGATAGACCAGATTGATGACACTGTTTAAAAAAGGAATATCGTGGGAGATGAGAATAAAGGCATTTTCGTAATCAAGCAAATACCGCTTCAGCCACTCAATATGCTCTTCATCTAGATAATTGGTCGGCTCGTCCAGCAGGAGGATATCCGGCTTTTCCAAAAGCAGCTTTGCCAGCAGGGCCTTTGTCCTCTGGCCGCCGGACAGATCAGACACATCCTTGTCCAGACCGATGTCCGTAAGGCCCAGGGCTCTTCCCACCTCTTCCACCTTGGCATCGATGATATAAAAATCGTGCATGGTCAGCATATCCTGAATTTCTCCCAGCTCTTCCATGAGCATGTCCATCTCCGACTCATCGGCCGATCCCAGCTGGTCGCAGATCTGGTTCATGCGCGCCTCCATCTCAAAGAGCCAGGAAAAGGCCGACTTGAGCACATCCCGCATGGTCATGCCTTTTTGCAGAACCGTGTGCTGATCCAAGTAACCGATGCGGCAGTTCTTGGCCCACTCCACCTTTCCTTCATCCGGCGCCAGCTTGCCGGTGACAATATTCATAAACGTAGACTTTCCTTCTCCGTTGGCGCCCACAAGTCCGATGTGCTCACCGGCCAGCAGACGGAAGGATACGTCGTTAAAAATGGCCCTGTCGCCAAAGCCATGGGATAAATGTTCAACTGTTAAAATACTCATACCTGCTCCTTTGCTCAAACGGCATCCAAATATAGCCGCAAAGCAGATTATACCCAAAAGGCGGACAACTTGCAAGGAAGGTTTTTACAACGGTCAAAGACTCAACAAAAACATTGACTTTTTTTGAAAATAAACTATAATTAAATAAATAGTTTGATCATCAAAGTATTTTGTTTTAGAAGTAAATTAATTTCAAAAGGAGGACGATTTGGGCGTAGAAATTGTAGGATTAGGGAAATGTCTGCCGGAAAAAGTCGTGACAAATGACGACATTTCCGACCTGGTAGATACCGATCACACCTGGATCATCGAACGGACCGGCATCGAGCAGAGGCACATCGCAGCCGGTGAGTCAGGAACTGACCTGGCGTGCAAAGCAGCAGAAGAAGCTCTGGGCAACATCGACCGTGACTCCATCGGTCTGGTGCTGGTGGCTACCGTCACGCCGGATGCCATGGTGCCGGTAACTAGCGCACAGGTAAAAATGAGATTAGGGCTTGATCATGCCGTCGCTTTTGACATAAACGCGGCGTGCAGCGGGTTTATGTACGGGATTTGGTGTGCGGAGGCGCTGATGAAAAACGGCGCCGCGCCCGGTGCGGGCACCATGAATATTCAGAGGGCGCTAGTGATCGGGGCCGAGCGGCTTTCAAGGATTACCAACTGGAAAGAACGTTCCAGCTGCATATTGTTTGGAGATGGAGCCGGGGCGGCGGTACTGGAGAACAATCCAAAACGGCCGGGTATTCTGGCTACATACTTAAAAAATTACGATGACCAAAAGGGTGTGCTGACCTGCGGCAAAGAATATCATCAGACGCCGTTCTATAAGGATGAGAATCAACCCCAGCACCTGGCGCTGCGAGGCAAAGCAGTGTTCAAATTCGCGGTCAACTCCATTGAAGAGGTGACCATGGAAGCGCTAAAGCAGGCGGGATTGGAGCTGGACGATATCGACTGGTTCGTTCCCCATCAGGCCAACGGCCGTATCATGGAAGCAGCGGCCAAAAGGCTCAATCAACCCATCGAAAAATTTCAGATCAGCATCAACAAGAGCGCCAATGTTTCTTCAGCAAGTATTCCAATGGCATTGTATGACCTTTCAAAAACTGGTAAAATGGAGAAAGGCGATAAAATTGCAGTCATGGGATTTGGCGGCGGGCTCTGTGCCGCTGCGGCCATTATAGAATGGTAAGCTCGTCCCATATCCGATAAGAAGCAGGAGGAAAATAAAATGGTAAACGTATGCGAAGTGTTGGGAACAGAATATCCAATTATCCAGGGGGCGATGGCCAGAATCGCAGAATGCAATCTGGCGGCAGCTGTGAGTAACGGCGGCGGTCTGGGAATCATCGCCGCAGGCGGAGAATCGGCAGACTGGCTGAGAGACCAGATCGCGAAAACGCGCCAAATGACAGACAAGCCGTTCGGTGTTAACATCATGCTGCTGGCCCCCAACGTAGATGAATTGATCGATGTAGTATGCGAAGAAAAGGTGGCGGTGGTCACAACAGGAGCCGGAAATCCGGGAAAATACATTAAACGAATGAAAGAATGCGGCATTAAAGTAGTGCCGGTGGTCGCCAACGTGGCGCTGGCCATTCGTGTTGAGCGGGCCGGAGCAGACGCAGTGGTGGCAGAAGGAACGGAAGCCGGAGGCCATATCGGGGAAACTACGACCATGGCCCTCGTTCCCCAGATTGCGGATGCGGTAAAGATTCCGGTTCTGGCAGCAGGGGGAATCGCAGACGGAAGAGGCGTGGCAGCCGCATATATGCTGGGAGCCAAGGGCGTGCAGATCGGAACTCGATTTCTGGTAGCCGACGAGTGCATCGTGGCCCAGGGGTATAAGGATGCCATTCTGAAAGCAAAGGACTCATCCACCGTCGCCACCGGCAGGAGCACGGGCCATCCGGTGAGAGTAATTAAAAATAAGCTGGCCAGAGAGATTCTGGCATTGGAAAAGAAAAATGAGGACTTGGAAAAGATCAATGAACTGTGTACAGGAACATTGGCAGCCGCTGTGCGCGATGGAGACGCGGACCACGGCAACATCATGTCCGGGCAGATCGCCGGAATGGTAAAAAAAGAACAGCCGGCGGCAGAGATTATCAAAGAACTATTTAAGGAGGCAGAGGAGATTTATGAAGATCGGAATCACATTTGCAGGGCAGGGCGCTCAATATAGCGGAATGGGAAAGGATCTGTACGATACCTACCCGGCAGCAAAAGCAATCTTTGACATGGCAGGTGAACAGGTGAAGGAATGGTGCTTTGAAGGCGATGAAGAGACCTTAAAGCAGACCCACGTGACCCAGCCGTGCATCTATACCGTAACCATGGCTGCTTATGAAGCATTTTTGCAGGCACTGGAGCAGGCGGGACTGAAGGATGATGTGGAAATCATAGGCTATGCAGGATTCAGCCTGGGCGAGTACGCTGCCCTCACCGCAGCCGGCGTTATCGATGAGATCAAAACAGGCATGGAAATCGTCACCAAGCGGGGAAAACTGATGAATGAAGCCGGAACGGGGGCCGACGGCAAACCCATGGGCGCGATGGCAGCAGCCATGGGAAAACGGGAACCGATCCTGGAGGTGGTGGAAGAAGCCAGAGAAGACGGGGTTCTGGAAGGGGTCAACTTCAACTCTCCGGCACAGACCGTTGTGGCAGGCGATAAAGCAGCGATCGAACGCTTTGTACAGGCGGCCAAGGCCAAGAAGATTCGGGCCATGGTGCTGCCGGTGGGAACAGCCTTCCACAGCCCGATGATGGTTCCGGCGGCAAAAGAATTGAAGAACGTGCTCCGGGAAGCAGGACTTGGTGCTCCTCAGGCAAAGATTTATGCCAACGTAACCGCAGAGGATATGATGAAGGACTTTGACGGCGGCGACGTATGTGAGTATCTGGCTGATATCATGTCCAGACAGGCCATGAGCCCGGTTTACTGGGAAGAGACCATCCGCAATTTTGTCCGCGACGGCGCAGAAGCGCTGATTGAAATCGGACCTGGAAAAACCTTATCCGGGCTGGCCAAAAAGACCGATTCGTCCATCGCCAGGTTTAATATCGAAAATGAGGAGAGCTTGCAGCAGACCATTGAAGGGCTGGCGGCTCTGAAAAAAGGAGAATAGCTATGTTACAGGGAAAATCAGCCATAATTACAGGAGGCGTGCGCGGGATCGGCAAGGCCATTGCCGCTGAATTCTGCAAAAACGGCGCCGATGTGCTCCTCTGCTATCGGAGCAACGATGAGCAGGCGCAGAAAACAGCAGCCGAGCTTTCACAGCACGGAACCAGGGTGGAACTGCTGAAAGGAGATGTGGCGGATCCTAAGACGGCAAAGGAAGCTGTCGCCAGGGCCAAAGACTTGTTCGGAAAAGTGGACATTTTGGTCAACAACGCCGGCATCACCAGAGACAAGCTGCTGATGCGCATGTCAGCCGAAGATTTTACCGATGTGATCAGCGCCAACCTGAACGGTTCCTTTTATTTCCTCAGCGAGGCTTCCAAGGTCATGATCAAACAGAGATCCGGCAGAATTATCAACCTGTCGTCGGTGGCCGGAGTGAAGGGCAATCCGGCCCAGGTCAACTACAGCGCATCAAAAGCCGGTGTCATCGGCATGACCATGTCGGCGGCCAAGGAGCTGGGCAGACGGGGCATTACCGTCAACGCCATCGCTCCTGGATTCATCGATACCGATATGACAGCCGTTATGACTGACGATCAGAAAGCCAAGATTGCAGAGGCCATCAGCCTGGGACGCACGGGAAAACCGGAGGACATTGCAAAGACTGCCCTGTTCCTGGCTTCCGACAGCGCTTCCTATATTACGGGACAGACCATCTGCGTTGACGGCGGATTAACCATGTAAAGAGAAAGGATTTGGATAAATGGAAAAAAGAGTTGTAATTACGGGAAGAGGAGCAGTTACTCCTGTTGGAAATAACGTCGCGGATTCCTGGGCCAGCATCAAAGCAGGCAAACACGGAATCGGAGAGATCACCCGATTTGATATCACCCCCCACAAAGTAAAGATGGGTGCGGAAGTCAAAGATTTTCAGTTCGGAGACAAGCGGGAAGCCAAGCGGCTGGACCTATCATCTCAGCTGGCCCTTACGGCAGCGGAAGAGGCAGTGCAGGATGCGGGGATTGTCAGCGGTGAAAACGTAAAACCCCAGCGGTTCGGCGTATTCGGCGGAACGGGAATCGGCGGAATCACCACTCTGGAAGCAGAAGTAACCAAATGTGTAAAAAAGGATAATGTGACCAGAGCTTCGGCCCTGCTGGTGCCCATGGTCATGCCCAACGCGGTAGCCGGAAACCTGGCCATTAAGTTCAACGCCAAAGCCTCCTGCTTCGGCGTAGTTTCCGCATGTGCCGCAGGAACCCACAGCGTGGGAGAAGCCTTCCGCAATGTCAAGCACGGCTATGCGGACGTTGTGCTGGCAGGCTCAGCCGAATCGGTGTTTACGCCCGTCTGCTTCGCGGGATTTGCCAATATGAAAGCCATGTCCACCAGAACCGACCCGGCAAGGTGCTCCACTCCTTTCGATGTGGAAAGAGACGGCTTTATTCTCGGAGAAGGAGCAGGATTCCTGATTCTGGAAGAGCTGGAGCACGCGCTGGCAAGAGGCGCCAAAATCTATGGCGAAATGGTAGGATACGGAGCAACCTGCGATGCTTACCACATCACAGCGCCATCTCCGGACGGCGAAGGCGCGGCCGACGCCATGGAGCTGGCCATTCAGGAAGCCGGCATCACACCGGACAAAATCGACTACATCAATGCCCATGGTACGGGAACTCCATATAACGACCTCTTTGAGACCAATGCCATTAAAAAGATCTTCGGAGACGATACCAAGGTACCCATCAGCTCCACCAAGAGCATGACCGGCCATCTGCTGGGAGCAGCGGGCGGAATCGAAACCGTATTCTGCGTAGAAGCCATCAACGATGGATTTATACCGGCCACCATCGGCCTTGAAAAGCCAGATCCGGAGCTGACGCTGGACTATGTTCCCAATGAAGGAAGAGACGCGGATTTGACGTATGTCCTCTCCAACTCCCTGGGATTTGGCGGCCATAACGGGTCCATTATTGTTAAGAAATTCGAGAAATAAGGTGATACCATGTTGATGAATCAGGAACAGATCAAAGAAATCATTCCCCATAGAGAGCCTTTCCTTCTGGTTGACGAAGTGTTGGAAATGGAAGCGGGAAAATCCATCACAGCCGTCAAATACGTGCGGGAGGACGAATACTATTTTCAGGGACATTTTCCCGAAAGAAAAGTAATGCCCGGCGTGCTGGAAGTGGAAGCCCTGGCCCAGGCGGGAGCAATCGCGGTTTTATCCCTGCCGGAAAACAAGGGCAAGCTGGCTTTCTTCGGCTCCATCAAAGAGGCCAAATTCAAGCACCAGGTGGTTCCGGGGGACACGCTGACCCTCAAGGTTCACTTTGAAAAGCTTAGAAGCAGGGCCGGTACCGGTAAGGCGGAAGCCTACGTGGACGACAAGCTGGCCTGCAAATGTGAGATCATGTTTATGTTTGAATAAGGAGCATCCAAGGTGGATAACGTTAAAAAAATCAATGATATTTTAGTGAACCTGTTTAATGTCGTCTTAAAGCTGGAAGAAAAGGCGATCCAGGGATCCACCCGCAGAGACCTCTCCATAACGGAGCTCCATACCCTGGCCGCTGTGGGCGAGGGTAAAACCAAAACCATGAGCCAGGTGGCCGCGTCGCTGAAGATCAATGTCAGCACACTTACCGCAGCCATCAACAAGCTGGTGAAAAAGGGTTATGTGGAACGCTTTCGCATTCCTGAGGACCGGCGGATCGTGAAAATCCGCCTGACCGATGAAGGGGCGGCGGCCGTGCGGGAGCACGAGGCCTTTCACACAGCCATGATCAGCGAAGCCATTTCCCAGATTCCGGAGGACCAGGTGGGAAAGTTCATTGAATCCATCGACAACATCAATGAATACCTGTTGATGCGCAAGCATCCTCCTGCAAGGGATCCGGGACCTTTTACCCTAAAGCCCATCAAGCTGGGAAAAATTCTGGTGCCAGTGCCCATTTTCCAGGGAGCCCTGAGCATCGGCCTTTCCATGAGCACGCTTGCCGCAGCCGTGGCAAAGGAAGGCGGAGTGGGGATCATCGCTGCATCCAAGATCGGATTTCGCGAGCCCGATTACAGCAGCGATCCCTTAACTGCCAATAAACGGATTTTAACGCGGGAAGTAAGGCGGGCCCGGGAGCTGGTGAAGGATTGTGAAAATCGGGGACCCATCGGCGTCAACGTTATGTGGTCGTCCCGCCATCTGCAGGACTACGTGGAGACTGCCGCGGCGGCCGGAGCAGAAGTGATCATCTGCGGAGCCGGGGTGCCCACCAACCTGCCCCGCTGCTGCAAGGACAAAAAAATAGCCTTGGTACCCATCGTCTCTTCAAAACGGGCGGCCAACATCATCATTCGCAACTGGGCAAAAAAATACAACCGGACACCGGACGGCTTTATTTTCCAAGGCCCCCTGGCCGGAGGCTATCTGGGTGTGAAAGAATTTCAGATGGAGGCGGCGGCAGAGGACTTTTACAAAAACATCGCCGATATCAAAGGCGAGCTTGAGGCGCTGGACAACTGTCCGCTCATCGTCTGCGGCGGCATCTACGGCCGGGAGGACGCAGAAAAAGCCTATGCCTACGGTGCGGACGGATTCCAGATGGGAACCCGGTTTGTCACCACCAGAGAATGTGATGCCTGCGAAGAATTCAAGAATGCCTATTTGAACTGCAGGGAAAAGGATGTTACAATCATTACAAGCCCTGAAGGATTCCCGGGAAGGGTGATCGAAAGTCCCTATGTAAAGCGGACGGGCGAGGACCCCAGGTGCATTACCAAGGGGCTGATCAACGCGGCCATGGGGGACCTGGAAAACGGCCTCGTATTCTGCGGAAGCAAAGTGTACAAAGCGGATAAAATCGAAAGCGTGGCCGATATCTTTCAAGAATTCACACGGTGACATCATCCAAGGAGGAGAACGGTTAATGCTGCATATCTATTACGGCCGCGAACAGATCAACAAAGACAAATTCATATTCGATTCCATAAAAGGCAAAACCCTGCTGCTTGTACCGGACCAGTTTACCCTGCAAGCGGAACGGGATGCCTTTTTTTATCTGGGAGCACGGGGCCTGATGGACCTGGAAGTGGTGAGCATTTCCAGGCTGGGACTGAAGGTGCTGGCAGAAACCGGCGGCGGACGCACGGCCCTCATCGATAAGTACGGGCGCCACATGCTGCTGACCAAAATCCTCACTGAACGCAGAGAAGAATTGGAGATCTACCGGGGCCTGGAAAAAAAGCAGTCCTTCATCGAAATGGTCAACAACTTTATTTCCGAATTAAAGCAGTACGGAACCACGCCCCAGGAGCTGGAAGCCATTGCCCAGGGACTGGGGGAGGACACCTTTCTGAGGAAAAAGCTCAAAGACATCGGACTGGTCTTTGAAAGCTACGAGGCCTATATAAAAGGAAAGTATCTGGATACGGAAGACTATGTGAGCCTCTATGGGCAGAAGATCACAGACTCCAAGAAGATCGGCCAATCCTCCGTATGGGTTTATGGTTTTGATTCTTTTACACCCAAAAACACGGAAGTGATCGGGCAGCTGATGAGGACGGCCAGGGATGTGAATCTGGTGCTCACCTACGGAGAAGGAGGGCGGGACAGCGAGATCTTCGGCCTTCCCGGGACCATCATCTACAAATTCTGCAAAATGGCGGAGGAAGCTGGAATCCCGTGGGAAAAATCCCCCATCCCAAAGACCTATGCCATTGAAGATAAGGCGCCGTCAATCCTCCATTTGGAGCACGAGCTGTATGCCATACCGTCCAAAGCAGCGGGGGAGCACGATGGGATCACCCTCCTGCGGGCGGCCAATCTCTACAGCGAGGCAGAGTCAGCCGCAGCGGAAGTGCTTTCTTTAGTCCGGGATCAGGGGATGGAATACAAAGATATCATTCTCATCTGCAATGACATGGAAACCAGAGGCGCCATTGTCAAGCGCATCTTTGCCCAGTACGGCATGGAGCTGTTTTTGGATAAAAAACAGAGCATCCTCCATAACCCGGCCTCGGTGTTCATTCTGTCCCTTTTGGACATCAGCAGCAAAGGGTACCGAAGCGAGGATGTGTTCCGGCTGCTGAAAACCGGACTGACGGATCTCGGCTGGGATGAAATCGAGGAGCTGGAAAACTACGCCAGGAAATTCCGCATCCGGGGAAGCAAGTGGAAAAAACCGTTTACCAGAGGCGCAGGAGAATACGGACAGGAAGCCCTTTCCCGGCTGGAGGATTCCCGCATCCGGTTCGTATCGCTGATCGAAACCTTTTCTGAGAAATTCAAACAAGGCTCTACGGTAAAGGAGCGGGTGAGAGCGCTGTATACCTATCTGGCTGAGGACTGCGGCCTGCCGGGAAAACTGGAAGGGATGATTGGAAAGCAGGAAGAGCAGGGATTTCTCACAGCCGCGGAGGAAACCGCCCAAGTGTGGGGGCTGGTGATGGATGTATTGGACCAGTTCGTGGAAATCGTGGGCGAGGAAACCATTTTGGCCGGCAGCTTCGGTGATATTTTTAAGGCCGGGCTGGAATCCATCGAGGTGGGCCTGCTGCCGCCTTCGGCTGACGGTTTGATCATGGGAACCATGCAGCGGACTAGGAGCGGACATGTGAAGGCGATGCTGATTCTGGGAGCCAATGAAGGCTTGCTGCCTGCATCGGCGCCTGCGGACAGCATTCTAAGCGAGGACGAAAAACATTATCTGGCCCAGCAGGAAATCGAAATCTGCAAAGTGGATGAGATCCGCCTCCAGGAAGAAAAACTGGCCATCTATAAGAATCTGGCCAGGCCCAAGACACGGCTGTGGATCAGCTATTCGGCCTCGGACGGCGACGGCCGGGAACTGAAACCCTCTCCCATATTTAACAAGCTGCAGAGCATCTATCCGGGGCTTGAGGTGGAAACCGACCTGGTGAGCAGAGGAAAGCCCCTGGAGCTTTTGCAGGCGGAAAAGGCGGCTGTGGAGCATTTGACCGGGGCCCTGCGGCGGACCATGGACAGCGGCGAGCTGGATCCCCAGTGGCAGTCGGCCATCGCCTGGTACCGGGAAAACCGAAATCTGGCTCAGCTGGAAGAAGGACTCTTTTTCACCAATGAGCAGGAGCATATATCAGGAGATTTCGTGGAAGCCCTTTATAAAAAGGAGGTGCCCCAGGAAATGACGGTCAGCCCGTCCCGGCTGGAACAATACAGTCGCTGCCCCTTTGCTCATTTTGTGGGATATGGCCTGCGGCCCCAGGAGCAGCGAATCTATGAAATGGGCGGCCGGGAGATCGGCGATCTGTATCACACCTGCCTGATGGAGATCTCCAGGTGGCTGACCGATGACGGCATCCCGGTGAACGATCCCGCATCCCGCTGGATGACTGTGTCAAAAGAGGAATGCGATAAAAAGATCGGGAGCATCCTTTCGCGGGAGGCGCTTTTGTACCGGGAGGGCATGCTCTCCTCCGGCAGTGAAGAGGCCTATCGAACCAAGCGGCTCCATGAGATTTGCAGTGAAATCAGCTGGGTTCTCATCGACCATGTAAGGCGGGGCAGCATCCGAACCATTGCCTTTGAACAGGCATTCGGCAGAGGAAGGAGCATTCCGCCGGTGATAGTAGAAACCAGCCAGGGAGACGTCTTTATTGAAGGTAAGATCGACCGGGTAGATCTGTTGGATGACGGCCGGGTCAAGGTCATCGATTACAAGACGGGTAATGAAACCTTCCGTGTCCATGAAGCAGAAAAGGGATTTCGCCTCCAGCTGATGCTTTATTTAAAAGCCGCCCAGCAAAAAGAGCGGGAACCTGCCGGCGTGTTCTACTTTCTCATCAGCGAACCATCTGTGAGCGCAGATGCGATCAAACCCGAGGAGCTTGGGGAGAAGGTGGAGCAGGAAGCAAAGAAAGCGTGCAAGATGGACGGGGTCATGGTGGATGATCCCCAGGTGATCCGGGACATTGCCGGAGATTTTTCCGGGTATTCGGACGTGGTTCCCATTCGCCAGACACAGAAGGGCTTTTCCGGGACCGGGGCCGGAAAACTGCTGGATGAGGAAACCTTTTTACAGCTGCAGGAAAAGGTGGATGAGACAGTGAGCGAGCTGTGCCAGGAGCTGCTTTCGGGGAACATCGCCGTAAAGCCGAAAAAATCCGGTCAGGTGAGCGCCTGCACCTATTGTAAGTACAAGGGCATCTGCCAGTTTGACCTGGCCTTTGAAGGATGCAGATATGAAATTATTTAAATGGAGGTTGAATGATGATAAAATTTGATATGGAAAAGTGTGTTGAATGCCTGAAATGTGTATCCGTATGCCCCTTTACCGTGCTGGGGGAAAAGGATGGAAGGCCCCAGCTGAGAGAGGGAAAGGCTTGTCTCAAATGTATGCACTGCGCGGCTGCATGTCCCCAAAACGCCATTTGCTGGGATGACAAACCGGCTGTACTTGACCGAACTTTGCCCGCACTTTCCCAGGGCTTTGCCGAAGACTTGGATAACCACATCCTGACCAGAAGATCCTATCGCCATTTCAAGCAGACGCCGCCCGACCGGGAGCTGGTGCGCCACGCATTGGAAATGGCAGCCTGGGCGCCCAGCGCCAAAAACCAGCATCCGGCCAAGTGGATGGTCATCGATTCCAAAGAGGTGATTGAAAAAATGATGGGGTACATATTGGACTATGTGAAAGAAACGGGAACATCTCCGGAAATCGCCAGCGAATATGAAGAGGGCAACAATGTGGTTATGGGAACAGCGCCCATACTGATTCTGTGCTATGGAAGAAATAACGCCATTAATTCGCCGGCCGATACGGCCATCGCCATGACCACTGCCGAACTGGTCCTTCAAGCTAGAGGCATCGGAACCTGCTGGGCCGGCTATTTGACAAGAATGTGCAACGCGATCCCCCAGATCCGGGAACTTCTGCCGCCGCTGCCAGACAACAACAGCTTTTACGGCGCTTTCATGGCTGGCTATCCCCAGCAGGAAGAATACTTCCATATCCCGGAACGGTTAAAACGGGAAGACATAAAATGGGTATAAAGTAGTAGAAAAAACTTTCTCAAAACAAATATCCAATTTACAATAAATGAGATTAATTCTCAAGGATTTTAAAATTAGCAACTTGATTTGCAGTAAAATCGCAAAATAGTACAAAAATAATGGTTTCTCCTGTTGACATACAGGAGAACAAACTGATAAAATGTTGTCAATGTAACAGATAAGATAGAGATCCGAGTCCCGAATTCCTTCGCTGCGGAACGCATGGAATCGGGACCAATGGGTTCACTGCGGAAACGCGTGGGCCTCCCGTGTTTGGAAAGGATGGATGATCTGGCAGCCAGGCCGAAACCGTCGGCTTTGCGGCAGTCGTTTATATGCAGCAGCCGAGCTGATTGGAATGTAGGGTTTCTTTAGCTGCGCAGTACATATGTTTTGAGGAGCAGATCGCAACCTAGACCTTTCCGCACAAATGAGCGGAGGGTCTTTATTTTTTCAGATTGTTACCAAGTTAAAACAAGTTTTATTGGAAAAATCGGAGGCAAGCTATTATGAATTTGAAGAAAATGACCCTGAACATCAACGGCGCGGACCGTATGTTCATCTGCGATCCCGAAAAGGACACGCTGGCATCCGTACTGCGTCGTCTGGGCCTGACTGGAACGAAAGTAGGCTGCGGTACCGGCGTATGCGGAGCATGCTCTGTTATTCTGGACGGAAAAGTAATCCGTTCCTGTACCAGAAAGATCAAGAATGTTAAAGAATACAGTTCCGTTATGACGATCGAAGGAATCGGAACAGTACTGAACCCGCATCCGCTCCAGTATGCATGGGTACATCTCGGAGCCGTACAGTGCGGATTCTGCGTACCTGGATTTATTGTATCTGCTTATCAGCTGCTACTGGACAATCCAAACCCGACAAGAGAAGATGTTCGTGATTGGTTCCAGAAACATAGAAATGTCTGCAGATGCACTGGTTACAAGCAGATTGTGGACGCTGTTATGGAAGCGGCTGCGATTATGCGCGGAGAAAAGACATTTGACGATATTACTTATGACTGGTCAAAGGATGTAGGCGATTTCTACGGCAAACCGCTCATCAGACCCAATGCCATGCCTAAGGCCTGCGGTGTATGCGACTACGGTGATGATGTAGAACTGCACATGCCGGAAGAAACACTCAAGGTTGAACTGGTTCAGCCAAGAAAGTACAGCCACGCGAAGATTATCAACATCGATTGCAGCGAAGCGGAAAAAATGCCTGGCGTAGTAAAGATTGTTACTGCTGAAGATGTAAAAGGTGCAAACAGACTGATGACCTATGCTTTCTCAGAAAGAACGGTTGAAATGCAGCAGGCGCATCACGTTTTGGCTGAAGATGAAATCCTTTATTATGGTGATGTTGTTGCGCTGGTATGCGCAGACACAAGAGCGCATGCAAAAGCCGCGGCAGACGCAGTAAAGGTTGAACTTGAGCCGCTGCCTGAATATATGAATTATCTGGAAGCTGTTACTCCGGACGCTGAGAAAATCCATGACTGGATGCCGGATACATACGGTAAAAACATTTACTCCGAGCTTCCTGTACTCAAGGGCGATCATGAGAAGGTTCCGGAAATCATCGGCGATGCTGCATACTCGGTAGAGGGTTCCTTCTATTCATCCAGAGAGCCGCATATGTCCATCGAAGGTGATGTTATGCAGGCATACTATGATGAAGATGACAACCTTTGCATCCACTGCAAGACGATGACCTTATACTTTGACAGAGATGAAATCGCAGAAGCGATCGGAGTTCCGGTTGAAAAACTGAGAGTTATCGAAAATCCGACCGGAGGATCTTTCGGATGGGCTATGAGTGCTCACACTTATTCCATGGTCGGCATGGCTGCCAAGGTTACCGGCATGCCTTGCTCACTGTCGATGGATTACGGTCAGTTCATGGCAGTATCCGGCAAACGTTCTCCGGCTTACTTCAACGCCAAGCTTGCCTGCGATAAGGACGGCATGTTCGTTGCCGGCGAATTTGACGCAGGACTGGACCATGGTCCGTTCTTAGAACTGGGTGACGACAAACTGACTAAGATTTCAAGATTTATGTTCTACCCGTATTACATGCCCAATGTGGTAGGTCTCTCAAGAGTAGCTGCTACAAACCACTCCTTCGGTACTGCATATAGAGGATACGGTGCTCCGCAGGCATTTACATGCTCCGAAGCGCTGGTGGACATGCTGGCTGAAAAAGCGGGAATCGATCCGTTTGAAATCAGATATAAGAATATCGCAAGACCGGGACAGGACAATCTGAACCAGTATCCGTTCCTCCATTATCCAATGGAAGAAATGATGGATAAATTAAAACCGATGTATGAGGAAGCTGTTGCAAAGGCGAAAGCTGAATCAACAGACGAAATCAAGAAGGGTGTCGGTATCGCCTGGGGCGGATATAACGTAGGCCTGGGTGCGGTTGACGAAGCCCATGTTGCCATCGAGCTGATGCCTGGAGACAGACCGAAGTTCAGAAAATACGATACATGGCAGGATCAGGGACAGGGCGGCGACCAGGGTTCCCTCATTTGTACGCTGGAAGCTCTCAAGCCTTACTTCCCGGACGTTACACCGGATGACATCAAGTTGATCCAGACAGACAGCAAATACTGTCCGAACACCGGTGAGTCTGCAGGTTCCAGATCCCATTATGCCAATGGTAAAGCAAGTATCGTAGCTGCTAAGAATATCGCAGATGCAATGAGAAAGCCCGACGGTACTTACAGAACTTATGACGAAATGGTTGCAGAAGGAATTCCGACAAGATACGACGGAGACTGGGCTACAGCTGACGAATACGATTGCTTCTACGACCTTGACCCGAACGATGGAAGCGGTAACCCGACTTATACATACACATATGCGCTGTTCCTGGCAGAGGTTGATGTAGAAACCGCGACAGGAAAGACAACATGTACAGGTATGACCTGCATTTACTGGATCGGTAAACCTGGTAACATACAGGCTGTTGAAGGTCAGGTTAACGGTGGTATTTCCCACGCCATTGGATTCGCTCTCAGCGAAAACTACGATGACCTTAAGAAACATGCCAACATGCTTGGCGCGGGTGTGCCTTACATCAAGGATGTTCCGGATAAGCTTGTATCGGTTGATGTGGGCGGTACTGACCCAAGAGGTCCTTTCGGTTCATCCGGAGCCTCCGAAGCATTCCAGTCATCCGATCACATGGCTGTAATCAATGCCATTAATAATGCGGTAGGCGTAAGAGTACATGAGCTCCCGGCAACACCGGACAAGATCAAAGCCGGAATGGAGGCTCTTGCTAAGGGAGAACCAAACCCCAACGCACCTGAGCCATACTTCCTGGGATCGGATCTTTACGATGCCATCGAGGAAATCAAAAATAATCCGCTTACTCCTTCAAAACCTGAAAACCTGGAATTCGGTTCACTTGGTAAGGAAGGCGTTCAGTGGAAATAAGGCTACGGTAATCTGAAAACCAAATATTCAACTGCGGAGCGTGCGTGATTTGCACGCTCCGTTCTATAATTTGTCAAAATCTGAGAAGGCGGGCCGCAGGCAGAGTTTTATGGTATAATGTTTTTGCTCAGAGGCTTGGCTAAGATAAGATCGGGCCTATATAAGCTTTAAGGAGAAAAAAATGCAAAATTATTATAAACAATTTGAGACATGCAGAGAGCGGGATATTCCCGCGTGTGCCGATGCATGTCCGTTCAAACTGGATATTCTTACCGTCCAGGATAAAATTGCAACGGGGCGTTTTAATGCAGCCTATAAATCAATTCGGGATCAAGTCGTTTTCCCGGGTATTGTATCAGAAATCTGCCCTGCGTATTGTGAAAATGTATGTATACGCAAGAGCATAGACGCACCGGTGCAGGTAAGACTTATGGAGAAATCGGTGGTTGCAAGCGCAACGCGTAAAACATCGAATAAATATAATCTTCCGGCGAAGAAAAAAAGTGTCGCAGTCATCGGCGCCGGGCTTTCCGGTATGGGCTTTGCTTTCCGCATGGCTTCGAAAAAATATCCGGTAACCGTTTTTGAAAAAGAAGACAGGATTGGCGGACACCTCAAAGAACTGATGGAGGAATCCGTATACATGGCTGAGTTTGATCTGCAATTTGCAAATGAAAACTATGAACTCAGGCTCAATACCCAAATCGATGATATCCATAAACTTTGTAAAAACGGCGGCTCGGAATCCCCAGATGCTTCAGGCGGCGGAGAGACCTTTGATGTTATTTATGTGGCAACGGGAAAAGGCGGAAATACCTTTGGCCTGCCGATGCCGAACCAAAAGACAGAAACCGGCGGCCCCGGCGGTTATATGACGGTGGGCGATACGGCTGTGTTTATCGGCGGTGAGGTATGCGGCAAAGATCTGATGCATGCCCTGGCGGACGGGATCAATATCGCTTCATCCGCAGAAGGGTTTTTGAAAGCAAAAAAACTGGATTATCCAAAGCAGGCCCAACCGACAGGGTGTGTGCCTGATCAAGACAAGCTGACCGATACTCCGGCGGTGATTCCAAAGGATGGAAAGGTCCTGGATCAGGAGGAATGTATCGCAGAAGCAAAGCGCTGCATACGCTGCCAATGCGACGCCTGCGCCGCTCAGTGCGACCTTGTGGCATACTTTGATAAAATGCCGGTTAAAATGAGAGATGAGATTTTTCTCTCCTGCAAACCCGCAGGCTCTCTTGTTCATAAATCCCCGGCGCGAAAATATGTGGCCGCCTGCACCCGGTGCGATCTGATGACAGAAGGCTGTCCCGAACATATAGACCTGTGCGGCATGGTGAAATACGCAAGACATAAAATGCATGATGCTGATAAAGTGCCGGCAGCGTACAGGCAGTATTTTATACGCGATATGGCTTTTGCAAACGGAGAGTACGCGGCGCTTAAAAAAAACATAGGCACGGAAGGCAACTATGCCTTTTTCCCAGGATGTAATCTGGGCGCATTGGAGCCGGAATATGTTTTAAGACCGTATAAATGGCTGCTTTCCAAACAGCCGGATACTTCTATTCTGCTGAGGTGCTGCAGCGTGCCGGCGGACTGGGACGGAAACAGCCAGCAGCATGGGGAAGAAATTGAAGCCCTCAGACGCGACTGGATGGATCTGGGAAAACCTACGTTAATCATGGCCTGTATGTCCTGTCAAAAGCATATCCGGCAATATCTTCCGGAGATCGAGACGGTGTCTTTGTATGAAATACTGGAGCAGTGGGGATTTGAACCTGATGAAGCCGCGAAAGAGGACAAGGGGACTTCCTATGCTATTTTTGACCCGTGTTCTGCCCGCAATGAAGAGAACGTACAATCGGCAGTGCGAACGCTTATTTCTGCTTCCGGCATCAGCGCCGGTGAACTGCCCAAGGGCGACCAGCACGGCTGCTGCGGGTTTGGCGGTATGGGAAGCGTTGCCGCGCCTGAATTCGCAGAATACGTTGCCCGCCAGAGGATGGAACTCAGTGAGGCCCCTTATATTGTGTATTGTTCAAATTGTAAAGATATTTTCTGCGACAGGGGAAAAAAGACCGTCCATATACTGGATATCCTCTTTGGTATTGACCCTGACGGAGTAAGATCACAGCCTGACCTGACCCGCAGGAGAATGAACCGCGTCGCCTTGAAAAAGCGATTACTCGAAGAGATCTGGAAAGAAGAATCGGAAATGGAATCATATGAAAATGAATATCCCCTCATCATGGAGGATGAAGTCCGGGAAAAGGTAAACAAACAAAAAATCCTTGAAGAGGATATATGCGCGGTCATTGATAACGCCCAAACGACAGGCAGGAGAACCTTTGACCCAAATACAGGGCATTACAAAGCATATAAGGAGATCGGGCATATCACATGCTGGGTGGAATACACGCCTTTGGAACAGGGCTATGAAGTCCACAACCTGTATACCCATAGAATGAAAATAGAATTGGAGGCTGTCTGGAATGGAAGAAAAACAGAGACTGATTTGTGATAAATGTAAAGTAGAGCTTGCGGAACTGGAAGTACAGTTTTCGTATCTGGGAAAAAGCTTTCGTCATAAAGTCAGCAGGTGTCCCCAGTGCGGGCAGGTATGCCTTCCCGAAGAACTGGTCAGCGGAAGAATGAGCGAAGTTGAATCCATGATGGAGGATAAGTAATGAGTAATTTCTATGCGAGAATATGCGAAAGCGGCCACGTGAATATCACGTATCGAAGAGTCAAAGGAGATGAGCACTGTCAGGAATGCGGCGCGCCTCTGATGGATTCCTGCCCCCAGTGCGGCAATCTGATCAAGCAATGGCACTATTATGGCATGGTGTATCTGACCCCGAAAAACCTAAAATTTGAACGGCCGGATTCCTGCGCCAAATGCGGGCAGGTATTCCCCTGGGCCGATAAATAGAGCGATATGATCAGGAGGTTGTCCGAAAACTCTTTCGGACAAATAGTGTCCTGGCCTGCCAGGGGGCTGTATGAGGCAAATCGATTTTCCTGCAGCAGGTTCATAAAAAAAGAATGTTCGTTTTTGAACATTCTTTTTTTTCTTGGTGGAGAATACGGGGCTCGAACCCGTGACCTCTTGACTGCCAGTCAAACGCGCTCCCAGCTGCGCTAATCCCCCAAACTGTCAAGAATTATTTTACTATGGAGGGTTTTGAAAGTCAATAGAAAAGTGTCAAATTGAATAGAAAAAACGGTTGGCTTTAAAGCAAAAAGGCACCGCTGCGGGCGCCTTATCTGCTGTTAATATTAAAAAAAGGATGGACCTTCATCAAATCCTTCTTACGGTTTTTATTATAGCACGGGGACTGGTCTATGGATAGCGGTAATATCTGGGTGAGGGGAGCGGTACCTCTTTCGACTCATTTTGTAAACTATTGGAAATACGAAGCATTTTCATACGCGTTGAGTTTGTCAAGGCTGTTTCAGAGCGGGCCCTTCGGGCCCGGGCTAATAAAGGGTGAAAAGCAAAATAATCGCTCGAGCTTGTTTTGGTCTAGGTTTGCGATGAATTTTCATCGTGGGAAAAGAAAAATAGCTAGAAAAGCGATAATTTCCTGCTGTTTTTAGGCAGATTGGCAGCGAAAAAGGCCTAAAATTATCGTGGAGAAGGCTGCTGGCCGCAGATCACGATGATTTGCTGCCGGCCTCGACTCCTGGCCCCATCCCCCCGGCTCTCCGAGAACGTGACGCTCAAGGATTCAGGGCTGATGACGATCATTATTACTGAGACAGTTTTATAAAGATAATAGAAGGAGGCCCTTCAGTCAACAATGGAAGCATAACCGAGGGAGAAGCTGCAGAACTGGAAAGAAAATATAAAGAATATTGGAAATAGTTCTACGGTATAGAACTTCATGACCATAGACCTACACCATAAAAGGCAAATTCCGGCATAAAATCAAACTCCAGGCCAATTTAAATTATTTTTTCCGTAAGGTATAATATAGCTCAGAGAAGGAGGATGACTATGATCACTTACGATTTAAGCTGCACGCTGAAAGAAGGTTTATGGTATTATGGAGAACCATATGTGCCATATGAGATGGAACGGGTAGGAACGGTAGAAGCAAACGGCTATATCACCCATAAACAGGTAATGACATCTCACACAGGTACCCATCTGGAATGCGCCAAACACTGGTGGGACGACTATGATGGCGTAGAGAAACTTTCGCTGGACAAGATTGCCGGAAAAGCTCGTGTTTTAAGATTTGCTTGCGAGGAACAGCCTTTCTACGGAATCGATGTGGATATGCTGAAAGAAGCCGGTGCGGACAAACTGGAAAAGGACGATATCTGTATCATCGCTACTGGCTGGGACAAGCGCATAGCAAAAGAAAATTACACTTGGGAAAGTCCGTTTATCACAGTAGAAGCTGCCAAATATCTGACCGATAAAGGGATCAAAGCTTTTGCGATCGATGCTCCCATGTTCGGCGATCCAAGAGACGGCATGGACTATGTACCTGCTGACTTGGAATTACCAGATTACGTATTCTCCAGAAAGGGAATTCCTTGTATTTTAGGACTTGTGGATGTGGATAAAATTCCTGATGAGGTGTTCTTTATCGCTGCTCCGCTCAAAATGGAAGGAGCCGACGGATCGCCAGTAAGGGCTTTTGCCATTGAATTATAATTGAATCAACTGGACAACACAGACGAAGAAACGGGAAGGCGCCGAAAAAAAATTCACCTTCAAGGAATGTTGACTCAATCGGGAAAATTCTGTTGAAAGTTTGCATTTTTTTCGCAAAATTGTGGGCTTGCGGGACCTGATCTTGAGAAGAAGCAGGTTTTGGTGCCTCTGGCTGATATTGAGAGGGCGCAATCGTTGAAAGCTGCGTAAAAACTTAAATTTGTTTTAAGTTTTTTCCCAAGAGCCAATACCCTATGAAATTCAAGAATAAGCATGCGCTGCCGGGAGCACTCCTGCAAACAGGGCTGTTGCTTGAAAACGATTTGTTTCAGCAGGCAGGCCTGGGAGTTTCTATTGGCCGATAAAAGCCGGACTAGATCAGTTCTTCCCAACTTTCTAGATAAAAGGATTCCCGGACAATTCTCTGGGGATCATCCATGGCCTGCTGCGCCATGCACTGACAATAGCTGTAGCGGGTAGCCGCCATTCCATAGAGACGGAGTCTTTCATTTCGGTCCAGGGAACAGTCCGCCAGATTCATATAATTGTGTCCTGCATACAGCGCTGCCTTGGCTTTGTTGAGCCGCTCGATTTTGTCCTGGTCGGGCATGGTTTGACCTGTCAGGTCTTTGCCAGCCAGAAACAACTGCACCTGAGCGTGCATCTTGGCATTTTCCAGAACCTCTTTTGGGGAACCCTTCAGTACCAGTCTCGATGCGGTGCCGGCAGCATAAGGCCGCTCCGCAGCCAGGGTATTGCCGCAGCCAGCGATGATATAAAGGGTGCGTTTTTTCAAATCGATCAGCCCGCGGTTGACGCATTTGCAGGTTACCGACACATTATCAGGCGACCATTCGCCTCTGGATACACCAGCGGTGGGTTCCATGGACCAAATTTCATCCTCCCACCTGCCATCGACGAAGGTGCGGGTGCTTCCCAGGGCCTGGTTAATCGTATCCAGTGTGACCTTCCCATAGTTCTCCTTGATTACCTGCTCTTCCGTGTCATAACGGTACTGGCAGTCGATCCATTCCTGATCACCTGAATAGAGCGAAGGCTTCATTTCCGGCGCAAGAAAATGATTGGTAGCGATCAGATAATCCTGCTCCCCGTAATCGCCGGACTTTCTTATGATATCCATTCTGGCCGTATGCTCCAATATGAAAGCATCTAAAGTCTGGTCCACGATCTGAACGTTGTTTCCAATATTGCAGGCAATGTTTGCGTTCAGTAATGCATCCCGGGCCTCAGCAGCGGTGGCGCACTTTGCAGAAATATAGAGAAAACCCACCATATATTGAAAACCGATATCCTTGTGATCTTTCGGCAGTTTATGCTGGGATCCGGAAGAAAGGACCATGACTCCGGCGTCGTTGATCATGGCATTGGTGGCAATGCCGCTGGCGCTGATAAAAGCGTGGCCATTGTCCGGATAAGCGATTACAGCGGGCTCGTAAACTCTTAGATTTCCCTCATAATCCCAGTTGGCGCCGCCGTAGATTCCACCGTCAGCCGTTGCCTTGCCCCAGGCGGAAACGTGGCTGCAGCTGTGCTCCGAGAGCGGCGTATAGATGGTATGGGTAGCCGCTACATCAAGAAATCCCAGCTTTGCGCCGTCTGCCATACCGTGGAGCAGTTCCACGAACTCGGGAAAAAATTGTTGGTAATGAGCGATATATTCCTTCATATCATCATACAGCTTATCATAAGTTTCGGCCTTGCTTCGATCTAGCTGAAGGAAAAAGGCAACCCTCCGATGGAGCGAATCTCTGGCCTGCTGGCCGTACTGAAGGCCCATTTCATACCAGGACCCCTGCAGAACCGCCACCTCTTTTGTGGGGAAAGGGGGCTGGTCCGGATCAAAGTCAAAGTAATCGAAAATGGAAGAACCTTCTTTTTTCAGGATGTCGCCTAAATTGGGGAATGGTCGATACATACTTAATACCTCCTTCTAAGTACGTCGGGGTTATGAAAATATCAGTGGAATCAATCTTTCCTGTATTATAAAAAGAGTATAGCGCGGCGAACCGGCCATGCAGGAAGTATTTTAGGAAATACACCATTTCCTGTGCAAAACATCTATTTTTGGCTGTGAGAAATGGGTAATCTTCACATAAAACTCAGATGGAATATTTAAAAAATTGAAACAATAATGAAAACCTCCTATAGTGAAACCACTAAGATGTTTCGAAATATCAATTTGTTATCGTCTCACTAACCTCAATGAGGAAAAAGGAGGTTCTAAAGAAAATGCGTTTACAAATGAGCACGAAAAATCTCGATAAAACAAGATGGATCGCGTTGGCGGCAGGGATCGTTTTGATGTCGACCCTTTCCTATGCCAGTACCTGGAGTCTGATGGTCAATCCCATGATTGAAACCAGAGGCGCAACGGATAAAAGCATGGCGATGATCTTTACTTTGGCCACTGCATCGGGCATGCTATTCTCGCTGATTGGAGGTAAGCTGCTGGATAAAATCGGCAGCACCAAGGTGATTATTTCGGCTATCTTTTCGCTGGCGGTCTGTCAGTTTATCTGTGCATGGACGACGACGGTTCTGCCCTTTGGTATTGCAGACGTGATCTTCCTTACATGGCAGGGTTCCGTGGTCTATATTGCTGTTTACGCAAATATGGCGAAGCTGTTTCCTGACAAAAAAGGAACGGCCATCGCTATTTCCGGCATGGGCATCACCGGCGGATCGATGATTTTTGTCCCCTTTACCCAATATTTGATCGACACCCTGGGCTTTGGAAACCAGTTCCTGGTAACCGGAATCCTGTTTACCATCATGGGTCTGGCGGCGCTGTTCTTCTTCCCCAAACCAGAAGAAGGCTACGTTCCCAAGGGATATGAACCCGTATTCGATGCCGGTGAAGATGAGGGCGATCAAGATGAGACGCTCAACAGCGGGTTTGTTCAGAAAGACTGGAAGATGATGATCAAGGACCCGGCGTTTTATATTGCCTTTGCCATGCCGCTGCTGGTTAATGTGGCCGGACAGATTTTAAATTACCAGCTTGCCTGGATGGCCCAGGATATCGTTCAGGTGAGCGCCGGCAAAGCGGCCTGGATGCTGAGCGGCGTGTTTCTGATGGGAACCCTGGGCAAGCTCTTTTGGGGCACAGTTGCCGATAAGGCGGGACGCCTGAACATCCTCATTGTTCTGGCGGCGCTTAGCTGCTTGTCCATGGTGGGACTGATGTTTATCGGAGCCGGGCAAGTGATTCTCTTCACTGTTTTTATCTTTTTAGGGTCCTTTGCTTCAGGTGGAAATTCTTCCACTTATCCGGCCCTGATCGCTGATTTGTTTGGTTCCAAATACTATGGGTTCAATTTCTCCATTTGCTATCAGGCGATTATGCTGGCCTCCATGGTTGCTCCCTGGATTGCTGTTCTTGGACGATCCGGCGACAACGAAGGAAATTACGCCATTACCTTTGGCCTTACTGCAGCTTTATGTTTCATAGGATTTATTCTGGCGATCGTTTTAAGAAAGATGAAAAAGGACAATATCGAAGTGGTGAAGAAGATAAAAAAAGAAGAAGCTGTGTAATACAATTTGGAGGAAAAAATGCGCAAACATACAATTGCCAAAGCAAAGACCGGTCAGTACCGAGGGTTTATCGATCAAAACGACATCATTAATTTTCTGGGGATTCCTTATGCGAAAACACCGCAGAGATGGAAACGAGCCGAGCCTTTAAAGACTTCTGATGAAAGAATCGATGCATTTGAATTCGGCCCGATCTGCTATCAACCCATTCTTCCGGAAGAACACGAGGAAGGCACCCCAATGAGCGAGGACTGTCTCACTTTGAACATCTGGACCGATGATATCGATAAAAAAGGAAAGCCGGTTATGCTGTGGATTCATGGCGGCTGCTATTTGACCGGCAGCAATCGAATCCCTTATTACTGCAACGATAAATTCGCTGCCGACTGCCGGGATCTGGTCTTTGTCAATATCAATTACCGACTGGGAAACTTCGGTTCCATGGATTTGACCATCTTCGACCAAAAGGGAGAATATCGGGATGCTCCCAACCTGCAGACCCTGGATCAGATGGCTGCTGTCAAATGGGTTTATGAAAACATCGAGGCCTTTGGAGGCGATCCGGAAAACATCACCGTTTACGGACAATCGGCCGGCTCCTATTCCACGGCAACCCTGCTGCTCATCCCGGAGGTCAATCAGTATATCAGCAAGGCTATCTGCGAAAGCTCCGGATTTGAAAAGACGCAGAAAACCCTGGACGACAGCCGGAGTATGGGAGAAGAATTCGCACGACTTGCGGGGGCCGAAACCCTGGAAGATTTGCTGCGGCTTCCGGCGGAAAAAGTACTGGAATATTCTCTGGAGATTTTTGAAAATTCTCGCTTCCCCAGGGCCTTTGCTTCTGTGCGGGATGGAAATCTGATTCCAGAGAAGCCTTATGAAGCTCTGCGGGCGGGCGTTGCCAAGCACATTACCCTGATGTCGGGAACCGTATCGGGAGAGTACGATACTGCAGCTTTTGGTCTGCCTGATGAGGCGGTAAAACAGAGGATCCTCGATCTGTTCGGCGACCGCATTGATGAAACGCTCATCAATCAATTCGTAGATAACGATAAAGAGCGGCCGCTGAGGGAGGCTTATCTGGACTGCAGGAACGATATGGCGATCCGAATGCCGGTGCTGTCCACCCTGGAGGCCCAATGCGCATCGGGAGCAGACACCTATATGTACTATATCGACTATATTCCCGAGGGCTCCCAGATCCGGGCGCAGCACCTCTTTGAAATTCCTTTTTTCAACGACAAACTGGAAACCCCCGTTCATATGGATCTGCGCTTTGATGAGCCGGTACAAGGCCATCATCCCGACCGTAAGCTGGTAAATGAGATTCAGGGATGCTGGGCCAATTTCGCAAGATCGGGCAACCCCGGCGGCGAGCATATTGCCATGGACTGGCCGCCCTATACGCTGGATCGGAAAACAACGATGATGCTAACCAACAGCGGCTGGCATTTGAAGGATTTCCCAAGAAAGAAGGATACAGAATTACTGCAGCATTTTATGTTTGAATAAGAAATGAAAGAAAGGACAAAATTTACAGATGAAACCATTGACAATGCTGGCCGGAGGTGACATTATTTTAGGAGAAGATTCCGCAGCGTATTTTTCCGGTGTGGCAGAAGCATTAAAGAACGCCGATATTCGGTTAGGTCAGCTGGAAGTCATGTATGGAAACGACATTGCCGCCTATGGCGACCTTCATCGGGAGTTGACCAATCTGGAGCCGCTGAAAGACTTTTTCGATGTACTCACCCTTTCAGGCAATCACATGTTCGACGGGGGAACAGAGAGCATTGCCCAAACTCTTGGATGGCTGGATCAAAATCAAATTCCCCATACAGGGGGCGGAATGAATCAGGAGGAAGCCGAACGCCCGGTTATTATGGTTAAAGAGGGCATTCGCTTTGGTTTTCTTAACTTTAACTGCACGGGGCCGAAGGCTGCCTGGGAAGGACCGGACAAGGCCGGCGGCGCTTATGTGGAAATATTGACCCAATATGATTTGGGCGATGTGGCAAATCCGGGAGGACCGCCGACAAGCATTAAGACCAGCCCGGAGGTAACTTCCTTTTGCAGTATGATCCGACAGATCGAAGCGCTGCGGCTCCGGTGCGATATCCTGACCGTCTATTTTCATAAAGGGCTGGTTCATAAACCGGCTAAGCTGGCGGAATATGAAAAATTAGTATCGTATGCGGCCATTGATGCGGGGGCCGATGTTGTATTTGCTTCTCACGCGCATTTGCTGCGAGGAGTGGAGCTATATAAAGGCAAGGCTATCTATCATGGCCTGAATAACTTCATTGCATGGGTTCCGTCGCTGCGGCCGGATTTTAAGGCCCAAAAGGGTTCCAAAACCGCGGATTTTGATCCTGAAGGCTGGGCGCACAAACGCATGGAGATGTTCGGATTTGTGCCAGACGGAAACTATCCCACCTATCCATTTCACCCGCAGGCCGTCTATACCATCGCCGCATTATGCCACATTGAAGAGGGAAAAATCGTCCGAAACGGATTCCTGCCGGCTATCGTAGGCAAAGACGGTATAACCCGTATTGTCAGCCGTAAAGAAGGTGGCCAGGAGGTGCTGGCCTATATGGAGACGATTACCCGGCAGGCGGGCTTAAACGGCGTCTATCAATGGGCGGGGGATGAAATAATCGTAGGAGAAGGCTGATTTATGCAGATAAAATTATCCGATCATTTTACATATGGAAGATTGTTTCGGTTCGTACTGCCGTCTATCATGATGATGGTCTTTATTTCCATCTACGGCGTGGTAGACGGTTTGTTCGTATCCAATTTTGTGGGAAAAACCCAGTTCGCCGCCATCAACCTGATTATGCCGGTACTGATGATTCTTGGCGCCCTCGGATTTATGGTAGGTACTGGGGGCAGCGCTATTGTGGCTAAAACCCTCGGAGAAGGTGAGCATGAGAAAGCCAATCGATATTTTTCGATGCTGGTCTATGTTGTGGTTGGAGGCGGCCTTGCAATTTCTATGTTAGGGTTTGTTTTTATGCCGTCTATCTCCCGATTCCTGGGAGCATCAGGAGACTTGCTGGAAAGCTGTGTTCTGTACGGGAGAATCATGATGGCTTCTTTGACCGGCTTCATGCTGCAAAATGTCTTTCAGGCATTTCTCATTACTGCGGAAAAACCGCGGATGGGCCTGTTGATTACAGTGGCTGCCGGATGTACCAATATCGTATTGGACTTTCTTTTTATTGTTGTGTTTCATTGGGGACTTGCCGGGGCTGCCATAGCTACGGCCATGAGCGAGCTTGTGGCCGGCCTGGTTCCTCTGGGATATTTCCTGCGGGAGAATACCAGTCTCCTCCGATTGGGAAGAACGCGCTTTATGGGAGCGATCCTTTTAAAAACCTGTATCAACGGATCATCGGAATTGATGACCCATATTTCCATGTCCATCGTCACGGTACTCTATAATTTTCAACTGATGCGGCTGGCGGGGGAAAACGGTATTGCGGCCTACGGTGTAATCATGTATGTGCATTTTATCTTTGCCTCCATATATTTGGGATACGGGGTGGGCTGCGCTCCCATCTTCGGATTTCATTACGGTGCGAAGAACAAATGCGAGCTGCAGAATATGTTTAAAAAGAGCTTTCGGATCATAGCGGTTGTTGGACTTCTTCTGGCGATAACGGCTATTTCCTTTGCCGGGCCGCTGGCCAAGCTGTTCGTGGGCTATGACCAGGAGCTTTGGCAAATGACCAGCCATGGACTGCGGGTTTTTTCCATCGCGTTTCTGTTCTCAGGTTTTAATACCTTTGGTTCCGCACTGTTTACTGCATTGAGCAATGGCGTCGTTTCGGCGATTATATCCTTTGTGCGAGTGATGATCTTTGAAGTATCAGCTATTATCTTTCTGCCGATACTGTTCGGTCTCAACGGCATCTGGTGCTCGATCATTGTGGCGGAAGTGCTGGCCCTGGGCGTGACTGGCAGCTTTATTGCCGCCAAAAGGAAACGGTACGGATATCTGTAAAAAGAACTTGTAACTCAGGACATAGCAGGCCAAGCGTGCCAGTGGTGTATCGGCCCGGCACAAAAGTTTTTTGGTTTACCATAATGAAAACGCCTTATTCTTCCAATAACATGTTCCCGATTTTAACCGCTCCGCCGTGAAGGCGGAGTTTTTGCGTATTCTTCTTGTTGTTCAGCGCGCCAGCAATTTGACAGCGGGATTATTCCCAGCAGTAGTCTCAATGCAAAGATGTGTAAATTTTACAATTCGGCCCGTCCAATATATGCAAAGCATACATGTTTTTCCCCAACCCCTGACCAATCCCAAGGTTTATGGTAAGTTAAAGGTACGAATTTTGTTTTGAGGCAGATAGTTGGAAGGAGAAAGTCATGACAAAAGTGATTACAGCCAGAGAAGCCGCGCAGCTGATACCGGACGGGGCGACGATCGGTCTTGCGGGAATGGGATTGTCCGGCTGGGCGGAAGAAATCGCCTGCGCCATTGCAGACCGCTTTCAGGAAACAGGGCATCCCCGAGATTTGAATTTAAAGCAGGGGAGCGCCATGGGAGATTGGAAAGAACGGGGAACAACCAGATTGGGATATGAAGGTCTGGTTACCAAGTGGTCCGCGGCTCACGTAGGTTCTGCCTTTTCCTTGTGCAAACTGGCAGTGGAAAACAAGCTGGAATGTCACTGTCTGCCCCAGGGCGTTATCGTCAATCTTTGGAGAGAAATCGCCGCCGGGAGGCCTGGACTGCTGACCAAGGTCGGACTGGGAACCTTCGTCGACCCCAGGCTGGAAGGGGGAAAAATGAACCAATGTACCAAGACCGAATTGGTAGAGATAAAAGAGCTGGATGGCGAAGAATACCTCTTTTATAAAGGCTTTGATGTGGATGTGGCTTTGCTGCGAGGGTCAATCGCCGATGAACATGGAAATATTTCCTTTGAACGGGAAAGCGTAATAAACGAAGGGTTGTCGGTAGCTGCCGCTGCTAAAAATACAGGAGGAATCGTCATCGTTCAGGTAGAATATCTGGCAAAGGCGGGTACCCTTGCGCCAAAGGAGGTCAAGATTCCCGGCGTGCTGGTGGACTATGTGGTTCAGGCCAGTGATCAGAAAGCATGCTGGCAGACAGAAGGCGTTTATTATGAACCGTCTTTTTCCGGGCAAATCAAAAAACCGCTCCGCGCTTTGCCGCCTTTGCCCTTTGATGAACGAAAGGTAATATGCAGAAGATGCGCGATGGAATTGAAGAACGGTGATGTCCTCAATCTGGGTGTGGGAATGCCGGCGGAAATGGGCAAGATTCTCGCAGAAGAGAATCTCTCTGAAGCAGTCGTGATGACAACGGAAAGCGGCATGGTCGGAGGCGTTCCGGCGGCCCTGCCCAATTTCGGCAGCGCTTACAATCCGGAAGCGATTATGGTTCACGGCGATATGTTCGATTTGATCGACGGCGGCGGCCTGGACGTCACGTGCCTGGGAATTGGAGAAGCCGATCGAGATGGAAATATCAACGTCAGTAAATTTGGCCCGCGCCTGACTGGGCCGGGCGGGTTTATAAACATTACAAAGGCGACGCCCAAAGTGATTTTTTGTGGTACTTTTATGGGAAAAGCCAAATTGAAAACTGGCAATGGAAAAATAACGGTTGTGGAAGAAGGAAGCATTAAAAAATTCAAGGAAAAGGTGGAGCAGGTTACCTTCGCAGGGGCCTATAAAGGCGAGGATCAGCAAGTCTTATACATCACCGAACGATGCGTTTTCCAGCTGATGGACGGCAAGATGACGCTTATGGAAATTGCTCCGGGAATGGATTTGGAAAAGGATATTCTGGCGAACATGGATTTTGTTCCGGCCATTTCCAAGGACTTGAAATCGATGAGTGAAGAGATCTTTCATGAAGAATGGGGAAATTTAAACCAATACTTAGGAGGTTAAAAGCATGTATTTGACGGAAAAGCACCAATTATTCAGAAAGCTGGTGAAACAGTTCGCCCAAACAGAACTGAAGCCGGAGCTGCTGGATGAAATCGAAGAAACCAACCATTATCCGAGAGAAATCCTGGATAAGATGGCAGAGTGCGGATTTTTTGGAGTTAAGATACCGAAAAAATGGGGAGGCGCAGGATTCGATACCAGGGCATATGTAATTCTCAACGAGGAGCTGGCCAGCGTTAGTGCCATATCGGCCATTTATGCCAATACACCCAATTCCCTCGGCGGAGGGCCGCTGCTCTCAGCGGGTACGGAAGAACAGCTGGAAAAATATTTAATCCCGCTAGCAAAAGGGAAGCGGATCATCTCCTTTGCACTGACCGAGCCGGGAGCAGGATCTGATGCGGGCGGCATGCAGACGACGGCTGTCAAGGACGGAGACCATTACATACTCAACGGCAGGAAATGTTTTATTACTCATGCGCCGGAGGCCGATTATGCGATTATCTTCGCCAAAACGGATCCCCAGCGGGGCACCAAAGGAATTTCCGCTTTTATCGTAGATATGACGCTGCCAGGCGTATCCACTGGGCTGCCGGAGAAAAAAATGGGCATTATCGGCGGGCCCACCTCGGATATCATCCTCAAGGATGTGCGGGTTCATAAAAGGGACCGGCTGGGAGAAGAAAACCGTGGCTTTATCAATGCTATGAAAACGCTGGACGGCGGGAGAATCGGCGTAGCGGCCCAATCAATCGGCGTGGCTAAGGGCGCTCTTGAGGAGACGATCAAGTATTCTCAGGAAAGAACCCAATTCGGAAGAAAGATCAAAGATTTTCAGGCGATCAGCTTCACCATCGCAGGTATGGCGACAAAGCTGGAAGCAGCCAGACTCTTGACCTACCAGGCTGCTTATTTGAAGGACACCGGTCAGGATGCGTCCAAAGCGGCATCCATGGCTAAATGGTACGCGTCTGAAGCCTGCAATGAAATATGCGCCAAAGCGATTCAGGTCCATGGAGGATACGGATTTATTAAAGATTATAAAGTGGAACGCTTCTATAGGGATTGCAGAGTCTTTACCATTTATGAAGGAACATCACAGGTGCAGCAGATGGTAATCGCAGGGCAGCTGCTGAAAAAATAACAGGAGGCGAAGGGAATGATGATGAAAATACTGGTCTGCGCGAAACGCGTACTTGATACAACCGATGTTAATTTAAAGATGGATCCGGTAAGAGGTACCTTGATCAAAGAAGGCGTACCATCGATCCTCAACCCAGATGATGCCAATGCGCTGGAAGCCGCGCTTACGATGAAAGATGCCAATCCAGGAACTACCGTAACGATCTTGACCATGGGAGCCCCGGCTGCCAAATTTATGATTCGTGAATGCCTTGCCATGGGCGCGGATGACGCTTACTTTCTTTCGGACCATGCTTTTGGCGGCGCGGACACCTATGCCACATCCGTGACATTGGAATACGGCATTCGAAAAATCGGAGATTTTGATTTGATCCTGGCAGGACGGCAGTCAATTGTAGGCGACACAGCTCAAGTGGGACCTCAGCTTGCCCAGCGGCTGGGACTGCCCTTGGTCACATATGCGCAGGATATCAAGATAAAAGAGGGAAAAGCGATTGTACAGAGGCAGCTGGAGGACGGCTATGAAGTCATTGAAACGCCTCTGCCTTGTCTGATCACTGCGGTAAAGGAATTGAATACGCCCCGGTATATGAGCGGGGGAGGTATTGTGGATGCTTACGAGAAAGAAATCATCACGCTGGATCACAATGATATCGATTTGCCGGTGCAGCGATGCGGTCTGGAGGCTTCGCCGACAAGGGTTGTCCGCTCTTTTGCACCTGAATTAAAGGGACAGGGGGAGATGCTGAAAGGTACGCCCCAGGAAATGGCAAGGACGTTGGTCGCTAAATTAGAAGAAAAAAACGTATGGTAGCGGGAGGAAAAACATGGCTGTTAAGATAATAAACGAGAATTGCAAAGGATGTGAATTGTGTGTAAAGGCGTGCCCTTTTGATGCAATTACCATGGAGCATAAGACGGCTGTCATTCAGCCCGGCTGCACCCAGTGCGGAAACTGTATCGAGGTTTGTAAATTCGATGCCATTGAAAAGAGTGAAGAGGCGGCACAGACCTTTGATCGGGAGGCCTATCGCTGCGTATGGGTGTTTGCTGAACAAAGAGAAGGCAAGCTGATGCCGGCGGTTGCCGAGCTTTTAGGTGAGGGGCGTAAGCTGGCCGATGAGCTGAACACAGAGCTTTGCGCGGTGGTGCTGGGACATCAGATATCGGATTTGGCTTCAGAGCTGATCGGGTACGGCGCAGAAAAGGTATATATAGGGGACCACCAAGAGCTTGATACATATAGAACCGATGCCTATACAAAGGTAATCGGAGAGGCGATTTCTGCGTATAAGCCGGAAATCGTTCTTTTGGGAGCGACCCACATTGGAAGGGATTTAGGTCCCTGTCTGGCTGTAAAAGCGGATACGGGGCTGACGGCGGACTGTACCAGGTTGGAAATCGGCGACGAGGAACGGAATCTTCATCAGACAAGACCTGCTTTTGGCGGAAATCTGATGGCTACCATTCTCTGTCCCCACAGCAGACCGCAGATGGCCACAGTAAGGCCTGGCGTTATGGAGGCGGCTGTTTTTGATCCGCAGCGCCAAGGTACAGTGATTCCCCTTGAGGTGAATTTCCAAAAAGGTGATATTCGGACCAAGGTTTTGGAAACCGTAAAATCCATCAAGGAACAAGTATCCCTTTCCGATGCAGACATTATTGTATCAGGCGGAAGCGGATTGGGAAGTGGAGAAGGATTTGCCCTTTTGGAAGAATTCGCGAAAAAATTAGGCGGCGTGGTGGGCGCTTCCCGGGCGGCCGTCGATGCCGGGTGGATTGACCATTCCCATCTTATCGGTCAGACGGGAAGCACGGTAAGGCCGAGCATCTATTTTGCCTGCGGGATTTCCGGCGCCATTCAGCACTTGGCCGGGATGGACGGATCCGACTATATTGTGGCGATCAATAAGGATGCCCATGCTCCCATTTTTCAAGTGGCGGACTATGGTTTGATCGGCGATTTGTATGAGATCATTCCTTGTATTATGGAAGAATTGGACCGGTCTCATGAATAGAAAAATACCAATGTTTGTCTTTACCTTGATTGCCATGCTTTGTCTAGGTCTGGTATACGGGTGGTCGATTTTTGTTGTTCCTTTGGAAACGGAATTCGGTTGGCAGCGATCGCAGACTTCTCTCACCTTTACCATTTCCATGATTGCAATGACCTTGGGAATCATGGCCGGAGGACAATTTAATAAGCGAAAAGACAAAGCCCTCCTTAGTTTACTGATTGCGGCAATTCTCTTGTTCGCGGGTTTTGCCGCAGCCAGTAGAGCACAGGCTTTGATGCATTTTTATATTTTTTACGGGATGTTCTGTGGGTTTGGCGTAGGCTTTGCCTATGTAGAAATGATCGCCATTCCCAGCAAATGGTTTCCCGGAAAACAGGGGCTGTCATCCGGTATGTTGATGATGTGCTTCGGTCTGGGTGCGATGATTTTGGGCACGGTCTGCTCGGCCCTTATGAATGCCATTGGCTGGAGGACGACTTTTTTGATCCTGGGCATTCTCTTTGGCATCCTGATATTGGCAGAAGGCGTTATGCTCCAATCTACAGTGAAACCAAAATCCAATAAACCGGAGAAGAAAAGCGAGTCCGAAGCAGGCAGCCTGACAACTGGTCAAATGACCAGAAGCAGCGATTTTAAAGCTCTGTATGTTTGGCTGATCTTTATCAGCGCGGCAGGGCTGGCTTTGATGGGCCACATCGCTCCCTGCGCGATTCAGATGGGAGCCGGTGGGGAACTGGCGGCTGTAATCGCCGGTATCGTTTCCGTGTCCAACGGCGCGGGGCGGATTGTATATGGGCTCTTGTATGACAAGCTGGGTGTGAAAAAAACATTGCTTCTTATTTGTGCCATATTTCTCATTGCCGCAGTGACCATAGCGGCTGCGGTGACTGTTGAGAGCCTGCCCTTGCTCATTGCCGGCTGCATCTTGGTGGGCTTGAGCTTCGGGGCAGCGCCAACTTCCAGTTCAGCCGTGGTCATTCGTTTTTATGGGCCGCGATACTTTTCCTCCAACTTTGGCATCATCAGCACCCAGCTGATCATCGCGGCTTTGCTTGGACCGATGCTGGCGGGGAAGCTTTATACGATGACTGGAAATTACATTGCCACCTTCTATGGCGTGGTGGGCCTTGGAATCCTTTCCCTGGCGGTGGTTTTCGCTGTTTTGCGGCTGGCCGGGAAAAACGGCAGAAGTTTGGACAAAGACTATTCGAATTAAAATATTGTATTTAAGTTGGAATAGGGCTGAACCATCTATCTGATGAGGTTTGAAACCGCTTTTATTTTCTTTTGAATAGAAGCGGTTTTGCGTCCGTTCTGGGACTTGAAAAACAGAGCATTTTTGTTGGTACGCCCTTTGCAAGAATAATAGGAAACATACAATGGATGCGGATGATTTGATGAAAAAGAGGTGCAACATGAATATCGTAGAGAATGCGGTCCCCAAATACATCGCAAAAACGCCACTGGGCATTTCCATCTATACGGCTGCTGATGAGCCTACTCATTATCACAAAGATACGCTGGAACTGATTTACTGCCTGAAAGGGTCAGCCTCTGTCCTTTCCTCCTATGAAACGATTCCCCTGGCAACCGGGCAGATTCTCTGCATAAATTGCAATGAGGTACACGGCATCGACGGGCAGGGCGATAATCTGATCGTTTCCTTTTATCTGGATTTTTCCCATCCATTCTTTCAAGGACAGAATCTGGGGAATTTTATGTTCAAACTGACACCCGATCTTTCCGGTCCGCACCAGAAGACACATTTGAAAGAGCTGCACGATCTCATTCTCTCCGCGCTCTATATCTTCACCGGTGACTACGAACCGCAGACCAAGACCTTTCAGGCGATTGCAGATCAGATGACGCAGATTTTGATCCAATATTTCAGCGTGTACTGCATCGCAGATTATGATGTGGACATCGCCTGGTCCAAGGAGCGCTTTGACCGCATGCTGCTCTATCTCAATACCCACTACCGGGAAAAACTTACTTTAAAGTCCATGAGCAGCATAGAACATTTAAACCCCAACTACTTGTCTGTATATTTCAACAAAATTTTTGACGATACCTTCAACAATTACCTGGCTCTGCTGCGGGTCTTTCATTCTGAAATCGATTTGCTGGCTACCAGCGATACCATTTCAACCATTTCTTATAACTGCGGATTTTCCGACCCCAAATTTTATTACAAAACCTTTAAACAATGGTACGGTACAACCCCGGCCAATCATCGCAAATGGCATAAAAAGCATAACGAAAAGAGCCGGGCGAACCGGTTTTATCACGTAAACGAAATCCGCCATATTATCCAGCAGTATATCCTCTATTATTTTTCAAAAGCACAACTTGCGGCCCACCAAATTCCCATGCCGTCCATCAATCTTTCCGGGATGAGCCACAAGACTTATGCGGAATGGCGGTCCTATTGAGTTTTTGAAGGGTATATTTCTTATAGTAAAAAAATGATGTAATTGGGGGTTTTTGCAGATGAATGATCCATATAAATATTGAAATTGTAAGAATATAATGAATTCAACGTTAATACTAAACGCAATGATTGTCATGATTCAAAGGAGTTCATTATGAAAATGCAAATGAGTACGAAAAATTTTGACAAGACAAGGTGGGTTGCCCTGGCCGCGGCTCTTTTGTTGATGTCAACACTGGGAATCGGCTATATCTGGAGTTTGCTGGTAGAGCCGATGATTGAGCTGCGAGGAGCGACGGATGCCGGGATGGCGAGTATTTATACGGCATTAACCCTTACGGGAGCGCTTATGACACTGATCGGCGGAAAATGTGTGGATAAATTCGGCGGGACGAAGGTCATCCTATCTGCGATCATCGCATTCGCTGTCGGTGAATTGATGTGCGCTCTCCTGGATGGAGTTGCTGGCTTTGCCGCAGCGGAAGTGATTTTTCTTTCCTGGCAGCAGGCTGTCGTCTATATCGCCGTATATGATAATGTCATCAAGATGTTTCCTGATTGGAAAGGCCTTGCGGTAGCTATTACTTGCACAGGAATTCCCATTGGAGGCGTTTATTTGCCGCCGCTGGTCCAGAAACTGATTGACACCGTAGGCTTTGATATGCAATTTGTATTTGTTGGTTTGATCCTTACTGCAATTGGTGTGATTTCAATTATCTTTTTCCCCAATGCGCCTCAGGACTACATTCCGGCCGGATATGACACTCCAGACTATGGCGAAGACAATGCGGCGGAGGAAGATGGAAAGTTCGTACAAAAGGATTGGAAAGGTATGCTGAAGGATCCGGCCTTTTACGTAGTTTTCATCGCACCGATTTTAGGCTCATCCACCTATATGCTGCTCACATACCAGCTTTCCTGGATCGCCCAGGACATGCTGCCGATTACGGCCATGCAATCGGCGTTTCTTGTAAGCGGAGTCAGCGTTGTCGGCATTATCTGCGGAATCGTAGGACCGATTGGAGACAGGCTCAACCGCTTGCTCGTGAGCGTTGTTCTATTCGGCGTGGGAACGGTTTGCGTAGCAGGACTGATTTTCGCAGGGGATCACGGGGTGATCTGGTTTACAGTCTGCGCCTTTGCCTTTTGTTTCTGCTTCGGCGGTTTTGCGACCATACATCCTGTCGTTGTCAGCGATTTGTTCGGTTCAAAAAACTTTGGATTCAACTATTCCATCTGCTACCAATCCATTTTGATCGCATCGGCCCTTTCCCCATGGCTGGGTGTGCTGGGCGGAACGGATACTGGGGATTACACCAAAACCTTTACCGTTTGCACCATCATGTGTGGGATCGGATTCATTTTGATGGTTGTCCTTTATCTGATGAGAAGGAATAATGTAGAGCCACAGATCAGGAAAGTAAAAAAAGCAGCATAGGAGAATTTTATGAATACGACAGTAACAGCAACAACAGGAACCTATATAGGACATAAATTGGAAAATGGCGTGATCGAATTCCTGGGAATTCCTTATGCCCAGCCCCCGAAGCGCTGGCAGAAAGCCCAGCCGCTGAAAGCTAGTAAAGAAATTTTTGAGGCGGCGGAATGCGGGCCTGCATGTTGGCAGGAAGTACAAAAAGAAGAATGGGTGACTGCGCCGCCCATGAGCGAGGATTGTTTGACCTTAAATATTTGGACAGCGGATCCACAGAAAAAAGGCAAACCTGTCCTCGTCTGGATCCACGGCGGATGCTATGCCACCGGCAGCAACCGAAAAGACTGCTATAACGGCGTATATTGCGGTGACCAGTTTGTGGCTGAAAGCCCGGATATCGTCTATGTGAATATCAACTACAGAATTAACATCTTTGGCAGCCTGGATTTGAGCAGGTTTGACCAGGAGGGAATCTATGCGGACAGCACGAACCTGCAGACGCTGGATCAGATCGCTGCGCTGCAATGGATTCATGAAAACATCCAGGCTTTCGGCGGTGATCCTCAGCAGGTGACAATTTCAGGCCAGTCTGCCGGAGGAATGTCAGTGGCAAGTCTAATGGCGATTCCGGAAGCTAGACCGTACTTTCAAAAAGTAATTTGCCAAAGCACCGCATGCTCCGACGCCTTTTTAAAGACAAAGGAGGATGCGCGCATGCTGGCGGATCGTTTTTACCAGATTGCCGGAGCGCAGTCTCTGGAGGATTTATTAAAAATGCCTGCAGACCAGCTGTGTCAGGCAGGGCAGGAATTGGCCAAAGGCCTGGGAACCGGAGATGCAGGGGCGTTTGAACAGGTCTGGGGCCAGGGGATTTTTCCGGAAAATCCCTGTCAGGAGCTGCGAGAGGGAAAAGCCGCTGATATTCCGCTGATGATCGGTACCGTGGCAGGTGAATTTGATACCGTAGGGTTTTATATGACAGAAGAGGAAATTTGCCAAGCGGCGGCAGGCGTTTTCCCTCAGGCCCTCACGCCGGATTTGATCGAAGAATTTGTATCCCACGATCCAAAAAGAGACCGGAAAAACGCATACCAGGATTTATGGAATGACGCGCTTCTCAGGCTGGGTGCTGTGGTAACGGCAAATGCACAGACTCAGGGAGGCGGAAAGGCTTACCTGTATTACATATCCTTCCTTCCACAAGGAGCGAAGATTCGGCCGCAGCATTGCTTTGAGATCCCTTACACCAATATGAAAAAGGATCATCTGGTATATATGGATTTGCAGACGGGTGAACCGGTGCAGGGAAATCAGCCTTGCGGCAAGCTGGAAAAAGAGCTTCACGGCTGCTGGGCCAACTTTGTCCGCAATGGCAATCCCAACGGAAACCATATTGATGTAGAGTGGCCCCTTTATACACCCGAGAAGAGACTGACCGCCGTAATCGACCACGCCTGGTCCATTGAGGCAGGTGTCCGCAATCAAGATACGGATTTATTGCTGCCGCTGCATTTGAAGCAGAAAACCACGGGAGCAAAAAAATGAAAGTAAGAGCAAGAACAGGGATTTATCAGGGGCCCAGGGCTATTGCAAGGAGGGCGGCTCCTGGGTAATGATCGTTGTGTTATTACTCAGCATGTGCGCTATTATTATAAAACAGCAGTATGATTTGAATTTATACAAAAATGGATTTGATATTACTGGCACCTATGAGCATATAGACGATAATGCCGAATTAGATAATAAAGAGAGCTACATAGCGTTTTCGAAAGATGAACAGGACCAATTAAAGTTTTATTCCTATAAGCAATTTGAGAAGAAAACTGAAGGAGCCTATAGAGAAACGCCGGTTCCTAATTTGTTTTTACTAAAGGAGCCTGAGGGGAAATCGGAATCCTTTCTCTTATTGGATAAAAAGTCCGCGTATCTGATTTCGAAAGATAATGTGATAAAAAAATATAATAAAATTTCTGACGAACTGATTTTTATAAATACAGATCAAGTAGAAAACCAGGAGCTATCTGCTGAAAACTGATTTGATTCATGCAGCCCTCAGTTCAGATGTAGAGCATAATAACACCGGCATCAGCCGCTTGGCAGCAAGCGGCTGGTGCCGTTCTTTTTTTGGAAACACTCATGCGGCCGCCCCGGCCAGGACGGCACAACCCGATTTTAAGTTTTTTTGCAAAAACCTATTCGAAATGGGCAAATTCAGCATGCTTGTCCATATAAAACTAATGAGCTTTTTACAAACGATTGGAAAAATGAAACTAACTTGCTCCATTCTACACATTTGATTATGAAAGTTTGCGCTAACTTGACCCCCTGGCGCCCGGATCTTCCCCGCAGTTTGCGGAAAATAGCGGAAAAAGCTCAGATTCCTATGGACATTGCCGCTAAACTACCGTGTTTCGAATAGAAATGGAAATAAAATACAGATTAAAAGAGCAAACCTGATTCCCATGACTGCCTAAGGCTTCCTAATGCATCCCAAAGCTGTTTTCCATTTTCAACATCGCTTCTTTCTATACCAACTTCATGCAAAGGCATGTGCAACATGAACAAATTGCCGGAAAAAAATGTGACAGAATTACAGTTTTGCGCTTACAAAAAGCAATCTGCTAGGTGGCGGTAAAGACCTGTGGTATTCTGAATTTACAAAGAAAACAAAGCCCAATGGATGGGGAAAGGAGACCACCATGGAAAAAATATCAAAGCCGGGCGTTTACAGCGGATACAGCGAAACAAGCTATGACGGCTGGAAACGATTTTCTGAATATGTAAAGATGCGGGACGGCGTGAAAATCGCAGTCGATTACTACCGTCCCACCAGACAGGGCGTATTAGAAGAAGAACCCCTGCCGGTGGTATGGATTTTCACACCTTATGATTACCGCACCGTGTTTGCTACAGGGAAGTTCACCGATGGGACAGAGTATGCGCCGGACCTGGAGGAAGACACACTGGGGCAGGCAAAGCTGCTGGTGTCCCACGGCTATGTGTTTGCAGCGGCGGAAGTCAGAGGCACAGGCGCTTCTTTTGGATTCCGGCAATCTGTGAACAGCGACCAGGAAGCATGGGACGGATACGAAATGTGCGCATGGCTGGCCCGGCAGAGCTGGTCCAATGGGAAGGTGGGTACATTCGGTTACTCGTATTACGGAGCCACTCAGATGGAGATGCTGCGAAAAAGACCGCCGGCCTTGAAAGCTGCCTTTATCGGTATGACCGATCTGGATAAATACGACGGCTGGGTTCGGGGCGGAAGCCTGAGAGCATTTGGTACCCAGCCCGATGCCGCTTATTTGGACGATCTGCGCAATGTCCCGGTGGGTGAGCTGGAAAGTGAGGCTGCAAAAGCAGAATTGGAAAAGGCGGTCGTGCAGCATAGATTCAGTACCCGGCAGGCCGAGAACATGAAGGCTTGCCCTTATCGGGATTCTTGGTGCGAGGATACGGATACCAGGTTGTGGGAGGATATCAGCCATGTAACGTATCTGGCGGACATCAATCAGGCACAGACAGCACTCTATCTGTACGGCGGATGGAGAGATGTCTTTCGAAGAGATACGATGATGATGTACTGCAACCTGAAGCAGCCCAAGAAGCTGCTGTTTGGGCCCTGGTGGCACATGGACCACCGCCCTGGATTCGATATGGCCGCCGAAAAACTGCGATTCTTTGATTACTGGCTGAAGGATATTGAAAACGGTCTGATGGAAGAACCTCCTATCTACTACAGCACAGGAAATGCCAGAGAAGGCGGGGAATGGTCCTTTGCCGGCAGCTGGCCTCTGCCCGATACAGAAAGACAGAGTTTTTTCCTGGGCGGAGAAACGTCGAAAACCGCCCCTTCGATCAATGACGGCGGCCTGAGTAAAAACGCGCCTGAAGAAGAGTCGGGACAGGATGAATACCAGGTCGTTTACGACATCCGGGAAAACATCGATAACCACACCCAAACTGAAGATCGGGACAAAAAAGGCCTGACCTATACCAGCCAGCCTTTGGAACAGGATTTGACGGTGACGGGTCATCCGACAATGGACTTATGGATTTCCTCTTCATCCGACGACGGGGATTTCTTTGTACACTTGATCGATGTGGACGAAGAGGGGAAAGGCACCTATCTTTCCGACGGCAAGCTGCGGGCTTCTCTTCGTGCAGTTTCCCAGCCGCCCTACGATTTTCTGGGATTGCCGTGGCACAGATGCTGTCAAGAAGATGAACACAAGCTTACACCGGGAAAGCCTTACCGCCTGCAAATGGATCTTCAGCCCCTTTCCCACCTCTTTTGCAAGGGCCATCGCATCCGTGTCACCATCACATGTGCCTGTCAGAAAGTCTATTTTATACAGGAAGCAGAGCCGCCTGCGGTAACTATTTATCGCGACGCAGTACATACATCCTACATCTCGCTTCCCGTTGTCAAGCAGCAAGGAGGGATAAAATGACCATTCGAAAAGAAGCATTAAACAGCAAAGCGTTTCAAAAGTTAAAGGAAATTTACGACAATCGGGAGAGCATAGCCAGGGATTGGAAAGCCCAAGGGAAAAAGGTAGCAGGCATCCTGGGGTGGGACGTGCCGGAGGAACTTTTGATGGCGGCGGATATACTGCCCTACCGGATTTACGGAACACCTGACATATCCATGAAGGAGGCGGATCAATATCTGGAATTTGCCTTTCCGCCGGTCCTCAGGTCCCAGTTCGAAAAGATTATTGACGGCGCAAATGCCGATTTGATGGACTGCCTGATCATTTCCAATTCAACGGATGCGCTGGTTCGAATCTACTATTATATTCGGGAGGTGGCAGCATTAGAACCGGAAAAACCGATCCCCGAGCTGTATTTCATTGATTGGCTCTTTACCAGATTCAGAATGCACCAGGTCCGCAATGAAAAGATCGTGGGACAGTTCCGGGAAAAGCTGGAGGCCTGGTCTGGGAAAAAACTGGATGACCAGGAAATTTTGAAAGCCGCCGATCAGTGCAATCGAAACCGGGAGCTGCTGGAGAAGATGGCAGCTCTGAGACGGGAAGGCAGAATCAACGGCTCCGAAGCGTTAGTCATCATAGGTTCCTCCTTCTATATGGAAAAGGACGCCCATTCGGTGCTTTTGGAAGACTTGCTGCAGGAAGCAGCTGCATGGCAAACCGTTTCCGGCGTCAAACTCTTTCTCACCGGCAGCGGTCAGGAACAGAGCGGATTTTATCAGCTGCTGGAAGAGCATGGAATGGTGGTCGTTGGTGAGGACCACGATTGGGGAGACCGTCACTGGAACAAAAAGATCGATACCAGCCTGGAGCCCATAAAGGGTATCGTGGACCGCTACATGCTCCGAAGCCCGGGAACTAAACGGGCCTTCGTGTCGGAGCGGGTAGAGGCGATTTGCCGCAGCGCCCGGGCCTGCGGAGCGGAGGGTGTAATTGCCTATACGTATCTCTACGACGATGCTCCGTCATGGGATTTCCCCGAGCAGAAAAAGGCTTTAAAGGAGATGGGAATCCCCATGCTCCAGCTGACAGGCCGGCCCTATGGAGTGGAAGAGGGCGAATCGTTAAAGACAAAATTAGAAGAGTTTGCAAGCAGCATCAAGGAGGTGTAAGGGTATGTCGGAAGAAAAAAAGCCGATGAAAGGACAGAGATCCGTTAAAAGTATGGAGGCTGCAAAAACAGCCAGCAAATATCAGAAAGAATGGTTTTTCGGACTGCAGGATCGTGTCGCCGGCGGAGAACCCTTTGCTTACATCAATGCGGATGTGCCGCTGGAAATTCTAAGGGCTATGGATATACCATTTGTTGTTAATCAATGGTGGGCGGCCATTTGCTCCGCCAAACAGATGTCTCCGCGTTACTTTAACTTCCTTCGGGAAAACGGTTACCGGGACGACTTGTGCAGCTATTGCGCCACCGCTTTTGCCGGAAGCATGGACCCGGAACCGGAGAAGGGACCGTGGGGAGGGCTTCCAAGGCCCACCCTGGCAATCACGCGCCTGACCTGCGACAGCCAGGGAAGAATCTTCGAGCTGCTGGCCCAAAAATACGGCGCCAAGTTTTATCCCATCGAAAATACCATCCCTGCCATTGCCCCGGACCGTTGGTGGGAGAAAGCTCCGGACAACTGGGAAGAGCTTTATGAGAGCGAGCGCCTGGATGCGGCTGTAGAGGAGCTGAAAGGATTCATTCGCTTTCTGGAAATGGAAACCGGGCGAATGTTCGATGAAAATCAACTGATTAAAGTCATGAATTTAATTAATGAGCAGGAAGGTTATTATAAAAAGGCGCGGGATTTAATTGCTGATACAGTGCCGGCCCCGGTTACCATTGCCGATACGGTGAATGCAGTGATGCAGGCCCAGTGGCAGCGGGGAACCCAATGGGCTGCCGATCATGCCCGAAAATTTTACGAAGAAATCAAGGCCATGGTGGATGCCGGTCACAAAGCATGCCCCAATGAAAAAATACGGCTGATGTGGATCGGCAGAGGGCTCTGGTTTAATTTGGGCTTTTATCAATATTTTGAAAAAAAATACGGCGCCGCGTTCATTTGGTCCATGTATCTGGCTATGGGGGCAGACGCATATATCCGAAACCACGTGGAAGATGATCCGCTGCGGGCCCTTGCAGCCAGGTTTATCGGCATGGAGGACTTTCTCCATATGCCGCCCTGGAATGCCCAATGGTTTGTCTCAGAGGCCAGGCATAATAAAATTGACGGTGTTGTTTATCTGGTTCCGGAAAACTGCATGCAGGCGGTAGAAGGCTCTTACTTCATTACCAAACGGCTGGAGGATGCGGGAATTCCCGTGCTCCAGCTGAGAGCGGATCCAGTGGATGCGAGAAAATGGAACCAGGAAACAATGACCGAAGCAGTGGAAACATTCTTACAGGATCGAATCATCGGGAAGGGAGAAAAAAGATGACAGAAACAGGACCTTTAACAGGATATAAGATATTGGATTTGACACAATTTGAATCGGGCACGGTTTGTACGGAAACGCTGGCCTGGATGGGCGCGGAAGTCTGGAAGGTAGAGCGTCCGGGAACCGGCGAGCTGGGGCGGTACTCCATTGCAGAGCCGGATCAGGATTCGGTGGGGTTTATCCTTGTTAACATGAATAAAAAATCCATTACATGTAATCTCAAGAGCGCGGAAGGGCTGGACTTGATCTACCAACTGCTGAAAGAAGCCGATGCCATTGTCGAGAACATGGGACCGGGCTCCATCGAGAAGCTGGGGCTGGGATATGATAAGTGCAAGGAGATCAACCCGAAGATCATCTATGCCCAGATCAAAGGTTTTGGCATGGATGGCCCCTATAAGGATTATCCTGCCTTCAACCCCATTGCTACGGCAGTGGGAGGAATGCCTGCTATTACCGGATTTCCGGGAGGAAAGCCTCTCCAATCCGGATTGAATCTGGCGGACTCGGGAGCCGGTTATATGTGCGCCATGTCCATGATCGCGGCCTTGCTGCAAAGAGAACGGACCGGAGTCGGACAGAGAATTGAAGTGGCCATGCAGGATGTGGTCATCGCATTCGGACGTTCCAGCTGGGAGCCCTATTACCGGGAAGGCAGACCGCCGAAAAGAGTGGGCAACGGCATGCCGCTGGAGGATGTGGGACCGGCCGGTATGTATCCGTGCAAACCGTTCGGCGAAAACGATTATGTACATATCTATTGCTCCAGACACCCGGGCAGCAAGCATTTTTCCAATCTGTGCCGGATCATCGGCAGACCGGATCTGCTGGAAGACGAACGATTTGCCACGCCGCGCTCCAGATTCCAATACAAAGATGTGCTTGATCCAATTATTGAAGAATGGACCGGCCAGCATACCAAACAGGAGGCGATGGATATTCTCTGCAAAGCGGATATCCCGGCTGGAGCAGTTCTTGACTGTGATGACATTACCAAGGATCCGTACCTGCGAAAACGGGGTATGATGGTGGAGCTGGAGACCAAAGACAGAGGCAAACTGGTGGTCCCCGGCTTTGCATCCAGGATGTCGGAAAACCATGTTCCCTATAAACCTTCTCCGGGACTGGGAGAAAGCAACCAGGAAGTGTATCAAGGGATCCTGGGACTTTCCGATGAGGAACTGCAGGCCTTAAAGGAGAAAAAAGTTATATAGAAGAAAAAAGAGGCTGAAAAGTGTCAGTCTCTTTTGTTATTATTCAGGAAATATCGATAAAATTCATATTGACAGACATGCATACGTTTTTTCTTCCAGGCGTTATGGTGTTTTGTTCCCGTCCGTTTCCAGTACAGGCAGCAGTTTAAAGGATTTCTGCTTATACTTTTCATAATAGTCATAGAGCATGCAGGAAAAGAGCAGGCGCTGCCGGATTAAAGGATCTTCAAGATCATCCTCCACGATTTCTACAATTCGATTGATCTTATTCATGGTGGTGTTGCGGTGCATAAAGAGAATTTGCGATGTTTTGGTCAAATTGCGATCGTGCAGGAGATAGCACAGCAAAATTTCCCGCAGATTGGTGTTATGCTCCGTATCATAACGAATCAAAGCTGCAAGACCCGGATGGGTTAAATAGAGGACATTATCATGGTGGCAGATCTGCTCGTACTGGCGGTAGCACAAATCTAAAATAAAGTAGGTTCCATACTCTTCCTGGGTAAAAATCCGTTTTCCCGAATCCGGGAACATTTTTCTGGCAATGGACAAAATTCGTTTAGCAATCAGATATTCCGTGCGAATCATTTCAAAGTTGCGGGTATGGTTGCTGATCCCGGCATAAGCGTCGTATTTTTCCAAAATGGATTGCAGCGCTTCCTGTCTTTCCACCGCCAGGTGGATCGATCGACCGGGGCTGTGATACATGACGACCGCCCGGTTGGAAAACAACGTCACATTGGAAGTCGGAAAAGCGTTCCTAAGATCAGCTTTGATTTCTTCGGGAGCACTTTGAAAACGGCCTGGGTCTGAGGCTTCAATGACAAATAGATTATACGCTTCTGCCGATTGGAAGGGCAGCTCGTACAAACCGGATTTGATTTCATCTTCATAGGAAAGCTCCCTGGAGACGATATTGCGGAAAAAGACATCAAAGGATGATTCCAGTGAGCCTACTTGGGGAAAAGCCTTTCGCAGGGAAAGCAATGCCTGGTTCAGTTTATTGTATAGAGGAATCAAATTCAGCGTGGTTTCGACTAAGCTGACCGCCGGTGCGGCAGCGGACTGAGCCTGTTCCTCCAAAGGCGCAAAAAAAACCACACTCTTGGGAATCTCATAATGTTTCATGACAGCGGCGATTTCATCAATGGTTCCTATGCAAATGCTGTCTGCGGGTATCGGCGTATTTCTGTCCAGGAGCACAATCTGGACCGGGATTGTACGCAGATCGTTTTTTATATGGATGTTTTTTACCGTGCTCCCCAGCGTTTGCAATAAATAGTTGATGATTTTCATAAGATTACCTCTGATAAAGAATTGGGTAAAACGTTACTTACCCTGTTCTGTTTATTTTATAATAGAATCACCGGGGAAGCAAATGAAATCGGGAGCATGCGGATGTGCAACCTGACTATTTTATCTTTTCCAATTAGTGAAGGTTCTATATTTCAGGGAAAAGTATTTGCCTTCATGACCAAGGAACGTGCATAATGTAAAGATAGGAAGGGATAAAATGAAAGAAGAAAAAATATTTAACAAAAACTATATATTGCTGATGATCATCAACACGCTTTTGTTTACCAGCTTCAATATGATCAATCCGGTGCTCCCCAAATATGTGACCGGTTTGGGGATGAGCGTTACGCTGGCCGGTGTCCTGTCAGGGTGCTTCTCCATCACGGCGCTGATTTTCAGGCCCCTGAGCGGCATTGCGGCGGATAAGATGAATCAAAAGAGACTATATCTGGCAGCGGGCGCCATCATCACCGCTGCCTGCTGCGGATATGCCGTGTTCAGCAGTTTTTCAGGGTTGTTTTTCGTAAGAGTGGTGCACGGAATTTTCTTTGCCGTTGATACGACGGTTTCTTTGGTGCTGGTAACCCGATATATACCGAAGGGGAAGATGGGCCAGGGAATCGGATTCTTCGGTATCGGGCCTATTATTGCCATAGCCTTTGCCCCCGGAATGGGACTGAAAATCGGAACAACCTACGGATACATAAACAGTTTTTTCATTGCTGCAGTCATGTCCGCCGCGGCAACACTGGTGATCCTGTTTGTTGCCAATCAAGAACAAAGGGAAACGCCAGATGCTGAATCAGAGAAAATCCAGGAGAGCAAAGCTCTGCCGCAGGCGGCGGGCCGCAGATTTTCTTTAAAACAGTTTATAGCCACAGAAGTGATCGTCTTTGCTTTTCTTGCAGGACTCTTTTCCTTTGCTAATAGTATCGAATACACATTTATCGCACTTTACAGCGAGACGAAAGGAATCGACGACATTTCCATCTACTTTACCGTGAGCGCGGCTTTCATTCTGCTGTCCAGGCTCTTTGCGGGAAGGATTTATGATAAAAAGGGCTTGGCGGTCATTCTCTATCCGGCGTATCTGGTCGGGGCTGTCAGCATGTTCATCCTGAGAAATGCCGGGTGTATGGCCATGTTCCTGGCTGCGGCGGCGCTAAAAGCACTGGGGCAGGGCGCCGGGCAGCCCTCTCTTCAGTCCCAGTGCATGACTTCCGTTTCCCAGGATCGGGTCGGCGTGGCAAGCAGCACCTATTATCTGGGGCCGGACATTATGCAGGGCATTGGCCCAATTGTTGGCGGGGCAGTCATTGACCGGGCAGGCTATGCGGCAGCGTACGATTTGTGCGGCATCCTGATGCTGGCCGGAATTGTCTTCTATGCCGGTTATATGAGATACAAAAAAGGAAAGGCGGCCGTGCAGGCCTGATAAACCAGCCAAGGGGTAATTTTTGATACGGAACTTGGATAAGAAACCGGTAAAGCGTGATATAATAAAACAATCACATTTTGGGAGGTTGTATACATGCTGACAGAAAAAGAATGCCTGCTGATCAACGACATTATAAAAGAGATTTATGCGGCGAAAAATCTCAAGCAGTTTGGAGAGACCTTTCTGCTGCTGATTCGCAAATTGATACCGTTTCGTTCTGCTGCGTTCACCATAATCGATAATGGTTTTACCGTGCGGGAGCAGCAATATGCAGGCATCAATTTACCGGCCAGCAGTATCAGGGAATATAATGAAAAATATGCGGATCAGGACTATACCAATGAAATTCTCAGCTTTCCCAAATCGACTTCTTACCGCGATACCGATCTCATCAATGAAGAGCAGAAACAGAAAACAACGATCTATCGGGAATGGCTGGCCCCCCAGGGGAAAAAGTACGGCGGCGGCCTGACTATTAAATTGGAAAACCGGCTTATAAGCTGTATAACTTTGTTTCGGGATGAAATGAACGGGCCCTTGTCGGATCGGGAACTCTACATTTTAGATTTGTTCATCGGCCATATGGAAAGTATCATCGGCTATCTGCTCATTGAACAGCAAAATCGCTTTATGGATTTCAAGACTATGCAGGCTTACCAAAAACTCTCCGGACGGGAGAAGGAAATCATACCCTATGTGCTAAAAGGCTATTCCAACGATGATCTAAGCGAAATCTTTTACATTTCAAGCTCAACGGCCAAAAAGCATGTTTACAGCATTCTCTCTAAATTCCAGGTGTCCACCGGGGTGAGTTGATCAAACTTATCGCTTCGCAGGAATAATGGTCTTTTTCGCCAAGTGAAAAGTAGCAAAAAAGACCATTGACCTATCTAAAAGGAGCATGGATCGGGAAATTTCGATTCTTTTAGACAATTTATAAAATATTCAGATAAAGATATACTTTTAAGTGTAAAAGGTATATCTTTTTTAGCTTCTAATCCTTCATAAATTTAAAGGAGATAATGAAAATGTCTGAAACTGTATTAAAAAATGAAAACAGTGAACTGCTGACAGGCCATGTGCCTAAACTATTTTGGAAGTATGCGCTGCTTTCGGTGGCAGGTGTTATGTTCTCCTGTCTGGCCGTCATTATCGACGGGTACTTTATGGGCAACGCTGTAGGGGAATTGGCTCTGGGAGCAATTGCGGTCTGTATTACACTGATGTATTTCTGCATGGGACTGTGCGCCATGTTCGGCGTAGGAGCATCGACCCTGGCCGGTATCAAACTGGGGCAGGGGAAACGGGATGAAGCAAGAAACGTCTATGGCAGCACCCTTTTATTCGCCTTAATTCTGACAGTGGTAATCGGAATTCTGTCCATCCTTTTCCTCAATCCGCTGTTGAGATTCTTAGGCGCGACAGATGCCATTCTGCCATACGCCCGAGCTTATGGGCTGGTGTTTTTCTCATTTCTGCCTCTGAGCGTTCTCGGCCAGATTGGCTACTATTTCTGCCGGCTGGCGGAAAAGCCCCGTATGGCGGCGATCATCTTTGTTGCCTCCGGCTTGGCGGCCATCCTTGTGGAATACATCATGGCCTTTAAGCTGCATATTGAAACCGCAGCTTCGGCTACTGATTTTATAATCGGCGTTGCCGGTACGGTTCTGTTGATTCCTTATTTGCAGGGGACCGCCAATCCTTTCAAGTTAAGAAAACGGGATTTGAAAATCAGATTTGATTACATTTGGGAATCAATCAAGATCGGTTTTCCCATGTTCCTCTTCAACCTTTGCCCGCTCATTACAACGGTCATCATCAATAGGCAGCTGATCGCTTATGGCGGCAATGACCTGCATATCGCGGCCTTCGGTATTTTTAACGCATATATCGTTTACGTCATGAACTGTCTGACCACCGGGCTGACAGCCGGTATCCAGCCCATTGCCAGCGTCAACTACGGGGCCAATGAAAACGGAAGAATCAAACAGCTGTTAAAGACCGGCGTCGGCCAGAGTTTTCTCGTGCTGCTGGCCCTGCAGGTGATCATTCTCATAGCAGCCCGGCCGTGCGTAAGCTTCTTCGCAGGAGATGCGGGTGAACTGACCGACATCACCGTCAGCGCCATGAGAATTTATATCCTAATGTTTGCCTTCGGCAATGTTTCCACATTGGTTGGCGGCTACTATATCGGGATCGAAAACAACAAGCTGGCTATCCTCAATTCAACAACCAGAGTGCTGATTTTCGCAGTGCCGATGCTGTTTGTGATTCCAAAGCTGTTCGGCCTCAATGGCGTTTGGATGGCACAGCCCTTCGCGGATGCACTAGCATGCATCATCGCAGTCATCTGCCTGGCACACGAATTTAAGAGATTATCAAAAACGGAAAAGTAAAGAAGGGAGATTTATTATGAAAATTGCAATTGGTGGATTTATCCATGAAGGTAACAGTTTTAGTGTGGAAACCATTGGCCTGGAAAAATTCAAGGAAATGATTTATACCGAAAGCGGAAATCTAATTGAGAGGCACCGCCATGATCGCCGGATTCTCGGAGGATTTATCGATTATGCCGAAGATCAGAAGTGGGAAATCCTGCCGTTGGTAGCAGCGATGGCAGTACCGGCAGGCCCGGTAAAAAAAGAAACCTATGAACATATAAAAGCGCAATTTTGCGAGCCGTTAAAAAGAGAAAAGGTGGATGGAATTCTGCTCCATTTACACGGGGCGATTGTTTCGGAAGAAGTTCCGGATTGCGAAGGCGCTATTCTGACCGCCGTCAGGGAGATTGTGGGCAATGAGATCCCAATGATGACCGTGCACGACTTGCATGCTAATGTATCGCCGGCAATGATCCAGACGGTAAATGGACTGTTCGGCTACAATACTCAGCCACATGCCGATATGTATGAGCGGGAACAGGAAGCAGCCGCACTGATGGGACGCACCTTAAAAGGAGAAGTAAAAACTTATTGTACTTATGCCCAGCCGCCGCTTTTGCTTCCGGCCATATCCACGGACACGGCCATCGGAGCGATGAAGCCGGTGATCGAAAAAGCATTCCAATATGAAGAGGAAAACGGCATCATCAACGTTTCGCCTTTTGCCGGCTATTATGGGTCGGACACGGTAAATACGGGAGCTTCGGCAGTTGTCGTGGCGCAGGCGGATAAGGAACAGCGGGCAAATGAAATCGCAGCTGAAATGGCAGATTACTTCTGGCAGCAAAAGGAAACCTTTTTCGTGGAAACGGTTTCGGTCAAAGATGCTCTGAAAATAGCCGAACAGACTGAGAAGCTGTGCTTTTTCGTCGATGAAGCCGACGATCCGATGGGCGGAGGCCCGGCTGACGGTACCTACATACTGAGCCGGCTGCTTGAGGAAGGCGCTGATTCGGCAGCGGTTATGACCATTTTCGATCCTGAATTTGTTGCGCTGGCGTTCCAGGCTGGAGAAGGAAATGCCGTTTCCGGCCTGCTGGGCGGAAAGATTGACAACAAGCACGGTGATCCCATCCAAGTGGAAGGAACGGTTGTTAAATTATATGAAGGCAAAATCCCCCTTGTATGCTGGAATGAAGAGGACCTGCAGAATCCGGGCAGAATCGCAGTGGTAGACTTTAAGGGCATTCATATTGTGGTGACCCAGCATAAAACATCTACGGAAAGCATCAATGTCTTCAAGTATCTGAATATGGACGCGGCGGCTTACAAAGTCCTTGTCGGAAAAGGGCTGGGAGAAGCTTATCAAATGGTTTTCAAAGAGATGGCCGATAAATTTATCACCATCGACAGTATCGGCGTGACCAATCCGGATGTGACAAAGATCGGAGACTTCAAGAACATCAGAAGGCCGGTTTATCCGCTGGACCCGGGCACAGAAATGAGGTATGAATAAACAATCAGTTTATTTCTATACATAGACCTTTTATGCGGCAGGCTTCTTGTTTCCCGGAGCCTGCTGCGAAATTTTGAGAATAAAGGAGAGCAATAAAGATGAAAATCTATGATTTGTCAGCCACAGTCAATGAAGAGCTGTGGTATTACGGAACGCCCTATGTTCCCTATCGGACAAAATACCTGGCTACGGTCAAAGGCAATGGATATATCACCAAAGAACATATCTTAACATCCCACACCGGAACCCATCTGGAGTGCGGCAAGCACTGGTGGGATGATGGGGAATGCGCAGATCAGGTGGCACTGGAGAAAATAGCGGGTCATGCCAGAGTATTGCGGTTTGCGTGCAAGGAGCAGCCTTTTTACGGGATTACACCGGAAATGCTGGAAGCCGCAGGAGCTGACCGGCTGGAAGAAGGCGACATCTGCATCATCGCCACTGGATGGGATAAACGGATTAAGGAGGCTAATTATACCTGGGAAAGCCCATTTATTACGGTAGAATCGGCCAATTATCTAAAAGAAAAAAAGATCAAGGCCTTTGCCATCGATGCTCCCATGTTCGGTGATCCCCGGGATGGGATGGATGTGGTTCCGGAAGGCCTGGAGCTGCCGGACTATGTATTCCAGAAGGCGGGAATTCCGTGCATCCTCGGCCTGGTCCATGCGGCGCAGCTGCCGGATGAGGTGTTTTTTATCGGCGCGCCGTTAAAGCTGGAAGGAGCGGACGGCTCCCCGGTCAGGGCCATGGCCATGGAGTTATAATAGCAAGCAAGAAAGGAGAAAGAGAATTGACAATTAAAGATATCAAAGTGAAAAAAATTACAGCTGAGGAAGCGGTTCGGATCGGCGCCGATCAGTGGGAAGTTCTGATTGATGAGGAACCTCTGGAAGAAGAGTGGCTGGTGGAAGAGCAAGAAGCCAGCTATATCGTAGAGGGCGAGGCCATTGTTACTGTAAATGGTGAAGAACTGATGCTGACACCCGGCACCCTCGTTTCGTTTCCCAAAGGGCTTTCGTGTATCTGGAAAACGCCGAAATATATGAAGAAAACCTTTAAAGAAGGTTTTGACTTTGAGGTGTAATTATACATTCAAATATAGACGAAGAAAAGGGGCTGCCGCATCAAAGGATGAATGGGATCAGCCTCTTTTTTTCGCACAATATCACGAAGTGTTAATTGGTTTACCATAATAAAAATGCCCTATTTTTGCGCAAATTAGTGTAAGCGGCGGCCAGCCAGCCTGATGAAACAAGGAGACGGCCGCACTAAATATAAAGTCAGAAGGAGGCGATAAGCGTAAAAGCGGTTGACTTTCATGGCAGAATCCTTATAATTTAAAGGGTATAAATTATGTGGAGACAAATAGAAAATAAAATGTTATAATAAATCTGTCTGAACCATTTTCAGGACACTGCGGACCTGAATGGATACAAATGAGAAAATCTATAACTGAAAATCAGAAAGAGGCTAGGTATGGATAGAAACGAAATCGCAAGCAAGAGAAAAGAAGAAGTTATCAAGTTGCTTCAGAATATGAACATAAAAAAAGACGCCGACGGAGGCTTCGCAAAAGAGGCGGTCTATGCGAGCATGCAGGACCTCTGCAACTTATATGAAGCGAATATCGCTCAGCTGGAGCAGACATTTGATTCAGAAATACAGGTTTTACAGAAACAGATGCAGGCGGAAAAGACCTCCATGGAACAGCGGATTGCCGAAAGTAAGCGTCAGGCTGAGCAGGAAGCTGAAATCAAAATGAAAGAAATTCAGCAGAGACTGCAAAAATATGAAGCCAACAACGATGTTTATATCAACATGATGATGGAAGCGAAGAAAAACAGCAACGAGATTGTTTCTAGAGCTAGGGCGGAAGTTACCCAGATGTTGGAAGAGGGCAGAGCGCAGCTGGCTGAAGAAGAAAAGAAGCAGGAAGAAGAGAGGCTGCAGCTCCAGGCTGAAAAGGTACGGACACAGACAGAACTGCAGCAGGAACGGGAAGAGTTTGAAAAAGAGGCGCAAGCGTCCAGAAGCCGTTTTGAAATGGAAATGAAGGCGCTGCGTGACAAAATAGAGGCCGATAAAGCAGAGAGCGAAATTCTGCTCAAAGCGCAGAAAGAACAGGCCGAAGAAGATATGCAGATGGCAAAGGCCAAGTCTCAGATGCAGATCGAAGCTGCGTGGGCTGAGGCAGAAAGACAGATCAATGAGAAGCGGGCTCAGGTTAACGCAGAATTGGAAGCTGAACAAAAGCGCATCCGGGTTCAGCTGGAATCGGAACAAAAGCGCATTACCGAACAACTGGAAGCGAGACAGCAAAAAGTTCAGGCAGACCTGGAAGCAAGAGAAAAGAAGATTAACGAAGAACTAGAAACAAAACAGAGTAAAGTCAATGCACAGCTGGAGGCAGACCAGAATCGGGTTCGGGAAGAGCTGGAAGCAGAAAAGAAAAAAGTACGCGAAGAACTGGCCGCTGAAAAGAATCGTGTTCGGGAAGAATTGGCCGCTGAACAGAATAAAGTCAACGCGCAGCTTAAGGCAAAGGAAGAGCGCGTCAATCATGAGCTGGAAAGAAAACAGCAGAGAGTCAGACAAGAACTGGAAGCGGAGCAGCAGGCTGTCCGCAAGGAAGTTCAGGAAGCCCGTGCCAAGAGCCAGGCTGAAGTCAAAGCTGTTCAGGAAAGCCTGGCCAAAAATGTCCAGCAGGCCAGAGAAAACTTTAATTCTGAAGTACAGACCATGCGCGCCAATCTGGAAATCGAAATGCAGAACGAAAAATCCATGGCTAGAGCGGAGATCAATCGCATGAAGGCTGAAATGGAAGAACAGAAAAAAGCTCTTGAAAGCCGGATGGAGCAGGAACGGAGAAACCTGGAGCTGGAAGAAAAGAAACTGCAGCAGCAGAAATATAAATATAGTACATATATTGAAACCATAGAAGGCGAATTCGGGAAAGTCAAGTCCGATATTGGCAGTGTAACAGAAGCTTTGGAAGGAATTAGAAGTAAGCTGTATTTCCAGGATAAGGACGAGATCACCAGGAGCTATACGGATACAAGTACAGATATAGAGGATGTTCTGGTAGAGTCGGATGATTGATCTGAAGAAAGATTTGCAGCAAACTCCCAAAATAAATCTTGAGATGAATGAGAGCCTGTCTTCCGATAAATGGGTAAGGGAGGCTCTTGATGCAGCTTTTAAAGACGAAGAACCAAAGAAACCGAAAAAAAAAGAACCCGAGGATTCAAAAGAAAACCTTTTCAAGCGAAACTGGAAGTGGCTCGCCCTCGAAGCGGGGGCAGCGCTCCTTGTGGTTTTGCTTGTTTTTAATTTGATTATAGGCGTGCCGCGGATTACAGGAAATTCCATGGAGCCCAATTTCTGCAACGGCGACCGGATCGTTATTTTTCGTTTGGCCAGAAACATAGAAAAAGGGGATATTATCGTCTTTAAAACGAAAAAAGGGGAAAAGCTGATCAAGCGAGTGGTCGCTACTGCCGGGGATACGGTGGATGTCAGCAGACAGGACGGGCTGTACATCAACGGAACCAAGGTAGAAGAAGACTATGTTTACACGGCTACGGCCATCACCGATGAGACGATGGAATATCCGGTGACCGTTCGGGAGGATTGCTATTTTGTCCTCGGTGACAACCGGGTCAACTCCAAAGACTCCAGAAGCAAAGAGGTAGGACTGGTTGAGAAAAAAGATATTGTTGGACGAGTTGTTTTGGATATAAAAAAAGTTTAGGAGACAGAGCATGGAAGCATTAAAGGATAAAATCATCCGAGAAGGACAAGCTGTCGGAACCGGGATCGTGAAAGTGGACGGGTTCCTCAACCACCAGATCGATGTTAAATTTATGGATGAGATCGGCAAAGAATTCCGCCGCCGTTTTGCAGATATCGAAGTGGATAAAATTTTGACCGTGGAAGCCAGCGGTATCGGCATCGCCTGTATGACGGCTCCGTATTTCGGCTATCCACCTGTGGTTTTCGCAAAAAAAACCACGCCCAGCACCATGACGGAAGACTTTTACGGTGCTGAAGCCAAGTCCTTTACCAAGGGAACCGTCTCTATCATTCGGGTCGCTAAAAAATATCTTCATGAAGGGGATCGGGTGCTGATTCTGGACGATTTTCTCGCCCACGGCCAAGCAGCGCTGGCAATGACACAGCTGGTACAGCAGGCGGGCGCAAAAGTCCTGGGGATCGGCGCAGTGATCGAAAAAGGCTTTCAGGGCGGCGGTCAAAAACTGCGGCAGGCAGGGTTCCGCCTGGAATCGCTGGCAGTCATCGAAAAGATTGATGACGGAACGATTGCTTTTGTGTAAAAAATTGTGATTTTCTGGACAAAATAACTTTACAAGCCAATTATGAAGTGGCTATAATGGAGTGTATCTTATTTCATTTACTTATATTTACGCAAAGGAGAGAAAAAGAACATGAAAAAAGTACTAGCAGTATTACTGGCGCTTGTTATGGTCTTCAGCTTCGCGGCATGCGGCGGCGGAAGCAGCGATGAAGGCGATAAGGACGCGGTAAAAGTTGGATGTATCTTTATCGGATCCATCAATGACGGCGGCTTTACTCAGTGCATGAACGAAGGTCTGGAAAAGGCAGCCAAAGAAAACGGAATGGAACTGGTTAAGAAAGAAAACGTAAGCGACAGTGATACGCAGGGAGCAAAAACCACTGCCACCAACCTAATCGACCAGGGATGCAAGATCATTGTAGGGTGTTCCTTCGGATACGGAGATGCTCTCAACGAGCTGGCCAATTCCGGCGACTATGATGATGTTACCTTCTTACACTTCTCAGGCCCTTACCAGAATGAAAAGAACATGGAAAACTTCTTCGGTTCCATGGAAGAAGCAAGATATCTTTCCGGCATGGCAGCAGCAGCGGCAAGCAAGAAAAACGTTCTGGGTTATGTAGCGGCTCATCCTTACACAGAAGTGCAGATTGGCATCAATGCCTTTACACTGGGCGCACAGGCAGTCAATCCGGATGTTGAAGTAAAAGTCGTTTACATCAACACTTGGGGCGATGCTGAAATCGAAAAAGCAGCGGCAGAACAGCTGATCAGCGCCGGATGCGATGTGCTGACCTATCATGCTGACTCAACAGCAACCCAGCTGGCTGCAAAAGAAGCAGGCATTTACACCACCGGCTGGAACTACAACAACAATGTTGCAGGCGAAAATTACCTGACAGCTCCTTACTGGGATATGTCCGCTTACTTCACACCGACCTTTAAGGCGATCAAAGACGGAAGCTTTAAACCGACCGGAACAAAGCCTTTCAGCAGCTACGGCTCCATCGAAAGCGGTCTGATCTGTCTGGACAAGCTGGGTGCAGCAGTACCGGAAGATGCTCAGAAGCAGATCAACGAAGTAAAGGATAAGATGGCAAAAGGCGAATTCAAAGTATTCTCCGGCGAAATCAAATACAATAACGGAAAGACTTTGTGCAAAGAAGGCCAGACCTTAACTGATGAAGAAGTATGGAAGATTCAGGGCGAGGTTGAAGGCGTGAAAGCGACTTCCAACAAATAATCATCGATGAGAAACAAATAAACTTATTGTATTGAGGGGAACCGTCAGGTCCCCCTTATACTATTTTACCATTATTTTGGAGGCGAACAGTGCAGCAAGAACTGGCAATCGAAATGAAGAACATCAGCAAATCATTCGGAACCCTCAAGGCCAATGACAATATCAATTTGTCCGTGCGGCACGGAGAGGTCCATGCTTTGCTTGGAGAAAACGGCGCAGGCAAGTCGACTCTGATGAACATGCTCTCGGGAATCTACACCCCTGATTCGGGTATCATCAAGATCAACGGGGAAGAAGTGCATTTTTCTTCGCCTAAGGAATCTATTCGCATGGGAATCGGCATGATTCATCAGCATTTCAAACTGGTCGACGTTATGACTGCAAAAGAGAACATCATCATCGGACAGCCGACTAATGTTTTTCTCCGCGGAAAAGCCCTGTCTAAAAAAGTGAAGGACCTTTCCGATCAATACGGGCTGGATATCGATCCTGATAAAAAGGTATACGATATGTCCGTGGGAGAAAAACAGACTTTGGAAATCATCAAAGTTTTATACAGGGGCGCCAAAATCCTGATCATGGATGAGCCTACTGCTGTCCTGACCCCGCAGGAAATTAAAAAACTTTTTCGGGTTATCCGCAATATGAAGGAACAGGGATGTTCGGTGGTCATCATTACCCATAAGCTCAATGAGGTTATGGAGATTTCCGACCGGGTTACGGTTCTCAGGAAAGGACAGTCCATCGAGACCGTGGTGACAGAAACGGTCAAAGTCGCCAATCTGATTGAGATGATGGTAGGCAAAAAAGTGGATTTGTCCATTGAAAAGAAAAGCTTTGATAAAAAACGTCCGCTGTTGAACATGGACGAGGTGACCGTTTTGGACAGCGAAGGGAAAAACGCCCTCTCAGATGTGAGCTTTACCTTGAATTCCCACGAGATCGTCGGTGTGGCAGGAGTGGCCAACAGCGGACAGAAGGAATTGTGCGAGGTGATTGCCGGCCTGGCCAAAGCGGAAAAGGGCAGGATCTACTTCGAAGGCGAAAATCTGGTGGGAAAAACGCCGCGGGATATTATCCGTTTGGGGATCCGTATGGGATTTATTCCGGAGGACCGGTTGGGCATGGGGCTGGTGGGTTCCATGGATATCGTTCATAATATGATTCTAAAAGATTATCAGAATCAGCCGGGGATTATCCTTCAGCGGGGCCCGTGCGTAAAGAAGGCGAAAAAAATCGTCAAAGAACTGGATATCCAGACACCTAATATTTATACGCCGGTTAAAAAGCTTTCGGGCGGCAATGTACAGAAGGTGCTCCTTGGCAGGGAGATCGATTCTGCGCCCAAGGTCCTGATTACGGCATATGCGGTCCGAGGATTGGATATCGGAGCTTCTTACAAGATCTACGATCTGCTCAACGAACAGAAGGAGAGAGGCGTAGGCGTCCTCTTTGTCGGTGAAGATTTGGACGTGCTGATGGATCTGTGCGACCGGGTGATCGTGCTTTGTCATGGAGAAATTACAGGCATTGTCAAGCCGTCGGAAGTGACAAAAGAAGATATTGGTCTTTTGATGACAGGAAAACAAGATGGGGAGGCTTTGGCGTAATGGATTTTATAAGAGTGACAAAACGTGATGACCTGCCTAGAAAAAAAGAGATTATCATCACTGCCTTGGCGGTGGTGCTGTCAATTGTCTTTGCAGGCATCATTTTATTGATTTTCGGGCTTAACCCGTTTAATATTTTCAAGGAGATCGTATTGGGATCGGTTGGAACTTCTCTTCGGATCAAGCAGACGATCATTAAGGCGATCCCACTGATCATCGCGTCCATGGGAATTATCGTCGCCTTTAAAATGAAATTCTGGAATATCGGCGGTGAGGGCCAGATCACGATGGGAGCTCTCGGAGCCGGATGGGTAGCCCTTAATCTGGGCGAAAGCGTGCCTCAGCCGGTCATGATCCTGCTCATGGTGATCGCGGCTGCCATCTGCGGCGGAATTTGGGCGTTCATACCGGCGATCTTCAAGGCCAAGCTGGGAACCAATGAAACCATCTTTACCTTGATGATGAACTATGTGGCGATTAAATTCGTTACATACCTTCAGTACGGTCCCTGGATGGATCCTGCAGCCAACGGATTTCCCAAAATCGCAACGTTCTCCTCCAATGCGGTGCTGCCTTCTTTGGGCGGCGTGCATATCGGCTGGATTTTCGCGCTGATCGCGACGGCGTTTGTATATTTCTTCATTAATCATACTAAAGTCGGATACGAAATTACAGTTGTTGGAGAAAGCGTTGAAACAGCCCGCTATGCGGGTATGAATATCAGCAAGGTTATCGTCATTGCCATGCTGGTTTCCGGCGGTCTTTGCGGCATCGTCGGCATGGTGCAGGCATCGGCCATCGAAAAAACGCTGGTTGCGGCGATTGCCAACAATTATGGATTTACCGCCATCATTACCGCATGGCTTTCCAAGCTTCATGCGGGATACGCCCTGCTGGTATGCGTGGTCTTTGCCATGCTGATTCAGGGCGGCGAATACATTCAAATAGCCCTGGGCATTCCGAGCGCTGTATCGGATATTGTGCAGGGATTGGTCTTGTTCTTTGTTCTGGGAAGTGAATTTTTCATGCGGTACCGAGTTCGTTTCGGCAGAGCGTCCAAGGAGGTGGCTTAATTATGATTGAATTTCTGGCTGCGTGCGTGGTAGCGGGAACACCTCTGGTATTTGCGACGGTGGGTGAACTGATTACGGAAAAAACGGGAAACATGAATCTGGGTGTGGAAGGTATGATGCTCATGGGAGCAGTTATGGGCTTTTACACGGGGCTGAACACAGCTAATCCTGGAGCCGCGCTGCTTTCGGCGGCCCTTGCGGGAGCCGGCGGCGCCATGATTTATGCATTCGTGACGGTAACCTTGAAGGCCAATCAGGTTGTTACCGGACTGACGCTGACCATCTTCGGCACTGGCTTTGCTCAATTCGTAGGCGAACCGCTGCTGGGCTCCATGGCTCCATCTGCGATCACTTCCTTTTTCAGCAAAGTGACGATTCCTGTGCTGGGTCAGATTCCGGTTATAGGGCCGATTTTCTTCCAGCAGGATATGTTCGTGTATTTGAGCTATGTGGTCTGCGCAGTAGCAGCGGTGTACATGTATAAGACCCGCATGGGTATGAACCTGAAAGCGATGGGGGAAAACACGGCGGCAGCGGATGCTTCCGGTATCAACATCACCTTGTATAAATATGTGCACATCCTCATCGGCGGCGCGCTTTGCGGGCTGGGCGGCGCGTACCTTTCTCTGGTGCGTATTCCCATCTGGCAGGAAGACGTTGTCAACGGCAGAGGCTGGATCGCGGTGGCTCTGGTAATCTTTGTGGCATGGAATCCGATCAAAGGTTTCTTCGGCGGCGTGCTCTTCGGCGGACTGTCCATCCTGGGTCTGAAATTCCAGGCTATGGGACTTGGGATTTCCCAATACTTGGTGGATATGATTCCATATATTGCGACGATTTTGATTGTAATTATCAGTACGCATAAAAAGAGAAAAGAAAGCCAGCCTCCGGGAGATTTGGGCAACAATTACTTCCGAGAGGAGCGGTAGGGGCAAAAAACGTTTTGCTACGGCAAGGTCCTCGAGCTGCGCTGTATCGCTTGCGCGATATGCAGCTCTGCGGAGTTTGCCTGCGCAAAACGTTTTTTGCTGCGGGAGTTGTGAGTTGAGATAAGGGGCGCGGTTCCCCTTGTGGGGGAGCGCGGATTTGTGTAGGGATAAGGAGCGGGCCCTTCGGGCCCGGATTTTTAAAGGGTGCAAAGTAAAATGATCGCTGGAGCTTGTTTTGGTCTAAGATTGCGATGATTTTTCATCGTGAAAAAAGAAAAAATTTAGAAGAGCGATAATTTGCTGCTGTTTTTGGGTGGATTGGCAGCGAAAAAGGCTAAAAATTATCGCTGGGAAGGCTGCTGGGCACAGATCGCGATGATTTGCTCCCGGCCTCCACCCTGTCCAGGCTTCCGGCCTAGATCCCCAAAAGTGAAACTCACAGCAATAAGTGAAAACATGAAAAGAGAAAGCCTGCATATCCCCAATAGGAGACTGCAGGCTTTCTCTTTGATATGATCAACGACACAGGAATTTATAAAGTTCAGATGCTTCTGCATCTGGATATTTTTTTATGACCTCAAGGATCGCCGCGATATCCGCTTCCGGCTCCTCCAGGGCGTCCGCTATTTGTGAGATGGATTGATGCTTTAGGTATTTTGTTTTCACTTTTTCAATGGTTTTAATGATTGCGCCTTCCGTTCTTCCCTGTTCCAGACCTTCTTTACGTCCCTGCTCGCGGCCTGTCTGGTAGCCATCATTTTCGCGGATGGTCTCACATTCTTCCCTGCTCAATTCGTCATATAAAAAACTCACAACCTCACCACCATTCCTTTTCAGGAAATCCCGCAGGATCCCTTCCTTGACGCAGGCCTTCACGGCCTCTTCGATAGCGGCTTTCAGGTCACCCATGCGCTTTTGGTTCTCACGCACGGTGTGGATGAACCGACTGTATTCGGAGAGAGTTTTGCAATGGGTCAAAACCTCCGCGCCCTGGCCGTAGTTCACATTGATGACCTTCACCACCGCTTCTAAGGTTATTTTATCACATTTTTCGAAAAATGCGTTAGAAAGTTTCAATTCCTGCTCCAAAGGCGCGGCCTGGATGCCGTTGTAAAAAACGTAAAGCTCCGGCGCGGGTAATAGTGTACTGACACGCTGAAAATTCGGCAAATGACTTGCCGGATTTTCCCCTCACTGCGTTGTCATCGTTCGCCGTAGCTACGGCTACGCCTCATTCTTCCGTTTTGTGAGATGAAAAATCCTTCGACGTCATTTATCCAAACTTCAGCGTGCTAGTACACGAAATGCTTGCTGTAAATGGCCTTGGAAAAATAGAATTTTTCATATTCTTTGGCGATGTAAACCAGCATCCTCAGCGGCATGTTGGGGTTGATCGTGGATTGGTGTTCGATCAAGATGATCAGGCGGCCTTCGATGATAAAAGCCAGATCGTTCTTCCGGTCCCCGAAGATGGCCTCTTCCAACGTAACGATTTCAATTTGGGTATCCTTTGCGTAGTGCCGCCCGGAGAGGGCGCTGTACAGCTCCAGGAGTTTTTCCTTGTCGTCGAAGAGCCGGCGGAATACGCTGTCTTTGTAGATGTGTTTCGGTTTTGTCATGGTGATAAATCCCCCTTTTGATGGTTTTGCAAGTTTGTGCCGGTGTACCTAACTTATATTTTGTATATAAATGTAATTTATAGAAGTATATACCATATAATGTTAAATGTCAATATATACCATTTAATTAAAAGCGGGATTTGCGCGAGAATCAAACCGGAATTTACAAATGTCTTGACACCTGTAAAGAAATGTGCGATAGTTAAATTAGTATGTTTTATAGTTTAATCGTAGGAGAAAGACAATGGCTGATATTGTAAATCAAATTAAAAAGTTAAAAGAAGAAAACGATGTGCTCATTCTGGCGCATTATTACGTAGATGAAGAGGTACAGAAGATCGCCGACTGTGTGGGCGATTCCTACTATCTCAGCGAAAAGGCCGTAGAGGCCACAGAACAAGCAATCCTCTTTTGCGGAGTTTCTTTCATGGGTGAGAGCGCCAAGATTCTCAATCCGGAAAAGCTGGTCTTGATGCCCGATCCTTCCGCCGACTGCCCGATGGCCCATATGGCGACGGCGGAAAAAATCAAAGCAGTCAGACAGCAGTACGACGACCTGGCCGTTGTCTGCTACATCAACTCCACGGCGGAAATCAAACGGTATTCGGACGTATGCGTAACATCTTCCAACGCCATGAAGATCGTCAAATCTCTGCCAAACAAACATATCCTCTTCGTGCCGGACGAGAATCTGGGAAGATACATCGCTTCCAAGATTCCGGAAAAGCACTTTATTTTCAATGACGGCTACTGCTATGTACATAAAGAAATAAAAAAAGAAGACGTGCTCGGCTCCAAGGAGCAATGGCCGCAGGCCGAAGTTCTGGCCCATCCCGAATGCACGATGGAAGTTCTGGAAGAAGCCGATTACATTGGCAGCACATCGGGAATCATAGCAAGAGCAGGCGAAAGCGATGCCAAAGAATTTATTATCTGCACCGAAACGGGGGTGTTCTATGAGCTTACCAAGAACAATCCGGATAAGATTTTTCATCCGGCAAAAGAACAGCAGATCTGTTCCGGCATGAAGCAGATCACGCTGGAAAAAGTATTACAGACATTAGAATCGATGGACCAGCCGCTTGTAATGGACGAAACAGCACGACTGGAAGCGCAAAAGCCGCTGACCAAAATGCTGGAGCTGGCCCAAAAATGATTGGAGAAGATCATGGAAAGCAAATATGACGTGATCGTCGCGGGCACCGGTGCCTCCGGGCTGTTCGCGGCACTCAGCCTTCCGCAAAACGTGAATGTGCTGATGATCACAAAGGACAAGACAGAAAACAGCAACTCCTACCTGGCCCAGGGCGGCATCTGCACTTTAAAAGAAGAGCAGGATTTTGAAACCTTCTTTGAAGACACCCTCCGGGCGGGGCGATATGAAAACAACAAAGAATCCGTTAAGTGCATGATCCAAGGGGCAGCGGAAGTCAACCGCCGGCTAATCTCCTACGGAGTGGAATTCGACCGCAGTGAAGACGGCGGCTTTGACTACACCAGAGAAGGAGCCCACAGCTCCTGCCGCATCCTGCACCATAAAGACGTGACCGGCAAGGAGATCACCAGCAAGCTGATCGATGCGGCACGAAAGAAAAAGAATATCACCATCGAGGAATATACGCTGATGATGGATTTGGTCATGGAAGGAAACCGCTGCTGCGGAATCATTGTAAAAGACCGGGACGGCCAGCTGAGACAAATTCAGGCAAAAGCCGTCATTCTGGCTACCGGCGGCATGGGCGGTCTCTTTGAACATTCCACCAACTTCCGCCATATCACCGGCGACAGTTTTGCCATGGCATCCAAGCACCATATCAAACTGAAAAACCTCAACTACATACAGATTCACCCCACCGTGCTTTACTCCAACAAGCCGGGAAGAGGATTTCTCATATCCGAATCCGTGCGCGGAGAAGGAGCGATTCTCATTAACAATAAAGGCGAACGCTTTGTAGACGAACTGCTTCCGCGGGATGTGGTATCGGCAGCGATTCAGGAAGAAATGACAAAGACACGCAGCCAGTGCGTCTATTTGTCCCTGGCCGGCAAACCGGAACAATGGATCAAAGACCGCTTCCCCAACATCTATCAGAAATGTTTGGAGGAAGGCTACGATCTGTGCAAAGAACCGATTCCCATCACACCGGCGCAGCACTACCTGATGGGTGGAATTGAAACCAATACCAACGGCGAAACCTCTGCCAAAAACCTTTATGCTGTAGGTGAGAGCGGCTGCAACGGCGTGCACGGCGCCAACCGCCTGGCCAGTAATTCCTTGTTGGAAGGACTGGTCTTTGCCAAACGGGCCGCCGCGCTGATCGAAAAAAACATTTCTCTGATCGCTTATGGTAGAAAGCAAGTCGACTTGACCCAATACGAAGATGAAGAGGCATGGCAGGCGGATAATCGCAAGCTGATTATGAATGAGATAAAGAGAAGGGATGAAAAGTTCTATGATCAATGGTGTGACCATAAAAATTAACGTGGATAAATACCTGCTCAGCGCTTTGCAGGAGGATATCACCGGAGAAGACGTTTCCACCAATGCGGTTATGCGGGAGGAAAAGACGGGCACCGCCGACTTGATCTGCAAAGAGGACGGCGTTATCTGCGGACTGGAAATCTTTCGGCGGGTGTTTGAACTGCTGGATGAAAACATCCGCTTCGAAACTCGGTTCAAAGACGGCGATCCGGTAAAAAAGGGTGATCTGATCGGCATTGTGACCGGAGATATCCGGGCTATTCTATCGGGAGAACGAACCGCCCTCAACTATCTCCAGCGAATGAGCGGCATTGCTACCCACACCCGGAATATGGCAGCCCAGCTTGCAGAAAGCAACACAAAACTTCTGGATACCAGAAAGACCACGCCCAATATGCGCATCTTTGAAAAATACGCGGTAAAAGTAGGCGGCGGAAACAACCACCGCTATAATCTTTCCGACGGGCTGATGCTGAAGGATAATCACATCGGCGCTGCCGGAAGCGTGGCCAAAGCCGTGGAGATGGCCAAAGAATATGCACCTTTTGTCCGTAAAGTGGAAGTGGAAGTGGAAACGCTGGACCAGCTTGAGGAAGCTCTGGCAGCAGGAGCGGATATCATTATGCTGGATAATATGGACCTTGAGACCATGCGAAAAGCCGTCGAAATTACCGCAGGACGGGCGGAGCTGGAATGCTCGGGAAACGTCACCAAGCAGCGGCTGAAAGAAATCGCGGCCATCGGCGTGGACTATGTCTCCGCAGGAACGCTGACCTACGGCGCGCCTTTGATGGACATTTCCTTGAAAAACTTAAAGCCTTGCAAGTAAAATAATGGTAAGAAAGAATTCAGCCGCAGCTTGTATGCGGCTGAATTTTGGCATATACTAATGAAAAAAGGAGGTAAGATTATGGTTTACGTACATTTAGCAGATGGATTTGAAGAAGTAGAGGCGCTGACAACGGTGGATCTTTTCCGCAGAGCCCAGATTGGCGTGCAGACGGTTTCCATCACCGGAAAGAAAGAGGTTACGGGTGCCCACAATGTAACGGTGGAGGCGGATATCCTCTTTGAAGAAACCGATTATGAACAGTGTGAAATGATTGTGCTGCCTGGAGGAATGCCGGGAGCCGAGCACCTGGGAAATCACGAAGGTCTGACAAGCCACATTCGCTGCTTTGCGAAGAACGACAAATATATTGCGGCGATCTGTGCGGCGCCTATGGTCTTTGGTGCGCTGGGAGTGCTGGATGGGAAAAAATCCACCATTTATCCGGGCATGGAGGACAAGCTTGGCGGTGCGGACTATCAAAACGAAAAGGTAGTGGTGGATGGAAAAATCGTCACATCCATGGGACCGGCCACAGCCATGCCTTTTGCTCTCAAGCTGATCGAACTGTTGAAAGGCAAGGCTGCTTCCGATGAAGTGGCAGCAGGGCTCTTATGGAACCAAAAGTAGATTTTCATATCCATACCTGGTTTTCCGACGGATCCATCTCGCCGGCGGAACTTGTAAAGCAGGCAAAAGAGAATGGCTACGACAAAATCGCCATCACCGATCATGACGGCATCGACGGAATCAAAGAAGCTCAGGAAGCCGGCAGACAATTGGGGCTGGAGATTATACCCGGTATCGAGCTGGCCACAGAAACAGAAACGGGCATCGGCCTTCACATTCTGGGCTATTATATCGATACTGAAAACAAACAGCTCTTAAAAACGCTGGACGATCTGCGCAAGAAGCGGGACGCCCGCAATGAAAAACTGCTCAAAGAGCTGGAACGCATGGGATATCCCCTTACACAGGAGGAGCTGATGCTCCGGTCCGGGCAGACCTTTATCGGAAAGCCCATCATTGCCCGTGCCATGGCGGCCAAGGGATACATCGAAAAGCCCAAGGAGGCCTTTGCAGAGGGAAAGCTCTTAGAATCACCCGCCGCAAAAGCCATTAAAAAAGAAAAGCTGAAAACCTCCGACGCCATTGGTCTGATTAAAGGAGCGGGCGGTATTGCTGTCCTTGCCCATCCCATTCAAATTCGCAAGTTTGGCACGCCTGGAAGTGAATCCTTTTATCAAAAAGTGGATGACCTGATCTCTCGTCTAAAAAAAGATGGGCTGGACGGATTGGAGTGCTTTCATTGCGATCACAGCGTCGAGCAGGCGGCCCGTTTTGTGGAAATCGCCCAAAGACATCACCTGCGTATTACCAGGGGATCGGATTTTCATGGCACAAAATTTGAATAAAAAATAGGTATAATTGGGACAAGCTGGGAATACTATATATCGTGTGCGATTAAATCCAGGTGGTGTTAAACCTGAAAACACCGCCCAGGAAGTCGCTCAAAATTCAAAGCTCCCTGTAAGGGGACAGAGAAAAAAGGAAGCGATATTATGAAAGAATTACCCAGTAGGAGCCTCCGGTTCCTAAAAACAAGAAAGAAGATCGTCATGGGAACCGCCGCCGTTTTTCTGGCCGCTGTATCCATTGCGGCCGGAACAGCCATAGTACCGTCAGACTTTGAAGTACCTGTACGTTTAGCAAATGGAGAAGTGATCACACCACCCTGGTATGTTACCGCCAATGGGCAGCAGGTTGCCCTCGTGGACAGTAAGGAAGATGCCAGAGAAGTCGTAAAAAAAGTAGCACAGCATTACAAAAACAATGAAACTGTAAAAATCGAGATAGAAGAGCAGACCTCTGCAAAAGAGATGAATCTGGAAAACGGCGATAAAAAGCCCCGGATTATGACGGTAGAGGAAGCAGCCGCTGAAATTGCGGAAAAAGAAGAGTTGACCGTCAAAACCACCGAAGTGGTTACAGAAGAAGAACCGATTGCATTCAAAGAGACTCACGAAAAAACGGACAAGCTCTATGTGGGACAGACGAAAGTCAAAAAAGAAGGCCGCAGCGGTTTGAAGAAAGTAACAAAGAAAATCACCAAGGAAAACGGAGAAGCCGTTAAAACCGACGTTGTGGAGGAAGAAATCCTTCAGGAGGCGGAGCCGCAGGTTGTGTTGACAGGGACCAAAGAAAATGAAGAAGCCCTGTTCACCGCTTCCAGGGGCACCGAAAAGCGGGGCAGCGGCAGCCTGGCGGCGCCCGTATCGACCATTCGCGTCACATCCGGATTTGGCCCCAGATGGGGAAGAACTCACTTGGGTGTGGATCTGGGAATGGCATCCGGTTCGCCCATCAGCGCCGCCGACGGAGGAACGGTGATTTTCGCCGGTTATTCGGGAAGCTACGGCAACCTGGTTAAAATCGACCACGGGAATGGACTTGTTACCTATTACGCCCATTGCAGCGCCATCCTGGCAAAAGAGGGACAAGCTGTAGAAAAAGGCCAGACCATTGCCAAAGTCGGCTCCACCGGAAACTCCACCGGCCCCCACCTCCACTTTGAGGTCCGGGTAAACGGTGAAAATGTCAACCCCATGAACTATCTGTAAGACAACTTTTTCGAGGCAAAATCAAAGGGGTGACAAATTTATCCTCACATTGTATAATATAAGGCAGGTATGCGTACCTGTCTTATTTTAATAGATATTGTAAGGATGAAAGAGGAGATACATGGCATTTTTTAAGGCAATCAGAGAAGACATACAGACCGTATTAAAAAAAGACCCGGCCGCGCGAAACGGCTTTGAGGTCCTTTTATGTTATCCGGGCGTATGGGCTTTGATCTGGCATAAGCCGGCTCACTGGTGTTACAAACATCATATGAAATTGCTGGCCAGAATCATCTCCCAGCTGACCAGATGGTTCACCGGTATTGAAATCCATCCTGGAGCCGCCATCGGCAGGCGATGTTTCATCGACCACGGTATGGCTGTGGTCATAGGAGAAACAACCGAGATCGGCGATGATGCGACCATCTATCAGGGAGTGACCCTGGGCGGTACGGGGAAGGACGTGGGCAAGCGCCATCCCACCCTGGGCGACCGGGTAATCGTAAGCTCAGGAGCCAAGGTTCTGGGGCCATTCAGAGTGGGAAACGACGTTAAGATCGGCGCCGGTTCTGTGGTACTCAAGGAGATTCCCGACGGCTGTACGGTGGTGGGAATACCTGGGACCATCGTAAAACGGAGCAAGCCGACCAATGAAGATCTCAACCAGGTAGACCTGCCGGATCCAATCGCCGTCGAGCTGGAGTGCCTGCGGAGACGTATCGTAATGCTTGAAAATAAATTGAGGGAACAACAGAAAGGAAAAAACGATGAAAATATATAATACCTTGACAAGGAAAAAAGAAGAATTTGTGCCAGTGGATCAGAATGAAATCAAAATCTACGTCTGCGGACCGACGGTTTACAACTACTTTCACATCGGCAACGCCAGGCCCTTCGTCGTCTTCGACACCCTGAGAAAATATCTGGAGTACCGGGGAAAAAACGTAAAGTTTGTCCAGAACTTTACCGATGTGGACGACAAGATCATCAATAAGGCCAGAGAAGAAGGCGTCAGCGCCGGAGAAATCAGTGAAAAATTTATTGAAGAATACTATAAAGACGCAGCGGCGCTCAATGTAAAGAAAGCGAACGTCCATCCCAAGGTGACCGAGAACATGGATGAGATCATCGCCTTTGTCAAAGACCTGATCGATCTGGGATATGCCTATGAGGTTGACGGCGATGTTTACTACAGCACCAGAGCCTTTAAGGATTATGGAAAGCTTTCCGGACAGAACATCGAGGATTTGGAATCGGGCGCCAGAATTGAAGTGGGCGAAAAGAAAAAAGATCCATTGGATTTCGCCCTTTGGAAGGCGAGAAAGACGGACGATGAAATCGCCTGGGAATCCCCATGGGGAATGGGGCGGCCCGGCTGGCACATCGAATGCTCCACCATGTCAAAGCGGTATCTGGGCGATACCATCGATATCCATGCCGGCGGACAGGATTTGACCTTCCCCCACCACGAAAACGAAGTGGCCCAGTCGGAGGCCCACAGCGGCAAGCAGTTCGCCAACTACTGGATGCACAATGGTTATATTACCATTGATAATGAAAAGATGTCCAAATCCAAGGGCAACTTCTTTACCGTAAGAGATATCCTCAAGGAGTATGATGGAGAGGTGATCCGATTCTTCCTGCTTTCGGGCCATTACCGCAATCCGATCAACTTCAGCGACAGCCTCATGGAACAGGCCAAGAACGGTCTTGCCAGAATGGAGAATGCCAAGAGCAATCTCAAGCACTTAATCAGTACCTGCCAGGGAACGATGTCTGAGAAAGAACAGGACACTTTGAAGGGTTACGATCAATATAGACAGGAATTCATTGCCGCTATGGAGGATGACCTGAATACGGCTGATGCCATTTCCGCAGTATTTGAACTGGTGACGGCCATCAACACCGCCGTAAAAGACGGTTGCAGTAAAGAATTTGCAGAAAAATCTTTGGAAACACTGATGGAGCTTGCCTCTGTTTTGGGACTTCTGCAGCACGATCAGGAAGATGAGGGCGGCATTGACGATGACATTCAGGCGCTGGTCGATGAACGTCAGGAAGCGAGAAAAAACAAGAACTTTGCCAGAGCGGACGAGATTCGCGATCTGCTGAAAGAAAAGGGAATTACCCTGAAAGATACTCCGCAGGGCGTACAGATTATCAAAGAATAGATATGGATATAAAGGAAGTAAAAACCATCAATACGACAGCGCTGGCCTATCTGGGCGATGCGGTCTACGAAGTGGCCGTGCGCAGATTCATCATGGAGACCGGTCAGCACAACGCGGATCGGCTTCATCAAATCGCCGTAAGGTTTGTCAGGGCCGAAGGCCAGGCGCTGGCGATAAAAAAGCTGATGGACGAGCTGACGGAGGAAGAGCAGGCGCTGGCCAGAAGGGCCAGAAACCGCAAAATCACTTCCAAGCCCAAGAATACGGATCCGGTGACTTACAAACTGGCCACCGCTTTCGAAGCACTGGTCGGCTACCTGTATTTGGCGGATCAGCAGGACCGGCTCAAGTGGTTCATTGATCGGGCAATTGAAACGATAAATAAAAACGGAGCATAAGATGGCGAAAAAAAAGAAAAAAGTCCGTAATAAGGCCCGGGACGTTTTTACGGATTACTATGAAACCAATAAACAGTACGCAAAGGAAAACCGAGAGCGGCAGCAGCAGGAGGGGAAAGCCACTGGCAGAGAAAGCTGGAAGTGGCATAATCTTTCCTCCACGGAAAAGACCTATATTGTCGTTATTGCCCTGGGGCTGATCGGCATCTTTGTTAAATATGTAATTTTTTAGACAGGAGAGAAAATGAGCAAAGCAGATCAATTATTTGTAACCATGTGCGGAAATATTTTGGAGCACGGGTTTTCATCGGAAGGCCAAACTGTGCGCGCCAAGTGGGAAGACGGAACGCCGGCTCATACCATAAAAACTTTTGGGGTAGTCAACCGCTACGATTTGCAGGAAGAATTTCCGGCCCTGACGCTGCGGCCGACGGCGATTAAATCGGCAGTGGACGAGATCCTTTGGATCTGGCAGAAAAAATCCAACAACATCAACGACCTCAAGAGCCGCATTTGGGACGAGTGGGCGGATGAAGAGGGGTCCATCGGCAAAGCCTACGGCTACCAGATGGGTGTGAAGTACAAGTTCCCCCATGGAGAGATGGATCAGGTGGACAATGTTTTGTGGCAGCTTCGCCATACCCCTTATTCGAGAAGGATTATGACCAATATTTATAATTTCAGCGATCTGATGGAGATGGGACTGGAGCCTTGCGCTTACAGCATGACCTTCAACGTAACCGGTAATAAGCTCAATGCCATCCTCAACCAAAGATCCCAGGATATTTTGACGGCCAATAATTGGAACGTAGTGCAGTATTCGGTGCTGATTCACATGTTCGCTCAGGTATCGGGTTTAGTACCAGGTGAGCTGGTTCACGTAATCGCGGATGCCCATATCTATGACCGGCATGTTCCGGTCATAAAAGAACTGATTCAAAGGCCTCAGTATCCGGCCCCCAAGTTCACGCTCAATCCGGATATCAAAGATTTCTATGACTTTACGGTGGACGATCTTAAGATTGAAGATTATCAAAAGAATCCCCAGATTAAAAATATACCCGTTGCAATTTAGGAGATCGGAATGAACACAATTGTAGTTGTAGATGAAAACTGGAACATTGGCAGGGACGGGGGACTTTTGGTCCATCTTCCCGGCGACTTGAAATATTTTAAAGAGCGCACTTACGGAAAAACGGTGGTCGTGGGGCGAAAAACCCTGGAATCCTTTCCCGGCGCAAAGCCCCTCCCCGGAAGAAAAAATGTGGTTCTTTCACGAAATGAGGATTACAATCCAAAAGACTGCACGGTCTATCACTCAAAAGAAGAGCTGATGGAAGCTCTGGCCGGCGAAGAAGTTTTCGTATCCGGCGGCGAACAGATTTACCTCCAGTTTATGGAAGATTGCCGGCGATTTTATGTAACAAAGATCTATGCATCCTTTCCAGCGGACCGATCCTTTCCCAACCTGGATGAGATGGAGGACCTTGCGGTCACCTGGAAAAGCGATGTTCAGGAAGAAAAAGGAATTCGCTACCAATTTTTTGAGTATACGAGGATATAGAATGGCAGATACTATGATTATCGGCAGAAATGCCGTTATGGAGGCGCTGAAAAGCGACCGGGAAATTGAAAAGCTGATTGTGGCCAAGGGTGCGGAAGGTTCCATCCGTAAGATAACCGGCATGGCTAAGGAGAAAAAGATACCCATTCATTACAGCGACAAATCTGCGCTGGACCGCGTTGCGGAAGGAAAAAACCATCAGGGAGTGGCGGCCTGGGTTTCCCAATATCGGTACTGCCAGGTGGAAGATATTCTGGACCGTGCTGCAGAGCGCGGCGAAGAACCGCTTTTGATCCTGCTGGACGGACTGGAAGATCCCCACAATCTGGGAGCCATCATGCGCACCGCAGAATGCTGCGGCGCTCACGGTATTGTAATTCCAAAACGGCGGGCAGCAGGGTTGACCGAAACGGTAGCTAAAGCTTCTGCCGGCGCCATCGAGCATATGCTCTGCGCAAAGGTTGCCAATATTGGTCAGACGATCGACAAGCTGAAAACGCAGGGGATCTGGGTGGCAGCCTGCGACATGGACGGGCAGATTTACAGCCGGCAGAATTTGACGGGCAAACTGGCGCTGGTGATCGGCGGCGAGGGGGCCGGCATCAGCAGGCTGGTACGGGAAAAATGTGATTTCACCGTATCAATCCCCATGAAGGGAAAGATTACTTCGCTGAACGCGAGTTGTGCGGCGGCAATTTTAATGTACGAGGTGGTAAGGCAGCGTGATGGACAAGCGTTACGATGAGCTGACGGATGAACAGCTGGTAGAAGAAGCTCAGGCGGAAAGCCTGGAGGCGGAAGAATATCTGATTCGAAAATACAAAGAAGTGGTGAGAAGCAGGGCCAAGCTGTATTTTATTATGGGCGCTGATGGCGAGGATGTGGTTCAGGAAGGGATGATCGGCCTCTTTAAAGCTATTAAGAGTTACGATTGCGCAAAAGACGCATCCTTTCATACATTTGCGGAACTGTGCATCAACCGTCAGATCATAACAGCCATCAAAACTGCCAGCCGGCTCAAGCATTCACCACTCAATACCTCCATCTCACTTAACAAACCGGTTTCTGAGGAAGAGACAGATGGAACTCTGGAAGAAACCCTCTGTTCGGACAGCAATTCGGATCCGGAAGCCCAGCTGCTTCTCAAGGATGTGGTGAAATCTATCATCGGCAACGAGGGCAATATTTTCAGCAAATTTGAGATGCAGGTATGGAATGAGTATTTGACGGGAAAGAATTATAGACAGATTGCAGAAGGTCTGGGAAAAAGCCCGAAAGCCGTTGATAATGCCATCCAGAGAACCAAGAAAAAAATTTTAGCGTACTTGTGTCAATAATTAAGCGTTTTCACTCATTTCTTTTGTTGACACAAGCCCTAAAATATAGTACCATATGAATTGATCGGCGTGCTGTTGTAGCTCAGTTGGTAGAGCACTTCCTTGGTAAGGAAGAGGTTCGGCAGTTCGAGTCTGCTCAACAGCTCCAATTTTTTAACGATTAAACACATTTTAGGAGGAAATTGAAATGGCAAAGGCAAAGTTTGAAAGAAACAAACCACATATCAATATCGGAACCATTGGACACGTAGACCATGGTAAGACAACTCTGACGGCAGCGATCACAACGACCCTGCAGCAGAGATACCAGCTGGGTGAAAAGGTAGCTTTCGACCAGATCGATAAAGCTCCGGAAGAAAAAGAAAGAGGAATCACCATCGCGACCGCTCACGTAGAGTATGAAACACCCAACAGACACTACGCGCACGTAGACTGCCCGGGACATGCGGACTATGTAAAGAACATGATCACAGGAGCGGCTCAGATGGACGGAGCGATCCTAGTAGTAGCAGCGACCGACGGACCAATGCCTCAGACAAGAGAACACATCCTGCTGTCGAGACAGGTAGGCGTACCATATATCATCGTATTCCTGAACAAATGCGACATGGTAGATGACGAAGAACTGCTGGATCTGGTAGAAATGGAAGTAAGAGAACTGCTGGACGAATACGAATTCCCAGGAGACGACACACCGATCATCAGAGGATCGGCGCTGGGCGCGCTGGAAGATCCTGCCGGCCCATGGGGAGACAAGATCGTGGAACTGTTCGAAGCAGTAGACAGCTATATTCCGGAACCGGAGAGAGATAACGACAAACCGTTCATCATGCCGGTCGAGGACGTATTCTCCATCACAGGCCGTGGAACAGTAGCGACTGGAAGAGTCGAAAGAGGCTGCCTGAAGGTGGGAGAAGAAGTAGAAATCGTAGGACTGACCGAAGAAAAGAGAAAGGTCGTCGTAACGGGAATCGAAATGTTCAGAAAGCTGCTGGACGTAGCGGAGACCGGAGACAACATCGGAGCGCTCTTAAGAGGCGTGCAGAGAGATGAAATCGAAAGAGGGCAGGTACTGTCCGCACCGGGAACGATTCACCCGCACACAAAGTTCAAAGGCGAAGTATACGTGCTGAAGAAGGAAGAGGGCGGAAGACATACGCCGTTCTTCAACGGATACAGACCGCAGTTCTATTTCAGAACAACGGACGTAACGGGAGATCTGCAGCTGCCAGAAGGAACAGAAATGTGCATGCCTGGAGATAACATCACCATGACAATCGAGCTGATCACACCGATCGCGATCGAAGAAGGACTGAGATTCGCCATCAGAGAAGGCGGAAGAACAGTCGGCTCCGGCGTCGTATCCGAGATCATCGAGTAATTAAAGATTGATATTAAAAAAGACCACCGGTTATCGGCGGTCTTTTTTTGGCCTGGGCCGGCCGGGAGGGGGCGGCCGCAGACCGGCTGGGTGGCATCGTGGTGTGGCACATGCCCAAGGGCGAAAGTATCAGACCGAAGGGCTACACGCGCAAATTTTGATCGTTTTTCATGGCCAGCCAGCCTGCAGATGGTTTGCCCGCAGTGGAGCTATCAAAATTCCGCTCGCTTTTATTCAATTTTGATAGTTTTCCGATGGGCTGGTCCCTGCGCTCGCCAAAAAAGTATTGAAAGAGAAGCTCTTTTTCTGAATCCCGATATTCTTCCAGGAGGTGAATAGCCCGTTAAGACGAAATGTATCCAAACCGGTCAGGATATCTGGATAAATGTGTTTATACTGATACTTGCGCGTTGCTGACAGGCTCCCCAAGTATCCCACTCTTCCCGAGCTTCCCCTGCGGAATGAGAAGGAAAAAATTCAATAGGGAATAGACGATGTATAAGTTATTCATAATATGCATACAGAACTGTTCTGCAGCGATAGGAAAAATACGAACTATTCGAACGATTTATTTGCAAAGAAAACATTGTTAAAAAATTTGCAAATCCTTGCAATTACTGAGGTTCAAGTTTTTTTGTGTATTTTGTATAATTTTTAGTACATCCTTGACATTTATATTTTATTGCGGTAAAGTATAACGTATATTGTGAAAAAATATAATAGTGGTACTATTGTTTGGAGGGAAAAATGACACACAGAAGAATGAAGACAATGGACGGCAATACAGCTGCGGCACATGTTTCGTACGCATTTACAGATGTTGCCTCCATCTATCCGATTACACCATCATCTACCATGGCAGAAGTCGTAGATGAATGGGCAGCTTACGGGAGAAAGAATATCTTTGGACAGACTGTAAAAGTTGCGGAAATGCAGTCCGAGGCCGGAGCGGCCGGAGCAGTACACGGCTCTTTGGCGGCAGGCGCTCTGTCGACTACATTTACTGCATCGCAGGGTCTGCTGCTGATGATTCCTAATATGTATAAAATCGCGGGTGAACTGCTGCCGGGCGTGTTCCATGTTGCGGCAAGAAGCGTATCCACCCATGCTCTTTGTATCTTCGGCGACCATTCCGACGTTATGGCCTGCCGTCAGACGGGATTTGCCATGCTGGCTTCCGGATCCGTACAGGAAGTTATGGATTTAGGCGGTATTGCGCACCTTGCTTCTATTAAAGGTAGAGTACCGTTCCTGCATTTCTTTGACGGATTTAGAACTTCCCACGAGATACAGAAAATTGAAGTTTTCGCATATGATGACTTTAAGAAACTGGTTGATTGGGATGCAGTTCAGGAATTCAGAGAAAGAGCCCTCAATCCGGAACATCCAGTAATCAGAGGTACGGCCCAAAATCCGGATATTTTCTTCCAGGGAAGAGAGGCTGCTAATAAATTTTATGAGCGCATTCCGGAAATCGTAGTAGAGTATATGGATAAGGTCAGTGATCTAACCGGGAGAAGCTACAAGCCTTTTGACTATGTAGGAGCACCGGACGCTGAGAACGTTGTGGTAGCTATGGGTTCTGTATGTGAAACCATTGAAGAAACTATGAACAAGCTGATTTCAGAAGGCCACAGAGTAGGATTGATTAAAGTAAGACTCTACAGACCTTTTGTTAAGAAATATTTTATGGACGTTCTTCCAAAGTCTGTAGAAAGAATTGCTGTTTTAGATAGAACCAAAGAGCCGGGCGCTCTCGGTGAGCCGCTTTACCAGGATGTTAAGACCATGCTTTACGGTGAAAGAAACGCACCGGAAGTATACGGCGGCAGATACGGCCTGGGATCCAAGGATACAACTCCTGGGATGGTTCACGCCATTTATGACAATCTGTATCATAAAAAGCCAAAGAATCATTTTACCATTGGTATCGAGGACGATGTGACAGGAACATCGCTGCCGTACACAGAAGGAATTGCCAGAGAACCGGAAGGCACCATCAAATGTAAATTCTGGGGATTGGGTTCCGATGGTACGGTTGGCGCCAACAAGACAGCCATCAAGATTATCGGTGATAAAACAAACCTTTATGCCCAGGGATATTTTGCTTATGACTCCAAGAAGTCCGGTGGCGTTACCATCTCCCATCTGAGATTTGGTGAGCATCCGATTCAGTCTACATATTTGATCAATCAGGCGGATTTTGTAGCTTGCCATAATCAGGCGTATCTGAGACAGTACGATATGCTCAAAGACCTGAAAAAGGGAGGCACTTTCCTGCTCAACTGTATGTATTCGGAAAAAGAAATCGCTGAAAAGCTCCCGGCAAAGGTAAAAAGAGACCTGGCAAAAAAGAATATCAACTTCTATATCATAGATGCCTGGAAGATTGCAGGCGAAGTAGGACTGGGAAGCAGAATCAACATGGTCATGCAGGCGGCTTTCTTCAAGCTGGCGGAAGTAATGCCGGTTGATGAAGCGATCAAATACCTGAAAGAAGGAATTGACAAGACCTACAAAAAGAAGGGACAGAATATCGTTGATATGAACTGCAAGGCAGTCGATATGGGCGTTGCTGCGATCAAGAAGATCAACGTTCCCGAAGGCTGGGCCCACGCGGAAGATCCAAAAGAAAAATATGAAGAACTGCCTGAATTTATTGAAGAAATTTTGATCCCAATGAACAAGCAGGAAGGCGATGATCTGCCGGTCAGCGCATTTGACGGCATTGAAGACGGTACATTCCCGTCCGGTACGGCCGCTTATGAAAAGCGCGGCGTAGCGATTATGCTGCCGGAATGGGATGCAGAAAAATGTATTCAGTGCAACCAGTGTTCCTTTGTCTGCCCCCATGCTGCTATCAGACCAATGCTTCTCGACGAAGAAGAAAAGGCTGCAGCGCCATTTGGATTTATTACAGCGGAAGCCAAGGGCAAAGGTCTGGAAGGTCTCCAGTACAGAATGCAGGTTTCACCGCTGGATTGCTTAGGCTGCGGAAACTGTGCGGATATTTGTCCGTCCAAGGAAAAGGCTCTGGTTATGAAGCCTTTCTCAGAGGAAATCATGGAAACGGAAAACTGGAATTATGGTATCGATATTCCGAGAAAAGACAAGCGAGTTTCTCCTGACACCGTTAAGGGAAGCCAGTTCGCAAAACCATATATTGAATTCTCCGGCGCTTGCGCAGGCTGCGGCGAGACGCCGTATATCAAGCTGGCGACTCAGCTCTTTGGAGACAGAATGCTGATTGCCAATGCAACGGGATGTTCCTCTATTTGGGGTGCGTCCGCTCCGTCCACGCCTTATTGCAAGGATGAGAACGGCAGAGGTCCTGCATGGGCCAACTCCCTGTTTGAGGACAATGCGGAATACGGCTATGGTATGGCGCTGGCCTCCAAGCAACACAGAGAAAAGATCGAGCATAACATGAAAGCCCTGCTGGAGCTGGATGTTGACGAAAACTTGAAAGAGGCCATGGAAGAATGGCTGGAATTCAAGGAAGACGGTAAAGAATCCAGAGAAAAGAGTGATAAAGTCGTTGCTGCGATTGAACATATGAAAACGACAGATAACGTTGTCAGAGCGCTTTGTGACAGAATCATGGATTTGAAAGATTATCTGGTTAAGAAATCCATCTGGGCTCTGGGCGGCGACGGCTGGGCGTACGATATCGGTTACGGAGGTCTGGACCATGTGCTGGCTTCCGGCGAAAACATCAATATTCTGGTATTTGATACCGAAGTTTACTCCAACACAGGCGGCCAGGCGTCAAAAGCGACACCGGCTGCAGCGATTGCTAAATTTGCTGCCTCCGGAAAGAGAATTAAGAAGAAGGATCTGGGTATGATGGCTATGTCCTATGGCTATGTTTATGTAGCACAGGTTGGCATGGGTGCAGACAAAAATCAGCTGATGAAAGCCATGATCGAAGCGGAGGCCTATGACGGCCCATCCTTGATTATCGCTTACGCGCCATGTATTAACCACGGCCTGAAGAAGGGCATGGGAAAATCTCAGGAAAATATCAAGGATGCAGTGGAAGCCGGATACTGGCATCTGTACAGGTACAATCCTGAACTGAAGGCAAAAGGCAAGAATCCGTTTATTCTGGATTCAAAAGAACCAAATGCAAGCTTTAAAGACTTTATCATGGGTCAGGTTCGTTACTCCTCACTCGCTAAGGAATTCCCTGAAATCGCAGATAAACTGTTTACGATGACGGAGGAAGATGCCAAGGAAAGATATGACGGCTACAAACAGCTGGCGGAGAGGAAATAAATTTGTAGTATAAGGGATTAAATTCCTTTCTACACAATAATACCAGTGAAGAAACCGTGCTTATGTTGCGGTTTCTTTGCTTTGGGGAATTAAGGCAGATGAATCGTACTAAAAGCGTACTATATATTACTCGAGCAAGTTATCATATTTAGCGATCAATTCTTGCTCTTTATTTTTATACATGTGGCCGTATGTTTTTAAAATCATTTCTGGAGTGTCCCCAAGCCGCTTCGCAACAGCAAAGACAGAATAGCCAAGATCGATCATAAGAGAAGCTTGGGAATGGCGTAGATCGTGTACCCGAATTTGATGCAGCCCAACCTCGTCAATGGCCCGATAAAAATGGCTGCGTATTGTGTTGTGTGAAAATGGGAATAAGCGTCCGACTTTATCATACATACGATTCACATAAGTAGAGATACTTTTCATGATTTTTTTTGGCATTAATATGGTTCGGTATCCACCCTCGTTTTTGGGGTGGTTCTGTATCCGTCCTGTGGAGCCGATGAGCGTTTTCGTGACTCGAATCGTATTCTTGTAGAAATCGACATCATTAAAATTTAATGCAAGCAGCTCTCCAATGCGCATGCCAGACCAGTATAGGACCTCCAAGACGACACCATACGGATCTTTGATGGCAGCCTCATTCATGAGCTTTCGAAATTCTTCTAACGTGTAGATTTCCATTTCGCCAGTTTTGGAGCTGCCCATACTTCCTGCCTTCGCCGCGGGGTTTGGGGTGTTATAAAACCGCACACCGAAATTAAATATGGCAGACAAGCCAACATGGATAGACTTTAGGGTTGTTTGTGCGTAGGGCCGCCCATATTTATTTTCTTTTTGCTTCAAAATGTTTTGCCATTCTCGAATCATAAGCGGCGTGATATCACGCACTTTTTTGCCCCCGAAGTAAGGGTTATAGTATAGGCGAATATCGTGTTCTCTGGATCGATAGGTTTCATGGCTGCAATTAGCTTTCCGATCCTCCAGGTATTTGTTTGCCAGCGCACAAAAGGTAATGTCAGGGGTTTTAGCATGGTTCTCAAGAAAATCCCGTTCCCAAGCTTCTGCATCTTTCTTTTTTTCAAAGCCTTCTTTTTTCTTTTGCTGCCGTTCTCCAAAAAAATCCTCATAATAAAATTTGCAAAACCATTTTTTCGTTTTTTTATCTTTATATGCAGGCATTGTATCACGTCCTTTCTGTTTTTGGGCATAAGGATGCCCGAGACTTGATTTTCTCGGGCTACGATGATACAATCTAATTGCGTGTAAGGGTTGTAGCATTGCAGCCCGGAGCCTCCAGAGATGGGGGCTTTTGTTTTTATTAAATATTTTGTCTATATGAGATATTCAGCCTTTCTCTCGCTTTTCTTGCAAGAGATTTTATCAAGTCTGCAATTTTTTGTGGATTTTCAATCGATTCAAGCAAATAATTTGGGGTGGCGGAATCGGTGGAAACGATCTTGATTGTACCCACATTTCTAGCCTTTTCAATTAAGCGCTGATTCACAATTACATCATCTATCCTGTATAGGTCAATTTCTTCTCTTTTACTTTTTAACATTCCGTGTTCTTCGATGATTAATCCATATGATGTAAGAATATAGTCTTTATGTGGAACTTTTATATCTAAATTTCCGACAATATTCTTTTTTGCATTTATATCTCCTACCAGCGCTTTATTTTGAAAAGTTAAAACTATTTTTTCATCGTTATCGACTATGTGTTCGCTGCCATTATTTTTATACGCCTCGCTACTATGAGGTGTTAATTTATATCCACACTCAGGACAAAACTTCATACCTTCAACTTTAGCACCACATTCTGGACAGAATTTCATAATTTCCTCCTAAAAAATAAATACAATAGCTATAATCCCTGTTTCCCCATTCATTAAATTTAATTCCTGCCTGCCGCCGGGGCGTTTTTTAGAAAATAGTATATATACAGTTAAGACACTTCCTGAACGGCTGTATAGGAAGAATCTGTCGAAATGGATTGCCTAAATTCTTCTGCCAGCATGGTTCGCTTGAATTCAGCGGATGGAGCCAGATCGTTTACCAGCTTTTCCAATTCGTCAATTGTTACGTTAAAAAACTCTTTTCGTAAGTTTACTTTATTCAGCCGTTTTTTATCTAGTATTTGGTGTAGCCTATTTTCGAGATCAACCGCATTTTCAGAGAAGATGAAGCTGTGGACATCGAACTTGAAAGGGACAGAAGCATCACCAAGTTCATTTACCCGGTCCTGTGGATCAAGCCTTCGTGTCATTCCTATTTTAAATACATTGTCCCCAAAAGAACCAAGATTGCTAATTATGTAAACATTGCCGGCCTTTCCGTTTTGAAGATTGACGATTTCCTCTTTTTTTACCGTTACGTCAGCTAACTGTGCCTGAAGTTCTAATATACGCTTTTGCAACATTTCAATTTCATCCGGCGTTCCTGACTCCATCTGCTCAGTTATTTTTTTGATTTCGGTATGGTATTTTCTCTCTTCTTCTTCTACCTTTGCTCTCTCTGCGGCTAAGGCTTTTCTTTCCTCTGCTTCCTGCTTCATCTGTGCCCTTATTGCCGCTTGCTCTTGTTTAGCCTGTTCCTTTTTAACATAGTAGTTATACTCAATTTTGACAGCATTGGTAAAGAGATACTCAACTTCTCCTATGAATTTCGCAAGTGTCCCAGCGATGCTTTGGTTGCCTTCTCCAGCAATGTGAAGATACTTCTGAGTTATCTGTGTGACTGACTCAACCGATGTGTTTAGTTTTTCATATTTAAGATTGTGTAATATATTTTGTAGTTCAGCCCTAAGCGCAATTACCATTAATTTATAAATTGCACGATTTGCTTTTGTTGTATATCTCGAAGAATATTGTTCTAATATTTTTGTGATCTGTTTATCATTTTCTCTATAGGCCTTTCTTAATTCTTTTATGTCCATGCAATGTAATTTTAATGTGACACTCGGGACTAATTCTTCCAGTTCGGCGGACTCTGACGCAGTCAATAAAATTTGTGAAGCGGTAGGTTCAACGTTCATATAAGCATTTAATGCGTGCTCTGCCGCTTTATACAGTTCCTTTGTACGTGCAAGTTTTCTGGTTTGGGACATCAAAGATTTTTCCGTTTTCTGAAGAGTTTCCGATTTTTCTGAGATATCCTCATTGAGGCGGTTTAAAGAGCTTTTTGCATTTGCAACTTCATTATTTATCCGGCGTAATTCAGATGTCATTTCCGCTAAAAGTTTTTCTTTTTCAGCATCCTTGTTACTAATAAGTTGTGCAATTTCGTTTTGTAGTCTTGTCTTGTCTTTTGCAAAGTCCAATCGTGTAGCTTCGATTTCTTCTTGTACCTGCTCCAAGGTAAGGAGATTCAATTTATTCTTTGCCTTTTGGATTTGGTTACATTCTGCGTCAAGGCGAAAATGCAATTCTCGGTTTTGTTTAGTTTGAAAAATCAGCAGGACAATACCTGCAATCAAGGGGATCACTAGGAACCATAAAGCAAAAAGTAAAGCAATTAGCCAAGTCTGCAAGTACCATTTCTGCCTCTGTTCGATTGCCCCAACATGGGGGATCGCCACGTCATGGTGCTGCGGATCGTTGGTATGTACATTGGGGGAAGTAACGGATTTGCCGTCGTTCGATACAGAAACACAAGAGTTTTCATTATCTTGCATGGTCTCTGTAGCTTCTGTTGAATTTTTTTCGTGAGTCTGGTACTTTTTGATTTGCCCGGCAATGATATTGAAAAGCTTTTTCACTATAGCCTCATCTTTTGGGTCATACGGAAGAGCGAGCCTTTTTCCGTCATAATCAAATATATATGCTGGCTGTTCACCGCTTCTATGCGCAATATTGGACATTTGGACATAATAGAATTTGTGGCCGGCATAAGAGACGGATTCGTTTGTAAAAATCAGAGTTTTCCCGTTTACTTGTAATTCAATCTTATTCATGATTCTCTCCTGTCTATCTAAATCTCAATTCTATAATTTCCCTAGGCAGGCCGTAATAGGTAGCCCATTGATCTACCGTATACTCCCAATGCTCCATAAGGTCCATATCTTGGATGACCAACTCTGCGGCAAACTTGTTTGCCTGAATCTCTAATTTATTCACGGAAAAAAATGTACTTTGCAGAAACGGAGTGCAAGACCGTGGGTGCATAATTGAGTGGCCGATTTCGTGCGCCAGTACAAAACGCTCGACATGCTCATTTAATTTGTTGTGGATATAGATCAATTTCACTTTGTGAGCCATGTAATAGTACCCTTGTATGCTTCCAAGGTCATAATAAAATACCTGGATTCCAAGATCATCGGCCAATTGATAGGGATTCGCCGTATTAAATTTTTGGCATAATCTCTGCACGGTGTTTTTAATTTCCATCTTTTTTTTCACCTCTTGAGAGGATTATAACACTTGACATGTACGTTTTTTGGTGCGTATAGCAAATTATTTTCTGTATTTTTTTGGAGTGTATTTTTTTTTCGCAGTGATCCTGGCTGTCCGAACCGCATGTTCAAGGCTGGCCTTTAACAGTTCCTTTGTCTCATCGTCCATCGCTTCCCCGTCGAACATCAACCCGGTATTGTTGTCGAGCCGGTCTAATAAATTGTCCAGCTCTTTTTGTATATCCTGCTCATCCTTATCAGTAAGGGCGGGTTCCCATTCTTTATTTTCTGATTCATTTCCAGTCATTAAGTAATCAACCGATACATGAAAATAATCAGCGATTTTTTTCATGTTGCTACTCTTTGGGGTACTACGCCCGCGCTTCCAATCCGACAGGGTTGATTGAGTTACACCAGTTTCCTTTGAAACTTTATAAGCAGTTACCCCATGCTGTTGTAATAATTTTTCAAATGTCTCATACATTGCGTCCACCTTTCATATCCGTAGACAATACTAAGAAACTCCGAAAAAGTGTGTTGACATTATCGGAAAAGCGTAGTATAGTATAAGCATACAAAGGAAAAACATAGTAAAATCCTTTTATGCTACGGAATTGTTATTTACTTCGTTTGGTACACAAAGCATATCACATTTCCGTAGTATATTCAACTACATTTTTGAAAGGTGGTGAAATTTTGTATATTAAGTTCGAAGCATTGCTAAATGAACGAGGTGTAACAGCTTATAGGGTCGCTGTAGACACAGGGATTCCCCAATCGACACTGTCTGACTGGAAGAATGGCAGAAGTGCCCCAAAAGTAGACAAGCTCAAACTTTTAGCTGACTACTTTAGCGTACCGATTGAGTATTTTCTAGATGAATAAGGAGGTGAGAGCAATCGTGAACAGGTTGGAAACATCAGAGAAAACCTACTACACGGTAGATGAAGTTAAAACACTTATGGGCGTTGCTGAAACTAAAGCGTACGGTATTATTAAGCAGCTCAACAAGGAGCTTGAGGACAAAGGATACATAACCGTAAGGGGTAAGGTCAGCAAAAAATACTTTAATGAGAGATTTTACGGAGGCAACGTATGAAATGGTACAACTACATAATCGGCCTGCTGCTCCTGGTACTGATGGGGCTGGGAGAAGGATGAAAGGAGAAGAATATGATTCAGGTAACATTTGATGTCGGATATCCAGCGGTTGAATTTGAATTTGCAGCGCTGGATGATGCGAAACAGTTTATGGATACCGCCCTAACAACATATGTACGCAAGAAAGAAGAGGAAGAACTTTGCATCAAGCTGAAGTACATAAAAAATGTGCCAGAGGGCGGCAACCCTGCAATGGCACACAACAAATAAATCAATTTAAAGATACCTCATTTTAAGGAGGATGTCAATGAGAGAAGAAGTTTTAAAACAAATGTTGGAGAGGGCCGACAAGGAACATCCTGTGACACGAGAACAGATTATGAATACGTTTAAGGTATCTGAGCGGAAGGCCCGCAAGATGATTGAAGAGCTTCGTCGGATGGGGGTAAGAGTGTGCGGCCTTAACACGACAGAGGGTTACTGGATTGCTAAAAATCAGAAAGAATATGAGCGGTTTCGACGGGATTATCTTTCGAAAGCCACAACGATTATTCAAATTACATCCAATATGGACAATCAGTCCCAAGAAGGGCAGGTGACATTCCTTGATCTGTTATAACGATGCAAATGCCGTAGCCAATGAATCTGCTGCGGCCAGATATACAAATCACGAACCACCGACGCTATGCGATTGCGGGAGCATAGCGGAGCATGGACAGGTATATTGCCCGGTGTGCAGAACGAATATAAGAACCGCTTTTGAGCTTGCCGTTGATTTTTTAGAGAAATATAACGGCGTGGACCGGGAAACGGCGATCAGCCAACTGGTTTACGTGATGGAGGAAGAATAATGCAAAAACTAATTGAAATACAAAACGAATTAAAAGCGCCAAAGGGAAAAACAAACAGTTTCGGCGGGTATAAATATCGATCCTGCGAAGATATCTTGGAGGCGGTAAAACCTCTCTGTAAGGCGCACGGATGCCTACTGACGCTGTCGGATGAGATCATATCCGAAGCAGGTAGGGTTTACGTGAAAGCCACGGCAACAATAACCGACGGAGAGAAAGCGGTTTCCGTGTCAGCGCTTGCTAGGGAATCCGAGAGTAAGGAAGGGATGGACGATAGCCAGATCACCGGCACAGCATCCTCGTATGCCCGAAAATACGCCCTCAATGGCCTGTTCTGTATTGACGACACAAAGGACGCTGACACAGACGAATATGTCAGCAAGCAGAAAGCAGAAGAAAAGAAGCCGATCACAGAATTTCAGGTGGATGAATTGACGGACCTTTGTGACCAGGCGCACAGAGACGTATCAAAGATGTGTACCTACTACAAGGTGAAAGAGTTGTCGCAACTCACACAGGCTCAGTATGAGGACGCTAAAAGACGGCTGAAGAAATGATAACCAATCACGACCGGAGCGGTTATTTTGGAGCTAGTGATACTCGTTTTGTAGTCGCCAAAAACCGGACAACAAAATCATGGCTGGAATGGTGGAATGAAAAGCTTGGATTGCAACAGCGTGACATACATACACAAGCGATGGAAGCGGGGACGGCATGGGAACATAAGATTCTCAATGCAATAAACCCGGAAATCCGACAGGATCACCAAATAACGATTGAAAAATACCGTCTGCGGGTCAATTACGACGGTGACAAAGACGGGATAATCTACGAGGTTAAAACCCACAACTTCCTGAAAGAGTTTCAAGTGACAAAGCCGTACTGGATGCAAGCACAAGTGGAAATGTATGCGATGAAAACAGACAAACTCTATATCGTCGCATACGGCTTGATCGACGAGGAATATCGGGACTATAGCGGTAAGGTGGACGATGGCCGAATTAACTTTTATCCGGTCAAATATGACAGAGGATGGATACAGAATGAATATCTGCCAAGTCTAAAGGAACTTTGCAGGGCACTTAGGAAAGGGAGGTTTCCGACATGACAAACGAAGAGAGAATAAATGAATTGAAGTTAGAGAAAGAAAAAATTGATCGTGAAATAAGGCAGTTAACGCATAGTGGGCGGCTGTGTGATTATGTTTCAAAGATTCCAATTGAATGTATCAGGCTCCTGGGGAATGTTCCTCAATACGCACATGAACATAGGGGCGTATGGAAACATATCGCTGACATGTCAAAGTGTATTTTTCTTGAAAATTCAGGCATACATTCCAACATGTTCTCGCCAAGGGCCTGCCGGAAATTTAAAGAGTTTAGTGTTGAGGAAATGGAAGCTGCGGCTGCGTTGGCCGATGAGTTGACAGAAGTGTTTAATCGGCACTTTATGAAATATAACCCAACAATCAAGCGTTGTGGTCTTGTGGAGAGAGTGATCGATAATGAGTAAATCAATCATGCAGGTGGAAAAGCAATGTTTTATTAGCGGCCGGACGGATGCCTTGGAAAAGCATCATATCTTCGGGGCGGCGAACCGAAAGTTGTCCGAACAATACGGCCTGTGGGTCTGGCTGAATCACTGGCACCATAACGAGCCGCCCGCCGGAGCACATCATAACAAAGAGGTGATGGACTACCTGCACCGAGAAGGGCAGAAACGGTTTGAAGAAATCCACGGGAGCCGGGAGGACTTCATGCGGATATTTGGGAGGAACTTTTTATGAGCGGACTATTGATGATCAACGAGCTGAACGAGCATATGACCAAGCTGGCGGAAGGCGTTCGGCTGATGGCCAAGTATGGGAAAGAATTCGCAGAGGCGGAGCGGGCATATAAAGTTGAGCTGTCGCAAGAAGCGCTGAAGCTGCGGGATAAGGGCCTGCCGGTAACCCTCATCGACAAGGTGATCTATGGCAGCTGTGCGGACAAGCGGTTCAAGCGGGATGTGGCGGAAGTCATGTATAAGACCGCACAGGAGAACGTCAACGCAACCAAGCTACGGATACGGATTTTAGATGCTCAGATCAGCAGGGAATGGGGCAGGAGCGGTCCCAATGCGTAAGGGGTGATATAGGTGCCAAGAAACAAAAGTCCCGCATTTCTTTTTTACAGCCAAGACTTTTTAGTGGGCACGATGGACATGACTGATGAGGAGGTCGGAAAATACATCCGGCTTCTTTGTCGGCAGCACACAAAAGGAAACATAAATCCAAAATTCATGGACGGTTTATCCGAAGAAATTTTAAGCAAATTCGTGCAGGATAATCAAGGAAACTACTACAATAAGCGGCTGAAACAAGAGATTGATAAGAGGAATAAATACACAGAAAGCAGACGTGCCAACCGTTTGACGGGTTCCCAATATGAAGAACATATGAACAAGATATCTTCCACACATGATGCTACATATGTGCCGTCATATGATAAACATATGGAAAATGAAAATGAAATAGAAAAAGAAAATGAAAAAGGTCTTAATAAGGTGGGAGAAATGACAAGGGCGGTTTTGTCAAAATTAAACAGTCTTTGCGGGACCAGATATAAAGCGACAAGCGAGAAAACAAAAGGACTCGTAAAAGCACGGATGAACGAAGGGTTTACCCTGACAGACTTTGAGACGGTGATCGAGAAAAAAACAGCCGAATGGACAGGGACCGAGTATGAAAAATTTTTAAGACCGGAAACTTTGTTCGGGCCAAAGTTTGAAAGTTACCTAAATCAAAAAAGCGCCAAGAAAGGCGGAAACAAGTTTCTGGACTACATAGGGGGACAACATGACGAAGGACGAAACAGCTAAGATATTGGCGATCTTAAACGCGTATTACCCGGAGGTTGCAGCAGACCCACAGATTATGATTAACGCCTGGCACAAGATATTTGCAGATCACAATTACGCAGTGGTTGAACAGGCGGCCATGAACTTTGCGGCGGCGGACAGCCGGGAATATCCAAAGTTTCCGGTTCCGGGACAGATTAAAACCCAGGTTGATCTACTGAGTAAGGCAGGAGAATCGCCGGAAGAACTGTGGAACATCGTTTACAAGGCGATTTGTAATAGCGGATATCGATCGCAAGAGGAATTTGAAAGACTCCCGGTCTGCTGTCAAACATGGTTAGGAGGTGCAAGCGCACTGAAAGACCTTGGCATGACCGATACGGAGATCGTAAACACCGTGACCAGGGGGCAGTTTTTAAAGACGATCGGAGAGATCAAGAAGCGGCAGGAAGCGCAGGAACAGTTACCGGACGAAGTAAGGCAGGCTCTAAGCGGGGCTTTGCAGATAGGAGAATAAACGCATGAATAAGACAAAAACGCTTTGGAGCTTTATCGATCACTATGGATGTGATAAACAGCGAATGGTGGCCATCGAAGAAATGGCGGAGCTGACGAAAGCGTTGTGCAAGATCGACCGGGCGCAGACAGCTCCAGAGCTGTGCGAAGCTATGAAACACGCACAAGAAGAGCTGGCGGACGTGGAGATCATGGCTACCCAGTTAAAATTGATGTTTGGCGAACAAGAAGTCAACCAAATCGTTTTAGAGAAAATACAGAGGCAGAAAGAGAGGATGGAACATGAACAATTGTGTGCTGATCGGTAGATTAACAAGAGACCCAGACGTGCGATATACAACGGATGGCATGGCGGTAGCCCGGTTCAGCGTGGCGATTGATCGACCGGCAAAGTCCGACAGGCCGAAACAGACCGATTTCCCGAATGTGGTTGTATTTGGAAAACAGGCGGAGAACTGTGAACGATTTTTAGCAAAAGGCAGGCTTGTAGGCATACAGGGACGCATACAGACAGGCAAATATACCAACAAAGATGGGGCAACTGTTTACACAACGGACGTAGTTGCGAATCACGTAGAGTTTCTGGACTGGGGAGAATCGGAAAAACAGAAGTCGGACAGACAGAAGGAGACAGGCCGGCAGGCGGATGATATCCCAGAGGGATTCCAGGCGCTGGATGAGGATATTCTATTCTAGGAGGTGCGAAATGGCGACAAAATTAACGCAAACAGAAATTATACAGCGAGTGCTGGATTGTAAAGAGACGCTAGGACTTAACACATTGCCGTCAAGAGTGCAGCTTAAAGAAATGACAGGACTTGATTCGAATCTGTTAAATCGTGTCGGCGGCCTGAAAGGGATATCGGTAATGACGGGCATCCCAATGGCTCCGAACCCACGCCGGGCGAAAGTAAAGGTTGACGATACTCCAGCACTTATCCGGCCCAGCCGGGCGGACAAGATCGAGGCCAAAATGCGGAAGCAAGGCTTAAGTTATAAGGACTGGCAGACAGCGGATACCCTCAAGCGTGTGGAGGGGATGGCATGGTAATCATAGTCAACCAGATACCGCCCAGCGACAACCAATTCAAAGGCCGCAGAAACGTCTGGGAATACCGTGCAGCAAAGAAAGAATGGCTTGACATGCTGTTGTGGCTCTGCAAAGGAAAAGCGCCTGAAAAGCCATTTGAGAGGGCCGTTGTGACGATTACCTATTTTTTCCCCACACGGGGCCGGAGGGACCCGGACAATTACAGCGGGAAGTTCATCCTCGACGGACTTGTGCAGGCGGGAATCCTACGAGACGACAGCTTTCGCTGCATTGACCTGCGGCTCCGGGGGGATTGGGACAAGCAGAGCCCAAGAACCGAAATCGAAGTTTCCGAACAATGACGACCAAATACCCGCCGGTAAACGTCAAATTCCATAGATAGGCGGGTTAGGAATACATAGTCCCCGCAGAGCATCTGTTAAAACTCAGAGACCACAAGATATTTTAAAAAATGGCTTTGCGGGGAGGAAGGAGGATTCGACTTGAATCAAACAAAAATTGGACAGAAGCGGAGGATAACTCATCATGCTAAAAAAGGTTAATCCATGTAAATCCTGCCCCGAGCGGACCCCAGGCTGCTACACCCGATGCCCGTACTACGCCGACTGGGAGCAGGCACAAATTGAGCGCAGAGAGCGGATCAAGGCAGAGCGGGACAAAGATACCGGCTGGAGTAGCTACAAGCGGGAGACGGTTGATAAGAGGGTGAGGAGGTAGAGTATTGACCAAAGAGCGGTTAAAAAAGCTAAAGGCACTCATCAAAGAAGCGGAGCATCTAGAAGAACAGATTAGGGACCTTCCATTTCGGACGGGTCCCTATGTTGCTGATTCGGCAAAGGATTACCGGACCGGCTTTCCGAGGACAATCCTGATCAGGGGGTACTCGGCTGAGGGATATTACAAGCTCAAGCGCCGGCTGGGGGAAAAGCTTTGTTCCATCCAGGCCGAGATTGCCGATCTGGAACAATGGCTTGACGGGGTGGAGGACCCGCAGACCAGGGATATCCTGCGGCTACAATATGTCAATGGGCTGACGCAGGAGGAGATTGCGGAGGAGCTGGGGTATTCGAGAGCAGCTATTGCACAAAGATTAAAAAGATTTTGGGATTCGGAAAATGTAACAGATTTGTACAAATGACCTGTGGTAATATGATAGTAAGACAAAAAGGCTTACGACTTCCTCTTAGCATAAATATATATGACAAAGGCTCCCCTTGTGGGAGCTTTTGTTGTATAGAAAAGCATAGAAGCTCGTAGCGCAATAACTTTGTGTTTAATATAGGTTTGTACACCAGAGAACTTTCAATATGCTACTATGGCCATAGGGATAATGTTGGATGTAACACTAAATTTAACGATCATTAATAGCAAAGGAGCGTTAGACTTTGAGAGTTTCTGTTTGCCAAAAATGTCAGCATAGTGTAATATAAAAAAGAAAATTTGTTAAATATACGTAAAAAAGCTTGATAATATTACATATAAGTAATATTATAGGCATATGCAGCGCAAAAAGTGGTATAATATATGGATAAACATAAAGTACAAATAAAGCTAATCGAACTGTTTAGTCGATTCGACTATCATGAAGATGTTTTAGAGGAAATCGAAAAATTAGTTATAAAACCTGGTAAAACAAAAATATTCATGAACCTTTTTCAAAAAAATATAAAAATGGTTGAAGAGTTAGGGAACGATGTTATAAAAACAAATAACTTTGAAAAGCTTCAAGGCTTCCCTAATTTATATTCTATGAAATTCATAAGCCCTGGCATGAATTTAAGAATATTATATTCTTATGACAAGGTATCATCAACGATAATTCTGCATTGCTTTTATGAAAAAGACGATTCAGGCAAGGCTAGTTACAATAAACATATCCCTATCGCCTTAAAACGAAGAGAAGAATTGGAGGAGAAAGCATGAATAAGAAATTAGAAAATTTAATTAAAAGTATGTCTGAGGAAATAACAAGTAGCGATATTGTTGCTGCAGAACAATTAGCCAAAATATCTGCAACTATAACTAAGTCTAGAATAGCAATGAAAATGAACCAGTGCGAATTTGCGAATTTCCTTGGCGTTAGCCAAGGCATGGTATCAAAATGGGAAAGTGAAGATTATAATTTTACTGTAGAGAATTTGGCAAAAATTTGTGATAAGTTAAATCTTGAACTCGATATTAATATGAAAAATAAAGAGCAGTTTTTTAGGGGTATACAAGATAATTCCAATTGGAAGATTAATCGTCACTCTGGATTTAATAAAGTTTGTTTGAATGGAGTAGCATAATGGATGTTAATGAGATAAAAGCGCCTTTTCAAATAATTGGAGATAGAATAAAGAAGCTTGAAATAGAAAACGATTTTGTATTTATTGATTTAACGGATGAGGGGATAAAGCGCGAAATAGGTGTTTCGTACGAAGTAAGCGATCCCTTTATTTTAGATGATAGTGAAGAGACTTTTGCTGGAAAAGTAATGATGTATATTGACCTTGAGGTATCGGACGATGAATGTAAAGCTTGCATCAGCTTAGAACTTGAAGGCTGTTTCATAATTGACGAGCCAAATAGTGAGGAAGTATTAAGGGAAATGTTGCCTATTAACGGGTGTGCCGCACTTTACTCTATCGCTAGAGGAATAATATCTAGTGTAACTAGTCATATGTGTGGCAATGGCTCTATTTTAATACCAATGATTAATACCTTTGAACTTAGAGATTCCATAGAAGAAGACGAATATATTGCTACCGATGAAACTGATGGATGAAGTTGCAAAACTTCAATAAAAAACTGAAATTTAAATTATCACTAAGAGACAAGCCCCGTGCCTGTCTCTTTTACTTACCAAACATTACCACTATCTGTTATGGATTAGTTGGGATACAATGGAAGCAAGCGCTGTACAAAGAGAGTGCCCACCCTGCTTATACAGCGCTGAGGGAGCCTTCATTTTTGAGGGCTCTTACTTTTTTCGTTGAATAATATACGAATTATAGCATGACAGTGGGCAGCGAGCTCTTCCTTCTCATCGTCTGGAAGTGCTGATGCTGCATCACTCAATTGGAATAAAGATAGTATAAATGCGAGTTCACTTTCTCCGCAGGGAATAGATAGTAGTGCTAGGGGATTGGTATTAAGTCCGTCAGCAACCACTTCGATTGTGTCGGTTCGTGAATTGCTGTTCCCCTTGAGGATGCCCTGCAGGGTAGCGCGTGAGACGCCGATTTCATTTGAAAACTCAGATAGCGTCTTGCCGCTGTTTTTGTAGGCGATCTTCACGCTGTTGGAAAAATTATCTTGCAATGTCATGTTATCCCTCCCTTCAATCTTATGGTAAGGGGATTCGACAAAATACGACAGGACAAAGTAGTAGTATTACGTACTAATATATTAGCATTAATGGATTGAAAAAAGCGAGGTGAGCCTGATGGCAAAAGGTAAATATCATGATTGGCTAACGCCGGAAGGCTTGCTCAAAATCGAGGGGTGGGCCAGAGATGGCCTGACTGAAGATCAGATAGCTGCGAATATGGGAATATCACGATCCACCCTCAACAAGTGGAAGCAGGAGTATTCGGACATTTTGGACACCCTAAAAAAGGGAAAAGAGGTCGTCGACCGGCAGGTCGAAAATGCGCTGCTCAAGCGGGCGCTGGGCTATGAGTACATCGAAGTGACCAGGGAGCGCATAGAGGATAAAGGCCAAAATAAACGGCATGACGCCGTGCAGGAGCTTACAGAAACGGAGTGGGAGACTGCAAAGGCGTACTTTGGGCATCGGTGCTGTTACTGCGGCAAGCCGGGCGATCTTACAAAGGATCATCTAAAGCCACTCAATCAAGGTGGGAAATTATCAAGAGATAACGTGGTGCCATGCTGTAAATCCTGCAACAGCTCAAAGAAGGATCATGAGTGGATGAGCTGGTATCAGAAACAGCAGTTTTATGATAAGGATAGAGCGAACAGGATATGCGAATATATGACCTTTGTGGCAGAGTTGAGCAGCATTGAACCGGAAAAGAATCAGTCGCTTGTTGTAACGAAAGAGGTCACGAAGCAGGTCGCAGGAGACACCACAGCACAGATATTCTGGTTGAAAAACCGCAGGCCGGACATCTGGCGGGACAAGCAGCAGATTGAGCATAGCGGTGAGATCAGCAATAAACTGGCCGACGTTATGGCCCAGATCGGCGGTGAAGGGCTTGAAGAGTAGCAGCTTCCCTCTATCGCAGAAATATCTGGATTTTATCAATACTGTTGATAACGTGGATGCTGATTTTTTAGAAGGGACCACGGCATCCGGGAAAACGACGGTCGGCGCCGGGATCAAGTTCATGCGTATGGTCAGCCGGAGCCAGAAAAAAATGCACATCATTGCGGCCAAGACCACCGGGATCGCAGAAAAAAACATCTTGCAACAAGATAACGGGATTTTAGACCTGCACCGTAACGCAAGGTATTACGGCAATGGCGATAATGACAATAAGCTGCCTCATATCAAGTTTGAGGGTAAGATCATATACATCCTTGGCTATGACAACCGGGACAAATGGCAGCTGGTCCTTGGCTCACAGTTTGGCTGTGTATACATCGATGAGATTAACACGGCCAGCATTGACTTTGTGAGGGAGGTATCAACTCGTAATGACTATCTGATGGCAACGCTTAACCCGGATGATCCAGGTTTGCCGGTTTATGATGAGTTTATCAACCGATCAAGGCCATATAAAAAATATGCGGCCGACGTGCCGCCTGAAATTTTGAAAGAACTGAATCAAAAACCGGTACCCAAATGGCGGTATTGGTTTTTTACATTTCGTGATAATTTGAGCCTGACTGAGGCAGACATTGAGAAAAAGATACAGTCTGCACCGCCAGGGACAAAGCTATATAAAAACAAAATACAGGGGCTTCGGGGCCGGGCAACCGGGCTGGTGTTTAGCAACTTTGATAGAACAAAGCACGTCATCAGCAAAGATGCGGCAAAACAATTTGTCAAAAATCCAACGGGCAGGCATCAAAATGAATATTTTTTGTATTTCTCAGCGGGGCTGGATACGGCCTATTCACAGAAATCACCTGACACGATCTCGATGAGCTTCATCGGAATAACAAATGCGGGACGGTGTATCGTACTTGATGAGCGTGTATATAACAACGCAGCTCTGGACACCCCATTAGCACCGACTGACACGGTGCGAAACTTTGTGAAGTTCTTAGAGCGCAACCGCAGCGAATGGGGATTTGCCAGAGACGCCTTTATTGATTCCGCTGACCAGGCGACCATAACGGAATTTTTGAAATATAAGCGGGAAAATGGATGCGTTTATAATTTTAAAAATGCCTGGAAAAAAGAGAAAATTATCGACCGCATTATTAATCAGCTGAATTGGTTTGCGGATGCAGGAAGAGCGCCTTGCTTTTATATCCTAGATGGCTGCAAAACGTATATCCATGAACTTGAAGTCTACAGCTGGAAAGAGGACAAGGACAATGAACCAGAGGATGGTAACGACCACATGATTAACAGTGTACAGTACGCTTGGTTGCCATTTGAAGTCAAAATAGGCACAGGAAGGAGAACATAGGATGAAGTGGCTTAGGAATTTAATGTTTAAAATGCTCAAAATCAAGCCCGCAATTGAAAGAAAAATCGTAATAAAGGAACCGCTTTCCTTCCAAGGGAACGTTTTAAAAAACCAGATATGGTATCGTGGCGACCCAGCAGAACTAGAACAGTTTTTTAAGCAGGCAGCCGTTTATGATGTCGATAAAACAAGGTTTTGGGCATCGGTCCCATACCGCAAGGTACGAAAAATACATAGCGGCATTGTAAGTATCGTAATTGATCGCTTTAAAGATATTGTCGTTTCCGATCTTGACGATATTAGTTTTGGTGAAGAAGGGGAGAACTGTCCCTTAAAAGACGAATGGGAAGAAATTGCAAAGGACAATGAATTTGATGGCGTGATTGGAAGTGCTGTAGCGGGGGCCCTTTCTTCTGGAGACGGGGCGTTCAAAATTAGTGTGGATCGTGAAAACCGGTATCCAACAATCGATTTTTACGAGTCAGATCGGGTTGATTTCATACGGAGCGGAAGAAAAGTAAGTGAGGTCAAGTTTTATACAAAATATGAAGCTGGAACGAAGGAGTATAACCTTGAGGAAACATATGGGCGGGGTTATGTTCGGTACAAGCTATTCGACGAGTCAGGAAAAGAACTTCCGCTGAATGAAATTGAAGAAACAAAAGAACTTGCAGATACTAATTTTAATGGTGACTTCATGATGGCCGTCCCGCTGATCATTTTTACGTCGAGTAAATGGCCGGGTAGAGGAAAGGCGTTATTTGACGCAAAAACGGATAATCTCGACGCTTTAGACGAGGTAATCAGTCAGTGGCTCGATGCAGTGCGTATGGGTAGGGTGAAACGGTATATCCCGGAAGATTTGGTGCCACGAGACCCGCATACCGGAGAATTAATTGAACCAAACGCATTCGATAATGACTATATCGCAATCGGAGCATTAAAAACAGAAGGAGCGCAAGATAAAATTGATATATCCCAGCCGCAGATTTCTTACGAAGCATATGTAAATAGTTATATGAGTTATCTTGACCTTGTATTGCAGGGAGTTATCTCTCCGAGTACGCTTGGTATCGATCTAAAAAAGACAGACAACGCAGAGAGTCAGAGGGAAAAAGAAAAAATCACGCTGCATACAAGAAATAAGATCATAGATGCAATGAACAAGGTTATTCCGCAACTGGTTGAAACGACAATGAAGGTATATGACCTTATGTATAAACAAGTTGCTGGCGACTACGAGGTATCAATAAAATTTGGCGAGTATGCTTCACCTGATTTTGACAGTACCGTAGATGTAGTTGGCAAGGCGAAAAATTTTGCAATTATGAGTACCGAGAAAGCTGTTGATGAGCTTTATGGAGATACAATGACGGAAGATGAAAAAGCAGAAGAGGTGCGGAGAATTAAGGAAGAACAAGGCATTACGGAAATGGAAGAACCGGCTGTCAACCAGGACGCCGGTTTTAAATTTGAGCCGGAAGGAGAGGGCGATGAAAGTCAAAGTAGCAAACCGAACATACCGGATGAGCCGGAAGGAATACCAGGGGCTGCTGAAGGTGGCCAGTGAGCAGGTACCTCTTGGGGTTTACGCAGTTGAGAAAAACGGGTATGCGGAGCTGCTGAACCTGAAATGCAAGAGCATTACCCAGCTCAAGCAGCGGATCAGGGAGTTTAAGAGTCAGGGCTGGAAGGTTTACCAGAATGGCAGGTGAGCTGCATGAATGAATATGATATTGGCAAAGCCTTTGCGGCTATTGAGGAAGAGTTAATCGCCTCCATGATGCGGAACATGCAGTATCACAGAGATTGGGAGGACGCTGAGGGCTTTCAGTGGTCCATGTGGCAGGCAGAGCAGCTAAAAGCGCTGAACAAATACAAGACAGCCAATAAGAAGAAATTCCAGCGCCAGTTTAACGAGGTGAATGGTTCGATCGGCCAAGTAATCGAGCAGGCCCGTAAACAGGGGAATATGGAACAAGAACTTGAAATACTGGCTGCAATCGAAAATGGCTGGAAAGCTCCAAAGAAGCTGAATAAATCTGTTCAGACTTCTGCGGAGTTTTTTAAGCTTAACACACGTAAATTGGAAGCACTCATAAAAGCTACGGAGCACGACTTTAAAAAAGCGGAAACAGCGATGCTCCGCAGGGCCAACGATCAGTATCGGAAGGTGATCTTCAACGCCCAAGTCTATGCCAATACCGGCGCTGGTACATACGAGAAAGCCGTGGATATGGCAACGAAGGATTTTTTAGCGGCAGGGATTAATTGCATTGAGTATGCCAACGGAGCACGTCACACCATACAGGACTACGCTGACATGGCGATTCGGACGGCTGTCAAACGGGCATATCTCACCGGAGAGGGAGAAAAGCGGCAGGAGTGGGGCATCAGTACGGTAATCATCAATAAGCGTGGGAATCCGTGTCCAAAGTGTCTGCCCTTTGTCGGTAAGATCATGATTGACGATGTGTGGTCAGGGGGCAAGGCATCGGACGGACCGTATCCACTCATAAGCAGCGCTATATCTGCGGGGCTATATCATCCACGATGTAGGGATAGTCACACGACATATTTTGAAGGCATCAGTACAGCTGAAAAATTGACAAAGAAAGACGTTGTCGCCGCAGAAAAAAGCCAGCGGGCATTGCAACAAGATAAATACGTTGAGCGCCAGGCGGAAAAGTATGGGCGTCTGGAGACATACTCTCTCGATTCGGAAAACAAAGAAACGTATGGGAAGAAATCAGCGACTCTTACACAGCGCCGAGTTGAGCGGATGCGGGCAAGGAAAAACAGCGTCAGTACCTATCGGGAAATGCGTATGCAGCGGGATGCACTGAAATCGGAAACAGCCGCACTTGAGGAGAGGCGGAAAGCTTACGAGCTTGATTTTATGGAATCATCGGATATGGATGCTGCCAGAAAGGCAAAAGAAGCGAAAGCACTCATTGAGGCAAAGAATGCTGAAATTGCCGATCTGACCGAAAAAATAACTGCAATGCAGGAATTGAAAGCCAAAGCAGCAGAAGAGCATCTTGTCAGCAATGGAATTGCGAAACGAGTAAAGCTATCCAAGGCAATGAGCGTGGAGGCAATCGATGAGATACAGACGGTACTGGATGATCTTGTTAAAAAGCGTGGACTTCCGCCGCTTGAAGCGATTGAGTACAACCCAGCAAAAACAATGTCTGCGGCTGCACAATATAACTGGCAGGACAAAACCATGTATCTTGGTGGAAGAACCAAGGATGGCCTGAAATTTGAAAAAGAACGCTTGGATACAGAGAAGAAGTTCCACGAAATTCGGGAAAAGCGAGGCAATGTCAGCTATGCGGAACAGTGCTTACAAGAAGCAAAAGAGGAGCTCAGGCGGGCAAAAACAAAAGAGGATCGACACTTTGCACAACGTAAAATTGATCGCCTGCAATCTGAACTGAACCTGACGCAAAAGAATGTGGCACGGTCGATTGGTGACGTGGTTGTCCACGAGTACGGGCACCACCTACACAACCTTGTGTCGGAGCAGACAAAACCATCCAAGAAAAAACAATGGTTATTTGGGCAAAAAGAGCTTGGGGCACGATATATCAGCGGTAAATGGATGCACAATCCGAATAGTTACAAAGCCCGGCTGTTATCTTCGCAGGTTAGTGAGTATGCGACGGAATCACCGCTTGAGGCTTTTGCAGAAACTTTCAATGCGTACATACGGGGTGATAAAATTCCCGGCGAATTAAAAATCTTGATGGAAGAGGCAATGGGAATCGCAAGGCAGCCGAAAGCAAAGCAGTTGTTATATCCAAAGAATCGTGATAAACTTGATATAAAGACACTAGAGGATTACGAGAAAGAGCTTGCAAAGATTCCGGCAGCGCATAGGGATCTTATTAGCGACGGGATCAGCGAAATTGAGATCATTAAAGACGGCGTCTCACGCTTTGACCGGGAGAAAAAGACCCTGTACCTCCGCCAAAACTTTGAAGATGGCGAACTGATCCATGAAATGGCCCACGTACTGGAAACGGAACTGAATGTGTACCAAAGCGAGGACTTCATAAAAGTGTTAAAATCTGGATTGGATGATTTTAGAAAAGATGTTATTTACGATCCTAAAACTTTTGTAGAGCCAATATTTCGTTTGAAAAGCGATAAGTTCGTGACAAAGTACCAGGGAAGGATGTATGAAGAAGTAGGATTTATTAATGAGGACGGCGTATTGAACCACTTTGCGCTTGGTGAATATTTCTCAGAAGGATACAAAACCTACTTTTCAAACCCGGAGGTACTAAAAGTAAAAGATGCAAAATTATATCAGTATATCAAGGAGTTAATTGGTGATGGTAAATAAAAAAATTAAAGAAGAATTTATGCAGATAAAAACGGGTGAAGAATGGAACGCTTTCCGTGAAAAATATGCGCCTTTTGATTTTGTGTTTGACCATGACATGGATCAACACTTCAATGAGCTGGTCCGCTCCAATGCGACGAAAGAGCAACTTGAAAACCCGCGTATCCATTATGAGGCTTTTTAGGAGGAACGCATGAATAACTTTAAAAAGATATATGAGATATTGCAAATCCTTGAAAAATCAATGGACTTACAAGAATTTGACAAGGAAAGCCTGTCAAAGGAACGCTTGGAACTGTCAGAAGCACGTTGGTGCCGCATCATGGCGATGTTGGTCGACGAGGGATATATCGAAGGCGTGCAGACCTGGAAGTCGATGGACAGCGAATATCCAAGAATATGTGTAGTTAGGCCGGAGATCACATTAAAAGGGCTTCAATATTTGGAAGAAAACAGCCTGATGAAAAAGGCTGCAAATATGGCAAAAGGAATTGTAGACGTTATTTCATAAAGATTAGATATTAGGACCAGTCAAACCGGCTGGTCTTTTATGATGCAAAAAGGAGGTTAATATGCACCCAGCCGTACAAATCACAGGGTTAATTTGTTGTACCCTGGTAATTTTAACAATCATATCAACAATCGGGGAAAGGAGGAAGAAATGAAGGTAAAAGTAGTCGAACGATACAAGGACTTGGAGCTTGACGAGATCAAGGTCCCGGGCGATACCTTCGAGGTCAATAAGGGCAGAGCAGAAATGCTGATCCGAAAAGGCTTTGTCGAAGAGATCAAAGAAAATAAACCTAAAAAAGAAGAACCTGAGAAAAAGTAAGGTTCTTTTTTAAACCCCGCCATTTTGGTATTTTGGGCGGTAACTATAAAGACAATGTGCGTGGACTGAACCACGGAAAAAAAATGTATTGAAAGGAAAGTGAGAATATGAAAAAAGAAGAATTTGTTGCGTTAGGCATTGATGAAAAAATGGCGGAGAAGGCTGCGGCCGAATCAAAAAAAGAGCTGGATGGCGTATATGTGCCAAAGGATCGTTTCAATGAAGTGAACGAATCAAGAAAACAGCTTGAGACGACGGTAAAAGATTATGAGGGTCAACTCGAAACACTCAAGGCGTCGGCTGGTGACAATGAAGCGTTAAAAATACAGATCGCTGAATTGCAGGAGCAGAACAAAAAGAAAGATGAAGAGCATCAGGAGGAGCTGAAAAATATTAAGCTCACAAACGCAATTAAGTTGACACTTGCTGAAAGCGCACAAGACAGTGATCTTGTTGCAAGCCTCATCAACAAAGAGCAGTTGATACTTGGTGAGGATGGAAAGGTTACCGGACTTGAGGAACAGATTAAGACACTCAAACAAGAGAAAGCCTTCTTATTCAAGGAAGAAAAAAAAGAACCCGAAAAGTCATTGCCTGGATTTGCTGTAGGAGCAAAGTCTCAGCAGCAAAAGACATTAGAACCAGGCGATAACGTTAATATGAGAGATGCCATTGCAGCAAAAATACAGGCTCAAACAGAGCAGTAACAGGAGGTAATTACATATGGCAATAACATTAGAAGAAGCAAGAAAAAACGTACAAGACGATTTACAGATGGGAGTTATTGATGAATTCAGAAAATCGAACTGGATTCTGGATCACATCACATTCGATGATGCGGTATCTCCAACGGGCGGCGGAGCAACGCCAACATACAGTTATACCCGGCTGAAAACACAGCCAACGGCTCAGTTCCGTGAAATTAATACGGAATATACGCCCAGCGAAGTTAAAAAAGAAAGACATTCCGTTGATATTAAAGTGTTTGGTGGTTCTTATCAGATTGACCGTGTAATCGCCAACATGGGCGGGATCGTCTCAGAGGTGGAGCTCCAGCAGACGCAAAAAATTAAAGCTGCACAGGCATTGTTTAACGATACGTTCATTAATGGTGACGGTGCGGTTGATTCAAATGCGTTTGATGGTTTAGAGAAGGCACTGGCAGGAAGCTCAACAGAATACAATACTGGGAGCAATGTGGTGGATTTGTCCACATCACAGGCTGTAACGGATAATTACCAGACATTTCTTGACATGCTGGATGAATTTCTTGGCGGTTTGGATGGGACCCCATCCTTTATTGCCGGGAACACAAAGCTGATTTCAAAACTTCGTGCCTGCGCAAGAAGGGCGTCCATGTATCAGAGAACAATGTCAGATTGGGGCACTCAGGTGGAATCCTATGGAAATATTCCGTTTGTGGACCTTGGAGCAAAACCAGGAAGTAACGAAGATGTTGTGAAAACGGACACAACAGCAGGGACCACATCCTTATATGTTGCCCGCCTTGCACTGGATGGGCTTCATGGCGTATCTTATGCAGGAGTGGCGCCGGTACAGACTTGGCTACCCGACTTTTCCACAGCCGGTGCAGTAAAAACCGGTGAAGTGGAAATGAATGCAGCAATTGCCCTGAAAGCATCCAAGGCAGCAGGCGTATTCAGAAACATCAAGGTAAAATAGGAGGCGGCAAATGACAAAAATACTTGCACCCAATCAGGCGTACACTGGTACCAGCGCTGGTGTAGCCTTCCTGAATGGAAAAGGGGAAACCGATGATTCATATTTGATCGAATGGTTCAAGGCTCACGGCTACGAAATAGAGGATGATGCAGAGAGCAAAATGGTTGAGCCGCAAAACGAGCAGGATGAAACGCAGGAGGAAAATCTATCAGTCGAGATCGTAGAAGGATCAGAAAACTTGGAGCAGACCTCAAAACCATCAAAGAGCAAAACTCAGAAGGCGGGTAAAAAGTGATGTATGCCGCATACGCTACGCCTGATGACTATAAGGCTTACGGCTCCGGCAGCATCCCGGACAGCGACCTGGAAAAAGCGCTGCGCTCGGCCAGCAGGCATATCGATTCCCTGACCTACAACCGAATTGTAGGTCAGGGAATTTCTTCTCTGACAGACTTTCAGCGGGAAGTTATCAAGGAGGTTCTTTGCCTGCAAGCCGATTTTGAACATGAAAATGCTGACGAAATCGACACGATCCTGTCAAGCTATTCGATCAACGGTGTATCGGCGCAGTTTGGCGAGAGCTGGAACGTGTTTATTGACGCTGGTGTGGCGATGAAACGGGACGTGTACGAGCTATTGAAGCAGACTGGTTTATGCTGTAGATTGCTGAGGTGATGTTATGAAATATCCATCTTTAGTACCAAAGCGGCTCTGCCAGACGCCGGTAACGGTGGCAATCAATCAAGAGGGCATCAGCGAGGATGGAGAGCCCATAGCAGCGTTTTCAGGCGGGTTCTTGTGCAACTACCAGGACAGCGCAAAAACCGTTCTGACAGCCGAAAAAAAGCTTGTGCAGCTTGCAGGTGTGGCGCTTTTCCCTGGCGATATTTGCCCGGAGATCGCGACCATCAGCGGCGGAACGGTAACGGTAAACGGTGTAGATCGTGAAATCTTTCAGGGGATCAAGGCGAGAAACCCGGACGGGACCGTGAACTATACGGAATTGAGGTTGGTGTAATGATTAAAGCTACATCAAAAATCAAGCTAAATCACACGAAAATTAAACAGCTGAACCAGGCGGCGATTATCGCCCTGGAGCAGACCGCCGAAGCTTTGCATACCGAGGTCGTGCAAGCGCAGGTAATGCCGCGAGACGCGGGCACGCTGCAAAACGAAAGCACTTTTGTAGATACCTCTGGGAGCAGCTCCGGAAGAGTGAGCCTGGTGTCCACTACGCCTTATGCGAGGCGGCTGTATTATCATCCTGAATATCATTTCCACACAGACGAGAACCCGTTTGCGAGGGGTGAGTGGTATGAAGATTGGCTGCCTGGCGGCAAGTATGAAACATTTACACCGCAGGCATTTAAAGAGTTCTATAGAAGGGCAGGTGGTTTATGATGCTGGGACTTGCGGATGTCCGGGACTGGATTAAGTCGCTTGGTGTAGGAGAGCATTTCTACATCGGCAAACTGGACAATAAGCAGGAAAGGTCCGTTGGAATTTATCAGCGGAAAACAACCGGTCCACCAATCACAGCGATTGGCGGACCACAGAACAAAAAATATGACGTGAAGCCGATTTCCGTGCTGATCCACTGGACGAAAAATGCCAGAGAGACGGAAGAGGCTTCTTTTTCTTTGTTCGAAAAATTGTTAAATATATCAGATTTAAAGATCGGCCAGACACACATCAATTATGTGCGCCTTATGGTGCCGGAGCCCCAGGACGTGGGAACGGACGATGCGGGCGTGTATGAGCGGGTGATCTGGTTTGATCTATATTATGAAAGGTAGGTAAGAATATGGCAGCAGCAACAGGGGTATATCCTTGCTATGAGAACCAATTTCAAATTGATACAGCTGCATCTGGCGCAACGGCGGCAATGAAGTCCATTGCGGATTGCGAAACGTTTGAAGTGTCATTTGATAATGGTGTGGAAGAATGGACGCCGTTTGACACCCAAGGCTGGATTCGCAGATTAATGACCGCAAAGGCAGTAACGATTTCCGTGACGGCAAAACGAAACGTCAGTGATGCGGGCAACGATGCAGTGGCGGGCCTTGCCTGGAAGAATGGCCGGAACGTGGAAAAGGATTTTCAATGGACGTTCCCGGATGGTACGGTTGTAAAATTTACGGGAGCCGTTATTAACGTAACGAATACCGGCGCCGGAGATGCGACGGCTGTAGCGCCTCTTGAATTCGAGGTAATGAGCAACGGAAAACCGGAAATCACACTGGCAGCATAACAGGGCGGGGCAATGTCCCCGCTATTTTTTAGGAGGAAAACATGAAGAAAGATATTACGGATAAACTGAATTTTGACGAAAACCCGGTGCTGATCGTGAAAGGCACAGAAATTGAAGTAAACGCAGATGCAACCACTGTTCTGAAGGTGATGGGCGCTATCGGCGATGAGTCGGAGATAACTCCCAAAATCATCGTGCAGATGTATGAGACGATCTTCCCAGAAAAGGACCGCAAAAAAATTGAAAAGCTTAAACTTAAAATGCAAGATTTTCAGGTTCTCGTTAACGAGGCCATCGAAATACTGACCGGGGAGCCGGAAGAAACGGGAGAGTAGCGGCCCGTACTACGATCTGATCGACGATTTTGACTTGATCGTATCGTCCTTTCAGACGCAGTACGGGATTCGACTATCGCAGGAACTTGACACAATGAAATGGGATGAATTCAAAGACCTTCTTTCCGGGCTGAACAATAAAACTCCCCTTGGTGCGATTGTTGAAATTCGGTCAGAAACGGATAAAGAGGTATTGAAACACTTCACAAAGGATCAGCGCCGGATTCGCAACGAATGGCGCAGAAAACAGGCGAAAGAAGTTACACAGGATCAAATGGATCAGCTTTTAGAAGGGCTGAAACAGGGATTTATGGAACTGGCAGGTGGTAGCGATTAAAAAGAAAGTCAAATGCCCTTATTGCGGCTACCAGATGCCGATTGAATATGATGAGAATGCAAAAGCAAGAGGCATTTTCGTCCGCTGTAAGGGTAGGAATTGTAAGAAGAAATTTGAGATTAAAATAAACTGAGTCAAGTAGTGCCATGATGTGCCGATGACCGAAAGGCAGGTGTATGTCATGGCCGCTACGAGCGTAGGGCAGATCGGGCTTGATCTGGTCGTAAATAGCAATCAATTTAATAAGCAGATGGCCGGTATCAATGGCCTGGCCAAAAATGCCGGTGCAGCATTGGCCGGTGCGTTTGCGGTAAAAAAGATCGTGGAGTTTGGGGCGTCATGCGTGGAGCTTGGCTCTGATCTGGCGGAAGTACAGAACGTTGTTGACGTGTCATTTCCGGCGATGTCGGCGCAGGTGGATCAATTTGCAAAGAGTGCTGCGGCCAGCTTCGGGCTGTCTGAGACGATGGCGAAGAAGTTTACTGGGACCTTCGGGGCGATGGCAAAGGCGTTTGGCTTCTCTGAAAAGGAAGCCTATAGCATGTCCACGGCCCTGACTGGGTTAGCTGGGGATGTGGCATCGTTCTATAATATTTCGCAGGATGAGGCTTATACCAAGCTGAAATCGGTGTTTACCGGCGAAACGGAAACTCTCAAAGACCTGGGCGTGGTCATGACGCAAAACGCTTTAGACGCTTATGCGATGGCAAACGGATTCGGAAAGACCACCCAGGCCATGTCGGAATCCGAAAAAGTTGCGTTAAGATATCAGTTTGTCATGGATCAGCTGTCTTTGGCACAGGGGGATTTTGCCCGGACGTCGGATAGCTGGGCCAACCAGACGAGGATTCTGAAACTGCAATTTGATTCGATCAAAGCGACTTTAGGACAAGGGTTTATCAATCTGTTTACGCCGATCATTAAGGCGATTAATGCGCTGTTAGGGAAACTAGCGACTCTAGCAAACGCATTTAAGTCTTTCACGGAATTAATCACCGGAAAGAAGTCAACGGCAGCAGCAGCCTCGGGTATGGCGGACCTGTCAGGAGCGGCCGGTGATGCAGCTTCGAGCGTGGGGAGTGTTGGCGATTCAGCGACATCCGCAGGTAAAGCAGCAAAAAAAGCCGCAAAAGATATGAAGGCCCTGATGGGGTTTGACCAGGTAAATAAGCTGAGTAAAGATGATATTGGCAGTTCTGGCGGGGCCGGTGGTTCTGGAGGAAGTACCGGTGGAGCTGGAATTGATTATGGAGCCCTTGCTACAGGAGATACCGTTCTTGACCAGACCGATCAAAAAATGTCTGCTTTGATGGAACGATTTAAAGAGTTGGCATCACTCTTTGCAATCGGGTTTAAGATTGGAATAGGTGACCTTTCGGTTATAGATACAATCAAAAAGAACCTTCAGGATATCAAATCGAATTTAATTGACGTTTTCACTAATAAAAGGGTTACGAGTGCGGCAAATACTTTTTTTAATAGCTTTGCATACAACGCTGGACGCATTGCAGGGTCATTTGTTTCGATTGGGCTAACGATTGCGGACAATTTGACAGGTGGGTTTGCAAGATACCTGGAACAGAGCAAAAAATATATACAAGATAGAATCGTTGGAATTTTTGATGCCTCATCACGCCTAGCGCAGCTGAGCGGGAACTACTATACGGCGATGGCTGACGTTTTCAGCGTATTTCGATCAAAGGAAGCTAAACAAATCACATCTGATATCATATCAGTATTTTCAAATGGTTTTCTTGGAGTGGTTGATCTCGCTCTCAAAGTTGGCGGAGATGTGGTTAATGTCGTAACTGCGCCTTTTGTAAACAATGCGGGAAAAATTAAAACTGCGCTGCAAAATACATTAAAACCGGTCAGTCAGGTAACCTCGACCATATCGGAGTTTGTCAAAGACACGTTTGAATCGATCTTTGCCGCCTATGAAAAATATGTCCGTCCGGCATTTGATAAAATTGCAAACGGATTCACGACAATATTTGGAGGGATGCTGGACGGGTATAACAAATACCTGGCGCCGGTTCTTTCCAAGATCGCAAAGGAATTCGGGGAAGTAAAAGACAAGTACATACAGCCATTTGTTGACAAGCTAATCGATGTGTTCGGAAGATTGGTTGAACTTATAGGAACGGTATGGGAAAAAATTAGTCCGTTTGTAGCTTGGCTTGTTGAACACTTTTTTGCTGTTGTTGCATCGAGAGTTAGCACCGTTTGGACGGTCGTAAAGACCGCCGTCAGCATGATTGCGGGTGTCCTGCAAGGATTGTTAACGACCCTTGGAGGTTTAATTGGATTTGTGACCGGCGTCTTAACCGGCGACTGGAGCAAAGCATGGAATGGCATTAAAGATATCTTTGGTGGGGTCATACAGGCGATCAAAGGTATTTTTGCGCCAATCGCTGACTGGTTCAAAGAAAAAGTTGAGGCGATTAAGAGCAAGTTTGAGAATATCGGAACGTGGTTTAGTGAAAAATTTTCTTCTGCCTACACTGCAATTAAGAACGTATTTAGTAGTATAGGGGAATGGTTTGGCGAAAAATGGACCGCAATCAAGAACGTGTTTTCACCGATTGGCACCTGGTTTAGTGAGAAGTTCCGAGGGGCCTACACAGCCGTTAAAAATGCGTTTTCAGCAATTGGCAGCTGGTTTGGTGAGAAGTGGTCAGCGATCAAAAATGTTTTTTCCAATATCAAGAGTTGGTTTGGAGAAAAGTTTAAATCCGCCTGGGAAGCGGTCAAAAAGCCGTTTGAAAAAGTCGGAAGCTTTTTCGGCGGCATCTGGGATACGATCAAGAGCAAATTCAAAACGATCGGTACCAAGATCGGGACTGCAATCGGAGGAGCATTTAAGAGTGCGATTAATGCAGTATTACGGACGGTGGAAAACGGAATTAATTGGGTACCACGCGCAATCAACAGCGCAATTGGGTTGATCAACAAGCTTCCTGGGGTCTCAATACCAAGGATGCCGACAGTCTCTCTGCCACGGCTGGCACAGGGCGGCTATGTAAAAGCCAACACTCCGCAGCTTGCTATGATCGGTGATAACCGGCATCAGGGCGAGGTTGTGGCGCCGGAGGACAAGTTGAGACAGATGGCGATGGATGCGGTAAAAGCTGCCGGAGTCGGCGGCGGTATAACCAAAACGGACCTCAAAGAGCTTCTTGACAGCATGACAATGATTTTGGTTGCCACACTTGAGAGCATCGGTATCTATGTTGATTCGGAGGAAGTGGCGAAACTGGTAGATAAAGGGCGGCGAAATATTAACAGGAGATATTCGCCAGTAGGAGAATAAATATGGGGTTTTTATTTCAAGCGGGCGGGGTGGATTTGCCATCCCCCGTATCCATAACAATAAACGACGAATTGATCTGGTCATCCGACACTGGCAGAACCCAGTCTGGCAGGATGGCAGGAGCAGTCGTTGCAGAAAAGAAAAACATAAGTGTTAAGTGGGGCATTTTGACAGAGAACCAGTTGGCAAAGATAAAGAAAAATTTGCCGCAGGGGTTTTTTAAATTGAGGTTGATGGATTTAGCCCTAACGGTTTATCGTGGAACAATCGGGAGCGAACTGTTGGGTGACCCTGGCGACGGCATAATTCGGTATAAGAGTGCATCCGTGGACTTGATCGAGAGGTAGATCGATGATAAGTGTAAGTGAAGCATACAAAAACACAGACAAATACAACCGCCACTATCGAGCCCTGGTCAAAGTGCAGCTGGCCGACACGACACAATTAACCATCGACGAGGACAACATCATGAGCGGCGGGCTGTCGATTGAGACGGCTACCAGCCAGAGCAATAGCTTTGAGATTGGCAGCATGGTAATCGGTAAACTGACCTTACGGGTCAGCAATGCGGATGAGGAGTTTACCCCCTACGACTTTACAAATGCAGTCATAACCCCCCAGAGCGGCCTTGATCTTGAGGACGGGACTACGGAGTGGCTGGACAAGGGCGTCTTTACGTCAGAGCGTGCGGCCACCTCTGGGAGCGTCTGGACCATCACGGCCTACGACAACATGGCAAGGCTGGATCAGGACTACAGCAAGAGCAATCTGACCTATCCGGCAACGGTTCGCCAGATCGCAAACGACGCATGTAATATTTGCGGACTGGTGTTGTCAGGAGATAGTTTTGCCGGGGAGAATTATATAATCAATAAGCGGCCCGAAGGTGATAATTTAACCTTTCGGGCTATTTTATCTTATTGCGCTCAGATCACGGCCAACTATGGTTATTGCGACACCCAGGGTCGACTGGCATTTGGCTGGTATGATGCGGACACGCTGAGACATTATGGCTATGATGGCGGCAGGTTTGATGATTACGACCTAAACGCCTATACCACCGGCGATACGTGCGACGGCGGGACGTTTTATGATTATGCCAGCGGCGACAGCTACGATGAAGGCACATTTGAGCAATGGGCTGAGGAGCATAGTCTATATGACGTTGCGAGTCTCAATGTGGACCTTTGGGACGTGCTGATCACTGGCGTGCGGGTGAACACGAAGGAAATGTTTACCGTCGAAACTACGGACGATGAGGGCAACATAGAGAAAAGCGAGGAGGAACGCTCTGCGTCGTATCTGTACGGCGAAGAGGGGTATGTCTTAACCATCGAAAACAATCCTCTCATACCCTGCGCAAAAGTCCAGGAGGTAGCGGAGCAGATCGGTAGCCGGATTGTCGGCGTGCGCTTTCGGCCGCTGGACATTACCATGCAGTCTGATCCATGTATTGAGGCCGGGGACCTGGCAACGGTGACGGACTACCGGGGATTGACTTACAGCACGATCTTGACCAATGTGACCTATGCCTTGGGCGGCAACAGCAAATACAGCTGCGGGGCGGTGAGCGCATCGGAGCAGGCCAGCCAGCGGCCCAGCGTGGCTGACCAGAAGCTTGAACAGGTAAAGAAAAGCACAAATGCAAAGCTTCAGAATCATAAGACCGAAATGCAGCGCATGACCGGCCTGATTGCAAAGTCAATGGGAATCTTCCAGACGGCCGTTCAGCAGGCGGACGGCAGCACTATTTTTTACATGCACGACAAGCCAAAATTGGAGGACTCTCAGACACTTTGGCGGATGTCAGCAGGAGTCTTTTCCGTCTCTACGGACGGCGGGCGGACCTGGAACGCTGGTATCGATGCGCAGGGAAATGCCGTGGTCAATATGCTCTCAGCGATTGGCATTAATTTTGACTGGGCCAGGGGCGGCCAGTTGAGTCTTGGCGGGCGCAGTAATGCAAATGGAACATTTAGATTGCTGGCAAATGACGATACCGAAATGATCCGCATGGACTACGACGGGATCAAGCTTGCTGGTGGGGCGTCTTTGATGAGCGCAAATGGGGTATGTGGCAATTTGCAGTTTATATCTAACGGCGGCGCTCCCGAACTATTGGGAGGTGGCCCAGTATTGCAATTGACAGGTACAGCGGGTGCGATCTATTTATACGCCAATATCCCAGATAATTACGTTGTCAGCAGGGCGACGCTGACCCTAAAAAGTAATGCGGGGTCCTGGGACTATTGGGTTGACGAAAACGTAGGGGAAGTGACGGTACCTGGATACTCAAGGAGCATCAAGCTTTACAGAGGGACATCAAACGCAGGTCTTGCAATGGCGGGCAGCATACCAGGCAATGCACATATAGCGTCAGTGGGAGACTGGAATCAGATTACCAGCGGCGGTTTTTTGACGGCGGGTGTCACCGGGAGCATGACTCAGACAACTAAAACGGTTACATCGGGCAACCTTGCACCGGTACTGACCACGGGGCTCAATGTGTTGCGTCTAACCGCAGAAGAATCGTCAGGCGTGCCAGAGAGAGCCTTGGCTTACGTGGGCACGGGCATCGCAGTATTGGACGTTATCGGCTATAGCAAAAACTAAGAAAGGAAGGAACACATGGCAATACAAAACAGGCGTGGAGCCTACGGAGATTTTAACCCGGACAAATTAAAGTCAGGCGAATGGGCAACGGTCATGAGCGGCGATCCCAATGCGGCGGATGGCCGGGCGACGTATTTGTGTTACGAGCCGGGAGTGGTTAAACGTATGGCCACCTTTGAGGACATGGAAGAGAATGTTGAATTATCTCTGGACCATATCTTTGATCGGTTTACCGCAGACATGCAGAAAGCCTTTGACAACGCAAACGCTGCTCTTGCAACAATGCAGACAGCGACCACAGCGGCAAATACAGCGGCGTCAAATGCAAATACCAAGGCCACAGCCGCCAATACGGCAGCGACCAACGCAAACAGTAAGGCTGCCCTTGCAGACACGGCGGCCAGCAATGCAAACAGCAAAGCAAGCGCCGCCGAGACAGCAGCGACCAATGCAAACGCAAAGGCGACCGTAGCCAATACGGCAGCAGGGTCAGCCAATACAGCGGCTACAAATGCAAATAGTAAGGCAACAGCAGCTGAGGCAGCGGCCAAGACTGCAAATGATATAGCGGCTTTAGTCCAACAAAAACTTAACAACGGAGATTTTAACGGTCAGGCGGCCAGTGTGTCGGTTGGCAATGTGACCACGGGAGCACCGGGCAGTCAGGTGCAGATCACAGCGAGAGGCACGTCAACAAATGTGATTTTAGACTTTACGATCCCGCAAGGGGCCAAAGGTGACCCTGGCACGATTACAAACCTGTCTGCCCAGCCGGTGACCTTTACGGTTGCCAGCAGCGACGTGGACATTAAAACAGGTGAGACCTTGGCGGTGATCTTTGGTAAGCTGCTCAAGAGCGTGCAGACATTACGCACCGATCTTGCAGGTAAAGCGGCAAGCGGGCATAAACATAGCGCCGGGGATATTACATCCGGGACCTTACCCGTTGCGAGAGGCGGGACCGGACAGACAACGACAGCAGGCGTAAAGTCAGCGTTTGGTGTTACGGCTCTGGAGACCTCTTTGGAAAACCTCATCACCCCCGAAACCATCGCAGCAGCCCAGGCCGCAGGCATTGATTTGACAGTATAGCAAGTATAAATAAAGACACCTCTCCCGCTCGGAGGGGTGGGAAAGGAAAGAGAATGAGTAATGGAATAGAAAAGTTAAATAAAGGGCTGAAAGATATCTTTAAACTGATGGCGGCACGAAACAAAGTATTGTGGGAGAATGGCACCGGGTGGAGCAGCGGTAGCATAACCGTGCCGGATGTGGATAAATACAACGAGTTTGATGTCTATTTATGGACAACGACTTCACCTGTTCGGTGCTGTCTAATTGATGGCAGGATCGTTGGCGCAAATATGTTGCCAAACGTAAGCCCTAATAAACATACAAGCGCAGCGATTAGTCTTGTAATATCTGGAACAACACTGACTTTTCAGGGCGCTGGCACAATTCAACATTTACCGTCCGGCTCGCACATGACGTTGGATACACAGTCGATCAGAAAAATTGTTGGGATTGAGCCTATCCCGTCCAAAATTTTGTCGGGGGGGGGGGGCGCTTAAAAGCAGTATTTTTTAGGTGTCTTGTCCAGATTAGGGGGTGCGTGGCATGAATGGAATCGATTATGCGAACAACGCACTCCAAGCCCTATTTGGCGGCTTAGAGGTCAAAACAGAAGGTATTTGGAATTATGTCAAGCTACCCAACGGCTTGGCGATTGCCTGGGGCGGCGAGAAGAAGATAACAATGGCTTTAGGCGGGACATCAGGCGCATGTTGGTATGCAGTAGATCGAGCGGTAAATATCCCTACAGGACTGTTTATAGACGATATAAAAGTGATCGGATCAGCAACGGCCAATCATTATGCTGCGGCACTGTTTGCGATAAATGGCGGGAAAGTCTATGTGCAAATGAGTTCGTCCTATGCTTTTTCGGACTTGTTAGTAACTTGGGACGCTGTTTTAATCGGCAAGTGGAAATAACCCTCGAAAGGGGGTGCGCGGCGTGAGTTATACACAAGATCAGATGATCGCAATGTTTAATCAGTTGCAGCAATCCCTGCTGGAAAAACAAACTCAAACAGAGGCAGCAATTACTAATATAAACAGCTATCTGACCCCTAATACGGCAAAGGCTGCAAAGACGGGTAACATGGTGGATATAACATTTTTGGCAACAGTAAAAACAACACACACACTTAATGGTAGTGGTGGTATCCAAATTGGCATTATCCCAGAGGAGTACCGTCCACAGCTAACGACGATCCGCACAGTATATGTTGCTCAAGGAGCAGTTTGCAAGCTTGCAATTTTATGGGTAATACCGACCGGCTCATTAATGGTATACTCTGCGGATGCGTCACTCAATATGGCAGTTGGGCAAACCTACCGGATATGCACGACCTATCAGTTATAACAGACCTCAAGGGGTCTATTTTTATACCCTCGAAGAGAGGGGGAAAGGAATTATTATGGCAAAAATAGCAATTGATGCAGGGCACGGACGGTATACACCGGGCAAACGCTGCATGAAGAAATTGGACAAGAACGAGACAAGAGAATGGGTCCTAAATGACCGGGTGGCCGATGAGCTTGGGAGACTCCTCAAAGCGGCCGGACACACGATCAAGCGCATGGATGATCCGGACGGCAGTACGGACGTCTCTCTTGCGGCGAGAGTACAAAAAGCAAATGCCTGGGGTGCAGACTTTTACATATCGGTGCATCACAACAGCGGCGTTGGCGGCAGCTCTGGCGGAGGTACGGAGGTCTATGTATCTCAAGGCTGCCAGAGTAAGAGCAAAAAGGCCCAGGCTGCTATCTATAAGCATGCAATTAAGCGTGGTAACCTCAAAGGCAACCGGGCGGACGGGACCAGGACCGCAAACTTTTACGTGATCCGCTATACAGATATGCCAGCGTGTCTCATTGAGTGCGGCTTTATGGACAGCAAGGTTGATATCAAGTATATCCTTGACCCTGCATGGAGTAAAAAAATCGCACTGGGGATTGCTGAGGGTATCTGCGAAGTGTTTGGCGGGACGGTTAAGGTCAGTGGATCGGGCAGCAGCACGCCAAAACCTGCCCCAGCAAAGCCAGCTGCAAAAAAATACATCGTGAATAAGGATACGAGAGCATTGCAGAAAGCGATGAATAAATCCTATGACTGCAATCTCGAAGAGGATAGCAGCTGTGGGCCAGCAACGCAAAAGCAGATCGGGAAACACTATCTGTATTACAGGAAAAAGAAGCCGATCAAAAACGCTCACGTGAAATGGTACCAGAAGCAGCTCAACAAGAAATTTAAAGAAATGGGCCGACCGGAGCGAGTTACCGTTGATAGCTCATTTGGTCCAGATTGCGCCAAAAAGACGAAGCTTTATCAGAAACTAAAAGGGCTTGAGGTGGATGGATACGCTGGACTGAAAACACATTTATCTTTACTGAAATAGGAGGAGAAGAGAACATGAACAAAGAAGTAAGAAACCTAATCATCCGGACAGGCGTAACAGTGGTATTGTGGGCGAATATGGTACTTGCACATAAGGGCATGTCCCCACTACCAATCGATGAAAACGGAGCCACAGAGCTGATCTCTGAGGCGTTGGCGGCGCTGGCAACCCTGTGGGCATGGTGGAAAGACAACGACGTGACAAAGAAAGCCAGAGCCAAAAAAGAAGTTATTGCCACGCTGGAGCATGAAGGGGAGATTTAAGTCGATGGAAACAGCCTTAACAATGTTATTGAGCCTTGCTACAACGGTAATTGCTGGAGTGGCCCTACATGCGATTAAGTCCGGGCAGAAGAAGGCTCAGAGCAGGGAAGAGGATAGGGACAAGCGGGAGCAGCTTACTCTCGAGGCTATCAATGCGTCCTTTTGTGTCAATAAAGAGCTTGTCAGCTGCGTCCTTGACGGAAAGCCTGCGAACGGTGAACTCGATGAGGCTTACGAGTATCAGAGAAATGTCAAACATAAAATTGAGGACTATGCCCGTGAAAAAGCGTCACGCTCATAGCCCATACCTATGCCCCGGGGGAGTGATCCTCTGGGGCTTTTTTAATGCGTAAAATGCCCGTATTCTTGCATTTGTGTTGATATTTAAAGAGGATCATCTATAATTAAAGTGACTTTCCTCTATTCAGGTAAGAGCGGGGAGAGGGAAGCAAAAGGCCGCAGGAATAACATCTGCGGCTATTTTTTAGGAAACAACGGGTCGCCCGTCATTCCTTTGTTAATATGCTCTTTCACAATCTCTTCGGCTTTCATTCTCACTTTGGCTGCATCTTCTAAACGGTCGTATCGACCCAAGTTATATTTTTTACCCTTATACCTGATTGACGCTTGCCATTTTTGCCTTGATTTGTCCCAGTTCACGCCGACAATGCCGCTTTTGTTGGATGCGGTCATAGCACCAATTTTGATCGGCTGAGAGCCGTCAACAAACGTTTCCAGCATCCTTTGCGGAATGTCACGGTCTTTGTTGACACATCCGCAAGATGTTGTCTGTCCAGAAATGATAGAATCCTTACGCACCTCAATGACATTATCACATTCACATCTACAGATCAGGAAAGTTCTTTTCCGGCCTGAAATGGTTTTTGTTTTTTCTGACAGGACGGTCAATTTACCGAATTGCCTGCCAGCGACGTTTGTATGCTTTAGGCAGCCACATGATTTTGTGTGGCCGCTTCTTAAATTTCCCGCAAATACTTCACAGGTGTTGCCACATTCGCACCGACATAGATATCTGTTTCCGCCGATGTATTTTTCGACACACAGCAAATCAAAAGTTCGACCAGTCAAATCATTTCTTTGCATTTAACAAGTCCTCAATAATTTCTCCAATCGATTTCCCCGTCTCCTTGCGCAGAGTATCCAGCTTTTCTTTTGCTGATGCTGAGATATCGGCAGTAATTTTGACTTTATCCTCTTCCAGCCGTCCGAAAATTTGTTCGACCTCATCGGCGGATAGGTTATTTTCTGACCATTCCATCGCCGCCTCTGGCTCCATCGGCATGATCTTTTCACCGGCTCCACCGCTGTTTCCATGCCATTCACCATATCGAGAATTTCCGCCGCCCCAGCCATACAGAAAGAAATTGCCGCTCTTTGTCAGATACAAGACTTCTTCCCAATATTCAAAGTCGGAAGGGGAGTGCCCGCTATCAATGCGGGCAAGTTCCTTTGCGCTTTCTGTATTGTACAATTTTCCTTTGATTCTTTTATTCATATCCTTCCTCCGATTATCCCTTAATTTGTACCCATTCGCCGATAGCGTCATCTTCTGTAATCCATCTGCCATCTTCGGCAATATAGACTTCACAGCCGGTTGCCTCGTCAATAAATGTTTCCTGCCCCATATCAACCATAACTTCCTCATCGATTCCGTATACATAAATTTTTTCTAACATTTCTTTGTTCCTCCTTTATTTGATAATACTATTATACAGTAAAATATTACTTTTGTCAAGATATATTACAATAAAATATTACAAAAGTGCCGTATGTTTTGAGGTTTGACAAATATAACAATTGTAGTATATAATATAAAAAACGTTGATTAAGTAATTATATGACCGCGTAGGTGTACAGCCATAGTTTGTATGCTGATTGTCGCCCAACCATCAGGGCGTGGATTGAGGTCTATAATTATCTAGCGTTTGAGCAACAACTTAATTAGTCGCTTCCCATTAGGGGAGCGTGGATTGCAGTAAATTTATAAGTTATTGCTTAACACAAAAAGACAAGGCCGCTTTTGAGTTGGTCTTGTCTTTTTGATATAAATATTATACTAAAACGATGTTGTTGCATCTGTACACTTTTTCCGATACAGCACCATACACTGTGTATTTTTTCTTTTCAATTAATTCTTTCAAATGTTCAGGCCGTCTCAAAAATTTTACATAATCCTGCTCACATAATTCAAAAATAACGAGTTTGTTTTTGCCATTTCCAGCTCTAACATAAATATTGGTATAATCACAATTAATATCAGATTTTAAAACTTTGTAGTTATTGCAAGTTTTTGTATAATTTTCCACTTCTGTTTCAAAATCAAAATAATTTAACGATTCATTTGCCAAAACTTCAAGGTCAAGATTTTCAATTTCCAGTGTGTTTTTTTGATATCCTTTTTTTAACACACTTACAACAGACTCTGTAGATATCTGTTTTCCATTTTCCCACACGGTTAAATATGCCTTGTACCGCGAATAATATCTGTAATTATGCTCCATTGTCTCTAGTACGTCGTTCCAATCAGTAGTCACGTATTCGATTACTTCCTCCTCTTTCCAACGATTCTGATCAAATACAATATATGTTTTCATTGTTTATTCCTTTCTGCCTTCGTAACCTCCGTGCTATGCTCCTGCACGAGCTATTTTATCTGCAATATTTTCGTAACGCTCTGCATCTGCTAAGTACATCTGTTCTTGCTTCTGATCTCCTCTTTCTCTTGCATCCTGCGCCATTTCATAGCTGTTATGTTTGTCGGCTAAAGCCATACCCCAAATTGTCATTAATTCGTCGTCCGTAAAATTCAATGTTTTCATTTTCCTCTCTCCCTTCCGGGGGCCTATGCCCCTACTTTAAAAACTGATTCCTGCTTTCGTTTGGTATGTGATTTATCTTTATTTGTTACACTAAGTATATACTAAAATTAGTATATTGTCAATAGAAAATATACTAATTTTAGAATAAATTTAATTGACTTTTTCTGCCTGAAATGTTACTTTAATATTGAGGAGGTATAGCCAATGATAAAATATAAAATAGACGTGTTTGAGGAAATGAAGAAGCACGGATTTAACCAGACCCGCATACAGAAAGACAATCTGTTGCCCCGTCAGACAATGACAAACATCAAGGCTGGAAAGAGTATAACCTTAGATACTCTCAATAAAATATGTCTGATGTGCAGACTCCAGCCTGGGGACATAATAGAGGTGGTGGCGGCAGATGAAGAAAAGTTGAAATATTTTTAGTAAAGGGGTTGCGTTTAGACTAATATTAGTATATAATAGTATTAAGTTAAGAAGTTAACTTAATCACCGGGCAAGCGGAGAAAGGAGAAAAAATGAACACTATGAACATGTCAGAAGCGGCAAGATTGATTTTAGGACTGAGGGCCGCAGGATGGGACGAAAAAAGCATAAATGATTTCATCCTGTACATTGAGACAGGGGACGAGCAATATAAACCAAAGGAAAAACCTGCTGAATAAACAGCAGGCACACATAAAAGGGAAGGCGGGCTTGCCACCGCTCCCCGTCATAAAAATTATATCATATACTGTACAGATTTCAAGAGACACGTAGCGAAGTGTTCATGTTAAGCGCAATGTGTCTTTTTTTGTTGATCGCTGCATCGTTCTTACATTATATATATGCAGATTTTATACAAATCAAAATGAGTAGCTAAAAAAGCAAACGTACTAAAAACGTACTGTTTTTCATACGTGATATAAAAAATAAGCGAAAATTACAAATTTCAAAAAACAAAAAGGTTGAAATATCAATATGTATGGTGCAGTGATATCGAGACGGAGAACACAATAATACCAGTGAAGAAACCGTGCATATGTTGCGGTTTCTTTGCTTTGGGGGATTAAGGCAGGCGAAAAAAGGGGGCCCGAAGGGCCCTCTTTTGGTTAGCTTAATAAAAGGTGAAAAGCAAAATGATCGCTCCAGCTTGTTTTGGTCTAAGTTTGCGATGATTTTTCATCTTTACAGGGCAAACTTTGCCAGAACCTCATAAATAATTTTGGCCCCGGCCCAGGAGGTAATCTGGTTGACCGTATCCAGAGACGGGGAAATTTCCACCAGGTCCATGGCAGTGATGGGCAGCCGGTCCATCAACTGGTTGATGAGTTCCATCAGCTCCCTCGATGACAAGCCGCCCGCTTCCGGCGTTCCGGTGCCTGGCGCATAGGCCGGATCCAGCACATCGATATCCAGGGTCAGATAGATGGCATCATAGCCTTTGAAGTGCGCAATGATCTGCTCGATCGCTTCCTGATAGCCGTTTTTGAAGATATCCTGGGCTTTGATCAGCAGAAGTTCAGGATGGGCTTGATAAAAATCCAGCTCTTCGCTTTCATAAGAGCGGATTCCAATTTGCGCCAGATCCCGCGGCGCGATTTGCTCGTCCACCACCCGCTTCAAAGGACAGGCATGGGACCAGAGGCTGTCCTCATATTCGTTGCAGAGATCGGGATGGGAATCAAAATGGATAAATCCGATTTTTCTGCCGGCATTATATTGGGCGTAAGCCTTTGCCAGGGGAATGGTGACAGAATGGTCGCCGCCGATGAATATGCAGAACTTGCCTGATTCCATCAGCTTGAGAGCCTCATGCTCCACCTGTTCGAAAAATTTTCCCCAATCCAGAGAAAACTCCACATCTCCCTCATCATAAACCCTTACCTCAGGAAAGCGAGTCCCGGCGCTGTTGACAGGCGGCAGGACCTTCGTGCAGTTTCGAATCACATCCGGCGCCAGCGCAGCGCCCTTGCCCACGCTGGCCGCTCCATCAAAAGGAATACCCAGGACACAGACGTCGGCCTGGTTGATGCTCGTCGTATAAATTTCCCGCCAATACGGAATGTTCATAATTTCTACCTCCAAAATATCTTTGTTTGACATAAGTATATGGGTATTATATGATAGAAAAAACATCAATAAGTAGTAGAAATCTGGATTTCTCTAGTAGGAAAGTATTAGAAAGAAAGCGAAAAAATATGCTGAACACAAAAGAATGGGAATTGCTCAACGATCTGGTTGCCGAGCTCTATGGCATTGGTAATGCTGCGGCCATGAGAAAGGCCTTTTTGACGCGGCTGATGGCTTTGATTCAATTTGATCTGGCAGATTTTAATTTGGCGAAAGATGACCGGCCTTCCCGGCATCCCCTGACTGACCCGGTGGTGGTCAGCATTTTTGATAAGGAAAAGGAAGAGGCGTTTTTAAGGGAGTATGAGACCAAGTATTACGAGATTGACTACGTGAGCTGGCTGTTTGCCTATCACGAATCTCTCGCATATCGGGAGTCGGATTTGATTGACGCCAAGATTCGAAAGGGCTCCCAGTTCTATAGGGAATACCTGTCAAAGTTTGATTTGAGCAGCGTGGCCGGGGTGGTGGTCATCAGCGCCGGCCGGCTGATGGGAGCTGTGACCCTGTACAAAAGCGAACGTAAGGGTGATTTTTCCCAAAGAGATCTTTATATTCTGGAAAGGCTGCTTCCCCATCTGCAGAATGTGCTCAATTCGGATAAGGAAAAACATAGTAAAGATAAGGAAGCGGTTGACCGATTGCTCAAGTACCACTACGGTATAACTACCAAGGAACGAGCGGTCATTGAGCTGATCTGCCAGGGGCTTTCTACCGAAGAAATCGCCCGCCGGCGCCACGTCTCGCCCAATACGGTCAAGTGCCATATTTCCAATATCTTTAACAAAACAGAAGTCAAATCCCGGACGCAGCTGATCTCTCTTTTCCTGCGGAAAGGATTTCTTGAATATCTGGGGCGCTCATAAATCGATTATGATTTGTTTGGCAACGCCCAGAATGGTGATTTCCTGGGCATCAAATTCTTTTTCAGTGATAACAACAGGTAAATAACCGCTGTTCTCAGGGGTCAGGATCACGTGTTCGCCCATCTTGTTGAACCGGCGCAGTTGAATGGCAGAATCCATCATACAGGCGATGATCTGCTGATTTTTTATATGCTGGCTTCGCTTGATTAAAACGCGGGCCCCGGCAGGGATGTGAGCGCCGATCATGCTGTCGTCTTCAGCCAAAAAATAAAACGTGTCCTGTTCTTTGCCGGAGTCCTCCTGGCGCGTCCTTGGAACATCGTATCCCATCAGCCAGGCCTCAGAAACACCCAAAGCCTGAGCCAGCTTATATAAATTTTGTTGCTTCGGTTTAAATGCACCGCTGAGGTATTGGCTCATTGCGCTCTTGCCGATGCCGGTTTTTTGGCAAAGCTCAGTCTGCCGAATCGCTTTTTCGTCGATGGCCGCCTTCAGCCGTTTCGAAAAATCAACTTTTTCTACCATGTATACACCCACTTTCAAATACTTCTTTATTATAATATTCTTTGCCCAAAACATCAACTTTTAGCCGATAATATCACGGAATGTTTACACGGGTCCATAACCTGCGCCAAATCAGTGACATCAAAAAATGCGGGAACATGGAGCAAGAAACGATTGACTTTTCCTGAGGGCATAGTATAATTAGTTTAGATAAACTAAACTACGGATAAAGAAGTGTACGGTTATGACTTGTGTTTTTGACTATTCCAAAATTATAAGCGGAGTTTACGCAAAGGGTCTGTCCTATGGAGACGTAGCCAGAACCCTGGGCATTTCCGAGCGTGCGTACTCGTTAAAGATGAGTAACCGGGCGGAATTCACACAACAAGAAATTGATGTACTGGCGATTGATATTCTTGAAATCCCGCCGGAACGCATACCGGAATATTTTTTTACTCCGTTGGTTTAGAAAAACTAAACAATTATAAAACGTAACTTAAAGGAGGATGAACTTATGAAGAAGAAGCTGATTGCCGCAGTAGTGTCCCTTACTATGGCGGTGACAATGTTTCCGTCGTTAGCGTTCGCAGGGACGGCTTCGAAAGATGCTCCGGCGCCGGCCGGCGTTGAGCAGATGGATGAGGCCCAGCTTACGAAAGCAAAAGAAGATGCTAAGGATGATCTGAAGTATTATTGGGGAAATAGCGGTGAGAAACACAGCGATTTTGATGACGAAGGCAGAGCAGCAATTGATCAAATCCGGTCTGAAGGCAATGCCGCCATCGATGAGGCTGTGACAACAGATGCAGTTGACGAGGCCCTTGATGCAGCCAAAGGAAAGATCGATCAGGTTAAAACCAAAGAAGATAAATTTGACGAAGCCAAAGAAGCGGCAACCGATGCGCTGACCGGCTATTGGGGAACCAATGGAGAAGAAGCGGCAAAGGAAGCGGATTATGATACTACTGTTAAGGGCGAAGTTGAAACGCTCAGAACCAATGCGCTGGACGCAATTAGTAAGGCCACATTTGCAGGCGGCTCTACGGCAGCGGATATCATCAAGCTCCAGGAAGAAGCGATTGCAGCCATAGATGCCAAAGACACGATTGCAGAGCATAAAGCTGCGGTTAAGGAGGAGATCGATTCCTATTTCCCGGAAAAGGCAGCGAACGGCCTGGATGATTACGACCAGGACGAGCAGACTGCGGTCACAGAGGCCAAGGAGGCTGCAAAGACCGAAGTAGATGGAAAAGCTGTAAACGCGGAGATGGATGGGGTATATACGACTCTCCAGTCTACAATCGATGCCATCAAGACAACCGCTGAAAAAAGTTTGGCAAGCGAGCAGGAGAAAGCTGCAAAAGAACTGGACGCATACTTCCCGGAAGGCGTTGCCAGTATCGATGATTATGCGTCTGACCAGCAGACAGCAGTAACAGATGCAAAGAACGATGGAAAAACAGCCATTAACAATGCGGATTCCATGGAAGCGGTGGCAGCTGCTTTGGCAGAGGCAAAAGAGGCTATCGATAAGATCCCCACAAGCAAGGCTCTGGACGATCAGACAAAAGCGCTGATTGAGAAGATCAATGCCATTGGAGACGTTAGAATTGGCGACTACAATGAAAAATACGATGCTTTACTGGAAGCGGAAGAACTCTATTCCCAGCTCAATGCTGCAGGAGTAGAGGATGATGCGATTACAAACCTGAAGGTGCTGACAGATGCAAGAACGGCTTATGACGGTTTCAAAGCATCTGAAGTAGTTGGGCTGATCAAAGATCTGGGTACCATTGATGCTGACAACTATGTAACCAAAAAGGCACAGCTGGAAACCACAGAAGCAGAATTTAACAAAATTTCTTCGGCAGCGTCATCAAGTGTTACAAACGCTAATAATTTGACAACAGCCAAATCCGATTATGACACAGCGGCCAAGGCGGTGACCGATTTTGAAACAAAGGTAACAGAGGAGCTCGGCGAGTTAGATCCAGTTGCTTATACAAATAAAACTGTGGTTGAAGAGGTTAAAACCGCATACGAAGATCTTTCAGAAATGCAGCAGGGCCAGGTGTCTGCTGAGATCATGGCTCTTTACAACGGAGCAGTAACCGTCATCACCGATTTTGATACGGCCATTGACCATGTAAAAGAACTGATCAAAAATCTTCCGGCTCCAATCACCGGAAGCGTAGCCGACAAACAGGCGCTGAGTGAGGCCAGAAGCGCTTATAACAATCTGCTGGATGAAGATGCCCAGGCAGACGTCGATACGTTTGGCGACCTGCAGACAGCGGAAGCTGCTTATGTTGATGCACTGATCGATGCAATTGGAGATACCGATGCCATTACAAACGAGGTGCTGGCAAATACAGAGGCGGCAAGAACTGCTTACGATGAGCTGAAAGAACTGGATACGGATGCGGCAGACAAAGTAAGCAATGGCGATACATTAGAGGCAGCAGAAGCAGCCATTAAAGACTATCAGGAAGCAATCGGCCAGGCAGCCTTCAACGAAGCAGAAGCGGCTTTCAAAGCTGTTCAAGCAGTGGAAGAAGTAACCGACGAAAATGCAGAGGCTGTGGAGACAGCTATCGAGGCATATAATCAGCTCCATATCGCTGATGCGGAAACGGCAGAAAAGACCTTTAAAGAACGATATGATGAGCTGGGCGCTTTGATGCAGGCCTATGCGGATCAGAAAGCTGCGGCAGAAAAAGAAAAAGCAGATACACAGAAACTGATGTACGCTTCTGTAAACGTAGCGGATCAGATTTACACCGGAAGTGCCATCGAGCCAGCCGTAAGCGTTAAGGATAAAGCTGGAAACGCAGTAACTGCTGACAACTATGATCTGTTCTTTAAGGACAATGGCAGTGTGGGCACTGCGTCTGTAACAGTTGTTGCCAAAAATAACAGCGCCTATACGGGCAGCAAGACCGTGAACTTTAAGATCGTAGCCAGATCGATATCCGGTGCCTCCGTATCAGGAATTTCCGACAAGACTTATACAGGCAAGGCCATCACCCAGCCTGTGAATGTGACTGCTGCCGGAAGAACACTGGCTGCAGGAACGGATTACACGGTAGCTTACAGCGGCAACAAAGCGATCGGCAAAGCAACGGTAACCATCACAGCCAGAGGAAATTACTCCGGTTCCATCAGCAAAACCTTCACAATCAAACCGGCAAAAGGAGCGATCAAGAGCCTGAAAGCCGGCAAGAAAAAGATGACCGTTAAGGTGAAAGCTCAGTCCGGAGCCAAATATCAGATTGCGTATAAAGTAAAAGGCGCTAAGAAGTATAAGACTGTGAAAGTAAGCGGCACATCCAAGACCATCAAGAAATTGAAGAAAGGCAAGACTTACACCGTAAAAGTACGCGCTTATAAGGCAATTGACGGCAAAACTTACTATGGCGCTTATAGCAAGACGAAGAAGGTAAGAGTGAAATAGCAAGCTGCATGCAACACCATAAATAGTACAGAACAAAAGAAGGGCACAGCTTGAAGAAGCCATTTAGGAAGTTATGAAAACAGGTAGATTCCCAGTGACGGCTTCAAGCTGGCTCAAACAGAAAAATGACCATACAAGAGCAGTAAAAACGCTCAAGTATGGTCATTTTCTATGGCATTCTGATACTGAGCCTTGGATCTGCTTTTCATCTACGAAAGACTGCACTATTACCCAGGAATAAAAAAACAAAGAAACGATTGACAGCCTTAGAAAGATGTGGTAAGTTATAACTAACCGAAAAACAAGCAACATAGATCAGCAGGTGCATAGGCAGCTGCTTTAGAAAGCAAGGGGGAATCGATTATGAATTTAAAAGATGCCAGCACAGGAGAAACTTATATTGTCAGAGATGTTCAGACTAATGATGAAGAAATGTCGTCGTTTCTTTTTACACTAGGATGTTACAGCGGCGAGCCCATCACCGTCATATCCCATCTGGGAGGAGGATGTGTGGTTTCCATTAAGGATGGACGATATAATTTCGATAACAGTCTCGCACAAGCGATTTTAATATAGCGATTGGAATCACTATTTTTTATAATACAGGAAATATCGATTGCGTAGCATTTCCTGTATTTCAAAAAAGTTCACCTTGTGAAAGTGAGCGCGAAGCGCGAATAACGTTTCCAAAGGGAATTTTTTTTATGAGATACAGTTAGTTGAGAATAACCAAAATGATAAACAAGGAGGTATAAAATGAGAATTGCTTTAGCAGGCAACCCAAACAGCGGTAAAACGACTATGTACAATGCGCTGACGGGGAAAAGCGAACGGGTAGGTAACTGGGCCGGGGTGACAGTAGGAAAGAAGGAAACGCCCATCAAAAAGGAATTTTGCGGCAAAGGACCGGAATTGATTGCGGTTGATTTGCCGGGCGCCTATTCCATGTCTCCCTTTACGCCCGAAGAAAGTATTACAAGCGGGTATGTCAGGGACGAACATCCGGATGTCATCGTCAATATTGTGGATGGAACAAATCTGAGCCGCAGCCTGTTCTTCACAACGCAGCTGCTGGAGCTGGGAGTTCCTGTAGTAGTGGCCTTAAACAAGAGCGATATCAATGAAAAACAAAAGACAAAAATCGATGTGGATCTTTTGTCGAAGAAATTAGGATGTCCTGTCATAAAAACTGTTTCCACATCTTCGGCAGATACAGGGTTGATGGAGGTCGTAAAAGCGGCACAGGCCCTTAAAGGCAAGGGACAGGACGCTCCTTACATCCAGGCCGAGATTGACCTTCGCGACAAAGCTCAGGTAGAAGCAGAAGACAGAAAGCGTTACGCTTTCGTAAATCGGATCGTTAAAGAGGTCGAAACGCGCCAGGTGCTGACAAAGGAAAGAACGTGGCAAGATAAGGTTGATGCGATTCTTACAAATAAGGTCGCAGGTATCGTCATCTTCGCGGCAGTGATGTGGACCGTGTTTTATATCTCTCAGACATGGCTTGGACCATTGATTGCAGACTGGCTTGTGGGCTGGATCGAAACTTTCCAGGGATTTGTGGCGGGTCTTCTGGAAAACAGCGCGCCGATTCTGCAGGCACTGCTGGCAGACGGTATCGTAGGCGGCGTAGGGGCGGTCGTGGGATTCCTTCCCTTGGTTATGGTTATGTACTTCCTGATTGCACTCCTGGAGGATTGCGGATATATGGCCCGTGTCAGCATCGTAATGGACCCGATTTTCAAGAGAGTGGGACTCTCCGGTAAATCCATCATTCCCATGATCATCGGCACCGGCTGCGCCATTCCGGGAATCATGGCGGCGCGTACCATCCGAGATGAGAGAGAACGAAGAGCTACGGCTATGCTGACGCCTTTTATGCCTTGCGGCGCCAAGCTGCCTGTCATCGCCCTCTTTGCCGGCGCCTTCTTTGCCGATGCTCCCTGGGTTGGGCCTACCATGTACTTCGTAGGCATCCTGTTGATTTTCTTATGGGCGCTGGTTGTAAAATACATCACCGGACACAGATACAGGAAATCCTTTTTTATCATGGAGCTTCCTGAATACAAAGGACCCAGCATCAAACGAGCGGCATTCTCCATGCTTGGACGTGCCAAAGCATATATTATCAAGGCGGCTACCATTATTCTGGTATGCAACGCAGTCGTTCAGATTATGCAGACCTTTAATTGGAGCTTCCAAGTAGTAGAAGAGGGAATGGAGGATACTTCCATTCTGGCAACTATAGCTTCTCCTTTTGCTGTACTGCTGATTCCTCTGGGATTTGGCGTTTGGCAGCTGGCGGCGGCAGCGATAACTGGTTTCATTGCAAAAGAAAATGTTGTCGGTACTTTGGCTGTTGTTTATGGCGTTACCAACTTTATTGATACCGATGAGCTGGCCTTGACAGGCGGTGCAACCGAAGTGGCGGCAATCTTTGGCCTGACATCCGCAGCTGCACTGGCGTACCTGATGTTCAATCTTTATACGCCTCCTTGCTTTGCCGCCATCGGCGCTATGAATGCGGAAATGCAGAATAAGAAATGGCTGTGGGCCGGAATCGGCCTCCAGTTTGGAACAGGCTATACAGTAGCCTTCCTCATCTATCAGCTTGGCACGCTGGTTACCACGGGCAGCCTGGGAACCGGCTTCATACCGGGCCTCATTGCAATACTGGTAATGGCAGCGGTGGTCGTTACAATCGCTTTCAGGGCCAACAAGAAGTTTGATAAAGAATATTCTTTGCATAAACATGAAATGGGGGAAACAGCATGATAAATATAATCACTGCTCTGGTTATCCTAATTCTTGTAGGAGCCGCCATTACTTACATCGTCAGAGCTAAGAAAAAGGGCACCAAATGTATTGGTTGTCCGGCCGCAGGAAGCTGCTCGGGAAATCATCACCGGGAAGATGCGCGTAAGTGCGGCTGTGCCCATACACAAAACAAATAACTTCAATTAGAAAAGAAAAACTGCCTCGCCTCATAGCGGAGCAGTTTTTCTATACAGGGGTTTTTATTTCAAGGCTTGAAACAGAATCGTCCGATCCTGCCCCAAGTTGGAATAAAGCTTATTCTTTGGTATCATTCTCATTTTGTCTTTTCTTGCTGTGCTTGAACGCGATGGTAATTGCCAGCGCACATCCTCCCCAAAGGCCAATACAACCAATGAGCATCATAATAATCGCACCAGTACTCATATTAGTTTACCTCCTTATAGGCAATTTTGTCCAGATCGCGATAGCCGTCCTTGCCCTTCATCGTCGTCAAAGCATCAGCGATGACAATAACGAAGAGAATGGTTCCCCAGCCGAATACATTGACATCGGCGGAAGCATATTCGCCGTAGCCGTTGTAAAGGTAATCCTTCGTATTGAGGAAGAGCATAATGCCCAGGACAACCGTGGTTACGATCCTCAGGGAGAATACCCACCATCTTCCAATGCTGAAGTTGGAAAACTCGTTGGCTTCCTGACGCAGTTTTTCCGGATTGAAGAATCTGGTAACCAAAATGACTTCGATAACCCCGGCGCTGGCGATACCAATGTTGTTGATAAAGGCATCGACGATATCCAGGATATTCATTCCCGCGCCTGTGATGAAGAGGAAGCTGAGGAGAAAAGCGGGAACCATAACGACTGTAACCGCCTTTTTGTGGCTCATTTCAAACTTGTCGTGGAATCCGGAGACTACGGCCTGCAAAATGGAAATCAGAGAAGTGATTCCAGCTGTGAACAGAGCACCGAAGAAACAGATTCCAAATAAGGCGTTTAGAGCAGGCAGAGCGCTGATGGCAGTTGGGAAGGTCATAAAGGCCAGTCCGATGCCGGCTCCTGCGACTTCGCTTACAGGAACGCCCTGCATCATCGCCATATAGCCCATGATACTGAACACACCGATTCCGGCGAACAGTTCAAATCCATGATTGGCAGTGGCGGTAATAAAGGCACTGTTGACAACGTCGGTCTTTTTCGGCAGATAGCTGGAGTAAGCCAGCATGATGGCAAAGGCGATCGACAGGCTGAAGAAAATCTGCCCGTAAGCTGCTACCCATACGCTGGGATCTTTCAGCGCGTTCCAATCAGGCTTAAACATATATTCCAGTCCGTCAACGGCTCCTGGCAGTGTAACGCCTCTGATTACCAGGACCAGCATAAGTACGAAGAGAATCGGCAGACAGATTTTGCATGCCTTTTCAATTCCCTTGCTGACACCCTTGTACATGATAAAGGCCGCGATTGCCCAGATGATGACAAAGGGGATGATCAGGCTGGTCTGGATTCCGCCCAAATTCAGCGCGCTGTCGGTCAGACCCAGATATTCAACGAAGAATGAAGATGGATCCGCGCCCCAGGCTTGGGTAAAGGAAAAGCCTATGTAGCTGACTACCCAGACGACAATTGCAAAATAATAAACTGCGATGATGAAAGCGATCATAACCTGGAACCATCCGAGCCATTCAAAACGCCGGTTCATCCTCGCCCAGGTGACGGGAGCGCCGCCCCTGAAGGTTTTTCCCATGGTATATTCCAGAATCAGGATCGGAATACCTGCAGTAATAATTGCGAAAAAGTACGGAAGCAAAAATGCGCCGCCTCCGTTGGTTGCGGCAACATACGGAAATCTCCAGATGTTGCCCAGGCCTACAGCTGATCCGATGGCAGCCAGCAGAAAGCCCACTTTCGAATTCCATTGGTCTCGATCTTTCAAAGTTCAATTCCTCCTTAAGTAAGTAATAAAATCAACAATCACACTATATCAAAGGGATGTTGCAAAGTCAACGATTTCGCTATGAGTATTCAACAAAAAAAGTCGGAAAAATTTGTGAGAAAACATAATTGTTTGATTAAACAAAAAAGGGGAAAAAAGAAGGTGGAGAATTGTTGCATATGCACATAATTGAAAAATATGGAAAAATGACCGGCAAGGATGCAGAAAGAATTTTTTCGGCCGGACCTTTCCAAAAATATAATTTGTATATCCGACCTAAAACTACTATAATAGATAAGTAAGCATTTGACTTAGAAAGGATACGAGGATGCACGAATATCCAATTACAGAGCAGATCATAAAGATCGCGGAAAAACATTGCCGGGAGGCAGAGGCGGATCGAGTGAAAAAGGTTAAGCTGGTCATAGGAGACTATTCGGGATATGTGGGCGATTCTGTTCATATGTATTTTGACCTGATCAGCGAGGGGACCCTCTGCGAAGGCGCTGATGTGGAGATTCAGCACGTCAAACCAAAACTCCAATGTCCTAAGTGCGGAGAGCAGTTTGAAAAAAAGCTGCTGTCCTTCGCATGTCCCAGATGCGGGACCGACGGTGGACCTACGGACATCGGCAAAGAATTTTATATAGAAAGCATTGAGGTAGAATAAGAAAGAAAAACAGGAGGAATCTTATGCACGACGTTAGAAAGATAGATGTTATGGAAGGCATTCTCGATGAGAATGACCAGATCGCCCAGCACGTGAAAGAACATCTCAGCGCTCACGGTGTTTTGATCGTCAACGAAATGGGCGCGCCGGGAGTGGGCAAGACGACTACCCTGAAAAACATTTTTAAACATTTAAAGGAGTACAAGCCCTATGTCATTGAAGGGGATATCGAGTCGGACCTGGACACCCAGGACCTGAAGAGCATGGGCATCGATACCCACCAGATCAATACATACGGAGCTTGCCATTTGGATGCTCCCATGATCGACCACATGGTGGATCATATGCAGTTTGATGAGAAGGGAATTCTTTTCATCGAAAACATCGGCAACCTGGTGTGTCCGGCTGAGTTTACCATCGGCGAACACGTGATGATGCTCATTTCCACCGTCACCGAAGGCAGCGACAAGCCGTACAAGTATCCGCTGGCCTTTGAAAAAGCCGATATCATCATTCTCAATAAAGTGGACCTGATCCCCTATCTGGATTTTGACGAGGACTTTTTCATGAAAGGCGTCAGAGCGCTCAATAAGGATGTGCCGGTGTTCAAAGTGTCGGGAAAGACAGGAGAAGGGTTCGAAGAAGTGGCAGAATGGCTGATGGAGCGGGCCGGACAGCTGGAAGCAAAAGACCATTCCCACCATCATGACCACCATCACGGACATACCCATGACCACAAATAGATCGACCCAGAGGATCAAACTGTGGGGGATTGTCCAGGGAGTGGGATTCCGCCCTTTTGTGGCCAAAACGGCCCACCGCATGGGGATGAAGGGGGAAGTACTCAATATCGGAGGTCTGGTTGAAATCGCAGTGACGGACACCTCTCAGCGGATCGATGCCTTTGTGGAGGCCATCGAAACCGAGAAGCCGGCGCCCGCTGAAATTGTTCACATCAAACGGACTTTGGAGCCCTTCCGGGAATTCGACCATTTTACCATCCTGGACAGCGACGCGGGAGATGACGAGGCGGCGATGATCCCCGCTGATTTATCCATCTGTCCCCATTGTCTGGCTGAGATGCGGGACCCGGAAAATCCCAGATACAACCATCCCTTTATCAGCTGCATGATCTGCGGACCAAGGTATACCATCATCGACCGAATCCCATATGACCGGGATAATACGACGATGATTGATTTCCCCATGTGCGATTTCTGTGAAAAGGAATATACGGATCTGCATGATCGAAGGTATCATGCACAGACCATTTCCTGCCATAGCTGCGGACCGGTATTGAGCATGCCGGTGAAGGAAGGCGCCCGGCTGATCGCCGCAGGAGAAGTGATCGCTTTTAAAAGCATGGGCGGTTATAATCTCATCTGCGATCCGCGCAGTGATGATGCGGTTTTCAAACTGCGGCAGATTAAAAAAAGAGAGCAAAAACCCTTTGCTGTAATGTTTCGTGACATAGAGCAGATCAAGGAATACTGTTATGTGTCGCCGATCGAGGAAAAACTCCTCACATCATCGGCCAGACCGATTTTGCTGCTGGAGCATAAGCCTTCCCAGTCTAAAGAGATCAATAAGAGCCGGTTCATCGGTTCTTTTCTGCCCAGCATGGGCGCCCAGCATTTGCTGCTGGATGAAATCAGCCCTTTGATCGTGACCAGCGCCAACCGCTCTGAAATGCCTATCATAAAAGATAATGAGGAAATGGCGGCTATGATGGAGAAAGAGCCGCTGATTAAAGGCGTGATTGACAACGAACGGCGGATCCAAGTACGGGTAGACGACTCTGTGGTGCGGGCGATCGACGGCCAGCCGCAGATGATCCGCAGATCCAAAGGCTATGCGCCGGTCCCCCTTTATATCAAGACAAGCTTTGGGGGAGAGGTTTTGGCAGTCGGCGGGCAGCTGAAAAATTCCTTCGCTTTGAGCAAGGGCCCGTTTGCTTACATGAGTCAATATTTCGGCGATATGGACAGCGTGGAGAATCAAAGGATTTATGAAGAAAATGTGGAGCGGATGAAAGCTTTGTTTCGTATTAAGCCGGAGCTGGTGGTGTGCGATCAGCACCCCCTTTACTATACCACCGCCTACGCAGAGAACCTGGGACTGCCGGTGCTGAGGGTACAGCATCACCACGCCCATGTGGCATCGGTCATGGCGGAGCACGACCTTTCCGGAAAAGTGATCGGTGTCAGTTTTGACGGAACCGGATACGGCACGGACGGGGCTGTCTGGGGCGGCGAATTTCTCCTCTGTGAGAATGACCGATTTGAACGGTTCGATCATCTGCGTTATGTCAAGATGCTGGGAGGCGACTCTTCCATGAAGGAAGGATGGAAATCGGCGGTCAGTTACCGGTATGCCTGGGAGAAGGGCTATGAAGAGGAATCCGAGGGGATTGCCATTGATCTTTCCCCGATTATGGAATTTGCCGAGAAACGGACCTGGCCGGGAGAAGCGCTTGCCAGGAAAGGGATTGAGGCGGGAATCAATACCATTAAAAGCTCCAGCATGGGCCGGCTTTTCGACGGAGTGTCGGCGCTGCTGGGAATCAAGGACCGCAATGATTACGAAGGCCAATGCGCCATTCTGCTGGAAGATGCGGCGGCTGATCCCGGCGCTTCCGCGGCCAACGCTCTGGCCCTGGACTTTCATAAAAAAATTGCCCGCATGATCCTGGATACCTGCTGCAGGATCAGGGAAGAAACCGGAGCGCGGCAGGTGGCGCTGACCGGCGGAGTTTTTCAGAATAAGATTTTAATGGAAGAAAGCCTGAAGCTTTTGCGCCAATCAGGATTCCTTCCGTATTACAATGTTTCCGTCAGTCCAAACGACGGAGGCATCGCTCTGGGGCAGACCTACATTGCCCTCAAGAAAAAGGAGGCGGAGTATGGCAATCGATAAAGTGAGAACCTATTTCAAAGAAGTTGGCATCGAAGATCGAATTCAGGAATTTGATGTTTCAAGCGCCACCGTGGAGCTGGCGGCCAAAGCGGCGGGGGTCATTCCGGCAAGGATATGCAAAACACTGTCCTTTCTCGACCCGGACGGCGGCTGCATCCTGATTCAGACAGCAGGCGACACGAAAGTCAATAATGGAAAATTTAAACGACAATTTGGATTCAAGGCAAAGATGCTTTCCGCGGAACAAGTGGTCCAATTTACCGGTCATGAGATAGGCGGAGTCTGCGCTTTTGCCATTGACAATGAAGATGTAAAAATATATGCGGATGTATCCATGCAGCGGTTCGATACGGTCTTTCCGGCCTGCGGCAGCTCAAACAGCGCCATCGAACTGACCTGCGACGAGCTGTTTACTTATTCGAAAGCGCAGCAGTGGATCGATGTCTGCAAAATACCGGAGGAAGAATAATGTGTATTGCAATACCAGGCAAAGTCATTGCCACTGATGGGACCACCGCTCAGGTGGATTTTCGTGGAAATATGGTCGACGTCAATGTGGGCCTTGTGGATCCCAAGCCGGGCCAGTACGTGTTGGTTCATGCGGGATGCGCCATCGAAGTTATGGAACAGGATAAGGCCAAAGAGCTGATCGATCTCTTTGCCGATCTGGAGGAATTATCATAGTGGAACTTAAAAAGGTAATCGAATATTTGAAAGCTTATGACGGACCGGAGATCAAACTGATGGAAGTCTGCGGAACCCATACGGCCAGTATTTTTAAAAACGGCATTCGCAGCCTGATTTCTCCCAAGATCAAGCTGATCTCAGGCCCGGGGTGCCCCGTCTGCGTGACGCCCACGGCATATATCGATCAGTGCATCGAGTACGCGCAAAAAGAGAATCATGTGCTGCTGACCTTCGGCGATATGATGAAGGTTCCGGGCACCGAAGGAAGTCTGTCCGATATGAAAGGAAAAGGCGCTAAGGTGGAGCTGATGTATTCTCCTTTCGAGGCATTAGAAAAAGCCCAGGCTGATCCGAGCACTACCTATGTGATCGCAGCGGTGGGTTTTGAAACGACGGCGCCCGCCTATGCTCTGATGATGCAGCAGGCTCTGGCCAAAGGGATTGAAAATCTGCGTCTTGTGACGGCTTTGAAAACCGTTATCCCCGCATTGGTCTGGATTTGCGAAAATCAAAAGGATATTGACGGCTTTATCTGCCCCGGACATGTGAGCGTGATCATCGGCAGCAAGCCTTATGAGCAGCTGGCGCAAACGTATAAAAAACCCTTTGTCGTCGCCGGGTTTGAAGCGGAGCATATTTTAGCGGTTATTTATGATCTGGTCAGACAGCTGGAGAAAAAAGAAGCTAAGGTAAAAAATCTCTATACCAACGCTGTGCGCGATGAGGGAAATTCAAAAGCTCTGGAAGTGCTGGACGCTTATTTTGAACCGGGTCCGGCTATGTGGAGGGGGCTTGGCGTTATTCCCGATTCGGGACTTTACTTGAAAGATACCTTCTATGACGGCGGAAGCAGGGGACTGGTGGCGGATATGAAGCTTCCGGAGGGCTGCAGATGCGGAGATGTGATCGTAGGCAAGATCAACCCTGATCAGTGTCCCATGTTCAAGACCCAGTGCAGTCCAACCAATCCATTCGGACCGTGCATGGTTTCTGCGGAAGGGGCCTGCGGAATCTGGTATCGGAACAAATAGAAAAAAATGGAAAATATGGTATAATTCTGGTTGCAAGTATGGTATAATCGATTCGAGCCGCGGTAACGGTGGACGGTTGCTCCTGAAAAGGAGGTGATCCTATGTATTTGACGTTTGATAACCTGATGGTTTATACAATGGTTCTTTGCACAGTGATTGCCTTAGTCGCAAAGATTAAGCGTTAGTTTTACATATAAAGTAAAACACCCGTCCAGGCTTGGAGGCAGGACGAGTGTTTTAATTGCCACTCCGAGCAACCGTTCACCGGTGGCTCCTTTTTTAAATTATAACGCTTTTTTTTTAGTTATACAAGTATATTTTTGATTAGAGTGTCTGAGGAGGATAAGATGAAAATTACGATGGCCCACGGAAGCGGAGGAAAAACATCGGCAGAGCTGATGAGCAGCGTTTTCGGAAAACATTTTAAAAACAGCGTGCTGGATAAGATGGAAGATGCGGCGGTACTTGAGATCAGCGGAAAAATCGCCTTCAGCACCGATTCCTTTGTGGTTACACCGCTGGAATTTAAAGGCGGAGATATTGGCAAGCTGTGTGTTTGCGGAACAGTCAATGATCTATTGATGATGGGGGCCCAGCCCAAATACCTGACCTGCGGTTTTATTTTAGAAGAAGGGCTGGATGTGGATACGCTGGATCGCATCGTTTCCTCCATGGCGGCTCAGGCAAAGGCGGCCGGCGTGACCATTGTCGCGGGCGATACAAAGGTGGTGGAAGGAAGCGGCGGTCTCTACATCAATACCTCCGGCATCGGGGTGATTCCTGCCGGGCGGGATGTGAGCGCCGCAAACTGCGAGCCGGGCGATCAGATTTTGCTGTCGGGAACTTTGGGCGATCACCATGCCTGCATCCTCAGTGCCAGAATGGAGATTGAGAACAACATTAAGAGCGACTGCGGCTGTCTGTCTGATATTACGGATGCTCTCTTTTCTGCTGATATCGATGTAAAGACCATGCGCGATGTGACCAGAGGCGGATTGGGTACAATCCTCAATGAAATCGCAGATACCAGCGGATGCAGGATCGAGCTTGCGGAAGAATCCATTCCAGTAAACGAAGAAGTCCGGGGCTTTGCCGATATTCTGGGGTTGGATCCGCTCTATATGGGCAACGAAGGCAAGATGGTCGCTGTCGTGCCCGCCGAGCAGGCGCAGCAGGCGCTGGAACTGATGCAAAAGACGGAGCATGGAAAAGATGCGGCGATCATCGGCCAGGTGACAGAAGGGTCGGGGACTTTTATCACGACCAGACTGGGCGCCAGCCGCGTGGTGGATGTGCTCTACGGAGAAGGCCTTCCGCGGATTTGCTAGACGGGGGTTAACCTGCTCTGGATCCGAAGGAGCGGGTCCTTCGGACCCAGATTCATAAAGGGTGAAAAGCAACATCATCGCTGGAGCTTATTTTGGCTTAAGTTTGCGATGATTTTTCATCGTGGAAAAGACTGTCAGGCACAGATCACAATGATTTGCTCCCGACCTTGACTCCCGCCCCAACCCTCCAAGAACGTAACGCTCAAGGATTCAGGGGTCACGATGATCACGATTACTGCAACAGCCTTATTTTGATCGATGGCCTATATCGTCAAAGGGATTTCCCTTTCACAGCCAGTACTCCATAAGCAAGCAGAGGCACCGCCGCCAAGGCTAAGAACATATACTGGCTGCCCAGATGTGTATAGAAAAATCCGGCCAGGATGGGCCCGCCGGCAAGTCCCAAATCCAATCCAATGTAGTAAGTACTATTGGCGGTTCCTTGATGGGAAATGCTCACCTTGCGTATGCCGTTTGCTTGGGAGACTGAAACAAGTACTCCATACCCCAGTGCCATTAGAAGCGCTGCAGCAGCCATTACTGCAAGGCCGTTCATAAAATTCACCACAACCAGAGATGCAGCGGCTGCCGGTGCACATATCAGCACAAAGCGGGAATACTTCCATCTGTCAAAAAACCTGCTGAAAACAACTCTGAAGGCAATTAAAAAAATGGCATACAGCGGGAAATATAGGCCAACGTTTATACTTAGGGCTCTGTTTGCTGCGAAGGTGGCAATAAAGGCGGATAATGCGCTGTATGGGAGGGTAACGAGCATTACAACCAGCGCAGTCGGCAGTACTTCCCGGGCAATAAACTGCTTTTTTACATGCTGTGAGGAGAGCAAATCCTGTTTTTCTGCGCCTTTACCCTGAAGAAAGATGATGACAAATGCAGTTAAGGCAAAGGCCCCAGAAACGGCAAAGGCAATGCGATATCCCCACATATCTGATACCCAGAGTGCAATTGAGGGAGCGAAGGCCATACTGACGGCCTGGACCATGCCGTATATTCCCATCCCCGAACCGATTCGCTCCGGAGGCAGACTGGCTCCTACGGATGTAGAGAGCGTGATTGAACTCACTGCAAATCCGGCACCGTTAAGCAGCCTGAACAGAATCAAACAAATCGGCACTTTACAGAAGCAGTATCCCGCATTGCTCATGATCATGGCGCCTAGCCCCAGCATAGCCAGTTTTCGTCGGTCGTAATGATCGACCGCATTACCCGCCAGCGGCCGGCAGCAAAGCGAACAGATGTTAAGGATTCCTCCTGCTATACCCATTACAACGCCGCTGCCTCCCAGTTCGCCGGCAAAACCGGCAATGATGGGATTGCCCATGGACAAGCTCAGCATATAAAAAAAGGTCGCCGCCAATAGCAGCAAAAAAGATCGGTTAAAAAGTTTCATGTATTCTCCTTTATAGTGTTACACAGATGTAGGGGTCTAAACGATTTCATTATATAATATAGTCGAAAAAGGAGGTGTTGTAATTGCAACACGCATCGGGCCAAGTTTCCATATTTGAGGGTATTTCGCCTCAAGAGAAATGCAGAATTATGCAATGTCTGAATGGGCGAGAAAAAAATTATCCTCCCGGTGCACTCATTCGCCGGCAAGTAACAGAAAGCCGAATCGCTATTGTTGCACAGGGGGCCATTGAAATAAGCGAACTGCGGCTGGACGGAATACGCAATATACTTGGCATTATAGAAAGGAACATGTTGATTCATCCGGACTTTTCATGGGTTAAAGCCAATACAGCTCAAGAGATAATGGTCCGCAGCGCCGAAAACGGCTGCAAGCTGCTGTTCTTCGATTTGGACAAAGCAACTGGCTGGTGCAGCAAATGCTGCCAGGCTCACAAGCGTTTTGCACGCAACCTGCTGATCTGCCTTGCCAATCGAAACAATTATCTTACAGAACGCATTGAATTGTTGAGTCAAAGAAAAACGCGCGATAAACTCCTTGCTTATTTTTCGATGGAATCCCGCAAACAACACACAAATGATTTGGTTCTGCCCCTGACCATGCGGGCGTTGGCCGATTACTTATGTGTGGACAGGACGGCGATGCTGAGGGAAATGAAAAAACTCCGGGAGGAAGGTCTCATTGAAGGAATGAGCGGGCATATACGGATTAAAAAAGATCCGTTTTTATCGCTGTCCGAATAAAAAACCACTGCTGCCTAGTTTTGATCGGCATCAGTGGTTTCTTTTTGTTTGCGCAAATCCATTTCTGCTCAGCTGGTGACTTCTGTGCAGGCCAGCTCCGGATTCCAATGTGTCTTCTGCAAATAATCAGAAAGACCAGCGGAATCTTTTTTTTCAAACAGGCTGAGGATGATTCGATGCTCCGCGTTGGTTGTATGCAAAATTTCTTTCCCCTTTTTATCCGTAGAAAGATCGTAAGTCTTAGATACGAATTTGTTTTTTAGCTGGGAGAGAACGCCGATGAGCACCTCATTGCCGCACTCTTCCAAATAGATGTCATGAAAGATTTCCTGCTGTTTATAATACATCTCATAGTTATCCGAATCGATGGCCAGTTCCATGCTGTCGATATAAAAGGCCATATCCTTGAGATGTTTTTCCGTTATGCGGCTGCAGGCCAGCTGGGCGGCCAGACCGTCCAGTACGCCGATTACCTGATACAACTGGCGGGCTTCACCAGGTTTCATTTCCTTAATTATAAAGCCCTTGCGGGGAACGTTTTCCAAAACTCCTTCACTGGAAAGCTGAATCAGTGCTTCCCGGACCGGTGTGCGGCTGATACTCAGCTGCTGGCATATTTCGTTTTCATTGATTTTTTTACCTGGAACCAATGCACCTTTGGAGATCTGGTCGGCAATATATTGATAAACATGATCTTTCAGAGACAGGAATTTATACATACATTTTCTCCTTCTTGCAAATAGTACTATTATAATAGCATCAAAAAAAATGAATTGCAACATTGACAGAATATAAAATATAATATATTATATATTCAACATAAAATTCTGAAAAAAGATGGAGGTATCTAGAATGTTTAAAAATGTAATCGTAAGAAGACCGTGTAAAGCGATGGTTGAAGGGATCACTTCTGCTCCGGAATTGGGAAAACCCGACTATGAACTGGCGTTAAAGCAGCATGATGACTATATTGAAGCGCTCAAGAAGTGCGGCGTGGAAGTAACGGTTCTCGAGGCGGACGAACGCTATCCGGATTCCTGCTTTGTCGAAGATCCGGCTGTAATCACAAGAAAATGCGCGATCATTACAAATCCAGGCGCAGCTTCCAGAAACGGCGAGAAGAATGAGATCATTGGTGCAGTGAAAAAATTCTTCCCCGAAGATAAAATCGAATATATCAAGGATCCGGGAACGCTGGAAGGCGGCGACGTTATGATGGTGGGAGATCATTTCTATGTCGGCCGTTCTGCAAGAACCAATGAAGAGGGTATCAAGCAGTTTATCGCGATTCTGGAAAAATATGGACTCAGCGGTTCAGAAGTTCCTCTGGAAGAAGTACTCCATCTGAAAACCGGCGTAAACTACATTGAAAACAATAATATGTTAGTTTCCGGTGAATTTATTGACAAGGAAGATTTTGCTAAATATAATAAAATTGTTATCCCTGAAGAAGAGGCGTATGCTGCCAACTGCATTTGGGTCAATGGAACGGTGATTGTTCCTGAGGGATATCCGGCAGTTGAAAAAGCAGTAAAGGACGCTGGGTACGACATTCTGCTGGTAGACACATCCGAATACAGAAAGCTGGATGGAGGTCTCAGCTGTCTTTCGCTCCGATTCTAGGATAACAAGCAATCATAACTTGTTAAAATTGAAAAGGACGTGAATTTATGGGAAATTCAAATGAAAAAGGGCTTGGCACCCTGCGGCTGACTATGTTCGGCATCGGATTGATCCTGGCCAGCGGCGCTTTTGCCATTCCAGGTGATTTCGCATCATCGGGTGCTTACCCGCTCGCCTCGCTGATCGGCTGGGGAATTGCGGGAATCGGAATGCTTTCCTTATGTATGTGTTTCTTTAGGCTGGGCATTGCAAAGCCGGAACTGACCAGCGGCTTGTATACCTATGCGAGAGAAGGATTCGGTGAATTTATCGGATTTTGTTCGGCTTGGGGATATTGGATCAGCGCCATACTGGCTCAGATTTCTTTTATCACCATGCTCTTCAGCTCATTGGGAAGTTTTTTCCCTGTATTTGGTGAAGGCAACAATGTGGCGTCAATCGTAACGGCTTCGGTGATTATCTGGTTGATTGCTCTGCTTGTATCCAGAGGAATCAATCAGGCGGTTACCATCAATGTAGTTGTGGTAATTGCCAAACTGCTGCCGATTCTGGTGCTGCTGGTGGCGATTGTTTTCGCCCGGGCTTTTGATCCTAGCGTTTTCTTTGCCAACTTTACCGGCGAAGGCGTTGGAAAGAGCCTGTTGGAGCAGGTTAAGGGAACGACATTTATTACCGTATGGATTTTCATCGGTATTGAAGGGTCTGTCGTTATTTCTGAAAGAGCTAAAAACACCAAGGTTGCAGGGCGGGCTACACTCATTTGTTTCCTGTGCATGCTGGCGCTGTATATGATGATTTCAATCCTGAGCATGGGCGTCATGCCGACAGAAGAACTGGCGGCGCTTAAGACTCCGTCTGTTGCAGGAGTACTTCAGGCTGTTGTAGGTGATTGGGGCGCTATGCTGGTTAACATAGCAGTAATCATTTCCATCGCAGGCGCGCTGTTTACTTACACCATTCTGTGTGTAGATAGTGCCTATGCTCCGGCATCCAAGGGATGTTTCCCCAAGTTTTTTGCCAGACTCAACCGGCGGGGAGCCCCGGTGACGTCGCTGCTTTTATCGACGGTGGTTATCCAGATTTTCTTGGTCATCATCTATTTCAATGCTGCCACATATCAAGTGTGCTATGCATTGTCCACCAGTATGATCATGTTCCCTTACTTTCTGTCTGGGCTGTACTGCCTGAAGATAACCATAAAGGGTGAGACGCTGACGGGCCCCATGGAAAGCGGAACGAAAGCCAGCGTTTGGATTTTTGCAGTGATCGGGGCTGTATATGGCGCATGGATGCTGTATGCCAGCGGATGGCAGTCCGTCTTGGCATCGGCAGTATTGTTTGGGCCGGGGATTTTGCTCTATCTATATACACAAAAGCAAAAGGGGGTCAAAGTACTTCCGAAAACTACCGACGCGGTTGCGGTTGTCGTTGTTCTTGCTGCTTTTGTGGCTGCGATCATTCTCATGGCCAACGGTACGATTCAGCTTTTCTAATGGGAAGGGAAAGTGCCGTAAGATGAGTCATTAAATTTGTAAAAACAGAGGGCATCGACCTAAACATTGATAAGTGTTTGGGCGATGCCTTCTTTTGTTGTTTGCTGGAACTACCGGGACCTGGGATTTGAATGAGGGGTGGAATTGGGCGGCAAGTGTCATACTTTGTTTTAAAAGCTGATGATGCTGACCGCTTACGACACAGTGCGGGTTGATTAAAGACGCGCCATAATAGGAACTATCTGATTTAGGGCAAAAACCTTTTACTTATGGCATTGTGACAGAGAGCTTCCAGGAACTTTGGATCACTTTAATGAAAAAATATCGGACTTATCGGGTTGCTGCAGCGGGTGTAGAAATATTTTCATATTTACATGTTCCAGGTTTCCTGCGTATAATAGGTTCATTGAAAGAAAAGGAGTTGACGTAAATCTATGAAAAGGAAAACTTATTGGGGCTATGGCGTTGCGACGATTGCCGATGCGGCGCCCTACAGCTTCGTGACCGTATATTCCATCGTCTTTTTTACTACAGTGGCCGGACTTTCAGCAGAAACTGCGGGAATGATTTCGGCGGTGACAATTATACTCAATGGAATCGCCGAGATGTCCTTGGGATATGTCTCCGATAACTGGAACTCCAAGTACGGCCGCCGCCGTCCTTTTTTAATCTTTGCCGTAGTACCCCTGGGGGTGGGGCTGATTGCTTTATTTACTGATTTTGGATGGGATGAAACGCTGAAGGTGGCCGTGTATATTGGCGCAGGGTTTTTGTTTTGGATTGGATTTGGCGCGTATTACACACCCTATTCCGCGCTGGGAGCGGAGATTGCACCAGGATATAATGAAAGAAGTGTTCTTCGGACCTGCGCCAGGGTATTTGGAATTATGGGCAACATATTGGGGATGGTCCTGCCGCTGGCAATGGTGGAGCTGCTGGCAGGGCTGGGCATGAGCGACCGAGGCGCCTGGTTTTCCGTTGCATTGCTGATTGCCGTCGTAGCCTGCGGTTCGATTCTGATTACCTGGAACAGCACCAGGGGAATGGAAAAGCCTCCGGTTGAAGATAAGACAAAACCAAAAGCAGGACTCGTCCAGCTTTTACGGGATTACATACAGATTCTTCGTTTAAGGCCATTTATCTTTTTGATCATTGTCATCTTTGCCTTTGTGGCGGCAAATACCTTTTATAGTTCCAACATGGTATTCTTTGCCCGCTACAAGCTGGGTCTGGGGGATCAGGTGACTTCGACCATTTTTCTGATTTCGATGATCGTCAATGCCATATGCACCCCACTTTTGGGATGGGCGGCGATTAAAATTGAAAAGAAGAACGCGTTGGCCCTGGCGCTGTTGGTGTCGGGAATTGGCGCCATCGTATTTCGTTTTCTGGATGTGAGCAGCTATCTGGGACTGATCGCATACGCCTGCGTGTTTTCCATCGCATACGCTGCCTTTTGGCAGTTGTTCAACGCAGTGCTCTACGACATCAGCGAGGTGGGCGAGTTTGTGATGGGAAAGAGAGTAGAAGGAAGTGTGATCTCTGTCTACGGAATCGCCTTTTCTTTGAGCATGTCCATTTCCAGCAAGGTTCTCGGCAGCATGCTGGAATGGGGCGGCTATAACGGGGCGCTGGCAGAGCAGTCCGCCCATGCGGTGACCACCATTGAAAATGCCTTCATGCTGGTGCCGGCTGCCGCGCTGATCCTTGCTGCCATCTTTCAGTTTTTATATCCGCTCAATAAAGGCAGGTTTGAGCTGCTGGAGAGGGCCCTTCATAATAAACGCAAGGGTCTGAGCTATGATACGACGGGGCTGGATAGGATTATTCGAAAGTAGTATTCCCTCATATAATCCCTTTGTGTAAGGGGAATTACAAAAAAGAGTAAAAAAGAAAGAGAAAAGCGGTTGACAGAGGGGAAGAAGTTTGGTAATATAGACAAGCTGTCAGGTGAGGCGGCGGAGTCAACGAGGGAGAGAAGAAACGGACCGAAAAAAAGAGGTTGACAAAGCAAAGCGCACATGGTAGTATATAAAAGTTGTCTCAGCGAGGCCGAAGGGCCGAAGCAAAGCCGAGGACGTCGAGAAAAAGCTAAAAAAAGCCCTTGACAAATTGGAAAAAATGAGATAAACTAGAAAAGCTCCGCAAAACGGAGCGGCCGCCTGAAATGAAGGGCGACAGAACCTTGAAAACTTCATAGTGTAGAAATTTAGTCAAAACGGGAATCGAGAGATTCTCAAGGAGATTAAAGAAAGAAACAATCATAAAATTGGTAAGACAATTGCGTGAGAGTTTCCGACAATTTCTAAAAAAGAAACAACAATAATTTCGAAAGAAATCGCGAAACGCGATGCGTTCGGAAGAGTAAGAACAAACTAGATTTATGTCTCGAAAGAGATTTAAATACCATTTATATGAGAGTTTGATCCTGGCTCAGGATGAACGCTGGCGGCGTGCCTAACACATGCAAGTCGAGCGAGAAGCTGATGATTGACACTTCGGTTGAGAGAATCAGTGGAAAGCGGCGGACGGGTGAGTAACGCGTAGGCAACCTGCCCTTTGCAGAGGGATAGCCTCGGGAAACCGGGATTAAAACCTCATGATGCTGTATGTCCGCATGGGCAGACGGTCAAAGATTTATCGGCAGAGGATGGGCCTGCGTCTGATTAGTTAGTTGGTGGGGTAACGGCCTACCAAGGCAACGATCAGTAGCCGACCTGAGAGGGTGATCGGCCACATTGGAACTGAGACACGGTCCAAACTCCTACGGGAGGCAGCAGTGGGGAATATTGCACAATGGGGGAAACCCTGATGCAGCAACGCCGCGTGAGCGAAGAAGGCCTTTGGGTCGTAAAGCTCTGTCCTCAGGGAAGAAACAAATGACGGTACCTGAGGAGGAAGCCCCGGCTAACTACGTGCCAGCAGCCGCGGTAATACGTAGGGGGCAAGCGTTATCCGGAATTATTGGGCGTAAAGAGTATGTAGGTGGTTTCTTAAGCGCAGGGTATAAGGCAATGGCTTAACCATTGTTCGCCCCGTGAACTGAGAGACTTGAGTGCTGGAGAGGAAAGCGGAATTCCTAGTGTAGCGGTGAAATGCGTAGATATTAGGAGGAACACCAGTGGCGAAGGCGGCTTTCTGGACAGTAACTGACACTGAGATACGAAAGCGTGGGGAGCAAACAGGATTAGATACCCTGGTAGTCCACGCCGTAAACGATGAGCACTAGGTGTCGGGCTCGCAAGAGTTCGGTGCCGGAGTTAACGCATTAAGTGCTCCGCCTGGGGAGTACGCACGCAAGTGTAAAACTCAAAGGAATTGACGGGGACCCGCACAAGCAGCGGAGCATGTGGTTTAATTCGAAGCAACGCGAAGAACCTTACCAGGGCTTGACATCCCTCCGACCGGTCCTTAATCGGACCTTTCTACGGACGGGGGAGACAGGTGGTGCATGGTTGTCGTCAGCTCGTGTCGTGAGATGTTGGGTTAAGTCCCGCAACGAGCGCAACCCTTGTCATTAGTTGCTAACAGTAAGATGAGAACTCTAATGAGACTGCCGTGGATAACACGGAGGAAGGTGGGGATGACGTCAAATCATCATGCCCCTTATGTCCTGGGCTACACACGTGCTACAATGGTCGGTACAAAGAGAAGCAAGACCGCGAGGTGGAGCAAATCTCAAAAACCGATCCCAGTTCGGATTGCAGGCTGCAACTCGCCTGCATGAAGTCGGAGTTGCTAGTAATCGCAGATCAGAATGCTGCGGTGAATGCGTTCCCGGGTCTTGTACACACCGCCCGTCACACCATGGAAGTTGGGGGCGCCCGAAGTCGGCTAGTAAATAGGCTGCCTAAGGCGAAATCAATGACTGGGGTGAAGTCGTAACAAGGTAGCCGTATCGGAAGGTGCGGCTGGATCACCTCCTTTCTAAGGAGACGAACGTTTCTGCACTATGAGTTTACATGGGCTTGTAGCTCAGGTGGTTAGAGCGCACGCCTGATAAGCGTGAGGTCGGAGGTTCGAGTCCTCCCAAGCCCACCAAGACCAATTGTCGGAACGGGCAAGAAGTTGTGGCGATTGGGAGAAGGATGTACCTTGAAAACTGAATAATGTAAAGAGTGTAAATCAAATTACAACGAAAACGAAATCGAGCTATTTACCGTACGGTAAATAGAGAAGAGAGTATTAAACTAAGAGAAGTCTTTTTGAAAAGACTGCGAAATAGGGTAATGCTGCGATTTCAACCGAGAAACCAGAAAAAGCTGATTCACAGAGTGAATTAACAGTAAAAGACCTGATCACGCTAGATCAGGCAGGCTTGATTGGTCAAGCGAAGAAGAGCATAAGGCGGATGCCTTGGCACTGGGAGCCGAAGAAGGACGTGACAAGCTGCGAAAAGCTACGGGCAGGAGCAAATATCCGACAATCCGTAGATATCCGAATGGGGGAACCCACCGCTCGTAATGGGGCGGTATCCCGTACTGAATACATAGGTGCGGAGAAGGCAACGAGGGGAACTGAAACATCTAAGTACCCTTAGGAAGAGAAAGAAACATCGATTTTCCTAGTAGCGGCGAGCGAACGGGAAAGAGCCCAAACCGAGAACTTTAGTTTTCGGGGTTGCGGACCACTCAAAGGACATGAAATTCATAGCCGAAGCTGCTGGAAAGCAGGGACGAAGAGGGTGAAATCCCCGTAGGCGAAATGGAGTTTATGCAGGAGTGGCACCAGAGTAGGACCGGACACGTGAAACCCGGTTTGAAGCAGGGGGGCCCACCCCCCAAGGCTAAATACTACCCAGTGACCGATAGCGAACAGTACCGTGAGGGAAAGGTGAAAAGAACCCCGGGAGGGGAGTGAAAGAGAACCTGAAACCTTATGCTTACAAGCAAAGGGAGCGCAAGTGACCTTGTACTTTTTGTAGAACGGGCCAACGAGTTATGGTATGTAGCGAGGTTAAGATGCTGGAGCATTGGAGCCGAAGCGAAAGCGAGTCTTAAGAGGGCGAAAGTTACATGCTGTAGACCCGAAACCGGGTGACCTATCCATGTGCAGGTTGAAGCGAGAGTAAAATCTCGTGGAGGACCGAACCCATATACGTTGAAAAGTGTTGGGATGACGTGTGGATAGCGGTGAAATTCCAATCGAACTCGGAGATAGCTGGTTCTCCTCGAAATAGCTTTAGGGCTAGCCTGGGGGAAAGATACACGGAGGTAGAGCACTGAATGTTCTAGGGGCCTTCACCGGTTACCGAAAACTATCAAACTCCGAATGCCGTGCGATCATACCCCGGAGTCAGACTACGTGAGATAAGTTTCGTGGTCGAAAGGGAAACAGCCCAGACCTACAGCTAAGGTCCCAAAATGTAAGTTAAGTGGAAAAGGATGTGGAGCTGCATAAACAGCTAGGATGTTGGCTTAGAAGCAGCCACTCATTTAAAGAGTGCGTAACAGCTCACTAGTCGAGTGGCTCTGCGCCGAAGATAAACGGGGCTAAAACTTACTACCGAAGCTTAGGATACCGCAAGGTATGGTAGAGGAGCATCGTATACAGGCAGAAGGTGATCTGGAAGGATTGCTGGACGGTATACGAGAGAGAATGTTGGCATGAGTAGCGAGAGGCAGGTGAGAATCCTGCCCGCCGAAAATCTAAGGTTTCCTGAGGAAGGTTCGTCCACTCAGGGTAAGTCGGGACCTAAGCCGAGGTCGAAAGACGTAGGCGATGGACAACTGGTAGAGATTCCAGTACCACCGAAAGTCATTTGAGCGAAGTGGGGACACAGAAGGATAAGCAGAGCGCGCCGTTGGTAGAGCGTGTGCAAGCGTCAAGGGAGTCACGGGAGGCAAATCCCCTGTGATAATTCTGAGGCGTTACGCGGAGGGAAGATTAGTACCGGAAGCTGCTGATTTCAAGCTGTCAAGAAAAGCCGCTAGCGAGACCGTAGGTGCCCGTACCGCAAACCGACACAGGTAGATGAGGAGAGAATCCTAAGGCGAGCGAGAGAACTATTGTTAAGGAACTCGGCAAAATGACCCCGTAACTTCGGGAGAAGGGGTGCCTGCGCAAGCAGGCCGCAGTGAAAAGGCCCAGGCGACTGTTTACCAAAAACACAGGTCTCTGCGAAAGCGAAAGCTGAAGTATAGGGGCTGACGCCTGCCCGGTGCTGGAAGGTTAAGGGGACTGCTTAGCTTAGGCGAAGGCATGAACTTAAGCCCCAGTAAACGGCGGCCGTAACTATAACGGTCCTAAGGTAGCGAAATTCCTTGTCAGGTAAGTTCTGACCCGCACGAAAGGCGTAACGATCTGGGCACTGTCTCAACAATAGACTCGGTGAAATTGTAGTACCGGTAAAGATGCCGGTTACCCGCAGCAGGACGGAAAGACCCCGTGGAGCTTTACTGCAGCTTGATATTGAGTTTCGGCATTGCACGTACAGGATAGGTGGGAGACTGCGAAGCTAGGGCGCCAGCTTTAGTGGAGTCACCGTTGGGATACCACCCTTGTAATGTTGGAATTCTAACCATGCGCCGTGAACCGGCGTTGGGACAGTGTCTGGCGGGCAGTTTGACTGGGGCGGTCGCCTCCTAAAGAGTAACGGAGGCGCCCAAAGGTTCCCTCAGTGCGGACGGAAATCGCACGAAGAGTGTAAAGGCAGAAGGGAGCTTGACTGCGAGACAAACAGGTCGAGCAGGGACGAAAGTCGGGCTTAGTGATCCGGTGGTACCGAGTGGAAGGGCCATCGCTCAACGGATAAAAGCTACCCCGGGGATAACAGGCTGATACCCCCCAAGAGTCCACATCGACGGGGGTGTTTGGCACCTCGATGTCGGCTCGTCTCATCCTGGGGCTGAAGTAGGTCCCAAGGGTTGGGCTGTTCGCCCATTAAAGAGGTACGCGAGCTGGGTTCAGAACGTCGTGAGACAGTTCGGTCCCTATCCGCTGTGGGCGTTGGAGATTTGAGTGGAGCTGTCCTTAGTACGAGAGGACCGGGATGGACATACCTCTGGTGCACCAGTTGTTCTGCCAAGAGCATAGCTGGGTAGCTAAGTATGGACGGGATAAGCGCTGAAAGCATCTAAGTGCGAAGCCCCCCACAAGAAAAGATCTCCTTCATGGAAATGATAAGACCCGTGGAAGACTACCACGTAGATAGGCCTCAGGTGAAAGTGCAGCAATGTATGAAGCTGAGAGGTACTAATCGGTCGAACGCTTGACCAATGGTTTCAAGGAAGAAGCGTGTAAAGGAAGAAAGACACTTGACATTATTCAGTTTTGAAGGTACAAAAGAAGCCTTCGCAAGAAAGAACGGATACCTACTTAACAAGTAAGACGCTTGGGTAGGGGATCTGATTTGGTGACGATAGCAAGGAGGTCACACCTGTTCCCATCTCGAACACAGAAGTTAAGCTCCTTAGCGCTGATGATACTTGGCGGGCGACTGCCTGGGAAAGTAGGACGTTGCCAATTTTACAAAAATAGAGACTGTTTAAACAGTCTCTATTTTTATGTAAAATTGGACAGCGAAAGAGGCAGTTTTTTCAACAACAGGACCATTTCGCCCAGATGTTGAGAAAAAAAGGTACCTTGTTTTTCATACAGGTCAAGCATTTATGGTATAATGAACAATATGAATGAAAGCACGGGGGACAAATTATGGAAGAAAGAAAAAACGGACGCAAGGAGCTGCAGATCAGACAGGCACAGCCTGAAGATGCGGCCATGGTAGTAGCGTTTATGCAGAAACTGGGGACATACCAAAAAATGAGAGATGGCGTCACTGCTACACAAGAAGGCATCCGCAGATTATTGATGGATGGGGCTGGTGAAGCGATCTTCGGCGATTTGGAAGGAAAGACGATTGCTTTCCTGTATTATTACAATAACTCTTCAGCCTTCATTGGAGAGAAAGGGCTGTATATCGATGGATTTTATGTGGACGAAGCCTATCGGGAGCATGGATTCGGCAAACAGATGATGAAATATATGGCAAACCTGGCGCTTCAAAGGGGGTGCAAGCGCCTGGAATGGGGGTGCCTGGACTGGAATGAATCAGCCTTGAACTTTTATGGCAATTTGGGAGCGAAAGGCGTGGATATCATGACGATTTACCGATTAACGCCCGATAAAATACAGGATTTAGCTGATTCGAAATAACCAGGATCAAAGAGTGAAACGGACTGACGCAAGAAGCGAAGCGATTTGCTTCATGTATCAGCCCGTTTTCTGTCTGCACGCCTTTTTGCCTATATCAATCGGGTTTCATTAAAAATTGCAGACAACATCCTCTTTAAAGAAATAGGTATTTTAAACAATTCTTAAAGAGTTTCCTGATTTTATCTTAAAGTTTGTTATGGCATAATACTATTGGAGGTTGACAAAGGATGTATAACATATTAATATGCGACGATGAAAAAGATATTGTCTCCGCTATAAAAATCTATCTTGCAAGTAATGATTACCATCTGTATGAGGCGTATGACGGTCGGGAAGCTCTGGAAGTCATTGAGCAAGAAGAGATTCATTTGATTCTTCTTGACATTATGATGCCCAAACTGGACGGTGTGCAAGTGCTGGCACAAATGCGTAAGAATTATAATATCCCTGTCATTTTTCTTACGGCAAAGAGTGAGGATACTGATAAAATATTGGGTCTTAACCTGGGTGCGGACGATTATATCACAAAACCGTTTAATCCGGTAGAATTACTGGCAAGGGTAAAGTCGCAGCTGCGGCGTTATATGGAATTGGGGTCAGGAAACAAACAGAAGCAGGTTTTGAAGGTGGGGGATATCGAGCTGGATGACATAGCTAAGGCTGCTTTTCTGATGGGAGAACCGGTGGGACTGACGCCAAAAGAATACGGAATTCTCAAGTTCCTGATGGAACATCCAAGGCAGGTATTTTCGCCCAAACAGATTTACGGGCAAGTGTGGGAAGAACAGGCCTATGGAGCAGAAGGGACCGTAGCTGTACATATTCGGCATCTTAGAGAAAAACTGGAAGTCAACCCGGAGGAGCCGAGGCATTTAAAAGTTGTTTGGGGGCAGGGATATAAAATAGAGTGAGGTGTGTATTGAAATGGAAGCATTAAAAAAGAATCAATGGGCCAAATTGTCGGCATTTTTGCTGCTGCTGGTATTTGCAGCCATTACATTTTTTTCAGCAATTGTTGTCATAAAAAACTTAAATTATGGATGGTACTCTCAGAGCGGCGAATCCGTCAAGGCTGATATTTATCACGAGACTGCGCTCCAAGCTTCCTCTGAAATTATGGAGGCGGCTGTAGAATATGGAGATTATCAAGATCTTGATGGAAGTGAGGTTCCAAAACTGGTTGACTATGGGCCGGATGAAGAAATTCTAGCAGGCGAAAAACATGCTGCAGGCTTTGGATATACGATTTTTTCAGCAGCAACGCAAGAGGGTGAAGAAAGACAAGCGGTTCGAGCGGTTAATGCAAGTTTGGAATCCGATCCCCAGGCATATACAGAGACCTTTGACCATAGCGATTACCGAATCGCTATCTACCTAAAACCTAGTGAAATAGGAGGTGGACTGCCGGCAGAGATAGGGGCGGTCTATCTATCCAACAGTAATATTTACCAATACCGCAGCTACGCGATCGCGGTCGGTATTGCAGGATTGGTCCTCTCTATTGCCCTGTTTTGCTTCTTAATGGCCAGCGCAGGATATGGGGCGGAAAACGAATCAGAGGGAATATTGAAAATCCTTCCTCTGGATTTGCTGGGGCTGGTATCCCTGATCGTGTTATATACGGCACTCCGCTTTCTGCGTGATATCGGCGGTCCGGGAGATAACGTTGAACGAGATATTGTTCCTTTCGGGCTGGGTATTATGATGGCCGTTGCGGTTATAACAGGATTTTTTATGGTTTTTTCCGCCAGAACCAAGCAGAGTAAGTGGTGGCACAGTACGGTTCTTTATCAGGGCTTGCACATCTTGCGTAAAGGCGGAAGATATATGCTCTCGTTTATGAAAACTGTTCCGTTGGTGTGGCGAACGGCTTTAGGTGCGGCAGTATTTCTTCTCTTGAACCTGATGTTGGTGCCGATGATGTACAACAACGGGGTGCTCGTGCTCCTGTGGGGCGGCCTGCTGATCGCGGCGTGTGTATTTGTGGTTTATATTGCATTGGGACTCAAAAAGCTGCAAGAGGGGGGAAAACATCTTGCAGACGGCGACCTCAGCTACCAGATTGATAAGAGCGGCCTGCGCTGGGATTTGGCCAGTCATGCGGACGATCTCAACAGCATCGGAAAGGGAATGTCAAAGGCTGTAGAAGAACGATTAAAAAGTGAACGTTTTAAATCGGAGTTGATTACGAATGTTTCTCATGATATTAAGACGCCGCTTACTTCGATTATTAATTATGTGGATTTTCTCAAGAAGGAAGAGCTGGACAATGAACAGGCAAAGGAGTATATCAAGGTTCTGGACCGCCAGTCCGGACGCTTGAAAAAGTTGATCGAGGATTTGGTGGATGCATCCAAGGCCGCTACCGGAAATGTGAAACTGAACCTGTCTCCGTGTCAGGTAGGGGTTCTGATGACGCAGACAACGGGCGAGTATAAAGAAAAAGCGGAAGCCAGCGACTTAAACATCATTATGAGGCTGCCTGAGCAAGAGCTGGAAATCATGGCCGACGGCAGAAGGCTGTGGCGAGTTTTTGACAATCTATTAAACAATATCTGCAAATATTCTCAGCCAGGGACAAGGGTCTATCTAAGCCTGGAAGAAAAGAACGGGGATGCGGTCATCACCTACCGGAATACTTCTCGCTATGAGCTGGATATTTCAGAGGAAGAATTGATGGAACGCTTTGTAAGGGGTGACAGTTCGCGCCATACCGAAGGCAGCGGCCTGGGTTTATCCATCGCCCGCAACCTAGTGGAATTACAGGGCGGAACCTTTGATATCGTGATTGACGGTGATTTGTTTAAGGTAGTGATCCGGTTTAAAACGATCGATTAAATGGAAGAAATAGGATTGGCGCGGTTAAACCAGCTCTTGGCTGGTTTGACCGTACTTTATTTTTTGGGAATGGAGTTTATACGGGCTAGATGGTGGGCAGTTTCCAGAAAACTGATTTGATTCATGCGGCAGTGCTGGTGCGGTGTTCGAGCTTATACTAAATTTTTAGTTTTTAAAAGTTTCGTGTAGAATTTTAACTGATTTGAAGCCCTTACGGGGCTAATGGGCGAAGAATGGGATAATTGGCGTTACTGTCCAGCCATTGCCGGCGGACTGTCACACGGCCGGGCATTCTTCACGCGAGGGAAGAGGTGTGGTATAATGTTCGCATGGATGAAAACGGCGTTGCCGAGAAGAGGCGAGCATTGAAGCCCGCGGGCTGCAAGGAAGGAGTTTTGGGAGAGTGGATGATACTTGTGCTACAAAATATCCGATTATGCTGATTCATGGCATTGGTTATAGGGATGGGGATTATGACCGCTACTGGGGCCGGATTCCCGGATTCCTGCAAAAGCACGGGGCGGAAATCTATTTTGGCAATCAAGATGCTTTTGGCAGCGTGGAACATAATGCAGCCCAGATCAAGCTTTCTGCGGAAAAGGTCCTTGCAGAAACAGGAGCGGAAAAGGTCAACCTGATTGCCCACTCCAAGGGCGGGATAGAAGCACGGTTTATGGTTTCACGGCTGGGTATGGCCTATAAGACAGCTTCCCTTACCACCCTGGCGACTCCCCACCGGGGCATCCTTTCCATGGATAAGATGAAAAAACGTGCCGGGGCGGCCTATAAAGGACTTTTGTCCCTTTTCAATCTCATGCTGCGCTACGACGGAGGAGAAAAAAACAATTCCCTAAAGCCCTACGAACAGCTTACAGCTGATTACATGGGGGTTTTTAACCAACTGGTCCCCGATATGGAGGAGGTCTACTATCAGAGTTATGCTTTTGACATGAAAAACAGTTGGAGCAATCCGGCTATGGGAATTTTTTACACGCTGGTGAAGAAGATCGAGGGCCCCAACGATGGGCTGGTCTGCGTGGAGTCTGCCAAGTGGGGCGACTTTAGAGGTATTTATTCGGGGCCGGGGAAAAAAGGGATTTCCCATCCCCAGGCGGTGGATTCCGATATGAAGGCGCTGACGGAACGGCGAACCGGCGGAGGTGTGGCAGATATTACTGACCTTTACTGGGACATCGCAGCCAGATTGAAAGCACTGGGATATTAGTGTTGTGAAAACGCCGCCGGACATGGTATAATATCATGTATATTTTGTGCAATTTATGAAAAGAAGGGGGCGTAATATGGCTTTCATGACAATCCTAAAAATTATATTCGTATTACTGCTCTGTGTCCCTCTCGCATATGTGATCATATATTTTCTCATGCAGCTGATTGATGAGGTTGTAAAGCAAAATAAAGACAATGGCGGAAGCAAGAAATCAAACAGGAGAGGCAGAAGATGAAAAACGGACTGTTTATTACGCTGGAAGGGCCTGACGGGTCAGGAAAATCAACACAGATAGAAAGAATTCGGACTTTTTTCAAGCAGCGGGGAGAAAAAGTGATTCTAACAAGGGAACCAGGAGGGACCCCCATCAGCGAAAAAATTCGAACCATTATTTTAGATAAAGAAAACCGTGACATGGATGCCATGACCGAGGCCATGCTATATGCGGCGTCCCGGGCCCAGCATGTGGCTCAGGTGATCAGACCGGCCCTTGAGCGGGGTGAACATGTCATCTGCGATCGTTTTATCGATTCCAGCATTGCCTATCAAGGGTACGGCCGGGATTTAGGCGATTGTGTTTCGATCATCAATGCCTATGCGGTCAGAGACTGCATCCCGGATATCACCTTCCTTTTAAAAATAGATCCCAGCATCGGCAAAGGACGAATTGAACAGGAAGCTGAAGATCGGATTGAAATGGAAGCGCTGGACTTTCATAATCGAGTGTATGAGGGGTACGAAGAGCTGGAACTCCAGTTCCCAAGCCGCATTGTTGGTATTGACGCCAGCAGGGACGTTGAAGCTATCAGCGGGGAGATTTTGGAACATATAGAAAGGCTTTTAAAATGAGCTTTGATCAGATTAAGGGAAATGAAAAATTAAAGGATCGGCTGTCGGCGGCGATCCGGAGTGGAAATATCTCCCACGCCTATATCTTTGAAGGTGAGGCCATGCTGGACAAGAAAGCGTTCGCAGAAGCTTTCATAAAAGCGGTTTTATGTAAAGAAGCGCCGGCAGAAGGCTGCGATCAATGTGTGATTTGCAGCAAGATTGACCATGGTAACCATGAGGACTTGATCTATCTGCAAGCTGACGGGAGCAGTATCAAGGACGAGGCTATCGAACATTTGCAGGAACGGCTGAAGACAAAACCATACGGAGATCGGAATGTGGCTATTATCAGCGATGCTGATACAATGACGCTGCGAGCGCAGAATCGTCTTTTAAAAACGCTGGAAGAACCTGCAGAGGGGACGATCTTGATTCTATTATCGGAAAATCTTGAAAACCTGACCCAGACCATCTTATCCAGATGTGTAAAATTCCGTCTCAGCTATTTTGGAAAAGAAAGCTATGAAGGAATGCTGGACAAGGCCAGAGAAGTGGCGGACATGCTCCTTGACGGCCAGCCCTTTTATAAGAGGAAAGAAGCTGTTGCGGAAATCATGAAAGACAGCGGCCAGACCTATGCATTTTTGGATGCGTTGGAAAAAGTATACCGGGATTTTTTAGTGGAAAACACGGAAGCGGGAAAACTGTATAAAAAGAGCCAAATCTACCGCAATGTAGATTTAGTTGAACAAGCGAGAAGACAGATCCAGCGGGGTGTGGCCAAGAGCTATGCTCTCAAGGACTTGATGATAAAAATTGGAGGATAAAGAATGGTAAAAGTAGTAGGCGTTAAATTCAAAACTGCCGGTAAAGTATACTATTTCGATCCGGCTGATCTGGAGGTCGAGATCGGAACAAATGTCATTGTTGAAACAGCCAGAGGCATGGAATTTGGAACAATCAATATGGCGGAAAAGGAAGTTCATCCCTCAGAGATCGTTATGCCGCTGAAAAAGATTATTCGCATCGCTGATGAAAAGGACTGCAAAAAACATAGGGACAATGTGAAGAAAAAAGAGCGCGCTCTGCGTTTGTGCCAGGAAAAGATTAATAAACACAAGCTAGAGATGAAACTGATCGACGTGGAATATACCTTTGACAACAGCAAGATCATTTTTTACTTCACTGCCGACGGCCGGGTGGATTTTCGAGAGTTAGTCAAGGATCTGGCCGGTGTATTCAAGATGCGCATTGAGCTGCGCCAAATTGGCGTGCGGGATGAAGCAAAAATGATGGGCGGCATTGGAACCTGCGGCCGCAGCCTATGCTGCCACAGCTGGCTGTCCGAGTTCGAACCGGTTTCCATAAAAATGGCGAAAGTTCAGAACCTTTCCTTGAATCCAACCAAGATTTCCGGTATCTGCGGGAGATTGATGTGTTGCCTGAAGTACGAAAACGATGTTTACATGGAGATGAGAAAGGGCCTGCCGGACAACGGAGAACGAATTAAAACGCCGGACGGCATGGCAGTGGTTGTGGATACCAATATTTTGGAAAATAACATCAAGACCAGGCTGATCCTGGAAGAAGGAAACAAAGAAAAAGACCGCCAGGAAAAGTTGAGTACAGAGTTTTATAATTACAAAAAAGAAGAAATCAAACGTCTTGGTAAGGGCAAAAAGAAGAAGAGAAATGATGACCTGGAAGAGCTGGACGGAGAACTGTTGGCAGAGATCAAGGATCTGCTGAAGGATTAGAGCCATGCTGTACCCAGGGGAGCGTATTGATCAGATCGGGTTTTCCAATTTAAAGCTGATCCAAAAACCGGAAGACTTTTGCTACGGCGTAGATGCTGTGATCCTGGCGGATTTTGCCTCCAAAAGACAGGCACGGCGAATGGTTGATCTGGGAACAGGAACCGGGATCATACCCCATATTCTCAGCCATAAAACCAATGCAGAGAAGATATACGGTATTGAATATCAAAAGGATGCCTGCCAGAGAGCAATAAGAAGCGCGCGGCTGAACGGCCTTGGAGACCGGCTGTCTTTCATTGAAGCGAATGTAGCAGAGTTCGATCAACTCAATGGGTGGGCCGATGCAGTAACGGCCAATCCGCCCTACATGCCTGGAAACGCAGGTATTGCCAACCGGAATGAAGCCAAAACCATCGCCCGCCATGAAACGGTAGGAACGCTGGAAGACTTCATCAGCTGCGCTGCACGGCTGCTGTGCGCCCGAGGCGATTTTTATATGGTCCATAGACCCAGCAGGCTGGTCGATATTTTTTCCATTTGCAGAAACTACCGTCTGGAGCCGAAAGAGCTTCGTTTTGTGGCACCCCGCCGAGGGCAGATTCCCAATATTGTCCTACTTCATTCTGTAAAAGGAGGGGGACCGGAACTCAAGCTTTTACAGACGCTTTGCGTATACAAAGAAAAGGGCGTTTATTCCGATGAAATACAGCGAATCTACGAACGAATCCGCTGAAGCCGCCGGAAGCTACATGATCTGACAAATAAGAACAGAAGCGAAAATGCCGACAATATAACCGATGAGGCCTGCCGCAAAGGCGTGTCTCATTTTTTTTACAGCAGTGACGCCAAAATAAAGCGCCAGAACATAGAACACGGTCTCGCAGCTTCCGACCATAACAGAGGCGGCTCTGCCGATGAGGGTATCGGCTCCGTTTTCCTGCATGATGCGCTCTGCCAGAACCAGGGAGCCGCTGCCGGATACAGGACGGAGCATGATCAGAGAGATTAATTCCTTGGGGATACCGGCGAACTCAAAGACAGGACCTAAAAGACCCTCCAGCCATTCCATGGCACCGGAAGCAGTGATCGCTTCAATGCCGATAAAGATGGCAATGATAAAAGGCAGGATTTCTACTGCCGTCGTGATGCCGTCTTTGGCGCCTTCCGCAAAGAGATCATAAACCGCTACTTTTTTCTTCAGCCCATAGACGATAATGACGGTTATAATAACAGGTATAAAAAAGACCGAAATTGTGCTAAGGACGGTTGACATCCGGATACTTCCTTTCAAAAAATTTGCATACTGCTACAGAAACGACCATAGAAATCAAGCCTGCGATGATAGACGGAATGATTATGCTCCCAGAATTGACAGAACCCAGATCATTTCGGATTTTGATGATTGTAACAGGAACCAGCTGCACCATGGACATGGTTACCGCCGTAAACATGCACATGGCGTTGCTGGCCTGAGGAGACTGGTGATTCTCATCATCCAGCCGTTCCATTGCTTTTAAGGAAAAAACCGTGGCGCTGTTTCCGGCGCCGAAAATATTAGCTACAAAGCTCATCAGCATGACGGCGATAGTCTGATCGTCCTTTTCATGGGGGAAAAGATAATGCATTAGAGGGCGTACTTTCCGAGAAATTTTTTCAATCAGCCCAGACTTGTCGGCGATATTCATAAGACCGCTCCATACCGCCATGATTCCGATGAGACTGATCACGAATTCCACTGCTTCCGTACAGCTCTCCATCAGCCCATCGGTAAAGCTGCTCAGGTTCCCGCTGACACAGGCAAAGCCGATTCCCAGGCAGAGCATTCCTGCCCATATATAGTTCATCATTGTTTGTCACCTCAAAGTAAACTTATTCTGGATCCTTTAAAATATGTACGAAATCGCTTCTTAACGATTAATTAAGAAAATAGATTATAAAAACTTGTTGAAACAATTTACAATTTATGTAATAATAGAAATATATTGTTTAAGGGGCGGAGGTATTAAAATGGTAGTAACACTAGATTTAAAGGCATTAGGATGGGCATTGATCATAATTGCTCTGTTGGTTTTGATTATTTTTTGTATCGTATTTATGAAGAATTTCATCGCAACCATCAGGCATACCAATAAGATCCTTGCAGATGCGGAGCGAATCTCTACGATCGCGGCTGAGAGGACGGAGCAAGTAAATGAGTCCATTGGCGATGTAGCGGAATCTCTTAGTGGAATGGCGGATGTAATTAAAGGAAATCAAAGCGTCGTTGCAGCCCTGACCTCCATTGTCAACGCGCTTAGCTCCCTGAAAAACCTGGTGACTAGAAACAAAGATAAGGAATAGTAAGGGTGAATTTTGTGGGTCCGTGGCAGATCAGATGAAGGGCTGTACCTTGCTGCGGAGAAAGGAGAAATCATGAAAGCAACAGGTATTGTTAGGAAAGTGGATGAACTGGGCAGGATCGTATTGCCGATTGAACTGAGGAGAACACTGGATATTGAGATCAAGGATCCAATTGAGATCTTTGTGGACGAGGATTACATCCTGCTTAAAAAATACGAGCCGTGCTGTATCTTCTGCGGCAGCGCCAAAACCGTAAAGCAGGTAAAAGGCAAAAATGTATGTGAAAATTGTATTAAAGAGCTTCAGGAACTATAGAACGGTTTGATGGAGCATGTGAAAAAGCGTTGCTTGCAATGCTTTTTTTCTTTATATTGGAATGTTTCTGTATAAAGAAGGCAAGAATAATTAGGAAAGAAAGAGGCAATAAAAAATATGTTTTGTTCCCCTTTAGCATGAAACATTTAATGTCTCTTTCTTTTTTTATTATCCTTGAAATGGAGTAATGAAACAGTTATACTGTAAGTTAGAGAAAAATGTTTGGAGGAAAGAAGTGGCAAAATTTTTGGTGCAAAAGAGTGCTCCGTTAAAAGGGGAAGTCGAAATTAGCGGAGCAAAAAATGCTGTACTTCCGATCATGGCGGCGGCTTTGCTGACGGATGATAAGTGTACGATCATGGAAACCCCGGCCTTGAGGGATGTTGATGTTATGTGCCGTCTGCTTCGCAGCCTGGGTGCCGAGGTTAACGACAAGCTGGATGAAAACATTGTTGAGATAGAAGCAAAAGATGTGGTGGAATCAGAAGCTCCTTTTGAGCTGGTAAAAAAGATGCGCGCCTCGATCCTGGTGATTGGGCCGTTGCTGGCTAGGACAGGCAAAGCAATTATACCTTTACCCGGCGGCTGTGCCATCGGCAAGCGGCCGATTGAACTACACCTAAAGGGCCTGCGGGCATTGGGCGTGGAGATTAAAGAGGATGCTGACCATCAAGGCCCGCTGGAGGCCAGGGTGGACAAGCTGGTAGGCAACGATGTTTACCTGGATTTTCCCAGCGTGGGGGCGACTGAGGTGATTATCATGGCAGCGGCTCTGGCAGAAGGAACGACCATAATTGAAAATGCGGCACAGGAACCGGAGATCGTCGATCTCGCCAACTTTTTGAATAAAATGGGAGCTCGGATCAAAGGCGCCGGCACAGATACGGTTAAGATCGAAGGCGTGGAACGGCTACATGGCGTCAGCCATCATGTCATTCCGGACCGCATCGAGGCAGGAACCTTTATGGTTGCCTCGGTCATTACCAAAGGTAATATTCTGATTCGGAATATCCTGCCGGATCATGTTAAGCCTGTGACTGCCAAATTGAGAGAGTGCGGCGCTGAAATCTACATGACCGATGAAGGCATGGTAGTACGAGGAGACGTGAATCCGATTGTTTCTACTGACATTAAAACGATGCCCTACCCGGGGTTTCCCACCGATATGCAGTCGCCGTTCATGGCGCTTTTGGCAGTATCCAAAGGACCCAGCGTCGTAATTGAGACCGTCTTTGAAAACCGATTCATGCATGTGGCCGAGTTCAACCGGATGGGCGCGAATATCAAGACTGACGGTAATTGTGCGATCATACCTGGAGCTAAACAGCTGCAGGGTGCGCAGGTTGTAGCGACCGACCTGCGGGCGGGAGCGGCTGTCGTTCTCACAGGTCTGGTAGCAGAAGGAACTACCGAAGTATCGGACATTTATCATATAGATCGGGGTTATGAGAAATTCGTGGAAAAATTCAGAGGGTTGGGAGCAACGATTATTCGAATTGAAGACAACTAGTTTGTATGGAAACCGCAACAGCATAATGTTAAGGGCTGCTGCGGTTTTTTAGTGCCTATCTGCTAACGGTGTTACTTATCGCTGGAATGTACCATGTCTGCCGCCAGTTATAAAACTTGATATATGCAGCGGCTGATCTGGGATCGAGTCATCGCGCGGAACTCCAATTATGAAATGATAATTCAAAATTTTCGAAATCTACTGCTGAAATATGATATACTGGAAAAGAAAGTGAGCAAAACTGCGAAATTTCTAACTTTATTATAAATAAAAGGAAAGTTTTTTGCTTTTTTGCTAAAAATACTATTGACTATTGGCTTATAATAGTATATATTACTTATTGAGAAGAGTTACTAATAGTAAACGGTAACCAATGAGTAGTGCTAACAAAATCGATAGAATGAGAGATTTATTGAGGAGGAACAAAATGAAAGATTTAAAAGGAACAAAAACACTGGAAAATTTACTGACCGCGTTCGCAGGGGAATCACAGGCTAGAAACAAATACACCTTCTTTGCTTCCAAAGCAAAAAAAGACGGATACGTTCAGATCGCAAAGCTCTTTGAAGAAACGGCTGCCAATGAAAAAGAACATGCTGAGCTGTGGTTCAAGCATGCAGTAGGCATCGGAACAACAGAAGAAAACCTGATTGCTGCTGCAGAAGGTGAAAACTATGAATGGACTGAAATGTATGCGGAAATGGCGAAAACAGCCAGAGAAGAAGGATTCCCTGAAATCGCCGCACAGATGGAAGGCGTAGCTGCTATCGAAAAGGAACACGAAGAAAGATATAGAAAGCTGGCTGAGAACGTAAAAACAGGCAAAGTATTTGCTAAGGATGAAGAGGTTGTTTGGCAGTGCTCCAACTGTGGACACCAATTTGTCGGTAAAGAAGCTCCTCAGGTTTGCCCGGTATGCTTCCACGCTAAGGCTTACTTCCAGGTTAAAGCAGAAAACTACTAAAAATATATAGCCTTTGATAAGAGGCTGCTGCACAACATGCAGCAGCCTCTTTTGACTAGTTACGAAATCCACGCCCTTAAAGAATGACCGTGCCGCTGTAATAGTGGGACAGAATTTCTTTATAGCTGTAACCAGCTTTGGCCATACCATTGGCCCCGTACTGGCTCATGCCCACGCCGTGGCCGGAGCCTGTGGTGGTAAAGGTGATCTTATTGCCAGAAATGCTGATTTTAAAATTAGCCGAAAACAGCCCCAGAGCCTCGCGAACCTGTTTGCCTGTGGCAGTGCCGCCGCCGATCTGCATCTTCTCCACCCGGCCGCCGTTGCTGTGGGAAAGGATTTTTATGCTGCCTGCAGAAACTGAACCATAACCGGCTTTTGGATAAGCGGTTTTCATTTTCGAAGCAAAGTCTGAAATGGAAAGCGTTGTGTTTTCCTGCTTGTGAGTGGCCTCGTTTTCATAAGGACTTTCTACGCTGACAAGATAGGGAACGGAAGCTGAGAAAACGTCTTCGCAATTCTCGGTTTTCCCGCCGCTGGAAGAGTGGAACAGTGCCTGCTCTACCAATTTCCCATCGTAATATAACAGCTGGCCTTTGGTCTCATCCACCGCAGCCGAAATCTTTTTCCAATCCGACTTCATCCATTTAGAGCCTTTGGATTTTTTCAAGTCAGCTTCATCCTGATAAACCTGACAATGCACCGTATCGCATACCGGCGCTTTTGAATGGGTACCGGGATTTCCGCTTTTTTTTGCGCGAAGATATCTGGATAAAGAATAGGTGCGGGCCGCAACTGCCTGAGCTTTCAGCGCTTCTTTTTCAAAGGTGGACGGCATTTCACTGGCCACAACGCCTTTAACATAATCCTCAAAGGCGACGGATTCCGTTTTCCCGGAAGCTTTTCGATATACACGGATCTTTGCAGGAGCCGTTTCCTTTTTAACTGTTTGCCCGGCCGGAGCCGTCTGCGCCTTGTCCTGAGTTTTTTCAGGCGCAGGAGGAGTCTCGGGAATAAAGACTTTCGTGATAGTGAAGGGAACGACCACTAATACGAAAACGACCGTCATCAGACTGAGCAATATTGGCTTGAGAAATTTCCTGTATTGGCCGCTTCCAGCTGAACGCCCTCTACGTCTTGTCCTGATTTGGGGTATATGAATTTTGTTTCGCATCTTTCTTATTTTTCGTCTCATCGCGTCCTCCAAAGGTAATGTACATAATATGGTATGCGGCAAAAAGACCTGATATGAATAAAAAGAGATTTCCGGATCAAACGGCCTGTCTTGTTAAGCAATGGATTTTAGCGTATACTATAAAAGAATGAAATTTCAGGAAAGAAGAGGGAGGAATTATGAGAACACTCGACGTAAAAGAGATTACCAGCGCTGTGGCGGAAATGGCGAAAGAAACCAACCATTTCCTCAGCAGTGATGTCAAGTGCGCCATCTCTGGCCGTGCAAAAAAAGAACCATGGCCGGTAGCTAAAGGCGTATTGGAAAAAATAGAAGAGAACATTGCCATTGCAGAAGAAGGCGTTCTGCCTCTGTGCCAGGACACCGGCATGGCCTGCGTGTTTTTAGAGATCGGACAGGATGTCCATCTGGTGGGGGGATCTGTTTACGATGCGGTGAATGAAGGGGTCCGCAGGGGCTATGACGAGGGCTATCTGAGAAAATCGGTGGTCAAGGATCCGCTTCGCAGAGTCAACACCAAGGACAACACCCCGGCGCATATCCACTACGAAATCGTTGATGGAGATCAGGTGAAGGTTATTCTGGCACCCAAAGGGTTTGGCTCAGAAAACATGAGTCAGATCAAAATGCTGCCTCCTTCCGCCGGCGAGAAGGGCGTAAAAGACTTTGTGGTAAAAGTCTGTGAGGATGCGGGAGCAAATCCATGTCCGCCCATCGTAGTCGGAGTCGGCATTGGAGGAACCTTTGACAAAGCGGCATTGATGGCAAAGGAAGCGCTGCTGTACCCCTTTGATGAAGAAAACAGCGACCCTTATTACGCACAGATGGAAGCGGAACTGCTGGCGCGGATCAATGCCCTAGGCATCGGGCCGCAGGGATTCGGCGGAGAGACGACGGCTCTGGCAGTAAAAATAAAAACTGCCCCGACCCATATCGCAGGACTTCCGGTAGCCGTCAATATCAACTGCCATGTTTCACGCCATGCGCAGCGGATTCTGTAGAGAAGCGGAGGAGAAAAATATGGAACATAGAATCAGCGAACCATTCACCACAGAAAAATTCAAGGACTTGAAGGCGGGGGATACCGTCCTGCTGACAGGAACCATTTATACAGCCAGAGATGCCGCCCACAAGCGGATGCTGGAAATGCTTGAGCGGGGAGAAAGCCTGCCCTTTGACATAAAGAACGCCGTCATTTATTATGTGGGGCCCACGCCGGAAAAACCGGGCAATCCGATCGGTTCCGCAGGCCCGACTACCAGCTATCGCATGGATGCTTATGCGCCCGCGCTGCTGGATTTGGGCGAAACAGCCATGATCGGAAAAGGACAGCGCTCTCAGGAAGTAAAGGAAGCCGTGCAGAGAAACGGCGCCGTCTATTTTGCCGCCATCGGCGGTGCGGGGGCGCTGATGGCCCAGCGGGTTTGCCAGTCCCAGATCATCGCCTTTGAAGATTTGGGAGCCGAGGCTGTCCGCAGACTGGAGGTGAAGGAGTTTCCGGTCACAGTGGTTTTAGACAGCTGCGGCGGGGATTTGTATCAAGAAGGCAGGGCAGCATATCTGGAGAGTAGAAAATAGATGGAGCAGAAAGTTATTACCGATAATCAGATTGAAATCTATTCCTATCCCGGCGGCCATCTGCATAGTTTTTGTATAGGGCTTTATGTAAAGGCGGGCAGTCTGTATGAATCGGAAGATGAGAACGGGATCACCCACTTTTTGGAACACGTGGTGATCCGCAATATCAACTGGCTCATGGATGGACAGCTCTATCCTTATCTGGATCGGCTGGGACTGATGTTTAATGCCTGTACTTATAAAGAATTCGTCCAGTTCGAGATCACCGGTGCCAAAAAGCATATCCGGGCAGCCATCGATGTCTTTGTCAAGCTTTTTGAGGCCATCCAGCTTCCGGCGGCGGAGATCGATATTGAGCGCAAACGCATCAAAGCAGAGATCCGGGAAGACGATGAGAAGGGATCTTTAGGGTACTTCACCAATGAAATTATTTGGAAGGGAACTCCGCTTGTGCGGCCCATAACCGGAAAAAGCACAGCCTTGGATCGAATGGGCAAAAAAGCCCTCAAAAGCGCCCACGAAGAATGTTTCGTGGCCAACAATATGTTTTTTTACGTGACCGGATGCGCGCAGCAGTCGGATATCGACTATCTGGCAGAAGCAGCAGCGCGGTACCAGCTGAAACCGTCTTCAGCCGCCCGCAGGAATATGGCTCCGGTGCCGGAAGATTTTTTTCACAGGACAAACAATCTGGCTATAAAAAACAGTTCCGATACGGTGGTGCGTTTTTCCTTTGACATCGACAGCGCTAAATATTCCCAAGCAGCCTATATGCTGCTTTACGATATCCTCTTTGACTGTGAAAACTCGAAAATCCACCAAGCCCTTTCCGAGAAATCCGGTTATATTTACAGCTTTGATCCGGGACTGGAGCAGTATAGCAATATTGGCAGCCTTTATTTTCAGTATGAAGTACAGCCTTCCAGGCTGCTGGACTCGGTGAGTATGGTCGTGGATTTGTTCTGCGAGCTTAAGCAAGGAATCACCGACGAATTGGATTATGTGAAAGCAGTCTATATTGATAATAGCGAACTGATTTTGGACCATGCTTCCAACCTGAACTGGACCCAGGCGTATGAAGCCCATATCCTGGGCAGGACCAGCCCCGATTTGGAGCACCGCAGGAAGGAATTCTACGATGCGACAGCAGGCGATATTACCCAGCTGGTGCGAGAGGCCTTTACCCTTTCCAATCTGACTGTAACCTTAAAGTGCAAGAAGAGTAAAAAACTGGAACGCCAAATGAATGGAATTTTGAAACAACTGGATGAGGAGAACTAAATGAAAATTGTTTTTTTAGACAGCGGTATCGTAAATCCCGGAGACCTTTCCTGGGAGCCCGTTAAAAAACTGGGTGAATTTGAACATTACAAACAGACGTCAACGGACGAGCTGAAAGAGCGGATGCAAGGAGTGGATGCGGTTTTAATCGATGCTTTTTGCTTTGACCGGGAGCGGCTTGAAAGCTGCCCATCTCTGAAGTTTATCGGAATTGCCGCCACTGGATTTAACCATGTAGACCTGACAGCGGCAAAGGAGCTGGGGATCGCGGTGGCCAATGTACCGGCCTATTCTACGGATGCTGTGGCACAGCAGGCCATCTCACTGCTGCTTGCTGTAACAAATCGTGTGGACCTCTACCATCAATCAGTGGTCACGGGAAACTGGCGGGATTCTGCTGAACCGACCTTCCTCACTACTCCCATCACTTTGCTGGCCGGCAAATCCATGGGCATCATCGGTTATGGAAATATCGGAAAAAAAGTGGCGGAAATCGTTCGGGCCATGGGCATGAATGTCCATGTCTACAGCCAGGACCGGGAGGCAGCGATCAAATCCGATGTGATTTCGCTCCACTGTCCGCTGACGCCAGAAACAGAAAAGCTAATCGACGCATCCTTTATCAGCCGCATGAAAGACGGGGCCATTCTGATCAATACAGCAAGGGGCGGCCTGGTGGATGAAGAGGCCTTAGCTGCAGCCCTCAAATCAGGAAAGCTGGCCGGGGCCGGACTAGACGTACTGGCGCAGGAACCGCCTCTTGAAGGAAGTCCGCTCATCGGGCTGGAAAACTGTTACATCACGCCCCACATCGGATTCAGTCCGGCGGAAACGCGGCGGGTTGTCATCGATACCTGCGCTGCCAACCTGGAAAGCTTTATCAACGGCGGAACCCTGAATCGATTAGTATGAAAAAGAGAAGAAGGAGAAAACGCCGGCTGGCGAAAAAAGAAAAGATCCTGATCTCTGTGCTGATCCTGGTCTTGCTTCTGCTGGCAGCAGCCATCGCAGCATCCGTATTCCACAACAAACAGAGCCGGCCCCAGGAAGAAGTCCGCGCAGTTTGGCTGGCCTATGTGGATTTTAAGGACCTGGGTCTGCACAATCAAAATGAAGCCGATTTTCGCCAAAACGCCCAAGCCTTTTTTGATCAGGCGGAGAAAAACTCGATTAATACGGTTTATTTCCACGTCAGAGCTTTTCGGGACGCGTCCTATCCATCGGAAACCTTTCCCATGAGCAAATACATATGGGACAAAGAAGAGGCGATTCCCTACGACCCGCTGGCGATCATGATTCAGCTGGCCCATAAATACGATATGAAGCTTCATGCATGGCTCAATCCCTATCGAAATCACACCCTGGACGAGAAAATCCTCGATCCGGCTGCGGAAGCTTCCACGGAAGAAATTCTCTCCTGCGTACGGGAAGTCCTGGAAAGCTATGAGGTGGATGGGATCCACTTTGATGATTATTTTTACCGGGAGGACTCCAAGCTGCCTGCTGAGGAAAAAATGTCCAATGTCAACCGTATGGTCCGGTCTGTCTATCAACAGGTAAAGGCATGCGGAAATCATTTCCAGTTTGGGATCAGTCCTGCAGGGAATATAGGTTATTGTGAATCCATCGGGGCAGATGTGCGTACTTGGATGTCGGAGGAAGGATACGTGGACTATATTGTTCCCCAAATCTATTGGACGGATGAACACAGTGCCAAGTGGCGCCCAAAAATGTTTACCGATACTCTGGATGAATGGATTGCAGCCAATGACAGCAATGTTCCGCTTTATGCGGGTCTGGCCCTTTATCGAACGGGCAGGGCTGAGGACGATGATCCCGGATGGGGCGAACGCAGCAATATCCTGGCCGGACAGATCGCCCAGCTGCGGCAGAAATCGTGCGGAGGCTTTGCCTTGTTCAGCGCAAAGGACTTTTTCCGCAAAGGTGCGCAGCCGGAATTGGAAAACTATCGCCGCCAATTGGAGAAAAAGTGAGGCGCCAGGCCAGCATATGTTGACTATATAGCATTGGAGCCTTATAATAAAGCTGAAAGCGCTTTTCGCTGCAAAGTGAAGAACAGCAAGCGGATTTACAGCAGTTACAGTTCTTATACCATGAAGAGGACAAAATGAAAAAACGAGTCATAGCAATCATTACAGTATGTATCTTTGGAATTACCACGATATTAGGAGGGCTGCCTTTTAATAAAGCTGAGGAAGTCAGCGCCGCCAGCAATCAGGAAGTGAGAGCGGTCTGGCTGGCCTACGTGGACTTCAGTTCACTGGGCATGAAGACAAACAGTGAATCCACCTTCCGTTCCAAGGCTTCGGCTTTTCTGGATAAGGCCAAGTCCAACAACCTCAATACCGTGTATTTTCACGTCAGAGCCTTTGATGACGCGGCTTGGAAGAGCAATACCTTCAAGGCGTCCAAATATCTGACATCAAAGAGTACGTCGGGGAAAACAGCAGCGCAGACCTATTCCTTTGATCCCCTCAGGATCATGGTGGACCTTGCCCACCAAAAGGGAATGGAGCTTCACGCCTGGATGAATCCCTACCGCATCAGCATGGATTATTACCTGGATCCGGCGCTGGATGAATCCACAGGCAGGATTGAAACTGCGGTAAAAGAGGTAATGGCCTATGGAGTGGACGGGATCCATTTTGATGATTATTTTTACCATGCAAAAAAAGGCTATAAAAATCCTGAAGGCAAAGTTACAACAACTAAGGAGCCTTCCGCCAAGACACAGCGCAGCAATGTGAATAAAATGGTGCGCTCCGTTTACAGCACGGTCAAATCCATCAAGGCAAACGCCCAGTTCGGTATCAGTCCCCAAGGCAATATCGATAATTGCCGTGGAGCGGGAGCCGATGTAGACACATGGCTTTCTTCATCGGGATATATCGACTATATCATGCCCCAAATTTACTGGACCGACCAATGGGGTTCCAGCGGAAAGACGAACATGTTCACAAGCCGGATCAAGCAATGGAAAAATCTTAATAAGAACGGGACCACGATGTACATCGGCCTGGCGTCGTATCGGACAGGCATTAAATACAACGATGACCCCGGCTGGAAGAAGAAATCCACCAACCTGGCAGATCAGCTGAATATCCTCCGCTCCTATGGATGTGACGGCTATTCCCTGTTCAGCGCCAAGGATTTGTACCGGAGCGGAGCCAAGACTGAGCTGAGTAATCTGAACAAAATGGTTAAGCGGATTCCAAGGGCTAGTGTGTCTTACAATAATTACAATGCCTTGACAGTCAAATGGAACAAGATTTCCGGAGTTTCCGGCTACCAGATTTACCGGGCCACCAGCAAAAATGGGAAGTATAAAAAGATTAAGACTGCAGGAAGCGGAACGACCAGCTATAAAAACAGTAAGCTGACCGCCGGCAAGACCTATTACTATAAGGTTCGCGCATATAAGGGAGGAACTACTTATTCTTTCTCGTCGGTGGTTTCGAAAAAACCAAAACCAAAGACGCCCAGCATCAGCACCAAGGCCGGAAAACGCAAAATTACGGTCAGCTGGAAAAAAGTTTCGGGAGCATCCGGTTATAAAGTCTATCGGGCAACAAAAAAATCCGGAAAATATAAGACGGTTAAAACCATTAAGAGCAGCAAAACCAGAAAATACACCAACAAAAAGCTGAAGAAGGGCAAACGCTACTACTATAAAGTAAGAGCTTATAAAACGGTTAAGGGTAAGCGCGTATACAGCAGCTACAGTTCTTACAGCAGCAAAAAAGCCAAATAGAAGAGATAAACCACCTCTCATTTGCATAACTTGTAACGGGAGGTGGTTTTTTTATGGTAGAAAAACAACAACGGGAAACGATCCTGGTAAACGGATACGCATATCCCAGCATTGGGCCGGAGACGCTGCAGGCCTGGCTGCCGGACTTGACCTTTGTTTCTACGTTCAGTTACGGCTTCACAGCAGACGGGCAGCTGATCGATCTGATGGATGAAAATATAATTCGCGCCGCACAACCGGCGGGCGTGCAGTCTTTGATGGTACTGACTCCTTTGGACAGCCAGGGAGCTTTTAACAATCAACTGGCAAAAGCCCTGCTGGAAAATCCCCAGGCACAGGACCAATTGATCGATAATATACTGGATAATATCCGGACTAAAGGCATGTTTGGCGTAGATTTTGACTTTGAATATGTTCTTGCGGAAAATAGAGATCAGTATACGGAGCTGGTAAGAAAAGCCCGGCAGCGGCTCAATGCGGCTGGATATTTGGTTACGGTTGCGTTGGCTCCAAAAACATCAGCGGATCAGCCGGGACTATTATATCAGGGCCATGATTATCGGGGGATGGGGCAGGCGGCAAATTTTATTTTGACTATGACCTATGAATGGGGCTATACATTACCACAACGACCTTGTATGCAATTAAGTTTTTAAAAGAGGGTGCAATTCCAACTCGTAATCCCTCATATGCTTTATTCCTTTTTCTTTTTTAATGTAAACGCATTTCTCGAGTACAGTTTTGAGGAGCGCATTTTTCTCCTTTGCATCGTCTGTATTCCAGTAAACATCTAAAACGTGTTCTAGTTGTGGTATAAATTCTTCCTTTGCTACTTTTTGTCGTTTATCCGCGATCTTTTTATCAAGATTAGATATTTGCTCCTCAATTTCACTTTTCCGCGCTGAAAGCGATTCTTGGCGCTCCAGAAAGGTGTCTACGGAGTAAATGCCCTGCTCTAGCAAGTCATGAAGATTCCCCATCTGTTTTTTTATTTTTTTCAGCTCTTCTTTGTGTCTATCAATAGCTGCGAGTAATTCTCGGTCCGCATCTTCTGTCGATTCACTAACAGGATTCAGTTTTAAAAGATCCAGATGCGATTTTAGACCACTCAAAATATCCTCTTCGACATATTCAAAATGGCTGGACACATTATCACAATACTGACCCTCACAGTGCAGCCACACGCTACCTCGGCGTTTTTCTTCCTGTCTTTGCATTTTTTTGCCGCAACACCCGCAGACGACAAGCCCAGCGAGCGGATTTTTTAGTTTTCGGTCCCTTGGAGCAGAGGGAATGATATTATTTTTCCGTACCTCGGCTGCCTTATTAAATGTCTCCAGGCTTATAAGGGGAGTGTGTAGACCTTGTGTAAGAATTAAATTTGGATTGTTCGGTCGTGTCTTTTTGATGTTTCCATTATCATCAATAGACTTGACTTCCGCCCGTTCTCCCCATTTTACCATACCGGTATAAACCGGATTTGCGAGCATGTTACGGATTGTAAGCCGAGACCACTTGTCTGATCTTGCTGGCTTAAATCCGTACTCATTTAGACGTTGTGCAATCCGATCAGCGCCAATGTGCTCCTCGGTGTACCACCTAAACATTAAGCGAACAGCTTCGGCTTGATCCTCTCGTGGCTCAAGCGTATATCCGGAATCGCCCTGAATCCGGATTCGGTTATATCCATAAGGCGGCTCTGGGGATATCCATTTTCCCTCTCGGATAGATCGCACCCGGCCACGCTGGATACGGCGGTTGATCGTCTTGTATTCGCGGCGGCTCATGAAGAGGTTAAATTCCAAGTATTCCTCGTCAAACTCGTCAGCCGGGTTAAAGGTTTTGATTGGGGTAATAATCTGAGTATCAGAAAACCGAAACGCCTCAGAAACGGCACCTTGGTCCTTCGTGTCCCCGCGGGCCAGTCGTTCAATCTCCATAACCAGCACGCCCTCCCATAGCCCTTTACGGACCTCATTAAGCAGCTGCTGCATAACAGGGCGGGCAGCTATCGTTTCGCCAGACACGATTTCTTTGTAGATTTTCGTAAGATTAATATTCAGTTTTCCTGCCAGCTCCAAGAGCGTATTTTCGTGTCGAGACAGCGTTTCACCATCACCGCGTGCCTCGGCTTCCATATCTGCTCTGGATTTTCGCAAATACATGCAGTATGCCATTTTATACCTCTGTTATTTTAAAGCTATCAGCATTGGCTCCCAGAGATGGGGGCTTTTGTTTTTACCATTTCAGGCTTTGCCATATGAGGGCTGCGGTTTGAGAGCCGCTATCGCTATCTTTCGTGCTATATGTCAAGTTGTATTGTCGCCCATCAGAAAGAAAGATCAGCGCATAACGCATTGTATCACCATCCACTTTTGTGCCCATCGTACATTCTTGATCCTTTATTTCTGTCGTGTCTACGGCTTGGTAGCCCATGTTTTCAAGCACTTGTTTAGCCATTATATTTGACTCATCAATTTCCATTTTTTCTGTTTGATCTTTGATCCAGGCGATGGAAATTATTTGCTCACCGTCCGTATAAATTGCCGAATCATCACTGCTATCAGACTCAACAAACCCTTCCCCAGGAAATTGAAACTCTACGTCATGGAATTTTGCAGTTGGTAGATTGTTGCTTACTGCTGCATCTTCAGTGGCTTCGGGTGAATCTTTACAAGCAGCAAAAGCAAAACACAGAACACAAGACAAAACAATAGCTAAAATTTTTTTCATAACTTTCCTCCATTCAAACTACACCTATTCTGTTCATAAAATACTAATCTAAAAGTTTTTTTATTTCTGGATCAACATCATGATTACACTTTTTTATAAGCCTTGCAAGTCTCCCGTGCATTTTACCCTTTGTCCCATCATTAATGGCCCCTATACGGATAGCCTCAGCACATATTTGCACAGCATTTCCATACGCTTCCTGTTTCTCGTATATCATAGCAATCCGCTTATAGGCTGGGGCGTTCTTTGGAACTCCAAGATTGTACTTTTGCCAGTAAGGGATTAGAGCTTCATACTTCGCCTTATTGCTATAGCATAAATTTAAAAATTCTTGAACTTTCGGGCCGATATATATTTTTTGGTTATATATAACTGAATATTTGCGCTCCAACTCCTCAAGTTCTGCATAATAGGCAGCCTGAAGCTTTTGGAAATATGTATCGGTGTGTGCTTCCGACGAAGGGGGAGAAGGTTTCTGACCACAACCACTTTGGAACGTGCTGAAATTCGCATTTTCAGCAGACTTTTTCTTTTTGCTTTCTTGTGTGGCAAGATGTTCTTTTGCCCTTTCTTTTTTTGCGGCGGCCTTTTGAATACTTTCCTTAAATTTAGGATCATTCCATCTTGTCCAAGGGTCGTCTTTTTTCCCGAATAACGATTTAAAAAAACCCATGATCTCCCTCCATTCAAAATTATACTTCCAATTTTTAGCAAATAACCCCAAATTCCCCAATTAATTATTTTTTGTGCTAAAATATAGTAAACTCAACGTGTGCGCACACCTGCAAATTTATACCAGCATTTTTGTGTTGATAACCGCGAACGTATGTTCTATAATGAATATACGTTCTAAAGTCCGAAGAGCGACCGGGGGAGGTGTTGCACATGAACGGTAAACAATACATAGAGCTCATTCTTCAATTTATTAACAAAATCGACGAATCCGACCTTGTTTTTCTAAGGCAGATTTATACAATTCTTAAGCGTCACGAAGAAAGGCGGGAGCGGCATTAGCCGCCCTGCTTTTTTATATTCTCCAAAAGTGACCGACTGAACTGCTTTATAACTGCCTTTGATTTTTCGTCCAGTTGGTCGTACGTGCGCATGATTTCCTTAATCATCGCATAAAGCTCGTTATCTACATCATACAGCAATTCGGAGACAAATGCGGCCGTCTCATCCTCCTCTGCGAGCGGCTGAAACATTTCCCCTGTGCCTGTTCGGAGCCACTCTTCATTTACATTAAATTCTTTGCATATTAGCGATATGACTGCGTCAATTGGCTCGTTACGTCCGATCTCATAGTTGGCAATCGTATTTCTTTTCATGCTCAATCTGTCCGCGAACTTTTCTTGTGTAAGCCCCAATTCTTTTCTTAGCGCCCTTATTCTATCATTCAATTTTACACCTCCTAACCTCGAGCATCTTAAGTATATAATACGAATGTGCGAATGTCAACAAAAAAGTTATTGACAAGAGTGCGAATGAGACGTATAATAGTCCCATAAACACAAAGCAACACAACGGAGAGGAGGTGAAGAAGGTGGAAACAAAAAAACTTGAATCAATTCACATTGACCTAAATGAAGGGATTTTCGAATTAAATGGAAATCCAATGTGCTGCGTCAAGGCGCTCGATCTGCGAACATACGAAGACGACGGGAGTACAAGGTGGAGCCTGCGCATTGCGAAAGATGAGTTTTATTCGGGATGCACAGGCCAAAAGGTTACGGACGAAGCTTAGCAATGATATCAACAACTTCTTTTAATCTGTTTTTGAAGCGATTTTCTATATAAATAATTGCATCATCAGTCAGTTGAAAGCTGTTGTCAATATACGCTTTCAGAAGCTTCTTGCTGCGTAGTTCCTTGATGGCTGATCTAATGTCAGATTCAAGAGTTCCTTGTAAAAATTGAGTTTGCAAAACAGCAGGATTCGCAAACATTATCGCATTTTCTTTATCAATTCCATGTTTGCGGCGGGTTAAAAATTCTTCGCAAATCTGACAAAATATAAGATCAGTATCTTTGGTAAGTTTAATCATTCGTTTTCTCCTCCTTTCTTATGTACTCGGCCTGGCGGGGCCTGTACATACATTATAGGAGGGATGGCGCAAAAAGTAAAATATTGGAAACTAAAAAGGAGGTGAGGCGCATGACAGACGAAAAAAAGAAAGATATTGAAGAAACCGTTGAAGTCTTGAAAGGGCTGGATAAGCAAAGCATGGCGCTCGTAAAGAGCAATGTCGAAATCTTAAAGGCAAGGCAAGATTTGGAACAGGTGGACAAGTCTAAAGATCATCCAAAGAAAACCGGATAGGAATTGGACAAAGCTGCGGAAGCATATCTTATATGAGGAGGTGAGTAAGTGGCAGTAATAAAAGAATATAAAAATGAACACGGTGCGACTATCAAGATCAACGATGCCGCTTACCGAGACAAATCTCCAGAGGAACTCAAAAAAATAGCCGAACATGCAAATGCGGTGGCCTGGCAAATATTAAAAAATAGTGTTGAGGAAAAGGCTATTTAAAAAATTGAACAAATTGGACAAGCCTAAAAATGAGAGGTGAAAAACCATGTTAGCAACAATTTTAGTTTCCGGTCTCGTAAGCCTGACCGTATCGCTGATACTGGCACGCATAATGGCAAAAGAAATGGTCAAAATGCTGGGCGAGATCGAGTCTGCGGAGAAAGCGCACCGGGAAGACCTGCTGAACATAGCTGTAGATGCAATCAGCAGGATGAAGAACGGAGGCAGCGCATGAAATGGTTATTGCTAGAGATTGCCGGATGGCTGGGAATCGGAATGGCGACCATGCTCCCGGCGCTATGGCTGAATGGAATGTTATATCAGTATGGAATATAAAGAAAAGGAGAAAAACAATGAAAATCGGAATTTTAAACACATCAATCTTAACAACAGCGGGCGAGTATACCTTAAAGGACATCACCTTAGAGGACGCAAAACAGATTATTGCAGGACAGGAGATTGACAGTGCAGTTGGACATCAGTCTACATCAGAGATTTTGACGACACTACTCAAGAGAGACGTGCCAGTTAACCGCTAGTTTTTTCAGCAGCAGGTAGGGCAAAAATGTATCGTCTTTAAGCTATTAGGCCGCCCGGAGGAAGGCAAGATTTTGAGCCTTGAGGACATCGAGAAAATCGGATATAAATTCCAATTACTTGAAAGAAAAGCGTAAAGGCCGGAAGACGCAGGAAGTTATTGAAAAGTTGAGAGGAGTAAGACAATGAAAAACACTGGAATCGTAAGAAGAATCGATGATCTGGGCAGGGTTGTGGTCCCAAGGGAGCTGCGGAGGTCCTTGCAGATTGAAAATGGAGACGAGGTTGAAACCTTTATGGAAGGCGACCGGGTCATCCTGAAAAAGTATGAACCAGGCTGCGTCATCTGCGGGAGCATGGACAATTTAGTGGATTTTCGCGGGAGGCCAGTTTGTGGGATGTGCCGGACGATGTTGAGGGAGGAAAAATGATGGAAAAGAAAAAAGAATTTTTGGAGCAGGTCAAGCTTGCGCTAATCGAGGACCCGAGAAGCAATGTGGCAGACATTACCTACCAGAGTGATGAAGGTAGGGAAATCATCACCGTATACTTTATCGGAGGCGGGAAGCGAAGGATCAATGCAACCTGCAATAGTAACGGAGCCAACTTTATGGAAGTGGGCCGAGCTGTCTATGAGGGAGGTGCGCGAGGTGAAATCTATGAATAATCTAACTGCCTGCCCCAGATGCGGCAACACAGAGATCGGTCCGGAGTATAACTACTGCATCATCTGCGGACTGCAATTAAAAGAAAACGCTCCCGCAGGCTTTGCAGAGCCAGATGCAGGAGCAAATCGAATTAATCAAGTACAGGATAAACCAATTCAGGAGGTTTGTCAAATGGAGGAGAAGAAATGAGTAAGACACATTGGAAAAAATTTCAGAACCCGGACTATATCGGAGCATATGCTTTCGATGAGGGTGAAGAAAAAGTAGTAACAATAGATTATGCACAGAAAGAAAAATACACAGGTAATGGAGGCAAGAAAGATGAGGGGCTGGTTGTCCATTTTGCCGAAAAAGACGTTAAGCCAATGATCGCGAACTCAACCAACTCAAAGCGGATCGAGAAGGTGGCCGGAAGCCCATATGTCGAGGATTGGCACGGTGTCAGGATCCAGTTGTATACGGAGGTGGTCACTGCGTTCGGAGAAACGGGGCCTGCTGTAAGGGTCAGGGACTTTGCGCCAAAAGAAGAGTTTTACTGCGACGATTGCGGCGCAGCAATCAAGGCGTCAGATGGGAAAAGCCCGCGGCAGATCGCGGCGTCGACAAAGAAACGGTACGGCGTAGAGCTTTGTGCGAACTGTGCGACAAAGCGGTTTGAAGCCAAGAAAGCAGAAGAAGCGGAGGAACCAGTAAATGAAAACGACGAAGATTAAGATAAAAAACCTGTTCGGTATTACAGAGACGGAGCTAGATGGAAAAAGCATCGAGATCACCGGGACGAACGGATCCGGGAAAACCTCCGTGATCGACGCGATCCGTTACGGCCTGACCAACCAATCCGACCGGGATTACATCATCAAACGCGGCGAGTCCGAGGGCGAGATCATCATCGAGACGGACACGGGCCTTTACATAGACCGCAGAAAGAGGACGGACAAAGCAGACTACAAGTCCGTAAAGGAGGTAGGCAGGGAAGTCCCAGGGCCGGAGTCCGTGCTTCGGCAGCTGTTTACTCCTTTGCAGCTGGACCCGGTCGCCTTTATCGGAATGAGCAAGCAGGAACAGAACCGGATCATTCTGGACCTGATCGAGTTTGACTGGGACCTGAACTGGATCAAGGAGCAGTTCGGGGAAATACCGGAGGGTGTCGACTACCAGCAGAACATTTTGCAGGTCTTAAACGACATCCAGGCGGAGAACGGCATATACTTTACAGACCGGCAGGATGTTAACCGGGACATCCGCAACAAGCGCGCCTTTATTGCGGAGATCGCCGCCGATATCCCGGCCAAGTATGACGCGGCTAAATGGGAGAACTATGACTTGGGAGACAGTTATCGGGAGCTGGAGCGGATCCGGGAAGAGAACAGCCGGATCGAGCGGGCAAGAGTCTTTAAGGACAGCTATGACAATAAGCTCCGAGGTCTTGAGGCGGAGAAGCAAATTCAGATATCCGCAGAAGAAAAGGCGATCGCATCGGAGCGGGACGGATTGACCAGCACAATCGAGCGGTTGAAAGCGGAGATTAAGGCGGCGGAAGAAAAGCTGAATGGTCTTGACGGTAAGTTACGAGACAAGATCGCCCTTGCAGAGAGCCAGTATAACGAGAAAAAAGCGAAGCTGGACAAAGATATTGAAGTGGCGGACAAGTACATCGCTATGGAGCCGACAGACTGCACAGCGCTACAAGACGAGGTGGACACGGCGGAGCGCATGAAGAAACACCTGAACGAATACCGGCGCATGAAGACGCTGGAGCAGGACGTGGAGGCGTTAAAGAAGGAATCCGAAGAGTTGACCAGAAAGATCGAGCTTGCCAGGGAACTGCCCGGCAAGATTTTAGAGACGGCCACGCTGCCAGTTGAGGGCCTGACCGTGGAAAACGGGATCCCGCTCATTAATGGGCTGCCGGTGAGCAACCTGTCTGAAGGCGAAAAACTGAACCTGTGCGTGGACGTGGCGCTCTCTAAGCCGAACAATTTACAGATCATCCTGATCGACGGGGCGGAAAAACTGTCCGACGAGAACAGGGACAAGCTATATAAAAAGTGTAAAGACAAGGGATTGCAGTTCGTGGCGACGAGGACCACGAATGACAGAGAATTGGAAGTGAGGTATCTGTAAATGTTAACAGCAGAAACATATTTTGACAAAGAAAATCAGATGAAATATTTCGGGGCGTCGCAGTTCAAAGCGTTTGAAAAATGCGAAGCCGCAGCGATGGCGGAAATCAGGGGCGAGTATGAGCGGGAGAAAACGGTCTCCCTGCTCATCGGCTCCTACGTGGACGCGCATTTTGAGGGGACGTTGGATATCTTTAAGGCGCAGCACCCGGAACTGTTTACAAGGTCCGGCGATCTTCGGTCCGATTACCGGAAGGCCGAGGAAATTATCAGCCGCCTGGAGCGAGACGAGCAATTCATGCTATACATGTCCGGACAACCCCAGGTCATCATGACCGGCGAACTATTCGGCTACCCGTGGAAAATCAAGATTGACAGTTATCACGAAGAAATGTTCATCGTGGATCTGAAAATCATGAAAGATTTCGCGCCGGTTTGGGTGGATGGAGAAGGGAAACTTCCATTTATCGAAGCTTGGGGTTACGACATCCAGGCCGCGATCTACCAGGCAACAGAAGGAAACCATTTGCCTTTCATCATCGCGGGTGCGACGAAAGAAAAAGTGCCAGACCTGGCGCTGCTGGAGGTGCCGCAGTACAAAATTGACACGGCGCTCAAGATCATCGAAGCAAAGATCGACCGGTACGCGGATATCAAGGCCGGGCTGGTCGAGCCGGTCCGCTGCGAACACTGCGACTACTGCAAACAAACCAAGGTGCTGACCGGGCCGGTACCGTACACGGAGGGTTACGATGAATAACATAACGATTAAAGGCCGGTTGACAAGGGATCCGGAGTTTGGCACATATACGACCGCGAAAGGCGAAACAAAGAGCAACTGCAAATTTACTGTTGCGGTAGACCGTAGGATTGGAGAAGAAACGGATTTCTTTAACTGCATAACCTTCGGGGCCTTGTCAAACGTGATCGATAAACATTTTTCAAAAGGGAAAGAAATCGTCGTCTCCGGGGAAATGCAGTGCAACCCGTACAAAGCCAAGGATGGCACGAAAAGATATCCGTGGTCGCTTGTGGTCAATCAGTTTGATTTCTGCGGCAGCAAGAAGGACAAAGAGGGTGCTTCAAAGCAAGACGATGTGCCGCCGGGCTATGAAGGATCGGAAATGGTGGAAGAGGAGGACTTGCCTTTTTAGAGGAGGTAGCTTATGCAGATACAAATAGACAGCAGAGAAAAAAGCCGGGCGATCAAAAAAATCGTGGCAGAATTTGACCGCCGCGACGTGAAATATTTTGTCAGCAAGCTTTACGTCGGCGATTACATCAACATGGAGCGGCCGCTGGTGATCATCGACCGGAAGCAGAACATTGCCGAGATCGCCCAGAACGCGACCAGCGGGCATAAACGAGTAAAAAAAGAACTGGAGCGCCTGGACGAGATGGGCGCGAAGATGTACTTTTTGATCGAACAGGATACCATCGGCGGGAAGCAAATTACTGGCCTGGAGGATATCATCTTTTGGGAGCCGAAGTTCGGGGAGATCATCGGGCAGCAGGTATATAAAATCCTGAAAGCCTGGGAATATAAGCACAACGTGGAATATGTGTTTTGTAATAAGAGGGATACGGGCAAAGAAATCATCCGGCTGCTGGAGACAGAACAATGAGAACCGATTTAGCCAGACAGATCACCGGTGCGCTGAAGCTCCGGGACGTGATGGAGTTTTATGGAGTGAAATTTAACGGGAGGGGCTTTGCAAAGTGCCCCTTCCACACAGAAAAGACCGCAAGCCTGAGCATCAAAAATGAGCATTACAAGTGCTTTGGCTGCGGAGCATACGGCGGGATCATCGACTTTGTGATGGAGTCATACGGACTTTCATTTCAGCAGGCTCTAGTCAAGTTAGACAGCGATTTTAGCCTGGGGCTGATCGGGCGGAAACCGACCTACCTGGAGCGGCAGCAGATGGCGGAAAACAGGCGGATAGAGCGATTATATAAGCAGATTAAGGCCGATAGACACAAGGAGTATTTAACGCTCTGTAACGTCCATTCCGTTCTCTTCCGGCGGCTCTGCAACGGCGAAGAATGGCTAAAGGAAATAGTTGAAAAGCTGGATGATCTACTCGATGATTTCAGCGGAGAGGAGGCGAGGCTGTGGGAGACGGCAATGACGTAACGATATACACTAAAGAAGATTTTTTAGACAGCACCGCCCCATTTGAGGAGCTTTACAAGCTGATCGACGATCCATTTGAGCTGAACCGTAAGCTTGAAAAGATGGCGCAGCTGGCAAAGGCGACCGGCGTGAATGGATTTAAAGGCATGTTTAAAGACTATTGCCAGAAAGTGCGGATGACCAATAATCAAGTGATTGCTTACAACGTGAGCAATTTTGACAAGCAGGAAATTGAGCTGGAAACCGGTCAATGGCAGGCGGACGATGGAGGGATACGGCGAGAGGGCCCTTACGGATCAGAGGTTATTGCCTGTGTCCACCCGATCATGCCGGTAAAAAGGCTGGTAAACATTGACACTGGAATTGAAAAGTTGGAACTGGCGTACCGAAAAGGTTACCAATGGCGGAAAATGATCTTTGACCGCAGGCAGATCGCCAGCGCGTCGTCGATTGTCGCTTTGTCCGATTATGGGGTAGCCGTGACCAGCGAAAATGCCAAGTACCTGGTCCAATACCTGCACGACGTGGAGAACCTAAACTATGAAAAAATCCCGGAGTCAAGTTCCGTGTCCCGGCTGGGCTGGATCGGCGAGGAGGGCTTTGCTCCATATGTCGAGAATCTTGTATTCGATGGAGACATTGCTTTCAAACACTTTTTTGAGAGTGTCGGGCCACGGGGAAGTTTCGATCAATGGCTCCGAGCAGTAAAGCAGATCAGGGCCGAGGGGAATGTGCCTGCAAAGATATTGGTCGCCGCGTCCTTTGCGTCGGTGCTGGTTGGACCGTGCAACTGCCTTCCATTTTTCGTCCATCTGTGGGGCGGCACGGAGTCGGGTAAAACGGTCGGGCTGATGCTGGCGGCATCGGTCTTCGCGAACCCGGAAATGGGTAAATACATACACACCTTTAACAGTACCGCGGTGGCGCAAGAGCTGTCAGCAAGCTTTGTCAACTCGTTGCCGTTGATCCTGGACGAATTGCAGATTGTGAAGGATAGAAAAGACTTTGACCAACTGATCTATCAATTATCCGAAGGAGTTGGACGGTCACGTGGTCAGAAAACAGGGGGATTACAAAGAACGGGAATCTGGAACAACTGCATCATTACCACTGGAGAGCAGCCGATCAGCAGCAGTCACTCCGGTGGCGGAGCCATTAACCGAATTATTGAGATCAGCTGCGAGGACACAAAACTCTTTAAAGACCCGGCCGGGCTGGTCGACGTGATCCGGAAGAACCACGGCCATGCGGGCAAGCTGTTTGTGGACAAGCTGATGGAGCCGGGCATGATGGATTTAGCAAGAATGACGCAAAAAAGCCTATATAAAGAGCTGACGGAGACGGAAATAACCGAAAAACAAGCGCTTGCCGCAAGCCTGATTTTAACAGCGGATGCTCTGATCGACGATTGGATTTTTAAAGACGGTCACGGCCTTGCGATTAAAGAAGTGGCGCAGTTTTTATCCACGCACGACGAGGTGTCCGTAAACCTAAAAGCCTATGAGTGGCTGATGGAATGGCTGGCGCAAAACAGCGCGCACTTTGACGAAAATCAGGACCGAATACCGGACACGTGGGGAAAGATCGCATATGGATCCGCGTCCATTGTCCGAAGCGTCTTTAATAAGGCTTGCACGGAAAACGGGTATAACCCGACTGCATTTTTATCCTGGTTAAAGCGGAATGATAAGCTTGAGCTTACGAAAAGCGGCAAGGGATACACCAAGGCCGTAAAGATAAACAAGGTCGCCTGTCACTGCGTCGTGATCAAGCGGATCGAAGGACAAGTAGAAGGATTTGAGGAAATGGACAAAACGGAGCAAATGGGTTGTACCTTTGAGGACGAGGAAAAACGTTGAAATTTCAACAAAGCTTGAAAATGGAAAAATTTTGCGGTGCGAACCAAAGTCGCACTTTGAATCCATTGGAAACGCAAGGATACAGCGATTGAATGGCGCTGGTGCGACCAGTACAACCACTTTTACTAAGCTTTATATAGAGAAAAATATATACCCTGTAAATAACTTACAGTCATATCGAAGCTCTATAGAGATTGCTTAAAATCGTCGCACATGTCGCACCAATCGATAGAAACAAGTATTTGCAACGGTTAAGCGGTGCGAACCAAAGTCGCACCAAGTTGTACCAGTTACACCGCATAAAAGGTAAATATCTATGAATAATTATGAACAACTCACCTTCCAGGGGGGGCAATATGAAATGATCAAGAAACATGCCGATAAAATGCAGGAGTATGAGCGGAGAAAGCAAAAATTAATGCTGACTTGTGCGTCTTGCGAGGAACTGGAAAGAGAACTGCAAAAGCTTACGAAAGAATTGAAAGTTTAGGAGGTAAAAATGTCAAAAAAGAAATGGACCGAAGAAAAAATAATTTCTGAGATACGGCAGGTCATGAAGCTTTTGGGACTATCGGATCGTCTCCCCAGCGCAAGGGAGATACGGGAGCATAGCACATGTTATGACTCAATCAATAAATCCGGTGGCTTGAAGCATTATTCCGAAATACTGAATCTTCCAACTGCGGGTGCTACCATGTCGATTCTCTTTAAAAAGACCTGTATCATTTGCGGGAAAGAATTTACGACGAGATACCGTCCGGCGAAGATGTGCTCTCAGGCATGTAGAAATCGGTCATATCTGTTAAAGGATCAAGCTGTAATTAAAGCGGATTCGGGTCGTAAAGAAATTCGGACAATGCGGGATATACGCCCAAGTGGAGCTTTCGACAAAGAGCGAGAGGCGCAGAAACAGGGGCTGCATTACAGAGATCGCCAGATTGCGGAAACGCTTAGGATGGTTGGTAATGTACAAAATTAGCTAACGACCAAACACCCGCCGGTAAGCGTCAAATTCCATAGATAGGCGGGTTGGAATACATAGTCCCCGCAGAGCATCCGTTAAAACTCAGAGACCACAAGATATAGTACATGGCCCTGCGGGGAGGAAGGAGGAAAGATTGAATAAGGATGTAATGTTTAGCAGTAATAAAACAGACTGGGAGACACCACAGGAGTTTTATGACAGGCTTGACAAGGAATTTAAGTTTGACCTTGATCCTGCGGCCAGTGACAACAACGCCAAATGCCACCGATATTACACCGAGCAGCAGGACGGACTTGCACAGTCTTGGGAAGGTCATACCGTGTTTTGTAATCCGCCATATGGCAGGCAGATCGGACGATGGGTCGAAAAGGGCTATAAAGAGGCGCAAAAGGACAACACCATCGTGGTGATGTTGCTTCCGGCCAGGACAGATACAAGGTGGTTCCACAACTACATATACGGCAAAGCGGAGATAAGATTTGTAAAAGGCCGGCTGAAATTTGGAGGGTGTAAAGAAAATGCGCCTTTTCCGAATATGGTAGTTGTTTATAAATAGGCCGAAAGGCAGGGAGGAAGAAATAATATGGAAAAATTACAAAGCATACTCTTTGATCTATTTGGAGTAGTAGGGATAATCGCAATAATTATTGCATTGATATGGGGGATTTTATGGTCTGTCATGAAATTTAAAATTGTAATTAATCGGATCATGATGTCATTTAAATACATGGAAATAAAGGGTGATTTGGAATATGGGAAATTACTTTTGGACAAAGATGGATGTGCGGTAGAAAGCACACTGTTGCCTTACATCGAAGATGAGGAGAAAATAGAGATTTGTAAGAAAGCAATTGATACCTATACAGGATTTATTGATATGCGTAAAAAATTTGCAAAGAAAGGTTGATATTATGAACAGATTAACAGCAAGAGATAAACACGGACACGCATATTACCCAAAATGCTTTGAGAGCCCGTGTGAAGGCGAAAGAAGCTGCTGCACATACGTAGCACCGGAATGCACCTTTGAGGGCAAAGTTTTAGACCGGCTTGCTGCATACGAGGATACCGGCATGGAGCCGGAGCAGATACACGGCTGGATACCGGTATGGGAGAGGTTGCCGGATAAAAACGGCTGTTACCTCATATCTTACACCGATTACGACAACAAAACTGACGAGATTGCAAAAGTAGAGATATGTGAATTTGCGAAAGATAATGATATAGACGTGGAATTTTGGAAGTCGGGATTTGATGCCTGGATGCCACTACCAGAGCCATATAGGGAGGGATAAGGATATGGAAAGATTAACAAGACGATTAAAAAACGGAAAAGTTGATTGTGCAGCCTGCGAACCGGAATGGATAGACCCAGATAGAGGATGTACATGCGATTGCCCGTTGTGGCAAAAACAACTAGAAAAATTAACATATTACGAGGACCTTGCAGAGCAGGGGCGACTGATGGAGTTACCCGCGCGATTGGGGGATTATTTTACATACACTGACAAATATAGCAGACGTTGCTTTCGGGTCGACGAAATAGGTGTTGACGAAAGAGGTATTAAACTTATTTCCTTGTTCCCCGAACGATCTTGGTACTATTTTAACGAACATCCGGAGAGCTTTGAGATTGATGATGGCGTAAATCATCGTAAAAAAGCACGGCTGGAAGAATTGGAGGAGAACAATGAAAAATAGAGAGAAGTATGAAGAAGAAATAATTAGAGCATGTATAAATAAAACTATGTGTAAAAAAATCATAGAACCCCTCACACTTCCTGCATTTGAACTCAGATGTGGAATGGTCGATTGCAGAGAGTGTAACATTTTACTGCATATGTGGCTCGATGAAGAATACAAAGAGCCTGAGACGGATTGGAGTAAGGTGGCCGTGGATACGCCGGTACTGGTAAGTAACGATTGCAAAAGATGGTTTAAAAAACATTTCGCAAAGTATGAAAACGAGTTGGTGCATACATTTGATATCGGACAAACATCGTGGACAAGTAATAGTAGCCCAACCCCGTGGACTCATGCTAAATTAGCAGAATCGGAGGAAGCGGAATGAGAGTGATAAATGAACATAAATGTGAGTATTTAAAAAATCAAAAAAGCAGTAAAGAGGATTTTATAGCTATACAAGAAATGGTTCAGGACGTAAATCAAAAGGTATCATACAAGGGGTGGTATCTCGTAAATTATCTTCACATTGATACTGCAAATGAAAAAAATATTGCGTTCGGTATTAGGTGTTGCCCATATTGTGGATGTTTGCTAAGAGAAGATTAGGAGGTATCCGATGAAAAGTAGAGTTATCCCTGAAATACAGGTACATGGTGCGATGCTGTACCGATGTGAACGTTGCTGCCATAAGCAAGGAATGTGGCTGGAAAAAGGGCTGGAAGACCCGATTCAAGACGAGCTATATCCGGAACTTCATAAACCGGTGCCTTTCATAATTACTTGCCCCGAATGCGGGGGTAGCATGAAACACATTCGATGGGACAGGGATTTAAAGTTAGGGGAGTACACCCCGATATTGAGGGGTCGTTCCTATTTTCGAAACGACCCAAACCATCACTGCGGGATACCGGCGATTGCCGGAGAGGAGGAATAAAATGACCTATGTAAATCCAATTCCGAAGGTAGATGCTTCGGTAAAAGCAAAGATCAGCGTGACATTTAATTTTGAAGAGTTTGTGACACAGGAAGAAGCAGCAGAGGGAATTAATCGTCTATTGGAAGAGCATGGAGGAAAAATTCCGGTTGAGTGGGTCAAATTAATTTATGCGGGGGACAAGTAGAGAGGAGCTGATAGACCATGAGCAACCTGGACAATCTAAAGCTGGTAACCATCCATACCTCCGGCCGGGTGCGGGAGGTGAGCAGAATGGACCTAAAGATGAAATATAGGTACAAGACATATATACTACAGCACCTATTGAGTGGGACTAAGCATGGTATAGACCATAGGGCAATGTCGTATAAAGAGTTTGTCAAGTTTGTCAAGTTAGTAGGATGTGAACGGAATGGAGATTAGACCAATAACACTCAGGAAGGCTAATGAGTACATAAATACCCATCAAAATATAGTACAACGACTCGCGGATATTCGGAATAATATTGTAGTTGCTGATTCGGAGCTGGGAGGTGAGCGGTGATGGCACTGACTGATCTGTATGTGTTAGACAAGCATAGCGGGCGAATACATAGAGTCGGAGACGATTGCCATGATAGCATATGGGTTGATGGCAGCGGAATTGTACACTATCACAATCTCCAAAATGGAGACGGATGCAGCGGCAATGGACACAGTGATGGTGCCGGATATGAGTTTGTGGCAAGCGATTGTGGGGAGGTAGAAAAATGAAATACAGAAAAAAGCCGGTTGAAGTAGAAGCCTTTAGATGGACAGGCGGAATTGATCAAACTGAGGACCCAGAATGGATTGTAGAAGCGATTAAAGACGGAAGAGTAGTAATCACATCAGACAATTACAATACGCCATACATGGTGATACAGACGCTTAAGGGGAGTCATATAGCACAGCCAGGCGATTATATCATCAAGGGTGTGGCCGGGGAACTCTATCCCTGTAAACCGGCTATCTTTGAGCAAACATATGAGGTGGCAAAATGAAGTGCAGAGTTGACGGAACCGAACACAATAGTTTAGTGACTGCATATCTTGACATTTATCTCAAAACCGCTGAATTTTTCCTGAGAAAAGTTGGATATATTGGGCTTGTGGTCCTGGGCATCATGATATTCATCGAGATTTTCATGATTCCCCAGATACTGGCAATCATACTTATGTTCGGCGTGCCACTTGCCATGACAACGTATAACTTTGTGAGGACGCTAAGGAGATATAAAGGTGAGAGCGATGATTAACCCCTGCCGCAACTGCGACGAGCGAACCCCAGGCTGCCACTCCCGCTGCCCGTACTATGCAGAGTATGAGCAGGCACAAAATGAGCGTAGAGAGCGGATTAAGGCAGAGAGGGGTAAGGATGCCGGATGGTCGGGGTATAAACGGGACACGGTTGATAAACGGGTGAGGAGGGGATAAGGATTGAGGGACTACATACCGAAGAGCTGCGAACTACCAGACAATCTAGCAAGGCAGGTATATTGGCTCGTTAAAGATTACGACAGGATGAAACTAGAATATGATAATGCGATCTGGGACAGTCCGGGCCCGCCAGATGGTCAGCCAAGAGGGGGCAATACAAGTGACCCTACCTCTAAGGAGGCGATCAAGCGGGCGGAACTGTTTAAAAAGATTCAGGCGATTGAGCAATCAAAACTGGAAATTCCGGAGCAGTATAGGGAAGGAATCTGGAACAACATTGTGCATAGAACTCCATACCCTATCATCGCCGGGCGTACCACATGGTGGACATACAAGACAAAGTTTTTACGTAAAGTGGCCGAGAAATTATATTGGATTTAAAAATATTTATAAAATCCGAACATGGGGGCACCGATCCGAACCCTGGGGTAACGATTTTATGATATTATGGTAGCATGGAAAGAATGAAAAAAGTTCATTTCGATCCTCCCCAAACTTGAATAACTGACAAGGACTCCTCCGGTGTGGGGAGTTTTTGTTTTGGCAGAAAGGCACAGCATGTTAGAACTGAATAAAATATACAACATAGATTGCCTTGAGGGTATTAAAAAGATAGATGATAACAGCATCAATGCGATTATTACAGACCCGCCGTATTGTATCGGGACGACGAGCAACGGAAAGAAGGGTGATTGGCAGGACAACAACTTGATCCGACCATTTTTCAGGGAATTGTTTAGCGAATGCAAGGGAGTTTTGCGTGATACCGCTGCGCTGTATATTAATACGGATTGGCGTACATATCCATTTTTATACCCAATCCTCCAAGAGTATTTCAACATTAGAAACCTGATTGTATGGGACTATGAGTGGATCAAAGCGGGGAGCCATTACAGATATTCACATGAGTTCATCATATATGCTACGATGCCGGATTGCAAAAGGTCATTTTCGGCGTCCGAGCGCGACGTGTGGAGGATAAGGCCAATTAACTATACAAGTAAAAATAAATTACACAATGCACAAAAACCTGTAGAATTGCACGAAAAGGCAATTCTCAATTCTACGAAAGAGGGCGATACCGTACTGGACTGTTTCACGGGTTCCGGCACAACGGCGGTAGCTTGCAAGCAGACCGGGCGTAATTTTATTGGCTTTGAGCTGCAAAAAAAGTATTGTGAGATTGCAAGCGAGAGGATCGCAGAGATATAAAATAACGCCCCTGAGCGGGCAGTATACCAGACAATACCCTTTACGGACGATAATTAGGCCCGGCGCAACACCACCGGGTCGATCAAAAATATGAGCAAAGAGAGGTGGTGATGTGGGAAAGAGATTAACCGATAAGCAGAAGAAACAGATATTAGCTGATTATATAGAGTGTGGTAATTATAGCCAGGTTGCCAGGAAGAGAAAGGTATCGGACTACACGGTTCGGCAGATTGTACTTGGAAATAAAGACGCCTCGGAAAAAATTGAGAAGAAAAAAGAACAGAACACCGCCGACATTTTAGATTACATGGACACAAAGAAAGGCGACGTTGAGAAGATCATAGACAAATGCCTTGCGGCGCTTCAAGACGAAAAGAAAATCCAGAAAGCCGGATTGATGCAAACAGCGACCACGCTTGGAATAGTAATAGATAAATTTACCGAGCAGAAAGTGAAGGTAAGTAAGGCAAGAGTAGAAATTGAAAAGTTAAAGCCACAGGGGGAAGAAGAAAAAGAATATGCTGGCATACCGGCCACCATGATTATTCCGAAGTTCGCCCCGGTGGTTTTTTCTATAGAAAATAATGAGTATCTGGAATATGTGTTTCCGGGCGGCAGAGGATCCACGAAATCATCATTTGTAAGTTTAATGGTCATAGATCTGATCATGAAAAATCCGGAGTTGCATGCCGTAGTTGGCAGGCAAGTGGCGGATACGTTACGGACCTCCGTATATCAACAGATGGTATGGGCTATAGAGGCGCTAGGGTTAAGCGACGAGTTTAAATGCGGAATCAGCCCGCTGGAGATCACTCGGAAGAGCACCGGTCAGAAAATTTATTTTAGGGGCGCGGATGATCCTGGCAAGTTTAAGTCAATTAAAGTACCGTTTGGATATATTGGAGTCCTCTGGCTGGAGGAACTTGACCAGTTTGTCGGGCCGGAAGCGGTCAGGAAAATTGAGCAGTCTGTTATTCGTGGCGGGGATAAGGCATATATCTTTAAATCTTTCAACCCGCCAAAAACGGCAAGTAACTGGGCGAATAAATACGTCAAAATGCCAAAGGAAAACCGATTGGTTACGGAAAGCAATTACCTGGATGTTCCCCCGGCTTGGCTTGGGAAACCGTTTATCGACGAGGCGGAATTTTTGAAATTGGTTAATCCGACCGCCTACGAAAACGAATACATGGGCGTCGCAAACGGTACAGGCGGAATGGTATTTGATAATGTGACCATCCGCGAGATTACCAACCAAGAGATCGCACGCATGGATCGCATTTACCGTGGTGTCGACTGGGGCTGGTATCCTGACCCGTGGGCCTATAATGCGGTTTATTATTACGCGGCAGAACATAGATTGTACGTTATTGACGAGGACGAAAAGCGCCGTACAAAGAATGAGGAAACGGCAAGAATCCTGAAAGAAGAGCATGGTCTAAAGCCGAATGACAAAGTGGTTTGTGACAGCGCAGAAGAGAAATCCACGGCCGATTATAAAGACTTTGGTATATTTGCCCGCAATGCGATAAAAGGCCCTGGAAGCGTCGATTACTCGATGAAATGGCTGCAATCATTAAGTGAGATCGTGATCGACAATAGACGGACGCCACATACAGCCGAAGAGTTTTTAAATTACGAGTATGACCGAGATAAAGATGATCAAGTCATATCAGGGTATCCTGACCGCGATAACCATCATATTGATGCGATCCGGTACGCGATGGAAGAGGTATGGCGCAGAAGGGGGCAGTAATGTTCGAGAGAATAAAAGGTTTTGTGGAAAAGGTGATGCGGATGTTTGATGTTAGAAAAATTGAAAAAGAGCTTGATGTTGATATAGCGATCAGTCGGGAAATGACGGAGGGCATAAACCTGTGGCTTAAGATGTTTGCAGATAATGCGCCGTGGCTTGATGATAATACACAGAGCATGGGGCTTGCTGCCGATATTGCGTCAGAGGTGGCGCGATTAACAACCCTGGAGCTGGAATCAGAAGTATCTGGCTGCGACTATCTCAACGAGGAATACCAAGAAGTGCTGAACCATATACGCGAAAATTGCGAGCATGGATGTGCTGGCGGGGGGTTAATCCTTAAACCTTACGTAGACGGCAATCACATTGCGGTCGAGGCATCTAAGGCAGATAGTTTTTTCCCCATCGCCTTTAATGGCAGAAAACAAATTACGGATTGTGTTTTTGCAGAAACAAAAATTGATGGAGAAAAGACGTATACCAGACTTGAGCGGCACACACTAGAAGATCAGACATACCGCATTACAAACAAGGCGTATGTGAGCACAACAAAGGATACGGCGGACATAAAGACACTTGGCGAAGAGATAGAATTGAGCGCCGTGGATGAATGGGCCGACCTTGAACCGGAGCTGGAAATTTCCAATATTGAGCAATGTTTATTCGGATATTTTAAGGTGCCGCTGGCAAATACGACTGACCCAAATTCTCCGCTTGGCGTATCCGCATATTCCAGGGCGGTCAAAAACATTCAAGAGGCAGACAAGCAGTGGTCGCGGATTTTGTGGGAATTTGAAGGCGGCGAACTGGCGGTCCATGCGTCCGTAGATTGTTTCAACAAAAACGAATTTAATGAATGGATATTGCCGGAAGGAAAAGAGCGGCTTTATCGGGCCTTTGACCATGACAGCGCAAGAGGTAAGGCTATTGAGGTGTTTTCACCTGCATTTCGGGACACAAGTTTATTTAACGGCTTAAATAACATCTTAAAGCGTGTGGAATTTGACTGTGGCCTGGCCTATGGCACTTTGTCGGACCCGCAGAACGTAGATAAGACTGCGGAGGAAATAAAGTCGTCTAAGCAGCGCTCTTGGCAAATGATTAGCGATACACAAAAAGCGCTACAGACGGCGCTGGAAGAATTGCTGTATGCGATGGTCAAGATCGGTCAAATTTACGATCTTCCGGTTACAGATAACTACGAGGTCAGCTTTAACTGGGACGATTCGATTATCGTGGACAAAAAAGAGGAATTAGCCTCTATGCAAGTTGATGTTGCGTCCGGCATTATCCGTCCTGAGCTATATATCATGGAGAAATACGGGGTCACCGAAGATGAGGCGTTGAAGATGATGCCAAAGCGGAGGGAACTTACAGAGGACCCGGATGATATGGAGTGATGTAAATGCTAACTCCTGAGCAATTAAAAGCAATCCCTGAGTCGTTTGTGCAGCAGTTACAGGACTTAGAGGATTTTATCATAGCCGACATTGCCCGAAGAATTGCCAAAGAGGGCGGGCTTACGGACACATCTGTAATGGAGCTAAATAAGGCTCTTGGCATGGGCACGGACCTAAACCGCATTGAGCGGATCATTAATCAGGTAACTGACTCGGCAATAGGAGATATTGATAATGTGATCCGGGATGCGATTGATGAGTCCATTGCTGCTGACAATGTGATCTATAAGGCAGCCGGATATAACCCGATTGACCTTGCAAAATCAGCAACGCTGACACATATTCTTGGGGCTGGTATTCGGCAGACACAAAGCGATTTTAAAAATCTGACCCGGAGCATGGGCTTTGCCGTACAGCAGGCAAATGGCATTGTATTTAAACCGATTGCACGTTTTTATCAAGATACCTTAAATCAGGCCACCCTGCGGCTTACAACCGGCGTGATGGACTGGAAAACATCAACCCGGTATGCGGTCAAGGAAATGGCAAGTAGCGGGCTGAGGTATGTAGATTACGCCACTGGGCATGTTAATCGAGTAGATGTGGCAGCACGCCGGGCGATCTTAACCGGCACGAACCAGCTCAACTTGCGCATGACCGATCAGATTATGGACGATTTAGGGCTGGAGTATGTAGAGACAACCGCGCACATGGGAGCGCGGCCGGAGCACCAGCTCTGGCAAGGGCAAGTTTATCATGTTGGCGGGGCAAAAGGCGGCTATCCTGATTTTGTATCTGCTACCGGCTACGGGACAGGCCCGGGACTCGGCGGCTGGAATTGTCGGCATAGCTATTTTGCGTTTTTTCCAGGGATATCAACCAGGGCTTATACCGATGAGCAATTGCGCAATATCGACCCGCCTCCATTTACATATGACGGGAAGCGTTATACTTATTATGAGGCCACACAACGGCAGCGGGAGCTTGAGACGAGAATCAGGCAGACAAAGCGGGAGCTGGTCGGGTATGATGCGGCAGGGCAGAAAAAAGAGTTTACTGCTGCCAGTATTAAGCTGAACCGGCAGAAAGAACTGTACGAAGACTTTAGCAGGGCTGCGGGTATCCGTATAAAGCCGGAACGTCATCAATTACTCGAGTTTGGAAAAAGCATCAGCCAAAAAGCAGCTTGGGCGAATAAAAAGTACAATCAAGGCCCCAAAAATGATATAATAAGAGTAAGGCGGAACGAGCGTTTAAAGGCTGCAAATTCCGCTGTAAAAGTGACACAAGATAGAATTGATCGGGTGATAAAAGAATCGCTCCCGCATATCCGTTTTGTTGTTCCTCCGGCGGCAAACAATAAGTTGCGATATAATGGAGTTACGAAATACAAGTCTTTTCCGTGGGGCGAGATCAATGTAACGTCAATTCAAATCGGTAAGCAGAAAAATGCTTCTGACCTAGAGCTAATTGACACGCTTTTACACGAACAGCTCGAAGCGAAAATTTTAATACGAGCCCTGAATTATAAAAGTAAGAGGTTTAAGGCGTTGAATAATGCAGGAGACAAGGCTCGCCATGACTATATTAATCGGGTTATTGCAAGATATTTGAGAATGCGAGGTTTGAAATGATTAAAAAAACGTGGGAAGATATAGACGACATATTGTTTGACGGAAATAAAGACGAAATAGCCGCGTTACGGTGTCCAGAATGCGGTGGAACACTTAAATTTGTATTTAACAAGAAGACAATGGGCAGTGTACTGGAATGTACGGCTTGTGGAGCTGGGCAGCGTGGTAATGGTGCTGCATATGTTCCAAATGCTGTAAAGTATTTTGGAAAATCCATTACGATCGGCAAATAGCAAATAAGATCAGAGAGCATACTCCGGTGCCTTCGGGCCCGGGGTCTTTTATTGCAAAAGTTTAAGGAGGTTTTATGAAAGTAGACGTATTAGGAACGGAATATACAATTGAGTTTAGGAAACAATCGGACGATCCGACGTTAAAAGACCGTGACGGCTATTTTGATCACAGTGTATGCGTTTTGGTGGTTGACGAAATGACAGAGCATGCCAACGATCCTAATGCGGTACGGGATTTAATGAATTATCGGAAGCAAGTAGTTCGGCATGAGATCATACACGCATTTTTATTTGAATCTGGACTGCATGGATCCTCAATGGGCACGGAGAATTGGGCCACAAATGAGGAAATGATAGACTGGTTAGCATTACAGTCTCCAAAACTTTTCAAGGCATTTAAACAAGCGGAATGTATGTAAAACAGGTTACTTAAGACCAGTCAAAACGGCTGGTTTTTTGTTATATAAAAAATTACCCGTGCCCCGGGGAAACAGGGCGCCGCAATACCGGGACTGGCCGGGAAAAAAGGGAAGCGGAGAAAGGAAAAAATAATGGAATGGCTGAAAACTATTTTAGGTGAAAACTGGACAGAGGAAATCGAGAAGGCAATCTCGGATCAGATCGGAAATCTGTTTGTATCAAAAGAAAGATACGATCAGGTGAATGAAGGAAGGAAACAGTTTGAAGAGCAGCTTAAAGAACGAGATAAGCAGCTGGAAGAACTGAAAGAGGTTGCCGGTGATGCCGAGGCAATGAAAGAGAAGATCAAAGCTTTAGAGGAAGAAAACAAAGCGTCACAGGAAAAAGCGTCAGCGGAACTTGAGCAGATGAAAAAGGACTGGGCGACCGAAAAGTATTTTGAGGGTTTCGAGTTTACGTCCGACCTTGCAAAGGCGGCAGCCATACAGCAGTTCAAGGAAAAGGAATTGAAGCTTGAAGATGGCAAATTCCTCGGAGCGGATGATTTTATGAAAGAGTTGGCCGAGAAGAACCCGACTGCTTTTGTGAGCGAAGAGGATAAGAAAAAGCCAGTTATCACAAGACCTACAGGAGGAACAAAGCCAAAAGGAAAAATGTCGCTTTCGGAGGCTATGAAATATAAAAACGAGCATCCGGACGCGAACATCGATGATTTAATTTAGGAGGTAAAACATGGCAAGTATTTTTGACAAAAAGAATTTTAACCCGGAGGTGTTTGCAAAATATGTTGAGAAAACACCGAATCTTAATCGGAATGAGCTGATTAAGTCGAGAGCAATCCGGCGCAGAGACGATATTGCACAGCAGTTTAAAGATCAGGTCGGCGGGAACTATGCCACCATCCCAATCTTTGCAAGAATTACGGGATCGAGGCAGAATTATGACGGCGGGACGGACATCACGGCGAACACCTCCACGACCTATACACAGGGCAGGATCGTCGTAGGCCGCGCAGACGCATGGACTGAGAAAGATTTTAGCTATGATATCACAGGGGGCGTCGATTTCCTCGAACAGGTCGCACAGCAGGTTGGCGAATACTGGGACGAGGTGGATCAGCTTACTTTGCTATCTGTTTTAAAGGGAATCTTTAGCATGACAGGCGCCGAAAACAAGAAATTCGTAGATGGGCATACTTATGACATTTCGGCAAATGCGGGAGATATGGGAATGTTTGAAGAAACAACGCTTAACACGGCGATTCAGCAGGCGCTCGGAGACAACAAGGCGAAATTCTCTCTTGCGATCATGCACAGTGCCGTAGCGACTAACCTCGAAAACATGAAGGTTGTGGAATATCTGAAATATACGGATAAGGACGGTATAGAGAGGCCGACCGGATTGGCGATCATCAACGGCAAATTAGTTTTGGTCGACGATGCAATGCCGGTTGAGTATGTGGCAGCAGCAGAAGGTGCAGAGGCGTATACCAAGTACACGTCTTATGTACTTGGGGATGGAGCAATTGAACTTACTGATTGCGGGGCTAAAGTACCGTATGAAGTTGATAGAGACCCAGCCAAGAACGGCGGTCAGGATACTATGTATTCCAGACAGAGAAAGATTTTTGCTCCGTATGGAATTTCTTTCACGGATAACAGCATCATTTCTCCGACTGACGCGCAGCTGGAAACTGGGAGCAAATGGAGCCTTGCAAATAGCAACGAAAGCTCAAAAGACTATTTCCCACATAAAGCAATCCCTATCGCACGGATTATTACAAGGGGGTAAACATGGCAAAAGTATGGAAACAGGGGGATATTATTCCCCTGGATCATCTTAATGATCTGGAGAAGAAGGCAGAGGCTTATGACAAACTGATACAGGAGAAGAAAAAAGCTGCAAAGAAATCTGAAAAGGAGTGATGGCCATGTTGGCTGGATACACAGATTACGGATTTTATAAAGACAGGTATCTCGGGCAGATCATAACGGAACCGGCATTTAGTGCGTTGTCTTTAAAGGCAAGCTATTTTATCGATATGGTTACGTTTCATCGCATTGACCATGAGAGCGTGACAGATGATGTAAAGATGGCAGTGTGCGCTGCTGCGGAGGTGATCCTAAAACACGAAGAAAGCAGCGGGAAAAGCTCTGAAAGTGTTGGAAAGTTGTCTATAACTTACGACACAAGAAAGACAGAAGAAAAGAAAATGTATGCGGCAATACAGCCATATTTAGCTCATACAGGACTTTTGTATCGTGGGGTGGGGAAATGATCACAAACGCAGATATGACGCTGTACAATCAAATCCCCGGCCCTGATGGCCCTACCTGGCAGCGCACGCAGATACGCGGCGTTTTTTGGGAGGACGGGAAAAAGGTGAGTGTCGGAGAAGCTGGCCTTGTTAGCGCCGATCTGACGGTGATTTTTATCCCGTTTGAGCATGCGGCCGGGTATTTAAAGCCGGTTGAGTTCCAGCGGGCGGAAAATCGAGCCGGTCATTTTACACTCAATAACGGTGATCTCGTCGTGCATGGTCTGGTTGACTTTGAGCTGACCGGAGAGAAGGGCCACAACGAGAAGGCGCTGCGGCAGCAGTATGACGATGTAATGACAATCGTATCTGTTGAGACAAACAATTTCGGCAGCCTGAACATGCAGCACTGGGAGGTGACAGCGAAATGAGTGTAAAAATAAGACTGGACCTTGATCCGTTTGAAAAAATCCTTTCCCGTCGTGATCTTGAAGAGGATGGTGAGGCGCAGCTGTTTTTTGCCCATGAGGTTGCCCGACATTGCGACCCGTATGTGCCTATGGACACCGGAACGCTGAAAAACACGAAGCAGATTAACCCAAATAGAATCACCTATCCGCAGCCCTACGCCCAGAAACAGTATTATGAAAATAAGGGCAAGGGGCTACGTGGCAAAGAGTGGGACAAACGCATGATGGCGGATCGTGGAGAAGAGATTGTAACAGGCGTGGCGAACTTCATAGGAGGGAAAGCGGAAAAATGAGTAATGTAATCGGGGCGATCCGGGAGTTTATAAAGGGCTGCCCGTACTTAGATGAGTTTAACAAGGGGATCGGTGTAGATTACCTGGCGGAAGATGATACGGCCTATATGGTCGAGGCGGTGCCAGGCAAGCCGATTGTGAAGCGGTACATCAACGGCGACACAGACCGGCAATGCCTGTTTGCCTTCTCCACGCGGGAGGCATACGGCAGCAATGTAAAGCAGAATCTTGAGAACATCGGTTTCTTTGACGATTTTGCGGCGTGGCTGGAGGAATGCACTGAAAAAGGGAATTTGCCGACCCTGGGAGAGAACCAAACGGCAAAAAAGATCGAAGTTACATCAACCGGTTATGCGTATGATACGGGCGTTGACAAAGCGCAGTATCGTATCCAGTGCCGGTTAGTTTATTTACAGGAGAAATAATGGAGGTAAAAAATTATGGCAGATGGTGTAGTAAACACAGGAGTTAAAAACAGAGTCGATCAGGCGGAATACGTTAAAATTGGCGACGCTTACGAGCTGATGGGGACCGGATTTAAAGAAGCCAACGAGGAGCCCGGCGCGCAGGTAGCTGACAAAAAATATATCAACATGAAAAGCAAATCGAAATCGATCAGCGGATATGAATGGGTGAAAACCTTTTCCGCGGATCAGATTTTGTCCGAAGCGGTTATTAAAGATTTTGTTGAGATTGGTCAGACGCAGAAAATTGGACAGGCAGCTGAACGGGACTTTGTTACCGTGCATCTGGATGAACCAGTGACGGGAAAAGAGAATAATTTTCGAGCAAGGCACGTGAGGGTAGCCGTTGAGGTGTCCAGCTTCCCGGACAACGATGGCGAGATGGGCGTGGAAGGAAATCTGAACGGTATCGGTGATATCGAAGAAGGAACCTTTGATACAACCACAAAGACCTTTACACCCGCCGGTAGTGCAGTTGTAGGGGCATAAGGAGGTAGCACATGAAAGAGTTAGTAATCGGAAATGAAACATTTCAGTTTGACGCTTCTGATTTAGCGACCCGCAGGAGGTATTGCGACGCACTTGACCAGTACATTGAAGCAGCAAAGCCAATTGATGCGAAGTATGAGGCGAGTGACAAAAAACAACGGGATTTATTAGAGCAGTTTGAGGGGATATGTAGAGAAGCATATGCCTTTATAGACAAGATGTTTGGAGAAGGGGCGGCTATTCGTGCGCTTGGGGAGAACTACAATATTGATGCGTGTATCGGCGCCTTTGAAACTCTCAACGTTGCAATCAGCGAGCATGACAATGACCTTATTGAAAAACTCCCTAAAAAAGTAAAATGATCGCTCTTCCTAAAATAGTAACGATAGACGGCGTGGATCATCCGATCAATACGGATTTCCGCGCCGGTTTGCGTTTTGAGGAGCTGCTGATTGAGGATGAGCCGCCCTGGGATAAGATTCTGGAGCTATACTACCCTTCTGGCGTCCCGCATGACCTTGAATCTGCGCTGGAAAGCATTCTTTGGTTCTACCGGTGCGGTGAAGAGGCCGGGAAAGGCGGAGCGGGGTCGAATGTGCGGGCTTGCGATCTGAACTATGATTTTAGGTATATTTATGCTGCATTTTTGGAGCAGTATCGAATCGATCTTTACGAGGACGACCTGCACTGGTGGAAGTTTAAAGCTTTATTTAACGGGCTTTCAGACGACTGTGAGATTTGTAAGATCATGCAGTATCGGACAGCGGACCTCAAAGGGATGGATAAAAATGAGAAATCGTTTTACAGGAAAATGAAAAAGCAGTATGCTCTTCCGGCGCTGAAATCGGAGAAGCAGAAAGAACGAGAGGACAAGATCAGCCAGATACTCCTAAATGGTGGCGATCTGTCCGGGGCAGCTAAGCGAGGTGAAGTAGAATTGTAAAAGTAAGATGTAAGCACTGCGGGCATACCTTGCTACTTGCCGAATATGGAAAAATTGAAGTCAAATGCCCGCGGTGCAAAAAAATAAATAAAGTTGAAATACCAGCAAAGGGAAGAGTATAGGTAAGCGCCGTCGTAGCAGCTAAGCCAGCCTACTTTGCTTTTTTATAAAAGTGAGGTGGGCGAATTGGCTGACGGTAAAGTCATAATTGAAACAGGATTAGATAAAAGCGGAATAGAGGCGGGGCTAAAAAAACTTGGAAAAGTAGCAAAGGCGGGACTCGGGGTAACAACCAAAGCGATTGCGGGAGTAGGGACTGCCCTCACTGGGGCGGCTGGCCTTGCAGTCAAATCTGGCATTGACTTTGAATCTGCATTTGCAGGAGTAAAAAAGACTGTTGATGCAACTGATCAGGAGCTTGCGGAGTTCCGGCAGGGCATCCGGGATATGGCAAAGGAAATGCCAACCGCAGCGACCGAGATCGCAGGGGTAGCTGAAGCAGCCGGGCAGTTAGGCATCAAAAATGAATCCCTCCTGTCCTTTACCAAAACCATGACCATGCTGGGTGACTCGACAAATATGAGTGCGGAAGAGGCAGCAACGTCTTTGGCGCGGCTAGCCAACATCACCGGTATGCCACAGGAGAATTTTGACCGTTTAGGGGCTACGATTGTTGATCTTGGTAATAATTTAGCTACAACGGAATCTGAAATCGTGGCAATGTCTCTGAGGATTGCCGGTGCTGGTTCACAGGTTGGCATGACTGAGGCGCAAATCATGTCGTTCTCGGGCGCGCTGTCTTCTGTCGGTATCGAGGCAGAGGCAGGCGGTACCGCATTTTCAACCCTGCTGTCAAAAATGAACCTGGCATCCTCAAAGGGCGGAAAAGAACTTGAACAGTTTGGAAAAGTTGCAGGAATGTCCGCAGAGGAATTCAAAAAGGCATTCCAGGAAGATGCTTCGGGCGCAGTTTTGTCATTTATCCAAGGGCTGGGGCAGATCAATGAAAATGGCGGCTCAGCAATTCAGACGCTTGACGAAATGGGGCTTTCGGACATCCGCATGAGGGATGCACTTTTGAGAGCGTCCGGGGCAAGTGACGTCTTTGCGGAGGCTTTACGGACTGGCAATAGTGCATGGGAAAAAAACACGGCACTGACCAACGAGGCGAAACAGCGCTATGAAACGTTGGAATCCAAGTTAGGAATCCTGAAAAACACTGCGACCGATCTGGGAATATCCATGTACGATTCACTCGAAAACCCCTTGCGTGGAGTTGTGGATACTGCAACAGATATGGTCGGATCGCTTGAAACGGCATTTCAAAAAGATGGATTTAGCGGCTTGGCAGAGCAGGCGGGTGCCGTACTTGCGGATGCGTCTGTAAAGATGGCAGAAGCGGCGCCGGATATGATTGAGGCCGGAGCCAAGACTATAAAATCATTTGCAGACGGGATCATGGAAAATCGAGGAGAGATCGCAGAGGCGGCAGGAGAGGTTGCGATAGCCCTTGCAGAAGGCGTCGGAGAACTTTTACCGAAAGGTATCGGGAATGCCTTTAAGAACACCGCAAAGGCAGCGGTAGCCGTGGCGAAGCCGGTTTTGAAAGTGGCGGATGCAATGGCGCAGGTAGCAGCAGAATGCTCTGGTGCTATTCCTATAATTGTCGGAGTCGGAGCGGCCTTCAAAGTAAGCTCCTTTATGGATAATTTTGCATCCGCACTAAAACTTGTCAAGGTCGGCCAACAGGCGACGACAAAATCCACGATTGCAAACACGATTGCAACAAAACTAAATACAGCAACCGCAAAAACGGCATCTGCCTCAAAGGTGTATCAAGCTGCTGTCGAAAAGTCACTCGAAGCGGCGACCACTGCGTCAACTCTAAAGATGGGCACTTACACTGTGGCGCAGAGGGCCAGCGCGGCGGCATCCGGGGTTGCAGCAGTCGCGACGAAAGGGTTCAGTGCGGCGCTATCTATGATGGGTGGGCCGGTAGGTGTTGCGATTACATTGGTCGGGCTTGCGGCTGGAGCGTTATTGACATTTTCGGATAACTCCGACAAAGCCACGAGCGCCGTGGACAAACAGGCAGAAAAAGTTAAAGAGCTGTCGGACGCATATAGGGAATCGAAGAAATCGAGAGAAGAGTCGTTTGAATCAACAGAAGCTGAGGCGGCAGCGGCGTCTGATTTGACTGGAAGAATCTCGTCACTGGCTAAAAAGACAAGGAAAACGGCTGACGAGAAAGCTCGATTAAAGAGCTATGTGGATCAACTCAATAAGCTAATGCCGGACCTCAATCTCAAATACGATGAGGAAAACGACAAACTGAATAAAAATACCGATGAACTTTGGAATAACGTAGCGGCAGTACAGGCCCATGCCAGGGCAAAAGCTGCGGAGACAGCGGCCACGGAAGCACTGACCGAGCAGATGAAGCTTCAGCGGGAGATGGAAAAGGCGCAGGATGCACGGGACGATGCAAAACAAGCGCTTGATTCTGTTCCTGACAGCGAAAAATATATTGCCAACGGCCGCGGCGGGAAAGTCATGAGTTCCGAATACGCAAGTAAGATTGAGGAGTTTAACAAGGCCGATGAGTCAGTTAAAAACCTGCAAAAAGACTTGAACGCAGCAAATAGGGAGGTTGAATACTACAACGGCATACAGGTTGATTCCTTAAAATGGGAAGAGGCCATGCGGAGTACAGACGCCTTTATTGCTCTGATGGCAGACAGCGGCTTGAAAATCAGCAACAAGCTTGCTGAGGGTATCCGCGCAGGCAAGTATGGCGTTGTGCAAAGCGTTGAGGATGTACAGAACGTTGGCACATTCAGCAAATTGTCAAAAACCGCAGGCGAAGGCGGTAAAAAAGCAGTTAACACGCTTGCAAAGAACTTGCGAAGCGGCAAGCTAAAACCCAAAAAGGCAGTTGATGAAATGCAGGCCCTTATACAATTTAATGAACTGTATAAGGGAGCGGACAAGGGCGGCAAAGAAGCCTTGAACGCCCTGAAAAAGAGCATTGAATCTGGCAAGACGAAGCCAAGCGAAGCGATGAAGCAGGTCGTTGAAGCGGCAAATAAGAAGGGTGAAGCGAAGGGAAAAGAAGCGAAAAAAATTGGTGAAGCAATTGACTCCGGGGCAGCAGGCGGCATTAATACAAAACTGATTGAAGCTGCTGCAAGAATGGCAAAAGATGCTTTGGAGGCTGCAAAAAAAGAAATTGACAGCCATTCTCCATCAAGAAAATTTAAAAATGAAGTCGGTAAAATGATGGTTGCTGGCGTGGTTGCAGGTATCAATTCGGAGAAAAATAATCTTATATCTACAACTTCCGGTTTAATGAGCAGCACTGTCAATGCTGCAAAACAAGCAGCCACAACGGGGAATTTTGCAGACATTGGCAAGAACTTTACAGACTCGTTCACGTCGAAAATCGACGCCCGCCAAACAAGCGAAGTCAACAGCCTGAAAAAGACCCTCGAAAATAAACAAAAATCAATTGTTACAGCTGACAAAAAAGAGGAACAGGCACTCGAAAAGAAGATCAAGAAATCTTCCGGCAAACAGAAAAAGGCATATCAGGCCGAACTGAAAGCACTAAAAAAGAAGCATAAAAGCGAACAGTCTGCTGCGAAATCTGCATCATCGAAGATTTTAAAAGCTTACGAGTCAGCATTAAAGCAAGAAAGCCAGAAATTAATTGACCAGGCTGAAAAAAACATCGAAGAGCTGTCAAACACCTACCAAGCAAAATATGATGAGCTGATCCAAAAGCGCGAGGCCATGCGTGACAAGCTGATGGACACCGGCGATCTGCTGATCTCCAAGACCGGCAACTTGTCTGGCCTGAACGAGGTCAATAGCGGCAACCCCATGACGGCGCTGAATCGAAACGTCAAGGCGCTTGAAAAGTATCAGAAGAACATCACGGCCATTAAAGGGAAAATCCCGGATGACCTGATGGAGGAAATCCTCAAGATGGGCGTGTCGGATGCGAACTCATATATTAACAAACTGCTCAAAATGGAGGACGGCAAGTTTGACGAGTATGTGAGCAAGTGGAAGAGTGAGCAGGCAACAGTCAAAGCTTTGGAAGATCAATACCTGAACACGAATACCCTCGGAAGTTTACAGAGCGACATCGATCAGATGAGGCAGTATCAAAACGGCCTAAACAGTCTGAAAGGCCGGATACCTGAGTCAATGATGGAAGAAATCCTCGGTATGGGCGTGAACGATGCGAACGCATACATGCAGCAGCTACTTGCTCTGAGTAATACACAATTTGCGACCTACGTCGAGCAGTGGCGGCAGAAAGAGGCACTTGCGAATAGTATATCGACAGAGTTTTTTGCTCAGGATATCCAAACGATCCAGACAAACTACTCAAACGCAATCAATACAGAAATGTCCAAGCTTAAAACGCAGATGAGCAATCTCGGCAAAAATGTCGGAAAAGCTTTTGCGAGCGGGCTCAAAAGTCAGAGTAAAAAATCAAAAAAAGCGGTCAAGGATATCTGTAATACGGTTATTAAACAGTGTAAAAAATCCTTGGGTATCAAGTCACCGTCGAGGGTGTTTAAAGAAATCGGAAAGTTGTCGATGGTCGGCGCCGAGGTCGGAACTGAAAAAGAAGCGAAGCAGCTCTACAAGACAACCGACAAGGTGGCTCAGACGTATGCGGAGCGATTTTCGGCAGCCAAACTGGACGCTGGTGCTATGTACGCAAAGATGCAGGCCGCCGTTGTGGCGGAGCAGAGCAGGGTACCGGCATCCGTGCAGACGCAGATCGTCAAACTGCAAGCACAGCAGCCGGAACGATCAGAACAGCGGGTAGTATATGAAATCCATGTCCATTCCGATATCGACGGCAGGGAAGCCGCAAAAGCAATGGCCACTTTTACGGATGAGGAACTTGGAAAGATCGCAAAACGAAAGGAGCGAAGATGATGCTGGGGCTAAGAATTGGAGAAAAACATACATACGAAGATTGGGGGCTTAGGTGGTTGGAGCCCTATAATATTGGGTTTCCAGAGCCGCAGCTAAAAGAGGTGGAAGTACCGGGCAGCAGCGGAGTGTTGGACCTCACAGAGGCCATGACAGGCCATGTGGCTTTTGACCAGCGGGCCGTAGAATTTAACTTTGAATCTGCGGATCAAGATTATTTTGAATATGAGGTCGTAAAGAGCCAGATCGCAAACTACCTGCATGGCAAGCGGTACCGGATCGTCTCTGATCTGGACCCGCACTTTTATTATGAAGGCCGGCTGAAATTTAATGCGGAAAAATCAAGTAAAGCTGAAAGCACGATCACCCTGTCCGGCGACGTGAATCCGTATAAATTTGAAATGACCAGCTCGGCAGAGGATTGGCTTTGGGACCCGTTTTCTTTTGCCGATGGCGTGATCCGGACAGCAAAAGACCTGCGGGTTGACGGGGAGCTTGTTGTCACGATCCCGCCGACCGTCCGGCCCTGCATCCCGGTTTTTACGCCGACACAGGACATGATCGTGGAATGCGAAGGCTGGAAATACAAGCTCAAAAAAGATATGGCCCTGGAAGTGCCTTATATTATCCTGCACGACAGGGAGACGATGTTAACCTTTACCGGATATGGATGGGTGACGATTGACTACAGAGGAGGAAAACTATAGATGTATTACATAACCGCAGATGGCACGCACATGCATGTGCCCGGAGCAGAGGAACGGCAGATCGTCAATCCTATGCTGTCAGAAAAGCTTGACCAGATCGACTCGTTTACTTTTGACATCCACCCGAACCATCCGATGTATGATGCCTTGGTGCAAATGAGGACACAAATCCGTATCTATCAGGATCACGATCCGATCTGGGAAGGCCGGGTCATTGACAACGACGATGAAAGCGACAAGACTCGATCTATTGTTTGCGAGGGCGAAATGGGTTATCTGATTGATAGTATCCAGCAGCCTTACGACGAGGACTTTGTACTGATCGAGTTTTTGGAGTTTTTAATTGACAATCATAACCGGCAGGTGGACGGATGGAAACAGTTTAAGCTGGGGAATGTTTACGTGGAGGAAGAAGATGACGCTGACACGGCTCGGACCAGCAATGACTATCAGACTACCAAGGCGGCCCTCGACAATGTACGGACAAAGTACGGCGGTCACTTTGTGGTGCGGAAAAGCGACGGCGTGCGATACCTGGACTACATCAAAGAATACACGCATGTCTCAACGCAGCCGATCACATTCGGGCGAAACCTGCTCAAAGTGACAAAAAGCAGCAAGGGCACGGATATCAAAACGGCTCTGATCCCCCTCGGCAAAGCAATCGGAAACGAGCGGATCACGATTGAGGATGTAAATGACGGAAAAAACTACCTGGTCAATGAGGAGGCCGCCAAACTTTACGGCCTGATCTGGGGCACGGCTTTCTTTGACGATGTTGAGGACGAGAACGAGCTGCTGGCAAAAGGTAAAGAGACGCTTACAGAGGTATCAAAGCCTAAACATACAATCCAGGCCACGGCGGTTGACATGAGCCTGCTGGATCGGTCAATCGATGAGTTTAAAATCGGCTATAAGGTGCCGATGCTCTCTAAGCCGCACGGCATTGATGACACTTTTCAGGTGACAGAGATCACCCGGCCGCTCTTTGAGCCGGATAAGTTTGAGGTTACGCTTGGCGGTGAGACGGATAAAATCAGCGGAACGGTCGTTTCCGGGCAAGTTGAAGCAAAGCAATACACAAATGAGAAGGTCAGCATCATTTCCGGGGGCTCGGGCGGCTACCTGATTCTCGATCCGCCCGGTGATCGCCCAGAGCGATTGCTGATTATGGACGATCCGAACAAAGACAAGGCCGTGAATGTGATTCAGATCAACAAAAATGGTATAGGTTTTTCCCGCAACGGCATCAACGGTCCATATGAAAACGCCTGGACAATCGACGGGAATCTGGTTGCGGACTTTATCAGGGCGGCAAAGCTGCAAGCTGGGACAATAGGCGGATGGATTATCAATGACAACGCAATATATTCTGACTTTGTTTTTGATGATGGGACAACGGTTTACCGTGTGTACATCCAAAGATTTATGGAAAAAAGCCTAACGGATTCATGGGTGTTTTCAGTTCAAAAAAGCTCAGACGGCGGAGAAAACTTTGGCGGCATCATGTATATCCGTGGTGACGGATTGATCGTGGCGCCAGCAGGCATATTTGATCGGATAGATGTTGGTGGGCCAGGTGTAAGTATTTTTAACTCGGGTATAACCTGTGGAGCTAATACCGCATACCCAGATACAGTCTTGTCCATCATGGGGAGCGGAATCGCTAGAGACAATTTTAGCGTTTACGGCACTTTTTACGCCGCAAAGGGATCCATCGCCAGCTCAGACAGGGCGCTTAAAACGAATATAAAAGAGCTGGATAGCACGGAATCTGAAGAATTTTTGATGCACTTGAAACCGGTTGAGTACGTCTATAAGGACGATCCGGGAACCGTTCGGCATGGTTTTGTCGCTCAGGATGTAAAAGAGGCTATGGCAGGACGAACGTGGGGCGTATACGAAAATGTTGAATTGAAACAACCGCTTGATGCCAAAGGGAATCCGCAAAAAAGTAAAGTGGTTGCATCGGTCCGGTATGACGAAATCATCGCCGATCTTGTCAAGGTTGTACAGAGTCAAAATGACCGCATTACGGTCCTAGAAAGCGAGGTGAAGGCACTTGGCAAAAATTGATATATCGCAGGAAATTGCGAATTTTAGAGAAGCGATCTATGGCGAAGAGGTGAGAGGGAGTTTGATCTCAGTCGCCGAAAAAGCAACGGCTGGCGTTGATGCAGTTGCGGAATCCGCCGAATCGGTTTTGCGGTCTGCCACACAGGCGATTACAAAATCAGATCAGGCGGCAGCAAAAGCAAATACCGCAGCAACAAACGCAGATCGAGCGGCAGAAGCGGCCACGCAGATTAAAAATACTGTACAGAGCAAGCTCGACAATGGGGACTTTATCGGGCCGCCTGGACCGCAGGGGAATACAGGGAACAAGGGAGAAAAAGGCGATAAGGGTGACACTGGTGCCACCGGGCCCGCAGGTGCTGCTGGACCTCAAGGGCCGCCCGGTGAGAGTGGTGTTACTACACCGGTCAACTCATTTTTTACAATGTCGGTTGATCCGGACGGCAATTTATGGGCCAATCATGCGGATGGCGGAGCGCCTGATTTTGAGTATGACAGCGCAACAGGAGCGCTGTATTTTTTGACGTAGAAAGGAGATCAGAATGGCAAAAACTTTGATAGGTAACATCAAGGGCCCCAAGGGCGATAAAGGTGACAAGGGGAATACTGGACAAACTGGCGCAACAGGCCCGCAGGGAGCAAGAGGAGAACACGGCTCTGTCTGGTACTCTGGTACTAAAATCACTGGCACGGCCACGACTGCTACGATTTTTAGCGGCAGCGGCGTGACAGCGGCGGCCTTGGATGATTACTATCTCAATACAGGTACGGGCAACGTATATCGCTGCACCGTGGCGGGAGCTGCAAGCGTGGCTAAATGGGTGTATGTTGGATGTATCAAAGGGCTAAAGGGTGACAAAGGCGACAAGGGCGATAAAGGCGACAAGGGGGATATTGGTCCGCAGGGGCCAGCAGGGACGATTGCAAATATCTCCGCTCAAGCAATTACCTTTACACCAGCGTCGTCAAAATCGGAAATCCTGACCGGCGACACGCTTGCAATGCTGTTTGGCAAGCTCAAAAAAAATCAATCCGTGATGGACTCAAACATGGACACGATGAGATCAAATATATCAAAGGCACAGACTACTGCTGACAGCGCTGTATTATCCCTCGAAAACCTCATCTCCGATGAAACCATCGCAGCCGCAAAGGCCGCAGGCATTGATTTGACAGTATAGCAAGTATAAATAAAGACACCTCTCCCGCTCGGAGGGGTGGGAAAGGAAAGAGAATGAGTAATGGAATAGAAAAGTTAAATAAAGGGCTGAAAGATATCTTTAAACTGATGGCGGCACGAAACAAAGTATTGTGGGAGAATGGCACCGGGTGGAGCAGCGGTAGCATAACCGTGCCGGATGTGGATAAATACAACGAGTTTGATGTCTATTTATGGACAACGACTTCACCTGTTCGGTGCTGTCTAATTGATGGCAGGATCGTTGGCGCAAATATGTTGCCAAACGTAAGCCCTAATAAACATACAAGCGCAGCGATTAGTCTTGTAATATCTGGAACAACACTGACTTTTCAGGGCGCTGGCACAATTCAACATTTACCGTCCGGCTCGCACATGACGTTGGATACACAGTCGATCAGAAAAATTGTTGGGATTGAGCCTATCCCGTCCAAAATTTTGTCGGGGGGGCGCTTAAAAGCAGTATTTTTTAGGTGTCTTGTCCAGATTAGGGGGTGCGTGGCATGAATGGAATCGATTATGCGAACAACGCACTCCAAGCCCTATTTGGCGGCTTAGAGGTCAAAACAGAAGGTATTTGGAATTATGTCAAGCTACCCAACGGCTTGGCGATTGCCTGGGGCGGCGAGAAGAAGATAACAATGGCTTTAGGCGGGACATCAGGCGCATGTTGGTATGCAGTAGATCGAGCGGTAAATATCCCTACAGGACTGTTTATAGACGATATAAAAGTGATCGGATCAGCAACGGCCAATCATTATGCTGCGGCACTGTTTGCGATAAATGGCGGGAAAGTCTATGTGCAAATGAGTTCGTCCTATGCTTTTTCGGACTTGTTAGTAACTTGGGACGCTGTTTTAATCGGCAAGTGGAAATAACCCTCGAAAGGGGGTGCGCGGCGTGAGTTATACACAAGATCAGATGATCGCAATGTTTAATCAGTTGCAGCAATCCCTGCTGGAAAAACAAACTCAAACAGAGGCAGCAATTACTAATATAAACAGCTATCTGACCCCTAATACGGCAAAGGCTGCAAAGACGGGTAACATGGTGGATATAACATTTTTGGCAACAGTAAAAACAACACACACACTTAATGGTAGTGGTGGTATCCAAATTGGCATTATCCCAGAGGAGTACCGTCCACAGCTAACGACGATCCGCACAGTATATGTTGCTCAAGGAGCAGTTTGCAAGCTTGCAATTTTATGGGTAATACCGACCGGCTCATTAATGGTATACTCTGCGGATGCGTCACTCAATATGGCAGTTGGGCAAACCTACCGGATATGCACGACCTATCAGTTATAACAGACCTCAAGGGGTCTATTTTTATACCCTCGAAGAGAGGGGGAAAGGAATTATTATGGCAAAAATAGCAATTGATGCAGGGCACGGACGGTATACACCGGGCAAACGCTGCATGAAGAAATTGGACAAGAACGAGACAAGAGAATGGGTCCTAAATGACCGGGTGGCCGATGAGCTTGGGAGACTCCTCAAAGCGGCCGGACACACGATCAAGCGCATGGATGATCCGGACGGCAGTACGGACGTCTCTCTTGCGGCGAGAGTACAAAAAGCAAATGCCTGGGGTGCAGACTTTTACATATCGGTGCATCACAACAGCGGCGTTGGCGGCAGCTCTGGCGGAGGTACGGAGGTCTATGTATCTCAAGGCTGCCAGAGTAAGAGCAAAAAGGCCCAGGCTGCTATCTATAAGCATGCAATTAAGCGTGGTAACCTCAAAGGCAACCGGGCGGACGGGACCAGGACCGCAAACTTTTACGTGATCCGCTATACAGATATGCCAGCGTGTCTCATTGAGTGCGGCTTTATGGACAGCAAGGTTGATATCAAGTATATCCTTGACCCTGCATGGAGTAAAAAAATCGCACTGGGGATTGCTGAGGGTATCTGCGAAGTGTTTGGCGGGACGGTTAAGGTCAGTGGATCGGGCAGCAGCACGCCAAAACCTGCCCCAGCAAAGCCAGCTGCAAAAAAATACATCGTGAATAAGGATACGAGAGCATTGCAGAAAGCGATGAATAAATCCTATGACTGCAATCTCGAAGAGGATAGCAGCTGTGGGCCAGCAACGCAAAAGCAGATCGGGAAACACTATCTGTATTACAGGAAAAAGAAGCCGATCAAAAACGCTCACGTGAAATGGTACCAGAAGCAGCTCAACAAGAAATTTAAAGAAATGGGCCGACCGGAGCGAGTTACCGTTGATAGCTCATTTGGTCCAGATTGCGCCAAAAAGACGAAGCTTTATCAGAAACTAAAAGGGCTTGAGGTGGATGGATACGCTGGACTGAAAACACATTTATCTTTACTGAAATAGGAGGAGAAGAGAACATGAACAAAGAAGTAAGAAACCTAATCATCCGGACAGGCGTAACAGTGGTATTGTGGGCGAATATGGTACTTGCACATAAGGGCATGTCCCCACTACCAATCGATGAAAACGGAGCCACAGAGCTGATCTCTGAGGCGTTGGCGGCGCTGGCAACCCTGTGGGCATGGTGGAAAGACAACGACGTGACAAAGAAAGCCAGAGCCAAAAAAGAAGTTATTGCCACGCTGGAGCATGAAGGGGAGATTTAAGTCGATGGAAACAGCCTTAACAATGTTATTGAGCCTTGCTACAACGGTAATTGCTGGAGTGGCCCTACATGCGATTAAGTCCGGGCAGAAGAAGGCTCAGAGCAGGGAAGAGGATAGGGACAAGCGGGAGCAGCTTACTCTCGAGGCTATCAATGCGTCCTTTTGTGTCAATAAAGAGCTTGTCAGCTGCGTCCTTGACGGAAAGCCTGCGAACGGTGAACTCGATGAGGCTTACGAGTATCAGAGAAATGTCAAACATAAAATTGAGGACTATGCCCGTGAAAAAGCGTCACGCTCATAGCCCATACCTATGCCCCGGGGGAGTGATCCTCTGGGGCTTTTTTAATGCGTAAAATGCCCGTATTCTTGCATTTGTGTTGATATTTAAAGAGGATCATCTATAATTAAAGTGACTTTCCTCTATTCAGGTAAGAGCGGGGAGAGGGAAGCAAAAGGCCGCAGGAATAACATCTGCGGCTATTTTTTAGGAAACAACGGGTCGCCCGTCATTCCTTTGTTAATATGCTCTTTCACAATCTCTTCGGCTTTCATTCTCACTTTGGCTGCATCTTCTAAACGGTCGTATCGACCCAAGTTATATTTTTTACCCTTATACCTGATTGACGCTTGCCATTTTTGCCTTGATTTGTCCCAGTTCACGCCGACAATGCCGCTTTTGTTGGATGCGGTCATAGCACCAATTTTGATCGGCTGAGAGCCGTCAACAAACGTTTCCAGCATCCTTTGCGGAATGTCACGGTCTTTGTTGACACATCCGCAAGATGTTGTCTGTCCAGAAATGATAGAATCCTTACGCACCTCAATGACATTATCACATTCACATCTACAGATCAGGAAAGTTCTTTTCCGGCCTGAAATGGTTTTTGTTTTTTCTGACAGGACGGTCAATTTACCGAATTGCCTGCCAGCGACGTTTGTATGCTTTAGGCAGCCACATGATTTTGTGTGGCCGCTTCTTAAATTTCCCGCAAATACTTCACAGGTGTTGCCACATTCGCACCGACATAGATATCTGTTTCCGCCGATGTATTTTTCGACACACAGCAAATCAAAAGTTCGACCAGTCAAATCATTTCTTTGCATTTAACAAGTCCTCAATAATTTCTCCAATCGATTTCCCCGTCTCCTTGCGCAGAGTATCCAGCTTTTCTTTTGCTGATGCTGAGATATCGGCAGTAATTTTGACTTTATCCTCTTCCAGCCGTCCGAAAATTTGTTCGACCTCATCGGCGGATAGGTTATTTTCTGACCATTCCATCGCCGCCTCTGGCTCCATCGGCATGATCTTTTCACCGGCTCCACCGCTGTTTCCATGCCATTCACCATATCGAGAATTTCCGCCGCCCCAGCCATACAGAAAGAAATTGCCGCTCTTTGTCAGATACAAGACTTCTTCCCAATATTCAAAGTCGGAAGGGGAGTGCCCGCTATCAATGCGGGCAAGTTCCTTTGCGCTTTCTGTATTGTACAATTTTCCTTTGATTCTTTTATTCATATCCTTCCTCCGATTATCCCTTAATTTGTACCCATTCGCCGATAGCGTCATCTTCTGTAATCCATCTGCCATCTTCGGCAATATAGACTTCACAGCCGGTTGCCTCGTCAATAAATGTTTCCTGCCCCATATCAACCATAACTTCCTCATCGATTCCGTATACATAAATTTTTTCTAACATTTCTTTGTTCCTCCTTTATTTGATAATACTATTATACAGTAAAATATTACTTTTGTCAAGATATATTACAATAAAATATTACAAAAGTGCCGTATGTTTTGAGGTTTGACAAATATAACAATTGTAGTATATAATATAAAAAACGTTGATTAAGTAATTATATGACCGCGTAGGTGTACAGCCATAGTTTGTATGCTGATTGTCGCCCAACCATCAGGGCGTGGATTGAGGTCTATAATTATCTAGCGTTTGAGCAACAACTTAATTAGTCGCTTCCCATTAGGGGAGCGTGGATTGCAGTAAATTTATAAGTTATTGCTTAACACAAAAAGACAAGGCCGCTTTTGAGTTGGTCTTGTCTTTTTGATATAAATATTATACTAAAACGATGTTGTTGCATCTGTACACTTTTTCCGATACAGCACCATACACTGTGTATTTTTTCTTTTCAATTAATTCTTTCAAATGTTCAGGCCGTCTCAAAAATTTTACATAATCCTGCTCACATAATTCAAAAATAACGAGTTTGTTTTTGCCATTTCCAGCTCTAACATAAATATTGGTATAATCACAATTAATATCAGATTTTAAAACTTTGTAGTTATTGCAAGTTTTTGTATAATTTTCCACTTCTGTTTCAAAATCAAAATAATTTAACGATTCATTTGCCAAAACTTCAAGGTCAAGATTTTCAATTTCCAGTGTGTTTTTTTGATATCCTTTTTTTAACACACTTACAACAGACTCTGTAGATATCTGTTTTCCATTTTCCCACACGGTTAAATATGCCTTGTACCGCGAATAATATCTGTAATTATGCTCCATTGTCTCTAGTGCGTCGTTCAATCAGTAGTCACGTATTCGATTACTTCCTCCTCTTTCCAACGATTCTGATCAAATACAATATATGTTTTCATTGTTTATTCCTTTCTGCCTCCGTGCTATGCTCCTGCACGAGCTATTTTATCTGCAATATTTTCGTAACGCTCTGCATCTGCTAAGTACATCTGTTCTTGCTTCTGATCTCCTCTTTCTCTTGCATCCTGCGCCATTTCATAGCTGTTATGTTTGTCGGCTAAAGCCATACCCCAAATTGTCATTAATTCGTCGTCCGTAAAATTCAATGTTTTCATTTTCCTCTCTCCCTTCCGGGGGCTTATGCCCCAAAATCCATATTCAGAATCATTTCAGCAATTTGCTCCTGATATACAAGCGTGCCATTTAGGTGAGCCTTGCCTGTATTCAGATCAACGTATCCGTCACCCTTTCTGGAGCCGCCGTTAATGTAAACTCGATCTCTGTCGTATTTGGTCCATCTGTTCAGGATGCGTGTAAATCCGTTTGGGCTTGTTATTTCCATGCCGTCTACAAATTTTACAAATTTCATTGCTTTAATCTTTGCTTCTGCCCACGCCTCTTTGAGCGCTCTTGATATTGAGCATTTAAGTTTTCTTACCATTTTCCATGCGTTTTTCATGATTTCTGATTTATTGTATTTCATTTTTTTGTTCCTCCTGATCTCTGTTGTTGATACTATTGTACACTTTAAAATGTCACTTGTCAACATAAAATGTACACTATTTTTAAACTTTTGCAAAATATTTTTACCGTTTGACACTTTTGCGTTTATAATGTAAGATGTATGAGGAGGTAAAAACCATGTTAACAACAAGCGAAAAAATCATAGTCCTGCTGGAGCGCAAGAAAATGAATAAATCCGATTTAGCTGCGGCAATCGGGACTACACGGCAAAACCTTGGCAATAAGCTGAGTCGCAACAATTTTAGCGAAAACGATTTACGCAAAATTGCCAGCGCCCTAGGGACAGATTTGCAGGTTGATTTTATTGACCGTGAGACAGGGGAGTCAATATAGTGTACATTTAGCAATTAAGCCGCTCAGACCCCGTGATGCGTATTATCGTGTTCGCAGGGTCTTTTTTGTTTTCTGAGATAATTTTAAATTTCAAGATATCGATAGTGAGCCCAAAGTCAAGGGTATATCCGATATACTTTTTCTCGATTACACGACTCAGATCGCCGATATACTGTAGCTCACTTTCATAACCTTTCCTTAACATCAAATCATCCAATTCCTTAAAGGTTAATTCCGTTCCGACTAAATTTTGCTTCTTCATTTTTGTAACTCCTTTCCAAACTGTTATAATAGTTGATTCTGTTACTCATAACATTGTTGCGGCTACACATACGGACCGCCGATGGCAGTTGCGCCACTCAACCAAGTACGCCGAGTACTCGATTACGCGGTCAGTGAGGTACCGCCGGATCAATTATTAATGGGGATCCCCAACTACGGTTACGATTGGACGCTTCCTTTTGTTCAGGGAGAATCCAGAGCAGAAAAGATTTCCAACGATGAGGCGATAGCCAGAGCAGAACGTTATGGTGTGGAGATCTTTTTTGATGAGCAGGCACAATCCCCATATTATTATTACACGGATGAAAACGGCGCCGATCATGTGGTGTGGTTTGAAGATGAGCGGAGCATGCAGGCCAAACTGGCGCTTGTATCTGAGTATGGTCTGGCGGGGGTCAGCTATTGGAATATCATGGATTATTTTGCGGCCGGGTCTGAGGTGCTGCGGGAAATGTATGACGTGGCCAAGGTGTGATGCTGCGGGTTTTTGTTATGCGTTTGATCCGAGCTGAGGAGTGGCAGGCTGGCGCTTCAAGGGCGCTGCTTGGCATTCCGTTCGCTTTGGCTGAAAGGAGATTGAGAAGGAATGGGGAGTGTGAAAAAAGCAAAAATATAATGCGGAATTTACGCAGTTTTCAACGATTGGGGCCCCTCAAACGCGGTCTGGAGCGGATGGGAGGGCCTTTTCTCAATATGAGGCTCCGCGAACCCATAACTTTGCGTAAAAAGGTTAAATTTTCGCAGAAATTTTCCGCAGGGCCCGGCTCCCTGACAGGACCCCCTTAAAGCTTCCGGCAAGCTGGTGGTGCCGGCCTCGAGCATCAGGGGAAATGGCTGGTGAAGCTGGTGCTGCCTTTGCTGGGCTCAATAAAAAATCCGCAGCATTTGACAAACTCCAAAGTTCCTGTTAAGCTAAAAAAAGTTTAATCGATTCAAAACTGTATAAGCGATTTGTAGCTGACATTTGCCGCATTAAGGTGCTGACATTGAAAAAGAAAAATGTAGCGACAATCGAAATGTGCAACGGCCCCATCTTTAAGAATGTGCTGTTATTTGCTGTACCCATCATAATCGGGAATTTGATGCAGATACTGTTCAGCGCAGCAGACATGGTTATTGTGGGGAATTTTGCGGGAGAAAACGCGCTTGCGGCAGTAGGCGCCAATATCTCATTCATTTACTTAATCGTCAATTTATTCGTAGGGCTGTCAATAGGCGCAAACATTGTGACTGCCCGGTATTACGGCGCTCAAAATAAAGAAGAAGTGGAAGAAACCGTACATTGCTCCGTGGCAATCTGTTTGGTTTGCGGGTTCTTCTTGGCAATTATGGGAGTGGCTGTTGCCAGAGTCTCTTTGGAGCTTCTGGGTACTCCGGAAACTGTTATAAATGATGCGGTCACTTATTTAAGGATCTGTGCCCTGGGTTTTCCATTCACACTGATTTTTAATTTTATCAGGGCTATTATGAACGCAGAGGGCGATACCAGGTTCCCTCTCACTTGTTTAATTCTTGCAGGCGGCACCAATATCGTGCTTGACCTGCTTTTTGTGCTGACTTTTCATCTCGATGTCCCTGGCGTCGCATTGGCAACGGTTCTATCCAACGGCCTGGCGGCCGCCCTGATGACCATTCATCTATGCCGCAAACCGACAGCAATAAACCTGCAGATCCGGAACATTCGTTTCATCAAGTCCAAATTCTTCGAAATCATAAAAGTCGGATTACCTGCTGGGCTGCAGGGGGTGGCCTTTTCCATATCCAATGTAATTGTCCAAAATGCCGTAAACTCCTTCGGCTCCATCGTTGTAGCGGGGAACACGGCGGTAATCAATCTGGAAGGCTTCTTATACCAGGCCATGTACGGCTTTTATCAGGCGTCGGGGACCTTTGTAAGCCAGAACTATGGAGCAAAAAAGTATGCAAGGATCAAAAGGGTGTTGGGTGTCTGCCTGCTTTGTGCCTTTGTCTCGGGATTTGGCCTCTCCCTGATCTCCATCGTTTTTCGCCATGGGGTTTTAGGATTCTATTCCCAGCAGGAGGCGGTCATAGCCGCGGGCGTAATCAGAATTTTGGTCGTTTTTCCGCTGTACTGCCTCTGCGGTCTAAATGATGTTTTATCGGGAGCCATGCGGGGAATTGGCTATTCTACAGTTCCGCTTATTATATCTCTGCTGGGCGCCTGCGTGCTGCGGGTTGTGTGGATTTTTACCGTGTTCAGCGTGCAGCACACCCTGGTAGTCCTGTATCTGTCTTACCCGGTATCTTGGGCATTGACCTTTGTTTTACACTTTGCTGCGTTTCATGCAGGCTATAAAAAACTGAGAAAAAACGAGTCTGCGTGGTACGGCAGCAGTTAGAATCGTTGCGGTATCAATTGTTATTTTTCATAAAGAAAGGAAGCGAAGAAAATGAGTAAAAAGATTTTAGTTTTAACAGGCGGGGCCAGACATGGCGGAAACAGCCAGCTTATGGCGGATGCTTTTGTGAAAGGCGCAAAGGCGGCCGGCCATGAGGTTGTACGGTATGATGCGGGGTTTAAAGACATCAAGGGGTGCATTTTTTGCGAAACCTGTTATCAACTGGGCGAAAACAAAGCCTGCTCCCATGACGATGTATTCAATGAGCTGGCGCCCTATTATGAATGGGCCGAGTCGCTGGTAATCGTCACGCCGCTGTATTGGTATACCTATACGGCGCAAATAAAAGCGGCACTGGACAAGTATTATGCGCTGATGGTAGCTAAAAGGCCTCAGCCCATCCAAGAAGCCTACCTGATTACATGCGGCGCGGGAAAGGATGATTATAAATACGATGCCATCATCAATACCCACCAACTGATCGCAAAGGATCGCGGCTGGAACAACCTGGGATGCTACCATGTCAACGGCGTTTTTCATAAAGGCGACCTGGCAGACAAGTATCTGAAAGAATTGGAAGAGATCGGGAAAGGGTTTTAACGCGTTCTGAGCATTAAAAAACAGTGCCATAAAAACCTCTAAGCAATGGAAGAAATTTTGCTTAGAGGTTTTTTCATTTTGTGGATATGTTTCCTTTTTTACACAGGGAACCCTATTTTCTCTGGAAAAGCCTAAAACTTCCTAAAACAGACCCAATGGCCCAACACCAAGCCTAAAAACAAAAAGAAGTGCCGTAAAAACCAAATATAAAAAAGAATCAACCCAAATTTAACGTCTAAATTTCAACGCCCACAAACGTTTTCAGAGTTTTTGGAAAAAAACCTTTTGCGGGTTGGCATATTAGTTGCTCAATTAGAAGGTGTAAATGCCTTCAAAAGGGGGTTCATAAGGAAAAACATTTTTACATAAGGAGTGACACAGAAGATGCAAGCAAAAGAATTGACAAATGCGGAACGGTTTGCAAGGGCTTTAAAACGAAATGGCGTTGAATTTATCTTTGGACAAAGCAATCCCACAAAGATCATGCTGGCCGCCATGGAGCTGGGGATCCGGCAAATCGGATTCAGACAGGAAAATACCGGCACCTATATGGCTCAAGCATACGCCATGGCATCAGGAAAAATCCCATGCGTAGCGGCGCAGAACGGTCCGGCTGCCACGCTGCTGGTGCCGGGGCTTTGTGAAGATTACAAGGCCGGACATCCGGTGGTAGCCATTGTACAGGAAGTCCCGCTCCACGATGCGGAAAAAAACGCTTTTCAGGAATTGGATCATGAAAAATTGTTCGAGGGCTGCGCGAAGTGGATAAAAAAGATCTACTCGCAGGACCGAATTGAAGATTATGTGGACATGGCTTTTACAGCAGCAGCGTCGGGGAAACCCGGACCGGCCGTGCTTCTCTGTCCCCAGGATATTTTCAACGATAAGACGGCCAGGCCGGTAGTTTCACCGAGAAAGGCTTCCTTAGGCCACTATCCGCTGGATCGAATGGTTCCGGCCCAAAGCGCGATCCAGGAAGCGGCCAAGCTGCTGCTCAATGCAGAAAATCCGCTGGTTTATGCGGGCGGAGGCATTTTTTCCTCCAGAGCAGTGGATGAAATTCGGGAACTGCAGGATGCCTTTTGCCTTCCTGTAGCAACAACGACAATGGGCAAGGGGGCAGTTGACGAAACCAACCCCCTCTCTGTAGGCGTCATTGGATATTACATGGGACACCGAAGCGCCACCAAATTCATGAAACCTTTGGTCCAAAGGTCCGATGTCGTTTTGCTGGTGGGCAACAGAACCAACCAGAACGGCACCGATACCTGGACCCTCCTGCCAGAGGATGCGACCTACATACACATTGACATCGATCCCATGGAAATCGGCAGGAACTATGAAGCGATTCGGTTACTGGGTGATGCCAAGCTCACCTTAAGGGCGCTCATCGATGAAATGAAAAAGGGAAATGCCGCCAAACGGCAGGCCAAGAAAGCGGAAATAGCCGCTGAAATCGCGGATGGAAGAGCCAGGCATCAAGAAGAGATCAAGGACGTGATGTGTTCACAAATTTCACCCATTCGAATTGAACGATTCATGGCTGAACTGGAAAGGCAAGTGGCGGACGACTGTATGGTCGTTGCTGACGCAAGCTTTTCCTCCATCTGGAATGCCAACTATATAACCGCCAAGGCGGACAGAGAATTCTATTTCCCCAGAGGTCTTGCGGGCCTGGGCTGGGGATTCCCAATGGCCATGGGCTGCAAATTGGCCAGCCCGGAAAAGCCGGTATTCAGCCTGTCAGGAGACGGAGGCTTCGCCCATACATGGAGTGAGCTTGAAACCTGCAAACGGGAAGGCATCAATGTGATCGCGGCAGTGATCAATAATAAGATTCTGGGCTATCAGTATTACGCGGAAAAGTTCAAATTCGGCGAAGTGACAAACGCTGTCTGGATCGATACGGTGGACTACGCTAAGATTGCCGAATCCTGCGGACTGAAAGGCCTGACCATCCGAACCGTTGAAGATATTAAGCCGGTGCTGGAAGAGGCATTTGAAGCAGTAAAAACAGAGACGGTTGTAATTGACATAAAGACAGAAACCTTCTGTCAGCCGCCCCTGCCTATGATCGATACGCTCAAATTGGCGGAGCTGGTATAACAAGGATTAATACGCAGCGTATTAATATAAATGATCAACAAGAAAGGAAAGATGATTATGAGCAAAATGTTAGACGTAACAAATCCTTATACAGGAGAATTGGTTGAATCGATTAAACTGGACACAATTGAAGAACTGAAAGAAAAAGTTGCTAAAGCGAAAGCGGCCCAGCCGGCCTGGGAGAAAACACCCATTGTTGAACGGGCCAAGCTGGTCATGAGCATGATTGACAAAATCGAAGAAAAGAGCGATGAGATCGGCCGTATCTGCGCCACAGAAATGGCAAAGCCCATCAACTCGGCTAAAGGCGAATGTTTCGACGGCGGAGAAATAGGCAGAGGCAACGTGGAACGGGCAAAACATCTATATGGAGATGTATTCACAGGAACCACAGCAGGCCGGGAATATGACCTGGGATTTTCAAGAAGAGAGGCCCTGGGCGTAGTCGCCGCCATTATTCCCTTCAACTATCCCATTGAAATGTTCTTCCAGAAGACAACTCCTGCGCTGGCGATGGGTAATACGGTAATCGTAAAAGCTCCGTCCTCCAATCCTTTGGCGGTGAGAATGCTGGTGGATTGCGCTCACGAAGTTGGAATTCCGGAAGATGTTATTTCCTTTACTGCCTGTGAAAGAGCGGTATCAACCCAGGCGCTTCTGACCCATCCTGATGTGGCGGCCATCGCTCTCACCGGAAGCACAGAAACGGGCGTGGAGATGATTAAGCTGGCCGCCGACTCTATGAAGAAAACCTTTATGGAACTGGGAGGAAACGATGCTCTCATCATCTGCGAGGACGCGGACGTGGACACGGCTGTACAGGAAGCCCTGGAAGGGAGACTTTATAACAACGGGCAAGTTTGCTGCGCCACAAAGCGCTATCTGGTTCCAACGAGTATGCATGATGAGTTCGTCGCAAAGTTAAAAGAGAAAGTGCTGGCAATTCCACGGGGCAGCCAATTCGATCCTGATGCAAAAGCCATCTGCTTAGTAACCGAGAAGGCGGCGATCAAGGTAGAAGCGCAAATTCAGCATACTGTAGAGCAGGGCGGAACCATCGTATGCGGCGGAAAGCGGGAAGGCGCCTTCATCGAACCGACCATCATCGACCATGTTTCCAAAGATGCGGATGTTGCCAAGGATATGGAAATCTTCGCCCAGGTATGGCCGATCATTACCTATGAAACAGAAGAAGAGGCGATTCAAATTGCCAATCAGTCCAGCTACGGCCTGAGCGGCGGCGTCCTTGCGGGCGATACGGTCCGGGCATTTCGCATTGCGGATCAGATGGAATCCTCGGCCGTTATCGTAAACGGATGCAGCTGTTACAGAATGAACGAACAGCCCTTCGGCGGATGCAAGGCAAGCGGTCTTGGCAATGAGGGAGTTGGCTATTCTCCGGAAGAATACAGCAGACTCAAGACCTATGTTTTAAAGGGAGCTTTTGTAAAGTAAGAAATCCCAAACATCATCGGGAGGTGGCCGTACCCAAAGAACTCAGAGCCTATGATATAAAAAGCACCAGCTATGTACATGAAACGTTAGAAGATTTCCTGCGCCTCGGAAACATCGAGGGTATGGAAGTGATGCAAGGGGATCAGGTGCTGGGTGTTCCAAACACCTGGGAGACAGCGATTGGCGCTTTGATAGCAGGCAGCTATCAGGTGGGCTGCATTTCGCTGCTGATGTGGAATCATCCGGGCTGCGATGAACATGATCATGCCCATTCCCATCACGGAGAAGGTACATGTTCCTACAGTGGATGCGATTAAAAACGTTTTAGGCATGGCATCGAGACTGGAAGAGAATATTGAACAATGGGAAGATGTCATTGACTTCACGTCAATCGATGAGATGGCCGATACCTTGAAAGCGCAGGGCCGGGAGATGTTCCATCACATCCTGGACTGCCTGGACGACGCGGGACTTGACATTCACGACCCGCTCCACATGCTGCTGTTTATAAAAAAATTCGATGCTGCGCTCTTTGAAGAAACCTTTCATCCGGCAGCTGGGAAAAACGAAAAAGCGGGACGGCCGCTACCTTCCATTCTTAGGCGGCGTATTGAATACAATCCTGCCGGGCCATAACCAGCCTTCGGATGTGAAAGACAGGATTAACCAATCAGGCGTATTTTCAGATAACAATTTAATTGAAGCAATCCGGTTTATCAGAGACCATTCGTTATAACACGATCGGAAGTGATAAAAGGAAGGAGTCGTAATTATGGAAATTTTAATGGCATTATTTTGGGGAGGTTCCGTGGTCATATGCGGGCTAGTGGGGCTGCGTCAGTACAATAAAGAGTATCCTCCAAAGAAGGACAAAAAGTAGAAAGGAGAGCGTCGATATGAATGTATATCTTATTGGTGTCTTAATCAGTTTCGTTGTATATTTAATCGTAGCATTTGTCGTAAACAAATTCGTAAAAGGCGCGGATGATTATTTTGTCGCAGGAAGAAATGCGCCTACTGGACTTATCGTCGGATCCATGGTGGCCTCTCTTTTGAGTACAGGTGTTTTCTTAGGCGACTCGGGAGAAGCCTATAATGGGATATGGATCGCAGTCGCCGGGTGCGCGGCCATAAGCGCCGGAGGGTATGTGGTGGGAGCCATATTCTTCAGCCGTTTTCTAAGAAGAGCAAATGTATATACCATCCCTTCCTTCTTTGAAAAGCGCTTTTGCTCCCATGCAGTTGGTATTATGACCGTCATCGCGGTGGTGGTGGCAATGGCTGTCTATCTGCTGTCCGTTACCCAGGGCGGCGCCACACTGATGTCCAATGTAACCGGACTGGATTACAATATTTGTGTTTTATTGGCTGTTTTGCTCTTTACGATCATGGTTATCGCCGCCGGTTCAAAAGGCGTGCTGATAACGGATACGATTATGTTCGGCCTCTTTACTACCATTGGCGTGGTTTCCGTGATCATCGTATCAGTCAAAGCCGGAGGCTGGTGGAATATCATCGAGGATATCGCGGCCAACCCGGAAACCAGTTACCTGCTGTCCTGGTCGGGCAAATTGGGATATTTGTATGACACTGGTCTGGAAAATGTGATCTACTTCCTGGCCTACGGTATTTGCTGGGCAGGCGTGGCCTTTTGCGGACCATGGCAGTGCTCCCGCAACATTATGGCCAAGAGCGAGCACACGGTGATCCGTTCGGCTGTCTGGGTTGTCATCGGATGCTTCGGTGTTAACTACCTGGTCGAACTGGGAGCTGTTTTCATGCACGCTTTTGATATCGGCGATACGGAAGCGACGCAAGTATGGCTCTGGGCCGCAGGCAATGTACTTCCAACAATCATAGGCGTTGTGTTGGTAACCGGCATCATCGCCGCAGCCATTTCCTCTTCCACCACATTCCTGTCGCTGATCGGAGCATCGATTTCAAACGATATCTTCCGCATCAAAGACAGTAAGAAGAATGTCCTGGTTTCAAGAGTTTCCATGCTGCTGGTGGCCGCCATCGTGCTGGTTGTGGCAATCACAAATCCGCCGAATATCTGGTGGATCATGCAGATCGGCGCCACAGTGGTAATCTGCGCCATGCTCCCGGTGGCTATTGCAAGTGTCTGGAGCAAGAACATTACCAAGGCCGGGGCTTTCGCAGGTATGTGCGCAGGCTTTGCCGTCAGCTTCATTATGAAGGTAATCACCACTTCCCAGGGCATCACCGTGCCGATTTATTGCGACGTATATTTTGTAGGAACTCTCGCCAATATTGGGGCGATGATGATTGCAAACCGCCTGACCAAGGTGACGCCGGAAGAAAAAGAGCAGAGAGAGGCTTTGTTCATTGTTCCAGAGTCGGAGAAGGATCCGATTGAAATTGAAAAGACGAGAAAGGCCCTCAAAGCAAGCGTCTGGATTGGCGTAGGGATCTTCGCCTTCTGTCTGGTAACATGGATTATTCCATACTACATAGGGCTGAATGCGTAACATTCGGACCTGTAAGTAACACCCATTTGCAGATGCACCGGGAAATACTCCGGGTGCATCTGCTTGCTTGTTAGAAATAAACGAGTTGGAAGGAGAAATTCGGGGAACACTGCCCTTGGATGAAGCGAGGGCCTTGGGAAAAGCCATATAAAACGTACCCTGTAAAAGGAGGAAAACATGCGTAAGAGTGCGGAAATTTTTCAGGAAGCCAGTAAGCTAATGGTAGGAGGCGGCTGCGCGGGCGGCAGAATCCATGCTGCGCTGGGAACGCCCTTTTATATCGACCATGCGGACGGAAGCCATGTATTTCATGTTGACGGAGAGGAATTCATCGATTATCACTGCGGAGCGGGAGCCTTGCTTTTCGGGTGGAACCATCCCAGGATCCGCGAAGCCATCATCAAATGCGTGGACAAAGGCTTTTTCATGAACTTTGATTCCCCGGCCACTTTAGAATTTGCACGTTTGTTTAAAGAGCTCGTTCCGACCGTTGAAAAAATACGCTTGACCAACTCGGGCACAGAAGCGACGCTGGCGGCAATCCGGGCGGCGAGGGCATACACGAAAAAGAATCTGATTATAAAAATGGACGGCCATTTTCACGGAATGCATGAAATGATCTGGTTCAATGGCGGCTGCGGTAGTGATTTGGACAAGTACGGCCAAACGAGGAGCGTGACGCCTGCCACGCCGGGGTTTCCTGCGGGGGCCGAGAAGAACGTCAAGCTGATTGAATTCAATAATCTGGATGCGGTTAAGCACGTATTTGAAACGTACAGAGGCGATATTGCCGCCATAATCATGGAACCTGTGAACTATGACTGCGGCTGCGTGCCGTCTACCAGAGAATATATGAAACAGGTCAGAGAGCTTTGTACGAAAGAAGGTATCCTGCTGATCTTCGACGAGGTGATCTCCGGGCTGCGTTTCCGGCCGGGAAGCGCCCAGGGCTACTATGGAATAAAACCGGATTTGTCCACATTCGCCAAAGCGATAGCCAACGGGTTCTCTCTGGCCCTGGTGGGAGGAAAGGCGGAGATCATGGAGCTGTTCAATCCGACAGGACCGGTGATTTGCAGCGGCACAAGCTCCGGCAATTTGATGTCGGTCATGGCCGCAATCGAATGCCTGAAAATGGCTATGGAACCCGGATTTTACGATCAGGTGGAAAAGATTGAAAAAAACCTGTGCGGAGAGCTGAACGCTTTGTTTGGCAAGCACGGTATTCCGGGCCATATCCGCAGCCAGGGAGCCCAATTTGCTTTTTATTTTGGCTATGACGATCCGCAAATGGACTATATTTTATCAGAAACTGTAAAACATTATCATCCCCAGCTGTACCGGCGTTTTACCAGGGAATGTTTAGCAGAACACCTTTATGTCTTTGACGGCGGCGAAAAACCTTTTCCCCAGCACAACGGGTTCACAATCGCCCATACGGAGGATGATATTGCTTTGACAATTTCCAAAGTGGATGGGATTTTTAAACGACTTAAATAAGTGAAACTTCCCTGATTATAGAAAAAGGAAGCGACTTGGCAGGATGAAAGGCCAAACCGGTTCCTTTTTGATGGATTGCTATTGGATGAATTGCTTGAGCAGCTGATATCCCCGATCGGTGAGTAGTGCTCCCTGCTTTGTTTTTCCCACTGTAATATAGCCCATTGCTTCTAATTTCTTCAACCTGCTTTTTATCTTGGATTCGGTGAGCTGGAGAGCCTGGGCGCTCTGAGTTTTGCATATGGAATTTCTGCCCGCCGTCACGCCCTGGTTTTGCAGGCGGAAAATGGCTTCTAATATGGCAATCAGATCCGGGCCGATGTAATCGCCTTTGACGGCCGCTTCTTCCCGGCCGGGTTTTCCGGTTTGGGCTGGTGATTCCGTTTCAGCCAGAGGGTCGGTCTGCAGATTGTTTTCAAAATAAACGTTGAGCATGTCCAGGGCTTCTTCCCGGTCGGAAAGGGATGAAAGCATGTTCATGTATTCGGCCGCGGTCCTCAGCTCCCGGGCATTGCCGGGCCAAGTGTAGGAAATGAGCTTGTCCCTGATATTGGGCAGGTTTGCCAGGGCTTTGGCCTGCTGGGATTCCAGCAGGTGGGAGATGATCTCCATAATATCCTCGGGGCGCTCTCTCAGAGGCTGCAGCCGCAGGTTGAGCACCTTGATGCGGTAGTAAAGATCTTCCCGGAAGGTTCCCTCGCGGATGGCCGCCTGCAGGTCCTTGTTGGTGGCGCAGATGATTCGCACATCCACAGGAATCACATCCGTTCCGCCGACCCGCACCACTTCCTTTTCCTCCAGAACGCGCAGCAGCTTGGCCTGAACGGGCAGGGACGCATCGCCGATCTCATCGAGAAAAATGGTCCCCTGATGAGCCAGCTCGAACATGCCTGCCTTACCGTTTTTCAAGGCCCCGGTAAAGGCCCCTTCCATATACCCGAAAAGCTCGCTCTCCGCCAGGGTTTCCGGCAGAGCCGCGAAGTTGATGGCCACGAAGTTGGATTCCCGGCGGGAGGACATATTGTGAATAGACTGTGCGAACAGCTCTTTTCCGGTGCCCGATTCGCCGGTGATCAATACGGGAAACTCGGTCTTGGCATAGACCTTGGCCAGTTTTTTGCTCCGCTCCATCAAGGTGCTGGAACCGAGGATATCGTCAAAGGTATATTTGGCTGTAAACCCGGTGGCTCTCAATTTTTTTCGAACCATGCCCTCTCTTTTTTTTAAAGTGGACAGCGGCAGCAGAGTGAAGGCTTTGTTTTGACTCTTGTCAACGTCCATTTCAAAGGAAGAGAGCAGCAGCTTTTGATTTTCGATGGTGACCAGAGTGTCGGTGAGCGGAACATTGGCGGCAATATAGGAGAGCAGTTCGGGCTGATCGCGGAAAACCTCCTTATAATCCATGCCCATGATTTCCTGGGGATCCCGAATCTCAAAGTATTTATTGGCCGTTTCATTGAATAAGATGATTTCATCGTTTTCATTGATTACAAAGGTAATGTTGTTGTTGATATCGCATATCTTTTCAAAATTATTTTTCAGTGTATTGGCCTGTTCTAAGGTGTTTTGCAGCTGGTAGCAGGATGCGGTGAAAAGGCGGATGCTGTCGTTGTAATAGGCCTTTGTAAAATCGGAAGGAAGATCAAAGGCCCGTATGATATCGATGATGGTGTACAAGGAAATTTTTCTCAGCCCGATATCGATATAAGGGCAGTCCAGCTTGGGGCAATCCTCCGGCACGCCTGTATAAATAACAGCATCGACCTGGGAGGTATCGATGTTATTTCCGGGAGCATAAGCCCTCATATTAATATGATTGATCCCCAGTTCAATGAAGGAGCGGATGGTTTCGTTGGCAGCATCCATGTGCTGGTTGACGATGAGCACGTTGGAGCCGTCCGGCAGAGATACTACTTTTTCCAGGGCCTGGCCGGATAAATCCCTTTTCTGGAGGATCAAGGTCGTATTGGGAAACCGTTCCCTGACAAGATTGACGGTCCGATGGGATATGATGGCGGCGGTGGGCACAAAATCCAGGTCAAACAGCTTTGATGGGCGTATGGATACAATATCTAACACATCTTCAAAGTAGGTTTGGATGGTATTGGTTAAAAATTCAAGGATGGTGGGGTCACTGATACAGATCAGCAATTTTTTGTTTTTCTGCTCCAAAGTTTCCATGGGTTTCTCTCCTTCTCGTCGATCAATCGTTTCAGGTCCCTCATATTTTCAAAAAAGCCGGGATGGGAGGGACCGCTTATCAGAAGTATACCTCAGTTTCGATGGAGATACAATGAATCTGGCAAAAAAGAGACTATAAAACCCTAAAAGAGACTATATTTTAGGGGAGTTCGAACTTCATAAAGGAAGTCCAAGTCCGCAGCTTTTTATATAATGCCTATAAGCAAGGGTTTTCAATAGCTCTATTGAAATTTTCATAATTTTTTTAAAAATCGTAAGGGATTTGGTACAGCCCTTGCGTTATTAATAGGGAAAAAGGGCGCTGTCGCATCATATAAGGAGGATGTTTTATGGCAAGAGCAAGCAAAGAATACATAAAAAATTTAATTCCCCAAGGACTTCCGGATGGCAGAGAAATCCTTGAAGCGGGCAGAAAAGTGGGACCAACCATCAGAGCCGGCCGCAGCCGCCTAGTGAGGGACAGCGAGTTCGACCATTACTTGGAATATTTTCAAGATCATAAAGAGCGAAAGGAAATCGCCTGGTTTTCCAATGTGGGATTGGCGACCATCGAGGAAGAGGTGGAAGGGATCAAAGAACTGCAAAGATGGTGCAAAAAGTTAAAGATCAACTACCACTCCACGCTGGCCATACCCAGCACGTTGAGCGCGATTCCAAAGGAATTGAGGCGGTACGATACAAAGAACACCAGCTATGTGCTGGAAAAGCCGGAGGACTTTATGACCCTTGGGGATATCGAAGGCATGGAAGTCATACAGTCGGACCAGGTGCTGGCCGTGCCCAACGCATGGTTCAACGGGATCAACGCCCTCAAAGCAGGCTCATACCAGGTGGGCTGCTTTTCCCAGCTCCTTTGGAATTATCCGGGATGCGACGACCATGTCAGCTATGTGGCCGACATGCTGAAGGTGATGGGCGTTCTTTCTTCAAAGCGGGATGAGGGCTTTGCTGTGAGCGGGTATCTGGATGACACTTACCCCAGCTATTGCAAGGATGCCATCGCTTGGGTGGGTTACGCCTTATTTGAACAATATATCGCCGACGATTTATGCGGCGTCATCTATCAGGTGAATTACGGCGGCCTGATCAGCGATATCCGCATCAGGGCCGCTCTGCTCAAGGCCCTCTACGACTCCCTTTGGCGGGAGAACCAGCCCCTTCCCGTAGCCAAAATCCAGGCCAATACAACCAGATTCTGGGACCACGATATTGAAGCCAATTATGGAATGCTGTCCCAGGAAATGCTGATGGCCGTCCTCGCGGAACGGAGATACAATACGGGCGCGGTCATTTTGCCGGTGCCCATTACAGAGAAGGTGCATGTGCCAACGATAGACGCCATTAAAGGGATGCTGGGGGTATGCTCGAGGCTGGAAGAAAATATAGAACAGTGGGAAGCGGTCATCGATTTTTCCTATATCGATGAGATGGCCGAGGTTTTAAAAGAGGAAGGAACCAAGTTCTTTCATAATATGCTGGATATTCTGAACGATTCCGGACTGGATCTGGCCGATCCCATGGAAATGCTCATGTTCGTGAAGAATTTCAACGCCGGCCTGTTCGAGGAAACCTTTCATCCCAGCATGAAGGAGACGGGAAAAATCCAGGTCCATTATTATACGGATATGGGCAAGCTGACCCAGGATATGATCGATGAAGGCAATGCCAATATGGATAAATCCCAGCTGGAGGGGAGCTTAAAAGGCAGAACGATTTTAATCGCATCCACCGACGCTCATGTATATGGGCTGCAATATGTAAGAAACATTTTGGAAAAAGCGGGGGCTGAGGTGGTGGATGCGGGAGTGGACGCCTCCATCCCCTACATATTTGATACAGCCGACGAGGAAGGGATTCGCTATATTGGCGTCAGCACCCATAACGGACAAGCCCTGGGCATCGCCGAACAGCTTCTCAGTGAGATGAAGCAAAGAGGCGGCGACAAAAAATACATGGTCTTTATGGGCGGCAGACTGAACACCATCCTGCCGGGACACTCAGAGCCGTCGGATGTGACAGAAATGATCAATCAGAAGGGGATACTGGCGGAAAACAATCTGATAAAAACAATCCAGGCAATCGGTGAAAGCTGAGCTTGTGAAAGGATCGCTTATGAAATTGAAATTAGGCATAGATACTGGAGGATCTTATACGGATACGGTTTTAGTCGATTGGGACAGCGGTCAGGTGGTCAGCAAGGCAAAAGCCCGAACTACCAAGGAAAATTTGACCATTGGCATTGAAGAGGCCATCGACAAGCTGGGCATCCAGGACCGGGATACCATTACCCTGGTCTGTTTGTCCACTACACTGGCTACCAATGCCATTGTGGAAGGCAAAGGGGCGGCCGTCGGTTTGATCACCATCGATGAACCGAAAGAGCATTCCTATCCTGCAGCTAGTCATTTCCATGTGAAGGGTAAGATCGATGTCAAAGGATGTGAGGTGTTTCCCTTGGATTGTGAGGGCGCGGCGGCGGCTCTGGAAAGGATGCAAGGAAAAATTGACGCGCTTGCTGTTTCCGGATATGCCAGCGTCCGCAATCCGGCCTATGAGTTGAAGGTGAAAGGGATTTCCGATGCTATCCTGGGCGTCCCGGTGGTGTGCGCCCATGAACTTACAAAAGTGCTGGGCTACTATGAGCGAACCGTGACCGCCGTCCTCAACGCCAAGTTAATTCCGATTATTAAAGAGCTGATCGCAGCGACAAAAGTGGTGCTGGCGAAAAAAGGCATCCGGGCTACCCTGGTCATCATCAAGGGCGACGGCAGCTGCATGACTTGTTCCTTTGCAGAAGAGCGGCCCATCGAAACCGTACTGTCCGGGCCGGCAGCCAGCGCTCTTGGAGGAATCTTGCTCTCCGGCTGCAAAGACATGATTGTTGCCGATATGGGCGGAACCACTTTGGATGTTGTTCCGATTCTGGACCAAAGCATTCCCATGGACGAATGTGGAGCCGCAGTAGGCGGCTGGCGGATCCGGATTAAAGCCATGCGCACCAGATCCTTTGGCCTGGGCGGGGACAGCTATCTGAGAATGAACCATGCGGGGGACTTGGAATTCGGCCCCAGAAGGGTGGTGCCTTTATGCGCGGCGGCTGAGAAATACAAAAATTTGATCAATGAAGTGGAAAGGCTCTATCTTCCGGCCGATTATCACATTATTAAACGGCAGGAGTCGGATTGCATCGCCTTATTTAAAAGGAAGAATCTTGAACGGGCCCATTTGACGGCCGAAGAAAAGCGGCTTGTGGAGCTTTTAGCGGATGGAGCCCATTCCCTGCTTTATTTGGCAGAAAAACTGGGCAAGGATATAGACGGCATCGAGATTGAATCCCTGCTGCAAAGGGAAATTGTCTATCTAATCTCCTTTACGCCTACGGATTTGCTCCACGCGACAGGCGAATACGTCCAATACGATCAAAGGATATCCCATCTGGCCCTGGCCAAACTGGCGGCCAGAAAAAAGATGCCTCCGGCGGATTTTGCCGCCTATGCGGAAGCTGGTTTTGTTGAGAAAATCTGCATTTCCTTCATCGAATGCCTGCTGATCGAGAAAGGCGTTGAAGAGGAAAAGCTGTCCCGGGAATTGATCCGACTGGTTTTCAATCATTTGGATGCAACCTGCCGCTTGTTTGATTTTAACTGCCTCTTCCATGCACCGATCGTCGGTATTGGAGCGCCGGCCGGTACCTGGTTGAAAAAAGCCGCCGATCAGCTGGGGTGTAAAGTGATCATTCCCGAAAACAGCGAGGTGGCAAACGCCATCGGAACTGTGTCAGGCAATATTCGAGAAAGGCTGGAAGCCCTGATCCGCTTTGACTGTCATTCGAAAAACTATATCGTCCATTTGCCCGACCAGCGGAGGATTTTTGAAACGTTAGATGAGGCCGTCTGCTTCGCGGAGCGGGAACTGATTTTATGCGGAAAAAAATTCGGAGAAAAAATGGGCGTCAATAAATACACTTCCCAGCTTTCGAAAGAACAAATCCTTTCGCAGAGCTGCGGCAATTCTGAAGGTACGTTTGTTGAATTAAGGTTAAGACTGGATATTTCGGCAAATGCAAAATATATTCGTCATTGATGAAAAGGAGGAACACGATGACTTACAAAACAGACAAATCAAAAGAGCTATTTCAAAAAGCCCAGAGGTGCCTGGTGGGAGGACTTTCCAGTTCTTTTCATAAAGCAGCCTGGAACGAGTATCCCATCTACATGGATCATGGAAAAGGATCGAAGGTCTACGATGTGGACGGCAATTCCTATATCGATTATTTGAACGCATTTGGGCCCAACCTTTTAGGCTATGTGCATCCTGATTTGACAGCGGCCGTAGCAAAACAGCTGCAAAAAGCCACGTTAATGGCTGCGCCCAACGCGGATTTAGTCAAGTTAGCAGATAAACTGGTCGATATTATTCCCTGCGCCGATAAAGTGAGCGCTTTTATGTCCTCAGGATCGGAGGCCAATATGCATGCGATCCGAGTCGCCAGAGCGTATACGGGCAAGAAGAAAATCGTAAAGATTGAAGGCTGCTACCACGGTTCTATGGATGAGGAAAAAGTCAGCTGCGATGCTGAAAGGCTGGAGGCTCTGGGCTCCAGGGAAAATCCCAATAAGATAAAGCACATAAAAGGGCAGAAGGATCCGGACGATGTGATTATCGCCATGTTCAATGATTTGGACAATATCGAGCATATTTTCAAGACTCAGGGCGACGATATCGCCTGCATGATCCTTGAAACCATCATGGCCAACGCGGATCCCATTTATCCCAAGCCAGGCTTTCTGGAAGGGCTGAGAACGCTTTGCGACCAATATCAGGTCGTGCTGATCTTTGATGAAGTCATTACAGGATTTCGGCTGGGTTTACAAGGGGCCCAGGGTTACTTCGGCGTTACGCCCGATCTGGCGACGTTTGGAAAAGCCATCGGCGGCGGCTACCCCATATCCTGCGTAGCCGGCCGGGAAGAAGTGGTGTCGGCAGCGACCGTGGCTTCCGGAACCTTTGCCGCCAACGCCCTTTGCGTGGCAGCTGCCCTGGCGACAATTGAGATTTGCCAGCGGCCGGGTTTCTATGAAAACCTGGAGCGCATGTCTCAGAAAATGGTGGATGGAATCCAGGTCATTTGCGCCAAGTACGGCGTAAAAGTCAACACAAAAGCCATCGGAGGTATGTGGACCATGATTTTAGGCACGGACGAGGATCTGGTCGATTACAGAGATCATTATTCCAAGGTGGACAGCAAGCTTTATACCAAGCTGGTGCAGGGGTGTATGGAGCGTGGCATCCGTCTCAATCCCTGGAGAGGACGCAACTATATGTGCGCCCAGAGTACGGATGAAGATATTGCATACACTCTGCAGGTTCTTGACGAGCTGATGGCCCAGGCGGTCGGGGAAAAATAAAGCTGCTATGGATAAATCCTTTGGTGGAGGTAAACAGTGAAATACATAAAAATTGAGAAGGCTGAGTTCCATTTTAAATTTGGAGCGGCTGCTGCCGGATTTGGAAGGAAGTGAGCTGCTTGGGAAAAGAGTGGGGATTTTTTGGAGAATTTTCGCCTTTTTCAACGCTTGGGACCCCTTAAATGCAGGCCGGAGCAGATCAGCAGGCCTTTTCTCAATATGAGGCTCCGCAAACCCACAACTTTGCGTAAAAAGGTTAAATTTTCGCAGAAATTTTCCGCAGGGCCCGGTTTCACCCTCCGATTTAGGCCGCCTATTTTTCTGGGCCCAAATGCAACAATCCAATTGCCTTAGGAGACACACTGTGCTATACTGACCAAAGGGAATGAAGTTCTCCCTTGGCGTATGCCAAAACCACTGATAAAGTTGATGACTTCTGCACTTGTTTGCAGGAGTCTTTTTTTGTAGGAGGTTGTTTATTATGGTGTTAAATTGTTTGGCCGTCGGCGCAGGTGGCTTTGCTGGGTCGGTTTTTCGGTATTTGATTGGGCTGCTGCCTTTTCTTCACAGAGGGGCCCTGCCTTTTCAGACTTTGCTGGTCAACGTGATCGGCGCCATTGCTATTGGCATGATCGTTCAATATGCAGAATCCTATGGAGGGTTAAATGAAAATCTGGTGCTGTTTCTGAAAGTGGGAATCTGCGGCGGATTCACGACTTTTTCTACGTTTGCGCTGGAATCCCTGAACATTATGCAGGAGGGGAAAAGCCTGATCGGACTGGTGTATATCGCCGCCAGCGTCATTTTGTGTATTGCCGGCGTGTATATCGGCAAATGGGCGGCCGGGTGTTTGAACGCATAGGATGGGTTTAACAGAGGTGCGGTCCAATAGTAGGGAAATTATTGTGTGGTTCGCAGCTTTCACTCCTGAGAGGAGTATGGAGATATCGTATGTCGAAAATTGTCGGATGAGACAATTGATTCAACAATGTACGAAGTTTGGCTTATTGTTGAGATCTTTCCAACGCCTGCAGGCTGCAATTTCTGATGAAGGTTTTGTTATACAAGGTTATTTCCATTTTGGCAGCCTACAAGCCAGTGTTTTGTCTCAACAATTGAGCCGTTTTCCTCGATTGTTGAGCCTAACTCTTAATTTTCGCTTTGCGGCAACGCTGGCCATACTGGCTTGCAAGGTATACTATTCTGTACCATGCGGCTCCGACGACCGTATCATACTTATAGAATATTTCCTTAAAAAAACAAAAGAATTGCTTGAATAATATACATGTGTTGTGTATAATTATAAAAGAAACTTAATTGAGAGGGAGAAAGAACAATGAAGAAAAGTATAATAGCAGTTTTACTGGCCATGGTGCTGGTATTTTCTTTGGCAGCGTGCGGAGGCGACGACAGCGAAAAGAGCGGAGCAGATGCGGAAAAGGTAACCTATAAAGTAGGAACAGAGCCTACATTCCCGCCGTTTGACACGACTGACGAAGAACAGAATATTGTCGGCCTTGATATGGACCTGATCAAAGCCATTGGAGAAGACCAGGGATTTGAAGTGACGTTTGAAAATCTGTCCTTTGACGGCTTGGTTCCGGCTCTGAAAGCAGGAAACATCGACATCATCGCAGCTGGTATGAATAAAGATGACAAAGACAGACAAGCACAGGTTGATTTCAGCGACGCCTATTATGAATCAAAGCTGATGGTAGCAGTAACGGCTGATAACGAAACGATCAAGAGCGTGGATGATCTGACAAAAGATATGAAGGTAGCAGCCCAGACTGGAACCACAGGCGCCAACAAAACTCAGAAACTGCAAGAAGCAGGGAAGATCAAAGAAGCGGTTATCTTAAACGGTCTGGACACAGCTATGCTGCAGCTGATCAACGGCGATGTATCCGCAGTCATCAATGACAAGCCGGTAACAGAAGCATATATGAAAAAACAGCCGGATAAAATCAAGATGGTAGGCAAACCGCTGAACGCAGAAAACTATGGATTCGCAGTTCAGAAAGGTAACACCGAGCTTCTTGAAAAGATCAACGCCGGTTTGAAAAACATTAAAGAAAACGGAACGTTTGACAAACTGGTTGACGAATGGTTCAATAAATAGGATAATAGAAATGAATGCGAGACCTTTGGCCGCGATCCCGGTCAAAGGTCAATTTTTGTAAGGAGGATATAAAGTTGCAGGAGTATTTACACGGCATCGTAATCGCGCTGAAAGGCGTTCCTGTCACATTGACCGTTTCACTGGTCGCCGTGCTGATTGGCCTGGTTCTGGGTCTTTTTGTCGCTATGGCAAAAAAATCCCGCTTCAAAGTACTGCGCGCTTTGGGGACAATCTATGTGGATGTTTTGAGAGGTACCCCTCTTTTGGTACAAGTGCTGATTTTAGCCTACGGCGTTCCGCAGATTATTAATTCGGTTTTTGGTGTTTCCTTTCATTGGGAGCTTAAAATCGTAATTGGGTTCGTGGCCTGCGGAATCAACAGTTCCGCTTACATGGCCGAGATCATCCGAAGCGGCCTTCAGGCCATCGATATCGGGCAGACGGAAGCGGCCAGATCGCTGGGCCTGAGCAGCAGACAGACCATGCGCTACATTATCGTTCCTCAGGCGTTCCGGATCATCGTGCCGGCCCTGGGAAATGAATTTATTACGTTGATCAAGGAAACATCCATTTTGTCCATGGTCGGTATCGTCGAAGTGACCAGACAGGGGCAGCTTTGGGCCTCCCAGTCGTTTTTGTTCTTCCAGGCGTATATCGGAGTGGCGATCGTATACCTGGCCTTGACCTTGACCCTTTCCAGGCTGGTTAATTACATAGAAAGGAGGATGGCGAGAAGTGATAGAAGTTAAAAATCTGACCAAATCCTTTGGTGATCTGAAGGTTTTGCAGGGAATCACCGAAACCATCACTGAGCGGGAAGTGGTCTGTGTCATCGGTCCGTCCGGCTCGGGAAAGAGCACCTTTCTCCGTTGTCTCAACCTCTTGGAGGAGCCCACAAGCGGCGAAGTCTTTCTCGATGGGCAGCAGGTAAACAGCCCGGAAGCCAATATCGATGAAATTCGGACCAAGCTGGGCATGGTATTCCAAAGCTTTAATCTGTTTCCACATATGACGGTTATGGACAACATTATGCTGGCGCCAATTCAGGTGAAGAAAATGGCCAAAGAAGAGGCGGAGAAAAAGGCGAAAGAACTGCTAAAAACCGTCGGCCTTGAGGATAAGGCAGACTCTTACCCAAGCTCTCTGTCCGGCGGGCAGCAGCAGCGGGTGGCCATTGCCAGGGCGCTGGCCATGGACCCGGAAGTCATGCTCTTCGACGAACCCACATCGGCTCTGGACCCAGAGATGGTGGGAGAAGTGCTGGCTGTTATGAAAGATCTGGCAAACCAGGGAATGACCATGGTAATCGTAACCCACGAAATGGGATTTGCCAGGGAAGTTGCCGACCGGGTATTTTTTATGGACCAGGGAATTATCATGGAGCAGGGGACCCCGGACCAGCTCTTTTTGGAACCCAAAAACGAACGGACTCAGAATTTCCTGAGCAAGATTTTATAAAAAAGTTTCCTTTGCTATAACAAAGTCGGCTTCGCCGATTCTTAAAAGAAGTAGACTTTGTTGATACTCCGGAAATATCGCTGATGATATTTCCTACGTAATAAAAAAGAGCCGCGGCCTTGCCGCAGCAGATCAAAACAGAGCAGCTGCATGAAGCAAATCGCTTTACATGCGGCTGCTTTATTTTTTGGGATCGCTCCAGGCAGCATGCGTTTTCTTCTTTCGTATAGCATCCGTTTCTCGGTAAAGAATTAAAATAAATTCAATTCTTTACGCAATTTTCAATGATCGCGCCTACACAATATCCGCTAGAAGCAACCAGCTCCGTATTTTCTCTGGATCAGGTCCCGCAAACCCATAACTTTGCGTAAAAATCACGAAATCTTTTTGAAATTTTCCGGATGCTGGTTTTCAAACTTTTGGACGAGTATCCCCCCGGAATATCGGATTTTAGAAAATAGCTGCCCTTTCTTGATACTTTTTCATGAAATCCTAAGAAAAAAATGGTAAAATATCAAAGCCAGATGATTTTGAGGCGAATTCCGACATTCTGGCCCGGAGTCCAATCCGCCGGGGGCCACACCAGCTCAAAGACCATTCTGGCTCGAAGCAAAAAAGCTGCCGCTTCACGGTTTTCAACCGTTCGTGCGACAGCTTTTTTTCAATTTCATTTTTCCTTGCGGATATCGGCAAGCTGCTGTTTTACACTCTCAAAGGAAGTGGAACCTTTGGATTTTTTCGCTTCAATGCAGCTGCGTATCGCGATTTTATCGTAGATGTCATCTTCGAATTTATCTGAGAAGGATTTAAATTCTTCCATAGACATTTCTTCAATGGCGATGCCTTTATTGATACAATGGAGGACGATGCCGCCGATAATTTCATGGCAATCACGGAAGGGAATCCCCTTTGTCACCAGGTAGTCCGCCGCATCCGTGGCGTTCATATAGCCGTATTTGGCCGCATGCTCCATGTTATCCCCGTTGACCTTCATCGTTGCGATCATTTCCGTAAAAATATTCACAGAAGCTTTCAGCGTATCGCCGGCGTCAAAGACGGGCAGCTTGTCTTCCTGCAAGTCCTTGTTGTAAGCCAGGGGAAGGCCCTTGCAAATAGTCAGCAGGCTCATCAGATCGCCGTAGACCCTGCCGCTCTTGCCGCGGATCAGTTCCGCCATATCCGGGTTTTTTTTCTGAGGCATAATGCTGCTTCCCGTCGAATAAGCGTCATCGATTTCAACAAAGCTGAATTCCACCGAACTCCAGAGGATCAGCTCTTCGCAAAAGCGGGACAGATGCATCATGGTGATGGAACAGCAGCTGATGAATTCAATTGCAAAATCACGGTCTGCCACCGCATCCATGGCATTGGGGCAAACCCCTTTAAATCCCAGCTCATCCGCCAGAAAATCCCGATCCGTGGTATAAGTAGTACCGGCCAGCGCGCCGGAGCCCAGCGGCAGATAATCCATACGGGCAAGGCAGTCGGCAAAGCGGGACGCATCCCGTTTGAACATCTGATAGTAAGCCAGCAGGTGGTAAGCCAGCGTAACCGGCTGAGCCCGCTGCAGATGGGTATAACCCGGCATCACCGTATTCTGATGCGTTTCCGCCAGATCGGAAAGAGTGGACATCAGAGTTTTCAGCAGAGCGTCGATGGCTGCGATTTCATCCTTTAAATAGAGCCGGATGTCCACGGCCACCTGGTCGTTGCGGCTGCGAGCTGTATGGAGTTTCTTGCCCACATCGCCGATCCTCTCGGTGAGGACCGTTTCGATGTTCATATGGATATCTTCCGATTCGATGGTAAATTCCACCTTGCCGGCATCAATATCGGCTTCAATTTCTTTTAATGTTTTGACGATCAGATCAGCTTCCTCTTTGGCGATGATGCCCTGTTTTCCCAGCATGGTCGCGTGGGCGATGCTGCCTTTGATATCGTCTTTGTACAATCTTTGGTCAAACTCAATCGATGCGTTGAATTCATCAGCGGACGAAGTCGCCGCCTTTGAGAACCTTCCTTTCCAAGCCTTCATGCAGTTTTGCCCCTCCTTCTTTGTTTTGTTTTTGGATCGCGCGGATCTTCAGAGGCAGTGAGAACAGGTTGATGAAACCTTCCGCATCGCTCTGGTTGTATACTTCATCCTTACTGAATGTAGCGAATTCTTCGCTGTAAAGGGAGTTGGGGGACTTACGTCCGGCCGCAACCGCACTTCCTTTATATAACTTCATTTTTACTGTACCGGTAACCAGCTTCTGGGTTTCGTCTACGAAAGCGGAGATGGCTTCACGCAGAGGCGTATACCAGAGGCCGTCGTAGCAAAGCTGGGCGAACTTCTGGGCTACGATATATTTGTACTGGGTCGTATCTCTATCTAAGATGAGTTTTTCCAGCGCAGAGTGTGCGGCAAAGAGGATGGTTCCTCCCGGAGTTTCATAAACGCCGCGGGACTTCATGCCCACCAGACGGTTTTCAATCAGGTCGGCCGTACCGACGCCGTTCTTGCTTCCCAGCTCGTTGAGCTTTGTCAGCAGTTCGATGGGTCCCATTTTCTGACCGTCAATGCCCACCGGAACACCGGCTTCAAAGTCGATATCAACGTAAGTTACTTCATCTGGGGCCTTTTCAGGAGGTACGGAAAGAACGTGGATGGTATCGTAATGCTCATTCCAGGGGTTTTCCAGCTCGCCGCCTTCGTGGCTGATGTGCCAGATGTTTTCGTCACGACTGTAGATTTTCGCCTCGCTCTGGTTGATGGGAATATTGTGGGAAGCCGCATATTCCAGCAGGTCTTCTCTGGATTCAAAATCCCAGAATCTCCAAGGTGCGATGATCTTGATGGCAGGATCCAGGGCTTTGATGGTTGTTTCAAAACGTACCTGGTCATTTCCTTTGCCCGTACATCCGTGGGCTATGTAAAAAGCGCCTTCCTGCTGAGCGACCTCAACCAGCTTTTTCGCCATCAAAGGTCTTGCCATGGAAGTTCCCAACATATACTCATTTTCGTAGATGGCGCCGGCTTTCAGCGTGGGCCAGATAAAATCGGTGATGAATTCTTCTCTCAGGTCGATGGTGATCGCCTTGGATGCTCCCGTTGCCAGGGCTTTCTTTTCAATCGCGGCGAAGTCTTCCTTCTGTCCTGCGTTGCAGCAGACGGCGATTACGTCATAATCATAGTTTTCCTTCAGCCATGTCATGATGATCGAGGTGTCCAATCCACCCGAATAGGCTAATACCACTTTTTCTTTCGCCATTTTAAAAATCCTCCTCAAAAAAATTGCTGTATACTGATGAATAATTAATTCATAGTGTGAATAAAAATTTAAAACATAGGCTAATTATACAACAAAAGCATAAAAAATCAACCCCATTTTTGTAAATAATCCACAAAAAATAGAAGAATCATAAAAAGCTAAAGACTTTCATGCATAAATGTTGTAAAATGAGATTACAGAAGCAAAAGCTGTGTTATTGTCTGAAAAATGTGTATATAATAAGAGTGATATATATTAAGGAAGCGTTTGTATGAAATTTCAATTTGAAGAAAAGCAGAAAAAATGGGGCCTGACCGCATTTTTTGTGATCGTGGCATCCATTGTTGTATTTTTTGTCATTTACCGGTTCGACGTATTTTCACAGTTGATGAGCGTGGGAATGGCAATTTTAACGCCGTTTATTTACGGAATGGTGTTCGCATATCTGCTGTGCCCCATCTATAATTTTACAACAAGAAACATGTATTCGGCGATGTACCGGAAAGCACGAAAGCCTAAACGGGCCCTGTCACTGTCAAAAGGAGTGGCTACTTTCCTATCGCTGCTGGTATTTTTTATCGTGATCGTCGGCTTTTGCTGGATGATTATTCCGGGACTAATCGACAGCATCATGCATATTGTAGAGATTCTGCCGGACAGCATGAATCACTTTATCGATTGGATCGATACCAAAACGACTAACTATCCTGAAATGCAGGCCACATTGGAAAACTGGATCAACCGCTTTACCGATAATGTGGTCAAATATGTGGAAGAGAAGATGCTGCCCAGCTACATGGAGATTGCTACCAGTATTTCCACAGGGGTTTTCAGCGTGATTACTGTTTTAAAGAACTTTTTCGTGGGAATCATCATTTGCGCGTATTTCCTCAACAGCAAGGACCTGTTCGCGGCCCAGTCGAAAAAATTGATTCTGGCTACATTCAGCGAAAGACGGGCTGAGGAAATTTTGAAGGGCGCTGCTTATACCAACAAAACCTTCGGTGGTTTTATCAACGGAAAAATCATCGATTCGCTGATTGTGGGGCTGATCTGCTTCATCGTTATGAGTATATTCAATTGGGAATATCCGTTGCTGATTAGCTGCATCATTGGTATCACCAACATCATTCCCTTTTTCGGGCCATTTATCGGAGCCGTGCCTTCGGCGCTGCTGATCCTGATGGTAAATCCCATGCAGTGCATCTATTTCCTGATTTTCATCTTGATCCTGCAGCAGGTTGACGGCAATATCATCGGACCCAAAATTCTGGGAGACAGCACCGGGCTGTCCAGCTTTTGGGTCATGTTCGCCATCCTGGTAGGCGGCGGACTGTTTGGGTTTGTGGGAATGATCATCGGGATTCCCATCTTTGCGGTATTTTACGCATATTTCAGCAGAAACATAAATCGAAGATTAGATCGTCGTGGATTCTCTACGGATATTCGCGACTATACGATAGATAAGTATCGGGTAAAAGAGAAGAAAAAAAAGAGGAAAAAGGAGGGGCCGGGAAGTGGCATCATTAAAAAATAGGCTGACAGAGAGATTAGGGGAAGAAGCAGTGATGGAAAACTGCGATATGAGCAAATTAACATCCTTTCGGGCAGGAGGGAAGGCGGACTTTTTGATCCTGCCAAAAAATGAAGAGGAGTTATCGTTTACCCTCAGTGTTTTCGCGCAGACGGGCATGCCGTATATGGTCATGGGCAACGGGTCCAACATATTAGTAAGGGACGGCGGCTTTCGGGGCGCTATCATCAAAGTGGGCGAGGCTTTCGGGCAGATTGAGATCGAGGGGCAGACGCTGACCGCGGGCTGCGGGGCCTTGATGTCATCCGTTGCCAGGGCAGCACTGGAAGCAGGTCTTACAGGATTTGAGTTTGCCAGCGGCATCCCGGGCAGCCTGGGAGGGGCCGTATTTATGAATGCAGGAGCCTACGGCGGAGAAATGGCTGGCATTATTCGTCAGGCCAGAATCATCGCCAGAGATGGCAGCAAAGAATATACTCTTTCTTGTGAAGAGCTGGAGCTGGGCTATCGTCATAGTATTCTCCACGAGACGGGGGATGTGGCAGTGAGCGTCACATTGGAGCTGGAAAAAGGAGACAAAGAAGCAATCAGCGCAGAAATGAAAGAGCTGGCCGCCAGGCGCAATCAGAAGCAGCCGGTTTCTCTGCCCAGCGCAGGCAGCTTTTTTAAACGCCCAACCGGGTACTTTGCAGGAAAGCTGATTCAGGACGCAGGGCTGAAGGGACTTTCGGTGGGAGGCGCTCAGGTATCGCCTCTTCACAGCGGTTTTCTCGTCAATACGGGAGGCGCCACTGCTTCCGATATCATACAGCTGATGGAAATCGTACAGGCCACCGTACTTGACAAGTTTGGTGTAAAGCTTGAGCCGGAGGTGAGGATCATTGGAGAATAAGAAATATGAAATGGGCTATGATCTCCATACCCATACGATTTTTTCCCATGGGAAGGGGACGATTGAGCAAAACGTACGTGCGGCCCTGGATCGGGGGCTGACCCACATCGCCATAACCGATCACGGCCCGGGACATCTGTTTTATGGCATGAAACGAAAGGATGTCCCCACCATGCGCAAGGAAATTGAACTGCTGAACAAAAAATATCCCAGGATCAACGTTCATCTGAGTGTGGAGGCCAATATCATTAAAACGGACAATCATCTGGATATCAAACCAGAAGAGTTTTCCCAATATGATTTTGTGATCGCCGGATACCATTATGGACTGACCAACTGTTACTGCGTACACAACTGGCTCTATGGACATGGTCTTACTGTGGGGGAAAAACAGCTAAAGATCAAAAACACGGACATGGTCATCAAAGCGTTATACGAAAACGATATTGCCATATTGACCCATCCCGGAGATAAGGGGCCCTTTGATATGCTGCCCATCGCAGAAGCCTGCGCCGATACGGATACGCTGATGGAGATCAGCACCTGGCACCCTCATCTGACCGTCGAAGAGATCAAAATTGCGGCCCAGACAGAGGCCCAGTTTATCATCAGCAGCGACGCCCATGTGCCGGGCAGGATCGGCGACTTTGAAGGCGGTCTTAAAAGAGCCAAAGAAGCGGGGCTGGACCTGGGCCGAATCGTCAATTTGAGGGAGATGAAATGAAAACAGTAATTGTAACGGGATTATCGGGAGCTGGAAAAACCCAGGCAATGAACTGCCTGGAGGATTTGGGTTATTACTGCGTGGACAATATGCCGCCGGCGCTGATCAAAAGTTTTGTACAGCTTGCGGCCAACGAATCCACACCCATTGAGAAAGCGGCCTTTGCGGTAGACGTCAGAGGCGGCGAATTATTTGCGGATATGGAAAAGGCGCTGGAGGATCTGTCGGCCAGCGGTATCGACTACAAAATTCTGTATCTGGAGGCATCGGACCGGGTTTTGATCCGCAGGTTTAATGAAACCAGAAGGCAGCACCCCCTGTCCAAAGGGGAAAGCACCCTGGAAGGCATCAAACGGGAGACCGAAATTCTGAAAAACCTCAGAGCCAGGGCCGACTATGTTGTGGATACATCCAATATGAAGGTTGCCCGTCTGCTGGAAGAAGTCAAAGATTTGATTACATCCGGAGAGGGCGAAAAAACCTTTGTCATCAATGTGATGTCCTTCGGGTATAAAAACGGGATTCCGCTGGGGGCCGATATGGTATTCGACATGCGGTTTATTCCCAATCCCTATTATATAAAGTCCCTGCGCCAGCTTACGGGCAATAATAAAAAGGTGAGGGATTATGTGATGAAGCACGATGTGACCAAGCGCTTCATTGAAGAAACACCAAAGCTGATTTTGGAGCTGATTCCCTTTTACATGCGGGAGGGTAAATATAATTTGAATCTTTGTTTCGGCTGTACCGGCGGCCATCATCGATCGGTTGCCATGGCCAATGAAATGGCCGAGATTCTCCGAAGCAAGGGCAAGCGTATTACCGTGGAGCATCGGGACCTGTAGAGGAGCGGAAAAACCATGTCATTTTCAATGGAAACCAAAAACGAGCTGGCCCATGTTGTGCCGGAGAAAAAGTGCTGCATGCTGGCGGAAATCGCCGGTTTTATCCGCATGTGCGGCAGTATCCGGCTGGCGGGGGGCGGAAAGTTCCGAATTGTGACTACCACTGAAAATCCGGCGGCAGCCCGCCATTATAAAAAGCTGATTAAAGATTATTTCGGCATCGACGCGGCGCTGGAAGTGGGACAGGGCAATACCCTCAAAAAAGGAAGGGCCTATATTCTGACCATCGGCCCCGAGGACCTGAGCGAACAGATTCTGCGGGAAACGGGCATTCTCATGGTAAAAGAAGGGATGAATTACATCAGCGACGGTATCTATGACGGGCTGATCCGGACCAAGTGCTGCCGGAAAGCCTGTCTGCGCGGCATTTTTCTGGCTTCGGGAACGATTACCGATCCGGAAAAGGGCTATCACCTGGAATTCAACTGCAGCAGCCAGATTCTGGCGGGCGATGTGAAAAAACTGATCAACAGTTTTGTCGATCTTCATGCCAAGGTTTCTGCCAGGAAAAAGAATTATGCGGTCTATGTCAAAGAGGCGGAGCAGATCATTGACATTTTGGCGATCATGGGCGCTCATTCGCAAATCTTTGCCTTTGAGGACGTTCGCATCACTAAGGAGATCCGGAACAAAGCCAACCGAATCAATAACTGCGATAACGCCAACATTGATAAGGCTCTGCAGGCTGCGGAAAAACAGCTGGGCTGGATCCATAAGATTCAGAACACCAAGGGGCTGCGCTTTCTCCCGGACAAGCTGTACGATGTGGCGATCCTGCGGCTGGACAATCCAGAAGCAACCCTGCAGGAACTGGCGGATATGATGGATCCGCCCATGAAAAAATCCGGAATCAACAATCGTTTTCGAAAAATTGAGGAAATTGCCGGCAAGCTGTGATCAGCAGGCCGGCTTTCATAAATACATAAGGGAAAAGGAGTTTGTTATGAGAAAATTTGAAATGGAACATCGAGTGGGATATGCGGAAACGGACGCAATGGCCATTGTGCACCACTCCAACTATATCCGCTGGTTCGAAATGGGCAGGAACGACTTGCTGCGCTCCCTGGGGTATCCCTATTCGGAGCTGGAACAGATGGGAATCTGGATGCCGGTAATCGGGGTCACGTGCGATTACAAGCTCCCGTCTGTCTTTGATGAGGTTGTGATCATCCGCTCCTGGGTGGAAAAACTCAAAGGTGCTTCCGTTTATCTGGCGTATGAAGTGATCGGTAAGGAAGACGGCAAAATCCGCGTGACAGGAAGCAGCAGCCACGGGTTTACCGATCCGGAGCTGGTGCCCATGCGCCTGAAAAAGAGCTTCCCTCAGCTATATGAAAGATTGGCGGCGGCAGCCAAGTAAGGGTCAGGCGGTATGATAGAAAGAAAACCATGTGCAAGCGGGTATGATAACTGCTCGCACATGGTTTTTTTATTGCTGCTTGGCGTTGATGGTATCGACAATGGAAAGCCGGTGAATCCGTTTTGCAGGACCATAGACAGCGGCGATGGATGAAGCGATTACCAGCAGCAGGATCAAGGCCAGCGGCCCTGCAGGAACCTGCCAGGGATCGCCCCAGCGGTAGGTGACCAAATGCTCATACAAAAATTTGTGGATGGGAAGACCGGCTGCGCAGCCGATGATACTACTGGCTGCCGCATAGGTGATCGATTCGGCCAAAATCATTTTTATCATCTGACGGCTGCTCATACCGATTGCCCGCATGGCTCCATATTGAGGGATTCTTGCTGACACGCTCATGGCGATGCTGTTGATGATGTTGAATACAGTTATCAGAGCAATGATAATCAGAAATCCATAAATAAAGAGCGCAAAGGATAGATAACCGCCCTGTACTTCGGCATTGGATGCCCGTTGGTCGGAAAAGGTCCTGTTTGGTCCGGAAGTCAGGCTGCGGATGCGATTCACATCCTGATCGGTCGCCTTGTCGGAAAGCTGTACATCGATGATCGTGTAGCCGCCATCTCCCTGGAGACTGCGGAAAACTGCTTCCGAACAGATAATAATTTCTGTATCTGCTTCATTGGTAAAGGGTGAGTCTGAAAGGACTCCGGTCACGGTAACGGTCTTTTCTTTGCCTTGAGAATGAACCGTAATGGTATCCCCCGGATGTAATGGGTTTTTAGCATCATAAACGGTTAAAACCGCATCTTTGTTCTTTTGCACATTACCGAGGGAACCTTCGATTAAAACGTCTTTTGCCCAATCAAATTGATGTTGTTCGTAAGAGATTAAATCCACACTTAAAGGATTTCCGGATGTTTCAGCAGAGAGCTTGTAGGCAAACATACGTCCATAGACCTTTTCCACGGCAGCGTCATCTTCCAGACAATCCGTTAAACGGCTGTTCAAAGAGCGGGTATTATCGGCGCTGATGATGGATAAATCCGGCGTATAGGGCTTCAGCGGTTTGATCGCATGATCCATAAAATCCATGGTCGCGGAAAAGGCGAGGAAAAGAATAATGCTGAGGGCAAAGGAACCGGCCATCAGCGCAAAATTCTTTTTACTCGCTTTAGCGTGATGCACGCCCAGAGCCGTGTCAACCTTAAGCCATCTCGTATTGGCAGCCTTGCTGGCGGGCTGCGGCGTATACGCGTTTCCGGATACAGCGGTAAGGGGCGAGACTTTGGCTGCTTTCTTTGCCGGCGATTGGGCTGCCAGAAGAACGGTGAGAATGCCCACGGCAATGCCGCAAACCACGCTGATCCAGCTGACACCAAAGATGGGCATGGCAGAAAAATAGCTGGGACTCAGATCGCGGAGCACAGCGCAAAGAATCCAAATGACAGCCATACCGGACAGAATGCCGATCGGCAGGGCCCATTTGCACCATTGGAGCGCTTCCAGCCGAACAAAGCGAATAATCTGTTTTTTCGATGCTCCCAGGCAGCGGAGCATTCCAAAAAATTCCGTGCGCTGCATGATGTTGGTACTCAGGCTGCCGGCGATCATCAGAACACCGGCCAGCAAAACAAGCAGGAACAGGACCAGTGCCACGCTGTACAGCTGAAGAATAAAGGAATCTCTGCTCTGCCCGAGGGTTGCCAGGAGCTTGGTGTTTTTTGCAATATCTTTTTTATCGCTCCAATTAAACTGGGATGCAATATCGTTCATAACCCGGTTCATGTCGCAATGGGTGGAAAGCTGGATATAATAGCACCCATCCTGATCAGTGACATCCCCACTTTTCATGGAGGCTGTCAGGGCCTGGTATCCGTCCGGATTGAGGAAAGTACCGATGCCGTCTGCTTTCATGAGCAGAGATGTGTTTTCAAGAAAGCCGGACACGGTGTATTGATAGGATTCCCCTTGAGGCGTGTCCAGGGTGATCTTATCTCCTACTTTTATTTTCAGACGATCCTTCGCGTTTTCTGTCAGAGCTGCTTGCCGGTCATTCTGCGGAAAATGGCCCTCCACAAATTTGATTCCGGAAAAGATATTTGAGAGAAAGGATGAATCAAAGCTGCAGATCGCTGTTTTGCCCGGACCAATCCGATAATCCTGGGCCAGCCTGTAGTTTAGGACGCCGTACCAGGCGGAAGCGGTCACTTCGGGGCGGGCAGCTACCATGGCCGCTTCTTCTTCGTCAGCAGTCTTGAGCATCATGTGCCAGTTGCCGTAATCCTTGATGGCCTGCAGACGCTGGCTGCGCACTTCCATGTCGGCCATACCGAAGATAACAGTGACCAGAAAGACGGCCAGGGAGATACAGATCAGAGTCATACGGTTCTGTTTTCTGTATACCTTTGCAGAGATGGGTATCAGATCAAGGTAATGTTTCATCTTTTTGATTTTCATTGCCGCACCCCGCCTAAATCTGAAAGTATGCCGTCGGTAACGCTCAGCACTCGATCGACAGATGCGGTAAGATTGATGTTATGGGTGATCATAAGAATGGTCTGCTGATAGAGCCGTGAGGCTTTCAGCAGCAGGTCCATCACATCCTGACTGCTCTTAGAATCCAGGTTCCCAGTTGGTTCGTCCGCCAGAATGAGGGTAGGTCTGGTGATTAGAGCGCGTCCAATGGCTGCGCGCTGCTGCTGGCCGCCCGACAGCTGTCCAGGCAGGTGGCGGCGCCGCTCAGTCAGGCCTAGAACCTCCAGGATTTCATCAACTTTGTGCGGGTCCGGTTTCTGATAATCCAGCAGCAGAGGAAAAATCAGATTCTGTTCCACTGTCAGCTCAGTGATCAACTGAAAAGACTGAAAGACAAACCCGATATTCTGTCGGCGAAAGACGGTGCGTTTTTGTTCTTTCATAGAGAAAAGATCCTGGCCGTCCAGATAGATGGCCCCGGAAGTTGGCGTATCTAGGGCGCCGATGCAGTTGAGCAGAGTGCTTTTCCCGGAGCCGGATTCTCCCACAATGGCGCAGAATGTCCCTTTTTCAATCGTAAAAGAAACGTCTTTCAGCGCTTGAACTTGATTGTCACCTTTACCGTAGGTTTTGCATAGATTTTGAACCTTTAAAATTTCCATAGGGAAGTACCTCCTTTTTCTTTGTAAAGTATACCAAATGAGCCTTACAAAGAGATGAATCTCAACTTACAGATCCGTAAGGAAAGAAAGGGTGAACACGGTGCCTTTTCCGGGGGCGCTTTGAACAGAGATCAGGCCGCCCTGTCCTTCGATAATAGCCTTTGCCAGCGGCAGCCCCAGTCCGATCCCCGGCGTATCCAAAGAGCTTTTGCTGCGGTAGAACCTCTTGAAGATGTGATGGAAGTCTTCCGGCCGAATTCCAGGACCATTATCGGCTATAAAGAGGCGGAGCATGGTTTGAGAGCGTTCCCAGGTAATGTCAATCTGCCCCTCTGGACCGGTGTGATCCAGAGCGTTTTTTACGATATTGGTGATGGCTTCACTGGTCCATTCCAAATCGCAGAGGATGGTTTGGGAAGGTCCGGAGAAGGAGAGCCGTTTCCCTTCCTGCTCAGCGCGAAGCCTAAGCTGTTCAATGGATTTTTCCACCAGTTCCGACGCGGAATGCCATTCTTTTTCAAAGGAAATACTCCCAGTATCCAGTCGGGCGATTTTTAACATGGCGCCGATCAGCGATTCCATACGGCTTAGGGATTGGCTGGTTTTTTTGGAAAACTCGGCTACGGCAGATGGATTGTCCGCTTCACCGGCAATGATTTCGTTATACATGTTAAGGGCAGACAGGGGTGTTTTTAGCTGATGGGAAATATCTGAAATGGTTTCTCGCAAAAAACGGCGGGCATTATGCTCTGCCTCGCTTTTCGCCTGAAGTGCGCTGGACAGACTGTCGACTGCGGCAAACAGCCGATATAGAGTCCCTTCGCCTGCTCTGGGAAGATGGGCGGAAAAATCCCCGTCAACAAAACGGTTGATTCTTTGAATTGCCAAAAGATAAAGCTTTTCCCGCTTCCATAAAAATAAGATGGAGCCGATTAAGAGCAGGACGGATAAAGCAAGTGTCTGCAGGGTCAACATTCGGGCAAAATCCGCTTGTTTGCTGCGAAGGATCGGCAAAAAACGCAGGTCTGTATGTTCGGAAATACCGATCTGGGCAGCTATTTTTTTGCCTGCGGCAGTAATTGTTGCGTTTGTAAGCACGGCGGCCGCTTTATCAGCTGGAATTTTTTGCTCCACAAGGGCCGAGGCCGTCGCGTAATCGTGCAGAAGCTTGATGTCTTTTAAGGCCGTTTTTTGCTGCTGATAGGTAAACAGCGATGAGCCGGCAATCACCATAATAAATAAAATGAGGAAGAGAAGAAATTTTCGCGATTGGGTTTCGTGGATGAAACTCATATCTGTACCTCCTTCCATTGATAGCCGAACCCGCGGACCGTCAGCAGGTGGTCCGGGTGAGACGGATCGGATTCGATTTTTTCCCGCAGCCGGCGGATGTAGACGGATAGGGTATTGTCGTCGACAAAGTTGCCGGCGCCGTCCCAGAGCTCATTGAAGATGACTTCACGAGTGACAGTTCGGTCTGCGTTTCTTACCAAAAGGCAAAGCAGCTTATACTCGGCACCGGTCAATTCCAAAGGTACACCACGCAGCAGCGCCCGGCTCGCCAGCAGATCAATTGTAATATCCCCGCGGCAAAGCCTTGAAGCTTCGGATTCTTTGGACATTCCGGCTCTTCTCAGCAGTGCTCGGATTCGCGAGCATAGCTCCCCCAGCTTAAAAGGCTTGGTGATATAATCATCACCGCCGCAGTCCAGGCCGCGAATGACATTTACCTCTTCGTCCAGGGCAGTCAGGAAAATGATGGGGACTTGATTGCCGTGTCCTCTGACATACTCACATATTTCAAAGCCGCTGCCATCCGGCAGAGTAATATCCAGCAGGAGCAGGTCGTATTCTCCGTGCAGCAGAAATTTTTTTGCTTCCTCGAGCGTTCGGGCGATATCCACATCAAAGCCGTTCTTTTTCAGCGAATAACTGAGGCCATCCACCAGACTCCAGTCGTCCTCAAGTAAAAGAAGCTTGTTTGTATGAGCATGATCGATGGTTATTTGATGATCCATATTGCACCTCCTAATTACTATTATTATATTGGGGCATCCAGTAATATACAAGGGAGGGGAGGGTGGTTCTTTCTTACAATTCTGTAAGCAGAAAAAAGACAGCCGGCCTTAGTTGCTGGGACCGACTGTCTGAAGAAAGGAGGCAATCTGTGGAAATGACAGACTGCCGCACCATGAAAGTGGCGGCCGCCGAGTTTTGCAGAGCATGTATCAGGATTGCTGCATGCGTATGGTACGTTAATATTGTTTGTTGGATGGAAGGCGAACACGACTTTGCTGCTGGCGGCCTTGTTTTTTGCCCGGTGTCCTCTGGGCAGACGCATGCTCAAATGGCCTACTGATTATAGTCGTACAGGTTTTGGGACAAGACAGCCTTGGCAGTACCCTCTGCGCCAAATCTGTCCGGGCTTTTCAGCGAACTTGTACGTGTAAATAGGCCATTTGACCATACGCCGGAAAGAAAAAATATGTAATTAATTTACATATAGTATATAATATGGAAAACCATTTGTCAATCGATAATTTGAAAAAATTTCCATTTTGGTCGATCAGTTGGAATTATTATCTGAAGTTGATAATAGGTGGATATTAATAATCGACATAATTTTATTGTTATTCGATAAAAATATATTGACAAACAAATAATGTAATGGCATAATAAGGTAACAGCTGTTAAAGAAAGGGAAGGGAAAAACGACCATGTGGAACGCAACAAAATCTTTACATTTATCATCCATCTGTACGAAGCTGCTGATCGTAACCGTTTTTGTTTTTGCGGCTTTTTTGCCGAAACTGCTTGAGACCTATATTGAGGTGTCTCCAGCCTACAGCCAGATTACGCAGCTTTCGCCGCTGATGGCGATCCTGTATCTTTGCTGTCTGCCTGCGCTGATTGCGCTTTTTTCGCTGGACCGGCTGCTGGGAAACATTAAAAAGGATCGAGTATTCGTTGAGATCAATGTCCGCTATCTGCGGATCATTTCATGGTGCTGCTTTGCAGTGGCGGCGCTGCTTGTCTGTGCGGTTATCTATTATCCGGTCTTTATCGCAGTAGGCATTGTAGCGGCGTTCTTTGGACTGATTCTGCGGGTTGTTAAGAACGTGATTGAACAGGCGGTTATCATTAAGACTGAGAATGATTATACGATTTAGGAAGGAGCAGCGGAAATGGGGATTGTTGTCAATATAGATGTGATGATGGCCAAACGAAAGATCTCCGCCGGCGATTTGGCCAAAGCCATCGGGATCACACCCGCCAACCTTTCGATTTTGAAAAACAATAAAGCTAAGGCCATCCGTTTTTCCACATTGGAGGAGATTTGCAGGGTGCTGGACTGCCAGCCGGGGGATATTTTGGAGTACGAAAAAGAGTAACAAACGGATTTAAAGGGATTAAGAGAATGGTTAAGAGAGGGGCGTGTATTGTGATGGAAAATAGTGCGAAGAAAAAGAGTACATTGTACGAAGCCGCTTGGGATATGGAGTATACGAGGGCGGATGGGGCATTGGCCGTTTCGCTGCTGGCTGTTGGTTTTTTGTTTTGGGAGTTGGTCAGCCTTTTTCGACCGGGAGCAGGTACCGTTATTTTTACAGGGATCGTTTGTTCCGTATCGGTCATTTATCTGAATCACAAAGGGTATCGGCAGAACAAAAGAAGTTTGATTGGTCTTGTTGTCATCGTTCTATCGTCTGCTGTGTTTCTGATCTTTGATGGGTATCTGGAAAAGCAGTTGAATCTGCTGTTTATTATGGCTGCCTTTGTTCAATGGATTGCCTTGACAACCGGATCTACGATCGAAAACAGGTTGTCCGGGTACAGCCTGATCGATTTGCTGTATCAGAGCTTTGCAAGGGGGCTGGGCAATCTGCCATGTCTTCCGTCGATTCTGGCAAAGCATATAAAACAGAAAAAAGCCGGCAAGGGTACTGCGGCGGCTCTTTTGGGAATTTTGATTATGATACCCATTTTGTGCGCAGTGATTATGCTGCTGGTCAGAGCGGATCCAGCCTTCGACCATTGGATGGGCAGTATAAAAAAGGCGGTGTCCGATGAATTTCTCATCTATGTTTGGTACTTCGTTTTGGGTATTCCGGTAGCCTGCTATTTATGCGGCCTGATCCGGGGAAGTGTGGAAAAACATCCTTCGGCAATGGAAAAAACCAAGGTTGACAGGGCATTTGAGCGAATCCGCATTGCTCCTGCGGCAGCGGTCTGTTCCAGCCTGGCGGCCTTAAACTTGGTGTATGTGATTTTCTTTCTTGCACAGACCAGCTATCTGTTCTCTGCCTTCCGACAGATTTTGCCTGAGCATATGACTTATGCCGAATATGCCAGACACGGATTCTTTGAATTATGTGCAGTTACTGCGATCAACTTGGCTGTTATCTTTGCGGCAAAACTTTTGTCGCAGGAAGGCCGGGGCAAACTTCTGAGAATTGAGGTGATACTTCTTTCTGTCTTTACCCTTGCGCTTACCGTCATCGACCTGAGCAAGATGGTTCTTTATATTCAAAGCTATGGTCTTACGCGGCTGCGAATCTATACTTCCATCTTCATGATTTTTCTATTTATTGTGTTTCTGATTATTCTGCTGAGGCAAGTCCGTCCGTTTCAGGCAGGAAGGGCTGTGATTCTGGCAGCACTGATCTGTTTTTTCGGACTTTGTTATGGGAACGTAGATGGTCAAATCGCGAAGTATAATATGGGCCAGTATCTAGCGGGAAACTTGGAGTTGATGGATCGGGCCAGTATGGAAGCGCTGTCGGATGGAGCGGTGCCGTACTTTTTTAAGGCATATCGGGAGGCGAGCGATGAGGAGGATGCCCAGCTTTTATATGCTGTCATCACAGGGGATTCTGCTGGCAGTATGGCACAGGTCCCGGAAAAAGAGGACATAAAGACATTTAATTTGCAGCAATATCGTGCGCAAAAGATTCGTAAAGAGATCAAACCTCCTGCGGGGACAGGAGGCAGGCAGCTACTGTTTTAAGATGCGCTGCAGCCGTTTGTATGCTCAAAACAAGCTTGCACTATAAATAAAAGTGTTAAATTGTTAAGCCGCCGGGCGGTCGCATGAAAGATATTACTTCTCATCATGCCCCATGCCTATCCTTTGGAAATAATCAAAAATACGCTGGATTCATCGATTTCCATAACTTTGTAGGAAAGCCCTGAATTCTTGCCAATTTCATCCAACGCCTCCGGCGAATGGGTCGTTGCGCGGAAGCCATCTTTACAAATGATTACGCCATCTTTTGTTTTGTCATAATCAATTTCACCGAGAAGTCCTTTCTCTGCCTGTTCTTCAAACCATTTCAGCCGCCACTCCCAAAACTTGGCGCTGTAACTGCTGAAATAAGCTGAACCGCCGGGCGCCAGCAGTGACAGCGTTTTATGAATGACAGCAGAGTCGGCGCCCATGGCGGACAAACCGTTTTGCAGGCAAAGAATAACATCAAAAACCTGGTCAAAATCCATCGCATGAACATCCATAACGACCATGCTGGCATTGGGATAATCTTTCAGATACTCTTTGTTTAAAGCCACATTTTCCTCGGAAATATCCATTCCCACAATCGATTTGCAGTGAGGCGCCAGTTCTTTCATAATCCGACCATACCCGGCGGCCAATTCCAAAACCGCTTCATCTCCCCGAAGATTTTTTCTCACAAAATCGATTTCGGCTTCAAGATACTGCCTCACGCGAGGAATATCCGACGCGTACACTTGGAATAAACTCTGAGAATTCAATTTATCCGCATAATAGCTGCCCATATCCACATCCTCCTTACTATTCATCCCCCAGCAGCGCCGATACAATGGTTTTGCGTAGAATATAGCATGCGAGCACAGTCGAGCATGCTTCAAACTACGCAACCTTACGGCAACGCCGCTACAATGGTCTTGCGTAGATTATAACATGCGAGCACAGTCGAGCATGCTTCAAACTACGCAACCTTACGGCAACGCCGTTACAATGGTCTTGCGTAGATTATAACATGCGAGCACAGTCGAGCATGCTTCAAACTACGCAACCTTACGGCAACGCCGCTACAATGGTCTTGCGTAGATTATAACATGCGAGCACAGTCGAGCATGCTTCAAACTACGCAACCTTACGGCAACGCCGCTACAATGGTCTTGCGTAGATTATAACATGCCACAAAGCCCATTGGAACTTCAAGGTGTCTTCGTGAAGGAATAAAATCAGACGATTCGAGGAAGGCACAATTTAGTAGGGCCAAGGCTGGCGCACAAAAATGTCTGGATCATCTAAAAAAGCTGTAATTTTGATACTTTACCCTCCCGACCTCCTCGGATCGAAAGCAAGCAGCAGCAAAACTGTCTGAATTCCCGATAAAACCCGCGCATTTTGATAGTTTGACTTGCGGCCGGGTAAATGCTGCCCAGCCGTTGGCCATCAACAGCCCATCAGTTGCCCATCTGCCGCACAGCGACAGCAAGACAAAAACAAGCTGAACCGCTGAGCGCTAGCCGCAATAGAGGGTATGCCCCTTACCGAAAAATAAAATCAATGCCAAGTGCGGCAAGCGTAACGAGCAGCACGGTCCACATGATGACTCCAAGACTAACCCATAAAATGATACGCTGCTTAGGCACTCCCAATGAGACTGCTATGGTGCTGCCGATTAATGCACCGGTTAAAACGGGGGCTAGCAGGCCCAATCCAATGATTCCATATTTATCCCAAACTTGATATATTTTACTGTGCTGCCTATGCTTCTTTTTGCTTTCACGCTGCTGCATTTCGATTTGTTCGGATGTACTTAGCTGCTGATATTTGGCGGCTCTTCTATTTTGAATATAGTTTTTAACATGTCCGCCAATAGTCACAACCAACAGTGATGAGAGAATTCCGCCTATAATCGTCACAATGGCAATTATTATAGGAGGAAGCCCGAATACGAATCCTGCAGGTATTGCGGCCCAAAGCTCAAGAACGGCAATGCCGGTTACAGTGATGGTTTTAAATAATAGGTGCATAATGTTCCTCCATATTTCACAAACAATGATTTATCAGCATGATACCATAAAGTCTCATATGGTACAATAAAGTATTAATAAAAATATTTCTGTCTTGATTAATCCAAGCGATTAGCATATATTGTATGAAGAATGTTTTGTTAAACCCTGACAGAAAGGATTTAGGTAAAATGACAACATCTGATAATGAACGATTATTAAAAATGGCAGCTGCACTGGCCGCAAACCCCAGAGGTACGATCAAAGAAATTGCCGAATCAGCGGGCATAAGTAAAGCAACGCTCCATAGACTTTGCGGAACGAGAAAGGCGCTGGAACATTTGCTTTTTCAGAAGTCCTCGGATGCGGTTGAGGATATCATTTGCGTTGTAGATAAAAAACATACGGATTTTGAAAAGGGGCTGGAAGAACTGATTGACGTCCACCTAAAATATCATGAGTACATTCAACTGTTTTTTGCTTATCCGGAAATGGCAAAAGAATATAACTGGAGTAAATACCTTGAATCCATTGACCAGTTCTACCTTCAGGGTCAAAAAGAAGGTTTTTTTAAAATAGAATTCAGCGATGCCTTTTTTTCCGAACTATTTGTATCAACCGTTTGCGGGCTGATTGATGCAGTAGACAGAGGCAGGGTAGCGCCAAGAGGCCTGACCCAATCAATCAAAACGTTTTTATTGCACGGATGCGGGAACCCAGCCGCAAAATACAGGGAAGCCTAAAAATACTCCCTCGAATTCCATTTTTATCTCCCAATGCGGCCGCAATGCGATATAATATCTAAATATAATGATAATAAATCATTGTTATATTTAATAAAACGTTCTCCCATCGAACTGCCATTTTCGATGTAATGGATACATGTATGAAAATTTGTGAAGGAGTTGGAAACCATGCGGGGGATTAATTACAAGGAAATCAGCGACATTTTAAATTGCATCAGCGACGGCATCTTTATCACGGACGGCGACGGAAATATCCTGCTGTTAAACAAAGCATCCGCGGATTTATGCGAGTATGAAGAGGAACAACTAATCGGCCGGAATGTGGAAGATTTGATCAAAGAAGGCTATTTTGAAGAAAATGAAGTTGTTTCATTAAAATGCATTAAAAGCGGCAAGGAAGAAAGTCTCATACAAAAAGGGGAAAACGACGAGCACGAGCTTACGGTTACAGGAATCCCATTTTTGAAGAACGGCAAAGTGGAAATGGTAGTCGTAACTGAGCGGGATGTGACCAACATCAACCGTTTGGAAAGGGAACTTCGAAAAAATAAAAAACTAGTAGAAAAGTATAAGACCCAGCTGGAACGATATAAGGAGAATGAGAAGAAAAATTTAAAAGACATCATATTCGACAGCAAAGAGATGGAGGACACAATCACCATGGCGGACAGAGTGGCGAAAAAAGATATAACGGTTCTCATCCAGGGGGAGTCGGGGACGGGAAAAGAAGTGATCGCCAACTACATCCATCAATCCAGCGATCGGCGCAGCAAGCCGTTCATAAAAGTAAACTGCGATGCGATTCCCGAAACTCTGTTCGAATCTGAGCTCTTTGGATATGAAAAAGGAGCCTTTACCGGAGCGTCGGAAAAGGGTAAGCCCGGCCTGTTTGAACTGGCCAACGAGGGAACGTTGTTTCTGGATGAAATCGGAATCATGCCGCTGTCGCTCCAGGGCAAAATCCTCAGAGTCCTTCAAAACAGGGAAATCATCCGCGTAGGGGGAAAGGACTATATTCCCATCAATGTGCGGATCATAGCGGCGACCAATGTCAATTTGAAAAACGCCGTCAAAGCAGGAGACTTCAGGCTGGATCTTTACTACCGCTTGAATGTGGTGCCTATTGTCATCCCGCCTCTGCGAAATCGAAAGGAGGATATCATTCCCCTTGCCAGGTATTTTCTGCAAAAATACAACGAGGAATTTGACTCCAACTTAAAGATTGACAAAAGCGGATGGGACGTTTTGTACAAATACCAGTGGCCGGGCAATGTCCGCGAGTTGGAAAACATCATCAAACGCCTGGTCATCATCTCCGATGAGCACGAAGTCACCGGTCCCCAGGTGGCAGAACAGCTGGATTATTTCGACGTGGGCATGTCAGGCGGCCTTTTCTTCTGCAATGATCTGCGTACCAGCGTTGAAGAATACGAAAAAAACCTGATCATGTCTCAGATGGACTACTATAAGGGAAGCCGGGAATTGGCGGAAGCTCTGGGAATCGACAAATCCACCTTGAACAGAAAAATCAAAAAATACGGGATAAAAAACGCCTTGATCGATTGAAGGTTCTGCCGGCGCAGTTTGTCCCCAGCGGTGCACGAATGCGCCGCTTTTTTACGTTCCGAATTTGATGAAAAAAACAGAATATTGAAATTTCAACATTTTAGATCATGGACCTAACATGGCACGCTGCTTGCACTTATAAAGGGTAACAGCTGTTAATCTACAACAACAATGATGATATGGGAGGTAACAGGATGATCATAGGAACACCAAAGGAAGTAAAAGAAAATGAAACCAGGGTCGCAATGACCCCCAATTGGGCCAAGAGACTGGTGGGTGCGGGGCATGAAGTCTGGCTGCAGAAAAGCGCGGGCGAAAACAGCGGCTTTGCCGATGAAGCTTATACGGCCGTCGGCGTCAACCTGGCTGATTCCGCCGAAGAAATTTATGAAAAAGCGGAGTTTATCACCAAAGTTAAAGAACTGCAGCCGCAGGAATACAAGCTGATCAGAGAAGATCAGATGATTATGACCTGGTTTCATTTAGCAGAAGACTACGATAAGCCGATGGCGCAGGCATTAGTAGATCAAAAGAGCATTGGCCTGTCCATGGAGCTGATCGTTCTCGACGATGGATCAAGGCCGACCATGAAACCCATGAGCGACATCGCTGGCAGCCTGGCTATGCTGGAATCGGTTAAATATTGTCAGACTATGAATGGCGGAACCGGGCTTCTTTTGAGAAAAGTATACGGACTCCCCACACCGAGGATCGTGGTTTTGGGCGGAGGCCATGCGGGGTTCAATGCCGCGCAGGTAGCGGTGGGACTGGGATTGCAGACTACTATAGTCGAGGCTTCTTGGGACCGGATCGACTATTTGAAAGCCGCGCTTCCAGAAGCGGATGTGGTTTTGTTCGAAGAGAACGTCCTGGAAAAGATTTTGATTGACTGTGATGTTTTCATCAACTGCATATACCCTTCCCCGGAGCCGGGAACGAGAGAACCGCTGGTAAAGCGCTCAACTGTAAAAAAGATGAAGAAGTGTTCCTTGATTATGGATATAGCAGGAGCTGAAATCGTGGAAACTTCCCATTATACGACCCTGGGAGATCCGACCTTTACAGAAGAGGGCATTCTCCACTACTGTGTGCCTAACATGCCGTCTCTTTGTCCAAGGACAGCAACCGAAGCACTGCTGATGATTACCGGTCCTTACATCCTCAATATTGCCAACAAAGGCTTGAAAAAAGCGGCCGAGGACGATCCCGCGATTCGCAGATGCATCAGTACGGTTAACGGACAGATCGTTCATCCTGAAATTGGAATTAACCAGGAAATGCCATATACGGAGTTTGACTTTTCAATGTTGGATTAATTTATACAAGAAATCTTTAACGCCACATTCTGACCAATTATCATCCAAATAAGGAAGAAAGGAAATTGTTATGATAAAAATTGGAAAGAGCGAAGTGCGTATCAGTATGGTGATCAAACTGGCTGGTGCGTTCTGCGCATTCCTGATCGGGGCGGGATTCGCTACAGGCCAGGAAATCATGCAGTATTTCACCAACTACGGAATCGGCAAAGCCATCGGGGTAATGACCATCAACGCGCTGCTTGGCGCATGGACGTCAGCAGCAGTTATGAATCTGGGAAACGAAAGTAAAGACGTACAGGGGCTGGAATGTTACAAGAACTTATGCGGTAAATATGTGGGAACGCTGTTGTCCTGGTTTGTCCCTCTCTTCATGTTCCTCACGCTGATGACCATGATGGCCGGATTCGGCTCCACCTTCAATCAAGTGTTCGGCGGGCCGGAATGGCTGGGTTCTCTGATCCTTGCAGTAGTTGTAACACTCGTTGTACTGCTGGGGCTGGCCAGCGTCATTGACACCATTGGATTCATAGGGCCGACGATCATCGTCGTGACCATGGTGATGGCCATCGGCGTAATCGCAAAACATGGCGTGGATTTTGCCAACTGGAATCATTACATCACCACCCACGATGTACTGTTAGCCTCCAGCTCCTGGGTAATGGCGGGGATTTTATACGCATTATGGAACATTGTTATGTGTCTGCCCTTCATGTCGGCCATGGGTTCGAAAGCCAAAAACAAAACAGAAGTAGTTACAGGCGTGGTATTAGGGAACGTGTTGTTCGCTGCGGGCGGCCTATGCCTGGTACTGGCAGAGGGTTCCCAGATCGATTTGATTGCCGATATTTCCGTTCCGGCACTGGCAATGGCGCAATCCTTGTCGCCAATCCTGGGCGTGATTTACGCCGTCGTTCTTGCGCTGGCCATCTTTACCACGGCAGTACCGCTGATGTGGTCTGTAGCAGCCAGACTTACCAAAGAAAAGACAATGAAGTTCGCCATTGTATGCGTCATCATCGCAGTCTTAGGCTTCTTCGGCTCCTATCTGCCCTTCGAAACGCTGGTCAACATCGTAACACCTGCGGTAGGTTATGTGGGGCTGATCGGATGGCTGTTTATTATATGGAGAGATATCAAACTGGTTAAAGCAGCGCTGGAAAAAAGGCGGCTGCCAATGCCAAAAGACGGAGAATAATTGATTTAGAAATGCAAAGGAGCTGCCGTATTCAAATAGGTGACGAATGCGGTCAGCTCCTTTCTCGCACGAATTCCGCCTTTGCGGCGGATTGAGTTAAATCGGGAAAATTTTATTGAAATGTTTTGCTTTTTACGCAAACTTCAAGGTTTGCGGGGCCTGATATTGTGAAGAAGCAGGCATTGCTGCTTCTTGCTGCTATCGAGAGGGCGCAGCCGTTGCAAATTGCGTAAAAACTTGAATTTATTTTAATTTTTTTCCAAAAAAACGATGATGCCAGAAATTTGCTTTAGCAGGCAGCCTCAGGCGGCCGCAGCTCAGAGGCAAATCCAGACCCCGAATTTCAGTTTTTTTGCCGATTTCTATTCGATATGGGCAAAAATAGGATGCTTGTCCATAGAAAAATTGCAGGCCAGATACTAATTTGCTCTGATTCACAGGTCTATATGAATTAGTTTGCACAAAATTGACCTGCCAAGGCGCATGTCCGCTGGATTGCAATCCATTTCAGCCTCAATTTGGCCTCAAAAGGCCAAATTTCTATGGACATTGGCGGCAAAAACCTCGATTTCGAATAGAAATGGGATAAATTACCAGATTTGGAGACCAGCTTATTTGCCTTTTATATCTTTTTTCCTTGAAAATCCAAACAGTTACGATTACTATAATGATCAGGGGGGTGTCCGTAAGGGGTTGGAGAATTATCCGGAATGATGAAAAGGAGGAAATTATGAAACGGTTAACCAGGTTGGCTGCTCTTTGTTTGATGCTTTTCGTAGGCTGTGCGTTTACACTTCCTGCCCATATGGGCACATTGGAATCCTATGCAGCGGCGAAGGTAAAGATCAGCAAGACCAAAGCTACTGTGGTCAAAGGAAAGACCGTACAGCTCAAGATGAAAGGAACAAAAGCAAAGGTAAAATGGAGCTCCAGTAAAAAATCCATCGCAACCGTAAATAAAAAGGGCAAAGTAACCGCCAAGAAACCAGGAAAGGCGACGATAACAGCAAAAATCGGCAAAAAGAAATATCAGTGTAAAATAACAGTGAAGAATCCCACCACCAAGCTAAACAAAACAAGTCTGACTCTCCAAGTTGGAAGCAGTTATACGCTGAAAGCCAGCAGCAACGGCAAAAGCAAAAAAGCGACCTGGACATCCAGCAATCCAGCTGTTGCGGCAGTAAATGCCTCAGGCGTTGTAACTGCCAAAGCCGCCGGAACCGCCAAAGTTACGGTCAAAATGAACGGCGCATCGAAAGTTTGTTCTGTTACCGTGAAAGAAGTTGCGGTCAATCCGGCATCCGATTATGTATATGTGTCAGCCACAGGCAGGAAATACCATAGAGTTGCCACTTGCAGCAATATGGCAAGTCCGCAGAAAATTCTGTTGAGCGATGCAAAAAAACAAGGATACGAACCCTGCGCCAAATGCTACTGATTGCCCAAAAGCGATCTTTCCACATTCCAATGAAAACCCCGTAAAGCGGCCATGCTTACGGGTTTTTTCATGGCCACAAGGCATATTATATAGATATAACCACTATGTTTTGATATAATCAATGAAATAATATATATGCGGCAGCGAGCAAGCAGGTAAGTGGATAAGTTGTAAGGAGGACCCAAGATGATGTTGGAAGAAAAAGTGCAGTACCCCCAGGGTATACCCATAAACGTTATTATGAGTTCCATTGAGGAATATCCCATCCATTACCACGGCAACGACTTGGAACTGATCGTCGTGATGGAAGGAACCATCAAATTGATCATTGGCTACCGGACAATCCTGCTGAAAAAGGGGGACGTGTTCATTGTCAATGAAGATGAACTCCACAGTATGTACTCCGGCGCTGCCAACAAAATCCTTACCATCCAATTTGACCTGAACTTCTTTGTCCAATATGTGGAAAGCCTGGAATTTTCCTATATGATGTGCGAGACTTATCTGGACGGCAAGAAGATTGAAGATTTGAACATAACCTTGACCTCAAAGATCCAGCAGCTGATCCAGCTGTATGTAAAAAAAGGGGCCGGCTTCTCGAAAAAGCTGACCTCATTATCAATCGACCTGCTCACCTATATGAAAAGCAATTTCGAATATTTCTCCATTTATGAAAACCGCTATTTTATCAACAAGCTGGATTTAAAGGATAATCCGGCCAATGTGACCCGCATTTGGGAAATCTACAAGTTCATATACGAAAACTACGACAGGAAAATCACCCTTCAAGAGCTGGCTGAGGAAAAACACTTCAGCATGTATTATCTTTCCCATATCATAAAGGACTTTATCGGCATCTCCTTCAAGGAACTTCTTAATTTTTCCAGGGTGGAGATTTCCGAAAAGTATTTGCTGGAAACCGACATGCGGGTCAGTGAGGTGGCTTTGACATGCGGTTTTTCCGCGACTCGGTATTATGTAAAGGCTTTCGAAAATTGGTACGGTCAGACTCCGGAAGAATACCGGACACAGAGACTCAGCCATGCAAAAGCGGAAATAAAGAGGGATGTGCTGCCGCTGCAGGCGATCCTGGACTGCATCAGTGAAGAGCGGACAGAAGAGCGATACCGGGGCAACCCCTTGCTGCGGGACTTCTATTCAAAAGTCATTCCTTTCAGCGGCCAGTCGGCCAGGATGAAGAAAAAGGTCAATCGAAACAATCTGATTTTCATCACAAGGGAATGGGGAACCTCCGGCTTGATCCGGGATAGCCTCTTTGACATTCTGCGCAGCAAATTTGAGATCGGAGTGCTGATTTCCACTGTCAGCGGCAAGCTGCAGCAGGAGCTGTCAAAGGCACTGGAGTTCATGGATGAAGAACACTTGGATAAGGCCATTTACCTGTTCAACAATGATAAAAATATGCAGAACCATATCAACTTCTTTGAGACACTGGCGACAATGATGCAATTTCATAGCCCGGGCACAAAAAAGTTTACCCTGTTTATCGCGGACAACAGCTCGTCCCCGGGAAATTTTCAGTATTTGCTGGATTATCTGAAACAGAATACGCCGCTCGACGATTTTTTCTCGGTGGAGCCGATCTGCTGCGAGAACCTGATGCTGGACCATGACAGTTATGTGTTTGATTCCATTTGCGGGACTCCCTATTTGCTTCACGATCTACTGCGCGGCGATAAAAGGACCATATGCCCCCTGGTGGATGGGGAAAGCCCGTCTGCCGACATTTTAGCGGGAGGAAGCGGCCTGACAGCATGGAACGGATTGAAAAAAGCCGCCTATTTTGCCTGCTTATTTTATGCCATGCTGGGAGAGGAAGTAACGGCAGAGAACCAAGACTATATCATTACCCGTAAAGAAGACAGTTACCAGCTGCTTTTCTACGACTACTATCAGGAAGGGTATAAAAGAATTAAGTCGTTCACCAGCAGAGAAGAGGTTTCCGGGATTTTTGAAGAAGGAGTCCCAAGCAGTGAATACATTGTGGAAATCAACCATTTGCGGGGAACCTACAAAATGACCAGACTCAAGTTGGGCGATGAATGCTGCCTATTCTATAAATGGGCATCCATGGGATTTCCCCAAGGACTGACAAAATCAGAAACCATTTTGCTGGAAAAAAGCATATTCCCGGAAGTGACTTATGAAGTTATCACACTGGAGGGAACAACGGATTTATTCATCCACTTGCCCCGCTTCGGCAGCGAGCTGATCCTCTTGGAAAAATGATGAACAAGGATTATTTTTAAGCGCATTGACGTAGAAATTTTACGTTTTTGCGTTTTTTTTATGCCCTTTTTAATGTTTTTGCGATTTTTCCGGGCAGGGTCGCTCGGCCAAAAACAAACCCGATAAATTGGACTAAAAACGTGAAAATCCAAGGGCAAACAAATAATTGAATACTTTGATAATTATGATAATTTAGTTACTAACATATTGTTTGACGCATAGACAGGAGGTCATTATGATTATCGGAATTCCAAAGGAAAAAAAGGATCAGGAAGCCAGAGTAGGGTTAACTCCAAAGTGGGTAAAAAAACTGACCATGCAGGGGCACACCGTTTATATTGAAAAAGGCCTGGCCCATCTAGCGGGCATTGCAGACCAGCAGTACCTGGATGCCGGCGCGGAGATTTTACCGACCACTGAGGAAGTTTATCTGAAAAGCGATATGATCGTAAAACTGAAGGATTACATGCCGTCGGAACGGAATCTGCCGTTTAAAGAGGGACAGATCATCGTATGCTTCTTCCACCTGGGAGAAGTGGAACCGGATCAGCCCATGGTGGATAAGCTTTTGGAATCCAAGGTAACGGGCGTATCTCTGGAATTGATCCAAACGGATACAGGAGCAAGGCCCATCATCATGCCCATGAGTGAAATCGCAGGAAGAGTGGCGGTAATGTGCGCCTGCCAGCACTGCATGCTTTCTGATGGAGGGGCCGGAATCAGCCTGGCGGCCATCAGCGGAACCCAGAAGCCCAAAGTCATCATTTTAGGCGGAGGCACATGCGGGTCCGCGGCAGCGGATGTGGTTTTGGGATTGCATGCGGATGTCACCATTTTTGAATCCCAATACAGCAGAATCAATCAGCTGAAGGATCTGATGCCGCAGGCTAATTTGCTGCTTTGGAATACCGATGAATGCGCCGAGCTGATCAAAGACTGCGATGTTTTGATCAATACCATCTATCCATATCCGGGCATGGAATATCCGCTGATCACAAGAGAGATGGTGAAAACGATGAAGAAAAAATCCCTGATCGTCGATTTGGTCGGATGCGATATTATCGAAACGGTCAAATATACCACAATCAGCGATCCCACTTACGTGGAAGAAGGCGTAGTGCATTTCGGCATCGACAACCTGCCGGCGCTGGTTCCCAAAACCTCCAGCGATTTGTTCGCAAGCTCCATTTATCCCTACGTGGAAGCCATTGCTAACAAAGGCATCAAACAAGCATGTCTGGACAGCAAAGAACTATCCAGATCCATGAGTTTTGTCGGCGGAGTACTGGTTCATAAGGATATCGCTGATACCCATAATATGGACTACACACCGTTTGACACGAAGATGTTATAAGAAAGAGGTGATCTTATGAATGTTGCAGTTTTGGGAGCAGGCAACGGCGGACAGACCATGGCCGCTGATCTGACCCTCCAGGGACATCGGGTATCCCTGTATGAAATGCCTGAATTTGCAGGGCCGCTGCAGACCCTTTTTAAAAACAAGGTAATCACACTCAGCGGCTTTCTTGAAGGAAGAGCAGAAATCCACTGTATGACCACCGATCTTGCTGAAGCGATCCGGGATGCGGACATCATCTTCATCCCATTGCCCGCATCGGCCCACAGAAATTATGCCAATGCTCTTGCCGATCATGTGAAGGACGGACAGGTGATCGTCTTGATGCCGGGGACTTTGGGCAGTCTGACCTTCAAGCGGATCTTCAAGGAAAAAGGCGTGACCGCCGATGTGGCAATCTGCGAAACAAGCTCACTGGCGTATGATACGCGCATCGAGGAGCCAGGGAAGATCCATGTATTTGCGACCAATCCCGATTTGCTGTTTGGGGTGATGCCTTCCAGCAAGACTGATGAAGCATACAAACTGGCATCCAGCTTTTATTCTCTGAAAAAGGTGGATGACGTTCTGGCCTGCGGGCTGCACAGCTTAAATCCGGTGCTCCATATACCCGGCTGCATCCTCAACTCGGCCCGCATTGAACGTTCAAAGGGCCAGTTCTATCTATATGAAGAAGGAATTACCCCTTGTGTAGCAAAGGTCATGGAACAATTTGAGGAAGAGCGGAAAGCCCTTGTGGAAACTTTAGGCTATCCCTTCATGTCCCTGGCCGAAGAGTTGGCGGAGGGGCGCGAGCCCAGAAGCATCTGGGAAGAGGTGAACGGCTGCGAGAGCCTCGAGTTCATTAAAGGCCCCACTTCTTTGAAGAACCGATATTTTACGGAAGATATTCCTTACGGACTCACGGCCTGGATCGCCCTTGCCGATCTGCTGTCCGTCGATGTGCCGGTTATGCGGTCGCTTCAGATGCTGGGCTCGATTTTAATCGGATACGACATGGCCGATATGGTGAGAACCAAAGCCGATATGGGCATTGACGGCCTGGATCGTGATGCTTTGCAGGCATATGTGCATGATTTTTAAAGAGAGGAGGTTACCATGAGTAAACCTACGAAGGAGCAAGCAGTCAACATATATGACAACAGTAAAATTGTCCCTCAAAATGTCCGGCTGTACACCATGGTATTCTTGATATTCAGCTTTTGCTGCGGAGGATGTTTTGGCATTGAGGATATAATTTGCGTCAGCGGACCGGGCCTGGGCTTGCTGTTGATTTTAATACTGCCCATATTCTGGGCCGCGCCGCAGGCCCTTACGGCGGCGGAACTGGGTTCAGCGCTGCCCTACACAGGCGGATTTTACAAGTGGATCCAGAGAGGGCTGGGAGAATTCTGGGGTTTCTGCGCAGGATGGTGCAGGACTCTGGCTCAGTATTTTGAGATGGGCGGATATGTTGTCCTGGGCGTTTCCTATTTGAGTCTGGCGGTGGAGATGACCGAAGCCCAGGCGTATATGGTGAAAGCCGCTGTTATCATAATCATTACCATTATCAATCTTAGAGGAATCAAAGATGTTGGGGCCGTAACCACCGGCATCGCGATTTTAGTACTGGTTGCTTTCGCAGCCGTGACCGTCCTTGGTTTTATGAACTGGAACCAAAGCCCCTTTGAACCATTCTACAATGTGGATGAAGGCTTTGTCTGGAGTCTGTCGGGTTCATTGGCGGTGGCTATGTGGATTTATTCCGGATTTACATCTGTTTCCACGGTGGCCGGAGACTGCAAGGATAAGAGTGTCGTCTGGAAGGGGCTGCTCATCGGGATTCCTTTGATCGCCGCGGTATACTTCCTTCCGACTATCGCTACCCTGGGATCCGTGGGACAGTGGGCTGACTGGGGACCGGACGGGATCAACTATATGACCGTGGCCGCCCAGTTTGCGGGACCGGCCTTTGGAATCGGCTTTGCCATCATTGCTTTCCTTGCCAATGTTTCTACTTATAATACGGCCATGACGACCCTTTCAAGAGGCTTTTACGCCATTGCGGAGGATTGCCTGGCGCCAAAGGTACTGACCAAAGTAAGCAAAAAGAAGGGGATCCCGGTATTCGCGACCTTAACGATCTCCATCTTTACCCTGATTTCCGTTCAGTATTCCTTTACCATGCTGATCACCATTACCGTCACGCTGGTCATCGTCGACTATGTGCTGATTTGGATCGCGGGAATCCGTCTCAGAATCAAAGAGCCAGATCTGCCCAGACCCTTCAAAGTACCAGGAAACACGACCGCATTTGTATGTCTGGTCACGCCGGGAATCCTCATCGCTGCATTCTCCCTGCTGATCAACGGCGCCGACTACTTCCTGGGAGGCATGGTGGGATTGGCGCTGGTGCCAGTGCTTTATATCATCATTAAGCGGGTTTGCGGAGGGCTGCATAAGCTGGATCCGGTAAGGCATCCCATCAATCCCAAAACCAAGCTCTGCTACGGCGACTTGTTCAGGATTGCTCTGATTTTCATCGTATTCGTCGTATTGGGCATCATCGCTTACTTCTTTATGCCGATATATGAAGGCTCCTGGGGCCCTGAATATTATGCGGAAACCTATGGATTCGCCAACGCCTATCAAGTCATCACCCAGGGCATCCTTTGGATATCCATCGCATATGCGGTCATCGCAGTGATTTTGATCATCCTTGATCGAAAGCTCGACCCTAAGGACCAGCGGCCGAAGGTAGAGTCCTTTGTTCTGGAAAAACAGCCGCAAGAATGATCCATTTTGTGAACTGCTGGGAATAAGAAGCATTCGGGCCCGAAGGAGCGGGCTCGGATTCATAAAAGGTGAAAAGCAAAATTATCGCTGGAGCTTGTTCTGGTGTAAGTTTACGATGATTTTTCATCGCGGGAAAAGAAAAACAGCTGGAAAAGCGATAATTTCCAGCTGTTTTCAGGCAGATTGGCAGCAAAAAAGGCCAGAAATCATCGCTGGGAAGGCTGTCAGGAGCAAATCGCGATGATTTGCTCCCGGCCCCGGGACCTCGGTTGTGGATGAAAAAAGGGTTATGGACGGTGCCCGGGATGAGCGATCTGAAGCTCCAGCACCTCGTCCAAAATCCGGTTCAGTTTTTTGCGACAGAATTCGGGCGTGTACTGATCGATGTTGGACCATTCAAACTGGGACATCAGGTAGACGCCCATAATGATATCGACAATGTCCGACGTTTCGATATCGTTTCTCAGGGAGCCCTGGTCCTGGCCTTCCCGGACCAGATCTTCGAAGATGCGGATCATATTGACTCTGGTGGCGTACAGGGGGCTTCCTTCGCAGGAATTCAAATAAGTGATCTTCCGGGAGAGGCTGATGTAGGGGATGGCGTCAAGGATAAACACCTCAAGAACGCGGCGTATTTTTTCAACCGCGTTTTTTTCATGGGCCAGATCGTTGGCAACCAAATCCCGAATCTGCCCCAGCTCCTCTTCGGCGATTCCGATCAACAGGCTTTCCTTGCTGGGAAAGTAATTATAGAGGGTGGCCTTGGACACTTCCGCCCGGTCAGCCACATCCTCAATCGTTGTATTTTCATAACTTTTGCTGCTGAACAGCCGGCGTGATTCCCGGAGGATCCGCGCACGGCACTTTTTCTTGTTCAAGGCCCTGCGAGATAATTGCTCTGTCATAGGCGGACGCGCCTCCCTTCCCTCAGCTTCACAATCCTTTGCAACCAGCCGTATCTCAACCGAAGACAAAACGAAGCCTTCCCAATACTACGCTGCTTTTACAGCTATTTTACACCAAATGAAAAAGCGAGACAACATCCAATGTTGTACTTGACACAAAATTTTGACTACAGTATAATTAAACTGAAAATTTAAACAGGTTTGAGGCTTTATGCAGGGCTGCGAAAGACTTGGATTATGATTGGAACAGAAAAGAGGAGTGAGGACTCACCCCTCTGGAGGGAAGTGAATAACAATGAAAGAACAAGATTACCGTGTATATGGCTATCGATGGGTAGTTCTGGCGATTTACGGATTGTGTACCGGCGTCATCCAGCTGATGTGGACGACGTTTTTCTCAATCACCACAGACGCATGGAAATACTACGGTTTTACCGATGCGACCAAAGGCGAGAGCGCCATCAGTCTCTTGTCCATCATCTTTATGGCGGGGATGATCATCATTTCCATCCCGTCCCTGGCTGCCTTCGAGCGGTTCGGGTTTAAAAAAGCGGTGGGATTTGGCGTCGTTCTCACCGGAATCTGCGCCCTGCTTAGAGGAATCTTCGGAGAAAGCTATGCTTTGGTTCTGGCTGTGACCATCGGCTTTGCCATTGCCCAGCCGTTCCTGCTCAATTCACCGGGACTTGTTGCAGGTAAATGGTTCCCCGAACGGGAGCGGGCTACGGCCAACAGCGTAGGACTGCTGTGCAGCTATTTTGGTATGTGCGTAGGACTGCTTTTAACACCGCTTCTTTTGGAGGCGGGCATGACCATCCGCCAGATGCTGCTCACTTATGGGGCGGTCGGCATCGTGGCCGCGGCGCTGTTTGTCATCTTTGTTAAGGAAAAGCCGCCGACACCGCCGTGCTCTGAGGATGAGGCCGTGCGCTCCGACTTTAAAGAAGGCATTCGGTTCGCCCTCAAGAAAAAGAACTTTATTCTGGCCCTGCTGATGTTCTTCTGCGTATTCGGCGTCTTCAATACCTTCTTTACCATGATTGAACCGATCCTGCGCAGCCTGACCAACGAAGGCGTAGATGCGACTCAGGTGGGAATCATCGGTGTCATTATTTTGGGAATCGGCATTATTGGCAGCTTGATCATTTCGCTTATTTCCGATAAAGATAAGCTGCACAAGAGGCTGCCCTATATGATCATCGTCAATATTATAGGCTGTATCGGCTTCGCCCTTTTCCTGGCTATGAAAGGATTCGGCGGATTGACTGTGGCCGCGGCTCTGTATGGATTCTTTATCGTAGGAGGCGCGCCGCTGACCCTGACCTTTGCTGCGGAGTCCTGCTATCCGACCTCGGAAGGCACATCGGAAGGACTTTTGATGTTTGCCGGAAATGTGGCGGGCGTTATCTTCCTCGGCGGAGCGGCTCTCTTCGGCGGAAACCATAGAATGCTGATGTTCGCCATGATTGCGGTCACCATCTTCTACATTGTGCTGATGTTCTTCGCAAAAGAAGTCAAATTGGAGAAGAGGAAAGAGGAGAAGGAAAAAGGGATTTCGTAAAAGGCAGATCCTACATAAAACAATCACAGATAAGGTATAAATCAGAAACGAACAACACATAGTAACGGAAACAAGGAAATTCTTGTTTCCGTTTTGTTGAAAAAAGGGAGAGCGTATGTACGATAAAATTTTGTTTATAGACTTTGATGGGACCATTACGTCGGAAGAAACCCTGGACGGGGTTCTCCGGAGACTGGCGCCGAGGGAGCTGTATGAAGAACGGGCCAGACAGATGATGTCCGGGAAATTGACGCTGGCCCAGGTTGTGCGGGAAGGATTTGAATCCATTCCGTCGGATAAGTTTCCGGCAATTATGGAGTACCTGGACACAGTGCCAATAAGGAAGGGCTTTACGGAACTTTTGGACACGGCGGATCAGCGGGGCATCCCTGTAGTAGTTATTTCAGGCGGGCTGCGGCAGATGATTGAGAGGAAGATCGGTCACCTGAAAGATCGGCTGCTGGGTATGCATTATGTGGATTTGGATTTGTCCGGCCCTTATATGCAGCTTCGTTCCGACTATGAAGAGGGCGCGGAAATTCTGGCAAAGACCAGGGTCATGGCCCTTTACGACTATAAAACCGCCATGTGCATCGGGGACAGCTATACGGATGTCAACATGGCGGCCAAGGCCGACGTGGTCTTTGCCAGGGACAAGCTGGCGGAAATCCTGGACCAAAAAGGAATTTCGTATACGCCATGGAATGACTTTTACGATGTGGCGGCGGCCATCAAAAGCTCCAAATAGGATTGCCGCAGAAGGTTTTCCTTCGGAATTTGAAAAGAGGCGAGTAAATCGAGAAGCTGATCGATGACCGCTTCTTTTTTTGTGGTTTCATCTTTTTCTACCTGTTCCAGTTCGATAAAAGAGCCAAGACCGTCTACCTGGTCCAGACAGATGGTGATGTTTTCGCGGTGATAGTATTCCCGCTTCTTTCGCACAGTCATGACCTCCGTATACCCTAGTTTTTTCAAAAGCTCTCTCATGACAGAAAAATCGCCCACGGCCGTTTCCAGTTCCGGGCGGGTCTGGGAGCGGTTGTCCACTTTGCTGCCTTTATAGGTAATGAAGGTTTTAGCAGCCGGACTGTCCGCAGACAAAACAAGACTCTGCCTCAGCCTGAGAGCCTCGTCGGTCTTGCGGAAATCCCGGTCGTTTCCATTGAAGTATAAATCGGTTTCTTCTTTGCGCAGACCCTTGGTGAAGCCTGTTTCTTTTAACGCATCTCTCAGCTGGCCGGTATTGATCCCCGAAAGAGATGCTTTTAATTCGATTTCTAGCATGCGATCACTCCTTTTTTCTTTTTATTATAACGCAAACTTCGCCTCAGCAGATGGCTTTTTCCCCATTATTGGCAGAACATTTCACGATATTCAACCCGTGGCCTTGCTGCTTTGCCCCAGTCTATGCCTGGTCCCTCAAAACGACCGGGGCAGCGACCGTTCGAAATGCAGTGATTTGAAACCAATGTCCATATAAATTCAGCCCGTTTTAGTTGCAAAAGCCCAAATTGGGCGTTTACTCCCATCTCCTAAATCACGACCCCGCGAACTGGCTGTTATAAAGTTCAGCGTAGGTTCCGCCTGCGGCCAGCAGCTGATGATGATTTCCCTGCTCCACAATGTTTCCCTCCTCCATGACAAGGATCAAATCAGCATCTATGATGGTAGAGAGACGATGAGCGATGACAAAACTGGTGCGGTTTTGCATCAGATTCCTCATGGCTTTTCCAATCTCGATTTCCGTGCGGGTATCCACGCTGGAGGTGGCTTCGTCCAGAATGAGCACGGCCGGATCGCAGAGCACCACCCGGGCGATGGTCAGGAGCTGACGCTGGCCCGCGGAGATGTTTTCCATGTCATTGCCCAGGATAGTGTCATAGCCCTTGGGCATGGTATGGACAAAGAAATCCACCCTTGCGGCTTTGGCGGCCGCGACGATCTCATCCATAGTCGCGTCCGGTTTTCCATAAGCAATGTTTTCCGCGATGGTACCGCTGAACAGCCAGGTGTCCTGTAAAACCATTCCAAAGTTGGAGCGCAGATTTTGCCTGGTCATGAACGCCGTGTCCGTTCCATCTAAAAGGATTTTGCCGCCATTGACTTCGTAAAAGCGCATTAAGAGATTGATTAACGTTGTTTTTCCTGCTCCCGTTGTGCCGACGATGGCGATTTTCTGCCCCGGCTTTGCCGTAAAGCTGATATGTTCCATCAGAATTTTCCCCCTCGAATATCCGAAACGCACATTGCGAAACTCCACCAATCCCCGTGCATCGGTGATTTTTAGCGGCTTTGGCGGGGATTTTTCCATTTCCAATTCATCCAGCATATCGTAGACCCGTTCTGCGGAAGCCAGCGCCGACTGCATGGAGTTGACCACATAAGAGGCTTCGGTCATCGGCTCCGCCGCCTGGTTGAGATACTGGAAAAACGCCTGGAACACGCCCACGGTCAGCATGCCGTTGATCAGCAGGTTTCCGGCAAAGACAGCGATCAACACCTGACCGAACCGATTTACCATGCGGATAGCCGGATTGATGGCATTCATAGCAAAATCGGTTTTTTCCGTTGCCTGAGCCATTTCCTCATTGGCCAGGTGCATCCGCTTCGCGCTTTCCTCTTCCTGGTTAAAGGATTTTATGATGGCCCGCCCGGTGTAATACTCTTCTACCAGCCCGGTCACCGTACTCATGGTCTGCTGACGGGCTCCGGCATATTTGAGGGTGTATTTGGAAAACCAGCGGGTCACCACCATGGAAAGCACCATGAAAGCAATGAAAATCAGGGTCATTCCAATATGGTAACGCAGCATCATCACGATTGAACCGCCGATGAGCCCCACAGAAGTAAATAGCTTTAGAACGCCGGTCTGCAGGGCTTCCGACATTTTATCCAAATCATTGGTAAAACGACTGAGAATGGCGCCCGTTTTATTGGTATCGAAAAAAGACAGGGGCAGCCGGTTGAGTTTTTTACTCAGTTCCGTACGGAAACGCAGGCTGAGCCGCTCGGCAAAACTGAGCATTAAAAAAGATTGCAGGGTATAAAAGACCCAAGCGCCGATATACATAAGCAACAAAAGAAAAATTTCCAGTCCCCCCTGCTGCCAGGTGATGCGAAATGCTTGACCGATGGCCTGGGAGGCTTTGATATTCTCCCACAGAAGGTTGACGATACCGGCGCTGTACCAGGGGGCAGCAATGGAAAGGGTTGTATTCAGGGCAACGGAAATCAGCACCACAATCAGCCGCAGGCGCTGATCCTTGGCGGTATGCATAAGCCGTTTCAGGGTGTGGAGCCCGTGGCTGGGCTTTGCCACATCCAAACCGTCTCCGAAAAGAGTGTCGTTATTTTGCTCCGGCCGGTTGTCACGATTGTTTTCCATTGGATTCTTCCTCCTTTGTCTGAGATTTTGCGATGTCCTGGTAGATAGGGCAGCTTTGAAGCAATTCATCGTGGCGTCCCAGGCCCGCGATTCTGCCGTTCTCCAGAACCAGGATCTGGTCGGCGTTGACGATGGTGTTGATACGCTGGGCGATGATCAGCACGGCGCTGTTTGTTACCGCTGAGGCCAGGGCACGGCGCAGATTGGCGTCTGTTTTGAAATCCAGGGCGGAAAAGCTGTCGTCGAAGATATAAAGGTCAGCCTCCTTCATGAGAGCCCGTGCAATGGAAAGACGCTGCTTCTGGCCGCCGGAAAAGTTGGCCCCTCCCTGGGAGACACGGGTCTGCAGGCCGCCGGGCAGTTGATGTACAAAATCGGCCTGTGCGATTTCCAATGCGCGATTCATCTCTTTTTCTGTTGCCTGTTCCTTTGCATAGCGCAGGTTATCTGCGATGGTGCCGGAAAACAGCCATGCTTTCTGGGGTACATATGCGATGTGCCGGCGCAGATCCTGCTGGGCCATATTGCGGATATCTTCTTCATTGATCAGCACAGCGCCCTCCGTCACATCGTGAAAGCGCAGCAGCAGTTTTGCGATGGTGGATTTACCGCTGCCTGTGCTGCCGATAATAGCAGTGGTTTCGCCGCGGCGCAGAGCAAAATCAAGGCCCTGCAGAGTCGCTTCCTCGGCATCGGCAAAACGAAAGCCGGCTTGTCTGAAACGGCAGACCACCTCCGTAGGGTGAGGGGACGGCGCCTGGAGCACCCTGGCGCCGTCGCGGATTTCCGGATGGTGGGAAAGGACCGCGTGGATCCGCTTTAGACATACATTGGCCCGGGGCAAGAGGATAATGACCATCTGGGCCATGATCAGATAAAAGAGGATCAGCAGAGCGTACTCCGTCAGAGCGGTGATGTCTCCAATTTCCATCATACCGGCGCCGATCCGATTGCCTCCCAGCCAGAGGATGCTTACAATACAAATATTCATAGTAAAGAAGGCCAGACTTTCCAGGGCAAAGAACAACCGATTGGCCCGAATGGCCGATTCCGCGTAATCTTCAAAGGAGCGGCGCATCCGCTTTTCCTCGTAAGGCTCTTTGTTAAAGGCCCGGATGACCCGTACGCCTGTGATGTTTTCCCGCAGCACCACATTGATCCGGTCGAGAAAGGCTTGCAGCTTTTCAAAGATCATGGAAGCCTTTCTGGTGATAAAGACTGCGGCAATCATGACAACGGCCGTCATGGCGATTAAGAGGAATCCCATGAACCGGTCGATGGAAAAAGCCATGATGACACCGATGACGCACATCATGGGAACCGGCAGGACCATCTGGATGGTCCATACGAAAGCCTGCTGAACAATGTTGACATCGTTCAGCGTCCGGGTGATCATGGAACCAGTGCCGAACTGTTCAAAATCATAGGCGGAAAAGGCAAGGGATTTATCATAAAGGGCGTTGCGTATGTCTCTGCCGATTCTCGCCGAAAGGCGGGCGCAGAGGAAACTTCCCAGCAGTGTGCCCGCACCAGAAATCAGCGCCGCTGCCAGCATCAGAATTCCCTTTTGTATCATGAGGTTCATATTGGCGCTGCCAACACCGATGTTAATCATGTCAGCAACCAGGGTAGGAATGTACAATGCGCCGGCCACATCCACCAGCATCACCAGCAGGGTAAAAAAACAAATACCTTTATATGGTTTTAGAAATCGTAATAAGGCTTTCATCGGTCAGGCTCCTTCCGTTCTCTCATATTATCTTCCAAAGCGGATTTCAGACAGGCGCCGAAATAGTCGAGAACCTCTATGAAATCGATGGAATAACGACGAATCGTTGCCTCCAGCGCCATCTTTTCCGCTGCGTAGATGGGGCTTAATACTTGTTTGGCATATGCTTTTCCTTCTTCGGTCAGGCATACATTCATTTCGCGCCGCTTGCCGGGGATATGGGTCATGGTGAGATGACCCGCCGCTTCTGCCTGCTTGATGGCCGTGTTCAACGTTGTTTTGGGGAACCCCCATTCCTCGCAAATCTGCTTTTGAGAATGGGCGTCATCGTCATCCAGGGCATAAAGGAGCCACAATTCTGATTCCTTGACGCCCATTATTTTTGTATTGGAACAGTAGGCTTCATCAATACTATTCAGCGCAACCGTAAACTTCCGCATCATTTCCCGTATATTATTCATAGTACATACCTCTCTTTTGTTATAATACGATTTCGGATTACTAAATTATAATACGAAATCGTATTATTGTCAACAACAGAAAACATTTTTCAAATTTGAGTTGAAACTTCCGTACTCTCCTTTCAGCTTACGCAAAAATAGGTCTTAGTTGCGATAATGCATCATAATACATGGTCAAGATATGGAGAAAAGAAGAGAGAATAGTCAGAAAAATACGAAATATAACAAGTGAATGATTTCAATAAGTTGCAAGATTATATAAAATGAGTATGACTAGTTGAATATGAAATATTTCTTAACAGTTCATTATTGGGAGGTGTCTTAATGGAAAAATTACAAAACGCTCCAAAAGTATCCTTTGGAAAGAAAATCGGCTATAGTGTGGGAGGCGCGACGGATACGCTGGCATATGACTTTATTGCTGCGTTCCTGCTCTTCTTCCTGACAGACTTCGCAGGGGTGAGTCCGGTATGGGCCGGAAGCATCATCACCATCGGCGTTGTATGGAATATGATTATGGACCCGATCATCGGGAACCTGGCCGACCGGGCAAAGGTGACCAGATTTGGAAAAAAGAGGACTTTCTTGCTGATCGCAATCATACCTATTTTTGTTTCTTATTTACTGTTATTCACAAGAATAGAAAGCTTTAGTACCGGAACGGCCAATATCTATTTCCTGATCATGACCCTGCTGTTCTGGATGTCCTATTCCTGTTTCTGCATTCCTTACTATTCCATCGGCGCATCCATGACCATGGACAACGAGGAACGGACCAAAATCAGAATGTTGTCCCAGATTATTCAGTACGTGGGCGTTTTCTTCTCCACCGTTGCCCCCACCATGTTCGTGTCCTTTTTCAAGGGATATGGATTCTCCGACTACAATGCGTGGCATTATACGGCATGGATCGAAGGCGCGCTGTGCGTGTTGACCCTGATTATCGTATTCCTGTCCACCAAGGGCATCGAGCTCAAGTTTGAAACAGCGGAGGAAGAAGAAAAGAGCGGATTCTTCAAGGACTATATTGAAGTGCTGAAAGTAAAGCCTTACTTGCTGATGACACTGTCCTCTCTGTTTTTCCGTATCGGCTACTGCCTGTTCCTGACAACGATGGCCTACTTCTTCCTCTATGTAGTGGCCCTCAGCGAAATGCAGATGAGTATGTGCACCATGATCATTTCCTTCGGCGGAATTATCGTTATCGCCATTTTGATGAAACTGGTGGAACGGATCGATAAGACCAAGCTGTACTGCGTTCTGGTCATCGCATCGGGAATCGCCATGATCATTTTCAATTTTGTTGAAGTCAATTCCATTGGAATCGCATGCCTTCTGGCTACCTGTTATGTAATCGGTTCTTCCGCATACTGGTCCATGAACATGCCGATCATGTACGATTCCATCGAAGTGGACGAATTCCAGTGCGGAAAGAGAAGAGAAGGAACCATGACTTCCGTATATCTTCTGTGCCAGAAGGCCGGATACGCCATCGCGGCCGCTGCCATCGGCGCAGTGCTGGCCAACGTCGGCTACGACGAAACCCTGGGAGCAGCCAACCCAGAGAACGTACTTAACGCCATTCAGATGATGTTCTGTCTGGTATCGGGAATCGCTTTCGTGCTGAGCGGTGTTGTAATCTTCTTCTATCCTCTGAAACAGGATGTTTACAAGAAGATGTACACTCAGCTGGAGAATAAACGTGCGGGCAAAGAATACAATACCGAAGGTTTCGCCAACGTTTTAAATAAAAAATACAGATAAGGAACGGGGTGAAAAGATGTCAAAGAATGATGTACAGGATGTTTTATTCAAGAACGGAATGATTTATACCGTGGATGAGAAGGACAGCTGGGCGCAGGCTGTCGCCATCAAGGGCAATCAGTTCACCTTTGTCGGCAGCAATGAAGAGGCCCAGTCCATAAAGGCCGAAAAGGTGGTCGACCTGGAGGGGAAAATGGTGCTCCCCGGTTTTATCGAGGCCCATGCTCATGTGACCTGGGCATCCATCGATGCGGTGTTCAAAGTAAGCTTGTTCGGCGGGGAATGCGCGGACGATTATCTGGCGGCAATCCGGAAGTTTGTGGAGGACCATCCGGACCTTCCGGTATATGAAGGCGCGGGCTGGGAAAACCCCATGTTCGAAAAGACAGGGCCGTCCCGCAAACTGCTGGATGAAATTTGCAGCGACAAGCCGATGATGATGTGGTCCCACGACAAGCATTCCCTGTGGGTCAATACCAAGGCTATGGAAGTGTGCGGAATCGACAAGGATACCCAGGTTCCGGCCGGTAATATCATTGAACGAGAAGCGGACGGAACGCCCAAAGGAACTCTGAGGGAATTCGCGGCCATCGCTCTGGTGGATCCGATCAAACCGGTATTTTCAAAAGAAAACTATAAGCAAGCCATTACTTGGGTGCAGAAGCATTTGGCCCAATACGGAATCACTTCCATGCTGGATCCGATTTTGGATTTGGACGAGAACAGCATTCCGGCTCTGCTGGAAATGAGCAAAGACGGTGAGCTGATCTGCAAGATGAGAGGCGCATACCGCAGCTTTGAGAACGATCCCTATAAACATATCGATCTCTATGAAAAGACCAGCGCGGCGGCCGATTCCCATATGTTCCAGCTCAATCAGATGAAAATCATGGCCGATGGAGTCATCGAAGGAAAGACCGGGTATTTGAAAGAGCCGTACACTGGCGAAGAGGAATATCGGGGCGATCCCATTTGGGACTATGATGTGCTGGCGGAGTTCTGCAAAAAGGCAGACGCCTTAGGTCTGGATCTTCATTTCCATGTGATCGGGGACGCGGCTGCGGCCATGGTCCTGGATGTTCTGGAAGGTATAGAACAGGATAATCCAAAACGGGAGCGGCGGCCGGTCATGACACACCTGCAGGTGGTGGATGCGGCGGATTACAGACGCCTTGCAGCGCTTAACGTTACGGCGGTGACCAACCCTTACTGGCACTTTAAATATAGAGGATTCTTCGAGGACATCGAGGTTCCTTATCTGGGAGAACGGGCGTATCGGGAATATCCCATGAAGAGCCTGATGGATGCGGGAATCCGCCTTGGCGCTGCCAGCGATTATAACGTGACGCCCATACCGGCACCGCTGCGCGGCATCCAGATCGGCGTTACGAGAGTAGGGCTGGATGAGGATTCTTCGGATATGGATTGGGTTTTGGCACCGGAAGAGCGGGTGTCTGTTGCGGATTTGGTGAGGGCCTTTACCATGGGCAACGCCTATGCCTGCCGGCTGGACGACATTGCAGGCTCCATTGAAGAAGGCAAATGCGCGGATATGGTCATTCTCGAGAAGAACCTCTTTGACCAGCCGGTGGATGATATCTATAAGGTGAAAGTGTGCCAGACCATCTCGGAAGGCAAGGTGATTTACGAAGGATAGGCGGACGGCCTTTAAGAAGTAACATTCAATAAGCCGATCTACGTCTACGAAAAAAAGGAAAGGCCTCAAAGGGCCTTTCGGCAGCTGCGATTGCACTAGTTCTGCGATTTTTGAAGAATTAGTGCAATTTTTTAATGCATCCAGGGGACGAATTCTAACCAAAACCCCAAGCAGATACTCCCGCCCGCAAGCCCCTTTTTATGAAAAATGCGCCAAATATGATATACTATAGATATAATCGTTAGAGAAAAGAGCAGCTATACATGAGGCGGCAGGAATATGGATAAAAAACAAAACCTTACACTTGAAGATTGCCTGTTGATTCTGGATCATATACAGGGATTGGTTGTGATCGATAAAAAGGGACGTACCCAATATTTGTCCCCGGATATGAAGGAGCGGCTGAAACGTTTCGGCGCTTTTTCGGATGATACGGATTATATCGGAACAGACATTATGTCCATTCACCCGATGACAAAAATAACTAGCGCATTGAAAGAAGACGGGGATGAAGAAATCGTATTTTACATGGCATCCGGGCTGCCGAATATGGCCAGGATCAAGCCTCTGATCAGAGATGGGAACCTGATCGGGGCCATAGATTACGACCTTCTTACTTCACAGGATTGGGAGGGGTTTATCAAAAGCACGGAGCAGGCATCGACAGGCGGCGGATTGAACCTGCAGGAAAATCTATTGGCGCTGATGAATAAATCCCTTGAGAAGAAAGAAACAAGATACAACATCGATACGATCATAGGGCAGAGCGCCAGGATGATGGAATTAAAACAGGAGATACGCAGAGCCGCCTATTCCGATTCACAAGTTCTGATTCGAGGCGAGACGGGAACCGGAAAAGAACTGATCGCAAACTCCATCCATCATTTATCCAGGCGGGCCAACGGACCACTGATCGAAGTGAACTGTGCCGCGATCCCCGAATCCCTCATCGAATCCGAGCTGTTCGGATATGAACCGGGAAGCTTTACCGGGGCTCGAAAGGAAGGCAGCAAGGGTTTCTTTGAAATGGCAGACAAGGGAACTCTCTTTCTGGATGAAATTGATCAGCTCCCTTACCATGCCCAGCCAAAACTTCTGCGGGTGCTGCAGGAAGGCGAAGTGGACCGCATAGGCGGAGCGAAAGTTTCGGTGGATGTGCGGGTGATCGCAGCCACCAACAAGGACCTGAAAGCAATGGTAGCCGATAGAGCTTTTCGGGAGGATCTATACTATCGTTTGAATGTGATCAAGATTGAGTCTCCGCCCCTGAGAGAGCACAAAGAAGATATCCGGCTGCTAGTAAGGGAGCATCTGGAGAGGCTTAACAGACAGGCCGGATACAAGAAGGAGCTGGACGAGACTGTTTTCGAATTGTTCTATGCCTACAGCTGGCCGGGCAATATCAGGGAACTATTTAACCTGCTGGAGCGAGGGTTTGCCATGTCGGTCAACAACAAAATTACGGTTAAGGAGTTTGACGAGCTGTTCCTTGAGATCATAAAGTCCTCGCAGAGCACCGAAGGAAAGACCCTTCAGGCCATAAGAGATGAAGCGGAAAGAGAGGCAATTAAGAGGACGTTAGCGTTTTTTGAGGGGAATAAAAGTAAAGCGGCCGCCCAGCTTGGAATTACGCGGGGCAATCTCTACCATAAAATCAACAAATATGGATTAGAGTAGTGTGCTATTTTCTTGCAGTGTAAGAAAATAATACACCTGGCCAAAACCTCAAAAAGAATTAGAAACATATAGAAAGCGAGAATCAGGTGTCTTTTTTTCTGACACCTGATTTTTGCTGTATAAAATAGATGCTGAAATTTCAATCTTTTCAGACATCGGAAGATTGGCATGGACCTTGCGTATGATATTGGTAGTTTGCAAACGATGGTTATCGCAGGATTCGTAAAGGAGGAGTGGATCATGGAAGGTTCAAGATCGCGCTTATTAAAATTCAAAACCTATTTTTCGTATGCCGTAGGGCAAATACAAGATGGGATACCTTATAACTTTATCAATTACTATTTGCTGCTATTTATGACGGATATGGCGGGACTCAATCCGGCTGTTGCAGGGACGATTCTGTTTATCGCCGTTATCTGGGATGGGATTACCGACCCGGCAGTCGGGTATATTTCGGATAACCTCCGTGGAGGAAGAGGCAAGAGAAGGCCCTTTATTCTAGGAGCGGCAATACCGGTGCTGCTCTGCATGCTGCTGCTCTTTGCGCCGTTTGAACTGCCGGAATGGTTGAAGTTCCCTTATTATTTAGTTGCAACACTGCTGTTCTGGACATCCTATACCTGTTACAGCATCCCCTTCAATTCTTTCGGAGCTGAAATTGTAACGGATACAAACGAAAGAAATAACATGAAGACAATCTGCGGCTTTTTTCTCTATTTCGGAGTTTGGCTCGCTACGGCAGGACCCCAATTTATCCAGTCCATTACAGCGGGTATGGGCATAAGCGAGAAGACAACCTGGTTTTATGCGGCTTTGTTCATGGGGCTGATTGGAACGCTTGCGGCATTTTTATGCTGGTTTATGACAAAAGGTGTGGAAAAAACCCAAATTAAAGAAGAACTTCCTGAAAACCGGAGAGGTCTGGGGGAAGCGATCAAAAATGTTTATGCCAGCTATAAGCTTTTGCTGAAAACAAAATCAGTACGGATCATCTGTCTTATGGCGCTGGTTTACAATACCTTCTTTGCAGTAAAGGCCACGGGCTTTGTATATCTTATGGCAAATAACCTGACCCTGGATTCGGCTATGCAGGCATTGTTCTGGACCATTGCGGCAGTTTTGAATTATGCAGTGCTGCCTGTGCTCAATCTCATTGCCAACAAGCTCAGCAAAAAGACCACCTTTATATTGATGTGGGCGCTGATGATCGCCTTTGCGCTGATATTCGCAGTTGTTCAGATTTCGTCCTTCGCCGTTCTGGTGGGATACCAGGTAATTTTCGCCTTTGCCAATGTGTGCTTCTGGGTCATAGGATATTCCTTAGCATATGACTGCGTGGAAGTTGTAGAGTTTCAGCACGGCGAGAACAAAAGCGGCGGAATCGTGGGACTCTTTACCCTCTGTCAGAAAGTTGGGTACGCCATCGGCGGCTGGATGGCAGGCGCGGGACTTACGATCATAGGATATGACGCGGCTGTAGAAGTGCAGTCCGGCAAGGTCCTCATCGGCATCAACACGCTGATGACGGCTGTCCCGGCTGTGATCCTGCTGATCGGGCTGATCCTTATGATTCGCTTCCCGATCAACCGTATCAAGCATCGCAAACTGCTTGCGGCGCTGGAACGCAAGAAAAAAGGTGAAGAATACTCAACAGAAGGCTTTGAAGATATTTTTTAAAGGAGGAAGAACAATGAGAGCAAGAGATTTAGGAATACCCTTTGATGGGATATGCGGTGAAAACAACGCGATTACGGATGTCGCCGGAGTGGAGGTGGGCTACACGACCATTATCAGCGGCGAATCCACAGAAGATACAACTTATGATTCGGATTTTGCCAGGACCGGGGTAACGGCCATACTTCCCAGAGGAAAGCAGAGGAGCGCAGTATTCGCAGGAAGACACGATCTCAACGGAAACGGCGAGCTGACCGGGACCCACTGGGTAGACGATTCCGGCTTCCTCCACGGTCCCATTATGATCACCAATACCCACAGCGTTGGGATCGTGCGTGAAGCGGCTTCCAAATGGATGATTAAGAATGATTATTTCTTCCCATTGTGGTATGATGGAGAAGAAGTACCGGGATTTGGTTTTTTTTACCCAGTTGTGGGAGAAACTTTTGACGGCGTGCTGAACAATATTAACGGCTTTAAGGTGAAAGAAGAGCATGCCCTTGCAGCAATTGAAAATGCCCGCGGCGGAGCGATCGAGGAAGGCAATGTAGGCGGCGGAACAGGAATGCGGTGTCATGGCTTTAAAGGCGGCACAGGAACAGCTTCCCGTGTGATAACAGATATCCCGGGCAGAGTGTACAAGGTGGGCGTATTGGTTCAGGCCAATCACGGAACGAGAGAAGAGCTTCGCATCAAGGGAATCCCCTTTGGAAAAGAGATAAAAGGCTTTGAACAGGAACTACCGGGCCTTGGTCCCAAACCGGGAGATGGCTCGATCATTGTCATAGCTGCCACCGATGGTCCTCTGATGCCTTGGCAGCTTTCCAAGCTTTGCAAAAGAGTTCCCCTGGGGATCGGAAGCCTCGGCGCAGGGTGCCAGAACGGATCGGGGGATATCTTCCTGGCCTTTTCCACTGCAAACCCCGGAGCTTTCAGCAAGGATACCGTAAAGGTGGAGATGCTTTCCGATGAACAGATTGATCCTTTTTACAGAGCCGTGGCCCAGGCCGTTGAGGAGGCGATTTTAAATGCCATGGTGGCGGCGGAAACCATGGAAGGGCGCAATCGCAACAAATCTTACGGCATCCCTCACGATCAGATAAAAGCGATCCTGAAAAAATATGAAATAATATTTGACAGGCCCTAAAGGAGAAGAAGATGCTTTCAAAAAAATCGCGAACTTTAAAGGATAACGAATTTCACCCTGTACAGCTCAGGGTGTTCTTCGTCATGATAACCCTGTACACCTTTTATTTTACGTGCAATAACAATCTGGGCGTTGCTGCCAGCGAAATACAGCAGAGCTTCAGCCTGAACAATGCGCAGTTCGGGGTACTGTTCACGATTTTTACCCTTGGTTTTGGCTTGGGACAATTTGTTTCCGGATATCTTGGGGATCGATACAGCCCAAAGATGCTCATGTTCATAGGGGCCATAGGAGCCTCCTGCGCCAACATCGGCTTTGGCCTTTCCTCCAATATGACCGCCTTTTCCATTTTATGGGCGATCAACGCCGTATCCCTGGCCATGGGCTGGTCTCCCGGGTGCAGCATACTGTTTCGGTGGATACCGAAAAAAAGGTGGGGACTTTTCATGGGGTTTTTTGATGCCTTCGCATTTCTTGGGGGCATCATTATTTATCCGGTCGCCGGATTTGCCATATCCTACCTGAGCTGGCGGGCGGCTTTCCTTCTTCCGGCAGCCCTGTTAATTCTATGGACGGTGGTTTTCTTCCTATATGTAAAGGACACGCCCCAGCAGTACGGTTTTACCGTGGAGTGGGAAGAGGATCTTTTAAAAGAACCAGTAACCTGGAAAGATTATGCTGCTGTTTTAAAGAACTCACTGATCATCCTAGTTTCCCTGTCTGCCGTGTGCAGCCAGTTTGTTCGATGGGGCCTGGTCAACTGGATCATCAAAATCCTCACTGCGGACGCTGATAACGGAGGGTTTGGAATCGCCCTCGTGCTGGCTACGATCATCGCTTCTTCCATGCATTGGGGCGGAGCGCTCTTTTCCATAGGGCTTGGGTACCTATCTGACACAGTATTCAAGGGCAGCCGGTGGCAGACCATCTTAATGGGGTTTGTGATCAGCGGCGGTAGCCTTCTGGCGATTTATTTCTGGGGACACGCGCTTCTTGATCTGCCGGGCGGCACCGTTCTTCTTGCGCTGCTGTTGTTCCTTGCGGGCGGCTTTATCCAGGGGGTTCAGGCGCCGCTTTTTAATCTGCCGGGAGATATCCTTGGAACCAGGCTTGGCGGCACGGGTGTAGGCATTATCAACGGCTGGTCTTACATGGGAGCATCCTTTGCAGGAGCCGCCCTTGGGTTTGTCATGGACAGCTGGGGACTCATGTCCTGCATCCTGCTGATGGCAGTCATTTCCTTTGGCGGAGCTTTTTTCATAGCCTTTGTGAAACGGTAATGCGGCCCGGTGTATTCATGTCCGAAAATGGCGAGACATAAGACCGGCAATCGTTTACAATAAATCACAGAGGTGATGATATGGATATCAATTCGAAAAAAGCATTATATGAAGCGTTCAAATCGCAGGACGCCAGATTTGACGGACAGTTTTTTGTCGCAGTTTCATCCACCGGAATTTACTGCCGGCCCGTTTGCCATGGCAAAATGCCCAAGTTTGAAAACTGTACCTTTTTCAAAACAGCGGCGGAAGCGGAGCAGGCCGGGTACAGGCCGTGTCTGGTCTGCAGGCCGGAGCTTGCTCCGGATCATTCCTGCGCCAATCTGAACGAAACGGCCGTTTGCGCCGCTAAATACATAGAGGAAAATTGCAGCAGGGGGATCGGGGTCAGGGAGCTGTCTGCTGTGCTCGGCTGTTCGGACAGGCATTTGAGAAGGCTGTTCAAAGAAGCTTATCATGTTACACCCGTCGAATACCTTCAGACCTGCCGCTTGCTTTTGGCGAAAAAACTGCTCACTGAAACCGATTTGTCTGTGCTGGATGCGGCGATGGCTTCCGGCTTTGGAAGCGTGAGACGGCTCAACGATGCCTTTCGAAACAAGTACAAATTATCGCCAACCGCTCTGAGGAAAAAGCAGAATTCCGCTGCCTGCACCGGCGGGCAAATCAAGGTGGGGCTGGGGTACCGGGCTCCATACCAGTGGGAGAGGATCCTGCGTTTCCTCGGAGAAAGGGCCATCGACGGCGTGGAAGTGGTCAAAGATCAGAAATATTATCGGACTGTCCGGCAAACGGACAAGGATGGCCGCCCTTTATATGGCTGGATCTGCGTTGAGCATGTGGAAAAAAAGAGCGTTCTTGCCGTTACCCTGAGCGAAAGCCTGCTGCCTGTATTATCGCAGGTTTTATCCCGGGTGAAGATGCTCTTTGACCTTGACTGCGATCCCAATGTCATCTATGAGCGACTAAAAGGACTGAATCAGGTAAAGGAGCATGCTTTCTTGCCAGGGACCAGGCTGCCCGGCTGCATGGATGAATTCGAGCTGTGCCTGCGGGCGGTTTTGGGACAGCAGATCACAGTCAAGGCGGCGCGGACTCTCGCGAAAAGGGTTGCTGCCGCCTTCGGAAAAAAGATTGAAACCGGGATCGGCGGATTGGAGTATGTTTTTCCAGCTCCAACGGATATGGCCAGTTTGGCAAAGCCCATTGAAGACCAGCTGGGGCCATTGGGCATCATCGCTTCCAGAGCCAGAGCGATTGAAGAAATCGCGTCAATCTTTGTGAAACATGAAATCGAGTGGGGTTTTATGGCCGATCCGGATCAAGTGAGGAAACGTCTCATGGAGATTCGGGGTCTCGGACCCTGGACCGCCAATTATATCGCCATGCGGGCGCTGGGGTATCCGGATGCCTTTTTGGAAACAGACGCAGGTGTGAAAGAAGCGATGGAAGGATATACGAAAAAGGAAATCGCAGCCATGTCGGCGGAATGGAGTCCTTGGAGGAGTTATGCTGTGATGGGGCTGTGGAACAGTCTGGAAGATAATGAAAAATGTAATCACGGATGCCAGAGATGAAGCTCCTTTGGATTCCAACCGTTATTTTGAACGATAATTTACATAGGAGGATTGTATGTATTACACGACAGAGTATAGGTCGCCGCTGGGGGAAATCGTTATCGCAGCGGATGAAAGGGGGATCGCCGGGCTTTGGCTGGAAGGGCAGAAGTATTTTGAGGATATGGGAGATGCCAAAGCTACGGCCAGAGCAAAAGCCGAAGGCTTTATTTCCGCCAGCGAGGGGCAGAATCCACAGATCCAGGAAATCTTGAAAAAAGCTGCGGACTGGCTGGACCGGTATTTTGATGGGGAAACGCCGGAAATTGAAGAGCTTTCACTCGCTCCCGCAGGAAGCGAGTTCCGGCAAATGGTGTGGCAGATCCTCTGTGAAATCCCCAGCGGCCAGACGACAACCTACGGCGAAATCGCTAAAAAAGTGGCGCAGCGCACAGGAAAGAAAACCATGTCTGCTCAGGCTGTGGGAGGAGCAGTAGGCCATAATCCCATTTCGATCATCATTCCATGCCACAGGGTTGTGGGCACCAATGGAAGCTTTACTGGGTACGCCGGAGGGATCGATAAAAAAATCGAGCTATTGAAATTGGAAGGCGTGGATGTGAGCGGATTTTTTGTGCCTAAGAAGGGGACTGCGCTGTAGCAGTGCGGCCAGCGCCAGTTCTCGGTTCTAGTTATCTGGTGTCAGTTCCCGACGCTAGTTCCAGGCAACTGCTCGGGAAAAAATCGAAAAATGAAGCGAGAATTTACGCAGTTTTCAACGATAGAGGCCACTCAAATTTGGCAGGAGGCCGCCCGGGCCGCGAGCTTCTGGGATCAGGCCCCGCGACCTCACAACTTTGCGAAAAAAATGCCGGTTTTTACAGAAATTTTCCGCAGGCCGCCTTGAGGTTTCCCGGAATCAGTGGCGGTAGCGGTTAGAAGGCAAAGCAGCAGCCTACCTCCACACATGGGAAAAACATCCAAACTGTATAAAAACTAGAAACACCTTGGAATTTCCCGCCTCTTTTGATAAACTATAATAAAAGCTGCTCAAGTGGGCAAAACGACAATAACCACCGCCCAGTAAAGCGGATCAGCGGCTCCCCCGCCAGGCGGGAATAATGGAAAGAGGTGCAGAAGATGCAGAATAGCAACGCGGCCCAAATAACACGTACATTTTTCGACGCCTATCTGGTGCGGCGGGACGTGGACGACACCCTTGCCTGTTTGACAGAGAGTGTACAATGGGGAGCCATGGGAAAATCAGAACTGATCGATGGGCGTGTACAGGCGGAACAGGCACTGTGCGCAGAGTTTGCATCAGCGCCGGAGTCCTGCCGAGTTGAATATGAGCATATTGAGGAAACTTTGATTACAGATGGCTGCGCAGCAGTACGGCTTACAGCATCAGTCTATCCGCCGTCAAAAGGAGCCGGGACTATCCGCCTTACAGCATATACCGTTTGTATTGAGGATGGGGACGGAAAATGGCGGATTGTCTCTATCAATGGCCTGGCACCGGGAAGCGGAAAGGATGAAAAGGATATGTTTCCGACAAATCCCCTGGGCCAGCGTGAGATGGAACACAATATGGGTGTAAAATCTTTGGATATCCTGGGCCAGAATATCCCCGGCGGCATGATGGGCGGCTACTTGGAGCCGGGATTTCCACTTTATTATGTGAACAACTATATGCTTGACTATTTGGGATATACTTACGACGAATTTGTGGACGCGATCGATGGACTGGTTATTAACTGCATGCATCCTGCGGATCGGGCGCAGGTCGATGCCCAAGTCGATGAGGCGTTCCAGGAGGGAAAGCCCTATGAAATTCAGTACCGAATGCTGAAAAAGGACGGCAGCTATATCTGGGTCAATGATGTGGGGAAAAAAGACTTGTCCGAGGACGGGCGGGAAATCTGCATCAGCGTTATCCGGGATATTTCGGCTGAGGTTGAAGCGCGGGAGCGGCTGGAAAAGCAGGCTGCCCGTTATGACCGTCTGTTTCAATCCGTGCTCACCGGTATTGTACAATATCGTGTGAACGATCGCGGAGTGACATTCAAAAATGCCAACCTGGAGGCAATTCGTATCTTTGGCTATACGCCGGAGGAGTTCTGGGCAAAACAAGACTGGGATCTTCCCAGCCTGATTGCAGAGGAAGATCGGACACGCATATTGGCGGAAATTGGAAGGCTTCAAAATCCGGGCGATATGAACCCCTTCGAATACCGGTTGATCCAAAAGGACGGCACCCCTTGCTGGATCATCGGCAGAGCCGAAATTATTTTAGACACAGACGGTGAACAGGTGTTTCAGAGCGTGTTCATGGACATCAACGAATGGAAGCTGGTAGAACAGCGAAGCGAGCTTCTGGCCGAACAAGTGGAGGTCAGCAACCAAATCCTTCATTTGGCCTTGGAGCATACGACGACCTGCGAGTTTTATTATTATCCACAGACCGGTATCTGCACGATGCCGGAGAGAACCTGCGCCATTTACCACTGCCGGAACCGATACACGGATATGCCCGGGAGCTTTGCCCTGGAGGCAGTGGACGAAAAATCCCGCCCCGCATTCTATGAAATGTATGAGCGCATTCACCGGGGAGAGCGCACCGCTTCCTGTGAATTTCGGGGATGGAACGGGGCTTTCTGGTGCCGTGAAACACTTTCCGTCGTCCGCAGCAGTGAGAGCGGCGCGCCTCAGCTGGTCATCGGTATTGTGGAGGATATCACCCGTCAAAAGGAGATGGAACAAGAGCTGGATGAAGCCAGATCGCGGGATCGTCTGACCGGCCTTTTCAACAAGGAAGCAGGAGTTCAGCTAGTTCAGCAGTATCTCAACAATCGGCCGGCAGACGAACACGGCATACTGATGCTGCTGGATATGGACGACTTTGAAAGCATCAATCAAAAAGAGGGCAATACCTTTGCAGATGTCATTCTTCAAGAAGTGGCCGATCTGCTGCTGACTGAGACGGGAACGGACGACATCCAGATTCGATTGGGCGGCGATGAATTCATGCTGCTGCTCAAAGGCTGCGATAAGGCCGGCGCTGCTGTCATCGGCCCGCGAATCGCCGGGCTTGTTCAAAACATTCTGGCAAACACGGAGCGGAATATCCGCGTTTCTGTCAGCATCGGCATGTGCAGTACCCAGGTGACAGGGGAGTACAACGCCCTTTATCGATGCGCCGAAAGTACGCTCAGGTACGTCAAGGAACATGGAAAGGGGCAGGCGGCTTGCTATTTAGACACCTCCCATGAAGCGGGCATGCTGCTGACACAGCTATACACCGATGAATACAACGTCAACGATATCGAGCCTGATTCCGCCTATGCGGGCGAGGATTTGGCGTCGTTTGCTTTGGATTTTTTGGGAAAAGCGAAAAATCTGGATGACGCGGTCAGTCTGCTGCTGGCGCGAATCGGCAAGACTTGCAGCTTTGATCGAGTTTCCATCATCGAAGCCAATCGAGCGTACTTAACATATCGTTTTTCCTATCAATGGGCAAGACGGCGCAGCGACCTGCAGCTGGGCGAAGACTTCTACGTTTCTGACGAAGACTTTGATATTTGCTCAAATATGTACGATGAGGACGGCCTTGCCGACCACAATGTACGGGAAGGCATTTCCCAAATCGCCTCCTGCCTCCATGCCGGCATTTGGGATTACGGCGAGTATGCGGGCTCCATGAGTTTTGAAGTGGATCGGGAAGGATTTACATGGACGAAGGCGCACCGGGAGCTTCTTAAGTCGTTGGTGAAAATTGTTCCATCCTTTATTATGAAATCGAAAGCAGATGCAGTAAGCAGGGCCAAGACAGATTTTCTTTCCCGGATGTCCCATGAGATACGCACACCGATGAATGCCATCAGCGGCATGACCACCATCGCTAAGAGCGTTGTCAACGAACCTGATAAACTGCTGGATTGCCTGGAAAAGATCGAGTCGTCCAACGTATATCTTTTAAACCTGGTCAATGATATTCTGGATATGTCCCGCATTGAGAGCGGAAAACTGGAGTTGAGCCTGGGTACGCTGAATCTTGCAAAAATGCTGGGCAGTCTGGAATCTCTGTTTCATGCTCAAGCTTTGGAAAAAGGAATTACCCTGTGCGTGAAAGACAACCGAGTTGAGAATCGACTGCTTCGGGGAGACAGCCTGCGGCTCAACCAGATTTTGGTGAATATCATCGGAAACGCTGTTAAGTTCACAGATCAAGGAAGCGTGTCCGTACGCGTGGAGGAGCTGGAGACCGAGCCCAAGAACGTCCTGCGCTTTTCCGTCAGAGATTCCGGTATCGGAATCGATCCTGCAGTCTTATCTCGTATTTTCAATCCTTTCGAACAGGCGGAAGCCAGCACGGCTTCTCGCCGGGGCGGCACGGGACTGGGGCTGTCCATTGCCTACCGATTGGTCCAGATGATGGGAGGCGTTCTGGAAGTTCAAAGCGAGATGGGAAAAGGTTCGGAGTTTTTCTTCACCTTAACCTTTGATTATGTTTCTGAGGTGGTTCCAAAACCCGCAATAAAAGAAGCGGCTTTGGGGAGGGATTTCCACGGCCGGCGCATTCTGCTGGCAGAAGATAATGAGCTCAACCGGGAGATTGCCCAGACGCTCCTGGAAATGAACGGATTCACTGTAGAATGTGCAGCCGACGGGCAGCAAGCCCTTCACCAGTTCCGTGATGGAGCGCCGGGCCGATTTGACGCAATCCTCATGGATATCCGTATGCCCGTGATGGACGGTCTGGAAGCCACCCGGCGTATCCGTACCTCGGGCAGGCCCGACGCCAGAACCATTCCCGTCATTGCCCTGTCTGCCAACGCCTTTGACGAGGATTCCAAAAAGTCTTTGGAAAGCGGCATGAACGGACATCTTTCCAAGCCGATCGAAATAGAGAAGCTGCTTGAGGTGCTGCAGGAGTGTATCGAAGATCGTACAAAAGATATTTGACCGCAGGGGATTCCTTTCTATCCGCAAAATAACCACCTGAAAACAGCAACATAGTTTCCTCCGATAGTGGTACCTTATTATTAGTGTATTGTTTCACTGACGTTTGGGAAAATTTCTTTCCCGCGTTTTCCTCCAGCGTCGATGCGGCCATGCACTAGGAGGTAGAAATCGTGGAAACGAATTTAAAGTTGGAAAAAAAGATTCTAAATTTATCCTTTGCAGGAAGCGCTGCATTTCTGCTGGCGGAGATTTTTTTCGCAGTCATAACAGGTTCCAATGCAATCTTAATGGATTGTGTTTTTGATATCGCGGATTTAATCATGATTGGCCCCTTTATGGTATTAGTGCCGCTGCTGTACAAGCCTGTTACAGAAAAAAGGCCCTACGGGTTTTCCCAAGTAGAATCTTTGTTTGTTATTATTAAGTATGCCTTGCTGATGGGTGTGGACATCATCCTGATTATCGACAGTGTTCACCTCGTTCTCGATGGAGGAAACGAAGTCAACGCAACGATCATCGCCATTTTTGAACTGGTGGTTTCTGCGGCATGTGTGGCTATGTACATAATACTGAGCCGCATCAATAAAAAATATTCGTCCCCGTCCATTAAGGCGGAAATCTATATCTGGAAGCTGGATGCCCTTAGTACCTTGGGAGTTGGAGCCGCCTTCCTCATCAAGCTGGTGCTGGACCATACACCTCTGTCTATCATAGGGCCTTATGTGGATCCGGGTATTGCCATTCTTCTGGCGCTGATTCTGTTGAAAGAGCCGGTGATCATGATCCTTGATTCCTTGAAAAGTTTGGTGCTCTTTGCACCGGAAGAGGACATTGTTAATAAAGTAAAGGAAACCTGCGAGGCACATCTGAAAGAATATGGATACTACATTAACTTTCTCGATATTATCAAGACTGGAAGAAAGATCTGGGCGGAGGTCTATATCGTCTTAGACGAGGATTGGATCAGCGTTTCCAAATTAAAGGAGGCCCACAAACAGATTACAGAGGAACTGTCCAAAGAATTTGATAGCATCTTTGTTGAGCTGATTCCGGATGTGGAAAAGGCCAGGGAGGAAAATGTGCTGAAAATGCAGGCTGCCAGGCGGCAGGATAAAATTGACTATGTCAACGAACGTGAGCGGAAGCAGCAGGACAAGAAGGCCAGAAGGCTGGAGAAAAAAGAGTGACAGCAGAAACATATGCATGTACCGAAAGACGACCTACGGAGCTAGGGGGCTTTTCCCGTTGCTGCGGCCGGTTGACAGGATTTTCAGGCTGTTCATAAAATCCGGCTGCTTAACCTGTGCTTTAATGGATTCGATCAGGGTGTTGACAATGTTGGTATCGGCTTTTTCCTGCCAAATACATCCCATCTTTAAGGTAAAGGCGCAGGGCAAAAACTCTGGAGAAAGAACTTGAAATTCATCCGTCATCATCGACTCTGGCAGGAGTGAAACGGCAAGTCCGGACCGGACGCAATCGGCAATATTGTCCATGACAGTGCTTGTAAATCGTATTTGAAAATCAAGTCTGGTTTTTTTCAGGCAATAAAGAGAGTGGTTGTTGATGATGCAATCATCGGAAAACAGTGCGATGGGGATTGGTGCGTCGGGTTCATGCTCAAACTGTTTGCTGCAGACCCAATAGAGCCCTTCTTCCCAAAGAAGCACCTCTTCGCCATATTCCGGCTCCATGGCTGCAATGGCAAATTGAATCTTCCCTTCATCAACTTTTTTTCGGATTTCCCTGCTCCTGGAAAACACAGTAGAAAAATTAAAATGAGGAAGCTTTTCTTGTATCTTGGGATAAAAGGATTGTAGAAACAGGCGCGAATAATCGGTAGGAATGGCCAGCGTCATGTCACCGCCCCAATCCGAATCGGACATAGAATTGAAAGCAGCATCATTGAGCGCCAAGATGCGCTGTGCGTAATCGACAAGGGTTTCACCGGCCTTGGTTAGAATCAATGTGTTCTTGCTGCGGATAAATAAAGGCGCGTCGATCTGCTCTTCCAACTTTTTTATTTGTGTGCTCACCGCAGAATGGGAACGATAAGTAAGCTCTGCGGTCGCATTTAATTTTCCCGTCTCAGCAGCGATCAAAAATGTGTTCAAATATTCCAAATTCAGACGTTTTTTCATAAGGGTTCACCTCGATATACCCATTAAAACAACTTTTTTCTATTGTGCCACAAAAAAAGAAGCGGATCAATAGCAACAGGATCCGATGCAAGATCCCAAATCTTTGAATGTTCTATTCGAATTCCTGTAATGGATAAACTGCAAACAGCAGATTATAATGAGGGCATATATGAATATTTTGCTGTTTGAATGGAATTGCATTATGGAGGCGGAACATGAAAGACATGGGGACAAAGCTGGTTGATCGGATCCAGGAATTTACGGAAATCTTGGATCGGGTCGGGTTTAACTATGAATTTGATTTGGAAAACCCAAGCGGCGAGGAGGGGGTATTGGAGATCGTTGACGAACTGGTTCGCATTTCATCCAGGCTGGTCAACGTCTTTTTTTATTCCCCCGACAGCATTTGTCTGGCCGATGCCGATGGAAAGATGCTGGCAGTGAATAAAGCCTTTGAACATACAGTAGGCGCCGCTGCGGAAGAAGTGGTGGGAAGAAATGTGAGCGAGCTGGAAGCGCAAGGCATCTTTCGTCCCTCTGTTTTAAGGCTGGTGAAAGAAGAAAACCGGCCCATTTCCGTTTTGCAGATTGGCAAGCACGGGGAATACATTATTGTTACCGGAGTGCCCATAACTGATAAAGATGGAAAGCCTGAAATGCTGCTTTCCAATGCCCGGCGGGCAGAAGACATAGAAGGGCTGTATGCCTATGTGGACAAGAAAAAGAAAAAGGGAAAAGAGGAAATCCAGGCTTTTTCCGATGACGTCATTATGGAGAGCGAACCGATGAAACGCATTAAAATCGTCGCTGAACAAATCAAGGACACGGATGCCACCATCCTGATCACTGGCCCGTCAGGAGTGGGGAAAGGCGTTCTGGCCAAGTACATCCATAATATCAGCCGCAGATCCAAAAGGCCGATGGTGGAAATAAATTGCGGCGCCATACCGGACAATCTGTTGGAGTCCGAGCTTTTCGGCTACGCTGCCGGAGCCTTCACAGGGGCCAGCGCCAACGGAAAGGAAGGGCTGATCGAATCAGCGGACGGCGGAACGCTGCTCCTTGATGAAATCGGCGAACTGCCGCTTCTCTTACAGGTCAAGCTGTTGAAAGTCATCCAGGACAAGCAGATCATGCGCATCGGTTCCATGGTGCCAAAAGAAGTAAATGTAAGGATCATCGCAGCGACCAACCGTGATTTAATGGCCCCTGGTAAAAGAGGGTGCGTTCCGGGCCGATCTTTTTTACCGGCTCAACGTGATACCAATTGAAATCCCGCCGTTGAAAGATCGAGAGGAGGATATTGACGCCGCTGTCGCGTATTTTATTAAAAAATTTTCCTGGAAGTATAACCGGTCGGTGGAATGTACGAAAGAATTTATGCACGCGGTTATGAACTATGAATGGCCGGGAAATATGCGGGAACTGGAAAACTACATCGAGCGGGCTGTCCTCACGTCCAAAGATGGAGTCCTCCATATGGATGGGCAGGCAGCGATGGACTTTGAAGCCATCGATTACGATCAACTGCTTAATTCCAACAAAAACGATAAGTTCCATGAACTGCAAAGCTATTTGGAAGTTGTGGAAGGTAAGGTCATCAAAGAACTTTATGAGAAATATCGCAGCAGTTATAAAGTGGCGGCCGAGCTGGGCGTCAGCCAATCAAAGGCTTATCGGCTGATCAAAAAATACTGCTGCAAATAGTTCTTTGGCAGGTAAAGGCAATGTTAAGTTGATTTAGACTTAAAAAGCCTCATAGATATTGAAAACGGAAGGATAAGCCTTTTTAAGTTGCAAATGACTTATTTCAGTCCGTTCCAATTTAAACGGCTGGACAAATCAAAAAGAGACAGGGACATCGAAAAAAGATGATCCCTGTTTTTTATTGAAATTGAGCGCTTTAAGCGTTTTCGGCCAGAGAAACAGGAATCGTTTGGCACAGCAGTTGCGTTAAGTATGAGTACTTGAAATTATTTGAACATTCAAAATTATGCCAGAAACGATGAAAGGAGGTAATAGGAAAACAGTTTTTGTTCGATGTGAATTTAACCAGGAGGTAACTTTAATGAAGAATTATGTGGATGGTAAAGTAATCGTTATCACAGGCGCGTCCGATGGATTTGGCAGATCGCTTGCGCAGAAAACAGCGGAAATGGGAGCAAAGGTTGTCTGTGCGGCAAGAAGAGAAGAAAAACTGAAAGAAATCGTGGACGGAATCAAGGCAAAAGGCCAGTCCGCCGAGTATGTCGTTACTGATGTCAGCGACAGAAAACAGGTTGAACACATGATCGATTTTGCAGTCAAAACCTATGGCGCGGTAGATGTCCTTGTAAATAACGCAGGTATTATGCCGCTGGCATTCTTTGAGGATCACCATAAAGCCATTGAAAAATGGGAAAGATGTATTGACACCAACACAAAAGGAACTCTGTTCGGAATCTGTGCAGTATATGATCAAATGATCAAGCAGGGTCACGGACATATTATCAATCTGGACTCCATTTATGGAAACTGGCCGTCCAGAGGAGCGGCCGTATACGGTATGACGAAGAATGGCAACGGTTTCCTGGCAGATGCTCTCAGACTGGAAAGCAAAGGCAAGATCAACGTTACAACGGTACGGCCGACCGGATGCCGACCCACTGGACTGACTGGGCAGGTGGTAAATCCGAAAGCGATCGAAGGGATTCTGGTAGAGAGCAGCTTGGATGATTATTTCGCAATTGAACAGAGCATTAACGAAGGCAAGGAATCGGAATACAGCGACCCGGAAAGCATGAAATACTTTGTACTGAGCGCGGATATTCTTGTTGATTCCATGATCTACTGCATCAATCAGCCTTTGGGCGTATCCATCTCCGATATCACCGTTCGCGCAACCGGCGAGTATTACATGATTTAAAGACGATGCCGGTTGTGAGGACAGGAAGGAGGATATCCCAATGAGTGAAAACTCTGTAAAGACGGTAGAACGAATTCCGATGATGTGGGCGGTGGGCATTACTGTAATGATATCGCTGCCGTTCGGATCGTTTCTCGGCACCTACAATTTTTCCTTATGGATCTCCTTTATTGTATGGGCGGAGTATTTTGTACTGGGAGCAACTCCAGCCACTGCAAAGCTGATTTTTCCGTCGATTCCTTTCGGAGCGGCCATGGGAGTCGGATGGTGCATCTGCGCGGCTGTCGTGGAAGGATTTTTACCAGTATGGATGCAGGAACAGAACTTCTGGGGAATGTTTCTGACAACGCCGATCTGGCTTCCGGGTCTGATCTTTACCATGAACAAATGGAAGCCGTGGGTCGAAGGAACGCTGGCTACCTTCAACGGATTCAGCCTGTTTCTGGGAGTATACGGCACAGGCTGTTATCCCCAGGTGGGCCCGCTGGACAACATCTACTGGGTGATCATCTTATCCTGGCTGTGGACCGTTGCCATGTGCTATTTTGGCTGGGTGCTGGGCTGGCTCAATGTGACCCTGACCTTTCCTAAAAAGGTGCCGGCGGACCAGAAAGAGGAAGATCAGCAGAGCAGCTGATCTGGCAACTATTAAAACATATGAACCGTTATCGTATACATTGATCGTGAAAAAGAGAGGAGAAGCAAGATGTGTAATTTTAAACCAAGAGACCTGAAATGTGCAAAAAGCCCATGGGGTGAAACCGATGAAATCGGCAGATTGAATTTACTTACGGACGTTAGCAGAGAAGATGTTTTGAGGTCCATCGATCCCAGAAAAACTTACAGCCTCTGTAACGACTGGTTTATGGGAATGCCGTCATGGAAGGCGGCGGGAGACGTTCATTATCAGATTTGGATGACCCATACGCCCAACGGAACACGGATTAAAGATCAGCTGGTTGCCACTGAGGAAGCCAAGCAGCTAAATGCTTACTCCGGAGATACGGTTCTAATGTATACGCACTGCGGAACACATATCGACGCGTTAAGCCACTTTGGCTACAATGGTACAATTTGGAACGGATATAAAGAAGAAGAGTACCTGGGTGCGAGAGGCTGGACCGTCTGCGGCGTAGACAAATTCCCTCTGATCATTTCCAAGGCTGTCATGATCGATGTTGCCGCATATAAAGGCGTAGATGTGCTGCCGGATGAATACGGTATTACAGCGGATGAAATCAAGGAAGTCCTGAAAGCACAGAACGTCTCCATCAGCAAGGGAGATACGGTTATGATCCGTACAGGCAGACAGAATGTATGGCCGGACTGCGCAAAATATGAAGCTTGGGAACCGGGCATTACAGTAGATGCGGCCGAATACCTGGCAGGCGAAGGAGCAATGATCATCGGTGCGGACAATATCGCCCTGGAACAGCTGCCATCACCGGAAAATGACCAGAACTACTTCCCGGTACATTCCTATCTTTTCTCAGAAGTAGGTGTTCCCATCATTGAGGTTCTGAATCTGAATGAGTTATCAAGAGACAAAGTTTACGAATGCGGCTTCTTCCTCAATGTACTCGGGCTGCAGGGAGCTACGGCAGCGCCGATTACACCTTTTGCGATTCCATTTAAATAAAGCTTCCAATTAGTATTGATCAGATAGAGCCTGCCCGGCAGGCTCTATTTTTAACAAATTGCAACAGAGAAATGAGGTGGAATGATGAATAGTCTAGTAATGAAACAGCAGCTCAAAGCATGGGCCGGCGCTCATGCTGAAGAATACTTGAAAATAGCGGACGATATATGGAATCATCCGGAGCTTTCCATGCAGGAATTTCATTGCAGCGGATTGATCAAAGACAAACTCAGAGCGGAGGGCTTTACAGTGGAAGAAGGCACAGGCGGGATGCCGACTGCGTTCCTGGCAACCTATTCTTATGGAACGGGAAAGCCAGTGATTGGCATCAACTGTGAATATGACTCACTGCCGGGATTGTCCCAATCGTGCTGCTCAACCAGCAAAAATCCTATTACAGAAGGTGCCCCTGGCCAAGGCTGCGGACACAATTTGCTGGGAACGGCAGCGCTGAAGACAGCGGTTGCACTGCGCTATTTGCTGGAGGAGGAAACGATCAGCGGCACGATTAAAGTGATCGGCGCTCCGGCAGAGGAAATGTGCGTGGGAAAGCCTTTTTTAGGAAAAGCAGGAGCCTTGAAAGGGATGGATGTAATTTTGGATTGGCATCCCTGGTCCAGTAACCGGGCTGATTATGACAGCTGTCTGGCATATTTCAACGTCAAATTCCATTTTAAAGGTAAGACCAGTCATGGAAATTCGCCGTGGCACGGCAGAAGCGCGCTTGATGCGGCGATGATTATGGGAACGGCAAGTGAATATTTACGGGAGCATACTTATCCCGGCAACCCGCCGGACGGCGCCAATACTTTTAACTATACCTTTTCAGATACAGGTCCTGAATTTGCCAGCGTAGTACCGGACCGGGCATCGATTTGGTATGTGGGGCGGTATGAAACGGTGGCGGACGCCAAGGAAGGGCTGCGGCGAATTACCAACTGCGCAAAAGGCGCTGCTATGGCTACAGAGACAGAAGTGAGGAGCGAACTGATAACTTTTACCAATCATAAGCTGCGAAACAAAACCCTGGCGGAAGTCATGCATAAAAATTTTCAGGAGATTGGACCGCCGGACTTTACAGAAGAGGAACAGCGTCAGGCAAAAGAAATCCAAAAGAATTTCGGCATCTCAGAAACTGGCCTTGCCACAGACATTCAGCCATTTGGCGGCGGATATTCTATCGTTTGCGATACATCCGAGTACAGTTGGAATGCGCCGTATGCAGTGGCCTGGATCACTCTGGCGCCGGAGAACATCGGGTGGCATAACTGGGGCGTGGCCTATTGCGCCAACAACTCCATGGGCATCAAGTGCATGGACAAAGCGGTCGAACTGCTGACCTGCACAGCGGTTGACCTGCTGTCTGATCCTCAGCTCATCCAAAAGGCCAAGGAGGAATTTAAGGAGCGAAAAGGCGGTCAGGATTATGAATGCCAGCTGCCGGATGATCTATGCCCGCCTTTGGAATTGAACAAAGAAACGATGGGAAAATATCCGGTGGAAAAATAGAAAAACGGGTCTCTCATGAAAGAAAGCCCAGGTAAACGCCCTTCTCACCTTTGACCCCAAACGGGCATATAGTAAGCTGAGGAGGGTTTCATTATGAATAAACAAACAGGGCTGAGCTGTGCTGCCGAAATGTATCTGTGCGCATATGAAGGAATTTTAATTGATATGATGCTGGGCATGAGCGGCGTCAGGCCTGCGGACAGCATATCGGAGAATTTCATCGCGCAGATGATTCCCCATCATCAGGCCGCCATTGCCATGTCGAGAAATATTCTCAGATATACGGACAATGAAGAACTGAAAGAGATTGCCAGAGGGATTATTTCAAGCCAGACGGAGAGTATCGAAGATATGCGGGACATCGCATGTTCCTGCGGCAGACAGATCAATGGCAGAACGGAATTAAACCGATACCAGTGCAAGGTGAACACCATCATACAAGTGATGTTTTCAGAAATGATCAATACCGGAGCAGACAACTGCATCAACTGCGATTTTCTGCGGGAAATGATTCCCCACCATATGGGAGCTGTGCGGATGTCGAGAAATGCCCTTGACTTTGATATATGCCCCCAGCTAAAGCCGATTCTGACTGCGATTATTGTTTCTCAGGAGGAAGGCATTCAGCAGATGAGGGAGCTTTTGCAGAAACTAAACTAGACTGCGGACAATAAGAAATGTTTTAACAAAAGGCCCCGTATCCACCTATGGGGCCTTTTTGATGGTGCGCAGGAAATATGGGCAATGATCGTTTTGAAAGATCTGCACTGCCGCTTTCTGCCAGAAACAGACCCTGCAGACCTACAACTTTGCGAAAATGATGCCGTTTTTTCCAAAAGCTTTCCGCAATTTGGTCCCTTGTGGACTTGAAGCGGTTGCCCGCAATCCGGCGTCTCATGGATTTTTCGCGATGTGATGCTTTGCCGGTTTGAAGCAGTTTTCTGGTATCCGGCGCCTTTTCAATAAGCCCTTCCTTTCCCAGCCAGGAGGTTATCCGCTTTTTGTTTGCAAAAAGTGGAAATATATTACATTTGTGAATTGACAAAATATGTAAAATATGTTAAAGTAAAAATATACCAATTAAGAAAGGGGGCTTACATATCGCACTCAATTTAAAAAACGATCTTTTGTTCAAAGCCGTCTATGGCCGGGAAGATGAGGAATGCAAACAGGCGCTGATCGCCGTGCTCAATCTCATCCTGGACCGGAAAGACAATCCCATTACGGGAATCATCTACAAGAATCCCTTCAATGTTCGGGAAAACGAGACGCAAAAAGAATCCATCCTGGACATTAAAGCGGAAACGGAGCAGGGTGAAGTTCTGGATCTGGAAATTCATCTTCTCTACGATGCGGACTTCATTCACCGCAACGTTTATTATCATGGCGGAATGATCACCCAGGCATTGGAATCGGGCGAAGAGTATGTTAAGATAAAGAAAACCATCAGTATCTTTATCGTGGATTTTTGCCTGTTTCCGCAGACGGACCAGTATGCCAGCAAGTTTCTTTTCAAAGAAGAGCGGGAAAACTTTGTGTTGACGGAGCTGGTGGAACTGCATTATCTGGAGCTGCCCAAAGTCAACCCCGGCCGGAAGAAAACGGCGGGCGAGCTGACGAAGCTGGAGCGTTATCTGGAATACCTGCGCTGCGCGGGAGACGCGTCTTGCCGGGAGTATCTGGAGGATCTGCGAAGTCAGGGAGGAAAGGAGATTGCCATGACGGAAAAACTATTGCGAAAGGCTACGGCTGACGAAATCGTCCGTGAGCAGGCGATTGCGAGAGACAAATTCCGCTTACAGCAGCACTGCCGTGAAGTACAGTTTAAGAAAGGCCTGGCTCAGGCGTTTGAGGATGGACAGAAGGAAGGAATCGCCCAGGGGCGTTCACAAGGGATTTCGCAAGGGATCTCACAAGGAAAGGAAGAAGGACAGAAAGAGCTGGTACGGAATCTGGCTGCCAGCGGCATGGAAAGACAGCAAATTGCCAGGATGACAAAGCTATCTCTGGAAACGGTCGAAGCCTGGCTAGAAGGCTGACCAAATCTGCCGCCGGGTGGGACCGGCATCATTCAGGCAGAGCAAGCTTCCTCCATGAGGAGGAAGAATACAAAGTTTAAAAGTACCCACTTTTAAGCAAGCAGTAAGGCAAAGCCGCCGAAGCTGGTTGCTTTTTTTATTATGCAGGAAATATCAAAGAACGTACCTTGCGAAGCGTCGCTGCTTGTCAGCGACATGTGTGCATAGGAATCTTTGATTCCGTCATGCACGCGTTTTTTAAATTTGGAGCTGTCGCAAGGAGGGCGGTCCAAGGCTCGCCAGGCCGGTTTCCATTGGCGCGTTGTCTTTCTAAAAAAACTCCGCTATAATTGAACTAGAAAATTATAGGATCGACAAAAAATAGGAGACGATGATGAAGCATATCATGATCTTAGAAGACGATACGGATTTGGCGGCGGGAATTCAAATATCGCTGAAGGGCGATGACCTGAAATTTACTTGCTGCAAGAGTGTGGAGGAAGCGAAAGAAAATTTAAAAGAACGCGCCTTCGATCTGCTGATCCTGGACGTGAACCTGCCCGACGGGAGCGGTTTTCAATTGTGCCAGGAAATTCGGAGAACCAGCAAAGTGCCCATTCTTCTGCTGACAGCAAGGGACATGGAGCTGGATATTGTCAGAGGACTGGAGTCCGGCGCCGACGACTACATCACAAAGCCGTTCAGCACCATGATTTTAAGAGCCAGGATCCGGGCGCTGCTGCGGCGGACCGTCGATGAGCAGGAAAGCGAATATCGGAAGGGAGCCTTCCGCTTTATCTTTTCAACCATGGATTTTTATAAAGACGGAGCGCGAGTGGAGCTGAGCAGAACGGAGCAGCGGATTTTGTATTTGCTGGTTTTTAACGAAGGACATATTATTACGAGAGAACGGCTGCTGGAATGGGTATGGCCGGAAGGAACGGAATATGTGGAAGACAACGCATTGTCCGTAGGGATCGGCAGGCTGCGGGACAAGCTGGAGGAACAATCCTCAAAACCAATCCACATCAAAACCATCTATGGAAAAGGGTACCTATGGGAGAATCCGTCATGAGCGCCCTGCCGGCTGTCTTACTATTGGTGATTGGGATTCTGGTTATCCTTGTGCTTTTCCTATGGAGGGATCGGAACCAATGGAAAAAAGCGCTGCATCAAATTCTTCGGAGATTGGATCTGGCCATTTCAGGCACAGAGCAGGAGGCTGCCTGCGATGAATCGCTGGACTCAGCGATCACAGAGAAACTCAATCAACTGATCGTGATCACAAAAATGAACTGTGAAGATGCCCAGCGGGACAAAAACCTGGTGAAAGGGCTGCTATCGGATATTTCCCATCAAGTGAGGACGCCTCTTACCAACATCATGCTTTATGCGGGGATCCTGAAAGAAAACTGTGGTACCGATGACAATAAAAAAATGGCAGAACAGATCCAACAGCAATCTGAAAAGCTGAATTTTTTCATGAAAGAGCTGGTACGATCATCCTATCTTGAGACGGAGATGATTTCAGCGGAAGTAGAAAGAAACTCCATCGACCAGCTGATTGGACAGGCATGCCAATCCATTGAACTATCAGCTTTAAAAAAGCATATTGTTTTGGAAATCGAAGAATGTGGGAAGTATGGCTGGTTTGATTTGAAATGGACCAGAGAGGCGCTGGTCAATGTGCTGGATAACGGTGTGAAATACTCGCCGGAAGGGTCTGTCATAAAAGTAGCGACAGAGTTTTATGACAGCTTTTTTTGCATCAAGGTGGCCGATCAGGGGATCGGCATCGAAGAAAAGGAACAGGGAGCCATCTTTCAACGCTTTTATCGTTCGCCCCGGGTGGCAAAAGAACAGGGACTGGGAATCGGCCTTTATCTTGCGCGGGAAATCGTGGAAAAACAGAACGGCTACATGAAGGTCCAGTCGGCTCTCGGGGAAGGGACTACCTTTTACATCTTCCTTCCTTATCACAAAACATAGATGCAGTCCTCCCAATTTCTAAATCTGTCAAAGCTGTCAGATTTGGGACAGATTTGAGACAGAATCTTTTGGTAAAGTAAGGCCAAAAGACGAAAGGAAGATTTGGAATGGAAATATTAAAAACAATAGACCTGAAGAAATACTATTCCCTTGGAGAAGCTACGGTCAAAGCCCTGGACGGAGTTTCTCTCACTGTCTCCAAGGGTGAATTTGTAGCTGTAGTCGGCAGCTCCGGCAGCGGCAAATCCACGCTGCTCCATATGCTGGGAGGCCTGGATGACCCCACCGGCGGGACCGTCACAGTAGACGGCAAGCATTTGGAAAAAATGGGGAAGGATGAACGGACCATTTTCCGGCGCAGGAAAATCGGCTTTGTCTTTCAGAACTATAATCTGCTGCCCCTGATGAATGTCTACGAAAACATTGTGCTGCCCATCCAGCTGGATGGACTGGCGCCCGATAAACAGTACGTGGAAAGTATCATCAATCTGCTGGGGCTGTCAGAAAAGAAATATGCCATGCCCGGCCAATTATCGGGAGGGCAGCAGCAGCGGGTAGCGCTGGCCAGAGCTCTGGCGGCCAAACCGGCAATCATTCTGGCAGATGAACCGACCGGAAATCTGGACAGCAGGACCAGTCTGGATGTTTTAGGTCTGATTAAAGTGACCAGCGAAAAATACCATCAGACGGTGATCATGATTACCCATGACCCGGAAATCGCGCAAATGGCGGGAAGGATCATCCGCATTGAGGACGGCCGAATCGTCGGAGGTGAGTCCTCATGGTAAAGGTAGATAATCAGAAGGTCATTTTCCAAATTGCAAAAACAACCTATAAGGCCAACAAAAAAAGAAATATACTCACCATAATCGCCATTGTCTTGACCACATTCCTGATTATATCCATATTGGGCATCGGCATCGGATACTGGAATATGCTGTCAGACCGTTCTGTGAAAATGGAAGGGATGGATTATGACATTGAATTGACAGAGCCCACAGAAAAACAGGTGGAGGCCGCTGGCAATATGGAACAGGTCAAATATGCGGGAGTCAATGTGAAATGCGCGATTATTGAAAGCGCTTATGAAAAAAAGGTGGCGAAAACACAACTGTTCTGGGCAGACCAAACCTGCTGGAGGGACCAATGCCTGCCGGCCTTCGCATCGATTGAAGGGGCCTATCCCCAAAAGAAACGGGACCTCCTTCTTTCTGAGTCAGCCCTGAAGGATATGGGCATAACCGATCCCCAGCCGGGGATGAAAATTCCGGTCACTTACTATCCATTAAATGAAAGAAAAAATTTGATTGATCCCCTTTCCTATGAATTCCGGCTGTGCGGATTTTTTAAAGATTACACAGGACGGGCCAGAGGATTCGTTTCTCAGGAGTTTTATCAAGATACCGGCGCCAAACAGACGGATTTCACACAAGGATCGTTGAAAATCACCTTGAACAACTCTCTGTACAGCCAAAAGACAATTCTAAACATGCAGGAAGCGCTGGAGCTGGAAAACAAACAGATGCTGATCGCCGATGATCGGATGCTGACTGACTTTATCAAGACAATGGCAGTTCTTCTGCTGCTTCTGCTGATGATCTTTGCAAGCGGTTATCTGTTTATTTATAATACGTTGTATATCTGTGTAGCCAAAGACATCCGCTATTACGGCCAGCTGAAAACCGTGGGCATGACGTCGGTTCAGCTGAAAAAAATCATTTATCTGCAGGCCGTCTGGAATTCCGGCTTTGGAATCCCCATCGGCTTGCTGGCCGGACTGCTCACATCGGTAAAAGTCATTCCCGCCGTGCTTGCCATGGTAAGCCCCGAACTGTCCTCCATCGCGGAATTTGAAGTGCAGCCTCTGCTCTTTGTCATCGCGGCTCTGTTCTCTCTGCTTACCGTTTTTGCCGGATGCAGAAAACCGGCTTTGATCGCAGGAGATTGTTCGCCCATCGAGGCAACCCGTTATGTAGGCATGCCTGCAAAGGGAAAGGCTCGCAAAAGCGTCAATGGATTACGGGTGATGGCATGGAGAAATATGTTCCGGGATAAAAAGCAGGCCGTGATTATTCTCGCTTCCTTTGTGATTTCTTTGGTGATCTTCCTGACCATTCTTGTGGTCATACAGGAAAATAACGCAAAAAGAATCTTAGACGAGATTATGTCCTATGATCTGAAGATTTTAAATGAAGCCGCCCTGGAAGAACGGCAGCCCATTCTGACCCAGGATAAGATCGATGAAGTAAGCGGGGTAGAGGGGGTCAGCCAGGTTCGCAAGGTCTATTCGGATACGATATCGATCCCATATCAAGAAGAGGTGTTGGGTGAGTTTTATAAGGACTTGTATCAGTCCAGATATTCCCCGGGCAATTATAAGGAGGATATCTCTGGGTATAAGCAGGGCCAAGCCTTGCAGATGAACTTGTTCAAAACCCGCATTGTCGCCATAGATGAAGCTGGTTTTGATGCATTAAATAAAAGTACCAAAAACACATTGGATCGTGAACAGTTTGAAGCAGGAAAGATTGGGGTGCTGTGTCCGTTTATCGGCATAAATCCAAAGGACGCCGTGGGAAAGAAGATGACCTTTTCCTTGGAAAATGGAAAAGAGGCGCATACCATTCAGATCGCAGGGGTCGGCGAGAACCCGGCCTATTTTGCAGGCGGCTACACACCAGAACTGATCGTCAGCGAGAAGTTCCTGAAAACCATTTCTAAAAAACCCATTGTGGAGCTGATCGATGTGGATTACAGCCAGTCCTATGACAAAACCACGGAGCGGAGCATTAAAGAAATTTTTCAAAACAGCGACTCCCTTTCCTATGAATCAAAATTGGATCGATATGACCAAATGCTGGATACGGAAAAGCAGATCAAGGTCCTTGGAACAGGCATCGGCTTGATTTTAGCCCTGCTTGCGGTTTTGAACTTTGTGAACATGATGGCGGCCGGCGTACAAAACCGCAGACAAGAGCTGGCTGCTTTGGAAAGCATCGGAATGACTTCAAAACAAATTAAAAAGACCCTGTCGGCGGAGGGATTGGGGTATGGGGTGATTTCCATCATCGGGGCATTGATTCTGGGCGTTCCTGTCAGCTACATGGTATTCCAAAGCATGAACCTTTACAACATGAGCTTTTCCATGCCCATACTGGCAAATGCCGGGTTGTTCCTTGTGATCCTGTTGATCTGCATGATCGTTCCTCCATGGATCTACCGAGTGTCGGAAAAAGAGAGTATTTTGGAAAGATTGCGGGAAGAGGGGGAATAAAGCAAACGTATGTGCTATAATAAAGTACATATGTTTGTGCGGAGAGTGGAAAGGAGTTATGAGTGGAAGACCTGTTGGAAGGATTAAATAATGCCCAATATGAGGCGGTTACAAGTACCGAAGGCATGATCCGCGTCGTTGCCGGCGCGGGTTCGGGAAAAACGAGGGCCTTATCCAGACGCTTTGCGTTCCTGGTTAACGAGATCGGCATTCTGCCGGGGAATATTTTATGCGTTACCTTTACCAATAAATCGGCCAACGAAATGCGGCAGCGGATACATAATCTGACGGGAGATAAGGACACCGGCTATATCAATACCTTTCACGGGTTCTGCGTTTCCATCCTCCAGGAGGACAGCCACGCGGTCCAGTATCCCAAGAGCTTTCTGGTACTGGATAATTCCGATATTGACGCCATGCTCAAAATCATCTATGAAGAAAAAGGGCTCACCTTGCGGGACATGACCTTTTCCAAGGCCCGCGATCTGATCGAGATCATAAAGCTGAAGGAGCGCCCGGACTATTACCTGGATATGATCACCATGTCCCTGGACGTTTTGCGTCAAAAGTACGAGGAGGCCCTTTCGCCCAAGGACATGATCTTTTATGGCTATCTTTATCAGGAAAAGAAGTGCTTTGGGCTGGATTACAACGATCTGATCAAATTCTGCCTCTATATCTTTGAGCAGCATGAAGCGATCCGGCTGAAATGGCAAAAACGCCTGGAATACATCATGATCGATGAGTTTCAGGATATTGATCCGCCCCAGTATCAGCTGATGGAAGTTCTGTGCGGCCATCACAAAAACTTGTTCATTGTCGGTGATCCCGATCAGACCATCTACACCTGGCGGGGTGCCGATGTGAGATACCTGCTGGACTTTGACAAAAAGTTTTCCAATGTGAAGACGATCATGATGATGGAAAACTATCGCTCCACGCCGCAGATTCTGTCGGCGGCTAATTCGCTGATCGATAAAAATAAAAACCGTATTAAAAAAGATTTGATACCAACCCTTGGCGGAGGCGAAAAAGTCTGCTGCCATTATGGAGCGGATGGGGATGAAGAGGCCGGCTGGATCGCCGGACAGATTGAAGCCCTGAAGAATAGGGGCGCTGCCTACAGGGAAATCACGGTTTTGTACCGGGCCCACTATGTTACCAGGGCCATTGAAGAGGCCATGCTCAAGGCGGAGATCCCTTATACCATATACAGCGGCGTTCCCTTCTTCGGCCGGGCAGAGATCAAAGACGCCTTGTCCTATCTGCGGATGATTGCTTACCAGGATGACCTGTCATTCCTGCGGATTGCCAATGTACCCAAAAGACAGCTGGGAGAGCGGCGCATGAAATTCATCAAAGACCATGCAAAGAACACAGGGCGGTCGCTCTATCAGGCATTGAAAGACACCATCGACGATCCCATTTATAAAGGGACGGAAGCGAAGCAATTCATCACCCTTGTGGAGAAGTATTCGGCCGATTACAGCCGGATGCGGATTTCCGAGCTGTTATCATCTCTGCTCAATGACAGCGGGTATGAAAAAATGCTGCGCACAGAGGGCAGTCAGGAGCGGCTGGATAACCTGGCAGAGCTCAAGCAGTCCCTTCATGAGTATGAAATCAACTGCGGCGAAGAAAGCATGCTGGAGCATTATCTGGCCCATGCAGCCTTGTTTTCCAACAGCGATACGGCGGACCGGCAGCAGGATAAGGTCAAACTGATGACCGTCCATGCAGCCAAAGGCCTGGAGTTTCCTTACGTTTTTTTATGCGGCATGAACGAAGGGATTTTCCCTTCCCGCAGAGTGAGAACCCAGCCGGCCATGGAAGAGGAGCGCCGTCTCGCCTTTGTTGCCATGACCCGGGCTGAAAAAAAGCTATATCTCACAGGAGCAGACGGCCGCAACCTGGACGGTTCGCCCCGCTACCCATCCAGATTTGTTTTTAATATTGATCAGGATTTGCTGGAATACACCGCGCCCAGGAAAGAAGAACTGATAAAAGCGGCCCGGGATTATATTCAGTCGTCTGACCAGCAGCTGGATGAGGCAGAAACATGCGCGGCCTTTTCGGCAGGCCAGCGGGTACAGCACCGCTTCTTTGGCAAGGGGACGATCGTCGAAACGGACCTGGATAAAAAAGCATACATGATCCAGTTTGACGAGATGGACACCACAAGAGCCATCACCTTTAAAACAAAGCTTTCAATCTTGAAGGATGATACAACTATGATGCAAGATTGATGTAATCTGATAGTTGAAAGGAGGCGGACGATTTGAACCGAATACTGATTGTAGAAGATGAAAAACCGATCTCCGATTTGATCCGCATGAGCCTGACCAACGCCGGGTACCACTGCGCCTGCGCCGGTGATGGGGAGGCTGCCGCAGATCTTTTGGAAAAAGGGGCTTTTGACCTGGTCCTCCTGGATATCATGCTGCCGAAGGTCGATGGATACGAATTACTCGCCTATATCAAACCGCTGGAAATGCCAGTGATTTTTCTCACGGCCAAAGGTGCGGTGGACGATAAGGTCAGGGGATTGCGAATGGGCGCGGAAGACTACATTACCAAACCCTTTGAGATCATGGAGCTTCTGGCGAGAGTGGAAACCGTACTCCGCCGTTACAACAAAGCCCAGCAGACGCTGTCCATATATGATATTACGGTTGATACCCGCTCGCGCATTGTGAAAAAAGACGGCGCGGCGGTAAAGCTTACAGTAAAGGAGTATGATTTGCTGCTGCTGTTTCTGCAGAATAAAAACATTGCCCTGTTTCGGGACCGCATTTATGAGGCGGTCTGGGGCGATACCCTCATTGGCGACAGCCGCACAGTGGACCTTCATATTCAGCGAATGCGCAAGAAGCTGGGGCTGGAAGATAAATTGGTACCTGTTTACAAAGTCGGTTACCGGCTGGAGGTGGATGAGTGAAGTTCTTTTGGAAATTGTTTTTCAGTTTGATGATCGTTTCCATGACCTTTTTTAGTATCGGCGGCTATTGGATGATTCAATCGAGTTTCCGCGCATCACTGGATCGGGAGGTTTCCATGGCTTACCATGAAAACGGAATCCTCTCCGATGCGCTGCAGCAGAGTCTGGATGGAAAGCCTAATTCCATCTATCGAAGAGAGCAGACCAAGGACGAAAGTTACAAGCTGATCGAACGGATCACCGATGCTACGATTGTGGAGAGTTCGGGGAAAGTAATTCCCTATTCCATCAAAGATGCAAAAGGCAGCGTCTATGCCGGCCGGGACTTGCTGGATTCTTCCAATACACTGGTACAGAGCCTGGACCGGACAAAAAGAGGCTATAAAATTACGGAAAATGATGGCGTTTACTATATTTTGTGCGCAAGTCCGCTGGAAATGCTGGACCTGCCTTTTTATATTGAAAGCTATCGGGAGATTACCCCTTTGTTCAGCAACCGGCAGGCCCAGTATCGGAGCTATATTTCCCTGCTGCTGCTGCTGTTTGTCATCAGCGCCGTCATCACCCTGGCTGTCAGCGCGTGGCTGATGCGGCCCATAAAAAAACTGTCAAAAGCGGCCATGCAGCTGTCCGGCGGCCGGCCCATACCGCCGGTGCCGGTGTACAGCAAAGACGAAATCGGCCGGCTGACCCAGGAGTTTAACCGTATGGCCGGCAAGCTGGCGGAAAACGTGGAGGAATTAAAGGATGCGGCTCAGAGGCAGGAGCTGTTTATCAGCAGCTTTAACCACGAACTAAAGACCCCATTGACCTCCATGATCGGCTATGGGGATTTGCTGCGATCGAGAAAGCTGTCCGAAGAACAGGCCATTCTCTGTGCCAATCAGATCGTTCAGGAGGGAAGGCGGCTGGAGAAGCTATCCACCATGCTGATGGATCTGATGGTTTTAAAAAAGCAGCAGATCCAGCGCGGGCCGGTGTCCGCCCGGCTCTTTTTCAATTCTGTGCGCAATACAGTCATTCCCATTATGGAAAAGAAAGCGATCGATTTTCAGCTCTCTGTCCAGGAGGCGACTCTCTTTCTGGCTCCCGATCTGATGAAAACGGTCTGCATCAATTTGTTGGACAATGCCTATAAGGCCGTGGAACATGGCGGAAAGATCCGGCTTGCGGGTATGGGCAGGGAAGACTCCTACGAAATCATTGTCTCCGACAATGGGTGCGGCATCCCTCCGGATGAGCTGGCAAAGGTTACGGAAGCCTTTTACATGGTGGACAAAGCCAGATCCAGAGCAGGCGGGGGAGCCGGCCTGGGGCTGGCGATCTGCCGTCAGATTGTCCAGGCCCACCAGGGCGAGCTGGAGCTGTCCAGCAGCCAGAACCATGGAACAAAGGTGACCATTCGTCTGAAAGGTGGTGATGATGATGAATCGGTTTAGAACTGTTTTGCCGTGTCTCATTGCCGGATTGCTGCTGTCCATGTCCATCGCCATTCCCATTGTTCTTTCCAATGTGCAGGATGAGGCCCTGCTCAGCGGGGTAAAGACAGAAGCCATCTCCCAGGATACGCAAAATAACCGCAAGAAAACCGGTATCTCCATTTCAGAGCGGCTTGATCTGGTGCGGGGCGGCAATGTCTCCAGAGTCAGCACCTATCGCACTGACAAAGATCCCAATAATTTGTCTTTAAAAGATGAGCCTGTAAACCAGATTTTACAGGAGGCGGAAAAGCTGCAGGAACGGGGAGGATTTCCGGTTTTCGATCTGCGCAAAGGCTTTCAAAAGAACAGCAATATGAGTAAGGTTACCTTTATCTCATATGAAGGCTGGGAGGTGTCCATCTTTATATTGACCGTTTTTGTTTCGGATGCTGTTTATGATATCCTGGCGGACGCAGACACCTACACCATATATCAGTATGAGGTTGGGCTGGAGAAGGCTGCGCAGATGCCCATGGATAAAAAAACCGTTTCTGCAGTTTTTTCTGATTACCTGTCCATCAGCAGGGAGCAGTTTAAAACCCTGTATTCCTTTTCCACAGATGATCGAATTACGCTGGCATTAAGATAATCTTCATAAAATGATGCATGTATGATACAAGTCTGCTCGGATTTTTACGCATCCCCTTTGTAAGCTGTTGCAAAGGGGATTTTTAATTGCTGCGGAAATATCGCCTTTCGACAGGGGCGGTATTTCCACGAAGAAAGATTGAGGAGAGCAAAACATGGGAAAACAAATACAAGCAGTAATTTTGATCGGCGCTGCCGCGCTGCTGATGATGGCCATCCTGTTCCTTCAGGCCCAGCAGCAGGAGAAGGCGGCCGATTCCATATCAGTCGTCAAGGGAGAAACGATTGAAAGGCAGGCGCAGCAAGAAGGGCCTGATAAGAGCGATCCGCTGCTCACATTGGTCAATTTTGAGAGACCGATTCCTGAGGACTGGAAGGTGGATTTGGTGCAGCTTGATCATGGACAATCCATCGACCGACGGGCATATCCTAATTTGCAAAAAATGATCAATGATGCCAGAGACCAAGGACTGGACCCTCTAATCTGTTCCTCTTATCGAACCAATGCCTTCCAAAAACAATTGTTTCATGAACAGGTAACCGCATACCAAAATCGGGGACTTTCGAAAAAAGAAGCTGAAAAAGAAGCTGCAGTGTGGGTTGCGGTGCCCGGGACCAGTGAACATCAGCTGGGTCTTGCGGTGGACCTGGTTTCCTTGAGCAATCAGAATTTGAATCACAGCCAGGAAAATACGGCCCTGCAGAAATGGTTGATGAAAAACTCCTGGAAATACGGTTTTATCCTCCGCTATCCGTCGGACAAAAGCAGCATTACCGGCATCGGCTATGAACCCTGGCATTATCGCTATGTGGGAAAGAAGGCCGCCAAAGCAATTTATGAACAAGGCGTATGTTTAGAAGAATATTTGCAGAAATAGGACAATAAAATGAATACAAGTGTATTAACACTATAGCAAAGAACCCACCAGAAAAGGAGATTTGATCATGCACATAAGAAGATTGATCGCCGTATGGAGCGCGCACTTGATTAAATGGGCGTGCCGCATAATCGGAAAACAAGGAGAAACCCTCGCAGGCAAAGCGGCCCTGTTCATCGATCCGGGCATTTTAACCGCATTGGCAAAAGAGGTTCGAAATAGTATCATCGTGGTCTGCGGCACCAACGGAAAATCAACGACCAATACCCTGCTGGCTTCGGTGCTGGAAGCAGAAGGGGGTAAGGTCATCTGCAACCGGACTGGTTCCAATATGCTCAGTGGGGTGGCATCTGCCTTTGTCCTGGGAGCTGGAGCCGGCGGCCATTTGGACGCGGATTATGCCTGCATTGAAATTGACGAAGCGTCTGCCGTCAAGGTAATTCCCCATTTCAAACCAGACTGCATGATCCTGACCAATCTTTTTCCAGATCAGCTGGACCGTTACGGAGATATGGACGCTGCTATGGAACTGCTCTCCCGGGCAATTGAGCTGGCTCCAAAGATGAAGCTTTTAATCAATGGCGACGAACCTGTGTCCGCTTACCTGGCCCGTAAAAACCAAAATCCGGTGTTTACCTATGGGATTGGAGCAAAGGTATGGGAATGCCAGGACACAAAGGAGATCCGCGCCGGCCAGTTCTGCAAGTGCTGCGGAGAAAAACTGCAATATCGTTTTTACCACTACAGTCAGTTGGGCGATTATTATTGTCCAAAATGCGACTTTCGGAGGCCGGCTCTCGATTTCGACGCAGCGCAAGTCCGCTTTTCCGAGGGCATGTCCTTTTCCATCCGCGATTATCGGGTAGAGACTGACTGGGAAGATTTCTACAGCGTCTATAATCTGCTGGCGGTCTACAGCGCAGCCTATCTTGCCGGCGCGCCTCTGAAAAATTTCAATCAGGTACTGGAACACTACAAGCCGCCCTTGGGCCGTAATGAGCGGTTTGAGATTGGAGGTACGAATGTCATGCTCAAACTGGCCAAAAACCAGGTGGGATTTGACCAGAATATCCGCGCGCTGCTAACCGACCCTCTGCCCAAGGATTTGATCATTGTGATCAATGATAATAGCCAGGACGGGACGGATGTTTCCTGGATTTGGGACGTTGATTTCGGCAGATTGGGCGCAGCCAACCCAGCTTCAGTTACAGTCAGCGGCATCCGCTGTCTGGACATGTGCCTGCGGCTGAAATATGCGGAAATGGCTTCCGAAATCGAACCAGACCTGGAAACGGCCATCCGCTCAAAACTGAAAGACGGGGCTGGGAATCTATATCTACTTGTCAATTATACGGGGCTATATGCAGCCCATAAAATTTTGCGGAGAATGGAGGGAAAGAGCGATGAATCTTACAATCGGACATCTGTATCCTGATCTTTTGAATCTCTGCGGCGGCAGGGGCAACATTCAGTGCCTTATGAAACGCTGCTTGTGGAGAGGTGTCAAGGCAGAAATAAAGGAATGCTCTTTAATGGATAAACTGGATTTTGCAGACCTGGATTTGGTGCTTTTAGGAGGAGGTCCCGATCAGCAGCAGTACCAGGCATGCAGCCGCCTGCGCGACTTCCGTAATGAATTTCAAGCGTATATTGAAGATTATGGAGTCGTAATTGCACTTTGCGGAGGATATCAAATGCTGGGACACTACTATGATACGGAGGGAGGCAGAACTGCAGGCCTTTCTTTACTCGATTTATATACAAAAGAAAATAAGCAGAGGGCTATCGGTAATATTGTTCTTGAAAATTCCAGATTTCAGCTGCCAATCGTGGGGTTTGAAAATCATAGAGGACGGACCTATATCGGAGATAACCGGCCTTTGGGAAAGGTGCTCTATGGAAAGGGAAATAATGGGGAGGATAAGACGGAGGGGGTGATTTATAAAAACGTGGTCGGAACCCACCTTCACGGGCCGCTGCTGCCCAACAATCCCCATATCTGCGATTATCTGATTTCCAATGCTTTGGAGCGTAAATACGGCCAGGGACGGCTGCAGCCTTTGGACGATGAAAAAGAGCTGGAGGTAAACCAGTCTTTATACAAGCGGTTTGTAGGATGAAAACAAGTTAGAAAATTCAATTAATTTTGATTAGTTAAATATTTTTTATTGACTCGACCTGAGAAAATCCTTTATACTAAAACAAATAAGGCATTTTTTGCCTGATAAATTATTTTTAGAAAGGAGGAGATGAATCATGTCACAACCAACGTATACGGGAGGACAGGTCCTGACCGATGGTATTGAAGGGCTGAAAAAGAGAAAATTCACGCTCATCGGAATGACCTTCTTTATCTACTGCGCCTGCGCGGGCGGTGCTTTCGGCATTGAATCGATGATTCCTGCCGCAGGTCCCGGACTGACTCTGCTGCTGCTGATCCTGATTCCAATTCTGTGGGGCATGCCCATTGGCCTTTATTCATCCGAACTATCCAACCTGGCGCCGGTGGAATCTGGTCCCTACGTTTGGATGAAAATGGCTTTCGGCGAGTTCTGGGGTTTTTCCATGGGCTGGTGGTTGATTCTGGCCAATTATTTGACGGGAGCATCCTATGTTGTATTGGCAGTGGGCTATTTCGGCAAGTTTTTTGCCCTGACGCCAACGGTTGCCTTTATCCTGAAAGCAGCTATTATTATTATTTTTACGGCGATCAACCTGAAAGGGCTGAGAGAGGTAAGCGTGGTCAGCAATATTTTCTGTATCCTGATCCTGCTTGCGTTTGCGGCCGTCACCTTTGTTGGCTTTGCTAATTGGAATTATAGTCCGGTAGACCCGTTCATGCCGCCGGGTGAAGGCGTGGCATCCAGCTGGGGTACCGGAATCGCCATCGGCATCTGGATGTACTGCGGGTACATCGCCATTTCGTTCTTAGGCGGTGAAATTGAAAATCCGCAGATTCTGCCCAAAGGCATGAAACTGGCCATCGTCATCATTACCTTGAGCTATGTGCTGCCGACCATGGCAGGCGTGGCCTCGGTCGGACAGTGGGAGTCCTGGGGTTCGGATATCAGCGGGCAGACCATCGATTATGCGTCGGTGCTGACGCTCAACATTGGTAAAGCGGCGGGCCTGGCGTTCATGGCGATTGCCATTATTGCTCAGTGCGCCATCTTCAATGCTGCTATCGCTGCGGCGTCCAGATCCTTTATGGTGCTGGCAGAGGATAATCTTTGTCCCAAGTTCTTGTCCAAATTGACCAAGAACAGCAAAGTGCCTCTGTGGCCGATCGTGATCCTGGGGTGCCTCAACTTGATCCTTGTTAACCTGAATTTTGAAATTCTGGTTACCATTTTGTCGCCCCTGCTCTTTGTCCTCTATGTAGGACTGGGGTTTGCGTTCGTCAAGCTGAGAAGAAAATATCCGGTGGAAAAGAGAGGCGATCTGTACTATGTAAAAGGCGGCAAGCTGGCGGAAATCTATATTTGTGGCGGACCGTTGATCTTGGGAATCATCGGGTTTTTGGTAAACGGAACCGAATATTTCCTGTTGGGCTTCATCGCCATTGTATCGGCCATTATCTTCTATATCATCTTCAAATGGATCTATGGAGGATTTTATAAAAGAGATGCACAGGCCTATCCCCTCAACCCGAAGACCAAACTGGCAAAGGGTGATTTGGGGAGATTCGGATATTTCCTGCTGCTCTTCGGAGTAGTGGCCTTCCTGGGTTCCTTCTTCCTGGTCTGGTATGAAGGCTCCTGGGGACCGGAATATTATCTGGCCACATACGGTTCGGGTATTATGAGCAATTTCTGGGGGATGATTAGTATCGCACGCTGGTCCGGCGTCATCATGCTGGTGATCGGTATTATTCTGGTGTTCATCGGCAAGAAGGTGGACCCGATGAATGATTAGGCTTCCTGAGAATCATCGGACGCGTTTCACTTTGAATCCCTTTAATATTCATCCAGATACATATCGAGGATGATCTGAGAGAAGGCATAATCGAAAGACCTGAGTTTGACCTGGGCGGTTGAATTCAGGTCTTTTAAAATGGCGTTCCGGTATTGGGAGGAGGTCTTTTCATACCATTTTTTAAACTGAACGGCTAAATGTTTGCGGTTCGCAAAACCGACTTCTTCTGCGATTTGATCGACTGTTTTGCGGGTTGCTGACAAAAGGAGGGATGCCTCTTCACAGCGGGCCAGGGAAACCAGCTGGGAGAAGGTCAGCCCCAGCGTTTCCTTCATATACCGGGACAGATGGGCGGGGCTCAGATATTCCCGCTGAGCCACTTGCCTCAGTGAAAGCTTTTCATGGAAATGATCATACACATAGTCTACGACCCGGTACATGCGGGCGTAGTTTTTATAAAGGTGATTCACGTTTTGCAGGCGGACGATATTGGCGGTTTTTCCTTTGGCCTCCTGATAGACGTACTGCTGGAAGTGGGACAAAAGGAGCTCCAGAAGTTCCTTTCCACAGGCTTCCAGCGCAAGATCCCGGGTCTTTTTAGACGCATAGAGACGATAAAGGCGGGCCAGCTGAAAGCGCAGGTACTTGATGTCCAGGGGATATGGATCGCCGGCCGAGGAAGTATCACATATAAAATAGGCTTCATTTAGATGATCGAAAAAGTGTTTGTAATGGCTGCAGTCCATTTGGACCGTGAGGATCATACTGCTGGGATCATCAGAAGTAATCTTATGGGGATCTTTTTTATTAAAAATATGGACGTCCCCGTAGGAAAGCGCATAGGTTGCCGCTGAGTCGCAGATTTTGACCGTACCGTTTAAAACGCAGATGATTTCCACATCGTCGTTATGAATGTGGAACGGATAGTAGGCGATGCTCTCCAGCTTTGCTTTTATGCGGGCCGGCGTCCGATAGCCGATTTTTTCTATATATTCCATATCTTTACCTGACCATTCTTGCCAAATCAATTTCTTACCCACAAAATATCATAATCATACCCTTATGTCAATAAAATATGACCCCAATCAGCAGTAAGGGCCCGCTATAATAAAGGCACTGAAGAATGAAGGAAGGATAAGAGAGGGTGGCAAAGATGGATGTTTATGAACAAATGAAAGAAGCTGTTTTGGACGGAGACGAGGAGGAAGCGGCAAGGCTGGCCCGGCAGGCTTTGGCAGAAGGGCTGGATCTGCAAAAGGTGATGGATCTGGGATTTTTGGCAGGTATCCAGGAAGCCGGCCAGCTCTATGAAGACGAAGAATATTTTTTGCCCGATCTGGTCTGCTCTGCAGATGCCATGAAAACGGCGCTGGACCTTTTGGATGAAGCGCTTAAAAGCGGCACTGGGCATATGGCTGTCAAACCGGCCAAGGTGGCGCTGGCAACGGTACAGGGAGATGTCCATGATATTGGAAAGACGATCGTGGGAGCGATGATGACCGCATCGGGCTTTGAGGTATATGATCTGGGTACGGACATTGAAAACCAAAAGGTCATTGAACAGGTAGAGGAAATCAAGCCTGATATTTTAGGGCTGTCGGCGCTGCTGACATCCACCATGGAGGAACAGGGCGCGATTATTCGCCTGCTGGAAGAAAGGGGACTGCGCGGGGACGTGAAAGTCATTATCGGCGGCGCCCCTGTAAGCCAGGATTGGGCGGATCAGATTGGTGCCGACGGCTATTCGGATAATGCCGTGGCCGCAGTGAAATTGGCGGAACGATTATTGAATGAAAGGGGATAGTCATGGAAATGCGAGGCTCCGTATTGAACGGGAGAGAAATAGAACGGATTCACGATGACAGTATTCGTATTTTAGAAGAAGTGGGCGTCAAGGTGCCCAGCGAGCAGATTCTGACCCTGCTGGAGGCGGGCGGCGCCCAGGTGGACTGGGATGGGCAGATTGCCCGGATCAGCGGTCAAATGGTCGAAGAGGCGCTCAAGTCAGCGCCTGCCCAATTTACTTTGGGGGCGCGGAACCCTAAGTTTGATCTGGAGCTGCCTTCTGCGGATACCACGCTGAATATGGATGGCTGCGGATCAAACACCATTGATTTTCAAACTGGAAAGCGGCGGCTTGCCCTGCTGAGTGATTTGGAGGATGCGGCAAAAGTTTTTGACGCGATTCCATCGGCGTCGGTGCTCTGGTCCTGCGTCATGCCGTCCGATGCGCCGTCAGGAGGAGCCGGCGTTATCAGCAGCGCCTTATCCATGCTGAATAGCGGCAAGCATTTACAGGATGAAATTCAAAGTATTCGGGAACTTCCTTATATCATCCAATTATGTAAGGCTTTTCTGGGGAGCGAAGAAGAAGTCATCCGCAGAAAAATTTATTCCGCTACCTATTGTACGGTGGCGCCCCTCTGCCATGACGGCGAGATGCTGGAAGGAACTGCAGCTCTGACCAAATACAAAGCGCCGGTGCTCTTGTATCCGATGCCGGCCTGCGGCAGTACGGGACCTGCCAGCCTTTATTCCAATGTGGCTTTAGCTAATGCGGAGAGTCTGAGTTCCCTGGTTATTTTCCAGCTCGCCGCGCCGGGCACGCCGCTGATTTATGGATCAGCCCTGGGAAGGATCAATATCAGGACCGGAACCTTTTTGGAAGGGGCGGCGGAAACGGAGCTGATGATGGCGGCCATGGTGCAGATGGGGAAACATTATAGGCTTCCGACAATCGCAGCCGGCTGTCTTTCGGATGCCAATGAGCCGGGCATACAATCGGCTATGGAAAAAACGCTGACCACCCTGCCGCTGATCCTTGCTCAGGCCGACGTGATCCAGGGGATCGGCCTTTTGGAGAGCAGCATGACCCTTTCCCTGGAACAAATGCTGATTGATGAAGAAATCTTCAATCAGTGCAGGCGTATGGGGGCGGGCATCCAGGTTTGCGATGAAAAAAATTACTTTGAGGATATCGCGGCCGTGGCTCAGGGCGGCCACTATTTGAAGCAGAAAACCACTCGCAGAGCGTTTCGGTCCGATGAGTTTTATAACTCCAGGCTGATCATCAGCGATACATACGATACTTGGCTGAGCGGCGGCAGTAAATCCATCTTTGACAAGGCACATCAACAGGTCCGTCAGATTTTAGATGCGGATCCCATCTCGCCGGTGGATAAAAATACGGAAAACGTTGTGCGGGAAATCATGGAAGAAGCCGGGGCAAAGCTGTGATAGATTGGAAGGAGAGGAAAAATTTATGAATATGAAGAAATGGATGGAACAGATCCAGGCTGAAAAAGTAAAGAAACCATTGCCGATTCTCGCCTTTCCATGTGTGCAGCTCATGGGCATCACAGTAAAGCAACTCATCGCGGACGGAAAGTTACAGGCCCAGGGAATGAAAGAGGTGGCCCAGCGGACCGATTCCCTGGCGGCGGTCAGTTTTATGGATCTTTCTCTGGAAGCGGAGGCCTTTGGAGCAGATATAAAGACTTCGGACATGGAGGTGCCGACTGTCATTGGAACGCTGATCAAAGATATGGAGGCGGCAGAAAAACTGGAAGTCCCATCTCTGGAAGCCGGCAGGATCGGCCTTTGCCTGGAAGGGGTGAGCAGGGCCAAGGCTCTGATCCAAGACCGGCCTGTTTTTGCGGGCATCATCGGGCCCTTCTCCCTGACCGGCCGCCTGCTGGATGTCAACCGAGCGTTTCTCTATTGCAAAAAACAGCCACAGCTGCTCCATACGGTGCTCAGGAAAGCAGCGGATTTTCTCATTGACTATGCCAATGCCTACAAGGCTGCGGGCGCCGACGGCATCGTAATGGCGGAACCGCTGGCCGGAATGCTTTCTCCCAAACTGGCCCAGGGTTTTTCCGAGCCCTATGTGAAGGAGATCGCAGGGGCGGTGAAGGACGATGATTTCCTAGTGATCTATCATAACTGTGGAAACGCTGCTTTGAAAATGGCCAGCTCCATTATGCGTACTGGCTGCGATGCTTATCATTTTGGCAATGCCATCGATATGGCGTCCATGCTGGAATTGTTTCCTGAGGATACCCTCGTCATGGGCAATATCGATCCGGCCGGCCAGTTTACCAATGGAACGCCGGAATCGATGAAAGCGGCCGTTCTCGCGCTGATGGAAGGCTGCTCAAAGTATCCCAATTTCATTCCCTCATCGGGCTGCGATATACCGCCGGCGGCCAAATGGGAAAATATCGATGCCTTTTTCCAGACGGTAAAAGATTATTATGAAGGGAACTAAGGAGATGAATGGGTGTACTGGAATGTGCCGGACCTGCGGCAAATGTCTCGGGCGGGGGAATGACGATCGCAAGGCGGCGATGATGATTTTCCCTCCTGATCTGGCGCCGGATTTGAGGCAAAGGGGCCTGGGCGCGGCGATTGATATGGGGACCACGACCATTGCGGTGACTTTGTGGGATCTGGGCGGGGCCTCGCTGCTGGCCGGCGGATCCTGCGCAAATCCGCAGATTGAATATGGGGCTGATGTGATTTCCAGAATTACCTTTTGCAGCGAGCAGGATGGCGGCGCCCGGCTGCTGCGCAAGCGGACATTGGAAGGGATCAACGACAAACTCCGGGAGCTGTGCGCCAAGGCCGGACGCGGCAGCGAAGAAATCATCAGCGCTGCTGTATGCGGCAACACGACCATGTCTCATATCTTTGCCGGGTTTTCGCCGGTGCCGCTGGCTAAAGCGCCTTTTACGCCCCAATATGACGGTACGCTCACCATGCACGGCCGGGAGTCGGGGCTGGCGATCCATGAAAATGCGATGGTGAACATTTTGCCCAACCTTGGAGGTCACGTGGGCGGCGATATTACCGCCGGCCTTCTGGCTGTCCGTTTTATGGAGCAGAAGCAGCTCACCTTGTATATCGACATTGGAACCAACGGTGAGCTGGCGCTGACCGACGGCAGCACGGTCTGCGTTTGTTCCACTTCGGCTGGGCCGGCTCTTGAAGGAGCCGGCATAAAATGGGGAATGAAGGCGGGACCAGGAGCCATTGAGCGGGTGAGAATAGAGAGCGGAACGGTGAAGGTGCAAACCATTGGCGGCGGGCAGCCGACGGGTATCTGCGGTTCAGGCGTCATCGATGCGGTGGCGCAAATGCTCAGCAACGGCCTGCTCACTGCAAGGGGAAGAATTGTTTCCAAGGAGGATGCGCTCCCGGATTTTCGAAGCAGAATAGAAGAGCAGGGGAAAAGCCGTAGCTTTGTTCTTTGTTTCAGAGAACAAGGAGCGCCCATTACCATTACCCAGGAAGATATCCGGCAGTTTCAGCTGGCAAAGGCGGCGATCCAGGCCGGAAGCCGCATGCTTCTTTCACAAATGGGGAAAGGCTGCCAGGATATTCATAAAATTTTGGTTGCCGGTGCTTTTGGCAGCCATATTGATATGAAGAATGCCCTCATTACCGGTATTTTGCCTGAGGCAGCGGAAGATAAAATTGTTTTCATGGGCAATGCTGCGGGGGCAGGAACTGCCATGGCGCTGCTGTCGGCGGAAGAAATGGAAAAAGCAGAACGCATGCCTTCCCGCATCCGGCAAATCGACCTGGCAGGGAAAAAAGCGTTTCAGAAGCTCTATCTGGCTTCAATGAATTTCTCATCCAAAGCAAGAGCAGGAGGGCTGGCATGATTAGAAAAATTCTTCATATGGATAAAGGCGACTGCTGCCTGCTGGCTAGGCAGATCTTTGAACAGCGGATGGGCCCTGCCGGAAAAGGCTCTTGTGTGAAAAGAAAGCGGCAGCGCGCCCTGCAGGCGGCGGCTTTTTTGGATGAGCAGGTGAGCCCCAAGGCTGCCTATGTGTTTTTTGACCAAAGTCAAGTGACGCTGGACAGATGCTGCGCCAGGCTGGGCGGAACGGGGATCAGCTGCAATGCCTTTTCCCAGATTGATCCGCAGACAATCAAGGGGGCATACGTCTTTGTCCTTTCCATTGCAAACATCGATCTGTCCGGTGAAACGATGACGCAAAGAGTCTATGCGGACCTATGGGGGTCAGCCTATGTAGATGCGGCCAGAATCCTGCTGCAGAAAGAGCTGGAGCAGCATTCCTTGCTCAGCGAATGTTTCGGGCCGGGATTTTTTGGCATGGAGATGGGGGAGATGAGGGCGATTGACGAAATCGTCCGCTTTGATTGTATCGACGCCAGGATTGAAAGCAGCGGCGCCATCCTTCCGCCCAAATCCAGCGCCGGACTTTATTTTTCAGTGACAGATGAGTATGAGCCTTTGGGGCAGCCGTGCAAAACATGCAAAGGAAACCATAGAGGATGTGAGTATTGCGGCCAAAGGGAGAAAGGCCTGCCATCCGCAAGCAAATGACACCTATGATAGCGAGTGATACCAGGGTTAAAATCAATGCTTTATTGCCTCGCGTATCGATCTCTATAGGCAGGCGGCCAGGTCCGCCTGGCCGCCCTTCTCTTGTCCTCTGAACTACCGTTTGGCACGGAAGGTAATTCGGCATGTGTCGGCGCCCTCTGCGATTTTGCTGTGAATGGTAAAATCAAAGCCGCATTCCTCTGCGATCCCCCGATCTCCGTCCATGGCAATATCGCAAAGATGTTCGATATCCTCCTGGCTGCAGCCCAGCTTTTGCCATGCGGCTACCAGCGGACAATAGTGAAAATCCATGGAAATTTCATCTTTTTCCATTTTCAGCACTTCAGCCTCAAGGACTTTCTGCGTTTCTTCAGGAAGAAAAGGCTTGAAGAATTCCCGCAGATCTTCGTAATCCGGACAATTCTCTTTGATCTTGGACGTTCCATGATAATGCCCGCATTGGAAAATTCCTTTGCGTGCGAAATCATCCCAGGAGAGGCCGTTTTTCCTTGCTTCATTAAGTAAAAGATACATCCAGGCGGCCCGATGCTCGATGGCGCTTCTCAAAGCGGACGTTGTGGAATCGTGGTATTTTTTTGGACTGTTTTTAATGGTGGTCATTTTATCCCTCCTCAATTATATAGGTTATAATTATCATAAACTTGGCCCTTTGGGCAGGGTCAACCCAATAGCCTGTGCTTTTTGGTTTACTGTAGTGAAAACGGAGTGTTTTGACCGAAATTAAAATTAGTGCAATCCCTGGACGTTCAGATTCGTGAGCGGCTCCAGCCCCATCGTCACGCCAATAAAAAAACACATCTTCTGCAAAACCATTGACAATGCCCTAAAGGCAGAGTTTAATGTTAGATATATTATGAGGACCTGAGGCAGATCACAAATCAGCAGGTATGATTAAGAATTGAAAGGAAAACGCTATGAATACCAGGAAAGTGTGCGACCAGCTGCATGTGACGCAAAAGATGCTGCGTGTGTATGAGGACCAGGGGCTGATTGCGCCTAAGCGAAAGGAAAACGCATATCGGGACTATTCCATCGAAGACCTGTTTCAGATCGAACTGATCGTTCGGCTGCGCAAGCTGGGGTTTTCCATCAAAGATATCAAGCGCATTTTCCAGCATAATAAGACGGAAGAAGACTACATAAATACGTTTTACATCCAGATCAAGGCCATTGAAAACAAAATCAAGGAGCTGGAGGAAGCGAAGAACAGGCTTGCGAACACGGTAAACGAAGTTATCAACCGCGAGGACCTGGAGGATATTACAAAAATCATCTACCAGGCGGCAGCCCCGGAAAAAAAGGAGAACGCTTATGAAGAAATGGTCAGGCAATGGGATTTTGACCAGATGGCCATCAATTATGTGGAACGCTTCTTAAAAGAAGATGATCAATATCTGGCGGGCATCCAGAACGCCAGAACGTTGATCAAGCAGGAAGGCGGGGCAAAGCGGATTTTGGATGTGGGCTGCGGCACCTGCAATTTGTGGGAGACCATGGGAACCCGGTATCAGGTGACGGCGCTGGACAGCAGCCTGAACATGCTCATGGCAGCACGGGAAAAAGTTCCATGGGCTGTCTTTTGCCTGTCGGATATAACCAGGCTCAATCAGGAAGCTTTGGGCCAGTTTGATCTTGTGATTTCAACCTTCACCCTCCACCACATCGATAAGAACGGGCAGGAAGCAGCGTTAAGAAACATGGTGCAGCTATGCAGGCCGTCCGGAAAAGTGGTGATTGTTGAGCGGTGCTTCCAAAATCACCAGCAGCGGCTGGAAGCAGAAGAACGGCTCAAAGAACAGGGATGCGATGAAGAACTGGCCATCCTGGAATCAGAATGGTATCTTTATTTGGATCAGGTCAGAGATTATGTCCACTACCTCAAATGCAAGATGGAAGTCACTGAAATAAGAAAAAATGTAAGGCGGATCATTATTGAAAAAGAAGGATGAAAATCAGTTCCGTTCAAAAGCGGGAATTATCGCAGTCGTTTTTTTGACTGCTTCCAATTCTATATTTTTTAAGCTGTCCACGGTTCCGGCGATGGTTTTTGTCAGCTGCCGGTTTCTTGTTTGCGCTCTGGTCTTTCTTGCGGCTGCAATGCTGAGCAGGTGTCAGAGAAAAGAACAGGCAGCCCCCTTATCTCCCAAAACTGCCATTTGTCTGTTTGCGACCGGCTTTGTTTTTTCCCTGGGAGCCTTTGCCTATTTTGTTGCCCTCAAGGAAACGGCTCTTTCCAGTGTGTTGATCCTCAATAGCAGCAATGCCATTTTTGTAGTCTGCTTTTCTGCTGTTTTTTTACGGGAACGGCTCAATCCCTGGGTTGTACTTTCAATTGGGGTGACCTTGGTCGGATGTACCATCGTATTTCTGGATAAGGCCGGCGGCGCCAATTCTCTGAAAGGAAATCTGTTCGCTCTTCTATGTGCAGTCTGCGCGGCAATCTATATGACATCCATGAAACACTTTGCCCATGTGGAGGTTCCGATAAAACTGTGCATTGTTTATAGCGGAAGCTTCTTTTTCGCTTTGACGGCGGCAATGATCCAAGGGCATTCATTTACCGCCTATGCTGACGGGCAGCCCTTTGCCATTTATGAATACGCCTGGATGCTGGGTGCAGCCATCCTTGCCGTCTGCATACCCCAGTCTGTGATCAACTGGGCGCTGCGGTATGTGAAAGCCACCTTTGCCGGGAATGTGGCGCTGCTGGAACCTATCATCGGCATTGTTTACGGCTGCCTGATCTGGGGCGATACGCTGTCCATGAACCAGATCTTTGGCGGAATGCTTGCTGTCGGCGGGCTGTTTCTCTACGGCCTGTCGGATAAGAAAGAATAAAAGTTTGCATTTTTCTGTCACACAAACAGAAAAATAGCGTCTAATTACATAGGAGGTAAACATTTATGGAAAAACAAGAGATAATGGAATTGGTGCAGCAGGCAATGGAAGGTGATAAGAACGCTTTGGAAGCGGTTCTTGCCGATATACAGGATTTGGTGTACAACCTGTCGCTGCGGATGCTGGGCATGCCTGCTGACGCGGAAGATGCTTCGCAGGAGATATTGATTAAAGTTATGACCCACCTTTCTTCCTTCAGAAAAGAAAGCAGCTTCACCACATGGGTATTCCGCATCGCGGTCAATCACCTGCGGGATTACAAAAAAAGCATGTTTGCAAAACATCCCCTCAGCTTTGAATTTTACGGAGCCGATATTATGAGCGGCAAAGAGCAGGATGTTCCGGACCTGACTCAGGGAGTCGATGCTTCCCTGCTGGCGGAGGAACTGAAATTTTCCTGTACCAACGTGATGCTCCAGTGTCTGGATGCGGAAAGCAGGTGTATTTTCATTCTGGGAACTATGTTCAAGGTGGACAGCAAGGTGGCCGGAGAAATTTTAGACATAACGCCGGAGACCTATCGCAAACGGCTGTCCCGCATTAGACAGAAAATGGCTGAGTTTCTGGGCGCCTACTGCGGGCTATCAGGTACGGGGCCCTGCAATTGTGCCAATCGGGTCAACTACGCCATCGCTTCCCATCGGATCAACCCTGAACACCTGGAGTATCAGGGAAAGGAGACTTCCTCAGGAGGAATGCTGGAGCGGTGCAAAAGCGCCATGGAAAAGATCGACGACTTGTCGGCGCTTTTCGCCCAAATGCCGTCTTATAAAGTCAGCCCCAAAGTAATGCAATTTTTGGAGCAGTTTTTAAAATCGGAAGAATATCGAATTGTAAAGGAGGCGCAGCAATGAATATGCAGCTGATGCTGGATTATCTGGCAGAACTGGAAGAAAACAACGAGAAGGACTGGTATCATGCCCATAAGGAGGAGTATACCAAAGCCAACGCCCAGTTCTTGGAACTGGTAGAGCATCTCAACCTGGAAATCAGCAAATTTGACAGCAGCGTGTCCTTATATGAACCAAAACAGCTGACCTTCAAGCTGATGCGGGACACCAGATTCAGCAAGGACAAGTCGCCCTACAATCCGTCCTTCCGCGCCCACATCGGTCCCAAAGGCAAGCTGCCCATTCCGGTGGGCTATTATTTGATGATTCGACCCGGCGGAAAATCCTTTTTAGGCGGCGGCCTTTTCGCAGACATGTTCAAGGATGCGACGAACATGATTCGGGATTATTTGCTGAGCCACGGACAGGAATGGGAAGAAATCATCGGCGCTCCGGAATTTACCAGACATTTTACAGTTGATGGAAGCAAACTGAAGAATGTACCCCGCGGGTACGATGCCGATCATCCCCAGGCGGAATATCTGAAATACAAAAGCTGGTATTTGGAATATACCCTGGAGGATTCCAAGCTTACTCAGGATGCGTTTCTATCCTCAGCCATTGAAATTTTCCGGGCAATGAAGCCTTTCAACGACTTTCTAAACCAGGCGTTGGAGAATTTTCAAATGCCCCAGCGGTAGCGAAAGGCCAGAGGAAAGCCGGCCAAGAAAACAAGAATTTTCCGTATATTTTCTGCCCTCTTGCAAAAACCTTGCCAATCGAGTAAAATATGATTCATGCGTCTGATAGCGATCATAACAAGCAGAAAGGAAATAAGCACATGAATGTAAAAAAAGTATTTGTAGTTGGTGCCGGGTTTATGGGTTCAGGTATCGTGGAAAACGTAGCCGCAAAGGGATTGGAGGCGGTTGCTTATGATATTTCCCAGCAGCAGCTTGAAAGAAGCCGCAAGGGCATTGTAAGGAGCCTGGAAAAACAGGTTAAAAAGGGAAAGATTTCGGAAGGCGATAAAACGGAAATCCTTTCCAGGATTCGTTATGTCACTGACATCACGGAATGCAGCAAGGCGGACGTGGTGATCGAGGCGGTTGCGGAAAATAAAGACATCAAAGTCAGCATCATGAAAGAAATCGAAAAACATGCCAAAGAAGAAGCGATCATTGCCAGCAATACGTCGTCCATTTCCATCACTTCCCTGGGGAGCGTGTTTAAAGACCCGGAACGGTTCGTGGGCATGCACTTTTTCAGCCCTGTGCCGAGAATTCCTCTTATGGAGATCGTCAGAGGCTATCAGACCGGTCAGAGGGCCATCGACATTGCCAGCGAACTGGGCGAATATTTGGGCAAGACCTGCATCCTGGCGCAGGACGAAGCCGGATTTATCGTCAACCGCATGCTTATTCCCATGCTCAATGAAGCCTGTATTTTGGTAGAGCGCAAAATCGGAACGATTGAAGAGATCGATATGGGCATGAAAAAAGGGCTGAACCATCCCATGGGCCCTCTGGAGCTGATGGATATGATCGGGATCGATGTGGAGCTTGCCGTAATGGAAGTGCTCCATGAAGAGATTGGAGACCCAAAATACAGACCGGCCGTTTCTCTGAGGAGAATGGTAGACTCGGGCTTTCTTGGGAGAAAAACCAATGTGGGATTCTATGTCTATAATGAAGACGGCACAAAATACCCCAACCCAAAACTGCTGGAACTGAGATAGAACAAAATAGATGGGAGCCTGCCCTTTTCAGAAGCTGATTCTGTAAAAGGCGGGCTTTCTTTGTTGTCCAAACAAATAAAAAATGATATACTATTCTGGCAGATTGATACGGCGTTGCCGCAAGGTACAGAATAAGTGAAAGATGCTCGACATGGCTCGCATCTTATACGATTCTGGCAGATTGGTACGAGTTTTTTTGATGGGCAGATGTGCTCTGCGCGATACAAGAATAGCGGAAATCGCCAGGCTCAGGTAAATTTTTATAATAATCCGTGATTTTTACGCAAAGTTGCGGGTTTGCGGGGTCTTCAACGGGGAAAATGAATGGCTGGCTTCCGTAAAGTCTATTAAAGCTTATTTAAGAGTGCGTAATCGTTGAAATAAGGGTAAATTTTGAAAAATATTTTCGGTTTTTTCCGGAAAATAACATCTGACCAGGCATTGGTATGGAAAAATGCCAGCGAAGCGGCGGAAGGGCGCGGAGGTTAGCGCGAACTTTTGTTTCACCATCGGGTATGGGCGCTATTTAGATACCTATGTGTATGCATGGGAGGGAGGGTATATGGATTTAAAGGATTTTACAGATTTGGGAAACGATATTGGCAGACGGGTAAACGATGCCATTAATAATAGGAACTTCGATCAGCTGAATCGGGATATCCGAGACAAGGTGGATCAGGCTTTTTACGGAGGATCGGCAGCGGGGTCAGGAAGCATAGGCGGATTCGGCGGTATTAATGGAAAGCTGTATCATGGACCCGAAGACGATGAACCCGTTACAGATACCGGACAGGCCTCAGCCAGCCGTCCGGCCGGTTTTCAGCCGTACAGGCAGAATACGAGTGTGCCGTCAGTGAAAACTGCCGGGGGAGTACCGGTTCTGCGGAAGGTTCCGGGGCGCATTTCAGGCGTGCTGATGATGGTGATCGGCTACGGCCTGGCCGGCGGATTTGGGATTGCCATGATTGTACTGGGAATTCTCAGTGCTACCATGAGCTCGGTGGGCAGCGTTCCCGCAGGTATTTTGGGTGCAGTGGCGGGAGGCTTTGTGCCTCTTTTTCTGGCCGGATTGATCACGGCTGCCCTGGGGACAAAGCGCTATGGTCTTGCCAGCCGCTTCAGAAAATATCTATCCTCCATGGGAGGACAGACGTTCTGTGCCATTAAGGAACTGGCTCAAAGATCAGGCAAGAGCGCCAAGTTTGTCTGCAAAGACTTGCAGAAGATGATCGATAAGAACTTCTTTTTGGAAGGACATATCGATGATCAGAAAACTTGTTTTATTGGAACCGATGAGCTTTACAACCAATATGTGCAGGCAAGGGACAGCGCGGCGGCCAGCGCAGAAGAGGCGGAGAAGGAGCACGCCCGGCCAGCGGAGGCTGGAGATGCCCAGATGGAGCAGGTCATTGCTGAGGGAAAAGCCTATCTTAAAACGATCCGCGAGGCCAATGACGCCATTTATAACCCGGATATTTCGCAAAAGCTGTATCGGATGGAGAGCATTGTCAAAAAGATTTTCGACTATGTCCGTGAGAATCCCGAGCAGGTGGGGCAGCTGCGAAGGTTCATGAGCTACTACATGCCGACGACAGAAAAGCTGGTAAACGCTTATCGGGAGCTGGACGAGCAGACGATACAAGGCGAAAATATAACCAAAGCAAAAGGCGAGATCGCAAGAACGCTTGATACGATCAATGAAGCTTATGAAAAGCTTTACGATAGTATGTATGTGGATGTGGCCATGGATGTTTCCAGCGACATTGCTGTGCTCAAGACGCTCTTTGCGCAAGAGGGATTGGCAGGAGATGAAATTAACGGAGGTAAGAAGTGATGAGTGATTTTAATTCGGATTTTAATTTGGGGGAAGCGCCGCAGATGGAGCAGGCGAAAGCGAGTGAGATGCAAAAGACCCTTACCGTGCAGGAGGAATACCAGCAGTATCCTCTGAATGATACGGAAAAACAGCAGATCGAAGCCTTTGCTGATAAGATCGATCTCTACGACAGCCAGACGGTGCTGCAATACGCATCCGGCACACAAAAGCAGATTGCCGATTTTTCCGAACAGGCGCTGGATAATGTAAAGACCAAGGATTTTGGCGAAGTGGGCGAAACCCTGACCCGAGTCATCGGGGAGCTGAGGAACTTTGACGCCCAGGAAGAACAGAAAGGGATCTTCGGGTTCTTCAAAAAGAATGCGAATAAATTGGCTGCGATGAAAACCAAATATGAGAAGGCAGAGACCAATATCGAAAATATCTGCAAGGTGCTGGAGGGTCATCAGATTCAGTTGATGAAGGATTCAGCCATGCTGGATCAGATGTATGACATGAACCAGGATTATTTCAAGCAGCTGACCATGTACATCATTGCCGGGAAAAAGAAGCTGGAACACGCGAAAAATGTGGAGTTGCCCCAGATGATGGAAAAGGCCCGGGCATCGGAACGCAGCGAAGATCTCAATGCAGCCAATGATTATGCGTCGCTGATCGCCCGCTTTGAAAAGAAAATTTACGACCTGGAGCTGACCAGAACCATCTCCCTGCAGACTGGACCGCAGATTCGGCTCATTCAAAACAACGATGTGCTCATGTCGGAAAAGATTCAGTCCATGCTGGTGAACACAGTTCCGCTGTGGAAGAGCCAGATGGTCATCGCCCTGGGCATCGAACATTCCAATAAAGCGGCCCAGGCCCAAAAGGCAGTCACGGACATGACCAACGAACTATTAACCAAGAACGCAGAAAACCTGAAAACCGCCACCGTAGAAACCGCAAGGCAGATGGAACGGGGCGTTGTGGACGTGGAAACTCTGGAGCACACCAATGAGCTGCTGATTTCCACCATTGACGAAGTGGTACAGATTCAAGAAGAGGGCAGACAAAAACGAGAAACAGCTGAAGCCGCACTGATGAGAATGGAAAATGAGCTCAAGCAGAAGCTGATGGAGATCAATCAGTAAAGAGCCGAGGTGCCGGCTCGCTTCAACACTTAAAAAAATATTTGCCTACGGACGAACTGCTAACGGCTGATAAGGAGCCCGTGTCAGCGGACAATCTGAGCTTTATGGGCAGCATCTTTGATGAGAAAACGCTTGAAAAGATTGATCTGATCCGCACAGCCATTGATGAGATTCATATGTTGGAGGAACTGCTTTATGTATAGGGCATTAAACATCCTCGGGCTCTATGCGAGAGTGATCTTCTATCCTTTAGGGAAGGATGCGCCGTGGGGATTTACCAGGATAAGCGGTTCTCAGAATGATTCTAACGTGGAAAAGCCGTTTGTAGCGGTCAATGCTTTTGAATCTTATCTTGTAACATATGAGAAGCTTGAAGCTCTCTTGGAATTATGTGGTCTGAAGCCGGATGATCTTGGCATCAGCCCCCCCTTTTTTTTCCAAATGCTTCTGCCGACTCGCAATATGCCCCGGTCAGGCAACAGCAATAGCAATTCCAATGGCAGCCAGGCACAGAATGATCACCGGAAGGGGACCCCTTCTTTTTTCTTCCAACAGCTTTAAAAGGACAGAGACAATTAGCGACCCTCCGAGGAAAATCGTGATCGACGCTGCCAGAGGCAGTTCAGGCAGAAACTGCTTCATCGCGCTGATGACCGTCCAGTGTGTCAGATACAAGTAAAGGCTAAGTTTGCCAAGATAGATGAAAGCGCCCGTGCCGTGAGAATTGAAAAACCTGGATACCGGCGTCCGATTGAGGAAAGCCAAAAGAATAATTCCCGCAAAAACAAGGATAAAAAACAAGCTGTCCTGCTTATTAAGATGATCCCGCAAAACGAAGAATCCTGCCAGGGAGATATAACAGGTGATCTCTGCCGTCAGGGCAAAACCCCTGTGGATTTCCGCCAGCCCTGAATCCTTCAGCTTGTCAAAGGCCGCATAACTCAGCGCGCCTGCGCACGTACCGGCGAATCCCCGGGGAATAGCCGACAGAATGAAGCCAAAGTATTCATTTCCAATATTCAGCGTCCCCAGAGTCTGGATGATATAGCTATAAATGACGATAATTGAAACCGGGCAGATGACCCATATAAAAGCCTTTTTAAAATAACGTGCCAGTGGATAAGCGATAATCAAAGATAACAGCATTGCCGACAGATACCATGCCTGTCCCAGCAGGTAGTCCGCACCAAACTGAGGGTCCTGGATAAATCCGGCGCCCTGCAGCAGCAAAAATTCCCACTTAAAATGAAAGAGGCTTTCCAGCACCTTGGTGATGGTTGACAAATGGTTTGAAAGCACGAAAAAAATAAATTGAAAGCTGAATACAATGGTATAAGTTCCATAAAAGGACTTTGCTTTATGCAAGGTATAAGCAAAAGAATTCATCGGTTCATCTTTTGTCATAAGGTATTTCATCATGAAAAAACCGGATAGCAAAAAGAAGAAATCCACGAAAACAAAAGCCAGCGGTATATAATTATGTTTGTCCAGCTCCAGATACATGGAACTGAAATGATACAGCATAATAGATACAGCGGCAATAAACCGAATGAATTCTATAGAAGTAGTCCTTGTTGACTTTGATGGAATTTCCATATACGTATCCTTACCCTTTTATTACTTTGTTTCGAGTCTATGAAATGTCCGTACATGCTCCATTGTAGCATAAGAACTTCAGCAGCAGCTGGACTCTGGCAAATTTTCATGAAAATTTGTCATTTTTTACACAAAGCAGTGGGTTTGCGGGAACTGCTGTCCCTCCTTACCAGATAGGCAAAGAAAGTTCTATGCGGAATGTTTCACCCTGCTGGCCATACTCAAAGGTTCCCTTATGTTCGTCCATAATTTTTTCACAGGTCTTAAGGCCAATGTTGCTGCTTTTCTTATCGGAGTGGTTACGGCTGATTCGATTCTCAAAACGGATCAGCAGTCGGTCTGACTGCTGTTGGTACTCCACCCGGATGGGCATGGATGGATCGGCATATTTAAGCAGGTTGGAGAAGATGTTGCCGAATACCCTGCGGATGGAATCCACATCGATGGAAAGACTGCAGTTGATTTCATTGGAGCTGCGGATAATGGTAAAGCCCTTGCTTTCAAGATCAAAGAGGCTTTCTTCCACAACCTGTCCGATGAACTCCGCAGCTCCGGCTGTCTGCATCTCCAAATCATTGGAATCTTTTCCGAACACAATGAAGTATTCAAAGAGCTTGTCGGACATATCTTTGATCTGATAAGCTTTTTTTCTAAGAGCTTCAAAATATTGCTGTTGTTTTTTCGGATCTTGGTACTTCCCCATGTAAAGAATGTCAATATAGCCGATCAGTGCTGTCAAGGGTGTTCTCAGGTCGTGGGACATGGCAGTGACCAGTTCTCGGCTCGACTGCTGATATGTTTCTTCTGCTTCCTGCCGTTCCTTAATAGCACAGCGCATAGCATTAATTTCATGGGCCAAGGAAGCCAGTTCATCGGTTCCCTGTTCGGTAACGAAATAATCCAGATCTCCGCCCTTGAGAATTTTCAATTCGCTTTCCAGCAGAGCAATATATTTCATTTTATGGCGGATAAAGAGAAATAGGATCGCCATGAACACTCCAAAGGAAATCAGGCCGGCGCATACATCGGCAATGATATAATAACGATTCTCAAACATATAAGTCATAGTAGCTTCTGCTTTGCCGTCTTTAAATTGCAGCATGTATTCTCTGGACCCGCTGATGATATCGCCTTCCATCGCATAGTCATCAAAATCGGACGGTGAAACGACGATATTTTCGTCGCTGCTGAAGACAGCCTTGTTATCCCGGTATATGGTCAAAATCAAACTGCGCTGACTGGATACCCATTCTTTCAATTTGTCGGTGTCTTCTAAGGTAAGGCCATTGCTATCGATATAGGATTGCAGTCTGGAAACACACTTTTTTTCCTGTTTGGCAACCATCTGCGGATTGACGAGAACATAATCCAGAACCTTCCATGCAGCTGTATGCAGAAGAAAGAGCAGGAGGAGCGCTAATACAGCGCTGGCAGCTGTCAGTATGGTCAGCTCAATGCTCAGGCGCCGCCGATATGGTTTTTTACTCAATGCGATACCCCTTTCCCCACACATTAGTAATGTACTTTGGATTTTGCGGATCGTCTTCCAGCTTTTTTCGAAGATTTCGTATATGAACCATGACCGTATTATTGGAGTTATAAAAATAGGGCTCCTGCCAGACACGTTCATAAATATTTTGTATAGTAAAAATCCGCTTTCGGTTGCTGGCCAGTAAATAAAGTATGCGATACTCCAGATCGGTCAGGGAAATCTTTTCTCCATTCTTGCGGACTTCGTTGGTTTTCGTATTGATACGCAGATCCTTGACGATCAGATAATCCTCTTCATCAGAAGCTTTTTTTCCGCAATAGATATAATATCTTCGGAGCAGGGCCTTTACGCGTGCGATCAATTCCGAATAGGAAAAAGGCTTTGCGAGATAATCGTCTCCGCCGGCAGAAAAGCCCGCTGTCTTATCCGAATCTTGAGTTTTTGCTGTCAGAAACAGGATCGGTACTGTGGATTTTTTACGGATTTGCGAGCAAGCTGATACCCCAGAGCATCCGGGCATCATTACGTCGAGGATGACCAAATCGATGCTGTCATCAATCATTGATATTGCTTGGCTGCCATTGGTCGCCTCCGCTACCGCATAGCCTTCGCTTTCCAACAGAATGCGGACAACTTCACGGATTTCCGGGTCATCATCTGCAAATAAAATTTTTTTCTTATCAAAATCCATATGCTTCACCTCGACGCTTATTATATACTAGCTTTTTCAAAGAAACTACTGCAAACAGAAATTTTAAGTTTTCTTTAGAGATACTAGAGGCGGCGATTTTTACTGTTTTAGCTGCATAAGAATCCTGTAAATTGTGGTAGAATAGGATTTAAATAATTGGTTGATCGTACAAGGAGGACATACAAATGAAGAGAAAAGGAAAAGGCTTTATCGGTGAATTTAAAGAATTTGTAATGCGTGGAAATGTGATGGATTTGGCGGTCGGCGTCATTATCGGCGGCGCGTTCCAGTCCATTGTCAGTTCGCTGGTTAGCGATGTGATTATGCCGGTGGTCACCCTGGTTACAGGCGGCATCCATTTTGAAAATTGGTTTTTGGCGATGGATGGAAACCATTATGCCACATACGAGGAGGCAAAGGCAGCGGGCGCTGCGGTGATCGGATATGGCACCTTTCTCACCGCTGTCATCAATTTTCTGATTATGGCCTTTGTCATTTTCTTGCTTGTTAAAGGTATGAACAAACTGTCGGAGGCCAATCCGCTGGCTAAAAAGGGCGGTGAGGAAGAATCTGCTCCTAAGACCAAGACTTGCCCGTTCTGCAAGAGCGAAATTCCCGTCGACGCAACGAAGTGCGCCCACTGCACTGCTGACATGCCGGAGGATGAGACCGCATAAACTGCCAGCATAAAACGGCAATTAGGGGCAGCAATTACTTTCCCCGCCCCGTTAAATTCAGATAAAGAGTGAAAAAACAGCAGCCGCGCCCACGGTCATCAGTCCGGCCACAGCGATAGCCAGTCCGCTCATGGCGCCTTCCACCTGGCCCAATTCCACAGCCCGCGAAGTGCCGATCACATGGGCCGCGGTTCCGATAGCTGCGCCTTTTGCCACTGGATGGGTGATCCGGAATACTTTAAAAATGGCATCTGCCAGGATATTGCCGATAATCCCGGTAACAATAATGGTCATGACGGTAATGGTAACAATACCGCCCAGCTCCTGGGAAACGCCGATCCCCATGGCGGTGGTAATGGACTTTGGCAGCAGCGTAACATAGAGCTGGTGATCGAATTTGAAAAGCAGAGCGAATCCCAAAATGCAGAGCAAGCTGGTCAAAACCCCGGAAAAGATGCCGGCGAGGATGGCCAGCGCGTTTTTTTTCAGCGCCTCGATCTGCTCATAAAGCGGCACTGCCAGACATATAGTCGCCGGCGTCAAAAGATAGGAAATATATTTCGCCCCTTCTTCATAAACGCCATAGTCGATATCCAAAAGCAATAAAGAGGGTATAATGACAGCCGCCGCGATCAGCACCGGATTGAAAAGGGACCATTTCAGCTTCCTCTTCAAAAAAACACCCAGTTGGTAGGCGGCGATAGTAATCAAAACCCCTGCGACCGCGGAATTGAGAAACAATTGGTTCATCCTTTGCTCCTTCCTGTTTTCCCCGCCAGGGCCTGAATGACCAGACCGGTAACGGCCATCACGAAAATGGTAGAGATTACTAGAACCGCCAGGATGGGAAGCAGTTTTCCCGATAGAACGCCCCAGCTTTCCATCAGTCCTACAGCGGGCGGAACGAACATGAGGGGCATGACCGCAATGAGAAAGTCGCTGGTTTCCTTGATGTGACCGACCTTCACGATGCCGGTCAGCAGCAGAACCAGTAGAATGACCAGTCCGTAGATGCTGGCGGGTATAGGTGCTGGGATGAAGCGGTTCAAAAGTTCCCCTGCGAACGTGACCGCCAGAATGATTCCAAATTGAGCCAGATATTTCATTGAAACGTCTCCTTGATTTGATATGCTGCTCCCTGGGGGTATTCTTTTAAAAAATGGGCCGCAGGAAACATTGCAATTATACACCTTTTTTCGGAAAAACTCAAAGTAAACAGCGGCCCGATGCCTGGCATTCGGGGGTCTGGTCTGTCCCCCCCCAAAAACGTGCCGCATTTCCATCACCAGCTCATCTGACCAGATTGGTACGGCGCTGCCGAGAGTGATATCGAAAATTGTCGAATAAGATAATTGGTTTAAAAATGTATTCATTTTAGCTCATTGCTGAGATTTTACCAGCGTCTGCAGACTGCAATTCCTGACAAAGGCATTGGTATAGAAGGTAATTTCCACAAGCCTGTGTTTTGGATCAACAATTGAGTTGTTTTCCTCAATTGTTGAGTCAAACTGTCAAACTCTTAATTTTCGCCTTACGGCAACGCCGCACTCAGTGGAGAATATCGTATACTTTTAAAATCAATTAGAGTATAATACCCATATATATGCCTCGCGAGAATGCGGCAGCCTTAGCCGGCTCTTTATGAAAGGAGAATGATGATGTACATTTTAGAATTTAAACTAGACAAGAAACAGATTTTTGCAGAAAGCCTGGAAGAATTGAAAGACAATGTGAAACATGTTCTTGAAATAAGCCCGGAATTAAGAAATCAAGACTTTATTCTTTTAAAAGATGGAAAAGCGGCAAATGCATATGATCGAACCCAAATTTCTAAGGCGATGCTGTTCGGTTGTATGTTTTGGAATTTAAACTAGACAAGAGAAAATTCGTGCAGAACGCCGGGGGATCGCAAAAGAGAGAAAGCACCCTCGGTAGCAGATTCACTGCAGATCAAGAATAGGGGACTAGGAACAAAGAGGGGGAAATCGTGAAAAAGCAGCCAATTTATATAGTCGGACATAAAAATCCCGATACGGATTCCATTTCATCGGCAATTGCCTATGCGGACATTAAGAACCGGACAGAGGAACAAACCTATGTGGCGGCGCGGGCCGGACAGATCAATGAAGAAACCGAGTATGTGCTGAAGCGGTTTGGCATGGAAGCGCCGATCTATCTGTCGGATGTGGGTACCCAGGTAAAAGATATGGAGATTCGCAGAACGCCGGGGGTTGATCGGGAAACGTCCATCCGTGATGCCTGGCGCATTATGACTGAATCGGAAGCTGTTACCCTGCCGGTCACCGGAGATGACGGACATCTGGAAGGTCTGGTCACAAAGGGCGATATCGCCAAATCCTATATTGACGGAAGAGACAGCCGCTTTCTGTCCAAAGCCCGGACCCGCTTTTCCAGCATCGCCCAGACCGTGGAAGGTACTGTGCTTGTGGGAGATGAAAACCGAGTTTTCTCAAAAGGCAAGGTAATCATCGGCGCCGCCCATCCGGACACCATGGAAACGTACTTGGAGCCGGGCGATCTGATCCTGCTGGGCAATCGTTATGAAGACCATCTGCGGGCAGCAGAGCAGGGCGCTGGTTGTATGATCGTCTGCGTCAATGCAAAGGTGGGTTACAGCATCCGCAAAATCGCCCAAAAGACAGGATGCATCATAATCAGTACTCCGCTGGATACCTTTACGGTAGCCAGACTGATCGACCAAAGCATCCCGGTCAGCTACATCATGAACAAAGGGCAGCTTATAACGTTCCATACGGAGGACTATACGGACGATATTAAGGAAATTATGGCCAATACCAGACACAGAGCGTTTCCCGTGCTGGACAAAAACGGCGCCTACGTGGGGACCATTTCCAGACGTAATTTTCTGGGCATGCAGAAAAAACAACTGATTCTAGTGGATCATAATGAAAAGAGCCAGACCGTGGATAATGTGGAAGCAGCTCATGTTCTGGAAATCATCGACCATCACCGGCTGGGATCGCTGGAAACCATTGAACCGATTTATTTCAGAAATCAGCCGGTAGGGTGTACGGCGACGATTCTTTATCAAATTTACGGCGAAAAGGGACTGGATATTCAGCCGCAGATCGCAGGTCTTTTGTGCGCCTCCATCCTGTCTGATACGCTGATGTTCCGTTCGCCCACTTGTACGCCTGCAGATCAGGCGGCTGCGGAATCGCTTGCCAGGATTGCTAATATCCACATCGAAGCATTTGCCAGGGAAATGTTCCATGCGGGAAGCAATCTCTTGGATAAATCGCCGGAAGAAGTCTTTTTCCAGGATTTTAAAAAGTTCATCGCTGGTGACGAAAGCTTTGGCGTGGGGCAGATCAGTTCCTTTGACGAAGAGGAACTGGAGCTTTTGAGGGAGCGGCTTGCGCCTTTTATGAAAACCCAGTGCGGAAAAAATGGCATGACCATGGTCTTTTACATGCTGACCGACATTCTCAAAGAAAGCACCCGGCTCCTTTGCTTCGGGGAGGGCAGCCGCAGGCTGGTGGAAGAATCCTTTGGCATCACCGGCGACCAGGACAGCTATATGCTGCAAGGCGTCGTTTCCCGAAAAAAACAATTGATTCCGGCCTTTATGAGTACGCTGCAGGAAAACGAATAGTTCAGCCCGATCCTTTTATACTAATAACAAGAAGGTTATTATACAAAAGGAGAAGGGTGTTATGAAAAGATTTACTTTACCAAGAGATATTTATTACGGAGAAAATTCTCTGGAAGCATTAAAAACCATCAGCGGCAAGAAAGCCATGCTGGTGCTGGGCGGCGGTACGATGAAGCGCCTGGGATTTGTCGATAAAGCCCTCGGCTATTTAAAGGAAGCCGGTCTGGAAACGAGCATATTTGAAGGGGTGGAACCGGATCCATCGGTGGAGACGGTGATGAAGGGGGCCAAGGCCATGGAGGAATTCAAGCCCGATTGGATCATTTCCATGGGAGGCGGCTCGCCCATCGACGCCGCCAAAGCCATGTGGGTATTCTATGAGTATCCCCAAATGTCATTTGAGGATTTGCTGGTTCCTTTCAGCTTTCCCCAGCTGAGAAAAAAGGCCAGGTTCGCAGCCATTGCCTCCACTTCGGGAACCGCCACAGAGGTGACGGCTTTTTCAGTGATTACAGATTATGAGAAGGGAATCAAATATCCTCTGGCGGATTTTAATATTACGCCTGATCTGGCAATCGTAGATCCGTCCCTGGCCGAAACCATGCCCAAGGATCTGACGGCTTACACGGGTATGGATGCTCTTACTCACGCTGTGGAAGCCTATGTTTCTACTGCCCATTCCCTCTTTACCGATCCGCTGGCGCTGAAGGCGATCGATGTGATCAACACCAGCTTGATCAAGTCCTATGACGGAGATATGAAAGAGCGGGAAGAAATTCACTATGCTCAGTGCCTGGCAGGGATGGCTTTTTCCAACGCGCTGCTGGGAATTGTCCATTCCATGGCCCACAAAACGGGGGCGGCCTTTTCTCAAGGGCACATTACCCACGGTATGGCCAATGCGATGTACCTGCCCTATGTGATCCGCTACAACGCCAGAGTGGAAGAAGCTTTTGAGCGCTATGTGGACATTGCCAGAATCATGGGCATTGAGGGCACGAGAAAAGACAGCATTGAAAAGCTGTGCGGCCGTATTGCCGAGATGAATCGGTATATGGGGATACCGGCTGCTCTGAAAGATCTGGGAATTGATGAGAAGGAGTTTAAGGAAAAACTGCCTGAAGTGGCTAAAAACGCGGTGGAGGATGCCTGCACCGGCTCCAATCCGAGGGCCATTGACGCGCCGTCCATGGAAAAGCTTTTGACGTGTGTGTACTATGGACAGGATGTGGATTTTTAAAGGATCGTCAAGGGGACCAGTGCGGAATCGCGGGGCAGTGCGGCTGCATTGCTCCGGCTCCGCCGGTCCGTTTTTTGTTTTTTGGCCGGGCCGATCCTGGCCTTAGTGGATGCCGGTTCTTGCTTCCGTGCAGGCATCATGGATAAAGCCAGGTTGGTTGCAGCAGCGGGTTTGGCAGGGTCATAAAAGATGAGAGGAACCGATCACCGGCGCGTTTTTGCAAACTGTCGTATAATTAATTTCTCGCACCGGATTCTGATACTTTTTAGGCAAATTTCAGCCCGAGAGCGGGAAATCCCGCCCAAGAATATCGGAAAATAAAACGTTCACAGCTAATTTTGATATTTTTGAAAGCCGGCCACCAAAAAAGTGTCAGAACCCAGTCGGTTTTGAAGAGCTTTTGATAGTCCGGGCTTTCAATCGGCCCCTCAACTAAGGCGGGGATATTTCCATGTGTATACCGTGTGAAAACCAAAGCAGACAGTTGCCCGGCGCGCAGTAGTTGTGGTATAATGGTTCCACCGTTTATATGCGGCGTTGCCGAAAGGTAGGAACCATTGAATCACGCTGCGACGCGGCTTGCGCGGTACAATGGCCGCATCGCCCAGATAGCGGCGGATTACTTAAGAAGAACATAGAGGAGACACGTATGGAATCAAAATACAAGAGAGTCCTTTTGAAGATCAGCGGAGAGGCCCTGGCAGGAGAAGATAAATTTGGACTGAACGAAGAAATGCTGAAAAAAGTAGCTCTTCAGGTTAAAGAAGTCCACGACATGGGCGTGCAAGTGGCCGTTGTAGTAGGCGGCGGCAACTTCTGGAGAGGAAGGACCAGCAAAAATATGGACCGGGCTACAGCCGACTATATCGGAATGCTGGCAACCGTCATGAACGCCATGGCCCTGCAGGACGCCTGTGAAGCGGAAGGACTGCCCACCAGAGTCCAGACAGCCATCGAGATGCGGGAAGTGGCAGAGCCCTATGTAAGGCGGAAAGCCATGAGCCACCTGGAAAAAGGCAGAGTGGTCATTTTCGGAGCAGGTACGGGAAACCCGTTCTTCTCCACGGATACCACAGCAGCTCTGCGGGCGGCCGAGATTGACGCCGAAGTCATTCTGCTGGCAAAGAAGGTCGATGCCGTATATTCAGCGGATCCGGAAATCGATCCCGGCGCTGTCAAATACGATCAGCTGACCCATCAGGAAGTCCTGGAAAAAGGCTTGGGCGTTATGGATTCCACAGCCGCGTCGCTGTGCAGAGATAACCATATTGACATCCACGTATTCGGAATTGCGCAGGAAGGTAATGTAATGCGAGCCGTATGCGGTGAAAAAATAGGAACGATAATCAAATAAGAAACAGGAGGAGAGAACATGATTAATGTACAGGAAAATCTGGGAACGAAAATCGCAAAAAGTCTATCCCTTTTAAAAGAAGAATTAGCTACAGTTCGAGCAGGAAAGGCCAACGCAGCCCTGGTAGACCGGGTAATGGTGGATTATTATGGGACCGCAACGCCGCTGAAAAGCCTGGCAAACATCTCGGTGCCAGATCCGAGAACACTGCTGATCGCCCCCTTCGATCCCAAGTCCATCCCGGAGATCGAAAAGGGGATCAATATTGCCGATATCGGCATCACGCCCGCCAATGACGGAAAAGTGATCCGCCTGACCATTCCGCAGGTAACCGAAGAAAGAAGAAAAGAGCTGACCAAAACCGTTAAGAAAATTGGCGAAGAAACAAAAGTCGCGGTCAGAAATCTGAGAAGAGAAGCCAACGACGAACTGAAAAAAGAGCAGAAGAACGGAGAACTGACTGAAGACGACCTGAAGAATGAAATGGACGACGTTCAGAAAGCCGTAGACAAGGCGATCAAAGACATTGACGGATTGGTAGCGGATAAAGAAAAAGAAATCATGGAAGTTTAATCGTAAAACCCTGTGATTCTTACATGAAAAATCATCAGATGTGGTTCATTGTAACCACATCTGTTTCTTAGAGTAAAAAAGCCAGGCGGCTATATTTGCATTGGATGAAAGTGCAGAAGCGCCGCAGCTGAAAGCAGAACTACCATATAGAAAAAATAGAGGATATTTATGTTAAATAAAGAGCGTATGCCGGTTCATGTGGCCATCATCATGGATGGAAACGGAAGATGGGCAAAACAAAAAAACCTGCCCCGGGTAATGGGTCATAATGCCGGAATGAAGGCCATGAAAAAGATCGTGGACCACTCTGACAAGCTGGGGATCAAGTATCTGACTGTTTACGCTTTTTCCACGGAAAACTGGAAACGGTCTCTGGCCGAAGTAACAGGAATCTTCAAACTGCTGGTCGCTTATGTGAACAGTGATTTGAAAGGACTGATCGACAACAACGTAAGAGTAAAGGTGCTGGGCGATTATTCCCAAATACCCGAAGATGCAAAAAAGAGTTTGGAAAAAACACTGGAGGCGACCAAAGACAACACGGGACTCCAGTTCAACATAGCCTTGAATTATGGGGGAAGAGATGAGATCAGGCGCGCTGTCTGCGCCATCGGAGAAGAGATTAAAGAGGGCCGCTTAGAGCCGCAAGACATTACGGAAGAAATCATCGCCGACCATCTGTTCACAGGAAGCGGCGGCGCCGATGCGCCGGATCCGGAACTGGTGATCCGCACCAGCGGCGAACTGCGCCTATCCAATTATCTGCTGTGGCAGACGGCTTACAGCGAGCTGGTGTTTACCGACGTATTGTGGCCGGAATTCACCCCGGAGGAGTACGAAAAGGCAATCGAAGAATATCAGAGCCGCCACAGGCGGTTCGGCGGGAGGTAAGTTATGAAAACAAGAATTTTATCCGGGCTGATCATGGTGCCGCTTTTAGCGGTGCTGTATTTTGGCGGATATGTTCTGATGCTGGCCTGTTTCCTCATTGGAGTCATGGCTGTACGGGAATTCTATCACGGATTTGAGGCCATGGGCGTCAAACCGTGCTACAATGCTGCCTATGCGGCGATTCTGGGGCTTTATGCCATCAATATGTTCACAAAGGACTACCACTGGTACATGGTATGGTTTTTCGGCTGCGTGCTGATCAGCCTGCTGTACCTTTTCAAAATCGAGGAGAGAAAGCTGGAGGACGGCCTGGCGACGGTAACCGGAATCTTCTATATCGTCTTTTTCTCCTATCACGTGCTTTTGGTGGATCAGACGGGAGAATATTCCATCCTGGTATGGCTCATCGTGCTCACCGCTTTCGGTACCGACGTCATGGCCTACTTCACCGGCGTATTGTTAGGTAAACATAAGCTTTGCCCAAAGATCAGCCCAAAGAAGACCATCGAAGGGTCCATCGGCGGAATTTTAGGAAGCGTGATTCTGTGCGGACTGTTCAGCTGGTTCTTTATACCGAGGCTGCTGATTCACTGCCTGATGATCGGGCTTTTGGGAGGAATCATATCTCAGTTCGGAGATTTGACAGCTTCCATTTTCAAGAGAAAGATGGGAATCAAAGATTACGGCAATCTGATCCCCGGCCACGGCGGTATTTTGGATCGGTTCGACAGCGTGCTGTTTACAGCGCCAATGGTATATTATTACATTATATTGATATTGGGGTAAGAGATGAAAAAAATTGCAATCGCGGCTGGCCTGCTCATCTGCGCGGCGCTGGTTCTTTCAGCCTGCGGCGATAAAAGCGCAGACAAAGAAGCGGAAGAAGAAAACACACCTGTCCAGGTGGTGAAACAATATTTTGCGTATTGGGCCAATAAGGATCAGACTTCCATGGACAGGCTGGTCATCGATGACCAGAAAACGGAAGGGGATGATCCGGATATCACATTGGTCACCTCTCTGACGCTGAACAGCTGTATGGAAGTGGCCGATGAGCTGAAAGAAGAATGGGATCCGGAGCTGTTCGCCGACCCATATGCTTTTGCATATGTGGATACGGATTTTGACATTGCCTTTGAAGGCGGAGAAAGCCCCGGGTACGCGGATGGAAACTATCAGGAGCGTTTTTACCTGGTCAAAGAAACAGAAGATTCCCAATGGAAAATCGTATCGAGAGGTTTAGGTTAAATGAAAAAGATCGCAATATTAGGAAGCACCGGCTCCATCGGTACTCAGGCGCTGGATGTCATTGCTCATCATCCCGACCGGTTTTGTGTGACCGTCCTTTCCTGCAGCAGAAAAATCGATCGTCTCTGCCAGCAGATCGAGGAGTTCCATCCCCAGATGGTGGTTGTTGAGCAGGAAAAAGATGCGCTCGATTTGGCGAAAAAATATCCGGATATCCAGGTGGAATTCGGAGAGAAGGGACTGATCGGGGCCGCCTGCGGCGACTGGGATATGGTGCTCAATTCCTTGATGGGAATTCGGGGAATGATCCCCACTTACTACGGACTAAAGGCCGGAAACGATATTGCCTTTGCCAATAAAGAAACTTTGGTGGCAGGCGGTGAGCTGATTATGAATACCGCAGCAGAAACCGGCCAAAAGCTGCTGCCGGTGGACAGCGAACACAGCGCTATTTTTCAGTGCCTTCAGGGAAATCCGCAAAAAGCGCTGCGAAGAATTTTGCTGACCGCATCCGGCGGACCCTTTCGCGGATTTACCTTGAAACAGCTTGCCCAGGTAACGCTTGCACAGGCGCTGAAACATCCCAAATGGAACATGGGAAGCAAGATCACCATCGATTCTGCAACCATGATGAATAAGGGGCTGGAAGTCATTGAGGCCAAGTGGCTGTTCGATGTCAGCCTGGATCAAATCCAGGTGGTAGTCCATCCCCAGAGCATCGTCCACTCAGCCGTGGAATATTGGGACGGATCAGTCATCGCCCAGATGGGAAAGCCGGATATGCGCATTCCCATCAGCTACGCCTTCAGTTATCCCAAACGGCTTGCCAATGATTACGAGCCTTTGGATCTGTTTACGGAAGGTGCCGCGCTGACCTTTGAAAAGCCGGATATGGAAGTGTTCAAAAACATCAAGCTGGCCTTTGAAGCTTCACGCATGGGCGGCAGCTATCCTGCCGCGCTCAACGGGGCCAACGAAATACTGGTCCAATTGTTTTTAGAAGGGAAAATTCGGTTTATTGATATTCAGAATACCATTGAGCGGGTATTAAATGACCATAAACCGCAATATAATTTAGATTTAGAGGGAATATTAGAAGCGGACAGACAGGCGCGGGAGTCTGCGCTGACGTTTCTGTAAAGGGAGGAAGAGACCATTATGACGATTGTATATGCCATCATCATGTTTTGTCTGCTCATCTTTATCCATGAACTTGGACATTTTATGGCAGCAAAAGCATGCGGCGTAAAAGTAAATGAATTTGCTCTGGGCATGGGCCCGGCGCTTTTCAAGAAACAAAAGGGAGAGACTCTTTATGCGCTCAGGGCCATTCCAATCGGAGGATACTGCGCCATGGAGGGGGAAGACGAGGAATCGGACGACGCACGGGCTTTCAATAACAAACCGGCCTGGCAAAAAGCCATTATCGTCGTTGCGGGGGCGGCGATGAACCTGCTTTTGTGCATCATCGTTCTTATCATCATCGCCCTTTACACCGGGACAGTGACCACCACCATCGATCAGGTAACAGACGGCGGGCCTGCAGCAAAAGCCGGCATAAAGTCAGGGGATGAGATCGTGGCAATCGATGATAAACCGGTGAAAGAGTGGACCGACATTATTGAGGGAATCGGCGGAGCCAAGGGCCAGGTAATCATTCAAGTCAACCGTCAGGGCGAGGAACTGTCTCTGACTTCGGAATTGAGCAAATCCGACGACGGAACCGGCCGCCAGGTGATCGGTATTGTGCCAATGCGGGAGCATAACGTCATAACCGCAGTGGTAAGCGGTACCGCCAACACATGGAATATGACCAAGATGATGGGAAAAACCATCAAACAGCTCTTTACAGGAGAGGTTTCAACAAAGGAACTGACCGGTCCGGTGGGCATTGTCTATGCGGTCAATGACACGGCTAAATACGGATTCGTCTACCTGCTTTATCTGACGGCGCTGATCAGTCTCAACCTGGCTATCGTCAATATGCTGCCGCTCCCGGCTTTGGACGGAGGCAGACTGATTTTCATCATTGTCCGTAAAATTACCGGCAGGGCCATAACCGATGAAATGGAGGGAAAGATTCATTTCGTGGGTATTATGCTGCTCTTTGCTTTGATGATCTATGTGACCTGGAACGATATTGTCCGGTTCATTGTGCCGATTTTCAACTAGGAGGCCAGTTATGACAAAACAAGTAAACTGCGGCGGTGTGAAGATAGGCAGGGGCGCGCCCCTTTCCATCCAATCCATGACCAATGTCAATACAGCAGATATTCCTGCAGCAGCAAGACAGATCCGGAAGCTTTCCGACGCAGGTTGTCAGATCGTCCGTCTGGCGGTACCGGACATGGACGCTGCCCGGGCTTTGAAAGAACTGAAAAAACAAGCTGATGTCCCACTAGTAGCCGATATTCATTTTGATTATCGGCTGGCTCTTGCCGCCATTGAATCGGGAGTCGACAAAATCCGCATCAATCCCGGCAACATTGGAGAAAAGGATAAGATTCGTCAGGTGGCTGACGCGGCCAAAGCGGCCGGCATACCCATCCGAGTAGGCGTCAACTCGGGATCTCTGGAAGCGGATATTCTGGAAAAAAACGGCGGACCCACGGCTGAGGGACTGGCTGAAAGCGCGCTGCGCAATGTGGAGATTTTGGAGGACATGAACTTTCACGATATCGTCATTTCCCTCAAATCCTCCAATGTGAAGATGAATTACCAGGCTTACAAGATCGTGGCTTCCCAGTCCGACTATCCACTGCACATCGGAGTCACGGAAGCTGGAACCGTTTCACGGGGAAAAATCAAATCAGCGGCTGGAATCGGGGCGTTGCTTTTGGAGGGCATCGGAGATACGATGCGGGTTTCGCTCACCGCGGATCCGGTCCAGGAGGTGCTCTTTGCCAAAGAACTGCTTTCCGCCCTGGGCATGAGGGAGAGCGGCATTGATCTGGTTTCCTGCCCGACCTGCGGCAGAACCAAGGTGGATCTGGAATCCATCGCCCTTCAGGTGGAACGGGGTCTTGCGCCCATCGAAGAAAACATAAAACAAAAGAACATAAAGGTTGCCGTCATGGGCTGTGCGGTCAACGGCCCTGGAGAGGCCAAAGACGCTGATCTGGGCGTGGCCTGCGGCGACGGAAAAGGCGTGATCTTTGCCAAAGGCGCGATTATTAAAACAGTGCCGGAGGAAGAAATCGCCGCCGAATTGATAAGGCTGGTGCAAACTCTATGAAACGCCATACATATAGTAAGAATGAAAGACTTGAATCACCACCAGGATTTTTTAGGTAGAATATGAAAGAATTAATCGAAAACAGCATTACATGGACCAAGCTGGGAAAACATCCCAAAACCGAATACAACTACACCATTGAGCGGGCCGTATTGGGCAAATACAACCAGATTTTGACCATACAGATTCGGCTCAATTTTGTGATGCCCTTTCCCGACGTGGAAAAGATACAGGCCATTGCCAAGAGTGAAGTGGAAGGCCTTTCCGGTGTAGAACTGACCTTTGCTTATGAGGATATGATTCAGACACCGGAGGAGATCATCGCCCTCTTCATCGAGCATATGATTCATATTGTCAACGGCAGCTACGCCCCCATTACTAAGACCATCTTCCCTGAAAAATTTCAATTTAAAGATGGCAGGCTGACCATTTTTGCATTGGGAGAAACCTCCGTTTCTCTGCTCAATGAGCAGGTTGCCAGTAAATTTGAACGGCTTCTTCATCAAAATTTTGGAATTGAGGCGGTCGTTGAATTTGAAAATCATCAAGAAATCTACGAAAAAGCCCACCAAGAGATTAAGGAACGGGAGAAGAAGGACGCAGAGGAAAACAAAAAGCGGCAGATGCAGGCCCAGAGCCGTCCAAAGCGGGAACAGGCAGAAAGCGGCGGAAACGGCGGGGCACCATGGGGCGAGAAAAAATCCTGGGGAAAGAAAAAAGACCAGTACGAGCCTGTTTCGGGAAACCGGATCATGGGAAAGCCGATTTTCGGCGACCCTACGCCGTTGGGACAAGTTACCGTAGAAAGCGGAAAAGTGGTGATCGAAGGAATCCTTTTCAAAAAGGCAGAGAGGACGATCAAGAGCGGTTCCAAGTTGATCACACTGCTGATTACAGATAAAAAGACTTCCCTCTGTGTCAAGTTTTTCGCACCTGAACAAAAGTGGCAGGATGTGGACGAGCATCTGAAAAGCGGCGACGTAGTAAAAATTGCCGGTGATGCGGAATGGGATATGTTTGATAATGTTCTCACCGTAAAGGCTAGGAGCATTGAAAAGGGCGAAAAACAGTTCCGGCAGGACAACAGCGAAGAGAAAAGAGTGGAGCTGCATGTACATACGAAAATGAGTGCCATGGATGGACTCAATGATGTCAAGCATTTGGTCAAAACAGCTGAAAGCTGGGGCCATAAAGCGATCGCCATCACGGACCATGGGGTTGTTCAGGCATTTCCTGATGCTTCCCACGCAGGGAAGGATATCAAGATTCTTTACGGAGTGGAAGGCTATTTGCTGGAAGATCGGGATTGCATCCGGGAAGACGGAACCATCGAATACAAGAAAAAGGGTACCAACCATGTAATCATCTTGGCGAAGAACAGGGTGGGGCTGAAGAACTTATACAAGCTGGTTTCTTATTCCCATTTAAACTATTTTTATAAAAGGCCGAGAATGCCCAAATCCGTAGTGACTGCCCACAGGGAAGGCTTGATTATCGGTTCGGCTTGTGAGGCTGGAGAGATTTACCGAGCTGTTCTTCAAAAAGAGAGCCCGGAAGAGATCGAGCGGCTGGTGAATTTTTACGATTATCTGGAGATTCAGCCTCTGATCAACAATCAGTTCCTCATCAACAACGGCACAGTGAGGGATAAGAAGCAGCTGATGGACATCAACCGAGAGATCATCGCCCTGGGAGAAAAATATGGCAAACCAGTAGTTGCCACCTGTGATTCCCACTATTTTGATGAAGAAGAAGCGCTGTACCGTCGGATTTTGATGGCTGGTCAGGGATTCAAAGATGTGGAGGGAGACAAAGGTCTATATTTTCGGACTACTGAGGAAATGCTGGAAGAGTTCTCCTATTTGGGGGCAGAGACGGCTCGCAGAGTTGTCATCGAAGCGCCCAACGCCATTGCGGATCAGATTGAGCGTATGATGCCAGTGCCGGAGGGGAAATTCCCCCCCAAGATCGATCGCTCGGATGAGATTCTGCGGGAAAAATGCGAAGAGCGAGTTGTCGCCATGTACGGCGATCCTGTGCCTGCCGAGATTCGGGCACGATTGGACAAAGAGTTGAATTCCATCATTAATAATGGTTATTCGGTTATGTATATGGCGGCTGAAATGCTGGTGAACAAATCCATGAGCGACGGCTACCTGGTCGGATCCCGAGGCTCTGTTGGGTCTTCTTTTGTTGCTACCATGTCTGGGATCACCGAGGTAAATCCGCTGGAACCCCATTATCTGTGCCCCAACTGCAAGCACTTGGAATGGGGCGATAAAGAAAAGTATGACTGCGGCGTGGATATGCCGGAGAAAAACTGTCCGGTCTGCGGTACCAAATACGATCAGGAGGGCTTTTCCATTCCATTTGAAACCTTCCTCGGTTTTGAAGCAGATAAAGAACCGGATATCGATCTGAACTTTGCTGGTGAATATCAGGGAACCGCCCACAAATACGTCGATGAAATCTTCGGCGCTGAAAATGTATATAAAGCCGGTACCATCGGTACGATCCAGGGAAAGACCGCCTATGGATACGTGATGAAATATTTTGAAGAGCGGCAGCAGCCCATCAACAAATTCGAGGCTGACCGCCTCACCAGCTGCTGTGAAGGTGTCAGAAGAACGTCTGGACAGCATCCGGGCGGTATCATCATCGTGCCCCGCGGCCATGAGATTTTTGAGTTCTGCCCGGTTCAGCATCCGGCCAATGACGTGAATTCGGATATTGTCACCACCCATTTTGACTATCACTCCATTGACCAGAACCTGCTGAAGCTGGATATCCTGGGACACGACGTGCCGTCCATGATCCGTCAGCTCCAGGATATGACTGGAGTCGACCCTTTGAAGGTACCCCTGAAAGATGAAAAAGTAAACAGTATCTTTATCGGGACCGACGGACTGGACATCAAAGACCCGGACTACAAATTTACCCACGGCAGCTACGGAATTCCCGAATTCGGCACGTCGTTTACCCGTAAAATGCTGGACGATACTCAGCCCACCAGATTTGCCGATCTGGTGCGCATTTCAGGGTTTTCCCACGGGACCGACGTGTGGCTCAATAATGCTCAGGATCTGATTGTCAAAGGGATTGCCACCATGAAGGATGCCATCTCTACTCGAGACGATATTATGAACTATCTGCGGCTGAAAGGCCTGCCCAACAAAGATGCTTTTACCATCATGGAAAAGGTGAGGAAGGGGAAAGGGCTGACTCCGGAGCAGGAAAAACTCATGCGGGAGCATCAGGTACCAGAGTGGTATATTGACTCATGTAAAAAAATCAAATACATGTTCCCCAGAGCCCATGCGGTCGCCTATGTAATGATGTCCTACCGGATCGCATATTACAAGGTTTATTATCCGCCGCAGTTTTATGCGGTCTACTTTACCACCAAAGCCGCTGACTTTAACGAAAAAGTCATCTTAAAGGGCGCTGTTTCCATCCAGGAAAAAATGGAGGAAATCATCAATAAGGGCAACAATGCTTCCAAAAAGGAAGAAGCGGAAATGACCGTCTATGAGGTTGCCTATGAAATGTATGCCAGAGGATACGAATTTCTTCCGGCGCGGCTGGGCCGTTCGGACGGAACTAAGTTCGGAACAGAGGACGGCAAAGTGACGCTGCCCTTTGTAGCAGTCACCGGTGTAGGTGAAAACGCTGCCAAATCTTTGGCGGAAGAATACAAAAACCGTCCCTACGAAACGGTGGATGAGATTCGCGACCGGGCCAAGATCAACAAAACGGCCATTGAAGAGTTGCGTGAACACGGCGTTCTGGAAGGACTGCCGGAAACAGACCAGCTCAGCTTGTTTTAATTCAATCAAGCCCAGCTTTATACAGCCGCCAGGCGTTTAGAACTGCACTAATTTTGAAGCTTCGATCAAAATTAGTGCAGTTTTTTAAGCTTGTAGAGGTTGAATTTTGCTAAATCACTTAAAAGGTTAAATCTCTAAAATTTTGCGCCCGCAAACCTACAAAATTTACACGAATTTCACCATCTGCCACATTCCAGCTGCGGTGCCGTTTTATGTATGTTACAAATATATAACAATATTATATATTTGTAATTCTTATCATATTTATTTGTTTTTGCGTAAATTATAATCAAATAACAGGAAGGTGATGAATAAATATGAGCAAAATGATTGAAGTCCCAAAGCGTAAACTTAAGGGCGAAGACGGATATCACACTTTTTCAATTCGAGTGCCGGATGATTTGTATCTTGAACTGGAATGTTTTACAAAAAAAACGGAACTTTCCCGGAACCAAGTGATTATCATTCTTTTGAAAGAAGCGCTGAAGATTGCCCAGATTAAAGAAGATGTGTAAACGGCTGCAAGCAGAAAAGGATTACGAGTTTTGAAAAAAGCCGCAAATTGCGTCCTCTGCAGATTTGGCCGCAGTCTTGTCATAATTCTTTGAGCCCTTATCCATAAAGCCATGCCCAGCGGAAAATTTGAGCACATTTGTACAAGGCTTCTTTTTGAGAAGGGCGCTTACCTGGCCCACATCAAAAGAGGCTTCCTGTGAAAACAGTAACAAGGTGGGACAGACCGGGTTCAGGCTAAGATAATCCCGAATTCGAGAACCATAGCAGGCGGCAATTCCATCACAGGCTGTGTTTTCGCAGCATCTAAAGGCCACCGTCGCACCTATGCTAAAACCGACAAGAAACACCTTTCGGTAACGCTCTTTTAGCTGTTTGATCGATGCGTCAACCTGTTTATATACATCAAATCCTATGTGTTCCATAAAATAGTTGTATGCTTGTTGTGATTCTTCATAGGAGAAGGATGGGCGGCGGATCAGATTGGGGCAAAAAACATCGAATCCGGCAGCCGTGAACTTTCGGCGCTGATACTGCATGAACTCGTTTACACCATAGATCTCATGAAGAAGAATAATTGCTTGCTTGTGCATGTTTCCTGTTACCTCATATTATAGAAAGATAATTATAAGGTAACATACCTATTAGAGAATCGCAAACAAGAATTTTTATAGTTGCGAATTACGACATTTTTACAGTAATAGTGACAAAAAGAGACAATTTTTTTAAGAAAAAACTGAAAATATGGCTCTTAAATCTACATTGCACATTTGGATCATTATAATCTCATCTAAATGAACATATAATATCTTTATCATAATGACGGAGATTGTGTATGCATATTAACTATAAAGATTTAGGACAGAGGATCAAGAACGCACGTAAAAAGGCAAATCTGACTCAGGCGCAGCTGGCAGAAAGAATTGGCGTTGGAAATACACATATAAGCCATATTGAGACAAATGCTACCATCCCAAGCTTAAAAGTGATCATCGATATCATGAATGAATTGGACTTGTCCCCCAACGAACTGTTCTGCGATTACGTGGAGTCAGCCGGGCCGGTGCTCAAAGAAGAGCTGGCCCAAGCTACCGGCGACTGTGATCTACGGGAATTGAGGATGATTGTGAAATCAGTTCATTTTATGAAAGGTCTTTTAAGAGATGATGGAGGATCGGATTTGTAGCTCTGGGATTATTTGAAACCAGGAGGCGGAAACCAAGAGTGTGATAAAAGAACTGCAAAAATAGGTTCATGGACATACGTATATTATAGACTGAAAAAGATTGTCAAATTAGGCTAAAATATGGGTATAGAAATGAGGTTAGCAGAACGTGAATTACACACTTGAAAAAATCGAAACGATTCGTAAGAAAAAGGGGATCTCTAGATATCGGCTGGCCAGTGATGCCAAAATCCCTCAGACGACGTTATCGAATATGCTCAAAAACAATACAATGCCTACTTTGAGCACACTGCAGAAAATTTGCGAGGGCCTGGGTATCACAATGGCACAGTTTTTTGTGGAGGAGGGCACAAGGATTGATTTGACTGATCAGCAGAAAGAACTGTTATCTTTGTGGGATTCGCTTCCTTTAAATATGCAGGCGCGCGTAATCGGATATTTAGAAGGATTAAAAGAAAATAACAAATGAACGGCTGTTAACCGTTCATACGCAAAGCATCCTGTCTTTTCAGCTGATCAAGCCGAGCCAGTTCTTCGGCTCGTTCTACCAGTCTTCCCTTTGAGAAATCAGATAATGAGTTATAAAGCGCAAGCAGCTTCGTTTCCTCTCGGGTATATTCCTGATAGAGAAAATACTCCTGCAGCACGGTCTGAACATCGCAGTTCAGAATGGTATCCATGTTGACATGGTAGAATTTACAGAGCGTGTATAATGTGTTTACGTCAGGAAGCCGCTCTCCCTGTTCATATTGACAATAGGTGGATCTGCAAATTGAAATTTTTGCGGATAGAGCACTTTGACTCAGCTTTGTGTTTTGACGCAGGATGGCCAGGTTATGTGCGACTCGCTGTTGAAGTTCCATTTTCATAATAACATGTCTCCTTGATTCCAGGCAAAAACAACTTCTGATTTTATAGAGGCTTTTTTGACCAGAAAAGACGCAAAAATTCACGAAAATTATCAGTTTTTGCTTAAAACCCCCTTAAAGATATAGAGGCGACGTCTTTTAGGGTTTATCCGCTGCTATCGAAAACGAAATGAAGAAATCATCATTGAACAAAAAAACGGTTGTGTAGAAAGGAAACAAGCGTTGGATACCAAAGAAAAAGAAGCACTGCTGTGCGGCAAATATAATAGTATAAACAGACTGCTTGCAATGCAGAATGTTGAACGTCAAGATCGAGAAGACCTTCTTCATGAAATTTTTATGAAAGCCTTCCGTAAGTTGGGCCAGCTCCGAGATCCGGAAAAGATGGATGCTTGGCTGTGGACGATTACGAGAAATGAAGTGAATCGGTACTGGCGCCGTATTATGAACGGCCGCGAAATGGAAAAGTCCCTGGACGCAGAGACAACTCCGGTGCTATCGGCTGAAGTCAGCGATGCGTATTACCGTGGTCTTGCGGAGGAGCTGGAGCGCTTTTGCGAACATGACGAACTGGCAGCGGCTCTGCATAAACTGAACGAAAAAACCTTAATTCTTTTCCGGCTTCATTATTTTGGCGGATACAAGCTGAAAGAAATCGCACAGATCACAGGCGATTCGGAAAGCACCATCAAAAGTCGGCACAAACGAGGGTTGATACGATTGCGGGAAATTCTCACTGAAATGCGTGAAAAAGATAAAGAACTGGAAGAAAGAGAAGAAACATCCACATTTCCCCTTGAAGTAAAGGAAGAACTGTGGTAATATAATAACATGTTATAAAACTAGACGGTAAGTAGTAAGAGTGGGCAAAACCCACTCTTTCGTTTTGTGTTAGGGGAGAGTAAATGGCAAAACAAAAAATTAAAGATATCGTAGCACAAGAATTAGAATCTTTTTTAGCCGAAAACGGCTATGAACTATATAATGTAGAGTTCGTAAAAGAGGGAAAGGACTGGTTCCTGCGGGTATACGCCGACATGGCCCAGGACAGGCAGGAGGAATTCATCAGTACCGATGATTGTGAGAAGATCAGCCGCTTCCTTAGTGAAAGGCTGGATGCGATGGATCCGATCCAGCAGAACTACTATTTGGAGGTTTCCTCTCCGGGCATGGACCGGGAGCTTCTGACAGAAGCACACTATCTGAGGTTCACCGGAAGAACGGTAGAAGTAAAACTTTATCAACCTGTCTGCGGACGGAAACAAATCGACGGCGTCTTGGAAGGGTTAACAGATGGGACGGTGATCATAACCGATGAAAACAACCAAAGGTGGGAGCTGCCGCTTGATCAGATTGCAAAGACAAAACTGGCAGTGGTTTTCTAGAATAAGTAGGAGGATTATAGAAAAATGAACAGAGAATTTATCGAAGCCATCGATGCGCTGGAGAAGGAAAAGGATATTTCCAAAGACATTTTAATCGAGGCTATCGAATCAGCGCTGGTATCAGCATATAAAAAGAATTATGGAACATCCCAGAACGTTCGAGTTAATATTGACCGAGACGAAGGGGATATCGATGTTTTCATGAGAAAAGACGTAGTCGAGGAAGTGGAAGACGATATGGTCGAAATATCCCTTGAGGAAGCCCTGGAGATCGATCCCAGATATGAAGTCGGTGATGTGGTGGAATATCAGGTCACGCCAAGAGATTTTGGAAGAATTGCAGCACAAACAGCCAAGCAGGTTGTGGTGCAGAGGATCCGCGAAGCGGAAAGAGGTATGATTTTTGATGATTATATCACAAGACAGGGAGAGATCATCACCGGAACCGTGCAAAGAATCAGTAACGAAACCATCTTTGTCAATATGGGCAAGGCTGAAGGAATCCTAGCTGCTACTGAACGGGTTCCCGGAGAGAAATATGACATCAATGACCGAATCAAGGTCTATATCATGGATGTAAAAAAAACCACCAAAGGACCGCAGGTATTCCTGTCCAGATCCCATCCTGGTCTGGTGAAAAGGCTGTTTGAGCTGGAAGTGCCGGAGATTGAGGACGGCATCGTAGAGATCAAAAGTATTGCCAGAGAAGCGGGATCACGAACAAAGATCGCTGTTTATACAGAGGAAGATAACGTGGATCCGGTAGGAGCATGCGTCGGCACCAGGGGCAGCAGAGTACAGAGCATTGTAGATGAATTGTTCGGAGAAAAGATTGATATCATCACATGGAGCGATGATCCGGAGATTCTTATCAGCAATGTACTGAGCCCGGCCAAGGTGGAAAAAGTTATCATCGACGAGGACGAAAAAGCAGCAACAGTAATTGTGCCCGATTATCAGTTGTCGCTGGCCATCGGCAAGGAAGGTCAGAATGTAAGGCTGGCCGCCAAACTTTGCGGATGGAAGATCGATATTAAGAGCCATACCCAGTATTTCGGAAACGAAATTGAAGAGCCGGCCGAATATCCAGTCGATGAGGAAGAGGAGATCGTGGAATTTGAAGAATAATGCACCAAAACCTGCTAAAAGGGTGCCGATGAGAAGATGCGTGGGCTGCATGGAATCGAAACCCAAAAAGGAGCTGATTCGGATCGCCGGATATGAGGGGGCCGTGACCCTGGATCCGACGGGAAAAGCCAAAGGCAGGGGCGTATACTTGTGTCCCAGCAGCGAATGTCTTGAAAAGGCCAAGAAGAAAAAAGCCCTGGCCAGGAGCCTGGGAATTGAGCTATCCCAGGAACAGCTGTCACAGCTTTTCAGAGATTTGGAAGCTTATGAGAAGTAAACTTCAAAGCTATATAGGCTTCGCGAAAAAATCGGGGAATTTGCAGACAGGATACAATACCTGCGTTTTCGCCATGAAAAAGGGCAAGATCAAGCTGCTGATCATTGCGGAGGACATTTCGGAAAACACTGGGAAAAAGATAGAGAAGGAAGCAAAGAAATATCAGGTCGCCTGCAGAGTGTACGGGAAAAGCGATGAGCTGTCGCAGATGGCAGGGACCGAAGGAAGATCCATCTTTGGGATCACGGATCAAAACTTTGCGGAAGTTATATCAAAGGAAATCGACAAGGATGGATGAACAGAAAAGGAGGAGTTCAAATATGAAAATACATGAACTAGCCAAAGAACTTGATATGGATACAAAGGCGGTCCTGGAAAAAGCCAGGTCCATGGGAATTGAAGTAAAGGATAAAAACAGCACCCTGGAGGATATTGACGCCACTGCGGTGAAAAATACCATACAGAGGAGTAAGAGCGGTGCTGAGACGAAGATTGTCAAGGCAAAGCCCAAGAAAGCAGAAAAAGCTGTGGGAAAAAAAGCAGAGATTGATGAGCCCAAGGTTACGGTCAAAGCGGCTAAGATCGCTATTCCGGTGCAGCCAAAAACAGCCAAACATCATCAGGCGAAAACGCAGGAACGAACAGTGACTCAGAAGCCGCCTGTAGGAAAACCGGTTGTGCCTAAGGATTTGGAAAAGCGGCCGAAACCTCCTGTCGGTAAGCCGGTTGTACCAAAAGAGCTGGAAGAACGGGGAAAAAATGCGCCTGCTCCGGCTGCAAAGCCTGAAAAAACGGAGACAACGGAAGTGAAAAAGCCGGAAACAGCAAAACCAGTCGAAAAGAAAGAAAAAACAAAGGACGCCCAGCCTGCAGCAGCGGCTAAAAAGGAGCCCAAACCAGTCATTCGTCAGGAGAGGCTGAAGATCATTAAAAAAGCTTCTGAAGTTCACGAAGAGGAACGGATCGCCCGCGAGAAGAAAGAAAAAGCTGCTGCTGAGCGAAAAGCCGTTGAAAAAGAAAAAAAAGCCGCATCCGATCGTAATAAGGAGCGGAATCAGAAAAGAGACGGAAACAAGGGCCAAAGACGCGACGGAGCAAGACCTCCAAAACGGGACGGCAGCGACAGCCGTGACCGTCGTGACCGCGATAACGCCCAAAACCAGGGAGGAAACCGGCCTGTCAGAAAAGATAAGAAGGTTGACACGGTACTGGAAAAGCCGTCTTCACATAAGAAAAGCGATAAGACAAAAGAAAAGAAGGAGAAAGAACGGGATAAATTCGCCAAGCTGGAAAGAGGCGGAAAGAAAGGCGGAAAGCCGCAGCCAACCCGTTCTCTGGAAAAGAAAGTGCGTCCCAAAAAGCAGAACAAACCAAAACCTGCTCCTGAACCCGAAGCTGAGGTGGCTGAAATTCCAGTAGGTACGACTGTGATCAATGTACCGATTACCGTAGCCGGGCTGGCGGAGCAGATCCAGGTATCCGTTTCCCAAATCATTATGACGCTGATGAAAATGGGGATTATGGCGAATGTTAATCAGAATTTAGATGAGGACACAGTCGTGCTGTTAGCAGAAGAGCTGGGCGCCAGTGTTGTGATTGGTAAAGTGCAGGAAGAGGAAGAAGAAGAGGGCCTGGAGGTCTTTGAAGATAAAGATGAAGATCTGCGCCCGAGAGCTCCGATTATTACGGTAATGGGTCATGTAGACCACGGTAAGACCTCCCTTTTAGATGCGATCCGTAAGACAAATGTGACTGCCTCCGAATCCGGCGGAATTACCCAGCATATCGGTGCGTCCGAGGTTGAAATCAACGGCCAGAAGATCGTATTTTTGGATACGCCGGGACATGAGGCATTTACTGCGATGAGAGCCAGAGGAGCCCATACGACGGATATTGCTGTTCTGGTGGTCGCGGCTGATGATAGTGTAAAACCGCAGACCATTGAATCCATCAGCCATGCCAAGGCTGCCGGCGTGCCCATTATTGTTGCCATTAACAAGATGGATAAACCTGGCGCCAACCCGGATATTGTAAAGAAAGATCTGGCTGAACAGGGCGTTCTGGTTGAAGACTGGGGCGGCGATGTGATCAGCGTTCCTGTTTCCGCAAAGTCCGGTGACGGGATTGTCAATCTGTTGGAAATGATCTTGCTGCAGGCAGAAGTTCTTGAATTAAAAGCTAATCCGAACCGTCTTGCCATGGGTTCTGTACTGGAAGCACGGCTGGATAAGGCCAAGGGTCCTGTAGCAAGCCTCTTAGTGCTCAACGGTACCCTGAAAGCAGGCATGAGCGTTGTCGCTGGAACTTGTTCCGGGAAGATTCGTCTCATGACAAACCATAAGGGTGAGAAAATCCGCCAGGCAGGACCAGCTACAGCGGTTGAGATTCTGGGATTGACGGAAGTACCTCATGCCGGTGATGAGTTTAATGCCGTCAAGGAAGACCGGATCGCAAGAGAGATTGCCGAACACAGAAAAGAAAAGAAGAGAGAAGAAGTCCTGGCTAGAAATTCCAGTACTACGCTGGAAGAATTGTTCTCCCAGATACAAGAAGGTGAAATCAAAGAATTAAACCTGATCGTAAAAGGCGATGTGCAGGGTTCAGTGGGCGCGATCGTATCGTCTTTAGAAAAATTATCTGCAGAAAATGTAAGAGTCAAGATTGTACACACCGGCGTCGGCGCTGTGACTGAATCCGATGTCATGCTGGCAGGAACTTCCGATGCGATCATTATCGGCTTTAATGTCAGACCTAGTACAGCGGTTTCTGCCATGGCAGAGCGGGATAATATTCAGATTCGGACCTACAGGGTTATCTACGATATCATCGATGATGTAGAAAATGCCATGAAGGGTATGCTGGATCCTGAATTTAAAGAAGTGGTTCTGGGAACAGTAGAAATAAGAAACACCTTCAAGGTGCCGGGAGTTGGCATTGTAGGGGGAGCCTACGTTACTGACGGCAAGGTAGTCCGTAATGCGCAGATCAGACTGGTGCGCGACGGTATCGTGATTCACGAAGGAAAGATTGCATCCCTGAAACGATTCAAAGACGATGCAAAAGAAGTGGCACAGGGATACGAATGCGGTATTGGCGTGGAAAGCTACAACGACATCAAAGAAGGAGACATTATCGAATGCTTCCAGATGGAAGAGATCAAGCGAGATTAGGAGATAAATATGGGAAAAGGACACAGACAGGGCAGGCTCGGTGAGGAAATTCGAAGGATCATCAGCGACCTGCTCTTAAGAGAGCTGAAGGATCCCAGGCTAAAATCAGGAATGGTGAGCGTTTCTGCCGTAGAGGTAACCTCAGACGGCAGTTACGCTACCGTATATATCACGGTTTTGGGTTTGGATTTAAAGCACGAGGACAGCAAAAAAATTCAGGAAGATGCGCTGGCAGCACTGAGCAGCGCCAAGGGGGTGATCAAGCGGGAAATCGGCAGACAGATCAAACTGCGTCATATTCCGGATTTGATCTTCAAAATGGATACTTCCCTGGAATATGGGCGTCATATTGAAGAAATCATTCAAGGATTGGATAAATCGTGAACAGCATGAAAGTAGAAAATAACACATTGAAGCAGATCGGAGAAAAACTTGCAAAAGCGGACTCCGTACTGCTTTTTCCACATATACAGATGGATGGTGATGCGCTCGGTTCTTCGGCGGCTCTTTGCCGGGCCATGCGCAATGCGGGGAAAGAGGCTTTCATCCTCATCGAAGATGATGTGCCTGAATACCTCAGCTTTTTGGATAATGGATATTGTACGAAGGATCAGGACTGCATCCGGGAGCCGGATATCTGCATCTGCATAGACTGCGGTGAGGTATCTCGTTTTCCTGAGCGCCAGCAGACATTTTTTCGTGGAAAAACGACGATTTGCGTGGACCACCACACCACCTCGCAGCCTTTTGCAGATTACAATTATATTGATGGCGGCATTGCGGCTACTGCAGAAATAATCTATGCTATCCTGGCAGCCATGGATATTCCTATCGACAAAGAAATCGGGGAGGCAATCTTTACTGGGATTAGTACGGATACTGGTAACTTCCAGTATTCCAACGCCACAAAGGAGAGCCACTTGATTACAGCTTCACTCTATGATGCAGGCATCGATCATGCTCATATTGCAGTGGAGCTATACCAAAACACCAGATTGGAAAAAATTCGCATTACATCCAAAATTCTCGATACACTGGAGGTTTTTGCCGATGGTAAGGCTGCAATTGCCTATGTTACACAGGATATGCTCGCGCAGGTGGGTGCCAAACTGGAAGAGACAGAAGGCGTTGTCGAGACGCTGCGCAATATTAAGGGCGTAGAAATCGCCGCCTTTGTCAAGGAACGAGAGGAAACGTTGATTAAGGTCAGCATGCGGGCTAAAACTTCCGGAAATGTGGCGGAAATTGCTGCCCAGTTCGGCGGCGGCGGCCATGTCAAAGCAGCCGGATGCACTTTTCGAAAGGAGCTTGAAGATGCCTGCTTACAATTGAAAGAGGCAATCAAAAAAAGTCTGGAGAAAGCAGAAGCATGAATGTAACTGGTATCATAAATGTGAATAAACCGGCTGAATGGACTTCTCACGATTGTGTGGCCGTGATGAGAAGGGTGCTGGGCATAAAGAGAGTAGGCCATACCGGGACTTTGGACCCGATGGCTACCGGCGTTCTGCCGATCTGTGCAGGAAGCGCTACCAGGATCATGGAATACTTGGATTTGGATTTTAAGACTTACCGCTGCGAAATGCAGTTGGGACTCACTTCCGATACTCTAGATATCTGGGGCCGGATTACAGGCGAGGCGGATGCATCCTCAGTTACAGCTGAGGAGATTCACCAAGCATTTACGCCTTTTCGCGGAAACATCTCCCAGATCCCGCCCAAGTATTCAGCCATCAAAGTGGACGGAAAGAAATTGTATCAGTACGCCAGAGCCGGCGAAGAGGTTGAGATCAAACCAAGGCAGGTCTATATACGCGATCTGCTGGTGGAAAAGATCGATCTGGAAGAAAAGAAGATCCTTTGGCAGGTGACTTGTTCCAAGGGAACATACATAAGAAGCATCTGCAGGGATGTGGGTGAAGCATTGGGATGCGGAGCCGTCATGACAGGGCTGGTGCGGACGGCCAGCGGTGCATTTTTGCTGGAAGATGCAGTGGATATGGAGAAACTGCGTGATATGGATCAGGAACAGGCCCGGGCGCTGCTGGTGCCGCCGGATTTTCCTCTGATTCATTTCGGCAAAGCGCTTTTGGGCAGGGAGCAGGCTGCATATTTTTGCAATGGGGGGCATGTCTCCCTGAAAGATGTCCTGATTGAGCGGGAACCGGCATATAAGGAAAGAGAACCGCACATTCCCCTTCGCCCGGAATATCGCTGCGCATACAACCTTTATTTAAAGGAAGGCGGGCAGGAGACGTTTTTAGGGGTGGCCTTTTATAGCAGCAAATATAAAAAATTAGTAGCAGACAAAGTATTTTTTAGAGGTTAACGTATGAAAATATTTAATTCGCTGGATGAAATCGAAAATATAGAGGAAACGGTGGTAGCTCTGGGGAACTTCGACGGCGTTCATAAGGGACACCAGCAGATTATTTCGCGTACGGTCAAGAGCGCGGAAGCCGCAGGATTTAAGAGCGCTGTGTTTACCTTTTCCAACCATCCCAAGAATTTGATGGCCGATGAAATTGTGGTAAAGAATATTCTCTATGCGGATGAAAAAGCGGCGATTATTGAGAGCCTGGGTGTAGACTATTTGTTTAACATTCCCTTTGATAGAACGATTTTGACCATGGATCCCATCGATTTTATCGATGATCTTTTGATCGGCAAATTCAATATGCGCCAGGCTTACTGCGGATTTAATTACCGATTCGGCTATAAAGCGGCGGGAAATGCGGAGATTTTGATGAAAGAGGGGATGAAAAAGGGCTTTGGCATTCATATTCAGGAGCCCTTTACCATCGACGGAAATTTGGTGAGCAGCACCTTTATACGCGCCCTGATCCAGGAGGGAAAAGTGGACCAGTGCCTCAAGTACATGGGCCGTCTCTATTCCATCGACGGCGAGGTGGTCGTGGGAAATAAGCTGGGCAGAACGATCGGCTTTCCAACGTCCAACATTATGATCGACGAAACTATGGTGACCCCGCCTAACGGAGTATATGTAACTTACTGCACGTATAACGGCGTTCGTTATCCCAGCGTGACCAACGTGGGCGTCAAACCGACCATCGGAACTTACCATAAAAATGTGGAAACCCATATTTTTAATTTTGACAAAGAGCTTTACGGCAAAACCATCCGCGTGGAATTCCTGGAAAAGACCAGGGACGAACGAAAGTTTGAAAGCGTGGAGGCTCTCTCCAAGCAGATTACGGACGACTGCATCACGGCCAGGTCTTATCATCGAAGAAAGACGGAAGGCCATTTTGTATAAATGATTAAAAGGACGAAAGGCCGCGGAATCCTCAGTTTTGGGAACCGCGGTCTTTTTTTGTCTGCGTGCCGGGCCTGTGGGCCTTTGGCAGGATTGCGGAAAATTTTGATAAAATTTTAAACTTTTTACGCAAAGCTGTGGGTTTGCGGGGCTTCATCTTGAGAAAAAGCCCGCGGGCTCGCTCCAACCTGAATCTAAGCAGCCGCAGCCGTTACAAACGGCGAAAATTTCGAAAGAAATTTTTAGTTTTTTCCCGGACATACCTCTTCCCGCACCTTCCCGCATATCCCTTCCTTCCCCACCTATCAACAACCCGCCCAACTCCACCCTTCCTGGCCCTTCAACACCCACCCCGCATCCTCTCCCAAAACCCTAAACTTAACTCTAAAAATAGACGTAAGTATAATTTTACTTGCAATTCTGAAAAACTTGGAGTATGCTATGAATAACAGGAGAAATGAGGTGAGTATATGGCAGAGTCCCGGCGGGCCGCAAACAAAATAAAATGCCGCACAAAGATTCTCAAAGCATCCAGGCGTCTTTTCAAGGCCAATGGTTTCGAAAACACCATGATCGAGGATGTGGCAGCAAAAGCAGAGGTTTCCAAAGCGACCTTATACAATTATTTCCCCAACAAAGAAAGTCTGCTTGTTGGAACGGCGGAGGACGAAACGGAAGTATTCTTCACATATGTTGAAAAAGAGCTGGCAAATGAAGATGCAGATAGCAAAATCCGAAAAGCGCTGGTATTTCTGGTTTCCGACAGCATTCCCTTCATTGGAGTGAGCCGAAGGATTCTATATCTTAATTCCTGCAAAACCAGCCCCCTTTACAAAAAGGGCGAACCTGTGCGGCAGCTTTTTTTGCAGATGATACGGCAGGCCCAGCAGGAGGAGATATTTCGTCAAGACGTTGAAGCTGAGGACATTCTTGATCTTTTCATGGGTGTCTATCTCAATTCCCAATTCCAATGGGAACGCATGGAATCTTATTCAAAAGAGAGGTGCGAAGAAAAAATAAACCATATTTTAGACCTGGCTTTAACAGGGATATATCGATAGAGAGGTAAAAGAAAAATGGAAGATCAATATGCAATTACGAACTACTTAGATGCGGAGGAAGTTACAAAAAAACTGGATGCCCTGATTGAAAAGCCCATCTACTCCATCAAACCTTCAGTCTTGAAAACTTACGAAGAGGAATATTTCGGAAAAAAGTGCCGGACTTCAAAAGCGATGATTGACGAAGCGATAAATATCATACCCGGAGGCGTTCAGCACAACTTGGCTTTTAACCATCCTTTTCCACTGGCGTTCAACAAGGCAGAGGGCGCATATTTATACGATGTGGACGGCAATCAGTATTACGACTTTCTCCAGGCGGGCGGGCCTACCGTACTGGGGAGCAATCCGCCATCTGTTCGAAAGAAAGTGATCCAGCTGCTGGAAACCTGCGGACCGTCTACAGGTTTGTTCCACGAATACGAGTACAAATTGGCAAAGAAAATTTGTGACAGCATAGAATCAGTAGAAATGTTTCGTATGATGGGATCGGGAACAGAGGCTTGCATGGGCGCCATCCGCGTCGCCAGACTGGCCACGAAAAACAAACGGATTTTGAAGATGGGAGGCGCCTATCACGGATGGAGCGACCAGCTGGCCTACGGAATACGAATTCCGGGTTCAAAATGGACCCAGGCCAAAGGCGTGCCGAGAAAAATGTTCAAATACACCGACGAGTTTTTCCCCAATGATTTGAATGACCTGGAGAAAAAGCTGCGGCGTAATAAGATGAAAGGGGGCACGGCTGCGGTTATGCTGGAGCCGGTGGGACCGGAGAGCGGTACCAGGCCGGTGGATTATGACTTTTGCCGGGGCGTTGAAAAACTGTGCAGGCAGTACGGAGCCCTTTTGATCTGTGATGAAGTGGTATGCGGCTTTCGAATCGGCATGAGCGGGGCGCAGGGTTATTTTGGAATTTCTCCCGATCTGACCATCTTCGGCAAAGTCATCGCAGGCGGATATCCGGGAGCAGGCGGCCTGGGCGGCAAGAAAGAATATATGAAATACTTGTCTTCCGGCATTGGCGGCGAAGCAAAGCATCCGAAAGCGCTGGTGGGCGGAACCATGGCAGCTGCTCCCATCAGCTGTGTGGCGGGCTACTATACCCTTTGCGAAATTGAAGAATCAGGAGCCATACCAAGGGCCGGCAAATTCGCCGACCGGCTGACAGACGGACTGAATCAGCTGATCGACAAGTATAAACTGCCCTTTGTCGCTTTTAACCAGGGGTCCATCTGTCACTTAGATACAACAGGAGCCATGCATTATGCCATCAACTGGCATAAACCATGGCAGATACCGGAGGTGCTGAAAGCGACTTCTGCCAGGAAGCAGGAAATGGAACATATGGGGGCCGCCTATATGGCTGAAGGTATCGTAACGCTGGCAGGAAGCAGGCTTTATACCAGTGCCGCTTACGAGGAATCTATGCTGCCTGACATTCTAAATCGTTTTGATCGAGTACTATCCAATGTTGAGGAGTTAGGATAATGGAGAAAAGAGAAGCAAAAAAACAAGTGATTCAGGCTGGAAAAGAGCTGTCCAAGTCGGGGCTGATCGCCAGGACTTGGGGGAATGTCAGCTGCAGGGTCGATGATGAAACCTTTGTCATCACGGCCAGCGGCCGCAATTACCTTACGCTGACCGAAGAGGAAGTGGTTGAAGTCAAAATGAGCGATCTCAGTTACGAAGGCGACATCAAACCCTCCTCAGAAAAACGGATTCATCGGGCTATCTATCAATTGAAAGACGATGCCCAATTTGTCATTCATACCCATCAGGAAAATGCGTCGGCCATCTCGGCGATGGGAGTATCGGAAATAGAACTGAATCAGGCCTGCGAAGGAATCGGAGAACGGGTCATCTGCGCGGAATACGGCCTGCCGGGAACGGAAACCCTCTGTGCCAATACGGTCAAAGCCGTTTCCGCCTCTGATGGCAAAGCCGTCATCTTGAAACACCACGGAGCGGTGATCTATGGCAGCAGCTATGAAGAGGCTTTCCGCACTGCCCATAACCTGGAGCAGGCATGCGGCCAATATCTGGATCAGCTCCACCCGGACATCACCCGCCATCCGGCGAGTAAAGAATTCATTCAAAATCAACATGAAAAGGCGGTCATTTGGAACTGCAGCCCAGTAGTAAAAGCCTTTTTGAAGGAAGAGATCCGCCTCAAACCTTATTTAGACGATTTTGCGCAGATGGCGGGAATGAGTATGAAGTTCGCAGGACCGGAGGCGATTGAATCTGCGGTTAGAACGGGAAAATCTATGTTGGTCAGGGGGCGCGGTGCTCTTTGTGTAGGCAAAAACGTCAGCGATGCAGAAGCTCTGTCTATGCTGGTGGAAAAAAATTGTAAGGCCTATTTCGCAGCGAAAGAAAGCGGCGGGACCCCCATCAAATTCTTTGATCGTTTTCTGATGAGGCAAATCTATCTGAGGAAGTACTCAAAGTTAGGAGAGTGAGCCTATGTACGTGATTGCTTACGATGTGGGAACGACAGGCGTAAAATGCTGTCTGTTTTCATTATCGATGGAAACAGGCATCGAATTTATCGCCGGCGAGTTGGTGGATTATGATCTTTATGTCCTGGAAAATGGGGGCGTAGAGCAAGATCCGCAGCAATGGTGGCGGGCAATGTGCGATACCACAAACCAGCTTTTGCATAAGGCCGGGGTCGCCAAGGAAGCAATCAAAGGGATCTCCTTTTGTGCGCAGATGCAGGCCGTCGTTTTAGTTGATCAAGAAGGGCAGCCGGTTAGAAACGCCATGAGCTATATGGATAATCGGGGAAAAAAGCAGATGGAACAGGGGCTTCAGAGGGGCTTTAAAATCATGGGTATGAACGCCCGCAAGCTGCTGCGATCCATCATGATCAGCGGAGCCGTTTCCGCCAGCGTCAAGGACCCTCTTTGGAAATACAAGTGGGTGCAAGATGAGGAGCCGGAAATCTTCTCCAAAGTACATAAATGGCTGGATGTGAAAGATTATCTGGTCTGCCGGGCAACGGGAAATTTCATCATGTCCAGGGACAGTGCTTTTGCCACATTGCTTTATGACACCAGAAAGGGCAAAGAAGGCTTTAGCAGGGAACTTTGCTCCATGATGGATGTGAACATGGAACATCTTCCCCAAATCTGCGAATGCCGGGACCAGGTAGGAACCATTACCGGGCAGGCGGCAGCAGAATTGGGTCTGGCCGAAGGCACTCCTGTTTTTTCCGGAGGCGGTGATGCTTCCCTCATAGGCGTGGGAGCAGGAGCAGTGGAAACAGGGGCAACCCACATCTATATGGGGACATCTGGATGGGTTTCGACGGTGGTGGAAAAACAGAGGCTGGACATAGGATCGATGATCGCTTCCATCGTTGGCGCAGACCCGAATCGATTCAATTGCTTTGCCGAGCTGGAGACTGCGGGCAAATGTCTGGAATGGGCCAGGGACCATATCGGTTTGGATGAGCTGGGCCTATTTAAGGAAAAAAAGTTTGCCTATGAAGATTTGGAAAGCAAGCACAAAAATCTCTACGGGTATATTATGGATAAGATCAGTCAAATACCCGCCGGAAGCAACGGTGTTCTCTTTACGCCTTGGCTTCACGGAAATCGATGCCCGTTTGAAGATCCAGATGCAAGAGGTCTGTTTTTCAATCTGGGAATCGAAACCACCGCTTCCGATATGATTCATGCCGTGATCGAAGGAGTTTGTCTTCATTTGAAGTGGCAGCTGAGGGCGATGGAAAAACAGACCAAAACGTCGCAGACCATTCGCTTTGCCGGGGGAGGGGCCTTGGCGCCGCTGACGTGTCAAATCCTGGCCGATGTGCTGGGAAGGCGGATAGAAACGGTTAAAAATCCGCAGAACGCAGGGGCTGTAGGATCTGCTGCTCTTATGGCTTTAGGGCTTAAGGTCATCGAATCCATCGATGAAATAAAAACACTGATTTCCGTAGATCACGTTTATGAACCGCAGCCTGCCAATACTGCCGTTTACGAGAACTTATTCCAAATTTTTAGAAGCTTATATAAAACAAACCGGAAAAACTTTGGCATGCTGAATAGGAGGAGTTTGTAAAATGAAAACGAAAAATATATCTCCTTATCGGTGGGTGATTCTCTTTACAACGATCCCCGCGATTATAGCTACAGAAATGATGTGGCTCACTTTTTCGCCCATCTCTAGTATTGCCGAAACCTTTTACAGCACCAGTTCTATGGCGATTACTATGCTGGCTACCAGTTATATGATTATGTTTATCGTATTTTGCATTCCGGCGGCATATGTGATCGACCGCTTTGGCTTTCGGACGTCTCTTTGGATCGGCGCCCTTTTGACCGGAATCTTCGGCTTGACCAGAGGATTGTTTGCGGAAAGCTTTACCATGGTCATCATTTCTCAATTCCTGATCGCAGCCGGGCAGCCGTTTTTGCTCAATATCACGACCAAAGTCGCCGCCAATTGGTTTCCCTTTGATGAGCGGGCGACTGCCGCCGGACTTCTGACCATGGCGCAATACCTGGGGTTTGCGCTGCCCATGGTTTTATCGCCAATGCTTTCGGAGCAGTATGGACTTCCGGGCGTGCTGAAAACATTTGCTGTGGTCGGCGTTGCCGCATCCCTGCTGGCGATTGTTTTTTCCAGGGAAAAACCGCCTGTGGCGCCGCCGGGACCTGAGGCGGAAAAAGAGGATTTCAGTCTGGCTACTTTGAAGGTGCTTCTCCGCAATAAATCCTACCTTCTTGCCATGATCATCGCTTTTATTTCAATGGGAATTTTCAACACGCTGCTGACTTTGATCGAAAGCATCCTAATGCCCAGGGGCATTACTTCCGCTCAGGCGGGTATCATCGGCGCTGCTTTTGTGCTGGCCGGCGTTTTGGGCGCGATTATTCTGCCCATGATCTCAGATCGGGCGGGAAAGCGAATTCCGTTTTTGATTACGGCGATCATTCTGCTGGTGCCGCTGTATTTGGGGATGACCATGCTCAAAGGCTTTGGTATGCTTGTTTTTGCCGCAGCAGTGGCGGGCTTTGCCATTATGGGCGTGGCGCCGATCCTCTTTCAGCATGGATCGGAGGTTGCTTATCCGGTGCAGGAGGGAACTTCGCTGGGCATGATCCTGCTCATGGGACAAATTTCCGGTGTCCTCTTTGTGTTTCTGTTTGAAGCAGCAGAAGGAGCCTTCGGCGGTGTAACGGTTCCGATGCTGGGCGTGGTGATTCTTACAGCTTTGGAAATCCCATTGGTGGCAAAAATGAAAGAATCCGCTTTAACAAAAAAGTAACGGCGCATGTATAGAATGACGATTGGGCGGACAGAATCATTTATATGAAAAACCCGGAAATAACTTGCATAACACATACACAATATGGTATTATAAATCGTTAGCAAAATTACCTTTTGCTGAGTTTTACGACGCTCCGGCGGAGGCCCGGCTGAAGGTGGATACAGAAAAGGAGAAAAACAATGATTAATCAAGCGAAAAAAGCGGAAATTATCAAAGAGTATCAGTTAAAAGAAGGGGATACAGGTTCCCCGGAAGTACAGGTTGCGATTCTGACTTACAGAATTAACGACCTCAACGAGCACCTGCAGGTGCACAAGAAAGACCACCACTCCAGAAGAGGACTTCTGAAGATGGTCGGTCAGAGAAGGAACCTTCTTAATTACCTGAAGGAAAAGGATCTGGAACGTTACAGAACTCTGATTTCCCGTCTGGGGTTAAGAAAATAATCGAGAAAGAATGCAAGCGGGAGATCTGCTCCCGCTTGATTTTTTATAGCATAGGAAATATTGAATGCGTAGCATTGCCTATGCTTCAAAAAAGTTTGCCTTGTGAAAGTGAGCGCGAAGTGCGAACAACGTTTCCAAAGGAAACTTTTTTATAACGCAGGAAATATCGATGCAATCGATATTGACGGAGTTTCAAAGAACGTACCTTGCGAAGCGTCGCTGCTTGTCAGCGACATGTGTGCATAGGAAGCTTTGATTCCGTCATGCACGCGTTTTTTATGCGGAAAACCCGCGAATTTTTAGTTTTTGAGGAGAAGAAATTAACAGGAGGTAGTTGTTAATGAAATTCACTGATTACAGAACGTTTAAAACTGCTGTCGGAGGCAAACTTTTAGAGCTTGAAATCGGAAAAGTCTGCGAGATGGCAAATGGTCAGGTTATGGTAAAATACGGGGATACGGTTGTAAATGTTACAGCTGTCATGTCCAAAGAGCCCAGACCGGACATTGACTTTTTCCCGTTGAGCTGCGACTATGAAGAAAAGATGTACGCGGCAGGAAAAATTCCAGGGGGATTTATCAAGAGAGAAGGCAGACCCAGCGAAAAAGCGATCCTGAATTGCAGATTGATGGACAGGCCGCTTCGTCCGCTGTTTCCGAAAGGATTTTTCAATGATGTACAGGTCGTTGCTACGGTTATGTGCATGGATAACGATGCTCCGTCTGAAATCGCGGCGATGATCGGATCCTCCGTAGCTCTGGCTATTTCTGATATTCCATGGGACGGCCCTACAGGATCGGTTCTGATCGGCAGAGTGGACGGCCAGTTTGTCGTCAATCCCAGCCTGGAGCAGAGAGAAAACAGCGACATGCATCTGGTTGTTTCCGGAACAAAAGAAGCCATCATGATGGTGGAAGCGGGAGCCGACGAGGTGCCGGAAGAAGACATTCTGGATGCGATCATGTTCGCTCATGAAGAGATCAAAAAGATTGTTGCCTTTATTGAAGATATTGTAGCTGAAGTAGGCAAGCCGAAAAAGGAACTGGATCTCTATCAGGTGCCTGAGGAAATCAATACGGCTGTCAGAGCTTACGCGGAAGATAAAATGCGTGCTGCGATTCAGACTTACGACAAGATGGAAAGACTGGACAACATGGACGCTGTGGAAGCAGAGACCAAAGAGCACTTTGAAGAAATCTATCCGGAAAATGCAAAAGATATCGATAATGTTCTCTATGCTATCACCAAAGAGCAGGTGAGAAGTCTGATCCTGGATGACGGCATCCGCCCGGATAACCGCAAGCTGGATGAAATTCGTCCAATTTGGGTAGACACTGGCGTTCTCCCGAGAACCCATGGTTCCGGCCTCTTTAAGAGAGGACAGACGCAGGCTCTGTCTGTTGCCACTCTGGGTGCTATGGGCGATGCGCAGACCATCGACGGCATTACGGAGCAGACGGAAAAACGCTATATGCACCACTACAACTTCCCGCCTTATTCCGTAGGCGAAGCAAGACCAATGAGAAGTCCGGGAAGAAGAGAGATCGGACATGGAGCTCTGGCAGAACGGGCGCTGATTCCTGTGCTGCCCAGTGTGGAAGATTTCCCATATGCCATTCGCGTGGTATCGGAAATTTTATCTTCAAACGGTTCTACTTCACAGGCATCTGTGTGCGGCAGCTGTCTGGCCCTGATGGATGCGGGTGTTCCCATTAAGGCGCCGGTTGCCGGTATTGCGATGGGACTGATTGAACGGGTTGAAGACGACGGCACCAGCAAAATGGCTATTCTGTCCGACATTCAGGGAATGGAAGACTTCCTGGGCGACATGGACTTTAAGGTTGCGGGAACGGAAAAGGGTGTAACAGCCATTCAGATGGATATCAAGGTCCACGGTCTTTCCAAGCAGGTTCTGCAGGATGCGCTGGCTCAGGCTTACGAAGGCCGTATGCATATCATGAAGGAAATGCTGGATGAGCTTCCGGAGCCGAGAAAAGAGTTGTCTCCTTATGCACCAAGAATCATTTCGCTGCAGATCGATCCGGACAAAATCAGAACCGTCATCGGGCCGGGAGGAAAGACGATCAACAAGATCATCGGCGACACGGGCGTCAAGATCGACATCGACGATACCGGACTTGTTTATATCGCTGCGCCTGATATGGACAGCGCCCATGCAGCCCTCCATGAGGTGGAAATGCTGACCAAGGACGTTGAAGTGGGTGAAATCTATGAAGGAACTGTAACCAGACTGATGAATTTCGGGGCCTTTATTGAAATCCTGCCTGGCAAGGAAGGACTCCTCCACATCTCCAAGATGGCCAAACATCGTGTAGAAAAAGTGGAAGATGTGATGAACGTCGGCGATAAGGTTAAGGTCAAGGTTACGGAAATCGACAGCCAGAACAGAATCAATCTTTCCAGAAAAGAATTACTGTAAATATAAAAGGTATGTATGACAGGAGCGAAGCCTCCTATGTACATGCAGTACGCGAGGGGCGGCGCATGAACAGAGTATCTTGATTTATTTGCCAGCCCGGCGTCTATACCTGCACCATTTTTGTGATTTTACGAAAATGGTGCTTTTTTCATAGCTTGACTGTACAGTCGATGCAGCCGGTTACACTAATTTTACACCGCTGTTGATAACGAACCAGCCGCTAGTAGCTTTTTTGTAAGACTATACCACATCTTGTTATATTGGCCCAGAGCCAGCTGGGTTACATGGTAAACATTGAAATTTCAAGCTTCTGACGGAAAAGTTTTGGCCGATAGCGTTGTCCTTTTTTGTGAAAAAAGTTATAATCGTAGGAAAGTGAAGGATTGCAATAGTAAGAAAGTTGGAAAGTCTTACAATAAGAAGGATAGTGTGTATGATTGTTGAATTCAGGCAAAAGGGCCAGATAACCATACCCCGCGATATCGTAAGAAAGCTGGGGATCAAAGAAGGCGATAAGCTGGAAGTGACGGAAGAAAACGGCGCCATCAAGCTGGTACCAGTGGTGGTTTGCCCTGCCTGCTCAATCCAGGCTTTGCAAAAGGAACTGAGCGAGATCAAAATCGGCCTCCAGGGAGGAAACGAATCTCAGCTGGACCGGCTGGAAACGGTCATTCAATCCATGGAAATCATTACTAAATAAACATGTTTGACAAAAAATAACAAAAAATGATACAATAGACAAAGATTTTATGTAAACAAAGGAGAGGCAATTATGAAGCGAAGATTCCTGTCAGTGCTGCTCATACTGTTCCTGGTAGTGTCGCTGCTGGCGCCTATGGGTGCAAAACCAGAGGAAGCGTCAGCTGCCAGCTTTACCATTCGGACAAGCATGCCCAAGCTGAACGATCCCAACGCCAGATTTTATTATTCGGATTTAAACCGCTTTTGGAAGGCGGGGAGGCTGGCTCCGGACTTCAAATACTATAAAGGTATCATGGACGATGGAAGAACAGGTGGTTATGTCTGGGGCAACTGTACCTGGTGGGCTTACAGCAGAGCCAGCGAAGTTTTAGGAGAACCTCTCAACCCCAATCTGCGCGGCAATGCGGGAGACTGGTGGGACTGCAATAAAAAAGGAAAATATTATGCATACGGTTCCACACCTAAAGCTGGCGCACTGGTGGTTTACAGAACGCATGTCGCCTTTGTGGAGAAAGTGGTCAACGGTCAGATTTATGTTTCAGAATCAGGATGGCAGACCAAAACTTACGGCCCCAGTTCCACCGATGATTTCTTCTTTCATTATGGTAAACCATGGAGCAGCAATGGTACGCCTAAAGGATACATATATGTAACTGATAAAAAACCCGCTAATCAAGGAACGGTATCGGCAAGCTACAGCGTGAGAGTCGATGTATCGGATCTGCGTATGCGAAGCGGTCCAGGAACCGGATATTCCAACATGGGTAAAATCGCCAAGGGGACTTACCAGCTGAAGGCAGTCAGCTCCGACGGAGAATGGGGACAGCTGCAAAGCAACGGCTATTGGATCAGCCTGGAATACACCACAAGAGTGACGGATTCTGCTAATTCCAATAATAACCTGAAAGCCCTCAGTGTCAGCGGCCATTCCATATCACCGGCCTTTCATGCAGGGACGACTTCCTACTCCCTTAGTGTACCCAGCAATGTATCTTCGGTGACCATCAAAGCCACCAAGGCAAACTCCAAAGCCAGTATTTCCGGCACAGGAAAAGTTAGCCTTGCAACAGGCACCAACACCAAGAATATAAAGGTAACCGCGCAGAACGGAGGCCAAAAGACCTACACAATCAAAATAAACAGAGCGAAAGAGACGAAAGTAAAAGTGGCTGTAACTCAGTTGAACATGCGAAGCGGTCCGGGAACAAACTATAAGAGCAAAGGCAGGCTCAAAAAAGGAACCTATGTCGTTGTACAGACCAAAAATGGATGGGGTAAGCTGAAGAAAAACGGCTACTGGATCAGTCTGGCATATACCAAAGCCGGCTCCTCATCCGGCAGCTCAGCTTCAAAGGGAAGCTATAAAGTGAAAGTGAAGGTTTCCAGCCTGAATATGCGAAGCGGTCCGGGGACCAAGTACAAGAGCAAAGGCAGGATCAAGAAGGGAACCTATGTGATCAAACAGAAGAAAAACGGATGGGGCAAGCTGAAAACCAACGGTTATTGGATCAAGCTGTCCTATACCTCCAAAGTAAAATAGCAAGAGGTATGAGGAGTTTAATAGGTTTAAATATTGAATAAACTATGATAAAATGGAAAGAACGTAAAACAGAATTCCCTATTTGGAGAAAAACTGAATAGGGAATTTTGCAGTTTAAAAGGAGAGCAGTGTGTTTTTACCGGTTTCAAAAAAAGATATGGAAGAGAGGGGATGGCAGCAGGCGGATTTTGTCCTGGTGACAGGAGATGCCTATGTGGATCACCCGTCCTTTGGCACAGCGATCATCAGTAGATTGCTGGAACGGTTCGGCTATAAAGTGGCGGTCCTTGCTCAGCCCGACTGGCGTTCGGTGAAGGACTTTACCCGATTTGGAAAGCCGCGGCTGGGATTTTTAATCAACAGCGGAAATGTGGATTCCATGGTCAATCATTTTTCCGTGTTCAAGCACAGGCGGAAAACCGACCATTATTCCCCCGGCGGCAAAGCCGGCCTGCGCCCCGACCGGGCCGTGATCGTCTACAGCAACAAAGCGCGGGAAGCTTACAAAGATACACCCATTATCATCGGCGGACTGGAAGCCAGCCTGCGCAGATTGGGCCACTACGATTACTGGGACGACAAGGTACGCCGCTCCATTTTGCTTGATGCAAAAGCCGATATCCTCATATATGGAATGGGGGAACGGGCGGTGATCCAAATCGCCGAAGCCCTTGATTCAGGTCTTGAAGCCAAAGATGTGGGGTGGATCGGGGGAACCTGCGTCAAAGGCAGCCTGAAGGACGCTGACGACCAAACCATTGTGCTCCCATCCTTTGAAGAAATTCAAAGCAGCAAGAGGCGATACGGCGACAGTTTCGCTCTCCAATACCGAAACAACGATGCGATCGCAGGAAAACAGATGATGGAACCTTACGGCGATGATCTGTGTGTGGTTCAGAACATTCCCCAGCCACCTCTTGAGCGGGAAGAGCTGGATCAGATTTATGAACTGCCATATGAAGGAGAAGCCCACCCCATGTACGAAAAGGAGGGGGGCGTTCCCGCCCTGAAAGAAGTCCGGTTCAGCCTGACCAGCAGCAGAGGCTGCTTCGGCGGGTGCAGTTTTTGTGCCCTCACCTATCATCAGGGAAGGGCCCTGCGCAGCCGGAGCATCGATTCCCTGTTAAAAGAAGCAGAGTCCATGACCCGCAGCAAGGATTTCAAAGGGTACATCCACGATGTGGGTGGTCCTACGGCCAACTTCCGTTATCCGGCGTGCAAAAAACAATTGGAGGCAGGTGTGTGCAAGGAGAAAGACTGCCTCTATCCCAAACCGTGCCCGCAGATGAACGTCGACCACAGCGAATACCGCAGACTTCTCAAGGAACTGCGCAGCCTGCCGGGGGTAAAGAAAGTGTTTATCCGTTCAGGAATCCGCTACGATTATGTGATGGCGGACAAAGACGAGTCCTTCCTTTGGGAACTGTGCCGCCATCATATCAGCGGAACCCTCAAGGTAGCGCCGGAGCACATATCGCCCCAAGTGCTCAAATACATGCGTAAACCTGGTAAAGAAATCTTTCAGGCCTTCACCAGCCGCTATAAAACAATCAACAAAGAGTTGGGGAAAAAGCAGTATTTGATTCCTTACTTGATCTCCTCCCACCCGGGCAGCAGACTGGAAGATGCCATAGAACTGGCGCTCTTTCTCAAGGAAAACCATTTTATTCCCGACCAGGTGCAGGACTTTTACCCGACGCCGGGGACCTTGTCCACATGTATGTACTATACGGAGCAGGACCCATTTACCGGGGAAGCGGTTTATGTGGCCAAAGATCTGAAAGACAAAAAAATGCAGCGGGCTCTGATCCATTTTCATAAGCCGGAAAACCGCCGGCTGGTGAAGCTTACCCTGGAAAAAGCAAAGAGAAAGGATCTGATCCCAGTGCTGCTGGAACAGAATAAAAGCAAGAAAGGCAGAAAACGATGAGCTTGATCTATTTACTTCCTTCCATTCTGGAGGAGAGCCGCAGCGAATACCAGGAGATAAAAAATTCCATACCAGGAGGCAGGAGTTTCTGCCCGGTGGAAAGGATCAATCATACAGAGGAAGAGAGCGCCAGCCTTCTGGCCCGGGGAGATAACCTGGAATTCATCCAGTACTTGATCCGGGAAAAAGAGCTGGAAGGCAAGATTCAGCTGATTTATATGGACCCTCCCTTTTATTCCAAGGCCAGCTACGATGCGGTCATCAAACTAAAGTCGCCCCTTGTGGACGATTCGCCGGCTATAAAGCCGACTGCTTACGATGATCTGTGGAAGACCGGTATGGAAGAATACTTGCGCATGCTCTGCGTCCGCTTTTTTTTCATTCGCGACCTGCTGGCGGAAGAGGGATGCTTTTGGGTACACTTGGACTGGCACGTGGTTCATTATGTGAAAATTCTATTGGATGAAATCTTCGGCGAAGATCGCTTTGTCAATGAAATCATCTGGAACTACAAGTCCGGCGGAACGGGCAAACGAAACTTTTCCAGAAAACATGATACGCTATTGTTTTATGGAAAGAGCAAGAAGTATTATTTTCAGCCTCTTCAGGAAAAGTCCTATAATCGGGGCTACAAACCTTACCGATTTAAGGGCGTCAAAGAGTATAAGGATGAACTGGGCTGGTATACGATGGTCAATATGAAAGATGTGTGGCAGGTGGATATGGTAGGGAGAACCTCTGCTGAACGGACCGGTTACGCTACCCAAAAACCGGAACAGCTCCTTTCCCGGATCGTGGAAAGCTGCAGCAGGCCGGGCGATCTATGTGCAGACTTTTTCGGAGGGTCGGGAACCTTGGCGGCGACCGCGGAAAAACTGGGCAGACAGTGGATTTCCTGCGATGTGGGAGGCATCGCCACAGCCAGCAGTCTGAAACGTATGTCCGTAAAAAAGAGTACATTTACATTGCTGGAAACGGAAGCAGACGAACAAAGTGAAGAATTGAAGGTTAGTCTGGAAACCGAGCCTATCGAATTTACGGATAAAAAGCTGGTGACCGTGACGCTCAAGGGCTATGATCTGGACTTGCGGCATATTCCCTTGGAAGGGAAGGACCGGGAAGTGATCAAAAAATTCCGTAAAAAAGATCCGCTTCAGCTGCTGGAGTACTGGAGTGTGGATTTCCAATACGATGGAAAAATCCATAATCCCCAATTTTCCTTTCCCAAGGAAAAAGACCGAATTGAGAAAGTTTGCCGGCAGATCGGATACAATATTAATAAGATCAGTATTCGTGCCGTGGATGTGTTCGGCAACAGCACACTGACAATTTTACAAGCGGGAGTATAATGGATGAGCAAAATCAAAGAGCCAAAATTGGTCAAAGAACAAGTTAAGGCCGCTGCTGTCGATCTCTTTTTCATGCTGGCGGCCTGCTGTGTGGGCGCTTTTTCCACAGTAGGCGTGATGATCCCCAACGGCCTCACCAGCGGCGGACTGACCGGCATTGTGCGGATCGTTCAAAATTACGTGCCTTTGGATTTTTCGCTGCTTTATTACGGCGGCTCGATTTTGATCCTGATCATTGCTGTGATTTTTCTGGGACTGAGGGAATTTCGAAAAATCCTGCTGCTGACCATCGTTTATCCGGCGGTGATGTTTCTCTTTGAAAAACTGGATCTCCAGCTGCTGGAGGACAAGGATGTGCTGCTGGCGGCGGTATTCTGCGGCGTTTTTTCTGGCATCTGCGTGGGCCTGGTCTTTTGGCGGGGATACTCCTTCAGCGGCACCGAGGCCATTGCCAAAATCCTGAAAAAGAAGCTCTTTCCTTATTACAGTCTCAGCAAGATTCTGCTGGCCATCGACGGGGTGATTATTGTCGTATCAGCTTTTATCTTCGGCCGCAATATTGCTCTCTATGCTCTGATAACCCAGGTGATCATCAGCAGAATGGTGGATATCGTCATGTACGGCTTTGAAACGAAGATCGTTCGCTTGGAGATCATCACTTCGCAGGATCAGGCGGTGAGCCGGTATATCATCGAGGATATTCAGAGGGGCGTTTCCAGTGTGAAGATAACAGGCGAATACACAAAAAACCAGTATACCCAGCTCAGCGTCATGTGTTCGCCGAGAGAAAGCATACTGGTAAAGCGCAAGGTCGCAGAGCTGGATAAGAAGGCTCTGGTGACCGTTCTTCCTGTGGAAACCGTCTGGGGCACGGGAGAAGGGTTTAATGATCTTGAAAAGGATCAGTGAGGATTCTGGGGAAAGCAGACTGTGATCCGGGTGCCGATTTCTTCACGGCTGAGGACTTGGAAATATCCGCCGTGGCGGTCGACAATCCATTTGGCGATGGAAAGTCCCAGTCCGGTTCCGCCGCTGTCTCTGCCCCGGGCCGGATCGGCGCGGAAAAACCGCTCAAATACGTGGGAAACATCGCCGGCCGCAATGCCGATTCCTTCGTCCTGAACCACAAAGCATGGGTGGTTTTTTTCGTTTTTTTTGACTTGAAGCACGATGTCGGCGCCGGCGGGCGTGTATTTTGCCGCGTTGTCCACCAGAATACGGGCGGCCTGCTTTACCATAGCCGCATCTCCTGTAATTTTCAGGTCTTCCGACTCTTTCAAATGGTAATGATGGTCGGAATCGATCATTACCGATTCATCGAAGACCTCTTTGATGGTTTCCCTCAAAGAAAATTCTTCCATGGTAAGTTTGGTCCTGCCGCTGTCGCCCCTTGCCAAAAACAGCAGTTGTTCCACCAGCTTTTTCATATGATCTGATTCGCTCTTTATGGCATCGATGGATTCGGCAAGAATTTTTTCATCCTCTTTTCCCCATCGATCCAGCATGTTGGCGTAGCCCTGAATGACGGCGATGGGCGTTCTCAGCTCATGGGAAGCATCGGACACAAAACGGGCTTGCTGCTGGTAGGATTGGCGCATACGGTCCAGCAGACTGTTGACGGCCTGTTCCAGCCCCTCCAGTTCCGTGTCTCCGGTTTGCAGCCTGGCGTCAGGCCCGGTGGGGCTGATCTGGCTGATGGCATCCTCCAAATCGTGGAATTTGCTTTCATCAAAAGCAGCAGCGTCGGTCAGTTCCTTTGCCTTTTGGGTCATTTCATAGAGCGGGGCCAGCTGCCTGCGGGCCTTGCGGGATCCGGTCAGCATATCAGAGAGCAGACTCAGCAGCTGAATGAGGATGATCAATGCCAGGCATCGCCAGGAGAAGATCAGAAACTTTCCCGCATAGACGGTCTGTTTTTTGCCGCTGGAATCCTCATAAACATATTGGGCGCGGATCATGGTATCCTGAAAAGGTATCAGAATCCAGCGTTTGCTCCTCTGCGCATAGCCCTGGTGTTCTTCCGGTATTTGATCAGCATCGATGGTTTCAAAGTGCCGGGGCGTTTTAAGGCTGAATTCTGCGCCGGTTTTCGTTTCCTGAAAATAACACCAGCCGCCGATGGTCAATCCCGCCGCCAGAATGTCGAAAAGAAGAAAGGCGGCAAAAAGGCCTGCCACCCAGCTTCGGTTGATGTTTCTGGCGATGGATCTCATTTTTTTCGTTTCGTTCATAGTTTATTTATCCTTTATCACATATCCGATTCCTCTGACTGTGTGAATGATTTTTTCGCCGAACACGTCATCTATTTTACTTCTTAAATAATACACATATACATCCACTACGTTCGTCTCCCCCATATAGTCATAACCCCATACTCGTTCCAGCAGCGTATCTCTGCTCATGACGATGGACTTGTTTTCCAGTAAAGTCCGCAGCAGCAAAAATTCCCGTTTGGTCAAATCAATGGCCGTATCCCCATAGGTCACGGTGTGGCGGGCGGTGTCCATAGACAGCTGCCCGTAGACTAAACGATTTTCCTGATCTGATCGGGCAGGCGCGTCGGTTTTTACCGCTTTTTTCAGCGCCACCCGGATGCGGGCCAAAAGCTCTTCGATGGCAAAAGGTTTGGTGATATAATCGTCGGCGCCCATGTCCAGACCCGATACTTTATCCATCACCGCGTCCCTGGCCGTCAGCATGATTACCGGTACCTGGGAGGTCTTTCTCAGTCGGCGCAAAACCTCCATGCCAGAAAGCTCCGGCAGCATGATATCCAAAAGGATCAAATCGTAAGCACCGTTTTCGGCCATCGAAAGACCCGTTCGGCCGTCGGCCGCCTTTTCCACCTCATAACCCTCATGCACCAGCTCCAGCTCGGTGAATCTGGCGATTTTCTCTTCATCCTCGATGAGAAGAATTTTTACTGACATGCTGCTCGCTCCTTATTTATCGTCTTTGTTGATCTCTGATTTAAAATTATTGACCGCCTCGGTTGCAGAATCCATGGCCCGGTTGACCTGTTCTTTTCCCAAATCCGCTCCCTTAAAATTGTAGCTGAAGTCGAAGAAGAGGCTGATAACCATAATCGGTACAACGACCCAGAAGAAGAGGATCAGCAGAATGATAAATGCGATCACCGGCAAATCCATCAGAGGCTGGCCGTGCTGTTTGATAACCAGACTGTTTTCGCAGCCTTTTTTCACCAGATATTTAATGGCTCTGCCCAGCTTGGTGAAAAAGTTGCTTTGTTGTTTTTCGCCGCCCTGCTTACCGGAACCGTTCTGATGTTCGTCCTGCTGGGATCCGCAGACCGTCAGCGCCTGAGCTGGTTCTGTGGCCTGTGCGCCGTCTGTGCTGCTTCCCGTCTGTTTTGCTGTTTCCTTGACTTTTCCCTGGGACTCCAGCATGACGATTGCGTCCAGCATATCCCAATTGCAATCTTCCAGCGCTTTTTTCGCTTCTTCATAGCTGACGTTTGCGCGCTGTCTTAATTTTTCCACTTTTTCTAAATGATCCATGATCTTACCTCCGTGATTTTCCTGGTTGATTTTTGTTTACAGCCTTATCATACAAAAGGTTTCTTAGACTGTAATTTAAGAAAAATTAGAATATCATTAGAAAATCACTATAAAATTATTGTAACACAAAAGAATGGCGAAAAACAGAATATTGACGAGCCGCAGGGGAAAGTCACTTGTTGCCTGGCGCCGTCATTTCGCATATAATATGGGCATGAATAATTTTTACAGAGAAGAAGATTTTTATATAATAAGCCGGCCCGATGGACAAGCGGAGGAACTGGCGATTTTCCCTCAAGGAGCAGCCTATGAGGAAAGGAATTTTGTGTGGAGGCTCAGTGTCTCTGTTTTCGAACAGGAAGGAGCGGCACTGGATCAGCTGGGAGAATATGACCGGGTGCTGCTGGCTTTGGATGGCGATACGGTGCTGATCCACCAGGGGCAGCGGGTGATCCGTCTCAAAGCGCTGGAGCAGGATCGCTTTGACGGCTGTTTTTCAACCAAGAGCTTTGGCAGGATCCTCGGGTATAACTTGATGGTTCGCAAGGGGGCGGCCGGCTACCTGGACGTGCTGGAGATGGCGGAAGACGGGCAGAGTCTTGAATGGGAAGATTCTGAAGGCCGGGACTATGCCTGCTATGGCTTTTATTTCCATCAGGGCCATGGAGTAGTCAACTGGGGCGGGCAGCGTCAAACAGTCCGTTCCGGCGAGCAGCTGGTAATTTTCTGTGATGGAAAAGAAGCGTTCCGGGCGGACGTTATGGGACAGGGCGTTCTCATTCGGTCGCAAATTTTCTACGATGAAGCGGATTTGAAAAAAGCTGCTGCCGGCCGCCAAAAAGGATATGGTGCTAGGCTGAAAGGAATTTTTAGAAAATTGTTTCGTGCAAACAAAAAAATATAAGAAATATATTGACAACCAACAAAAATGATGGTATTTTAATAAAAACAAAAAAGTAAAAGGCGTTGATGAAGACAAGTACCCCAATAGACCGTGCATAGTGAGTCGGAGACAGTGGAAACCCGGCCATAGGAATTGGGTGAATAACACTTCGGAGCTGTGAACTGAAATTTTATGGAGCGGACAGGGCTGTGCAGAAAGAGCCGGGGAGGCCCCCCCGGTCGATAAAAGAGTAGGGGATTCGGGATCAGCCCGTTACAGCTGATACAACTGTTTGGTTGGAAAAGGGGGATCGGGATCGATTCAACATAGGTGGCACCGCGGATATGTGGCTTATTCGTCCTATAACTAATAGGATGAAGGGCCACTTTTTAATTGCTGCTTACCGGGGACAAGGGCTTGCAGAAGAGAGTGCAGCCAACGCCCTGCAGGAGATTAGGAGGGAAAAACGATGTGTTCAATTATGGGATATACAGGAAAAGATATAAAAATGAAAGATTTTATGGAAGGGTTTGGTCAAACTCTTTCACGCGGGCCGGACATGTCCAGGGTCATCGAAACCAAGTCGGGCATTCTGGCTTTTCACAGGCTGGCGATCATGGATTTGGAGGAGGCGGGCATGCAGCCTTTTCAGATGGAGCAGGATTATGCCATCTGCAACGGCGAGCTTTATGGATTCCGCCCTTTGAAAAGACAGCTGGAAGCAAAAGGCTATTCCTTTGTTTCGGACAGCGACTGTGAAATCATCCTGCCTCTCTACCGGGAATACGGCGTCGAGATGTTCGCCATGCTGGACGCCGAATTCGCCATGGTCATTTACGATGGAGAAAAAGATACTTACATAGCGGCCAGAGATCCCATCGGCATCCGCCCGCTGTTCTATGGCTTTACCGGGTCGGGTAAAATTATTTTTGCCAGTGAAGCCAAGAACCTGATCGGGTTAACAGAGAAGATCATGCCCTTCCCGCCGGGACATTATTACAAAGACGGACGTTTTATCTGCTACCGGGATGTGACGGCGGTATCGCAGTTTTGTCAGGCTTCTCTGGATCCGCTTTGCCAGCAAATTCATGACAAGCTGGTAAAAGGCATCGAAAAACGATTGGATGCCGACGCGCCGATTGGTTTTCTGCTCAGCGGGGGTCTGGACAGTTCGCTGGTATGCGCCGTCGCCCAGAGGCTGATGCCGGAAAAACCTATCCGGACATTTGCCATCGGCATGAAGGAGGATGCCATTGATTTGAAATATGCCCGGGAGGCAGCGGACTATATCGGCAGCGATCACCAGGAAATCATCATCACAAAAGAGGATGTTCTCTCTTCCCTGGAAGAGGTGATTCGCATCCTGGGGACTTTCGATATTACCACCATCCGCGCCAGCATGGGCATGTATCTGATCTGTAAGGCGATCCGGGAAACGACGGACGTGCGGGTCCTGCTGACCGGTGAAATTTCGGACGAACTGTTCGGGTATAAGTATACGGATTTTGCCCCAAGTCCGGAGGCTTTTCAGCAGGAAGCGGAAAAACGTCTGCGGGAGCTGTATATGTACGACGTGCTGCGAGCGGACCGGTGCATCAGCGCCAACTCCATGGAAGGCAGAGTTCCCTTCGGCGACCTTGATTTTGTAAAATATGTGATGTCCATTGATCCCAAGATGAAAATGAACACCTATGGAAAGGGTAAATATCTGCTGAGAAAGGCATTTGAAAAGGGCGGCTATCTGCCTAAGGAACTCCTTTACCGGGAAAAAGCCGCTTTCAGCGATGCGGTAGGACATTCCTTGGTGGATGATCTGAAAGAATACGCAGAAACGAAATACACCGATGAAGCTTTTGCCGCTGGCTGCGAAAAATACGCTTATCACAGCAAGCCCTTTACAAAAGAGTCCCTCCTCTATAGGGAACTCTTCGAAAAGGCGTATCCGGGGCAGGCGGAGATGGTCGCCGGCTTCTGGATGCCCAACAAAGCATGGAAAGGGTGCGATGTGGACGATCCCAGCGCCCGGGTGCTGAAAAACTATGGGGCCAGCGGCATGTAATGGGTGACGGGCGGCTGCTTGCAGTTTTACAGATACCGCAAAAACTCCATGACTTCTTCCTCGTCCGTTCCCCAGGAAGTAACCAGCCGTATGACGGAGGCCCGGTCGCCTGCCGCCTGCCAGTCCTCGAAAGCGACTTGCTGGCGCAGGTGATCGACGACCATGTTGGGAAGGATGGGGAAAAGCTGATTGGTGGGAGAATCCACCAGGAATTCGTATCCACCTCCCATCAGGCCGTTTTTAAGAAGCACGGCTGTGCCGTTGGCGTGGCGGGCCAGATCGAAGTAGAGATTGTCCCGGAACAACTCGCCAAACTGGATGCCCAGCAGCCGTCCTTTGGCCATCATTCCGCCCCTCTGTTTGATATGGTAACGAAAATCTTCCATTAATTCCGGACGCGTGATGACCAGAGCTTCTCCGAACAAAGCGCCGTTTTTGGTGCCGCCGATGTAAAAGGCGTCGGTCAGCTGTGCCATATCCTCCAAGGTGAGGGAGCAGCCGGGCGCTGTCAGGGCACATCCCAGACGTGCGCCGTCGGCATACAGATAAAGGCCGTATTTGTCGCACATGCTGCGCAGAGCCTGCAGTTCGTCCTTGTTATAAACGGTGCCTACTTCCGTGGTATTGGAGATATAGACCAGCTTGGGCTTTACCATATGTTCGTCTTTATGCAGAAGATAGGCTTCCTCAATTTGGCTGGGCTGGATTTTGCCGTCCGGGGAAGGACAGCTGATGACCTTGTGGCCGGTAGCTTCGATAGCTCCTGTTTCGTGGACGCAGATGTGGGCGCTGTCAGCGGCGATAATCGCGTGGTGGGGGCGCAGAAAAGCAGACATGGCTGTTAAATTCACCTGGGTGCCGCCCATCAAAAAGTGAATGTCAACATCACTTCTCCCAAGGCGGGCCTTGATGAGCTCCTTTGCCTCGTCGCAGTAGGGGTCCTTCCCATAGCCGGTAGAGTGGATCAGGTTGGTATCGGATAAAGCCTTCATAATCTGCGGGTGAGCGCCCAGGCTGTAGTCGTTGATCAGATAAATCATGGTGTTTTTCCTTTCTGTTTGTCAGCTGTTTTCAAAGCGGTTATCGCTGTGTTTTCCATTCCAAATTTCCTTATATTATACTATTTTTTTATTGCCTGTGCAAAAGCTGTTTGGGGTAAAAAGGGTGCATATTACAGTCATCATTCATTTGTTGTAGTCGATATCGCCGGGAGCAAGCAGCTTGCTGTCGATCACTCCATTGTAGAACCGGCTCCGCCGGGGCAGGATTTTTGGAAAAAACTTAAATGAAATTCAAGATTTTACGCAGTTTTCAACGATTGCAGTCTTGCGAGATGAGCTTTCAGCAAACAAGCGGCGCCTTTTTGCCATCTTAAGCCCCGCAAACCCACAGCTTTGCGTAAAAAATCAAAGCTCTTAATAAAATTTTCCTGATTTGAGTCAGCCAGACTTAAACCAGAGCAAAAAAAATACTGGCATTTTTCATAAATTCGTAGTATAATTTTTCAGTAATAATTATTAAAATAAGTGCACGAAAATAGGAAAACATAAGGTAAGACGGCAGAAACGGGGTCTTGGTTACCCTTCTCACTCAAAAATGCCGCAAAGCCTTATTTTTTTATTTTGCGGGCACTTTTTTGATGAGCGGCCTTTGCCGGATGACAAGGGTACATCACTGGGGCAGAGGATCACACTGGATGGATTAAGAGAGAAATGAAAGGAAGTGACAGCATGAAAAAGTACATTTTTGTTACAGGCGGCGTTGTGTCAGGACTGGGAAAGGGAATCACGGCAGCATCTCTGGGAAGGCTGCTGAAAGCCAGGGGAATAAAGGTAGCGGCGCAGAAACTGGATCCATATATCAACGTGGACCCGGGAACTATGAGCCCTTATCAGCACGGGGAGGTATACGTGACCGAGGACGGGGCGGAAACGGATCTGGATCTGGGACACTATGAACGTTTTATCGACGAAAATCTCAACAAATTCTCCAACCTGACCACCGGCAAGGTTTACTGGAATGTCTTAAGCAAGGAGCGTCAGGGAGAATATCTGGGGAGCACGGTGCAGGTGATTCCCCATATCACCAATGAGATCAAAGACTTCATCTATCAAGTGGGAAAGACCAGCAATGCCCAAGTCATCATAACCGAAATCGGCGGAACTGCAGGCGATATTGAAAGCCAGCCTTTTCTGGAAGCCATCCGGCAGGTTTCGCTGGAACAGGGAGCGGAAAACTGCCTCTTCATTCACGTGACCTTGGTGCCATACCTGAAAAGCTCCGGGGAGCACAAATCCAAGCCAACCCAGCACTCTGTGAAGGAGCTTCAGGGCATGGGCATATCGCCGGATATAATTGTCATGCGGTCCGACGAGCCGATCGACGAGGCCATCCGCCAAAAAATTTCTATGTTCTGCAATGTCAAGCCGGACTGTGTCATTGAGAATGTGACTCTGCCGGTTTTGTATGAAGCGCCGCTGATGCTGGAGAAAGAAAATTTTTCCTGGATCGTGTGCAGGGAGCTGGGAATCAACGCTGGTCCTTGTGAAATACGGGAATGGGAAGAAATGGTCCATCGGATCAAGAGCCGGGATAAACAGGTGACCATCGCCATCGTCGGCAAGTATGTCAAGCTGCACGATGCGTATCTGTCAGTGGCCGAAGCGCTGCGCCACGGCGGCTATGAAAATCAGTGCTGTGTGGATATCAAATGGGTGGAAGCCGAAGAGGTCAGCGAGGAAACGGCAGGACGCCTTTTAGGAGATGTGCAGGGAATTCTGGTGCCGGGAGGCTTCGGCGACCGGGGGATCGAAGGAAAAATTGCTGCCATTCAATTTGCAAGAGAACGGGATGTACCTTTTTTCGGCATTTGCCTTGGTATGCAGACGGCAGTCATTGAGTTTGCTCGCAATGTGCTGGGAATTAAAGACGCTGATTCAGGAGAATTTAACGAACAATCGGAAAATAAGGTGATTGATTTTATGCCCGATCAGTCGGGAGACATCCCCAAGGGCGGGACCATGCGGCTGGGCGCATACCCGTGCGTGATCAAGGAAGATACGATTTTGAAGCGGGCCTACGGGACTGAAGAAATCACAGAGCGTCACAGACATCGGTACGAGTTCAATAACACATACAGACAGCGTTTTGAAGAAGCGGGCATGGTGATCACAGGCACTTCGCCGGACGGCAGGCTGGCGGAAGCAGTGGAAATTCCGGCAAATCGCTATTTTACAGCTGTTCAGTATCATCCAGAGTTCAAAAGCCGTCCCAATAAAGCGCATCCCCTGTTCCGGGAATTCATCCGGGCGGCGCTGGAAAGGGAGCCGCATCGTCAATAGAATAAAAAAGCAGGAGCGAGATCATGGAGCCGTTATTTCCGGAGCCATGGTCTTTTTCTTTTTCATTTCCTGGGTCAGCAGTTCCAGATTGTGAATGGTTTCCCGATTCAGAAAATGTTCGATTTTTTCCACCTGCTCCAGCTCCTCCTGCGAGCCATTGAGCAGGCAGAGGAAGGTGTGAAGTACTTCATGGCGATAGAGCAGGTAGCCGCCTTGTGCGAGGCCCTTTTCCGTCATCTGGATGTATCCGTATTTTTCAAAGGCAACCAGCCCCAGCTCATGCAGCTGGCGCACCATTTTTGATGCTGACGAAGATGCCACATGGAGCATTTTTGCCAGCTCCCCGATTCGCACCACTTTCCGTTCACAGAGAATGCGATAAATCATTTCCAGATAATCCTCCATGGCCGGGGTCAGCGAAACGGTTTCGTTGAGCTGATAACCTTTTAACGTATAGAACTGTCGTTTTTGATCCATTTCATCTACCTTTCAGGTATTTTTCAATCCCATGTAACCAATTTAACGCAGGGCGAATAGTATGCACTAGGAAAAAAAGTTTCCTTAACCTAAATATATTTCATGGAGGCTATCAATATGAATAACATAAATTATTTGCCCGGACTGAAGCCGGGAGAAAAAGCGACTGTAAAAGAACTGCGTACCAGCGGAAGTATGCGCAGGCGTCTGCTGGATATTGGTTTGATTGAGGATACGCAGGTTGAGTGCGTGGGCAGAAGCCCCGGCGGCGACCCGTCGGCCTTTCTAATTCGCGGCGCTGTGATTGCCATTCGTTCGGAAGATTGCGCCGATGTTCTGGTCAGCACCTGCTAGAGGAAAGGAGATTAATATGGAAGCAACGACGGAAACACTGGGAGTTTGTGAAGGGGGAGTAGGTCTGGAAATCCGGAGAACTTCCCCCGAAGATAAAGTAGTGGCTCTGGCCGGCAACCCCAATGTGGGAAAAAGTACCGTGTTCAACAGCTTGACGGGTATGAATCAGCATACGGGAAACTGGCCGGGAAAGACGGTTACCAATGCGCAGGGCGTTTGTCAGAGTGATGCCCATACATTAATCTTAGTGGATATACCTGGGACATATTCGCTGATGGCTCACTCAGCGGAAGAAGAGGTGGCAAGGAATTTCCTCTGCTTTGGGGAGCCGGATGCGGTAACGGTGGTCTGCGATGCTACCTGTCTGGAGCGAAATCTCAATCTGGTGCTGCAAATCCTTGAAATTACCCCGAAAGTAGTGGTTTGCGTCAATCTAATGGATGAGGCCAAGCGAAAACAGATCAAGATCGATCTGGCGGGATTGTCGGAAAAACTGGGCGTGCCGGTGGTGGGAACGACAGCCAGAAAAAAACGCAGTCTGTCCCAGCTGACGCGGACCATGGATGCTGTTTTGGATTCATCGAGCAGCCGCCGGCCCCTGAAGGTGACGTATCCCCAGGAGATCGAGGATGCTGTGGCGATCGTGGAACCGGTTGTAAGAGAAAAGGCGGGAGGCCAGATCGACAGCCGGTGGCTCAGTCTCAAGCTGCTGGATCAGGATCCGTCGCTGGTGGTGGAGATTCGCCGTTTTTTAGGCGAAGATTTTCTGGAGGATCCCAGGCTCGCGGATGCCTTGAACAGGGCCCAGCAGGAGCTGAATGAACAGGGGATCACTGCTGATAAGATGAAAGACATGGTGGTTTCCAGTCTGGTGCTTACAGCAGAAGCCCTTTGCAAAGATACGGTCACTTATAAAAAAGAAGTTTATAACAACAGAGATCGGAGAATTGACCAGATTCTGACCAGCAAGTGGACCGGATATCCAATTATGCTCTGCCTTCTGGCCGTGGTATTTTGGCTGACCATTACCGGGGCCAACTATCCTTCCCAGCTGCTTTCCAATTTTCTGTTCTGGGTCCAGGATCAACTGACAAGACTGTTCCAATTTTTCGGCGCTCCGGACTGGCTGCACGGCATGCTGGTGCTGGGCGTATACCGGGTTTTGGCCTGGGTCGTGTCAGTTATGCTGCCGCCAATGGCGATTTTCTTTCCCCTGTTTACCTTGCTGGAAGATGCCGGTTATCTGCCCAGAATTGCATATAATCTGGATAAACCTTTCAAGCGCTGCAATGCCTGCGGAAAACAGGCCCTGACCATGTGCATGGGGTTTGGATGCAATGCGGCAGGGGTTATCGGCTGCCGTATTATCGATTCACCCCGTGAGCGGCTGCTGGCGATTATCACCAATAATTTTGTTCCTTGCAACGGGAGATTCCCCACATTAATCGCCATCCTCACCATGTTTTTCATTGGAACCATGGGAGGTGTGTTCTCATCGCTGCGCTGCGCACTTTTGCTGACCGTTGTCATCGTTTTGGGAATCGGCATGACTTTCCTCGTGACAAAGCTGCTTTCCCAAACCGTGCTCAAAGGGATTCCATCGTCTTATACGCTGGAATTGCCGCCTTACCGCAGACCACAGATCGGACGCGTGATCGTGCGCTCCATCTTTGACCGCACGCTGTTTGTGCTGAAGAGGGCAATCGTTGTAGCGGCGCCGGCCGGTCTGCTCATCTGGCTGATGGCGAATATCACTGTCGGCGAGGCCAGCATACTTAATCATTGTGCAGATTTTCTGGATCCTTTTGCCAAGCTTCTGGGACTGGACGGAGTCATCCTCATCGCTTTCATCCTGGGTTTGCCGGCCAATGAGATCGTAGTGCCCATCATCATTATGACCTATATGGCCCAGGGCAGCCTTTTGGAGATGGAAAGTCTGACGGCAATGAAACAGCTTTTTGTGGATAACGGCTGGACGTGGGTGACTGCCATCAGTACCATGCTCTTTTCCCTGATGCACTGGCCCTGCTCAACGACCCTGATTACCATTAAAAAGGAAACAGGCAGCTTTAAATGGGCCGCCCTTGCCTTTGCCATACCCACCGTTTCCGGCCTTGCAGCCTGTTTTCTATTCGCATCAGCGGCCAGACTTTTTATCTAAGGCGTGGTCTGTGCTATTGATCTAATTTCTTTAAGATTTCAAGAGTCGTGTTCAGCGATTCCTGAAATCTTTTTTTATCTTCGTCAGAAAGAGCTGCAGCTTTTTCGCACAATTGATGATCCACGCAGCTTATTTTTTCACAAATAAAGCTGCGGCCCTTTTCTGTGAGCCGGATCAAAACCAGCTTGCGGTTATTTTCATCCTGAAAACGTTCCACATAGTGCTCTTTAACTAGCGGTGCAACTGCCCGGGTGGCTTGTTCTTTGGAAGAGGGAATATAATCGGCGAGCCTGCTCATACTTAAATAAGGGTGGTGCATCAATGCTAAAAGGATGGAAATCTGGTTTTTCGTCAGATCAAGTCCTTTTAGATCGGATGCATTCATAACCATCTTCTGGCAGACTGAAAAAATTTCAGTAAGAATAAAAAATGGCGGTTTTTTTAATAGGTCCATGTGAAATACCTCCGTTTATACAAGATACATTATAAGGTTTAATTGGATTAAAGTCAATGGTTGACAAAAATCAACAATTGATATACCATAAACTAAAAAGGGGGAATTGACGTGAAACAGGAAAGACCAAACAAGAGACCAATGATTTATTATTACCTGGGAGTATTGATCATCATTGTTCTTCTCAATATGTTTTTAGCTCCGCTTTTAGGCAGCAGTAATATTGAGAGTACCAGCTACAACGATTTTATGACCAGTATCAACAAAAAACAGGTACAGGAAGTTACCATAGAACAAGATGTCATCTACTATACGCTGAAAGCAGGCGATGAAGGAGATGATAAGAACGTTGTCTATAAAACGGGCAGGGTAGAGGATGAAAATTTGGTGGACCGGCTTTATCAGTCAGGCGCTGTATTCTCGCAGAAGGTAGTCAAGCAGACATCGCCTTTGATGCAGATTCTGCTTTTGTGTATTGTACCAATTTTGCTGTTCAGCATTATGGGAAGGTTTCTCAGCAAGAGGATGGGCAATATGATGGGCGGACCAGGAGCCATGTCCTTTGGCAAAAGCAATGCCAAAGTGTATGTCAAGTCCACCAGCGGCATCAAATTCTCTGATGTGGCCGGCGAGGATGAGGCGAAAGAATTGCTCAGCGAAATTGTCGATTATCTGCATAAACCCGAGAAATACCAGGGGATTGGAGCACAGATGCCCAAGGGCGCTCTGCTGGTAGGGCCGCCGGGAACTGGCAAAACGCTGCTGGCAAAAGCAGTGGCCGGTGAAGCGGAGGTGCCCTTCTTCTCCATATCTGGATCGGAGTTTGTGGAAATGTTTGTGGGCATGGGAGCGGCCAAGGTGCGGGATCTTTTTAAGCAGGCTTCTGAGAAAGCTCCTTGTATCGTTTTTATCGATGAGATCGATACCATCGGTAAGAAGCGGGACGGCCAAATCTCAGGCAACGATGAGCGGGAACAGACATTGAACCAGCTGCTTACGGAAATGGACGGGTTTGACGGATCCAAGGGCGTGGTGATTCTGGCGGCCACCAACCGACCGGATTCTTTAGACCCGGCTCTGCTCAGACCAGGACGATTCGACCGCCGTATTCCAGTGGAGCTTCCCGACCTGCAGGGCCGTGAGGATATACTGAAGGTTCACGCCCAAAAAATCAAGGTGGCCGATGGCGTAGACTTTACTCAAATCGCCAAGGCTGCGGCCGGCGCTTCCGGTGCCGAGCTGGCTAATGTGGTCAATGAAGCGGCTCTGCGGGCTGTGCGGAACGGCCGGGATGCAGCCACTCAAGCGGATTTGGAGGAAAGTATTGAGGTAGTAATCGCCGGTTATCAGAAGAAGAGCCGGGTGCTGTCCAGTCAGGAAAAGCAAATCGTCGCTTACCATGAAGTGGGACATGCGCTGGTGGCTGCCATGCAGAACCATTCGGCGCCGGTCCACAAAATAACCATAATTCCGCGTACTTCGGGCGCCCTAGGCTACACGATGCAGGTGGATGAAAAAGAGCATTTTCTCATGTCTAAGGAGGAGCTGGAAAACAAAATTGCTACCTTTACAGGCGGCCGTGCGGCAGAAGAGCTGATTTTCGGCTCTATAACCACAGGCGCCTCCAACGACATTGAACAGGCCACCAGGCTGGCACGGGCGATGATCTCCCAATACGGGATGAGCGATGATTTCGGTATGGTAGCCCTCCAGACGATGAACAATCAGTACCTGGGCGGAGATGCATCGTTAGCCTGTTCCGCTGACACCCAGACCCGGGTTGACAAGCAGGTTATGGAGCTGGTGAAAAAACAGCATGATAAGGCGCTTGCGATTTTGCAGGAAAACAGGGCCAAGCTGGACGAAATCGCAGGATATCTCTATGAGCATGAAACCATCACAGGGGAGGAGTTCATGGAAATTCTCGATCAGTGATCCGTAGGCCGGCTTGTCTGAACCGTAATGGGGCTCCGGTGGCCTGTTTGGCGGGGGGCGTGTGTAAATTACAGGCGCCCCCGCCAACCCTCAGGGAACGGGCTGCCGGTTTGCTGGGAAGGGCCGGAGCCCTGGCGGCTGGCCGGATTGGGGCTGTTGGGCCTTGGGGGATGAAGGCTGGCAGGCGGCTGGAGCCGCCCGTCTGGCTGGGCTGGAATTTGAGCTCCTTTCGCTTTTTTTACAATAATATTTTTACTTTTTAGAAATTAGTATAACTTTTCAACGTTTTCAGAGGCTTCCCGGGGGCAGAGCCTCGAAAACCCACAACTTTCCAATAATTTTACCGAAAACCATCTGATTTCGTTACGGTAAAGCAGCCGATCATAAGTCATATCCTTTGACTTTTATTTTTTTTGCCTGAAACCAGCCGCGCCGATAGAATTGATTTTCCTTGTAGAAAACTGCCGCAATATGTTAAGATGTGGGAAAGGTTTCGAATGAAGCCTGGACTACTTGAATTACAAGAAATTTGAAGAAGCAGTCTTTGTAATATCTGTTAGCAGAACAATTGAGGAGAAAACCAATGGCTCCATCTGAATTTAAAACAACCAGCAGCCTGATAACAGCACTGTTTGAAAGATATAAAGTCAGCATGCAGCGGATCGCCCATGGAATCCTGAAAAACGCGAACAAAGCAGACGATGCAGTGCAGGATGCGATGATTAAGATTATAAAAAATATCCATATTATATGGAAACGATTTTAATGACGAAGAAATCGGCGGGCTTTTAGGGATTGAACCCGATGCCGTACGCAAACGGCTGTTCGGGCCAGAAAGCGTTTAGTGGAGCTTATGGAAAGGGGGTGTATCTATGAATAAGGATGAGCAAAAGGCAGAAGAACTTTTACAGCTTCTGGGAGAGGAGCTGGCAAAGAGCAGAGAACAGGCAATGGAGCGGGCGGAACAGCCAGAGCGGGAATCTATACCTGTTACAGGAAGATGAAGATAAAAGGAAGAAGCGAAAACGGCATTTGCGCCAAATCTGCGCCATATTCCTATGTGCGATTCTGCTTGAGGCAGGGATCACCACCGTTTCTTCTGATGCAGTACGCGCAAAATTGTTCGGGTTTTTCTTCGAGGATAAGGCAGGCTACGGCGATTTGGTTCGGATCGACCCTGAGGGGAGCAAAATTCTTTATCTGTGCTTCAATACTTAGCGACGCATCTTATAAAGGCGTATCTGCATCAAACGAAACATGATATTTGCCAGAACGAGTACCGACTTCTAAATCGAACGATGGAATGGAGTTGAAAAATGAAAAAAACTTATAATAAAAAAAGTATTGCAATTTGCATTTTAATTCTTTTAATCATAGGGCTATCCATAGAGGTTTATAAGTTTGTTAAAACAAACACAGGAATTATCGTATGGGATTATCAAATTGCATGTGATGCGTTTTCAACAGCGCGCGAAAGATTGGATGAAGGTCAAATGACGGATGAACAGATCGCATTGGAGTTGGCGGGGGAGACCTTTCAACCGATCTGGCAGACAAGAGATTTAACCAAACCATTGCTGATCCGCTCAAAATGGTACTCTGATAACCTGTACAATTTTTTGTTTGCGTGTTCTGCCGCAGGAGATCTTTCAGATCAGGAACTAAAGGCTGCAATCAGCAAAATAGAGGATGTGTCTGAAGAACTAAACCTAATAGAGTGGGGCGATATACGGGCTAATGAATCGTGGACAGGGCAGAAGACTGCAATCTTTGAAACGATTGAAAAGGTGGATAAAATATTGGAGGATTATTGATTTGTTCTGTTATTTGAGGCGTGCAGTTATAATTTTTGTGTGTATCATTTTGCTCATAGCAATTGTTCTGGCAGCGATGGCTTATTTGAATGGCAAAACCAAAGGTTCAGATAAAAGAAGACCTCAAAGAAGTGGGAGCAGGCAAAAATGCAGAGATCATGCGTTTTGATAAAATCAATCATTCAATTGTCGCAATGATAAAAGATGGCGATACGATTCAATGTGCAATATATGATAAACTGCCGTTTGTCTCACTTTATAACAGAGTTTCCATGATGGCGATCAACGAAGGGAACAATCCTGTCGTACTGACCAACGGCTGGGATATTTACATACTGGGAATTTCAGAAAATGATCTTGCTGTTGAAAATGTCCAACGCTGGAAAGGTACATGGACGGAAAGGCTGATTGGTTTTTTCATAAGTGTTCTTTCGGCGATCATTGTAATTGTTATAATTGCATGTGTAAAAAGAAGGAAAAATGAAAATTCAGAAGGAAAACAGGATTGCAAAAGAAAGAACCATGTGACGATATCAAAGAGGTGATTTTATGAAGTATAAACCATTAAAAAAGACGATAGGGATAAAATTGCTTACAGGAATCATTTTGATAGTCTATGTTATTAACCGTATGTATACATGCGCAATAACTGCTGCGCAACTTGAGATTATTCCTTTTATGGCATGTTGTATCGTTATTGTAATGGCGGGATTTGCATTGGCTGCCGCATGTGAGTATTTTGCTAATAAAAAGCGCGCCCATCCGATTTCTGGAGCACCCCTGAAACAACTCGTTGAAGGCGTGTTTGTTACGGTGGTAATCATCATCATCTGTATCATTATTTATGTTATATAGTCGAGCAGAGGCTGGTGTACTGACACGCTGATCATTCGGCAAACGACTTGAAGGAGTTTCAATGTGTCAGTACCCAGGAAAACAACCTCGGCTCCTATCTTTTTATGCGCCTTTCTGCACGAATATTTTTCATCTGACTAAAAAAGGATGCGATTGCAATCAAAGAAAAAATCCTGTTTACAATTACATCCTAAAGTGTGTTAATGCAATTCGCCTAGTAGCTTATTGATATTGTTGCGACGGCCACTATGAATTAGGAGAGCTATATTTCTGGTGCGGACGGCTGAACAGTGGGGAAGATGAAGTGGAGCGGATTTATTACGTTACAACAAATTCAGATTTGTTCAGCTTTTATATATAACGGGCAGCATATCTACCGATTCATGTGATTACAGATTGGAGGAAATAATATGTTAGTAACATTTTTCCCGCTTATTACCCTTGCGGTTGTGGGGAGCATTATCATAGCAGTTATTGTACTGTGCTATAAGAAAATCAGCAAAAAAAAGAAATAGCGAGGGGCCAGGAAGCATTTACCGAAAATAACCTGACTTCCCATTCAGATCAGGCCAGATGCAAAAGACGGATGATTTGACGGATCTGCTCCCGATCTTTAATATCCTCTTCAAAGGTGCAAATCAAGCTTTGGAAAGGATAGATGCCATTTTTACAATAGTGGGCCAGCTTTTCCCGATTGCTTTCCTGATAATCGGGCCTGTCCAGCAAGCCCAGATGCTCCCAAATGAGCATCCTTTGATCCCAGGGATGCTCCAGCAAAAAATCGGGATAGATGATCTTGCCGCCAATAACAAGGCGGGGCTCGTATTGGTAACTGATGCCGCAGGCTTCCAGCTCGTTTGCGATCAGAACTTCTGATTTGGAGCGCATTAGGATTCCACCATTGCTCAGGTATTTCAGCTGCTCCCTTTTGTAAGGGTTTGCGCTGGCGGTATTCTTTCCCGAGGTACCCAGGAAAGAGTAGATTGGGAGGCCCTGGTAGGATGATGGAAAAGATGCAATCAGCTCTGAAGGAATGATCGGAATATAATGGGCATCATACCAATCTGCTAAATCTCGATTTTCCTCCAGGATTGAAATCTCTTTCTGCAGATAACGCCTTCTTGCCAGGGCTGAAATCAGTTCCCGATTTCTTGTAATACCCGTTTCTTTCTGTCGATATTTGTGATAATAGCAGCCCTTTTTTAAAATGAGGCTGCCCTTGGGCAAAGCATTCAATTCCGCTTTCTTTTCTTTGATGAGATCTGCCAGCATATGGGAGGCTCCTTTCTTTACATGTAAAATATTACCATAAAAAGAAAAGGATGTAAAGGCAAGGCAGGAAAAGTTTTCTGTTTTTTACGGTTTTTGTGGCAATAAAAATAAAATCATCGCTGGACGGCTTCAAAATGGATATTTGCGATGATTTTAGGGGTGTTTTCCCGTAAAAACAGAGTATTATGTAAACGAATTATCGCTTGCAGACTGTTTTCAGATAGACAGCGATGAAAAATCATCGTGGGTCAAGCAGAAAAGTTGGAATAGCGGTAAATTTCTGCCCGGGAGACTTTCCGGCCGGCCCCAGCCGTATCCACATCAAACGGCCCGGCTCCAGAACCAACCTCATCCGCAGCAGCCCCCAGCCAGCCCCACAGCCTTTCAAAAGCAGCAAAAAAGCACCACCGCACCTCGCGGCGATGCTTTTTAGCCCTGCAACTTTCTAATCTTCGTGGTGCTGGTATTTTTCCTTCGTTGCCATGCCGCCGCGAATATGTCTTTCAGCCTTGTTGTTATCTAAAACCGCCTTGACCTGCGCGGCCAGACCGGGATTTATCTCAAGGAGCCGTTCAGTGATGTCCTTGTGTACTGTAGATTTGGAGACACGAAATTTTTTTGCAGTTGCTCTGACTGTTGCACCCGTTTCAATTATGTAATCGGCCAGCTCCAGTACCCTCTCTTCTATGTAATCCTTCATGTTAAGACAGTTCACCACCTCTTGTAATATTTAAACAGCTAAAAATAACCATTTTGTTATCACAATATATGAGAGAAAGATCACGCTTATGCTTACTTTCTTTTGTAAAACAGCAAAACACCCTGCATTCGAAAGGATACAGGGTGTCTGCCACACAAATTACCATTATATAAAATCGGAGATTGAGAATGCTAAGCGGCTTCGTCTTCTGTTCGGAACAACAGACTCTGCCTTTCCAGTTCCGTGACATGGCTGTTTTTTGCTTTGGCATAGACGGCCAGGATCAGACCCAGCGCGAACCAGCCGCAGACCAGCGCCCACTCGATGGGAACCAGAGGGCTGGGACCCATGGGCAGATACAGATAAGCGAAAAATAACGCTACGCCAACGGACATGGCGCCTACAAACTTGGCGTATTTCACCTTGTAAGGGCGGTGCATTTCCGGCTGTTTCACACGAAGAACAATAAAGGACAGCGAAACCATCAGATAAATGATTACAACTCCGAAGGAGCTGGCATTGACAAACCAGGTCAGCGCCCCCGCGCCCAGCAGACAAGAAAAGGTAGAAAGTCCGCCGCAGAATAAAACGGCATTGCTGGGCGTGTGATACTTGGGATGCACTTTAGCCAGAAAACCCGGCAGCATTTTGGCGTTGGCCAAAGAGAAGAGAACCCTGGCCCCGCCGTATAAAAAGCCATTCCAGCTGGTGAGAATACCGCACATAGCGCCGATGATACAGACTTTCCCCCAAATGGGATTGCCGAAAGCAAAAGCCATGGCATCGGCTACCGGAATTACGCCGCCGGTGCGCACGCTGCCTGGTGCGGAAATGCAAGTCGCAAAAATCATCAGCATATACCAGGCAGCAGCCATGCAAATGGATATGATCAAAATCCTGGGGATTTTTTTCAGCGGAACATCCATTTCACTGGCGGATTGGGGAATGACATCAAAGCCGACGAACATAGCGGGCACCATGAGCAGTACCACGGTAAACCCGTTAAAAGATGTAAAAAGCGGTTTTGTATACTCAATGTCCCCGAAAGCCACGCCACCGGAAAGGAAGAGAATTCCAACGGCGACGAGGCCGACGGTGGCAATTGTCTGAAATACGGCGGCCTGTTTGGCACCCCGATAATTGACGATCGTAATGATCACAGAGGCAATTACCGATATGAGGGCGACGGACAAATAAACATCCGAACCCTGAATCGTCCACAAACGCCCAAATTCTGGTATGGGCACTATGTAATTTAAGGCAGTCGTGAACGCAGGGCCTTCCCAGGCCGCAACACCTAAATAGGCAAAGGCTGTCGCAAGTCCGGCAAAGACCGCCGGCCAATAGCCCATTGCTTTATATGAAAACACAACACTTCCCCCTGTAAAAGGGATTGCAGGAGTCAGCTCTGCATAGACGAGTCCTACGAATATGCAGAGCACAGCCCCTACGATGTATGCGCTGATAGCACCAGCCATTCCTGCCGAGGCCGCCCACTGACCGGAGAGCATGATCCAGCCCCATCCGATCATCGTTCCAAAGGCCATGGCAAGTACGTCTCTTGATTTAAAAGACTTTTCTAAAGTCTGATTTCCTGAATTCATTAAAAGATCCTCCTTGTTTCATACGTTTTGCTTTGCGAAGTACCGGTTTTCTTGGATTCGCCTATATAACACACAATAATCGTGCCAAAACCAAAAGATAAGACAAAAAAGGCAAAAATAAAATAAAAAATGCGTGAATTTCAAAGGGTTTCCAGAAATAAAAACGACGCAGCAGCATTCGGGCGGCCGCGGATTGCTCGGTAAAAAAGTGCCGGTCGGCAATTTTTTGCCGGACAAAGGGAAAATTTTTTCGGATGTGCGTTAAGACTTTTCTGAGATTCTTATCAATATTTTCCTTATTTTCTGGCAAAACTAAGTTCAAACTGCTAGAATAAAGGAGGTAACAAATTTTGGGATTTTCAGAGGAAGTGGGCATTGACCTGGGCACGGCCAATGTGTTAGTGTACATCAAGGGCCAGGGGATCGTCTTAAATGAACCGTCCGTGGTCGCCATCAGCAAGGATACCAACGAAATATTGGCCGTGGGTGAAGAGGCCAGAGAGATGCTGGGAAGGACACCAGCCAGCATCGTAGCGGTCAGGCCGCTGAAGGACGGTGTCATATCGGATTATGACGTGACGGAGAGGATGCTCAAATATTTCATCCGCAAAGCCTGCGGAAGCAGCAAATTCTTTCGTCCTAAGCTGATGGTATGCGTACCCAGCGGCGTGACGGAAGTAGAAAAGCGGGCGGTCCGCGAGGCGGCCACCCAGGCAGGCGGAAAATCCGTATTCCTCATGGAAGAGCCGGTGGCCGCAGCCATCGGAGCCGGTCTGGATATTGCAAAACCCGATGGTATCATGATCATTGACATCGGCGGAGGAACCACCGACATCGCCGTGATTTCCATGGGCGGGATTGTTACCAGCATTTCAGAAAAGGTGGCCGGAGATCGTTTTGACGAAGCCATCATAAAATACTTGCGAAAACATCATAACCTTTATATAGGAGAGCGGACAGCCGAAGATCTGAAGATCAAAATCGGAACCGCCTATCCGCGGGAAGAGAGCGTTTCCATCGAATGCAAGGGCAGAGATCTGGTTACCGGACTGCCCAAGACCATCCTGGTAACATCGGAGGAAATGCTGGAAGCCCTGGACGAGCCCCTTTCCATCATTTGTGAGTCCGTTCACAATGTGCTGGAAAAGACGCCGCCGGAACTGGCCGCCGACATTAGCAACTCCGGGATCGTCCTCACGGGTGGCGGTGCCTATCTGTGGGGAATTGATAAACGAATCGAGGAGCGCACCGGCATACAGGTGCGGATCGCAGAAGATGCCAAGTCCTGCGTTGCCATCGGAACAGGTGAAGCTCTGGACAATATGGAGGTTATTCGAAGAAGCCAATTAAACAGAAGGGAGACCTATATTTGAAGCTGGAATTGATCGCGACAGCCACGTTTGGGCTGGAAGCCGTAGTAAAAAGAGAAATACAAGATCTGGGATACAAAATCTTGAAAACAGAAGATGGAAAGGTAACCTATCTAGGAGACGAGCGGGCGGTAGTGAGGAGCAATCTTTGGCTCCGCAGCGCCGACCGGGTCCTGCTCAAGCTGGGTGAATTTACAGCTCTCACCTTTGAAGAGCTGTTCCAGCAGATAAAAGGGATCAGTTGGGAGGAACTGATCCCGCCGGACGGGAAATTTACCGTTACCGGAAGTTCGGTAAAATCCAAGCTCCACAGCGTTCCAAGCTGTCAGAGCATCACAAAAAAAGCCATTGTAGAAAGGCTTGCGGAGGCCTATGGCATTACCCGCTTTGAAGAGACCGGCGCCGAATATACGGTTAAGGTGACCCTGCTCAAGGACCGGGTTACGGTGACAGTCGACACCAGCGGAGCGGGGCTACATAAGCGGGGCTACCGAACGGCGGACGTAGCGGCACCCATAAAAGAGACGCTGGCTGCCGCCCTGGTACAGCTGTCTTTTTGGAAAGCGGGAAGACTGCTGGTGGATCCGTGCTGCGGTTCGGGAACCATTCCCATCGAAGCCGCCATGATCGGCCGCAACATCGCTCCAGGTCTCAGCCGGGAGTTTGCCAGCGAGGAATGGGAGCTGACTCCCAAGGCAATGTGGAAGGAGGAGCGGCAGGCGGCTTTTCAGGAAATTGACTATGACGCGGACCTTCTCATTAAAGGGTCGGACATCGATAAAGGAGCCATAGAAGCGGCGCGGGAAAACGCCATCGAAGCCGGCGTGGACGACTGTATCGAATTTCAGATTATGGACATAACCAAGCTGCGTCCCGGAGATGTAAAAGACGGCATCATCATCACCAACCCGCCTTACGGCGAGCGGATCGGGGACAAAAAGACCATCGAACGAATTTACAGCAGCCTCAGCTTTTACATGAAGAAAAATCCGGCATGGTCGCTGTTTTTCATTACAACGGATAAAGAGGCGGAAGAAAAGATCATGGGCCGCCCCGCCGACCGCAGGCGAAAGCTGTATAACGGAAGGCTGGAGGTTTGCTACTATCAGTTCCATGGAAAAAGGGAAAAGAAAGATGAATCTGATCGTCGATAAGAAACTCAAGACCCCGGTCTATCTGCAGATTGTTTCCCAGATCAAACGAAAAATCATCAGCGGCGACCTGGCATCCGGATACGCCCTTCCATCGGAGCGGAATTTGGCGGACAATCTGGGGATTCACCGTAATACGGTGGTCCGGGCCTACACGGAGCTGAAAGCGGACGGACTCATCACCTCCTATCAAGGGGTGGGATACCGGGTCCAATATCGCACACAAGAAGACCAAAAACAGAAAAAGTCGGTCAACTGGCCCAGCCAGGTTAAGGAAGAGTATCTCAAGCTGGAAAGCGCTTTTGACGATCTGTTTATAAAAGCCCAGACCGAAAGCAAGATCTCCTTTGCCGCGGGGATGGCGGCAGGTGAAGTTTACGGCCAGGACGAGGTCGCGGACTGCCTGGCTAAGATTATGGCTTCTGGAAACCGCCCGTCATATTTTTACACGCCCTATCAGGGCGACCTGGAGCTGCGCAGGGAAATCGCCGCTTTCATGCGGACCAAAGGGGTGCTGACCAATCCGGGACAGATTCAAATCTTTTCCGAAAATAATCAAGCGCTGGATTTCCTGGTCACCCTGCTGCTGCTTCCCGGAGATAAAATCTTTACCGAGGAAAGCACGTCCCCGGATGTGTACCGGGCGATTGAACTGGCGGGGGGAGAAATCGTTCCCGTACCCATGGATGAGGAGGGGATGATCTGCGACTGCCTGGAACCGCTTATTGAGCTGCACAGGCCCAGATTCATCTATATTAATTGCAGCTATCATAATCCGACCGGTATTGTTCTTTCCATGGAGCGCAGGAAAAAGCTGCTGGAGCTTTCCTATCAATACCGGATCCCCATCGTGGAGGAGGATGAAGCATCGGAGCTTTACTTTGAAGGCAATAAAATGCCTTCGCTCAAATCCATGGATCCGGGAGAGAACGTCATCTATATGTATTCCTTCTCTCTGACTCTGGTTCCGGGCGTCGGGGTTTCCTTTATGATCGCCCCGAAGGAAGTGGTCAAAAGCCTGAGCAACCTGGTGTCAGTCCGGCTGGTGACCTTGGACTGGACTCCCCAGCATCTGGCCTGCCAGTATCTGAAAGACGGAACCTTCGCTGAAAAACTGGAAGACTTCCGGCAAATTTATAAGCGCAAGCGGGATCTGATGTGCGCTTGTCTGGACCAGGCAAAAAAAACGGTGAGTCTCTCCTATGAAAAACCCAAAGGCGGCGTATATCTGTGGGTAAAGCTTCCGGCCAATCTGGATGTGGCCCTGCTGACAAAAGAGGCGGAGCGGATGGGCGTTTCCTTCATACCGGGCGGAATTTTTTTCCCGGGAAAAGCGCCCGAAGGCAATTACATACGGCTCAATTATTCCTATCCCACGGAAGAGCAGATAAAAAAAGGGATGGAACTTTTAATACAGTCCATGCAGAAAATTCAGAAAAATAGCGGTTCCCAGCCTTCAATGCTCTAAATCAAAGTGCTGGCACACTCACAAACAAAAGTGCTGGTACTTTTTGTTTGAGGATAAATATAGTATTATTTTGTTAAAGATAGGCAAAATAATTTCGTAAATGCAAATAATTAAATGAATGAAAAGGAGAATAGACAAATGGCAGTAAATTTAAAAGGAAGAAGTTTCTTAACACTGATGGATTTCACTCCAGAAGAAATCCGTTATATGCTGGATTTGGCTCACGATCTGAAAGCGAAGAAGAGAGCCGGTATCCACAATGAGGTACTGAAAGGCAAGAACGTTGTTCTGCTGTTTGAAAAAACTTCAACAAGAACCAGATGCGCATTCGAAGTTGCCTGCATGGATGAAGGCGCAGGCGTGACCTTCCTCGATTCCGGAAGCTCCCAGATGGGAAAGAAAGAATCCCTGGAAGATACGGCAAAAGTTTTGGGAAGATTCTACGATGGAATCGAATACAGAGGCTACAAACAGGAAGTAGTAGAAAACCTGGCAAAACATGCGGGCGTACCGGTGTGGAACGGTCTGACCGACGTGGATCATCCAACTCAAATTCTGGCTGACATGATGACCATTGAAGAACATGTTGCAAAACCGTTGAACCGTGTAAAAGTCGTATTCAGCGGCGATATCAGAAACAACATGAGCTATGCATGGATGTACGGATGTGCCAAGATGGGTATGCATTATGTGGCCTATGGTCCGGAAGAACTGAAAGCAGAGTTGGATCAGCAGATCATCGCTAAGGTTCAGGAAGTGGCTAAGGAGACAGGCGCTACCATCGAAATTTCCAGCGATCCAGCGAGCTTAAAGGGCGCAGATGTGCTTTACGCAGATGTATGGGCTTCCATGGGTGAAGAGGCAGAGATTCCAGAACGAGTAAAACTGCTTACACCTTACAGAATCGATATGGACATGGTAAAAGCCACCGAAAATTCTGATGTGGTATTCCTCCACTGCCTGCCGTCCTTCCATGATTTTGAAACCACAATGGCCAAGACACAGAAAGAGGCCGGATACGATATCCGCGAAGTTACAGATGAAGTATTCAGAAGCAAGCACTCCAAGGTATTTGATGAAGCAGAAAACAGAATGCATACAATAAAAGCTGTTATTGTAGCGACAATTGGTTAGACTAGTAAGAGGAAAATGAGAGGAGGGTATTTATGAAACCCGGAATTAACAATTACTCTGAAATAGGTAAACTAAACAAAGTATTGCTTCACAGACTGGGCGGAGAAATCGAAGGCCTGGTACCCGACAATTTTGAGCGGCTGCTGTTTGACGATATTCCTTATTTGAAGATCGCTCAGCAGGAACACGACCGCTTTGCCGAACTCCTTCGCGAAAACGGCGTTGAAGTCATCTACTATGTGGATGAGACGGCAAAAGCGCTCAAGACGGATGAGATCCGCAAAAACTTCGTTGATGATTTTGTTGCCGACAGCGGCATCTATTCGCAGGAGGCGCAGGAAACCGTAAGAGAATATCTGCTGGGGATGCCTTCCAAGCAGCTGGTAGAAACGGCGATCGCAGGAATTAAAAAGAGCGAAGTAGAAGTAAAGAACAAGGGCTCGCTGGCAAGCTACATTGCTTCCGGCTACCCTTACTACACCGATCCCATGCCCAACTTGTATTTTACAAGGGACCCGGGAGCCTGCGTAGGAAACGGACTGAACGTGCATCATATGAGCACTATGGCTAGGAGAAGAGAAGCTCTGCTGCTGCGCTATATGTACCTTTATAATGAAGAATTTGCTCCGGAAGGTACCCATCTATGGTACGACTACAACCAGGAATACTCCATTGAAGGAGGAGACGTTCTGGTTCTGTCCAAAGACATCTGTGCCATCGGCCTGAGCCAGAGAACAACTGCCGGCGGTATTGAACGGTTTGCGGAAAACATTCTCAAAGAATCTGCCTTTAAAAAGATTCTGGTGTTTGATATTCCAAAGAGCAGAGCCTTCATGCACCTGGATACGGTATTTACGATGGTCGATTACGACAAATTTACCATCCATCCGGAAATCGAAGGCCCTCTGCAGATTTATGAGATTACCCTCACTGCAGATGGAAAAGCCCACTTTGAAAGCATCCAGGGACAGCTGGAAGAGATTTTGAGTTCAGAACTCAAGCTGCCGGCCGTGGAACTGATCCGCTGCGGCGGCGATGATGCGATGGCTGCCCAGAGAGAGCAGTGGAACGACGGTTCCAACACGCTGGCCATCGCGCCTGGAAAGGTTATCACTTATGAAAGAAACTATGTCACCAATGAACTTCTGGAGAAGAAGGGTATTACCGTGATCACCATGCCCAGCTCCGAGCTTTCAAGAGGCAGAGGCGGCCCGAGATGTATGAGCTGCCCGGTGAACAGAGACGATCTGTAAGCATATCGTGTATAATTGATTTTAGGGAGAAGATAGAATGAAAGAAAAACTTGTAATTGCCCTGGGCGGTAACGCCCTGCAATCGGGAAAGGGAGAAGCGACCGCTGAGGCGCAGCTGGCAGTTGTACGCAGAACCTGTGAACACATTGCCCAGATCAGCGAACAAGGTTATGAAATCGCCGTTGTCCATGGAAACGGACCGCAGGTGGGAAGAATCGTCATGGCCTCAGAAGCGGCAAAAGATGTAACACCTGCCATGCCTTTCGACGTTTGCGGCGCCATGTCCCAGGGATATATCGGTTACCACATCCAACAGTGCCTGAAATATGCCCTCAATAAAACCAACCGCAACATTCCGGTGGTAACAGTGGCAACCCAGATGATCGTAGAAGAAAACGATCCGGCTTTTAAGAACCCGACAAAGCCCATCGGCCCTTTCTACTCAGAGGCAGAAGCCAAGGTGCTGGAGGCTGAAAAGGGCTATACAATGAAAGAGGATGCAGGCAGAGGCTACAGAAGAGTGGTGGCTTCTCCGCTGCCGAGAAAGATCGTTGAAATTGATGCGGTGAAACAGCTGTGGGATCATGCGATCGTAATTACCTGCGGCGGCGGCGGTATTCCGGTGGTTGAACGGCCGGACGGTACGCTGGAAGGAACGGCGGCTGTCATCGACAAAGACTTTGCTGCAGAACTTCTGGCAGAACAAGTGAACGCCGATGTGCTGATGATTTTGACAGAAGTGGAGAAGGTAGCCATCAACTTCAACAAGCCCAACCAGCAGGATCTAGAGAACATTTCTCTGGCAGAAGCGGCTCAGTATATGGAAGAAGGCCATTTTGCCGCTGGAAGTATGCTGCCTAAGGTCGAGGCTGCGATGAAGTTTGTGAGAGCTTTCCCCCAGAAGAAAGCAATCATCACTTCATTGGATAAAGCGGTGGAAGCTCTGGAAGGCAAGACTGGAACCGTACTGACCTTTAACTGATGGATTTAGAAATTTAATCGTTTGTAAATGAGGGGCAGTCCCATTAGCGAAGTTCTAATGGGATATGCCCCTTCTTCCATTTTGAATATTGGCTCTATCAATAAGGGACAAAGCTGTGCTATAATAATTGCTAAGGAGTATCGGGTGCTCGAAAGGGAAGCGACGCAAGAGGAGATAATCATATGTATTACAGCAATCTTAATATTCACATTGTAAGCCAAGAATCCTTTCTTGAATCTGCGGTAAAAAAGGCCGCAGTTCCTCAACGATTCACCATTACCGTGCGCACGTTTTCAAAGCTTACCCCGGAGAGTCTAAAGCAATACGATCTTTTAATTTTGGATGGCATAACAGGCATTCAAGAGGATGAAATAAAAAAAGGTCTCAAAGAAGATGCCAAAGTAATCCTGTACGGAAACGGAGAGGAGCTGGCGAATCTTCAGAAAAAGCTGGGACAGCAATATGAAGATCTGTGGATTAAGCCCTGCCAATGGGATTTCATAACAGCTCGATTGGAACATCTGCTGAATAAGATTAAATTGGAAAAGGACCTGTGGATCACGCAGAATTACCTAGATACTGCTATGGACAGTATTCCTGACCTGATCTGGTTCAAGGATATCCGCGGAGCTCATCTGAAAGTCAATCAAGCTTTTTGTGAAGCAGTGGGCAAGACAAAAGAAGATATACAGGGCAGGGGCCACTACTACATATGGGACCTGGAGCCGGAAGAGTATGCAAAAGGAGAATACGTTTGTCTGGAGACAGAAGAAGAGGTGCTGCGGAGGAAAGAAACCTGCCTCTTCGACGAGCGGGTAAAAAGCAAGAATGGGCTGCGCCAGTTCAAAACTTATAAGTCCCCGATTTTTGGCCAGGACGGGCAGGTGCTGGGGACCGTGGGAATCGCCCATGATGTGACCGATCTGCAAAATATGGGAACTGAACTGGAAATCGTGCTTCAGAGCATGCCCTTTGCCATTCTTGTGAAAAACAGCGATGGTATTATTCTCAATATTAATCGTAAGTTCTCCGAGTATTTTGGCGTATCGGCAGAAGAGATGGCAGGCCTGGACTATGATTCGTGGCTGGAAAAGCTTAATTATAAGTTCACAGACAGGCAAACGGACGGCTGTATGGAAATTGCAATTCAAACAGACGGGCAGGAACATATACTGGAATTTCATAAGGAACCGATTTATGATATCTTTTCTGATCTGGTGGGTGAAATCTGTATCTGCAGAGAAGTGACAGTGGAACGGGCTTTGGAACAGCAGATTCTTCACAACTCCCATACGGATTTTTTGACGGGACTGTATAACAGACGTTATTTCTATGAATATATGGCAGAGAATCGAAAAGACAGAAAGATCAGTATGATCTATATGGACATGGATGGCTTTAAACAGGTGAACGACACTTGGGGACATAAGGCTGGAGACGAAGCGCTCATTCTAGCGGCCCGAACGATGGAAGCTTGTTTTCCTGACGCTTTTGTCACCCGTCTTGGCGGGGACGAATTCCTGATCACCATTCTTGGCTGCTGCGAATTAGCCATTTTGCAGGAGCGGGCGCAGGGCCTTCTATACAAGATGGAGGAGGCGTTTTCAGAATGCGGGGCTTTAGAACAGTTGTCTGCCAGCATCGGAATCGCACAGAGCCGCGATCCTCAGGCGGATATCGATACCGTGCTACGTTGGAGCGATATGGCCCTCTATAGGGCAAAAGAACAAGGGGGAGGTCGATGCTGCGTTTATTGTTCAGCGCTAGACTATTAAGAAAAATGGAAATATATGTTTGTGTGGATAAATTTCACTTGAATTTACACGCATAAGATGATATCATGCTATCCGTACTTGCTTTTAGGTTACACAGAAGAATAGTTGAACAGTTGAAAAAAAGGGAATCTTTATGGAAATTGAGTTAAAGTATGCAATCAACAGCAAAGAGATCGCGCAGCAGATCTGGGATGACGAAGAATTAAAGGCGATAGAAGAACCCCAGACCAGGGAAACCGTGTTTATGAAAGCGACCTATTTTGATACGGACGACTTTGATCTATGCAAAAACGATATGGCTTATCGTGTTCGCAGTGACGGAGACCGGCTGGTTGCTTCGCTCAAATGGGGCGGAAAAAACGAAGGCGCGCTCCACACAAGGGAGGAGATCAATATCCCGGTGACCAATAACCACCCCAATCCGGTTACGTTTGAAGAAAGCGATATTGGTAAGGATCTGATTCAGATTATCAGCGGCAAGCCGCTGCGTCCGATCATGGAAATGCAGATTGAACGGCGCAGATTCCGGCTGGATACAAAAGATACGATCATGGAGGTTTCAATCGACGGCGGCAAGATCGCTACTGAAATGGGATCGGCTCCTATATGCGAGGTCGAGGTGGAACTGTTTTCCGGTGAACAGGAACCGCTTCTTGAAATCGGACAACTGTTGAAGGAAAAGTATGGCGTCGTATCAGAAAAACGAAGTAAATTTTACAGGGGGTTAGTCCTTCTGGGACAGCGATAAGAAGCTGTTTTTACGATAAAAGAGCGAAAAAAGGGACGGTTTGGGCTAGTTTTTGGCCGATAAGCGGCTCCTTTTTTGATTTTCCTTTACTTTTCAGGGGAAAAGAGGTATAATAATATGCACTATGTGTTGATTATTTAGGAGGATATAAATTAATGAAGGCAACATTTATCTCAAAAGAAAAAAATGATGTGAAATTCTCGATAGAATTTACACCAGAAGAATTCGAACAGGCGCAGATCAAAGCTTACAAGGCTTCCAAGCATAAGTTTACCATCGATGGGTTCAGAAAGGGCAAAGCCCCGCGGAGCATCATTGAAATGCATTATGGAGAAGGCATCTTCTTCGAGGATGCGGTAAACGATCTGTTCTCGGAAAACTATCCAAAGGCGCTCGACGAGCTGGAACTGGATGTCATCGACCACCCCAACGCAGAGTTCGGCGGATTGGAAAAAGGCAAAGGCTTTACCGTAACCCTTACGGTTCCCGTATACCCGGAAGTGGAAGTGAAGGATTACAAAGGCGTTGAAATCGAAAGAATCAGCGACGAAGTAACAGCAGAAGACGTGGAAAAAGAGCTGGAAAACCTGCAGAAGAGAAACTCCCGCATGGTGCTGGTGGAACGGCCGGCCAAAGAGGGAGACACGGTTCTGATCGATTACGAAGGATGGGTAGGCGATACTCAGTTCGAAGGCGGCACAGCTGAACGCCAGCCGCTGAAGCTGGGCTCCAACACCTTTATCCCCGGATTTGAAGAGCAGCTGATCGGCGCTTTGCCGGGCGATGAAAAAGATGTCCAGGTAACGTTTCCGGAAGAATATCATTCTCAGGATCTGGCGGGCAAAGAGGCTGTGTTCAAGTGCAAAGTACATGAAATCAAGGAAGAAGAACTTCCTGAGCTCAACGATGATTTTGCGAAAGATGTCAGCGAATGCGATACATTGGATGAATTAAAGCAGGAAACTGAGGAAAACTTAAAGAAGGCTGCTGCATCACGCGCAGAAAGCCAGATGAAGAACTCGGTGCTGGAAAAGGTTTACGAAGCTAACGAAATCGATATCCCGCAGGTAATGGTAGAAGACGAAATCACCAACATGATGCACGAATTCGACCAGCAGCTGCGCGGACAGGGAATGGGCCTTGAGCAGTATTTCGAATATCTGGGCAAAGACCCTCAGGATTTCAGAGGCGAGCTTAAGGATGACGCATACAAAAAGGTTAAGACCAGAATGCTGGTAAGCGCTGTTGCGGATGCGGAAGATATTCAGGCATCAGAAGAGGATCTGGATAAAGAGATCGAATTGATGGCAATCCAGTACAAACTGGACGCAGATAAGATCAGAGAAATGCTCGGCGTGCAGAACCTGGGATTCATCGAAAAGGATATTCGAATCAGAAAAGCTGTAGATTTTATGTTCGAACAGGCTGTAATTAAATAAAATATGTTTGAAGCATAAAAAAACAGTGAATAATGATAATGGGAAGTGGAAAGTCTGAATTACAGACTTTTCATTCTCATTATGAAAAGAAGAAAGCGAGGATTTTACGCAATGGCATTAGTTCCTTATGTAATTGAACAAACGAGCAGAGGAGAGAGATCCTATGATATTTATTCCAGACTGTTAAAGGACAGAATCATTTTCATAGGTGAAGAAATTGATGAACACTTAGCCAGCTTAGTCGTGGCGCAGCTTTTATTCCTCGAGGCGGAAGATCCGGATAAAGACATCTGTATCTATATCAACAGCCCCGGCGGTTCTGTGACGGCAGGCATGGCGATCTACGATACGATGCAGTATATTAAACCAGATGTTTCTACAATTTGTATCGGACTGGCGGCAAGCATGGGAGCGTTCCTGCTTTCAGCGGGCCAGAAAGGAAAACGATACGCACTTCCAAATGCGGAAATAATGATCCACCAGCCGCTGGGCGGAGTTAAAGGCCAGGCGGAGGATATTAAGATACACGCTGAATGGATCCTGAAGACCAGAGAAAAGCTCAATCGGATCCTCAGTGAGAATACGGGGCAGGATCTTTCCCGTATTGAGAAAGATACGGATAGGGATAACTTTATGAGCGCGGACGAAGCTCTTAATTACGGGCTTGTCGATCATATAAGCAAGTCCAGATAACAGGGGGAAATGATTCATGACGAAATATGATGAAAACAGAGAATTGAAATGCTCCTTCTGCGGAAAACCGCAGAGTCAGGTCAAACGCCTCATCAGCGGTTCAGGAGTATATATCTGCAATGAATGTGTGGGCCTTTGCCAGGACATTATCGCAGACGAAGAGCGTGCAAGCGAAAAGCATGCAGTAACAGGAGACAGCTACCGGCTGCCCAAGCCGATGGAAATTTCACAGATTCTGGGAGATTATGTCATCGGTCAGGACGGAGCAAAAAAAGCTTTGGCCGTAGCCGTCTACAATCACTATAAGAGAATCAACAATGTATTAAGTTCAGGGGATGATGTGGAACTGCAAAAGAGTAATATCGTCATGATCGGGCCTACCGGCTCAGGCAAGACACTGCTGGCACAGACCCTGGCAAAAATTCTCAATGTACCCTTTGCCATTGCCGATGCCACAGCGTTGACAGAGGCCGGCTATGTAGGGGAAGATGTGGAGAACATTCTGCTGAAACTGATTCAGGCTGCAGATTATGATATCGAAAAAGCACAGAAAGGCATCATCTATGTGGATGAAATCGACAAGATTGCCAGAAAATCCGATAACCCTTCCATCACCAGAGATGTGAGCGGAGAAGGGGTGCAGCAGGCGCTCCTGAAGATCTTAGAGGGAACTATCGCCAGCGTGCCTCCCCAGGGCGGGAGGAAACATCCCCATCAGGAATTCCTTCAGTTCGATACAACCAACGTGCTGTTCATCTGCGGCGGCGCTTTCGACGGACTGGATAAAGTCATTCAGCGCAGAATGGGTGAAAAGACCATTGGGTTCAATTCAAAGATTAAAGAAAGCTTGATCGAAGAGTCGGAGATTCTGAGACACATCCAGCCGGAGGACCTGTTGAAATACGGATTGATTCCGGAATTTATCGGCCGTCTGCCGGTAATTGTGACCCTGGAAGAGCTGTCAAAAGAAGCTTTGGTACAGATTATCACCGAGCCGAAAAACGCTCTGCTCAAGCAGTATAAAAAACTGTTCGCCATGGACGATGTGGAGCTGGAGATCGAAGACGAAGCCATCGAACGCATTGCCGAAAAAGCCATTGAGCGTAAAACCGGCGCCCGCGGCCTGAGAGGAATACTGGAAAATGTCATGACGGACATTATGTATGAAATTCCTTCCAGAAAGGACGTGGAAAAATGCATTATTACCAAAGAAACAATAGACAAAGAAATCGAGCCAAAACTGCTCTTGATCGATCAGAGCAAAGCAAAAGCGCACGATGAGACTGCATAAAAAAAGGGGCGGCTTGCTGATAAGTCGCCCTGCTTATCATATAGGAAATCTCCAATGCATGGCATTTCCTATAATTCAAAAAAGTTCACCTTGTGAAAGTGAGCGCGAAGCGCAGATAACGTTTTGTAAGGAAACTTTTTTATATTATTACAATCAGGAGGACAGATTATGACAGAAGAAATGAATATAAAAGAAGAAGTCAGCAAAGAAGCGCTTGACTTTGAAGACGAAAATGTGCTGACGCTGCCAATGATCCCTCTGCGGGGCCTTTCTGTGTTTCCAAACATGGTGCTCCATTTTGATATTGGAAGAGAAAAATCCATCAACGCACTGGAAAAAGCCATGGTGATGAACCAGTACATTTTCCTGGCGGCACAGAAGGACGAAAATACCGACCTGCCCACACCGGAAGATTTCTACCATGTGGGTACCATCGGCAAGATCAAGCAGATGCTCAAACTGCCCGGTGATTCTATCCGGGTACTGGTGGAAGGAGTCTGCAGAGGACAGATTGATGAAATCATCTTTGAAGTACCCTATTTCCAATGCGTGGTAACCAAGATCGAAGATCCGGAACCGGAGGAAGTGTCGCCAAAGACCGAAGCCTTAATGCGCGCCGTACTCAATGGGTTTGACGAATATCTGGCGGTAAACCAGAAGCTGGCTCCGGAAATCTTTCCTACAGTAGCGGGCATTGAAGAGCCGGGCCGCTTCGCGGATATGATCGGCTCCCATCTGGATATCAAGATTGAAGACAAGCAGATTTTGCTGGAAACCATCGATGTGGATGAAAGGCTGGAAAAGCTCAACGAACTTTTGGCCAGAGAAATTGAAATTCTCAATATTGAGCAGGACATCACTACCAAAGTAAAATCTCAAATGAACAAAAACCAGCGGGAATACTATCTGCGGGAGCAGATGCGGGCGATTCAGGATGAACTGGGAATCAGCGAAGATCTGGAAGACGAAGTGGAAGACTGGTTGGAACAGCTGAAAAAGCTCAAACTGGACAAGAAAATAAACGAAAAAATAGAGAAAGAAATCAAGCGTTTCGGCAAGATGCAGCCGGCCAGCGCCGAGGCGTCGGTAAGCAGAACCTATATCGAGACGATCCTAGGCCTTCCGTGGCATAAGGAAAAGAAAGGAAACATCGATCTTTCCAAGGCGGAAAAGATTCTCAATGAGGATCATCATGGACTGGAAAAGGTCAAGGAACGGGTATTGGAATACCTGGCAGTGATTCAGCTCTCTAAGAGCTTGAAGGGGCCGATTCTGTGCCTTGTAGGACCTCCGGGAGTCGGAAAAACGTCCATTGCCAAGTCGGTTGCCAGAGCCATCAACCGGGATTTTGTCAGAATGTCCCTGGGCGGCGTCCGGGACGAAGCGGAGATTCGCGGACACAGAAGAACCTATATCGGAGCCATTCCAGGCCGCATCATCACCTCCATCAAGGAAGCCGGCAGCAAGAATCCGGTGTTCCTTTTCGACGAAGTGGATAAGATCGGCGCTGATTTCAAAGGCGACCCAGCTTCCGCGCTGCTGGAAGTCCTGGACCCGGAACAGAACAAAGAATTTACGGACCATTACCTGGAAGTGCCATTTGATCTTTCCAAGGTGATGTTCATTACAACGGCCAACACCATCGATACCATTCCAAGACCCCTTTTGGACAGAATGGAAGTGATCAACGTGGCCGGCTATACAGAGGAAGAAAAGGTTAAGATCGCGCAGGATTACCTGATTCCGAAAAAAGTCAAGGAACACGGCTTAAAGGAAGAGAATATTAATTTCTCAGAAAAGGCTCTGCGAGATCTGATCAACTATTATACGAGAGAATCCGGTGTGCGTAATTTGGAACGGGAGATCGCCAATATTTGCCGGAAAGTAGCCAGAAAGATCGTTGGCGGAAAGAAGACAAATTTCCGCATAACTGAGAAGAATCTGGAAGGCTACCTGGGCAAGCGGCGTTTCCACTATGATATTATTACCGGAGAAGCCGAAGTGGGGGTAACCACCGGCCTGGCTTGGACTGTGGTTGGAGGAGATACGCTTTTTATCGAAACCACGGTAGTGCCCGGCAGCGGCAAGCTGGTGCTGACCGGCCAGCTGGGCGAAGTGATGCAGGAGAGCGCTAAAGCTGGAATCAGCTATATCCGTTCAATCGCTGACAAGCTGGAGATCAACCACGATTTCTATAAGGAACAGGATCTTCATATTCATATTCCGGAAGGAGCTGTTCCAAAGGATGGCCCGTCTGCAGGTGTGACCATGTGTACGGCGATCATCTCCACGCTGACCGGCACGCCGGTGAGAAAAGATGTGGCCATGACCGGCGAAATCACCCTTCGGGGAAAAGTTCTGCCAGTGGGTGGAATCCGTGAAAAAGTTTTGGCTGCTCACAGAGCGGGCATTAAAAAAGTTCTTCTGCCCGCAGAAAATGAACGGGATATTGAGGATATTCCAAAGAACGTCCGCAGACAATTGGAGTTCGTCCTAATCCATACTGTGGATGAAGCCCTGGAGCACGCCTTAGTAAAGGATGAAAAATGATCATAAAGAAAGCAGAATTAGAAGCAGTAACCGCCAGAAAAGATCAGTATCCGGAGGACAACCTGAAAGAGATCGCTTTTGCAGGCCGGTCCAACGTGGGCAAGTCCTCCCTGCTCAATCTGCTGACTGGCCGCAAAAAGCTGGCTAAGGTCAGCGGCAATCCCGGCAAGACCAGGACCATCAATTTTTACCGCATCAACGATACTTTTCGTATCGTTGATTTGCCTGGTTACGGATACGCAAAAGTATCTAAATCCGTGTCAGAGAGCTGGGGCAGCATGATGGAAACTTATTTTCAGAACCGTCAGGGCTTGATTAAGGTGGTGCAGCTGGTAGACATCCGCCATGCGCCGTCCAAACAGGATGTGCAGATGTATGATTTTTTGCGCCATTACGGTCTCGACGGTCTGGTGGCAGCGACTAAGGCAGATAAGGTTTCGAGAAACGAGCTGCAGAAGTGCATCCGTCAGATACGTACGACGCTGAAGCTGTCTGCTGACGACAAGGTAATCCCTGTTTCTTCACTGAATAAGACCGGACATGAGGAGCTGCTTTCTGAAATGGAAATTCTTTTGGAGGATTAAATGCAGTTTTTTGGTTTTAGAGTAATCATCAAAAGAATAAAGGCAATTCGATTTATGATGAAGGATAAGTCTGTGCCTAAGCGGAAAAAGGCGCTGATCATAGCGGGCATCATCTATTTGTTCCTGCCCATTGATCTGATCCCGCCGATTCTGTTTCCCATCGCCTGGGTCGATGACCTGATTTTGTGGCTATGGATTTTGTGGCATCTCAGAGAAGAACTGGATAAGTATTGGATGGGCGGTAAGGAAGTGGACCTTTCAAAAAAATATCGTGGAAAAACGGTAATAGATGATGTAGAATATGAAGTTAGGGACAAAGATAAAGACAAAGACAAAAAGGAGTAACAATATGGCAAGAGATGTGGTTGGTGAAATCATGATCACCCAGGAGCAGATCGATGAAAGAGCGCGCCAGATCGGAGCTCAGATCACGGAAGATTATAAAGGTGAGGAAGTGGTGCTGGTTGGAATTCTGAGAGGGGCAGTCCTCTGGATGGGCGATATTATGAAAAATGTGGACCTGGACATGATCATCGATTTCATGGCAGTCAGCAGCTATGGCGCTTCTACCAAATCATCGGGCGTGGTTAAGATCATCAAGGATTTGGATTCGGATATCGAAGGCAAGAACGTAATCATCGTCGAAGACATTGTGGATTCAGGCACGACCCTCAATTATCTGAAGCATTATCTGCAGAACCGCAACACGAAGAGCGTCCGCATTTGTACGCTGCTGAACAAACCGGCAGGCAGGCGGGTGGAAATTGATGTGGATTACATAGGTTTTGAGGTGGACGATCGGTTCATAGTAGGCTACGGTCTGGATTTTGATCAGAGATACCGCAATCTGCCATATATAAGCTTTTTAGAAGATTGAGTCTGCTCTCTGTAAGAATGCTGGCTTTGCACGTTGGGTATTCTTTACTTTGGGCAGCTTCAATAAATAGAAAAAGGAGATACATAAAAATGGGTTACAAAGTTCAAATTGGTTTATCAAACAAGCACCTTCATCTGAAAGAAGAGGATATTGAGATCCTGTTCGGCAAGGGCCACAAGCTCACTCCGACGAAAGATTTGGTACAGCCGGGACAGTTTGCTTGCGAGGAAAAGGTTGACATCGTAGGACCGAAAGCTACGCTGAAAGGCATCCGCGTATTGGGACCGGCCAGACCGGAAACACAGATTGAACTGGCTGCTACAGATGCCAGAGCGATTGGGATCAAGGCCCCGGTAAGAGAGTCAGGCAAGCTGGAAGGCACGCCGGGCTGCAAGCTGATCGGACCCTGCGGAGAGGTTGAACTGGATCACGGCGTAATGATCGCCCTGCGCCATCTTCACCTGAATCCTCAGCAGGCGGAAGAAGCCGGTCTGAAGGACAAAGATGTTGTCAGCATCAAGATCGAAGGCGAAAGAGGTTTGGTTTTCAATAACGTGCTGGTTCGTGCAGGTGTGAAACATGAAAAAGAAATTCATTTGGACACGGATGAAGGAAACGCAGCTGGATGCGGACCAAATACAATGGCAGAAGTCATTAAATAGTTTCTGATTATGAAAACAGGCGGCTTTTTACAAAGTGCGTCTGTTTTTTTGTTTGCAGCAGGGCGGCTGCCACACTCTGTGGTCATGAGAGAAACATGGAAATTTGGTCGTTGATTTGCTTGAAGGTGAGGGGCTGAGCTTTGGTTTCCCAGGTCATGATCAGATTGTCTCCCAGAAAATAACCGTATTTGCTGTACATGTCCAGTTTGCTCAGGGCTTTTCCGGCATATGCAGGATCGTCCATTTTGCCGAAATGCTCCCAATAGACCAACTTGCGGTCATGGGACCGTGGAATGCAAAAGTCAGGATAGATAACATGACTCCCTAAGATCAACTCCGGCTCATAACGAAATATGAGCTTGTTCTGTTCCAGCTTGGTTGCGATCATGGCCTCGGCTTTTGAGCGGGTCTGCAGGCCGTTTTCCGATTCATGGATGATGTCCTCCCTATGGAAAGGGTTTGAAGGGTAATCCGCATCTTTCCAGGTTTCAGGGTTTAAATCTCCGTCAAGCAAAAGGAAATCCGAATTAAAACCGGCATAGGCGGACGCCATTCGCTTCCGGACATCCCAAAAATCATAGGGCTTGAACTTTTTTAATAGCTTCTCACAGCAGCACACATTGTTTTTCAATAATGGCAGCGCTTTCTTTATATATTGAAATTCTGCAAGTTCCTGCTTTAAATTGTCTGCGCCTTTCCAGGCTGGCGGGATGGGAATCTGAACAGTCCTCCCCTTTTCGGATATCACGCGATAATAACATCCCTTTTTACAAGACAGGCTGCCATGGGGCAGTTCTTGCTGCCGCTGCTCCAGCTTCTCAACAAGCTCCTTTTGCCTTTGATATTCATTTTTTAATGCCTCCATAAGTTTGAGCTGCCTATACATAAAACCTCCTAACACATGAAAAGTAAATTTTTTACATTATAGCATTTAATGGAAAATTTTGCAATAATTTTAAACAAAATTACATTTAATTAGCTTTTAATACAAATCTACTGCATTTTTGATTTTTTGTATCAAAAATGCAGGCTGCAGGGTTTGACTTTACCAATTTTCCCATTTTGAAACCCCAAAAATGAAATTTTTTATGTTTTACAAACAAATAAGTACTGCGAGCCCATGAAATAAATACAAAAACCTACAATTTTCGTTTTTCTGCATCCACCCGCCCTCTCAGCCCGCCCCCCTTGCATTTCACCTTAATAGGGTGCTATAATTATACTAATCATACAAATGTTGGGGGGATGTGTAACAATGGCTGACTTAACACTGAAGGAAAAACTTCAGGCTGCGGGCCTGAAAACGGTCATATCCTATGTGGATAAGGATCCGGATCAAAACATACCAAAGATTGTTGACTGGCTGCTGAAACACGATATCGGCGGCGACAGCCTGACACCTCAAGTAAGAGTCATCAAAAAGTACATCAATGACAAGGACAATAACTGGTATAAATTGATCAAGAGTCTCTGGACAGACTGCGATGACGGAATTCGAAGAAAACTCTTCGAAAATTTTATCATTAATGCCGGTATGCTGGGGCCGAAAAAACAACTGAAAGTAAAAGAAAAGTACAACTGCAACGTACCGTGGGCGATCCTGCTGGATCCCACCTCTGCCTGCAACCTGCACTGCATAGGCTGCTGGGCGGCGGATTACGGCCATCAGATGAGCCTCACCTTTGAAGAGCTGGACAGCATTGTAACCCAGGGCAAAGAAATGGGTACCTATATGTATATCTTCACAGGCGGTGAGCCGCTGGTGAGAAAAGACGACGTCATGCGCCTCTGCGAAACCCACGATGACTGCGCATTTTTATCCTTCACCAACGCAACGCTGATCGATGAAGCCTTTGCCGATGAAATGCTGCGGGTAAAGAATTTCATACCGGCCATGAGCATTGAAGGCTTTGAAAAGGAGACCGACGAAAGAAGAGGAAAAGGTACTTATCAGGCCATTATGAAGGCGATGGATATCCTGCGTGAAAGAAAGCTGCCCTTTGGAATTTCCACCTGCTACACCAGCACCAATGCGGAAGTCCTTGGCAGTGAGGAATTTTTCGACGCGATGATTGAAAAAGGCGTCAAATTTGCCTGGTACTTTACATATATGCCGGTTGGAACGGATGCCGAACCGTCGCTTCTTGCAAAGCCGGAACAGAGAGCGTTCATGTATCGTCAGATCCGAAAGTTCCGAACCACAAAGCCGATCTTTACCATGGACTTTTGGAACGACGGAGAATTCGTCGGCGGCTGCATTGCAGGAGGGCGTTCTTATCTGCATATCAACGCCAACGGCGACATTGAACCGTGTGCGTTCATCCATTACTCGGACTGCAATATTAAAGATACAACCTTGCTGGAAGCTTACCAGAAGCCGCTCTTCATGCAGTATCACGATAATCAGCCCTTCAATGATAATATGCTGAGGCCGTGCCCGCTGTTGGATAACAAAGGAAAATTGGCGGAAATGGTCAAAGCCAGCGGCGCTCATTCGACGGATATGCAGAGCCCGGAGGATGTTGATAACCTCTGCGCCAAGTGCTTTGCTGCTGCTGATAAATGGGAGCCGATCGCGGACGAACTTTGGGAGAACAATCCAAAACATCAATACGCAGGACCAAGGGTTAACAAATAAAAGAACCGTAAAAAAACACCACATTCCCAAGCAGCTTCCGTCTGCTTTCGGAGGTGGTGTTTTTATATGGGCTGCGGCGCCTTAGTGTTCCATCTGCTTGGCGAGGAAAGAAGCTCCAATTTCAGCCGCCTTAAGTTCCACATCAGTAAGGGTGCGGTTCTGCTTGGGCAGAATGGTAATTGATCCGATGGCATCTCCGTGGGCCAAAATTGGAACCACGATCTTGGCCTCATTATGGAAGCTGGTCTTGCTTTGAATGATTTTGTCGAGCTCATAGTCCACTTTCTTATCCATATATTCAGCTTTGCTTCCGCCGGATACCGCAACAATTTGATCCGTATCGGAAACAATGACAGTGCTGTCCAGAATCGATGCCGCTGTTTCGGCATATTCGCCGGCAAACTGACCAAGCTCGTTGATGGGAGAGTATTTTTTCAGGATCACCTCCCCATTGCTGCTGGTATAAATCTCCAGCGGATCACCTTCGCGTATGCGCAGGATCCTTCTTATTTCTTTGGGAATCACCACCCTTCCCAGGTCGTCGATTCTTCTTACAATTCCTGTTGCTTTCATAGCTTATAATCCTTTCTTCGTTGTTGATCTTTTGTGTTCAAAGATAGTCTTTGCTAAAATAAATGAAATATACTGCCTGCAAAAGAAAAATAAGCCTAAAATCTTTGACATTTATTAACGGAGATAGTAACATTCTTAATAGGATGTGCGCAGTATCGTCGCAGAAAGGGCCATTTTGATACTGCGCCGGCTGATTCAAACGGCCGATGCCGTAACGAAAGCTTGGAGATGAATATGCGAAAAATTAAAGGTTTATGGAAGTTACTGTTTGGAAGAACCACTTTACTGGTGTTGTTGCTGCTCTTTCAGGTAGCGGTACTCATAGGCGGATTTGCCCTTTTAGATAAATATGTATTTCTTTTCAACTATATAATAGGCTTTATTTCCTTGATTATTCTGCTCTATATACTCAATGCCAGACAAAATGCCAGCTTTAAGCTGACCTGGATCATGCTAATTATGTTTACTCCATTTTTTGGCGTGGTTTTTTATCTTTTTACCAGGGTACAGCCAGGAACTAGATTTATTGCACGCCGAATTGAGAGCACGATTGAACATCAGCGGCCCTATTTAGCGCAGGACCCCCAGCTGCTGAAGCGCCTGCAGGCTGAATCCCCGGAAACGGCGGGGCTGGCCAAATACATCCATGACAGCGGTAACTATCCGACTTATGAAAATACCCAGGTAAAATACTTCCCTTCAGGTGAAGATAAATTCCGGGAAATGGTCAAAGCGCTCAAAGAAGCAAAAGAATTTATCTTCATGGAGTATTTTATCGTAGATAAAGGTTTCATGTGGGACACGGTTTTGGCGATTTTGGCGCAAAAGGTAAAGGAAGGAGTTGAAGTCCGCTTCATGTATGACGGCACCTGTTCCCTCTCCCTGCTGCCGCCCAAATACCCGGACAAACTGCGGAAGATGGGCATCAAATGTAAGGTTTTTGCTCCCATCATGCCGTTTTTATCGACCCATCAGAACAACCGGGATCACCGAAAAGTTCTCGTTATCGACGGGCACACTGCATTTACCGGAGGGATCAATCTGGCCGACGAATACATCAACGAAATTGAACGATTTGGACACTGGAAAGACACGGCGGTCATGGTCAAAGGCGATGCAGTGAAAAGCTTTACCCTCATGTTTCTTCAGATGTGGGATATTGCTGAAATCAATACACCGACGCCAACTGCCAAATATATTCGCAGCGGCTTTGAACCAGCAATGGATCTGCCGGCCGAAGGCTATGTGATTCCCTATGGCGACAGCCCGTATGATACCGAATATGTAGGAGAACGGGTCTACATGGATATTCTCTATAATGCCAAGCGCTATGTTCATATTATGACGCCCTATCTGATTCTGGATGAAGAAATGATTACGGCTTTGACCTATGCAGTCAAGCGGGGCGTGGAGGTCATTATTATGATGCCCCATGTGCCGGATAAAATCTATGCCTATCTTTTGGCACGCACTTATTATGGTGAACTGATCGATGCCGGTGTGGAAATCTATGAATATACGCCAGGTTTTGTGCATGCAAAGGTATTCACAAGTGATGATGAAAAGGCAGTTGTCGGGACGATTAACCTGGATTTCCGAAGCCTTTACCTGCATTTTGAGGATGCGGTTTTTATCTATAAAAATCCAGCCGTGGCCTCGGCGGAAGAAGATTTTCAAAGGACTTTGGAAAAGTGCCAGAAGATTACCAAGGAGGACTGCCGTCAGTACAATGTATTTAAAAAGCTTTTAGGCCGGGTTTTGCGCTTGGTAGCGCCATTGATGTAGGAATTGCAGGGTTGGTATTCATGCCCATTTGTGATATAATAGTTCCCGCTATTGAAAAATTGGCAAGGGAGAGGATAAAAATGCTGTTTAGCAACATAACCATAATTGATGAACATTTTCATGCTGTTGAAAATATGTATGTTGGAATAGATGGACAGACGATTACTTATATTAGTAAGGAGGCTCCCCAAAAGGCTTTTGGCCGGGTCTACGACGGAAAAGGAAAACTTTTGATGAGCGGGTTTTACAATACGCATGCCCACTCGCCGATGACGCTGATGCGCGGTTACGGAGAAAATCTGGTGCTGCAAGATTGGCTCAACAAAAAAATCTTTCCTTTCGAAGCCCAGCTGGACGGAAATGCAGTCTATTGGGCCACGCTGCTCGCTATGGCAGAGTCGATCCGCTTTGGAATCGTATCCACTACGGATATGTATTATTTTTCGGAAGACATGGTGAGGGCTGTCATAGAAAGTGGAGCAAAAAACAATATTTCCAGGTCGATCACCTGTTTTGACGATTCCAATCTCTTTGACCTTGTTGGCGCGAAGGAAATGAAAGCGCTGTATGAGAACCATCATAACGATGCCGACGGCAGGGTCAAAGTGGATATGAGCATTCACGCAGAATACACTTCGACGCCGAAGATTGTCCGGCAAATGGCGGACTATGCCAAATCCATCGGCGCTGGCATGCATGTACACCTTTCTGAAACAAAGTCCGAACATGAGGAATGTAAACAGAGACACCAGATGACACCTGCAGCTTATTTTTATAAGCTGGGCCTCTTTGATACGCCGACAACGGCAGCCCATTGCGTTTGGGTCGAAGGCGACGACTTCCATATTCTCAAAGAAAAGGCGGTGACGGTAGCGTCCAATCCGGTGAGCAATATGAAACTGGCCAGCGGTGTATGTAATGTGCCGAAGCTCTTGGATATGGGGATCAATGTTTCTTTGGGTACGGACAGCGTTGCCAGCAATAACAGCCTTAACTTCATTGAAGAAATGAAATACTTGGCTACGGCGGCCAAAGAAAAGCTGGGCGATCCAACGGCTGTTACGCCGAAGCAGGCCTTATACGCTGCCACCAGGGCGGGCGCACTGTCCCAGGGGAGAACGGACAGCGGTCTGCTCAAGGAAGGGTATAAGGCGGATCTAATCGTTTTGGATATCAGCGGACCCCATATGCATCCGGTTCATGATCTATGCAACAATGTGGTTTATTCCGCATCCGGAAGTGATGTGCTTATGACGATGGCGGACGGCAAAATCCTTTATGAAAATGGAAGACATTTCACAATTGATGTGGAAAAAACGATCTATGAAGCAACCAGAGCTACAAAACAAATCTTGAAGGCTCTGTAGGGGTATAGGAGGAATTATGGCTAAGAAATCCTTTGTACAGGGAGCAGCAGTCCTGGCGGTAGCCGGGCTGATGGTAAAAGTATTGGGGGCAATTTTCAGGATCCCCCTGGGAAATTGGATCGGCGATGTTGGCATGGCTAACTACAACCCGGCCTATTATGTATACAATTTTTTTCTGATTCTGGCGACAGCGGGTATACCGGTGGCGATTTCGAGAATGGTTTCTGAGCGGGTCAGCTTCGGACAGTTCGGAGAGGCTCACCGAGTCTTTAAAATCTCCAGGATACTAATGCTTGCCATTGGTGCGGTATCCTTTGTGGTCGTTTTCTTCGGCGCTGAATTCTTTGCGGAAAAAGTCAATGTGCCTGGTGCGGCACTGGCTATGCGGGCCATTTCTCCGGCACTGCTCTTTGTACCGGTAATGGCTTCCTACAGAGGTTATTTTCAGGGCATGCAGGATATGAAACCGACTGCGATTTCCCAGGTAATCGAGCAAGTGTTCCGTGTAGCGGTAGGTCTCAGTTTGGCTTACTTCTTTTTCCACAGTGCGGCAGCACTGGGTTCTGCAAGCAAGTTCCAGCCGGAAGAGACCGGAGCCGCGGGTGCGACTTTGGGGGCAGCCGCGGGAGCAGTAGGAGGCCTTCTGGTCATGCTGATCGTCTATTCCATGAGTAAGGGCAAATTAAAGAGAAGAATCAAAACTCAGCGAAAAATGCGTAGAGTGGAACCGAGCTCTTCGATTTTAAAAAAAATTGCGATTATTGCCGTTCCCATCACCATTGGCGCGGCGATCATGCCCATTGTAAACCTGGTGGATGTAACAATTGTGGTTAAACGGCTCCAGGACGCGGGCTGGGATCCGACCCAAGCAAGGGCGATGTACGGCCAGCTGAGCGCTTTTGCAGGATCGCTGATTAACTTCCCTCAGGTGCTGACCCAGGCGGTGGCCATGAGCCTGGTGCCCCTTGTGGCAGCGGCGTATAAACAAAAAGATATTCGTTACTTACAGGAAAATGTGTCCACTGGACTGAGAATGGCGGTTATCCTGGGGCTTCCCTGTGCATTAGGTCTCTTTGCCCTGGCTGAGCCGATTCTGGTTCTCCTGTACCCGGCCCGGGAGGCCAGTGCGATCAGCGCTGCTCCCTGTCTGATGGTAATGTCAGTAGGGGTTGTCTTTCTTTCTACGGTACAGACACTCACCGGCGTACTTCAAGGTGTGGGCAAGCAGATGATTCCGGTCCGCAACCTGGCCATCGGAGTTGTAGTTAAAATTATCATAACATGGACTTTAACAGGAATTAAGTCTATCAATATATTGGGAGCCGCCGCGGGAACGGTGACTGCCTATTTGATCGCCTCCGTACTGAACATCATTGCTGTGCGCAAACATACGGGTACCAAGTTCGATCTGATGTCTACGGCAGTAAAACCGCTTATCTCATCCGTGGTAATGGCGATCTGCGCGTGGGGCAGCTACAAGATTCTGTTTACGGTGTTATCCGGGAGCAGGCTGGCAACGGTTGCAGCAATTCTTTTGGCAATGGTAGTATATGGAATTATGGTATTTGCAACGAAAACAGTGACAAAAGAAGAAGTTGCGAAGATGCCGAAGGGGGATAAAATCGTCCGCATTTTAGATAAATTCATAAAGTAATGAAGCAATCCCGTAGGAATGCCCTTTTTTTAGTCAAACTGATGCAAAACTGTTGACAAAACCATTGAAAAATGGGACAATAAGCATCAGAGAGAGTGGAGGAACTTACTAGAGATTATTAAAAAAAGCTTTTAGCAAGCAGAGTGGGACAAACCGCTTGATCAATACTAATTTATTTTTTAAGGAGGAATTATTGATGAATAAGGCTGAATTGGTAGCTGCAGTAGCAGAAAAGACAGGGTTTACAAAGAAAGACGCGGAAGTTGCAGTGAATGCATTTGTTTCCAGCGTTGAGGAAGCTCTGGTAAAAGGGGAAAAGGTACAGTTGATCGGATTCGGTACTTTTGAAACTCGTCAGAGAAAAGCCAGACAGGGCAGAAACCCGAGAAAACCAGGCGAAGTCATTAAAATTGCCGCATCAAAGGCTCCTGTTTTCAAGGCAGGCAAAGCGCTTAAGGATGCAGTAAACAAATAAGCGATAGAAATAAAGGGCAACGCCAGTTGCCCTGTTTTTTTTAAGAGGTGAAAATGAGAATCGATAAATTTCTTAAAAACTCAAGATTAATCAAACGTCGGACTGTGGCAAAAGAAGCATGTGAACAGGAACGGATCTTGGTAAACGATAAAGTCGCAAAGCCGGGAACGGAAGTAAAAGAGGGAGATGTGATACACATCCGGTTCGGGAGCAGCAGTGTAACGGCGCGGGTAATTAAGCTCTTGGACTCCAGCCGGAAAGAAGATGCTGCTGACATGTACGAGATCATAGAATAAAATGGAAACCTTCTGTCAACAATAACCTTGAGACGGTTTGACGGGAGGTTTTTTTATGCGTGTCGGAATACCAAAAGCATATTTTTATTATGCCTATAAACCCTTTGTAGAGGCATTCTGCCAGGGCCTGGGAATCCAGGTGGAAATAAGCGGGGATACCGATCAGGAGACTCTAAAACAAGGGAACCTGGCCTGCGTTGACGAGGCATGCCTGCCGGTCAAAGTGATGTGCGGCCATGTAAAAAAACTGGCTGATTGCTGTGACGCGATTGTTCTGCCCCGGATCATGAATACGGAATACGGAGAATCAATATGTCCCAAGGTTGCAGGAGCAGCAGATCTGGCTGCGGCAGCAGGCGTGGAAGACAAGCTGATTTTTACCGACCCCCTTTATTTGCACGACCGTAAAAAATTAGAAAAAGCCCTTTGGAAAGCGTGTAAAAAATTAGGCGTGCGCAGAATGGATTTTAAGGTAAATTTTCTCAACGCTCTATTGACGCAAGAGATGGCCCTAAAGGGGCTGGATGAGGAAGGCTATGATTATAAGGTTTTTCTAGCAGGTCACTGCTACAATATTTATGATTCTTTTATTAATATGGATTTGATCAATAAGCTGCATGGGATGAAGATTGGCGTGGTAACCGAGGAGCGGGTGCCACGGGAAGAAAAAGACAACGGCCTTGCCTATACCGATCTGATGAAAAAACCATATTGGTCTTTTTTTGTGAACAATTTTGGGAGCATGGAGGCACTGCGGAAAAAAGGAATCGACGGCATCGTTTATCTTTCTTCCTTTTCATGCGGAACGGATTCCTTTACCGTGGAAATGCTGAAGAACAACCTTAAGGGACTCCCTTTGCTGGTGTTAAAACTGGACGAACAGCGGGGCGAGGCTGGGTTTGATACCAGGCTGGAGGCTTTTGCCGAAGTTCTGAAGGGGAGGCGGCAGGCATGAAGGTGACGTTTCCCCATTTGGGTCCCGCATATCTGGCAGCGGCGCTGGCTTTCAAGGAACTGGGGATACCGGCCGTCGTACCGCCGGCCAATTCGGGAAAAACGTTGGAAAAGGGCAAGTCCGTTTCACCAGAAGAAATGTGCCTGCCTTTTAAATTTATGGCGGGAAATTTGATCGAAGCTTATGAGCTGGGAGCACGGCGTGTAATTATGCCGGCAACCATGGGGCCGTGCAGATTAGGGGAATATGGCGAACTGCTGAAACAAGTCCTAGGCCGTGCTGGTTATAAGATGGAGTGGATCCTCATGGATACGCCCAAATCGATTGGATATAAGGAGTGGCTGCAGCGTCTGGCCCTAGCGGGAAGCGAAAGCGATGCGTCAGTTCTCCAGGCAATACGCGTACTGGGCGGCAGTATCCGATTAATGACCTCACTTGACCGCCTGGAAACAAAGATTAAGGCTAGGGCGGGTTATACCAGTCATCCTGGCGAGTGTGTACGACTTCTCCGATCGCTTCGAAGAGAACTGGAGGTTAGCGAAACGCTGTCCGGTGCCCGCCGCGTGATTGAAACGTATGAGAGAGCGGCCAAAGCCCTTTCCCACAACCCTGAATGTGAGCCGATCAGGGTCCTAATTACAGGAGAAATTTATACTTCTATTGAATCGGCTGCCAATCAAAACCTGGAAGAACACTTGATGCAGATGGGATGCTCGGTGAGAAGACCAGTTAACATCAGCTGGTGGATGGGGCATACAATCCGTTCAGCGTTCCCAATACGTTCAAAGGGAAAGAAAAGTCCATATCTTCCTTATAGTATCGGCGGATATGCTAAGGAAACGGTTGAGGAAATATGGGGCTCTAAAGAGGACGGAATTATACAGATTATGCCGGCCGGGTGTATGCCGGAAATCGTTGCAAAGGCTGCCAGCAATTTAGTCCAGGAAAAACAGGGGGTGAAAATCCTTCACCTGGTATTCGATGAGATGCAGGCAAATGCAGGATATGAAACTAGAGTAGAAGCGTTCGTGGATATGCTGGAAAGGAGAAAACGTGTATTTCTTGGGAATTGATGTGGGATCAATCAGTACGGATTTGGTGGTGATCGATGAAGCTTGCAGCATAAAAGAACAATTATATCTAAAGACAAAGGGCAGACCGTTAAATGCGATCGCCGAGGGTCTGAGGGAACTGGGGCGGCAGTTTGATTCGACGGATATTGGAAAAGCGGGAACCACCGGCAGCGGCCGAGGGCTTGCCGGAGCCTTTGCCGGCGCTGATGTGATCAAGAATGAAATTACGACTCACGCCGTTGCTGCGGCAAAGATCGACCCGGATATCCGTACTATCATTGAAATCGGCGGACAGGATTCAAAGCTGATTTTGCTGGAAGACGGGCTGGTATCTGATTTTGCCATGAATACGGTCTGCGCTGCCGGGACAGGTTCATTCTTGGACCGGCAGGCGGAAAGGATGGGAATCCCCATCGAAAAATTCGGGGAGGTTGCGCTTCAGGGCAGGAATCCGGCGCCCATAGCCGGCCGCTGCGCGGTCTTTGCAGAGTCAGATATTATTCATCAGCAGCAGATGGGCGTTTCCGAAGAAAATCTCCTGGCCGGCGTCTGCCGGGCTTTGGCGGCCAGTTATTTATCCAATGTGGCCCAGGGAAAGAAGCTGCTCCCAAAGGTCTGCTTTCAGGGTGGAGTGGCCGCTAACAAGGGTTTGAAAGCCGCATTTGAAGAAGCGCTGGATATGGAAATCTTCGTGCCAAAGGAGCACAGAATCATGGGAGCATATGGGGCCGCGCTGCTGGCCTGGGAACAAAAGGCCCGGCCAGGGACCTCCTTCAAAGGCTTTGACCAGGGAAATCTGGATGTGGAAATCAAAGAAACATCCTGCTGCGACTGCCCGAATCAGTGTAATGTAATCAGGCTCTTTCATGAGGGCAGGTCCATCGGAGCATTTCAGGATCGGTGCGGTAAGTATCAAAGGGTCTAGTAAAAATATGTAATAAAATTGGGCAGGCCGCGTAATGCGGATGCCCAATTTTTTTGCAGTTAAAAAATGTTTCCGGCGGATAAGGACTCATTGTAATGGAGGAAGGTCATCTGCTCCTGCAGACATGCCAGCTCTCCGGTTGAATTGGAATCATCCTTAGCCTTAATATAATATTTAGACTTGGCGATGGAGTAATCGGCTTCGTTGATGGCGTCGGTATCAAGGAAGAAGGCAGCTGTCTTTTTATATTTGTGCCAGCTGTCGGAAACTTCCTCAAAATGAGCGTATGCATCATCCCAGTTTTTTGCTTCGATCTCAGGAATGATCGTAGTTTCAATCTGATCAATGTAGCCCTGCAGTCTGGTGTCTGAATAATTGTCAAACACGCACCAAGCTCCCACCAGCACTCCCAGACAGATCAATGAGACTATGAAGTTGCGCATGATGTCACCTCCGTGGCTTTCTTTTTATCCGGGCTGGATACATACACATGAAGTTTTTTCGCCTCATCACAAAAAGCAAAGAACACCTCTTCGTATCCGTTCAAGTCAAGCTCCTTCAGATGTTTCTTTAACGCATCTTCGTTCCAGCCCAATGCGAGCAGGTTGCTTCTGTACAGGGTTCCGTCAGCTATGAGAATCAAAGGCATGGTCTCCTGCTGCTTGGATATGTCCATATCGCTGGGAGTCAGAGGCTTTTTGTCCGCCTTGGGGATAATCGAAAGTTCGCCGTTTGATTCCATGACCGCATACTCCACATCGGAAAGAGAGGGTGCGTTGCCGATTCGCAGCTGCTCCATCAAATCGTTGATGGATATGCGCAGGTTTTTCAGCTCTTGTTCATTGATTTCGCCCTTTTCAATTAAAATACTGGGTTTTCCGTTGAGAAAATTTTTCACAGTTTCACTTTTAATCGAAATCAGCGAGATTAATACCTGCAGGAAGAGCAGTGTAAAAATCGCAATGACGCCATTGATGAGTGAAGCAGTGGAAGATTCGATGGGAATTGCCGCAAGCTCGGCGATCATAAAGATAACGACCAATTGAAACGGGGACATTTTGGACAGTTCTGATTTGCCCATGACTCTTATGGTAAACAGTACGATCAGATACAGTACAACCGTACGAATTAATATAATTACCAAAATAATTCACCTCCGTATAACATATATAATGATATTGTGTACCGAACAAGTCTTTGATATACTCCCAGTAAGTGGAGATGATAAATATGAAAAGAAGTTATGTCGGTTTTTCCCTGCTGTATACGTTTTCCTTTATGGCTTTGGGATCCTTCATGCCGCTGATCGGCCAATATCTGGCCTTCATCGGATTTTCCGGCACGCAGATCGGAACTATAACGGCTGCTGGTACTTGCGTGGCTATTTTTGCCGGAGCATTCTGGGGAAAAGTTTATGACGGCAGCAAAAACAAATATTTGTTGATTATGCTGCTGTGTTTGGCTGCTTCCCTGATCGCGGTTTCTTTGCTTGCGATAAGATGGTATCCACTGTTTTTGCTTTTATATGGATGTATGTATTTTTTTCAGGCGCCGGTGATGCCTCTTTCCGATTCGCTGACTTTGGAAGAATCACTGCCTTTCAGCCGTATTCGAAAATGGGGCGCGGTTGGTTTTGCGCTGGGCGTGTTCGGTTCCGGCAGATTGGCGGCCATGATCGGTCTAGAGACTATTTTTTGGTTTTACAGCATTTGTTTTTTTCTATCCGCTTTGCTGCTTATGCTCATGACAGGAAGCCGCGGATCGGTCAGGCAGAGTGTCCGGCAGAAAAAGACGGGCAGCTACCGCATGCTGCTGCGGGATAAGCGATTGATGCAGCTGATTCTTTGTACTTTTTTTGTGGGCGGCACCAATGTGGCCAATAATACATACTTTAGCTTTCTATATATAGAAGGAGGAGGGACTATCGCCGGGGTGGGAATTGTCATGCTTCTCATGGTGGGCAGCGAGGCGCCCTTCATGCAATGGTCCGCCAGGCTGGCCGGGCGCTTTTCCCTGGAGAAAACCATTCTTGGCGCAATTGGCGTTTCGGTAATTCGGTTTTTCATCTATAGCTTGGAGCCTTCTTATATTATCCTTGCGCTTCTGTTTTTTATGCAGGGAGCGGTCAATGGGATCATTCTTGTGGAATTTGTCCGGTATGTCAATCTGCTGGCCCCCTCCGGCCATGAGGGAATGGCGGTGGCTATGTACTATGCTCTGGGCAGCAACGGCAGCGCGATCGTCTGCCAGCTCATCGGCGGGGCGGCGCTGGATCGTTTCGGCCCCGGCGGCGTCTATTTCTTCTTTGCCGCATTCAATTTGATCGGACTGATTCTGTACCTGATTTTCGGTCTGCAAAAAAAGAGTAAAAAAGAAAGAGAAAAGCGGTTGACAGAGGGGAAGAAGTTTGGTAATATAGACAAGCTGTCAGGTGAGGCGGCGGAGTCAACGAGGGAGAGAAGAAACGGACCGAAAAAAAGAGGTTGACAAAGCAAAGCGCACATGGTAGTATATAAAAGTTGTCTCAGCGAGGCCGAAGGGCCGAAGCAAAGCCGAGGACGTCGAGAAAAAGCTAAAAAAAGCCCTTGACAAATTGGAAAAAATGAGATAAACTAGAAAAGCTCCGCAAAATGGAGCGGCCGCCTGAAATGAAGGGCGACAGAACCTTGAAAACTTCATAGTGTAGAAATTTAGTCAAAACGGGAATCGAGAGATTCTCAAGGAGATTAAAGAAAGAAACAATCATAAAATTGGTAAGACAATTGCGTGAGAGTTTCCGACAATTTCTAAAAAAGAAACAACAATAATTTCGAAAGAAATCGCGAAACGCGATGCGTTCGGAAGAGTAAGAACAAACTAGATTTATGTCTCGAAAGAGATTTAAATACCATTTATATGAGAGTTTGATCCTGGCTCAGGATGAACGCTGGCGGCGTGCCTAACACATGCAAGTCGAGCGAGAAGCTGATGATTGACACTTCGGTTGAGAGAATCAGTGGAAAGCGGCGGACGGGTGAGTAACGCGTAGGCAACCTGCCCTTTGCAGAGGGATAGCCTCGGGAAACCGGGATTAAAACCTCATGATGCTGTATGTCCGCATGGGCAGACGGTCAAAGATTTATCGGCAGAGGATGGGCCTGCGTCTGATTAGTTAGTTGGTGGGGTAACGGCCTACCAAGGCAACGATCAGTAGCCGACCTGAGAGGGTGATCGGCCACATTGGAACTGAGACACGGTCCAAACTCCTACGGGAGGCAGCAGTGGGGAATATTGCACAATGGGGGAAACCCTGATGCAGCAACGCCGCGTGAGCGAAGAAGGCCTTTGGGTCGTAAAGCTCTGTCCTTGGGGAAGAAAAAATGACGGTACCCAAGGAGGAAGCCCCGGCTAACTACGTGCCAGCAGCCGCGGTAATACGTAGGGGGCAAGCGTTATCCGGAATTATTGGGCGTAAAGAGTATGTAGGTGGTTTCTTAAGCGCAGGGTATAAGGCAATGGCTTAACCATTGTTCGCCCCGTGAACTGAGAGACTTGAGTGCTGGAGAGGAAAGCGGAATTCCTAGTGTAGCGGTGAAATGCGTAGATATTAGGAGGAACACCAGTGGCGAAGGCGGCTTTCTGGACAGTAACTGACACTGAGATACGAAAGCGTGGGGAGCAAACAGGATTAGATACCCTGGTAGTCCACGCCGTAAACGATGAGCACTAGGTGTCGGGCTCGCAAGAGTTCGGTGCCGGAGTTAACGCATTAAGTGCTCCGCCTGGGGAGTACGCACGCAAGTGTAAAACTCAAAGGAATTGACGGGGACCCGCACAAGCAGCGGAGCATGTGGTTTAATTCGAAGCAACGCGAAGAACCTTACCAGGGCTTGACATCCCTCCGACCGGTCCTTAATCGGACCTTTCTACGGACGGGGGAGACAGGTGGTGCATGGTTGTCGTCAGCTCGTGTCGTGAGATGTTGGGTTAAGTCCCGCAACGAGCGCAACCCTTGTCATTAGTTGCTAACAGTAAGATGAGAACTCTAATGAGACTGCCGTGGATAACACGGAGGAAGGTGGGGATGACGTCAAATCATCATGCCCCTTATGTCCTGGGCTACACACGTGCTACAATGGTCGGTACAAAGAGAAGCAAGACCGCGAGGTGGAGCAAATCTCAAAAACCGATCCCAGTTCGGATTGCAGGCTGCAACTCGCCTGCATGAAGTCGGAGTTGCTAGTAATCGCAGATCAGAATGCTGCGGTGAATGCGTTCCCGGGTCTTGTACACACCGCCCGTCACACCATGGAAGTTGGGGGCGCCCGAAGTCGGCTAGTAAATAGGCTGCCTAAGGCGAAATCAATGACTGGGGTGAAGTCGTAACAAGGTAGCCGTATCGGAAGGTGCGGCTGGATCACCTCCTTTCTAAGGAGACGAACGTTTCTGCACTATGAGTTTACATGGGCTTGTAGCTCAGGTGGTTAGAGCGCACGCCTGATAAGCGTGAGGTCGGAGGTTCGAGTCCTCCCAAGCCCACCAAGACCAATTGTCGGAACGGGCAAGAAGTTGTGGCGATTGGGAGAAGGATGTACCTTGAAAACTGAATAATGTAAAGAAGTGTAAAAACAAATTTACAACGAAAACGAAATCGAGCTATTTACCAAACGGTAAATAGAAAAAAGTATGCAACTAAGACAAAGTCTTTTTGAAAAGACTGCGATTAGGGTAATACTGCGATTTCAACCGAGAAACCAGAAAAAAGCTGATTCACAGAGTGAATTAACAGTAAAAGACCTGATCACGCTAGATCAGGCAGACCAATAGGTCAAGCGAATAAGAGCATAAGGCGGATGCCTTGGCACTGGGAGCCGAAGAAGGACGTGACAAGCTGCGAAAAGCTACGGGCAGGAGCAAATATCCGACAATCCGTAGATATCCGAATGGGGGAACCCACCGCTCGTAATGGGGCGGTATCCCGTACTGAATACATAGGTGCGGAGAAGGCAACGAGGGGAACTGAAACATCTAAGTACCCTTAGGAAGAGAAAGAAACATCGATTTTCCTAGTAGCGGCGAGCGAACGGGAAAGAGCCCAAACCGAGAACTTTAGTTTTCGGGGTTGCGGACCACTCAAAGGACATGAAATTCATAGCCGAAGCTGCTGGAAAGCAGGGACGAAGAGGGTGAAATCCCCGTAGGCGAAATGGAGTTTATGCAGGAGTGGCACCAGAGTAGGACCGGACACGTGAAACCCGGTTTGAAGCAGGGGGGCCCACCCCCCAAGGCTAAATACTACCCAGTGACCGATAGCGAACAGTACCGTGAGGGAAAGGTGAAAAGAACCCCGGGAGGGGAGTGAAAGAGAACCTGAAACCTTATGCTTACAAGCAAAGGGAGCGCAAGTGACCTTGTACTTTTTGTAGAACGGGCCAACGAGTTATGGTATGTAGCGAGGTTAAGATGCTGGAGCATTGGAGCCGAAGCGAAAGCGAGTCTTAAGAGGGCGAAAGTTACATGCTGTAGACCCGAAACCGGGTGACCTATCCATGTGCAGGTTGAAGCGAGAGTAAAATCTCGTGGAGGACCGAACCCATATACGTTGAAAAGTGTTGGGATGACGTGTGGATAGCGGTGAAATTCCAATCGAACTCGGAGATAGCTGGTTCTCCTCGAAATAGCTTTAGGGCTAGCCTGGGGGAAAGATACACGGAGGTAGAGCACTGAATGTTCTAGGGGCCTTCACCGGTTACCGAAAACTATCAAACTCCGAATGCCGTGCGATCATACCCCGGAGTCAGACTACGTGAGATAAGTTTCGTGGTCGAAAGGGAAACAGCCCAGACCTACAGCTAAGGTCCCAAAATGTAAGTTAAGTGGAAAAGGATGTGGAGCTGCATAAACAGCTAGGATGTTGGCTTAGAAGCAGCCACTCATTTAAAGAGTGCGTAACAGCTCACTAGTCGAGTGGCTCTGCGCCGAAGATAAACGGGGCTAAAACTTACTACCGAAGCTTAGGATACCGCAAGGTATGGTAGAGGAGCATCGTATACAGGCAGAAGGTGATCTGGAAGGATTGCTGGACGGTATACGAGAGAGAATGTTGGCATGAGTAGCGAGAGGCAGGTGAGAATCCTGCCCGCCGAAAATCTAAGGTTTCCTGAGGAAGGTTCGTCCACTCAGGGTAAGTCGGGACCTAAGCCGAGGTCGAAAGACGTAGGCGATGGACAACTGGTAGAGATTCCAGTACCACCGAAAGTCATTTGAGCGAAGTGGGGACACAGAAGGATAAGCAGAGCGCGCCGTTGGTAGAGCGTGTGCAAGCGTCAAGGGAGTCACGGGAGGCAAATCCCCTGTGATAATTCTGAGGCGTTACGCGGAGGGAAGATTAGTACCGGAAGCTGCTGATTTCAAGCTGTCAAGAAAAGCCGCTAGCGAGACCGTAGGTGCCCGTACCGCAAACCGACACAGGTAGATGAGGAGAGAATCCTAAGGCGAGCGAGAGAACTATTGTTAAGGAACTCGGCAAAATGACCCCGTAACTTCGGGAGAAGGGGTGCCTGCGCAAGCAGGCCGCAGTGAAAAGGCCCAGGCGACTGTTTACCAAAAACACAGGTCTCTGCGAAAGCGAAAGCTGAAGTATAGGGGCTGACGCCTGCCCGGTGCTGGAAGGTTAAGGGGACTGCTTAGCTTAGGCGAAGGCATGAACTTAAGCCCCAGTAAACGGCGGCCGTAACTATAACGGTCCTAAGGTAGCGAAATTCCTTGTCAGGTAAGTTCTGACCCGCACGAAAGGCGTAACGATCTGGGCACTGTCTCAACAATAGACTCGGTGAAATTGTAGTACCGGTAAAGATGCCGGTTACCCGCAGCAGGACGGAAAGACCCCGTGGAGCTTTACTGCAGCTTGATATTGAGTTTCGGCATTGCACGTACAGGATAGGTGGGAGACTGCGAAGCTAGGGCGCCAGCTTTAGTGGAGTCACCGTTGGGATACCACCCTTGTAATGTTGGAATTCTAACCATGCGCCGTGAACCGGCGTTGGGACAGTGTCTGGCGGGCAGTTTGACTGGGGCGGTCGCCTCCTAAAGAGTAACGGAGGCGCCCAAAGGTTCCCTCAGTGCGGACGGAAATCGCACGAAGAGTGTAAAGGCAGAAGGGAGCTTGACTGCGAGACAAACAGGTCGAGCAGGGACGAAAGTCGGGCTTAGTGATCCGGTGGTACCGAGTGGAAGGGCCATCGCTCAACGGATAAAAGCTACCCCGGGGATAACAGGCTGATACCCCCCAAGAGTCCACATCGACGGGGGTGTTTGGCACCTCGATGTCGGCTCGTCTCATCCTGGGGCTGAAGTAGGTCCCAAGGGTTGGGCTGTTCGCCCATTAAAGAGGTACGCGAGCTGGGTTCAGAACGTCGTGAGACAGTTCGGTCCCTATCCGCTGTGGGCGTTGGAGATTTGAGTGGAGCTGTCCTTAGTACGAGAGGACCGGGATGGACATACCTCTGGTGCACCAGTTGTTCTGCCAAGAGCATAGCTGGGTAGCTAAGTATGGACGGGATAAGCGCTGAAAGCATCTAAGTGCGAAGCCCCCCACAAGAAAAGATCTCCTTCATGGAAATGATAAGACCCGTGGAAGACTACCACGTAGATAGGCCTCAGGTGAAAGTGCAGCAATGTATGAAGCTGAGAGGTACTAATCGGTCGAACGCTTGACCAATGGTTTCAAGGAAGAAGCGTGTAAAGGAAGAAAGACACTTGACATTATTCAGTTTTGAAGGTACAAAAGAAGCCTTCGCAAGAAAGAACGGATACCTACTTAACAAGTAAGACGCTTGGGTAGGGGATCTGATTTGGTGACGATAGCAAGGAGGTCACACCTGTTCCCATCTCGAACACAGAAGTTAAGCTCCTTAGCGCTGATGATACTTGGCGGGCGACTGCCTGGGAAAGTAGGACGTTGCCAATTTTACAAAAATAGAGACTGTTTAAACAGTCTCTATTTTTATGTAAAATTGGACAGCGAAAGGAACACAGTGAGCGGAGGAGTGCTGCCTGCAACTCATCCAGGCCTCACAAAACAAAAAATATTTTCATTTCCTATTGACGGCCGGAAGGACCCTGTGGTATACTATCGAAGATTTAGGCCAAAACACGAATGAAAGGGAAAAGGTATGAAAACATTACTGAAAAACGGATATATTTTCACAGGCAATGGATTCGAGAAAAGAGACGTTTTTGTCATTGACGATCGTTTGTCTCTTTCCCATTTTGATAAATACGATGAAAGAATTGACTGCGATTCTTTCTTTATAATTCCAGGTTTAGTCGATGTGCACGTACATCTTCGGGAACCTGGTTTTTTTTATAAAGAGTCCATGAAAACCGGGACCATGGCAGCGGCCAGAGGCGGATATACAGCTGTTTGCGCCATGCCCAATTTAAGCCCGGTGCCATCGACAGCAGACGGGCTCAGGCAGCAGCTGGAGCTCATTGAAAGGGATGCTGTCATTAAAGTTTATCCTTATGGAACCATTACAAAAGAACAGAACGGCAGAGGCATGCTTTCCGATATGGACGCCTTGAAGGATCAAGTGATCGCTTTTTCCGATGATGGAAAAGGCGTTCAGACCGCTGATCTGATGGAAGAGGCGATGAAGAAAGCAAATGCTTTAAACAAAATGATTGTAGCCCACTGCGAAGATGAAACGCTGCTTAACGGCGGATACATTCATGACGGAGCCTATGCAAAAGCCCATGGACATAAGGGGATTTGTTCAGAAAGCGAATGGGGACAGGTTAAGCGGGACATTGAACTATGCAAAAAAACGGGGGCAAGATATCATGTGTGCCACATCTCCACAAAGGAAACAGTTGCGCTGATCCGCCAGGCAAAGGCTGAGGGCGTAAAGATATCCTGCGAAACAGCGCCTCATTATCTGGTATTCTGCGACGAGGACTTGCAGGAAGACGGCCGATTCAAAATGAATCCGCCCATTCGTACAAAAGAAGATCGGGAAGCCTTGATCGAAGGCCTTTTAGACGGAACCATCGATGTGATTGCGACCGACCATGCGCCCCATAGCCAGGAAGAAAAAAGCAAGGGACTTGAGGGCAGCGCATTTGGAATCGTAGGGCTGGAAACCGCATTTCCGGTATTGTATACAGCGCTGGTTAAGACCGGGAAGCTTTCTCTGGAGCAGCTGGTTTACCGAATGGCCATCGCCCCGCGTCGGCTCTTCGGCATAGAAGGCGGTGCTTTGCAGGAAGGGCAGATCGCGGACCTGGCAATTCTGGATTTGGAGAGCACCTACCGGATCGACCCAAACAGCTTTCTGTCAAAAGGACGGAGCACACCCTTTGCGGGCATGGAAGTGACCGGAAAAACCGTTGCAACCTTTGTGAATGGAGTGAACGTTTATGAAAACAAGTAAATATCAAATTCAATCCAATCGAAAACTGGCCAGGGATATCTATGAGATGAAGCTGCAGGGAGACACCTCTCAAATTACAGCGCCGGGACAGTTTGTCAACATAAAACTGGAAGGGCTTTATCTGAGACGCCCCATTTCGATTTGCGACTGGGAGCCGGATTTGCTGACGATCATTTACAAAGTCGTTGGAATGGGGACGGAGAAAATGGCTGAAATGAAACCGGGCGAGGAGCTGGACATACTTGGACCTCTGGGAAATGGCTATGATCTGGACAAAATTGAAAAAACGAGCCCGGTCCTTGCCGGCGGAGGTGTTGGAATCCCGCCCATGTACGGGCTTGCCAAAGCTTTGCTGAAACGGGGCATAAAACCTCAGGTCATACTGGGATTCAACACAAAAGAAGAGCTGTTTTACGAACAAGCTTTTCGCGCTCTGGGAGCGGACGTGAAGGTAACAACAGCCGACGGAAGCTATGGAATTAAGGGCTTTGTAACCGACGCCATGAAGAATCCGGAATATGTTTGCGCCTGCGGACCCGAACCCATGTTAAAGGCTGTCTATGACCGGACAAAGGACGGACAATTCAGCTTTGAAGCCAGAATGGCCTGCGGATTCGGCGGATGCATGGGATGCAGCTGTCAGACAAAATATGGGTCAAAGCGAATCTGCAAAGAGGGCCCGGTGTTAGAAAAGGAGGAAATCCTATGGTAGATACAAAGGTGACCCTCAGCGGTCTTGTCCTGGACAATCCCATTATTCCTGCAAGCGGGACCTTCGGCTATGGCAAAGAATATACCGAGTTTTACGATTTGAATATATTGGGCTCCATTTCTTTTAAAGGAACTACTGTGGAAGCCAGATTCGGCAACCCCCAGCCCAGGATCGCCGAGTGCAGCCAGGGAATGATCAATTCCGTGGGACTGCAGAACCCGGGACTGGAAGCGGTGATCGCAAAGGAACTGCCAGAGCTTGCACAGATTTACCAAAAGCCAGTGATTGCTAATGTGAGCGGGTTTTCCATCGATGAATACGCAGCCTGCGCAAAGGCCATGGATCAGCAGGAGCAGGTGGGAATCATTGAAGTAAACGTTAGCTGTCCCAATGTTCATGACGGCGGCATGGCTTTCGGCGTGCTTCCTGAAAGCGCGGCTGCGGTGACAGAGGCAGTCAAAAAAGTGACGACCAAACCCGTCTACATCAAACTGAGCCCCAATGTAACGGATATCGTTTCCATAGCCAAGGCTTGTGAAAGCGCGGGAGCCGACGGGCTGAGCCTGATCAATACGCTGCTGGGAATGCGCATTGATATCAAAAAGCGCCAGCCGGTAATTGCCAACAAAATGGGCGGATTTTCCGGACCAGCCATTTTTCCGGTGGCAGTGAGAATGGTTTACCAGGCGGCAAAAGCAGTGAACATCCCGGTCATCGGCATGGGCGGTATTTCCACTGCCCAGGATGTGATCGAAATGATGATGGCAGGCGCATCCGCGGTTCAAATCGGAGCAGCCAATCTGGTTAACCCCTATGTATGCAAAGAAATCATCGAGGAACTCCCCCATCTTATGGAGAAGCTGGGGATCCAAAGGCTTGAGGATATTATCGGAATCGTAGAATAAAGGAGGTACGTGATGGGAAAAGATGTAATTATCGCATTGGATTTTAAGAATGGAAAAGAGGCGTTAGAGTTTTTAGACAGGTTTACGGACAAGAAGCCCTATGTCAAGGTGGGCATGGAGCTCTACTATGCAGAGGGGCCGGCCATTGTCAGGGAAATTAAAAAGCGTGGACACCAGATGTTCTTAGATCTGAAGCTCCACGATATCCCCAATACGGTGGAGAAGGCCATGGCAGTCCTGTCAAGGCTGGATGTGGATATGGTCAACCTCCACGCTGCGGGAACCATCGAAATGATGAAAGCAGCTTTGCGGGGCCTGACCAGGGAGGACGGCACCAGACCGCTTCTCATCGCAGTGACCCAGCTGACATCCACCAGCCAGGAGCGGATGACCGAGGAACTGCTCATTGAGGAAGACCTGGATAAAGTGGTTATCCGTTATGCGGAAAACGCCGATATGGCCGGATTGGACGGAGTCGTTTGCTCTCCGCTGGAAGCAGGGAAAATTCACGACACATGCGGAAGGGATTTTCTAACCATAACGCCGGGCGTGCGCTTTGACAACGCATCAAAAGGCGACCAAGTGCGGGTGACCACCCCGGCGAAAGCCAAGGAACTGGGTTCCGATTACATTGTCGTGGGCAGACCGATCACCCAGGCCGACGATCCGGTAGCCGCATATAACTGTTGTGTAGAAGATTTTGTGGAGGTATAGATTATGAAAAAAGAAATTGCAAAAGGACTGTTGTCCATTGGAGCTGTATTTTTAAGACCGGATGAGCCTTTTACCTGGGCCAGCGGTATCAAAAGCCCCATCTATTGCGACAACCGACTGACGCTGACAGCGCCCCAGGTTCGTATCAAAGTGGAGCAGGGACTGGCGGCGGTGATCTGGGAGCATTACCCCCAGTGTGAAGTGCTGATGGGAACCAGCACGGCCGGAATTGCCCATGCGGCCATTACGGGACACATCATGGACCTTCCCATGGGATACGTGAGAGGTTCGGCAAAGGACCACGGAAGAACCAACCAGATCGAAGGAAAGCTGGAAAAGGGCCAGAAGGTGGTCGTCATTGAAGACTTGATTTCCACGGGCGGGTCGGTCCTGGAAACAGTGGAAGCGCTGAGAAACGCCGGAGCTGAAGTTCTGGGAATCGCCAGCATCTTTACATACGGCATGGCCAAAGGCATCGAGAGAATGGATGCAGCCGGCATTAAAAACGTAAGCCTTTGTGACTTGGATACTTTGGTTGAGGTTGCTGCAGAAGAAGGTTACATCAAAGACAGCGACGTGGAGCGGTTGATCGCGTTTAGAAACAACCCTTCTGACGAAGGATGGATGAAAGGAGATAAATAAATGAGTGAAACAATTCGTAATTTGATCAGTATTTTAGATATGTCCGTGGAAGAGATCGATCACTTGATTGATGTGGCCGACGACATCGTTGCAAACCACGACCAGTATGAAGAGATCTGCAGAGGGAAAAAGCTTGCCACGCTGTTTTTCGAACCGAGTACCAGAACCAGACTCAGCTTTGAAGCGGCCATGCTGGAACTGGGTGGATCAGTTCTGGGCTTTTCCGAAGCGTCTTCCAGCTCAGCGGCAAAAGGAGAGAGCGTCAGCGATACTGTGAGGACAGTCGGCTGTTATGCGGATATTATCGCCATGCGCCATCCGAAAGAAGGAGCGCCTTTAGTGGCTTCCCGAAGAACGACTGTGCCCATTATCAATGCCGGCGACGGCGGACATTTCCATCCGACCCAGACGCTGACCGACCTTTTGACCATTAAAAGAAAAAAGGGAGAACTGGGCAACATTACCCTGGGGCTGTGCGGGGACCTGCAGTTTGGCAGAACGGTTCATTCTCTCATCGAAGCCATGCTTCGTTATCCAAATGTCAAGTTTGTGCTCATTTCACCGGAAGAACTGAGGGTGCCGGAGTACATCCGTGAAAAACTGCGCAGTGCGGGCGTTGAATGGTGCGAAGTGGAAAGCATGGAGGAAGTCATGCCTCAGTTGGATGTGCTGTATATGACTCGCGTGCAGAGAGAACGTTTCTTCAATGAAGAGGACTATATCAGACTGAAAGATACTTATATTCTGGATATGGACAAGCTGGAAAGCGCTAAGAAGGATTTGACGATCATGCATCCGCTGCCCAGGGTAAATGAGATTTCCGTAAAAGTGGACGATGACCCGAGGGCTTGCTATTTTGAACAGGCGCTGTGCGGAAAACACATCAGAATGGCGCTGATTTTGAATCTGTTAGGTATAAAATAGGAGGGATGGAAGATGAATATCGACGGCGTAACGACTGGAATCGTATTGGACCATATTAAAGCGGGAAAAAGCATGCAGATTTATAACTATCTGGGACTGGATAAGCTGGATTGCAGCGTGGCGGTGGTGCAGAATGTCCGCAGCAGCAAATACGGCAAAAAGGATATCATTAAGATCGACGATGAAATCGAACTGGATTTTGAAATGCTGGGATATATCGACAGCAATATCACCATCAATCGGGTGAAAGACGGCGTTCTAACCAAGAAAGAACACCTGGAACTGCCGGAAACGCTGACCAATGTGATCAAATGCAAGAACCCCAGATGCATCACTTCTGTGGAGCAGGAAATCATCCATATGTTCAAGCTGGCGGATAAGGAAAAGAAAATTTACCGCTGTGCCTACTGCGATGTGGAGCATAAGGAATATAAATAGTTTTTAACGGGGATCCGGGCCGGGCGCGATGATTGTATTTGCGCCCGGTCCTGTTTTTGGTCGCCGAAGAAGTATGGTAAAGGAGCTGTAAAATAAGTCCCTTTGATTCAAATGAGGAGGGCTCATAAGCAGTAAGATAATAACGGCTGATCTATATGTTTATGAAAGAAACTAGAAGGATTGAACTTGTATGATTCAGTAATATATATAAAAGGAAAAACTTGACAATTTAAAATTGATCGTCTATTCTAGAATTGGATGTATGGATATGATTGCCCTTGGAGGTTAATTTTCTTTTTGAACAGGGTATTTTCATATAAAGTACGTGAAGTTTTATCAGGACTAGGTGAAAACTAGTAAAGGAGACGTGCTGTTATGTATAAGCTTAAGCGATACACGGTGCATAGTGTAGATGTTTTAGTTATAATAGTTATTTTTGTTGTAATAGTATTATCGATTGGTAAAAGTGATGTGTTTGCAGCAGAAACTTTAGACAATCAAACTTTTACGGTTGACAATATTGAATACAAAATTGTTTCCACTGATAAAGTAGAGATTATCAACTATAATCGGGAGAAAAAAGGAGAAATTAATTTTGGAGCGTATGTAACCTATGATGGACATACATATACAATCGTTCATATAAAAAATTGTCTACTAGAAGGCTGCCGAGAAATTACTTCAGTTAATCTTCCGGACACAATTGAGTATATTGGAGAGGGAGCATTTCGAAACTGTACCAATCTTAGTGCTTTAAGGTTACCAAATAACAAGAATTTAATAGTGGAATATGAAGCGTTTTCTGGATGTATTGATTTGCTTGAAATTACATTGCCGGAACAGTTAAAGAATGTGCAGCACCATGCTTTTCAAAATTGTACAAGCCTAACCACGGTTCGGCTCAATACGATTAATTGTGAAGCTATTACAGAGCGTAGAGGTTCAGATGAAACCATATTTAAAGGATGTATGAAGTTAGAGAAGGTATATATCGGCGAAAAAGTAACCGTGGTTCCAACTGGAATATTTAGCGGTTGTACAGGATTAAAAAAGATAGTTTACGAGGGTGACAATGTCAGGAAAATAGGTGGGGCTGCTTTTGCAGGTTGCAAAAGCTTAGAGACGCTTGAACTTCCTGATTCGCTAACAGAAATTAATCCGAAGGCTTTCATGTTCTGCACATCATTAAAGGAGGTTACAATCCCTGAAAACATTAAAAAGTTAGGATATGGAGTTTTTGGGAGTTGTAATAACATAGAAACAATTAATTTTAATGCAATAAATTGTACATCCATGGGAGAAAGTGGATGGGCAGGATATTTATATACGTTTGGTGGAGTAAGTGGCATAAGTGAAAATATGTCAGGTGTTAAAAAACTTATCATTGGAGAAAAGGTTCAAAGAATACCACAATATGCATTTGGCGGCTGCCCCAACTTGGAATCAATTAACATACCCGCATCCGTATCATCAATTCAAGCGAATGCTTTTGAAAATTTACCGAAATTATTGTCTATAGTAGTAAGTGGGAATAATTCTATCTATACAGACCATGATGGAATTTTGTATACAAAAGATAATAAAATGATAATTCGCTGTCCTGAGGGGAAGGAATTATTAACGGCGGGTTGTTTTATTGGAGTAACCCAGATTGGCAACGTTGGATTTTCAAACTGCACACGTTTAAAGCAAATTAATCTCCCGGACACAATTGAGTATATTGGAGAGGGAGCATTTCGAAACTGTACCAATCTTAGTGCTTTAAGGTTACCGAATAACAAAAATTTAATAGTGGAATATGAAGCGTTTTCAGGATGTATCGCTTTGCCTGAAATTACATTGCCGGAACAGTTAAAGAATGTGCAGCACCATGCTTTTCAAAATTGTACAAGCCTAACCACGGTTCGGCTCAATACGATTAATTGTGAAGCTATTACAGAGCGTAGAGGTTCAGATGAAACCATATTTAAAGGATGTATGAAGTTAGAGAAGGTATATATCGGCGAAAAAGTAACCGTGGTTCCAACTGGAATATTTAGTGGTTGTACAGGATTAAAAAAGATAATTTACGAGGGTGACAATGTCAGGAAAATAGGTGGGGCTGCTTTTGCAGGTTGTAAAAGCTTAGAGACGCTTGAACTTCCTGATTCGCTAACAGAAATTAATCCGAAGGCTTTCATGTTCTGCACATCATTAAAGGAGGTTACAATCCCTGAAAACATTAAAAAGTTAGGATATGGAATTTTTGGGAGTTGTAATAACATAGAAACAATTAATTTTAATGCAATAAATTGTACATCCATGGGAGAAAGTGGATGGGCAGGATATTTATATACGTTTGGTGGAGTAAGTGGCATAAGTGAAAATATGTCAGGTGTTAAAAAACTTATCATTGGAGAAAAGGTTCAAAGAATACCGCAATATGCATTTGGCGGCTGTCCTAACTTAGAATCGATCAAAATTTATAATAAAGCTTGTGATATTTATAGCGGAGAAAATGGTGGAAGAACCTTTGAAGAAGATGCAATTATTTATGGATACTTAGATTCTACAGCCGAGGAATACGCAGCTAAATACGGGAGAACTTTCCGAATAATTGGTAGTGATTACTCTTATGATCATTCAACAGAGTTGGAAGAATGGTTGTTAAATCAGGGATCTCTAAATAGTATTATGTATCTTACGAAAGATGAAAATTTTATGTGTTCCAGGGCAGTTGCGGAAAGTGATTCAAGCTTTGCTGACCATTTTGTACAAACAATAACAAATATGTTGTACTGTGGTTTAGATGGATGGAAAGATATTTTTTCATTGGCAACTACCAAAGAGCAGGCAAGGGAAGTTCTGATAGCGTTGCTGGATACTTATGGCTCAGAAGTAGAGGAGTTGGCAGATGCTGAAACAGCATATAAATATGCAAATTTATATGTAAAAACATTACAAGAATCTGACTGGGCATATGCAATTGACTTTGGGTTAAAGGATAATGAAATTGATCAACTAAAGGAAGTTTGCACTGAAGACGTTTTGGCACAATTTTTTATAGACGGTAAATATGAAACAATATCGGCATATCTGCAAATAAAAGGGGGATATTCGGCTGATTCAAAAGCTGTGAAATGTATTGAGCAATTTACAAAATCAAAAAAGTTGACAAATGAACTTTCTGATAGCATTGGATTGCTTGGGGATGGACTACAAATTCTTTCTATGACAAATGGAACGATTAATCGTTTATATGAGGTTGAACGCCTTGCAACAGCTGACGAAATGTTTTCAGAAATGTTGATATATCTGAATAAGAACTGCATTTTTATTCCTGTACGTGAAGCTGCTGACGAACTATATACCGTAATACATGGTAGTTATTCAGACCAATTGAAGTATGCGACGACGTCACTAAAGGATGCGGCGGAAGTGAAATCAGTTGACCTCATATTAGAAGCTGCAGCGGAAAAGCTTCCATATGGCAAAATTATTAAGAAGAACTATGAGTTTGCAGTAGGTATATCTAATACTGTTTTTGGGATCGCGGATATGCAAAAACAAAAAGATAATATGCGCTGTGTAGCCTACATTGGTAACTGTTTGAGCAGTTGGCTTTTAGATAGTCGGCAGCAATGGGAAGCTGAAACTGGCACTAGAAAAGCGTGGTATGCGAAGAAAACGGTATATGCTTATAAAATGCTATTGAAAAGTAGGATACAGGGAGAAAGAAGCTTACAGAAAATGATGGAAGTGTCAAAAACAACTTGGAAAAAGGCATATAATTATTCTCTGGAGGTATCTTCAACTTTAAAATCTATGCAGGACTTTTTTAATATTATGTCGACATCTGTGATTGCTTGCCCGGTAGATGTTCAAATATATGATGCATCAGGAAGATTGGTTTGCACAGTGCACGATGGATCTTCAAGCGAAGGCTATTTGGATGATATTTATTATGCTGTTTTGTATAATCCATTAGAGAATGATTTTGTTAAGATAATAAGAACTCCTATCGATAAAAACTATTCATTGAGATGTTTAGCAAACGATTTAGGCCAGGTAGATTATTCCATATCGACAATATCTGAACAGGGAATTAATATACGAAAAGAAGCTCAAGGTATTCCAATTAAACAAGGGGACGAGATTAGCATTTCTGATCTGTCTGGTGATAATCCAACTTGTAAGCTGCTTGAAGGCAATCAAGTAATAAGAGAATATCCAGCAGAATTGAAAGACAAATATATACCTGTTGAATCTATGCAGATCGATAAAAAAACTCTAGAATTAGAGCCGGGTAAACGAGTAAAATTAAATGCAATCTTTTTACCGTCCAACGCATCAAATCAAGAAGTAATATGGATATCTTCAAATCAAGAAGTTGCTACGGTTAATCAGGATGGCGTTGTAAAAGGAATATCGAAGGGAACTGCAGAAATCGTAGTAGAGAGCCTAGAAGGTAATTTTAAAAATGTGTGTCAGGTTACAGTGGTAGATAATCGTCCGGTTAATAAAAATTCCCAGGTCATTTATGCAAGTTCTGTTACCAAAACTTATGGCAACAAACCATTCAATCTAAACGCCAAAACCAGTGGAGGAGGTAAACTTACATACAATTCCAGCAACACAAACGTAGCTACCATAAATAATACTGGAAAAATAACCTTGAAAGGTCCTGGCAAAGCTAGCATCACTATTAATGCTGCTGCTACTGATAATTATAATGCCGCAACAAAACAGATTAACATTACGGTAAAACCAAAGAAAGCAGTACTAAAAAAAGCTAAATCCACTAAGAAACGCACGTTGAAAGTGGGTTGGGTGCGGGACAAAAAAGTAACGGGCTATCAGGTTGTTATTGCTCAAAATAGAAAATTCCATAAGGGAAAGAAATCTGCTTTGATCACAAAAAACAAAACAACATCTAAGACGTTCAAAAAATTAAGGCGAGATAAGACTTATTACTATAAAGTGAGAGCTTATAAACAGGTTGGCAAAACTAAAATTTACGGAGCCTATAGTAAGACAAAACGAATTAAAGTAAAATAAGAAGGACGCAGGCTGCATTCAGATACATTATTTGTTAAGCAAGACTTTGATACTTCTTTGCTCACCTTAGGCTTACACTAAACGGGAAGCCGCTGCCAAAACGTTGTACAATCTTTAGGTTTGTATTATACTAATGAATGCCGGAAATTTTTTGACAGAAAGGAGAACCGTATACGTGTTTGAACTAATACAGGCAGGAAAGCATACTTACTATATCGACAACCCCAACATCATGGGGGTTTACCAATTAAATGAAGAGGACGTTTGTCTGATTGATACGGGAAATGGAGACAAGGCGGCAGAGGCCATCGATGAAATTCTGGAGAAACAGGGGTGGAAATTGAAGTTTATCCTTAACACCCATACCCACATCGATCATCTGGGCGGCAACCGCTATCTGATGAAAAAATGGGGATGCCCGGCTTACGCGACCAATCTGGACAATGCCTTTGCCAACTATGAGCATCTGGAAGCAGCCTATATGTACGGCGGCTATCCATGCAGGGAACTGCGCAAGGTATTTCGCCATCCGGGACCCATCGGTTTTTTGGATTTGGAGGACTTTGAACTGCCGAAAGGCCTTGCGTCCATCAGGCTGCCGGGCCACAGCTTCGGCATGATCGGCATCAAGACGGATGACGGCGTGTGGTTCCTGGGCGACAGCGTTCTCAACCGCAAATCCCTGGAAAAATATCAGTTCGGCTATCTGGTGGATGTGGAAGGATATTTGAATACCCTGGATCTTTTGGAGACGCTGGAGGGAAACCTTTTCATTCCTTCCCACGGCGATGTGGCAGCGGATATCCGGCCGCTGGCTCAGGGCAATCGGAAAAACATTGAAAAAAATATTGCCGCGTTGCTAAGGGACTGTGCAGGCGGCAAAAGTTTTGACTGCATTTTGAAAGGCGTGTACGACCGCTATGGAGTAAAGCCCAATGTGGTGCAGAACGCGCTGGCCGGTTCTACGCTGCGGTGTTACTTGTCTTATCTGCAGGATCAGGGGCAGTTGGAATGCTATTTCGAAGAAAATATAATGAAATGGAAGAGCAAGTAACCTGTTGGAAAAGGAAGGTGTTTCCGGTACCGGAAGAAATCACTATTTCACCGCTTCCATAATAACCACTGACGCGCTGGCTCCGATCCGGTCCGCGCCCAGGCGCAGCATCTCTTTGGTTGCCAGAACATCCCGAATGCCGCCGGAGGCTTTGATCATAACTTGATCGCCCACCGTTTCTTTGATCAGGGCGACCGTATGAGGCGTGGCGCCGGACTTGCCAAAACCAGTAGAAGTTTTGACAAAAGAAGCGCCTGCTTCTACGGCAAGGCGACAGGCTTTCACGATCTCCTCGTCGGTCAGAAGGCAGACCTCTAAAATGACTTTGACAATGGAGCGCCGCTGACCGGCAGCAGCTGCTACTTCTTCAATTTCATGTTTTACGTAATCATATCGGCCCTCTTTTAAAGCGCCGATATTGATGACCATGTCGATCTCATGAGCGCCGTTTTCACAGGCCCAGACAGTTTGGCGAACTTTCACTTCCGTCGAATCCATGCCCAGAGGGAAGCCGACGACGCTGGCGATTTTTATTTCCGTACCGGCCAGCTCCCGGGCTGCCAGAGGGACGTAACAGCCGTGAACACAGACGGCATAAAAATCATACTTTTTCGCTTCGTCGCACAGCTTGATGATATCCGCTGTGGTGGCATCCGCTTTCAGATTGGTATGATCAAAGTATTTGTTCAATGGTTTCATCTATCAATCTCCTCACTTAACGATTTTTTTTCATTATAGCATAAATTTGAAATATATAAAAACCAGATATTGTTTTTGCTGCCCAAAGCAGCCAAGAATCTCAAATGAAAAATCACAGGGAGCATTGCGGGAGGACGGATTTTGTCGTATAATAAAACGAATTGTAATTGCGTGTTGTTATCGAAGGAGGGGCCTATGAGAAAGTTTCGCATGCTGATGCTGCTGATGCTGATTGTGCTTCTAGCCGCGCCGCTCAGCTACGGGTCGGAACAGACCTTTGGCGATGGCCAGGTGAAGATTGATCTGCCGGAAAATTGGCAGGTGGTGGATGAGGCGGATCGGGAAGATGTACTGCGGGTTGTCTGCAGCGCTGAGGAAAAAGAAGTTTCTCAATATATGGACTATTATCACAGCCTGATGATGGCAGAAGACCCGTCCGCGGATCCAAAGGCCATGATGCAGATTCTTTACACCACAGACTATTCCGATGCCGCTGAAATGGATTTCAGTGACTGCACGGATGAAGAGCTGGAGGCTTTCTATCAAGAACAGGAGGGCAAAAGCGTCCTTGAAAACGCGGTGCTTTTTCTGACCTTTGGGGTCACGGAGACCTCAGATGAGATGGAGATTCTTTCAAACAGCTGGGGGAAATTTATCCATGCGCAGATGACAGAAACCATGCAGGACGGCAGCAAGCTTTATCATCAAATGTACTTTACCAAGAAGGGCAGCGCGGTTATCACCCTCAGCCTGACCACCAGCGGCCCGCCTTCAAAACAATCCGTAGGAGATATAGAAGAGGTTGTCTCAAGCTATTCCGACGACGGTTGGTATGACGACTATATGATGGCCGCTGATACGGATAGTTACGATGATGAGTACAGCGACAGCGATGATGGCTGGATGGTGTATGCGTTTCTCATCATTATAGTGGTTTGCGCGGTGATATACGTAGCGGCTGGCAAAAGGACCAATTCTGCCGCCGCAGGATATGGAAGACGCCCTGCGGACCGTAAACAGGAACAAGTGCAAATGACAGCCGGAGAAACGACGGGTTATCCTCCTGCTTCGGATAAGAGAAAGGTGAGAATTAAGCTTCCCAAAACGAAATCAGTGACAGCGGACGGAAAGTCCATGCAGGTCAGGGACAGTCAGGAAGTGAAAGCAAAGACGCCTGACGAAAGCTACCTGGAAAGTCTCCGCACGCTGATGGACTCGGGACTTCTTACCAAGGAAGAGTACCGGGATATGGTGGAGGCGCACAACCGTAATAAACGCATATGACAGAAACAATCAAAGCCCTGGCGTTTGCTGGGGTTTTAACAATAACCTTTAGGAGGACGATATGAAGATACCAGAATTATTTGAACACAAAAAGCCCGTTTTTTCCTTTGAAATTTTCCCGCCCAAAAGACAGTCGGGGCTGGATAAAATCTATGATACCATCGAGAAGCTGTCCGTTTGCCAGCCGGATTTTATCAGCGTGACCTACGGCGCAGGCGGCAATATGGCAGACAATTCCACCTGCGAAATCGCTTCCAACATTAAAAAACGGTTCGGAATAGAACCCCTGGCCCATCTGACCTGTGTCAATTCCAGCATGGAGGACGTGACGGAAATGATCGGACGCTTTGCCAAGGCGGACATTGAAAATGTTCTGGCTCTGCGGGGAGATATTGTTCCCGGCGAAGCGATCAAAAAAGATTTTTCCCACGCCAACGAGCTGGCAATCGAGGTGCAGAGAAACAGCGGCCTGCAAATTTTAGGCGCCTGCTATCCGGAGGGCCACTATGAAAGCAAAAATCTGCGGGAGGACATCCAAAACCTGAAATACAAGATCGGCGCAGGGGTAAAAGTACTGATCACCCAGCTGTTCTTTGATAATCAGCTGTTTTACGAATTTCTTGTTCAAGTGAGAAACGCGGGGATCCACGTGCCCGTTTCCGCCGGAATCATGCCCATCGTAAATAAAAAACAGATTGAAAAGACCGTAGCCCTGAGCGGAGCAAGCCTGCCCCACGAATTTACCAAGATGATCGGCCTCTATGAAAACGATCCGGAGGAGCTTTATAACCACGGAATTCAATACGCAGTGGATCAGATCCGCGATCTGCTGGAACATGGCGTGGATGGGATCCATCTGTATACCATGAATAACCCGGACGTCTCCCTTGCTATCTATGAGAAGATCAAGGACTTACTGTAAGATGAAGCTGGCGACACCAGAACGGGTAGACCGGAGACAATGGCTCATAAGGCTGGGCGTTTTTGGCCAGGCGGATGAAATGCTGGAGCAATCTCTGAAGAGGGCGGAAGAAAGGCTGCTCGGATGTGCGGCTCCCCAGGGAATTTATCGGGTTTTGGAGCTGGGAGACATAAAGCTGAGCGGCAGCGCCATAAAAAAACATCTGGCGGGATGCCGGGAGCTGGCAGTGATGGGCGTGACCATCGGCGCGGCCGTCGATCATTTGATCCGTCAAAGCCAGATTCGGGACATGGCCGAGGCGGTTCTCCTCGATTGCGGAGCATCCGTATTGGTAGAACAGATCTGCGATGCTTTTGAGGCACAGATCCGGGAAGAAACGGAAGGTTATCTGACCGGAAGGTACAGCCCGGGATACGGCGATCTTCCCATAGAGACACAGGACGCGCTGGTGCGGATCCTGGACGGACCTAGAAAGATCGGATTGACGGTGAATCAGAGCCATATCATGATCCCCAGAAAATCTGTGACCGCTATCCTGGGGATCGCGGACCATCCGGTGAGCGGTTATCTGGCCACCTGTGAAGAATGTAAGCTGAGGGATACTTGTGAGCTGAGAAAGGAAGGAAAAAACTGTGCTGGACTTTAGCAAAAAAAGATATCTGTTAGACGGAGGGATGGGCACCATGCTGCAGCAAAGCGGCCTTGAGCCGGGAGCATCTCCCGATCTTCTGAGCCTGACCAATCCGGAGTTGATCACCTCCATTCATAGAAGTTATATTGAGGCCGGATCGGATGTGATCTATGCCAATACTTTCGGAGCCAATCGCTTTAAGCTGGAAGGCTGCGGTTACCACATGGAAGAGGTGATCGACAGCGCGGTGAAGGCAGCCAAAGCCGCCTGCGGCGAGGAAAGCTTGGTGGCTCTGGATGTGGGGCCGCTGGGAGAGCTGCTGGAGCCTATGGGCACCTTGTCCTTTGAAGCCGCTTACGATGCTTTCGCCCAGGTTATGAAACAGGGGGCGGCCTCTGGGGCCGATTTGATTGTCATTGAAACCATGACTGACCTGTATGAAGTGAAAGCAGCCGTACTGGCCGCCAAGGAAACGACCGATCTTGCGGTGCTTGTTTCCATGACCTTTGAAGAAAGCGGCAGGACCTTTACCGGAACGAGCATCGAGTGCATGACAGCTGTGCTGGAAGGTCTCGGCGTTGATGCTATTGGTATCAACTGCTCGCTGGGTCCGGTGGAAATTCTGCCCCTGGCGGAAAGAATGTGCGCCCTTACCGACCTGCCGATTTTTATTAAGCCCAACGCAGGGCTGCCTGATCCGCGGACAGGTGCTTATGATATCGGGCCCGACCAATTTGCGCAGGCAATGAAAGAATATCTGAAACTGGGAATTTCCATGGCAGGCGGATGCTGCGGAACGACACCCGAATACATCGCAAAAATGAAGGATGTTTTTTCCGCCGCGGACGTACATAAGAAGGTGCGAAAACCGGCGGAACACAGCGTAATATGCAGCGCTTCCAATGCCGTGACCGTCGATCATGTTACGGTGATCGGCGAACGGATCAACCCCACGGGAAAGAAACGGCTGAAGCAGGCGCTCATCGATGAGGATTACGATTACGTTTTATCACAGGCCGTGGAACAAGTGGATGCCGGCGCCCAGGTGCTGGATGTCAACGTGGGCGTTCCTGATATTGATGATACTAAAGTGCTGCCGATGGTGGTCAAACAGATCCAGGCCATTACCGACCTGCCCCTGCAGATCGATTCTTCCAATCCGGCGGCCATAGAGGCGGCACTTCGGGTTTATAACGGAAAAGCCATTGTAAATTCAGTCAATGGAGAAGCAAAGGTATTGGATACGATTCTTCCCATCGTGAAAAAATATGGCGCTGCGGTGGTGGGCCTGACCCTGGACGAAAACGGCATCCCCGCCAAAGCAGAAGAACGTTTTGCCATTGCCCGAAGAATTCTCGACAAGGCGGTGAGCATGGGCATTCCTAAGAAAGACGTGTTCATCGACTGCCTGACACTCACTGCGTCAGCCCAGCAGGCAGAAGTCGCAGAGACGCTGAGAGCGGTGCGCATGGTCAAAGAACAGCTGGGCCTACATACGGTCCTGGGGGTATCCAACATCAGCTTCGGCCTTCCGTTAAGACCGCTAATCAATCGGACTTTCCTGGCTCTGGCAATGGAAAACGGATTGGATCTGCCCATCATCAATCCCAACGATGAGGATATGATGGGGACCATCTATGCCTTTGAAATGCTTCATAACAGAGATAAAAACGCGGAAGCGTTCATCAAACGATACGGCGATGCGGCCATGGGAACCATGGAAAGAAGCAGCGGAGCCAGTCAGCCCAATACCCAATCGGGCAAAGAGCCGGACCTTTTCTACGCATTGGAAAAGGGCATGAAAACAGAAACCATTCATGCGGTTGATGCGCTCCTTGACAAAAACGATGAAATGACCGTGGTCAACGATTATTTGATCCCGGCGCTGGACCAGGTGGGCCAGGGTTTTGAGAAGGGGACGATCTTTCTCCCCCAGATGATGCAGGCCGCAACAGCCGCCCAGGGAGGCTTTGAGCTGATCAAAGACCGCCTGGCCGCTTCCGGCCGCAGCAGCGTGTCCAAAGGCCGGGTGGTCGTCGCCACCGTAAAGGGCGATATCCATGATATCGGCAAAAACATCGTCAAAGTTATTATGGAAAATTACGGATTTGAGATCATCGATCTGGGAAGGGATGTTCCCATTGAGAAGGTGGTTCAAACGGTAGTCGATAACCGGATTAAGCTGGTGGGCCTCAGCGCATTGATGACCACGACCTTAAAGAGCATGGAAGAGACCATTGCAGCTGTCAGGGCTGAGGCGCCGGACTGCAGGTTTATCGTTGGCGGAGCGGTATTGACTCCTGAATACGCAGAAAAGATCGGAGCAGATTATTATTGTAAGGATGCGATGAAGTCGGTGGAAGCGGCGAAAGAAGTCTTTGGCCTTTAACCTTCTTTTTTGACCGAATAAAAACACAAAGTATTGACAATAAAAATCATGGTGATACAATATGTAGTATCTTGTGGTGATTTAAGGAGAAAATAATGAAATTAAATGCAAATGCAGAAACGGTACTGAAGCAAAGGTACTTGATCAAAGACGAGAATGGAAATCCGGTGGAAACGGTAGATGGTATGTTTCACCGGGTGGCAAAAGCCATCGCTTCTGCCGATGCGCTCCATGACGAACATGCTGACACGGATAAGACGGAGAGCATTTTTTATGATATGATGACCAATCTGGAATTCTTGCCCAATTCTCCCACGCTGATGAATGCAGGCCGGGATCTGGGACAGCTCTCCGCATGCTTTGTGCTGCCGGTAGAGGACAGTATGGAATCAATTTTTGAAGCCATCAAACAGGCGGCGCTTATCCATAAGAGCGGCGGCGGCACAGGTTTTTCCTTTTCCAGACTTCGCCAGGAAGGAAGCACGGTTAATTCCACTGGAGGCGTAGCCAGCGGCCCCATCAGCTTTATGAAGGTATTCAATATGGCAACAGAAGCGATTAAGCAGGGCGGCTCCAGGCGCGGAGCCAATATGGGCATCCTGCGCATCGACCACCCGGATATCTTGAAATTCATCGACTGCAAAGCAGATAACACGGAGATTACCAATTTCAATCTTTCCGTCGGCCTTACAGAAGAATTTATGAAAGCTGCGGAAGCTGGAAAGGATTACGATCTGGTTGACCCCCATACAGGTGAAACGGTAAAGCAGCTCAATGCGAGAACTGTTTTTAATAAAATCGTCGATGCGGCATGGAGAAACGGTGAACCCGGGATTATTTTCCTGGATCGCCTCAACCGGGATAATATCGTACCGGAACAGGGAAAGATCGAAGCCACCAATCCATGCGGTGAACAGCCGCTGCTGCCCCATGAAAGCTGCAATCTGGGTTCGATCAATTTGACGCAGATGGTAAAGGCAGAGAAGGGAAGAAAAACTTTTGATTGGGAAAAGCTGGAGAGGACCGTGAAACAGGCCGTCCACTTTCTGGATAATGTTATTGAAGTCAATAAATATCCTCTGGATCAGATCGAACATACTACAAAGCAGACAAGGAAGATCGGACTGGGCGTTATGGGATGGGCTGACAGTCTGCTGATGATGGGAATTCCCTACAACACAGAGGAAGCCGTACAGCTGGCCGAGGAGGTCATGTCCTTTATAACGGAAAAGGGCCGTCAGGCCAGCCAGCAGCTGGCGGAGGTCCGCGGAACCTTCCCCCTCTTCGAGCAGAGCATCCTTCCTCAGGACAGACCCCAGAGGAATGGAACCATTACCACCATTGCGCCGACAGGAACCCTTTCCATTATCGGAGGCTGTTCTTCCGGCGTGGAACCGGTCTTTGCGTATGTTTTTATCCGCAACATCATGGATGGTACGGAAATGCTGGAAGTCAACCCCATTCTCAAAGAGGAACTGGAGAAACGAGGCTTATATTCGGAAGGGCTGATGCGGCGTATTGCTCAGGAAGGCGCGGTCAGCCATATCAAAGAGCTGCCGGAAGATATCCGCAGAGTCTTCGTTTCCACCCACGATATCAGCCCCGAATATCATGTGCGCATGCAGGCCGCTTTCCAAAGACATACGGACAACGCGGTTTCCAAGACGGTTAATTTCAGCAACGAGGCGACCAGGGAGGATGTGGCAAAAGTTTATTCGCTGGCCTTCACGCTGGGCTGCAAGGGCGTTACCATTTATCGCGACGGCAGCCGGGATGAACAGGTGCTCAACATCGGAAAAGTAAAACGTGCCGACCAGGCGGAGGAAGCCCGGCATATTACGCCCCGTCCCCGTCCTGACGTTGTCACCGGAGTGACCGAACGGGTGAAGATCGGCTGCGGCAACTTATATATAACGGTTAACTACGATGAGCAGGGCATCTGCGAAATCTTCACCAATACTGGAAAAGCAGGCGGGTGTCCAAGCCAGAGCGAGGCTACGGCCAGATTAGCTTCGGTAGCGCTGCGAAGCGGCATCGATGTCAATACCATCATTGATCAGCTGAGGGGAATTCGCTGCCCTTCGACCATTCGTCAACACGGATTGAAATGCACGTCCTGTCCAGATGCCATCGCAAGGGTGATCGAGCAGGAATATGAAAAACAGGTTGCACTTGGCAACTGGCTGCCCCTGCCGGACGCCATAAAACCGACGCCGGAAATTCAGCCGGATGAAGAAAGCCGCTGCCCGGAATGCGGCAGCCGGCTGGAACACGAGAGCGGCTGCGTCATTTGCAGGCAGTGCGGATACAGCAAATGCGGCTAAAAAGATAAAAAATGACAGAACCCCGAAGCGAAAGTTTTGCGGGTTCTGCCATTTTTTTTGTTGAATTTTAATAAAGTAGTTGTATAAAATGCTATAATGGAATATAATATATAGTTAATAGGAAACATCATCAGAGAATGCGAAGGCAAAAGAACGCCATGATGAGGTGGCTGGATTCGCACTGAGTGTTTCTTTTTCATTGGTAAAAATACGAAAAAAGGGGGTTAATGATTATGAACAAAACAGAACGTATTTTGCTGCATGGGGGATATATCAAAGAAGACAGACTGTATGACAGCAGCGGTACTTTAAGAGGACCTCTGAATGTGGCTGAACTGAAAGTTTTGCCGGGGTACCTGAAAACCCACGACGGCAGGACCTATTATGTGGCAGTATAAGGCTTCTGCCTGATAAAGCTGAAAAGAAACTGCGGACTAGGATGCTGCCGGCTCCTGCCGCAGTTTTTCTTTTTCGGTTTATATGTATGAGGACGCCTCCAAGGTTGCTCTTGTTTAACCTATTTGCTATACTATAGCTATATATGTGTAAAGTATGGTTGCAAGGCCGGCTTTGCGTGCTTAGATGAAAAATAGAGGGAGACACGGCTATGCGAAAAAGATTGGTAATACTTGCACTGATTTGTGTTCTAACCGCATCTTTACCAGCTTGCGGCTCCCAGGAAACCAGTTCCACCATTACGATTGATGAAAAAGTTGACGAATCGGTCGCTCTTTCCATGTTTGTTCCGGTAGGTGTGGACCTAGGTGGCACTGATAGCTTTCGGGACTTGACGCTGGCGTATAATAAACAAGACAGCAAAATTCGAATTACTGTAGACAGCGTTTCTACCGCAGATGGGTTTGACGATTTTTTAGAAAAACGTCTTGATACAAAAGATGCGGTGGATATCTTTGTTGTTAATGCAGAAAATGTTAAGGACATCGCACAAAAAGGGCAATTCTATGATCTGTCCGGCCTTAAGAGTTTCCATGAACTCACCAAAAGCGCCAAGGAGCAGGCGATGGTTGGTGATATTGCTTATTCAATTCCGTTGAAAATGGCGGTCTATGTAATGGATGTCAATGTATCCCTTCTAAAACAGTATGATTTGGAAGTGCCGGAAAATTATGAGGATTTTCTGCACTGCTGTCAAGTCCTGAAGAAACAAAACATTACGCCAATTTCACTCAATCGCTGGTGGGCTATGGCTGTTCCGGTCATGGCACGCAGTCTCTATCCAATTTACCAGGCGGAAAATCAACGGCAGCTGATCGATGGTCTGAATAAGGGAGACTTGAAAATCGGCGACTATATGATCAATGGATTTCGAATGTTTGAGGAATTTCTAAAGAATGGGTATTACGGTGAAGGTCTGACGATGGAAAAGGTGGATGCGATCAAGGCTAATACTCAGGACCGTGCGGATTTTCTCAGCAGCAAGACAGCCTTTCGTTTCTTTCCGATTGAAGAACTGAAGGCTACTGAAATGGAGAATGAAGATAAGGCCATCTGTACGGGAATTCCCATGCTGCCCGACGGAGTGATCACCCTGCCGTCAATCTCCGTTCGTCTTTGTGTGAATGGGGGCAGCAGCCACCTTGAAGATTCGATCAAATTTGTAGATTATCTGACTTCACAGCGTGAGGAGCTGCTGTCATCGGATACGTCGGGCAGCCTTTCTCCTTTTAAACGACCGGCTGAGACGAAGGCAGAGGTCCCCTGGAAGCAGGCTGTATTGGAATTGCTGGATGGGGGCGGGCAGATACCTTTGGAAGATATGAACCTCCGTTTTGGCTGTTGGGACAATACCCGTCAACTTTGCTTGAAAATGATAGGCGGCATGTCGGCGGAAGATGCCGCGAAAGAATTCAATCGCATTCAGATGGAAGAAATTCAGGCATATGAAGAGAAGCAAGCATTAGAAGGAGGGGCTGGTGGTGAATAAAGTCAACCGAAAAAGAAATCCTGCATGGTACATAACCGCTTGTTTCTTATTGTTTTTGGCATTGATTTTGTTTCTTGGATATACCGTGAAAAAATATTCCGACGGAATTTACCAAAATATCCGGGAATCCACAACGGAAAGCGTGGAGGCATTAACCTCCGACCGAGTAAAGATGTTGGATAAAACGCTCAACCTGCTCGAAACCCAGGCCCAGGCACTGGCGATACATCTATCAGAGCCGAAACTTACCGTTACTCCCGATATGTTAAAAACTTTTGCAAAAATGCGTAAAGAATATCTTTTCATTGGGGTGTTCAACTCGGATGGAGCTGTTGTCAGCTCGGGGGGAACATCAGCCAAAATCTCTTCCAACGATGAAGTCTATCGTCAGGTGTTTGCCGGGAAGTCCGGTGTCACCGATACTTTTTTAGGTGAGATGGGTTATGAGGAAGTACGGGTTTACGCGCCGATTTATCAAAGCGGTGTTATCACTGGGGGCGTATATATTGATCTTGACGCGGAGATACTACGCAGCGCTGGTGAGAGCTCTCTTTATGACTCGGCCGGATATAGTTATCTTTTGAAACAGGACGGCACCATTCTCCTGGCGCCCAGTTTTTATAGCTATGCTCAAATTTATCACAATGTACGAGACGTGTTTGCCGCTTCTAAAAGCAATCAGAAGACCGTGGAGGCGCTTATGAATGCACTGAAAAAAGGAGAGCGGGGAAATGCGGTGTTAGAGTTTTCGGGGGAGATGCAAATCCTTTGTTTTGAGCCTTCCGCAGTAAAAGAAGGGTGGTATTACGTTTCCGTACTTCCTTTGGCCCTGGTGGAAAACAACGGTCAGACCGTGATTCGGCTGTCTTCTCGGATGATTGCGCTGTTTCTTGGATTCGTTCTCGCTTTTTTTGTTTTTCTAGGGGTCATCTTATTTGTTCTGCTGCGAGACAAATGGAAGCAGGAGACAAACGAAGGGCGGGTCTATAAAGCTATTTCTGAGAATATTGATACGGCTATCTTCATTATGGATCAGCATACACACCGTATCCGCCATGTGTTCGAAAACATGCGCAGTATTCTCGGCATTCCGGCAGAGAAGGTGCAAGGGAATATATGTGATTCGCAGTGGCTGACACATATCGGTCTGCCCGCCGAGGTGATCGCTATGGTGGAGGAGGTAGAATTATCTTCACAACCGGTTACGGCGGAATTGAAATATAATAACCCCCATCTGGGAAAAGAAGTCTGGCTGAGCGTCAGCGTTTCGCCTTTGAACCTTAAGGGCCGGAAAGAATATATGGTGGCCTTTACCGATATTACGGAGAATAAAAACCTGATGGAACAGCTGCATGCAAGTATGCTGGAAGCCCAAAGCTCCAATGAGGCCAAAAGCAGCTTTTTGGCAAATATGTCGCATGATATTCGTACGCCGATGAACGCGATTACAGGAATGACCGATATCGCAATCCGCAGTATCGAAGACCGGGAGCGAGTACTGGACTGTCTGAATAAGATTACCTTGTCCAGCAACCACCTCAAAGGCTTAATCAATGATATTTTGGATATGTCCAAAATCGAAAGCGGAAAGCTGACCTTAAATGCAGGTATCACATCGCTTCCCGAAGTGATGGAAGGACTGGTAAATATTATTCAGTTCCAGGCGGATGAGAAAGAGCAGCAGCTGCTGGTGGTGATTCAGCATGTGGAACACGAAACTGTTTTGTGCGATGCTGTCCGTTTGAATCAGGTTCTTATGAATATCCTTGCAAATGCTGTGAAATTTACTCCAAATAAAGGGTCAATCCGGTGTACTGTGGAAGAAACTTTTTCCCCGCGTGGTGCGGAATACGGTCGATATTTGTTTACGGTCAAGGACAACGGTATCGGAATGAGCAAAGAACTCCAGGAGACCATCTTTGATGCCTTTACAAGGGAAAAGAGCAGCCGCATCGAGAAAATCGAAGGCAGCGGCCTGGGGATGTCCATCAGCAAATGGATCGTCGATCAGATGGGCGGTACGATCCAAGTATCCAGTCAATTGGGACGAGGAAGCGAGTTCCTGGTAACGTTAGATTTCCCGGTATCCGGCCAACCGATAGAGGTATGCGGTCTAGAACAAGGCCTTTCACTGCTGCTGATCGATAGGGATGAGCAATCGAGTCAGAGTGCCGCCTCTACTCTTGAAACCCTCCGATTTCTGGTGGATACGGCCTGCGATACAAAAAAAGCGCTGGAATTTATTTCGCACAAGCATGAAGCGGGGTGTGAATACGATGTTATTTTGCTGAATCATCATTTTTCTAAGGAAGACCTCTTTGCTTCCATCGCCAGGATACATGAAGCGGCTCGCCGCTCGATTATAATCGTGGCTGGGGGAAACGATTCTGAGATCGGAAAGCAGGTGGAGGAAGAAGGGGCAGATGCTGTGATCAGTCCTTTGTTTTTTAAATCAACCTTATCCAGAGAGATCACACGAGTCTTGCTTCACAGAGCAGATGAACCCACGCCGCTTCCAACGGATAAACCTTTGGAAGCCTGCCATGTTCTTATGGCGGAGGATAATGAACTGAATCGGGAAATCGCAGTGGAGCTCCTGTCCTCAAGCGGAGCTCTGGTGGATACTGCAGAAGACGGATACCAATGCTTAGAACGCTTTTTGGCATCTGAGGCCGGCTATTACCAGATGATTTTGATGGACATCAGGATGCCGGTAATGAACGGCTATGAGGCCGCAAGGCAAATCCGATCCAGTGCCCGTGCTGATGCAGAAGCGATTCCCATTCTAGCAGTGACGGCCGACGCCTTTTCTGAGGATATTCAAGCGGCAAAGGATGCGGGTATGAATGGACATATATCCAAACCCCTTGATATGGTGCAAGTGATCGCAGAGATGAAAAGGTGCCTTTCACGATTTTAACTCACATAATACTACGTTGAGACTAAGCTGAAAAAATCTGCGATGATAATCGTTCTTAAAAGATTTTTATAAAAGGGTTGTCTAGGAGGCGGCTTTCGAAAGTCCTGGACGGGGCAGACTTGATCTGCAAGACATAATCAATCGATGCACGGCATATCTTTTCAAAGAAGCGCTGAAAGGAGAGTCCAAACGCGGGCCAGCTGGCGATGGCCTATGATGCTGCGAAAATAACCCAAGGAATCACGATGATTTGCTCCCGGCCCCGACTCCCGGCCTCAGCCCTCCGGGAACGTAACACTTAAGGATTCAGGGATCACGTCGATTACTATTACTGCGGCAGTCACCTGGTGCTTTTACTGCTGAAAAAGCAGAGTGAAAGGAGAAGAGAATTGAAACAAACGTTTATCATAACAGGCGGTAAAATCTTTACTTCTGATGAGGAAGGCTTGTATGTGGATTCCATGATTGTCGAAGACGGTGTGATCACTTGGATTGGTGCTGAGGCGGAGCTGCCGGTTAAAGATTGTCCAAGCATTGATCTGGCAGGAAAGCGGGTGCTTCCGGGCTTTGTTGATGCCCATATGCATTCGGTGATCCTGGCCGATTTCAGCAGGCAAATCTCTTGTCTGCCGCCAAAGGTGCATTCTATTGAAGAGATGGTAAGCGAGATTAGCCGAGCGCGCCGCAAGCAAGGCCCGGATCAGTGGATTCAAGGGTGGGGCTACGATGAGGGAAAGCTGGCGGAAAAGCGTTCCCCCAATCGCTATGACCTGGATCGGGGATGCGCGGATGCTCCGGTGTGCATCCTCAGAACCTGCGCCCATATCCGCTGTGTCAACAGTAAAGCGCTGGAGCTGGCCGGAATCGATAAAAACACCCCCGATCCCCAGGGAGGTCAAATCGACCGGGATGAGAATGGAGAACCCACCGGAATTCTGAGAGAAAATGCCAGAGATTTAGTGATGGGAGTAATGCCGGAATTGACCCGGCAACAGATTGTAGAAGAGTTGGTGGAGCTGGGGCAGCTGCTGGCTTCCCAGGGAATAACGGCAATCGGCGATATGGGAAACCTGGAGCCTGGAGATCATTTTGACAAATATCTGGAGGCCGCAGAAAAAGGGTTTAGACAAAGAGCGGCGATCTATTATATGTGGGATCATTTTGCGGATAACAAGGAGTTTGACATTCCTGCATCCCATTTCGCAAAGAATCGGCAGATACGGGCGGCAGGTCTGAAATTGATCGGAGACGGCAGTGTTTCCGGCAGGACGGCCTGGATGAACAAGCCCTACTTGGGAACAGGCGATGAATACGGAATGCCGGTCTGTTCCGATGAACTCATGGAGAGCGCCATAGCTTTCTGTAAAAAGAAGCGCTGCCAGCTTTCCATGCATGCTATGGGGGCAAAGGCGATCGAGCGGATTGTAGGTCGGGTATATGGGGAACCGAAGTGGACAGATGGAAATGAGCCTCATCTTCGGGTGGAACACGTCACCGACCCGACGGAAGAGGCGATGGACCAAGCTATTGAAAAGGGGATTGCTTTTGTTACTCAGCCGATTTTCCTCTATGCGGAGATTGAGAGCTATCTGACCAATCTTGGAGAAGATTGGATGAAACAAACTTACCCGATCAAGCATATGCTGGATAAGGGCGTTAAATTATGTTTTTCTACCGATGCTCCCGCCACATCGTGGGCAGTTCCTTCGGATCCGTTTCCCTGCATCAAAGGGGCTGTGACCAGAATTGCTTATGATGGTACGGACTGCGGGCAGCAGCAAAAGGTGGATGTAGAGACTGCAATTAAGCTCTATACAAGAGAAAGCGCCCAGGCTGCCGGGTTCGAAAGGATCGGACAGCTGAAACCCGGATACTATGCGGATTTTATTGTCCTCGATCAAGATATTTTCAGCATTCCTCCTGAGGATATTGATAAAATCACTGTTGAACAGACTTATATCGCGGGTGAAAAAATATATCAGAAGTAGATTTAAGAAAAGAGGAATCGAAAATGAAACGATCGACAAAAGACAGTCTGGTGATCGGGTTTGCCATGTTTGCCGTATTTTTCGGCGCGGGCAATCTGATCTTTCCGCCTCAGATCGGGCTGGTATCTGGCGCACACGTTGCCGCGGGAATTATCGGTATGACTCTGACCGGCATTCTGCTGCCCATGCTGGCGGTAGCAGCAGTGGGAAATATGGGCGACAGTCTGAAATCGGTCACCAGGCATGTCAATTCCTGGTGGCACGTGCTCTATATGGTACTCAGCCTGTTCATTATTTTATTCGGCACGATCCCCAGGTGCGGCGGCGTCGCCTATGAAACCGGGCTGATGGGGATTTTTCCCGACCTTCCGCCATTTAGCAAATGGATTTTTCTGATTTTGTTTTTTGGGATTTCCTACTATTTTGCAAGCAGCAGATCCAGTGTAATTGATAAGATCGGCAAATACATAACACCGATTTTGCTCATCGCCCTTGTGGCGATTGTGGTTATGACTTTTGTAAATCCCCTGGGTCATCCTTCAGGGGAAGCTGTGGCCAATCCATTTTCAAATGCGCTGCTGACCGCATATAACACGGGAGATGTGGGCACCGGCTTGGTCTGCGCCGGGATTTTTATCGCGACCATTAAAGGAAAAGGTTATACGGCTGATAGGGATTTTAAAGGGGTCCTTTTTAAGACGATTCTGGTCTCTTTTATCATCCTATTCATCGTCTATGGCGGCCTATGCTATTTAGGCTCCACCGGAACCCAGCTATTTGCCTCTGACACGGACCAGACCGTTCTACTGGTAGGATTGATTCGAAAACTAGCCGGCTACGGCGGAATTGTTGTCCTTTCCATTGCGATTATCTTTGCTTGTCTGACAACTGCGGCCGGAATGATCGCTACCGGGTCAGATTGGATTTGCATCGCTTTCCCCAAGCTGTCGTTTCGGATCGTGAGCCTGGTGGTTACACTGATTATTTTATTGATGGCATCTACAGGGGTCAACTTTGTGGTTAAGGTTTCCGGCCCGATTTTTACGTTTATTTATCCCATGTCCATAGTGATGACTATCCTTGGTGTTGGCAAGAAGTTCGTTCCCAACGATGGGGCCTGGAAGGGCGCGGTTTATGCGGCAACCTTATTCAGTTTTTACGACGCCTTTGCTCTGGCGAGGGCCAACGGACTGATTTCAATAGCAACCGATGGACTGGATCGGCTGATCGGAGCCATTCCGCTGGCTCAGTACGGGTTTGACTGGCTGATACCTGCGGTCATAGGTTTCATCGTCGGCGCTGTGATCTGGAAAGTGCTGGGAAAGCAGGATGCAGGTCCGGAAAAGAAGTTGGATGATGCACAGGCTTCTAGTTAAAATTTAAAAAATTGGGGAGATGGACATTTCAGATACAAAAAATGCAAAGACTCGAGGTTTTGTATCTGCCACACCACTTCTGTCTGAGACGCCTCATGACCATGATGGAAATGATCATACACAGGGTTTGAATTTACAATTGTTCGAATTTTTTATATAATGTCTGGAGAAGTGAACAAAACCCAGAAAAGGGACTTTGATTCAGGGGCTCCTGCATAGCTGAAAGGAACAAGTGTGAAATGATCCATTTAACAAGTGAGACAAAACAGCTTTTAAATATTATCGAAGGGCTGGTGATAATCGATCCCAGCAGCGATATCCTTTTTATGGAGGATGAGCTGGCCAGAAGTATCGGATTTTCAAAAGGGGACGAAGCAGTAGGAAGATCCATCAAAGAGCTCCTGCCCCATAATACCGCCTATAAAGTATTGTCCACCGGTCAAAAACAGATCGGCGAAGTGTATATTTCTGAAGGACACACGATCGTTTCCAATGCGTTCCCCATCTATATGGATGGAAAGCTTGAGGGCGTTTTGGAATACGATGCTTTTGGCGATGCAGCAGAAATCCATAAATTCCTTGATAAAGTGATCAATATGAACCATGAGATCAATTATCATAAAAATGATCTCCGGCCTTTGAAGAGCACTAAATACTCCATCGATAATATTATCGGCCGCAGCAGGGCTACTGCACTCTTGAAAAAACAGATTAAGCAGGTGTCTTACAGTGTTTCCACTGTCCTCATCTATGGGGAAACGGGTTCAGGAAAAGAATTGGTGGCACATTCCATCCATGACCTGAGTACCAGGTCCCTGCACAATTTTATCAAAGTCAATTGCGCCGCGATCCCTTCCGAGCTCTTTGAATCCGAACTCTTCGGCTATGAAGAGGGGAGTTTTACCGGAGCTAAACGGGGCGGAAAAAAGGGGCTGGTGGAGCTGGCGGATGGAGGAACCTTGTTCTTAGACGAAATCCATCAACTGTCCTTCGCCATGCAATCCAAGCTGCTGCGGTTTTTGCAGGAGCGGGAGTTTATACGAGTGGGCGGCAGTAAGACGATGACCGTGGATACAAGAATCATTGCTGCTACCAATGAGAATTTACAAGAGCTGGTGGAACAAAAACTGTTTCGGGAAGATCTGTACTACCGGCTCAATATCCTTGAAATACAAGTACCGCCTCTGCGGGACCGAAAAGAGGATATCCAGCCCATCACAGAATCGATCGTGCAGCAGCTGAACAATCTGCTGGGGAGAGCTGAGGTACGCCGGATTAAAGGCATATCGGAAGGCGCTTTGCTGCTGCTGAAGCAATATGACTGGCCGGGAAATATCAGGGAGCTGCACAATGTTCTGGAGCGAGCGGTGAATCTCTGCTATGAGCCGATTTTGGATTTAAAGCATTTAAAAGATTTTCAGCAGAAAGTCATCGAATCCCAGCCTGCGGCCACTGTCAACCGAATGGGAGAACTGTTTCCGCAGATGAGCCTGATTACGCTCAAAGAAGCAAAGATGAACGCAGAGCTGGCAGCAGTACGTGCAGCGCTTAGCGTTTTTCATGGAAATAAGACAAAAGCGGCCCAGTCGCTGGGAATCAGCCGGCAGGCCCTGGGTAAGATCGTAAAAAAGCATAATCTATAAATAAAAATAAGCCGAAGCCCTGGTTGAACCTTTCAGCCGGGGCTTTTTGCTGTATAGAAAAAAATGAATGATGTATGCTGCGAACCGATTGTTTCATGGCGATGATCTTAAGGGAGTGGAAACAAATGTTTCCGATATGCAGAATGTTTAGCAAATAGGAAAGAAAAGTTTACATATGGGAAAGAAGCCTGAAATTAGGCGAAAAGATGCAGATTTGGTTGAAGAGAACGAAATCGTGGAAACAAAACATTACACTTTTAGATAGCAGAACGAAGGTTTTTTTTAACAGTCAGTCTGGACACCCCCGCACTCAAGCTTAGAAACCTTGAAAAATGCAGGACCGGCTATATGGAGCGTCAACTTAAAAACAGAGTGGCATGGGTTTTGCTTAATATCTAAGTGTACACAGACATGTCTGAAAATTTAGAATCTATAGGAGGATCATTATGGGAAGATTTTTAAACGTAGGCATCTTGCAGATGCCTGTCACAGAAGACCCGTCCGTAAATCTGGCATATTTTGAAAAAGAACTGGAGCGCATTATGATGGGATTTCATAAACCGGAACTGGTAGTCGGTGTGGAATGTCTTCAAAGCTTGGTCCCATGCAGTATTCCCGGACCAATGACCGATTATTTCGCATCCCTTGCAAGAAAATATGAAATTTATCTCATTCCCGGAACTGTTTATGAAAAGCACGAAGAGCTGCCTGATGACAAATTCTATAATGCGGCGCCGATTTTTAATCCCCAGGGAGAACTGATCGATGTCTATCGTAAAATGGCCCCCTGGTATCCGGCCGAAGATAAAGTAATGCCTGGTAATCGCTACGTTGTATTTGATATTCCGGAAAAGGATACCAAGATTGGTGTGCAGATCTGCTATGATCTCAACTTTCCGGAGATTTCGCGAAATGAGACGCTGATGGGTGCTGAAGTCTTGGTCAAATTAACGCTGGACCCCCAGGAGCTGTTTGAATTGAACCAGCATATCCATTATGCCAGGGCTTTGGAAAATCAGGCATACCTGGTATCAACCAACTGTGTCGGCCAATTTGCTTCATCGACCATGTACGGCCATTCACAAGTGATTAGTCCGGAAGGATTTCTCGTATGGGAAGGCGGAGATGTGGCTGCGATCTGTGTTGTTACGCTGGATTTGGACTTGGTAAAGCGCTCAAGAAACTGCGGAACCAAGTTTATGGACCACTATTTACAACATGTGGGAGAATTCAATTTTCCAGCGCCCTTTGCAGGGGCCGCGGCAGACGCGCCGCTGTTTGAAACCATATCTAGCGTCGCCCGTGATGCCGAGTCCTATGATAAAAACGTACAGCCTTACGGTGCCAATATCTTGGGCAGGCGGACGGCGATAGACCATGATTTGGAAGCATATGAAAAAGACCTGGACCTGTTTTTACAGGAGCGAGGGTTTGAATAAGAATACACAGGAGGTAGACTGATGAGTAAAAATACGGCAAAAACCAATCTGATGCGGCTTGCAGTATTATCAATTGCGGTGGTTGGTTCAATGAACTGTTTTATGATCCCCGCGCTGGCGGTCATCGCTGACGCTTTTCCCGAGGCCAGCCCGACAGCAATCCAAATGATCATGACCTTTGCCATGATCGGCCAGTTTCCGATGAGTGTAACTTCCGGCTTTGCCGGGGCTAAGATCAGCCAGAAAAAGCTGCTGCTCTTTGGCGTCATCTGCATTATTGCGGGCGGAGCGATGCCCATGCTGCTCCACGGAAGCATCATTTATCTATATATCGGCTCCCTGTTTATGGGCATTGGACAAGGGATTGCTCTCACCCTGATGGGGAGCTTAATCAATACCCTATTCACGGGGAAGATGCGCAGTCAGCTGCTAGGATGGCAGAATACGGTGACCATGATTACCCTGATTCTGATCTCCATGCTGGGAGGAGCTCTCGCCAGCATTCAATGGACCTATATCTACTTGATCAGCTTTCTGGGCATACCGACCCTGATCTTCATTGCCCTCTGGCTGCCGAAAGAAAATCCCCACAGTACAGAAGAGGAACTGGCAGAAAATGCGGATTTATCGGGGCCGAAGGCAAACAGAATTCTATCCGTACCGGTCATTCTGCTGTTGGCGTTTATCTTTTTCTTTGAAATTGGCTTTGCCTCGATCAATGTGAATGCGGCTATGCTCATTGAAGACCGGAATATTGGAGGCGGTGCCGCATGGGTAGCTGGCCTGATGAGCTCTTTTTCCTATCTAATCAGCATGGTCTCCGGAATCTTATATGTCTATATCCTCAAGCGTTCCAAAGAATTTATCCTGGTGACCAGCGCCGTATCCATGACCATTGGACTGTTCCTCAGCTATGCGTCGTACAGTGTTTTCATCTATGCGGTCGCACAGACCTTCATCTTCTTCGGCTACAGCATCGGCATCGTAGGAGGCATGGAAATGGTAGGGCGCTTTGTCAAACCAGAATGGGTTTCCAGCTGCATGGGAGTCTTTTGGGGATTCGACTGCATTGGAACAATGGTCGAGCCCTATTTGGTCAACTCGATCACAAAATTTTTCTCAGGAGAAGTAACGCCGGGAGGCGCGCTCTTTGTAGGCGGTATATTTATGGCGGTCACAATCGTCATTGCAGTTATATTGGGTATGAAAGGACGAAGCAACTTTATGGATCTGAAAAAGAAAACCCGCCAATCCGCGTGATCTGAAACAAGAAAGGAATAGGTTGAAAAATGTTAAAGTTTAATCAAGAAACGGGAAACTATGAAATGGTCAGAGAAGCGGTTGTCATTGATCCGACGGCCTTTTCCCTGGAAGAATCAGCAGATGAAAACGGCGTCGGTCATTTGTTCATCACAGCCAGAGGAGCCGAAAAAAATTTGGAAATGAGCGATTACTGCGTCAATGAAGGGGATGAAGTCCCTTACCATTATCATGAATACGGAAGTGAGATTTTCTTTGTCACAAGAGGAAGTGTAGATGCAGTGATGGGAGGAAAACAGATTGTTGTCAATCCAGGTGATATGATTCTGATCCGGCCCTTTATGCCCCACGGCTTTGAATATCGCGAAAATGGAACTGTCTGGCATGAGATTATTCAAGGAATGGATTTGTGGGAAGGTTTGACTGGGCTTGACCGAATCTATGAAAACTGCCCGGAAAAAATAGAGGACGATCTGTTCATGCGAGATTATCTGAAAACAGAAGGCCGAGTGGATTATCTAGGCTATCCTTATCTGGAAGCGGAGACAGTTTCTCCGGAAGAGATGCCTGGATTCTGCGGCAAAGACATGTATTACAAGAGCTACCAATTGCCGGGTATCGAATGCCGCATCAAATACCCAAGGTGGAAAATGGATAACAGAAAAGAAGTATGGGAGTTCATCATGGACCAGGGTCAGACCATCGCCTGGGATGAACCCTACTTCAGCCATGAACTGATGGTAGTGCGCAGCGGCAGTGTGAAGGTCGAAATCGAAGGATATGAAACACAAATCGCAAAGACTGAGGATATCATCCATATCCCCGATTATGCAAGACATCGAATTACTGTTTTAGAGTCTGGGACAGTGCTGCAGGACTTCAATGTTCAGTACGATTTGTTTCTGATGATGGAAGAGCTGGACATTGCAAGAAGAGAAGGACGCTTGGACGATGATTTGGTTTTAGACTGCCTGAATCGTTATCAATGTCCGGTTACAGAAGCCAGCGGGCTGATCTGCCGCTAGCGGAAAACAAGTTGTTGCAAGAGAAAAAGAAAAGAGGTTGACATGAATACAGAAAGAATCATCCTTGATCCAAAGGATCCAACGCATGCGATCAGCGCCGTTTCCGGAAAAGAAGACAGCGCCCACAGCTTTGTGCAAAATGTGCATATCAGCGGCAATAATGAAATGAACGATTATATCGCTTACGAAGGAACGAGCATACCGCTCCATACCCATGACAAAGGATATGAGCTGTTCTATGTTCAGGAAGGGGAGATGACCGCTGTTTTGGGCGGATATCAGGCAAAGGTAAGGCCAGGGGATATGCTGCTGATTCCGCCCGCCATGCCCCACGGTTTTACCTATGGCAAAGAGACCGTATGGTGGGAAGTCATGAATGGTATGTTCATGTGGGATGGAATCTGGTCTTTGGATCGAATCTTTGAAAATTGTCCGGAGAAATATGAAGACAAAGCGTTTCGAGATCAGTTCGAGAGAAGAAAAGGTCAGGTATCCTATCCCCAGTTTCCAATGAAGGCAGTGACAAAGACGGAGGCGGAAAACTTGCCGGGCTTCAGCGGAAAGGGCAGATTTTATAAGACCTACAGTTTTCCCGGGATCCAGTGCAGACTGAGATATCCCAAGTGGGAGATGGCCGGAAGAAAGGAGATTTGGGAATTTGAGCTGGATGAACAGATAGCGGTGAGCTTCACCCATTATGTCAGCCATGAGCTCATTGCTGTGACACAGGGCAGCGTCAAAGTTGAGGTGCAGGGGCGCGATCCTATGACGGCCAAGAAAGGCCAGATTATCAACATTCCCAACTTTACGGCCCATAAACTGACTTCTCTGGAGTCCGGTACGACTTTGCAGGATTTTAATGTTCAGTTTCCTTTGATGCTGCTGTTGGACGAACTTGTCTTCACGAAAAAACAGGATCCGCAGAACGTAGATAAGGCGTTTCTGAAAGAGCGGTTTGACAAGTACCAGTGTCCGTATACGGAAATTACCGGCATTTTTGTACCATGATAGACAGGAGGACCTTCTTATGGAATTTGTACTGGAACAAAAAGTCAAAGTGCTCATAGGCGATGGGAAATTGGATCAGATCGGCGTTCTTTTGAAGGAGGCCGGATATAGCAGAGCGTTTCTTGTCTATGACAGTGGGGTCAAAGCAGCGGGAATTATTGAACGGGTTTTTACATATCTAGACCGCCAACAGGTTTACTATACAGCTTTTGATAAAGTTGAGCCGGACCCTCCTGCAAACATCATTGATGAGGGGGCTGAACTGTGCAGGAAGGAGCATTGTGATTGTGTTGTTGCAATAGGCGGCGGAAGCGCGATCGATACGGCCAAAGGCATCACTGTACTTCGCTTTAATGATGGAAAAATTTTGGACTATAGAGAAAAGGAGATTAAGCCTGCCGCCGGTCTGATCACCATCCCCACGACCGCAGGAACCGGCTCCGAGCTTTCTCAGGGGATTATCATTACGGATCCCTTGAAAAAGGAAAAAGTGCCGCTGCTTGCTTTTCAGGCTATGAGCGAATATGCGATCCTGGATCCGGAGCTGACGCAAACCATGCCAAGAAAGCTGACGATTACCACTGGGCTGGATGTGTTTTCCCATGCGGCGGAAGCCTATACGACTCTTATGTCCAACCCTGCTTCAGATTTAATCTGTGAAAAACTGATGGAAACGGTTTTCCAGTGTCTGCCCGCAGCAGCCAGCGACGGGCAGGATTCAGAGGCCAGAAGAAAGATGCTGATCTGTGCTTCTCTTGGAGGCTGGATGCTTTATAACGCCAGCGCCCATGTGGGACATTCCATCGCTCACGTGATCGGCGCCGAACTGAAGATCGCTCACGGAGCAGCCTGCGCATATGCTTTTCCGGCTATGATTAAGGAAGCGGCCTGCGTTCTGCCGGAGAAGGTCCGCAAGATCGGCCAGATTCTTGGTGCGCCATTGGATGAAAATCTGACGCCAAATCAGATTGGAGAAAGGACGGCCAAAGCATACATGGTTTTCCGCGACCAGATTCTGGGCCTGGAGCCGCAGCAGATGCCAAGTCTCCAGGCAGACCATGTTGAAACGATGGCAAATGCGATTGCCAATGAGCCGTTTGCACAGATCGCACCTTTTAAAGTCACGGAAGCGAAGGCGAAAAAGATGTTAATGGAAATTCTGGTGCGGCAAGGAGGAATAGCATGAATCCATATTATCAGGAATTGGAAAAGATAAAACAGGTCCTTGAGACTTACTTTGAAGCGGCTTACTGCAAGGATCTGGAACGTTTGAGAGAGATCTTCCATCCGCAGGCATCTATGTACGGATATCTGGCCGGGGAGCTTGTTCTTGGATCACCGGAGCTTTTTATTCAAGACATTGGGGCAAGGCCCTCGATGAGAGAGGAGGGCATAGACTGCCGCTGCATAGTGAAATCCATTTGCATGACCAAGGATACTGCGACTGCTGTTGTGGCAGAAGATAACTTTTTCGGCTCTTTCTGCTTTGAAGATAGCTTTCAGCTGCTGAAGGCAGATGGAACATGGAAGATTGTGAGCAAACTGTTTACCACAATTGATGAATAGACTATTTGAAAAGGGGGCTTGCGTTCGGATTTTTTGAAGAATCGGCATTTCAGATACAAAAAAGAAAAAAAGTTGGATTTTTTGTTTTGCATCCAGGCATCTCATTTTTTCTCGCCCCCCCCTTTTCGCCTGGCGCTCTCCCCAGCCCAGGCCGATTCCCGCGGAACTTCCCCAGTGAAAACAGCTGGAATTTCTGCCGCAGAATGGTATAATGGAACCATTCTGATTGAAGCGGAGGGATTAACTTTTTCATGAAACGATTGCTGAATTTTGAATATGCCTGCATCCACGGAACATACTGGATGTTCTACGGGGTGGCCAGCAGCTTTGCCTCGGTCTTTTTACTGGCAAGGGGCTATTCCAGCTCTCAAATCGGGGTCACGCTGGCCGCCGCCAATATTCTGGCCGTCGTGCTCCAGCCCATGGTCGCGGACCTGGCTGACCGGATAAAGCGGCTGTCACTGATTGGAATCACTGAGATTCTTACTATTATGATGATGGCTGTGACGGTGGGTCTTTTTATCTTTGACGGCCGAACGGCTGCGCTTTGTACGACGTTTGTCCTCCTGATCGCCTGGCACACTGTGCTGCATCCTCTTTTGAATTCGCTGACCTTTAAACTGGAGGAATGCGGGGTGGCCATTAATTTCGGCGTTGCCAGGAGCATGGGCTCGCTGGCTTATTCCGCTTTGGTCGCTGTTCTGGGAACCTTGGTGGAAGAGCGGGGGATCCTGGTGCTTCCCATCACGGGCGAAATCATTCTGGCAATGCTGCTCATCAGTCTGATTTTCACAAAAAAGTCTTACGACCAGGCCAGGAGGATCAATGCGAAAAAAGCGCCGGCAGCAGCAGAGAAGCGCAATGGGAAGGATGAAGAGTCGATCAATCTCTGGCAGTTTATCAAGAATAACAAACCTTTCTTTCTGGTCAATCTGGGTGTGATCGGCTTATATTTCAGCAACTCTATACTCAACAACTATATGATGCAGATCGTCGCCTCTGTAGGCGGCAGCAGCCAGGACATGGGCTGGATCCTGTCGCTCATGGCTTTTTTAGAAATTCCCACCATGATCTGCTTTAATTTTCTGCGAAAAAAGTTTTCCTGTCAGCTGCTGATCAAAACAGCGGCTGTCGGTTTTACGGCTAAGATCGGGATTTGCTATCTGGCAGGCTCCGTGGCTATGATCTTCGTCGCCCAGGTATTCCAGCTGGTTTCTTTTGCTCTCTTTTTGCCGGCTATGGTTCATTTTATCGACGAGGTTATGCGCAAGGGGGAAGCGGTCAAAGGTCAAGCGCTGTTTACAACCATGATCACGATTACCACTGTATTTTCCAGCTTGATCGGCGGCATGATCATCGATGCCAGCGGCGCAAAGATGCTGACTATGGTAAGCACGCTGGCGACTGCCGCAGGGGCGGTCATTATAATTGCAGCTGTGGATAGAGTAAAACCAAAGACAGAGTAATACCGAGAAAAATCCTTAAATCATTCATTTATTTAAGGATTTTTTCATAATTGCCCCGTTATACTGATCATACAAAACAGGAAAGGACGAAAACTTATGATAGGGCGAATACTGAAAAAAGACATGAAACGGAGAAAAAGCATCAATCTGATTCTCTTTCTCTTTATAACCATCGCAACCATTTTTCTGTCCAGCAGTGTGGGCAACATTCTGGTAGCGTCATCTGCGCAGAATTTTTATCTGGACTACGCCAAGATCCCCCAGATTAATATCATTACTTCAGGGACGGAGGAAAAGGCGGACATTGAGCGTTGGCTGAAGAAGGATGCTCCTGGTGTGAAAACTTATGGGTATGATCATATTCTGGTCTTACCGGAAAAAGGAGTCGACCTTTCACAAAACAACAAGAAAAAAGCTTTTGATGCCAATGGAGCCAGCATCTATCTCAGCGCCAAAACGGAGCCGTACTGCAAAGTCTTTGATAAAGACGGCAAAGACTTTGATCTGGGCGAGGGAGACATTGCCCTGACACAAGTCACTATGGACCGCAATGACCTGCAGACAGGAGACCAGGTTACCATCAAAGTGGGCGATATGGAAAAGACCTTCACCATAAAGCTGGCCATCAAAGATGCGGCCTTTGGCAGTGATATGGCAGGAATGTGCAGATTAGTCGTAAGCTCTGCCGAATATGCGCGCTTTGCCGCGAACGATAAGGCTGATTTGCTGGGCATGCACTATGTGGATACGGATGATGAGGAGCGGTTTAATCAGGAACTGAATAATCATGGTTTTACAACCCTGAGCAGTACCATCGATAAAAACACGTACAAAATGGCTTATTCCTTTGACATGCTCACCGTTGCCCTTTTGATTCTCATTGGAATCTGCTTGATCCTGATTGCCCTTCTGGTCCTTCGGTTTACCCTTGTATTTACCATTGAAGAGGATTATCGGGAAATCGGGATCATGAAAGCTGTCGGCATCAAAAGCTTTGCCATTAAAAAGGTTTATCTGGCCAAATATCTGATCCTGGTAACAGCGGGAGCATTGTGCGGTCTGGCTGTCAGCATTCCGGTGAGCCGGGTTATGCTTTCCAGCGTCAGCAAAAACCTGATCCTGGAAAACAGTGATTCCAAATTTTGGGTCAATAGTCTGTGCGCCCTGCTGATTATCCTTCTGGTCATGGGATTCTCCTATGGATGTATGCACAAACTGAACAAAGTTTCGGCCATAACCGCCATACACGGCGGACAGACCGGGGAGCGGTACGGGAAAAGAGCCGGCTTCAGACTCTACCGCCGGAAACGAATGCCGGTAACCGCATTTTTGGGCGTAAACGACATCTTCAGCCATGTGAAGCGTTATCTGGTTTTGATGATTACCTTTTGCATCAGCTTTATTTTGATCACCATACCGCTCAACACCATCAATACGATGCAGAGCGATGAAATGGCCCGGCAGTTCTGTGTAAACCCGGATACGGCTGTTTGCGCAAGAGAAATAGAAGGAAGCGGCAAGGGAACCTATAAAACCAGCGTTGAACTTGAGAAGGATATGGATCGGGTTACGGATGAGCTGAAAGCAAAGGGGTATGAAGCAGAGCTTACCGGAGTCGCCATCTATTTCTTCCAATACAAGGAGCCGCGCAGGGATGATAATACCAATGTTATGACCACTCAGATTCTGGGATCTGACCAAAACTTTCTTCGTTACCAGGAGGGGGATGCGCCGGTACTTGAAAATGAAATCGCTTTTTCCCAGCAGATTTTAGAAGAGAATGGCTGGAAGATCGGCGATTCGGTGGAAACGCAGATCGGCGGCAAAGAAAAGCGCATGATTATTACCGGAACCTATTCTGATTATATGCAGCTAGGAAAGAGCGCCCGTCTCAATCCAAAAGTAGATTGCAGTAAGGCGAGTCTATTCGATTACTGGAATATAATGGTTAAGATGGACACGAATCTTACCCAGAAGCAGTTGGCAGAGAAACTGGAAAAAGAGCTGCCCGATTATGAATGGGCAACCGCGCAGGATGTGGTAGACCGAAACACAGGAGGTATACAACAATCTCTGGAAGATATGATTGTGCCCATGACAGCGGTGCTTCTTTCGGTAATCATGCTCATCACCTTCCTCATGGAGCGTCTGTTCGTCGTGAGGGAAAAAGGGGAAATCGCTATGATGAAAAGCATGGGATTCCAAAACAAAGACATTCGTATGTGGCAGACTTTGCGGATGGTTCTGGTTGCGCTGCTTTCCATGCTCGCCGCCGTGCCGCTTTCGCTGCTCAGCAATCAGTTCGTGCTGAAGCCGATCTTTTCCGCTATGGGAGCCAATGTTGAAATACAGGTTGTACCCCTCCAGGTATACGGCATTTGTCCGGCTGTTCTGCTTTTGGGAATTATCATCGCCACTATGCTGGCATCTATAAACGTAAAGAAAATCAATATCCGTGAGTTGAATAATCTGGAATAGGAGAGAAATGAAATGGGAGTATTAAACGTAACCAATCTTTGTAAAACTTATATTGTGAATAAACGCCAGAATAACGTTCTGCGCAACGTAAATCTGACCATTGAAGAGGGAGAAATGGCAGCAATCATGGGACCTTCCGGATCGGGCAAAACCACACTGCTCTACACGGTCAGCGGCATGGATGAGGCGACGGCCGGGAAAGTGGATTTTTTCGGAAGTGAGCTGACGAGTCTCAATGCAAGACAGATCAGCGATCTGCGGCTGGAAGAGATGGGCTTTGTCTTTCAGCAGATGTATATGCTGAAAAATCTTTCCGTGTATGATAATATATTATTACCGGCGTATCAGTCCAGGGAAGGAAAGAGCAAAGCCGGGAGAAAAGCCGCCAATGAGCGGGCAAAGGTTCTGATGCAAAAGCTGGGGATCAGCGCCATTGGGGAAAACGATATCACCGAAGTGTCCGGCGGCCAGCTGCAACGAGCCTGTATCTGCCGCAGCCTGATCAACCAGCCCAAAATCATTTTTGCCGACGAGCCTACCGGAGCCCTCAATAAACAGAACTCCATTGAGGTTATGGATGAGCTGTGCCGCATCAACGAAGGCGGAACCAGCATCCTGCTGGTTACCCATGATATGAAGGTGGCGGCAAAATGTGAACGGGTTTTGTATATTGAGGACGGCAATATTCGTGACGAGTTCGCCTTGGGAAAATGGAAGAATACCCAGGATATCCGGGCGCGGGAAAGAGCGCTCAATGACTGGCTGATAAAATTAGGATGGTAATGGATGAACGATATTTTACTGGTAGAAGATAATGAAGAGCTGGCGGAGCTGATTATGGCGTTTCTGCAAAGGGACGGATACACAGTCTGCTGGGTGACAACGGGAAAAGGGGCGGTTTCGTATATGGAAAACCACTCTGTCCGGCTGATGCTGCTGGATATCATGCTTCCGGAGATGGATGGTTTTGCCGTATGCCGGGCAGTGCGAAAGCAGCATAATCTGCCCATTCTCATCATGAGCGCCCGTTCGGGCCGTGAAGATAAGCTCAGCGGCTATGAATTGGGAGCGGATGATTATGTGGAAAAGCCAGTGGATGGGGAAATCCTTTCAGCGAAAGTCAGGGCACTGATGCAGAGAGCCTACGGCAGCCAGCAGAAAGGCCCCCTGGTATCAGGGGATCTTGCCATTGACTTGGAATCCAGATGTGTGAGTCTGAAAGGCAAACCAGTAGAGCTGAACGTGAAAGAATATGAGCTGCTGCTCCTCTTTGTCCGAAATCCAGGGAAAACTTTGCGCAAAGAATTCCTCTTTGATCGCATCTGGGGCAGCGACAGTTTCAGCGAAAGCCAAACCCTGACCGTTCATGTGAAAAGGCTTCGCAGTAAAATAGAAGATAATCCCCGTGAACCAAAGAGGATCCGCACGGTCTGGGGAGTCGGGTATCGCTATGAAGAAATATAATGGTTTGATCGCCGTTTCTGTCCTGGTCTATATTCTGCTGGCTGCCGCCGCAGGATATGGAGTCAAGCATACGGCAGGTGAGAAGGATCAGGCATGGAAAGTGGAAATTAATCGCATTTACACCAGCTTATCCGGGGGAGCCCCTCTGGATAAGCTTAATTTGCATTGGTATGACCATGTGAAACGGGTAACCTGGCTTTCTGTGGAAGATGCAATGGAGGAAGCACAGGGGGCGCTGTTTTATGAAGAGGACAATCAACTGGAGTCGGAGATCAAACCGCTCTTTGAAAACGATCGTTTAAAAGGATATCTGCGGTTTGATTATCAGGAGCCCGAGTTTGATACCGGTATGCTGCTGGTGCTGGTCCAAATCTGCCTGGCACTGATGGAGCTGTTCCTGCTGGCTGTGCTGCTATACCTGAAATACCGATTGATCCGGCCTTTTCAGCAGCTGAGCAGTCTGCCTCAGGAACTGGCCTGCGGCCATTTCAAGGGGATTGTGAAAGAAGAAAACAATAAATTTTTCGGCCGCTTTCTGTGGGGGATCGGTCAGTTGAAAGATACGCTGGATGCCAGCAAAAAGAGGCAGATGGAGTTGGAGAAAGAAAAGAAAAAGCTGCTCCTTTCCCTGTCCCACGATATCAAAACGCCGCTGGGAACCATCAAGCTGTACGGTAATGCGCTGGAAAACAAGATGTATGACAGCGAAGCTCAACGGACCCGCGCCGCTCATCAGATCGGGGTTAAGGCGGAGGAGATCGAGCGCTATGTGGAAGAGATTATGAAAACGTCCCGGGAGGATATTCTCGACATCCGGATCGAAGAAGGAGAATTTTATTTAGATCAGCTGATGAAACAGGTGCTGGCTACCTATGGTGAGAAATGCCGCATCCGGCTTGTGGAACTGGAAGTAGGGGCTTATGAAGATCGGCTGCTGAAGGGCGATCTGCAGCGGGCGGCGGAAGTGTTGGAAAACTTGTTTGAAAATGCTTTTAAATATGGCGATGGAAGGCGCATCGAGATTACCTTTTTTGAAGAGGATTACTGTCAGCTGATCCGCGTCTTTAACAGCGGGTCTGTTGTCAGCGATAATGACTTTAACCATATCTTCGAAAGCTTTTTTCGGGCCGGCAACAGCGAAGGGATTCCGGGAACCGGGCTGGGGCTTTACATTTGCCGGGAGATCATGCGTAAAATGGGCGGGGAAATCTTTGCGCAAAAAGAGGAGGGCGGGATGGCCTTTGTGCTGGTTTTTGGATAGAGGGGAAGATATGTATTGGTGTGGACTTATAATCGGGAAAATTTTATTTTAAATTGTGGTTTTTTACGCAAAGTTGTGGGTTTGTGGGACCCGATAGTGGGAAAAAGTAGGATTTGCTGCCTTGGGCTGATTTCGAGAGGGTACAATCGTTGAAAATTGCGTAAAATTTTGAATTTTTTTTAGACTTTTTCCAAAAACCCTATACGGCTGAAATCCGAAAAAAGCATGCGCTGTACGGCCCACTCCCACAAACAGGGCTGCTGTATGATAAGCGATTTGCTTCAGCAGAGCATTTATTTCCTCAGCTTTGTTTTGCAGGCAAAAACCGTATTACGTCAGCTCATACTTTTTCATCTTCCGCCACAAGGTAGAAGGTCCGATGCCAAGGACTTTTGCATCTGCGGCTTTGTTTCCGCTGCATTGCTCCAGTGTGGATAAAATCACCTCTTTCTGCAGATCCTTCAGCTTGCCGCTGGAAGCCGCAGAGATAGGTGCTACGGTTAAGGGCGACGAATCGATGGTCTCCCGTAAGAGCGTTTCGTCAATGACTGGTTTTTCGCAGAGAATGACCGTCCGCTCAATGATATTGGAAAGCTCGCGGACGTTGCCGTAAAGGGGAAGATTTTCCAAAATTTGCAGTGCCTGGGGAGCGGCTGCTGTATCATACCGGCCGCTCCTTTTTCGTACAAATTTAAAGATTGCTTTTCTTTTTGACTGTTTTTATAATGTACTTTAATAACTCCGGCAGTATTGTACAAGTATAATGTAATAATCACGGGAAAACAATGAAATAGATGCGCTAATAGGACTGCCCCGCGAGAAAATTCTCTGCGAATATTATAGAAGATGGCATTCTTTCAAAATTTTTTCAATCGTTTCCCAAATAGAAAGGGAGGGATTTTCTTTGAAATATGTATAATTCTTATATTGCTGCAGAGTATATGCAGGATCATTTTCGTTTCTTTGCATGATAGATTTGGAACGGATAATTGCCTGCCGGACGTGCTCAAGAGTCAATCGGCTAAGGATTGGTTAATGGGCCATTGCAATCCATCATGTGTAAAACCATCCACAATTCAAAGGTGAAATTGCTGTAACCCAAGTTGTATTTTATCGCTTTTCCAAGCTTCTCAGACTGTTTCATACGATCTAGTGTTGTTTGAAATGCTTTTTGATGAACAGGGTCTGAACTTTCATAATCGAAGATGTGAGTGATTTCTATTTTCTCGATAATGGTAATCTGTTTTGCGCGTGCAAGTGGATTTTTTTGTATTTTACTGTCAAATTTAACTTTAAAGGCTGTTGCAGGATCTAAGTTAATAATTTTTTGGAGCCACTCCAGATACCACTTTTCTGTCTCACCTTCAACAGAAAAATAGAAAGTGTGGTTTTCTTTACGCATAATCTATACCTCGCTTCCGGAAAGCAGGATTTTTTCGAATATTGGAGTAAAATCAATATCGTTGATTGCTCCATAGCGATTGATAAAATAGTTTTTCATATAATCTTCATTTTTTCGAACCCCGTTTGTGCCAGATGTACCAAAATCAGCAAGCGTGTAATGGCTGCTGCAATGTGTATCCTCATCACGTTCGACAAAATTTATTTCGTCGCGACGGTAAAGGTTGGAATTGAGGAAAATCGGATTGTGCGTGTTAAAGACTAATTGCGCATGGCGGACGTTGATTTCATCATTGTGGAAAATGTTGATAATATTCATCAGCGCCATAGGATGAAGCGAAGCATCAAATTCGTCAACGATAAGTGTGCCGCCGTTAAGCAACGCATTTATAACGAGTGGAAACATATTCACAAACCTTAGAGTTCCATAAGATTCAAATAATTCAGCAGGAACGGCGACACTACGGGTGGCGTCTTTAAATAAAGAACAGAGTTTTGATTCATTGTTGTCTCCTGTGGCAACATATCCCAGCGCATTGGAATTGATTCCAAAATATTGTGCTGCTTCATTTAAGGTTTTTTCAACGTAAATTGATGTGTTTTTCGGGTCGCTAAATTTACGGATGAGCTGCAGGGAATCAGCTCGATAAATAACCATGAACTTGTTGTCCAGCCAATCACTTATGATGCCAGTTAATTTTGAACTAAACATAGTTTTGAAACCATTCATTAAAAACAATTCTTCTGGATTCAAATTGTTTTTCGCAAGTGTAATCGCACTGCTGGCATTCTGCGAGAATTCATTTACCAGATAGTCAGATATGACATCGAGATTGCCAAAATCAATGGTTTTGCGGCGATCAAAAATTAACGTCTCATTGATGTGCAGTGATTCGGATAAGAGCTTTCGCGAATACCCAACGTCAAGAAACGTACCTAAATCGGCAGAAAATGCATACTTAACCAAAAGGGCATCTACAATAAATTCAATAGAAAAAGATACAGGCGAAGGTGAAACATCTATATTGTTGGGAATCAGTTCCAGTGAATTTGCAGCGGTGTTAGGAGTGCTTTTCTCGACGCTGTTGCGAAGATTACCCCGAAGCACAATGGATTTAAAAGCATCCATGGCTCCAATCAAATTTGTTTTTCCGGCAGCATTCGGTCCATAAATGATAGCAGTGCTCAAGCCTTTATAAATTTTTTTATTAATTTTCGTTTGAAACACACTGTAGTCCAACCCCTTTTGCTTGGGAGCAGGGGTGAGGGAAAATGTCACTGTATTTTTAAAAGATTTGTAGTTTACAACAGTAAACTTTAACAACATAAGAAAACCTCCTTTTTGCAAAAAAATGCAAAATAATAACTATATTATAGCGTTATTTTGGATAATAGTCAAATTTCTGTTCGTATTTTGAAAAATAATTGCAAAATGAGAGATGCCGCTTTAATGGGAATTCCATCGACGATACGATCCGGATTTCATTGAATAAAATCGTTCTTCGTGAGATTAAGTTGATGGGAAGCATTTCCTGCACCCGGGAAGAATTTGAGCATAAGCTTCGTTCTACAAATCTAATAAATTCAATTTTTACAAAGACGGTATGAATGGCTGAGACCTGTAAAACTGTCATACAACCTATATTTCTTGATAAGCTGGGGATTTATTTCCCCGGCTTTATTTTGCAGGCAAAAATAGTATTGTGATTCAAAACAAATCCCGTATAATTATATTTAAGCCAGTCCCCTTTTTTGTAACAAGAGCATGATGATTTTCAGAGGAGAAACAAATGAAACTTTTAGACGGCATTTCTTTCGTTCTATCCATACTTGCAATTGTGCTATCCCTAATCGTTATAATTTTGCTGTTAAAACGGAAAATTGAGAATCAGCAGAAGAAAAAGGCAGTGAGAAAAAGACGTGAGCAAATCAAAACCCAGCTAACCGTGATCCCTTATGGAGGTGGATGGGAGGATGTGTATCTTACAGTCGATGGGGAGACCTGGTATTTTGTGATTTCTTCAATGATGGGTGATTCCTTTAACGCTTTGCTGGAAGCCTTATACTATCTGGATCCGGATAATATTGACAAGAAAAGCTTCGATGGGCTAAATGCTGATGCATTCTATTTGGCCAGCAAGGGCGTGGACGGGCCGCAGGAGAAGGTTAGCGATTTGGAGGAATTCAGAAAAATTCATGGTTTTCCATATTATTATATTGAGGAACCTTATCGCATGCAGTTTGAGTGGTACTCCGAACCTGAGACAGATCAATGGACAATTGAAAAGGAACAATCCTTAGAAAAAACATTTGATGTACATATAAAAATCAAACGCAGCGCTGACGACGGGAAAATAATTGAGTTTACCAAACCCTACAAAGAGTTTTGCTATGCTGTGGCAAAGGGGTGTACAGAAGCTCTGAAAAAACATGGTATGCTGGGCTATCATCAGGCCATTTACTACGATGATTTGAATTTAAGGCATCTTTTAAGAATAAAAGCGATTGCCCTTGACAGACTGGACGCACTTGAAATTACTCACAGCAAGGAAAAGGGTGAAGGAGAACGAACGTCTCTGGAAGCAGAATTAGAATTGTTATTGGAAGATATGTAAAGAGAATTGGAACCTGCTTAAAAGGAGAAAGAGTATGAGTAGACCATTAAAATCTGAGACTCTATCTGATTTCCTCAGTTTAATCGAAGAATGCCAGCAGAAGCGGCCGTGGGCAGAGGAATGTTTGAAAAACGAGGATTTGTTGACGCAAGACTATCTGCATAAGCTGGAGTTGGGGACCTATAAAGGGCGAACAAAAATAGCAACAGCGATTTCCATAAACCGGAAAAATCGAAGGTACTCTAAAGTTTTGAAAGAGGCACAAATTTGTAATGACAGGCCGGAGGATTGATATGGCAAACAACCATGCAAGAAAGTGATTGTTTTTAATTCTGGAGTTGTTGTATAAAAAATCGGATGAAAACCATCCGATCAGTTCGGTTGAAATACGGCAATATCTTGAAGAAAAGGGCATTCATATGGATAGAAAAACGTTTCGGGAAGACATAAATTTTTTCTGCAATATGGGATGCGACATCGTTACGATTAAAAGCTCGCCCAACCAATTCTTCTGGGGTGAAAGATTGTTTGAAATTCCCGAGCTTAAACTGCTCATCGACGCAGTTGCATCGTCCAGGTTTATTACGGAAAAAAGAAGCCGGGTACTGATTAAAAAGCTTACTTCCCTGGCAAGTGAGAACCAGAGACAGGAGCTGGAACGGCATATTGCTGCTACTGGCCGAGCGAAAACGGACAATAAGCGCATCTATTACATCGTGGATACGATAACGGATGCCATCAATAGCGGAGCAAAAATACAGTTTCAATATCTTGAGTATAATAGCAGAAAAGAAAAAATTCTGAGAAACGATGGAGAAATTTACAAGATCAGCCCCTATACTTTGTACTGGAATGAAGACTTTTATTACGTCGTCGGGTATTCAGATAAAAGAGAAAAGATCACGGCCTTTCGTGTAGATCGTCTGCATAACACTTTGGTCCTTGATGAAAAGCAAGAACCAAAGCCGGATGGATTCGACGTCGCTGATTATGCGAAGAAAATTTTCCAAATGTACGATGGAGAAGAAACTGTTGTAACGTTGGAATGTGAAAACGCTTTGATGAAATACATCATAGATCGATTTGGAATGGAGGTGGATACCGAAGAACGGACGGAGACGACGTTTGCCGCAAAAGTATCAGTGACATTAAGTCCCACTTTTTACGGATGGGTTTTCCAGTTTGAAGGAAAGATTAAAATTATAGAACCCAAGAGGGCAGTAGCAGAATACAGTGATATGCTGCGGCAGCAGCTGGAGTAGTTTTAGATACGGAAGGAGAAGAGGTAAGAAATGGTTGAAGAGATTAAGAATTTGATAAAAAAAATAAATCCATATGCAGGAATAATGGGTATCATAATAAGTTTGTTTGGGGCGTTTTTGTATGTATTACGGGATTTATGCGCATATTTTTATTCTCTGGGAAATTTGAAACATTGGGGCATAGATAATAGTTATATCGATCTTGATGTTTCTTTTTACAGTATAATATCCTCTATAGGGTGGATCGCTTTTGCGTTAGTGACCAATATCATTATCTATTATATCGTTATTTCTGATATTATTCGCCCTGTTAAACTGATAGCAGGAATTGTTTTCTATTGTGGTATTATTGCAGTAATCTTCCTTGTACTATGCAGTGGAATCAATTTCGAGCCGATAGAAATCTTAAATGAGTTTAAATCAAGTCCTCTAAGAGCTAAAGGATATTATCTATTAGCATTGATGCTAGCGGCTACACCATTTTTAGTTTTGGGATTATACAAAGGACTGTCCGTGCAGTGGAACAGATATAAAGAACGCCAATGTTCGCAGCCTGTACGTATTTTCCCTTGGTTGCCAATCGACGGGCTTATTAAAAAAATTACAAGTAAAAAAATAAATAGGGATAATTTGAGTAAAAGGGAAGAAACAAGCGAAAGGCAAGAAAAGGATAATGAAGAGGATAAACCTTTTGTACCGATTGCAGCAGCCCTATGCTCGTGCTTCCTTGTAATAATAATTAGCTTTACATCAATAGCGTATTTCTACTTGGGGAGAGGCGAGGCGCAGCGTAAAACAGAATTCAAATTAATCGGAGAGACACAAGTCATTATATATGAAACACAGGATGACTATATAATTGCAGAATGTAAAATAGAAAAAACAGATAGCAAACAATATATTCATATAAATACAGACAAACAAGAAGTGGATCACAAGGATTCCATTCAGACGGTATTAAAACATTTTGACTATGTTCAAATTTATGATGATGCTGAATTTGAAAATGTTAAGAAATCTAGATAAGTTACATAGGAAGAATTTTCTGATATCAATAAATATAGAGAGGCGGAAAATGTTTCCGCATCAATGGAAAACTTAACCGTTGATGCGGCAATTTAGATGTCCGTACTTCTATATTGAGTCCAGGATTTAATGGGCAGAACTGTATACGATGCGCGGCGGATTACGTCACTTTTATTCATCATATACAAAAGCAGCCATCCTCATAACGAAAATAATTGCTGCTGTATAACTCTTTGGGAAGCAGTTTCATAGGCATACCGTGATTGCGGAGGAACTGAATCAGCTCACTTTCCCTGATTTCATTTATCCCTGCTTCTTCCAGAAGCGTTTTCACAAAATGTGAATAGTTTTCAATATTTCTATGCTTTTCAACTAATACACTCTTGATATATCTCCGGTCTTTAGTCAGCGGTTTGACTATTTTGCATTCCATACCATAATACAGAACTAAGCTTTCAATGAGAAACGGATTGATCGTCTCGTCATTACATTCAGCCGCTATTTCCTGCGAACATTTTGACGTAATTAAATACCAACTATCCGTCAACTTTTTTTCAAGAATATTTAATATATATCGCTTTTCATCTGCATGTTGAGGGAAATGCGTTTTATCACAATACAAATCCTCAGAAATGCGTAAAAAGCTTTCTTCCATCTCTTTTAGCACAATGTACTGTGTAGGATCCGGCCAATCGAATTTTTTGCACAGTTCCAGAACCTCACTTCGAGAAATAATCCCCTGGTGACATACAAAATCCCGAATAATAGTAAAGGTATGTAGTTCTTTGAATTTGTTTTTCTTCGCAATATGGGGCCGGCGGAATTGAAAGTCATCAGCAAACAAATAACTCACAGCATAAAATAGATTCTGTGCGTTGTTAATATGATTTTCTTTGAACTGTACTGCATATTTATCTTTCAAAGCCTGATATAAAAGGCTTTCATTACAGTAACCACCATATTCCTTATGATAAAAAAGGATCGTTTCAAAGATTTCTTTTTTAACAGACTCATCAAAATATATATTCTTAACACAATAAAAAACATTATGTTCCCATTGTGTCAAATGAGGATTAGTCATCACCGCATTTAATATCATAGCATCCGTCACCCCTGAAATCTGGCCTTTCAGTATATTCCGGTTGACTGGGACACCATAGGAAAGAATCAAATTTTCAATCCTTTTTGAAATTGATTCTTTCCTATGGATATCCTTTGAAAGACGATCTCTCTCATAATCAAATTCATTTGGATAACAATAGGCCAGCACCCCATGCAGAGCGTAAGGATTTGCAATATTTGTTGAAAGCAGAAGCCTTGCTTTAAATTGTTCAAAAATTTCACCAAACAAAAACGTGTTTTGTTCCTGCTCATAAAGATACTGTACAATATCCTCCATTAAAGAAGGGGTATAATTTACATCTTCTATGGAAATATAGACGCCCCTGTCCCATAAGACCAAGTTCCGCATTACCTGTACCCCAAACGCCCGATCACTGTCCGGCACATTTTCCAGGTCATACTCTTTCCTGGCATAACTTTTCAATAATGCCAGTTGTTCGGGCTGATAAACAGCTATCCCTTTTGGGAAATATTTATGTACCAGTTTTGCACATAAATACCCATAGGATTTTTTCTTAGTAAGGTGCTCTCCTGTGCGATAAAAACCTCTTGCTGCCAGAAAAGCAACGGCATCTTCTGCGGAAAGGTAGGATAACCCGTTTTCTTCCAGGTACTCTGTCAGGCGTTCCGATTCTTCGATAATATTAATTCCTTCCCCAACAAATTCGCTGAGTATTTCCATAATACGTTCTTCAATGTTGTCTTCTTCATGTTCTTTCAGCACAAAAAGTTCCGCTTCCTCGATATATGCAATCCGTTTATCTTTACACAAAGTATACTGAAAAATCATATCATAATCATCATTGTCATAAACATCCAGAATTTTTTCCAAATGAATATAACTTGCCGTCCCCGGTTCTTTCTGCTCCAGAGCGACAGCATATAAAATATCGGAAAGGCTGGACAAAAATCCCGACTCTATCTGCTGCACTCTCTGTTTCGTCACCTGATACTCCTTGGCAACCATATCAAAAGTATCTCCATACACTCGTTTTAAAAGCGCACCATATCCTTCGCTTTGCGCTATATGGTCCAACAGCGCTTCTCCAATGGAGGAAATTCCTGTTTCCAATGGCTCGACATTGTTCAAAAGCAATCTGTAATTTTTGACTCCTATGATTTCGGCGCATTGTCGTGCCGACAGTCGGGACAGACTCTCCAGCGTATCACAGCCCGCCGCTATCAGGCTGTTTATGGCAGACCGACGCACATCCAAATACTTAAGTGTGTCGATTGGCAGTTTCTTATTGGAGTCATGCAGCTTTGAAAATGGTCTATAGACGCTCATTGACTGTGCTGTCTCCAAATGATATTTCAGGAGAACGTTTTCATATTTATTTATTACGTTAAATATTTTTTTGTCGCCAAAGCCCTTGACTTCCGATAGAGAGAAAAAATCAAAGGTCTGAAGGTCGCGAAAGTTTTTAAGATTTTCCGCTTCACATACATCAAGAAATTTTGCAAAACTGTTTTGTTCAAAGTAGTCTGTTACTAACAAATTTTCCGGCAGCTGTAGTGTATCGGATTCCTCAATCATTCCTCCTTCTATTAGTAGATTTTCGTACTTATCCTTTATTTTTTCTATGCGTGTTTTCCCAAATCCGTCGGCATTGATTAACCGATCAAAATTAAAATCATGTAAATCTTCCAATGTTTTATAGCCATTATTTTTACAATATGTACGGAATAATCCGAAGGCAGTATCTGCAAATGCATCATCAATTAAACGTTGCTCTTCCCTTGAAGATTGTTCCTTGTAGTTCTCTCCTTCATCTGAAAAATTGTCCGTTTCTGAATCCGAATTTGTTTTCAGTGTACCAATTTTTCCTTTCAAGAGGGAGATAGTCTCGTTAACCTCTTTTATTCTCAATTCTTTTGCTGTACCTGCATCGAGCACATATTGATCCTCAATCTCTGTTATAAAACTAGACTCTTGTAAAATCACGCTATTTCGTATAACCCTGGAAGGGTAAACGTTTCCTGCATCTACAATAATTTCGATTTCCTCTTGATCAAAATATTCCGCAGCCCTGTCTTTACATGATGCGGCAATCCTTTGTATTTGTTCTTTAAAAAGCGAAACTACCTGATCCGCCTCCGCGCGGCCATCTAATCGAACGTTGCTGAAAAAAGAATAATAGAATATCAACTGATAAAAGTTCCGGCTGTTCTCACAATTTATTTCTTTAAGTATTTCAATGATTGACACGTCTAATCCTCCATTTATTTAGGTAATTCCTTGATAGAAACAGTTTAACATTTTTCTGCGATTTGTCCAAATTCCATTTATAAGTTTTCTTTAATATTAACTATTTCAGCTAACTTTGTTAAAAAAGAAAGCACGATCGCCAGCGGGATGATCGATGCGGACAAATATGTAACTGCGATAGCCCCTTACAACTCCCCAAAACAAAATTTTCGCCATTTCCATTCGAAATCGGCCTTCTGCAAGTCAAAGTCCATATAAAATGGTGCGCCAGGTTGCGGTAGACCGGTTTAACTCGGTTGTTGCGTGTAACTAACCGCATACAAATTAGGCATATGTGCCCATATGCAGCAAACAAATAATTCGCTTCGGCATCGCTTGCTTCAAAAACAGCAAAATGCTCTGATTTTCTATGGACATTGCGTCCAAATCAGGGCATTTCGAATAGGAATCAGCAAAAAAAGTATTTCAGCTTCGTAAAAGTGTCTCCAGGTCCGATATGGAAACATCCATACGTTTTGAAGTTTCCTCCATGGACATCCCTGAATCGAGGAACCGCCTCACAACCATTTTCATGTTTTCGCCGACCTCGATAATGTGGCCGTCCAAGTCGTAAAAACGCACAGAACGTTGTCCCCATGCGGCCTCTTTCACACCATTTCCCAGGTAATGAATGTCGCTGCGCTTTTCTAATTTCCCTATAAAACCATCAAAATCCTCTTCCTCAAAATACAACTCCATATTATGGGATTTTTCCATTACGCTTTTCTTTGGGACATCGACCAGCCAGTCAAATTCCTGCTGTAAGGACAAGGCGCCAAAGGAAACATTGATGCCATAATCCTGAAAAACCTCAAGTCCAAATAGCTCCTGATAAAACTTTTTCGAAAGATTCACATCTTTCACCGCGATACAAACGCCTTCATATTTCATTTAAATTTCCTCCCTCATAAGATGTGAGCTGCCAGCAGAACGGTCTGAGAGCAGCCCCTTAAAACACTTAGTGTCAGAATTACTGCCAAAAGGCTCTTATCCCGATCGTTTGCGGCCCCGGACAATCTCGATTAGAGTCGAGCCCGTAAACCTTCATCAGCCTTTTTTCAATCCGGGTTCGAAAAAGTATCAAGATAACGCGGGTTTTACGCCACTTTTATGGGTACACGTCAACCAGTTGGCATACCACCATAGAAGTGGCGTCAGAGTGTCTTAATTCCTTAAAAACATCTCGTTTACTGATAATTTCTTTTTCAAACAAACCAGATCAGCTGACTAGCTGCAGTATGAGTATAACATAATTATTTTTTCGTATAAAGCTGCGGCCGAATCTTTGGAAACAAATACGTGATAGCCCATGAATGCCTTCAAGGCATAAGTATATATAAATCATAAGTATTTGTTATAAAAACATTTCTATGCAATAATAAAACTACAAAAGGGGCTGCCCCCCTTCGATCGATAAACGATTTGAATAAATAGAGAGGTGAATGAACATGAAAATCCTTGTATTAAATGGAAGTCCCCGTGCGAACGGCAACACTGCTGCAATAGCGGAGGCCTTTTCCAAAGGAGCAAAAGAGGCGGGACATCAAGTTGAGGTGCTTTCGGTGGGCCAGCAGAAAATTGTCGGCTGCATGGGGTGCGAATACTGCCACACAAAAGGAGATGGAACCTGCATCCAGAAGGATGCGATGCAGGATGTGTACCGGGAACTTGCGGATGCGGAAATGCTGGTGCTGGCTTCCCCCATCTATTATTTTACCCTGTCCGGCCAGCTGCAATGCTGCATTCACAGGACCTATGCGGTGGGGATCCCGAAGAAGCTGAAGAAGGCGGCCATGCTTCTCAGCTCCGGCTCCGACGGAGTTTATGGGCCGGCAAAGCAGCAGTACCGGCAGGCGCTGATCAATTACATGGGCTTGAAAGACATGGGTGTGATTACAGCTTACGGCAGCCAGAACAAATCAGCAGAAAAGCTGCAGCAAGTTTATGAGTTCGGTAAGGGAATTGACCGGTAATCTTTTGGCTACGACAGCGTAAATTCTGCCGGGCCTGCCATGGCGGCGCAAAAACAATGAATGGGATTATGAATCAACCAAAAAGAGAAATCAGCGCATTGCTGCGAAAAAAACGTAGCCGGCCAAATTTTGTATAATGCAATCTTATTATCGAAAGGGAATGACCAAAATGGAACTTACAGAAAATGCGATTTATGACAATTTAATAGATGCAGGATGCAGCCAGCAAACAGCGAAGCAATTTATAAACGGGCTGAAAAACGGCAAAACTGCAGACAGCTTAAAGCTATTGACAGCCCATAGACGCACATTGCTGGATTCCCTCCACGATGCGCAGTGTAAAATAGACTGCCTCGACTATTTGCTATACATGATTAAAAAAGAAAAAACAAACTTAGAAAAAAGAAGGTGAGACTATGAAATATCGCACATTGCCCCATGGCGGCGAAATGGTCAGCGTCATCGGCCTTGGCAGCGGCTCTCTTACGGGTACGGAAGAGGAACTGACCGAGGTGATTGCAGCGGCCATTGAACAGGGTATCAATTACTTTGACATGGCGCCATCGGTAAAAGCGCCTTTCTTTGCTTATGCAAAAGCATTCGAAGGACGCAGAGAAAGGGTCATCACGCAGATGCACTTTGGCGCCATTTACAAAAGCGGAGAGTATGGCTGGACGCGAGACCTCGATGAAATCAAAAGCCAATTTGAATGGCAGCTGAAACTGCTGCACACGGACTATACGGACATGGGATTTATCCATTGCATTGACGACCGGGATGACTTGGACCAAGTGATGAAAGCAGGTTTATGGGAATATATGAAAGCATTGAAAGAGGAAGGGAAGATCCGCCATCTGGGCTTTTCCTCGCACAATCCCGATATCGCCCGCCGAATCCTTGACACCGGGCTTATAGACATGATGATGTTCAGCATCAATCCGGCCTATGACTACCAAGAGGGCGAGTACGCCATCGGAGAAGCGGCGGAGCGCGCGGCTCTGTATCGGCAATGTGAGCGCATGGGCGTGGGCATTTCCGTCATGAAACCCTTTGCGGGAGGCCAGCTGCTGGACGCTAAAACATCCATTTTTCAAAAGGCGCTGACCCATGAACAATGTTTTCAGTACGTTCTCGACCGTCCGGCGGTTCTGACGGTGTTGCCCGGAGTTCGCAATATGCAGGACCTGCAGACAGCTTTACACTACGTGACCGCAGCGCCGGAAGAAAAGGACTATTCCATCATTGGCGGGTTTACACCGCAGGACGCGGACGGAATCTGCGTTTACTGCAATCACTGCCAGCCGTGCCCTGAGGGTCTCAACGTGGGGCTCATCAACAAGTATTACGACCTGGCGCTGGCCGGAGATAAAATGGCAGCAGGCCATTACCGAAAACTGCCCATAAAGGCGGATGCCTGCATCCGGTGCGGACACTGCCAGATACGTTGTCCTTTTCACGTGAAGCAGGAACAGCGAATGGCGGAAATCGCAGCATATTTTATATCGGAGAACAAAGAATGACTTTTTTGAAGAGACACAAAGTAATGAGGGTAATGTTGATCCTCGTCTGCGTCCTCCTGCTCATTCTCGCAGCAGCGCTGATCTTTCTCAAAACCTGGCCGGCGTTCGGCGGCCAAGCGTCAAAAGCGGACATGGAGGATTATGAAAGACGAGCGGATCATTATTCCGGAGGCAAATTCAGCAACAGCGAACCCTTTGAAATGATGACGGACCATATGGAAGAAGACGACAAAATTCTCTCCCACAAAGGAGTGAAGCCGGAAGACACGATTCCCACAAAGCAGCCGGAACTGGAAAATGGGGAGGCACAGGTTACCTGGTTTGGACATTCTTCCTTACTGCTTCAGATCGGCGGCAAAAATATCCTGATCGACCCAGTATTCGCTCAGCGGGCTTCCCCCGTATCCTTTGCAGGAGGCAAACGGTTCAGTCAGCTTCCCCTTTCAGCGAAAGAACTGCCAAAGTTGGATCTGGTTGTTTTGTCCCACGACCACTATGATCATTTGGACTACCACACATTAAAGGAGATCGACAATAAGGTGGAAAACTACGTTGTTCCCCTGGGTGTTGAGAATCATTTGCAGCGATGGGACATTGCCGCAGATAAAATCACCAATATGGCCTGGTGGGAAGAAATCGAACTGGACGGCCTTACCATCGGCTGCACGCCCGCAAGGCACTATTCCAGGAGAAGTCTGAATGACCAGGACGCCACTCTATGGGCTTCCTGGGTGTTCAAAAGCGGATCCCTTCAAATCTTTGAAAGCGGGGACACCGGATATGGAAACCATTTTCAGCAGATTCATGAGCGATACGGAGACTTTGACTTTGCCCTGCTCGACTGCGCCCAGTACGATAGCAGATGGCCGGACGTACACATGTTCCCGGAAGAAGCGGTCCAGGCGGCGGCGTCACTGGGAGCGAGGACAGTCATGCCCATTCACTGGGGCGCCTTCAAGCTGGCCGACCATCCGTGGGATGATCCGGCCCTGCGATTTACAAAGGCCGGAGAAGCCAGCGGTCTGACTGTAGCTACGCCTTTGATCGGTGAAACCATGAAACTAAAAAACGCATCCGGCTATCAGCAGCGCTGGTGGCAGGGTATCCAATAATGAGGAGGATTTATATTATGTTAGGAACATTTACTTACGCAAACCCGACAAAACTGCATTTTGGCAAAGATTCACTGAAGAAGCTCAATGAAGAGCTGCCCAAGTACGGAGAGCATGTACAGCTTGTCTATGGAGGCGGCTCCATCAAGAAAAACGGGATTTACGACCAGGTAGTGGAACTTTTAAAAGCAAACGGAAAAGAAATCATTGAGGACGGCGGCGTCATGCCCAATCCGACGGTAGAAAAACTAAACGAAGGCTGTAAATTAGCCAGGGAAGGAAAGGCTGACCTGATTCTGGCTGTGGGCGGCGGGTCCTGCTGCGATTATGCCAAGGCTGTTTCTATTTCCGCTCACTGCGAAGAGGAACCCTGGGAAAAATACTATCTGAAATTCCAGGATGTTGACCCGGATACCAAGATTATCCCCGTGGGCTGTGTGCTGACCATGGTGGGAACCGGCTCGGAAATGAACGGAGGGGCAGTGATCACCAACCACGAGAGTAAACTGAAAATCGGCCACGTTTTCGACGAGCGGGTTTTTCCAAAATTCTCGATTTTAGACCCAACCTTCACCTATTCCCTGCCCAAATACCAGATGGCGGCCGGATTCTATGACATTCTCAACCATATCTGCGAACAGTATTTCTCCGGCGAAGACGATAATACATCCGATTATGTCATGGAAGGACTGATGAAATCCCTGATCCACAGCTCACGTATTGCCATCAAGGACCCGCAGAACTATGAAGCCAGAAGCAATATTATGTGGACAGCTACATGGGCGCTTAATACCTTCGTCGCCATGGGAAAATCCACTGACTGGATGGTGCACATGCTGGGTCAGGCGGTGGGCGCTCACACTGATGCCACCCATGGTATGACCCTTTCCGCAGTTTCCCTGCCGTACTACCGCTGCATCATGCCTTACGGCCTGGCCAAGTTCAAACGCTTTGCGAAAAACGTATGGAACGTGGACCCGGCCGGCAAAACCGATGAAGAGACGGCGAAGGAAGGCTTGAGAGCCATGGAAGCCTGGATGAAGGAAATGGGCGTCGTTATGAATATCAAAGACTTGGGAGTGACAGAAGACATGCTGGAGGCTGTAGCGGAGAGCACCCTCATCATGGAAGGCGGCTATAAAGTGCTGTCTAAAGAGGAAATTTTGAAAATTCTCAAAGAAAGTATGTGAGGAAGATGAGGCGAAAAATCCGGATCGCCGTGTGCCTGCTGCTGATAGCGGCCTGCTTTTCCGGCTGCGGTGGCGGCGGTCAGCAGCGGGCGCAGACCATGGGTCTTGGGGATGCAAAGGCTGTGAAAACGAGAATCGATTATACTATTTACGAACTGACTTTCCAGCGGGATAACCTGAACATCTATGGACAGCTTTATCTGCCTGCGGGCGATGAAAAGACCTATCCCACGGTCATTATCGGCCACGGGTTCGGCAGCACCTACCGCAATTCGGCTACGGATTGCAAAGCCTTTGCCAAGGCCGGGATCGCCAGTTTTGCCTTTGACTTCTGCGGAGGTTCGGAAGACAGTAACAGCGACGGCGACATGGACGATATGACCGTATTTACAGAATCAGCAGATATGGAAGCAGTTTTAAAGGGGATTCGAACCTACGATTTTGTGGATAAAGACAATGTCTTTTTGCTGGGAAAAAGTTTGGGAGGACAGGCGGCGGCCCTGCTGGCTCCCAGGAAATCGGAGGATATTAGGGGCATGGTTTTATTCTATCCCTATATGATCAATATGGGAGGCAGAGATTTTGACCTTTTCGGCAAGATCGCCGAATATGAGGAGGACGTTTTGATCGTTCAGGGGACCGAGGACAAAGCGGTGCCGGTAGAGCTGTCGCGTAAAACCGCCGAGGCATACAAATCGGCCCGGCTTGTTGAACTGGACGGCGCAGGCCACGGGTTCCGAGATGACGAGGACCGCAAGAAGGCGGATGAGGCAGCAATCGACTATATTCGAAAGAAGGTTTCGGAAAAATGATTTACAAACAATTTAAAAATGATAAGATTTCAGCGCTGGGACTTGGTTCCCTGCGTCTGCCAGAAGAAAAGAATCAGCCTAACCACATTGATCGAGCGGAAGGTCAGAAGATTATCGATGCGGCGATAGCAGGCGGCATCAATTTCTTCGATACGGCCTACACTTACCACGACGGCGACTCGGAGGTTTTCCTGGGAGAAGCACTCCGCAAATATCCCAGAGACAGCTACTATCTTGCGACAAAATTTTATGCAGCGGCGCAAGTCGATATCAGCGAGATGTTTGAACAGCAGCTGAAACGCTGTCAAACCGAGTACTTCGACTTCTACATGCTCCATGGGCTGGACGAGAATTATTATAACGCTTACACCGATAAAGAAAAGGATTATCTGGGCTACCTGCTGAAACAAAAAGAAGAGGGACGGATTCGCTATGTAGGTTTTTCGTCACACGCTGCGCCCAAAACACTGAAGCGTTTTCTGGATTGGTATTCCGGCTATGACATGGCGCTGATTCAGCTTAACTATCTGGATTGGACCATCTTGGAAGCAAAACAGCAGTATCAGATTCTGGCAGACTACGGCATTCCCATTTGGGTCATGGAGCCCTTAAAAGGGGGACGGCTGAATTCTCTCAATGAAAAAGCAGGAAGCATCCTCAAAGAAGCGGCGCAGGACCGCTCCATATCCTCATGGGCTTTTCGCTTTCTCATGGGACTTCCAGGCGTGCAGACGGTACTGAGCGGAATGTCCGATGTAAGGCAGGTGGAGGAAAACATAGCACTGTTTTCGAACCCCGATCCTTTAAGCAAAGAAGAAGAGGAGGCTCTGCAGAAAGCGGCGGCAGCCTTTATGGACGATTTGGGGGTTCCTTGCTCCGGGTGCCGCTACTGCCTTTCAACCTGTCCGGAAGGGATCGATATTCCCTTGTTGATAAAGGGATTCAATGAAATGAGGGTCAGCGGCGAAACTTGGCGGATCGCGGAGCTTGAACAAAAAGGAAAAGGCCCGGAAAGCTGCAAAAGCTGCGGCGCGTGTCTGAGCCGCTGTCCGCAGAAAATCCATATACCTGAGATTTTGGAGCAGTTTTCCCGGATGTTGAAAGAGGAAGCGGTATTATGAATAACACAGCAGCAGTGACAATGGAAGATACGAGGTTGAAAGGGAGGAAACGACAGTGGAACTAAATAAGTTTTTACATCGTAGTAGGGAAGAAAGCCTGGATCGGCGCCAAGGCGACGATTCTCTCGAACGTAACGATCGGAGACGGCGCGATTGTTGCCGCAGGGGCAGTCGTAACAAAGGATGTACCTGCGATGGCAGTTGTCGGCGGTGTTCCGGCAAAAATCATAAACTATTTGGACACAGCGGAAGGATAATGGAGGAGATATGAAGATTGGAAAAAAAGGTTTCCTGCTGCTGACAGCGCTTTTGTGTGCTTTTATTTGGGCAGGGTGCGTCGACGGGCAGGATGCATCATCTGACCAGTCAACATCCGAAGAAAGCCATCCTCAAACCGCAGTGGAAAAAAATCAGGGCAAAATACAAATAGGGGATAATGGGAACATGGAAATTGAAATTTATGCCGGCGGCCAGACTTTTGCATCAGTTCTCTTTGACAGCCCTGCGGCGCGGGCACTTGCAGAGCAGCTGCCGATAACTGTGAATATGCAGGAACTGAACGGGAATGAAAAATTCTATGATCTGCCCAATGCCTTGCCTACAGATACGAAAGACATCGACAGCATTCACGCCGGCGACCTGATGTTGTACGGCTCTGACTGCCTGGTGCTCTTTTATAAAGATTTCCAGACGACCTACCGTTATACCAAGCTGGGCAGGGTGGAAGACGCCGCGGGATTGGAAAAGGCCCTTGGCGTCGGTGATGTGCAAGTGACCTTTCGCTGAAGCGGGGAGAGCGTATGCGGTATAGAGCAAGGCCGCAATTATCTGTGTCCGCAGCTGATCGGCGATCATAGGACGCAACACGGAGAAAAAGTGTTCAATGTCAAACTCTCCGCCTTCATTTATTTTTTTTGAGAATAAGTGAAGGCGGAGAGTTTTGCGTTTGTATTAAAAATTTTCTGATAGCTGCTATCATATCCTCTGTCTTCCCTGCGCAGTAAAACGTGTGTTAAGTTAAAACTGAAGCTAGCTAGTACAGTGCCTGGTCGATAATTCGGCAAATGGCTTGCCGGATTTTCCAAGCATTAACCAGACACTGCACAGGAACGATGGAAATGAATGAACTGAAAAATTAAAGGGAGGACTTTTTATTATGAGTATGGAAAAATATTCGAAATCTTACGATGTAGTAGTCATTGGCTGCGGCCCCGGAGGCGCGGCAGCAGGCAAGTTCGCCGCAGAAAACGGCGCCAGAACTTTAATCTTGGAAAAGAAACGGGAAGTCGGACTGCCGGTTTACGATTCCACCGCCGTTATCTACGGTCTCTACGAACTGGAAGAATTCGCCGGATTCAAATTCAACAGAAACAAAGTGAACGAATATCACGTCAACGGCAACTGCTTTATCTCGCCCGACGGCAGCTACGGCGGATACCAGAAGTGGTCCGACGGCTACGGCATCCGCAGACCGGAATTCGAAAAGGCCATGGCAGTGGCAGCCGGAAATGCCGGCGCTCACATTCTGATGGATGCCAAATTCCTCAGCATTGAGAGAGACAAAGCTGGACAGATCAGCGGCGTTATCTTCAAAAAAGGCGGAATTACATACAGCGTGGACTGCAAAATCGTCATTGCAGGCGACGGAGTTTACGCAAGAGCCGTAAAACAGACAAACCACGAAGTATTTGAATCCGAAATCGCCGTATCCCTGGGATACGATATGGTGAATGTGAAAAAGACAAAGCCAATGGAAGGCGAGTTTTACGAACTGTACCTGATTCCCGAACTGCCAGGCTATTTCTGCTGGACCTCCCCAAAGGGAGACAACCGCTACGGCGTTGCCGTTATGTGCAACCCCAAAAGAATCCAGAAGGGCTACACACTGAGAACGGTTCACGACCGATTTGTAAAGCATCTGGAAGAACTGGGAAGATATGATTTCTCTGATGCGGCCGTCGTATCCATGATGTCGGGAACAAGCCTTTCCGTAAAAGAAGCGACCGACGATCTCACCGACGATGCCTTCCTGCTGGTAGGCGATGCGGCCTGGAGACCGATGATGGGAAGTGGCTGGGGTACGCCGGGAATGCCGACCGCGGTACGTTCCGGAAGATTTGCCGGCGAGGTTGCCGCACAGGCGCTGAAAGACGGCGACTTGAGCAAAGAATATCTGCACAAGAATCTGAAGGCAAAATATGACGCCACTTACAACGATCCGATTGCCGACAGAAAGGCGATCAATGAGGCCAGACAGTGGTACTTCAAGCTGATGAACGCAACGCCGGAAATGCAGAATAAATGTATCGCGGCGATCGGCGATGCATACTCTTCTCTCCATCTGTACCTGCGGGGCGCGCTGCCGATGGCAGACTGCGTAGACAAGATCAGCGCATGGTGGGCGAAAAATGAATAAGCCGGTAAGGGAAGCAAAGAAAACACATTCAGATTTAGGAGGTAAAAATTAATGTATACAGTGAAAATAGACGGTGATAAATGCCTGGGCTGCAGATTATGCGCAATCGTATGTGAAGGGCTGGATGTACGTTCCGACGTACTGGCCTATGTGGCGGAGCCTGACAAACTGGACAATGTAAAAGAAGCGGCGGCGATCTGCCCGGAAAACGCAATCAAAGTAATCGAAGAAAACTAAGAGACAGATGGAGGTCACAAAATGGGACTTTTGTTAAAAGATTTAACCGAGGGTGTTCTCACACTCACCCTCAACCGAGATGAAAAGCGCAACTCGCTGAACCTGGAATTAATGTCAGAGATCGTCGATGCTCTGAGAGAAGCCAGAGATGATAAAGCCGTAAGAGTAATCGTTATCAAAGGAAACGGCAAAGGCTTCTGCTCGGGAGCAGACCTGGGGAACCTGGACGAAATGCGGAGCAGCGCAATCATGATCCGGGAGCACCTGAGCCACTACGGCGACCTGCTTGTTGAACTGACCGATGCGGGAAAGCCGACCATCGCAGCCGTTCACGGCTTTGCCATCGCAGGCGGCCTGGGCTTTGCGGTTACAGCAGATATTACCTTTGCCACGGAATCCAGCTTCTTCTGGATTCCGGAAATCACCAGAGGCATCTGGGGCATGATGATCACCGCTCCGGTAGCCAGACTAATCGGGACCAAAAAGAGCCTGGAGCTGATGTATTCAGCAGACAAGATCAGCGCTAAGGAAGCGGAGCGAATCGGCCTCATCAACCGGGTTGTACCGGACGATAAGCTGGACGAAGAAGTTGACAAATTCGCAAAACAGCTGGCGAAAAGAAGCCCGCTGGCCGTAAAACTGGGAAGAGAAGGCATGTACAAATGCAGGGACATGGAATTCTACAAATCCATGGATTACCTGACCGATCTGGTGGTACTGCTCAATTCCAGTGAAGACGCCCATGAAGGATCCGTTGCTTTCCTGGAAAAGAGAGAACCGGTCTGGAAAGGAAGATAAGAAAAAACGAAAGAGGTCGATAAAATGAGTATCAAAAATTATGAAATCGGATATGGTGCGGACGCCCTGATCTATGCCAAATCCGTAGCGTTAATCGGTGTTTCCGGTAATGCGGCAAAGAAAAGTGTTGTCGGCGGAACGGCCATCTTAAACAACCTGGTCCGTTTTGGCTATAAAGGAAACGTGTATCCGATCAACCCCAAATATGAGGAAATTTCAGGCAAAAAATGCTATCCATCAGTGGAAGATGTGCCGGAGAAGATCGATCTGGCCATTATCGCAGTGGGCGCAGACAGTGTGCTTCCTACCGTGGAGAGCTGCGGTAAGGCAGGCGTGCGCAGTGCGATCATCATCAGCTCGGGCTTTGCCGAACTGATGACGGAAGAAGGCGCGGCTATGGAAAAGAGCATCGTCGAAGCGGCAAACAAGTACGATCTGAGGCTTCTTGGGCCCAACAACCTGGGATCCTTTAACATGAACGACGGCATGTGCGCCAGCACATCCTCCAGCCTGCTTTATTACGATTCCATGCCAAAAGGCAGCATCGCCTGGGTTTCCCAGAGCGGAGCCATGTGCAGTTCCATCTACGGACGGGCGATGGATGCGGCGATCAATGTGCCGGTGGTCATCACCACAGGCAACGAATGCGATTTGCAGACAGCGGACTTTATCTGGCATCTGGCCGATGATGAACGGATTCATGTCATCTGTGTTTACTGCGAAGGGATCCGGGATAGATTGAAGTTTGAAGCAGCCTGCCGTAAAGCAAAAGAAAAGGGCAAGCCGGTGCTGGTATTCAAGAACGGCAAGACCGAGCGAGGCGGATTTGCCTGCGGCGCCCATACGGCGTCCGATGCGGGAGATATGGAGGATTACAAAAAGTTCTTTGAAAAGTGTGGAGCTGTCATGGTCGAAAGCATTGACGAGTTCTTCGATACGGCCAATCTGCTGGACAAGTGGGCGGACTACGGAGATATCGAAAAATTTGCCGTAATCAGCACTTCCGGCGGTAGCGGCGTCTGCCTGACCGACTGCGTGGAAGCGGCGGGAATGTCCGTTCCCGATCTCAGTGAAGAGACGAGAAACGCAGTTATGGAAAAGATCCCGTCCTTTGCTTCACCGCGGAACCCGATTGATGTTACCGCCCATATTTTACGGACCATCGAAAAAGTGGCAGAGGTGGGCGAAATTTTAGAAAAGAGCGGGGAAGTGGATGCCATGGTTCTGGCGCCTACTACCATTGAACGCAGCGCTTCCATTGCTATTGCTAAAGACTTTATCAATATTATTAAAGCATCCAAGATTCCGGCTGTGGTGCATTGGTATACTGGATCCACCAACATGGAGGCCATCCGTATGATCCGCGAAGCGGGGATACCGGCCTTCACCGAATATGATTCCATCGGCAGAGCCTTCAAAGCCAGAAAAACCTTCTTCGAGATGCAGGGAAAATAAAGAATGGAAGTGGAAAACATGGAAGAATTAATCAAGATTGAACAAAAGGGCAATATCAAAATTGTCACACTGAACAGGCCCAAAGCCCTCAACTCCATTTCCTCCCAGCTTGCCAGGGATTTTCATAAGGTGCTGGGTGAAATTAAGTTTGATATGGAAACCAGGTGCCTGATCATCACCGGCGAAGGCCGTTCCTTCTGCGCCGGCGCCGATTTGAAGGAGAGGCAGACCTATACCCCGGAGGAACGGGGCCGCAAGATTCAGGAGATGAACGAGCTGGTCACAACCCTCTTTGAAAAAATCGAAACTCTCGAAATACCAACTATCGCCGCAGTTAACGGCTTTGCCCTGGGCGGCGGCATGGAGCTGGCCATTTCTTGCGACATGCGCATCGCAGGAGAACAAAGCATCTTCGGTTTCCCGGAGATCGATTACGGCAGCTATCCGGGGGCGGGCGGACCAACCATGCTCCCGAGAAGAATCCCCATGGGAAAGGCCAAGCTGCTGCTCTTTACCGGCAGAAGAATTTCCGCCCGCGAAGCGGAAAAATATGATCTGGTAGAAGAAGTGGTGCCCCAGGATCAGGTTCTTGCCAAAGCGCTGGAGCTGGCCGAAGAAATCGCTCAGCATGCGCCTCTGGCTCTGCGGGAACTGAAAAAAGCCATTACTTACGGCCTGAATACAACTCCCGACCTTTCCCGGAAGATTTCCATCTGGCTCAGAAGGGCCATCGATGTATCGGAGGATTATCAGGAGGGGCTGCGGGCCAGAAACGAGAAAAGAAAACCAGTATTTAAAGGAAGGTGATCGACTATGGGAAAAGAATTGCGTGAAGCAGTGATTGTAGCCTATGGCAGAAGCGCCGTAGGAAAATCCAAAAAAGGATATTTTATAAATACCCATCCGGTTGAACTGGGAGCAGAGATCCTCAAGGGGGTCCTGGCAAAAGTACCCCAGTTAAAACCAGAAGAAATTGACGACGTGGCGATTGGGTGCGCCAGAACGGTAAACCGGTGCGGAAAGAACGTAGCGAGACTCATTTGCCTTCGGGCAGGGCTGGAAAGCGTCAGCGCACAGACGGTTAACCGATTCTGCTCGTCGGGCCTGCAGACCATCGCGGCCATGACCAACGCCATCGCAGTGGGGGATATCGACGTGGCCGTTGCCGGTGGCATTGAATGTATGTCCATGGAACAGACCTATAAGGACGATGACGACGATGCAATTTTAGATGAAATGGTTCCCGGAGCCTATATGGGCATGGGAATCACCGCGGAAAACGTTTGCATGGAAAAGGGCATTACAAGAGAAGAAATGGATGCCTTTGCGGTAGAAAGCCACAAAAAAGCAGCGGCGGCTCAGGAAAAAGGCTATTTGAACAAACCGATCATTCCGGTTGCGGGTATCGATAAGGAAGGAAATCCGGTAACGGCCGACCTGGATCAGGGAATCCGCCCGGGAAGTTCCATGGAAAGCCTGGCCAAACTGAAGCCCTGCTTTAAAGAGGATGGCCTTGTTACGGCGGCGACTTCCTCACAGACCGATGATGCGGCGGCCTTCGTGGTACTGATGAGCAGAGAAAAGGCAGAAGCCCTTGGCTTAAAGCCCATCGCCAAGCTGATCAATTTCGCCACTGCGGGATGCAAATCCGAGACGATGGGATTGGGTCCAATTTACGCAGTGCCCAAGGTTATGAAGCGTGCAGGACTGACTGTCGATGATATGGATGTCATTGAACTCAATGAAGCCTTTGCCGCTCAGGCGATTCCCTGCATCCGGGAACTGAAACTGGATGAGAAAAAGGTGAATCCGTGGGGCGGAGCAATCGCGCTGGGCCACCCGATGGGCGCTACCGGGTCCATCCTGACCATGAAGGCTCTGGACAATATTGCGATAAACGGCGGAAAATATGCGTTGGTGACCATGTGCGTCGGAGGCGGCCAGGGGGCTGCGGGTATCTTCGAATACTTAGGTTAATTGTGTAGAAACGTTAAAACTGATAAAAAAGTTCAGGAGGAAAAATATGAAGACAGTTAGAATCGGATGCGGTTCCGGTTACTGGGGCGATGATATCGAACCGGGTCTGGAGATCGCAAGAAAAGGAAATGTAAAATATCTGGCGTTTGACTATCTGGCGGAATTGACCATGTCCATTCTGCGCAGACAGATGTTAAAAGACCCAACAAAAGGCTATGTGCCGGACATTGTACCCCATTGGGAGAAATTCCTGCCAATTTGTCAGGAAAAAGGCATCAAAATGATCTGTAACGCAGGCGGCTCCAACCCTATGGGAGCAGCCAACGCCATCGAAGAGCTTTGCCAGAAGATGGATATCCACGGATTGAAATTAGGTCTTGTTACGGGAGATGATCTTTCAGATAAACTGGATGAGATTCGTGCGGCAGGCGTCAAGCTGACCAACACCGATACCGGCGAAGAGGACATTGACCGGGTTAAGGATAAAATCGTGGGAGCTTACGCTTATGCAGGTGCGGAAGGTATCATCGAAGCGCTAGATCAGGGATGCGACCATGTAATCGCAGGACGTGTTTCCGATATTTCCCTGTATGTTGGTCCGATGATGCATGAGTTCGGATGGGACTTTTCCGAGCAATACAACAATAAGATCGGCGCGGCCATCAATACCGGACATATCGTGGAATGCGGCAGCCCGTGCACCGGCGGCAACAGCAATCTCTGGGCCAGCTCACCGGAAAACTGGCATATCGGATTCCCAATCATTGAAATGGATGAAAACGGCGATGCGGTCATCTCCAAGGTGGAGGGCACCGGCGGCATGATCAACCAGTGGACCATGAAAGAGCATCTGACATACGAAGTAATTGACCCCAATAACTACATCATGCCCGACGGAATCGCCGACTTTACCTCACTTAAGCTGGACGAAATCGGCAAGGATAAAGTAAAAATTACAAATATGACCGGAAAAGGCCGTCCGGATATGCTGAAAGTCTGCATTGGCGTGGAAGAAGGCTTCATGAGCGAATCCATGCTCATCCACCCATGGCCCAACGCTTACGAAAAGGCTCAGAAGGCTGAAGAATTAGTACGCAAACGTCTTGATTATCTGGGCGTAAAACCGCTGGAACTGCGCTTTGATTATATTGGCGTCAACTGTCTCCACGGCAGCGTAGCCACAGAGCCGGATCCCAACATCAACGAAGTTGCACTTAGAATTTCATGCAAGACCAATACCTTTGCGGAAGCCGCGCTGATCAAGCAGAATACCACCCACCTGTGGACTTATGGACCGATGGGCGCTGCCTGCGGCGTAAACGGCAGACCGCGTAAAGTCATCGGACTGTGGCCGACTCTGGTTCCAAGAGAATTTGTTGTTCCTCAGCTGACTATTAAGGAGGTGAAATAAATGGCAAAAGTACAATTAAAAGATCTGGCCTTTGCCCGCGGCGGCGACAAAGGCGACGTAGCCACCATCGGGATTATGGCCTTAAACCATGATTACTACGAGCAGTTAAAACGGGAGCTGACGCCGGTAGCCATTAAAAAGTTTTTTAAAGACATGGTAAAAGGCGATGTGGAAGTATACCCGGAAGACAATATCGAAAGTTTTCAGATCGTTTGCAGAGGCGGACTTGACGGCGGTGCCACCAGGACTCTTCGCTACGATACAACTGGAAAATCATTAGGATGCGCTCTGCTTCGAATGGAAGTTAACATTTTTTAGTTCCACCATATTATGCGGAAAGACTTTGTGCAGAAAGATGTACAAAGCCTTTCCCGCTCATAAAAAGAAAGGAGTTGTAGTTATGAATTCGTTTGAAAAGAACAGACTTCCCCACATGGTCTTTGGTGAGGGTACGGCAAAGCAGGCCGGAGCAAAGTTCAAAGCAATGGGATGCAGCAAGTGCCTTGTTGTAACCGACAAAGGCGTTATGGAAGTAGGTCTTGTGGATCCAATTGTGGAAAGCCTGAAAAAAGAGGGCATCGATTATGTGATCTATGATAAGACACTGCCCAATCCCCCGGACTACATCTGTATCGAAGTGGCAAAACTTTTAACGGATGAAACATGCGATTGCACATTAGCTATCGGCGGAGGAAGCAGCATCGACACAGCCAAGGCGGCTAACCTGATCGCCAATATCCCAGATGAGATCAAGGACCTGCATGATTACAGCGCCCTTGGCACAAAGATGAAGCCCCAGTTCAACCGCACTGCAAAATTCATCTGTATCCCCACCACATCGGGTACCGGTGCCGAAGTAACCGGAAGCGCGGTTATCCACGATACCAAGCGGAACCTGAAATACAGTTTTGCAAACGAAAATCAGATTGCTGATGTGGTTATCATCGATCCTGAACTGACCTACGGAATGCCGCCAAGGGCTACGGCCACCGTCGGCCTGGATGCCCTGAGCCATGCCATTGAAGTGGTCGTAGGCACCATGCAGCATGATTTCGCAGCTCCCATTGCTCTGGATGCTATCGATCGCATCAGAAGATGGCTGCCCATCGTATATAAAGATCCGGCAAACAAAGAAGCGCGCGCCCAGATGGCCTATCCCGCTGACATGGCGGAAAGCACCGGCGGCGCGGCCAACGGTCATGCGGTAGCCCATGCCATCGGTTCAAAATACAATCTGGTTCATGGACATTCCTGTATTATGGTTATGCCGACTCTGATCCGTCATCAGGCCAACACAGCTCCGGAAGGAATCCGCAGGCTGGCCGATATCTTCTCGGTACCTACAATCGGCACCAACGAGGAAGTGGCCGGCTATGTGGCGGATGCGGTACTTGATTTCTACAAGAGCTTTGGCTTTACCACCTGTAAAGAAGCCATCAAGGCCAGCGGTTTTGACGATGATAAGAAGACCTTCGTTGAGAATCTGATCCCCGCCATTCTCGATGATTACAAATCCCAGCTCTTTATGCCGCCGATCCACAGACCGGAAGACAGGCAGATGCTGGTGAAGGTCTGCGAAATGATCTACGACGAAGAATAGAAGGCTTTGCCCGCCATGAACATGGCAAAGCAGACACTTGTAACTTAATACAGAAGCTATATGTAGAAGGGAGAACGGGATGCCGCAGGTCCGGCATCCCGCAAAGAAATGATGATAAATGATTACACCGCCACCTTGAAGTATAATTCTGAAGATAAGTTTGCCCCCATCCCGCCCGCTGAAAGGATGCTGCAGACCATTATCGCCGAGCCCTGGCACAAGGTCCGCCAGCCGGACTTCAGCGACCTGGAAGGCCTGTGCTTTGACCGGGAGGGGAATCTCTGGTACGTGGAGGCAAAGGCTTCGGCCAGCAGGCTCCACAAGATCGACATGAAGACAAAAGAAGATATTGTCATCTATGAAGATCCAAAAAAGCGAGCCATGTCGGCTGTCAAAATCCATAAGGACGGCACGGTGTTTATCCCCAGCGTAGGACCGGACTTTAACAGCGGCTACATTTTTACCATAAACCCCGACGGGACTGGTTTTGAGGTGCTCATGGAAGGACACGTGTACGATGATCTGGTTTTCGATTCCAAGGGCGGCTTTTATTACACCCATATGCTGGGCGATGTGGCCAATCCCATCGGCGGCGTATATTATGTCCATCCGGACAGAAAAACTGTGACACCGCTGCTGGAACGCCTTTGCTGCCCTAACGGCGTCGCCCTTTCAAAGTACGAAAAAGTGGTATGGATTACAGAATCCAATTCTATGCGGCTGACCCGCGTAAAGCTGGATCCGGAAGGCGGTCCTACCGATATCGCTCCATTCGGCGTGAACGTGCCTTACACTTTTACTGGAGGAGGCGTAGCGGATTCTTGCTATGTAGATGATGATGACAACCTATATGTGGCTATGTACGATCAGGGTAGGGTGATGGTGTTCAATCCGGCCGGCTGGCCCATCGGGCAGGTCCTGCTGGCAGGAAGAGAAGACGGCTTTCACCTGGGTTCGACCCACCCCATGATCCGTCCGGGAACAAACGAGCTGTACATATGTACCAATGACCCGGTAAAGGGAGCCTGGATTTTCAAAGCCGGTGCCTTTGCCAAGGCCAATGAAAACGGATATCAATTTAAGTAACAACAAGTTGGAATGAGCATCCAGGAGGCCGCCCGCAGCGTTTTTACTCAGCGGCGGCCGCGGATGCGAAAAATAGAAAGGAAGATGGTTGTGCTGTATCTGGGACAATTATTGCTGAATAATGTAACCAACGATCCTCTGAGAACTGCGGTTATCAGCTGCACGCGAACGTTAACCTATTATGAACTCAACCGTGAGAGCAACTGCATTGCCAATGCCCTCACAAAACGGGGGATCAAAAAAGGCGATACGGCCGGAATCGTGCTCAAAAACAGCGCTGAATGGGTCATCGCCTGGTTTGCGTGCCAAAAACTGGGGGTTGTGTTCGTGCCCCTTCATGTAAGACTGAGGGCCGAAGAACTGGTGGAAAGCATGAGAATGGTACAGTGCAAGCTTCTGTTCTTTGGCGAAAGTCTCCATGAAAAAGCTAAGGAGATTTGTAAGTCCTACGAAGATCTGCAAATTAAAATCTGTGTGGGAGCACCGGATTCTGCATACCCCTATTCATCGGAATATTCCCTTTCCTGGGAAGATTTGCTGCGGGAAGGGGATGAACGGGAGGCCCAGATTAAGCTGGAGAACGACAGCCCGGTAGTCGTTCTCTTTACCAGCGGAACTACAGGAGCCCCCAAAGGCGTTGTACGCACCCAAGAGCAGGTGGTGCTCCATGGCATGACCCTTGCTATGGAGAATAACCATCCGGGAGTAAGAGATGTGATGCTTTCCACAGCGCCCCTCTATCATATCGGCGGGCTGCAGGGCTTTTTAAAGATGCTGGTGCTGGGAGGAACTTATATTACCCTGGAAAGGATTCATCCGCCGGAAGTCTTTCATATGATTGAAACCTGGCAGGTCACCCAGCTGCAGATGCTCCCGCCTGTCACCTATGAAAGGCTGTATCGCTATGATGGGTGGAGTCAGAAAGATCGATCCTCTGTGTGGGAAGTATGCATTTCCGCCGGAAAATGTACCCGTGACTATATAGAGCACGTCTTTGAACTATTTCCCCAATGTCATCTCAGGCCATCCTGGGGTTCTACTGAAACCTGCAGCGTCACCTGTATGCAGGTGAGCAGAGAAGCGTACCGCCAAAATCCCGCATTATTGAAGGCAGTAGGGAGGGTGATCCCGCTGAATGAACTCCGTATTGTCGATGAACGGGGCCGCGATGTGAAAAAAGGCCAGTCCGGAGAAGCGGTTGTGCGGTCCCCGATGGTGTTCAAAGGCTACATCGGCCAGCAGGAAGAAGACAAAGATATTTTCCTGGATAACGAATGGTTTCGGACCGGGGATATTGTCAGAGCCGACCCGAAAAACGACTGCTATTATTTTCTGGACCGGAAAAAAGATGTGATCAAAACCGGCGGTGAAAATGTGTTTGCGCTGGAAGTGGAGCGGGCTTTGCAGGAGCATCCCGCGGTACGGGATTGCGCCGTGGTGGGAATTCCCGATCCCCGATTCGGAGAAGCCATCGCCGCAGCCGTTGTAACCAATCCGGGTTTTTCTGTGAACGGTATGGAGCTGGCTGAATTCTGCAAGAAAAAACTGCCCAGCTTTAAAAAACCCAGATACCTGGCCCTGATGGAGAAACTGCCGGTCAATAATATCGGGAAAATCGCCAAGCCGGTTTTGCGGGAGCAGGCGGAGCAGTTATTTGCGCCGATTTTTACTGAGTGAATATTCTGATATGTGATATCACTTTTTGTTGGTTCCTTTCACTGATTCTGAACGTTAAGATGTAAGTAGGAAGAGCCTTAGAAAAAAGAAAATGGTTATTTTAAAAGAGAAAAGGAGAAGGTGAAAATGGATATAGCAAAAGCCTTAGCAGAATTCGTGGACCAGGTGGAATTCGACCAGCTGCCCGAGGATGTGAAGGAAAAGAGTAAGACCTGCTTTATGAATTCCATCGGTATCGGCATTTCCGGTTATGAACTGGGACCGGCCGGCCATGCCAAACATGTGGCCAAAGAATTTGACAGCAAGGAATCCGGCAGACGGGCGACCCTGTTTATGGATGGAGCCAAGCTATCCATGCCGGGAGCAGTAGCAGCCAATACGGTTTTGTTCCATTCCCGGGCCCAGGAGGATACCCTGGGCGGCACCCACAATGGAACGATGATCGTGCCGGTAGTTCTAGCAGTTGCAGAGAATTTTCCATGCACAGGAAAGGAAATTCTGGCTGCCACGTTAGCCGGATATGAAGTGACTGCAGTTCTCGAGCGAAAAATGGCAAAGCTGTCAACGCCCAAAGGATTTCGGCCCAGCGCCATTTACGTGACTTTCGGCGTGGCCGCGGCCGCTGCAAAGCTTTTAAAGCTCAGCAAAGAGCAGATCGCTGATGCCATTCGCATTACGGCATCTCTTGTGGGAGGCATTCAGGAATCCTTTGCTGCCGGTACCACAGAATGGTTTTACCAGAATGGCTGCGCCGCAAGAAATGGCCTTACCGCCGCTCTGCTGGCAAGAGACGGTGTTACCGGTGCCGAAAGCGCCTTTGATGGATACAAAGGCTTTATGAATGTGTTCGCTGGCGAAAACGATTATGAGCTGGTACGAGAAGGAATTGAAAACCTGGGAAAAGAATACCGCATTCGCAATGTTACCTTTAAATTCAATCCTTGCTGCGCCATCGCTCAAACACCGTTTATTGTCAGCTGTGAGCTTGCGGATGAGAAAAAGATCGATCACGAGCAGATTGAATCGATCCACTATCATATGAACCCCTTCGACAGCAATTACCCTGGAACCAAAGGCAAAGGACCCTTTGTTTCCGATACCCAGACAACCATGAGCTGCGCTTTCAATATCGCCAATGCGATCGTCAATCGAACGTGTACGAAAAAAGGACAGCAGGTCTTTGATGATGAGAGAATCCTCAATCTGGTCGATCGGACTACGGTTGTCGACGACGATCATTACCCGATTCTATGCGGGAAAGTGGTGATCAAGATGAAGGATGGCACGGTCTATGAAAAGGAAATGATGATTACCGAAGAGTATTATCAGCTTTCCTGGGAGGAAAATGCCAAGCTGATGATCAAGGTACACGATGAAGTGGGCCTTGATCCCAACAAGACCAAGAAGCTATTAGACTTGGTTTACACCATTGAAACTGCTGAAAACGCAGATGCGTTGATTGAAGAAATGAGCAGGCCGTAATAGGCATAAGGAAACAGCGGGAGGCCGTATACCATGAAAAAAACATGCAGGGCAGCAGTGCTCAAAGGCGTCCGGGATATGGAAATACAAGAGTTTCCCATACCTAAGATCAGCGAGGACGATGCTCTCTTAAAAGTAGAAATGGTCGGTGTGTGCGGAACTGATACTCATATGTATCAAGGGAGCGGCTCCAACGTCTGGCCTCTCATCATGGGTCATGAATTTGTCGGTACCATTGAAGAAATCGGCGCTGTGAAAGCGCAGATCAGCGGCTGTAAAAAAGGCGACCGAGTGGTGGTCGAATCCAGATTTGGCTGCGGCGTCTGTGAGCCTTGCATCCGTGGTAAGTACAACCAGTGTGTCCATAAGCTGGGATACGGATTTATGGTTTCCTGCGACACGCCGCCCCACCTATGGGGCGCTTACAGCGAGTATGTATATCTGCCCAAACGAGCAATTTTACATAAAATCAGCAAGGATGTACCGCTAAAAGCAGCAGTACTGACCTGTGCGGTACTGGGTGATTCGGTTCGCTGGCTGGGACATATTGGCGGTGTTTCTCTGGGTGATACGGTTGTGATTCTGGGCGCGGGACAGCAGGGCCTGGGCGGAATCGTAGCTGCAAAAGAGGCCGGCGCCAAAACCGTGATCATAACCGGCAGAAACAAGGATAAAGAACGTTTTAAAATGGCTGAAAAACTTGGTGCCGATCACATCATCAACATTGAGAAAGAAGATGAAGCTGCGGCAGTAAAAAGGATAACCGACGGAGAGATGGCAGACATTGCCTTTGATTGCAGCGGCAGTACGGCAGCCATGGCAAAATCGACGGAACTGGTGAAAAAAGGCGGTGTGATCGTTACCCCGGGCATGTATGGCGGGAAAAAGACGCCCATTGATTTCGATACGGTAGTATTCAATGAAATCCAGATTCGAGGCGCCCACACCCATAACCTGGCATCGGTCAAAGCGGCCATCGATATTATCAACAGCCGGAAATATCCGCTGGAAGAGCTGGTAACCCATGTATACGGCCTTTCCCAGGCAGAGCTTGCCGTACAGGCTGCCGGATATGAAATAGAAGGTGAATTTCCAATTAAAGTGGCGATTGACCCGAGCAAGTAAATTCGATTTCGCATTTGGGGCTTTCAATTTTTGGGATTAAAACGGTTTGCTGCAAAAGACAGCGGCAAAAGAAGGAGGAAGTAGGTATGGAAAAAAAGAAAATTTCCACAAAAGCATGGATCTTCATAGCCATCGGTGTCCTGGCCACGTTTATGATGCCGCAGGTTTCATTTATCATTACACCGGCCGTACAATCCTTGTCGGAAACCTATCCGGACATCGCATATTCGAATATTTTGATGCTCCAGACAGCCGTATACCTGATGATTATACCCTTTTCGATCATTTCAGGGATCGTTACCGGTACCAAACTCAGCTACCGGACCGTGGCCTGTGTGTCCGCAATTTTAATTGGTGTGGGCGGACTTTTTCCGTATTTTGTACAGGATCATTTCTGGCTGATTTACGCCAGCCGGTTTGTCTGCGGAGCAGGAGAGGGCCTGGCATTCCCTCTGGGATCGGCTCTGATCATTGAGTACTTTCAAGGCCGGCGCCGTAACATTATTCAGGGCATCTCCATGTTTGTCCTCAATATATCGGGCGTGGTCTATCAAAATGTATCCGGTTATCTGTGCATCCAGAATGTGGGGCTGATCTGGCTGCTGCATGCCTGCCTGATTATTCCGCTGGTACTGATGCTGTTATTCTTAAAGGATCCTGAAAAAGTCAGTGTCGAAGATAAGGCAATGATTGCCGGAGCCACGGAAGAGGAAATACAAGCGGCAAATACGGATCAGGAGAAGGATGAAGGTCAAAAACCATCTCGCCACCCGAGAGCTTTCTGGCTGACAGCGGCCTTTGGAATTATGTTTATACCGTACTACGCGATTCTCCTGAACATGTCCCAGATGCTCGATTACCGGGATATCGGGGATGCGGCTACTGCCGGCATGGTAGCTTCCTGCTATACGGTTGCGGGACTGGTATCTGCTTTCCTTTATCCGGTGCTGTTCCCAATTTTCAAAAAGTTCCTCGTACCCTTTGCCATTGTCTTGGGTTTGATCGGCGTGCTCTTTGCCTTTATTGGAAACAGCGTCATTATGATGATGCTGGCGGAATTGTTCATCGGATTCAGCGCCTTCCTCGTATGGCCGGCATGCCTCAGGGATTATGCGGCTATGACCAATCAGCGCGGCGTGATGTTCTACTCCGGTCTCTTCGCTGCCTTCTGGAATTTGGGAGCCACCATCAGCGGATACTGGATTTCCGGCTGGTATGCTTTCATCGGGGAACAAAATCCGGTCAGCTTTGCAGGAGCCAGCGTTGTATTCGGAGCCATCGTTATCGTTATTTGGATTATCATCCGCCTGAGAAGACCGGCCGAACTGGAAGCGGACTATAAGTATAAGTAAAAGAGAAAGAGAGAAGAAAGATGGAAGCAAACAAAGGTATAGAACCTTTATACACGAAAAAACAATATCAGTTGATTTCCTTTGCGCTGTACATTTATGCGACATCCAATGTTGTTTACATGATTACGCAAAATGTGCGCGCTTATATTGAAATGGAGTATCCGGATATATCACCGGTGGCAGCGGCGCAGCTAATTTCATTTCCGACCTTGTTCGGATTGTTCACCTCATTGATTATCGGGTTTGTGGCATTAAAGTTCAGTAAGGTGGCACTCCTGGTCATTATCCGAACCTGCATGCTGGCATTCTCAATCCTGATGATTATCGGCGGCGTTCTTCACGCGCCGTTCTGGGTCTATTATGTAGGAACCGTTTTATGCGGAATCAGCTTGGGCGGCTTCGGTCCTTTGATGAACTCCATTGTCGGTGAAATCTTCGATGAGGATCAGCGAGCCTCAAAGATATCCATGTACAATGTATTTGTTAACATCGGCGGCGTGATCATGCTCCAGCTGAGCGGCAGGATCGCTGCCGGAAACGACGGACACAACTGGCCCTTCGCCTATACCCTGGGCTTGTGGTGTGTGATTGCTATTACGGTTTTCCTGATCATGATTAAAAAGGGCGGCTATTCAGACAGCAAGGAAGCAAGGGCGGCAAGAATTGAAAGAAGAAAGCAGCTGGGCCTGGAAGATGAAAACGCTACCACGAAAGTTCGTTTTAAAGATTTACCAAAGAAGGTTGTTGGCTTTGTGATGACCATCGCGATTCTTCACTGCGTGTTCTACATTGGAATCAATGGGTACTATCTGAACCTGTCCAATTATATTATCACCGAACATGAGTTGGGGACATCGGCCCAGGCCGGTAACTGCACGTCTCTGACCAGAGTGCTGTTGATTGTGGTCCAGTTTTCTTACCCCATCTGGATCAAGCTCTTTAAGGATTGGCTGATTCCAATTGGTTATGCCTTTGTCGCCGTTGGTCTTGCGGCCGCATACTTTATTGACAGCAGTATGTTTGGAATCTACTGCGCCGCAGCCTGCGCCGGAATTGCGACAGGTCTTGTTCATGCGTCGGTATTTGCCAAAGCATTGAATTTCGTGCCGCAGGCGTTCCGTTCCATTTCATCCTCGGTAGCTTGGGGAATCGCCAATGCCGGTCCTTTCTTTGCGACCTATGTATATGCCCTGGTAAACGCTACCATCGCACAGGGAATCGGCGCACAGCTGGTTGCTGGCATCGTGATCGCATGTATCACAGTAGTAGCAAGTATCATCATCTTTGTCGTCAAGTATCCGGAGCGCAAAGCGGCGGAAATCAGACTGGGATAAGGATATTCCGTAAAGTTTAGTAATATATCATGTAATTGAACAAATTCGATTCTGAGAGGCAGGGAAAACCCCCTTAGCTTGTCCGCCTCAACGGGATCGAATTTGTTGTGGTTATTGGAATAAGTGGGCCAAGTAGCGCCGGGAACATATATGATCAGGAGCAGTGGCGGATTGGAAATAAAGGTGTACATAAAACGGGAAATCAAGTAAAATATAGAAAGAGAGGCAGCTTATATGGATTTGAGCAGGATGCCGGATGGATGCCCGGATTTCCTAGACATATCTTTAGGCGATCCTGCAGGGAACATATTCAATTCCGATCCGCTGGAATACTTGGCGATGGGCAGCAAGCCGGTCATATAGGCAAGCTCCACGTAGGGGAGCACAACTTTATGAATGATCGAATTTACGAAGCCTATTTTGGGGTCACGGAGGACGAGGTAAGGGACCTTTTCCGGGAGTATAAAAGCGTCAGCTTTGAGGAACTGAAGCAGTGGTACGATGGTTACCGTATGAGCGACGGACGGCGGCTCTTTAATCCCCGCTCGGTCTTGACTCACATATTTGCTATTGCACAAAACAATGAGGGGAAAGAATGGATACAAAAAAACTTGCGGTTTTCCAGGAAGCCATAAAAAACGGAAGCTTAAAAAAGACGGCGGAGAAACTCAATTACACACAGTCAGGGCTGATCTACATGATGAATTCTTTGGAAGACGAGTTCGGCATTCATCTGCTGAACCGGACCACCAAAGGAATTGAGCTTACACAAGAAGGGATTCTGCTTGAACCGTACATCAAGAAAATCGTTGATTGTGAGGAGGAACTGACAAAGGTCATCGCGGATATACATAAAGAGGGTACGAAAAAGATCCGAATCGGCGCGTATCCAATCTATGCGTGCCACTATTTACCGACGATCATGAAATCCTTTTTAGTCGATAACCCGGAAAATGAAATTACCATCCGCGTCGCGACTGCCGACAATTTATCCAAGATGCTGGAAGAAGATGAAGTGGATCTGGCCGTCGGAGAAAAAGGACTGATTAAAAATACCGATTGGATTTTCCTCATGAAATATGAGATCTATGCGGCGCTGCCGCAAACCATCAAGCTGGCGGACGATGTGGAGGCTGTGACCTATGATCTTTTAAAGGATTACCCGCTGCTGTTTTCTTCTTACAATAAAGTCAGTGAACATGTGGAAGAAATGCTGGGCAAGGGGAAAGAAAAACCATATAAAATTAACGTAGCCTCCGAAGACGGATCCGCGCTCCTGAGTATGGTAGAAGAAGGGTTAGGGATCGCCTTTTTATCCAGCCTGTATTTGAGAGAATGCCCGGATACGGTGCGGATGCTGCCGCTGGATCCCCATATTACCAGGGAACTGGGTGTTATTCTGAAACCAGAAAAGAAAAAGTCCGTACAGATCAAAAAGTTCATTGAATATCTGCAGAAACAGCAATACTAAGAATACGATAAAAAATACGGCCTGCTTTGAGGAGTGAAAACAAAGCGGGCCGTATTTTTGTTAAAGGCATTTATTTAAATTGAAAGCTGTTTTCGTTGGCTTTGGCGAAGGCCTCTGTTTTAAAGAGCCAGCAGCCATCGTCACCGGTGTCGTCGGCAGCAATGATATACAGCTGCCTGGTTCCCGGCTTGATATCCGTATGGGTCACCCATAAATTGTGTTCCCGATTGGGAAGCAAAACCTGGCCAATGGGCAGGCCATTTTTGTTTAGGACCAACACCCGGCCCTGCCCGTATACGGCAATGTACAGATTGCCGTCACCGTCCACTTCGCAGGAATCCGGACCGTAAAATCCGGTGATAGTATAGACTACATTTTTTGTCGTGTAATTTTTTCCTTTTAGCATGACTCTGTGGATGCGGCCGGTATGGCTCTCAGTGATCCACAAAACATCGTAATCCGGCGAGATGGCAATACCATTGGGGCCGGCCATACCTGTCATATAGGGTTTGACCTTCTTGAAATCCGGCGTCACATAATGTACCGCTCCGATGGGGTTGGTGGCATCACCGGTAAGTTCAGTAAAATAAAAGCCTCCATCTTCATCAAAGACCAGATCGTCAATGCTGTATCCGACAACGATATCTTCATAGCCGCTGCCGTCGGGACGGATGGCAAACACCCGGCCTTCTTTGACCCGGTTGAGGCAGCTGATAAAGAGCCTGCCGTCTTTATGTATCTTGACGGAAGCGCATTTGCGTTCCGGATCTTCAAAGATGGTTTTTACCTCCCTGGTGCCGGCATCAATGCGGCAGACCTTGCCCTCATATATAATGGTAAAATAAAGATTTCCATCCTGATCAAAACAGGTGCCTTCTCCATGGAGTGCCTGCTTGTTGTGGATCTGCAGCCAATAATCGGCCGTAACCGTCTGCAGGCTTTTTTCGTGGGGAGGAATGGGCACGCTGCGATCCTCTTCTCTGTAAACCAAACCGCTCATCTTCATAATCTCCTTCTGCTGATTCAATAATATCTACCATACAAGCATAGCATACCCCCGGGCAAGCGGGAAGACAATGATACTGATACAACCTCTCACAAAAAAAGATATCAAATTTCTTTAACTGGATATCGCTTTTTCAGACTTCCCGCCTAATAAAAAAGGAACGTATAATGGACATAGAGTAAAAGAAAGGAACATGTTGAAGGCAGAAGGTGTTGGCAATGGGAAAAAAGACATTCATATGCGTATTTTTGGTTATCGCGATAGAAGGGATCGATTTGAGCACTTTATCGGTGGCGCTCACAGTGATCAGCGGTGAATTTGGCTTATCATCCATTCAGGCGGGAATGATTTTTTCCATCAGTACGGCCGGAATGCTGGCGGGCGGAGTGGCATGCGGCTGGTTTGCCGATCGTTTCGGACGGCTTAAGACCATGCAGGCAGCGACGCTGACCTTTACGGTATGTATCTGCCTATCGGTCCTCACAAGCAGCTTTACCCTGTTTTGTATCATTCGCTTCTTTTCGTCCGCGGGGATGTCGGGAGCATGGGCCGGTGGTACGGTCCTGGTTTCAGAATACATACCAACCTCGAGACGAAATACGGTTTTGGGCTTGATCCAGGGAGCCAATGCGGTTGGTTCCTTTGCAGCCACTCTGCTCAATGGCGTCATCACCCCGGTCTTTGGATGGAGACCGATCGTACTGCTGGCGGCAGCCTGCGGCGTGATCATTCTGATTTTTACCCGCTCCCTGACAGAACCCCCAACCTTCACCGCGAAGAAAAAACAAGCAGGAGCGAAAGCAGGCAGCTTGAAGCTGATTCTTGCAGACCGGCGATGCAGGATAAATCTGTTAAAATGGATGTGCTGCTCCATGTTTCTCATGGCTGGGTTTTATGGAACCAATACCTGGCTTCCAACTTATATGACCTCGGAGTTTGATTTGGAATTCCGATCCATGACTTACTTTATCGCCGGAAACTACGCCATGGTTTTCATTGGCAAAATGCTGGCAGGAGTTTTGTCGGATAAGATCGGCAGGAAAAAAGTATGGTTTTCGGCTTGCATTTGTACGGCTGTCATACTGCCCATTGTGATTAACCTGGCGACAGCGGATAACGTGGGTATCATTTTACTTGCTTTCGGATTGTTTTACGGAGCTCCGATGGCACTATGCTCCACCTTTATGAGCGAATCCTTTCCCACAGAATGCAGAGCGCTGGGAACGGCTCTTTCCTATAATCTGGGCAGGATCGGCGCTATGCTATCACCTGTGATCATTGGCGCCATTGCAGCAGGTAACCATTCCTATTCCATGGGATTCATGCTCATCGCGGGTTTCTATTTTGTATGCGGGTGCGTGGTGCTGTTCATCAAAGAAAAACAGTTTGACCCCCAGGGCCGCAGTTGATCCGGGAGATGATGGATAAAAACAGCCAGGCGCGGATAATTTTAAGACGTTTCAAGAAAATTGATTGGAGGAAAACATGAAGCATAAAAATCTTTTTAAAGAAGGTAAAATCGGAAATCTGGCCATTTCCAGCCGGGTGATTATGGCGCCCATGGGGACCAAGAGCGATCCGGACGGCGGCTTTTGCACAAGAGACATCGATTACTTTGTAGAGCGGGCAAAAGGCGGCGTCGGCATGATTATCACCGGCAGAGTGGCCTGTTCCACAAAATATGAAATGCGGTCTCATCATGTGCTGGATAATTATCATCAGGTAAATCGGCTGGCGATGCTGTGCGAAAAAGTGCACCACTATGGAACAAAGCTTTGCGTTCAGATCGGACCGGGGCTGGGGCGGCTGGTTCATCAGGATCCTTTTACACCGCCTTATTCGGCCAGCGCGGTTCCTTCCCATTACTATCCGGACTTGAAGTGCAAGCCTTATGAAAAAGAGGACATCAACTATCTGGCCTGGGCGACGGGTTTTTCCGCATCCCTTGCAAAGCGTGCGGGAGCCGACGCAGTGGAACTCCACGCTTATGGCGGCTATCTGCTGGATCAGTTCATGTCCACCCTTTATAACAAAAGAACCGATGAATACGGCGGCAGCCTGGAAAATCGGATGCGGTTTACTCTGGAATGTATTGAGCAGATCCAGGAGCAGTGCGGAAAAGATTTCCCCTTGATCGTTAAGTTTACGGCAGATCAGGCCTGCGAAGGGGGCCGGCAGCTCCCCGAAGGGATCGAAATCGCCAAAATGCTGGAAGCAGCAGGCGTACAGGCTCTCCATGTGGATAAAGGCTGCTATGAGTGCTGGTATACGCAGATCCCCACGGTTTACGGAAAAGAGGCGCTCCAGCTTGAGGATGGGGCAGCAGTTAAAGCGGCAGTTCATATCCCGGTAATCGGCCACGGAAAACTTAATCGGGCTGCGCTTGCAGAGCGGGTGATAAAGGAAGAAAAGCTGGATTTTGTCGCCAAGGCTCACCAAATGATTTCCGATCCCTATTGGGCGCAGAAAGTTAAAGAAGAACGGCTTGACGACATTGTTCCATGTATCGGCTGCAATGAATGTCTGTATGGCAGCCATCAGGGAAAAGATCACAGCTGCGCGGTCAATCCGAGGGCGCTGCGGGAAGCCGATTATCCGGTCATGCCTGCGGAAGAAAAAGATTCGGTGCTGGTCATCGGCGGCGGTCCCGGCGGCATGGAGGCTGCCATTACCGCAGTGCGCAGAGGTTTTAGAGTGGAACTATGGGAAAAAGACGGCGATCTGGGCGGAAATTTGAGAACAGCCGGCGCGCCTTCCTTCAAACAGGATGTGATTCGCTATAAAGATTATTTGATCGGACAGATAAACAAGCTGCCGATTAAAGTGAAGCTGAATTACCCGGCTACAGCCAAGACAGTAGAAGAAGGTGACTTCGATAAAGTAATCCTGGCCAGCGGCGCTGCGCCGTTTATTCCGCCCATACCGGGCGCGGATAAAGACCATGTCAAGGAAGCCATGAACGTGCTGCTGGGCAGAGAAGATCTGGGCAAAAAACTGGTCGTCATCGGCGGCGGCCTTGTGGGCTGCGAGGTGGCGCTTCATCTGAATGAAGAGGCCGGGCAGGTGACGATTGTCGAAATGCTGGATGATATTCTGGCCGTAGCCCAGCATTGCCAGAATAATGATGCGGAACTGAGAAAAATGATTGCAGATTCCAATATCAATGTACTGGTTAAGACCAAGACCACCTGCATCACAGACGATTATGTGGAGGTTTGCGGCCCGGACGGCGTTTCACAGAAGATTCCTTGTGATAACGTAATTATCGCTGCTGGTTTTCGCACCAACCATCAACTGGAGGAAGAATTGAAAGAGCTTTTGGAGGATCATTTGCTGGTGATCGGCGATGCGGTGGCACCCCGTAAGATCTATACGGCCGTCCATGAAGGATTCCATGCGGCCCGGTTAATTTAAATGTAATTGTTTTTAGGCGTGAAGGGAGAGCCTGATATGAATACACAAAAACCGACTTATACCATTAAACCATTATATTTGGGAGAGCTGACAGAATACGAAAAATCCATGCACACCTACCGGGCGGACTACGAAGTGAAGGTCAATTCACCGTTTCTGGCATTTCTCGTACAGGGAGACGGCCTGAATATCCTTGTCGATACCGGACCAAAGGATATAGAGCGGGTCAAAAAAAATCACGGCCACGTGAAAGTCAAACTGCCGCCGGAGCAAAAGCTGATGACGGTACTCGAACGCCACGGGCTGACAGCCGAGGATATCGATTTTATCATTTGCACCCATCTCCATTGGGACCACTGTCAGAACAATGACTGTTTCCCAGGGAAAAAAGTATATGTGCAGAAAAAAGAAGTCCGCTATGCCATCGATCCGCTGCAGGTCCATTATTATACGTATGAAGCCCCGGAGGCCGGGCTGGTTCCCATATGGGCAACTGCCGGAAACAAATTGGTGATTGTCGATGGGGATGTTGAAATTATTCCGGGTATTGAGGTAATCCTCACACCTGGACACAGCCCCGGGTCGCAGTGCGTTCGTGTCAATACAACACAGGGAAAGTATCTGATTGCCGGGGATACGGTCAATCTCTATGAAAACTGGTACGGAAACGAATTATATGACCATATTCCGGGAGGCATTCATGTGAATTTGGCTGAGGTGGAGGCATCTTTCGCTAAACTGGATAATACGGAGTTCGTAGAAATCCTCCCAGGTCATGATATGAAGGTTCTGGCCCATGCCAGCTACCCATATAAGTAACAAAATTTGTCGATCAGAAATGGAGCACAGATAGCTATGGATTTGACGAAAAAAAGATGGTTTATTTTAATAATTTATTGCCTGATTAATCTCTGTATCGGGTCGATCTATGCATGGAGCGTTTTTTCGGTTCCCATGGAGGAGTTTCTCAACGAGACTTATCATCGGAATCTGAGCGACGGCAGTTTATCCATTGTCTTTATGGTGACCAGCACGCTGGCGCCCCTGGTGATGATTATCGGCGGCAGGCTCAACGATAAATTCGGGCCCAGATGGCTGATATTCTTTGGCGGCCTGCTCTTCGGCGGCGGGACATTTGCTTCCGGCTTTGCTGCGGATACGCCTTTTCTGATCGCAAGCTACGGAATTGGATGCGGCGCGGGAATGGGGCTGGTCTACTCCTGTACCATCGGCAATTCCATCAAGTTTTTTCCTGATAAGCGGGGACTGGCCGGGGGAATCGCAACCGCCAGCTATGGGATCAGCTCTATTTTAGTTCCGCCCATAGCGAGTGGACTGATCAACGCCATAGACGTGGTGCATGCCTTTCATATACTGGGTATCGCGTTTCTTTTGATTATCTGCGCCGGAGCCTTTCTGGTTGATCAGTGTCCGCAAGGGTTTGAGCCTGCCGGATGGGAGGGTCCGCAAAGCGGCTCAGCCTCCAACCAAACCCCGTCTGAATTTACGTGGCAGGAAATGATCAGAACACCGATTTTCTATGTGATGATGCTGATCCTTATGTGCGGCACTCTGAGCGGCATGATGTGCATTTCCCAGACCTCCGGCGTTGCGCAGCAGATGATCGGATTGTCCGTTTCCACAGCGGCCCTCTGTGTATCCCTCTTATCCTTGTTCAATACAGGAGGAAGGGTGGCCGCTGGTTTTCTTTCGGATCGGATCGGGAGAGTGCATACCCTTACCATTGGTTTTATTTTATCCCTTGGGGGCTTGCTGCTGCTGTTTGTTTCCAATGCCAATATGACGATTACCTTTTATGGGGCTATTGCTTTGATCGGCCTCAGCTATGGCTCGATTATGGGAACTTTTCCCGCTTTTACTGCGGACCGGTTCGGCAGTAAAAACAACAGCGTCAATTATGGAATTATGTGCATCGGCTATTCCATCGCAGGTTTTGTCGGGCCCATGATTATGCGGACCATGTATGCCAGGCAGGGCGTGTATAACAATGCCTTCCTGGTTGCCGCATTGTTTACGCTGACAGGGCTGTTATTGATTTGGATTTACAAGAGGAAGCGCACATGAAGGCGGAGCGCAGTTAGGTGCAAGATTATGAAAGGAAGAAGAAAGATGGTTCGGGAGAAGATCAAATATTGGAAAGAGAACACCTTTACAAAGAAAAAAATAAACACCTTTTTAAAGGATTTTGTCATATTGCTGGCGGCCTGCTGCATCAGCGCATTTTCTACGGTGGGCGTTCTGATTCCCAATGGACTTACCTCGGGCGGAATCACCGGCATCATCCGTATCATTCAAAATTTTGTCGATGTGGATTTTTCCATACTATATTATGGAGCCTCATTTCTTGTACTGGTTTTAGTAGCGATATTTATGGGGTGGAAGGAGCTGCGAAAGATTTTGCTGCTATCGGTCATGTACCCGGCCGTGCTGATGGTCTTTGAACACTTAGATATCCAGCTGCTGGAGTCCAATGACACCATTTTGGCAGCGGTATTCTGCGGGGTGTTTGTAGGAACCTTTGTCGGGCTTGTATTCTGGCGGGGTTACGCTTCCGCGGGGATGGACGCCATTGCAAAGATTCTCAGGAAGAAACGGTTCCCCGGAGTCAGTCCCAGCAAAATCCTGCTCTGCATGGATGCGATAGTGATCATTGCTTCGGCTTTTGTGTACGATCGGAACATCGCGCTCTATGCGCTGATCACCCAAGTGATCGCCACCAAGACATCGGAAATCATTTTGTTTGGAATGGAAAGCAAGATTGTGGAACTCACCATTCTTACTACCCAGAGAAACGTAATCACGGAGTATATTATCAAAGAGCTGCACAGAGGTGTTACCAGCGCTGCGGTAAGAGGGGAGTACAGCGACAGAAATATGCGTCAGCTGATCCTTCTCTGCTCGCCCCGTGAAAGTATCCTCATTAAGAAAAAGCTGGCGGAAATCGATGCCAACGCTTTTGTAACGGTGACCAAGGTGGAAACCGTTTGGGGAGGAACGGGCAAAGGATTCAGCGATATTGTGAAGGATTGAATAAGATGCTGAAATAGCAAAAAAGGGAAGCGCTTGGTATGAACATATGCCGGGCGTTTTTTCGTGGTGCGTACCGAGGCTTCCCCGTCCGATCAGCGGTACCTGTAAAATCCGCCGCTGAATGTCTGTTCAATCTTTTTTTGAAACCGCAGATAATCCAAGTGGCACAGACATTCCCCAAAAGCGTAGCGCAGCAGGGGAAGGGGAATACCCCTGGTTCCTCTTGGTCTGCGAATCTTCCAGGAAAGAAGCCGGGTGATCTCCAGGGCTGTTTTGTCAGGGTAGAGCTTAACCAGCGATTCACATTCGTTAAGCCGCTGCTTATGATGTCTAATTTGCTCATCGATCCGTGCGGATAAGCTCCCTGGCTGGCGATGCCCGGGCAGGGCAATGGCTGCCGGGTAGTTCTGGAGCTTTTGCAGACTGTATAAATAGAGTCCCAGAATATTGGGGATCCCTGGCCAAGGAATAATGTTGGGCGAAATATCAAAGAGGATATGGTCGCCGGTAAACATCAGCCCGTGGGCTTCGTCCCAATAACACATGTGCCCGGGAGTGTGTCCGGGGGTATGAATCGCAGTCAGGGTATACTCCCCGGCGGCAAAAGTCTGCCGATCATCGACAGGTGAAAACTGCCCGGCAAAAAAGTCCGGTCCCTTGGATCCCGGCAGAGTAATGTACATCATTTTTTCAAATTCTTCATCAGAGAGACCTTCTTTAAGATAACGAGGCCGCCTGGATTCCGTATAAACTTTCGGATCATCGCCAATACCGAAAAATTGATATTCCTGCGCCGGAACATAGATTTTTCTCCATGGATGGATCAAATCGGTTGCCGCGCCCGAATGGTCGTTGTGAAAGTGGGTCAGCAGGATATCCGTTTTTTCCGGACGTACCCCCAGCAGAGACAGGCTGCTTCGGATCGTTTCGATACACGGCTCGGCCCGATATCCCGTATCGATGAGAAGGCTGCGGTCAGCGCCTCTGATCACGTAAGAATTGATGGTTCCCAGAGAACTTCCATTTAGTGGAATCTGAATTCGGTAAATGTCCTTGCATATCTCGGTAATATGCTCGTTTTCCTGTTTACGGTTGTTTAATATCTCCATTTTCATACCTGCCTAACTGATTTTGCAGTAATCTTTATTTCTTACAGTATACGGCTTTTGCAAAAGAGAGGGAAGTCGAAGAATGTGATAGCAAGTTCAGGATTTTATATAGCAAGCGGCTTGAACGCCCGTGTAATAATAAGCTATAATGGAAGCATGGCAGATTGTGAGATTATTACAGTTTTTTCGATGGTATTTGTGCGGGAAAAGGAAGTAGAACATGAAGTTTACAAAGATTTCGGCCCCTAGTATGAAAGAACTCTTTGTCCGGCAGCTGACAGAAGCGATTTTATCAGGTGAGCTGACAGTAGGAGAAAAGTTGCCTGCGGAAAGGGAGCTGGCACAGCAGATGCAGGTGAGCAGAGCGGTTGTAAATAGTGGAATCAATGAATTGGCAAGGTGTGGATTTGTAGAGGTACGTCCCCGTCAGGGAACTTTTGTAGCAGACTTCCGGCGTTATGGCAATATGGATACGTTGATTGCGATTATGGAATATAATGGTGGACAACTAGCTGAGAAACAGGCCAGAGATCTGTTACAGGTACGCAAAGAAATGGAGCACCTGGCTTGTGAGCTTGCTATTGATTGCGCAAGTGAAGAGGAACTTGGAAAGCTGGGAACCATTATAGGGGAGATGAAACGCGCCAGAACATCTCGTCAGGCAGCGGAATTGGCATTTCAATTTCAGCACGAATTGACATATGCGGGAGGAAACAGCATGCTGCTTTTAATCTACTATTCCTTTAAAGGACCTGCTATGGCGCTTTGGGAGTGGTTTTGCAAAAGGCATGGTATGGAAGAATTATGCCACAATTATGCCAGTCTCTATGAATATGTAAGAATGCGGGATAAGAGGGCAGTCCATCAATGGATCGATTACTATCTGGATGGTCTGATAAAAGAATGCGAAAATCCTTGATTGAGGATTTTCGCATTGGCAGTCATTTGATGATTAGTACAATTAGCTGCATAGGATTTCTTTAATAATAAATTCTTTCCCGCATAGCATTTCGTATTGAGCGCTGCCGCATTCAGGGCAGCGTCCCTTGAAAGCAGTCAGGGAGAAAACCTTTGAGCAGCACCTGCAGCAGCCATTGGCAGGCAGTGTTTCAATCTCTAATTTAGTACCTTCCAATATAGTATTGTCACAAGCTGCCGGCCAGCAAGCGTGAACGAAATGTGGTACGCAGCCTGATAATTCTCCGATTTGAAGAATGACTTTCCGGACTTTGGTCACCTGGTTTTTTTCTGCGGTTTCGCATACTGTACGGGCTACCTCCATAACGATACTTAATTCGTGCATAATATCACCTGATTTCTTTGGCGTTTTTCTGCGATTCTCTTTCTGCAATGCGCATTTGGCGTTCCTTTGCAGTTTTCATAATAACAGATCCGGCATTTTCATAGGAAACTCCAGCTCCATCATAACGGCGCACAAGAGACGCGGCATCAAATTTACATTGAGTGGTACATTGTCCGCAGCCAACACAGAGAAATTCGTCTACCAGTGTAGCTCCGCAGCTAAGACAGCGTTCTGTTTCTTTTTTGAGCTGTTCCTCGGTCAATCCGCTGCGAGGATCTGAAAAATCCAAAGAGGCGGCTGGCGAGTATGGGCGCTGGCGAGGGGTACTGTCATAATCAGAAAGCTGTAGATGATTTTTTTCCAGAGACTGGTATGCATGGCGGTCGCGGCCATAGACTAAGCTCTGTCCGGGCTGAACATACCGATGTATGGAAATGGCAGCCTCCTTTCCGGCAGCAATGGCATCAATTGCAAAACGAGGACCGGTGAAACAATCACCGCCCGCGAAGACATCAGGCTGCCCGGTTTGATAAGTAAATCCATCAGCTATGACTGTATTTTTTTCACTCAATTGCAGCTCACTTTCATCTAATAAGTTGCCCCAGTCGATAGACTGGCCGATGGAAAGCAAAACAAAATCAACTGGAGCCGTTCTTGTTTTTTCCCGGTTGAAGACAGGAGAAAAGCGGCGTTCTTTATCAAAGACACGAAGACATTTTTTGAAAGTAATAGCATGAATCTGTCCATCCATGACGGTAAGAGATTCCGGTCCCCATCCATTTTCGATGATAATATTTTCTTTCAGCGCTTCCTCAATTTCCTCATCTAAAGCAGGCATTTCTTCGCGGCTTTCCAGACTGTATAAGGTCACCTGGCTGGCTCCGGCACGTATTGCGGTACGTGCCACATCTATGGCAACGTTTCCGCCGCCGATGACTGCTACTTTTCCAGATAAAGCGGGAGCGCGATTCAAATTTGTCTGTTTGAGGAAATCTACACCGGAAATGATGCCGGATGCATCTTCGCCGTCCAATCCCAGCGCACGGCCTTTTTGAGCACCAACAGCCAGATAAAATGCGGAGTAACCATCTTTACGCAAATCATCTATAGAGCGGTCGTGACCAATTTCTATACCGGTTTTAAATACAACGCCCAGGCGTCGTAGAATTTCGATTTCGGCGTCTACCACGTCTTTTTCAAGGCGAAAGGCAGGTATACCAAGGCGCAGCATTCCACCTACCTGCTGTTCTTTTTCAAAGACTGTCACCTGGTATCCTTCTATGGCCAGATAATAGGCACATGAAAGACCTGCGGGACCGGAACCGATAACCGCAATTTTTTTGTTATAATTGTGGCGAATCCTGGGTATGTAACGGCGATCGCTATCCAAATCCTGCTGGGCGATAAATTTTTTAATATCGTCGATGGCAAGCGGTTCATCGATATGATTACGGGTACATTCAGTTTCACAGTTGTGAGGGCAGATTCGCCCGCAGACAGCAGGGAACGGATTGTTCTTTTTGATCAGTTCCAGGGCTTCTGTGTACTTGCCCTGGCTTGCAAGTTTGATATATCCCTGAACGCTGATATGGGCGGGGCACTCTGCTTTGCATGGGGAAGTTCCGGTATCGACCACGTTCTTTCGATTAATGCGATAGTCCGGATTCCATTTTTCCTTTCCCCAAAGACTATCGCGCGGCGTTTCTTCCCGCTGGAGACTTTCCACAACAGGGATTGAACTGCACAGTTTTTGTCCCAACTGAAGGGCATTGACGGGGCAATGGATCACACACTCCCCGCAGGCAACACATTTTTCCTTGTCGATCTGCGAAACATAGTTGGAGCGTACCATATCCGTATTCAGATACATTTCCGCATGGCGCAGAGAAAGGCAGGAACACCCGCAGCAGTTGCATATAGCGTGGGTTTTGCCGCTGCCATCCATGTTGGGGATGGAATGCATCAATCCGTTTTCTTCAGCGCGCTTTATGATTTCAAAAGCTTCCTCTCTGGTAATTTCACGTCCTCTGCCGGTGCGAATATAGTATTCGGCGGCATGCCCCATCTGTATACACATATCTTCTTTCAAATGCCCGCATCCTTCGCCCATAGCTTCGCGGACGGTCCTGCAGGCGCAGTCTGATACGGAGAAAAGCGTGTGTTCGTTCAGATACTTGCTGATTTCTTCGTAGGATGCGCGGCGGGATTCGCCGGAGATAGCAGTTTCTATAGGAATTACACGCATCATTCCTACACCAACAGGGAAATTGCCAATAGTGCTTTCACCCCGCAATCGACTGTATTCCTCAAAGGCTTGTGCAATTTGAGGATATTTTTTTACATTTTCCAGGTTGTTTGCCATCATTTCCATGACCCCGGGTACCCAAAGATCAAACCAAAAGACGTCTTCACCATCGATCGAATTGACAAAGGCTACCCCGGCGTCTGCCAGTTCCAGTAGAAGTTTTGTTGTTTCTGCAAGAGGCATTCCGACGAGTTCCGCTACCTGTGCGGCGGTTCTTTTTTGGCGAAAGGCCAATCCCATGCCAACTTGTGCCATTTCATCGGTGACGACCGGTTCCAGTATTTTATACTCCGGATCTTGAAACGTATAAGAGTCTTTGCTTTCCGGCTTTTTTAAACCAATGTGGTTTGCCAATTCCAATACTTTTTGTTTTCCCATAATTGTTCCTCCAATTCATTCAGTGACAATATCATGACTTCTTCCAAAGGCGTATTTGCTCATCCAGCCAATTGATCCATTGATTGATTCCTTCACCAGTCTTGGCGCTGATGGGGAAGATGAGCGCTTTTGGATTTCGGTCTTTTATATATTTTTGACAGGCAGCGAGATCAAAATCAAAGCAGGCAGCCGAATCAATCTTATTAATCAGAACCACATCGCTGATAGAGAACATCAAAGGATACTTTAAAGGTTTATCATCTCCCTCGGGAACCGATAAAATCATGGCATTTTTTACAGCGCCAGTATCGAACTCTGCGGGACAAACCAGATTGCCTACATTCTCTAAAATAGCAAGGTCAGGAGATGGCGTTCCCAGACCTTCTAATCCCTGCCTTGTCATGGCTGCGTCTAGATGACACATGCCTCCGGTGTGCAGCTGGATAGTGCTGACACCGGTCTGGGCAATGGTGCGGGCATCCACATCGGAATCGATATCCGCCTCCATGATGCCGATTTTCCATGTTTTCTTTAAATGCTCAATCGTGCGCAGCAGGGTGGTAGTTTTACCGCTTCCCGGACTGCTCATCAGATTTAAAAGAAAAGTCTGCTGGGATTTCAAAGACCGGCGCAGCGCATCGGCTTGTTTGTTATTGTCGTCAAGCACATTTTGCTTGACTTCTAATACTCGAATGTTTTTCAATGTATTTCCTCCTTTTTGAGCGACTTGGATGTACCAAGAGTTTAACTTATTGTAATCAGAGACGAGAGATAAATCAATTAAATTGAGAGAGCCATTGAAAAATAGAGAAAGAAAAGGGCATAATTGTCTTTTTTTAAGAAATGTGGATCGTGGTATGACCAGTACCTGTCAACGAATCATTTTTTACTGCTGAAGGAAACTCAGATGTCTATGCCAGCGTGCAAAATGTAAAATAGGAACTTTTTATTTTATACGCCAGCAAAGGGAGCATCCGGTATCAGAAATTTTGATGTAGGGTGTGGGATTTATAGGGATTCCATAAAATGTTCAGACTATTATAATAATTATTAAAGAAGCTGCGCGGCTCAAAGCAAGAAGAAACATTGGTACCGTCTATGGAGAAATAGAAGGAGAAAAAAATGGAGAGAAACGTTGTGGTTGGTGATAGCGCCCTGACAAGGAAACGATCTATGCAGGGTATGGTCGCCGCCTGTCTGCTGATGATCAGCTGGACGGGCATGGGTTGGAACGCACTGGGAACGTATTCGGTATTTGTTGTTGAGGATCTTGGTTGTTCGACTGCGCAGTTCATGATTATCTTTACGATATTAAGCTGGGTCAATGCTGCGATCAGCATGACCATTTACGGTTTATGCATTGATAAGTTTGGTGCTCGCAAAATGATTTTATTCGGTGGACTGTTTTGCACGGCAGGATTTGCCTTGTTCGGCTTGTCACAATCGATCCAGTTCATGTGGTTTGCGGCGACAATATTCGCCATCGGGCTGGCATTTATCAATATTAACACATTGAATGTAATGATCAACAGCTGGTTCAAAAAGAACACAGCCAGATACACGGGCATCGCCCAGAGCTTTGGGCCTCTGGGAGGGGCATTTTTTAACTCCCTATGGGGAATTGTCATGGTCATGATTGGCTTTCGGATTCCGTTCTATATCAGCGCTGTGATTTCCCTGGTTTTTACCTTCCTGGTATATATTCTCTACGTGAATCAAGAGAATGCGGGGTGTCCGGCAAGAGGCGAGGCTGAACTGATGGAGGAAGCCAGGGAGAATGCCGGCGCTGAAGAGGAAGTAACCATCGAAACCGGTCTCTCCTTTGGCGCTACGGTTAAAAAGGGCCGGTCCTGGCTGCTGCCAATCTGCTATATCCTGGCAGGTATATGCGACTACGGTCTGTTAGGAAACTTCGCACTGATCGCGGCTTCCCACGGCTACGCGGAGCAGGCCGGATTCATTATGGGATTCAGCTGGTTATTCCAGATCGCGGCCTTCCTGGTGCTGGGTACGGTCTGTGACAAATTGGGAAGCAAGTATTCTCAGTTGGTCTGTTTCATCATGGTGATTATCGTTTCAGGGCTATTTCTGGCTGATTTTGTTTCGCTTCCAGTGGTATTTCTGGCGGCAGCGATGCTGGGATTTGCCGACGGCGCCGTACAGCTGCCAATGGGCGCATCGGCGAGAGAAGCACTGGGTACGAAAGACTTTGCAAAAAAGATGGGACTTGTCGGCGGCGGATGTTATATCGGCGTGGGCGTTTCAACGGTAGTCGTTGCAAGAATCTTCGATGTGACAGGAAGTTATAAGCCGGCCTTTATACTGATTATCGCATTGAGTATCGTAACTGCACTGCTGTTCTTCGTGGCTACCAGAAGCGTTTACACGGATAAAGAAGTCGCAGAGGAAAGAATAACTGTAAAATAATTCAATAAGAATGTGGAGGGAATTTTTATGAAAGCGAGAATGTTAGACGGAAAAGTGGCAATTATCACAGGAGCAAGCTACGGCATGGGCTGTGCCATGGCAGAACTCTTTGCGGAAGAAGGCGCCAAGCTGGTAATTACGGCCCGCGGCAAGGAACAGCTGGACGCAGAAGTGGAAAAAATCAAGAAAATGGGGCATGAGGATGTGATCGGTGTTGTTGCTGACAACCAGTATACGGAAGACATAAAGAGAGTAATTAAGACGGCGGTTGATGCTTACGGGGATCTGGATATTGTACTCAACAATGCCGGGATCGGAGAACAGAAATCCATCGAAGAAACAGAAGATGAATGGATGGAGTTTATCCTCAAGGTGAATCTGGAAGGACCGATGAAATGGATTCGGGAATCGCTGAAGATTTTCCGCCCCAAAAATGACGGAGTTATTATCAACGTATCCTCAGTAAACGGAGAACGTCCCATGTGCGGCGCAGCCTACACTTCATCTAAAGGCGGCCTCAACACGCTGACCAAGAATGTGGCAATGCTGCTCAACGATACCAATATCAGAGTCAATGCGCTGGCTCCGGGAGCCACACGCACACCGGCCCACCTTGCCAATCTGGAAGGAAAGCAGGAGGGCGGAAAGTCCTGGGAAGGCCACAACGACAAGTATATGTACTTCCCAGGGCCTGAATGTGAATGCATCGATCAGGCTTGGGCATGCCTGTATCTGGCCAGTGAAATGGGAAGATGTGTAAAAGGCCAGGTACTGCAGGTCTGTAACGCGGCATTCTTATAATATACCACCCCTTGAAAGGCCATGGAGCTGCATACGCAATTTCATGGCCTTTTTCACTGAGCAATTAAGCCGTAACCGGCCGGGTTTAAAGCTGTTGCAATAGATATACCTGTTAAACATAGTATAATATATATTATAGGTATTTGTTATTATAAATAATTTGTTGTAATATTAAGACAAGTTAAAGATGTCGGGCGACCCGGCCCTCTAGGTTAATAATCGTTCGTACAGATTATATGTGAGGTGGATAATATGGATACGAAAAAGATCGCGGTTTTTTTAGAAGCAGTTAAAATGGGCAGTCTGAAAAAGACTGCAGAAAAATTGAACTATACTCAGTCAGGACTGATCTATTTGATGAATTCCCTTGAAAATGAACTGGGAGGTTTAAAGCTCCTCAACCGAACCTCAAAGGGCGTATGTCTGACAGAAGAAGGCATCGCTTTGGAGCCGTATATCAGACAAATCTATGAAAGTGAAGGCGAGCTTATCGACAAGATCCATGAAATCCAAAGGGAAGGTACCAGGAAATTAAGAATCGGTACCTATCCCATCTATGCCTGCGACGGCCTGCCGGGCGTGATCAAAACGTTTTTAGATGATCATCCGGACAACGATATTACAATTCGAGTGGCCACAGGTCAGGAACTTCCCAAACTTTTGTCAGAGGATGATATTGATCTGGCGATCGGTGAGGCCGGATTAGTGAAGGATGCAGCATGGATTCCGCTGATGGAATATGAAATTTATTCAGCGATCCCCCAGGCGTTTGATATTGGGGAAGAGGAATCGATTACCTTTGAGGCCCTCAAAGATTATCCGCTGCTGTTTTCTTCTTACAATCAGGTCAGCAACCAAATCGAAAAGCTGTTGGAGCGGGAAAATCCCTATAAAATCAAAGTGGAGTCCAGCGATGGATCGGCTTTGCTGCATATGGTCAGTGAAGGGCTGGGAGTTGCGTTTCTTTCCAGTCTCTATTTAAAGGAATGCCCCCAAACCGTTACCATGCGGCCGCTGGATCCGCCGCTGACAAAAGAACTGGGCGTCCTGGCAAAGCATGAAAAGATGAATTCACCCCTGATCAAAGCTTTCCTGCCATACTTGAAGGAAGCACAGTAATGGTCTCAATATAGGATGTTTTGATAGCTGGTATCATGTTTTCAGACTTCTTTGCGCGGATGTTCTATGGTAAGGTAAATCTATCAAAACAATGGATTTTAATTTAAAGTTTCGATGGATGAATCACGAGGAGGATGTATATTATGAGTAAAACTTGCAGAGCAGCAGTATTAAAAGCAGTGGGAGAAATGGAGATTCAAGAATTTCCAATTCCTGAAATTAAAGATAACGATGCACTATTAAAAGTGGAGATGGTAGGCGTATGCGGATCAGATCCCCATATGTATGAGGGGACCAACACCAACGCTTTTCCGCTGATTATGGGACACGAGATGGTGGGAACCATCGAAGAGATCGGCGAGTACAAAGCAAAGATCAGCGGATGCAAGAAAGGCGACCGAGTGGTCGTTGAGACTCGTTTTGGATGCGGTGTCTGTGAACCCTGCATACAGGGCAAGTATAACCGCTGTGTGGATGGACTTGGCTATGGATTCAGGATACCATGCACAGAGCCGCCGTATTTATGGGGCGCTTACAGCGAATATTTATATCTTCCGGAACGGGCGATTTTACATAAAATCAATGAAGATGTTCCGGCGGAGGCTGCAGTACTGACCTGTGCAGTTCTGGGAGATTCCGTCAACTGGCTGCAGATGATCGGTGGTCTTACTCTGGATGATACAGTCGTAATTATGGGGCCGGGGCAGCAGGGACTTGGCGGAATTGTCGTCGCCAGAGAAGGCGGTGCCAAGAAGGTCATCGTCACCGGTAAAGACCGCGACCAGGAGCGCTTTAAGATGGCAATACGTCTGGGGGCTGACCACATTATCAATGTAGATAAAGAGGATGTTGTGGCTAAAGTAAGAGAATATACAGGCGGCGCGCTGTGCGACATCGCTTTTGACTGCAGTGGTAACCCGGAGGCTCTGGAACAGTCCACGGAGTTTGTAAAGAAAGGCGCGACCATTGTTACACCGGGGCTTTACGGAGGGAAGAAAACCCCTATCGATTTTGACACGGTTGTTTTCGGTGAACTGCATATTAAGGGAGCGCATACCCATCATATGGGCTCTGTTAAAAAAGCCATCGATATCATCAACAGTAAAAAGTACCCGCTGGAGGATTTGGTAACACATAAATACACCCTCGACGAAGCGGAACATGCAGTAAGAGTTACTGGCGGCTGGGTCGAAGGCGAATTCCCGATCAAGGTTGTTATTGAGCCAAACAAATAAACCTGCTGGCATGAAATGAGGGGCATCGCAATGCACTCTGAACATTTGCTTTCGTGCGGTGTCCTATAAAATTTATCTTGTATTCCATTTGCCGTTTTTGTATAATGAAAGCAAGAAAGGCGGAACCGATTTCAACGGTCAGCCTGGAATACAGTCTAAAGTAACCGTATCGTGGGCTGCGAGGGCGGTTACTTTTTTATGTACTCGATCAGAATCATCACCACAATACCCATAAAGGTAAGCATTGTCATAAGTGTTTCATAATCTGACATATAATTTGCCCTCCCTTCCAAGATTTCCACAGAGTGGATTCTCATGCAGTTCGGGTAACTTTCCTTCTTCTGAAGGCTAACCGCTTTCGCCGCCGTTTCCTGCCAGATTCATTATAAGACATGCCACTTTAAATTACAATATATTACAGTAAAAAAATACCTTTTGCTTGCTTGATCCAACGGCTGAAGGAAGTAAGTCTCCTATCACACATGTGTGGCCCGCGGACATTGCGATGCACTCTGATAATTTGCTTTCGTGCGGTGTCCGGCTTACCTTTTATCCAAACACCAACGTAGTGACATGTGATGTTCCTTAAAATTTATCTTGTATTCCGTTTACCGTTTTTGTATAATGAAAGCAAGAAAGGCGGGACCGATGTCAACGGTCAGCTGTTTTCAGTTAAAAAATAACCGACTTGCTGCGAGAGGCGGTTATTTTTTTATGTATTCGATCAAAATACCTACCACAATACCCACAAAAACGAGCATTAGTGACAAGATTTCAAAATCCGACATAAACTTCGCCCTCCCTTCCAAGATTTCCACAGAGTGGATTCTCATGCAGTTCGGGTAACTTTCCTTCTTCTGAAGGCTAACCGCTTTCGCCGCCATTTCCTGCCAGATTCATTATAAGACATACCACTTTAAATTACAATATATTACAGTAAAAAAATGCCTTTTACTTGGTCTGATTCAATGTTCAATGGGAAGAAATCGTTCTGTCATATGTGGCCTGAGGGGGCGTTTGTTTGCTACAGTAAAACAGAAAGGGTCTCCAGCAGTACGGTAAACACGATCTTCTGCTTTCTGTCATAAGGCCATGTGAGAAGATCCTGCTGCTTTAGCCGGATCTGGCCGCATTTTTCTCTTTTTCGCAAATCCTGATGGGTCTGCAGCGCGCCTTGGATTCCGTCTCCGGGCTGCCCCTGGATTCCAATTTCATAGCCGATAAAAGTGGTTTCTCCAGTTGCCGCTAAGACAGCATCATTGAATTTTTTCACAATTAGCGCCGTTTCTTCCATAATCCTGACGGCTGTCCGATTATGGTAATCGACCGGTTCACCCAGCAAAGACATCATATGGGTCCGGATCCAGTCCGCCGTATCGTTGAGCTGGCTATGAACGTTCAACACAAGGGAGTAATCATAGCGCTTTCTTCCAAAATCCGGACGGTGCTTTCCTGCCTTTTCATACAGGCGTTCCAGCTCCGTAAACGTTTGGGAAACAGGGTCATTGAGGACATAACCCATTTGCAGATATTCCCTTCCCATAACTGATAGATACTGGATATAATCCTCATCCGTGATGCCCACAAAATCCTGCTGTTCCAGTTTAATGGCAGGATGTCCTTCAAGACTATACTGCCTGACGGCGGATTGCATAGCGTTTTCATTGAGATCGATCAAGGTTATCTCCCGGAAATGGCCGGCCAGCCGGGACAAATCCATGTCATTTCCGCGGCCGGCTCCGAAGATGGCCAGCGTCTTACCCTGGTCGCAAGCAGTAATCAGCAGGTTTGTCACCTGTTTCCGATATTCCTCCCACTGATTGAAGGCGTGCTCCCGTACTCTGGAGTTTTGCAGATCATAGTAAAATTTTTCAGCTGATATGGTTTCTCTCATCGTATTCACCTCTACCTTTTCTGCCACTATTATAAAGCCTCGGCGCCACAAAAGGAAAAGGGAGAATATGATAGCGAATTTGGAGTTTTTGATACGAGATGACGTAGCATGTTTTTCGATAGCGGGTATCATTTATTCAGACTTCTCTGACAAATGGGCCTATGGTAAGCTAAATACATCAAAAGAACAATGATTGAATGTTTGAAGAAAATAAGATTCAGAAATGGAGGAAAAACAATGGGAATGAATCGTATTGTATTGACCATTAACGGTGCCGAACGATCCTTGATCTGTGATATGGAAAAGGACACGCTGGCGGACGTTCTTCGCAACCTGGGGTTGACGGGGACAAAAGTCGGGTGCGGAAAAGGGCAGTGCGGCGCCTGCAATGTAATCCTGAACGGCAAACTGACCAGGTCCTGCACCTTAAATATCAAGCGGGTGCCGGAATATAGCCGGGTTGAAACCATAGAGGGTATTGGGACAGCAAACAATCTGCATCCCCTGCAGCTGGCATGGATCGTATACGGAGGCGTCCAGTGCGGCTTCTGTTCGCCGGGGTTCATCCTATCAGCAAAAGCATTGCTGGAAACAAACCCTTCTCCCACCAGAGAAGAAGTGCGAGACTGGTTCCAGAAAAACAGAAACGCCTGCAGGTGCACCGGCTACAAGCCTTTGGTAGATGGTGTTATGGCAGCGGCGGAAGTTATGCGGGGCGAAAAGACGATGGATGATTTGTACAATATGATTCCGGAAGATCAGGTATTCGATACCCGCTATCCAAAGCCTACTGCATTGGGCAAGGTTCTGGGAACAACTGATTACGGCGACGATATTTCGCTGAAGGTCCCTGACATGCTCCATCTGGCGCCGGTTATGCCGACCATCTCCCACGGGCTTTTAAAGAGCGTCGATACGGCGGCAGCGGAAAAGGCAGAAGGCGTCGTCAAAGTCATTACGGCAAAAGACGTACCAGGTACCAATCGAATCGTATTTCCAATCGGAACCAGCTGGGCGGACGGCGAAGGATCCGAACGGCCGATTATCTGTGATGAAAAGGTATTTCGCCGCGGCGATGTAATCGCACTGGTGGTTGCGGACACCAGAAGACATGCTAGGGATGCGGCAAAGCTGGTTACCGCAGAATATGAACAGCTGCCCGAATATTTGGACGCACTGGATGCGGTTGCGGAGGATGCGCTGGAAATCCATCCGGGAATGCCCAATGAATTCCTGAGAAAAGCCAGATTCCACGGAGAAGACACCAGGCAGACACTTCCCAAATCCGCGCATCAGGTTGAGCTGAGCGTAAGAAACCAGACCCAGCCTCATATGCCCATTGAACCGGATACTGCAAATGCTTATATCGACGGAGACGGCAGGCTGACGATCATGTTCAAAACCCACGCCTTATACATGCAGAAAGGGTTTATCGCTTCGGGTCTGGGAATCGATCCGGAAAACATACGCCTGATCTTAAACCCGTCCGGCGGCTCCTTCGGGTACGCTTTCTCGCCGGGAACCATTGCTCTGGTAGGGTTGGCATCACTTTTGACCGGCAGCCCCTGTACCCTGACCTTCAGCTATGAAGAGCATCAGGCGTTTACCGGAAAAAGGCCGCCTACTTATCAGAATGTACGGATCGGCTGCGACGAAAAGGGAAAAATCACCGCAGCGGAGCTGGATATCCTCTACGATAATGGATGTTATTCTGAAGCAGCCAACAGCGGCGCTTTAGTGCCGACAAAATATTTCATGACTCCATATACAACACCGAGTGCCAGAGTTCTTTCGAGAACGACCTTCTCCAATACCCCGTTCAATACGGCTTACCGATGTCCGGCAGCCGCCAATATGTACACCGGTCAGGAACAGGCTATGGATATGCTGGCGGAAAAAATGGGCATGGACCCGATGGACTTCCGGCTGCTCAACGTATGGCAGGAGGGCGATACCGCCATCTACGGCGAAAAGCCGACCGTATATGTTGCAGAAGGAATTTTTAAGGAAATGAAACCGATCTATGAAAAGCTCAAAAAGCATGCGGCGGAAAACACCACCGAGGAAAAGAAATACGGTGCCGGCGTGGCCTTTGGTTCCTTTAACATCTCCAACAGCGGCGACCATGCGGAAATCGCTCTGGAGCTGAACCCGGACGGTACGGTGACCCATTACAGCACTTGGGAAGATATGGGGCAGGGCGCGGACGTGGGATGTCTTGCTTATACCCACGAAGCCTTAAAGCCGTTAGGTCTCAAACCGGAACAAATTCATATTGTCATGAGCGATACGGACACTTGCCCGGATACGGGTCGGGCGGCGGCCAGCCGGTGCAATCTGATGACCGGACAGGCCACGGACGACGGCGCCAAAAAGATGCTGGACGCCATGCGCAAAGAGGACGGTACTTACCGGACCTATGATGAGATGGTGGCGGAGGGTCTGCCAACAAGATTTGTAGGAGCCTTTACCCAGCCGGTCAACGAGAAGCTCAATGAAAACGACGGCTTTGGCAAATTCCCGCCTGACCAGAGTTATGCCGGATTCGTTTGCGAAGTGGAAGTGGATGTTGCTACCGGTAAGACGAAAGTCATCGCTATGCACTGCGTATCCGATGTGGGCAAGGTGACCAACTGGCTGTCCCTGGAAGGCCAGGCTTTCGGCGGTATGATGCACTCCATCGGTTATGCGCTGAGCGAAAATTATTATGACTTTAAAAAACATAACAACCTGATTGGCTCGGGATTCCCCTTCATTAAAGATATTCCTGATGGAGAGAACTTCACCCTCACCAACCTGGAGACAGTCAGAGACTATGCGGCCTTTGGCGGTACGGGAATATCGGAAGGATATCAGTCAGCAGGCCATGTAGCAGTCTTAAATGCATTATATGCGGCAGTGGGCGTGCGGATCGGCATGCTGCCGGCTACACCGGATAAAGTCAAGGCGGCAATGGAAGCAAAGGCAAATGGTACTTACAAGGAACAGGAGCCATTCTTCTTTGGAAAGGACTTCCATGAATATCTGGACTATATCAAGGCTCATCCGAGAATCGAATATAAAGGAGCTGTCGTACATCACTAAGGATTGCGGCTGGCTGCGGAATTAAGAAAGAGCTGCTGCGCGAACTGCTTTGCGCAGCAGTGTATTTGTGTTCTGGGATACCGAGCGAAAGCAAGTTTTACGGAGGTACATATGGATTTTTACCAACTCATTGAGGACGGAAAGAAAAAATGTCTCAGGGATTCACCAACTCCATGCTCCCATGCCTGTCCGCTGGGGATGGATGTACGGGATTTCATCAAAAAATTTCGCAGCGGATTGATATCGGCGGCGTATAAAACCTTTAGCCAGTCTGCGGTGCTGCCGGGGGTCGTCTGCCACATTTGTGGAGAGCCTTGCAAAAACGATTGTGTACGAAAAGAAATCGACGAAGCGGTATCTTTGAAAGGTCTCGAACGTTTTTGTTGGCAGCAGGCACATGGACAGCCGAAGAAAGCCTATTATATCCGCGAAAAGAAAGAAAGGATCTTGATCTGCGGCGGTGAGATAGGGGAACTGGTCTGCGCCGTTAAGCTGGCTCGCCGGGGCTATCCGGTAGATTTGGCGGTAAAGGGCAATCAGCTGGGCGGGTCCTTGTGGGACCTGGATCATGAGGTTTTGCCCCCACAGGTTCTGGAGGAAGATTTGAATGAAATCCTGGAGGAAAAGTATATTCATGTACTCTGGCGCACATCGGAGATCCCTTCCCAAATGCTGCCTGAATATGACGCGATTCTTTTATCTGAGGAGGATTACGGAATCAACAGTGAAACCTTGAGGGACAGCAAAGTATTCAAGATAAAACAGGAAGGATCCCCACTTGAGAATATTCATCAAGGCAATCAGTTGTCCTATCAAATTGAAGAATACGTGAAAATTCATAAGGTGTTCATGACGCAAACATCTAAAAGCGCAGAACCATATGCGCCTGATCCAGCCGGCCTCGAGAAAAAAGCGAGGACCCTTCCGGCCGATGAAGCCCATTGGACACGGGATGAGGCTATGACGGAGGCGGAGCGGTGCATCCAGTGCCAGTGCAGCCTTTGCTCCGATGTCTGCCCGATGATGCAGCATTATCATGAAGACTATAAGCAGCTGGCTTCGGCGGTTCTGGATACGGTGGAAGCCCAGGAGATTGACAGAAAGCGGGGGCTTTACCCGTTGATGTCCTGCCTGCAATGCGGCGCATGCGAACAGGTGTGTCCGGTAAACATCGATACCAGGAGACTCTGCCTTTCTTCCAGACGAATGATTCATAAGAAGAAAATTCTTCCCCAGGCTCACTATCATTTCTGGCTGGAGGATATGCGTCATGCCAACGATCAAGCAGAGCTTCTGATTCCGGCCGCAGGGAGCAGCAGGTACGTTTATTTCCCCGGCTGTCAGATGGGAGCATCTTATCCCGAATACGTGGAGCATTCTTATGATTGGCTGCGGCAGCTTTATGGGGATCAGGTGGCATTGTGGAACCGCTGCTGCTGCGCACCGGCATATTGGTGCGGCAATGAAGTTTTATATACAGAGGAAACACAGGAAATTCGCAGCAAATGGCTTGAATGGGGAAAGCCGGTCTTTATTTTGTCCTGCCCTACCTGTATGGAACAGTTTCAGGCTCATTTCCCGGAGATTGAGGTGGTTTCCTTATGGTCGCTGCTGGCTGGAAACATGGAGCAAAAGGAACCCAGGAACCAAAAATTCGCCATCTTCGATTCCTGCGCAGCCAGAAAAGATGACCAGCTGCTGCAGGATATCCGTAAAATCGTTTCTTTGGCAGGTTACGAGGGAATCGAATTGAGCAAGAATAAGGAACAAGCTCAGTGCTGCGGATACGGCGGTCTTGTTTATTCCACAAATCCTCAGTTGGTGGAGAACGTGATTGCTGAAAACAGCCAGCAGGAAAGCTGCCCCTTTGTCACTTACTGTACCAACTGCATGGATAGCTTTCGATTAAGCAAAAAAGACGCTCGCTTTATCTTTGATCTGGCCTTCGAGATACAGCCGCAGCAGCAGGTGCCCGACTTGACCGGCCGCCGCCAAAATCGTATGAGCTTGAAATACCGCCTTCAGAAAAAATACTTGCATATAGAAAGAATGGAGGAAAGTATGGCTTATGAGACGATCAGTCTGAGGATGGATGAAGAAACAGAACGCAGTATCAACAAACAGCTTTTGCTTGAAGACGATATTCAGCAGGTGATTGGTTATGCGGAAGAAAACAGCCTTTATCTATACGATGGGGATACAAAGGAACATATCGCGCACAAACAGACGGGATTCATCACCATCTGGGTCAGATATAAGGCCCTGGGTGACGATGTTTACCAAATCAGCAGCGTGTATTTTCACCGTGTAAAGCTGAAGGGAGAACAAAATGACGGAGAGTAAAAAGGAACGAATCTTTTGCGGAAAATGCAAAGTCGAGTTAGTCCTGAAAAAGACGGATTTTCAGTATATGCGCTTTACCTTTAACCACCAGGTTCCGGTGTGCCCGGTCTGCGGGCAGGCCTATCTTTCGGAAGAACTGGTGAACGAGAAGGTCAAGGAGCTGGAGAAAAATTTTGAAGAAAAATAAGTTAGGAGAATCAAAAAAAATGAACAAAACCATTGCTGCGAAAGAAAGTAAATATCCTTGGGCGGTCTGCGCCGCATGTGCGATGGTGTTTTTTACCAGCATCGGCATGACGCCGGGAACTTTTTCCGTACATGCGCCCTTTATGATCGACCAGTGGGGCCTTACCAATGTCCAGAATTCAACGATTGTTTCGGTAAGGACTTTCGTTGGCCTGGTTACGATGTTTTTTTGCGGGGCGTACTACAAAAAACTATCGCTGCGGATGGGCATGACTCTGGGCGTTCTTCTGGGCGCGATTGGTTTTGGTGTTTTTGCTTTTGCAGATACCTTTGCTATGGGCTGCGTGGCAGCCGTATTTACCGGGGCTTGTTATGGATTTGCCGGTTCAATTCCGGTTTCCATGATTCTGGTGGCTTGGTTCAACCGGCATCGTATGCTCGCTATGAGCATCAGTTTTGCGGCATCGGGCTTTGCAGCCATGCTCGTTCCGCCCATCGCTACCTATCTGATTCTGCGATTCTCCCTGCGAACCGCCTTTTTATGCGAGGGCATCTTTGTCCTGGCTATGGCAGCGCTGGCTTATGCTATCCTGCGGGATAAACCGGAAGATTTAGGTCTATTGCCTCTTGGCGGCAGTGAAGAACTAGAAGAGAAAAAGGGAAAGAAAACAGTGAAGCATTTGAACGAGTATGCTCCCAATAAAGTCAGCCTGACCTTGATGTTCGTCGTTACTTTTTTGATCGGCGCTATGAATTACACAGCATATAACCATTTCAGCGTGCTTTATTCAACATCGGGATGGGATGCCCAATCAATCGCTCTGTTAATGTCCCTGGCCGGGTTTTCACTGCTCTTGGGAAAGGTCTTGTGCGGACAGCTGATTGATCTTTTTTCTGCCAGAAAAACAGCTTTTCTCTTTTTTGGATTCACCTTCATATCCATGATTATGGCTACAATGGCAGCAAATCCCAACTTTGGGCTCCATATAGCGACCATGCTGATTTACGGCCTTGGAGGCGTTCTGGCGACAACCGGCATCTCCGCCTACGCTCTGGATTTATCCACCAAAGAAACATACGGCGACGTGGTGCGGTACAGCTATGTGATTTATGGCGCAAGCGGCGTAGTCTGCAGTTTCGGCATGGGCCTGATCGCTGACCTTACGGGGAGCTATGTTCCGGCGTATATCGGTTTGGCCGTACTGACGATCCTGGCATTTATTCTGCTTCAGACGGCCTATCGGCTGGCTGAGAAGAAATAAGATTGTGGCCGGCTACGCTTCAAGAAATCTGGATTCCAGCAGCGGCGAGGCTTTGAGAACGCGGCCGGCGGCAAACTGGTCATCGAACAGCCAGTCCTTTAGCTCGTGATTTTCGAGGATCAGCGGCATGCGGTGGTGAATGGGCGCCATAGACGCATTGGCCCCGGTTGTCAAAATGACAAACCTTAGCTGGTCCTCATACGCGTTGAATAGGCCAGCCATATATACCGAATTTTTCCCGGGCAATGTAAAATAATATTTATCCTTGCCTTTGCCGGTTTCTTGTTTCTTCCATTCGTAAAATCCGGTGGAAGGGATGATGCATCTTTTGCTTTTCAGGGGATAGGCAAACGTCTTTTTTTCTGCTGCCGTTTCGCTGCGGGCATTGATAATCAGACCTTTTCCATCCCAGCGCGGAAATCCCCAGGCGAGTAAATCCACATCAATTTTTTGGCCCTGGCCCACCAAAATCGGCACTCGGTTATCAGGGTAAATGTCGCCGGACGGGCAGGAGCCTTTGCCGTATTTTTCTTCGATCATTCTGACCACCCGGTTCATTTCCCGATATTCTTCACTTGTATAAAAGGTATATCTTCCGCACATAAATTCTTTCCTTTCTTTTCTCCATAGGCGGGCGATTCAATCACCATGCTAGGAGCAACTATCCTAAAACGATTTTTTTATCAGGAATTAAGATAATCTGACGGTTCTTTTTCTTGTTATGTAAACTAACACAATAAGAAAGTATCATTAGTTTGAGAAAGCTATCGTCATTTTGCCACATATCCGCCATCGACCATGAGGGTTGTACCAGTGATGAAAGAAGCCGCATCGGATGCCAGGAACAAATAGGCTTCCGCAACTTCAGTGGCTTGGCCCATTCGTCCAATTGGATGGAGCTTTGCGAACTCTGAACAATATTCATCTATAGTCTGCCCGTTTTGACGGGCATCATCCTCTGCCATTTCAGTAAGAATATATCCGGGAGCAACGGCATTGACGCGGATTTGAAAGCCTTGCTCTCCGCAGTATAAAGCAGCACAGCGGGTCATGGACTGTACCGCGGCCTTGGTGGCGCTGTAGCCGAAGAAGTTGCTGTCTCCTACGACGCCATCAACAGAAGCGGTACTTACGATTGCTCCTGGCTTACCGTTTTCTGCGATGGCTGCAATTCCAAACTGCATGCCGTAATATACGCCGGTCTGATTGGTGGCGATCATTTTGTTCCATGTTTCATCGGTGATTTCCCCTAAATTTTCGCGAAAACTGATGCCTGCGTTGTTAATCACAATATTCAATTCACCGAATGTTTCTTTTGTGAAAGTGATAGTGCGCTCCCAGCTTTTTCGGTCTGTCACGTCCAATCTGCAAAATGCTGCTGAGCCGGGAAACTTGCTGTTCAGCCCAGCCGCCAAATTGCTTCCGTCATTTTCATTTCTCCCGCACAGAACGACCTTTGCGCCTTCTGATGCGAAAAGCTCTGCTGTTACTTTTCCGATTCCTTTTGTCGCGCCTGTAATTAAGGCTGTTTTTCCTTCTAGTCTGTTCAATTTATTCAGCTCCTTCCTTTTAACTGACATTATAAGGGGCTTTGCGTAGAAAGATCAAGCTTCTGAAGCAAGAAAACTCCATTGTCCGTCTCCCTGTTCAACCAAATTGACATAGAAATACTACGGATGCTTCCCATAATGAGGTTTGTGCAGGAATCCCCGCTGATCCCGACTCTGCTGATGATCCTCTTCCATCCAGGTCTGAATTTTTTTACTCTTCAACACATCAAAGGGTTAAAACAAGCAATGCATTATAATTTGCTCTGAGGAGATGATGCACAAAACGGATACTAAAAGAAGCAGGAGTAGTGTGGAATGGACGGTGCTTTTTTGAAATGATCCGGGGATTTAATGAAAAGGGCGTTGAAGGTGGTGAGGATGAGGCATTTTGCCGGCGCATAATTGAACTATAATTGAAAAGTTTAGTCAGCGGCTGTGAATAGTTGTATGTTGCTTTTGCGCGATGGTGGGCTTGACTCATATATATTTAAAAAGTAAAATATATAAAATTGAACTTGAGGGGAAGATACAGGTGAAAGTTTTAGCAAATCATTAGACATAATGCGCATTTTTGAAAGAAAAAGATAAATTGTGAGAGAGTGTGAGAGGGTGAGAGCAAGGCATGATTTTTTTCATAGCTTCAAGAGAAGAAAGGCGAGACTAATTGCTGGCATTGATGGTTTGGGAAATTTTTGTGGGATGTAAAAGTATACTTGGAAGATTTGTTTTGATGGCGGGATTGTCGACCTGCGATCGTGTAAAAAGGGCCGGGGGTCGACAATGCTTGAATTAAAAAGAGCTAGATATGTAATAAACAACTTTCGTGCAGCTAATAATGCGACATTTGAGGTGTTAAAACATAGGTCGACAAAAAAGGTGATGAAAAGCGTTGGTAATAGCCGACTTTAGGGCGGCGGATTAAATAAGTACCAGATTGGAATATAAATAAAAACATGCAGGGCAGCAGTGCTCAAAGGCGTCCGGATTAAATAAGTGCCAGATTGGAATATAAATAAGTTTTTGCACTTTTGTAATATTTTATTGTAAAAGATTAAATAAGTGCCAGATTGGAATATAAATGTCCTTCAGAATCCTCCATGCTACCCGCTCGGCCTGCATTAAATAAGTGCCAGATTGGAATATAAATGTATCCTGCGTATTTTTCAACAGTTTTACGGTTTGCATTAAATAAGTGCCAGATTGGAATATAAATGATGATCTCTACGCTGAAGGATTCGGTCAGCAAGAATTAAATAAGTGCCAGATTGGAATATAAATGCCGATCGAGCTGGTTCCCGTATACCGATTCAATGGAATTAAATAAGTGCCAGATTGGAATATAAATGTGTAAACCGTACCGATACCAGAGAGCCTGTCAAATTAAATAAGTGCCAGATTGGAATATAAATCTCTATATGGAGGTGGAGAAGTTATGAGCAAGGACGGATTAAATAAGTGCCAGATTGGAATATAAATGATCATCGATGGATGGTTTGGGTCAAAGCTGCGGGATTAAATAAGTGCCAGATTGGAATAATAAATGCCTTTTGCGATTGTTCTGTGCGGGCAGTTCTTTCCGATTAAATAAGTGCCAGATTGGAATATAAATGAAATAATATAAGATATGATTGCTGCCCCTAACCCTATTAAATAAGTGCCAGATTGGAATATAAATGATTGTTGTAGGTATTTTTGTAAATACACACGATATATTAAATAAGTGCCAGATTGGAATATAAATGTGTCAGTTACTCGATCAATTAAAGATTGCTGCAAATTAAATAAGTGCCAGATTGGAATATAAATAAGCTTTAATTTGACTAAGATGTAACGAGACATATTATTAAATAAGTGCCAGATTGGAATATAAATCCGTCCTCACCTTTTGTGAACGTCATCATCGCCGATAATTAAATAAGTGCCAGATTGGAATATAAAAGCAACATATGTCAAAATTGGAAAACTCCCCTGCACATATTAAATAAGTACCAGATTGGAATATAAATCTGTGAATCTTCTGCGGATAAGGTACGAATCGCGTATTAAATAAGTACCAGATTGGAATATAAAAAAGATTAATTGCCCGCTTGATTACTGTCAGTTGCAAATTAAATAAGTACCAGATTGGAATATAAAGGGGACAACGTGAGTTGCTTGAGGAGCCGGGAAAGTGATTTACTAGTACTAGTTTAGTTAGAACAAAACTTAGATTGAATGGTGTGATAAGTTACAGGGTTGTTATAATTGAATTAATCATAGACTCATGTATAAAAAATTGTATAGGCGGTATTAATATAGGATTATGTCAAGTGTCCTTATGTACTACAGAACTGAATATTATTTTATACGATGAAACCTATGCGCTCACTATGTTAGCTGGTATTTCTGGTATAAAATCTGCCTTGCAGTTCGCCTGCGACTCGCTGGTTAGAATGTTTTATAATGTTCTCCATTACGTGCGGTGTTAACATGACACTAAGTATTGTGAAACGTACTCGGCTTGCAAGATTATAACTTGCAGACAAATTAGTTTGATGTTGCCGCAAGGTCCAAAAATAAATGAAGAGTGTTTGACATGGTCCATATATTTAAACGCATATATTGCATAATTCCCTTTGACAAAGTAAAATATAGGAAAACAGAGGAGAAGAAGATTATGTCTGCGGAGAATTTAAGAAAGTTACTGAACATAATATGCACTGAAGCTACCACGATTGTTGGTTCAGACCTTGAAGAAATCATTTTATATGGTTCATACGCGCGTGGCGATTTTGATAGCGAATCAGATATAGACATTGCGCTCATTGTCAAGACAAACAGAACAGATTCCGTGAAATATCGTAAGGAAATTGTAAATTTGATGAGCGATTTGAGCCTTGATTTTGACGTGCTTGTAAGTATTTCCTGCATTCCACGAAATGATTTTGATAGGTATAAAGAAGTGCTCCCCTATTACAGAAATATTAATTGTGAGGGGGTGAGGTTAAGTGCATGATGATTTGGCTGTGACGCTTGCTAAATATAGGTTAGATCGTTCCAAAGAATTGATAATGGATGCGAGGCGGTTATATGAGGCAGCTAGCTATAAGAGCGGAAATAATAGGGCGTACTATGCGATCTTTTATGCAATGCGCGCGATCATCGCTTTGGACGGCGTTGACTTTAAAAAGCATTCTGGGGTAATTCAATATTTCCAGAGAGAGTATGTGAAGACTGGGAAGTTTAAGAGGGAGTATTCGCAGATCATTATGGAAGCAAATGAAATCAGGAATGCCAGCGATTATGATGATTTTTATATAGCCTCGAGAGAAGAAACGAAAAAGCAAATCGATGGTGCGGAAAAATTTTATACGGCAGTAAAAGTGTACTTAGAAGAAATCTTTTAATGGTGAAAACTGTCGACCTGTGATCGTGTAAAAAGGGCCGGGGGTCGACAATGCTTGAGTTATAAAGAGCCTGGCCCGTAATGACCAACTTCCGTGCACCAGTAATATGATGACTAAGGTAAAAAATCGTAGGTCGACAAAAAAGGTGTTGAAAAGTGTTGATATTAGCCGACTTTAGGGCGGCGGACTAAATAAGTACCAGATTGGAATATAAATCAAGCTCGGCCTGATAACGGGCTCGCTCAATGTCGTACTAAATAAGTACCAGATTGGAATATAAATTAAAACCGAAATGCAGCGGCTCACGGGCCTCGTCACAACTAAATAAGTACCAGATTGGAATATAAATAGCTATAAATATAAAGTCACAGCAAGAACTCCCTTTAACTAAATAAGTACCAGATTGGAATATAAATGACAATATAATCAACGCAAGTGCAATAACATGAGCAACTAAATAAGTACCAGATTGGAATATAAATGCTTCAAAAACTCCGCCTCGTCAATAAACGGTTTCACTAAATAAGTACCAGATTGGAATATAAATACAGACGCACAGCTTTTCAATAAGAGCAACTGGGAACTAAATAAGTACCAGATTGGAATATAAATACAACTACGGCGGCGTTCCGATATTCTTCCCGGTTATACTAAATAAGTACCAGATTGGAATATAAAGTCCCTTATCGCTCTCATTAACAACTTGTTAAGCTTCCTAATTAATAAGTACCAGATTGGAATATAAAGATGGAGGCTATCGGAAAAACACCCGAATGAAACTTCCAATTAATAAGTACCAGATTGGAATATAAAGGTATTCGCGGATCGTTTTGTCCACAAACACCAGATCAATTAATAAGTACCAGATTGGAATATAAAGTCTTTGTATAGGCCGAATGTGCCTTTGATAATTTTAAATTAATAAGTACCAGATTGGAATATAAAGTTTCATGTGCTGCCTCCGTTCTTCATCCTGCTGATTGAATTAATAAGTACCAGATTGGAATATAAATTATCACCATATGCCTCATCATTTTTTGTAAACATTGAATTAATAAGTACCAGATTGGAATTAAATTTCAGATAGTTCATTCCCTCCAGATCACTAATATAATATAAAGTTTGGTCATTTTTGTGTACAAGTTAAGATGTTCCCTAATTAATATATATCATATTGGAATGTAAATCAGATTATAATCTTCCTATTTTTGCAATTTTAACATGCAATAAATTCCAGCTTAGAATATAATTCGCACGATTAAAGGATAAGATCGTAGCCAGGCAATTTTGGCATAATTGAGATGCGTCCAAAGGAAACTCAGTATGGTCATTAATAACAGCGTGCGCATAAATGCGTAAAAGACGGCTAATATTATATTTTAAGCAGTTCTAATACCAATGACATGGGGAGATAAACAGCAGCGTCCACACGTAGGGCGGCTCGTTAGCCTGAGCCTACAACCTGATGCAGCTTGGCTAAAAGGTCAGTTTGGTCAATAATTTTCATTTTTATTGATACTACTTTAAACTAACGAGGGGGAATTTACTTAAAAACTGTCAATTGTTAATGATTTGCTGGTGAATTTTGATAGTTTCATGGATGGCAGGATCCCGTTAGGCTGATAGCTCGAGATAAAATATAAAAAAACGACCTTTTCTCAAAAGATATTGATCGTGGATGGTTGCTTTCCGTCGCCGCACGCACCCACTGCCGATTGTTTTGCTGAGTTCGAATGCTTGGACTTAGCTGTCGGATGACAGAAATTTGTATCTTACCCCCTACAAACCCATCCCTATCGCTTAGTCCCAATCCTTAATGACATCCACAGGTGTCAGTTTTTTCAGCTGAGACATGAAGGATATGCAATCATCAGGCAGTACGCCAGAAGCCATCAACAAAAAATTCCCGTCGAGGTATAGTTTTCGGTTCTCTTTGTCGTGAAAACCCAGATTTTAAATAAAGGATATATTAAACGATGCCCGTTCTGCCATCGTCCACACCATTTGGTACAAAATAATAAAGAAGATGAGGTCGGAAGCGCTGGAAAGCACGGCGATTATGGAAATCATAATTTACATAAAATATCAGCAATGCTTTCTGCATCAGCCGTTTTGATTGCTGCGTTAAGCCTGCCAGCATCAACATCTTCCAATAACTGTGCTCCTTCCCGTTCACCTAATCTCTAAGCATTAATCTCTCTCTTTTGAACGCCTCATATTTTCAAGGGGATGCTCTTTGCAGCTTGACCGCTTCTTCCCATTCCTGCTCTGTCAAGGAACGAATTACCATCTTGAACCCAACTTGAATGTACATCATTTTTCGCTCTAATTTCATAGAAAATTATTATTAAACTCTATATTCTACCTCCAAAAACAGCAAATTGATAACGATAAAAAGCAATTTAATTTTAAAAATACTGCTTTACATTACAACTGGTTGATAGATTTTAATAAGGTTAGATGGCTGCAAGGCATTGCAGGATAAGCTATTGTCTATTTTTTATTACGTAGGAAATATCGTTAGCGATTTTTCCGGAGTATCAACAAAGTCTACTTCTTTTAAGAATCGACGAAGCTGACTTTGTTCTTACAAAAAGAAACAGGAGGCGAAGAATGAAAGGATATGACGATGTGTACGCTGAATTAAAAGGGCGTACCGGTACGGCGCCTGAAATTGAACAGGAATTATGCAGGCGGATTGCTGAAATTGAGACCACCGGGTCGGTCGTTCCGGAACTGACCAAAATGGATTGGGTTATTACTTGGATCCTGATCGCAGTAGGAACCGTATTGCCCATTGCGTATTACGCCATCAAATTAGGAGTTTACATGTAGGAGGAAGGAAAATGGCAAATTTTAATGCAAATCAAGAATCCCAGTTTGGATTGCTGCCGATTTTAAAAGGGGAACGACAATATAATATTTTTGACAATTCCTGTGTAAATGTAGGATTGGCCATTGCGTCCTGGTGCTTCATGATCGGTGCATCGATGGCAACCTTTGCAGGATTCTGGACCTGTCTTTGGGGAACCCTGGCAGGAAACATGATTTCCGTGCTGGTAATGACCTGGATGCCATGTCTGTCAAGCTCAAAATACGGCATCGATGGATATTCAGGCTGTATCAGTTTCATGGGAGTCAAGGGGAAGAACTTTATTTTGGGGTGTGTTGCAATCTTCATCGTAGGATGGGTTATTGTATTGTCCACCATGTTCGGAAGATCCATCTCCAATATTACGGCTGCATTTGTTCACGCAGACAGCATGAGCTACACCTTTACCACGATTATGTCCATCATCTGCGTGTTCATTATGTTTCTCGTAGTTTGGAAAGGGCCGGTCGTTATTAAGAAGTTCAACAACATTGTGGCGCCGATGATGATCGTAGTAATTATCATGCTCTCTATCGTTTTGACGGTGAATATCGGATGGGAAAATATCGTAGCGGCAGAACCGACAGCCCCGTATCCGAGCAAATGGGTGAATTTTTTGGTAATCGTAGAGTTAAATTTCGGCGCAGGCTTGTCCTGGTGGCCTGAGATGGGCGGACTTTCCAGATTATGCAAAACTTCAAGAGCCGCATATTGGGCCAACCTGGTCGGTCTGGTACTGGCGGCGACCATCGCAACAGCAGTGGGAACAGCGGCATGTCTGACCCTTGGTACCGATGATCCGACAACCTGGATGCTCAAACTGTCAGGCGTTACACTGGGCGTTATTGCACTGCTTTTTATCGCCATCGCAAACATTACCTCGGCTGCAACAGATACGTATGCCCTTTGCCTGGGACTGAAAGGAACGAAGCTGCTGCAGAAAGTATCCTGGGGAAAAATTGTCGGCGTATTCAGTTTGATCGTGGCCATATGTCTGGCCTTGGGCGCTGATTGGATCTACGACCACTTCTATATCATGCTGGGCGTAACATGCGTTTTCTACGTGCCAATGACAGCCATCGCAGTGGTGGACTATTTCCTCTTGAGAAAACAAAAATTGGAAATGCGTTCGTTGTTCAATATGACGGAGACCTCCAAATATTACTTCTGGGGCGGAATCAATTGGGTAGCGCTGATTATCTTCATCGCAGCGGCACTATTCTATCTGGTATTCTTTAACCCGGCAACACTTGTCGTACATAAGCCATTTGTTTATTTCACCGCATCCTTCGGTACTTTTGTACCGACGGCAGTAATTTACTGGTTCTGCGCTAAGTCGTTCCTGGTGAAAAAAGGAGTCGGCGGATACCCAAGCCTATAGACATCACAATTAAAATAAGCGCCCTGAGACTTGAAGTCGTTTCAGGACGCTTGTTTTTTCGAAAAGCTTTAAAGGGGCAGAATCTCTACCCAGGCATCCAGATAATCATGTGGACGCTGATCAGAAGGCGAGATATCCGATGTGAGAAATTTGCTTAAAACCATGCCCGTTTTATAGCCGCGCCCGTGAAGCTCATCCAGATGTTCTTTCAGATTATTGGAAGCAGGCGCGCCGTAATCGGTTTCCAACAGAAATTCGATCCACGGTGTTGTGCTGTCGGTATTTCTCCATAAATACTCGTGATTTGGATTATGATTGTCATCGATAAAGATTCCATCAGCAAAATGCATATCCTTATCTGGAAAGAAAACGATCCCCATATAAGAATTCATTAGATAATCGTGGAGATTTTTCCCATTATCGTTCCATTGCCATTTGATGATGGCAGTGATATCCGGTATACTGAACTTGTATTTTTGAGATTGTTTCAGTTGAAAATATTTTTCCAACTGTTTATCTCGGTGCTGGATAAAATGAATATTTTTGTGGATCTCTTCCAATTGTTTCAAAAGAGCTTCTTTCGCCTGCTGGTAACAGCTCTTTTCCCTCAGCGCTCCGGCTTTTTTGATCGATTGCATATCGAGGATGGACAGCCCCATGGTTTTATAGGTCAGGAGATCTTCAATCTCAGTGATTGCATAGCGGGAATACTCCCGGTATCCATTCTCTTTATTGCGTATGGGGTGGAGCAGGCCTTTATCCTCCCAATACCGCAGTGTGGATTTTGGAATGTTAAAGATCCGGGATACCTGTTCAATGCTCAAATTTTCGGGAAATGTTTCGTTGAATTGATACATAAGGCAGCCTTCTTTATAATTTTAAGGTGTCCCTCTTATTATATATCTTAAACCCGACTTGAAGGCTAGTTAATTTCTTCCTGTTTTGCCCGTTTGTTTGTGGAAAATCGGTAGAAAAGGCATCTTTTCATTAAAAAAATTAATATGAAATAGCAAAGAAATTACAAAATTAAGGATTGACCTTGCAGCTGCTTGATGGTTTTTAATAGGATTATAGCAATCATTAACCAGGAAGGAGACGCGCGATGGCATTTACTTTAAAGAGCGCTGCAGTGATCGACGGCAAAATTGCAGATCAATATGGCAGCCGCGGCGGCGATAACATTGATGGGATTCCCCAGCTATCCTTTCCTCTTGAGTGGAAAGGAGCACCCAAAGAAACGAAATCTTTCGTTCTCTTATTTCAGGATTTTGACAATTTTGCAGAGGAAGGATTTTCTTTTCTCCACTGGGCTGCAGCCGATATACCGGCAAGTACGGTGTCTCTGCCGGAGGACGCAGGCCGTACGGAAGAATGGCTGGTCCAGGGAAAAAACGGATGGATTTTGGAACAGCCGCATGACAAACCCATTTGTAACCGATACGGAGGTCCGGCGCCTTTGGCCGGATGTTACGAGTATGAGATTAAGCTATATGCGCTAAGCGAAAGTTTGGGCATGAAACCAGGCTTTTATTATGGAGAGCTTCGGAAAAAGATGAGAGGCAAGGTTCTTGATACAGCAATTTTGTGCGGAACCTATGAGAAATAGCAAGGAGAAAAAGCAAGATGAAGACCACATTACGAAAACAAGTGCTGGAGAAAAGACCAGTCAATCAGGACCTTATATCCGAAGAAATGTCGGAGATCGGTCTGATAGCAGTGGATAGCCCCAACGACCCCAAACCGGATATTAAGGTAGAGCAGGGGATAATCACCCAGATCGACGGTACAAAAGCGGAAGATTTTGATTTTATTGATTTATATATTGCCAAATACGGTATCAACGCGGCCGTGGCAGAAGAAGCCATGGCAATCGATTCCCTCCAGTTTGCCAAGATGCTGGTGGACGTCAATGTACCGCGGGAGGAGATTCTGCGACTGGCAAACGGCATGACTCCGGCCAAACTGGTGGACGTACTGAAACGGCTCAATATCGTGGAGATTATGATGGCACAGATGAAAATGCGGGCCAGGAAGTCTCCTGCCAATCAAGCCCACGTGAACAATGTGCAGGACAATCCGGTTCTGATGGCCGCCGATGCAGCGGAAGCAGCACTAAGGGGATTTGCAGAAGAAGAAACCACTTGCCTGGTTGCAAGGCTGGCACCCTTTAATGCTATGGCGCTGCTGGTGGGAAGCCAGATCGGAAGACCGGGCGTCATTACTCAGTGTGCGCTGGAAGAAGCGACAGAATTAAAAATTGGCATGAAAGGCCTGACTTCTTATGCGGAGACTTTATCGGTTTATGGAACGGAAGCTGTTATGTGCGACGGGGACGATACCCCCTGGTCGAAGGCTTTCCTTTCGGCCGTTTATGCCTCCAGAGGAATGAAGATGCGTTTTTCCTCAGGAACTGGTTCGGAAGTTATGATGGGCGGAGCAGAGGGTAAGTCCATGCTCTATTTGGAAGCCCGCTGCGTATGGCTCACCAAAGCCTGCGGCTCTCAAGGGGTACAAAACGGTTCTATCGACGGGACTCCATTGTCCAGCGCCATGCCTGCCGGCATCCGGGCCATTGCCTGCGAATGTCTGATGGCGTCCATTTTAGGGCTGGAATGTGCCTCCGGAAACGATACCTATTTTTCCAATTCGGAGATGCGCAGCCTTTCCAAGATGATGATCCAGCTTTTGCCGGGAACTGACTTTATCAATTCCGGCTACAGTGCCGTTCCCAACGTGGATAACAGCTTTACCGGATCCATCTTGGATTGTGACAATTATTCCGATGTCTATATGGCCCAGCGGGATTTCATGGTGGACGGCGGCATTCATCCGGCGGCGGACCAGCAAGTCATTAACGTACGAAGGAAGGCGGCCAGCGCCATGCAGGCGCTTTTTGCGGCCTTTCATTTTCCGGAGATTACCGACGAGGAGGTGGAGGCCGCCGTCTACGCTTATACCTCTGCGGATATGCCGAAACGTAATATAGGGGCGGATATTCAAGCGGCCAATCGAATTATGGAAACGGACTTTAATGGGTTTGACATTGTGCGGGCTTTGTATCACAATGGTTTTCAAGATACGGCAGAGAGCATTTTATCTCTGCTGAAACAGCGGATTGCAGGAGACTATCTGCAGACATCGGCTATTTTCGATGAAACGTTCCACGTTATCAGCGCCATTAACAATGGCAATGATTATGCAGGGCCGGGCAGCGGCTATCAGATCAGTGAAGCGCGCTGGGCGAAAATGCAGGAACATATGGAAAAACTCCGGCCGGATACTTATTTGGAAAAGAACCCTCAGGCAGAAGGCCTTACGATCACCGAAAAGGGGACTGCCGCCCATGGAGCAGATGCTGATGAAGTGGTAATCGCCTTATCCCCATCCTTTGCAGAATCCCAGACCAAAACTATGACGGGAATCCCCCATCATGATATTCTAAAGGAAATGACAGCCGGTATCGAAGAAGAAGGTATGAAGTGGCGTTTTATCAAGGTACATGATTCTCCGGATCTGGCCAAGATCGCCAGCCAGGGTTCCCGCCTGTCCGGGAGCGGTATTGCCATAGGAATTCAGTCCAAGGGTACGACCGTGATTCATCAAAAGGATCTGGTGCCTTTGGATAACCTGGAACTGTTTTCACTGTCTCCGCTTTATACGAGGGAAACCTACCGCAGCATCGGCAAGAATGCGGCAAAATATGCAAAAGGAGAAAATCCAACGCCCCTTCCAGCCATGTGCGACATGAGCGCAAGACCATATATGATCAAAACCACCATTTTGCAGAATGCGGAGGCTGGCGTCGTTGAAAAGGATAAAGCGCCGACAGAGCTGAAAATCCGTATCGATTGAGGAGGAAAGACAGATGGAAAGTAGAAAAAAGAATCCCGCCTATCCACTGATGGAGCAATGCCCGGAATTGGTCAGGCCCATGAGCGGCAAGGCTATCCATGAAATTAATATGGAAAACGTGCTCAATGGGGAGCTGACGATGGAGGACGGCAGGATCAGCAAGGAGACGCTGCTGATGCAGGCGAAAATCGCAGAGGATGCCGGGTACCGGCAAGTAGGAAGAAATCTGACCAGAGCAGCTGAGCTGGTGGCCATTCCCGATACTCTGGTGCTGGAAGCTTACAATGCGCTTCGCCCTTATCGCGCGGAAAAACAGGAAATCCTGCAGTTTGCAAAGGAATTCGAAGAAGAATACGGTGCCGCCGATACTGCTGACTTTTTGCGGGAGGCGGCGCAGATCTTGGAGCAGAAGCACATGCTGAAAGGCGACCGGGACGAATAAACAAGGAGGGGGAACCTTATGAAACGATATGCTGCTGGAATTGATGTGGGCAATGCGACGACAGAGGCGGCGCTGGGCTGTGTGGATGAGAACGGACTACTACAGGCAGTGGTCAGCGGCATCTCGGGAACCACAGGCCTGAAAGGAACAAAAGAAAACAAAAGAGGCATCCTCCATGCGCTCAGCGATGCCTGCAGTAAACTGGGGATTTGTTTAAAAGACATTAACGCGTTATATCTAAATGAAGCAACTCCAGTCATCGGTGATTTTGCCATGGAAACCATCACTGAAACCATCATCACCGAATCGACCATGATCGGACACAACCCGGATACGCCGGGCGGATTAGGTCTGGGAGTGGGAATTTCCATTAGACTGGAGGAACTTCCGGGAGCTGACAGAACTAAGAATTATATCGTTCTTGTGGATGATGGCTTTTCCTTTGATGAGGCTGCGCTGCAGATGAATCAGGCGCTGGAGCAAGGCTGCAAAATCGTCGGTGCCATCGTACAAAAAGACGACGGCGTACTCATCGCAAACCGTGTGAAGAACATAATCCCGGTCATTGATGAAGTAAGGTTGATTGAAAACATACCGCTGGGCGCGCTATGCGCTGTAGAGGTGGCAGCAAAGGGTGCTACTGTGGAGCGGCTTTCCAACCCTTACGGCATTGCCGGTATCTTTTCCTTGTCGCCGGAGGAAACGGAGCATGTCATCTTTGTGGCGAAGGCTCTCATCGGCAGCCGTTCCGCTGTGGTTTTGAAAACTCCCAAAGGCCAGGTCGAGGAACGGATCATTCCTGCAGGAGAAATTATCTTTTGCGGAGAACATTATGAAAAATCCGTGGCAGTGGATGCCGGTGCTGAGGCAGTCATGGAAGCACAGGAAAAGGTCGGTGTTCTTTTGGATGTGAAGGGAAGCGCCGGAACCAATGTGGGCGGAATGCTTTCATCCATTAAGGCCACCATGGCGCAGATTACAGGCCAGCAGCAGGACACCATCCGGATCCAGGACATTCTGGCGGTGGACACGATGGCCTCTCAAAGCGTTGCCGGTGCTATGGCCGGAGAATACACGATGGAACATTCGGTTGCCATCGCAGCAATGGTGAAGACGCACAAGCTGAACATGGAGCAGCTGGCCTCGGAGGTGACTGAAGCAGCAGGCATCCCCGCATCCATCGGCGGCGTGGAAGGGGATATGGCGGCCAGGGGGGCCCTGACTACCCCCGGCACAGATACGCCGATCTGCATTGTTGACATAGGAGCCGGCTCTACTGACGCCTGCTATTTTGATAAAGATGGCTATAAACGGACCGTTCATCTGGCAGGTGCCGGGGATATGGTTTCAGCCATGATCTGCTCCGAGCTGGGACTGGATTCCATAGAAGAGGCGGAAAACATCAAAAAATACAGATTGGCCAAGGCAGAAAGCCTTTTTTATATCCGATATGAAGACGGCAGCGTGGAATTTTTCCAAAAGCCCCTGGAAAGCCGCCTCTTTGCCAGGGTAGCAATTGTTCGGGATGGGGAGCTGATTCCGCTGGAAACAAGACATTCCATGGAACGGATCCGCCAGGTCCGCAGAGAGGTGAAGCAAAAAGTGTTAGTGGAAAACGCTTTGCGAGCTTTGAAAAAAGTGTCCCCTACAGGCAGGCTCTATGGTCTTTCCCATGTGGTGCTGCTGGGAGGATCTTCGCTGGACTTTGAATTGGCAAATATGCTGACGGAAGCCCTGTCCCATTATGGCATCACAGCGGGCAAAGGAGACGTCCGCGGCTGTGAGGGGCCGCGCAACGCCGTAGCCACAGGGCTGCTCCTTTCCGCATTGGAGGAAGAACATGGATAGAGATTACAGAATCGGCATTTTTTATACCGAAGAAACACTGCGATGGCTTTCAGAGGCAGTATCTGGTGGTATCGAAGAGGAAGGTTTGCTCTTTTCCCTGCAAGGCTTGTCCGATTGGGATGAAAATGCGGGTCCGGAGCAGTTTGTGAATCAGGTATACGAGGCATGTTGCCGCGCCCCGCTGGAGATTGCCATCGGCGTCTGCCGGGATGAAATTTTTCTGTGCCATAAAAAGCTGGAGAAGACGGAACGGCTGTTTTCCATAAAAACGGCGGACATGGACGCTGAAAAGGCAAAACGCTTTGGACAGAATGCGGCCAGACTGATCATTTGCAGGCCGCTTTTGGAGATAGGGATATAGAGGATATCGTTTACCCAACTTCGATTAGTGAAAGTAGTATAACACTGTGAGGGTTGAGCTTATAATTTAAGGTTACTGTAGTTTCCTGCGTATCAATGAGTTGAAAGTTGACAGTCGGCGCTGTGGCCTGATTAATACTGTCGAGAACTTCTTTAGGCTGATTTTCCGGAAATTTTAGAGCCGATCGGTGTTGAAACAGGCAATGTGCACTATCTAAGTAATGCTCGATCACAATGTACGACTTTTGTAGATCCGATAGCACCAGATGCATTGTCAGAATACCGAATGCTCACAGTCATTCCTTGCCTATTATTTTCAGATGATGTGAATGGTGCTTTGCAAAGCGCATATTAAGAAGAGGAAAATAATAATTATAATATTTCACACTATGGAACTGGAAACCAGCATACCTGATATTTATATATGATGTTGGAATGTCCTACACAAATAATTACGGAAGCGGATGAAATCGAAAATGCTTATGATTGAAAATTTTTTTACATTGTGATAAAGGAAGAAACAAGAAAACAGGTTGCAAGAACAGAGAACTGTTAAAAGGCTGTTAAAGGGTACCTAGAAGAAATGGTTTATCAGAAACTGTCGACCTCTGATGGCGCAAAAAAATCAGGGACCGACAATGCTTGAATTATCCAAAAACAAGCTTGTAATCGGCGAAGGCATGCGGTAGAACTCGCCAAATCACAGCTTTGGGAGTTGTGGTGCAAGTGGCCTGCAATTTATGCGAAAAAGCGATAGCACCTATAAGATAAAAGAAAATCCCTGAAAAATCAATAAAACCATTGGTTTTTCAGGGGAGGTGGAATTCTTAAACATTAAACAGGAAATGCATCACATCTCCATCTTGGACGACATATTCCTTCCCTTCTGACCGGATCAGCCCTTTTTCCTTGGCTGTCGCCAGATTGCCGCCGCACTCAATCAGCTTATCATAGGCAATGGTTTCTGCCCGGATAAAGCCCTTTTCAAAATCCGTATGGATCTTTCCGGCGGCGCCCGGCGCCTTTGTGCCGCGCTTGATGGTCCAGGCCCTTACCTCCGGCTCGCCGGCCGTGAGGAAAGAAATCAGATCCAGCAGGTGATAAGAGGATTTCACCAGCTTATCGAGGCCGGATTCGGCAATTCCCAGTTCTTCCAGGAACATGGTTTTTTCATCGTCATCCAGTTCGGAGATTTCAGCTTCAATCTTCGCACAGATCATGACCGTATCGGAGCCTTCTGTTTCCGCAAAACCGCGGACTGCTTTCACATATTCGTTTTCATCGCCTGAACCAGCTTCGTCCTCTGCGACATTGGCCGCATAGATGATCGGCTTGTAGGAGAGAAGATCGAGGCTTTTCACAAATTCCGCCTCATCCTCAGTCAACTCCATGGCACGAGCCGACTTGCCGCTGCTGAGAAACTCGTGGATTTTTTTCAGAAGGTCCAGCTCTTTCTGCAGGGTTTTATCACCCTTCAGGTTTTTGGTCGTTTTTTGGATCCGTCTTTCCAGAACCTCCATATCCGAAAGAATCAGCTCCAGATTTATGGTTTCAATATCAGAAAGGGGATCAATCTGCCCATCCACATGGACCACGTTAGGGTCCTCAAAGCAGCGGACTACATGGACGATGGCTTCCACTTCCCGAATGTGGCCCAGAAATTTGTTCCCCAGACCTTCCCCTTTGGAAGCGCCTTTTACCAGGCCCGCGATATCGTAAAATTCAATGGTGGTATAAACTGTTTTTTTAGAATGATACATTTCATGGAGCACCTTGAGCCGCTCGTCGGGAACAGTGACAACGCCAACGTTGGGCTCAATGGTACAAAAGGGATAATTGGCCGCTTCCGCACCGGCCTTGGTGATTGCGTTGAATAAGGTACTTTTGCCTACATTGGGAAGACCCACGATTCCTAGTTTCATTTATTTTTACATCTCCTTTATTTTCAGTTCTTTCAGGTGTTATCCAAATTGATCTGCGCCATGTTTACATCTTTTCGTATCTCAGAAATAGCTTGACGCAAGTGTAAATTATAGCACAAAGACCCCGTTGTTTCAATCTTATCCGGCAAATATCCTGCCTTCATGACACTGTGGTAATACTGCAATTGGCGGCAGACGTTCAGCAAATTCACCTTATAAAATACTGATTCGAATCATACCTAAAACCAATAGATGCAGAGGATAGAAGAGGTAGAAGAACCATTTTGAAAATTTCCGGCCTTTCTCCATTCGCTTGCCGTTGTAAAAATAGATCATCACAATTCCGGCAAGGGCTATTCCCACCATGCTGGTCAATGAATAAAAAATATTGATACGAATGGGAAACATGCCGATGCCATTTACAAATGTGAAAAGTCCAAATAAAAGTGTTGAAAGGATAAAAGCAGTCTTTGTTTTATCTTCTGAGCCATCGGCCCACAGGAACAACAGGGTAAATATGGGAGCCAGTAATAACCAATCGGAAATTAAGGAAAGCAGCATCAAACCGATAATAGCAAGAACTTTCAGCAATGTGTTCGATATTTTCTCGCAGCAAAGTAAAAGCACAAAACAGATCAGCAGCGTAAATATCATATTCAAACCGCAAAACTGCAAAAGCCCGTTTCCTGTAAAAGCCAGGCAATATGGGAATTCCGAAAATGCTGCAAATATTGCCAATCGTATTGCATATTTCTTTTTTGAGTGTGTGTAAGAAAAGCCTTCGACAAGAAAATAACACATGACAATGGCTGTGAAATATCCAATGTCGAGAAAAATTTCTGAGAGCACACTGCCAGGTTCCATAAAGATGTATAAGATATGGTTCAGGAGCATGGTAAACATGGCAATATACTTTATCACATCTCGATTTAATGGTTTCGTCTGCACGTTCAGTTCCTTTGTTTTTTCTTTTTCCAGTGATGATATAGAATGACGTAAATAGCTATAAATACGATAATAACAGACAGACTGAGAACCTGAGCCTGCTTGAAAGGCCCGATCATCAACGAGTCAGTACGCAGTGCTTCCACAAAAAAGCGCTCCGCCGAATAGAGGATTCCATAAAGCAGAAAAACCTGTCCTTCGAATTGCCGGCGGTTATCAATATAGATGAGGACAAAGAACAAAATCAAACACCAGATTGATTCATATAAAAAGGTAGGGTGATAGGTTTGCCCGTTTACCGTAACCGCCCAAGGAAGGTCGGTGGGGCCGCCGTGAGCTTCCGAGTTGGTATAATTCCCCCAGCGTCCAATGGCCTGTGCCAGAGCAACCGAAGGAATTGCCAGATCGAGAACGTTCAGCGGGCGGATTTTCCAAACAAAACATAGGATGGCCGCAGCGCCCAGCCCGAAAATCAAACCGCCGTGAATGGCCAACCCTCCCAGCCTAAAATTTATGATTTTCAAAAAATCTCCGCTATATTGTTCCCAATTGAAAAAAACGTAGTAAAGACGCGCGCCGATGACACCTGCCGGAACACAAATTAGAACAAAATCGAGAATTTTTTCGGATTCCAGACCGTGGCGCGGAGCACGCTTATAAGTGATGATGGTGGCGAGCACCATTCCTGCTGCGATTAGGATACCATACCACATGACGTCAATGCCAAAGAGGGTAAAGGCAACTGGATTGGGTACGGGCATATAAGTCACCTGAATTTAACCTTTCTTTTCATAAATTTTTAGCAGATTCAAAATAAATCTGCGGGAGATCGGCGGCTGGCGCCGCAAGCCGCATGGGGCTGCTGGAAATAAACAATGGACACAGTCTGTCTATGTGAAAGAAAAGATGCGAACCGAAGCACCACATCTTTTAATAATACGATACATTTAAGATGACTGCAAAGCATGCTTTATGCGTCAGGCATTTCTTTGGCCAGCAGCATCAACGCATTACCACCGATTATGTAAACGTCGTATAGCTTCTCCGTATCTGGATCGGAAAAGTCTTCCGATTTTGCATCCTTTTGGACCTTCTCGATAAAGGCGCCCAGCTCCATGACTTCCGGGCCTTTTTTCTTATCCTTAATATAAGTAACTCGCGCTTCAGAGTCAAGCGGCACAGTCGTTGACAGATTCTTGTCAGCAACATAGTAGCCGTCTTTATCATATGAACTTTCTACAATAACCATGCTTTCTACGGTTAATGCGTACTTACCGTCTTTTTCTTCCTTGATTCGGATCGCTCCCAGTTCTTTTTCGCCGCCGTCGCGCAGGATCTGATCGGCATATTCGCCAGATAAATATTCTACCGTAATCTCCGGCTCCTCTAATATATCACCATTCTTTTCCTGGCCGCACCCGGTCAGGAAAGCCAAAGCTACGACAGAAACCAGAAAAAGTATTCCTGCGAACTTCTTTCGTCTCATTTCTTCCTCCCAATATTAAATCCTGATATTCTAATCCGCAAGCCGCGTCGCAGCGGATTTCAAAGAACGCTACCGTGCGGCAACGCCGTAAAAACCACTGCGTTCATTATAATCCGCAAGCTATGTCGCAGCGGATTTCAAAGAACGCTACCGTGCGGCAACGCCGTAAAAACTACTGCGTTCATTATACTATCTTGTCTACATTATAACAAGTAAATTCCAACGTGTTTGCGAGAAATTTGCTGTTAAAAGCAAAATAGTTCTGTTAAAATAGCCTTATGAAATATTTAAAGATATGTAATGGAACATTTATAGACCGTCCCAACCGCTTTATTGCCAGAGTGGAAATCCAAGGAAACGAGGAAAAAGCCCATGTGAAAAATACCGGCCGTTTGAAGGAGCTGCTGGTTCCCGGTGCTTCTGTTATCCTGGAAGATTTTCAGGGCCGGATGGGGACGCGCAAAATGCGCTATTCTCTCATTGGCGTGGAAAAAAACGGAATACCTATCAATATAGACTCCCAGGCGCCAAACCTGGTGGTAAAGGAGGCCTTAACGGCGAGGACGCTAAAACTTCCTCAGATGGAAATGTTAACCTTGATCAAAGGGGAAAAAGTTTACGGCGATTCCAGGCTGGATTTTTATGTGGAGGATGAAAGCGGGAAGAAAGGCTTTCTTGAGGTCAAAGGAGTGACTTTGGAAGATGAGGGGATCGCCAGATTTCCAGATGCTCCGACTCTGCGTGGCATCAAGCATATGGAAGAGCTGATTCGAGCTAAAAGGGAGGGGTATGCTGCCTATATTCTGTTCGTCATTCAGATGAAGGGAATTACGTGCTTTATGCCTAATGTTCAGACGCATCCTCAATTCGGCGAAACTCTGAGAAAGGCAGAAAAAGAAGGCGTGCAGCTGATGGCACGTGACTGTATCGTATCTGGTGATGGGTTGCTGCTGGATGCTCCGGTGCCAATTCGATTGAAATAATTATTAACAGTCTGGCGGCGATGATCTCGAATGCCCGAACACATTCCACTGAGGGAATATCTGTATTGGCGTGGCCCCCGATTAACGGACGCGAACGTATGTAAATCTCACCAGATTTCCTTATGGACTGCTAACCATAGCAGCCATTATGCAGCAGGTGGCTCTTTCGCCGGCGATTCTTTGTATACTTCTGCTGGCGTCTTGTAGCCATTTGTTGAATATGGCCTCCTGCCGCATTTTGTATAAGCCTTCGATCCATTCCACTTTCATTCTCCCCCAAAAGCTCTCAATCGGTGCATTGTCCCAACAATTCCCGGTCCGACTCATGCTTCCGACCAGCCCATATTCGTTCATTTTCTCGATATACTCGATGGATGCATAGGTGGAACCCCGGTCTGAATGAAGGATGCACCCCTCAGTTTCTCTTTCCCGGCCCGCAACTAAGCCGCCCACGCCCGCCGGCCCCCTGAATCTCCCTTCTCTCGACCCCTCCCGCCTGAAAGCCCGAAACTCCGGAATCCTGCAATTCCGCAGCCCGCCGCCCCTGCATACAACCCAACCGCACGCGCCGGAAACCCCAAATTTCACCGTTTACCGGTCCTGCAGATACCCAAGAATCCCTGACAAAACTCCAACCCCTCCCAGACGCAAAACCCCTTGAGCGTCAACTCCGCGTGCCCCAAGAATCCCCGATTCTGGCCGGCATGCCTTTTATTTTTGTGCAAAAATCAAGGTGATTATTGAAATTTCAACGGAAATTCTAACAAGACCCCGGCGGTGCTCCCTAGGGGCATTCCCACATATGGCAAGTTTTAAAATTATCAAATACAAGATATTGTGGTTGACAGTAATTTGTCCACAAATTGAATATTAGCCGGGGCAAAAAGTGGGGCAAAAAAGATGCAAAATGGTGGAAAGTGGTTGCGAGGTGGTGGAATGTGGAGTAAAATGGTTTCATCCTAACATAGGAGGAGTATCCGATGCTGGTAGGCAAATATCAAAACTCCATAGACGCCAAAGGTAGAATGATTGTGCCTGCCAAGTTTCGTGACGAGTTGGGACAAAAGTGCATTGTCAGCAAGGCAATCGACAAATGTCTCGAAATCCATCCTATGAGTGAGTGGGAAAGGTTTATGGAAAAGCTAAGCAAGCTGCCTACTGCCGATCCAAAGGCCAGGCAGCTGGCTAGGCATTTCTATGCGAGTGCGGTTGAAGGTGAGATCGACAAACAGGGGAGGCTGACCCTTCCGCAGGAGCTGCGGGAATATGCCAATATCGGAAAAGATCTGGTCACAGTGGGATCTTACGAGAAAATAGAGGTATGGAGTAAAGAAGAATGGGACAGCAGCGAAAACACCAAGGAGATGGATCCAAGCCAGCTTGCGGAAAGTATGATGAATTATGATTTTTAAACATACTTCAGTTTTGTATGATGCGTGCATGGAACATTTGAATATTGACCCAAAGGGAATTTACGTGGACGGCACCTTAGGGGGAGGCGGACATGCCAGCGGTATATGCGGGGCACTTTCCGCTGAGGGGACCCTTATTGGAATCGACCGGGACAGCGACGCCCTGCGGGCAGCTGAGGAACGTCTGGCACCGTATAGCTGTAAAAAGCTTTTTGTACAAAGCAACTATGCGGACATCAAAGACGTGCTTGATCAATTGGGGATTAACGAAATAAATGGCGCACTCTTGGATTTGGGAGTATCTTCCTTCCAGCTGGATAACCAGGAACGGGGATTTTCCTATATGAAGGATGCGCCGCTGGACATGCGTATGAGCCAGGATGATTCCTTCAGCGCTTATCAAGTGATCAATACGTATAAAGAAAAAGAACTGACGGAAGTCATAAAGAAATATGGGGAAGAAAAATGGGCTTCCAGAATCAGCAGGTTCATAGCGGACAGCAGGCGGGAAAAGCCGATCGAAACAACAGGGGAGTTAGTGGAGATCATAAAGGCCGCGATTCCCGCTTCTGCAAGACGCAGCGGACCGCATCCCGCAAAACGAACGTTCCAGGCGATTCGCATTGAAGTCAATGACGAGCTGGGACAGCTTGCACGGGCTGTAAGCGAATTCTGCGATGTGCTGGCCGATCAGGGACGGCTGTGCATCATAACCTTCCATTCACTGGAGGATAGAATTGTAAAAGACATATTCAACAAGAGAGCGAATCCATGTACATGTCCTAAGGAATTCCCCGTATGCATATGCGGGAAAAAAGCAGACATCAAAAAGGTGACGGGAAAACCAATTGTTCCCACAGATGAGGAACTGGAAAAAAATCCAAGAGCGCGGAGCGCAAAATTACGGGTGATTGAAAAAAAGAGGTAAGAGATGATAGCAGCAGAAAAATGGTATGAATACCAGGAAAACTACCAAAAGTATGGTTTCGATATGAAACCCAAGCAGCCGAGAAAAAAGGTAAAAAAGAATAAGAATCGGGTTACCGCAAAGGATAAGGTACGTCTTATGGCTCTTACCGTTGTTGTCGGCGTTGTTTGCATTGGTCTGATTATTACCACAGCCTTTGCTGCCTCCATCAAATACAGTACCAACCGTATTATCGAAGAAAATAACGCTCTGGAAGCAGAAATTGAAAACCTGAACGTCAAAATTTACAGTTCCAACAACATTGAAGCGATCGAACAAAAAGCAATGAAAGAACTGGGTATGACTTATCCGTCATCCAACCAGATCGTATATCTGTCGAAAGGCGAAAAACCGGACAAGGGGTTCGCGGCGACCTTAAAGGAACAGGCATATAATTGATCCTTCAAAAATATACTATCATATCCGCCGATGGATGCAGCACAGTCTTTTATACTGAAAGCGTATAGTCCGGGGTGCAAAGTAAGCCGGGCGGCGGATATGCCGGAGCCGGGCCGATCATAGATCAGACAGCGGCATATGTTGGAAAATAATTGCATAAGAGAAAAGAATACCAGACAACTGAATCAAAGGCGTAAGGATGTCTGGCTTCTTTTATAGTATGAGGCATATTAATAGGGGAGGAATATGACAAAACCACTGAACAAGAGTAAAAAACGGATAATCATCGCATTTGCCATTATGTACGGGGTATGTATGCTCCTGTGTTTTCGGGTGGGATGGATCCAGGTGGTGAAGGGGGCCGAATATTCAAAAATGGCAATCGAGCAGCAGACCCGGGACGTACCCATCGCCGCCAAAAGAGGCGTCATTTACGATACAAACCGAAAAGAGCTGGCTGTCAGCGCCACTTGTTACTCTGTATGGGCAAGACCAGCCAATGTGAGAAGCGGTAAGACAAAAGCAGAAAAGGATTCCAACCAGCAAAAAACAGTAAGCACACTAAACCAGATTCTGGGAAAAGATGAGAAAGAAATCGAAAAACTGGTAACAAAGAAACAAGCGCTGGTAAAGGTCGATAAATATTTGGATAAAGAGACGGCAGACAAAATCAGAAAAGCGGAGCTGCCGGGCATTGAAATTGCAGAAGATGTCAAACGTTATTATCCGTTGGGAGCCTTTTTGTCCCACACCCTGGGCAGCGTTACCGATGACAATGCCGGATTGTCCGGCCTGGAGCTCCAGTATAATCAATACCTGTCGGGCATATCCGGAAGGTGGATCAAAAATACGGATATTACTGGAAACAGCCTTTCCTACGGGGAAGAAAAATACTATCAGGCTGAAGATGGGCTGGGCCTGGTGCTGACCATTGATGAGACGATCCAGCACTATGTGGAAAAATCGTTGAAGACCGTTCAAAAGAACACAAAAGCTGATCGAGTCATGTGTATCATGATGGCGCCCAAGACCGGCGATATTTTGGCTTTGGCCCAGGTGCCTGAGTTTGATCCCAACGATTCAAAAACACCGCTCGACAAGGAAGAAAAAGCAAAGCTGGACAAAATGCCGGACAGCAAAAAGATGGAGTACTGGAATTCTATGTGGAGAAATTCTTTGATCAGTGATGTTTATGAACCGGGCTCTACCTTTAAACTGCTGACCACATCGATGGCTTTGGAAGAAGGAAAAACGAAGATCAGTGAACATTTTACTTGTACCGGCTCCGTCAATGTAGCGGGGACAAAATTAAGCTGCTGGCGTTCTTATAATCCCCACGGTAATCAGACCTTGGAAGAGGCTGTCGGAAATTCCTGCAACCCGGTATTCGTAAAGCTGGCCCAGAGGATGGGTATCACAAAATTTTACAACTATTTGGAGACCTTTGGTATTTCCAATAAAACCGGAATCGACTTTCCGGGTGAAGGAAACTCCATTCTTCAAAATAAAGATACGGCCGGTCCTGTCGGCCTGGCTACAATGGGCTACGGACAGGGCGTGGCAGTTACACCGATTCAGCTGATCACGGCCATTTCCTCCATCGGAAATGAAGGGAAGCTGATGCAGCCAAGACTGGTAAAAGCGCTGGTTGACGAAGACGGAAATACCGTGAAGGAGTTTGACACCAAGGTGGTCAGGCAGACTGTTTCTCAAAAAACCGCTGAAGAAATGTGCGGGATCATGGAATATGTTGTTGCAAAAGGCGGAGCAGGTACAGCAAAAGTAGACGGCTATAAAGTAGGCGGCAAGACCGGTACTGCCAATAAGGCTAAAAACGGAGGATACAGCGAACAAACATTTTCTTCCTTTATCGGTATGGCGCCGATGAACGATCCTCAGGTTGCTGTTCTGGTAATCGTGGATAATCCGAAAGGCGTTAAATTTGGCAGCCAGACGGCAGCACCAGGAGCAAAGCTGATCCTGGAAGATACCCTTCGCTATCTGGACCTGCAGCCGAAACTAACAAAAGAAGAAAAGGAAGAGCTGAATAAGAGCCAGGTCACAGTTCCCGACCTGGTGGGCGAGGGCCTGGAAGAGGCCATCGGCATTCTCGGCGGGCTCTCTTTGAAATACGAAGCTTCCGGAGGAACCCAGGATGAAGATTTCATCATCAAGGACCAGTATCCGAAAGCAGGAGCAAAAATTGAGAAAGAGGGAACAGTATATTTATATAGGAAGTGATGAATAAAGTGATCGAGGTTTTCGGAATTACCGGAACCAATGGTAAAACTACTGCATCCTGCATGCTTAGGAAGATACTTGAAGAAGAAGGAAAAGTGTGTGCTCTCATCGGCACCATCGAACACCAGATTGGCAATAAACGCTATGTGCCGATCAATACGACACCGGGTAAGGAATTGCTGAAAGAATTATTCGGCGAGATATCCCGGCAGAAGATCAAAGACTGTGTGATGGAAGTTTCCTCCCATGGCATCGACCAGGGGCGGATCGCCGATATTCGCATTGCTTACGGCGGTTTTACCAACCTGAGTCAGGATCATTTGGACTATCATAAGACCATGGAGAACTACTATCAGGTAAAAAAACGCCTTTTTCTGCAATGTGAAAAGGGCGCCTGTATCAATCTGGATGACCGCTATGGCAAAAGACTTTTTAAAGAACTCCATGAGGAGGTTGACATCCCGGATATAAAGGGATATTCTCTTAAAGATGTAAATGCGGACTTTTACGGTCAGATTACAGAAGAAAAATTGACCGGCAGCATGTTTTCCTTTTACGAAAAGGGGCACTGCTTGGGGGACCTGAAGACCAAAGTGCCGGGAAGACATTTTGTTTATAACGCCATGCTGGCGGCGGCCATGGCTCGGCAAGCCGGGATTAGCTTTTCTGCCATCAAGCAGGGCCTTCGCCAACTGGAGAAAGTGCCGGGCAGAATGGAACTGATCGGCGAAGAGGCTGATACCTTGGGTGTAGTCGATTATGCCCACACGCCTGATGGTTTGGAAAAATTGCTGTCCACCCTGGCCTTGTTCAAACGGGGCAGACTGATCTGCGTCTTTGGCTGCGGCGGCTTTCGAGACAAAGGAAAACGGCCGCTTATGGGCGAGATTGCCGGCAATTACAGCGACTATTGCGTCATAACCAACGATAATCCAAGAGGCGAGCCGCCGGAGAATATCTGTCAGTCCATTGAAGAAGGACTATATCCGACAGGATGCGACTACTGCATTCTGCTGGATCGATATCAAGCGATAAAAAGGGCCGTTTCTCTTGCTACAAAATGGGATATAATAGTGGTAGCCGGAAAAGGCCATGAAACCTATCAACTCAGCGGCGACGAAAAACTGCCTTTTGACGACAGGAAAGTTTTAAAGGAACTTTTGGAGAATAAATATGAAAAAACTTACAATGAAACAGATTGAGGAAGGTACCGGCGGCAGACAAATACAGGGAACCAGCCAGGCTGTTGTAGGCGAAATCTGCACTGATTCAAGGAGGGCAAAAGCGGGTGACCTCTTTTTTGCCCTGATCGGGGATCGTCATGATGCCCACAAGTATCTTGGACAGGTGATCCAGGCAGGATGTACCGACCTATTGATCTGCGACCAAGCGGCTCTAGAAGAGACGGAAGGCGGCGATCAGGTCAATGCCATATTAGTGGAAGATACAACTAAAGCTCTGCAAAATTTAGCATCCTATTATTTGAACCTGTTAAATCTAAAAAAGATTGCTGTCACAGGGAGTACGGGCAAAACTTCCACCCGGGATATGATCTGGTATGTATGTCAAGAAAAGTACAAAGCTCAGAAAAATGTCGGCAATCTGAACAATCATTTGGGCGTGCCGCTGACCATTCTTTCCTTTGAAGAGGATACCCAGGTGGGGATTCTGGAAATGGGAATGGATAAACTGGGTGAAATCGACCTGCTGGCGCAGATCGCAAGGCCCGATATCGGAATCATTACTAATATCGGTTTGGCCCATATCGAAAATTTAGGCAGTCAGGAAGGGATCTTCCAGGCAAAAATGGAACTGACCAATTATTTTGGTGAAGAGAACACGCTCATTGTCCATCAGGACGATGAATTTCTTAACAAGGAGCGGATACAAGGATCTTACCGGCTGGTTACTACCGGATTTGACGGAAAAAGTGATTATATTATTTCACGTATTGACGATTTCGGTGCGGAAGGTATACAATTTACGCTGGAACATCAGGGCAGGACCCAGAGATTTTCTCTGCCCGTGCCTGGTCGGCACAATGCCTTTAACGGTGCGCTGGCTGTGGCGGCCGGAGCTGAGCTGGGGATCACCATGGAGGAAGCGGCCAGAGGCCTTGCCAAGGTGCAGCTGACGGATAAACGGCTGACGGTACGGGGAAAGAACGGCATCAAAGTTATCGATGATACCTACAACGCCAGCCCGGACTCCATGAAAGGCGCCGTCGATGTTCTAATGCATACGAGAGGACTGCGGAGTGTGGCAATTCTGGGCGACATGTACGAACTGGGTGAGACCAGCAGAGAGCAGCACAGCCTTGTGGGAAACTATGCGGCTGAAAAAGGCGTGCAGCTTTTGGTTACCGTGGGCAAGGACGCCCGCTATATTGCCGAGGGAGCGAAAAAAGCGGGGATGAAGCAAGTGCGCTATTTTCCGGATAAAAAAGCATTTCTGAAAGAGATTGATTCAATCGTTGATAAAGGCGATGTCATACTGGTAAAAGGTTCTCGGGGCATGGAAATGGAAGAAATCGTAAAAAATATTATGGAGTAGTAGGAGTAGTTATGAATTATGTTACCATTGGTATAATAGCAATCTTAGCATTTTTAGCATCGGTTATATTTACTTCCCTGGAAATTCCCATTCTGAGGCGAAAGCAGGCGGGTCAGAACATACGGGAAGAAGGACCCAAATCGCATTACGCGAAAGCGGGAACTCCAAGCATGGGCGGCATAGCCATGATTGGAGCAGCCATCTTCGGCGCTGCGATCGGCCGTTATTATTCTCCGCAGATGGGAGCGGTAGTCATCGTTTTCGTGCTCTTCGGCGCGATCGGCTTTTTCGACGATTATCTGAAGGTGGTTAAAAAGAACAATCTGGGCCTTCGAGCATATCAGAAATTCGGCCTGCAAATTATTATTTCCGTGGCTTTTGCGGTCTATATGGCGATGTTTTCCGGAGACGGGACATCCGTATGGATTCCCTTTGTCAATATTAATGTGGATTTTGGAATCTGGTATATTCCGTTTATTGCTTTTGTGCTGCTGGCTATGACTAATGCGGTGAATCTGACCGACGGACTGGACGGGTTGGCTACGGGTGTAACGGCGCTGGTATCTCTTTTCTTCGCCATTGCGGCTGTGACATACGGAGCCAGTTCCGGCGCCGGCGTCTTCTGCTCCGCGCTGACAGGAGCTTGTTTGGGATTCCTTGTCTATAATAAGAATCCGGCGAAAGTGTTCATGGGGGATACTGGTTCTCTGGCTCTGGGCGGCGGACTGGCGGCAGCGGCCATTGTTATGCATTTTGAATTGCTGCTTCCCATCGCAGGATTCGTATATGTTATGGAAGCATTGTCAGTTATCATTCAGGTGGTCAGCTTCAAACTGACCGGCAAACGGGTATTCAAAATGGCCCCGCTTCATCATCACTTTGAGCTGAGCGGTCTGAAGGAAAAGCAGGTAGTCGGTATCTTTTGGGGAGCAGCGCTGATTTTCTGCATCATCGGACTGGGAATTTTATAGAGGTAGAGTTATGAGAACGAATTTAGATAATATCAGGAACAAAAACGTATTAGTAATCGGATTGGGAAGATCAGGAAAAGCAGCCGTACAGGCAGCGCTCAAGCTGGGGGCAAAGGTCTACGTACAAGATTCAAAGTGCGTGGAAGAGGTAGACCCTCAGCTTCTGGCTTTTCTGGAGGGAAGAGCTGTTACTTGCTGCTTTGGGCAGAATCCGGAAGATATGAGCATTTTTGATATGTTGATCCTAAGTCCGGGAGTTTCGCCTGAACTGGACTTTATCCGGGAAGCAAGGGACAAGGGCGCTGAAATTATCGGTGAACTGGAAATCGCCTATCGGATCGGTCACGGAAACTATATTGCCATCACCGGCACCAATGGAAAAACAACGACAACCACACTGGTGGGAGAAATCTTTGAAAAGGCTAAGAAAAAGACTTATGTGGTGGGAAATATCGGTGTCGCCGTTATTTCAAAGGCCTTAACCGCAGAAGAAAACTCCTGGTTAGTTACAGAAACCAGCAGCTTTCAGCTGGAAACAACCAGATATTTTAAACCGGTGGTTTCTGCGATCCTCAACCTGACGCCGGACCATATGGACCGCCATAAGACCATGGAGAATTACGGAAATGCAAAGGCGAAAATTTTCGAAAATCAGGATGAAAGTCAGCATTTGGTAATAAACTATGATGATAAAGCTTGTTTTGCGCTGGCAGAGCATTGCAAGGCCAAGGTGGTTCCTTTCAGCAGGATGGAGAAGTTGGATTTCGGCGCCTTTGTAGAGGATGGAAGAATTGTTATTCGGGATGAAGACGGCCAGGTTCATCCGTTTTGCAGAACAGATGAACTGATCATTCCAGGGAGTCATAATCTGGAAAATGCCCTTGCGGCGGCTGCCATCGCATATTTTGCAGGGATTGAACCGGATGTGATCACCCAGGGTTTAAAGGAATTCCAAGGTGTGGAGCATCGGATCGAATACTGCGGACAGGTTGACGGAGTGCGCTTTGTCAATGATTCCAAAGGAACCAATCCGGATGCTTCCATAAAAGCTGTAGAGGCCATAGACGGCGGAATTGTCCTTATTGCAGGCGGTTATGATAAAGGGTCGTCTTATGAGGAATTGATCAAGGCTTTCAACGGAAAGGTAAAACATATGGTCCTGCTGGGAAAGACAGCGGAAAAGATCAAAGAAACTGGAGAAAAACTCGGGTTCACAAGTTCGATCATTGTAAAGGACATGGAAGAGTGTGTGAAGGAAGGCTTCCGGCTGGCGGAGCCGGGCGATACGGTCCTTCTTTCTCCTGCGTGCGCCAGCTGGGATATGTACACCAGCTTTGAACAAAGGGGCGAACACTTTAAAAACTGTGTCGCAAGACTGGAAAAATAAAGGAGCCGGGTAGTTTGGAGAGGTCAATGAGTAGGAAAAGCAAAAATTTAAGATCAGGGGATTTTTTGTTGGTGATCCTGACGCTGGGACTGGTGGTCTTTGGGGTGATCATGGTTTTCAGCGCCAGCTATTATCAATCGATCAACGAGTCTAAGAACGGTACGCCCTATAACTATCTCATTAAAGATGTGATTTGGGCAGTGCTGGGATTCGGCCTGATGATTTTCACGGCTGTTTTTGATTATCGTCATTATAAAAAAATTGCGCTGCCGGCATTAGCGGTCAGTTTCATCCTTTTGGTACTGCTGCTGATTCCCGGAGTGGGACAGACGACCAATGGAGCAACCAGATGGCTGGGAGTAGGAAGCTTTACCATCATGCCCGGCGAGATTGCCAAGATTGCGCTGATCATCTTTGTGGCGTGGTTTCTCAGCGAAAAACCGCAGAGGATTAGGTCATTCACTAGGGGCATTCTGCCGTTGTTTCTTATCTGTGGTGTTTATGGAGGATTGATTTTAAAGCAGCCCAACATGTCCACAGCGATCACAGTGGTGGCGATTGTGGTCCTTATGATGTTTGTGGCTGGGTTGAGCTGGTTTTATTGTATTGGTCTGGTGGGAGCCGGTGCGCTGGGTGTTGCCGGAATCATCATCGCCAATCCCGACAGTCATTGGGCCCAGCGAATTACCAGTTTTATGGATCCCTTTGCCGACCCTCTGGGGGACGGCTTCCAGGTTGTTCAATCCCTGATGGCCTTGGGATCGGGCGGACTTTTCGGCGTCGGTCTGGGAAAAAGCATTCAAAAGAATCTCTACCTGCCGGAGCCGCAGAACGACTTTATCTTAGCCATTATCGGAGAAGAGCTGGGATTCATTGGAATTATTCTGCTGCTGATCGCTTATGCGGTGCTGATTTGGCGGGGAATCCATATCGCTGTCAATGCGCCCGATCAGTTTGCGACCCTGCTGGCAGCCGGCATTACCATCATGGTTGCCATTCAGGTAATTTTAAATATTGCAGTTGTTACTTCGTCCATGCCGCCTACCGGCATCACACTGCCTTTTGTCAGCTACGGAGGTAATGCGCTGATGCTGTTTATGGGAGCGATGGGAATTCTTTTAAATATTTCACGGCATACGGCAGAGGTAAAATAGGAGCAAAGATCAATGAAAGTAATTATGACAGGCGGCGGCACCGGCGGACATATTTATCCGGCCATCGCCATTGCAGACAAACTTAAAGAACGTTATCCGGGCAGCCAAATTCTCTTTGTCGGTACGGAGCACGGTTTGGAAAAGAAGATCGTACCGGAAAACGGTTATCCGATCGAATTCATTACCGTGGCGGGATTCAACCGGAAAAATCCGCTGAAAAACATCGAAGTTATGAAAAAGCTCAGCAAGGGCAGCAAGCAGGCCAAGCAGCTGATTAAAGCATTCGATCCGGATCTGGTCATTGGAACCGGCGGATATGTATGCGGACCTGTAGTGAGGGCAGCCCATAAAGCAGGGGTTAAAACCTATACCCACGAGCAGAATGCATTTCCGGGCGTAACCAATAAGCTTTTGGAAAAGTACGTTGAAAAAATGTTTTTGGGCTTTCCGGAAGCGCAGAAATATTTTAAACATAGGAAAAAGCATGTCATCTGCGGAAATCCGGTACGAAGCGTCTTCTTCAACGCTGATCGGCGCGCTTCCCGCAGAAAGCTGGGATTTTCTGAAGATGATTTCATTCTGCTGGTCTTCGGCGGCAGCCAGGGCGCAGGCAGAATCAACAAGGCCATGCTCAGTGTGATTGAAGTGCTCAATGGAATGGAGAACGTTCAGGTCTGCATGGCTACCGGGACCAGGTATTACGATGCCATCCTCAATGAATTGCGGGAGGAGCGGGGCGTTAAACTGGCGGATAACATTCATATTTTGGAATATATCAGCAATATGGACGAATATTTATCCGCATCCGATCTGGTGATCAGCAGGAGCGGAGCGTTGACCGTCGCGGAGGTGACGGTTTGCGGCAAAGCGGCGATCTTTATTCCGTCGCCCATCGTTACCGGCAACCACCAGTATTATAATGCCAAAGCGGTCGCTGACCACGGCGGAGCAGTCATTATCGAAGAAAAGGATATGGATAATGAAAAGCTGATCGCCCAGATTATGAAACTGAAAAACGATCCGCAGAAGATCGCGGAAATGTCCCGACGCAGCAAAGAGTGCGCGCCCATGGACGCGGTGGAGATTATTTGCAACAATCTGGATATCCAGTAACTTAAAAGATACCTCCAGCATACTATGAAGTATGTTTTGGAGGTGTTTTATAATTTGGAAAGCTATCATATACGGGGCGGGAATCCAATCAGCGGGGAATACAAGGTAAACGGAGCAAAAAATGCTGCTCTGCCGATCCTGGCCGCCTCCATTGTCACCAATGATGAAAATCTGTTTACCGGTTGTCCGCGCATCTCAGATGCGGCCATTATGGGAGAAATTCTTAGATCGCTGGGATGCAGGACTGAGGAGAACGGAGGCTGTGTTCTCGTTGATACGGCGGGGTTAATAGAATATGAAGTGCCTTCTGCCCTAATGGAAAAGATGCGGTCTTCCATCTTTTTAGTGGGGCCCCTTCTGACGCGCTGCGGCAAAGCGGTGATCAGCCAGCCGGGCGGATGCGCCATTGGAAAAAGGCCCATCGATATACATATTAAAGCCCTCTCCCAGCTGGGTGTATCCATGAAAGAGGATGGTCAGAAACTGGAGTTTACCGGCAATCAAATGACTGGAACCAATATTATACTGGACTTCCCTAGTGTGGGAGCAACGGAAAATGTTATTCTGGCCGCCTTAGGAGCAAAAGGGGAGACCGTGATCCACAACAGCGCCAGGGAACCGGAGATCATGGATTTACAGACGTATTTAAATGGCTGCGGCGCGCAGATTAAAGGCGCCGGTACATCCCAGATTACCATTAAGGGCGGTCTGCCTCTCCATGGTAGCCAGCATTCTATCATGGGCGATCGCATCGAAGCGGGAACCTTTCTCATGGCTGCCGCCGGAACCGGCGGAGAACTGCTGGTGAAAGGAATCGAAAGCGGAGCGTTAAGATCCCTTGTGAAGTATCTCAAACATGCCGGATGCAAGGTGAGGAGGGAGCCTCATGAAATTTGGCTCAAAGGGCCCGAGCGCCTTTGCGGCGTGGGAAAGGTGCAAACTGGCCCCTATCCCGACTTTGCCACCGATCTGCAGCCCCAATTCACGACAATCATGACTGCTGCCGAGGGGAAGAGCCGAATTATCGAAACTATTTTTGAAAATCGGTTTAAATATACGCAGCAATTGATAAAAATGGGCGCAGATATTGAAATTTTGCAGAGAGTCGCTATAATAGAGGGAGTAGAGTTCCTTGAAGGCTCGTGTGTGGCCGCAGAAGATCTTCGCGGCGGGGCGGCGCTGGTACTGGCCGGCCTGATGGCGCAGGGAGAGACCATCGTGCAGAATGTCCATTATATTGAGCGGGGCTACTGCGATCTTCATGGAGAACTGAAAAAACTAGGCGGGGATATCGGAAAGCATTATGAGAAAACATGAGACAAAACAATTCGACTGGGAGCAGGAATCAAGTAGCCCGGACGAAGAAAACAGGGAATACATAGAAGGGGCGCCGGAGCACGCCCCTTCTGAAGTATCAGCGAATAAAGTACCGAGAAAGAAACGGAAAAAGAAGCGGTACGTGTTGAAGCTGCTGCTTTTGATTCTCATTTGTGTAGGCCTCTATTTTTTCCTGCGGTCAAGCATTTTTAATATCAAAACCATCAATGTGGCGGAAAGTACTCATTTTACTGCTGAACAGATACAGGAAATGGCCGGCCTTAAGACAGGAATGAACCTATTTTCCTTCAAGGGCGGAACATGCGCGGACAAGCTGGAAGAAAATCCGTTTATCCGAGAAGCGAAGATAAAGCGCAAGCTTCCGGACACAGTCACCATCGAGCTTGCTGAACGGCAGGAGCTTGCTATCCTGGCAAAAGATAAGGAGTATGTAGTGATCGACGGCGAGGGAGTTGTCTTGCAGATCGCAGAGCAGGCGCCCCAGCTGACTCTTTTAAGCGGCATTACGATCGCAGATGCCGAGGAAAACAAGCCAGTGTCGGTTAAAGAGGAGACCAATTATCATAAAGCCATGCGCATTCTTAACGAAATGGTAAAAGCAGATTTGTATTTTAAACAGATTGACGTTTCTGAAGTGGTGGTTAAGGCTTATGTGACGGATCAGCTTTACTGTCTGGGAAAGACGAAAAACCTGCTGAAAAGCATGGAAGAAGGAAATCTTCAGGCCGTGATCTATGATCTGTATAAAAAAGGTGAGAAAAAAGCGGTTGTCAATGTTGGTGATGACGAGTATTTTTCCGTCGACATAAAGAGCAAATAGGAGACAATCATGGCAAAATATAAAGGGATTGCCGTTGCCGCGGTGCTGACATTTTTAATCGGATTCATTATTTCCATACAAATCAGCACTACAGAGGGAGATGATCAGGGAGCGCTGGTACCTCTGGCCAAGATTAAGGGATACGAGGCGCAGCTGAAAGAGGCTACGGAGGAAAAGGAAGCGGCGCTTTCCCGCCTTGGGGAGCTGGAAGATCGGATGGCAGAGATTGAGAAGAGCAAGGCTGGCGAGAACAGTTCGGTAAAATCCATGGTCGAAGAAAATGAAAAAAATAAAATGCTGGCGGGCTTGGTGGATGTTTACGGGCCCGGTCTTGTGGTGGAAATAAAAGATCCACCGGCAAAAGTAGAAGGGGCGGAGGATTTCAGTCTCATCGCCTATAATTATGAGTATTTGCTCAATGTAGTCAACAAGTTAAAAGAGGCGGGAGCCGAGGCAATTTCCATCAATGGGGAACGTATTGTTCAGACTACGGAAATCAGTCTGGCGGGCGACAATATTAATATTAACGGCAAAGCAACGGCCCAGCCTTACACCATAAACGCCATCGGTCCGGGTGATACTATGGACGCAGCTATTACCATACGCGCCGGTGTGGTTGAAACCATGAAAAATCAAGGACTGATTGTTACCACCAAAAAGAAAGACCGTATTGAGATCCCCCGTTATACGGGTGTGATCAATTTCAAATACGCAAAGCCGGTTAAAGACGAATAAGGTGCGTGCAGATGAAGAAGATTTTAGGAGTGGCGGCGCTTTGCTTTTTGGTCGGAGCAGGCATTATGATTCAGGCAAAGATGACCGACGGCGAGCGGCTGTATGTTTCACAGAAAACAGTGGATGATTATAAAGCCCAGATCCAAGCTGAAAAAGAGGCGCTTTCCGAAGTGGAAGAATTGATATCCCAGGCCGAAAATAATCTGACCTTGTACAACAAAGAAGACGGAAAAAAGCTGCAAAAAGCGTTGAAAAGCGATTTGCTGAAGAATCGCATGTTTGCCGGTACAAAGACCGTTCACGGCGAGGGTGTTGTCATTACGGTGGACGACGGTACTGGTCCGGTAAAAAATGGAAGCGAAATTAACAGCCTCCTGGTGCACGATAATGATATCCTGCGGATTATTAATGAACTGAAAGCAGCGGGAGCAGAAGCCATATCCGTCAACGGACAGCGGATCATCGAAACCACTTCCGTGTCCTGTGCCGGATATACGGTTCGTATCAACGGCACCACTTATGCCAGGCCCTTTGTCATCTGTGCAATCGGAGACAGTACCAAATTGACAGATCGGCTTATCGGCGCTTACGGCTATGGAAAGGAACTCCAGGAATGGGGCGTTCAGTTCAAAATCCAATCCACTTCCGGCATTGAAATTGCTGGGTATGACAAAACTCCGTATTTTCTCTATATGAAAGAACAGAAAGGGGACTGATGATTTGATTATCGCAATGACAATCGCGCTGATTCTGGGACTGATCTGCGGATTCGCGCTGAATATCACTTATCCCACAGAATATACATTTTACATTACGATGGCATTGCTGGCGGCGATGGACTCTTTAGTGGGAGCGATACGGGCCGATTTGGAGGAGAAGTACGATACCACCATCTTCGTTTCAGGGTTCATAACCAATGCGTTATTGGCAGGAGTACTGACTTTTGTAGGCGATAAACTGGGGATTCCCCTTTATTATGCGGCTATCTTTGTATTCGGCGGCAGGCTTTTTAACAATCTTGCTGCCATCCGAAGAATCATCATCCAGAGATATCGCGACAAAAAACAGCAGAAAATGTAGATTTTTTACGGTAAAAAAGTGGTATTTTAATTGGAAAAACAGGTGCATAGGCCGTTTCTTTATGCTATAATGTACGCAATGGCTTTTGCGGCAAGGCCGTAAAGAGGCGTACATGAAACCTGCTTTATTGCAGGTTGCGGGTTATAAATGACGGTAAGTTGTATAAAAAAGTATGGGAGGTAGTTTCTGATGTTACAATTTGAAATGAACGAGTCAACACCGGCAAAAATAAAAGTAGTTGGTGTGGGCGGCGGCGGATGTAACGCAGTGAATAGAATGATAGATGCAGGCATGCAGGGTGTGGCCTACATAGCGATAAATACGGACAAGCAGGCGCTTTCGCGCTGCAAAGCGGAAACCAAGCTGCAGATCGGCGAAAAATTAACAAAAGGACTGGGCGCGGGCGGCAACCCTGAGATCGGCCAGAAATCAGCGGAAGAAAACCTGGAAGACCTGTCCAAGTTCATAACCGGTGCGGATATGGTGTTCATCACAGCCGGTATGGGCGGCGGCACCGGAACCGGGGCGGCGCCCATCGTTGCCAAAGTTGCCAAGGATATGGGAATTCTCACCGTAGGCGTAGTGACTAAGCCCTTTACCTTTGAAGGAAAAAAACGCGGGGAGCATGCTGAGCTGGGAATCAAATTTTTGAAAAAATTTGTTGACTCTCTGGTGATCGTTCCCAATGACAAACTCCTGGAAACAGTGGAAGAAAATACTTCCCTTCTGGAAGCTTTTGATATGGCTGACGAAGTTCTCAAACAAGGCATACAGGGCATTTCCGAACTGATTATCGACGATGCGCTGATCAATTTGGACTTTGCAGATGTAACCACGGTTATGAAGGACAGAGGCATCGCACATATGGGTGTGGGAAAAGGATCCGGGGAAAACCGGGTTACCGACGCAGTCAAAGATGCTATTGAAAGTCCGCTGCTTGAAACCAGTATTGATGGAGCTAAAGCAGTGCTCATCAACGTTACCGGCGGATATGACCTGGGAATGCTGGAAGCCAACGAAGCGGCCAGCGAAATTGAAAAGGCGGCGGATGACAACGCCATCATCATATTCGGAGCGGCGATCAAAGAAGATATCAAAGACGAGATTTTTATCACGGTCATTGCCACTGGCTTTGAAAGCAGACCCAGCGCCGATCTTCTGGGAGGCGATCTGATGCCGGAGCATACCGGTGAAGAAAAGAAAGAGAGCGAGATCACAAGCTCAATTTTGGACGAAAAGAACGAAAAAGAAAGCGGCAGCCTAATCGATAACGACTTTAAAATCCCGCCCTTCTTATCATCCAAGTAGAACCAATTCTGTATAATAAGGAAGAGCCGGTGATGAACCGGCTTTTCTTCATAAAAAACGTGCGCATGACGAAATCAAAGATTCCTATGCACACATGTCGCTGACAAGCAGCGACGCTTCGCAAGGTACGTTCTTTGAAACTCCGTCAATATCGTCCAAGACGATATTTCCTGCGTTATAAAAAATATATGAAGAAAATTACATCAAAGGAAAACCAAATATTCAAGCTGTGCAGCAAACTGACCATGCGGAAACACCGGGATCAGGAAGGGCTCTATCTGATCGAGGGAGAGAAGCTAGTCAGAGAAGCCATTGAAAGCGGACAACGGATAAAGGTGATCGCGGTAGTAGAAAGCAGCGGCCTGCGGCCTGACTTTTCCGAAGAAATCGTTTTTATGGAGGACAAGCTTTTTACAAAGCTGGCCCAGACGAAGACGACTCAGGGCATTCTGGCAGTTGTGGAAACGCGGGAACTGACGGAAGAAGAATTCCTGAAAAAGACAGCCCGCAAATCAGGCAATGTGGTTCTGCTGGACCGCCTGCAGGATCCGGGCAACATCGGTACCATCATCAGGACGGCGGACGCGGCCGGCTACAGCGGCGTTATGACCATCAAGGGAACGGCCGATCTTTATTCCTTAAAAATCGTTCGCGCAGCAGCAGGTTCCCTATTCCGCATGCCCGTGTTTTCCGCGGATTCGCCTTCGCAGGCCGTATCGGTTTTGGAGGCCGCGGGAAAAACCATATTTGCTACGGGATTTGATACGGATTTGTATTACTACGATGTGGATATGAAGCGGAACATCGGTTTGATCATCGGCAATGAGGGAAATGGCATTTCTCCGGAGCTGATGGCAATGGCCCACCGGATCATCAAGATACCAATGGACGGCGATATCGATTCCCTCAATGCTTCCGTGGCGGCGGGAATTCTGATGTATGAGTCCATGAGATAGATAAAAGACTAATTTTGGAGAGGTAAAAACATATGCAAACTCAATTAAACAAAATTTTGCAGGAGGCAAAAGAACAGTTAGAAAAGGCAAAGACATTGGCCGAAACGGACGAGGTCCGGGTTAAGGTACTGGGAAAAAAAGGCCAGCTGACTGAAATTCTAAAAGGCATGAAAAAGCTTTCGCCGGATGAGAAAAAAGAACTGGGGCAGGCCGCCAACAAAGTGAGAAACCAAGTAGAGACCCTGCTGGAAGAAAAGTTTGCGCAGGTAAAAGCCGCCGCAAAGGAAGCGCAGTTTAAACTGGAGAAAATCGACGTAACGGAGCCGGGCGAAGATATGAGCCTGGGCGTAAAACATCCGATCACCATTACCATCGAAGAAATTTCGGATATCTTTATGTCCATGGGTTACTCCATCGCAGAAGGCCCCCAGGTTGAGAGCGTGTTCAATGCCTTTGACGCCCTTAATTCTCCCAAGAACCATCCTTCAAGAGATGTAACGGACACTTTCTATATTGCAAAAGATACGGTCTTAAGGCCGCACACGTCTTCTGTACAGATTCGAACCCTTATGAGCCAGCAGCCGCCGATTAAAATCATCGCGCCGGGCAGATGCTTCCGCTGTGATACGCCGGATGCCACCCACTCGCCGATGTTTCATCAGGTAGAGGGGCTGATCGTGGACGAAGGAATCACCATGGCCGACTTAAAGGGTACCTTGGACAGCATGGCAAAGCAGCTCTTCGGATCTTCTACAAAGACCAAATTCAGACCGCATCACTTCCCCTTTACCGAACCGAGCGCGGAAATGGACGTTTCCTGTTTCAAATGCGGCGGCAAAGGCTGCCGAATCTGCAAAGGCAGCGGCTGGATTGAGATTCTCGGCTGTGGCATGGTACACCCTAACGTTCTGGCAGTAGGCGGAATCGATACGGAAAAATACACCGGATTCGCCTTTGGCATGGGTGTGGAAAGAATTGCAATGTTAAAGTATGGCGTTGATGATATCCGTCTTTTCTACGAAAACGATATGCGTTTCATCAACCAGTTCAAATAGGAGGTGCCGTAGATGTTAGTTCCAATCGAGTGGCTGAAAGATTATACTGATATTGATGTAGATACAAAGGAATTCTGCGACCGCATGATCATGTCGGGCTCCAATCTGGAGACCTGTGAATATTTCTGCGAAGAAATGGAAAATGTGGTGGTAGGCAGAATTGACAAAATAGAAAAACACCCGGATGCCGATAAGCTGGTGGTGTGCATGATTAACGTAGGTAAAGATGAACCAGTGCAGATCGTCACCGGTGCTCCCAATGTGTTCGAGGGAGCATATGTTCCGGTAGCGCTTCATAAGAGCAGGATTCCCGGACCGCTCCACGGAAAAGAAAAGGAAGAAGGCGGAACAAAGATTACCAAGGGTAAGCTGAGGGGCGTGGAATCCTTCGGCATGCTGTGCTCCGCAGGGGAACTGGGTTTTGACGACAAGGTAGTTCCGGTGGCCCACAGAGAGGGAATCTGGATTCTAGAGGAAGAATATCCTCTGGGCCAGGATTTTGCTGAGGCGCTGGGACTGAAGCAGGCGGTGGTGGATTTTGAAATCACCCCCAACCGCCCGGACTGTCTGTCCATGGTGGGAATGGCCAGAGAAGCGGCAGCCACCTTCGGCGGCAGCCTCAAGTATCCGGACACAGCCTGTACCGATGAAACCGACAAGCAGGCAAAGGATTTCATTCAGGTGGAGATCAAGGATTCGGAATTGTGCAGACGTTATGCGGCCAGAATCGTGACCGACGTCAAGATTGAACAATCCCCTTGGTGGCTCCAAAAGAGACTGATGTACGCCGGAATGCGTCCCATCAACAATATTGTAGACATTACCAACTTTGTTATGCTGGAATTCGGACAGCCGATCCATGCCTTTGACATCCGTCAGATCGCTGATAACAGGATCATCGTCGAGCGGGCCCGGGAAGGCGAGACCTTTACAACCCTGGACAACACAGAGCGGACTCTCACAGAGGATATGCTGCTGATTAAAGACGGACAGCGGGGCGTAGCCATCGCCGGCGTCATGGGAGGACTCAATTCCGAAATCGAAAAGGATACGACAACTATTTTAATAGAATCGGCCAATTTCAACGGAGACAGCGTTCGGGCCACATCAAAAAAACTGGGCCTTAGAACAGAAGCTTCCTCCAGATTTGAAAAGGGAATCGATCCCAACCTGTGCCAGGCAGCCGCCGATCGGGTATGCAGATTGATCGAGATCCTGGGATGCGGAAAAGTGGCGTCCGGAACGGTGGACGTTTATCCAAACCAATTTAAGGCGCCTGTCATCGACGTGCGAGTGAGCCGGGTCAACCATGTGCTGGGAACCGATCTTTCGCGTCAGGATATGACTGGGATCTTCGAGAGCCTGGAGATGATCGTGGAAGGCGAAGGGGACATCATGAAAGTAACCCCGCCCACCATCCGTCAGGACTTACTGACAGAAGTGGACTTTGTCGAAGAAGTGGCAAGGATGTACGGCTACGATCAGCTGCCGGTCACCATTCCCAAGGGAAATTCCGAAGCAGGACAGTCAAGAGAACGGACCCTGGTGGATTTGGCCAGGGATACCCTGTGCGCTTTGGGTGCCAACGAGGTACAGACTTACTCCTTCGTCAGCCCGAAAGGGGTGGACGACGTCAGGATCGATGAAGATTCCTGGGAACGGGATTTTGTAAAGATTACCAACCCTCTGGGAGAAGAAAACTCCGTAATGCGGACCATTCTCACCCCCAATATGCTGGAGGTCCTGGCCAGAAATTATTCACGAAATATTGAAGCTGTCCGCGCCTTTGAAATCGGCAGTACCTTCATGACCAATATGATCGACCCGGAAAAGCTTCCCGACGAGCAGACCGGACTTTGCATCGGCATCTATGGAAACGATGCGGACTTCTTCACGCTCAAGGGAATGATCGTAGAAATGCTGAAAGTTCTGGGCGTGAAGGAAACCCTTTTTGAGGCGGAAAGTCAATACGGCGTATATCATCCGGGACGCTGCGCCAGAATATCGGTAGGCGATGAGGAACTGGGCATCATGGGAGAAGTGCACCCGGATGTATCGGAGAAATTTGGAATCGGCACCAGATCGTACGTTTGCGAGCTGTTTTTCGACTCGGTGATCCGCCACGCCAATATTGAAAAGGCTTACGAGCCTCTGCCTAAATACCCTGCAACATCAAGAGACATTGCGCTGCTTGTGGATGAGGACATCCAAGTAGGTGATATAGAAAGCATTATCAAGGAACAAGGCAAAGCAATTTTGGAAAAGGTACAGCTATTTGACGTTTATCGCGGCAAACAGGTGGCCGAAGGAAAGAAGAGCGTAGCTTTTGCTCTGACCTACAGAGATAAAAACAAGACCCTTACCGATGAAGACGTAGCAAAAGTTCATGATAAAGTCCTTGAAGCGCTGAAAGAAAAAGTCAATGCAGTATTAAGGGAAATTTAAAGGGGAGGTAAGCTGTGGAAAGCAACAAAGTAAGTGTAAAGATCTACGGACAGGAGTATGTGATATCCGGTGAAAAGCCCAGGGAGCAGATCGTAAAGGTAGCTGCTTACGTGGACAACCAGATGCACGAGATCGCCAGCGCGGCGCCGTCCTGCTCGGTTACCGACCTGGCAGTCTTATCGGCAGTCAACATTGCCGATGAAAGTTTTGTAAGCAAGGAAGAGGTTGAAGAACTGAAAAAGCTCAATGTCCAGCTGGAAAAGGATGCGCAGCATTACGTTCAGCTCTGGGATGAATCCAAAAAGAATTTCCTCCAATACAAGGAGGAGAATCAGGGCGTTGCCAGTCAGCGCGATGAGATGACCCAGAAGGCCGCGGCAAAAGAGCGGGAAATCCAGGAGCTGAAAATGGCCGCGGAAAAACTGCAGGATGAACTGCAGAAAGCAGCCCAGCAGACCCTGGAAGAAGCAAAAAAGAAAGCTCAGCAGGCGATCGATGAAGCCGAGGCCAAATGCAAGGAGCTTGAGAACAGTTTCTTTGACCTTCAGATGGAAAATCTCCAGCTAAAAAAAGAGTTGGAGACATACAGACGAAATATGGAATAAAGGAAACAAATGAAAACAAAATCGATCAATGTTTTGGAATACAACAAGATCATAGCAAAATTAGAAGAACAGGCCGGCTCTGAAATGGCGAAAAAAATCATTTCAGAGCTTACGCCTTCTCATGAAGTACCCGCAATACGGGACATGCTTGCAGAAACCACAGAAGCGGTGAAACTGATCGTCCATAAAGGACCATTGCCGCTCGGTGGTTTTTATGATATTGAGGATAGTCTGCATTTAGCAAGAAAAGGCGGCAGTCTAACCATGAAACAGCTTTTGCAGGTCCTGTACAACCTGGCTCTTGCAAGGAGGGTAACCACCTTTCTCAAGAGCGATCTTCCGCCTCTGCCCATCATTGAAAGCATCGCGGAAGTGATCGCGGTACACAAAAGGCTGGAAGATGAAATCGACCGCTGCATTTTGTCAGAGGACGAGATGGCGGACAATGCCAGTCCGGATCTGAAAAATATACGCAGATCCATCCTTCGCCAGAACGATGCTCTGAAAGCGAGGATCAACCAAATCCTCAATTCGTCGGATAATAAGACGCTGCTTCAGGATTCCATCGTTACGATGCGGGACGGCAGATACGTCATTCCCGTTAAAGCAGAACATCGGGCCAGATTCCCCGGGATCATCCATGATCAGAGCGCTACCGGCGCTACCGTGTTCATTGAGCCCCAGGTGATCGTCAATCTCAACAACGAACTGCGCCAACTGGAATTGCAGGAAAAAGCCGAAATCGACCGTATTCTGGCAGAGCTGTCCGGCGCTGTTTCGGAGCATTATCACGATCTTCTCAACAACCAGAAGCTGCTGATCCAGCTGGATGTGATTATGGCCAAAGGCAAGCTGTCCGCTCTGCAGCACGGCGAAGAGCCGTCCGTCAGTCAGGGCGGGGAACTGATCTTTAAAGAAGCCAGGCATCCGCTCATAGACTCTAAAAAAGTGGTGCCGATCAATGTTTCCATTGGAGACGGCTACAACACCCTGGTCATAACCGGACCCAATACAGGCGGAAAAACCGTAACTTTGAAGACAGTAGGCCTGTTGTCGATGATGGCTCAGACCGGGCTTCATATACCGGCGGCCAGCGGCAGCAAAATTCCTGTTTTTCAGGAAATTTTCGCGGACATCGGCGATGAGCAGAGCATCGAACAGAGCCTTTCCACATTTTCTTCCCATATGACCAATATCGTGGATATTGTAACAAATGCAGGAGAGGATTGTCTGGTACTAGTGGATGAACTGGGTGCGGGAACTGACCCGACGGAAGGCGCGGCTTTGGCGATTTCCATTTTGGAGAGCCTTTATGAGAAGGGGGCTAAGACCATCGCCACAACTCATTACACGGAGCTGAAGAAATATGCCATTTCCACCGATGGAGTGGAGAATGCATCCATGGAATTCAATGTGGAAACCCTGAGTCCCACTTACCGGCTGGCGATCGGAGTCCCCGGAAAATCCAACGCCTTTGAAATTTCTCAAAAGCTGGGTCTTCCCGAAGCGATCATTGAAAAATCCAGGAGACTCCTGGACGGAGGCGATATCCAGTTCGAAGAAGTCATTTCCGCACTGGAAGCCGATCGAAAAGCGGCAGAGGAAGAGCGGGACGAGGCGGTGATGCTCAATATCGCTATGAAGAAGCAAAAAGAAGAGCTGGATAAACAGACCCGCAGACTGGAAGAACAAAAAACGAAGATTCTTAACCAGGCCAAGGCTGAGGCCAGACGGATGATTGAGGAAGCTAAGGCAGTTTCCAAAGAGGTTCAGGAGGAACTGCGCGAGCTGACAAAAATCGAGAGCCTGGGTCAGAGGAATAAAAAATTCGACGAAAACCGCAAGCGGATCAAAGACGCGGCAGGGAAATACAGAGAAAAGGTTATTCGCGAAGTAAATGATAATCCGGTAGCGCCGGAAGATCTCAAGCTGGGAGACCGGGTTAAGGTCTTGAGCCTGGATCAAAAGGGCGAAATTGTATCTCTGCCCGATGATAAAGGAGAGCTGATGGTCCAGGTGGGAATCCTGAAAGCTAAGGTGAATCTGGATGATATCATGCTTATTGAAGGCGGAGCACTGGATATCAATCGGCCGAAAAAAGTCAAAAAGAATTATGGCAGCATGTATAAAGCCAAAGCCCAGAACGTTTCCATCTCCATCGATGTGCGGGGGAAAAATCTGGACGATGCCGCCATGGATGTGGACAAATATTTGGACGACGCCACCATGGCAGGTCTGAAAGAGGTTACCATCATCCACGGACGCGGCGAAGGCGTTCTCATGAAAGGGCTGCAGGATATGATGCGGGGCCATAGACATGTAAAACGATTTCGAAAAGGAAAATTTGATGAAGGCGGAGACGGCGTGACCGTTGTTTCCCTGAAATAGAGGTGGCGGTATGTATATGATCAGCGCCTGTTTATTGGGCGAAAACTGTAAATATAACGGCGGAAACAACCGCTGCCAGTGGGTGGTGGATTTTGCCAAAGCCCATTCGTATGTGCCGGTCTGCCCGGAAACCCAGGCCGGTCTTCCCGCGCCCCGTCCCCCTGCTGAGATCTGCGCGGATAAAGTCCTGGACAGTGAAGGAAAGGACTTGACAAAGGCATTTGCCCGGGGAGCGGAGGCGAGCTGGGAACTGGCCAAGAAGGCGGCCTCTGATGCCGGAGAGAACATTGAAGGGGCGATTCTCAAGGCCAAAAGCCCTTCTTGCGGAAGGGATCGGATTTACGACGGAACATTTTCTGACAGGCTCACGGCCGGGGACGGATACCTGGTACGCCTGCTGAAGAACCATCACATCGATGTTATTACGGAAAAGGAGAACCTAGAAGATGATTAATTACAAAGAAAAAATCGCGCAGCTTTTGAGCACAGCTGTGGAAGGTCTTACAACTGAAGAATTGCAGAATATGGTGGAAGTACCCGCAGATGGAAAGATGGGCGACTATGCCTTTCCGTGTTTTCGTCTGGCAAAGATTCTGCGTAAGGCTCCGCCTATGATCGCCAAGGATATCGCGCAAAAGATCAGCGATGATCCGATTTTCGCCAAAGTGGAGCCGGTGAACGCTTACGTCAATATGTTCCTTTCCAGAGACGTTTATGTGAAGGATACCCTGGGGGATGTGATTGAACAAGGCGATCATTATGGACGCAGCGACGCGGGACAGGGAAAAACGGTCATTGTCGAATATTCCTCTCCCAACATCGCCAAGCCTTTTCACATCGGCCATATCAGAAGTACGGTAATCGGAAATTCGATCTATAAAATTTACGATTTCCTGGGTTATGATACGGTACGGATCAACCACTTGGGTGACTATGGAACTCAGTTCGGTAAGATGATCTGTGCTTACAGAAGATGGGGAAATAAAGAAGACGTTATTAACGAGCCCATTAAAACCTTGCTGTCCTACTATACCAAATTCCATGTAGAAGTGGAAAACGATCCCAGCCTGGACCAGGAAGCGAGAGATATCTTCACCAGACTGGAAAAGGGCGAGCCGGAAGAAGTGGAATTGTGGCAGTGGTTCCGGGATGAAAGTCTGAAAGAATTTACCCGGGTATACGATATGCTGGGCATTGAATTTGATTCCTATGCGGGCGAGAGCTTTTATTCCGATAAGATGCCCCGTTTTGTCCAGGAGCTGAAGGACGCTAATCTTCTGAAAGAGTCAGAAGGCGCTCAGATCGTCGATCTGGAAGCGTACGGAATGTCGCCCGCGCTCATTACCAAATCCGACGGTTCCACCTTGTATATCACCAGAGATATCGCGGCAGCGGTTTATAGAAAAGAGCATTATGATTTCTATAAGAACATCTATGTGGTTGCTTCCCAGCAGAACCTGCATTTCCAGCAGTGGATTAAAATCGTAGAGCTTTTGGGCTACGATTGGGCCCATGACTGCGTGCATGTTCCTTTCGGCCTTGTTAGTCTGGAGGACGGAACCATGTCCACCAGAGAGGGCAGAGTGGTATTCCTGGAGGATGTGCTCAACCGGGCCGTGGAACAGACCAGAGAAATCATCAAGGAAAAGAATGTCAATACGGACAGCATCGAAGAGACGGCCAAGATGGTCGGAATCGGCGCCGTTATGTTCCAGGAGCTTTCCAATAACCGGATCAAAGATTACGTGTTCTCCTGGGATAAAGTTCTCAACTTCGAAGGCGAGACCGGTCCTTATGTCCAGTACACCCACGCCAGAGCTGCCAGCGTGCTGAGAAAAGCCGGCGATGAGGTGGTAAAAAAAGCCCGGACAGCGGACATCGATACCAGCTATATCACCGGCGACAGCGCTTACGACCTGGCCAGATTGATCTATGCTTTCCCGGCCGCAGTCAAAGAAGCGGGAGACAAATACGAACCTTCTATCGTAACCAGACATATTGTAAATATAGCGCAGGCTTTCAACCGTTTCTATCATGATGAACACGTTCTGGTGGACAATGAGGACGAAAAGATTGCCAAGGTAGCGCTGGTCATCGCGGCCAAGAACACCATTAAAAACGGGCTGGGGCTCTTGGGCATCCAGGCTCCGGAAAAAATGTAAGGAGAGCAGAGTTTCATGAGATATGAAGGAAATATATTCAGACCGCCAAGTGAAGCGTACAGCCTGATCGTCCAGGTGACCATCGGCTGTTCCCATAATAAGTGTACTTTTTGCAGTATGTACAAGGATAAAACATTCCGTGTGAGAAATCCGGAGGAAGTGTTGGAAGATTTGGATATGGCCCGCCAGCGGTATCGGCGGGTAGAACGAATTTTTCTCGCCGACGGCGATGCTCTTGCGCTGAGCAATGCCAAGCTGCTGCGCATTCTGAACCACATCCAGAAGCTGTTTCCGGAATGTGAACGGGTAAACGTATACGGATCGCCCAAGGATGTACTTCATAAAACGCCGGAGGAACTGCGGGAGCTTTATGAAAATGGTGTTAAGATCATTTATATCGGCGCCGAGTCCGGCAGCGACCAGGTGCTGAAAGATATCTGCAAGGGAGCGACGCGGGCAGAGATCATTGAAGCAGTGAGGAAGATCGAGGATTCGGGCATTAAGGCGTCTGTGACCTTTATTTCCGGCATGGGCGGCAGAGACGGCTGGGAGGATCATGCGGTGCAGACCGGGACCATGATCAGCCAGATGGAACCTTCCTATGTGGGGCTTCTGACCCTCATGGTAGAACCGGGCGTTCCTTTGGAAAAAGATATCCGTTCCGGCAAGTTCCAAGTGCTGACCGCTGAAGAAGTGGTGGCGGAAACGCTGCTGATGCTGAAAAACATCGATGTTAAGAGACGGTGCGTGTTCAGGAGCAACCATGCATCCAACTATGTGTCCCTGCGGGGAGATCTGCCGCAGGATAAAGAAAAGATGATTGGCCTTTTAAGACGGGCGATGAAGGATCACAATATGCTCAAGGATGAGCGTTTCAGAATGTTGTAGTGAAGGGAATTGCATGAAGGTACTGTTGACCACACTGAATTCAAAATATGTGCATTCCAATCTGGCCTTAAAATATCTGTACCTGGCGGGAAAACACGTCTGCGATGGTCTGGACATAAAGGAATATACCATCAACAACAGCAGAGATTATGTGTTTACCGAGCTGGTGACGGCGGATTACGATGCAGTCTGTTTTTCTTGCTATATCTGGAATATCGAAAAAATACTGGAGCTGGCGGCGGATCTGAAGAAGGCCCGCCCTCAAATCCAAATCCTTTTGGGCGGCCCGGAGGTCAGCTACGATGGGGAGCAGGTTTTGCGGGATAACCCGTTGGTGGACTTTGTTCTCACCGGTGAAGGGGAGGGTAGCTTTCCCCAGTGGTGCCGGGCGCTGGCAGGAGATGTTTCTTTTGATCAGGCTGCCGGTCTGGTGTATCGGAGCCATGGTCGGATTTATGCCAATCCCGTGGCAGAGCCGGTGAACCTTCTGCAGATTCCGTTCCCGTATGAGACGTTTCCCTGCGAGACGGACCGGGTGATTTACTATGAATCGTCGCGGGGCTGCCCCTTTGGGTGCAGCTACTGCATATCCTCGCTGGACAAGCGTATCCGCAGCCTGCCTGAGGAGCGGGTAAAAGCCGACTTGCGCTGTTTTCTCGACCAGAATGTAAAGCAGGTCAAGTTTTTGGACAGAACCTTCAATTGGGATAAGGCCCGGACTTTGGAGATCTTTCGATTTCTCATGGATCAGGACAACGGTGTGACCAATTTTCATTTTGAAATTTGTGCCGATCTGCTGGATGATGAGCTTTTTCTAGTGTTGGGCCAGGCCAGAGAAGGATTGTTTCAATTTGAGATTGGGATCCAGTCCACCAATGGGGATACCCTTTCAGCAGTCAGACGATCCAGCGATACGGCCGCAGTTCTAGCAAGCGTAGGCAGGCTGGTCTTGCTGGGAAACAGCCATATTCATGTGGATCTGATCGCGGGACTTCCCTATGAGGACTACCGGATTTTCCGAAAATCCTTCAATGATGTTTACGCACTGGGCGCAGACAACCTTCAGCTTGGATTTTTAAAGCTCTTAAAGGGAACCTCCATTCGGGCGGATGAGAAAAAATACGGATATGTCTATATGAGTAAAGCGCCTTATCAGATCATTTCCAATCAATTTCTTACAGCGGAGGAAGTGTGCAGGCTGAAACAAATTGAGACGGTTTTGGATCTTTACTATAATCGGGGCGGCTTTGCACATACGTTATCTGAGGCTGTTTCAGCGACCGCCGAAACGCCCTTTGATTTTTATGAAGCTCTCGCGGGTTACTATTATGCAGAGGGGTTTCAACACCGATCGCACAAAAAGGAAGACCTCTACCGAATTCTTTTCCAGTTCTTCGGCTCGATGGGGCGGGGAGAGCAGTTTCTTCCGCTGCTGGAACGGGATTTAAAGCAAACCATGAACTTTGATGCAGTTAAAAAATTTTTTAGAAAGGGATGGACAATCCTGTAGGTGGAACATATGGCAGAACAAAAGAAAAAAACGCTGGCCCAGACCATGGGCATTACAAGGACCGTAGTCAGAGATCCTTCTGAATCGGATATACAGCTGAGGGAGGACCGGATCGGCCGTTATTTTAAAAAGTACCTGAGCAAGTTTGTGTTCGACGAATTTTCTCCCAAATTTATTGAGGAATCCAAGGCCGGCGATCTGCTGAAGGGTGTGCCGATCCCGCTGCGGAAAAAGGATTTGAAAGCTTTTGACGGCGGAGAGGGTCTGCCCATGCTGGTCATTGCGGAAAATATGGCCTGGGTCATGGGCTGCGATCCCCATTTCAAGCATACCAAGGATTATGTGGCGATCCTCAGCCGGATTTATAATTATAAGCTGTACGAGGGCATGATGAAGGAAGGCCGCGACGCCGCAGAGCGGGGTGCGATGGATGATGCCTGCATCCATTTCCGGGCGGCTTTGTGTATGAAACCGGATTATCTTCACGCCATGTACAGTTATGCGCGGGCGTGCAGGGCCATGTACCAGGACAGCCGCAATGAAGAATATGTCGGACGCTTTAAAGCGGAGGCCCTGGATTTCTTCGAGCTTACCACTGAGACTCATCCGCGTTTTGCACAGGCCTATTATTATCTGGGATACGCTTACCTCAACATGGGCCTCTACATAAAAGCGGATTTGACCTGGGCAGAATTCCTGCGATTCAGCAAAAATGGACCTGATAAAAAGGAAATACGCAAGCGCAGACAGCAGCTGCAGGGGCCCATTCAGATTGAAAGCGGCTATAACGATGTTTTGGCAGGACGCTATGAAGAAGGCCGGGAAAAGCTGGAGCCTTTCTTAAACAGCCAATTCAACACTTGGTGGCCGCTCCATTATTATTTAGGAGTTGCCTATGAGATGACCGGGAAAAAGAGTCAGGCCATCGCCAGCTTTAAAAAGGTACTGACCATGAATGCCAGCCACATTGAAACCATGCAGGAGCTGGTGGATATTTACACCGAGTCGGGCGACCGTGAAAACCGGCGTAAATATGAAAAGAAGATTGAGCTGGTACAGAAAACGATTCAAGAAGATCAAAAAGCCTTTAAAGAGGAAATCGCCAAGGAAGATAAAGAGCTGCAGGAGCAGGAGCCTAAGGATCAGAAGCCGGAGTTCATTGAGGAAATCAAAGAACTTCCAATGGCAAGGGATTCCGGAAAGAAAAAGATTAAGCGATTGGATCGTAAGGATAGGTAGGGAGGAGACGCGAAGTGAGCGACCAAGAGACAAAGCCGGCCGGCAGGGGAAAAGTTATTGTTTATATTGTTATCCGGGTGCTGGTGATCGCGGTGATGATCGCGCAGATTTTCAACCATAATTGGGACAATGTGTTTACCTGTGCGTTAACGTTGATTCTGCTTTTGCTGCCGTCATTTTTATCGAGTAAGATGCATATTGTTTTGCCCAATACCCTTGAAATTATCATTATCTGCTTTATCTTTGCCGCCGAAATTCTGGGGGAAGTGCGGGAGTATTATGTGCTCTTTGACCGCTGGGATGATATGCTACATACGCTCAACGGCTTTCTGGCTGCGGCGATTGGTTTTGCCATGATCGATATCCTCAATCGTCATGAAAAGGTTTCTATGAATCTGTCGCCGGCTTTTGTGGCTATGGTAGCCTTTTGTTTCTCTATGACGATCGGCGTGCTGTGGGAGTTTTTTGAATGGTCTATGGATATGTTCTTTGGTAAAGATATGCAAAAAGACACCTGGCTGACCGCCTTTAATTCGGTAGCCTTGAATCCGGAGGGCGCCAATGTGCCGGTTCATGTGGATGTGGAAAGCGTAACGGTCAATGGCCAGGTCTGGGACAAATATCTGGATATCGGACTTTATGATACCATGCACGACTTGTTCGTAAACTTCCTGGGCGCAGTGACCTTCTCGATTTTCGGCTTGGTCTATATAAAGAATCGGGGCAAAGGGTTTGCTGCCAGATTTATACCGACTTTGAGGCAGGATAAGAAGGAACGGTCGTCCAAGTCCGCATAAAATGTGCGGCTGATTCTGCGGGTTTCTTACCGACTGATCTTTCGCAAAAGGGTAGGAACGCTGTCTTCGGCTTGACTGGCTGATCCGGGTTTTGGTGTTGCTATAAAAATATTGATTTTGCAGATTTTTGTATCTGTTTTCAACGGGTTCAAGCCTCATTTTCGCTGTTTTCAGGTGAAGCGGCCGTTTTCGTGTTCAAGCTGCTCGTGCTGGCGGCCCTGAGCCTGTATTTTGGATATAAAAAAAGAGTCTTTTTCGTTTCTTTGTTGTGTAAATGGCCAATTTTGAAATTTGACCAAAAACAACAGACTTTTTGGCTATGGTGGTGATGGGACATTTAGAAAAAATCACTTTGCTTTGGTGTTTTATGAATACTAGCAAGCGAAGTGGATAACCTAGTAAGGTCGGCAGTTTTCGGCGATCGAGGAAATTATACAAAAAGGTAAATTCATTTAAAAAATGTGTTGACACAAACCTATTTACTGTTGTATAATAATATCTGTCGCTGGAACGAGCGGAAAGATGTTCCAAGGTAGCTCAATGGTGGAGCAACCGGCTGTTAACCGGTAGGCTGTGGGTTCGAGCCCCACCCTTGGAGCCAATTTTGGAAGTTCCGATAAAGAAGGGCGAGAACCCGAGAGGGTAGAAATCTTCAGTGAAGATTTCTTCGCGGAACAGTGCGTAAGCACGGTGAAGCGTATTCAGCTTGCGAAGCAAGCGTGAGCCCCACCCTTGGAGCCAATTTTGGAAGTTCCGAAAGACGGCGAGAACCCGGCAGGGTGGAAGCCAAATGAAAGGCTTGCCGAAGTGGTGGAATTGGCAGACACGCGGGACTTAAAATCCCGTGATCCTTACCGATCGTACCGGTTCGACCCCGGTCTTCGGCACCAATTAATTTCATATCTGATATCGCGGGGTGGAGCAGTTGGTAGCTCGTCGGGCTCATAACCCGGAGGCCGCAGGTTCGAATCCTGTCCCCGCAACCAAGCATTCAATAATCGCACTTGCAAGAGTGCGATTTTTTAATGCATATGAATGAGAGGATTCGAACCACTGAAAAAGCACCACGGATGTGAAATCCTGTGCTTTCTGTATGGCACCTGCCGCAATTTGCCGTGCAAATTGGGCTAGGATGCGCATAAAAGGCACTGAAGCTGAGTGACGGCTTGACAATTCAGGATATTCCTATGCATCGATAAACATATAATAAGAAAATGCCTTTCGTGACAAGATGACGCACTTAGCGGATATGCGTTGAAAACTAACTACTTTTAGTGTTTCGACTCTCAAATGTTACTCCGCTTTGATTTGCAAATATTCATTTCTTATTGTATAATACACATAAATACTGCAATCATTTGTATGTATTGTATTTTTTTTGAGAGGGGTAAGAATGAAAAATAGAACTAAGGTCCTTTGGACAGAGAAAGCTGAGTTTCCGATCGGGTGGGGAATAAAAAAACACTCGCATGACTATTACCACTTGTTTTATATTGTGGAAGGCAATGGTTCGTTTATCATTCATGAACAAGTTTTCGATGCTAAGCCTGATTTGTGCTATATCATACCTCCCGGAGTTCCCCATGAACTGGAGAAGGTAAAAGATAATACGCTGATATCGTATGAAATCAAGTTTTTGATTCATGATGAGGATATTGTGAAACATTTGAATTTAGAAACGCCGCAGTTTGTGGGAGATGAATTTTTTCGCAGTATCATACCCAGCATTGTGGCCAATGGAAGATCGAAAGACAGCTACTATATAAGAAATACTGACGCCTTCTTATGCTCGCTGCTCGTCCACATTGCGAATAAAAATGACGTGGAAGAGGCTCCCAATTCAGAGCTTATAGATACTGCAGGCTTTCACAAAATTACAATTAAAGCTATCGATTTTATCGAGCAGCAATATATGAAACGCATCTATCTGGACGATGTGGCGGACCATGTGGGATACAACCGGAATTATCTTTGCTCACTGTTTAAGAAGGACACAGATATCACCATAATTGACTACTTGAATTATGTTCGCATTCGAAAAGCTTGCGAGTATATTGTCTATAGCGATATAGACATGAACCGAATCTGTTACCGTGTAGGCTTTACAAACCCAAATCATTTCAACAGAACCTTTAAAAAATTTGTTGGACTTCCCCCTACCGTATTTAGTAAGCTGCACCCGTTCGATATAAACGACGACAATGATTCGGTTGATTCTACATTAAACAAACAACTTTTGACGATTCCGGAAGCACTAAAAACGCTTAATCAAACGAATGAATGAGCATTAAAAAAGGGTGAATCCTCTGAAATGGGATTTCACCCTTTAAAGTCACTTAAAAATACTGTTCACTTTTACAAAAGCACCTGTGTTACAGCCGGAATATATGTTGTCAGAAGCAGTGCTATGCATAACACTCCGACAAATAAAAATGCGGTTTTAAACATACGATCCACCTTTACGCCTGAAATTGCGGAGGCAACGAATAAGGTTGTACCATACGGCGGTGTAACAAAGCCAATGCCAAGATTCATCGCCATAATAACGCCGAACTGTACAGGACCAACCCCCAGCTGAACCACTAACGGCAAAAATATAGGAGCTATAATGATGATTGCCGGTATAATGTCGATTACCATACCAACGAGCAATAATATGACATTAATCATAAGCAGGATGACGATTTTATTTGTAGTAATACCGGTAATAGCATCTACGATTACATCGGGAATGCGTTCAACTGTTATAAACTTGCACATTGCTCCCGAAAAGCCCATGATAAAACTCGTTACACCATTGAGAATTGCGGTTTTATACAGCGCATCCGCCAGTTTCTTCAGCGTAAGCTGCTTATAGACAAACGCGCCTATTATAATCGAATAAACAACAGCAACTACCGCTGATTCCGTAGGTGTGAACACGCCGGTATAGATTCCGCCCAATATGATAACCGGTGCGAGCAGCGCCCAAATGCCATTTTTTAAAGAGATCGCTATATTTTTAATAGACGGCCTTGTATCGCTGCCTCCATAGTGATTTTTTTTCGAAACAATAAAACAGGTAATCATCAGCGCTAATGCCATCAACAATCCCGGGATGATTCCGGCAATAAACAAATCCCCAATACTAGTGCTGGTTACAACCCCGTATATGACAAAGGGGATGCTGGGAGGGATGATGATTCCGATCGAACCTGCTGCTGCTAATAGCGTACTGCTGAATACGCGATCATATTTCTTTTCTTCCATCGCAGGAATTAAAAGCGAACCTACGGCTGATGTCGTAGCATTTCCTGATCCAGTAATGGCTCCAAAAAAAGTGCTGGTCAGTATTGCAACAATCCCTAAGCCGCCTGTTACAAATCCCACAATGGCATCTGCAATATCAACAAGACGTTTTGCAATGCCTCCCTCGCTCATAATTACTCCGGCAAATATGAAAAAGGGTACCGCAAGCAATACAAATGAATTTAACCCTGTAAAGGCATTTTGCGGAACAATAGAAACCGATATATCGGAGAAGAAAACAAATGTGACAATCGAAGAAAAACCGATTGCGTATCCAATTGGCATGCCGATAAAGATCATTACCATCATCACGCCAAACATCACCATCATGCCAGTCATGCTGTTTCTCCTCCTTTCACTATATCATGGATATTCATATAAATGACGCCTATTAATCTGGCGCATACAAGCACAGAGCTAATAGGCAGACAAAGGTAAACGATCCACATGGGAATACCGGTCGCCGCAGCGACAACGGCCGAATTCATCTGTGTGGTGATCGGTTCCATCCCATAGACCAATATGATGAAGCTTGTAACCATCCACGCGATATTTCCGACAAGTTCCATAAATTTTTGTGCATGTATAAACCCTTTCTTTTTCAGAATATCCAAGACAATTGTAATCTGAATATGCTCATGATTCACCATTCCTGCACTAACACCAATCCATGAAATCCACACAAAAATAAACTTACCGATTTCTTCCGACCAAAACAACGAATTCCCAAATACATATCTCGTTACTACTTGCGCAAAAATGATAACAACCATCAATGCCATCATTATGATCAGAAACCATTTTTCAATGTTGTTATAGATATTTATGTATTTCCTTAATGTGTTCATGCAGCCCTCCTTCTAAAATATTAGAAAAGCCAGCGTCTCATCTATGCTTGACATGAATATTTGACACTGGCTTTGCGATATGCCGTTTAGAGTCCTAACAATTCATAAAGCTTTTTATCTACTTTATCGCTGTACGCATCATATACACTCTTACTGGCGTCCTTGAACGTCTTAACATCCGACTTGGAAAGCTCTGTTTTTTTAACGCCTGCTTGATCGAGCACGCCAAACGATTCTTTTTCCGCATCTTGAATCAGATTTCTTTCTTCTTGCTTGTATGCCTTCTGGCTGGCATCAAGGATGATCTGCTGCTGTTCCTCAGTCAACGAATGAAAGAAATCTTCATTGATTACACTAACAAGAACCATGGCCTTATGGTTGCTGATGGTATAATATTTGCCTAATTCCTGAAATTTATTGCTTACCATGGCAAGCGGAGATGTATCAACGCCGTCAATTGTACCTTGCTGAAGCGCAGTGTACACTTCGCTCATTCCCATCGGGGTGGCCGTTGATCCCCAGGCATTATAAATCGTCGTATTCATCTGACTATCCATGGTCCTGATTTTGAGGCCGGCCATATCAGATACCTTCGTTATAGGTTTTTTAACATTGAGAACAATATTAAAGGAGCCATCTGCGAAATCGAGGCATTTTATCTTTGATTTTTCAGAAAGGCCATCGCTGAGAAGTTTACCGTATTCACCATCAACCATACTATACATAGTTTCTCTATCTTCGAATACATACGGTAAGTCGATCGAATACCAGTTCGGGTCATATGCTGCCATATACGCCGCTGATATTGTTCCCATTTCAAGGTTACCCATGTTTATGGATTCAGCGATTTCCTTTTCGTCGCCCATAGCCGAATCGCTGTAATATTCAACCTGCATTGTCCCGCCTGAATTTTCCTCAACTTCTTTCTCGAAAATTTCCGTAGCTTTTGAGATTGGCACGTCCTTCGTTTCATCTGAAGCAAGTCTAATTGTGATCGTGTCTCCGGAAGCAGTTTTTTCTGAAGAATCCTCACCGCATCCGGTAAAGACAAAGATGCTGCTTACCAAACACAGCGCGGTTATCATAGCCATTAACACTTTCTTTTTCATAATTTTCTTCCTCCTAAGTATGATTACTTTTACTGAAGCAAATAAATGAGTTTGAGACGCAATGTCTTTCATCACGATCTCCGTTATTTGTTCTATATTAGCATATTTTAATATAAGTGTAAAGCGCGATGCATGATTTCTATTGGTGATTTTAATAAAGTAATTACTTTTTTTCGGAAATATTGTGCTATTTTAAACAAATAATGAATAATGTTTATCATATTTTATTTATTTTCGAATAGCGCTCGCTGAGGCGTCACACTTAATAAATGTGCATATTTTCATTTTTTGACTTGAATTTCGTATTTTTGCGTGATATGATCTACCTGTAAATATTCTGTTGTAGTGAAAGGATGTGATGGTATGATGGCAAATTCAGAAAATAAAGAGCTTCGCAGATTGGCAGCAGATATACGGATCAAGGCTTTATATTGCATGGCTGGGGCCGGGGGCGGCCATGTAGGCGGTGCAATGTCAATTTGTGATGTCTTATCCGTATTGTATGGAAAAATAATGAAATATGATTCGGATAGACCTGATTGGGAAGATAGGGACAGGTTAGTGGTTTCGAAAGGACATAGCGGCCCAGCGGTGTATGCAGCCCTCGCATTGAGCGGTTTTTTTTCAATGACATGGCTCGACACGCTCAATCAGGGAGGAACAAATTTGCCAAGTCACTGCGACAGGATCCGGACGCCGGGTATTGACATGTCCACGGGTTCCCTTGGACAGGGAATTTCCGTAGCCTGCGGAATGGCAGCCGCATTGAGAAAGGAAGAAAGTTCATCAAGGGTCTATACCATATTAGGTGATGGAGAACTCCAAGAAGGACAAGTATGGGAAGCTTTTCAGTTCCTCGCGCATCAAAAACTGAATAATATGACCGTATATATAGATAACAACAAGAAACAGTTAGATGGTTTTCTTGATGAGGTATGCGAACCATTTGATCTTCAGAAAAAGGTTGAGGGGTTTGGACTGAAATGCAAAACAGTAAAAGGGTATGATGTTGATGAAGTTCTTCAAGCCACGCAAGAAAGCATGAAGGAAGGCGGACCAAGGGTGATTATCCTTGATACGGTGAAGGGAATCGGATGCAGCTTTGCGGAAGAAGCGCAAGCAAACCACCATATGAGTTTTACAAAGGAAGATGCAGAGCGGGCCGAGGCCGAAATCAATCGCAGATATGAAGCGGGAATCGTGAAAAAGGAGGCGGCTTATGAATAAGGTGCTTAGCTTGGCGGACTATTCTGCCATGAGTGATAGGGAAATGAGAGAGGCATATTCGGATACAATGCTTGAACTTGGGGCGGCCAACAAAAACATTATGGTACTGGATGTTGACTGCAGCAGATCGATGGCATCCGGAGCCTTTAAAAAGGCTTATCCTGAGCAATATATGAATATAGGGATACAGGAAGCAAATGCCGTAGGGGTTGCAGCCGGATTGTCAGCCGAAAAACAAATTCCGTTTTTAAATGCGTTCGGCGTTTTTGCCACAAGAAGAGTTTTTGACCAAGTCTTTTTATCATGCGGATATGCAAAATTAAATGTAAAAATCATAGGCTGGGATGCAGGAATCGGTGCAGAAGCAAATGGAGGGACTCATATGCCGTTTGAGGATATGGGGATCATGAGAAGTATTCCTGAAATGATTGTCGTTGAGCCTGCAGATCCGGCGGCGTTAAAACAAATACTGGTAAAATGCGCCGAGCTTTATGGAAATGTATATATAAGAAGCATGCGTAAACAGGTACCATGTGTTTACCATGATGACCTTACCCTGGAGATCGGAAAAGCAAATTTGCTGAAACAGGGAGAGGATTTGACAATTATTGCGTGCGGCTTGATGGTGTCGGAAGCGCTGAAAGCGGCTGATGTGCTAAAAAGTTACGGAGTAAATGCACGCGTGGTAGACATGTTTACGATTAAACCCCTTGACGAAGAAGCTGTCATAAAATGCGCCAAGGAAACAGGAGCGATTGTGGTCGCAGAAAATCATAGAAGCGTTAACGGTCTGTACAGCGCAGTCTCTGATTGCGCATCAGCCAACTGTCCTTGCCCGATTGAAGCCGTTGGCGTCGATGATATATTTGGTGAGGTTGGAAAAAAAGATTATCTTATGGAGAGATTTGGACTTACGTTCAGGGAAATATCAGATAAAGCATTAAATGTTCTGAAGAGAAAGGAAAAATAAATGTTTACCAAACAGGAAATGATCGATCGGGCAAAAGCAGTAATGCCGGGCGGGGTTAATTCGTCCATACGCAACATAGAACCGTTTATGATGTGGAAAGAAGGCGACGGCGCATATCTCTGGGATTGGGACGGAAAAAAATATGTCGATTACAATGGATGCTGGGGACCATATATTCTTGGATATAACAGTCCTGTTGTAAAGAATGCGGTGATAGAGTCAATTGACAGGCATGACCAGTATGGCGTCGGAGTTACAGAACTTGAAATAGAATTAGCCGAACGTATTTGCAAGCATGTCCCATGTGCTGACAAAGCGCTTGCATGCAGTTCGGGTTCAGAGGCTACCTATCATGCGATCCGAGCTGCAAGAGCCTTCACAGGACGTGAAAAGGTCATAAAGTTTCAAGGGTGTTTCCATGGGTGGCATGATTATGTTTTAAGAAACTGCTATACCCCGGCTGATATGCTTTATAAACGCAATCCAAATTCAGCGGGAATGTTTGATGCTGCGGTTGACGCTACGTTAGTATGCAGGCTGAATGATCTGGAAAATGTGGAACGAACGATGAACCGTAATAAAGGTGAGGTCGCGGCGCTGATCGTCGAGCCGATCGCCCATAATCTGGGGTGTGTAAAGCTATCGGATGAGTTTCTTAAGGGACTTAGGAGACTTTGCGATGAGCATGGCATTGTACTTATTTTCGATGAAGTCATTACAGGTTTCAGAGTTGGACTTGGCGGATATCAAGGTATATGCGGAGTGATTCCGGATTTAACAACAATGGGAAAAGCCCTTGGAAGCGGATACCCAATCGCTTTCATTATGGGACGGGATGAAATCATGAATACATTCAGTACCAATTCTGAGGGCAATGTAAGCTTTCAAGGAACGACAAACGGCCATCCGGCCTGTGTGGCGGCAGCGATTGCGACGATTGATTTTTTGGAAAAAGAGCCTGTATTTGATTCTATCTTTGAGTTGGGCGACTATTTTCGCAAGAATATGCAGTGGCTCTTTGATCAGTATGAGCAGGGAGTGTCTGTCATAGGCTATGGTTCCATTTCCGTGCCGATATGGGCAGAAGGGCCTTTTAACAACCATGAAGACATTTTGCGCGGCGATGCTGAAAAGTCAATCGCGTTCCGAAAAGCAATGATCGAAAGAGGGCATTATTGGGCCCCTGCAGAGCCAAAGAGACTTACAATTTCCTACGCCCATAAAAAGGAAGATATCGACAGCACGTTAGAAGCTATGGAATATGTGCTGAAAGAGGAGGGTAATACATGAAAAAAATCGGAATCTTAACCAGTGGCGGAGATGCCCCTGGCATGAATTCTGTAATCCATACGGTTGTACACTGCGCAATGACATACGGTATGGAGGTAATGGGAATTGAGCGCGGATACAGTGGACTAATTAATGATGAAATGAAGTTGATGAGTTACAAATCCGTTGAAGATATCATGCAGCGAGGCGGTACGGTTCTTAAGACTGCCAGATGTGAAGAGTTTCTTACGGCTGAAGGAAGGCAAGCCGCTTTGAAAAATTTGCGGCTTCATGGAATGGATTCCTTAATTATATGCGGCGGCGACGGATCCTTTCATGGCGCTTTGGAATTGAAAAAACTTGGTATAAACGTCATATGCATTCCCTGTACAATCGACAATGATATGGGATATACGGATTATGCGATCGGTTTTGATACGGCCGTGGGAACAGTTCTCGATGCAGTCAGCAAAATACAGGATACGGCAAGTTCACACGACAGAACAACGATTGTAGAAGTTATGGGGAGGAATTGTGGTCAAGCAATCGGAATACAGAAAGATACGGTGATAAGCATGGATTTACAGGATGCGGTGGAAATGCCGGCAATATGCAATTTGGAATTGATTGAATTAGCGGATTTTCTTTCAAAGTAAGGATAAGGGGGAATACCTATGGCGTTCATAACAACAAAGGAAAGACCTTTTCATTTTCCAAAAATACGTGAAATGCCTGTTAAGATGTTGTATAATGTAGCAATAGGCGGGTAGTTGAATGAAAAATGATGTTGTAATGTATGAAAAGGTCTACCAGATCTTAAAAAATAAAATTATGTCCGGTTTGCTCACCAAAGGTACAAAACTGCCCTCGCGAGCGAACCTCTGCCAGGAGTTTCAGACCTCGGAAAAAACGATACGCCGCGCATTGAAAATGTTGATTGAGGAAGGCCTTGTTGAAACAGAGCAGCGAAAGCGGCCTATGGTTTCTTATGCGTATACTGGAGGACTGCCGGCACCTGCAGATTCCCGTTTTCATAGAATGGCGCATGCCGCGTCGATCAATGATATTATAAAAACAGGTATTCTGCTCTGCTATCCGATCAATGAGAGGGGACTCCGCCTTTGTAGGGGAAAAGACTGGGATATCCCCAAAGCAATTGTAGAGAAAATGGATCCGCAAAAACCGGCTGAATTCTGGAACCTTTCCAATCGGTTTTGGCGCTTTTTTATCTGTAGAACAGAAAACGATTTGATCGTACGCATTGTGGATCATCTAGGTTTTGGAGGGCTGGAACTGTTGCCGGGGACTTTTGAGTTGAGAAAAAACTATCGCACAGGCCTGGAAAATTTGATGCAAACAATGAAGGACGGAGATGAGCCGGAACGCGTTCACTTCGACGAGCTGTTTGTGCTGTATGGATTGCCTTCGGAAAATGGAGAGGAGCTTTCCGGGCGTCAGTTAGAAGTCAAATCTTCGCTGCAAATCGAAGCAAAAGAGTTGGAACATCAGATCAGCAAGGCCCAGGAACGATATTCCAGCGTGTATCTGGATATTATCGGACTGATTGCTATGGGGCGATATCGGTTGGGTGACCGTTTGCCGCCGTATCAGGAAATGAGCAAGTACTACTGCGTCAGCATCGACACAATTTCAAAAGCAATCTCGATTTTGCAGAGGTTGGGTGTTGTGACAGCGGTACGGGGCAGAGGAACATTTATAGCCATTAATCAGGATGATTTGAAAAAGATCCAAATCGATCCGGAATTGATCGCCTGTCATGTGCGGCGTTTTGTGGATAGTATGGAACTGCTTTCCATGACCATTGAGGGCGTGGCGGCCCATGTGGCGGCTCATGTTTTACAGGAAGATGCCCGCTGGCTCTCGAATGAATTGAATCGACTCTGGAAAGACGGATATATGTACCAGAGTTCTCCCAGTGTACTGCTGGATTTTTTGGTAGAGCATATTCAGTATGACACATTACAGGCTGTTTACAGAGTGGTACAGTCCAATTATCGTATTGAAAGAAGTATTCCAAAGCTGATTGACCGAAAAAAGACCCCTGGAGACTATAAACTTTTTCAAATGAGTATGGAGGCAGCCAATTATTTGATGAAAAGTGATCCTGCTCATTATGCGAAAAAGATGAAAGAGGTCTTTGATTATACTCGGCATATGGCGGTGTCCGCATGCAAGCGGCAGGGCTACTGGGAGGCTGCCATGAAAGTGTACGATGGGACGATGCTTTGGAAGTAATAGAAGTTATTACTTGGGCCATGCAATAATCCATGGCTGTGGATCCAGATTCGCGGAAGTAGCGTGTCTTGCGGGCTGGAACCAATCGCAGAGGAATCGTTCGGCTCCCATAATATAATATCCATCCTGATAATGGTCTGTCGTATCATAAGAATCGCCGAAAATGAGAACATCATCACTAAAATCATCAGTGCCCATTGTGTCATAGCCGATAATATTCATGTAGTGTCCGCCATAATCGAACCATTGGACGATGATAGGGCGCTGCTGTTTCAGATGGCCTGTTACCCAGTCAGTAAAATCAGCGGTAGCTTTATCCCAGTCAGCGTCATAGTCAAAGGTGTATTCTCCATTTACACTTCTCTCATAGTTCCATCCGATTTTCTTAAAGAACTTTTCAAGCCCGTCAATTCCAACGCCCTTTTCGGTCGTACCGGCCATTTTAGCGATGGTTCGTTCATCATAATCCGTATTCCCATGCCAATTCATCGTCATAAATACAGATGCAGCACCGCAGCTGTATTCAGTTGTTTCCTCATATGGTGCAAAATTCGAAAGGATCGTCAGAGTATCGGTTGACTTCATGTTATAGACATCCAGTATCTTAAAATATGGAGTATCAAAATGGTCACCCACCGATTCATAAGAAGCTCCTCCGCCTTCAAGCTCACTATATTCCGCAGGCGTTGGGAGCAGATGCTTTTCATAAGGCGTATCCGCCGCACCTGCCGATTTTTGAGAATCCGTGCTTTTGTCAGAACAGGCTAACATAAAGGATGCCATTACCAAGGCCAACACAACGAATAAAACTTTTTTCGATTTCATAAGTAACCTCCTTATCAATTTGTTTTGTTATATTGTATAATGAATATACACAACAAAAAAGAAAGATTTTGCTCAGAAAAATATTCCTGTTGCGCAAACATACAAAAATAAGTTTTTTGTATTTACAAGTAGGGGTGATCACATGCTCTTAGAAAGTATCAATTATCTGGAAGAACTGCCTGCTTCCATCGAATTTCAATCCGTATTGGAAGAACCATATCATTACCACAAAGAACTGGAGCTTGTTCTTGTACTTCGGGGAACGACAAGCTTGAAGGTCCGCCATAGTCAGTATAAATTAAGCGAGGGTGATTTAATTTTGATCGATATGCGGGATCTCCATCAATTCTACAACGCAACAGAAGATATTCTGACCGTTGTAATGCATTTGGACGCGGCCTGCTTTTCGCATCTATACCCGGATATTGAAATCATGGTCTTTACATGCGAAGAATGTTCAGAAGCTTTTCAAGACGCAGAATACGGCCTAAAAAACAAGGTGGAGCTATTAAAACATGTTCTTGGCTGCATTATGTTGGAAACGGCAAAGGAAAAAAAGAACCGCTCATATATAATGGAAATGCTGGAACGGTTGGTCCATACACTGGTGAAAGAATTCCAGGGCTTTTACATCGAAAACCACTGCTTTAAAGTATCCCAGGAAACTGCAAAAGAACTCGATATCAAGAGGGCCTACCAGATAATCAAATATATCGGGCAAAATTATGAAAACAAAATCAGTCTGCAGGAAGCAGCGGAGCATGTGTATCTGAGCCCTTATTATGTTTCACATCTATTAAAACGTATAACAGGACTTAATTTTCAAACATTTGTAAATTATATAAGGATGGAATACGCAGAAGTCTTGCTCTTGGAAAGCAATCTGCCACTGACTCAGGTAAGCGAATTTTGTGGTTTTTCTTCGCCTGGTTATTTCAGTCACTTTTTTAAAGAGTGGCATAAAGCGACTCCCGCAAAATATAAAGAGCAGTTTAAAATAAAAAAGAGAAAACAGTTGAAGGTGCAAGAAGATCAGGCAATGAGGATTTTGATGAGCAGGATCCCTTCCCTTAATTCCCGAAAAGCAGATTCCCTTGCCCAAAACATGAAAGTAAATCAACCGGACGTAAAAGAAATGGACCAAGGAAAGAACGCGCTTTTTCAGGAGGATCGGATGCAGAAGCTTTTCCCGGAAAACTTGCCTTCGTGGCAAAGAGAGGAATATGTGATCGAAGCACTGGAATATTATAAGAAATACCGATGGAAAAAGATCAAGAAATGAGGCTGTACTGAGACGAATTGACTACTTCAGCAATAGACGCGTTACGGAAAATTTTTAACAAATTTCGATTTTACGCAAAGATGCGCATTTACGACGACTCATATTGAGAACATGAGCATTGATACTGCGTTGCCGTAAGGTATAGAATCGTGAAAGAAACTCGACTTGGCCCATTTCTTATTATAGACGGAACAGGAGGAAGAAATGAAAAGTACATACAAATTGATTGATGAAAAAACATGGGACCGCGCAATGCATTGCATGGTTTTTAGGAACAGCGTCGAACCTGCATTTTGTGTGACCTTTGAAGCAGACATTACAAATTTCAGGCGTAAAGTCAAGAAACAGGGGCTTTCTTTCACCATGGCTATGGTTTTCGCTGTATGTAAATGCGCAAATGAAATTGAAGCCTTTCGCTATCGTTTTGTAGGTGGAAAGGTCGCATTATTCGATCGGATTGACACGGTGTTCACATATTTGAACAAGGATACGGAGCTCTTCAAGGTCGTCAATGTGCCCATGACAAACGACTTGAAAACATACTGTGAATTGGCAATGAAAACAGCAACTGAACAAAAGGAATATTTTACAGGACCTTTGGCAAACGATGTGTTTCAATGTTCCCCCATGCCGTGGGTTACTTATACCCATATTTCACATACCAATTCGGGGCAAAAAGATAACGCAACACCCCTGTTTGATTGGGGGAAATATTACGAAAAAGAGGGGAAAACTCTAATACCGATCTCGGTGCAGGCCCATCACTCCTTTGTGGATGGCCTGCACATCGGACAGTTTGTAGATAAATTGCAGGAATTTTTTGATAGAGGGAGTAAAGAGTGACTATGAAAGTGGAACAGTTTGTAATGGCATATAAAGTGGAGCAGGATCGTCTGCGGGCCATGCTGCCGGAAGGGTTTGAATCCCTCAGACCAGTGTTGAGAATCAATGCGGAAATACGAAAAACTGACAAAGATGAAACTGTTTACGTGGAACTTAATACGCCTGTCGCAGCGTTTAACAAACGGGGCTGGCTGAATATTGCCAATTGGAAAAGCCCTGCCACAGATATTTCGTATGAGAGAAGTGGAGCCGCGGTTACTTTTCAGTGTCCGTTTCTGGAAATCACCTATACTGGAGTGAGTGTTGAAGGCGGCTGCCCGGCGGAAAAAGATAATGACGGCTGCTTTTTCATCGGAGAACAAACAGACTTTCGAACAACAGAGGTGATCGATCAAAATAAAGAATTCTGTGACTGTCAATTTGAATGGAAATTCGCTGATGGCGATGCTCACGGAATAAGCATTGGCGGCAAATCTGTGCCAGCCTGTCCAACGGAGCCCCAGCAAACTTACGAGAGGCAGGAACTTTCGGCGCAAGCGGCAGCATCAATAAACTGCGAACAAATTCTGGGGTCTTATGTTGTTCGGTTTGAAAGGTGATGGATACACTTCTCATTGTCAGAAAATATTGGATTTGCCAGGGTTCTATAAAAAATAGAGATACGTTGCGAGCTGTATCGCCAGAAAGAAAGCCGTGAAAACATCCAGTATCATAATTCTTGTAAATAGGCTGTAATGTTGATAGTTGCTGCTCTGTTTTTAAGTCTGCATGAAAAAAGTGTCAAAATGGAGGTCGTTCTTCGCCAATACCGATATTTTCGATTGAACTATATATTCGAGAAAGGAAACTAAAAAAGTTAGCTGATGAGGATGAATCTTATTTAAAAAATGCAGAGATGGAATGGCTATTCATATATTTATTCGCATTTGATCAATCGGAAGCTAGAAAGGTGTAAAATCAATGAAATATAAAATAAATGATCAAGATCTCAGCTCCTCCACATTTATTCCGTTTGTAAACGGAATATGGCCGGGAGAGTATGACTCGGATAAAACGCAGGCCGCACTATCGAAAACATTGAATATCACTGCTTATGATGATGAAACACTTGTGGGCTGCCTGCGAATTCTTACAGACGGCTATTACTTCGGAACAATTACAGAGCTGCTGGTTCTTCCGGAGTACCAGAGACAGGGAATCGGCAGCAGACTTCTTCAGCTTGTCAGAGACAATACCCCAACCATGCTGTATTTTGGCGCCCAGCCGGGGCTGGAACATTTCTATGAAAAAAATGGATGTAAAAAGAGTTTGCAATCCTATATAATAGAACCAGAATGATAAAAATAGTTGTTTGACATTCGCCCCAATGAGTATTTGGCTCGGAACACCAAGGTGTTTCGGGCTTTTTCATTACACAAAATATCGCCTTTCATCGTGTCCTGCTATTTTGTATAAAAAATTCAGATAATTCAAATGATTTGTATTGACAAATGCAGTATAAGATGATAAATTTGAGTTGTCGACAATATAGATGATATGTCGACAATGAGAACAAAATATTAAATGATAATGACCAATTATTTGGACAGGGACGTGGAGGATGGAAGGAGATTGTTTCGGAATTGAAAATTTGGAGGTGAAAGTCATGAAATCGTAATACTGGTTAAACGTTGGAAAAATAAATTTGAGCACGATTATATTAGGAGGTTAGATATGAGCCGTTATTATGCAAGTATATTCAATGACGTGCTGGGTCCGGTGATGACGGGGCCGTCCAGCTCCGCTACTGCAGGACCGGGAAGAGTCGGGCGCATGGCCGGTATGCTGATGGAAGATGTGAAAGAAATTGAGATCCGCTTTGCAAGGGATGGCGGATTTGGAGAATCTTACAGAGGATCGATGACGGACATAGCCATTGTGGCCGGGATCTTGGGCATGGATCTGACCCATAAAGACTTTTTGAAAAGCTACGAAAAGGCGGAGGCCGCGGGGATTTCCGTTTCCATTGTCGTAGAAGATGTGGAAGTCATACACCCTGATTTAATTAAAATCAGCATGACCGGAAGGGACGGCGAGAAGGTAAAAATGGAAGGCGTTTCTCTTGGAGGCGCGATCATAGAGATCATTAGCATCAATGATATTGCAGTCAGCCTGAAAGGATCAACGACAGAGATCATCGTTATGGCGGATGAAAAACCCGAATGTATCGATACAATTACCGAAATTCTGCGAAACAGAGAGATACCGTTTGATGTAATCACAGAACCGGAGGATGCGCTGGCCGAAATCAGAGTATATGCCATTTTGGACGCAAAAGTCAAAAACGAGATTCAAGAGAAAATAAAAGATTACGGGGACCGAGTAAGAATTTTGGATCCAGTCATGCCAGTAGTAGATAAGCCGGATGTAAAGGTGAGCTATTCTACGGCAGCGGAGCTTCAAGCGTATTTGAAGACCCACGATATTCCCTTATGGGAAGCGGCTGTTTTGTATGAACAAGAACGCACGGGCTGGTCTCGTGAAGAGGTTTTAAATTTTGCAGAAATGCTGCTAGATCGGATGGGAGGTTCCGTGGCCTACGGGATAAAAAGCGATTTCCAACTGAGCGGTTTTCTGACACCCAAGGCAGCGCAGCTTAAGAAGGCATATGAAGAAGGAAAATGGTTTGATACAGGAATTATCGCAGAAGCCTGCATCTATGCGGTAGCAGTAATGGAGTGCAATGCTGCATTGGGCATTTTGGTGGCCGGACCGACCGCGGGATCCTGCGGCGTTCTGCCTGGTATTTTGTTTTCCGCATATAACAAAGGAAACTATGATAAGCAGGACTTGGTGAAAGCGTTAATGTGCGCAGGGTTAATCGGTGTATTCATCGCAGAGCAGGCAACCTTTGCCGCAGAGGTCGCCGGATGTCAGGCGGAAAACGGGTCTGCCAGCGCTATGGCGGCGGCAGCAGGCGTGCATCTTCTGGGCGGAACCGCTGACCAGGCTTTGAACGCCGCAAGCCTTGCCTTTCAGCATCTATTGGGTCTTGTTTGTGATGCCCTGGGCGAATGCGCGGAAATCCCTTGTATCAGCAGGAATGCGGCTACCGTATCCAATGCCATCATAAGCGCGCAGCTGGCTGTCGGTGGATTCGACGGTGTGGTCCCGCTCGATGAAACCATTCAGGCAATGATGAATTGCGGAGAACTGATGGCAAGAGAATTGCGCGCTACAATGCTGGGCGGTTTGTGCATCACGCCGACGGGGCAGCGCATTGAAAAAGAAATGCAAAAGAAGTTTTATGTTGGAGATGAATGTGATGTGTGCAAGTCATGTAAATCTGAGAAAGGAAAAAAGGGAAATGAGTGATTATTTCAGACACTATGGTTACATAGAACCGGGCAAACAAATTCGTTATAGCTGCAACAAAGGCGGAATGGGAACCTGCGAGCCGGTGGGCATGATCGTGCTTGATGCATGGATGCCGTGTCCTCCCGGACATGTATCAAACGGATGGACCTTTGATTTTCCAGTACGATATGTGGAAGTGCCGGGAGCCAGCGTAGAACGGGTCGTGCATGAAGGTGATCAAGCAGTGGTGAATTTGCTCATTGAAGCGGCGAAAGGATTGGAAAAGGATGGATGCCGTCTGATTTTCGCTGATTGCGGATATTTTGGAAGATACCAAAAAGAAGTCGCTGCCGCAGTGGAGATACCAGTCTACATGTCGTCCGTGATTCAGGTGCCGTGGATTACGGTTTCTCTCAAACCGGACCAGAGCTTAGGTCTGATCTGCTCCTATGGTCCGGGATTGACTTACGATTTATTTGAAGCCTGCGGGGTGAGCAAACAGAATTTTGAACGTTGCGTTATTGTAGGCGCTTCGGCGGAATGCCCGGAATTCAATAAGTTAACCCAAGAAGAGGCAGGGGAATTCGATGGCGAAAAAGTAAGAGACGAATTGGTCCAACTGGCCGTCAAAACGAAAAAGGAACATCCTGAAATAGGCGCGTTCTTAATGGAATGTACGGATATTCCTCCGTATACGGCCGCAATTCAGGAGGCGGTCAACCTGCCAATTTTTGACGCGACGACTATGGTGAAATTCCTGTGCAACACAGTGACGCAGCGTCACTACGGCGGATTTATATAAAAACTGAAACAGTTATAGTTCAAATTCAAGGAGGTGTAGAATGACCAATAACGCGGGTGCGCCCCTCATTAACGATAACAGCAGGATTGTGGAGCGAGATGTAAAAGTATCGGCAATGGTATTCATCATTTTCAGCTTTTGCTGCGGAGGTTGTTTTGGGGTCGAGGAAATGATTTCCTCATCAGGACCCGGAATCGCGATTCTCGTTCTGATCCTAATGGTATTCTTTTGGGCGATTCCACAGATCTTTACGGCATCTGAACTGGGCTCCGCGATGCCTTACGCGGGCGGCTTTTACAAATGGATTCAAAATGCTTTAGGTGAATATTGGGCTTTCCAGTCCGGGTATTGCAGAACAATTTCCCAATATCTTGAAATGGCAGGGTATGTGGTGTTGGCCACAAATTATCTGGGCATGCTGGTGGACTTAACCAATATGTCGGCATATGCAGTAAAAGCAATCATTATTTTAATCATCACGGCGGTTAATCTGCGGGGTATCAATGAAGTCGGCTGGGTGAGCACGGCTCTGTCCATTATTGTAATGGCGGCATTTGCTTTTGTAGCGGTTATCGGATTCGTTCATATGGATCATAACCCGTTTGTCCCATTCTTTGACCGGGAGAACGGTTTGGGCTGGAGCATCTCAGGGTCACTGGCAATCGGTATTTGGATGTATTCCGGATATACGTCGATCTCTACCCTTGCGGGCGACTGTAAAGATAAAAGCGTTGTTTGGAAAGCCTTGCTGGTTGCATTGCCGCTTGCGGTTATAACCTATGTGGTGCCTACGATTGCCGGAGTAGCCTCTGTAGGACCTTGGCAGGAGTGGGGGATCAGCGTAAATTACAGTTCTGTCGCCCAGCTTGCGGGCGCTCAGTTTGGGCTCGCCTTTTGTATCGTTGCAATGGCCGGTAATATTTCCAGTTTTAATTCAGCAATGATTTCTTTATCAAGAGGATTTTATGCAATTGCAGAGGACAATCTGGCCCCGAAAGGCCTTACAAAAATCAGCCAAAAACGCGGTGTGCCGCATATTTCGATCCTCTCCATCGCAGTCGTGGCCCTGGCCACCTGTCAGTTGGATTTCGATGTGATCATTACGATTACCGTGACGCTGTCACTGGTGTATTATGTGTTAATCTTTATTTCCGGAATTTATATGCGTATAAAAGCGCCGGATTTGTACCGCCCGTTCCGAGTGCCACTGGGGAATGTCGGATATTCCCTCTTTATCCTGCCGGGAATCATCATTGCAGTGATCTCTCTGCTGATCAACGGCGCCGATTACTTCCTGGGCGGACAGTTTGGAATCCTCTTGATCCAATTCATATACCTTTGGTTTAAGATAAAGCGGGGAGGGCTCCATTCTACGGATCCCAAGAACAATCCGATCAACCCTAAGACGAAATTATGTTACGGGGACTTGGACAGAATGTTTAAATTGATTGGAGTTTTAGCGATTTTAGGCTTTATTTCCAGCCTCTTTCTTCCTTGGTACGAAGGCTCCTGGGGAGCCGAATACTACATGGAAACCTATGGGTTCGAAGGGGCATTTGAACTGATTATAACAGGAATCCGAGTAATGACAGGGGTATATGCTGTTTTAGCCGCGATTCTCTACGCACTCTCCCGGAAGTTCGATCCAAAGGAAAACTGGATTCCAGCCAATAAAATGTGGCAGGAAACATATATCAAATAGGACGTGCGAGGTATGCAGGCGTCTCTCGTCCCCTCCAGATAGGGGAGTGGAGGGGACGAGGGTGTCTCTGTATAAAGTTATGGTATATTCTTGTTTACGTACAACTCTAAAATTTGCTTGTTTTCCTATTTCGCTGCAGCTTAGAAAGCTACAGCGTTTTTTTTCGTTCTTTTTCATATATTATTCCGTTGCACCGTATGGAAATATTGCGGGAGAAGAGGTAATGGAGATGGTTAACTGTTCTAACGTGTACGATATTTATCGAAAAATATAAAAAATTCCGACAGTTGTAGCATAAATATATTGACAATGGTCGAATAAAGTGATATGGTTATTTTGTCGATAATATAGATAATAAGTCGATAATAAAAACAAATAACTTAAAGTCGACAATGACGACGACAAACTCTGGAAGAAAGGGAGATGCTTATGAAACTTTCGGAAAAAGACAGAAAGATGCTCAACGGAGAATTTGGTGAAGTTAAAAAACTTGCAATGGAAAAAACCATTGAATATGCAAAAGTACTCGGCGCGGATGAGCTTGTGGACGTGGACAAAAGCACGAGCTGCTATGACGATATGTCTGATTTTTTAAAGTGCGGCGATGATCTTGATTCACGATATTCTCTCGCGTACTTAGGCAAGGAACTGAAGCTGGATTCTCTGGTGGCCGAACACTGCTTTTGCCAAGATGATGCCTGCAGCATTGACGGAGAATCCTGGGAAGCCTTAAACCAGACCAAAGAATTCTACGATTATGTCAAAGGCTACCTGGATCGCGCGCAGGAGCTGGGCGTTATCCGCGTGGGGTGCTGCACGCCGTATCTTACAGGCTGGATTCCTCTGATGGGAGAAGTTTTTGTTACAACCGAATCCAGCAATATATTGATGTGCAACTCGATTTTTGGGGCCAGAGGAAATTGCGGGGGACAAGCTACAACGTTCTTAGCTACTTTAACCGGGCGCACGCCGAAGTGGGGCTACCATCTGGATGAAAACCGGTATGGAACTCACATTGTGCATATCAAGTGCGAGACTGAGTCAAGGCAGGACTGGGATTTGCTGGGATACGTGCTGGGAACTCAATTGTCCAGCGGAGATGTTCCCATTATCGCAGATGGATTTAAAAAGCCAGACATTACGCTCCTGAAAAAGTTTTTTACTCCCCTTGCCACAACCAGCAACGCGGAGCTGTGCTTTTTCGTAGGCCTCTCGCCGGAAGCCAGAACCCTGGAGGATGCGTTAAAAGGACATGAGCCCACAGGCGAAATTACCATTACACAAGAAATGATAGATGATGCAAAAAGCCAATTGTGCCATTCACAGCCGGGTGAAGTGGACTATATCGAAATCGGCTGTCCCCACTGCGGGATCGAAGAGCTGCAGGAGTTTGCAGCTTACATGAGAGGGAAAAAGGTTAAGGACGGAGTAAAGTTTATCATCAACACCGCCTTTCCAATGCTAAAAACCGCAGAAGTAAACGGATATGCGCAAATACTGCGCCAGGCTGGCGTTTTCATTTCCACCTGCGGGTGCCTCAATGTACATTCGTGCGCAGCCGAAGGCGCAAAAGCCATCGCCTTATCATCGGCCAAATTGACTCACTATCAGAAGACGGAGCAAAGCATACCCGTCTATTACGGCTCGGATCAGGAATTGATGGATGCGGCGGTTACAGGTTACTGGGGAGGTAAGTAGATGAACAAAGATAAGATTTTACGGGGACGCCCATCGGGCGGCAAGCTTGCGGAAGGATACGCGCTGGTTTGCAAAAACAGCATCATGGGCTGGAATGGAATCGATGTTGAGACAGGTGTTATTACAGAAAAAGGCCACTCATATCAAGGCCAATCCATTGAAAACAAAATCCTTGTTCTTCCAGGCAGCAGAGGCTCAATCGGCTGGTCGGATTTCTTTTATGGCTGCCATCTGAACGGTCATGGCACGGCGGGCTATGTGCTGACCAAGATGGATTCAAAATGCGGGACTGCTGTTGTAATGGCAGGAGTTCCCTGTGTAAGCGATTTCCCGGAAAAACAGGATCCGTGCCAATGCATTCGGACAGGGGATTATGTAAGGGTTGATGGCGAAAAGGGTATGGTGGAGATTTTGGAAAGGAGCATCAAAGGTTAGGCTATGAGAAAAGAAGACTTTAGAAATTGGTTATGTGAAAACCCTGAGATTGTAATTCTCGACGAGAATATCATCACCAAAGACGGCTTGAGCTGGGAGTGTCTGAAGGAATTCGGCGAACTGACCGTCTTCCATAATACGCCGCCGGAACTGGTTGCAAAACGGTGCAAAGATGCCGACATCATATTAACGTCAAAATGCGTGATTTCCAGATCAGTCATGGAGGTCTGCCCAAAGCTCAAATACATCGGCGTGCTGGCCACAGGCTACAACATGGTGGACCTGGAATATGCAAAAGAAAAGGCGATTACCGTAACCAATGTGCCTGCATATTCCACGGCATCGGTCGCACAGTTTACCATATCCATGATATTGATGCTGGCCGTACATGCGGAGCAGCACGCACAAGCGGTAAAGGAGGGGATGTGGCTCAATAGCAAAGAATTTTGCCTTCACTGCCCGCTGACAAAGGAAAATGAGGGATTCGTCAACCAGGCTGCCATCAGCAAGATGAAAAACGGCGTGATGATCGTCAATGCGGCCAGAGGCCGGCTGATCAATGAAACGGATTTGGCAGAAAACCTCAAAAATGGAAAAATCACAGCTGCGGCACTGGATGTATTATCGGTAGAGCCGGCACAGGAGGACAATGCTTTGTTAGCAGCGCCCAATTGTTTTATCACTCCCCATATGGCGTGGGCGACAAGGGAAGCGAGAGAAAGGCTCATAAAATGGACCTATGACAATCTGGCTGCCTTTTTACAAGGCGAAGCGTTAAATCGGATTGCTTAGAAATTATTGAAATGTGGAGGTGAGCGTTATGAAAAAAGTAACCGTGTTAGGGTCAGGAAGCGGGAGCCATGCCATGGCGGCAGATTTGGCGGCCATGGGCAATGAAGTGCATATGCTGGTTTTGCCGGAGTGGGAAATGGAGCTGAAAAATGTAAAGGAACGCGGATATATTACTGCGGAAGGTGTTCTCAACAAGAAGGTTTCGGTGGCGTCCGTAACAACAAATCCGAAAGAAGCGATAAAGGGCAGCGCATGTATTTTCTGTCCGCTGCCAGCCTTCGCCCAAGCCGCATATTTTGAATTGATCGCAGATGCTTTAGAGGACGGGCAGCTAGTTCTTCTCACTCCAGGATTGCTGGGGACCTTGGTTTTTCGCAAGGTACTGGAACGGAAGAAAATAGACAAGCATATTTTAATTGCGGAAACCAGCGAACTCCCGTACAGCTGCAGAGCCAAAGAGGGACATGTTGATATCATGTCTAAATCAAAGGTTTTGTGTGCGGCTTTTCCCGCAGCCAATACTGACCAAGTGCTTGATAAAGTATCGGAATTCTATTCCTTTGACCGGGCAAAAAATGTGCTGCAATGCGTAACCCACAGTACCAACCCTTGCTATCATGCTCCCGGATGCGTGCTCAACGCAGGCAGAATTGAGCGGTCAAAGGGAAATTTCTATCTATATGAAGAAGGAATTACGCCGTGCGTTGCCAGAGTCATGGAATGCCTGGAGGAAGAACGTATCCGAATTGCAGAGAAAGTGGGCGGCTGCCTGTTCACCGTCCCTGAGGAAATGGCCGGAGGCAGGGAACCCAGAAGCATCTTTGAAGAATTAAACGGGTGTATGTCAATGGAATACATAAAGGGACCCGAAAGTCTGGACGACCGGTACTTAACGGAAGATATTCCCTATACAATGATGTGCTGGTTAACGATTGGACAGATTGCCGGGATAAAAACTCCTGTTACCAAGGCGATTATTACTTTAGGATCGCCAATTATGCAAATGGATATTGCAGCAAAAGGAAGAACTGCTCAGGAAATGGGTATCGACGAAATGACTTTGGATCAATTAATAAAATACGTTACAAATTGAGGAGGTGAAAGAACATGGATGAAAACAACACAAAGTATTACGGATACATTGAGCCAGGTGAAGACATGCATTACTTTATCAACAAGGATGGATTCAGGGCAGGCTTTAACGTGGGCATCATCGTCCTTCCGGCATGGTTTCCATGTCAGCCGGGCCATGTGACCAACGCCACTACGTTTCACTTCCCGGTGAAATACGAAGAGGCCAAACAGTCCAGCATTCAGTCCGTTGTGAAGGAGGGTAGCGGAGATATTGTAGATGGAATCATTGAAGCCGCAAAAAAACTGGAACGAGACGGATGCCGCGTTATTATCGGCGACTGCGGGTACTTCGGCCATTATCAAAAAAAGGTTGCGGCTTCCGTAGAGGTACCGGTGTATATGTCCGGAATTATTCAGGTCCCGATTATCAGCATAGGACTGAAGCCGGAACAAAAAATTGGAATTCTTTGCGCGGACGGACCCAATCTTACCTTTGAACTATTCCAAGAGTGCGGCGTTTCAAAAGAAGATTATGAAAGGTGCATCATTTATGGGGCGCAGGACCAGCCTGAATTTTCCAAGGTAGCGATTGAACCGGGAAACCTGGATACCCGTATTATCAGGAAGGAGCTGGTCGGTTTAGCAGAAAAAATGGTAAAAGAACATCCGGAGATTGGAGCCATCCTGCTGGAATGTACGGATATGCCCCCATATGCGGCCTCAATTCAAGCGGCGACCAGCAGGCCGGTATTCGATACGGTAACGCTTATCAACTATTTGTATCATGTGGTTTCACAAAGGCATTATGGTGGTTTTATTTAAAACCAACCGATGCGTCCGGAAGGAGAAAAAAATGGAGACGGAAATTTCTTATGGTCTTTTAACGCTTTTACCGCCAGTTATTGTTATTGGAGTCGCCTTATATACAAAGCTTAATTTTGAATCCTTAATGTTAGGCGCATGGATTGCATTCATCATGTCCCAGGGTTTCTTTGGAAGTATTCCCGCCCTTTTAGACAGCTGCCAGACTGCGGTTTCTGAAAATGCTTGGATGTATATTGTTTTGGCATTAGTCGGCAGTTTAATTACACTTTTATCCGCCTCAAAGGGAACCTTTGGTTTTGCCAAGTTCCTGCAGAAATATGCAAAATCTGAAAAAAAGACGCTAATGTTCGGATGGGTACTGGGACTTTTGATTTTTATTGATGACTATTTAAATGTATTGACCGTATCCGCCTGTACAAAGGAAGTATCTGACCGGCAGCGCACGCCCAGAGAAATGCTCGCTTACGTGCTGGATTCCACGGGAGCACCCGTATGCATTCTGGTGCCTTTGTCAACCTGGGCTGTCTTTTATGGTAACGTATTTGCGCAGCAGGAGTCGCTGGCGGAATTAGGGGATGGCGCTTATTTGTACTTACATAGCATACCCTTCGCATTCTATGGATTTACGGCTGTCATACTGGTTCCGCTGGTTATTTTAGGAGTTGTACCAAAGATAGGGGCTATGAAAAAGGCTTATAAAAGGGTCGACGAAACAGGCATGGTTTATTCCGAGCTTAGCGCCAAGTTGAATAAGGATGAATTGTCCGTAGATGAGCCGCTGCCGGATGGTAAGATCATTGACTTCATGCTCCCGATGGCCGTTGTTGTAGGAGTGGCTATTTGGAAGGACGATTTGCTGACAGCCCTTGTGATCGGCATCTGTGTTGCCGGAATCCTTTATATACCAAGGAAGGTCATGAAACCGAAGGAGTTTTGCGAGGTGTTCACACAAGGTCTTACCACGATGCTGCCGATGATTGCGATTTGTATGGCATCGCAGGTGGTGAAGATGTCTATGGACAGCATTAATCTTCCTACTTATGTAGTAAATGCGGTACTGCCGTTTGTCAATCCGGATACGCTGGCTGCGATTACCTTTGTTGTTGTCGCATTGCTGGCCTTTGTGACCGGGAGCAGCTGGGGTGTTCCGGTCGTATGCGTGCCGATTATCGTACCTCTTGCCGTAGCGAGCGGCGCACCGATCTTTTTAGTCCTAGGCGCCATTGCCAGCGCGGCAGCTTTCGGAAGCCATGCCTGTTTTTATACCGATGTTACGATCATGTCTTCGCAGGTTACTAAGATTAATAACATGGAGCACGTGTTGACACAATTACCATATGCCATCATTGCAGGGCTTGCGGCAGTCATTCTGTATTTGGTATTCGGTTTCGTACTATAAAGTAAACGCTAGTAAGAAGGAGAGACGCACTGTTTCTCCTTCTAAATTAAACCAGATAGGACAAAAAAATGAACTGGAAAAATACATACAAAGACAAACTTACCACGCCCGCAGGGGCGGTCAAACAGATTAAGAGCGGAGATACGGTGCTCCTGGCCCACGCCGCGGCGGAACCAAAAGTGCTGGTGGAAGCGATGGTGGAAAATTACCGGGCCTACACCGATGTCACCGTATCCCACATGATATCCCTGGGCCAGGGACGCTATGCAAAGCCGGAGATGAGGGAGCACTTCTGCTATGTGGGCTGGTTTACCGACCCGGCCACAAGGGCCTCCATTCATCAGGGCCACGGCGACTTTACGCCGGTGTATTTCAGCCAGATACCTGGCATGATCCGAAGGGGAGTATTTCCCGTCGATGTCTTCATGGTTATGGTATCCCCGCCCGATGAAAAGGGAGTCTGCTCCGTAGGGGTTTCCTGCGATTATACCATGGAGGCGATCCGATCAGCAAAAACGGTTATCGCACAGATTAATCAGGAGATGCCCAGAGTTGGGGGAGATGCTTATGTGCATATCGATGATTTTGACTGGATCGTAGAGGCGTCCCATCCCTTGCCGGAAGTTTTCTGGGGCCAAAGCGGCGAGAAGGACATGGCCATCGGCCGCTACTGCGCTTCTCTCATCGAGGACGGCGCTACCTTGCAGCTGGGCATGGGCGGAATCCCCAACGCGGTGCTGGCAGCGCTGAAAAAGAAAAAGCATCTGGGCATCCACTCTGAAATGATCTCCGACGGAGCCATAGACCTGATTGAAGCGGGCGTCATTGACGGCTCGGAAAAGTCCATTGACCGGGGCAAGGTTGTGGTGAATTTCCTGTACGGCTCAAAGAAGCTTTATGATTTTGTAGATCACAATCCTCTGATCGAGCTGAAGCCGGCGGATTACACCAACAATCCCCTGGTGATCATGAAAAACAGCAAGTTTGTCTGCATCAATTCGGCAATTGAAGTGGATCTATGGGGTCAGGTGAACGCAGGCAGCATGGGCGGAAAAATTTACAGCGGAGTAGGCGGGCAGGTGGACTTTATTCGGGGCGCCGCCATGTCGGAAGACGGCAGAGGCATCGCCATCATTGCCATGCGTGCCGCTGCGGTGAAAAAGGATGGAAGGAAATTTTCAAAGATCGTGGGCAGCCTCAAAGCAGGTACTTTAGTGACCACTTCTCAGCACGACGTGGATTATGTGATAACGGAGTACGGTATCGCCGGTCTCAAAGGGAAAACGGTAAAAGAACGGGCCAGGCTGCTGATCGCCATCGCCGACCCCGATTTCAGGGAAGAACTGGCATCGGATTTCGAGGCCCGCTTCAGGGAGAACTATTAAGGAGACAAACAGATGGAATTTACTTATTCACGAGAACAGCAAATGGTAAAAAAGATGATCAAAGAGTTTGCGGAAACAGAGATCGCTCCCATCGCAGAGGAGCTTGACGCAGAGGCGAAGTATCCATATGAAACCGTAGCCAAGCTAGGAAGCCTGGGTGTGATGGGAATGCCATTTCCCGCAGAATACGGAGGCGCGGGAACTGATTATCTGACCTATATTATGGCAGTAGAAGAGCTTTCCAAGGTAGACGCTTCCCACGGTGTCATTGTTCAGACCCACAATGCCCTTTGCTGCTGGCCGATTTTTACTTATGGAACAGAAGAACAGAAACGAAAATACCTGCCTGATCTGCTGTTAGGAAAAAAGCTGGGCGCTTTCGGTTTGACAGAACCCAATGCGGGAACGGACGCGGCCATGCAGCAGACTACAGCGGCGGACGGCGGAGACTGCTGGATCCTCAACGGCTCAAAGGTCTTTATTTCCGGCGGCGGGATCGCGGACGTTTATGTGATCATGGCTATGACGGATAAGAGCAAAGGCAACAAAGGGATCAGCTCCTTTATCGTAGAAAAAGGAACGCCGGGCTTTTCCAGGGGAAAGAAGGAAAACAAAATGGGCATTCGCGCGTCCATCGCGGCGGAGCTGGTATTTGAAGACTGCCGGATACCCAAAGAAAATCTGCTGGGAAAAGTAGGAAAAGGCTTTAAAACAGCCATGACATCCCTGGATGTGGGAAGGCTGGGGATCGCGGCCCAGGCGCTGGGAATCGCTCAGGGAGCTTTCGATCAGACCGTGGAATACATGAAACAGCGAAAGCAGTTCGGCAGGAGTTTGAACAAATTCCAGGCCTTGGCCTTTGAAATGGCTGACATGAAAACGAGAATCGACGGCGCCAGGCTGATTCTGTATAACGCTTGCAATATGCGGGACAGAGGGCTCCCCAGTACCATTGAAGCGGCGGAGGCCAAGCTGGCCTGTTCCGAAGCTGCATCCTATGTGGTGGATAAAGCGGTCCAGTTTCACGGCGGGTACGGATACATCAAGGATTATCCGGTGGAGCGGATGTACCGGGATCAAAAGATAACGGAAATTTACGAAGGCACATCGGAAGTGATGAAAATGGTCATCTCAGGCAGCATCTTCAGCTAGGAGGAAGGGGAATATGAAAATAATCGTATGCGTAAAGCAGGTGCCGAATACCAATGAAATTAAAATCAACCCGGAAACCGGGACGCTGATTCGCGATGGGGTGGAAGCCATCCTCAATCACGATGATGCCAATGCCCTGGAAGAGGCGCTGCGGATAAAAGACCGGGACCCGGAGGCAAAGGTGACGGTTCTGACCATGGGACCGCCCCAGGCAAAGGAAATGCTGCAGGAATGTATTGCCATGGGCGCCGATGAAGGGATTTTGCTGTCGGACAGGCTGCTGGGCGGCTCGGACACTTGGGCCACGTCCAACGCTTTGGCGGCGGCAATCAAAAAGATCGGCGGTTTTGACATCGTCTTTGCGGGAAGACAGGCCATTGACGGAGACACAGCGCAGGTGGGTCCCCAGATCGCAGAAAAGCTGGGAATCCCGCAAATTACCTACGTTAAGGAGTTTCATTTGGATAAAAACCGGGTTACCGCAAAAAGAGCGCTGGAAGACGGGTACCAGCTTCTCAAAACAAAGACGCCATGCCTCCTGACCTGCATCAAAGAATTGAACACACCCAGATATATGACGGTTCCGGGCATTTTGAGGGGAGCGAAAGCCGACATCAAAGTTTGGACCGCAGAGGATATCGGCGTAAACGAGGGGCTGGTAGGGCTGAAAGCATCTCCCACCAATGTATATAAATCCTTCACGCCCAAGCCCAAGGGAAAAGGGGTGACAGTTCAAGGAGATACGGCAAAGGAGCTGGCAGCAAACCTGATCGCAGGGCTGAAGGAAAAACATAGAATCTAGGAGGATTGAACATGACAGACTTTGCACAATACAAAGACGTATGGGTATTTGCCGAACAGCGGGCCGGAAAACTGATGAATGTGTCCCTGGAGCTTTTGGGCGAAGGCTGCCGGCTGTCGCGGGAAATCAGTGAAGAAACCAGGGTTTGCGCAGTCTTGATCGGGGATCGGGCAGGGCATCTTGCAGACGAATTATATGCATATGGTGCAGACGTTATCTATCAAATCGACCATGCGCTTTTGAAGGAATATACCACGGACGCTTACGCCAAAGTGATGACCAATGCCATCAATACCTATAAGCCGGAGATCGTTCTCTTTGGGGCTACCTTCATCGGAAGGGACCTGGCGCCGAGAATCGCCGCCAGACTGGACACCGGGCTTACGGCGGACTGTACCAGACTGGACATCCGCACAGCGAACTATATCGACTATCTCAAAAGGGATACGACAGCGAGCACGGACGGGCTTGATCCGAAAGGAGACGACAAAGGTTTGAAGCAGACCAGGCCAGCCTTTGGCGGAAATCTGATGGCGACCATTGTTACGCCCAATACCAGACCACAGATGGCCACCGTAAGGCTCGGTGTGATGGACCGAAAGGAAAAGAACGAAGGCGCCGGAGGCCAGCTCATCAAGGTTCCCGTCAACTTGTCGGCGGACGACATTCACGTGGAGGTTGTGGAAACAGTCAAGGCAGCGAAAGCATTTGTTTCTCTAACCGATGCGGAAATTATCTGCTCCGGCGGAAGAGGCCTGGGCGGCCCGGAAGGGTTTGAGTTGATCGAAAAGCTGGCGGATAAAGTGGGCGGCGTGGTGGGCGCATCCCGCGCGGCGGTCGATTCGGGCTGGATCGACCAGAGCCATCAGGTGGGACAAACGGGAACCACGGTAAAGCCGAAGATTTATTTTGCATGCGGAATTTCCGGAGCCATCCAGCATCAGGCCGGCATGAAGGATTCGGATATCATTATAGCCATCAACAAAGACCCGGGAGCGCCGATGATGGAGCTGGCCGATTATGCCCTTTGCGGGGATTTGAAAAAGGTGATCCCGGAACTGATCGCTCAGTGGGATACGGAAGCATGAGGTGATAGTATGGCAGAGAAAAAAACATCAAAAGAGCTGCTAAATGAGCTGGTTGCCCGGCATTATGCCGATGCGGCAAAAGCAAAAGAAGAAGGAAAGCTGGTAGCGTGGGCTACGTCCATTTGCCCCCAGGAGCTTCTGGAAGCTATGGATATTTATGTTGTTTATCCGGAAAACCATGCGGCCGCCGTTGCGGCGCGAAAACAGTCCATGGAATTTCTGGAGCAATCCGAAGGGTGCGGGTATTCCATCGACATCTGTTCTTATGCCCGAGTGAACCTGGGGTACAAGGATATTATGGAATCGGAAGCCTGCAACATTCCGGCGCCGGATCTGGTATTCTGCTGTAATAATATTTGCACCACTGTTGCCAAATGGTATGAAAACCTGGCGACTGAGCTGGACATTCCCTTTATCTTCTTTGATACGCCGTTCAATCATCTCTATGAAGCGCCGGATCATACGGTTGCTTACATGAGAGGCCAGATCGAATATGCCATCGAACAGCTGGAGGAGGTGACTGGCAGGGACTTTGACTACGACAAGCTGTCGGAGGTCATGAAAATTTCCAACGAAACCGCCTACTGGTGGAGAAAGGCATGCTTTACGGCCCGCGCCAAGCCGTCGCCGCTCAACGGATTCGATATGTTCAACTATATGGCCCTGGTGGTCTGTATCCGGGGCAAGAAGGAAGGGCGGGATCTATTCAAGTTGTGGTGCGAGGAGCTTGAGGCCCGGGCGAAAAGCGGACTGGGCCCCTGGAAAGAAGGGGAGGAGAAGTACAGAGTGATCTGGGACGGCATTGCCTGCTGGGTTCACTTGAGCCCAACCTACAAAATCCTGAAAAAATACGGAGTCAACGTGGTAACATCCCTCTATCCCGATGCATGGACCATTCGTTATGAAACAAACGATATCGAGGGTATGGCCCGGGCGTACAGCTACTATCACGCCAACCGCTGCGTGGACTATGTTTCCGATACTATGATCGGACTTGCGAAAGAGTTCGATATAGACGGAGTCGTGTTTCATTCCAACAGGAGCTGTAAGCTCATGGACTTTACCGTATACGAGCAGCAGCGGAGATTGGAGGAAAAGGCGGGAATTCCATCCGTTGTCTTTGACGGAGATATGTGCGATCCGCGAATCCTTTCCCAGGCCCAATATGAGACGAGAATACAGGCGCTGGTGGAAATGATGGAAAAGCGCAAGGCGGCAAAGGAGGAACAGCAATGTTAAAGGAGACAATCACCAAATTGGAAGAGCGGGCGCTGCATCCCGGAAAAGCGCTGGCTTCCATCAAGGAAGAATGCGGAAAAGATGCGGTGGGGTGCTTCCCCATTTATACACCGGAAGAAATCGTCTATGCGGGAGGGTTTGTGCCCGTGGGACTTTGGGGCGGCAAGACGGAAATCAAACGGGCCGATCAGTTTCTGCAAGGATTCTGCTGTTCCATTATGAGAGCCAACATCGAACTGGGCATGCGGGGCGTTTACGACCAGCTGAAGGCGATCCTCATACCGGGTCTGTGCGATACGCTGAAATGCGTCATTGAAAACTGGAAAACTGCGGTGCCCCAGGTGCCGATGATCGGGCTGATTTATCCTCAGGCCAGGTGGACCAGGGCGGCAGAAGCCTATCTGGAGACGGAATTAAAGCGCGTTCGTTCTGAGCTGGAGCAGGCGACCCATACGCTGATCACCGATAAAAAGGTGGAAGAGGCCTTTGCCGTGTATGAAGAATACCGGGCCGTTATGCGTGAATTCGCAGAGGTTGCCGGAGACTATCCCATTACCATCGACGCCAAAAGAAGACATCTGCTCATTAAGGCCGGATACTTCATGGACAAAAAGCTGTATACCGCGGAAATGAAGAAAGTGATCGAGGGCCTTAGGGCCATGGAAAAAGAGCGGTTTGGCGGCGTCAAGGTCGTAACTACAGGGCTCATCGGGGAGCCTGCGGAAATTCTGGATTTATTCCGTGAATGCGATATCGCCATCGCCGCAGATGATCTGGCCCAGGAATCGAGACAGTTTCGGACGCCGGCCAGAAAGGAAGGCAGTGTCTGGGAAAAAATGGCGGGGAGGATCATCGACCAAAGGGGATGCGCCTTTCTGGCGGAGCAGAAAAAATCCAGGGGGCAGATGCTCATCGATCTGGTCAAGGAAAAGGAGGCCCGGGCCGTGGTCGTATGTATGATGAAATTCTGCGATCCGGAAGAGTTCGATTATCCGGTTTACAAGGCGCAGCTTGAGCAGGCGGGAATTCCGGTCCTGTATCTTGAGCTCGACCAGCAGATCGAATCCTTTGAGCAGATCCGGACCAGGATTCAGAGCTTTGCCGAGATGCTTCTGTGAAGGAGGGAAAGATGTACTTAGGAATTGATATTGGCTCGTCCTCGTCAAAAACCGCAATTTTAGATGCCGAGGGCGGATTGATCGCTCATGCGGCTGTCAATGAGGGGACGGGGACAAAAGGCGTCGATCAAGCGTTGGAGCTGGCATTTGAGCAAGCAGGAATAGGAGTTGATGCCGTCAGCTTTACGGTGGTCACAGGATACGGGCGAATCACTTATGAACATGCGGACAAACAGATCACAGAAATTACCTGCCATGCCAAAGGGGTGTCTTATTTATGTGAAACTGCCGGGTGCATCATTGACATTGGCGGCCAGGACGCAAAAGTAATCAGGATCGGGGCTGGCGGAATTGTGGAGAATTTTGTGATGAATGAAAAATGCGCGGCAGGCACAGGGCGGTTTTTAGAAGTCATGGCCAGAGTGCTGGGCTGTAACTTGGGCGATTTGTCCCAGTTGGCCGATCAATCGACCAAGGATGTGCCCATCAGCAGCGTATGCACCGTCTTTGCGGAAAGTGAAGTGATTTCCCGGCTGGCGTCAGGCGAGAAACGCTCGGACGTCGCCAAGGGCGCCCACAGGGCGATTGCCAAACGAGTGGCCGGTATGTGCGGGCGTGTTGGCCTGAAAGGGAATGTGGTTATGACAGGCGGGGTGGCGCTGAATTCCAATATGGTAGAGACGATGGGAGAAGAACTGGGCCGGGAAATAAAAGCGGCCCCGCACCCCCAGGAAGTGGGGGCCATCGGAGCGGCGGTATTTGCGAAAGAGTTGTATGAAAAGACGTTATAATCAATCTGGAATCGGAAGCTCCCGCGCCGCGCCGTTTTGCTCCGTCTTGTTTCACACCGCCGCCGGGCGAAATATTAAAACGGCGTAGCATGTCCATGGATACTTTTATTGGAGGTCATTAAAAGAAACGATCAGGATTGAATGATTTAGGGATCAATCCTGATCGTTTTATTATTGCTTGACGTGCTAATGGCTGAAAAGTGTCTGTATATGGAAGGTTTTTCTAAGACTTTGGTAGTGGCTCTTTCTGTAAAGCACTTTTGCAGAAAAACAGATATAACTGATACGGTCAAGCATTTTTTTCCAGTAACTGCAATAATCAACATGATAGGTTTTTCCATCTGCAGCAGTTGTTGCAAAATTTGCAACAACTGAATCTCGGTTTAGATCTCCCCCTATGGAGTTAAATACCATAAACGTTTCCATTTTATCCTCTGAGTTTTTTCGGGAAATATTTTTGGCTCTTGAAATTAAAATTTTTTTCTTTCATTTTTGATGATGGAGAATTACAAAAGGAATTAGTATGGGCAAAATTTGCCCATACTGCCGAAGATGGCAAAGTCTATCAAGTGGATTACTATAATCTGGATGTCATTATTTCTGTCGGATACAGGGTGAAATCCCTGCGTGGCACGCTGTTCCGCATATGGGCGAATTCGGTACTAGAGGTATCTCTGCAATTTATCCAAAAGATGAATGAATGGAGAAGCGAAATCGCCATGGATATTACACCTTAAATATGATAAAATTCAGATAAGTATTGTCAATTAGCAAGGAGAATCAAGATGATCGATAGAAAAATAAAAGAAGTAGTTGCAAGCTTTGCAGAGGAAGCAAAGTTGATTTATGGAGACAAACTCAGTGAGGTGATCCTTTACGGTTCATGCGCAAGGGGGGAACACACGCCTGACAGCGACATCGATCTTTTATTGCTTCTTACCGTAAAGCCACAGGAGATCGGGGTGGAAAGGAACAAGATCTTTGATATTTCGGATAAGCTGGACAGACAGTATGATGTGGTTTTAGCGCCGGTATTTCAAAGTGTTGAAGTATATCAAAAATTTAGGCCGGTATCTGCTTTCTACCAAAATATACAGAGAGAAGGTGTGCGGATTGTCTGAATATACGCAAACACAGATAGATTACTCAGGATACCGCCTGGAACGGGCAAAAGAAGATTTGCGGGCGGCACACCTGCTGTTTGCAAATGGAGAATATCGGGCAGCAAATAACAGGGCATATTACGCCATGTTCCATACAATACGGGCTTTATTAGTATTCGATAATTTTGATACCAGTAAGCATAGCGGGATTATTGCTGAGTTTCGCAGAAGGTATATAAAAGAGGGCTTGCTTCCTGTGGAACTTTCAAAAATGATCGGCGCGGCATTTACGATAAGAAATGCATCAGACTATGATGATATGTTTATAGCCAGCAGAACGGATACCGAGACTCAGATAACCAATGCTGAATTTGTGTATAAAAAAATTGAAGGGTATATAAACAATAAAACTCAGATAAAGAGGTAGCTTTCAATTTGTCCCCAGGAGGCCGGGGCCATAGGGGCTGCGGTATTTGCGAAAGAGCCGTATGAAAAGACGTTACAGTCAATCTGAAATCAGAATCTCCTGCGCCATCGCCGTTCCGTCTTGCCCCGCCCTGCTGCCGGGCGAAATATCGAAACAGCGCAGCATGTTCATGGACTCTGACACTCCGATGGCGATTTCCCTTGGTATCCGGACTGTTTCCATGGGAGACTGTCAGTATCCAGAGAAAATAGCCGCTTTGCCGATACTTGAGCTAGCGGTCATTAAAAAGACGATCAGGATTGAATGATTTCGGGATCAATCCTGATCGTTTTTTCATTGTTTGACGCTGTGAAGGCATGTCAGTGGCTGTAAACACTACATTCCATATGGAGTGAGTTTCTTCATGTAATCGATGATATCTCTTCGATAGTTGGCTTTGCAGTCCCACTTTGCGTCTTTTGTAATTACCATGCTGTACATTTGATCGTTGTCAAATGGCTTCCACTCGCCAATCAGATCGTTGCTTGGGTTGCCGATTTTTGCAAAGCTGTAAAGCATCTCACGGGCCTGGGCAATCATATCATCTGACATTTCTTTGGGGTCGCCGGTCATCTCAGGATAACCTTCTTTGGTTCCGAATTCAAAGCAGAGATCCATACAGTGGAGAGCTCTTCCCCAAGGAGACACTTCAGCAGCATCGCCGTTGTAATCCAAAACGCTATTCATATCGGGAGCATATTCCCAGTTGTACAGATACGTGTTTTTATTGTGCTTGGCCTGTACCTCGGCAATCAGATGTGTAGGATAATTAAAGTACACATCGTTAAACAAATCTTGTGCCTGCTTCACTTTGTCATCTCCCATAGCAAGATATCCGTCATAGAATCCTTTTTGATCGAGAGCATAGAATCTTCCATATGTATCCGCACGTGCATCATCGATATCTTCCATACATTTTTTGATTGTGTCAGGATCTTTAATAGGCTTGGATATACTATTATCCCAATCAATGGAATTCCAATCTTCCTCTCCGTTGGTGCCGCCTATGAGTAAATCGATATCCTTGGCAGCGCCATTCTGTAGGTCTTCCCACCATGTTTCAGAAATAATCTTACCGTCCGCACATTTGAGCCCTGGATGGGCTTCGCCCAATTCGTCTGTAATTTTTGTCATTTTATCTGAAATCTGCTTATCTGTTAGTGCAGTGAGTTCTTCAATCGATTTAACGCCTAGTATTTTAAAAACTTTTTCCGAATTGCTTTTGACCTTTTCTTTTGATAAGGCCTCGCGTGACTGGCTGCCGCTGTTTATGACTGCTCTGTTGAAATATTTATGGGTGTCGGTGTCAGCCATTAGCATTTCTACCGCACCGCCGCCTGCGGACTGTCCCATGATTGTCACATTTTCTGTATCTCCGCCCCATGCTTCAATATTTTGGTTGATCCATTTCAAAGCCTGAGTTTGATCCAGTTTGCTCAGATTGATTGCGCTTGCATAATCATCCGTGTACCCTTCAAGTCCTGAAAGGTCAAGGCTTCCCAATATTGAAAGCCGATAGTTAATTGTAATAAATACGCAATCCTCATTCTCGGCAAGGTTTCTGACAAAATATTCCCCATCGTAGGTTGGATCCGATGTTCCTCCCCAGATACAGCTGCCGCCATGAATAAACATTATGACAGGTTTATCCTTCGTTGCAACATCTTTTGTCCATACGTTGAGAAACAGGCAGTCCTGAGAACATGGGTCCTGAGAAGCAACTTCTACTTCGTCATAAGGCTGGATACAGTTTTTTCCGAATTCCGTCGCCTCAATTTGGTCGTCTTCCGTTGTTGTTACATCTGCTGCCGGTTTAAAAGGCGCAAATTCCCCGTAGCGAATTCCCTTGAATTCAGCAACGCCGTTGTTTTCCTGGCCGATGTATGTTCCGGTGGGTGCTGTTACCTTCACGTCTTTTGTTTTTTCGGCGGAGTCTTTGTCAGTACTGCCGCATCCCGCAAAGGATATACATACTGCGAGCAGCAGTGCCATAATGCTGGCTAATAATGCTTTTCTTTTCATTTTAACCTCTCTTTCTATTATAAGTGTCCAGTTAAGATTTAGATTGTCAGGGTTATTCCTGCTTTGTTTTACAATTATCTAACTGTTCAGAATATTATAACAAAACTGAGGCGCTTGTGTATATGTTATTATGGTTTACCCTTTAATTAATGTGCCTAGCGATCCTTTCGTTTGATGTTATACATTAGCTCAAAACGGCAGCTGGAACCTCTCGCGCCGGGCTGCTTTCATGGGAGGGCTGTTAGTATCCAGAAAAAAGGGCCGCTTTGCCGATCCTTTTGTCGGCAGCCATTAAAAGAAACGATCAGGATTGAATGGTTCCGGGATCAATCCTGATCGTTTTATCATTGCTTGACTATGTGAAGGCATGTCAATGGCTGAAAACTGTCTGTAATGGGAGGTTTTTTCGAAGCTTTTGATCGTGGCGCTTTCTAGGCCCGCCGGATGACAGAGCGTTTTGTATAAAACGGGGAACCCATCAGAGTACATCGCCGATGGTCTGTTTGATCTTTGCAGCGCATTGCAGCAAATCTTTTTCTATGGCTTTTTCCTGCTCATGCATTTTTTCAGAAATGCCGGAAACGCTGATGACTGCCACCAAATCTCCCTGGTTGTTTTCAATAGGGGTCGCAATACATACTAGGCCGACGTCCAGCTCTTCATTATCCAAAGCGATTTTCCTTTCGCGCACTTCATTTAACATTCTTCGAAATGTGAATGGATCGGTAATCGAGTTGACCGTATATCTGGGCATAGGTTTGCTGAGCAGCTGATCGAGAACAGATTCTTCCTGATAAGCCAACACCACCTTGCTGATGGCGGCCGCAAACAATTCCGCCCGTTTGCCTACTCTGGACAGGATTCGAAAAGATTCGGTTTCGCCCACCTTATCGATGTAGACCGCATCGTAGCCGTCCGGTACGACCAAATGAACAGCCGTTTGATAGTTGTCCGCCAACTGGTTGATATAGGGGCTGGCAATGGCGCGTATTTCCATGCTCTGGGCATAGAGCTGGCCTAAAATATAATTGGAAACGCCTAGGGAGTATTTACCGGTCGATTCATCATAATCCAGGTATTTGTGTTTCAGTAAAGTTTCTGCGATACCATAACAAGTGGTCCTTTTCAAACCGGTTTTTTTTGCCAGATCGGAGAGTGTGATTTTGGGTTCTGACAAAGTGAATTGCTCGAGAATTCTTAACGCCCGTTCGACGGATTGAATCGGTTTTGCTGTTGCACTGCCCATATTTCTTCGTTGTTGGTGTCAAAAAACACCAAGCGCTCCTTTCGTTAATCGATCTAATTCATATTATACATGATTCTAAATGGGTTTTGAATTAAATAATGGATTATCTTTTATTCCGGTTAAAGAATCATCCATATAAAATGTATTATACATCATATTGTCCAAGATTTGGAAGAAAGTTATAGTGAATAACGAAAAACGGCCTGCAAGATAACAAACACCAAGAAGCGCACCTGCGGCCGACCGCTGCAGGTGCGCTTCTCTTTAAGGATGGGATTCCATAAATGATGACTGATCAATCCTCAGCCGATGAACTCACGTATAGAACCTTCATTTACATGCTCTGTCATAGTCTTTACAATACGGCCGTTTTCCACCAGCGCTACGGCAGGAAAGCGGTTGATCCCCAACCTGCGGGCAATTCCGTCCGACTTATAAATGTCAACTTTGGCGACGGACAATCGTGGAGAAATTTCTTCCTCCAACTGTTCAATATATGTAAGAAGTTCACGGGCATCCGGATCAACGGCGCTGAACAAATAGACCAAGGCTGGTTTCTCCGCACGCAGAATCTGGCTTTCAAACATCTCAGACTCTGCGATATATTTTTCTGCACCATAACCGGCTACAGCTCCATCGCCTACAGCAGTTGCAACCTGTTTCAAAAACTTATCGCGGACATCGCCTACAGCCCAGACGCCGGGAATGTTCGTTTCCATCCGTTCATTGGTTTTTAGATATTTGGATGGACTCATATCGAGGATATCCTGGAACAGTTCAGTGTTCGGCAGATATCCGATGAAGAGAAAACAGGTGTCCGCAGCAATCGGTTCCAGTTGACCAGTTTTGAGATTCTTCAGAACCACCCCTTCCAAATGATCATCTCCCTCGAAGCTGTCAGGAACCGTATTCCATAGAAATTCCATTTTCGGATTATCCATAGCCTGGCCTTTTGCGATCTCATTGCAGTCCATAATTCCCACGTCATGCATGACCGAGACCAGAACTTTATCAGCGAATTTGGTCAGGAACATGCCTTCTTCAATGGCGGCATCGCCGCTGCCGATAACGACAACGGTTTTTCCAGTATTTGCTGCCGCATCACAGGTGGCACAGAAAGAAATTCCTTTGTCATAAAGGTATTTTTCTTCGTTTTTCGCTCCTGTGAGCCTGGGTTTTCCGCCGCTGGCAATAATGACCGCGCTGCACTCATATCGATTGCGAAACGTTTCTACCACCTTTGTATCTCCCTCTAAAGAAACGGATTTTACATCTGTTAATTTGAACTTTACTCCAAATTTTTTCGCCTGCTGATGAAATAAATTCATCAAATCCAGGCCGCTTTGGCCCTGAGGAAAACCAGGGTAATTTTCGATTTCATTGGTGTAGGTGGCAAGGCCCCCGACCAACGATTTTTCAATTAATAATGTCTTGAGACGCGCACGGCCGCAGTAAATTCCCGCAGTTAATCCTGCCGCGCCTCCCCCTATGATGACAACATCATAGCGCTCTGTTTTCTTTTCCAAGAATGCTCCTCCTTAACTCATGAACCATTTTTACAGTTACATAAAATATTTTGCCAACAGTTTGCTGCCGATAAAGGCGCCGACCAGCAGGAATAATGCAAACACCCATCCTGATACGGAAAGGGATGAAATACCTGTAAACAAGGCACCGATATTGCACCCGGTAGCGATTCTCGCGCCATATCCCATCAGTAAGCCTCCCAGAATCGCTGCAACGACCTGACGCATGGATTTGATTTTTTTAATTTTAAATTGTGATGCAAACAAGGTTGCCACAAGAGCGCCTACAATTACGCCCACATTTCGCAGACTGCCTACATCAGCGAAAAAACTGGTGGTGACTTCTTTATGCATGTTATCCGAAGCGAAATACGCCCAGTCGCTTGCGTGAATTCCGATAAGCTCTGCTAGCTTGGCTCCCCAGATACTGAAGGTAGTTGTTACGCCCCAGCCGGAGTTTAACACTGCCAGATGGGCAATCTGAAGAATCGAAAGCAGTACAGCGCCGCCAACGTAAGTCATAGGCTCCTTCAATAGACGTTTGTAAACGGGATTAGCCCCTAACTTATTCCAAAACTCTTTCAATTATGTTCACCGCCTTTTCTCAGGGTAATCATTTGGTCTTCTCAATTACAACTTCCCATTCACCATCATCCACTTCGTCGATATCCACATTGTGTCCCTGTGTTCTCGCCCATTCCGGGACATTTTTCATTGCGCAGCTGTGGTCGATTGCCACAAAAAGAACATCGCCAACTTCCAGCTCATTCATTTTTTTCTCCACCTTCATGAGTGGTACCGGACAAGCTTCTCCTAAACAATCCAATTCATATTCAGCCATTTTTTAAATCCTCCTGTTCATGTTTTAACAAATTATCCTTATAATATTTACTCAATGGAACCTAGTTTTTTCTTTTGCCAACTAAGGGCGGCGAGATAAAGCAGCAGAATAATCACTCCTTGGACAACCAGTGCTCCAGCCCATCCGAATACATCGGGCAAAAAAATCTTTGGTGCGTTTGTTTCCAGATTGCTCCAGAAAGCGCCCATATCGTGGCCTCCCCACAGAGAGCCGACGATAAAAAATACCAGCGCAAGCATCTGCATTGTAAATCCTTCACCGATACGCATCAGTGTTCCGCTGGCGCATCCTCCGGCGATTACCATCCCAATTCCGAACATGGTCGCTCCCAGTATTAGGGGGATGCTGATCGGATGCACAGCACCGGCTCCGGGAATGTCACTGCCGCTCAGATAAGCACTGTATTTGATGGCAGTGAAACCTAAAGTGGTCAGTGCAAATGCGATCAGTACAGCTCTTGTCAGGGAAGTACTGCCGGTAATCCACGGGTCCCGCATAGAAGCGGTAAAACAGAATCTGGATCGCTGAAGGACATATCCGAATGCGATTCCGAATATCCAGCCGATTGCGGCAGTGGTACTGCCGCGATTTACCAGCCATGCGATTAAGATGATTCCGATGGTAACCAGAATCGCATAAGGAATCTGGCTTTTTTTTGGTTTGCGGGGTGTCCGTTTTCTGGGACTGCGCTCTATGGACGATGGTTTACTCTGGCCTTCACCCATTTTCGTTTCTCCTTTCTATCACTGTTAATTCTTTGACGATGACTATGGGATCATTATAGCATGGGCGTAATTAATCGGGTAATCGTAATACGTGAAGCTATATTAGAAAATCTTATGACAATTCAGATTGTTGTGATATAATAATGGGCATAGTTATGGGATAACCCTGGTGTAAGATAGGATTGGAGGTAGGGATGAATATCGATACTCTGTTTATGTTTATTGAAATTATTAACAATGGAAGTATTACAAAGGCAGCCGAACGTCTTCACGTATCGCAGTCCGCACTGAGCCAGCAAATCAAGTCAATGGAAAATTCCTTTGGCTGCCGGCTGCTTGACAGGAGTAATCAGGGCGTGAGCATGACTCCTGCCGGTGAACTAGTATATCAGCGTGCCCAGGAAATTTTGGGCGTTTATCAGACACTGGTCAACCAACTGGAACTTTTGCAGAAAAAGGATCGTTGTTTCCATATCCTTTCCATGGATGTGATTTATACTTATGCACTGCCTTGTGCGCTGTTTCAAATACAGAAAAAATTTCAAGAAGTCCGCTTGGAGACGAAAGTAATGTCCAGCGCACAGATCGAACAAAAAATCAATGCCGGTCAGGGTGATATTGGATTTATCGTCGGGCCTCCTGCAAATAAAGAATTATATAGCCGTTTTATGTTCTCTGATCCAGTGCATTTGGTCATGACTCCGAGAACGCACAAACGAAAGAAAATGGACTTGGATGAATTGCAACAACTACCGATGATGATGATCAGCGGCAGTCACAGAACCCAGCAGAAGCTGGATGGGTATCTCGCTCAAAAAGGAGTTTCCAGGCAGCAAATGAATGTGACCTGCCAATTTGAATCCTTTGAGTCGGCAAAACAGTCGGTAGTCAATGGGATGGGAGCAGCTTTTCTCCCATATTCGTCCATAAAGAAAGAATTGTATAACAAACAGTTGGAAATTATCGAAATAGAAGAGTTTGAATTTAAGTTTCGTTACTATTTAATCAAAAATCCAAAATCTCAACAGGAAGATGTACAAATAAAAGATTTATTTGCCTATCTGGAACGAATGCTTGACTCGATGATTTGCTGACTCGGGAGCGCTGCGGATGGTGATTTCCCAGATACCGTTCATCACCTCCTCGCATGAACAGACCAGTTCTTTGGCCCTGCAGAATTCTTGAACGGATTTGCAGGTACAACTATGATCCGTTACGAGCATAACCTCTTCACCCTGCCCGATGACCGACAGTTCGTTTTGCAGCCGCATGACAGGAATGGGGCAGATTTGGCCTAAACAATCGAGTTTCTTCATATAAACGCCTCCTTTAACAAAGATTCTATATATCATAGAACAAAAATAAGCAAAAGTAAATGCCAAGTAAAACGTATTCGCGAGCTGGTAAATAAAAATAGGCTGATAAGAATTTCCAGATCCAACGGTGTACAGTGGGATCAGCCAGCGGATGTTTTTACGCACTACGTTACCGGCAACAGTACCTTGCAAAGAGTCGCCCCCTTACGGGCGACATGTGGAAATAGGAATCTTTGATTCCGTCATTTCCACGTTTTTTATAAAAGATTAGAAAATGTTGGTAAGACAACGGAAATTTGTCGTTTGCTGTAGTATAATAGGGATAAAGAAAGCACATCATGTCTCATAATGAAGAAAAAAATCGAAGAAGTAAGAAAAAACTTGCGAAAAGATACGAGCTATAATACAATGTAACTGAATCTAGTAAATTTTGGATTATAAAAGTAAATATTGATGGTTCCGAACGTGAAAACCTAAAGGCTTTGGCCTATGGTTGAGCGTCGATGGGTAATACTGGAAACGGTGCTGCCTCCCGTGTTTTGGAAAGGAATGATGTATCAGAGGTAAATCACTCTTTCCCGTTTTTTAGGAAAGAGTTTTATTTTTTATATGCATTCCTTATTTTTGTGGCAACAAGTTTATCGATTTAAAATGTTAAAGTGAAGTGCGTGATACTTCTTTTGCATTTCGAGATGTGAGGCGTTCTATCAACTTATTCGTATATTGAACGAGGAGGATGAAAAATGAATCTTGCAAAAGGCAAAAAGAGGATCACTGTCAGTGTAGTAACGGCCCTGATGATGGTCATGGTCATGGTGCCGGGAATGGCGTTCGCAAACACAGCAGGGAATACGGCTCTATCCCAGACATCACAGAACCAGGGCATGTTCGTAAACTATATAGATGCTTCCGTTAATTCTAAGGATAGCAGAATTGGACAATATGGTACAACGAATATAAAACAGTATTTTTTCAATGGGGCAGATATAGAAAAAGAGAACGGCGGTATGGCAGATGATAGCCATCCGTATGTGAATTCTTATGCCTATAACTATTCGATTATGACCGACACGTCCGTTAGCGCATACTGGGACAACTATATTCAGGGAACTTTAAATCCGACCCAACCCATTAAGTTTGGATTTTTCCTGGGCGGTTCACAGACTGCCAAGTGCAATGACCAAATTATGGCTAGTAATATTATTCCCAAGATGAGCATTCAGAAGACGGACGGCACGGTTGTCCTGACAGGTACTCAGATTTACAAGGGCTGGAAACATCAGAGGCTGGCCAATGGCGGGGGAACTGGTTCCGGACCGCTCAGAGGGTTCGATGTATTTTTGGAGATTCCTGCTAACGCATTAGCTGCTAATACACAGTATGTACTGGTCTTTGAGTCAGGCATGGGCGTACAGACATTGCTGGATAAAAAGATTGTTTTCCATTTTTCCACAGATGCTTTTGCACAGAGCATTTCCCTGGGAAGTAAAGTAACCTTAAAAGAAGGCCAGACTAAAACATTAAAGGCCGCCATTAAGCCTGAAAATGTAAAAGAAAAAGCAGTAACATGGACTTCGGCAGACAAAGCAGTTGCCGTAGTTGATTCCAATGGTGAAGTCAAAGCGATGAAAGCAGGCAAAACGACAATTACGGCAGTAACAAAGGATGGAACAAATCTGAAGGCTTCCTGTCCAGTGGAAGTAACTCCCGTAATTGCGAAAGTATCATTAAAAGCAGTTTCGTCCAGCTACAATCGTGTAAAGCTGACCTGGTCAAAAGCTGCAAAGGCCGATGGTTATACCGTCTATCGATATAACGCAAAATCGAAGAAATACAAGCCTGTAAAACATACAACTGCCCGCAGCTATGTCGGAAAAAATCTGAAAACAGGAAAGACGTACGCATATAAAGTGAGGGCTTATCGGCTTGTCAATGGACAAAAAGTTTATGGCAGCTACTCTGCAAAGAAATCAATAAGGCCGGTGCCTTCCAAACCGGCCTTGAAAGTAAAGGCAGGGAAAAGAAAAGCTACGGCAAAGTGGAGTAAAGTTTCAGGTGCGGATAAATATGTATTGCATAGAAGCACAAGCAAAAATGGCAAATATATAAAAGCAAGCATCACAGTAAAGAACAAATATACGGATAAGGGCCTCAAAAAAGGAAAGCGGTATTACTACAAAGTCCGCGCGTATAAAGTGGTGGACGGTAAGAAGGTATACGGAAAGACGTCACAATTGAAGACTGTAAAGGTTAAATAAATGTTTTGGTGTAAACCGGCCCATCCATTTAGCCTACTAAACAAATGATAATTCCTTTGCATCCGGCGATGCAGAGTAATTATATATAGCTTATTATTACATTTAAAAAGGAGGACGAAAAAATGAATCTTGCAAAAAGCAATAAGAGGATCATTGTCAGCGTCGTAATGGCGTTGATGATGGTGATGGCAATGATGCCAGGGATGGCGTTTGCCCAATCCGTTGTAGCTGGGTATGACGTAGCAATTCAAAACCCAGGGACCATATTGACCGGAACGAATCCGCGGGCAGCAGCAGATATCACGCAGCCAGCGGGGACAACTGTGCATATTGACTGGACAAGCAGCAATAAAGATGTTGCGACAATTGGTATTCACAAGGGCAATATTACGCCTGTTGCAAAAGGAACCACAACACTGACCGCAACGCTGAGAGAAGGTGAGGCCCCAGGAGGAACAGGAACAGGACCTAGCGGCGATTGTACGGGTACAATCCTGGCAACCGACAGCATTACGGTGACCGTAGAGGAGTCAACCACATATGGATACCAGGGAACTGGCGGAAATACCATGCTGATGGTTACGCCGGATAATATTACAGGGGGTGTGTTGACTGCGGAAGGATACGATAATATAATCAATGATCCTGTTGCCTTGACGGCAAATACTTCCTGCGACTTTACCTTTACGTTAAGTGCAGGAATCAATAATTTCCAGTCTGCGAATTTCATTGCTAACAGCCTGCCGCATATTAAAGTTTTAGACACATCTAAAGAGCAAGTGCCTGGTACGACTGTTACTTATAAGTCCTTTGCTTCCCCGAATATCACAATTAAGGTCTCAGGGCTGGAATCAGGCGAAACTTACATCTTACAGTTTGGCGGCGATGTATGTGGAAATAATACATCCAGAAAGCTTGGCGTACCTGTAAATTTCCAATTTGATACTGAATAAAAATAGTTTGGAGGCGGCGGAGAAGGCATCTTCTCCGCCTTATTAAAGAAATGAAAAAAATAATAAATGTAATAATTGTAATGGTAATGATAGCAACTTGCATTCCTGCGATTGCTTTTGCAGAGTCAAAGGCAGCGCCGCTTACGATTTGGGATGTAGCTAACAAAGAACTGACCGATCAGACAATAGAGATGATAGCGATCTATGGACAAAAAGAATTGCGCGCAAAAGATGCGGAGGGGAAGTTAGTGTCGCCAACATGGACAAGCAGCAACCCGAGTGTACTGCAAGTTAGCCAAAGTGGTTTGGTGACAACGGTAAAACCTAAAGTGGGAGAAGAGGTAACGATTACGGCCACGGATCAAAATGGAAATCAAGCAAAATGCCATGTTACATTGATTCAGATGGATATTTCTGATCCAGATGTATTTTTGATCAATAGAGGAAAACCCAAGAAAGTTAGCTTGAACAAAGCGACTGCTATTCTTGCGTCAGTACCTCGTGATCAAACCTCGACAGCAGCATCAGAATCAAGGGCTGCATGGTTTGCGGATAATTTGAAATGCATTGAGTCTACCAATGAGAAGGTAGTCAAATCTGAAGATGTTGCTATAACAAAGTCTACGACAGGACAAGTGAAATTAAATGTAACCGCCATAGCAGATGGAAATACGGAACTGACATTTACCTTAGAAGATCAAGAGTTTGCAACAGGTAAGGCTACCTTGGAAATCCAGACGAAAACAGGAATTATCCTGTCGAAAACATACACGAGTCTATCTGCAGGAGAGGAATCAAAGATTCCAATTAAAGAAGTTTTGCCAGCTGACAATAACCCTGAACCACAGTTTCAATATACGTCTGAGGATCCGGCTGTAGCAACCGTAGATCAAGATGGTGTAGTAAAAGGTATTGCAAATGGTGGAACCAATATAGAAATAAAACAGACCAATGGGCAGCAATATACGACGAGCTATCGAGTTACTGTTGTCAAACCAGGGCTATACATTGTGGAAGGTGGACATGAAAACACTTCTGATATGAGCAAATGGAAGTGGGTTGGAGACACTTTGTCTATAAATACCCAAGACGAAGTCTATTTGAGATACTTTACAAAAGACAGTGCCAGTGATGGACTTGGTACACTTTATCAAAGCGGAAATGCAAATGTTGGCTCCTTCGTCAGCAAAGAAGCTCCAGGAGAAGACATGTCCTATAAAAGGGGCTACTTTAAACCAGCAGCCAATGGATCGGCAAAACTGCGTCTTATGGAATATATAAGTGCAGATGATGATTATAGAGAATTAGGCGAATGCACAGTTACTGTTAATGTTCCGGGATTTTCCAATGCAGCTACAGGTAACCGGGAAGATTATAAAGCTCAGGGACCGCAAAATGGGACGACGTTAAAATTAAATGATTTACATATTTCAACGAATACCAGCAACCAGCTTATGTATGAAAACTATATTAACACTTTAGTAGATACGAAAGATTCAAGCTTTAGCTTTACAGCAGCAAGCGCAAAGGGTGATGGAAATAAAAAACCAGATGACTATGTTCAAAAATATATGTTGGATAAAATCAAACTTTGCAATAAAGAAATGACTAAGACAATAGGGACTTTTGGAGACGAAACCCTTATTTTAAAATCAGTAGATACGAACAAAGTGCAGAACCCAACGACGGTTAAGTTCGCTATAAAGAAAGAAGCGTTGAAATATAATACAGAATATGCACTTGTTTTTGATGATTCTTTCAAGCAGAATAGTATGATTGAAAAAGAGGCAGTATTTTACTTCAAAACCAAAAAGTTTACCAAAGCAACAGCCATATCCCTCAACAAACCTTCTGCAAACATCCCAGTCAACGGCACATTGGAATTAAAGGCATCCTTTATGCCAAAAGACGCGGATGACACAGAATTAACATGGAGCTCAACGGATCATTCGGTGGCAAAGGTCGATAACAGCGGAAACGTTACGGGAGTCAAAGCGGGTACAGCTATCATTACTGCAGTTAACAAGAACGGGCTGTCCTCCTCCTGCAAGGTCACTGTGGATCCTGTTCAAGTCGCCCCGGCAAAGATCAAAGCTGCCGCAGCCGCTTATAACTCTGCCAAGATTAGCTGGGCAAAGGTAGACGGCGCAGCCGGATACGCAGTCTACGGAGCGGCATCCAAAAACGGCAAGTATGGAAAATTAACGGAGACCAAAGCTTTCAGCTATCTCGATAAGGGTTTGAAGACTGGCAAAACGAAATATTATAAAGTCAGAACTTATACGGAAGTCAATGGCGTTAAATATTACAGTGCTGATTCCAATACTTCTGCGGCAAAGCCAGCCTTAAAGCCTATCAAAAAGGTTAAGGCGCAGGCCTCCTATAACAAAGCAAAGGTGTCTTACCAACAAATTCCCGGCGCCAGCGGATATGTGATTTATAAAGCTTCTAAGAAAAATGGAGCGTATAAAAAGTTAGCCGTTGTAAAAGGAGGAAAAAACAAATCCTTTACTGACAAAAAAGTCAAGACCGGAAAAACCTACTATTATAAAGTAAAAGCTTACCGTAATGTGGATGGCAGAAAAGTCTACAGCAAGATATCCAAACCTGCGGGTGCAAAAGCAGCCCTTGCCGTATCAAAGATGACCTTGAAAGCAAAGAAGAACGGCATTGTAGTTAAATGGACAAAAGTAAAAGGCGCGCATAAATATCAGATTTATAGAAGTACAAAGAAGAATGGCGGTTATATTCTGGTGAGACAAACGGCAAAGAGAAGCTTTACCGACCAGCAAGTCAGCGGTGGAAAAGCCTACTTTTATAAGCTGCGTGCGTACCGCGTGGTAGATGGCAAAAAAGTTTACAGTAAGTATACGAAAATACAAAGGGTTAAAGCAAAATAAAAGACATCGCAAGTATGCTGTAAAGCAGTATACTTGCGGTAGTTACGGAAGAATATGATGAGCCAATATACGACGGAAAAATTAAATAAAAGAATGATCGCATGGATCACAGCAGCGCTGCTGCTGCTTACTTTGATTCCATTGCCAGAGGTTCATGCAGAAAGCGAATATGGTTTTCAGGGTCTGCAGGGGACACTGCAGACAGGACAGGGCATTAAAGATTACAACAACATGAAGCTGGTAGAACCATCGGATATAACGGTGCTTCACACTACGGACAATTCCGGCGGCTATTTCTTAAATCAAATTAACGAAACCCTTGACGGCACCGCGGGCCGAATTGAATTCGCGCTTTGCATGACAGCGGGAATGAACCAGATTGGAGAAGCGGGAAACTGGAACTTTACGAAGTACAATTTAAACCCGGATCCGAGCCAGTATTCAGGGATGAGCCCGGATAAAAAGACTCAGGTCAACATTTATTCTCTGGAACCGGGCGACTCCTATACGGGGAAGGACTGGGCGAAAAACAAGGAGCCGATCATCAATTACAAAAAAGGAAATCTCTTTGTTGACGATAACAAGACCTATGGCAATGCCTCCAATGGAGACGGTTCCGGCAGGATAACCCTCTATACGGAAAAGACGCTAGAATCAGGCGACTACATTTTGGAATTTGGCGCAGAAACTTGCGGTAATAATGTAGAAAAAGTTTTGGGCGTCCCCGTAGCGTTTCAATTCAAAGTCAAGGGAAAATACACTTTGGATAAAGCGATCACCGTCGCAGAAGAACTGAATGAATCTGCGGTAATAGGAACGCAGGCGGGAGAATACCGCGATGGGACACTGAAAGAGGCATTGAAATCTCAATTAGATGAGGCAAAAGCGCTTCGCAATAATGAAAATGCGACATTGGCTCAGAAAGAGGAAATGGCCCAAAAGCTCAGTGACGCTATCGATGCGCTGCAGGCGGTGAGGGTAGTAGAGGCCACGGTAAATGACATCATAGGCGTTCCTTCCAAGCTGTCAGTAGGAAATTACGGAACAGCAAAGACTTCCGTTACCGCGAATCCCGGCAGCGAGGGTGATTACAGAAAATATGTCTGGTCAGCCAGTGATAATATCGATATCGATGAAAGAACCGGCGAGTGGACTGCTCTGTGGGCAAATAAGGCCGGTGAAAAAAGCCATATTACAGCTACTTCAAAATGGCATCAGGATCATCCAGAATCCATTCCGGACGGAGCAAAGGCAGCGTCCAGGGCAATTGAATTTGAAGTGACTTCTGCCGGGGATGCTTTTTCAGTCGGGATTCCAAAGGGCAATTCAGATGATACAAAAGGTGTGCTGCAGACCGTCATAGAAAAGAGCGGTAAGCCGGAAAGCGAACTGAACAGCATTAAAAAGATCAAGCTATTTACCGTACGGGGAGCATCTTTATCAGACAAGGACTTCACCTATATGAGGGAGAAGCTATCTGCCTTAGAAGAGCTGGACATCTCCAAGTGTACGGTTGATGCGCTTCCACCCATGGTTTGTGAGGGTATGAATCATTTGACCACCGTAAAGCTGCCTGATCGTCTTTCAAAAATCAATACTAAGGCATTTGACGGCTGTAAGGCGCTTTCCAATGTTCAAATTTCTGCTGGAGTGACTTTTATCGGTGATAATGCTTTTGCCAGATGTCCTTCATTAAATGGAAAGATGATTACGATCAATGCAGTAACACCTCCGGAATGCAGTGAGTATCCAGGCTGTTTTGAGGGAACCAGCATTTTGGGCATAAAGGTTCCGTATGGATGCGGTGAAGCATATCGAAACCACGAATATTGGAAGCAATTTAAAATTGAGGAAGATGAGATTGAAGATACTCTGTCCTTACGAGTAAGTAAAACAGGCACTCTGCAAGAGACCGCAGAGGCCGCACTGAACTTGGAAAATAAATCTGAAAGTCAGATTGACACACTGAGGATCGAAACTTCTGGCAATGCAGTTTTAGATTACAGTGACGACATTCCATATTTGCAGGATAATTTCCTTAATGCAACGACAATTGATTTGTCAAATGCGGTGTTAGAAGATAATCGGTTCAAAAGCAGCACCTTCAAAGATCGGGTAAACTTGAAAAAAGTCCGGCTGAATGAAGACACTACAATTATTGCAGGAAACGCATTCTCAGGCTGCAGAAATCTCAGAGACATCATCTTGCCTTCCGCTTTGGAGAAGCTGGGAAACGGCGCCTTTGGCGAATGCGCAAGTCTGGGCAGCCGGATTATCATCAATGCAAAGACGCCGCCACAATACGATGGCGCGGTTTTTCCGGACTCGATCACAACGATCCTTGTTCCGCCGGGAAGCGTAAACGCATATAAGTCGGCATTAGGCTGGAGACAGTATAAAAACAACATCACCTCCCAAATCGCCATCTCCCTCAGCGCGCAAACCCTCTCCATGGAGGTCGCGGCAACAAAAAAACTTACGGCCAATGTGACGGTCTACAATAACAACAGCAAAGACGTGATGTGGTCCTCGTCAAACCCCCAGGTGGCATCGGTGGATCAAAACGGAAACGTAAAAGGAATAAAGCCGGGTTCGGCGGTCATCACTGCTAAGACGTTGGAAGGCCTGGTCAAAGCCAAATGTACGGTCACAGTAAACGCACCTGCGGCGCCTGCGGTAAAAGCTGTATCCGCAGGCTACAATAAAATCAAAGTCACCTGGACGGGAATCAGCGGCGCAGCCGGATATGAAATCTTTTGCTACACAAAGAAAAACGGTTCCTATACGAAAAAGTACACCCAATCCGCATCGGCAAGAAGCTTTACCGATACGGGAAAAACAACCGGAACCACCTATTATTACCGGGTTCGCGCCTATAAGACAAATGGAAACGAACGATATTCCGGCAGCTATTCCTCCTATGCCGGCGCAAAGCCAGTGCTATCCAAGCCGACCCGCGTAAAAGCGAAAAAAGGCGGATCGAAAAAGATTAAGGTTTCCTGGAAGAAAGTATCGGGAGCGAGCGGCTATCGGATTTACCGCTCCACAAAGAAAAACAAAGGCTATAAATCCATCAAGTCGGTGAGCAGCAAGACATCAAAATACACCAACAGCAAATTGAAGAAAGGCAAACGCTACTATTATAAAGTTCGGGCCTATCGGAAAATAAAGGGCAAGAAGATTTACAGCGCCTACTCGGCCGCAGCTTCGTATAAAGCAAGATAATCGTGGTATATGAAAGGAACAAGGCAATGAAGATATACATCTGTGTAGACGACACCGACGATTTGACCAAAAGCACCAGCACAGGAAGAATTTCCGATCTGATCGCAAAACGCATTCAGGCCATGGGCGGCGCCCTGGAAAAAGGCATCACCCGCCATCAGCTGCTGCTCCATGAGGACATCGACTACACATCCCACAACAGTTCCATGTGCATGGTAATGAACATAGAAGGGGTGACCGTTTCCCAGATGAAGCAGGCTGCCGAGGAAGTGCTGAAGACCAACATGGCGGAAAGCTCCGATCCAGGGCTCTGCTTTTGCAGGCTGGACCAGCTCAGGGAGCCGGACCGGCTGATCGCTTACGGCAAGCGGGCGCAGAAAGAGATCATTAAAAAGGAAGAGGCCTACGCCCTGGCAAAAGAAATCGGCGGCACGGTTCTGGAAGAATACGGCGGCACGGGGATTGGTGTCATCGGAGCCCTTGCGGGCGTTGGCCTGCGGCTTTCCGGCTGCGACGGGACCTTCCGGGGCGGAAAGGGCAGCGAGCATGCAGGGAAAAGCTACACGGCGGCTAAGTGGAAAACCATGATGGGCATTGAACAAGTTCTGGACTTTTATGGAAAAGAATTGAATGACGAACAAGAAGTATCCGTGGATAAACAGCTGAAACTGGCCATGGTGGATCATAAGAAAACACTGATCGCGGCCCAAAGAGGCGCAAGGTACATAGCCTGCACCAAGCAGGATCTTTATCAAGGCGATCAGAAAATCACCACCTGGACCACCCCATGCGATCAATTTGAAGCGGACAATGACGTGGAAGAGTGCTATGAAGAGACCGAACATGCGTGTTACAACTGTCTGTTTAGAAGATGGACGGCAGACGGATTTATTTGTGTGAAATAAAATGGAGAAACGAGTTTGACAGCAAATCACAAGAAAAAACAATGGCTGATCGTAATAGCTCTGGCCGCCCTGCCCCTGATTTTTTTCATCGGCACCATCTGCATCGGCAGGTACAGCGTCAGTATAGAGGATGTGTTCAAAAGTTTTGCCACGGCCATCACCGGAACCGATCTGGGCGTTGAGCAAAAGACCTATACCGTGGTTATGGAAATCCGTTTTCAGAGAGCCATTCAAGGGCTGCTGGTAGGCGGATGTCTTGCTGTGAGCGGAGCCTGCTTTCAAAGCCTTTTCCGCAACCCGCTGGTATCCAGCGGCATGCTGGGCGTTTCCAACGGGGCCGGATTCGGGGCCGCGCTGTCGATTCTGCTGTTCAACAATATGGTGATGACGTCTCTCTTTTCTTTTGGCTTTGGCATTCTGGCGGTGATCCTGGCCTATCTGGTGGGAAAGGTCAGCGGCGGGACGCCGACTATCACGCTGGTTTTGGGCGGCACCATCATTCAATCCATCTTTTCCGCACTCCTGTCGCTGCTCAAATACATGGCGGATCCTTATAGCGAGCTTCCGGCCATTACCTTTTGGCTCATGGGCAGCCTGGCCTCCACCAAATCGGCGGAGCTGGTCTTTTCCGCCGTACCGATGCTGGTCGGACTGGCGGGGATGATCCTGTTTCGCTGGCGGCTTAACGTACTTTCCATGGGAGACCGGGAGGCAAAGACCCTGGGCCTGAATGTGGGACTTAACAAAGGCATTGTCATCGGCTTTGCTACTCTGGCCACCGCAGGAGCGGTCTGCATCAGCGGCGTCATCGGATGGGTCGGGCTGGTGGTGCCCCATATGTGCAGAATGGTCATTGGCAGCGACAACAAATGGCTGATCCCCGCCAGCATCTCCATCGGCGCCTGCTTTATGGTTTTCGTAGATACCATCTGCAGGACCATCAGCGGAGCGGAGATCCCGCTGGGCATTGTAACTGCCATCGTGGGCGGACCGTTCTTCATTTATTTGCTGAAAAAGACGAAAGGGAAGAATTGGTGATGTCTATGCCTCTGATTGAAGTGAGAAATGCCGCTTTCAGCTATGACGGCAAACGGACCATATTTGAACACGTGAATTTTCAGGTGGAAGAAGGAGAAATTTTCTGCATCATCGGCCCCAACGGATGCGGCAAATCGACGCTCATCGACTGCGTCCTGGGCCTGAATAAATTAAAAAAAGGACAGATCCTCGTGGGCGGAAATCCGCTGGAAAAGCTAAAGCCCAAAGAATTCGCAGAGCATGTGGCCTACGTTCCGCAGGGACACAAAACCACCTTCGCCTACACGGTGCTCGACGTGGTGACCATGGGCAGGACCTATGCCGCCAGGACGTTCGCACCTCCAGGAGAAGCTGAAAAAACCATCGCCAGAGATGCACTAAAGCAAGTAGGACTCAGCGGGTTTGAGGATCGGGAGTATACCAAGCTTTCGGGCGGAGAGCTGCAGCTGGTCATTATCGCCAGGGCCATAGCCCAGCAATCGCATCTTCTGGTCATGGACGAGCCTACGGCCCATCTGGACTTTACCCATGAGCTGAACGTGATGGAGATCATCGCCCGGCTGGTGCGGGATAAAAAGATTTCCATCATCATGGCGACCCATTTTCTCAACCAGGCCTATTATCTGGAGAACGCGGGGGTCAACACGAGAGTCGCCCTCATCAACGACGGCAACTTCGCCCAAGTGGGAACGCCGTCCCAGGTTTTGAACACGGAAAACCTGGAAGCGACCTTTAACATTATTACAGAAATCGTCAGCAACGGAACCGGTGAACGAAAGTATATTCTTCCGCTGCGAAACAAGAGGTAAGCATGAAAAAGAAGATAGTCAGCATATTGGCCGTTCTGGTGATGCTTTTTTCCGTCACAGCCTGCGGCAGCAGCAGCGGGCCCGCAAAGGGAGCGGCAAAAATCATCACAGACTGCGCCGGGCGCACGGTTGAGATACCTGAGGAACCCCAGAGAGTGGCATGCCTCTATGCGTCAACGGCCCACATGATGGCCATGCTGGATGAAGGCGATAAAATCGTCGGCGCGCCAGGTGGTGTAAAATCCGATGTGCTGATGCAGATGAAATATCCGCAGATTAAAGAGACGGCCACCCCTTATCAGGAAGGCTCGATCAATGTGGAGGAACTGCTGCGGGTCGAAGCGGACATGGCTCTGGTGCGTTATTCCACCGCTTCCAACAAAGGTGAAGTGGAAAAGCTGGAAAAGGTGGGAATCCCTTATGTTGTGGTGGATTATACCACCATCGAAGAGCTGCAGAACGCCATCGATGTAATGGGAAAGGTGTTCAACAAAGAAGAGCAGGCGCAGAAGTATATTCAGTTCCAAAAGGACACCATCGAAATGGTAAATGGGAAGCTGAAAGATGTGGCGGAAGAGAACTGGCCGTCAGTCTATCATTCCGTCAACGAAGCGATTCGAACCGATGGGGAGGGGGATATCTGCGGCGAGATCATGAACCTGGCTGCAGTTAAGAACATTTCCATTGAAAAGGGCGTACAGGCCGGCGGAGACAAGACCTATACCACCCTGGAAGAAATCTACAAATGGGATCCCTTTGCGTTCATCGCCAACGAATCCTCGGTAACCGACTATATTCTTTCCGATTCCAAGTGGGAAGGGCTTACGGCAGTGAAAAATAAGAAGGTCTATACCCTTCCGGTGGGAGCCACCCGCTGGTGCCATCCGGGATCTATGGAAGCCCATATGGGCGTTTTGGCAGTGGCGAAGCTGTTTTATCCGGATAAGTTTGCGGATATGGACCTGGAAGCGTATACATCTGACTATTATCAGGAATATTTTGATCTGAAACTGGATCATAAAGCAGTAAAAAAGATACTTTCCGGCGAAGGGATGCGAATGTCCAATTCGCCGGCCCAGTAGGAGGCAGAAATGGAAAATCAGTCAAACGAAACGAAAACGCCGCAGGGTCAGCCGGCTGCGCCAGCGCCTAAGGATTCGGTGACCGCGGAGATGCAAAAAGTCGTGGCTGCAATGATCCTTGAGCTGAAAAAAGTCATTGTGGGCAAAGACCAGGTTATTAAAAAAGTCTTGATGGTCATTTTGGCCGGCGGCCATATTCTGCTGGAGGATGTGCCGGGCGTAGGAAAGACGACCCTGGCGCTGGGCCTTTCCAAGGTCATGAACCTGGATTATAAGCGGATGCAGTTCACGCCCGATACCATGGCCAGCGATATCACGGGTTTCAGCATCTACAACAAGGAGACCGGCGGGCTGGACTATAAACCGGGCGCGGCGCTCTGCAACCTGTTCCTGGCGGATGAAATCAACCGTACCTCCGCAAAGACCCAGGCAGCTCTGCTGGAGGTCATGGAAGAGGGCGGCGTCACCGTAGATGGGGTAACCCATAAGGCTCCGGAACCTTTCGTCTGTATTGCTACCCAAAACCCCTTGGGAAGCGCCGGGACCCAGAAATTGCCGGATTCCCAGATGGACCGTTTTATGGCAAGACTGTCCATGGGGTATCCGGATATTGAAAGCCAGGTCAACATTGTAAAACAGCGGCAGACTTCCGATCCCATAGAAACGGTTCGGCCTTTAGTCAGTGCACCCCATATCAAAGCGATGAAACGGGCAGTGCAGCTGGTGAAGATGTCCGATGAGATCATCGAATACGCCGCGGCTCTTTGTGAGAAAACCAGAACTGCACAGGCGGTGGAACAGGGCGTCAGCCCAAGAGCCGTTCTGGCCCTGGTCCAGATGGCCAAGGCAGGTGCTCTGCTGGCGGGCAGAAGCTATGCGATCCCGCAGGATGTAAAGGATGTATTCATCGATGTATGCGCCCACCGTTTGATCCTGACCGCCAGGGCAAAGATACGCAAAGAAACGGAAGAAAAGGTTCTGCAGGATATTCTGGACCAAGTGAAACCGCCTGCGGTGCTGGAAGGAAAGGTAAAATAATGCTGCGAAACCGAGTGTTTTATGCGCTGCTTTTGACTATGATGACAGCGATTTACATTTTTACAAATACCTATTACACACTGACCCTTTTGGGACTGTGCATCCTGCTGCCTCTTCTTTCCCTGGGCTTGATGCTTTTTTCCAGGCGGGGGCTTTCGATTACGCTGGATGTGCCCCAATCGGTAGAAAAGAAAGATGCGGTGTTCACCTATCATTTTGTCAACCACAGCCTTTTTCCTGTGGCCAGAGCAACCTTTACCATTGAGCTGGAAAATCAGATGACGGGTTCAAAGATGATGAGAAAAGTCAACGCCACCGTGGGCGGAAAAAAGACGGTAGACGCCCATCTTTCCATGAAAGGCAGCAAGGTTGGAACGGTGATCATTTCCACGAAAAAAATCTGCGTTTATGATGCCTTCGGCCTCTTTACTTTGAAAAAAGCCAGCCTGACCGACCAGGCGACCGTGGTTTATCCGGATCTGCGGGAAGCGGCCGTGTACATGGAAAAGCCCATTGAAACCATGGGCGACGGCAGCCGGTATTCTCCTGACCGTCCGGGACAGGATGTGAGCGAAATTTTTGCGTTGCGGGACTATGTGCCGGGCGATGAAGTTCGCAAGATCCATTGGAAACTTTCCTCCAAGATCGATAAGACGATGGTTCGGGATTTCAGCCTGCCCCTCAACTATTCCCTTTTTCTGCTCCTGGAGCTGACGCTGGGCAAGGAAGAGGTGGTAGACGCAGTGGTGGAACTGTACTTATCCCTTTCCAAGGCGCTTTTGGAAAGCGGCATCAATCACAACCTGGCCTGGTACGACGCAGGCGAGGGCGCTTTTCATGTGCGGGAACTGGATGCTTTTGAGGATTTGGATATGGCCTCGGCCCAGCTGCTTTCCTCGTATGCTTCTGACAAAAAAGCGGTGGCGCTGGATTACTATGGGGCCAGCGGCTACCGCAGCCGAAACAGTACGCTGGTTTATGTGGTTTCCGATCTGGATCTGGATAAAGTGGCGGAGATGGAAGTCTCTCAGACGATGAAAACGATTTACGTATATGACGATGAACAGAAAAGGGATGAGGCCGAGCAGGCCGTACAATTGGTACCCATATCCGTCCGTGAAGCGGCGGAAGGGATCCCGGAGATTATGGTATAGTCTATGAACTGGATGAAGGAAAAAACACAGACCTCAATGGAGCTGAACCAGATAACCGAACAAGACAAAAGCCACCCGCGCAGACGGGTGGTCTTTGAGCTGCTCTTGGCGGCGGGGCTGTCCGTCGGGTGCTGGTATACCTATTTTTCCATGTTTCCCAGTCCAGTTGACCCCATGATCAACATGCTGCTGATCGCAGGGCTGCCCATCGGGCTTTATCTGCTCTGCCGCAATCCGTTTCTGGGACGGTTTCTGGTTTTCTATGTCTTTCTTTTGACTGCCATTTACTTTGTCCTGGCATACCAGGCGGTGTGGAACGGCTTTCTGGTCATGGTCAACATCATCATCCAGGTCTTAAACGATCAGCTCAATGCCGGCCTCATTCCATTTGAATTGACCGGGGATACGGCGGACTGGGGCAAGGATGTTCTTCTGGCGGTCATCCCGGTCATCCTGCTGGCTTCCATGGGGATCGCCCATAGCATTTACCACAAAGAGCCTTTGCTGGGCTTTGTGCTGACCGCCCTTCCGGTTATGGTCGGATTGTGCCTAAAGGTAGGTCCTTCCATATGGCTGCTGATCCTGCTGATGCTGGGCTGGACCGGACTTTTAGTTCTCTCGGCGGTGGCAAGGCCGGTGAGCAGAAAAAAACGAAAGCCCATTTACATACAAAATGAGAAAAATTCGCCCCTGCCCTATATTTTTCTAGGCGTTACGACGGCTTTGCTGCTGTGCTATGTGCTGGTCTTTTCCGGAGACGATTATCGTCCGCCCCAAAGCGTCGATGGAGCCAAGGCGTCGGTCGTTGCCGCACAGGAGCATCTTCGCTATGATAAGCTGCAGGGAGACGAAATCGATCAGCTGTCAAGGGGCGATTTGAACAGCGCCCATCCGCTGGCTTATACGGAGAATACGGTATTGACCCTGAATATGCTGCTGCCCCGGGCTATGTATCTGAGGGGATTTGCAGGAGGAGATTTCGCAGGAGGCAAGTGGGCCCCGGCCCCGGAAGGCGCCTATTCCGGCGAATATACCGGCATGATCGAATGGCTGGAGCAAAAGGATTTTTATCCCTGGATGCAGCAGGACCGGCTGTATCGGATGTCGAAGGATTATGATTTTGTTTCCGTAAAGGCAGAGAATGTAAACGGCAGCAGCAAATACTTGTATCTGCCTTATGAAGCGGCCGTCAGCGGCGATACCATGCCCGATCAGGTCCGCTATATCAAGGATTACGGAGCCTTTGCAAAGGGGCTGCGGGGGCAGAGAGACTACTCCTTCAAGACCTTTTTGCCCAAGTTCGAGGACTACAATGAAAAAGCCCTGACCGGCTGGCTGTCGGAGCTGAAAGGCAGCCCGGACTGGAACGATTATGCGGAGCCGGAAAGCGTGTATCGGAGATATGTGTATGATACGTACTTGTACGTTTCCGATGAGGACGCCGAAGCCCTGAAGAGCAGCGGGATCGATCAATGCGTAGGAAAAACCATTGAATACACCCTTCATCATATCCGCAGTAAGTTTGATGAGTCCTTTACCTATGATGTCGAACAGGATAAAGCGCCGGAAGGCAAGGATCAGCTGGCCTATTTCATGGAGCACAGCAAAGCGGGAAACGATATGTATTTTGCCACAGCGGCGGCCCTCATGTTCCGACAGGCCGGGATTCCGGCCAGGTACGCGGAAGGCTATTATCTGTCGCCGGATTACATGAAGCTCTATACACAGATGGACGATGTTACCATGGATATACCCGATTCTTTGGCTCACAGCTGGGTTGAAATCTATATCGATGAGATCGGGTGGTTCCCGGTGGAGGTCATCCCCGGTTTTTATGACATGGAGAAGCAACAGACCAAAGAAACGCAGGAAGATGAGAAGATTGAAGAAGAAAAACAAAAGAGCTATGAGGATGAGGCGCCTCAGAATGATCAGCCGGAGCAGGACAAGCAGGAGCAAGACAAATCGATCAGTCCCTGGTGGTTTGCCGGCCTGGCGCTCCTGCTGCTGATAGCCCTTTACGAAGTGCTGGGCAGAATGCGCATCCGGCGGTTATTGGCGTCCTTCGGCAATGTGGGGAACAAGGAGAACGTATATGCGATGTACAAGTATGTAACCAAGGTGATGGCCTTTGACCATCACCCGATTCCGGCCAATCCTTACGATAAGCTGGAGGAAGTAGGCTCAGCTTACGATGCTGTCACCGAAATCCGGTTTGCCCAGTTCCTCAGATTGATAAATGATGTTCGATTTGGAGAAAGAAATCTTTCCCAAGAGGAGCATAAAAAAATAGCAGCCTACGCAAAAGCAGCAGGCCGCCATATTTATTCCACTCAGAAGAGAGGGAAAAAGTTCCTGATGAAATTTATTCTTTTCTACGTCTGAGCTTGAGATAGATGACCGTGAAGAGGATGACCGCGAGGATCAGGATTACAGCGGCGATCTTGGCAATGAATCCGGTATCCGGCCCCTGCTTTTTAGAAACATCGTCCAGCCCCGATTTATCTACGGGTACAAAGTCCGCCGATTCGCCGTAGGCGGTTTCGTAGGTGATGATGTTTTCGCCCAGCTTTTTGAGAATTTCGTTTTCCTCGCTGGTGCGGTCTGAGCCGGTGGTGAAGGTGATGGCGTAAGCGTTGTCGATGGTGGTGCCGTTCTTGGCCGCCAGGGTGTTATCCACCGAGATGCGGTACTGGGTGTTCTTTTTCAGGTCTTTGGCGGGCCGGATAAAAACCTCCCGCCGATAATCCTTCTGGACTTGGTTGTCTGGAAAGATCAGGTTAATGGCAACGGCATTTCCGTCTGCGTCGGTGAGATGAAAACACTTTTTGTTGTCCGCAAGGACGGTTACGTTACAAACATTTTTATTGAAATTGAGCTGAATGGTTTCATTAATGGCAACGCCTGCGGCGCCGTCAGCGATCGAAGCGCTTTTCAGCGTCAGAGGAATGTCCCGGTTTTCCCCGTTTCCTCCCCCGGTTCCATCGCCGCCCTCAGCAAAAGCAAATGAGGCGGATAGGGACAGGGCGAGGCAGAGGGCAAGGACAATCAAATAAGGCCGTTTGCGTTTGAACATAGTGATACTCCTTTGTCGATTATTGCTAAAAACTATCATATCATAGGTGGAGGATAAAATGCGAAAGTTTTCCAGGTTTACCGGGATAATTTTAATAGTGATGATGGCTATGGGGCTGGCGGCCACAGTTGCCAGCGCGGAGACGTGGGAATTCGGGACCAGCGGAAAGGGCAAGAATCCATTTACCCCCCGCGGGTATCTGGTTGATACGGAAAAAGGTCAGCACTGGCTCAGCAGCCCGTTTAACAATAGCGGTCCGGTGGTGAAATACACCGGTGTGGAGAATGGCGTGGATTATCTGGAGGCGAAAAAGAGCGATGGATCCAATTACACCTTCTACGCGATGACCGATCGCAACCCCTGGCCGGAAAGCAGCAGCCGAATCGGCTATGGAAAAAAGTTCTTATTCGCATATAAAAATGGTTCCCGCATTGCAAATTTCAATGACTATGTGCAAACTCCCGCAACTAGAGGCGATAAGGTGGACCCGTCGGGCGAAGGTACTTGCTGGGTGTTTAAAATTGAAGGCTTTGAACTGGAGCCGGGATGCCGATATGAGTTCGGCTTTCTGAGAGGCATGCAGGCCAACAATGGAATTACGCTGATCCTTGCGGAGGATGAAAAAGGCAACAACATCGGCTATATCCAGGAGACGAACAAAGGGCTTACCTCTGCGGAAAAGTCTAAATATATGAAAGAAAAAGATCAGGAATACAAATTTATTTCCAGCTGGCACAAAAAGGCTGACGGCGAAGGTTACACGGTCAACAAGGTTCCCATGCGCTTTACCGTGCAGACTTATGCGGATCTGACCCTCTGGAAAAATGAGGCGGATAAGGTACAGAACTTCCTCAATTCTGTTACCAATAAAGATTTGAAAGAAGGCAAGTATAAGCGGTCAAATATCAAGGAATTGAAAGAGGTCCTCAGCCAGTACAATAAAAAAGCGCACAATACGGTCAGACTTGAACTGCAGCCGTCTGCGAAAAGTATGATGAAATCCATGATCAATGATATAGAGAGGCTTCTGAAAAACGCCAAGTCCGACAAGCCGGAACCTGCGGATATTACCAAGCTGAAGGAAAAACTGAAGGAAGCCAGGGAACTCTACGCAAAAGCCCATGCCAATGTGGGCCTGGATCAAGGCCAGTACGGCCGCATTGAAGTGGAAAACCTGGATGAAGAAATCAAGCGGGCTGAGGAAATGGACCAATATACGCCCCAGAATGAAATTAACGATGAGGTGAAAGCTCTGGAAGATGCGATGATTGAGGTTAAAGCCTCAAAGGTGCAAAAAGAACAAAAGGTCTTTTACGATAAAGTCACCGGCATCTATGTGATCGCGCCTGTGGATTCTCTGCCGGAAAATGCAAAGCTGTTTGTCAGACGAATGGGCCAGGAGACGGTCGATTATAAGTCCATGGAAAAAAACTTGTCGGATAAGGAGACAGAAGCGATCTTCTACCGGATTCACTTTTACCAGGACGACCGTAAAATTCAGCCTTCGGAAACGGTGGAAGTCCAGATGCCCATCGACGACAATATCAGCCAGAAATCCAGTACCGTGTATTCGGTGGGTAAGAAGGGCAGCCTCAATAAGATCAATTCGGTGAAATCCAACGGAATGCAGTTCTTTAAGAGAAAGACTCTGTCCGCGCTGGTGCTGGCCGGAAGCACTGCCACAGAAGCGGAAAAGTCAGAAGCCAGAGGCCAGAGAATGCAGGCGATGATGGCGCAGAAAAAAGATAAAGACGCGCAGAACAAGCTGAACCAGCTGGAAAAGGCGAAAAAGAAAAAAGAGGAATATAAAGACCCGCTCAATAAAATGCTGAAACGAAACATGAATACGGCCACCTTCAGTAATGATGTGGAGAAAGAGACCAGTCCGGTCTACTTGATTTTAGCGGCAGTCCTCTTGGCGTTGATCGCCATAAGCATGGGAATCCGCGCGCTGATTTTGCAGAGACGAGAAAAATGGGGAAAATAGTTGCAAATTGTTTTCGATATATCGAAAACTAATGTTGAAAATGTGAAAAGATTTCGATATAGTAGAAACGATAATAAGCGTAAACGCGGAGGTGTATCGAATGATTTGCAGAGATTTTTATATACAAAAGATTCGTCCATTTATTGATAAGGATGTGGTTAAAGTCATGAGCGGAATACGCAGGAGCGGAAAATCGGTCATGTTGGAGCTGATTCAAAGGGAGCTTTTAGAGCAGGGACGAAGTGAGGACAGCATAATCATGCTGAACTTTGAAAGCAGGCTGCTGCCTTTTGCAAAAAATGTTCAAAGCGCTTTTGACTATTTGAAGCCGCTGTTATCAGAAAAAAAGTATTTATTTTTTGACGAAATTCAGGATTTACCCGGGTGGGAAGAGTTGGTCAACTCGCTGATGATCGACTTTGATGTGGATATCTATATTACAGGGTCCAACGCAAAACTTTTGTCCGGTGAACTGGCAACCTACCTGGGCGGGCGCTATGTAGAGATTAAAATATACCCTTTTTCTTTTGCGGAAATATTGGATATTATGAGAGAAACCCAAGAAGAGGTCAATGAGGCAGAGGCTTTCCTGCACTATCTGTCTTATGGCGGGATGCCCTTTATTTATCAAAATAAGATGGAAGAGCAGGCCGCGTTGATGTATCTGGAAGATTTATTCGACTCAATTATTTTAAAAGATGTTGCCCAGAGAAATAAGATACGCGACATTGGGGCATTTAAAAATCTTTTACTGTATTTTATCGCGGAAATAGGGAATACGTATTCTGCCGCATCTATTAAAAAATATTTGAAAAACGAAAATCGAAGTGTCTCGACGGAAACCCTGTACAATTACATCGAGTACTGCAAAGATGCATGTATTCTGCAAATGGTATCCAGGGAGGATCTCATTGGCAAAAAAATCTTGCAGTTTCAGGAGAAAATTTACCTGACCGATCACGGATTGCGCCAGGCCGTCTACGGCCATAACCAAAGGGATATTAACCAGATCCTTGAGAATATCGTTTTTATGGAACTTCTGCGTCGGGATTATAATGTTACCATAGGGAAGGCCAACACGCGGGAAGTAGACTTTGCAGCAAAAAAAAGAGAGAAGAGAATTTATGTTCAGGTTGCATATATGCTGGCTGATGAAAAGACAGTCGAGCGTGAATTTGGGGTGCTGGAAGAGATTCCTGACAATTATCCCAAATTTGTGATTACGATGGATGAGATTGAACGAAGCAGAAACGGAATTCTTCACAGAAATATACGGGAGTTTTTGAAAGGACAGGAGTTTTAGAAGAGTCCGGAAGGGAATAAAAGCTGCAAATGAGAGAAAGGTGGTCTAATGAAATACGATGTGGTGATCGTGGGAGCCGGTATTTTAGGCTGCCTGACAGCGAGAGAATTGATGAAATATCAGTTGGATGTTTTGGTGGTGGACAAAGAATCGGATATCGGTGAGGGTGCGACAAAAGCAAACTCCGGAGTGCTTTACGCCGGTTTTCATCCGCGGGGCGGGAGCCTGAAAGGGATTTCCTGCGCCCGCGGCAATCGTATGCACCGGCAGCTTTGCAGGGACCTGGATGTCCCGATGGACTATGTGGGCTCTCTTTTTGTTGCCTTTCACCAGGAGGGTATCGATCACATTCAAGAGAAGATAGGAAAGGGACGAAAGAACGGGGTGCCGGACATGAAGATGATTTCCGGGGATGAGGCCAGGAATATGGAGCCGAGGCTGTCTTCTGAAATCATCGCTGCTATGCATGCGCCAACGACGGGAATCGTTTCGCCATTTAAGCTGGTGCTTCATACGGCCCTCAACAGCGCGGCCAATGGCGCCCGCTTTCAATTCAATACGAAAGTAGAGCATATAGAGGCTGCTGGAGAGGGATACGCGCTGCATACAAACCGCGGGGTAATTCATGCTGACTATATTGTCAATACGTCAGGCGAAGGGGCTGCGGAATTGGAGCGATTTGTGCGCGGCAGGGATTTGGTTATAAAGCCCAAGCGGGGCGAATATCTGGTCTTTGACTGCCCTTCGCCCATTAAGCATGTGATTTATCAGGCCCAGGAGCATGATGAAAAGGGAACCCTTCTTGCACCGACTGTGGATGGCAATATGCTGGCCGGCCCCACATCCTACAAAGCGAAAAGCTACAAATGCACGGAGACCACCCAAAAAGGAATCGATCATATCTCCTATGTTGCGAAAAAACTTTTGCCTGACCTGGACTTGGGCAGCGTCATCGCGTCCTTTGCAGGAATTCGGGCAAATATTGAAAATGTACCCAAAGAAGAGAAGGATTTTGTCGTGCGCCTCAGCGGGCGGCGTTTTGTCAGCGCTCTGGGCATTAAAAATCCGGGCATGACCGCATCGCCTTATCTGGTGGAAAAAATTCTCGCGCATCTTTTTGAGGCCGGTTTAAGACAGGAACGCAATCAAGCGTTCGATCCCATCTACCGGGCAAAGCCTTTGTTTTTGAAAGCGGACCCAAAGCTTCAGGCCAAGCTACTGAAGGAAAATCCCGCTTATGGAAACGCCGTGTGCAGGTGTGAAGGCATTACGGAGGGGGATATCCTTTCCGTGCTCGATTCGCCCCTTCCGCCCCACAATCTCAATGGACTGAAAAAACGGCTGCGGACCGGGATGGGACGATGCCAGGGCGGTTTCTGCACGCCGGAAATCATTGATATCCTCAGCAGAGAATGGGGAAAACCGCCGGAGCAAATTTTTAAAAGCGGGCCGGGAAGCCCGATGGTGAAGGGGAGGCTGCGCCCATGAGAGTGATCGTAATCGGAGGCGGACCGGCGGGAATGGGAGCTGCGGTTTCGGCAAAAGAACAGGGAGTTGAAGAGGTTGTGCTGCTGGAAAGGCGGTCTTATCTGGGCGGCGTTCTGCCCCAGTGTATTCATAACGGATTCGGCACCCAGCTCTATGAAAAGGACTATACAGGCGGTGAATACGCCCTTCTTTGGCAGAAAAAGACAAAGGATGCCGGTATTGAAGTTCTGACAAACACAACCGTTCTTTCCATTGAAAAGGGATGGAAGGTCAAATGCGTCAGCGCCGCCGGCGGAGCACGGGCTCTCCCGGCGGATGCGGTTATTATCGCCACCGGCTGCCGGGAGCGGACCCTTCCACAGATGCGGATTCCCGGTAGCAGGCCGTCCGGCATTTTTACCGCAGGAGCCGCACAGCTGATGATGAATTTGAAAAATTATCTGCCGGGAAGGAGCGCGGTGATTCTCGGCTCTGGTGACATTGGCCTGATCATGGCAAGGCGGATGACCCTGGAGGGTATTAAGGTAAAGCTGATTTTGGGGCAGGAAGCGACCGGACTTGCAAGAAATATCGTCCAGTGTGTGGAGGATTTTGATATTCCAATGCGCTACGGCTGGACGGTCGTTTCCACCCACGGTTATGAGCGGCTGAAAGGGGTTTCCATCGCACCCTTTACAGAAGCCGGGAAGCCGGATTTGAAGCGAAAAGAGTATATCCCCTGCGATACGCTGCTGGTGGCAGCGGGGCTGATTCCTGAACTGGAAGTCTGCGGTCAGTTGGTTCCGGGGGAGGAGGCGGGTTTGTTGGTCTGCGGCAATGCCCATGTCGTGCATGATCTTGTGGACCATGTGACCCAGGAAGCGATGGCCGTCGGCAGGAAGGCGGCTCGCTATCTGGGAAGAGGCGATTCTTCCATCCGCGAGCTCGATTGTGTGGAGAAAGAGCTGACAGGCAGAAAAGGCAATATGATCTGTACCGTTTGTCCCAAAAGCTGTGTCATGCAGGTGGAACAGTCGCCCTTTTCTGTGACCGGCAATCAATGCAGCAAAGGCGAGGCGTTTGCAAAGCAGGAAATAAAAAGCCCAAAACGTGTGCTGACGACGGTGGTGAAAACCGATCGCGCAGATATGCCGCTGTTATCGGTGAGAACCGACCGCCCTGTTGATAAGGATGATCTGTTTGTGATCATGAAGGCGGTGAAGCGCATATGGGTAAAAGGACCGATAGCGCCAGGTCAGGTGATTGCGGAGAATATCGCCGGGACCGGGGCGAATTTGATTGCGACTTGGGTTTTGGGAAAAATGTAAAATAAGATTTCATTTTTTACGCAAGTTTCAACAGCCAGGCCCTCTCAAATCCGCAATCAGGCTGCGCGGGCCGCAAGCTGTCAGGATCAAGCCCAGCAAACCCACAGCTTTGCGAAAAAAACACAACCTTTCAATATAATTTTCCCGACGTGACTGACTTGAGTCAATACGTCACAAAGGCGGAATCTTTACGGCCATCTTCGCATTTCAACACTTCGCGAAATCTGTGCGAATAGGGAGCTGATCGCATTCATCATTCATTTGACATGCAGCAGCCCTGTTTTTTTGATAAACAAAGGCTTAAAAAGACTGGCTTTCCGTTGTAATTGAAGGCTGTTTCCCGTATACTAACCATAAGAAGGACGGTGATGATATGAAAAAGCCAATTCCGGTAGGCTATGAAGACTTCAAGAGAGTCATAGATAGACACGCGTACTATGTTGATAAAACGGACATGCTCAAAACGCTGATGGATTCCGCCGTAAGCGTGAGTTTGCTTACAAGACCGCGGCGATTCGGCAAGACGCTGAATCTAAGCATGATCCGGCGTTTTTTTGAGAAAGAGATGGACGACCAGGGTCAGCAGGTGGATAATGGGTATTTGTTTGACGGCCTCGCCATCACCTCCTGCGGGCAAGAATACCTGACCCACCAGCAGCAGTACCCGGTCATCAACTTATCTTTAAAGTCAGCCAAACAGCCCAATTTTGAGATGGCTTATGGCATGTTGAAAAGAGAACTTCAAGAAGAATTCGGCCGGCACCGCTATGCGCTGCGAGGCGACGCACTGACAGAACAGGAGAAAGTGCAGTATGAGGATATTCTGGCGTTGAAAGACGATCCCCTGCTTTATGCCGGCGCATTGAGATTCCTGTCTGACTGTCTTGCAAAGTACCATGGGAAAAACGCCATTATTCTCATAGACGAGTACGATGTGCCGCTGGAAAATGCCTGGTTCTCCGGGTTTTACGAAGAAATGATCGGATACATCCGATCTCTGTTCGAGTCGGCGCTGAAAACGAACCCTTATCTGGAGTTTGCGGTCATCACAGGATGCCTGCACATCAGCCGCGAGAGCATCTTCACAGGGCTGAACAATCTGAAAATCTATTCCATTTTGAGTCCCGGGTATTCAGACAGTTTTGGTTTCACGGAAAGGGAAGTAAAAGAGATACTTGCTTATTACGACCTTGCGGACAAGTATGAGGAAGTGCGCCAGTGGTACGACGGGTACCAGTTCAGCAGCCAGGAAATCTATAACCCATGGAGCATTATTAATTATGCGGATACAGCACTGCTGGACCGCGACGCTTTCCCCAAACCTTACTGGTCCAACACGTCTTCCAACAGCATCATCCGGGAGCTGGTGGAAGAGGCGGACTTTGAGACAAGGAGCGAAATCGAAAGTCTGATCGCGGGGAATACGATCGAAAAACCGGTGCATGAAGACATCACCTATGGGGAAATCCATGAATCCAGGGATAATCTGTGGAACTTCCTGTACTTTACCGGGTATTTAAAAGCAGTGGGAGAGCGGAAGCAGGAAGAAACGAGCTATCTGGAACTGACGATTCCCAATGCGGAAATCCGATCGATTTACCGCAGTACCATTCTCACTTGGTTTGATAAAAAAATGCAGACGGCCGATTTGTCCCCTTTGCTTACAGCCATCGAAACGGGAGACTGCGAAACCTTTGGCCGCATCGTTTCCGAACAACTCTTGGACACCATTAGCTTTTTCGACTACGCCGAAATCTATTACCACGGATTTCTGTCGGGTCTGTTAAAAGTTTTGAAAAAATACCAGATTCTCTCCAACAGGGAGAGCGGGATCGGGAGACCGGACATCCTGATGAAGACGCCCGGGATTCGAGGCGGGGCCGCTGTGATCCTGGAATTGAAGGTAGCGGGAGCATTCCAGGGGATGGAGGACGCCTGCATGGATGCGCTCTCGCAGATCGAAGAGCGGGATTACGAAGCGGCTTTGCGGGCCGACGGCTATCGCGATATTAAAAAGTATGGGGTTTGCTTCTATCGCAAGGAGTGCCTGGTCATGGACGGGACCGATAAAAGGTTATAAAATATATCTGCCGTATTAGCAAAAGGAGTGAAAAACAATGAAACCAGAGGCATCGTTTTTCTTAAATTATCTGCCTATGGAAGTCACATTGATATCCATGGACAGAGCCGAACTGCCCCTGTTTTTAGGCTCTACCCTGCGCGGTGTGATTGGACAAACCCTGCGCCAGGATCGGGAGGCCTACAATTATCTTTATAACAATCGGGCCCTCAGCAGCAACCTGCAGGATACAGTAAACCCATATATGATCCGTCCGCCGATGGCAGAAACAAGCGTTTATCTGAAAGGCGAGAAATTGACGTTTCATGTTATCCTTTTTGGTGACGCAGTTAGATACACGCCTCAGCTGATTTTCGCGATAGAGGGGATCGGCAGGCGTGGACTGGGTGCTGGCAGATATCCCTTTCAATTGGATAAAATCACCCATAGTTTGGATCAAAGGGTGATTTGGCAAGCCGGCATTTTTCATGAAGTCGCTGTCCGCAGCGCAGCACTGCCTTGTCGCAGCCTTTCGTCACTGGAACAAGTGCGGCTTAAGACACTTACGCCGCTGCGTATCCGTCGGAACGGCAAGCTGCTGGAGCAGGTTGATTTTCCAACGATAGTCCGTAATATTACACGAAGGATTGAACGGCTCTGTGAGCGTTATGGAGGCTGGATTGATGAGAAAGAGGCCCAGCACATACAAGCGCTTGCCACAGATGTATCGACAATAAAAGAACAATTGAAGCTGGTGAATCTGAATCGATATTCAAACCGTACCGGTGAGAAGATGGATTTCAGCGGCCTGATGGGCGAGCTATGGTTTGAAGGACCTCTGACCCCTTTTGTCCCCTGGCTGTATGCCGCCCAGACTCTGAATATCGGCCGCAACACGACTTTTGGCATGGGACGGGTTAAGGTAGAATTTCTTTGATTTTAACGCTATAGAACCGGAAGCACATAGAAGGGAGCAGAATTATGTGTGAAACAGAAAAGGATGTTGTTGGCAATATTATCAGCAATTATAGACAAAATGAGATGGCGATTGTAGAACAATTAGCTTTTAAGGTAGATAACCACGGAACTACAATCGGTGGATTTCGAGAAGATATTTGGCGGAAGATGTTTCAGCAGATCATCCCTAAAAAATTTGTCATTGAGCAGTCGGTATTTATTATCGATTCCAACGGAAAGGTATCGAGGGAGGTTGATCTGGCAATTTTCGATGAAACTTATACGCCTTACATATTTCGTTACGGCCGGATAAAATTCATCCCCATCGAGGCGGTGGCTGTTGTGGTGGAATGTAAAAGCACTTCAATGGATGATGATACTTTAAGTAAGTGGGCAGCAAGCATTACAAATCTCACGACTTCATTAGAATCTTATACTAGAGTAGCAGGCAGAATTATTGTTGGAAAAGAAGAAAAAAATTCAACGCAGACTCAGACACGGCCGCTGCGTATTTTATGTTGTCTTAATACTGATAATGTGAATGTACTTTTAGAAAACGGGGAGATGTTGTTTGATGTGATCATCAAGACTTCCCTCCAGAAGAGTGGATTATTGAAGATTGAGTTTGATAAAAACAAAAAGAACCTGCAAGACTGGTACCTTGCTTTAAACCATGCGGATTGGCAGAAGACAGACAGAGAGATTAACGAAGGCACTGGCCTTGAAGATATAAAACTCGAAGATTACGCTGTGGAAGGCGTATCTCTTCTGTCATTCAACTTGCAGTTAAACCAACTGCTGATGCTGATCAACAACCCAATTCCATTCCCACACATGGCGTACGCTAAAATGTTTAATCGGCATAGCAAAGGAGGTAAAACCCATGAATAACGAGACGCAGATTGTGGCCCTTTCAATCGATAAAGTGCAGACATTTTTGACCGAAGCCATCCATGCGCATGTACAGGAAAAGCAGACCGAAGAGGCCACTTTGAAACAGATCATGAATGCCTCGCGGGAAATTTCCCAAGGTTTTCAAAACACAGTCAAAGAAGCTTTTTCGGCGCAGGAAAACGAGGTGTTGCTTTCCTGTTCCGGTGTATATATCTTCAGAAGCCAACTGCCGGAAAAAGAAATTCACAATATTTTCAATGAGCTATTTTTCGAATATTATCAAGAGTCCCAGGGGCAGAAATGGCTGCGGTGCGTTTCGTTTCCACAAGGGAAATACGATGAGATTGGAGCGATTCAGGAAGCTAAGAAACGTCTGAAACAATCCAACTGCCTGAATGCGCGCATAGAGGAAAACAAAGATAAGCTTTTCAAATTTTGCAAGATCGATGCGAAGGAGGCCCAGCCCCAAAAAGACGATGAAAACTATCCCATGTTTGCAGAGGATATTAACGCTTTGTTTTCAGGGGAAGAGGGGGATAACGAAAATCGTTTTCGAATCGCAGTCATAAAGGCTGATCTGGATGGCATGGGAAATATGTTTAAAGAGATTAAGAGTTATGAAAGCTACAGCCGGATCAGTAAAATCTTGAGTGACAAGGTTTCTTTGAAGGGCCTGCATGAGATGGCAGAAAAATGCCGGCCGGAGGGCCGTACCGGGTGGCTGTTTCCATTTTACATAGCTGGCGATGATATTTTCTTTGCTGTCTCAATGGCAAATTTGACCAAGGGCACCCGTTTATGCCGGGAAATCCTTGTCGGCATTAAACAAAGCCTGGAGAAAGAAGAGTCCTCGAAACCGCTGTCCATCAGCATTGGCGTAGAGATTACCTTTAACCGGGAACCGATTCGTTACTATATGGAGATGGTGGAGCGGCAGTTAAAACATGCTAAAGAAGAAAACACGCCCAAGTTGCTAAAACAGTTCGTGAAGGCCAAGATTTCCATTGGCGGACTGGCTTTTCTGGATATCGACTACAACGCCATGAAAACATATAAGCAAACTTTGGTATGCATGAATAAGAGGAACAAGAAAGGTAGAAAAAACAATAGATGCAATAAGTGTGAAAACTGCAGAAAGCGGGGCGAAATTGACGAACAGCTTCAGGCTGTGCCGATATGGGACTATTTCTTAAATGATGTGTACCGCATAAACGCCATAAGGTCAAATGATACATATGACAAAATGCTGGGAACCTCCGGTTTTTTCTATACGTTACTGGACAGGCTCGCCGATGATACTGTGCAGCAAGACAATAGGAAGTATATCAACAGCGTGCTGTATCACCTTTTGCCTAAATATCTCAACTCTTCCGATAAAAAGCTGCGGGAATTGGAAGTGGTTTTAAATGGCCGGATTCTGAGCCAGCTTATGAGGAAAAATTGGGGCAAGGGTATGAACATTGTATTAAATGAGAAAAGCAAGCATCGACTGGAAACTTACCTGCGGCTAATGCTTCTGTTTTCCGACAACCGTTTTCAATTGATTCCGGACGTTAAATCGAAGCTGGACTATAGTAATGTAGAGTTGGAGAATTCCCGAAAATATTTGCTGTCAAAGTCAGCTGATTATTTGTACAGAACGGTGCTGGAACGTAGGAATAAACCGCTGAGGGATATCTTTATAAAAAAAGAAAACTATCAGACTGCGGATAAAAAAACAATCCCGTGCTTTCAAAGACTTAAGCTTGAAAAAAGCATGTTTGTGAGAATGCGTGATACCGACAAAGTCCCGGTAGAAAAAGCGGCGAACATGATTGAATTAAAAAATGGCTACAGTGCAGATGAAATCAAGAAAGCAAATAGGGATAGAGAACAGGACGGCAAATCCCCGTGTCTTTTGTATTTTAACAAAGGAAAATTTCTAGAGCTGGCCCATAGTGAAGGCGAATGGAATTCGGATTTCATAGATTCGCTCATGCTGTTTTACGAATACAAAGAGATGTCCATCAGATTTAACGAAAAGAAAAAGAGCGGAGGAGGTAACGCAAAATGAGAAATTTTATTACTATAAAGATACAAACGATGTCCAATCTCTATATCGGCGGCATGCCGGCGCCTTTTGAAATTGGAGGAATTGATCAGCGGACTGCCATCGACCAAGAGGGCTTTCCATGTATTCCCGCTTCTTCATTAAAAGGAACGCTGCGCACTATGGTGCGGGAAGACGAAAGTCCGATGGCCGAAAAAATTGGCGCACTGTTCAAGGCTTATCTGGAAAAAGAACGAGAGAAAAATCTGCCGCAAGTCATGGCCCTGGTTAAGGAAGAAGAGGCCCGCAAAAGGATAAATGAGCGATACGAAGAGGCGATTGAGGAGGCGTCCGCAGAATGTATTTTTGGAATCAAAGGCTTTAACAATACACCAAAACTGCTCTTTAGCGATTTACTTTTGTGTGAAAAATTCCGCAATAAAAAAACCTGTTTTTCCATTGACATGAAAAATACCATCGATACGAAGGGGGAGACTCCAGAGTCAAAACCCAGAACCTATCAAACCGCCAAAAGCAATCTGGAATTTGAAGGTGAAATCGATTTTTATAAAATGAATTTACTGGGCGAAGAGGCAGCGGCGCTTTGCAGGGAGTATGTGCTTTACAACCTGAAAAAATTTGACGAAGGCTTTTACCGGCTAGGGAACTCAAAGAGCAGAGGTTATGGAAAGGTGCAGCTTCTGACAGGCCAAGAGGGAGAATAAGAGCTATGAAAAATTATGAAATTAAGCTTGAAGTGACGGGCGCCATGACGCAGGTGCCGGATTCCCAAAAGCTATTCGGCGCGCTCGTTTATCTGTTTGCGGAAACCTATGGGGATGAGAAGGCTACGGCACTGACAAAATCCATTTTGAACAAGAAAACCCATTTAGCGCTGTCCAATGTTATGCCGGAAGGGTATTTGCCGGTGCCGCAGGATTATTTGATCGACAAGTTATCAGAAAACAGCAATGAAGAACTTGATTTGAAAAAAGTACGGTCAGCAATAAAAATGAGAAGCTATATCAAATCTGGCAAATTGCAATCTGTTTTGGATAACCCTGAAAAATGCGAAAGCATATACCCTTATGTAAAGCAGCAGAATTTGCAGCAGCTGCGGGCATCTATCGACAGTCTCCGCTATGATCTCCCTGAATTAGATACCCGCCTTTATTCGGTGCCCACCGTGGATTTATGTGAAGTAAGTCAGGATAAAGACGACAAAGGGCAGAATTGGGCTGTGAAAAACTTTTGCTTTTATCTGCAAGCAGACGATCGTGCGTTTTGCTCCGATTTTTTGAACTTGCTTCAGTCAGCAGCGGAGGAAAATTTGGAACTTATCCTGGGGAAACGAGCTTCACAGGGGCTGAACCGCTTTCGTGTAAAAGGGATCACGGAGCAAAAACTTCCGACCTTAGGCAGCGATAACTATATCAACACCGGAATGCTGCTGCCGGATCATATTGATTTTCAAGCCTCTTCAATGCGGCTGTTCACATCCGAGCGACGGCCCTTTGAAATGATGGGCGGGTGGAGCGAGGATTCTCCCAAGTATTACATCAGCTATCTTGCGCAGGGGAGCATTATCGCGGCGCCTGAAGGTGCAGAAAAGGCGGGAAAATCAATCCAGTCTCCCTTTAACAGCAGGAGCATTGTTTTTGGAAACGCGTTTTTGTATCCAATTATTTTGAGAGAGAGGCAGGTATAACCATGGAAACGATTTATTATGAATTAACGACACTCTCCAGCCTGATTGTATCACCGAGGACCTCGTTGGCCTTTTATAAGGATTTAGACCAGTTTTCCTTAAAGGATGTTGAAGGTCATTCAGATTGCGTAAAGACAGAAAAACTAAAAGTCATCTATCCGTTTTACCAGTACGGGCTCTATGAGTCTTATAGTCCGGATACTGCGGACTATTATTTGCCCGGCTCATCCATAAAAGGTGCGCTGTGTCAGGAGACTGCCAATCCAGTGAAGCTTATGGTGGATGATGTCCCGATTCCAAGGGAGTACATTATTTTGCGCAATATTCAGAAAGCCCAATATTTAGAGGAACCACAGAAAGCTTTTTTTGACGTGTTTTTCGATCACGTCGCCGTTGAAATGGTAAAGGCCGACTCGCCCTTGGAAGGAAGTTTTAATTATCATAATATCGAAGCTGCCAGGGAACTTTTAAAATCGGCCAACAACGCTGCTAAAGCGAAAATAGGCCAAATGCGGGAATACCTTAGTTGCCTGATAAAAAAAGAATATCCTGCTCAATTAAAAGAACGCCTTACGAAAGCGGCCGATAAACTCGCCGAGCAGTTAAACGATGATCAGGTGTTGCTGCTCGGCGGATATAAAGGTTTGCTCCATTCAATGGAGTTGAAAGAGTCACCGGGGGAAATGGCCGGAGCAGTTTACCTCGATAAGGAAACAAACCTGCCCCATGGCCTTATAAAAATGGAATTAAAGGAGCGTCCTTAACCGATCGACCGTGCCAGAGCTCTTTCAGCAGCGTATCGCAGCTGCGCATGTCAATCGCAGGCACAACCACATCCACACCGATGGTTTCTAAAGTGCCGTTTTTCGGCTCAGTTGCAGGCAGCCGTCTTCAATTTTTTCCAATCTTCGGCCGGCAAGGAACGTAACCCCGCCGCTCTTTAGCCGGCTGATTGCATCGTTCGCATTGGTAGGATAGGCGCCGGGTGCGATCTGATCAGCCATTTCGATGATGGTAAGTGACCACCCAATCCGAATCAGAGCCGGGAATTTTTGGAGCCGCTGCCTCTGCCCCAGTTGCCACGATTACGGCAAAAGGCTGATATTCATCGATTATTTCTTTGCTGTCAGACACCTGATAGCGAATGGCTGATTTTTGAAGATCGAAACCCGAAGTTAAGCTAACAGAAGCATTTGCGATAAATGTCCAACTAGGCTATAATGAAATTACAGAATATTCAAACGCTATGCAAAGGAGGACTTTCAATGGGGATTTTGGAGAGAAAAACGGCCTGGGAAAAAGAATGGGCTAATCTGGAGAGGCAGGAAGCACGTTTTTTGAAAAAGCATGCGCAAAAGAAAGAATCCTTTCTCAATCAGAAGCTGGAGGGAAGGGTACCAGACAAATTGCAGGACACTTTGGACGGAGCCTTTGTCAAAGCTTTTGAGGTGGTTTTCCAAAAGGGGACCGGCGTCATAGAAGTAACATATCGGAAAGAAAAAAGAGAAAAAAACTATCAGGTCAGGGAATACGCGGCTGACCTTCAAGAGGACCGCCGAACCTTGCGGGCCTTCTCGAAAAAGGCCCAGGGAACCGGGACCGTAAACCTGTTGATGTCGGGAATTTCCGGTGTGGGGCTGGGAGTTTTGGGGATCGGTATTCCGGATATTGTTCTCTTTACCGGGATGATGATGAAAAGCGTCTATGAAATCGCCCTCAGCTATGGGTACGATTATGAGCAGGAGGAAGAACGCTATTTTATACTTTTGCTGCTGCAGGGATCGGTTTCCTATGGACAACAGGCAGAAGCGGTCAATCGGGAAGCGAACGCCTTTATTCAAGAAGGGCGGCTGCCGGCGGGTTACGATCAAAAAGAGCAGATCCAAGAGACAGCGGCGCTGTTTTCAAGGGAACTGCTGTATTTGAAGTTTCTCCAGGGAATTCCCATTGTCGGAGCAGCAGGCGGCATTTACGATGCGGTTTATATGAGGCATGTTACAGAATATGCCAATTTAAAATATAAACGAAGATTCTTAAAAGGAAGAGAGGAAAGGAGTGTGTAGCAATGAAGGAGAAAAAGAAAATGCCTGCAGGCAAGCGGGGCGCGATTGTCTACTGGGTGGGTGTATTGGTGTTATTGGCCGCAGTTTCGATTATCTATTTTTTGACAGGGAGAGCGCCGGTCTGATAAAAAACGCTTCTGGATGGGAGTGCACCCATATGCTCCAACTTGGGTGTACTCCCTCATTTTAGGTGGATGCCGTACTTTTTAATTTTATTGTGAAGCGAGGTCCGTGCGATGCCGAGAATCTGGGCTGCTTTTGTCTTGTTGTTGTCTGATATGCGCAGCGCATGTTCAATGGCATTTTTTTCAGTAGAATGCAAAAGTGCCTCCAAACCGTTGCTGAGAGTTGTCTGATAGGAACTGCGGAGCTGCTCTTCCCGGGCGTAGTACTGGATATCCGCAAAGTGATCCAGCGTCAGCATGTCCTGATTGCACATATTAATAGCCCGCTCTAAACAGTTAAAAAGCTCCCTGACGTTTCCCGGCCAGCTGTACTGGCACAGCAGGGACAAGGCATCCGGCGTGATTCCCCGAATGTTCCGGTTCAAGATATGGTTCATACGTGCTATCCGATGATGGACAAGAACTGGGATATCGTCTTTATGCTCCCTCAGCGGGGGTATTTTTATGTTTACCACATTGAGGCGATAGTACAGATCTTCACGAAATTCATTGGAGACGATCATTTTCTTTAAATCTTTGTTGGTCGCAGCGATGATGCGAACGTTGATCGGAATTTTGTGTCCGCCAATTCGGCTTACTTCCTGCTCCTGTAAAACCCTGAGCAGCTTTGGCTGCATATGCCACGGAATCTGATCCACTTCATCTAAAAATAAAGTGCCGTTATTGGCCTGCTCAAAGATCCCCGGTTTTCCACCCTTGATCGCACCGGTAAAGGTACCTTCTTCATAACCAAAGAACTCGGCTTCAAAGAGATTTTCAGGAATTGCCGCACAATTTATCTCAATAAATGGAAATAATTGCCTTCCGCTGATATTATGAAGCGCATGTGAGGCGATTTCTTTTCCCGTGCCGGTCTCTCCGGTGATCAGTACGGTGGAAGTGGATTCCATCAGCTGATAAATATCATCTCTGAGTTTGTTCATTTCGGGACTGTTGCCCAGGATATCCGCAACTGTGTATTTCCCAATCCTTTGTTTCCGTTGATGAGAAAACTCTTCAATTGTTTCCGGCAGCTTAATGGTCCCGTTTTTTTCCAATTCTTTAATGCGATTCAGAAAGAGGGCCAGTTCCCAGCTCGTTTTGAATACGTCAAGATCAACGGCTCCAACAATACGCCCATCAGATTTTACAGGCAAAATGCGGGTCACATTAAGCGTTCCGGAACCATAGTAAATCTGAATCTCATCTTTTGAACCTTCCTCTAAGGCCTGTATGATCTTCGTGGTGGGATGCACGTCTCTGATTTTATTACCAACTATTTTTTCAGGAAGTTTTTTTGAATTGAGTTCTTCAATACCACTTCTGATGTCATCGGAAAAGTACTTGATGATTCCATTCTCATCTACAATTACAAGTCCGCCGATCGCATCCAAAACCGCTCTGCATTCATCCAAAGTCAAATCAAAGTTGGGATGATAAGTTTTGCCCATAACAGCCTCCTGCACAAACTTTATTTCAATTATTATAGCACAGATATTTGATGAAACCTACAGAATATTCAGGCAAAGTGTCAAAATTTTGGACAGTGACGAAAATCATGACTACTGGGTGAAAACGTTGGAATTACTTTTATTAGAATTTTTTTGCAAAAAATTGTACAAATTTATGACACCCATAACCAATAAAAACCTTTTGAGATGCACCAAAGAGCTGCAAGACATTACTGTTGAAATTTCAACAGTTTTTTAAGAAGTCATTCTTATGGTTATGAAAAAAAAATAAGTTGGCACGCCTTTTGCTGTTAGTAGGTAGTGAAATGGAATTCCAAATAAGAAAAAAAGCCAAGGCGCAGGCGAACACGGAGAAACAGTATGACGCTGTATTTGTTTCTGCCATATAAGACAACACAGTTGATAGAAAAATGAGAGGAGCATAAAAAATGAGCAGATGTTTAAATGTGGGAATGGTGCAGAGCGGAGGGCCTGCTGCGGATTTTGAAACTTGTCTTGCCAGAATTAAAAAAGATGTTGAAAAATTAATGGGCGGCATGAATGTTCCGGAGCTGATCGCAGGAGTAGAGATGGCGGTGGGATGCTGCTGGAAAGGGAGTCCGGACAAACTGGAAGGCGATACGATTCCAGGCAGAGTGACACAGGAGCTTTCAGCCATCGCAAAAGAAAACGGTATCTATTTCATGCCGGGAAGCATGGTAGAAAGAGTGGAGAAGGACGGCAAAACGATTCGTTACAACTCCATTCCGATCTTTGATCCCCAGGGCGAGCTGATTGACGTGTACCGGAAAATATGCCCTTACTATCCGGCGGAAAGCGCAATTACGCCAGGGGACAGGTATGTGACATTTGATATAAAGGAAAAGAACATTAAAATAGGAGTGCTGAATTGCCATGACTGGTGTTTCCCTGAAATATCCCGAAATTTAGCTTTACTGGGAGCAGAAGTGCTCATTAAGCCCGCCATTGATCCGGAGGGGTTATATGAGACTTGTAAAACAGTGGCGCCTACAAGAGCTTTTGAAAATCAGGCCTATTTTATATCTCTAAACCATGCAGGCGAGTGGGCCGGCGGGTATGCTTACGGACATTCCATGGTTGCCGCGCCTGATGGGAGAATTCTCTATGAAGCAGGTCAAACGCCTGTGTCTTTAACTATGACCCTTGATCTGGATCAAGTGGAAAACATCCGGCGGTACGGTACGGGCTATACGGATCAGCTTTTAAGGCAGCTGCCGCATTTTAATCCGCCAATGCCTTATGCGGAATGTATAAAAGACGCTCCGATTTATAAAAAACTGCCGGAGCCGGACTTAACAGTCGAATGCAGAAAGAAGATGTTTAAAGAGGAAGGCCTGCTTTGGTAAGATGAAAGGAGTGAAAATCATGGGAAATAAAATTGAGAAGTTACCCTTCAAACTGAGATTTGGATATGGCCTGGGACAGATGTCCGACTCGATCCCATATAATTTGTACGGAACGTATTTTCTGTTTTTTCTTACCAATGTGGTGGGCATCCCTGCTGCAATTGGCGGAACAATATCCATGATCGCCCTTTTTTGGGATGCTGTGACGGATCCCGTTGTTGGATACCTGTCAGATAACAGCAGATCCAAATATGGACGGCGCAGGCCGTACATGCTTGTCTCGCTGTTTCCTTTGTTCCTCATAACGATTCTGATGTTCGTGGCCGTGGATTTTGGTTCTACCGGAAACGTCGTGTATTATATCTTTTTAGCGCTTGTGTTCCGCACATTCTATACAGGTTATGTGATTCCATATTTTTCTTTGGGAGCTGAAATAACGCAGGATTATGATGAAAGAGTTACCATACAGTGCATATCGGCATACTTCGTTTATATCGCCGTATGGGTGATCACGGCAGGGCCTATGGTGATCATTGATTTTGCCACCGCACGAGGTGTGAGCTATAGCCACGCATGGACGATCGCTGCCGCGGTTTTCTCCTTGGTGACACTGTTCTGCGGATTGATATCATGGCGAATTCTGAGAGGGACAGAAATGGTCGACAAGCGAGATGACCTGTGCCGGAATGAATCCGGAAAAGGGCTGATGACGGTTATGAAAACCTATGCCACATTACTGAAAGATAAGATTTGTATATATGTCATATTGCTGAGATTGACCTACATATTCGCCGGCGGCATAGCGAGCGCGGCCTTTGTGTATTTGATGTCGGTGAATTTAGGGCTGAGTGAGGCGAAACAAGCGCTATACTGGACTCTATACTCCGCCATCTATATTGTGGATATCGCCATATGCAATTTTATTTCGAACAAAACGGAAAAGAAGTTCATTATGGGAGCTACGGTTATTTTGGGAATTTTAGTCAGCATAATTTTTTATGTTCATGGCATCAATTCGTTCAATGAGCTGATCGTGTTTACGTTCCTGCATTCCTTTAGCGCAGCGGCATTCTGGTCCGTAGGGGCTACGATGCTTTATGATTACAATGAGGTGGTCGAATTTAAAACTGGAAAAAGACAAGAAGGAGCCGTTTCGGGCGTGATCCTGTTCGCGCAGAAAATAGGCTCTGCCGTATCCGTATGGGTCAGTGGTATGGTGCTTTCTGCGGTTGGATACGATGGAACAGCTGAGATTCATTCAGAGGCAGTTAAACAGGGGATTCTGTTTTTGAACACCCTTGCACCGGCCCTTGTCTCCATATTATCTGTGATATGTATCCTCATTTATCCGATCAATCGAAAGAATTTCTCTCTTCTCAGAAAAGCGCTGGCATTGAAAAACGAAGGAAAAGAATATACTACGGAAGGATTTGAAAAGTTATTGTAACACAGGAAATTAGACGATTGATTCGGTTTGACTCTACCCAGAACGAGAAATGAGTGCTATAATATTTGAAGCGTAAATCAGAATTTGTGTACTGGCCTGCTGATAGCCATCCAAATAGGAGCAGGTCAGTACATTCGGGAAAGAGTGGGTCAAAATGGATACAACAATACTACTATCAGCAGTGGGGGTCTTTGCCGCTTTGGCGGGCATGGCGATCCTCATTTTTAAGCGCGTCTCTCCGATTATCATCGGCCCTCTGGCAGCGATTCTCGTCTGCCTGACCAGCGGAGCGCCCGTTTTTCAAAGCGTTACCAAAACGTATATGACCGGAGTTACGGGATTTTTTACTTCTTATTTCTTTATTTTTCTCTTAGGAAATATCTTTGGCAATATCTATCAAAATTCCGGTGCAGCCGCCAAGATCGGCTCCATGATATCAAAAAAAGTAGGCAGCAAACACTGCATGCTGGCTTGCATGATTCCGGCGGCAATTTTGAGCTACGGCGGTATCAACAGCTTCGTCATCATTTTTTCCGTATATCCCATCGCCCTCAAGCTGTTTGAGGATGCCGATCTGCCCACCTATCTGCTGCCGGGGATCGTCTGCGGAGGCATGTGGACCTTTGCCATGACCGGTCCTTTTACGCCCCAAATTCCCAATATCGTTTCCATGCAGTATCTGGGGACGCCATCCTATGCCGGGCTGCTTCCCGGGCTTTGCAGCGCAGCGGTAATGGCGGTGGCTATCGTGCTCTATATGAACCGGGCGTGCAGGAAAGCCAGGCTTCGGGGCGAACATTTTCAGTGGCCTGAGGACGTAAAACGGATTGAAGATGTGAAAAACGCTCCCGGCGGGATCGTTTCCATTCTCCCCATTGCCTTTGTACTACTCGTTTTTAATATAACAAAACTGGATATTATATTGTGCCTGCTCATGGGAATTATTCTGGCGCTGATTCTGTTCTGGAAGCACCTGCCCAAGCCGGAAATGTTGGAAATGTTCAATTCCGCCGCCATCACCTCGGTAACGGTCATCATCAACACCGCTATTATTGTAGGTTTTGGCTCTGTTGTCAAGGAAACGCCGTTTTACGATTTTGCGACCCATATCCTTATGAATTCGGACGCCAATCCTTATATGGTGGCGGCAGTGGGCTCCAATATCTTTGCCGGTATTCTGGGATCCGCATCCGGCGGCATCTCCCTCATGTACGAAACCCTGGGAGATACTTTTCTCCAATACGGCCAGCAGGGATATAATCTGGAGTTTATCCATCGTCTCTGCGCAGACGGCTGCGGCGGGCTGGATTCCCTGCCCTGGAACGGTTCCATCGTTTCCGTATTCGCCATCTGCCATACGACTCACAAGCTGTCGTATAAATATAATTTTGTAACCTGTCTGGTGGTACCCATCGCCTCAACCTTTTTGGTGGCGCTGCCCATCAGTATGATTTTTGGATGACCGGCTGTAAAGGAGGTTTGGCATGACGGACGTTTTATATGAAAAAAGAGGACATACAGCAATTATCACCTTTCATAAACCTGCGGATTTAAACGCGCTCAGTGAGGATTTTCTCCGCCAGATCAATGAGGCCGTAGACCTTGCGGAAGCGGATAAAGAAGTCTATACGCTGATCCTGACCGGCACCGGCAAGGCCTTTATCGCCGGAGCCGATATCAAGGAAATGTATGAGAAAGATAAGGATTCGATCATGGTCTGGTCCTCTCTGGGCAGCGGCCTGAATCTGCGGCTGGAGAACCTGGATATTCCGGTTATTGCAGCCATCAACGGCTATGCGCTGGGCGGAGGACTGGAGCTGGCGATGGCCTGCGACATTCGCATAGCTTCAAAGAACGCCAAAATGGGACTTCCGGAAACCACCCTGGGAGTGATCTGCGGCGCCGGCGGTACGCAGCGGCTGCCGAGAATCGTCGGTGAAGGTCTGGCCAAAGAGATGATCTTCACCGGAAAAAGGATCGATGCCGAGGAAGCCTTGCGCATCGGGCTGGTCAATCAGGTGACAGAGCCGGAGGACTTGATGGAAACAGCGTTCAATCTGGCAAAAAGGATTGAGAAAAACGGCCAGATCGCCGTTCGAACTGCAAAAGCAGCCATCAATTTCGCAGCAGCTGCCGATATGGAAGAAGGCTGCCTCTTTGAACGGGAAATCTTCAGCAAGCTGTTTGAGACTGAGGATCAGAAGATCGGAATGGGTGGATTTTTGCGCAAAGAAACGGATATATGCTTTAAGAATAAATAAATCTGGGGAAAGGTTGAATTATGACGGTACAATTTATAAATGCTAAGAGGGCCGCTGAGCTGATTGAGGACCATACCACCGTTGCCATCGACGGGTTCATTGGATTTTGTCTGGCGGATGATATACTCGGTGAAATTGAAGAGAGGTTTAAGAAAGAAGGTCATCCACGAGAGCTTTCAGTGGTCAACGTGGCAGGACTGGGAGGCGACGGCAAGGACCGGGGCATCAACCATTTTGCCCACAAAGGGCTGATGCGCAGGTTCTTGTGCAGCAATCTCAGCCTGGCGCCCAAGCTTTACCCTCTGATTATGGATAATGCCTTTCCAACTTTTATGATACCCCAGGGGGTTCTTTCCCATATGATGCGCGCCATCGCTTCCCGCAAGCCAGGCGTTATCAGCCAGGTGGGAATGAAAACCTTCGTCGATCCGCGCATTGACGGCGGCCGGATCAATGAGGCTGCCAGGGAAAGCGGCGATACCATCGTGGAGCTGATCCGTCTGCACGAGGAAGATTATCTGTTCTACCCGGCCTTCCCTTTGGATGTTGCCATCATTAAAGGAAGTACGGCCGATACAAAAGGAAACATCTCCATGGAAAAGGAAGCCCTTCATCTGGAGCAGATGGAGATGGCGGCTGCGGCCAGAAACTCCGGCGGCATTGTGATGGTACAGGTGGACCAAGTCGTGGAATATGGAGAAATCCATCCCCAAAAGGTTGTCGTTCCTTCCACGCTGGTGGATTATGTAATAACAGGAAAACCAGAGAACACCGGGCAGCATTTCATCGGCGACTGCCGGCCGATCCCATCCTGGTGCGGAGACGAAAAGATCCCCCTGGATCACATCGAGCCGCTGCCTTTTGATATTCACAAGGTGATATGCAGGAGGAGCATTCTCCAGCTCCATGCCGGCGACTTTATCAATTTGGGGATCGGGATTTCCATGGGCGTTTCCGAGGTGCTCAATGAGGAAGGGCTCATCGAGGCCATTTCTTCCAGCATAGAATCCGGCGTGACCGGCGGCGTACCCGCGCCCGGCATCGCCACTGGAGCAGCCTACAATCCGGAAGCGATTCTAAAACAGCCGGATATCTTTGACTTTTACGATGGAGGAGGCATCGATTTTGCCGCACTGGGAGCAGCGGAGATCGATCGCCACGGAAACGTGAACGTATCCAAGTTTGCCGGAAAAGTGACCGGGCCCGGCGGATTTATCAATATTACGCAAGGCGCGAAAACCGTTTGTTTCCTGGGTACGTTTACTGCAGGAAAGAGCGATATCCGCATTGAAGACGGGCGCCTTCGGATCATTCAAGACGGCCCTTATATCAAATTTAAAAAGGATGTGGAACATATCACTTTTTCAGGCCATTATTCCCGGGAAAAGGGGACGCAGACTGTTTTATATATCACCGAGCGAGCTGTTTTCCAGCTGACCGAAGGCGGACTTACATTGATTGAAATTGCTCCCGGCATTGATTTGGAAGAGGATATTCTGGGTAAAATGGAATTCCGCCCCCTCATATCGCCGGACCTGAAGGTGATGGAGGAAAGGCTCTTTCGGCCCCAGCTTTTGGGCTTGAAGCTCTGATGCGCTGTCCGGCGTTGTGCCGCAAGGAGATCAAGCTTTGATTGAATTGAATTTTCCTCTTGCACGAAAGGGTCAAATCGTTCATACTAGAGGGGAACGCTCAATATGTGTAAATGTGTATAAAAGGAAGGATTGAAAAGATGGACAACATGAAAAGCAAGAAAACCGGAAATCGGAAATTGTTATTGATTGTGATCGCCCTGGCGGTCGTGCTGGTAATCGTAGGCATTGTAGCTGCTGTGACCGGCGTGTTTTCAGGCGGCGGAAAATCCGGCTCGGCAAAGACTGCTGACAGCAGTTTGCTGCAAGCGCCGGAGTACAAAGCGAGTGCTGAATACGAAGCCTATCTCGACGGCCTCTCTGATGAGGAATTGGATAAAGTAATCGATACCAGCGATGAAGCCATATACGAGGCTCCGGCCAAGGTGAAAGAGCTATGCGAAACATACGGGTTAAAATACGCGGCCAAGGCTACTGACTTGACCAGTTATGAGCAAGTTGAAAAAGAGCTGGAAGCAAGAAAACTCAGCGGTTTTTTGGGAGACGAGCTTTCCAAGCAGCTGCAGACTACGATGAAGGAATATGATGGAGGCTATGTCTTCGACGACGGCGAACTGTATCTTGAGATTGAGCAGGAGGATGAAGAACGGGGAAACGTACTTCTCCTGCTGAACATAACACCGAAAGGGGTCTTTCCTTATCAGTCGTCATCCTTCCAGGCACAAGATAAGGATGCGGCTCCCCAGACAGTTGAAGATATGATGAAAAACTTCACTTATCAGCCCAAGAGCGGCGGCGACTTCATCTGCAGGACCCAAGGCCCTGACGGAACCGCATTTGGAAAAGCAGGGGATTATTACATAACCATGGCCATGACCCGCGAACCGTCCGATGCCAAGTCTGAGGAATACGAAAAGGCTGTGGAAAAGCTCGATGAGAAGGTTAAAAAAGCAGTCGGCATCGATAGTCTGGACGAGCTGGAGGAAAAGGTTTATTCCGGCATACAGACTGCTTGGGAAAAAGAACCGGATGCCATGCAGGAAGCCCTGGACAACGACGACAAACAGCAATATCAGGCACTGCAGGATAAATACACGACGGCATCTAAAGAAGAACTTGCTCTCTATGAAGAGTGCAAAAAAGAGTTGGAGCCGCAGGAAGTGTACGTTACGGAACAGGATCTGCAGGACACGCTCAATAAACTTGATTTCTCCAAATTTGTGTAAGATTTTGTAGATAATTTGGGGACGATTGCAAGCACATACGCCTTGCCTTTGTGTTAAGATTTTCAACAGGGAAATCGTTTACATAAGACAAGGGGGGAGTTTGTGGACAAGTTAAGCGCTGTAATGATCGGGGCAATCTGCGCACTGCTGTGCATCAGCGGGGCAGTCGTGTATGGCACCTGGTTTTCACAAGAGGATGAAGCGGCCTATGTCAGCAGCATAGAGCAAGTGGAAGAAGAGATGGCCCTGGCCAGCATTGCGATGAACGATGATGCGCAGGTAATCAACGGCGGCGGAGCGGATATGTGGGTTCGGGCTAAGGTGGAATCGCCGGATACGGAGAATGCTAACCGCAATGTGAACATTGTCGGGAAGGATTATCAGCTGATTTCGGATACGATTACCGCTGATCCATCGGAAGCCGAACGGAAAAGCGGCGTCTGGACGCTGGAAGAAGACGGCTATTACTACTATAGCATCCCGGTAAGCCCGGGCGAACAGTCAAAATCCCTGTTCACTTCCGTGACAGGACCGGTTGGTGCGAATCACGAAGGCGCAGCCAGTGTGAAAGTTCAGGCAGAAGCCGTACAAGTCAACTGGATCAGCAAAAAGGCAAAAAGCGGCAAAGAAGCATTTAGTCTTTTTCGTGCCTATCAGCCGCTCCAGGAATACAAAGGAAAATTTGTTTAGGAAAAAGAGGCTGCTCCCATGGGGGCAGCCTTTTTATGCGGCGCCGGCTGTGGAAGCGGGGCCTCCCCAGGGCACCATGGAACATCATCAAAACTCTTTTTCGTTGACAAATGACAGATATCTTGTTAAAATACTTATACCCGGTAAAGGTATATAGAGAGGCAGGTAATAATTATGAATGAAACCGTAAAACATAAACATAGAGAGTCAAACGAGTATACGGATTTGATTAACCGTCTCAGCCGCATCGAAGGTCAGGTACGGGGAGTGAAAAAAATGGTTGAAGAAGAACGCTACTGTGTGGATATCCTCACACAGGTCAGCGCCATACAATCCGCCCTCAACTCCTTTAACAAAGTGCTGCTAACAAGCCACATCAAAAGCTGCGTTACGGAAGATATCAAACAGGGCAATGAAGCGGCAGTGGATGAACTGTGCGCCACCCTGCAAAAACTAATGAAATAAAAGAAAGAGTTTGCGATTATGAGAGAAGAAAAATTTGACATCACAGGCATGACCTGCTCCGCCTGTTCGGCCAGGGTGGAAAAAGCCACGGCCAAGCTGGACGGCATGGGCAGCGTCAGTGTAAACTTGCTGACCAACAGCATGAAGGTCAGCTACGATGAAGAAAAGCTTTCCATGGACGACATTGTTGAAGCTGTGGAAAAGGCCGGCTACGGGGCCAGCGCCGCTCAGCTTTCCGATGAAACGAAACAAGCTGAAAACAAAGGCAGCCGTAAAAACGTCGCTTTGGAAGAAGTGGAGCAAATGAAAAAAAGGCTCATTGTATCAATTGCCTTTTTAGTTCCGCTGATGTATTTATCCATGGGACACATGATGCAGATGGATTTTGGGATGCCGGTGCCCTCCTTTATTGAGGATACGTTTTATGGCAACGAGAACGCAGTAAGCATGGTTTTTGCCCAATTTTTGCTATTGCTGCCCATTTTATACGCCAATCGAAAGTATTATATCGTTGGCTTCAAAAGCCTTTTTCACGGCGGACCCAACATGGACACGTTGATTGCCATCGGATCGGCCGCAGCTGCAATCTACGGCTGCTTTGCGCTCTTCCGGATCGGCTTTGGACTGGGCCACGGAGACATGCACCTGGTACACCAGTATAGCATGGATATCTACTTTGAATCAGCAGGAACCATTCTGGCTCTGATCACTCTGGGTAAGTACCTGGAGACCAAATCCAAAGGAAAGACCAGCGAGGCCATTGAAAAACTGATGGATCTTTCCCCCCGGACCGCCATTGTAGAGCGGGAGGGCAAAGAGGCTGTCATCCCAGTGGAACAAGTCATGACCGGAGACATTCTGGTAATCAAGCCGGGAGCGGCCATACCGGTAGACGGTATTATTACAGAAGGAAATTCCAGCGTGGACGAATCGGTAATCACTGGCGAAAGTATCCCCGTGGAAAAGACAGTGGGTGATAAAGCCGTTTCCGCGACCATCAATAAGAGCGGTTTTTTCAAAATGCGGGCGTCCAAAGTGGGCGAGGATACCACCATCAATCAGATCATTCGCCTGGTGGATGAAGCCAGCTCCAGCAAAGCGCCCATTGCCAAATTGGCAGATAAAATTGCCGGAATCTTTGTTCCTGTGGTTATCGGGATTGCAGTCGTGGCTGCGATTGTGTGGCTGATCGCAGGTGCGACCTTTGAATTTGCCCTTTCCACCGCAATTGCGGTACTGGTGATCTCCTGTCCATGCGCCCTGGGGCTTGCCACTCCTGTGGCGATTATGGTGGGCACGGGAAAGGGTGCTGAAAACGGAATTCTGATCAAATCAGGAGAGGCGCTGGAAATCGCCCACCGGGTTGATACCGTGGTCATGGACAAAACAGGGACCATCACCGAAGGAAATCCGAAGGTGACCGATATACTCGCATTTTCCGGGTCTGAAACCCAGCTGCTGCAATTAGCCGCTTCCCTGGAAAAATCCAGCGAACATCCGTTGGCGGAGGCGATTATACGAAGAGCTGAAGAAAAGGAGCTTTCCCTGCTGCAGACCGAGGAATTTGAAGCCATTCACGGAAAAGGGATTAAAGCCGTGATCGATGGAAAAACTTATTTCGCGGGAAATGAAAAGCTGATTAAGAGTCAGGCTGGCGGCTATGGTGACCAGGTTGAGAAGACAGCGGCCCAGTTATCGGATCAGGGAAAAACGCCATTGATCTTTGCTGACGATAAAACAGTTATCGGTATCATCGCGGTTTCTGATATGGAGAAGGCCACCAGCCGCAAAGCTATCCAGTTGTTCAAAGATATGAAAATCAAAGTGGTGATGCTAACCGGAGATAACGAGCGGGTTGCAGGCGCGATTCAAAAAAGACTGGATATTCCAAAGGTGATTGCCGGAGTGCTGCCTGACGATAAGGAAAAACATATCAAGTCTCTGCAGGATCAGGGCCATACAGTGGCAATGATCGGCGACGGCATCAACGATGCTCCGGCGCTGGCCCGGGCTGATGTGGGAATCGCCATCGGCGCAGGTACGGAAGTAGCCATTGAAAGCGCCGATGCGGTCTTGATTAAAAACGATCTTTTGGATGCAGTGACCGCGATCAGACTGAGCAAATCGGTCATTCGCAATATTAAGCAGAATTTATTCTGGGCCTTTTTTTACAATTGCATTGGCATACCGCTGGCAGCGGGCGTATTCTATACTGCGCTGGGCTGGAAGCTCAGCCCCATGTTCGGAGCAGCGGCCATGAGTTTGTCCAGCATTTGCGTAGTCAGCAACGCCCTGCGGCTGAAATTTTTCAAACCGGAACATGGAGACGCTAAGCTGGTAAACCCGCCGGAGGAGGAAAGCTTTCCGGCACCAAATATAGAGATGAAAGATGAAAAGGAGATGGAAAGAATGTCAAAACATGAAGCAGAACTTAAAATCGAAGGGATGATGTGCGAACACTGTAAAGCCCACGTGACCAAAGCCCTGGAGGCATTGGACGGAGCCGAAGTAAGTGTGGATCTGGAAGGCGGAACAGCAACCGTTAAATCTCAAGAAGAAATCGAAGATGGGACTTTCGAAGCAGCCATTCAAGATGCTGGATATGAATTGAAGGGAATTGAACGACGGTGAAAACGTTGTGGAGGAATATCGCCGGTGAAGGTTTCTGCCCTGCTGGCATGAAGGTTGAGAAAAAATCCACATAAGGCGAATTCAGGCCCCTGCCTTCTTGTGATCAAAACAAGTTGCAGGGGCCCTTTATATTCCTGTTTATGCTAAAGCTTTTTAGAAAGTTGTATAATCGTTTAATACTCCATGGTGGAATCTTTTGTGCAAATAAATTGGAAAACCTTTTGTTTTCATGCAAAAAGCGCTATACTAAAAGATAATGAGCAGAAAGGAAGTTGACTATGAAAATTATTGACGCCCACCTGCATTTTTGCCCGGAGGAAGACGGATTTTCACAATTAGCCCGGGCAGCGGGACATGATAATAACGAAGCACATTTACAGCAAATCTATGAGAAGCTGGGAATTGTCTGCGGCATTGTCATGGGAAACCGGACCGTGGATCCCAAAGACCATCAATACCCTGCCTTTATGCGTTACTGTATTGGAATTGACCGTTCATGTTTAGAGAATGAGCAGATATCGGATACCATCGAACAGATTGAAGAAAATCTAAAAAAAACTCAGTGCGTCGGAATAAAGCTTTATCCGGGGTATTATCCCATGTATATCAGTGATACGGCCTATGAACCGATCTATGAGCTGGCAGCAGCCTACCAAAAGCCGATAGCTGTCCATACAGGGGAAACTTCGACTCCAAATGCCTATTTAAAATACAGTCATCCGATGACATTGGACGAGGTAGCTGCGAACCACCCGCAAATTCAGTTCATTATGTGTCATTACGGGAATCCTTGGCTGATGGATGCGGCGGCAGTTGTCAGCAAAAATGAAAACGTGGCAGCCGATATTTCCGGATTGCTCGAGGGACGGGTCAATCTCGACCTGTTTTTTGAAGAAAAGCAGGGTTACACCCAAGCGCTGAAAACCTGGATGGGATATCTGAGAGAATACGACGATATTATGTTTGGAACCGATTGGCCTCTTGCCAATTTGGCTGAATACATTGAATTCGTCTCCAGGCTGGTGCCGGAAAAGTATCAGGAAAAAGTGTTCTTTGAGAATGCGAATCGAATCTACCAATTGAATCTAGAGTAAAAGAGGTGATAAGGATGACAACGTTAACGGACCTTCCAAATATCGGAAAGAAGCTGCAGGAACAGCTGATCAGCGTAGGGATCGATACGCCGGAAAAGCTCAGGCAGATTGGCAGTGAGGAAGCCTGGCTGAAAATTTATGAAATTGATCCGTCCGCTTGCATTAATCGGCTCTATGGCCTGGAAGGCGCGATCAGGAATGTAAAAAAGACAGAATTGGAAAAAAGCAGAAAAGAGGAACTGAAGGCTTTCTGTCGGGAAGTAAAAGGCTAGGAGACAGATATTTTATGGGGACTGTTGGTCTATATCATACTTGAGCGAAAAGGAGCCATGCAAAAGATGAAAGAAAATAAGTACGACGACGAAATCTTTTTTAAGAAATATCAGGCCATGAATCGTTCGCAGCAGGGGCTTATAGGCGCGGGTGAATGGCCGGCTATGCGGAGGGTGCTTCCCAATTTTAAGGGCAAAAGCATCCTTGACTTGGGGTGCGGTTATGGATGGCACTGTCTGTATGCGGCTCAACATGGGGCGAAATCCGTGATCGGTACCGATATTTCAGAAAAGATGCTGACTGCTGCTGCGGAAAAGAACAGCCATAATAAGATTGAATACCGGCTTTGTGCCATGGAGGATTTGGATTTTGCAGAAGATACCTTTGATGTGATCATTAGTTCCCTGGCGTTCCATTATATTGAAGACTTCAGTGCCTTGATAAAGCGTATCGGCGCATGGCTAAAGCCGCAAGGAAAATTGACTTTTTCCGTGGAACATCCTGTGTTCACAGCTTATGGCAATCAGGATTGGTATTATGGTACCGATGGGAATATTGAGCATTTTCCTGTTGACCGGTATTTTTATGAAGGAAAACGGGAGGCAGTTTTTTTAGGTGAGCAGGTGACAAAATATCACAGGACCCTGACCACATACTTGAACACTCTGCTGGAGAACGGGTTTGAACTGAAACATGTGATTGAACCTCAGCCGCCGGAAAGAATGCTGGACATACCGGGGATGGCCGATGAAATGCGGCGCCCGATGATGCTGATCGTTTCCGCTCAGAAAGGCGGGTATGCAAAATGCGGAGGTAGCTGCTATGCATGATGATGTCTGCAGACAAGCCTGCCTGTTGATTCAAAAAATAATGAGCAGCTATATTTCAGGAGAACCAGAAAAGATAAGGGACGTAATGGAATACATTTCGCCGGATATTCTGGTGATAGGAACGGGCAAGCATGAATTCTACCAAAACCTCAATGCATTGAGAGCGGGGCTGAAAAAAGACCAGCAAGAAGCGGAAGGCATTAACTTTATAATTGAAAATGAATGGTACGAGGCAAAACTGATTACAGACGATGTATGTTTGGTATATGGTGAATTTAAAGCTTGTGAAACAAATATAGAGGGAAAACGGATGATTATCCATATGGATACCAGGATAACCGCATCCCTGCATTGCGAACCGGACGGAAGAATGGTGGTAGACAGTCTGCATCATTCTGTTCCTTACCTTTATCAAAGGGAAGGAGAGTATTATCCCAAGACCTTTGCTGATCAAGCGGAAGAAGCTATGAAACGAAGTGCGGTTTTGGAAAGGGACATTCAGCTGGACCCGATGACCGGTATTCTGAATCGCAAGTTTATGGAAAAATATGTTAATCGGATGCTGGAGCACAAAACAGCCGGTACTCTCTTTCTCATTGATCTGGATGATTTTAAGAAGGTAAACGATATACAGGGGCATCAGGCTGGTGATAAAGTGCTGAAACAGATTGCAAAGGTATTACAGGGACTGCAGACCGGTTCGGCTGCTGCGGGCAGGATGGGAGGAGATGAGTTCATGCTCTTCTGTCCTGATTTGAATAAAAGTGATGCAGAAAAGACAGCCGATCAGTTAATTCGGCAGACCGGACTGGCTCTTGAGGAGATGGAGCTGCAGCCGCCGCAGAGCTGTTCGGTGGGATTAGTATCCGTAGATGATGCAGATATGACATTTGAAGAGGCATATGGCAGGGCCGATGAGGCGCTTTATAAGGCCAAAGCTCAAGGAAAGGGGAGATACTGCTGGTATGATTTCCGTTAAGCGTATCAATGTTCTAGAATAAGCGATTGACGCAAGAATGGGCGATGAAATATAATAGACCTAAACGGAATGATACTTGTATGCAGACTGGACCAAGTCCGGCAATACAAATCGTTTAATCAGATTGGAGGTTAAAAATGGTTGTAACGACTACGAATCAGGTTGAAGGCAAACGGGTTGTTGAATACAAGGATATTGTATTCGGAGAAGTAATCACGGGTATTAATTTTTTTAAAGATATTGGCGCAGGGCTGAGAAATATGTTCGGCGGCAGGAGCCAGGGCTACGAGGATGAGCTATGCAATGCACGCAACGAGGCTCTGGAAGAAATGAAGCGCCGTGCGGCTCAGCTGGGTGCTAATGCGGTAATTGGCGTGGATATCGATTATGAAGTCCTTGGGGCGGACAACGGAATGCTGATGGTGACAGCTTCCGGGACAGCAGTGACAGTAGAATAACGAGAATGCCCTATGAGAATCTTCGGACCTGGAACCGTCAATGGCGGATCGGGTCCGAATTTAACTTTATTTTCCTTTTTGTGGCCAATGGTTATCTTACAACTTACATACTCTTTGCTGCTGTGTATGCTTATTGCTCTGACAGGTACAGTCTACGGAGCGTAGGTTGTAAAAGAAGGCCAGTTCGGATATGCTGTTTTTAACAAACAGTAAAGGAGTAAATTACAATGAATTATATTACAGGTAGTACAATCCGAATTCTGAGAGAAAAGAAGCGCTATACACAAAAGCAGCTGGCAGAGCGTCTGTCTGTCAGCGACAAGACCATTTCCAAGTGGGAAACGGGAGTTTCCCAAACAAAAGGATATTGAGAAATAACCTGTGTTTACCTGCTTGCAAATAGAAGAATGTCGCTACTAAGTAAGCTAAGAGATACTACATAAACGTGTTGGTATCTCTTTTTCTATGTAGTGAAACAGCAGGCTATTTCATTTCTGCTTGATTGTCCTAAAACTTATTAGTCTGTGGGTTGTCAAGGGCTTGTTGCGTAAGCAATGCTTTAGCACCCTTTACAAATCATAGACGGATAAGTAGCTTTTCAAAAGCAGAAAAGAAATGACGATATTGAAGGGGTATGATATAATGTACATAAAGATAAATTGGAAGATGCGGAGGTGGTCGATTGTGGAAAAAACTAAAAAGAAAAATTGGATAATAGCAATCATTGTTGCTATCTTTTATTTAGCAGTAAGTATTCTCTTTGATTTATGGGCTTATTCTTGGATTATATGGATTGCCTATGCACTTTATAGATTTATCGTCAAATAGACAATTCCAGTTTATATAGAGAGCAATAAATTTGAAGTTGTGGAGGTACATAACGATGATGAAAAAAATGATTGCATATTGTGGACTAGATTGTGAAAAATGCGACGCATATATTGCAACAATCAATGACGATCAAAAATTGCGAGAAAAAACTGCAAAACTATGGGCTGAATTAAATAATGCTCCTATTCTTCCAGAGCACATTAACTGTCAAGGTTGTCGTGTGGACGGACTTAAAACCGTATTTTGTGATAGTATCTGTGGTATTCGCCAGTGTGCAATGAAAAAAGGTGTTACTAGTTGTGCCAACTGTTCAAATTTAGAAAATTGTCCTACTGTTAGGGCAATCCATGAGAATAATCCGTCTGCTTTGAAAAACTTGAAAGGATAAATTTGAAGTTGTCAAGTTTTTTCAAACAGCCTCATTGCATAGGAATGCCAAACAGATTATCCTTAAAGTAGGAGGTGGCAGAAATGGCAAACGAAGATAAAAAAGATTTTAATGCTATGTTGCACGATAATAAGGATATGCCAAAATTTCAAATCATTACAGACCAGAAAAGCATTGAAAAATATGGTGGAAGTAAAATGTATTTTGCACCGCCAATCGACTATGACAAAGTAATGAAAAAAATTCCGTATGGTAAAGTGATTACCGTCGGGAAAATACGAGAATACTTTGCGGAGTTAAGTGGTGCAGATTTTACAGAACCGATTACAGCAGGAATTTTTGTTTCTATTGTGGCATGGGCGAGTTATCAGCGTTCAGAAGATGAAACGCCTTATTGGAGAACATTGAAAGCGAACGGAGAACTAAATGCTAAATATCCAAATGGTATTGAAGCACAAAAAGAAAAATTAGAAGCAGAAGGACACACCATTATTCAAAAAGGGCGGAAAAATGTACGGTACTATGTAAAGGACTATGAAAATTCTCTCTTTGATTTGAAATAGGTAAATCCCAGTTTGCAAAGAGGAAAAGAGTTTTATATAATTAGCAGTTAAAAAGGTGGAAAAATTATGGAAAAAGATAAAATTAGGTTTATATGTTTTTTATTTGCCTCAATATGTTTCTTTATAGTGTCAATAATGAAATTTATGGATAAGAATACTGCCTCAGCAATAATATTTTTATTATTAGGTATTTCTTTTTTACTTTTATCAACTACACATTTGAAAAATGATAAATAAGTACAACCCCAGTTTATGTGGAAGATGACCTAAAATCTCTTACAAAGACGGAGTGATCCAGACATGGTGGCGGGAAAATCCCCAAGATTTTTCCGCCATGCTTGCAAGTGGCTGGTTCACTTCATCTGTGAGCGAGCTTGCGAGCGAACATCAAGCCCCCGTTATCTAACAAGGGGGGCACAAAAAACAAGAGTCAATATACATTAACAAGCGGAAAACGCTGTATTTACAAGGCGAAACTGCATTTTACATGGTGTGATATAAATTATGCCATTATCACTTGGGAAAATTGAACAAGACATAGGAAAGACAGTTGATTTCAAACGAGAAATTGATTGTCTTTTTCTTTTGCAGAAATTTAAGTATAGGCAATTATCAAATACGGTAGTTGCTTTTTTGATTGGAGGAATTTTAGAATGAATGATAAAAACTTTATTGAAGAACTAAGACAAAAGCGTGAGGAATACGGAGTAACACAAACAAGGCTTGCTGTTGCCTGTGGTATCAGCCGTGAATATTACAACCGCATTGAAAAAGGGAAACAGCCATTGAATGACGAATTAAGAGAAGTCATAGAAAAACAGATTGAGCGTTTCAATCCGCAAGAACCACTATTCTTATTGATTGATTACTTTCGTGTCCGCTTTCCTACTACGGACGCATTGGCGATTATCCGTGATGTATTACAACTGAAATCTGATTATATGCTTTATGAAGATTATGGAAAATACGGATATGAAAGCAAATATGTACTTGGCGACATCAATATCATGTGTTCCATGCAGGAGCATTTAGGTGTTTTATTGGAACTGAAAGGCAAAGGCTGTCGGCAAATGGAATGTTATCTGCTGGCACAGGAACGCTCATGGTATGACTTCATGCTGGATTGTATGACGGCTGGTGGTGTGATGAAACGGCTTGATTTGGCTATCAATGACCGAGCAGGAATATTGGATATTCCAAAGTTAAAGGAAAAATACAAGGCTGGCGAATGTGTTTCCTATTTTCGTATGCAGAAAGATTACAGCGGTACAGAAAAATGCGGTAGCGATTTACCAAAGAATACAGGAGAAACCTTATATCTCGGTTCAACAAGTAGCGAATTATATATGTGTGCTTATCAGAAAAATTATGAGCAGTATGTCAAGAATGGCACAGAAATTGAAGATACGGAGATTAAGAACCGTTTTGAAATACGCATGAAGAATGAACGAGCCTATTATGCGGTTGTAGATTTACTGACCTATCGGGACGCTGAACGCACCGCTTTTTCTATCATCAATCATTATGTCCGCTTTGTTGACAGAGAGGACGACAAGCCAAAAAGTCAATGGATAACAAATGATGATTGGGCATGGTTTGTAGGGGAAAACAGAGAGCCGATACGCTTAACCACAAAGCCAGAGCCTTACACTTTACAAAAAGCGTTGCATTGGCTACAAAGACAAGTTGCACCAACAATAAAAATGGTACAGGCATTAGACAGAGAAAATCATACAACGATACTGAAAGATATGATTGAGCAGGCAGAACTTAAAGACAAGCATAAACATTTATTACAATTAGAGAAATCAACCATAGAAGAACGTATAGATACCGCTGTTCCACAAGAGAATGACGGTATTTTTTAATGTAATTGAAAAATTTCAGATTTAGTCAGCAAAGAGCTGTTTTCATTCCCTATGTGAAGTGAAAGAAGAAAAATAAATTTTTTATTAAATCTGCAACAAAACGGCTACTTGCGTACAGATATGGTGCGAGAAAAGGAAATCTAAACTTTTTTTGAAAATAGGTCATTAAATCGGGGCTTGCTGTCCCTATATGAAGTGAAAGAAGAAAAAAGTTTTGAAAAAATGACGGAAATTCGTGATTAGTGGACAGTGTTCTATGAAAAGAAGAAAAGCATCATCATTTTGTATTCAAACAGGCATTAGCAGTTGAGTGTTGATGTGAAAAGAGGAAAATACTTTATTCTAAACTTAACAATTTAAGGTTTCCGTTCCCTATATGGTGCAAAGAAAATATTTCATTCTATTGTTGGCAGTAACGGTATGGTTTGGGTAGTTAGGGTGTGAAAAGAAAAATAATCTTTTTTCGTCATTAACTTAGCAAAATGACAATGTCTATCCCTATATGGTGCAAGAAAAGAAGTTAAAATTTTTCCATTTCAACTTAGCAAATGGACGTTTGCTGTACAGATAGTAGTGAAAAAGGAGAAAATCAACCGTTGATTGCCAAAATGAACCGTTCCATTTGTACTAATAACGGAAAAAGTTTTGGATTTTGGTTACGTTTCCCCTCTTTTCCAACGCGGTATATAGGAAAGATGATTTTCTTCTTTCGTGTTCTTTGACAACTGAATAAAGCAATTCAATACGTTTGACAGACAGCGAGCCGTTGAAACAAATACGCCACGACCTTTCCCCTGCAAGAGCGAGCGAAAACCTATTTGTGTTCTTATAAAAGATTTGTCCTCTTTTATCGCCATGACCTGTACTGTCAGATAATGATACTCCCGTACAGCCACAGCTTGAGCGTTCAGAGCGTCGCACGCAATGGGTACGGCTACATAAGAACTATGCAGAGGTGGAACTCCTGTGGGCTATGACAAAAGCCGTTGAATTGCTTAGAAAGATTTTACAGAAAGGGGGTATGTGTTATTGATAATGCTGTAAAAACAATTCAAAAGAAAAATGGCAAGTGTGGCATTGGCAACAGAGGAAAGACAAAGATTGTAGTAAAAGAGCATTTTTCCGAAAAGGGCAAAACAATGGAAGAACTTCTAACTGATGTCATGCTGGAAAAAGCAAAGCAGACAATCGCATAAAATCAGTGCAGTTGTAAGAAATAGATTGAATGACAAAAAGTACCCGTGTTATACTTTACTTGCAAGCAGGTATTGTAAACATGGGTTAGTTATAAAGGAGGATAACTGACAATGAAACAACAGATTTACAATACTGCACTTTATCTTAGGTTAAGCCGAGATGATGAATTACAGGGCGAAAGTTCCAGCATTACCACACAAAGAAGTATGTTGCGTTTATATGCAAAAGAACATCATTTGAATGTGATTGATGAGTATATTGATGACGGCTGGTCGGGAACAAATTTTGAAAGACCGAGTTTTCAAAGAATGATTGAAGATATAGAGGCAGGAAAAATCAACTGTGTTGTAACGAAAGACCTTTCCCGACTTGGCAGAAATTATATTATGACAGGACAATATACAGAATTGTATTTTCCCAGCCATAATGTCCGTTACATAGCGATTGACGACGGGGTAGACAGCGAAAAAGGCGAAAGTGAGATTGCACCATTTAAAAATATCATCAATGAATGGGTGGCAAGAGATACAAGCCGTAAAGTGAAATCGGCATTTAAGACAAAATTTGCAGAGGGTGCGTATTATGGGGCTTATGCTCCGTTAGGATATAAGAAACACCCCGACATCAAAGGAAAACTGCTGGTTGATGAGGAAACAAAATGGATTGTTGAAAAAATCTTCTCCCTAGCCTATCAAGGTTACGGTAGTGCAAAAATCACAAAGGTACTGCGAGAAGAAAAAGTTCCGACAGCGTCTTGGCTGAATTTCACAAGGTACGGTACTTTTGCACATATCTTTGAGGGAAAGCCCGAAAGCAAGCGTTATGAGTGGACGATTGCTCATGTCAAGGCAATTTTAAAAAGTGAAGTCTATATCGGAAACAGCGTTCATAATCGACAATCAACAGTTTCATTCAAGAGCAAGAAAAAAGTTCGTAAGCCCGAAAGTGAATGGTTTCGAGTAGAAAATACCCACGAACCGATTATTGACAAAGAAGTGTTCTATCGTGTGCAGGAACAGATAAAATCAAGGCGTAGACAGACAAAGGAAAAAGCAACGCCGATATTTGCAGGGCTTGTCAAGTGTGCGGATTGTGGCTGGTCTATGCGGTTTGCGACAAATAAGGCAAATAAAACGCCATACAGTTATTATGCTTGCAGTTACTACGGACAGTTTGGCAAAGGTACTTGTTCTATGCACTATATCCGTTATGATGTGTTGTATCAAGCCGTATTGGAACGATTGCAGTATTGGGCTAAGGCAGTACAGCAGGACGAAGAAAAGGTGTTGAATAAGATACAAAAGGCTGGGAATGCAGAGCGAATACGGGAAAAGAAGAAAAAGGCAAGTGCCTTGAAGAAAGCCGAGAACCGACAAAATGAGATTGACCGCTTGTTTACGAAAATGTATGAAGATAGAGCCTGTGAGAAGATAACGGAACGAAACTTCATCATGCTGTCGGGGAAATATCAAAAAGAACAGATAGAACTGGAACAGCAGATAACCAACCTAAGAGAAGAATTAAGTAAAATGGAACAGGATATGATAGGTGCTGAAAAGTGGATTGAGTTAATTAAGGAGTATTCCGTACCAAAGGAACTGACAGCACCGTTGTTAAATGCAATGATAGAAAAAATCCTTATTCACGAAGCAACAACGAATGAGGATAACGAAAGAATACAGGAAATAGAGATATACTACCGATTTATTGGAAAAGTAGACTGATAATGAGGGGTCATATCTTTAACTAAGGGAAACTGGTAAAGGGCTTCCCGATGTCAGTATGGTGGAACCATTGGCAAAAGAACTGCAGGTTTCGGTGGCGGAGCTTTTATCCGGAGAACAGATTATCAATCGCAATGCGGCTGCAAATCTGCTGCGCGCCCGTTTTTATGTCTGTCCCTTGTGCGGAAACGTGATTCATGCGCTGGGAGAAGGTGTTTACAGCTGCTGCGGCATAACGCTTCCGCCTTTGGAAGCAGAGGAAATAGACGAGGTTCATAACATTCAAGCCGAACAAATAGACGGTGAATTATACCTCTCGATCGATCATCCCATGACAAAGGATCATTACATCTCCTTTCTGGCTTCGATTAATTCTGCCGGATATCTGCAAATGATAAAGCTTTATCCTGAGCAGGCTGCAGAAGGTCGCTTTCAAATGAGAGGAAAAAGTGTAGTATACGGATACTGCAATAAACACGGCTTGTTTAAAACAAAGATTTGATCTTAGCTTGTATATACTAGACGATAGCCGCTTCAATCGCAGAATTGAACTTTTTTAAGAGCGGCTGTCCGCATATTGGGGTGTTCCCAGCCCGTACCCGCCTGCCACATCCAGGATATGGCCAGTTATATAAGAAGATGCATCGCAAGCGAAAAATGCCGCCGCATCTGCGATATCCTCCGGGTTTGCCATACGGCCGAGGGGAACATGAGATAGAAACGATTTTAAAAAATCTTCGGGCATGTTTTTCATGGCCGCCTCAGTTGCGGTCAGCCCGGGGAGTACTGCATTGCATCGAATATTATTGCGGGCATATTGCAGTGCAATTTGCTGTGTGATGTTATTAATCGCAGCTTTCGAAACTCCGTAGCCGATTCTGGTTATATCGGCAATGAGGCCGCCGATGGAGGAAATATTGACGATATTGCCGCCGCCGCTTTTGATCATATGGGGAATGGTGAGCTTGCAAAGACGATAAACGCTTCCCAGATTGAGATGCAGCAGATCAAAAAAAGCTTCTTCGCTGCCGTTTACTAGGTCCAAATCCACAGCTGGACGGCCCACTCCAAAATTGTTGATCAGGATGTCAATGCGTTCTGATTTTTTTATGATTTCTTCGATCATCGTTTCATAACTATCCGTTTGCGTGCCGTCGAAAAAGACTGGAGTCATTTGATATTCAGGGTGCTGGACGCAAATCTCTTCCGCGGCATCCGGCCTTCTTACACCCATATAGACATGAGCGCCGCCCCGTGCCAGCTTGAGTGCGCAGGCCAGCCCGATTCCCTTTGTGGAAGATGTTACTAATGCAATTTTATTTTCAAAACATTTCATGTATTTTCACCATCCTGGTCGTTGATAGTTTTTAGTATGAGATAAAAAACAGTTCTTTATGCCTGCGGCAGAATAAATTTTCTTCCATAAAGAATACTAAAGATAAATAAATCATGAAGGAGGTTTTTTATGTCACTAATTAATAAACAATTGGATGAATTCAAAGTTAATGCGTATCACAACGGTGAATTTACTCAGGTTACCAGACAGAGCCTTGAGGGCCATTGGTCGGTATTTGTATTCTATCCTGCAGATTTCACTTTTGTTTGTCCGACAGAACTAGGGGATTTGGCCGATCATTATCAGGATTTTAAAAACATTGGCTGTGAGGTTTATTCTGTTTCTACAGACACCCATTTTGTACACAAAGCATGGGCGGATACCTCTGATACCATCAAAAAAATTCAGTATCCGATGCTGGCTGATCCGACGGCAATACTGGCACGAATGTTTGAAGTGCTGATTGAAGAGGAAGGGCTGGCTCTTCGGGGAACCTTTATCGTCAATCCCCAGGGAGAAATAAAAGCTTATGAAGTCAATGACAACAGCATTGGCAGAGATGCTGAGGAATTGCTGCGCAAAGTGCAGGCTGCTCAATTTGTAGCTGAACACGGCGATCAGGTCTGTCCTGCTAAATGGAAGCCTGGTGAGCAGACCCTGTCTCCAAGCCTGGATTTAGTAGGCAAGCTTTAAGGTGCAATGAGATAGAAGGATGCTGCAAAATGACTGGTTTCCAGCTGTTTTGCAGCATTTATTGCTTTTAAAATGGGAAAAGGAGTGAAACTATGCGTAATAAAAACAGTTATGACTTAATTATTCTTGGCGGCGGCTGCGCCGGTTTGACCGCTGGTATTTATGCAGGCAGGGCTAAGCTGAGAACCCTGATTATAGAAAACCGGCAGGCGGGCGGCCAGGCGGCTACCACAGATGAGATCGCTAATTACCCGGGTTTGAAGACAACAACCGGACCGAAATTGATGGCAACTATGCTTGAGCAGGCCAAATCCTTTGGAACGGAATTTCTTCAAAGCCAGGTGCGCAAGATTAATTTGAAGGACGAACAGAAAGAGGTGGAAACAGACGCAGGAACTTTTGTGAGCTGGGCCGTAATCCTGGCAACAGGCGCCAATCCAAGAAAACTGGGATTTGAGGGAGAAGAAGCGTTTAAAGGCAGAGGCGTAGGCTATTGCGCGACCTGCGACGGCATGTTCTTTGAAGGCAAGGATATTTTTGTAGTCGGAGGAGGGTATAGTGCTGCCGAGGAAGCCCTTTATTTGACCAGATTCGGCAAAAAAGTTACAGTCCTCGTGCGAAAAGATCAATTTCGCTGTGCGAAATCCATTGCTGATAAAGTGCTATCTCACCCAAAGATCGAGGTGCGCTTTCATACGGAATTGCTTAAAGTATACGGGCAAGAGCTGCTGGAAGGAGCAGTCTTAAAAAACAATAAGACCGGTGAAGTAACAGAGTATAAGGCTTCGGAAGAGGACGGAACATTCGGCGTCTTTGTTTTTATTGGTTATGAACCTGATGCGCAGCTGTTTAAAAACCAAATTCAGCTGGACCAGGAAGGGTATATTCTTACAGATGAAACCATGCAGACCAGCGAAGACGGCGTTTTTGCCGCGGGAGATGTGCGCCCCAAACTTTTGCGGCAGCTGGTTACGGCAACTGCGGACGGCGCGGTAGCAGCGACTCAGGCCGAAAAATATATCCTAAAAATAAAAGAGAAATACGGAATTGAGGAAGAATATACCCATACGGCTATAGGTAAGCAGGAAACAAAAGAGCGTCCGGCCGCTGCTGATCAGACGGAAAATCAAGGTGGTCTGGAACCGGAAGTTCGTGCACAAGTATTGACTGTTTTTGAAAAGCTGAATCGAGACATAACGATTGTAACCATATTCGATGAAACAAATGAAAAATCAAAAGAACTTACCGATTTCTTAAAAAATATCGCAAACCTCAGCTCTCATATCAATCTGCAAGTCTACCAAAGGGGAGAAAATCTACAGGTTGAAAAAGCAATTGGGTTTGAACGAGTACCGACAGCAGCTTTTCTCGACAGCGAGGGTGCCTATACAGGAATCAAATTCAGCGGAATTCCCGGCGGACATGAATTTAATTCCTTTATCCTGGCGATCTATAACTTGGCGGGGCCCGGCCAGGAAATCAGCGGAGAGCTGATCGAGCGGGCACAGAGGATTCAAAAGGAGGTGCATCTTCAGATATGCGTCTCTCTCTCGTGTCATTTCTGTCCGGAGGTAGTGGCTGCTGCCCAGCATTTAGCTGCGATCTGTAGCAAAATTGAAGCTGAGATGATCGATATTGGACTATTTCCGGAAATGAAAAAAGAGTGGAATTTGATGAGCGTTCCGGCGTTGATCGTGAATGGACAAAAACCAACATTCGGCCCAAAAACAAAAGAAGAAATTCTGGCGTTAATTGAAAAAGGTGAGTGAGGGTATGGGATCAATAATAAAGAAACACATGCATTATGCCTGGTTGGTGCTGGTTGGTGTTATCCTTATACGAGGGTTTGCGGGCGGCGGACTCAACATGACCTCCAGCCTATTTCTAGCTCCTGCTGCTGCCGAAATCGGTACCGGAATCGGCAGCTTATCCGTTTATTTGAGTATTACATCTGTAGTAATGGTAATTTGGCTTCCTGCGGCGGGAAAATTGATTAACAAGTATGATGTGCGTAAAATGGCCGCTGCCGGAGCTGCCCTGCAAGCTCTTTCCTTTGCCGGATTCGGTCTTATGAAAACCGTGTATGGGTGGTATGTGCTGGCAATTCCTTACGCAATGGGAGCCGCCTTGATCGTTAATTTACTCGGCCCAATTTTGATTAATCGATGGTTTGCAAAAAAAGCGGGTACTATGCTGGGATTACAGATGGCTTTCGTTGGCTTGTTTGGTGCAGTTCTTCAGCCGTTTACCTCCGGACTGATTCAGGTAAGCGGCTGGCGGGATGCCTACTTTATGGTCGGCGGCGGATCCTTTCTGATCCTCTTTTTTGTGTCTTTGCTGCTGCTGCGCAATCGGCCCGAAGACCAAGGAACGCAGCCTTACGGGGAAACAAAAAATCAAGAAAGTCTGCCCCAAAAGAAAGCTGAAGAGCTGGCGATTACTGAAAACACGGCGCTTCGCTCCGCATCTTTTTACCTGCTGCTCTTTTTTATGATTGCGATAACTGGCGCAGGCGTTTTTACACAACATATCCCCATCTATGGATCGGTCCTAGGCTATTCGGTAAAAGCGACTGGTACTGCTTTAGCGTTTGCATCAGTAGGCAGCGCCATCGGTTCGATTGCCATTGGAATGATCAGCGACCGAATTGGAAGCCTAAAAACTTGCTATGGGCTGATTGGCATCGGGATTGCGGCTGTGGGAGCTTTTTTTATCAGTTCGGCGGGGTTTTTCGTCTTTGGCACCGCGACTTTTCTTCATGGGCTGGTCAGCTCCGGGATTATGGTATTGGCGCCAATTTTGACGATTCAATTTTATGGACAAAAGGATTATGAAAAAATCTATGCCAAAGTCTCCATGGGGGCGCCCCTTGCATCCATCATCCTCATCCCAGCCTATGGTTTTATTTATGATCTGACCAAAAGCTATGTCTTTGTGCTCTTTGGGATATTGGCGCTGCTTATTGCGGCTGCTTTCTGCATTGGTTTGGGCTGGAGAAAACGCTGCACAATAGAAGGCTGTCCGGGCTGGAGGAAATGATAAAGAAACCCCGTCCAGCCACTTGCCGGGGCTTGAAAAGAAATGGGGCGCGAAATGGCGCTGCACTTGTTGCCTTCTTCAAGGATTTAACATATAATAGAACGAACGAAAGAAAATAGTGCGGCGCAGAGATCATAACCGAAGCTGGTAAGAGCTGCATTTCTGTGAGCAATGGAGAATCTCATATGAAAAAGTGGAAAAGAATAAGTTCTATATTTTTAATCGCAATGATTTTATGCACACTAACAGCCTCTAACATATATGCAGATGAAAAGGGAGAAAAGGATCCCCAGCAGGTCCTGACCGTTGCCTTTCCAGAGACGAAAGGCCTCCAAGAAGTAAACGAGGATGGTACTTATGGAGGCCTTGTTTATGATTGGCTTATGGAAATCGCCAAATACACCGGCTGGAAATATGAATTTGTGACTGGCGACGTGGAAACAATGCTGTCTGGGATGATGGAGGGTAAATACGACTTAATGGGAGGCATGTTCTATCAGAAGGAATATGAGTCGTTTTTTGAGTATCCTAAATATGCGGTCGGATCAAGCTATTGCCTTCTGATCAGCAGAGAAAATGACCCTGAGGTTAAAAGTTTTGATATCTCGACATTGAATGGTAAAACAATCGGTGTTTTTCAGAATGCAAAAAGTAAAATCGAACGCTTAAAGGTATTTCTTGAATCTAATCAATTGAATTGCAAAATCAAAAAATACAAAGATGTAAAAGCGTATGAAAGCTGCCTTGATAATGGAGAGGCGGATTTGATGCTGAGCAGCGATGCAAATTTAGAAAATTTAGATGCGGCATATGATGTTTGCGCAAAGTTTACTGCGGAATCATATTATATCGTAACAAAAGCCGGTTCTTCAGAAATATGTTCAGAACTGAGCCAGGCCATTGAGAAGATTTATGAAGCGGATCCCAATATGGCGCTGGAGTTATATGATAAATATGTATCGAATACATACACCAATTCAATTCATTTTTCAGAATCGGATCGCAATTATATAAAAGAGAGTGGGACTGTTCGAGTAGCCATAATCAAAGAGGGATACCCGCTTACATATCGTCAGAATAAAACGCTGAAAGGTATTGTGCCGGATGTTTTAAACTTGATTCAGAAACAAACAGGGCTGAAATTTGAATACGTTTATGCCAACTCCTATTCAGATGCTTTGGGAAAGATCAAGGACGGAAAAGCGGATATCATGGGCAGCTATCTGAATGATGCTTATCAGGCAGATATACAGCAAGTGGTCCTTACAAAAAAATACGCCCAGTTGAATACCGTTATAATCAGAAACAGACAATCAGAGCTGTCTGATAAAAATTTAACCATAGCCGTACCAGAAGATATGGCAGTACCCAATGGTGAACAGAACCACAAAGTGGCGTTTTATCCCACATTTGCTGACTGCCTTAAAGCTATAGACGCAGGAGACGCGGATTATATGGAGATCCCCTCCGCTCTCCTGGAATCTCTGTTTACCAGCAATTATTACGCCAATGTAACGCCGAGTGCGGCGGGAAATGAGCAGATGCAGATTTCCATGGCCTTAAGCAGCGATTTCGATGTGAATCTATATTCGATTCTCAATAAAGCCATCAATAGTTTGAGTAAAAAAGAAATTGAAGGAATTATACAGCAGAATTTAATATCCTCACAGATCAGTAAACCGAACTTAAAAGCAATGCTCTATTCACATATAGGTGCAGTTATTGTCTTCCTGATTGCCTTTATCATTTTGCTGGTCTTGGTATTCTTTACCATAGGACGCCTCAGTTTGAAGAGCAAAGCGATGGCATTGAAACTGGAAAAGGCAGAGGAAATGGCAAAAGCAAAATCAGATTTCCTTTCGCGCATGTCTCATGAGATTCGAACCCCAATGAACGCGATCATCGGGCTGACCTCTCTTACTAAAAAAATGGACGGTACACCTGAAGATGTGGGCAGCAATTTGAATAAGATTGACACGTCGGCCAAATTTCTCCTTTCTCTGGTAAACGATATTCTTGACATGTCCAAACTGCAAAGCGATAAAATGGTTATACAAAGCGAGCCGTTTTCTTTAAACAAGCTTATCCGGCAGATCGAGGACATCTTTACCTTGCAGGCAGAAGAAAAATCTCTGGAACTTTCATTTAGCAAAGCTTGGAGCAAAGACGGCTTTATTGGAGATGAAACCAGGCTGGCTCAGGTTTTAGTAAATCTTTTATCCAATGCCTGCAAGTTTACCCCTGAAGGCGGTACCATTCAGTGTTCAGTTGAGGAAAAAAGCCGAAACCAAACCCATGCCAGCCTGGAGTTTCGGGTAAAGGACACTGGAATTGGGATTCACGAAGACGATCTGGAACGGATTTTTGGTTCCTTTGAACAGCTCAATCAGAACGAGTATCGGGTACAGGGAACTGGTTTGGGACTGGCAATCAGCAGTAATCTGGTGCGTTTAATGGGAGGATCCTTAGAGGTCAGCAGTCGGCCTGGAACAGGTTCAGATTTTTTCTTTACCTTGGATTTGCCCCTTGCGGACGATATTCAGACCGGGTGCAAAAACACGAATCATATGAAATCGGGAAAACGGCTGTCCGAAATGCATTTTCTTTTAGCAGAGGATAATGATCTTAATGCTGAGATTGCGATTTCCCTGCTGGAACTGGAAGGCGCTCAGGTGGATTGGGCTTCCGATGGACAAAAGGCAGTTGAGATGTTTAAGGATTCTCAGCAAGGTTATTACCAGGCGATTCTGATGGATGTGCAAATGCCGATTATGAACGGTCTGGATGCCTCATTTGAAATTCGAAGACTTAACCGGAAGGATGCAAAGAAGGTTGCGATTATCGCCATGACGGCTAACAGCTTTCGAGAGGATAGAGAAAAGGCACTTGCTGCCGGAATGGACCGATTTATCGCCAAGCCTTTCGAGGCGGATCAACTGATTGAAACCTTACTTGCGTGTACAACAGAAGGCACAGAATGATAGGAGCAGAAACATGTTAGATCGTTTCAAGGATACAGAAAAAGTACAGGAAGTGCTGATGCAGGCCCAGACCGGACTGTGGGTCATCGAACTGGAATACGCAAAGGCGCCTCGTTTGTATGCGGATCCTGTAATGGAGGAGCTTCTGGGGCTGGAAAATCCTTTAACGCCGGAAGAATGCTACCAGTTTTGGTATGAACGAATCGAACCTCCTTACCGTCCCATAATTCAAGCGGCAGTAGAAAAAATTTCCCAGAGTGAGCATGCAGAGGTCCAGTACCCCTGGTTTCATCCCAAGTGGGGCAGGATTTTTATTCGCTGCGGCGGAGCAAAGGACGAAAATTTTCAAAAGGGAACCTGTCTGCGGGGATATCATCAGAATATTACCAACACAGTCATGCTCAAACATGAGTACGATACGGTTTTAACTGCTGCGCAAATGGCAATTTCACAAATTTATACACTGGTGATCAGCATTGATTTTCCAAAAACAGAATATAAATGTATTCATTACTCAGGAAGTGTTCTCAAATTAGATAGCCAAGGTGCCTTCCGGAATTTCTATCAGCAGATGATACAGAAAATGCCGGCAGAGGATAAAGCGATTTTCGACAGGCTGCTGGATATTTCCACATATGAAGATAAGGCATATATGGACGGCACCTTCCGGCTCTGCGACGATATGGGCCAGCTGCATTATTATACTTATTATTCCGCCCGGATTCAACAGGAGCTGGAGGGACGCCTGCTGATTACTGTGCGTAATGTGGACGATAAACAAGAAGCGAAAAGACGGGAAGAAGTTCTCACCAATCTCTGCCAGTGCTACTATTCCATCTATCTGTTCGATCTGGAAAAGAATACTGAAGAGCCCATCTGGCAGGAAGAAATGATCGCCCGGCAGCAGGAGTTTCCCAAAGGCAGTCTTGATACATACTATAGTAAATTCGTAGACCATTATGTGGTGGAGGAAGATCAAGAGAAAATGCGCAGGGCCGGTACGCCGCAGTTCCTTCGGCAGACGTTATCACACGAACAGCCGGTATACGATGTGGATTTCCGCCGCCTCTATCCAGATCGGGTCGAGTGGGTGCGTGCTCGGTTCAGTGTGGCGGAACTGAAAGATGGGCAGGTTACTAAGGTTGTGTTCGCCAATATGAATATTAATGAACAAAAAATCAAAGAACTGGAGGAAGAACAGAAACAAAAGCTTTATTTTGAATACCAGAATATCATACGGGGATTAACCTCTTTTTATCATTCGGTCTTTTATATTGACTTGGTCGAGCAGACCTTCCAGTCATACAACTGGCTTAAAGATTTGAGCGCCCGAATGGGACAGAGAAACGATTATCACGAATTGATACGGACCTGCGCCCAATCCTTTATTCGCAAAGAAGACCAGGCGGCGTTTATGAAAAATCTTTCTGCTGAGGAGATCAGTCGTCGAATCCGCAGCGGCGAGACCATTTATTCTGTGGAATTTCAAAGAGATTACGGAGGATTTTATGGATGGATGCGGATTCATATTATCCTAGCCGAAAGCAGAAACGGTGTCCCGGAAAAAATTATCATGGCATCCCACAGCGTGGAAGAGGAAAAGGAGCAGGAAGAGCAGAATCGAAAAGCGTTGCGCGCTGCCTATGAAACAGCCCAGAATGCAAATGAGGCCAAAAGCAATTTTTTAGCGCAGATGTCCCACGATATTCGTACGCCTATGAACGCGATTATGGGTATGGCCAGTATTGCATCTACTCAGATACACGATCCGGAAAAAGTTCGGGAATGTTTGACTAAGATCGCTGTTTCCAGTAAATATCTACTCGGCTTGATCAATGAAATTCTCGACATGTCCAGGATTGAAAAAGGAAAGCTGGATCTATCAGAGGAGCCGTTTTCCCTTACGGAATGGATGGAAACATTAGCCGCTATCACCCGGTCTGAGGCACAATCGAAAAATCAAAACATCGAATTTCAGAAAGAGCAGGTGGTTCATGACCGGCTGCTGGGTGACGCCGGGCGCCTCCGCCAGGTATTGATTAACCTAATCGATAATGCAGTCAAATATACCAAACCCGGCGGCAACATCAAGGTAACGGTAAAAGAAACGGCCGCTCCTGCTCAGGGGGGCGGACGCTTTATCTTTTCGGTGGAAGATACGGGGATTGGAATGGATAAAGACTTCTTGGAACACGTTTTTCTGCCCTTTTCCCGGGCTGATGACCCACAGGTCCGTCGCATGCAGGGCACGGGTCTTGGAATGTCTATTGCCCAGGGAATCGTTTCTGCTATGCAGGGAGATATACGAGTGGAAAGTGAAAAAGGTAAGGGAAGCTGTTTTACAGTCATTGTAAATCTGAAGCTGAATGACAGCGGGCAGACCCCTGCGGACAAGAAACAAGATGTTCTGGATATGGGAAATGACGTTAGAAGTGCTTCCCGCATGGAACAGAGAGCGGGTATGCGCATTTTGCTGGCTGAGGATAATGCGCTTAATATGGAAATTGCACAGACGATTCTGCACGATGCCGGATTTATCGTGGAAGGCGTGGAAAATGGTTTGAAAGCCCTGGAAACCTTCTCCTCATCTGCCCCTTCTACGTATCAGGCGATTCTGATGGACCTTCAGATGCCGGTGATGAATGGGTACACGGCAGCCAGGGAGATTCGCAGGTGCGGACATCCCCAGGCCGGGAGCATTCCTATCATTGCTCTGACTGCCAATGCTTTTGCTGAAGATATCGCCAAATCTCTTGCGGCAGGAATGACCGACCACGTTTCCAAGCCCATTGATTACGAGACTCTAATTGCAATCTTGGATCGGGGAATTCATTTGGGCTAAGAGTACATGCTTTACAGAACAAGAAGAATAAAGAAGGGGAACGATAATGGGTGATACTTTAGAGAAAAACCCTCAAAAACGAATCTGCATCGGCATACTTGCTCATGTAGATGCAGGAAAAACAACGTTATCAGAAGCAATACTTTATAGCAGCGGAAACCTGAGGAAACTGGGGAGAGTGGATCATGGGGACGCTTATTTAGATACGGACCAGCTGGAGAAAAAAAGGGGGATCACGATCTTTTCCAAGCAGGCGCGGTTTGTGCTGGGCGACAAGCAGATTACTTTGATGGATACGCCGGGACATGTAGACTTTTCTGCTGAAATGGAGCGAACGCTGCAAGTGCTTGACTATGCGATCCTGGTTATCAATGGGGCTGACGGCGTCCAAAACCATACGCTGACTTTGTGGAAACTGCTGGAACACTATGGGATTCCGGTGTTTCTCTTTATTAATAAAATGGATCAGCCGGGAACTGACCCAGGAAGACTGATGGATGAAGTGAAGAAGCGGCTTAACGATGGATGTATCGATTTTGCCGCAGCTGACGAGACCCTGTTTTTTGAAGAACTGGCCATGTGCTGTGAGCCGCTAATGGAGACGTATCTGCAGGCCGGCTCCATGTCTCGCAGTCATATCGCAGAAGCGGTTCAAAACAGGCAAGTGTTCCCGTGCTATTTTGGATCGGCGCTGAAGATGGAAGGCGTAGAGGCGTTCCTGGACGGACTGGAAATCTATTGCCGCCCCCAAACCTATGCGGATGAATTCGCAGCCAGGGTATATAAGATTTCTAGAGACTCAGCCGGACGCCGGCTGACCCATATGAAAATCCTAGGAGGAACGCTGCGGGTGAAAGATATACTGAAGGGCCGGAATGGATGGGAGGATAAGATAGATCAAATTCGTCTTTATTCCGGAAGTCAGTTTAAACTGGAAAAACAGGCGGACGCCGGTACGATCTGTGCAGTCACGGGCCTGGAAAACACATGTGCCGGTGAAGGCCTGGGGACGGAAGATTCTGCTCTTGCTCCTGTTTTGGAGCCGGTGTTGACATATCGGATCCTGCTTCCGGAAAACTGTGATACCCATACGATGCTGGCAAACCTGCGTCAGTTGGAGGAAGAAGACCCTTTGCTGCGAGTTGTCTGGGACGAGTGGTCGGGTGAAATCCACGCACAGTTGATGGGGAAAGTGGCGATGGAGGTTCTGCAAAAACAAATATTGGACCGCTTTGGAATCGAAGTGGAATTCGGTCCAGGCAGTATTGTATATAAGGAAACAATCGTAGAGCCGGTGGAAGGTGTAGGCCATTTCGAACCCCTTCGCCATTATGCGGAGGTGCACCTGTTGTTGGAGCCGGGCAAGCGGGGCAGCGGCCTTGTCTTTGCCGCAGATTGCAGTGAAGAACAATTGGACCGCAGCTGGCAGCGTCTGATTCTTGCACATTTGGAAGAAAAGCCGCATTTAGGCGTTCTTACAGGTTCGGAAATCACAGATATGAAGATTACACTGATTGCCGGCAAAGGCCATCTAAAACATACGGAAGGCGGCGATTTCAGGCAGGCGGCTTATCGCGCGGTGCGACAGGGTTTAAAAAAGGCAAAAAGTATTCTTTTGGAACCCTGGTATGAGTTTTGTCTAGAGGTGCCCCAGGAGATGGTTGGAAGGGCGATGGCCGATATTCAGAGAATGGAGGGAAGTTTTTCTCCGCCGGAAACACAGGGAGATACGGCAGTAATTATCGGAACCGCACCAGCAGCATCCATGGCCCAATACCAAAACGATGTGCTCACATATACCAAAGGCAGAGGGAGGCTGGCGTGCGCCTTTAAAGGTTATGGGACGTGCCGCAATGAGCGGGAAGTCATAGAAGTCAGAGGTTACGATTCGGAACGGGATGCGCAGAATCCAACCGGATCGGTCTTTTGTGCCCACGGAGCAGGATTTACAGTCAGCTGGGATCAGGTTGAAACGTATATGCATGTCGACAGCGGATGGCGTCCGGAAATCAGGAAGGCTTCGAAGGTCCGTGCGCCCCTCCCCCAGAGAGGACAAAGAGTCGCCAGCGATCAGGAGCTGGAGGAAATCTTTACTCGTACTTACGGAGAATCTAAGCGGGAAAGAGCGCGTTTTCAAAGCCCCCTTGATCCGGCGGAAAAATCCTTGACAGCGGTTAAAAAGCGTCGTGGGGAGACGGAAACAGACGAACAGAGACAGCGGTTTCTGCTAGTTGACGGATATAATATCATTTTTGCCTGGGAAGAGTTGAAAGAGCTGGCCCAAGTGAATCTGGACAGCGCCAGGGACAGGCTGATCGAAATTTTATGTAATTATCAGGGGTATCAAGGCGGCACCCTGATTGTGGTCTTTGATGCCTATAAGGTAGAAGGGGGAAAGGGTTCTGTTGAAAAACACGGTGGTATTTATGTGATTTACACAAAAGAAGCCGAATCCGCTGACCAATATATCGAGCGGACCGTAAATCAGATTGGCAGAACCTACGATGTGACAGTCGCTACTTCGGACAATATGGTACAGATGATCATATGGGGAGAGGGAGCGATGCGGATTTCGGCCAGAGGGTTGAAAGAAGAAATTGAAGCAGTTAACCAACGAATTCGCAGTGAATATATGGGTCAAAACGGATCTTGAGTTTTTAGTCGAAACCGAGTATTATGGATGTAACAGGATTTTACAAGAAAGGTGGAAAAAGGATGGAAACACTGGACGAATTATATATTATAATATTTTCAGAAGGGCTTCCTTTTCTCATTCCTGTTTTTTGGATTGACAATATCAAAGGTAATCACGGACAGAGAGAGGACCTTCCCATGATCGATCTGGCCCGGCTGGTTCGGGTACAGGAAGAAATAAGCAAAAGCGCATATATCCTATCCCTTTCCCATGAAGGCAAAGCCTTTGATCTGGCCGTACAAAAAATAGGCGGCTTATATACGGTTACAGAACGGATGCGGATCAGATTGCCTGACTGTGTGCGAAACAGCGGCAACCGATATTTGTCGGATGCAGTCCCCCTGGAGCAAGGTGACGGGGGTGGACAAGAATTGGCCTATCTACTCAATCCACAAATCCTGTATCAAATGACCGCAAACGAATGGGCGGCGTCAGAGGAATAAAGCATATGAAATTTATCACGGCAGTGGGTAAAAACAAGACCCTGTATATTGAAAAAGAAAAAGTTGCGGCGATCCTTTCAGAGCCGCAGATACAAAGGGTGCCGGCCGCAGATGAAAAAATTGGAGGAATTTCCCTTTACAACGGACAGCTAGTGGTCTATCATCAACTGGGAGTCTGCAGAACTGAAAGAATGTGCGGTATTATTGTAAAAACAGGCGGTGAAAGCTTGACTGGCATCATAGCCGATTATCCTTCACAGGAGAGTATGGAGCCTGACGATCTTTCGCTTGTAATGCCGGGAGTATGGGAGATAAATAGTGATTAGGCTGAAAGAAAATGAATTTACTGATATTGTTGAATACATGCGCATGCATTATGGTATCAATCTCGAAAAAAAGAAGATTTTGATCGAATGTAGAATGTCCAAAACTTTGGAAAAACAAGGCCTATCCTCCTTCGGCAGCTATATGGAGCTGCTGAAAAAAGATAGGACTGAAAAGATAGCGGCTGAACTGATTAACCGTCTGACTACCAATTATACTTATTTTTTCAGAGAGGTTAGTCATTTTCAAATCCTCACCAGTGAAATCTTTCCAAAACTGTTTCAACAAAAACGGTACGGACCTCTGAATATCTGGTGTGCGGGATGTTCCACCGGAGAAGAATGTTACACACTGGCCATGACCTTGCAGGAATACATGCTCCAATCTGGAACGTGTTCTCTTGTCCGCATACTGGGTACGGACATATCGGAAGACGTGATAAGCCGGGCACAAAGGGGCGTCTATCCCATTCGTGAGATTGATAGCATTCCTCAAAGTCTGCGGCCCCGATATTGTCATGTGGAGGCGGATCATAAAAACTTTCAAATCGATGAAAAATTGAAAGAGTATATCCGCTTCAAAAGACAAAACCTGATGGAACCTTCAGCAGCAGAAAAATATGATTTGATTCTATGCCGGAATGTGATGATTTATTTTGATCGAACATCGAGAAAAAAACTGGTCCGGAAACTGGAAAACAGCTTGAATGCGGGCGGTTACCTGCTGATTGGACATGCGGAGCTGCTTGCCAGAGATGAGACCTGTCTGGAATCGATGCATCCGGCGGTATACTTGAAAAAAGAGCGGGAAGATAAGGAGAATTTATGAAAAAAATTATGATCGTGGATGATGCAATGTTTATGAGAAAAGTCATACGAAAAAATCTGGAAGACTGCGGCTATACCGAGATCATTGAAGCTGAGGATGGTGATCGGGCACTGGAGTTTTTTGAAGCTGAAAGTCCCGACTTGACCCTCTTAGATATTACCATGCCGGGAAAATCAGGACTGCAGGTACTGGAAGAAATCATCCGTATGAATCCTGAGGCAAAGGTAGTTATGTGTTCTGCAGTGGGGCAGGAGATGATGATTCGGCAGGCCATTGAAACAGGTGCGGCAGATTTCATTGTAAAGCCATTTAAAAGTGAAGAATTGATAAGAGTCATAACTAACTATATGCAGTAAGAGTCCCGCAGGAAAAGGAACGATCATATGAGAGAGTATTTTAAAAATTTAAAGATTGGAAGAAAGCTGATCCTTACTTTTGCGATCATCATTCTTCTATATATTGCTACTGTAGCTATTACTTTGGTTAATATTAAGAGTATGTCCGATCGGGTGGACACGTTGTATAAAGGTCCCTTTGCCAATGTTCAGTCCTCCCTGCTGGCTATCTCTGATATGCAGGCTATAGGCAGAACGCTGGCTGTTCTGACAGCAACGAATAATCAGGTCGATGAGGCGGCCTATCTGGAAAACGCAAAACAGCTGGCGCAATCAGTAGACACGAAGATCGAAGAATTGACATCCGGATATGTGAGCGGCGAAGATAAGGTCAAGGAGCTGAAAGAACAATTTCCGGAATTAGTGCTGAGCAGAGATCGGGTGCTTGCCTTACTGGACGCAGGAAAAGATCAAGAAGCACTACAGGCATATATGAATGATTATTCGCCGCTGGCAGAGAAGGTAAGGGGTACTCTGTCGGAAGCCGTACAGCTTTCCATTAAAGATGCTGAGGACAGTATGGACAAAGGACAAAGCTCGGATAAAAGGATTGTAATTTTGATTCTTTTGATCTCTCTGATTATTCTAGTATTTACAGTAATAATTGGAGTTACCATTACAAGGAGCATCGTTCAGCCGGTGAATGAAGTGAAAAGGGCGGCCAACGAGATTGCCGGCGGACGCTTGAACATTAATCTCGCCTATACGTCCAATGACGAAATGGGTCAGCTGGCCGATGATATTCGAGAGACTTCGGCAGCATTGAATCTATATGTTTCTGAGATTAAAAAGAATTTGACAGCTCTTGGAAACGGAAAATTAAATTACCAGACGGACATAGAATTTAAAGGAGATTTTATCGCTCTCGGTCAAGTTCTCAGAGAGATTAATGGACTCTTAAAAAATTCGATACAGCAGATCGGAGCCAGCGCCGAACAAGTATCAGGCGGGGCCGAACAGGTATCGGGCGGAGCTCAGGCACTAGCCCAAGGAGCGTCCGAACAGGCAAGTTCCATTGAGGAACTGGCCAGCAGCATTAACGAAATTGCCGACAGTGTGCAGGCCAACGCCGACAGCGCAGTGAAATCCAGCCGGGTAGCGGATGCAGTGGGAAGCAGTATCAGTGAAAGCAATGAGCAAATGAATCTGCTGACGGATTCTATGAGACAGATGGAGCTCAATTCCAGTGAAATCAATCAGATCGTTGAGGAAATCGACGAAATTGCCTTCCAAACGAATATACTCGCTTTAAATGCTTCTGTGGAAGCAGCCAGGGCGGGCGATGCAGGCAGAGGTTTTTCTGTGGTTGCGGATGAAGTCCGCAGATTAGCGGCCAAGTCATCGGAGGCTTCCAAATTGACCGCAGAACTGATCAAAAAGAATACAGAAGCCGTGAACAGCAGTATTGGTGCTGTGGATATGGCAGCCCAAAAGATGCAGGAATCTGTACAAAGAGCAAAAGAAGTCAATCAGATGGTCGATTCGATTTCCCAGGTATCTGTTCAGCAGGCCGATGCGGTTATGCAGATTCGGCAGAGCGTGGAACGAATTTCAGAGATTGTTCAAGGTAATTCCGCTACAGCAGAGGAAAGTGCGGCGGCCAGTGAGGAACTGTCTGCTCAAGCCCAAATCTTAAAAGAACTGGTAGAAAAATTCGAAGTTTAAAAGGCCGATTAAGGAGAAAGAATGAACAATTATACACCGCTGGATCAAATTTCAATCGATATCCTTTCGGAACTTGGAAATGTAGGGACAGGAAATGCCGTCACCTCGTTATCGCAGATGACAGGACATTCGCTGGAGATTGAATTACCGAAAGTAGAAATTGTAAAATATCAGGATATCTATCGTATCTTAGGAGAAGCCGAAGAGCTTCAAACTGGTATTATGGTACAAGTAGCGGGCAAATTAAAGGGCACGTTCCTATTTCTGCTCAGCGAAACCTTCACTCAGAGCATCTTGCGAGCTGTCCTGGGCGGGGAAAATCGCAAGCTGACAGATTTGGATGAAATGGACCGTTCTTTGATCTGTGAATTGGGGAACATAATGTGCGGATCATACATACGTGCGCTTTCCCAACTACTGGATATGGATATGGATGTGACGGTTCCGGAAATGTGCATTGACATGGGCGGCGCCATCCTGAGCGTGCCCTTATCCCGATTTCTAAAGGTCAGCGAACAGATCCTGCTGATCGAAAATAAATTCCGCATGGGCAATCAATCCTTTATGGGCCGTATTTTGTTTCTGCCTGAGCAAGAATCCCTTGAAGCAATGCTTTCCAGCGTCAGGGAGTGATGAACATGGAACGGATTATCGTAGGGCTGGCGGAAGGTAAGATTGCAGAGAAAAATCAGTGGCTGGTATCTTATGCGCTGGGTTCTTGTATAGGTGTATGCCTGTATGACAGACTTAACCAGATAGCAGGCATGGCACATATCATATTACCCGGCAAACTGGAATCGCGCAACCGGCAAAACCCGTACAAGTTCGCAGATGAAGGCGTATTCGAGCTGATACGGGAAATGAAAAAACATGGCGCCGCAGAAACCCAGCTGATTGCCAAGATCGCAGGCGGAGCAAAGATGTTTTCTGCAGTAGGCTGGGAGTGGGAGATTGGCGCACGGAATATTCAAGCTGTTAAAAAGGCCCTTGCCAACGCGGGGATTCGAATAGCAGGTGAAGATACAGGCGAGAATTATGGAAGAACAATATCTTTTTGTGCACAGGACGGCAGGCTGGAAGTCAAGACAGTCAAACATCCGCTGAAGATATTGTGAAATAAAGGCGGAGGAAAGTATATGGATAACGAAACAAATCAGATCGTCTTGGTGGTAGACGACAGTATTCTAATTTGCAAACAGGTCCAGGCGGCGCTGAAGGAAAAGCCGGTTTTTGTCTGTGAAGCCCATGACGGCCAGCAAGCCGTGGAATTAATTCAGCAATACCAGCCTGATTTAATCCTGCTGGATGTGGTCTTGCCGGATGCGGACGGCTATGAGCTGATTGAAAAACTAAAAGAAGCAGACCAAAACGATGCGATGATCATATTCCTCACATCGAAGGATAAGGACGACGATGTGGTCAGAGGATTTTCTCTTGGGGCCTGCGATTACATAAAGAAACCCTTTGTCCAGGCTGAGCTCCGTTCGAGAGTCTGTGCACATCTGAAAATGAAAATACAAAAGGATGAACTGAACCGGCAGAATAAAGAGTTGAAGTCAAACATGGAAAAGCTCAATTACATGGCTTTCCGTGACGGCCTCACTGGCCTTTATAATCGAAGATATGTGGTTGGCGATTTGATGGAGGATATACATCGAAAGGAAAGCGGAGAACGAAAAAACGTGCTGATCCTGGCAGACATCGACGACTTTAAGGTCATAAACGATACCTACGGCCATGATGCCGGTGATATGGCGCTTGTCTGCATTGCCAATATACTGGAAGCAAATTGCCGTGGACACAAAGTTGTTCGCTGGGGCGGAGAGGAATTTTTAATCGTTCTCTTCAATGTAACAACACAAGAGGCTTATCAAGTCAGCGAAGCAATACGCAGGGAAGTCGAGAATTTCAGAATTTTCCACGATGACGGTGAATTTTCCTGTACCATAACCCTGGGGCTGCATGCATACAAGGAAAAGGAAGGAATCGAGGAGAGTATCAACTGTGCTGATAAAGCCCTTTATCAGGGAAAGCGGTCAGGGAAGAATCGCAGTATCTGGTACGGATGCGAAGAATAAATGGAGTGGAAGATGGGTTATTTTGATTCGGATGCGGAAGAAATGCTGGAAGTTTATCTGCTGGAAACCCGGCAGCTTACTGGACAGCTGAGCTCGGTGCTCCTTGACGCGGAAAAAAACAATGCCTTTACTCAGGAAGATATTCATAGTATCTTTCGGGTCATGCATACGATAAAAAGCTCCTCCGCGATGATGGGGCTTGCAGAAATGTCTTCCATGGCACATAAGCTGGAAGACCTTTTTGCGTATTATAGGGATCAAAAGGGGATGCTGCAGCAGCCAGAGCCGGAGTTATTCGACCTGCTTCTGGCCGCTCTTGATCATGTGGAAGAAGAGTTAGAAAAAATGGCGCGGGAGGATTACAGGCCAGAAAGTACCAAGGACATCGAAATGCAGGCAGACGCGTATCTAAAAAAGCTGGCTGGCGGTCAAGAGGATGACGAAGCGTGTTCAGAGGAACAGAGCGAAGAACGAATCCCCGGGGGATTGAGAGAAAAAAGCGGTCATGTCGCCAGGGTCGTTTTTGAAGAAAACTGCCGTATGGAAAATGTGAGGGCGTATATGTTGGTACGCCAGATCAGCGGACTTTGTTCCTGCGTGGAAACCTACCCGACCGATTTGGATAAAGGTGCCGATGTCGAAGAATATATTAATAAACATGGTGTTTTTATCCGTTTTGAAACTGAACATGAAAAGGAAGTGGTTGAGACTCTTTCAAAGGGATTATTTGTAAAAAAATGCGAGGTGCTTTCTGAAAAGCAGAAGGCCCCCGCGGCGGAGGACAAAAAAGAGGAGATAAAATACACAGCTCCGCAGCAGAGCAGAGATAACGAGTTTCTCAGTGTGCGTTCCGATCGGCTGGATAAACTGCAGAACTTGGCAGGAGAAATGATCATCCAAATACAGAGCCTGGACAACAGTCTCAATAATCTGGGACTGCATGATCTGAGCCAAGGAGCTGCTTACCAACTCAATCGGCTGATTTATGAAGTGGAACGAACCGTTATGGAAACGCGGATGGTTCCTGTGGAAAAGGTCGTCCCCAAACTGAGGCGTATCTTGAGGGACATTAGCAAGCAACAGCAGAAAGAAATTGATCTGGTGGTGGAATGTGCGAACATTGAAGCGGATAAAAGTGTGGTAGAACTCGTTTCAGAAGCTCTCATCCATTTGATCCGCAATGCGGTGGATCATGGCATCGAAGCACCGGAAGAGCGCCTTGCAGCTGCCAAAAACAGAAAAGGAACAATCCGTTTTACAGTCGAGGGCCTGTCCGGAGAACTGTTGGTAACGATCAGCGATGACGGCAGGGGAATCGACGAGGAAGCGGTACTGGAAAAGGCTGAGGAACAAGGAAGATTGAACAGACCTAAGGAAACTTACCAATTCGATGAGATATGTGAGCTGCTCTTGCAGCCCGGGTTTACCACCAATGAGGAAGTGACCGCGTACTCCGGACGAGGTGTGGGACTGGATGTAGTAAAGAAATCCATAGAGGAGACCGGCGGCAATCTGCGTATTCATAGCCAGCCAGGAAAGGGCAGTGAATTTCTGATCACGGTTCCTTTGACGCTGGCTACGATCGAATGTGTCCGCTTTCAGGTGGCGGAATATCGTTTTTCCCTTCCGGCCCGATATGTTTTTCGCTTTATGGATTATCGTTCAAAGAAAGCCTATATCCAGAACACAAACGGGCGCCTTCATATTCTTTATGAAGGACAAATGGTGCCGCTGATCGATCTGCGGTCTTTTTACCGCATTGGCGGTCAGGTTCCCAATTCATCGATTATTGTTTATGTGAAAAATATGGAAAAGGAAGGGTGTATTTTAATCGATTCCATGTTCCAGCAGAAAAGAGTCGTTGTCAGACCGCTGCCTCCATTTTTGGGAATGAATTATCGCAGAAGGACAGGAATTACCGGATGCAGTACCATGGGTGACGGTGTTATATGTTCATCGCTGGATATCGGTCTTTTGATCACCCAATACGAGAAGGAGGGAGTCTATGGGACCGAGTAATCAAAACGCGATGCTTCTGCTGGCAGGCAGGGAAAAGAACTATGCGGTAGAATTTTTTTCTGTGGAAGAAATTTGTTTCAACATCAAGCTGTCCAAGATCCCCGCTCTGCCGAATTATTTCCTGGGGCTGGGCAATTATAAAGGAAGCACTCTGCCGATCATCAGGTTGGAAAAGGAGTACGGACAACCCGGGGCGAAGAACATGCAGCCCGTAGTTCTAATCTTGAAATATCAACAGCATCAGTTCGGTCTTTGGGTAGAAGTACAACCGGATATGATTCCTGCCGGCGCTGCCGCAGCTATACAGGAAAGCGATTTTACGATAGAAGAAAATGGGATATGGAAAGAAAAGGAATTGTATCAGTATGACGGAGAACTGGTATCGCTGATTGATGTCCAGCGATCGGCGGAACAGCTCTTACTGCTATGAGTTCATCCCTAAGACGCCGTATTCCAAAGCAAAGCGCAGGGAGGATCGAGTACATGGAAGCAAGCAAACAGAATAGGCAGGAGTATGTTACAGAAATACTGAGCAGATTGGATGAAAGATACGGCACTGAGAAAGAAACCTTTGACTTTCCGCAGCCCTGGCAGCAACTGGTTGGGATTATTCTCAGCGCCCAAACGACAGATCGGCAGGTAAATCAGGTGCTGCCCCAGTTATTCGGAACATATGGAACTCCTGCTGAACTGGGAAAAGCAGATGTTGGAGAAGTGATGGAGATCATCCGTCCTGTGGGGCTGCATAAAACAAAAGGGAGGAATATTATTGCTTGCTGCCGCCGGCTGGAGGAGGAATTCGGAGGAGCAGTTCCTCAATCCATTCAGGAACTGCTCAGGCTGCCTGGAGTAGGACGCAAGACGGCAACGCTTTGCTTAGCGGATGTTTACCATATTCCCGGTGTCACCGTGGATACCCATGTCTTTCGCATCGCAAGACGCCTGGGATGGGCGCGGGGAAAGACTCCGGCGGCCGTGGAGAAAGAGCTGGAAGCGGTTTTGCCCCGTACTCACTGGAACCGAATTAATTTTCAGCTGGTGGAACATGGACGGACAATCTGTTCCGCCAGGAAAGCGGATTGCAAGATATGCCCGTTGACTCCCTGGTGTGAAAAAAAAGGAGTTGAGAAACAGCATGAGGAGAGGAATCCATGAACTATAAAATCATGTATCAATTTGACCCGGTTTTTGAAACGATAGGGCTTTTGCACAGCATTGCCGAGCCGATGGAAAAAGAAGCAGTGATTCAGCAGTTCAATGAGCTGGGATTTGACGCTGAACGTTGCTACAAAAAGTACTACAAAATCATGGAGCGGTATATCAGGCTTTTTAAAAAACATATGGCCCCTTGCGAAATAAGTCATCAAGAATTCTTTTTCTGTCATGGCGACGAATTTTGCCTGCTGCTTACTGTGCTGATCACAGAAAATCCCCAGTGGATGGATTCTCTTGATCCTGTAAGCGATGAAGAAATTCGCAGTATGACTGGTTTTTTGCTCCAGGAAAATGAAGCGCAGGCCATCTCCCTGAGGGATGGGAATTGGCCCCAGCTTGATACAGAAAAGGAAATAATTAAGTTTCTATCTGATTTGCAGGCAGAGGAAAGCTTGAAATGGCACTTGCTGGAGTTTATGCGGTGCCCGAAAGATTGGATGGAAAAATTAATTGAGCTGCTTGCAACAAACATTCCTGCATGTGAAAAAGCCTTGGAGGAGATGAATAAAGCCTTGGAACCATTTGTGCGGAGCTACGAAAATAATGCGGATAAACAGGTTTCACAAATAGCGAAAATTTGTGCTCCGGGGGCTTGCATCTATCCGACACTGATTGGAGGCATGTCCCAGCAAATCTATTATTCAAGGTGCTATCAAGGCTTGTTTATGTCATTTTTGACGCCCAAAGGCAGCAGCGGGGATGAGCGTAAAGAACTGGTCATCACGAGAATGAAGGCGCTTAGTGACAGGAGCAAGCTGGATATACTCTGCGAGCTGAAAAAATCCAGGCAATATAATTTGGAGCTTGCTGAGACCATGAAACTTTCGCCGTCTACCATATCCCACCATATGAACGTGCTCTTTGCCTGCGGCTTCGTAGGCATCGAGAAAAAAGACGGAAGAGTCTATTACTATCTCCAGGAGGAAGTGGTGGAAGAGTATCTGGATCATGTGCGCCAGATGCTCCTGTAAAACAATCGATGATGAGTGAAGGGACTTGCAAAGCTGCTGCCAGACCCTTTTAGTGCCGTATAAGTGTAAGAGATAAAGCGTACTTTCAGTGCTTTATCCTCTGCACTTATTTTTTTATTTCCCTGGCAGCCTGGAATCCAAATAATCGGAATGCTGCTCTCATTATATTCGATTATTATAAAATATAGTTGATATATATAAAATGATATGATATTCTACTAATAACGAATAAGTTTGATGGATGTGGAATTTGGAGGGATTATGAACGCATGCTTGAAAAAGAACAAAGGATTTTTGGCGATGGCCGTCTTGATGGGGGCTGTTAGTGCAATTGCCGCAGCATTTGTCTCGATCATTTTGCAGTGGATTTTGGATGTAGCCCTAAATGGCGATCTTGAAGGGTTTGAAAAAATGATTGCCGGTATAGCGATCTATATGGCTGCCTTGTGTCTGATGGGGTTTGTCGAGGCCCTATGCGGAAAAATTTTGCTTCGAAATGTGACCAAAGATTTGCGGGACCGGATTTTTCGAGGCGTAATGAGCAAAGGACCGGAGGAATATTATAAGTGTAATTCAGCAGATTATCTGTCTATGATTGTTAACGACGTAAAGCTGATTGAGGAAAATTTTCTAATACCGTTGCTGTTGTCGATTCAGATGATCGCCTTGTTCTTAGCAACTTTGGCAATCTTGTGCTATCTCAGTCCATTGATTACCGCAATTTTAATTGGTTTTCTATTGCTGATGTTTTTGGTTCCGGCTTTATTGGGAAAAGCTCTGCAAAAGCGTCAAAACTTTTATTCGGAAGAGTTGGCTCGTTTTACTGCCAAAGCAAAGGATTTTCTCAGCGGCTATGAGGTTATAAGAAGTTTTTCCATAGGCGGTCATATTTTAAGCAAATATCACAAAGAAAATAGCAATACGGTGAATGCCAAGTTCCGTGCAGACCGTTTGGTAGCAGTCAACGAGAGCTTAGCCGATATGTTGTCAACGCTGAGTGTTGTGGTCGTTGTATTTGTGGCAGCCTATATGGTGCTCCGGGGAAACATAACAGCCGGGACCTTGCTAGCGCTGATCCAGTTGAGCGGAACCTTCAGCACACCGGTGCTGGTAATCATGCAAAGTTTTCCTAAGATGGCGGGTATGAAACCAATTCTGAATAAGGTTGAAGCATTGTGCACACAAGAGAATAAGAGCAGCGTTGCAAATGCAGCAGCATCCGTCCGTTTTCAAAAAGGTATTTCCTTTGATTGCGTAAAATTCGGATACGAGGATGACCACGCTATTCTCAAGGGAATCAACCTTGAAATAGAACCGAACAAAAAATATGCTATGCTGGGAGATAGCGGCTGTGGTAAAACAACAGTCATTCGGCTTCTGACCGGATATTCAGACCGGTATCAAGGCCACATCTGCTATGATGGAAAAGAAGTTCGGCAAATGAACCAGCGCGAGCTTAGTCAGCAAATCGCCGTGATCCATCAAAATGTATATCTCTTTGACACAGACATTTATCAGAATATCTGCCTGGAGGAAAAATTTTCTGAGGAAGACCTAAATCTGGCCTTACAAAAGAGCGGCGTGGCCGGTTTTTTGAGTCAAATGGAGGAAGGAATACATACAAAGGTCGGTGAAAACGGCAGCCGGCTGTCAGGAGGACAGAGGCAGCGGATTGCAGTAGCAAGAGCCTTGATCCGGAAAACGCCGATTTTGGTTCTGGATGAGGGGACCTCGGCGGTGGATCAGAAAACAGCCTGCGCCATCGAACGGGAACTGCTCAAAGAGAAGGAACTGACCCTGATTACCATTACGCACCATATGCAGATCGAGTTGAAAAATCAGTACGACCGGATTTTTTATATGGATAAGGGAGTGATCTGCACACCGGATTGTGAATGATCGGAAAAGAAAGATTTTCAATTACCAGGCTTGACAATGGATGAAAAAAACAATAAACTAATATAGTTCACAAAGTGAACTATATTAGTTTATTGGAGGATTTATGGCAGAAAAAGACTGGATCGAAATGATGGAACAAATGCAGAGTATACGCCTCTTTGCCCGGCTGAATGTGAGAAGAAAACGGCAATCCGAGCATTTTTCCGCAGAGTCTCTGGATTTGCTCTCCAGAGTGGCGCTGGCAAGGGAACCTCTGACGCCTCTCATACTCTGCAAACAGACCGGATTAACCAAACCGATGATGAGTAAGCTGATCGAAGAGTTGAACGGAAAGGGTTTTCTAAATAAAGAACAGGATCCAAAAGATAAAAGAAGCTATTTTTTAATTTTGACGGAAGAAGGCAAAAAAGAGCTAAATAATACTTACCAGTATTATTTAGAGCCAGTCTATAAAATCTGGCGCCATCTTGGGGAAGCGCAGTTTGGGGAATTGATGAAGCTGATCAATCTGGCAAATCGTGCGTCACAGGAGTAAGAGGGGGCGATGGAAGAGATGAATTTTTACGATGTAATGCAGCTTTCTGCAGCAGATACCAAGCAGCTGCTGCGGGAGACGCCAGTAAAAAAAGAAAAACGGATGTACCAGCTGGCCTTTGTGGTAAAGAATGTCCTATGTATTTTATTTTGTATGACAGTGGTCGTATCCTTTACTGTTTTATTCGGAGAAGAAAACAGTATTCCGGGCGTGGTGGTGCTGATTGCGATCCTGGCAATGCGAAAGGCGGATTTCGATATGAACCCCAGACACGGCCTTTTTGTTATTCCAATCTTGTTTGCCATCCTTGCGGCAGGACCTCATCTGGCCGGACTTGCAGGGCCGGCGGCTGCCTTTGGTATTAATCTGGTCAGCCTTCTTTTAATTTTAGTATTGAGCTGCCATAATATTTACCTGTACAATCATGCTACATTCGTCTTGGGATATCTGCTATTGATGGGCTATGATGTTTCAGGCGAAGCGTACATTCGGCGCATTCTGGCACTGATGGCGGGAGCGGTTCTGGTCAGTGCTGTTTTTTATATCAATCATAGAAAAAAAGAATTTTCCTGGGGCATTGGAGGACTTCTTCGAGATTTCTTCTCAGGCGATGAACGGATGCGGTGGCAGATTAAAATGGCCCTGGGCCTCTCCACAGGCATGCTTCTGGCAAGTCTGCTGGGCATTCCCCGCATGATGTGGATGGGTTTTGCCTGCATGTCGCTTCTCCCTCCGGTGCAGTCCACTGTACCGGCTCGAATCAAGCAAAGATTGATCGGCGTTGTTGGAGGATGTGCCTTGTTCGCCTTGCTGTATCAAGTTCTTCCCGGTGATCCGGGGACCTATATCGGTATTTTGGGCGGTCTGGCTGTGGGTTTTTCCGGAACTTACGGCTGGCAGACTGTGTTCAACTGCCTTGGAGCCTTATCCATGGCCGTAGGCGTCTTTGGGATTGCCGGTGCCATTGCACTGCGCATGATCAACAACTTCTTAGGCATTCTTTATAGCTTTTGTTTTCATAAATTATATGAAGGCGGAAGCGGGCTTCTGCGTACAAATGAAAAGGCTGCCGCAGATCGAACGTAATCGGAGGAAAATGGTTGCCTTTTTCCTGACTCTCAGTTATGATTATACTGCGCCGTTTATGTGAGCGCTCAATTTATGGATTTAAACTGAAAAAGGAAAAGAATGAAAAACTATTTGTGTGTATTAACCATTGCTCTGATGCTGTCTCTGGTTTGTTTCGGCTGTGCGGAAAAGAAGGAAGGCAATTTTCGCCTGACCTCTGACCAGATGAAAAGTTTGGTGAGCCAACTCAATGAAATGGATCAGTATGAAGGATACGAAAATCAGTTTACAGAAGTAAAAACAATCAATTCTATAAAGCTATACGGTGCAGAAAAGGAAGATACCCAGATCAAACTGTATATGTGGGATGTATCCGGAAGCTATGTGAAATATAAGGATGCGGCCTATGAAGTGGCCGGCGGGTGCTATCCGCTCATTGTAACTGCGGAGGCGGAGGGAATGAAACTTCGGATTAATGATATACAGTTCCCGGAAGACAGCCTTGCTTATGCATCCTCAATTCGAAAGATGTTTCCGAATAAATATGCAGAAAAAATTCTCAATGAAAGTATCGAAACCGCTGATAAATTGTACCGTCAGCAGAATGAGCAGATAAAAAATTACTGGCACGTCCCCATCAGTAAAGAGCATTTTGCTCTGGACGGGGACAGCGGCGAGGTTTTGATCGTTCGTACCACTGAGGGCTACGACAAAAAGGGTGAGTACTATTACAAGAAGGAAATCGTTGATCGAGGTTTTTTAAAAAAGTTGTAGGAGGTGTATTATGATAAAATCTTTTGCTGCCGCGTTTTTTCGAATTTATGATCGAAAAATCACCAGCGGGGAAATAACCTTTTCCCAGACAGGTATGAAAAAAGAAGATTTTACGAAACTATGCACAGATCAGTCTTATGTACTGCCTAGGACGGAAATTGAACGGCTGTGCAATGCTATGAAGCTGACAAGTGAAGAAGCACAAACTCTGCTCCAGTGGGCGCAGGACTGAATTAAAACTACCGGATCGGCGTTTAATAAATGCCGCAGCGGTAGTTTTTTCTTGGGCTCAAAAAAAGAAAAGTGGAAAAGTGCTTGACAAACTTAACTGTAAGAAATATAATTACAGTTACAAAAGAGGGAAACTAAAAGAGAAGGTGATAAAGGTGACGAGCGAATTTGCAATAGCCGTGCATACGCTGGTGTTTTTAAATCATAAAGGCGATTGTCAAAGCAGCGAAAAAATAGCGGAAAACGTTTGTACCAATCCGGCCAGAATCCGAAAGATTCTGGCAAAGCTTCGAAAAGCAGAGCTGGTGAGGACAAAAGAAGGAAACGGGGGAGGATATTATTTTCAGGGAGATGCTGCGGATGCCACCTTGGCAAAAATATGCCGGGCAGTGGAGGAAATACCAGTTTCAGTATCGAAAAAAACCGGCGACCCCGATATGAAGTGTCAAATTGCTTCCGGTATGGCTGCAATCATGGATGAGATTTACGAAGGACTGAACCAGCTATGTGTCAAGCGGCTGGAGGAAATCAGTGTTGCGGATATAGACCGAAAGGTATTTGGCGAATGAGAGGAAAGAATTATGAAAAAATATGATGCGATTATTATTGGTTTCGGCAAAGGCGGAAAAACGCTGGCCGGCGATCTGGCAGGTCAGGGAAAACGAGTTGCCCTGATTGAAAAATCCAGGAACATGTACGGAGGCACCTGTATTAATGTGGGCTGTATTCCCACCAAGTCGCTGGTTCACAGCGCGGAGCTGGCGGAGGCCTTTCACTTTGACTCCTTTGAGAAAAAGGCGGAGTTCTACCGGGCCTCGATGGAAGAGAAACAAAGGCTGGTAGAGATGCTGCGTCAGAAAAACTATGATAAGGTCAACGCCAGTGAAAATGCGGATATCTACGATGGATTGGGAAGTTTTGTTTCAGACCATGAAGTAAAGGTCAAGTCCCAGGAGGGAGAAGAGATTCTATACGGCGAACAAATTTTTATCAATACTGGATCCGAGGCGTTCGTTCCGCCGATTCCAGGTCTTGCTCAGGCAGAGCGGGCGTACACCAGCCAGACTCTGCTGGACTTGAAAGAACTGCCCAGACATCTGGTGATCCTGGGCGGCGGCTACATCGGACTGGAGTTTGCGTCTTTCTATGCATCCTTCGGCTCCAAGGTAACGGTCATTCAGATGGAAGACTTATTCATCGGCCGGGAGGACCGGGAAATCGCAGATGTGGTCAAAGCCGCTCTGGAAAAGAAGGGAATCACCTTCATCATGAGTGCGGCAACCAAAGAGATCACGGGAGATTCGGACATGGTAAAGGTGGAATATGAAGCCGGAGGCAGAGCAGCATTCGTCCAAGGCGACGCCCTTTTGGTGGCGACCGGCCGCAGGCCCAATACAAAGGACCTCCAACTGGATCAGGCAGGCGTAGAGACACTGAAAAACGGCGCAGTCAAGACTGATGAAAACAGGCGGAGCAGCAAGAGCCATATCTTTGCCATGGGCGACGTGGCAGGAGGTCTGCAGTTTACTTATGTTTCTTTAGATGATTACCGGGTTGTCAAGTCAGCTCTCAGCGGAGGCAGTTATACGGCGGAAAATCGAAATATTCCTTACAGCGTTTTCATCGATCCGCCCCTCTCCAGAGTTGGGCTGACAGCAGATGAAGCAAAGGAAAAGGGATACCAGAATGTTAAAAGCGTTTCCCTGCCTGCCCCGGCCATTCCAAAGGCACAGGTGCTGCAGCAGCCTACAGGCCTTCTGAAAGCAGTCATAGACGGCGATACGGAGCAGATCCTGGGGGCGACCCTGTTTTGCAGCGAATCCCATGAGATGATCAACCAGATCAAGCTGGCCATGGACCTGGGAGCATCCTATAAGGTTCTGGCAAACCAAATTTTCACCCATCCAACCATGAGCGAATCGCTCAACGATCTGTTCTCAGCAGTTAAATAATACAAAAAGACGTGATTTGCTTCGGCGGCCCCATGAAGCGAATCACGTCTTTTCTATGTCCCGATTATAGGCCGAAGGAACCGGTGATTGGATCCTCAAAAAGAAAGACATGCGGAGGATCAATGGTAAAAAAGATAAAACAAACGATCAGAAGTGCCGATCCAATTCCAGCCAGTAAGTCAGCCCGGTGGGACGAAAGACAACCCTTTTGCAGCAACAGGTAGCTGGACAGATATGAAGCCAGAACTCCGAGGATAAAGGTTCCGATGTCCAGGGGCAGATAATTCGTACCCAGCAGGGCCGTATAACCGTAAAAGGATGCGACAATGACGATCATTCCCAACAGGATGGATACCAGCCGAATTGCGACAAATCCACGCCGCCGGTTTCCATAGGCAAAATATTCGATGACCGCGAAAAGAAACATAGGCGTCGCCAGGAGCTTTAAATGCTCCCATGTGCTTTCATTAACCGCAGAAAAAGAAGCGATCAAAGGATTCTCCCCGGACCAATGGTAGAAAAAATGGGTCAAAGTTCCAAGGATAATGGTAAAAAGAATTCCGGCGATATGCCAGCGCTTTGTGTTCATGGAAAATACCTCCCGTAATAGTCTATGCAGACGGCAGAAAAATGTTACTCGATCCGTAAACTTTGCGAAACCATTGACATATCATTCATTTTTACATACTATAAAGCAATGCGAAGGTATTCGTAATAGCAAGGGAGGTAATGTATGTGAAGCAGGAGCATGAAGATGATCTGCAGAGCAGGCATAAAAAGACCGCCATGCAGGTATCGATTGTCAGCATAGCGGTGAATTTGCTGCTGTCCGCGTTTAAACTGGCCGCTGGCCTCATCGCCCGCTCAGGAGCAATGATCTCGGATGCTGTTCACTCAGCATCCGATGTGTTCAGTACCTTGATCGTGATGGCCGGGATATCCATTTCCGGAAAAAAATCCGACCGGGAGCACCCATACGGCCACGAACGGATGGAATGTGTGGCGTCGATTCTGCTGGCGATTTTTTTGCTGGCAACAGGAATTGGAATCGGATTTGCGGCTATAGAAAAACTGTTAAATGGAAGCAGTCAGACCATTGCCATACCGGGAAAACTGGCCTTGATCGCGGCGATCATTTCCATTGTAGTTAAGGAAGGAATGTATTGGTACACGAGAAAAGCAGCTAAAAAGATTCATTCGGGAGCATTGATGGCAGATGCATGGCATCACAGGTCGGATGCCCTTTCTTCTGTAGGAGCTTTTATTGGGATTTTGGGAGCACGTATGGGACTGCCGATCATGGATCCTTTAGCCAGTGTAATCATCTGCATTTTTATCGCCAAGGCTTCCATCGATATATTTCGCGATGCTATGGATAAAATGGTGGATAAAGCCTGTGATTCGGAGACTGTGGACCGCATGATTTTTCTGGCCTTGAGCAACCCCAAGGTAAAACAAGTAGATGAGATGCGGACCAGAATGTTCGGCGCCCGCTCTTATGTGGACATGGAGATTGCCGTCGATGAAGACCTATCTTTAAAGGAAGCCCACTGCATCGCAGAAGAAGTCCATCTGGCAGTGGAGCAGGCGTTCCCACAGGTAAAGCACTGCATGGTCCATGTCAATCCCCAGGCTTCAAATCGCTAATGCATCCACTCGGACATCTTCTGACGTTTTTTCAAGCGCAAATAATAGCATATTCCCGCCAAATCGGCCAGAAACCAGCCAATAGGGATTGCCCACCAGATGCCCAAAAGTCCCGCTGCGGTGGGTGCCAGGGCGTATGCCAGGATTACCCGTGTGCCCAGAGAAATGACGGTAAGAATGACCGATATCCCTGCCCGGCCGATACCGCGGTAAAAGCCGTACAGCAGAAAGAGAATGCCGATGCCGCAATAAAACGCGCCTTCAATCCTGAGATATTGAACACCGATGGCGATGATTTCCGTCTCGGAGGAGCGGATGAAAATTTCCATCAGCGGCTGGGCGAATAGGCAAACCAGCGCTGAAATAACTAAACAAAAAAGAAACACGCACAAGACCGCGGACCGGATCCCCTGCCGGATACGGTCTTTTTTTTCTGCTCCGAAATTCTGCGCGATATAGGTGGAAAAAGCATTGCCGAAATCCTGAACCGGCATATAGGCGAATGCGTCGATCTTTACAGCCGCGGCGAATGCGGCCATGACAGCCACTCCGAAGCTGTTGACCAAGCCCTGGATCAGAAGGATCCCAAAGTTCATGATGGACTGCTGCATGCTGGTCAGAAGGGAGAGACGAATAATGCTCCAGCAGATGGATTTGGGCGGGCGCATATGTTTCTTCTGAATCCGCAGGATGGGAAGGCGAAGAAAACAGTAAAGGGCGATCCCGGCTGCTGCTGCCAGCTGTGCGATAACCGTAGCCCAGGCAGCGCCTGCGATCCCCATTTTAAAGCAGAGGATGAAGAGCAGGTCCAGACCAATGTTCATCAGTGAGGAAACGCCGAGAAAAATAAGCGGTATCACCGAATTGCCGATGGAACGAAGCACAGCGGCAAAATAGTTAAAAATAAAGGTGAAGAGAATTCCAATAAAGACAATTCGCAGGTAAACTTTGGTTTCATCGTATATTTCATCAGGAATCTGCAGCACGGACATAATGGGATTAAGAAAAAGAAAGACTGCGCAAGTGATGCCGATGGTTAAAAGTCCGATGAAAAAAAAGGAGAAGGAGAGTGAGGAACGGAAAGCATTTTCTTTTTTTGCGCCGTAGCACATGGAAAAGGTCACGCCGCTTCCCATGCACAGACCCAGTATGATCGACGTGAGAAAGACCATGAGCGCAAAGGAAGAACCCACTGCAGCCAGCGCGTCCGGGCCCAGAATCCGCCCGACGATGAGTGTGTCCACGATGTTGTACAGCTGCTGGAGCAGATTGCCCAGAATAAGGGGCAGGGCAAATATAAGGATTGATTTTGTCACTTTGCCTTCCGTTAGATTGATTTGCATATCAAGCTCCTTTCATTTTGTTCTGCTATATGAATGTTAACATCTTTTCAGCGGCAGGTCAAAGCGAATAGCCCTTTTGAACAAAATATACGATTTTTCGATTTTCTTTTATTTCTATGAGGCAAAAATGAATACAAAAGGTACGACTTGGCTCTGATATTTGGATCGTTTTGTACATTGGATTGCTGAAAACAGAATGCTAAAATCTATGATAACTAATCCGTTAGATGTGTCTGAACGACTTCGTTTAGCAAGTTAAGATTTGAAAAGGAGGCTTTCATGGAAAAGAAAGATAGGTTGGATGTATTGCTCGATCATGCAAAAACAGCTTTGAAAGAATTTGAAGCGGCCGCACAGGAAGACGTTGATAAATATGTAAAAGCCATGTGCCTGGCATTCAAGGAGCATGCCAGGGAATTGGCGGAGCTTACCATTGAAGAGACCGGACTTGGGGACTTGGAGGCGAAAATAGAAAAGAACACAGGCGCACCCGACGGAATCTGGTACGATCTGAAAGATAAAAAATCGGTAGGCATTATCGGTGAAGATCCGGAGCTGAGGCTCAAATATGTCGCATCGCCGAAAGGAATATTAGCTTCGGTAGCGCCTACGACCAATCCCAATGTGACAATTATGTTCAACGGAGCTTATGCGATTAAAGGACGGAATGTACTCATAGTCGCGCCCCATCCACGTGCCATAAAAACATCCCTGAGAACCTGCGAGATCTTAAACGAGGCATTGAAAGAAGCAGGCGCGCCCGACCATCTTCTGCAGTGCATTGAATCGCCGTCTATTGAAATGACACAGGAGCTTATGAAGAACAGCAATGCCATTATTGCCACGGGCGGTTCCGCCATGGTTCAGTCCGCCTATTCCAGCGGGCACCCTGCCTTTGGCGTAGGACCGGGAAATGTACAGACCATCTTCGACCGGAACTATAGCGATTATGAGAAGGCTGTCAGCCAAACCGTATTGGGCCGCAGGTACGATAACGGATTGATTTGCGCATGTAATCAATCCTTTATCATTCCTGAAGAGATGGAGGAATCTCTGATTCAAATCATGGAAAAGGAAAACGTTTACTATGTTAGCGACCAAGAGACGATCAACGCCTTCAGAGAACTGATCTTCCCCGATGGAAAGCATATCAATCCCAAAGTCGTGGGGCAGAGCCTTCAAAAAATCGGGAACATGATCGGTTTGGAAATACCGGAACATATGCGGATCGCAGTCCTTAAAATTAATAAAAAGGATGCAGGGCAGAAGGATCCGCTGTGCGGGGAAAAGATGTGTCCGGTAGCGATTTCGATCACTTATGACAGTTTTGAAGAAGCGGTGGATATAGCAAAAACAAACCTGAATTACCAGGGTGCGGGACATTCGTCGGTCGTTCATACGGATGATGCCGCTCATGCGGAATACTGCGGGACAACGCTTCCCGTATCGCGTCTGCTGGTGAACCAGCCTGGCATCTTTGCGGCCAATCCCGCGCTGGCCAATGGTTTTCGGCCGACCAGCACATTGGGCTGCGGCTCCTGGGGTAACAACTCCATTTCGGAAAATCTCACATTCGAGCACTTGATCAATATTTCAAGAATCGGGTGGACCAAAGATGAGGAGGCTATCCCCACGCCAAAACAGATTTGGGAGGAATAAAGGAAAAGATATGGAAAGGTGCAGAGATGATTTATAGAAATTTCAACGATATATTGTCAACCGTGAAGAATAAGGAGACGGTAAAAAAACTTGGATTAGTCTGTGCAGAAGATCCCAATGCACTGAAAGCTGTACTTGAGGTATGGAAAGAAGGCTTGATCATACCGGTTCTTTTCGGAAATGAAGAGCAGATCCAAAATCTCCTTAAAGAACGGCAGGAGGACATCTCTATGGATGAAATTGAGGTCATATCCGCGGAAGGCCCTGGCGATGCGGCAGGTAAAGCTGTAGCCGCGGTTAAGAACGGTTCGGTGGATTTTTTGATGAAGGGACGTTTGGAAACGCCGGAGCTTTTGAAAGCAGTCGTCAATAAAGAAAAGGGTCTGGCAGCAGGGGGCGTGATGAGCCACGTGGCAGTAAATGAAATCCCCTCCTATCACAAACTGCTTCTAACGACAGACGGCGGCATGCTCCCATATCCCAGCCTGGAGCAGAAGAAGGGGATCATAGAAAATGCAGTCTGCATGATGAACAGACTTGGTTATGATGAGCCCAAGGTTTGCATTTTGGCGTCAACCGAACACGTAAATCCAAAAATGCTTGAAACGACCGATGCAAATGCCTTAAAAGAGATGAACCGCGGGCATGAAATAACGGGCTGCATAATAGAAGGACCTATTTCATTGGATCTGGCGCTGGTTAAGAAGCGGGCGGAAGAGAAGAGGTACGAAAGTCCGTGTGCCGGAGATGCGGATATCTTGGTGCTGCCCAACGTTCACGCCGGAAATATTCTGGGAAAAAGCCTGGTTGAAATGGCGGGAGCGAAGATGGCCGGCCTGGTTTTGGGAGCATCCTGCCCCATCGTACTGACTTCAAGAGCCTCTTCTTTTGAGGAAAAGTTTAATTCTCTGATGTTAGCATGTCTGATTAGCTGAAAGGATAACGAATATGATAACTGAAAAAATTCTCGTCATTAATCCGGGCTCTACTTCTACAAAAGTGGCTGTTTTTGAAGGAGAAACGGCCAAATGGGTCGAGAGCATCAATCATTCCCCAGACGAGTTGAAAAAATTCAAAAAAGTGTACGATCAATTGGATATGAGATTTGGATTGATCAAGCAGCTGCTTGAAAATCATCATGAGGACATTGCCGCATTCAGCGCCATCGCTTCAAGAGGCGGCAATATGCCTGCCGTAAAGGCCGGACCCTATAAGATTACCGACTACATGGTCGAATGCCTCCAGTACAGACCCCTGGACGAACACGCTGCCAATGTAGGCGCCGGGATCGCTTTAAAACTGGCAAATGAAGCAGGAATTAATGCCTATATTTATGATGCCCTCACTGTGGATGAAATGCTGGAAGTCAATAAAATTACCGGACTTGCGGGGATCCGGCGGCCTGCGAGAGGACATAACCTAAATACACGAGCCGCTGCCCTCAAGCTGTGCGAGGAAAAAAATATCGAGTATAAAGATACCAACATTATCGTGGCCCATCTGGGCGGCGGAATAACCATCAATCTGCACAGCGGCGGAAAAATCATCGATATCATCATGGATGAGGAAGGTCCCTTCTCTCCGGAAAGAGCCGGAGGCATGCCTGTTTATTCCATCGTGAAAATGGCGTTTAGCGGGAAATATACAGAAGATGAGCTTATGAGGCAATTGCAGAGGAAAGGCGGTCTTCTGTCTCATTTTGGAGTGCTGGATATACGGGCGGTGGAAAAAATGATCGATGAGGGGGATGAATATGCCAAGACGGTTTTCGATGCAATGGCGCTTTCTACGGCAAAGAATATTGCCAAAATATCCCCATGCGTACAAGGCAAAATTCACCATATCGTCCTGACCGGAGGTTTAGCCCACTCCAAACGATTTACCGGACAGATCATTAAATCCGTAGAATTTTTAGCCCCTGTCACAATCATTGCAGGTGAAAACGAAGTTCAGTCCCTTGCCAATGGTGTTCTTCGCGTGCTGAGAGGAGAAGAGGAAGCCAAGATCCTCGTAGAAGGAGAGAAGTAGATGAACAATCGATGGGTATATCTATTTACAGGAATGGCTTTGCTCCTCTTCTTGGGGCTCATTTATGCATGGTCAATCTTTAAGGCGCCGTTTTCTGAGATATATCCGCAATGGAGTATTCCCCAACTGACGTTGACCTTCACCATATCGATGATTTTTTCTGTTTGGGAGGATTCTGGGGAGGCTTGCTATATAAGAAAATCAAGGCCATGATCATTATTTGGATATCGGCGCTGCTTCTTTTTATCGGATTTTTCGGTGTTTCACTGATCAACGGGCAGGACAGCCATTCCAGTTTGTATTTGCTCTATCTTTGTTACGGCGTGTTTTGCGGAACCGGGGTCGGTATCGGCTACAACTGTGTAATCAGTACGGTGAATCAGTGGTTTCCTGACAGAACTGGGTTTTCCTCCGGCCTTCTGATGATGGGCTTTGGCTGTGGAGGTCTGGTATTTGGCGGCGTCGTCAAAATTCTCATCCATATGGCAGGGCTGTTCTCAGCATTCAGGACGCTGGCGGTAATGGGAGCAGTTATACTGGTCATAGGTTCCTTTTTTATGAAACCGCCTGAATCTGTCTCCGCAAATAAAATCGAGAAAAAAGCTGAGTTGAAAAGCTGCACCACAAAGGAGATGCTTACAGATGCAAGGTTTTGGATTTTCATATTATGGGCGGTCCTCATCAACTCCACAGGCTTGCTTGTGATTGGAAATGCCGCGAATATCGCCCTTGCATTTGGAGCGCCCGCGCTTCTGGGGCTGCTGGTATCGGTATGCAACGGATTGGGCAGAGTCATACTGGGCACGATGTACGATAAGTTTAGACAGAAAAGAACCATTTTGGCTGACTGCATGTTTATTTTTATCGCAGGACTCAGTCTGACGGCAGGCAGCGTTACCGGCCGGACACCGCTTATTCTTTTCGGTCTGCTGGTGACAGGCATCGGCTACGGAGGCGGCCCCGCATTGACATCTGCCTTTATTCACAGTGAATTCGGGTCAAAATATTTTCCTGTAAATTTCAGTATCGGAACATTCTCACTTATTCCGGCGGCAATTATAGGACCTATGGTTTCCAGCGTCCTCATCGAAAAGTCCGGAGGAAATTATAACAGTACCTTCATGATGATACTAATTCTGGCATTGCTGGCAGGTATCTGCTGGCATTTGCTGAATAGAAAATCCAGATGAAAGGAGAGAAATGAATTTAAATATCGATATCATTGCAGATTCGCTTAGGAAAAACTACGAATTGATTCAGATTGAAGTTAAACATAAGGAGCTGACGTTTGAGCAGGTTGTGATCTATACGGATGAAGTCAGTTTTCTGCCGGCCAGAGTCTATGTCGCTGAAGGCGGCCAACTTCCCCAGAAGCCTTTTTTTGAAGATTTTTGCGCCATTGTCAGTATTGGAAAAAGCAGCCATTCTTTTATTGACTCTGACTGTGATTACATTGAATTGGAGGCCGGCTTATCGCTGGCTCAGGTGGTAAACAGCATTCAAGATATCTTTAACAAATATAACCGCTGGTTTCTGGACATGAAAGAGGCAGTCATAAATGAACAAGGAATACAGAAGCTGATCGATTTGACTCTGCCCATCCTGGGCAACCCGATTTACCTCCATGACAAAGCATATCATTTTATCGGATTTGCCGAGCCTCCCAATATGTCCACCCAAAAAGATCCCTACCAAATCAACAAATGCAATGGAAGATTTCCAAGAGATTTGCTTGACCAGCTGAAGGACACCCCTTTCTTTGAAAATACATTTAAGACTACAAAGCCTACTTTCTATATCGATAAAGGTGATGTCAACTACATATATGATAACATTTGGTATCACGGCGAATACTGGGGGAGACTTTTTATCGACGAGTCGGTCAAACCCTTCGACAAAGGGGACTATGCGATCATACAAATCCTCAGAAAAATGATAGAAAAAATTTTGACAAAGAGAAATCTATTCCCGGAAATGAAATATAGATTACTGGAAAAAAACCTGATCGAAATGCTGGAGGGATACAACGTTGATAGGAATCGCCTCGAAGAGGAATTGAAGCAATATGAATGGGACATCTGCGACACTTATTTTTGTATCAAACTGCAAATGGAAAAAATCGATCTGATGCTGAATACGATGGTCAATACCTGTGAGGTTATTGAACTTGAATTAGGTGATTGTATCGCATTCCCATATCAGAAGGAAATAATCGGTTTAGTTCATATCGACGGCGCATCCGATACTCTGAGACGGATAAAAAGGGTGCTGAAAAAACTGGAATATGCTGTGGGAATCAGTATGCCGCTGACCGATTTTCGCGAATTGCCTTATTACTGCAAACAGGCTGAAATCGCTCTTAAATATGGAACAAAAGAAAACAAGGCCGAACAGATTCATCGATTCGAGGACTACTGTTTTTCGTACATGCTGGACTGCTGTACGAAGGAGCTGAAACCCAATATGCTTTACCCTCCCATGTTGAACAAGCTGATCGAACATGACCAAAAAAAATCAACAAGCTATGTAGAAACCTTAAGAGCTTTTCTGGAAAACGATTTGAAAGCGGCTCAGACTATGAGAGCGCTGTATGTCCAGAGAAGCACCTTTTTATATCGAATGGAACGGATTGAAGCATTGCTGGGGACAGATTTTAAAGACAATAAGACGAAGATCCATCTGCTGATGGCTTTTCAGCTGATGGACCGAGAGGAGTAACGGAGGGGCAAAGGACCTCTCCGTATTTCATTTATCCATGAAAACAGCTTCCAATATTGGAGCCTTTGTACAAATTGAGGGTAAATTCAAAAAATTCTTTAAACGCCCCTTTTTATTTCGGACAAAATAGACTGTTTTTCTGCAAGAAAATAGAACAATTGGACTCTGGTTGGTGTGAAAAGCCGGGTGCTATAATTCTCGTAATACATCGTTATTCTAAGGTTCATAGAAAGGAGAAAACAATATGAAAAGAATAATCGATTTTCATACGCACCTGGGAGATTGCTTTGATCGCAATAAGGACATCGTTTTCAAAAAGCCCGTGATTTTGGAGCCTTATACGGATCCTCTGTCGGAATTCGCAAAGTCGGGATTCCGAGAACCCATTGACACCAGCAGCCTGCAGGCAAAGGATCAGCTGGCGGACGCTATGCAAAACCGCGTACTTGAGAAAGGCAGCCTGGAAAAGGCTTCCGAGGAAATGGACAAAAACAACATTACCTATTTTGTTTCTCTAAACAATTATCCCAACACCAGTTTTGATGAAACACGAGCCGCTTCAAAAATGGAATACAGGATCATCCCCTTTACAAGCGCGGATTTCGGCACGGAACCATGGGATATCCGCGATGTGATGGAACGGGATATTGCCAATGGCGCCAAAGGGCTGTACATTCACCCTCAGCTTCAGGGAATCAAGGTTGTCAACGGTAGAGCCAGAGCCGCCATCGAGGCATTTGACAAAGCAGGGCTTCCGGTTGTTCTGCACTTCGGTGAGGATGATTGTTATTACCGTCAGGGCAGCGAATCCGCAAAAAAAGCGCCCGGTGAGTATGGCGCGCTCTCCTGGACCGCGGAGATCATATCCAAATATCCCAATTGCCGCTTTGTGCTGACCCATTCGGCCCTGACCACTGACGAGGATTTAGATGTTCTGATGGACTGCGCTAAGAAGAACGGATGGGAAAACGTTTATGTGGTCACCAGTTATAAATGCGCCGAGACCATTAAAAAACTGGCAGGTTGCTTTGGCGCTGACCATGTTTTGTTTGGATCGGATTTCCCATTCTGCGACGTGTCCTATGCCCTCAAAGAATGTGAAAAGGCATTCGCAGAAGATGATGAAGCCCTGGAAAAGGTTTTGTATCAAAATGCAGTAGCCTTAACCCGCTTATATGAATAAGCCAATGTTTAATTAAGGAGGCACGTTTATGAACACATTAAACAAGGAAAAAAAGATTCTCGGCTGGGGCAGGTATGAGCTTACAGTGGTCATCTCGCTGTTCCTGATCTGGGGATTCGTATTTCTTGACAGGCTGGTGATGTCCTTTCTGGCGCCGCTGGTCATGGAAGATTTGGGGATTACTGATCCTCAATACGGCCTGATTAACACATTTTCAACAGGTTGTTACGCGATAGCCTCAATCGTGTTGTCCCCGATTTTGGAATCAACCGGAAAACGAAAAAAATGGATGATCCTGCTTTGCTTGGGTACGGGTATTTTCGCCTGTCTCAGCGCCGCTACGCAAGAGGTCTGGCAGCTCCTTGTTACAAGAGCGGCCGTAGGGTTCTTTGAAGGACCGATTGCTCCGCTGATGTTCGCAATGCTGATCAAAGAATCATCCCCCAGCAAAGTGGCCCTCAACACGGGCATCGTCGCCAGCGGCGTGAACGTCATCGCGGTTTCCATGGGACCGGCAGTGGTTACCCGGGTTGCCGCGGCCAGCAATTGGCGGATGAGCTTTCTGGTGGCAGGGATCGCTTCCCTCATTGTTGCGCTGGCCTTGATCAAAGTTCTCCGCGAAGTCCCCTTTTCTCAAGATGCGGCCGGAGGAGAAAAGAAAGAATCAATGTGGAGCATCATTGGCAAGTTGATGAAGAACCGCAACGTCATTCTCAGCTTCATTTTGGGGATCCTGTGCATGTGCGGTTATTGGACGCTTATGCTCTACGCAACCCTGTTCTTTTCAACGGTTGGCGGACGAGACATCACCTCCGCAGGCGCCATTGTCAGCTTTATGGGCGTTCTGGCTGTCGTTTGGACGATTTTCGTGCCCAAAGTTTCTGACTTCATGGGCCGCAAGCACGCCCTGGTTATGTGGTTTGCGCTTTGTGCGGTCATGCCCTTTGTGATGTTCGGGGCGCCTTCATCAATGGGGGCGGTTATCGTTTATGCCCTTGTCGGAGGAATCCCGGGAGCCGTCATACCCTTCTTCCAAGCGATTATACCGGGCGAATCGCTTCCCAACTATATGCTGGGAACAGCCAGCGGCCTTATCATCGGCGTTTCCGAGATCGTCGGCGGAGCCGCGTGGCCGGCCATTGCAGGGATCATTGCTGGAAAGAGCGGCTACCCAACCGTCATTTTAATCGCGGGTATTGCGTTTACCGCCGGAGCGGTGCTTTCTCTGCTTCTGAAAGAAACAAAAGGAAAAAATAAATTGGATCAAAATAGCGAGGAGGAAAAATAATGAGAAGAATTATTGATACTCATATGCACATGGGAGATATTTACCATGAAAATCTAAACGTTGTGTTCAAAAAGCCCTTCCAATATGATTATCGGCCTTACCCGGATGTGTTCGAGGATCTGGGGGAAATCGGATACAGCAAGCCGCTGGTCGTGCCCGATGAGAAGCGGCATAATCAGTTGATCGATGCGGCGCAGAATCACGACTGGGAACGGGGAGGCCTGCAGGCTGCCATCAGTGCTATGGAATACAGCGGCATCACTTATGCTGTCAATCTGCCCATTCTGCCGGGACACGGTTTTGAAGACGCGCTGGCAATCACGAAGTTATACCCCAATATTCTCTGCTTCACCTGTCCGGATTTTGAACTTCCGGTTGAAGAAATGGTGAAGAAATTGAAAAAGGATATTGTACGCGGAGCAAAGGGACTCAAGCTCCATCCCATCATAAACAATATTTCCCCTCGGGATGAGCGTTTGCACGCGGCGATGGAGGTGTTCGGCGATCTGGGACTGCCGATTACATCCCACTGCGGCATCAACGATTATTACAAGAAGGATTCACCTCATTTTAAGAAAACCAACAAAGAATACGGCGCCCTTTATTATGTATTGGAATGGATTGAAAAATATCCCGACTTCATTTTTATTCCTGCTCATTGCGGCGGTTTCAGCGGCGGAGAAATGGACGAGTTATCCAATGCCGTTAAGACCCATGGTTGGAAAAATGTTTATGTGGAAACCTCCATGCGCGGTCGTGAGGATATCGAAAAGATGATCGATCTCTTTGGAGAGGACAAAGTAATGTTCGGAACCGATAATCCTTCCACCCCGTACTATTATTCACTGGAATGCGTCTTAGAGGCGACGAAGCACGATCCTGAGCTGCAGGAGAAAGTCCTGTATCGAAACGCAGCAAAATTGCTGTACCTCTAGAAGGATTTAAACATTTAAGATAGAAGCATAGCCGCCGGCTCAGCCGGCGGTGTTCTGCAAGGAGGTATGTTAATGAACACATTAAATACAAATTCCAACAACGAAAAGAAGATTTTTGGTTGGGGACGATATGAGCTTTCATTGCTGATTTTGTTTGCATTTGTTTGGGGCTTCATATTTCTTGACAGGCTGGTGATGTCCTTTCTGGCGCCGCTGGTTATGGAGGATCTGGGCATTACGGACCCGCAGTTCGGCCTTATTAACACATTTACGACAGGTTGTTACGCCATAGCTGCAATCGTATTGTCACCGATTTTGGAGTCAACCGGTAAACGTAAAAAATGGCTTGTCCTGCTTTGTCTGGGCGCGGGAGTATTCGCCTGCCTCAGCGCAGCTACACAAAACGTCTGGCAGCTTCTTGCTACAAGAGCGGCGGTAGGCTTCTTTGAAGGTCCGGTTGCTCCGCTGATGTTCGCAATGCTGATTAAAGAGTCATCTCCCGCCAAAGTAGCGCTCAATACCGGCCTTGTCGCCAGCGGGACAAATTTTATTTCCCTTTCACTGGGGCCGGTAATGGTTACGCAGATCGCCGCGGTCAGCAATTGGCGTATGGGTTTTCTGGTGGCAGGCGTCGCATCCATTCTTGTTTTCCTTGTCCTGACTAAGGTCCTCCGCGAAGTCCCATTTTCTCAGGAAGCAGCTGAAAAAGAAAAGAAAGAATCGATGTGGAGCATGATTGGAAAATTGATGAAGAACCGCAACGTTGTGCTTAGCTTCATTCTTGGTGTTTTGTGCATGTGCGGTTACTGGACGCTAATGCTTTATGCGACGTTGTTTTTCTCAACGGTTGGCGGACGGGACATTACCTCCGCGGGCGCCATTGTCAGCTTAATGGGTGTTCTGGCTATCTTTTCGCCGATTATTGTGCCAAAAGTCTCTGACTTTATCGGCCGTAAGCCCGCTGTTGTTCTGTGGTTTGCGCTTTGCGCAGTCATGCCCTTTGTGATGTTCGGAACACCTTCATCTACAGCTGCGATCGTTATTTATGCGCTCACCGGAGGAATTCCGGGCGCTGCCTTCCTGTTCTTTCAGACGATTATCCCGGGAGAATCGCTTCCCAACTATATGCTGGGAACAGCCAGCGGCCTCATCGTCGGCGTCGCGGAAATCGTCGGCGGATCCGCATGGCCGGCTATTGCCGGAATTATTGCCGGAAACAATGGCTACCCAGCCGTCATTTTTGTAGCGGGTGTTGCCTTTGCCGCAGCAGCGGTACTTGGCCTATTTCTAAAAGAAACAAAAGGAAAGAACAAATCGGAATCCTGATCATACCGTGATTAAAAGGATTTGCTTTATACTTAAAGACAAACCCGGCAAAGTTTTTGCCGGGTTTGTCAGTGGTGTGGAAATATAGTATACTATTGTACGGCGTTGCTGCAAGGTATCGGGTTTTCATGGAATGTGAGTGCAAGGGAAAAAAGCGGAAAAAATGCACGAATTTTACACTGTTTTCAACGATTGAGCCCTCTCAAATTCGGCTTGTGGAGCAAATCTTCGTTTTCTGCCAAGATCAGGCCTGGCAGACCCACAACTTGGCGTAAAAAGCGCGAACTTTTATGAAAATTTTCCGGAATCCGATTCCAGCAATACGGCCCCTGAAAATTTAAAAGTTTACTCTAACAAATGAAAAGTAGGAGCAAAGCGATGATTCTCAGTGTCAGCAGAAGAACCGATATTCCCGCCTGTCATTGGCAGTGGTTTTTAAATCGGCTGGATGCCGGTTTTCTTTGCGTGCGCAATCCTTTCAATCCACGGCAGATCAGCAGGATCGACCTGGATCCGCGGCTGGTGGATTGCATGGTCTTTTGGACCAAAAATCCTATGAATCTGGCGGCATCGGCAGACAGGCTGAAGGAGTATGTCTGGTATGCCCAGGTCACCATCACTGGCTATGGAAGCGATCTGGAACCGGGGGTGCCGGACAAAAAGAAGGTGGTGATTCCAGCCTTTCAGGAGCTAGCGTCCCGCTTTTCTGCCCAGCACGTGATCTGGAGGTATGACCCGATTTTGATCAATGATAAATATTCGGCGGCTTACCATTTCCACGCCTTTGGTCAGATCGCCCGCAGTTTGAAGGGATTTACAAATCGGGTGATGATCAGTTTTCTCGATCTTTACCGCAAAAATGAGAAAGCCATGAGAGAATTGGGGATTGAGCCGGTTTGCCGGGCAGAGGTTGTGGAATTGGCATCCGGGCTCAAAGAGATTGCCGCAGCCAATGGGATGGAGATCTTCTCCTGCGCCGAAAAGCTGGATTTAACCCCTGGGGGAGTTTCCGCCGGCGCGTGTGTGGACAAAAGGCTCATTGAGGAACTATGCGGCTGCCAGCTGGAAGGGAATAAGGATAAAAATCAGCGCTCTCAATGCGGCTGCCTGGAAAGCGTTGACGCAGGCATATATGATACTTGCAGCATGGGGTGCAGGTATTGTTATGCTGGGCAGAGAAAAAAAGCCGACGATTCCTGCGATGTCCATTCTCCGCTGCTGCAGGGACAGATCGGGGCAGGAGAGACCGTTTCACTGCGAAAACAAGCTTCCCTGAAAAAAGAACAGATGACGATCTTTTGATTTTCTAAGGACACCCGCATCATTCTCCAACGCTTGACAGAGAATGAAGGGAGTGTAATAATAAATGTTATTGTGAATAAGGGAGTAGAAACATGTACCAAGGATTGTACCGGGAATTACCCGACATTCAGGCATACCTGGACCGGATCGGAATGCCGGCGCCTCAGCAGCTTTCTGTAGATTATCTGGATCAGCTGGTGCTGGCCCATCAGTATCAGGTGCCTTTCGAAAACATCGATACCAGCGATAAAAACTTAACCATTTCTTTGGAGACAGAGGCGATCTTTGATAAGATCGTCACCAGGAAGCGGGGCGGCTGCTGTTTTGAACTCAACGCGCTGTTTCTCAAATTGCTCTGCGCTTTGGGCTTTGACGCCTGGGCCTGCCGGTGCAGGGTACTGCGGGGAAAGGACTTTTTTCCGCCGTCCTCTCATCGGGCTGCGTTGGTGCGGATGGAAGGGAGCATCTATTTTTGCGATGTGGGCTATGGCGGACCTCAGCCGGCCTGCGGCATTAAAGTGGAAGACGGCAGTACCAGAACCTGCGCCGGACAGACCTTCATAATCCGCAGGAACGATGAATATTGGTGGACCTTGATTTACTTGTCAAAAGAGGGACCGGAGGAAACCATGCAGTTTACCATGATGCCCGAGGAAGAAGTGGATTTTGTTCCTTTGAGTCATTTTTGCTTTACCCATCCCGATTCCTTTTTTTCTACGGGCGAGAGGGTGATCAGCAGACGCATTCCCGGCGGAAGCGTATCCATTGAAGGTGATCTTTTTACCCGCATTGAAAGCGGCGTCCGCCAAGAAACAATGATTACGGATGAAAACCAGTATTTGACCCTGTTATCCCAGGAATTCGACATTACGCTGTAGCAGATGGGCCGGCTTTGCTATGCGATCCAAGACGAGAAAGGATATATAAGATGGATTGGAATAAGCTATTGTGTCCGGACCGGATCCGCAGCTATCGAAGCGCGGCGGGATCGGGCGATCTTAGAACAGAGTTTGAAAAAGATTATCACCGCATTATCAACAGCGCTTCCTTCAGACGGCTGCAGGACAAAACACAAGTCTTTCCGCTGGATAAAAGCGACTTTATTCGTACCAGACTGACCCATTCTCTGGAGGTATCCTCCTTTGGCAAATCCCTGGGGCAGAATATTTCGGAAAAGATTCTGAGGACCATAGGTGATGAGACTTTTCAGCCCTCCTTTAAGGCCGATGTCTGCGATATTCTCCAGTGCGCCGGGCTGCTTCACGACATTGGCAATCCCCCCTTCGGCCATTTTGGTGAAACGGCTATCCGCCAGTGGTTCCGGGACAACCTGCCCAGGCTGCAGTTTCAGGGAATGCCTGTGAGCAAGCTTCTTTCTCCCCAGATGCGGGAGGATTTCTATAACTTCGAAGGAAATACCCAGGCGCTGCGGCTGGTGACCAAGCTGCATTTTTTGGTGGATGAGCACGGCATGAATCTGACCAAGGCTCTTTTAGGGGCGATTATCAAATATCCGGTATCTTCCCTGAAAATAAATAAGCATAGCGGCGATATCAAGGATAAAAAAATGGGCTATTATTATGCGGAACGCCAGATCTTCGAAGATTTGCAGCAAAGCCTGGGTACGGAAGGCAAGCGCCATCCGCTGACCTTTGTCCTTGAAGCGGCGGACGATATCGCTTATAAGACAGCGGATATCGAGGATGCCTGTAAAAAAGGGTGCATCAGCTATGAGCGGCTGGTTTGGGAACTGGAGCAGCGGGGGCCGTCTGATGATGACGAGTATCAGAAACTGGTGGATGCGCTCAAAAGGCGCTATCAAAGAGCTGTGGAACGAGGCATCTCTTCGCCGGAGCTCAATGGAGTCCAGAACTGGATCGTCCACCTGCAGGGACGTTTGATCGCCTGCGCGACTTACGGATTTACCAGCAATTATCGAAGGATCATGGAAGGCAGCTACCAAAAGGATTTGTTTGCGGGAACTTACGGCGAACAGATCATGAAAATTCTCGGCGATATTGCTTTTGATTATGCGTTCAACACGGAGCCGATTCTCAAACTGGAAATCGCTGCCCAGACCATCTTTAACTTTTTGTTGGACAAGTTTGTGGATGCGGCCATCTCGTACGATACGCAGGAACCGCAAAGCGATGTGCAGAAAAAGCTGATCGCGCTGATTTCCGATAATTATAAAGGAATTTATCATATTTATGCCAAGGGCAAGGAGCCGATAGAGAAGCTGTATCTGCGGCTGCTGCTGGTGACGGATTTTATCTGCGGCATGACGGACAGCTATGCAAAGACGCTTTACCAGGAATTGAATGGAATCATTTAAGAAAGGCAGGAATCGTAATTATGTTGATACTTAAGCTGATCGCAGGCCCCTTGATTGGAGCGCTGATCGGTTATTGCACCAATTTTATCGCAGTAAAAATGCTTTTTAAACCTCACCGCCCGATCATGATCGGAAAGCGCAGGCTGCCCTTTACGCCGGGGCTGATCCCCAAACGCAAGGATGAACTGGCCGGGGCCATCGGTTCTGCCATCGGGGAGGTGCTGCTGACGAAAAAGGATTTGGCGGAAGCGCTGCCCGCGGAGCATATAAAGGAGTCCATCACAGGCGGGCTGTGGGAAGCATATCTGGGCGTAAAAGAAAGTCAGGTCTCTATCGGGGAAGCCGCCCGCGGATATCTTTCGGAAGAACGCCTTGAAGAGATCCGATTCAAGCTTGAAGATGTGATCACAGAGCGGGTAATGAGCGGTATCGAGGAGCTGGACATCAGCAATATTGTGGTAACAGAAGGAAGCCGGGCCATCCGGGAGAAGGTTCAGGGCACCATGCTTGCGATGATGGTCAACGATCAGGTGATCCAATCGGTAGCAGCTCCAATCGGCGAGGAAATTGAGAACTATATCAGCGAAAACGGAGAAGATAAGATTCGCCCTGTCGTTCAAAAAGAATTGAACAGGGTTGGTGAGGAGACCATCGGCAGTCTAACGCAGCAGCTGTCACTGGAGCAGCCCCATATGAAGAAGATCGTTGACGGACTTTATTCTGCCTGCGTGGAGGATGCCATGGAAGAAATGGTGGAAAAGATCGATGTGGCGGCCATCGTGGAGGAGAAGGTGCGCGATATGGATGTGGCCAAACTGGAGGCGCTTATTCTATCGGTTATGAAAAAGGAACTCAACGCCATCGTCAACCTGGGCGCCTTGATCGGCCTGGTTATCGGCCTGCTCAACCTGTTGATCAATATGTTGGGTTAAGAAACGGATTTCCACCTTGAATTTGAATTTTTTTGGTGGTAGAATCTCTAATGGAAACAACTATTTTACTTACAGACGAAAGGTCTGGGAATGGAGCTATAAAAGATGGAAACAATCAAATGTATTAAAGAAAGAAGAAGTATCCGTAAGTTTCAGGACAAAAAGGTGCCTCGCGAAGTGATCGATGAAATTGTTGAGGCGGCGGCTTTTGCACCTTCCTGGAAAAATACCCAGGTCACCAGATATATGGTTACGGAAGATCAGGAGAAAATGAACAAGATCGCAGACAGCTGCGTGATGGGGTTTGAATACAACATCGATACGCTGAGAAACGCGCCTGCCCTGGTAATCCTTACTATGATCGAGGGCCGTTCCGGTCTGGAAAAGGACGGTACTGCAACAACGCCCAAAGGCGCCGATTGGGGCGTGTTCGATACCGGCGCTGCTGCTCAGACGTTCTGTTTAGCAGCCCATGACAAAGGAATCGGTTCGGTTATCATGGGCATCTTCGATGAATATAAAGTCAGCCAGGTAATTCCGGTTCCGGAAGGTCAGAAGGTAGCCGCGCTCATCGCCATTGGTTATGCCGATGAGGACCCGAAAGCGCCAAGGCGCAAAAGTGTGGAAGAGCTGGTTACTTATGTGGACTAAGCGCTTCTGACTTAGGGGCCCAGAGATCACGGGCCTGACTGGAAAGGATTTCCAGGTATAAAGCGTAAATTTCTTTTGAAGTTTACGCTTTTTTTTCGCCTGCCAGCAGCTTTTTGTAAATCCCTTCCGTGTCCATCTGGGGATGCTCTTCCATATATTGATAGATCCGTTTCACTTGCGCTCCATCCGCCAGCACCAGATCCGGCGCTTCTTCTCCCCTCATGCGGAACGTGTATCGGTACAGCCCTTTTCCAAAGAGGTCAAAGGGCATGATCATGATGACATATACATCATTCAGCTTGTTGTAGTCGATCACCCCCGGCTCCAGAAGTTTGCTGTCGATCATCCCTTGATACAGACGGCTTCGCCGCGGCAGGTTGCGGGTGTTTTGCTTTTGCACTTCCGTTTTGTACACCGTATCCTCTTCATCCATGGCCCACACATCCATCCGAATGTGCCGGCTCCAAGCCGCCCTGCGGTTTTCCTTTTCCGTCTGCGGCAAATGCTTTAAAACGACCTCTTTTCCAAGGATGATCTCCAGGATGCAGGCTGCGATTTCCGGATCCTCCATGGCCTCCGCGAACAAAAACCGATCCAGCAAGTTTAAATCCTTCAAATTCTTTTTTAATGTCATTGCTATTCCCCTTTATTATACCCATTCTATATGCATTGAGCAAATTACATATATTTCCTAATTGGTCAATGAAAACAGGAGAATTTGCCTTGGTCAAAAACATTGATACAATCGCCGGTTTGCTGTGGTATACTGACATAGTACAGGGGGACCATTGCCCCTTAATTTTTTAAGTCTTGACTTTTGACACTTACAGATGTAAGATATAAAAAATTACAAGTGTAAGTTATAAGATGGAGGCACTAGATGAACCTGATAAAAAAGCATAAAATCGTTTTTCTGATTCTAGCAGTAATTTTGGCGATGGCAGCAGTCCTGCTGGCATATAAGCTGGCAGTTCTGAAAAGTCCGGAGAAGATCATAAAACAATATATGGCTTGCATTGAAGAGCAGGACTACGAAGGCATGTACGAAATGCTGGACCAGGAGAGCCAGGACAAAGTCACAAAAAAAGCCTTCATTACCCGAAATCAAAATATATATGAAGGCATCGGGGCAAAGAACATCGAAATCACCATCATTGAAGGACAGGAAAAAAAGGACGCGGTCCAATATAAGACCGTGATGGATTCTTCTGCGGGAAAGATTCGTTTCCCCAATGAAGCGGTTGTACATAAAGAACAGGGAAGATACCGCATCACATGGAACGACGGCCTGATTTTTCCCCAGCTTGGCAGCGAAGATAAAGTAAGGGTTCAGGCAGAGAAAGCCGACCGAGGGACTATTTACGACCGAAGCGGAAATGTACTGGCCGGCAAAGGGACCGTAGCCGCAGTGGGTTTGATCCCTGGGAAAATGAGCAAAGACAAAACGGCTGACCTGGAAAAAATGGCAGGCCTTTTGGACATGGCGCCGGCGGATATTGAAAAGAAGCTCAATGCAAAATGGGTTAAGCCTGATCTGCTGGTACCGATCAAAAAACTGAAAAAAATCAACGAAGCATCGTCCAGCACGGTGGATTTGGAAAATGCGCGCATACAAGAAGAACTGCTCAAGATTCCCGGCGTGACCATCGGCGATGAGGAGAGCCGGGTTTACCCGCTGGGTGAAAAGACCGCCCATCTGATCGGCTATGTTCAGGGAATCAGCGCCGAAGAGCTGGAAAGCCGCAAGGACCAGGGCTACGACCAATACAGCGTAATCGGCAAGAGCGGCCTTGAAAGACTGTATGAAAAGCGGCTTCACGGCCAGGACGGAGAACGGATCGCCATCTATAACAAGAATGGCAGTGAAAAAGCAGTGGTGGGCCAGCGGCCCAAGAAAGACGGCGAGGATATAAAGCTGACCATCGACTCCAGGCTTCAGGCCCAGCTTTACGATACTTATCAAGCGGATAAAAGCTGCTCCGTGGTGCTCAATCCCAAGAGCGGCGAGGTGATGGCCCTGGTCAGCACCCCGTCATACGACAGCAACGATTTTGTAGTGGGCATGTCAGAAAAACGCTGGAAGCAGCTCAATGAAGATCCGAATACGCCCATGTACAATCGATATAAACAGATTTGGAGTCCGGGATCGGCGCTGAAGCCTGTCGTGGGAGCCATCGGCGTGGGGACGGGCAAATTGGACCCCAATGGAGATTTGGGACACAGCGGCAAGAGCTGGCAGAAAGACAGCTCCTGGGGCGGATATAAGGTGACGACCCTTCATGAATACAGCGGGCCTGCCAACCTGGAAAACGCACTCATCTATTCGGATAACATATATTTTGCCAAAGCAGCTTTGAAGATTGGAGCCGATACGTTGACCAAACAACTAGCGCAGGCAGGGTTCGGACAGGAGATTCCCTTTGCGCTGGACATGACACCTTCCCAGTACAGCAACGATCAGAAACCCATTGAGGATGAGATTCAGCTGGCGGACAGCGGCTACGGTCAAGGACAGGTGCTGGTCAACCCCCTCCATCTGGCATCCATGTACTCAGCCTTCTCCAACCAGGGCAGCATGATAAAGCCCCATCTGGAGCAGAAGGAGGAGACCGCTTACTGGATTGAAAACGCCTTTGACAGCAAGGCAGCAGATCTGATTCAGCAGGACCTGGAAAAGGTGATCAGCGATCCAAACGGCACCGGGCACGGCGCTCAGCTTTCAAAGATAAAACTGGTGGGCAAGACCGGGACCGCAGAGATCAAAGCGTCAAAAGAGGATACCTCTGGAACGGAGCTGGGATGGTTCTGCGTCTTTTCGCCGGATAAAACCAAAGACAATTCCCTTCTGATGGTAACCATGGTGGAGGATGTGAAGGACAGAGGCGGAAGCGGCTACGTGGTACAAAAGAGCAAAGATATTCTGGAGAAATTCTTCTAATAATCGTCAGGAGGTGCGGCTATGGGAGGTCTCAGCTGGATCAGCGATGAATGGATCAAGTTCTTTGAAGTCAGTTATGATGGAATCATTATCGCTGACGGAGAGGGACGCATCGTATATATCAATCCGGCCAGCGAACGTTTGGAAGAGGTGGATAAAGACTATATTGTAGGCAGGCTGGCCCGAGACTTGGAGGAAGAAGGAATTTATGAAGTCTCTGTAACAGTAAAAACTCTCAGAGAGAGAAAACCAGTCAGCCTCATGCAGTATAAAGGCGGCAAACAGCTGGTAATTACGGGCATACCCATCTTCGAGGATGAAGAAATCAAATGGGTTTACATCAATGAGCGAGATGTTACGGAGCTGAACAAGATTAAACGTGACAGCGAGGAAGTGAAAGCCATCGCTGAAAAATACAAGCGGCAGCTGGAAGAACTGCAGGTTCGGGAAGAGGCAAAATCAGAAATGATTGCAGGAAGCAAGGCTATGGAAAAGACGGCTGCACTGCTGGAACGAATCGCACCTACAGATATTCTGGTTCTGATCGAAGGGGAATCGGGTACGGGAAAAGACGTCCATGCGAGATGGATTCACAGACATAGCCTGAGAAAGGAAAAGCCCTTTGTAAAGATCGACTGCGGCGCCTTGTCGGAAACCTTGCTGGAGTCCGAGCTTTTCGGATATACGAAGGGTGCATTTACTGGCGCCAGTACAACTGGCAAAAAAGGTCTTGTGGAGGCGGCCGACGGCGGTACGCTGTTTCTGGATGAGATTGGAGAAGTGCCTCTGGGACTGCAAGTCAAGCTGCTGCGGCTGATTCAAGACAAAGTATTCGTCCCGGTGGGCAGTGTGGAAGAAAAAACGGTGGATATTCGTATTATCGCCGCTACCAATCGCAATTTGAAAGAGATGATCGAAGAAGGGACCTTTCGCGAGGATTTGTATTATCGGCTGAATGTGGTGCCGGTCAAACTGCCGCCCTTGCGGGAACGGAAAGAAGATCTCTTTTACCTGATCGAATACTTTCTTCAAAAATATAATAAAAAATACGGATTTCACAAGAAAATACAAAACAAGGCTATCAGCAGACTCTGTGATTACAACTGGCCGGGCAATATCCGGGAGCTGTCCAACGTGATGGAGCGTTTGCTGGTAGTTGTACCGAAAGCTGCCATCGATGCCGGCGATGTGGAAACGGTCATCGGCTGCCGGGGCGAAGAAGTAATACGGACAGATGATGATGAAGAAAAGTGCTATGATGAGGCTTTCGGGGAGTTTGAACATTATTACCTGAAACGTATGATCCAAGTCTGTAAAACCAATGGAGAGCTGGCGCAAAAAACCGGACTTTCTGCCAGTACCCTCAAAAGAAAACTGAGAAAATATGGGCTCAGGGCGAAAGATAGGACCAAAAATGAGCCATAGGGCCAAAAATGGACCAAAAATAAAGAAAGGCTGACGCCCTGTAGTTTACAGAAAAAACTGAAAATGCCGCAAAAAAGAGGACCAATTCTGGCCCTCTTTTTTTGAGCGTTACCTCCAGGTAAGATAAAAACGTTGAAATTTCAGGGATTGTTTCGTTGGCACGGGAATTGCATTTATCAAGAGTAACGCAACATCGATTTGAAAGGAGATAAGAGCATGATCGAGAAAAACAAACAATTTGTAATGGATTGGATCAAAGAGAGAAAGGATACCTTTTCAGAATGGCATTCGGAGATTTGGAATTATGGTGAGACTGCCTTTCGCGAATACCGGTCGGCTAAATGGTATGCGGAGCTTTTACGAAAAGAAGGATTTGAGGTGGAAGAGGGAAGCGGAGGCATGCCCACCGCATTCTGCGCAGCCTGGGATAACGGCGAAGGACCGGTCATCGGCGGCTATGCCGAATACGACGGAATACCGGGAAACTGCCAGGCCGCGGATACCGTAAAACGGCCGCGAGATGGGCTGAGTCCTTATGCCGGCGGTCACACAGATCCCCATTCCGTACTGGGGATGAGCAGTCTGGGCGGATTTCTGGCAGCCAAAGCAGCCATGGAAGCCTTTCATATTCCAGGCAAGCTGAAATTCTTCGGCGAACCGGCGGAAAAGCTGCGGGCATCCAAGCCGATTCACGCGGCGGCAGGATATTACGACGATCTGGATGCGGCCATCAGCTTCCATCCGTTCTATATGCTGCCTTTATGCAATACCACCAGATGGAACACCCATTGCGGCGTGGGATATGGAGTGATGTACACCTTCCGCTGCGATGAACCGGAAACTTGGATCTCTTCGCCGGATGATTCACCCATACCGGCGTCCCATTCGGCCACCAGATGTCCCGGCGCCACCGATGCGGTTCTGCAGATGTATACCATGTCCAAAATGTTCAAAGAGCACATGATATCCAACAATGTGGGCTGGTCCATGAACGAAACCATCACTACGCTGGGCCAGGCTACTGCAGATAATATTCCGGCACAGATCGGACAAATTCACTTCTTCATCCGCGTGCCGGACGTGGATATGGCGGAGACCGTGGTTCGCATCCTGGATCAGAACGCCCAGGCGGCGGCTCTGGCCACCCACTGCACGTGGGAAAAAGATTGGATCGCCAAATCCAGGCCAGGTCTGCCCAATCATGTTATGGCCGATCTGACTTACAAGAATTTGGAACTGGTCGGACCGCCGGCCTATAGCGAGGCTGCCAGGGAAAAGGCGAGGGAAATCCAAAAAAATCTGGGCTATGAACCTATGGAAGATCCCTTTATCGACGAAATACAGAATTTGATTACGCCTCAAGAATGCGAAGAAAAATTGAGAAAAGTTCTGCCTGAATGGCAGGAGAATTTCACTTCGGACGATTATACGGAATTCTGCTGGCACGCGCCGACCGTAAGGCTCTACATCGGCCGTCCGGCTCTAAAGCCGCCCCAGCCGGGAAGAGCTTATCCTGCATGGGTTATGAATGCCATGGGAGGAATTCCGGAATGCATCGATCCTACCTTTATGACTGCGTCCCAGACTATCGGCATGACTGTAGTCGATCTTCTGACAAAGCCGGAAAAACTGGAAGCTGCTCAGGAAGAGTTCCGGCAGCGGACAGGCGGAGGCGTGGGAGGCAGCAAATGGATTCCGTGTTTATGTGATTATAAGCCGCCGATTGATTTCAGATGGCCGGAGTATGTAACAACGCCGAGAGGAGAAAATCAGTGGTGGATTCCTGCAGAAGGAGATAAATAAAATGAAGGAGAAAAATATCAACATTGAAGTTGTCGTAATCAGTGTGATCATCGTGGCCGCCATCGCGGCCTCGCTGATCTTTAACCCCCAGGGAAGCCTGAAGGCGATCGATTCTCTATTTGGCTTTGTTTCCAAAGCTTTCGGTACGCCGCTGCTTTGGTTTTCTCTGGCTGCCACAATACTTTGTGCTTATCTGGCTTTCAGTAAAACGGGCCGCATCAAGCTGGGGGACGATAATCCGGATTTTTCACTGTTCAGTTATATCGGTATGATGATTTGCGCCGGACTGGCTTCGGCCAGCATTTATTTTTCGTTTATCGAATGGATTTACTTTTACTCCGCGCCTGCCCTGGGACTAGACCCCATGTCCACAGAAGCGGCTGAATGGGCGCCGGCCTACAGCTTCACCTATTGGGGCCTGATCAGCTGGCCGCCGTTTGTCCTGGCCGCACTGCCGGTAGCCATATCCTTTTATAAGAGAAAAAATTCCGGACTTAGATTCAGCGTGGTTTGTGAGGATTTGTTCGGTCTGAAAGAAAAATCGTTGATCGGCAAAATCATCGATATCCTCTTTGTCATTACCACTCTTGGCGGCATGAGTGTGACCCTGGGACTGGGCGTTCCGCTGATCGCATCCTTTATATCGTTCATTTTCGGCGTTTCTGATTCCTTTGCCCTGCAAGTGATCATCGTGATTGTAATCGCTGTCATTTTCTCCCTCAGCTCCTATATTGGACTGGAAAAGGGAATGAAAAAAATCAGCGACTTTAATATCTACATTGCCATCGCCTTTGTGGTATTCCTTTTGATCGCCGGGCCGACGATTTTTATTCTCAAATATACGACCAACGGCGCAGCGCTTGCGGTACAGAATTATCTTCACATTCTATTTTGGACCGACCCTGTCAATAACGGCGGATTCTCAGAAGCCTGGATCATTTTCTATATCTGCTTTGCGGTTGCATACGCACCGCTGATGGCCTTGTTCATCACCAGAATATCTAAGGGCAGGACGATCCGGGAAGCCATTTTAAGCACAGTGCTGGGAGGCAGTATTGGCTGCATGGTTCTCTTCGGCATCAACGGCGGCTTCGGGATGAATATGCAGCTGAACGGAAAAGCGGATTTGGTATCCCTTTTGAACGACCAGGGTGTGGGAAGCACGGTTATAACCATACTCTCCCAGCTGCCTATACCAGAAGTGATCAGCGCCAGCGTCTTTACTTTGATGCTGATCCTGTTTCTTGCCACGTCCCTGGATTCGGCCTCCTTTTCACTGGCTGCCGTGGTCACTACCAACCTGAAAGAAGGAGACAGCCCAAAACCGGCCTTCCGTCTGTTCTGGTGCGTGTTACTGGCATTGATCCCATTGGCGCTGATGTTTGCAGGCGCGCCGCTGTCAGCCATACAGACGGTATGCCTGGCTACCGCCATCCCCTTTGCTTTCGTGATCATTCTCTTTGCCGTCAAATCTTTAAAATGGTTTAAAGCGGAAGCCCGTCTGTTGGACCGAAAAGAGGACTAAAACCGGCCGTTTATTTTCCCAGCAGCCCCTTATCCTGCAGGATCTGCCTGGTGATTTCCATGGCATGACTACCGGAAGCGCCGTCTTTCGCCTGAACGTTAGCTGCAAAGAAGTACGCGGTTTGTCCGCTGTCCAGCCAGCCGACGAACCAGCCGTTGACCAGGCGGCCATTCACGCTTCCGGTGCCGGTCTTACCAAAGACATTATCAGAGATGTGAAGGGCATTTTTGACGGCGGAAATATTCTGAGGATCAAAGTTCCATTTGTTTTCGTATAACGCTTGCAGCAGCTGGACTTGTTCCAAGGGCGAGACGGCGAGGGAGGCTTCCAGCCAGCTATCTTCAATGCCAGATGACAGATCTTCATTGCCATAGGAGATGGAGCTGATAAATTTCTGCAAGTTTTCCTTTCCGGCCATCCGGTCCAGCCGCTGGAAATACCAGTTGACGGAACTTTTCATGGCGCTGTCCAAAGTCTGATCCCGATTCCATTCTTCAAAGGGGTAGTCCGTTCCGTCCCATTTCAATTCCGACCGATCTCTGGTGATAGCACCCGATTCCAGAGCCAGAAGGCCGCTGTAGATCTTGTAAGTGGAGTCGGGAGATACCCGGGTGCGGGCAGCCTTTTCGTTATAAATCGTATACCGGTTGTCAGATTGATCGAAGAGGACAAAAGAGCCTTCCATGTTCTGAAAATATGGGGATAAATCTTCGTGGGAAATGGGCAGCTTTTGGTCCGGATGGTAAGTCGAATCCGCCAATGCCCATACCGACGGAACACAAAAGACCGTAAGACACAAAAATAGGCCAAGTAAAATACGGCTGATCCGCTTACCGGCTGCTGATTCCTGACGGTGATCTGCAATCTGCAGGATTCGGCGGCGGATACTGCCGCTTTCTGCCAATGCCAGGGCAGCGGGATGGCTTTTGTGGGCACAATTTAAGATGGCCCGCCCGTAGAGGACCGCCTCATGTTGTTCCAGCAGTTCCAAGACCAGGTCATCACAGGCCATTTCCCGGTCCAAGGCGATTCGCTGAAAGGACAGATGTACCATGGGGTTAAACCAAAAGACAGCCTTAAAACAAGTCACCAGCAGGTTGGTAAGGGGGTCCCGGTAACGGTGGTGGGCCAGTTCATGGAGCAGCACATATTTCAGTTCGCGGCAGCCATAATCATTGGGAAGCATGACATGAGGCCGTAAAATACCCAGTGCGGACGGAGTCCGGCATAACGGCGAACTGGAAAGCGTTACAGTACGCCTGATCCCCGCCTGTTTTTTGCACTCATAAAAAAGGGCCAGCTGGGAAGCATCCTGAACAGCAGCGGCAGAGTGTAAAAACCTTCGACTGAGCCAGAGTTGGTAAACGATCTTACTGAACATAAAAAGCGCGCCCGCTGCCCAAACAAGAAGCAGCAGCAGGATCAACATCTGCGGCACCCCTTGATGGATATCGACGGCCAAATCCCGGACCGTTTCCATCCCGGAGGATGGTGCCACTGAAGGATCGATGCTGATCGAACCTGCAGCTGATGCAAGGCCGGTTCTTTGCGGCAGCAAATCCCCTGCGCTGAAGGGGAGAAACGGCGCCGTGCAGACGGCCGGCAGGACCAGCCAAAGTCGATATTGTCCCCGGGGTGAGAGCTGCTTGGAAAACAGGCGCTTTACCAGCAGAAGGGAGGCCAGCAGCAAGGCCAGGATTAAGGAATAGATCAATCCATAGAAGAACCATTCAGTCATTGGTTTTTCCCTTTCCATCGAGGATCGCTTTCAGCTCTTCAATTTCTGCTGGCGACAGCTGATCCTCTTTTACAAAATTGAGCACCATGGAATTGAGATCGCCTCCGTAAAACCGATCCAGAAATTTGCGGCTGGCGCCGGCGCGGTATTCATCTTCCATGACCAGCGGTATGTAAATAAAAACACGGCCTTGTTTTTCATTGGACAAGGCTCCTTTTTTCACCAGACGCAGCAGCATGGTCTGGATTGTTTTCGGGCTCCAGCTGCTAACGGCCGCCAGCTTTTCTACCACCTGGCTGGTGCTGATGGGAGCGTGGGCCCATACCACTTTCATGACTTCGTATTCCGCTTCGGAAATCTGAGGCAGTTTTTTCATTGGCATCTCCTTTGACTTACAAATGTAATATAAAGATTATAGAAAAGAAAAAGGGGCCTGTCAAGGGACTCTGTGGTATAATGCCAGTATGAATAGAAAGAAAACGGACAGGGATTTGTATTACCTGGTCACAAGAGGGACGGGAATTGTGGTGTGCGCCGCGTCCCTGGCATTATTCCTATATCTTCTTCGAATCCTGACGGTTCACGGGCCGGATCTGACACTGGCAGGCTTTTTTTTGGTGCCTATGATCACCTTTGTGATCGGCCTGCTGCTCATAAAACTTTCCAATGTGGAAACAATAGAACCCAGTAAGAAGGAGGCCAAGCCAATGGTGCGAAAGATCGGCATCCTGTCTGATACTCACGGACTGCTCAGACAGGAAGTACTTAGAATCCTTGCTAATTGCGATGCGGTGATTCACGCCGGAGATATTGGACGGGAGGAAATTCTGCGGGAACTGGGGGCCTGCGCGCCTCTTTATGCTGTGCGGGGAAACAATGATCGAGAAGACTGGGCAAAGGAACTGGATGAACGCATCTGTGTCGAGCTGGGAGGAATTCGATTTTTCGTTGTCCACGAAAAACGATTCGTTCCCAAAGATCTCCATGATACGGATGTGGTTGTCTTTGGACACTCTCATCAATATTTCTGTGAAACAAAGGACGACGTCTTGTGGCTCAATCCCGGCAGCTGCGGCAGACGGCGCTTTTCCCTGCCAGTGACGATGGCAGTGCTGGAAATTGGGGATAATGGGTTTGAAGTGGTTAAGTATACCATTTCGTAGGTGCTGCGGGTTTGCGGCTGCGGCGGCTGTCGGCAGGAAAGTATCAGCAAAAGCATTTTCAGCAGTGGCTTCTGATAGTTTGACGGCCTTTTGACTTGATGCGGGAGTGTCTGCGGCAAAGAAATATCGGAAGCAGACGTTAAAAACGTTCTCTTACTGATACTTTTTTGGTGGAAATGTAAGGTTTAGGAATCTTTGTAGTTGATTTTGATACTTTTGCTGCCGTCCGACTCGGCCCAGGCGTTTATGAGAGTAAAAAGTATCAAAGTCCGATGGTTTTAGATGAAAGTTTGATATTACACCGAAAGCGGACTCCGGCAAATGCGGGTTCGAACCGGGCCGCAGGTTTGGGATAGCGCTCAATGAGCCGCTGATTTGGGGACTGGAGCGATAGTTTTCGGCCGGATCGGAGACCATGGCAAGACTGGGGACCGCTTACTGATTGAACAGAAAGGAAGGCAGCGATGAAAATCGACCGGCTGATCGGAATTCTATCGATCCTGCTGCAGCAGGATCGGGTGACAGCACCGTATCTGGCGGATAAATTCGAGGTGTCCCGCAGGACCATCAATCGGGATATTGAGGCGCTCTGCAAAGCGGGGATTCCGGTGACGACTTCCCAGGGAAAAAACGGCGGCATCTCCATCATGGAAGGATATAAGGTGGATCGGACGCTGCTCACATCTAAAGAAATGCAGTCCATTCTTACTGGCCTGCGCAGCCTGGACAGCATTTCAGGAACCAACCGTTATCAACAGCTGATGGATAAGCTTTCGGCCGGAAACAACGTCTGCTCGGCGGACGGAAATATTGTCATCGATCTATCCTCCTACTACAAATCCTCCCTTGCGCCCAAAATCGAGCTGATTCAAAAGGCGATTGAGGAACACAGGCTAATCACCTTCACCTACTATTCGGCAAAGGGAGAGAGCCGACGGGAAATTGAACCTTATCTGCTGGTATTCCAATGGACTTCCTGGTATGTATGGGGCTACTGCCTCAAACGCCAGGACTTCCGGCTTTTCAAGCTAAATCGCATGCTCAGTCCAAAGGGATCGGAAAAGCAGTTTGAACCCAGGGAGAGGCCGCCTTATCAGGTAGCGCCAGAAGAAGCGTATCCGCCCAAAATCGATGTAGAGGTCCTCTTTGACCCTTCCGCCAAATGGAGGCTGATAGAAGAGTTTGGGCCGGAGAGCTTTATCCGGACAGACGACGGCAACCTGCTATTTCGATTTGGATTTGCGGATCGGGAGAATCTATTCAGCTGGCTTCTCAGCTTCAGCGGCCAGGCACAGCTGCGAAAACCGGATTACCTGCGGGAGGAACTGGGCCTGCTCCTTGAGAAAATGGCCTGCCAATATCGGAATGATGACATATAGATGTCATGTTTATCATGATAAGATGGGGTAAACAGGATAAAGGAGAAATAGAAAAATGGCTTCGAATTTGGATTATGTCGAATATGTCTGCGAACAGCTGGCAGGAGCAGGGACCATCACATATAAGAAGATGTTCGGTGAATACGGACTCTATTGTGACGGCAAATTTTTTGCCACTGTGGAGGATGATCAGCTTTATGTAAAAATGACCAAAGCAGGGGAAGCGCTGATGCCCGACCCAGTGATCGCTGAGCCCCATGAGGGCGCCCGGGCTTATCTGATCGAAGATCTGGATGATCGGGAATTTCTGACCGAATTGACGTTAAAAACCTGCGGGGAACTGCCGGACAAGCCGAAAAAACTGGATTACAAAAAAGAATACAAAGATTTATATATGCCGAAAACAAAGCCTGCCGTTATACAGGTGCCAGAGATGATCTTTATCATGGTGGACGGCAAGGGGGATCCCAATACCAGCGCGGAGTACAAGAACGCGATCGAAATCCTTTACGGGCTCTCTTATTCCATCAAGATGAGCAAAATGGGCGGCAATGCGCCGGAGGGCTACTTTGAATATGTGGTGCCGCCGCTGGAAGGCTTGTGGTGGCTGGACAAGGGATACTTTGACGGAAAAGCGATTGGAAACAAGGATGAATTTCAATGGACCTCCATGATCCGGCAGCCGGAGTTTATTACGGAGGACGTCTTTGAAGAGGCAAAAGCGGCGCTGGCGAAAAAGAAGCCGCAGCTGGATTTGTCAGCGGCCCGCTATACCATCTGGGAGGAAGGTCTGTGCGCCCAGGTGATGCACAAGGGTTCCTATGATGATGAGCCGGCAACCATCGAGAAACTGGAACAGTTCATCGAAGACTCCGGCTATGCATCCGATATTTCCCATGAACGCTGGCATCATGAAATTTATCTTTCCGACCCTAGAAAGGCGGCGGCAAAGAATCTGAAAACTGTGATCCGTCATCCAATCAGGAGGAATGTATAATGGAATTTAAAACACTGACACTGGACAATTTGGAACAAGAGCACATTTGTTGTGCGATTTCTGACAAAAAAGGGGAGAACTGTGTTTCCTCCAAGAAGGCCTGGCTGAAGGACCGTATTGAGGAAGGGCTGGTTTTCAATAAACTGGATGTGAGGGGAAAGGTTTTTATCGAATACCTGCCGCTGGAATATGCCTGGGTACCGATCACCGGCGATGGATATATGTACATCGATTGCCTGTGGGTGTCGGGGAAATATAAAGGGCAGGGCTATGGCGACCAGCTTTTGGAACAGTGCATAGAGGACAGCCGAAAAAAAGGAATGAAAGGATTGTGCGCCCTTTCATCCAAGAAGAAAATGCCCTTTTTATCCGACCCCAAGTATTTGAAATACAAGGGATTTCAAGTGGCGGACAAGGCTGAGCCGTATTTTGAACTGCTTTACCTGCCCTTTGAAGAGGGCGGTGAGGCTCCCAGATTTCGGGATTGCGCCAAGGACGGGAGAATTGAGGAAAAGGGTTGGGTGCTTTATTATACCAATCAATGCCCTCATACGGAAAAATACGCGCCGCTGATTGCCCAGCAGGCAGATGCTGCGGGAGTTCCTTTCAAGCTGATTAAAATCCAGGATCGGCAGCAGGCACAGAATGCGCCCGCTCCTTTTACGACCTACAGCATGTTCCACGATGGAGTTTTTGTTACGAATGAAATTTTGTCGGAAAAGAAATTTGAAAAGCTTTTAACCGATTTTTAATAAAAAACGGTTATATTATGGATATTATATGGTATAATGCATTTAGTAAAAGGGTATGAGGAAGTGCCATATGAGAATCCAGGAAATGATTGAGAAAAAGAAGGAGCGGGGATATACGTACGCGCAGATTGCAGAATTATCGGGTGTTCCCCTTGGTACGGTACAGAAAATCTTCGGCGGGGAAACGAAAAACCCCAGATATGATACGCTCCAGGCTTTAGAACGTGTCTTTAAGGAACAGATGGTGGTGATGGAATCCTCTGTTGCGTATCAGGTGAATCGAAAGCCGGGCGAGTATACGGTCGATGATTACCGGGCGCTGCCGGAGGATCAGCGGGTGGAACTGATCGACGGATATTTTTATGACATGGCTGCGCCGACGACCTTTCACCAGCTGATGGCGGGAGAACTGTATCGGCAGATTTCCAACTTTATCCTTGATGAAGACGGAGACTGCATACCGTTCATTTCACCGGTGGATGTGCAGCTGGATAATGATGAAAAGACCATGATCCAGCCGGATGTGGTAATTGTGTGCGACCGTGACAAGATCGTAAGGCGAAACATTATGGGCGCGCCGGACTTTGTACTGGAGGTTGTTTCCCCGGGGACCAAGCGGCGGGATTATATCACCAAGCTTTCTAAATATGAAAGCGCGGGCGTGCGGGAATACTGGATCGTAGACCCGTACCAGGGAAGGATCATGGTTTACTTTTTCCAGGATGAGAATTTGCCGATTATTTATCCCATTGATGCCGATATTCCTGTGAAGCTTTATGATGGAAAGCTGGTACTGCATTTTCAGCGAATCGCAAAGTGGGCAAGGGAGGAAGTGTAATCGTCTTCTGCTTATCCCATCGCAAGTATGGTGAATATACCGTTGGTATTGGCGGCTTCGGGCAGCGTGGCACGGCTGCGATTAAAAATCATATTGACAAGTGCAAACCCTATTTGCTATGATAAGGACGAAATTAAAACTAGGATTGGATTTCTTCTAGAAGAGTGATCTCTACCGGCGGTACAGCCCGCGAGCGCAAGCCAATTCGGTTAAATCCCGAAGCCGACAGTAAAGTCTGGATGAGAGAAGAAAGCAGAAAAGATGCTTTCTTTTAGTACTCAAATATCGAAGAAATATAGGAGAAGGCATCGAAGAGATGTCTTTTTTTGTTGTGTAAGGAGGATTTTATGACACAAGAATCATTACAAAGAAAAGTAGGAATCCCGGGAATCGCAGCCATCATGCTTATCAGCAGCCTGACGGTAATGGTCGGAAACGCCATTACACCGGCTCTGCCGGAATTGGGCAGCGTCTACGGCCTGGGAAATTATGCGTCCTGGCTGGTTACAGCACCTGCTCTGGGAGTAGTGGCCACGGCCATTGTTTTTGGTAAGCTGATCGATAAAATAGGACCTTATTGGGTGGCGTTGATGGGGCTTTTATTTTACGGCCTCTTTGGTGTAGGCGGCGCTTTTATGCCCACCGCTCTTGCCATTTTCATCGACCGCTTTCTTCTGGGCGCGGCTACGGCAGCGATCATGAACGCCAGCGTAGCGCTGATCGCCGCCTTTTTCCAGGGGGAAAAACAGCTGAAGATGATTGCCATGCAAGGTATGTCCATGGAGTTCGGCGGCGTGATCTTTCTCAGCATCAGCGGCGTTCTGGCGGACGTTTCCTGGCGCAGCCCGTTTTTCATTTATGGCTTGGGTTTTCTGGCCCTGCTCATGCTGCTGCTCTTTATTCCCAAAGGCGGCCAGGCGGCAGCAGACAGCGATGCCCAGGAAGAAGCAGGCGCTTGCGAAAAGCAGGGCGTTCCTCTGGGACTGGTGCTTTTGATTGCTTTTCTCGGCATGCTGATGTTTTTTACGGCCATGGTCTCGCTGCCTATCCATTTGCAGACAAACCTGGGTTACAGTCCCTCCTTTACAGGCTATTATCTGGCCGCTTTGGACCTGGTAGCCGTACTGGCAGCCGGATTCATGCCTAAAATTGTCAGCCGCTTTCAGCCCAAAGGATGCCTGTTTGCAGCGTTCTGCTTTTACGGAATCGCCTTCCTTTTGTATTTCCTTTCGGGGACAGCTGTGGTTCTTTGGATCGCCGTCTTTTTTGCCGGAATGGGATTCGGTTTTTCCACACCGTTGTTCAATAGTCTGGTAGTGAACAAAAGCACGCCGGAAAAGAAAGGTACCAACATCAGCTTCTGCACCATGGCCATGTTTTTGGGACAGTTCCTGTCTGCGCTGCTGGTGTCGGCAGTTGCCGGCAGCAAATTGTTCCTGGTGGCAGGACTGCTGGCTCTAGTTATTGCTGCGTGTATTCTGCCGGTGGCGGGAAAATATGCCCGAAAGCCGGGATCATCCAAATCTGAGGAAAGGGCCTGCTGAATTCACTGGATGGCATGCTTCTTGCGTAATATATTTTGTAAACAAACAATGAAAGGCAGGTGCATCCATTATGAATCAGCAGATATTCGTTCTTCTCTTTTCCAGTCTACTGTCCTGCGTAGTGATCGTTTTGACGGTGAAAGCGTTTGTGAAAGGAATGCGGAGCTTAAACCAGGAGCAGGAACGGGAATACTGGAATTTGTTCTGCAAAGTAAAAACGGTCAATCTCATAGGAGTGATCGTCATGTGCGGAGCGTTTATCGCTGCCGCGGCAGCATCGGAGAGGTCGGTGCCAATCACGCTTCTCATGCTGCTTTTGGTAATTATTATGATGTTGATTCCCAAAATCATCATTCAATCCATCTGGCGCTGCCCCCACTGTGGAAACGGGCTGGAACTGGGCAGCAACCGGGGAATCAATGTGAAACTGGTCGCTCAGTGTCCATCCTGCAAAAAGGTTTTGTGCAAGGCACAGTATGAGCGGGAACGGTGAGAAAACTCTGCGGGCTGCCGGCAATCCTTGTTCAAGGGCGCCGGACAGCCCGCATGATGACTACAGCTGTCTATTTGCTTTTCTCTTTCAGCAGTCTGGTTCTGGTTACCATCTGGTCGCGCCACTTGAGGTACTCTTCGTGGCTCTTTCCTTCCATAATCGGAGTAAAGCCGGAGACGCACTTGTCGATGAACGCTTGATCGTAATCGCAGACTTTCTCCTGCTCTTCGGTAAAGAAATGGATCATATAGTCTTTATACTTTTCCAGGCCTTCCCGCAAATTGGCCGAATTCAATTCTTCCACCCCATAAGGACCGGTGAACGCCCACCGCAGGCCCAAGCCGTCCGTCAGAGCACGTTCAACAGCTTCCACATTGCAGATATCTTCTTTTACCAGATATAAAGCTTCCTGAATCAGGGACAGCTGGATGCGGTTGAGCACATAACCGTAAACTTCTTTACATTGAATCGGCTTTTGGCCGATGGACTCCATGAAAGCAAAGACCTGATCTTTGATCTCCTGAGAAGCCGCATCGCCGGAGATTTCCATAAAAGGAATCAGGTGAGGCGGATTGGTGGGATGGGCGACGATGCACCGCTCTTTGTGGTTTTTCACATTGGCGGCGATGTCGGATATTTTCAGACCCGAACAGCTGGAACCGATGGCCACATCGGCAGGGGCCAGCTCGGTCAGTTTGACAAAGATATCCTGCTTTAAGGGAAGGTCCTCCCACATGCATTCCTGAATATAGTCTGCGGAAGCGACTGCCTCTTCCAGCGAATCGGTGGTGTGGATCCGATTGAGGGATTCTTCAATCTCCCGTTCTTCGATCATACCTTCATCTGCAAGGAATTTCAGCGCTTGGCCCATTCGTTCTTTTACGCTGTCCAGAGTAGGGGATTTGCGGTTGTACATATAAGTTTCCAAGCCATTTCTGGCAAATACCACACCCCAGCTGTAGCCGATAAATCCGCAGCCGATGACAGCCACCTTTTTAAATGTTTTTTTCTTCATACTTCACCTCATTTTGTTCCTTTTAACCATCCGGGACGGCTGTATGCCGGATCCGGATATTCATAAAATCCTCTGCCTGTCTTTTCGCCGAGCCTTCCCTGCTCGATCATCTCACGGAGAGCGCGGGGCGGCAGATCGTCGGGATCTTTACTTTCGTCATAATATGTTAGCTCGATCTGTTCCACGATGTCAAGTCCCACCTTATCCATGAGGCCGAAAGGTCCGTGGGGCGTGCCCCATTCCAGCATCCAGGCCCTGTCAAAATCTTCAGGTGTGATATATCCTTCAGACCAAAGCTTCAGGCTCTCTTTTTTGATGGCCCTCCAGACCCGGTTGAGGGAAAAGCCTTTGATCTCCTTCTTGGTAATGATGGGAACATTCTCCTGGGCGGTGAGAAAAGCAATGGCCGCTTCCCTGGTTTCTTCGGAAGTATTGTCATTCCACATAACTTCCACCAGATCATCCGTGGTAGGCGTCATAAAATTGATATTAAAGGTCTTGTCCTTGCGGGCGACAAAGGAGCCGATATCAGACGCTTTGAGAGAGGAGCTGTTGGTGGTCAGGAGCGTTGCGGCAGGTGCGGCCTGGTCCAGTTCCTTCCATACCTTCTGCTTTAAGGACAAAACTTCTGGGACGTTTTCTATGATAATGTCGCAGTCCCTGAGCGCTTCCTCGAGATTGGAAGTTGTGCGCATACTGCTGAAAGCTGTGGCAGCCATGTCCGGCGACAGCCGTTCTTCATCCACCCAGTCTCCAAACCAGCCCTTGATCTTTGCCATTGCATTTGAGAGCTGTTCTTCCGATAAATCATAAAGACAAACCTTTCTTCCAAAGGCGGCGCTGCGAAATGCAAGCATGGAGCCTTGGGTTCCGGAACCGACGATGGTGACATTTTGCGGTAATTTCGACATATTCAATCCTCCTTAGTAAAATTTGATTAATAGCGTTTTATAACCAATTAATTAAAGATGCAAAAACAATGCCAGAAAGACCGGAGTCGGACTAAAGAAAGAAGGCGGGCAAACAAAAGCAATTTCAGGCTGGTCAAGGAAAGCCTTCCACGTAAAAGGAGAGCGGAATCGCAGGGTTTAATCATTTTTCGCTATTTAGTTAAAAGTGATTAGAAGCACCAGCCCTTGAAAAAAAGCGGGCCGGGGTGACAGCTGGGCGAATTAGTCAGATTTGATTAGAAATGGAGGGCGCCAGGCAGGAAAAGCAGGTGCTTTTTCAAAGGAAGTCAGATTCTTTCTGCAGGAATTCTGCCTGTTCTCTTTGTTGAATTTTCAGGAAAGAAGGTGTGCGGCCAGGCAGCCCTTTATGCCATAAAACGGTAAATGGCATAAATATTGCTTTTTATCCTGGTGTTAATTATTTAATTTACGAGAGGAGGATAAAATGAAAAAAGTTTTAATTGCAATGTTATGTCTCATATTATGTCTTGGGCTGATGACAGGCTGCGGCGGAGGAGGTGGCGATGATTCTGCTGCGGACGGCGATCAGATCACGATCCGTATCGCATCGGATGAAACCAGCGATACCCCTTGCTCAGAAGCGACTGAAATTTTCAAAAAAGAAGTTGAGGAAAAATCCGGCGGCAAAATGACCGTAGAATATTTCTGCGACTCCGCCATGGGCGATGAGAGAGAAATCGCCGAATCCGTCAACATGGGCAATCTGGAAATGGGCATCATCTCCGGATGTTACCTGGCGACCTATGATGAAAACTGGTACCTGGTTGATATGCCATATGTATTCAAAGACAGAGACACCATGTACAAGCATCTGGACGGCGAAGTAGGACAGATCCTCAAGGATGGCCTGAAAGAAAAATCCAAGATCGAATGTCTCGATTTCGCTGACGGTTCCTTTAAGGTTCTGCTTAACAGCAAAAAAGAAATCAAAACCGTCAACGATATGTCCAATCTCAAATTCAGAAGCCAGGAAAGCCAGATGAACATGTCCATCTATAAGGCATGGAAGTCCACGGCTGTTCCCATGGGATTCAGCGAAATCTATACGGCTCTCCAGCAGGGAACGGTCGATGGCGTAGATACATCGCCCCTGTATCAGAGAAGCGGAAAGTTCTTCGAGGTGGGCAAATACTACACCATGACCAACCATCAGGCCCTCTTGATGAACAGCATCATCAATACCGACTTCATGGCTTCGCTGCCTGAAGATATGCAGCAGGTGATACGGGATGCCAGCAAAGAAGCTTATGGCGTTCAGGAAAGAGCCATCGTTAAGGAAGCAGAAGAATACGCGTGCAAAGTTATGGATGACGCGGGATGCAAACGGCACGATTTGACTGAGGCTGAATTAAAGACCTTCAAAGACGCCAGCAAGGCCGTGTACGACGAATACAGCAAAGTCGTCGATCCGAAACTATATGAATTGATGGGACTCTAATTCAAGGAGCGGGTGTTCCGGGTAAAACCCTTACCCGGAACGCATTTAAAAAGAAACAGTTGCTTATGCGGAAGCGAGGAGAACAATGAAAACGATACGCAAAATAGTAAGCGGCTATGACTTTATTGAAAAATGGGTTTTGATTGTTTTGACACTCATTATGGTAATCGTTATCGCCGCACAAGTATTTACTCGTTATGTACTGGGGGATGCGCTGTACTGGTCCGAGGAACTGGGAAAATTCATCTTTGTATGGATTTCCTGGCTGGGCGTGAGCGCGGGAATGAAAGAAAAAGAGCATATTCAGGTCAGGCTGGTACACGACGCCCTCACAAAAAAGGGACTGGTAAAAGCACAAGAAACGCTGGAACTGCTCTTAAACCTATGCTGGTTTATCACAAGTGTGATCGTAACCTATTATGGCATAGGCATCGTGGGCATGCAGATGGACACAGCCGTCTACGGCGCTTCCACAGGAATCCCCATGTGGATCCCCTATCTGTGCGTACCAGTCAGCGGATTTATCATCTGTCTGAGGCTGATCGGGGAGATGTACAAAAATGTATGCGATCTGTTTGTAAAGAGAAAGGAGGGAGTAAATGGGTAGTATTGTAATGCTGTTCGGAGGAATGATCCTTTTGATTTTCATCGGCGTTCCGGTGGGATATGCCATCGGTCTGTCTACCATCTGCACTTATGCAGCTTACTCAAATGTCTCAATTTCTCTGATATCACAGAACTGTTTTACCGGACTTAATTCATTTGTTTTATTGGCAATCCCGTTTTTTATCCTGGCAGGAGTCATCATGGGAGAAGGCGGAATCGCAAAACGACTGGTGGATTTGGCGGATGCCGTCATCGGCTTTGTCACCGGCGGACTGGGAATGGTAGCTATTTTGACCAGCACCTTCTTCGGCGCCATCACAGGTTCAGGAAACGCCACCACATCAGCAGTGGGAGCATTATTGATCCCTTCCATGGAGGAAAAGAAATACGGGAGAGTTTTCAGCAGTACGCTGGTAGCATCTGCGGGAGCGATCGGCATTATCATTCCGCCCAGCATCCCCTTTGTTATTTATGGAGTGTCCACGGGCACCAGCATCGGCGACCTGTTTATCGCGGGTATTATCCCGGGACTGCTGATGGCCCTTGTCCTCATGGTAGCATGTTATATTATTTCCAAAAAGAATGGTTACGGCGGCAGTGACACTAGACCGAATGCAAAACATATTCTCATTGCGGCCAAGAATGGGATTTGGGCTCTGCTGGCGCCGGTCATTATTCTGGGAGGCATTTACGCAGGTATCTTCACCCCGACCGAATCGGCTGTAGTCGCGGTCGTCTATTCTATTCTGGTGGGATTTTTTATCTACCGGGAGCTGACGATCAAAAAACTGTTGGATGCGATTTACAAGACGGCGATTATCAATGGAATCACCAGCTTTATCATCGCCTTCTCAGCGTCTATGTGTAAGTTCATCAGTATTGAACGTATTCCGGATATGATCTGCGATGCCATTACCAGCATAACCGACAGTAAAATCATCATCCTGCTTTTGCTCAATATTGTACTCTTGCTGATCGGGATGCTCATTGATATTATTCCGGCTATCATTATTTTAGCCCCAATCTTTTTGCCGCTGGTGGAATCCTACGGTATGAGTCCAATCCAGTTCGGTGTCATGCTTGTTCTCAATCTGGGGATCGGTTTTGTAACGCCGCCTTATGGCTCAACTCTGTTCGTTGCTTCGGCCATATCCAAGATACCAGTAGATCGAATGTTTAAAACAGCCTTCGTCTTTACCGGAGTTTTGAGCATTGTACTGCTGATCGTTACTTATATACCGGCGGCATCCTTGCTGCTGGTCCAGTAAAGATAACGGCTGCGCTGTACGAAAAAGAATCATAAAAGGAAGCGCTGCCCATACGCTTCCTTTTTCCTTTGGTGTTTCTTTACACGGTACTAATTGTTTCTGACTTTATAGCTAAAAATGATTAGGAGGTGAAAGCCTTTGGAAAAAAGGCACCATGAGTATCGTTCAGATAAATTAGTCAGCGGTGATTATTTGCTGCCATATGCAGTATGGCGGAGAAAAAAGAATAAATCGAAATATTTTGAAATTTTGCGAGAGACAGATGTTTCATTTCCAATGGAAGATAGCTGTTTCAGGAGCATGGCCTGACAGCAGCCCTTTCCACTGGCACAATTATTGCGCCTATTAAGGGATGAAAACCATTTCTGAGAGGAGGGAAACATGAAAAGCGTATTAATTTCAATAGCTGGTGTTTTTGAACAGCAGGAAAAAGTCCGGGAGGTGAAATGATGGATAAAACGTTCAAAATTTGGGAAGTCGGCGACTGTTATATTATGATCGACTTTGGGCTTGTGAAAAGCGTCGAAGTTAATATAAAAGCCACCCTGTTGAAGGATATGATGGGGAAGGAAGGCGTTGATGGAATCGTTGAATCCATTCCATCCAATTCTTCTCTTGTCATTAAGTATGATCCCAAAATCATTGAATTATCCAAAATCGTTCAATTGATGCACGATTTTCTGGATAGGATCGAATCCAAAGATAATTTGGAGATCCATTCAAGGATTATCGAGGTGCCAATTCTCTTTGATGATCCGTGGACCAAGGAATGCGTAGAAGATTATTGCAGGAAAATCAAACCCATTGAGAACAACATCGAGCTCATCTGCCGGGAAAACAAACTGGATGGACTGGAAGAACTCAAGTACAAATATTTGTTCCCCCAGCACTGGGTCACCTACGTCGGATTCACACCCGGCCTGGCCTCCAGTCTGTGCCTCGATCCCAGATGCGATTTAAGCGCGCCCAAGTACAATCCGCCGCGGCTGGAAACACCCACAGGCGCGGTCGGCATAGGCGGCTCCAACACATCCATCTATCCGCTGGTAAGTGCGGGCGGCTTTCAGCTGTTTGGCATAACGCCGATACCGCTGCTGGATTTAGATCAGCGGCTGGATGGATTTAAAGATTCTCCGGTTTTGTTTAAAGTGGGCGACCGAATCAAGTATGTTGAAATCGATATGGACGACTATAACCGGATCAAGCAGCAAGCAGCTGACGGGACCTATCATTATAACATTATCCCATATGATAAATTCTGCCTGGGCGGATATCGGGAGTTCTTAGCTGAAGCGGGAACAAAGTAGAGGAGGTGATTTGATGTTGAAGATATTAGAAACCGGATTGAGAGTTACGGTGCAGGATTATCCGGGCAGACAAGGGTTCGCCCATCTGGGAATACCAATTTCCGGCGCAATGGATGGTCTGGCGCTGCGGGTCGCCAATGCGCTGGTGGGAAACGACGAGACGGAAGGCGGTTTGGAATTTATCTATAAAGGAGCGAAAATTCAGTTCAGCCAGGATACCATATTCAGTGTATGCGGAGCATCGGCGAATGTAACCCTCGACGGAAACCCCATCGACTTATGGAGCGCCCTTTATGCGCAGGCAGGTCAAATCCTGGATTTTTCCTTTGCCTCATCCGGCGTATATTCCTACCTAGCAGTGAAGGGGGGCATTGATGTTCCTAAGGTTATGGGCAGCAAATCCACGTATGCCACATCCTTGCAGTTCGGCGGCTATAAAGGTCGTTTTCTCAAAGCAGGCGATGAAGTCCCAGTAGGCGCAAAGGTATCCAGGAGCGAGTATGAACCCAGGAAATTGAAGACGGAGTACATTTCGGACTACCGGGAGCCTGCGGAATGTGAGCTGATGCTCGGTTCTCACTGGGATTGGCTGACAAAGGAAGACATCGATCTGGTTTATTCCAGTGAATTTACGGTGAGCCGCGATTCCAGCAGGCTTGGATACCGGCTGGAAGGTCCTGAATTCCAGTTTTCAGAGATCGCCCATGGAAAACCTGCCGCAACCGGCGCTTTTCCTTCCAACATATATGACACCGGATACTACCACGGAGGTGTAAATCTGGCAGGTCAAACCCTCGTGATCTTTACCGCCGATTATCCGACGGCCGGCGGCTATATCCAGCCCTTTTTCATACCGGACTGCTGTCTGTGGAAGGTGGCGCAGACCAATTTGGGCGGGAAGATCAAATTCAAGCGAATCACCATCGATGAGATAAAAGCTGTTCGAGAAGACTTTGAGAACTATATAAACCCGGAAAGATTTGAATGAATCTGCTTATCTGAGAGGAGAAGGTTATGAAACAGATTGATATTAATTGCGATATGGGAGAAAGTTTTGGAAAATATACGATCGGATGCGACGAAGATATGATGGCGGAAGTGATCTCAGCAAACGTGGCATGCGGGTTCCATGCGGGAGATGCCAATGTGATGTGCAAAACGGTCAAATTAGCGAAAGAAAAAGGCGTTGCCGTAGGAGCCCATCCCGGATATCCGGATTTGGCCGGATTTGGAAGGCGTTATATGACTTTGACCCCGGAAGAATTATACAATTACACCGTTTTCCAAGTGGGATCCCTGGTGCAGTTTCTCAAAATCAACGATATGGAGCTGAATCACATTAAGCCCCATGGCACCCTTTATAATACGCTGATCGATCATGATGATCTGGCGGAAGCCTTTGCCAAAGCCTGCCGGGATATAAAGCCCGGATGCAGCGTGTATTTTATTGGCTCGATGCAGGGGAACTGCCTGGAGAAATACTGCGATCAGTATGGTTTGAATTATGTCAGCGAATTTAATTGCGATACGGACTATACACCGGAAGGAAAGATCTTGATCCGTAAGTCCTATGGACATATTACACCGGAAGATAGCGTAAAGAGGGCCATAAAGTTCTTGGAAACAGGACAGGTGGCGGCATCTGACGGATCGACTCTGACCTTCAAAGCAGATTCCATCTGTGTTCACGGCGATTCCGACACTTGTGTGACGACGATAAAGCTTCTCAAAAAAGGACTGATGGAAGCAGGATATGAGCTGAAAGGATAGATTGTTTTTGTGAAAGGAGAGAACCATGGCAAATATTACAAGCCCGATGCCGGGAAAGATTTTGGAAATCAACGTTGAAGTAGGCCAGCAGGTTACGAAGGGACAGGAGCTTTTAACCATGGAATCGATGAAAATGGAACTGCCCATCGTAGCGGAAGAAGGTGGAACAGTAACATCCATTCATGCAAAGGTTAATACAGCTGTAGCGGGAAACGCGCTGTTAGTAGTAATAGAGTAATGAAATCGTTAAACCTGGTTTTTAAGATAGGAGGCTATCTATGAGCGAAGCAAAAGTAACCGTAGATAATTTTGAAGAATATTCGCAGGAAGCGGTTCCCATGGCAGCCAGAAGGTCTATGGTCAAGCCCCTGGTTGTGTGGATTGGATACGCGTTCTTTCCATCGGGAATCGCGGCGGCCATTACCATCGGAGGAAGCTTTTCCTTTCTGCAGGCAGCGCTTATCGTGTTCATCGGCTGTATCGTATTGGTATTTATTTCAGGGACCATGGGGGCCATCGGCGCGAAAACCGGTTTATCCTTTGGCCTGATAGCCCGTTATGTATGGGGCAGCAAAGGCGGCAGAATTGCCGCGCTCATACCTCCGATCGGTCTGATCGGATGGGGCGGCACGCATATTTCATACGCGGCGGAGTTCTTAACCACCGCCTTTCATATCAACTATTATCTGCTGTGTTTCTTAATGGCAGCGGTATTCTGCGCAATCGCCCTTGTCGGCTTCAAATACATGACATGGGTTGCTAATTTAGCTGTTCCTGTGAGCATTATTTTGCTGGGCATCGGCGCATATAAGGGCTTGCAGGAGATCGGGGGATGGGATGCGCTTCTCAACGCCGATCCTGTAGGCACGCCAATAACCGTCATTTCCGGCATCACTTTGATGGTAGGCACGTTTGCCTGCGGAACCGGGGGCGGCTCCACCGATATTCAAAGATGGTGCAAGAGTCCTTTCCAGGCGGTCATGGTCGCAGTTGTTACCTTCGGCGTTGCATACGTATATTTGATGCTGACCGGTACGATTATTTCCCTGGGAGCAGGAACCACAGACGTGGTACAGGCTTTCGCCGGTTTGGGCATGCTCTTTTCTGCGACGTTCGTCGTATTGTTCCTGACATGGACGACTTGCGATACTGATTACTATACTTCGTCCCTGGCTATTTCTGCGGCTACGGGATGGAAAAGAGCGTACGGAGTCGTAATCATGCCCACCATTTCCTGTGTGCTGGCAATGACCCACTTCTCACAGTATTTGAGTATTTTTCTAATCGTTATGGTAGCCTTGATTGTTCCGCTGATGGGCGTTGTTACAGCCAATTTCTTAGTGGTAAACAAACGAAAATATCCAGATATCAGCGTACTGAAGGAAGGCCTTGTTCCTGAGTGGCAGCCAGGCAGTTTTATTGGTCTGATCCTGGGCGCTGTGACGGTAATTCTTACCGAACAGGTCTGGAATATAGGCTGTCCGGCTATCCAGGGGATCGTTGTGGCCTTTGCAGCGACAATCCTGTTCGATAAACTAATCTATCGCCCATTGCCGGAAAGAGAAGCAAGGCTGTAGGTGATTTTCATGTGGAACCGAGGCATGTTACAATAAACAAACATAAGGGGAAGCACTATGAGCGTTCAAGTTTCATATGCTTCCTCTTTTTGGAACCAGTTGGCCTGATTTAAGATGAAGGATGAGCTTTAATGAGAATGATAAGGAAGGTGCGGCGATGAATCCTATTAATTGTATCTGCAGGCAGTGCAAGAGCAGAAGCGAATGTCATAAGGACAAAATGGATGTTGTATTTCGAATTATGGACAACGAAAACGACGTCACCCTGACGGATGGGAAGGGGATCGTGCTGCGAGTCAGCGATTCCTATGAAAACCATTACGATGTGGCGAAAGAGGACGTCATTGGAAGGTCGGTATACGAGCTGGAAGAACAGGAGATCTTTAAACCCTCTGTAACGGTTGAAGTGCTAAAGGAAAAGAAAAAAGTCACCCTGATGCAGCGGAATAAAAAAGGGGAAAAGGTTTTGACCACAGGTGTGCCGATCCTGGACGAAGATGGGGAGGTGGAGTATGTCATCAGCTTTAATTCCATTGACATTGCCAATGTGACAACCTTACATGACAATTACAGCAAACTCACCCAGCTAATGAAAGAATACAGCGCCGAAATCCAACATTTGAAAATGAAAGAACTGGAGGAAAACTCCCTGATCGCCAAAAGCAAAGAAATGTCGGATATTAAAGACTTAATCCTGCAAATTGCGGAGGTGGATGCCAATGTGCTGATTACCGGGGAGACCGGTGTGGGAAAAAGCATGGTTGCGAAAATGCTCCATCAGACCAGCAGCCGGGCAGACGGCCCCTTTATTGAAATTAACTGCGGGACCATACCTCAGACGCTGCTGGAATCCGAGCTGTTCGGATATGAAAAAGGAGCCTTTACCGGAGCCAGCCAGAAGGGAAAACTGGGAAAAATCGAGTTGGCCAACGGCGGCACCTTGTTCCTCGATGAAATTGGAGAATTGCCTCTGGATATGCAGATTAAAATCCTGCAGGTTATCCAGCAGAAGGTAATCAGCAGAATCGGAAGCCTGGAAAAAACTGCAGTAGACTTCAGGCTGGTAGCCGCAACAAATAAAGACCTGGAAAAAGCCATCCGGCAGGGGGAATTCCGTGAGGATTTGTATTATAGACTGAGCGTGATCGATATTTATATTCCGCCCCTGCGGGAGCGCAGAGATGACATCGTGCCCCTGATTCTCAATTTCATGGAAAAATTCAATGCACGGTACCGAAAGGTGCTGTCCGTATCTTCGGATGCGCTGAGTCTTTTGGAAAGCTACGACTGGCCGGGGAATATCCGGCAGGTGGAAAATTTCATCGAGCGGATCGTCATTACCTTTAAAGGAAAGATGGTGGACGGCAAAGATCTGCCTAAGGCATTTCAGCCGGGTCAGAGGAAACCGGTCGATCTTGACGGCAGTTCCCTGTCCCGCATGCTGGATGAATATGAAAAAGAAATCTTTACCGACGCACTGGAAAAATACAGGACAAGCGTCGCTGTGGGCAAGGCGCTGGGTATCAGTCAGACCACCGCGGCCCGCAAGCTTAGAAAATATATTCCCGGCTATACCTATCTCAGATTGGAGGATAGCCAAAAGTAACTAGCCTAGTCGAATCTGATTAGGCCTTGAAATCAAAGGAAGCGGGCGCCTTTTTCAGTTCGTAGTCAGTCTTGACTTGATGAGGTGGAGCATGAGCGTGCCCCCGTCTTTGATCACGGCTTTCACGATAAAAAAGGGAACCCCTTAATTCTGTTGAAATTCTGGGGTTTTCGCTTTTTTTAACCCTATGAGAGCCGAGGATTTGATTCTTGGCATAAAGCTTGCGATACATTATAAACGTGAAAACGAAATCACAGGAGGTAAACAGTGAAATACATAAAAATTGAGAAGCAGGAAGCCATCGAAATCATAAAAGTAAACAAGCCTGAGGTGCTCAACGCATTGGACGGAGAGGTGCTTTTGGAGCTGGAAGAAGCCATCGGGCAAGTGGCAGAAGATGAAAGGGTGAAGGCGCTGATCATCACCGGCGAGGGCCGGTCTTTTGTTGCCGGAGCCGATATCGCGGCCCAAAGCGTGCTGGACGCCCAGGGCGGCAGAGCCTGGGGACGGAAAGGAAGCGCCATCTTCCGCAAAATTGAACTTTTGGAAATCCCCACCATTGCGGCGGTCAACGGATTTGCCCTGGGAGGCGGATGCGAGCTGGCCCTGAGCTGCGATCTGATTTTGGCCAGTGAAAAGGCCAAGTTCGGACAGCCGGAAGTGGGACTGGGCATCACGCCGGGATTTTCCGGGACTCAGAGGCTGCCCCGGCGGGTAGGGATCGGCAAGGCCAAGGAGCTGATCTTTACCGGAGACGTGATCAAAGCAGCAGAGGCGGAACGGATCGGCCTGGCCAACAAAGTGGTGCCGCCTGAGGAGCTGATGGAGGAAGCGATCAAGCTGGCGGAGAAAATCATCAGCAACGGCCCCATCGCGGTGAAATATTCCAAGGCGGCCATTGACCGGGGCATGGATGCGGATCTGGACACGGGAATCCGGACGGAGAACGAACTCTTCGCCATGTGCTTTGCCACCCAGGATCAAAAGGAAGGCATGCAGGCTTTTCTGGAAAAACGGGACGCAAAGTTCGTGAATAAATAACAAGGGCATGGAATTATGAAAAAAGTGAACATCATGACTGCGGAAAAGGCAGTCGAACAAATCGAAGACGGCATGACCATCGCCACCGGGGGCTTTGTAAGCTGCGCCTGCCCGGAAGCCTTGTCCAAGGCATTGGAAGAGCGGTACTTGAAAACCGGGCATCCAAAGGATCTGACGCTGTTTTTTGCTGCAGGACAGGGTCACCGGGACGGGACCGGGGGAGACCATTTCGGCTATGAAGGCCTTGTGAAACGGGTGATCGGCGGACACTGGGACCGGGCGCCCAGGCTGGGAAAGCTGGCCCTGGAAAACAAGATCCAAGCCTACAACCTGCCCCAGGGCGTCATCACCCATATGTACCGGGACATTGCGGCCCACAATCTGGGAACCATCACCCATGTGGGGCTGCATACCTTTGTCGATCCCAGGAAAGGCGGAGGCAAGCTGAACGCTGTCACGAAAGACGATCTGGTAAAGCTGGTGGAAATCGAGGGCCAGGAACGGCTGCTCTACAAACTGTTCCCCATCGACGCGGTTTTTCTGCGGGCCAGTTATGCAGATGAATACGGAAACTGTACGGTGCATCGGGAAATCGGACCTCTGGATGTGACCGCCATGGCGCAGGCGTGTAAAAACAGCGGCGGCAAAGTGATCGTTCAGGCGGAACGGATCGTGGAGGCAGGTTCGCTGGATCCCAAGCTGGTCAAAATTCCGGGCATTTATGTGGACACCATCGTGGTGGGAACCGAAGAGGAAAACATGCAGTGCCTGGGAATGCCCTACGACGGCTCGCTGACCGGTGAATTCCGGATTCCCTTTGAAGATATTCCACCGGCGGAACTTTCCCAGAGAAAGATTATCGCCAGGCGGGCGGCCATGGAACTTCCGCCGGATGCCATTGTAAATCTGGGAACAGGCGTGCCGGAAGTGATCGCAAACGTTGCGGCCGAGGAAGGCATTGCCGACTATATGACCCTGACTGTAGAAGCTGGTTCCATTGCCGGCGTACCCATGGGCGGGACCCAGTTCGGCGCGGCGGCAAACTCCATGTGTATACTGGAGCACAATGTGCAGTTTGATTTTTATCAGGGAGGCGGCCTTGATATCGCGTTTCTGGGACTGGCGGAAACCGCGGCCAACGGGGATCTGAACGTTTCCAAGTTCGGAGATCGTCTGGCGGGAGCAGGCGGGTTCATCGATATTACCCAGAATGCAAAAAAGGTATGCTACTGCGGCTCCTTTACTGCAAAAGGGCTGGAAATTGAATGCCATAACGGAGGCTTGAAGATCAAAAAAGAAGGGGCGCGGAAAAAATTTGTGAAAGAAGTGGAGCATGTGACCTTTTCTGGCGATTACGCCAATCAGGTCCATCAGCCGGTGCTGTACATCACAGAGCGGGCCGTTTTCGAGCTGAGGCCGGAGGGACTGACTTTGATCGAAATCGCTCCGGGGATCAACCTCCAAAAGGATATTTTCGACCAGATGGAATTTGTTCCGCTGATCGCAAAGGACCTCAAGCTGATGGAGGAGCGCATTTTTAAAGAAGAGCCCATGGGGCTTCATAAATAGAACAAACGAGGAGGAAGACAAATGGAATTCAGTTATTCAAGAGAACAAGAGATGGTAAAAAAGATGCTGAAGGAGTTCGCAGAGACGGAGATCGCACCGATCAGCGAAGAAATCGACGCGGAAGCCAAATACCCCTATGAAACGGTGGCAAAACTGGGGGAGCTGGGGATCATGGGCATGCCCTTTCCGGAGGAATACGGAGGAGCGGGGTCGGACTACCTGACCTACATCATGGCGGTGGAGGAGATCTCCAAGGTGGACGCCTCCCACGGCGTCATCGTGCAGACCCACAACGCCCTGTGCTGCTGGCCCATCTTTACGTATGGGACCGAAGAGCAGAAGCAGAACTACCTGCCCAAGCTGCTTTCCGGGGAGCACCTGGGGGCCTTCGGCCTGACCGAGCCCAACGCGGGAACCGACGCGGCTATGCAGCAGACCACGGCTAAGGACAAGGGGGACCACTGGCTCTTAAACGGAAGCAAGATCTTCATTTCGGGAGGCGGGATCGCCGACGTCTACGTGGTGATGGCGATGACGGACAAGAGCAAAGGCAACAAGGGAATCAGCGCCTTCATCGTGGAAAAAGGAATGCCGGGCTTTTCCCGGGGAAAGAAAGAAAACAAGATGGGCATCCGCGGGAGCATCGCGGCGGAGCTGGTGTTCGAGGACTGCATCGTGCCCAAGGAAAACCTGCTGGGGCAGCTGGGCAAAGGCTTCAAGGTGGCCATGAGCTCGCTGGACGTGGGCCGGCTGGGGATCGCGGCCCAGGCGCTGGGCATTGCCCAGGGCGCCTTCGACCAGACGGTCGAATACATGAAGCAGCGAAAGCAGTTCGGACGGAGTCTGGACCGGTTCCAGGCGCTGGCCTTTGAGATGGCGGACATGAAGACGCGGATCGACGGAAGCCGGTTCCTGCTCTACAACGCGGCCAACCGGAGAGACCGGGGGCTTTCCAGCACGGTCGAAGCAGCCCAGGCCAAGCTGTCCTGTTCGGAGACGGCCTCCTATGTGGTGGACAAAGCGGTCCAGTTCCACGGAGGCTACGGGTACATCAAGGACTACCCGGTGGAACGGATGTACCGGGACCAGAAGATCACAGAGATTTACGAAGGCACGTCGGAAGTCATGAAGATGGTGATTTCCGGAGACATCTTTAAATAGGGAGGACAAAGGAACATGAGAATCATCGTATGCGTAAAACAAGTACCCAACACCAACCAGATCAGGATCAACCCGGAGACGGGGACGCTGATTCGGGACGGGGTGCCGAGCATTTTGAACCACGACGACGCCAATGCCCTGGAACAGGCGCTGGCCATCAAGGACGCGAATCCGGGAACGGAGGTCATCGCCCTGACCATGGGGCCGCCCCAGGCCAAGGAGATGCTGCAGGAGTGTCTGGCCATGGGAGCGGATGATGCGATCCTGCTGTCGGACCGGGCCCTGGGAGGCTCAGACACCTGGGCCACCTCCAACGCCCTGGCGGCGGGCATCAAAAAGATCGGGGACTACGATCTGATCTTCGCCGGCAGACAGGCCATCGACGGGGACACGGCCCAGGTGGGGCCCCAGATCGCCGAAAAGCTGGGGCTGCCTCAGGTGACCTATGTGAAGGAATTCCAGCTGGAGGAAGAAGCGGTCATCGTCAAGCGGGCCCTGGAGGACGGCTATGAGAAGCTGAAGCTAAGGCTGCCCTGCGTGCTGACGGCCATCAAGGAACTGAACACTCCAAGATACATGTCCGTTCCGGGCATCCGGAAAGCGGCCAAGACCCAGGTCAAGGTCTGGAGCGCCCAGGACATCGGAGTGGACCAGAGCGTGGTGGGGCTGAAGGCCTCCCCGACCAACGTGTTCCGTTCCTTCACGCCCAAGCCCAAAGGAGCCGGCATGGCCGTGGAGGGGGATACGCCCAGGGAGCTGGCGGAGAACCTGCTTACGGAACTGAGAAAGAAACACATCATATAGGGAGGAAGGAAACGATGACAAAGTTTAGCGAATACAAGGACGTGTGGGTATACACCGAGCAGAGGGGCGGCAAGCTGATGAACGTGGCCCTGGAGCTGCTGGGAGAAGGGCGCAGGCTGTCGCGGGAGATCAGCGGGGATGCCAGGGTGTGCGCGGTGCTGGTGGGCCATGAAACGGACCACCTGGCAGACGAGCTGACCGCCTATGGAGCGGATCTTATCTACCAGATCGACGATCCGCTGCTGGCCCATTACACCACCGACGGATACGCCAAGGTGATCACCCAGGCCATTGAGGAGCGCAAGCCGGAGATCGTGCTCTTTGGAGCCACCCACATCGGACGGGACCTGGCGCCGCGGATCGCGGCCAGACTGGACACCGGCCTCACCGCCGACTGCACCAGACTGGATATCGACACCGGCGACTACATGGAATACCTGGAGAAGAACACCACCGCCAGCCTGGCGGGCCTTAGCGCAGAGGATGGGGACAAAGGCCTCAAGCAGACCCGTCCGGCCTTCGGGGGCAACCTGATGGCCACCATCGTCACCCCCAGAACCCGGCCGCAGATGGCCACGGTCCGCCCGGGGGTCATGGAGAAGCTGGAGAAGGACCTGAGCCTGAAGAGCGAAGTGGTGCGGATACAGCCCCAGCTGAGCAAAGCGGACATACAGGTGGAGATCCTGGACGTGGTCAAGGAGGCCAAGGAGCTGGTATCCCTGACCGACGCCAAGATCATCTGCTCTGGGGGACGAGGCCTGGGGGATGCCTCCGGGTTTGAATTAATCGAAGCCTTTGCTAAGAAGGTCGGCGGCGTGGTGGGCGCCTCTCGTGCAGCCGTAGATTCCGGATGGATCGATCAGTCGCATCAGGTTGGACAGACGGGCACCACCGTAAAGCCGAACATCTATTTTGCCTGCGGGATATCGGGGGCCATCCAGCATCTGGCCGGGATGCAGACCTCGGATATCATCGTGGCCATCAATAAGGATCCGGAAGCGCCGATGATGCAGCTGGCCGACTACGCGGTCTGCGGCGATCTGAAGAAGGTCATTCCGGAAATCATCGAAGCCTGGGACCAGGCGTAAGAAACGCCAGGGACGATTCCAGGGACCAAAAGGAGGTTCGTAACCATGAAAGAAATACTGATCAAAGGACAATTGCACAAGTTCCAAACCTTTCAGGCGTTTGCCGAGGAATTCCAGCTGGGAGCACGGGATCTGCTCTTCACCAATGAGTTCGTCTACACGCCCTTCATGAAAGAGCTGGGTCTTTCCTGCCAGGTGGTGTTCCAGGAGAAATTCGGAGCCGGGGAGCCCTCGGAGGAGATGATCACCGACATTTTCGCGGCCATCAAGGAAGATTCCTATGACCGGGTCATCGCGGTAGGCGGCGGCGCCATCATGGACATCGGAAAGCTGCTGTCCTTAAAGCGCACCGGCACGGTGCATCAGCTGTTCTTTAAGGAAGCCGAGGTGGTGCCGGCCAAGAAGCTGGTGGCGATCCCAACCACCTGCGGCACCGGTTCGGAGGTCACCAACATTTCCGTGGCCATCGTGCGGGACGAAAACGGGGACACCACCAAGCTGGGTCTGGTGTCCGATCTGTTGATTCCCCAGGACGTGTGCCTGATTCCGGACATGCTCAAGACCCTGCCTTACGCGCCCTTTGCCTCTTCGGCCATCGACGCCCTCATCCACGCGGTGGAATCCTATCTGTCGCCGGCCAGGGCCACCATGACCTCGGAGCTTTATGGCGTCAAGGCTATGGAGCTGATTCTGGAGGGCTTCCGCAGGATCGGAGAAGGGGGCCCGGATGCCAGGCTGGATTATTTGGATGAATTTTCCACCGCTGCCTGCTACGCCGGAATCGCTTTCCTGCAGGCGGGCTGTGCCACGGTCCACGCCATGTCCTTCCCTCTGGGCGGTACCTACCACGTACCCCACGGAGAATCCAACTACGCCCTCTTCGGCAAGGTGCTGGAGAAGTATGAGGTATTGAAACCGGAGGGCAAGATCGCCGACTTCAAAAAGACCATCGCCCGCATCCTGGGCGGAACCGAAGCGGATGCCCTGAAGAATCTGGCGGCGCTGGAGGAGACCATTCTCCATCTTAAGCCCCTGCGGGAATATGGGTTCAAGGAGGAGGACATCCAGGTCTTTGCCGATTCGGTGTTAGCCAACCAGCAGCGCCTGGTCACCAATTCCTATGTGCCTCTGACCAAGGAGCTCATTCAGGAAATTTATGCGGAGTGTTATTAATTGAAAAACGTTGAAAGAGATAGAAAGAGGAGGAGAAAATATGTCACTTAGAACAAGCTTGCCAAAGATCGTTACAGATACGGTACCGGGTCCAAAATCCACCGAATTGTTAAAGGTAAGAAAGGATAATGTTACCGATGCGGTTGCCATGCTGGCTCCTGTATTCGTGGACAGAGCAGAAGGCGCAATGGTCCAGGATGTGGATGGAAATGTATTCCTTGACTTTGTAGCAGGTATCGGCGTGCTGAATATCGGCCATTCCCACCCAGAAGTTGTGGAAGCAGTTAAAGCACAGTGCGACAAATATTTCGCACCTAATCTGAATGTGTTCAACTATGAACAATATCCCAGACTGGCGGAAAAGCTCAATGAAATTATCCCGATTGAAGGAGAAAAACAGACGATCCTGGTCAATACCGGCGCTGAGGCGGATGAAAATGCCATTAAGCTGGCAAGAAGATATACCGGAAGAACAGAAATCATCTGTTTTGCCGGAGCCTTCCACGGCAGAAGCTATATGACAATGGCCATGACCAGCAAATGCCATCCATACAAGACCGGATTCGGACCCCTGCCGCAGGGCGTGAACCGCTTCCTGTTCCCATACTGCTACAGATGCCCATATGGACTGGAAAAGGGCTCCTGCGACATGCACTGCGCCAAGATGTTCGAGGAAAGCTTCTTCCTGGAATATGTAGCTCCCGACGAAACGGCAGCGATTATTCTGGAACCGGTTCTGGGCGAAGGCGGCTTCATCGTTCCACCAGATGAATTTGTTCAGGAATTGAGACGTTTGTGCGACAAGTATGGAATCCTGCTGATCGCGGATGAAATTCAGGCGGGCTATGCACGTACCGGAAAGATGTTCGGATGTGAACACTGGAGCGTGAGACCGGATATTGTGGTCAGCGCCAAATCGGTTGCAGGCGGTATTCCGGTAGCTTGCGTAACGGCCCGCAAAGATATTATGGAAGCAGTTTCTCCAGGAGAACTGGGCGGTACATACAGCGGGAACGCTCTGGCAACTGCATCGGCTCTCAAGGTTCTGGAAATCATGGAACGGGACGATTATTGCGCGAAAGCAAGACATATCGGCGACATGACCATGAAACGTTTCCAGGAAATGAAAGAGAAATATGAGATTATCGGCGATGCCAGAGGCGTTGGCGCCATGCTGGTTCTGGAGTTTGTTAAGGATAGAGCCACAAAAGAGCCGGCAAAGACGGAAACAAAAGCCATTATCAACGAGTGTATGCAAAACGGCCTGGTCGTTCTGGGCGCAGGCGTGAGAGACAACTGCATCCGCTTCCTGATGCCGCTGGTGATCACCGACGAACAGGTGAACGCAGGACTTGACATTCTGGAAAAAGCGATTGCAAAGATCGACGCTGAAAGATAAGAATAAATCATTTAGCAAAGAGAGCAGTTCTCAAACCGAGAGCTGCTCTCTATTTGACTTCTTTTCTGAAAAATGCTACCATTAGATGCAATAGATTTCTTGAAATAAGGTTGCTTTGAGAGCATCAAGAGATAGGAGAATAATTTGGATAAGAGATTTGCGCTACTGATCGACGCCGATAATGTTTCGGCAAAATACATCGACCCGATTTTGGACGAGCTGTCCAAATACGGAAACGTCACATACAAGAGGATTTACGGGGATTGGACCAGCCGTCAGAATTCCAGCTGGAAGGAAGAACTTCTTTCCAGTTCCATCACGCCCATCCAGCAGTTCAGCTACACCACCGGCAAAAACGCCACGGACTCGGCGCTGATTATCGATGCTATGGATATTTTGTATACCAGTACGGTGGACGGATTCTGCATTGTTTCCAGCGACAGCGATTTTACCAAGCTGGCCAGCCGCATCCGAGAATCCGGGCTGACGGTGATCGGAATGGGTGAAAAAAAGACACCCATGGCTTTCCGCAAGGCCTGCGATATTTTCACCAGGCTGGAATTGCTCCAGGGAGAAGAAGAGACGAAGGAAGAAGCGGCAGTCAAGGACATCGACAAGTCCACGATTGAGGATGCCATCGTTAAGATCATCACAGAAAATACCAACAATGGCAGGGAGACCGGGCTGGCTGAGCTGGGCAACCGGCTGCTCAAGCTGTATCCGGACTTTGACGTACGAAGCTACGGCTACAGTCTGCTTTCCAAGCTTTTGGAAGAGTTCCCCAAGATCCGCCTCCTGAAAAAAGGGAATTATGTTTCCGTCAAGCTGGCGGAGGGAAACAATGTGGAGGATTTTGTGGTCGAGCTGGTTAAGGCCGGCGGCAGAGAAGGCGTTGATCTGGGTATTCTGGGGCAGGAGCTGCATCAAAAATACGATAATTTCAATGTACAGGATTACGGATTTTCCCAGTTTAAAAAATATATTCGCAGCATCAAAGGAATCGAAGTGCGCAAAAGCGGCAATCAGAACATGGTGCGGTTTGCAGGAAAGTAGGCGGACATGCAGGGATATAATTGTATCATGGTCTATGATCCCTCCCGGGAAAAACTGCTGTTTTGCAAACGGACGAAGGATCCATATAAAGGAAAGTTCAATCTGGTGGGCGGAAAGATCGAGCCGGGTGAGGACGGACTGGCCGCGGCCTATCGGGAGCTGGCGGAAGAAACCGGCATCGGCCGGGATCAAATCGTGCTCAAGCATATGATGAACTTCACTTACTTTAATCAGAACTGCGTCGTTGAAGTATACGTGGGTTCGCTGGTCCGAAGCGTGGATCTGAAGGAAGAAACCCATCCTCTGCTTTGGCTGGATATGAATGAAAATTTCTTTGATCTGGAGAAGTTCGCAGGAGAAGGAAATATCGGCCATATGGTGGAGCAGGTCAGGGTTTACGGCGACGGGATTTAGAGATTATAAGGATATAAGAAATTTTGAGGATTGCGGCGGCAGGGAAACGTCTTGTCAGGGCAATCCTTTTTGTTTGAGAAAATTTGTCTGCCATTGACAAACCTCTAAAAATAGAATATAATCTTAAATAATAATTATTATCAATAAGGAGGTGACCATAATGCAGACCAGAAATACGCTGCAAAAGGATATTATTTTGAAAGCTGTCAATCAGCTTCATAATCATCCTACGGCGGAGATGGTATATGAGGAAGTAATTCGCGAGTATCCGAGAATCAGCAAAGCAACTGTCTATCGCAATCTCAATCAAATGGCTCAGCAAGGGCAGATCCTGCGTATCCAGATTCCCAATTCGGCAGACCGCTATGATTTTAATATCTCCGGACACTACCATCTGAAATGTACGGACTGCGGACAGGTATTCGATATGGACGTACCCTATATGGACAGGCTGAACGAGCTGGACTTGAGCGAACAGGGGTTTACAATAGAAGATCACAATATCATTTTCCAAGGGAAATGCCCCCGCTGTAATAAAAAGGGGTCCAACTAAGGATATAGCAAGGGATCAATTCGTCGCTGCAACTGTTATTGAGTAAAGGAGAAGAAGATGGGAGTATACAAATGCGGCATCTGCGGTTATATCTTTACCGAAGAGCCGGGAAAAACAATCGATAGTCTGAGTGAATGTCCGATTTGCGGGCAGCCGAGGAGCGTTTTTGAAAAGATCGATGACGATGAGGTTCAGGCAGTGCCGCCGGAGGAAGCTTCTCCTGGCGAAGGTTCGCTGGATTATGATCCCGAGTATGCCAGAGCCGATGCCTCCTGCCGCTATATGGATGAGATTCACAAGATGTCAGTAACCGGAGAGACCATTATCGAAGCCATGGGTACCAAGATGCCCATGCCCAACTGGGACGACATTCTGATTTTGGGAGCACAGCTCAACCCGCCGCCGTTGTCAGAGCATGCGGAAGTGGACACGACCACCATAATTGGGCGCAGAGCTGCCAAACCGATGGTTTTGGAAAGTCCCGTCTATATTTCCCACATGTCATTCGGAGCGCTTTCCAAAGAGACAAAAGTTGCCCTGGCGAAAGGAAGCGCTATGGCAAAGACGGCCATGTGCAGCGGGGAAGGCGGCATTCTGCCGGAAGAGATGGATGCAGCTTATAAATATATCTTTGAATATGTTCCCAACAAATACAGCGTTACGCCGGAAAACCTGAAAAAAGCCGATGCCATTGAGATCAAGATCGGCCAGGGCACCAAGCCGGGCATGGGCGGTCATCTGCCGGGAGACAAGGTGACGCCAGAAATCGCAAGAATTCGAAACAAACCCCTGGGCCAGGATGTGATCAGTCCTTCCTCTTTTGAAGAAATTAAAAGTAAGGAGGATCTGCGGGCGCTGGTGCAAAAGCTGAGGCTGGAATCGGAAGGCCGTCCCATCGGCATCAAGATCGCTGCCGGCCGTATTGAACGGGATCTGGAATTCTGCGTTTTCGCGGAACCTGATTTTATCACCATCGACGGCAGAGGCGGAGCTACGGGAGCCAGCCCCAAACTGGTAAGAGATGCAACCAGCGTTCCCACCATCTATGCCCTCAGCCGAGCGAGAAAATATCTGGATGAAGTTGGCGCGGACATAGAACTGGTGATTACCGGCGGCCTGCGGGTATCCTCTGACTTTGCCAAAGCACTGGCTATGGGGGCCGACGCTGTGGCCATTGCTTCAGCGGCGCTGATCGCTGCGGCCTGTCAGCAGTACCGCATCTGCGGAAGCGGTAAATGTCCGGTGGGCGTGGCTACCCAGGACCCGGAACTGCGATCCAGACTCAAAGAAGAAGCCGCGGCTCAACGAGTGGCCAATTTCCTGAGCTGTACCTGCAGAGAGCTGGAGACCTTTGCCAGAATTACAGGACATGAACGCCTTCAGGATTTATCCCTGGAAGACCTGTGCACGATCAACAGAGAAATTTCAGAGTTTACCGACATACCACATGCATAGGAGTAATCAATGATTGAAGAAATACTGGAATACAACCGAAAATTTGTAGAAGAGGAAAGCTATAAGGCCTACGTCACCAGCAAATACCCGGATAAAAAGCTGGCTATACTCTCTTGTATGGATGCCAGACTGACCGAGCTTCTGCCTTCGGCAATGGGCCTGAAAAACGGTGATGTAAAGATCATAAAAAACGCCGGCGGCGTGATCGCGAACCCTTTTGGAAGTGTCGTAAGGAGTTTGTTGATTGCCATTTATGAATTGGGCGTGGAAACCATTCTGGTGGTCGGACACACCGACTGCGGCGTCCAGCACATGGACAGCAAGGCCATGATTGCGCATATGAAGGAGCGGGGCGTATCTCAGAAATCGCTGGATATGATGGGCTATTGTGGAATCGATTTTGAACGCTGGCTAAGCGGGTTTGACGATGTGAATACTTCAGTCAGAGAAACGGTTGATTTGCTGAAACATCATCCATTGATTCCTGAGGATATTCAGATCGGCGGATTTGTCATGGACTCTACGACTGGAGAATTGATGCCAGTATCGGAAAAATAGAAGGGCTGTATGGCAGAAAGCGGTAAGAGGCCTGTACCCTTTCCCGCATTAAAAGCATAGTTTGAATCACCGCCCAATATACTTGACTGGGTGGTGATTTTTTATGATTATAATGATTCGAAAAAAAAGACTGCTGCGTGTAACGGCAGTAGTGGCCCTTTTCGCAGTAGCATTTGTTGGTGTCGGTCTGGCAGCCGGCGTCTTTAAAAAGGATGCTGTCTCCACATCGGCAGACGGAAACTGGGGCCTGAGCTTCCAGCAGGCGGGGCAGCCTCCGGTTGCCAACGCGACGGCGGAATACCTGAAAAAGTATAATGCCTATTATGCGGAAAAAACCCAGGAGAAGGTCCTGTATCTGACCTTTGATGCGGGATACGAAAACGGGCATACGGCCAAAATCCTCGATGCTTTGAAAAAGCATAAGGTCCCCGCGGCGTTCTTTGTGGTGGGTAATTATTTGCAGACTAATCCCGAGCTGGTGAAACGAATGGTGAAAGAAGGGCATATTGTAGGAAACCACACCTTCCATCACCCGGATATGTCTCAGATATCCACCATGGAGGATTTTTCAAAAGAAATTAAGGACCTGGAAGCACTGTACAAAAAAACCACAGGGAAGGAAATGAAGAAGTTTTATCGCCCGCCCCAGGGAAAGTACAGCGAGTCCAATTTGGAAATGGCTAAGGAGCTGGGCTACCATACCATTTTCTGGAGCCTGGCCTATGTGGACTGGTATGAGAGCCAGCAGCCATCCAGAGAAGAAGCCTTTAAAAAGCTGATCCCCAGGGTACACCCGGGCGCCATCGTCCTGCTCCATAGTACTTCCCAGACCAATGCCGAAATTCTCGATGAACTACTGACAAAGTGGGAGGAACTCGGGTATACCTTTAAATCATTAGATCAACTAGTGCAGAATTAATCAGCGCATGTCCTTTTTCGTTGGGATGCATGCCGTCCAAACAGAGCAGCTCGCCGTAATGACGGTTTTCAAGGAAAATCCGACGAATATCGATCAGAGGGGCATTTTGCTCCTGGGCCAATTGAAAGACCATGAGATTATAGGCTTCGTGCCAGCGATAGATATAATCGATATCGCCGAGCCAGTTTAAAATATTCTCTTTGTTCAGCCCCTTGCAGACCCAGTCGAAAAAACGCTGCGGGTTCAGAGGGGGCAGTGAAAGAAGGATCGGCTGACTTCCGCAGGCTCTGACCTGCTTCAGGATTGTAGTGTAAGTATCCTTAAAAACAGATGAGGGGACCGCAGGCATGTGGTCCTTTTCCGGTGTCCGTGATATTTCTTCCCAGTTATAGTTGCAATCGTTTCCCCCGAACTCCAGAATGGTATAATCGTATAGAGACAGCTGGGTTTTATGCTTTTCAAGGATTTCCCGTCCTTTGGTGGTCGTGCAGCCGAAGCGGGCCAAGTTTTTTACCGGAATCTGCCTCACACTGGAAAACAGATTGATAAAACTGTTTTTCAAAAACGTATATTTGTTCCTCGCCTCATCGTAGATGACCCCTTTGGCAACGGAATCTCCGAGAACACAGATTTGCATGGTGAATCCCCCTTTCTTGAAACTTGGAATCTATCAGTAAGTCCAGCTCTTTTATGAGTTCTTAAACATTACTTGATACTACGGGATAATAAAAATTGTTTAATGTAATATTTAATATTATATTATGTAATTGTAATGAGGTCAAGACTATTTACAATTATTTATATATGATATATACTATTGGTGCAGCCAATAAAGCTCCAATATGGAGTCCTTGTATATAGAATGGCATAATAAGGAATTATTTATACAGAAAAGAGGTATAAAGGATGGAAACAATTAAGAAGGTATTGGAAGAAAAAAGGCCAAATAAATGGGATGATATTCCGGACATCGATTTATATATGGATCAGGTGCTCAGCTACATGCCCAGGCAGCATGCCGGACTGGAGCTGGACGAGAATCTGACGGCGGCGATGGTCAACAATTATATTAAAAAAGGGCTGCTGCCGAGAGCCAAGGGGAAAAAGTACAATCGAGAGCATATCGCTTATCTGACGGCAACCTGTCTTTTAAAGCAGGTTCTGTCTGTGACGGATACGGGAGAGCTGTTAAAAGCCAGGATTGAAGACGGTGAAGTTCGGGATTTTTATGAACGATATATCCAAGTGATGGATGAAGAGTTTAAAAAGGTGTCGGCGTCGCTGGAAGAGACCAAGGACAAAGCTCAGCTGTCGGAAGCGGCCCTCCGGCTGGCGGTTTCCAGCTATGCCCAGAAACTGGCCTGCGAGCAGATGCTGAAGGAACTGGGGGAATCGTTCAAGGAGGAAGCTGAGGAGGAAACGGAGTAAGCCGCCGGACACCCTCAATAAAGGGTGTCCGAATTGATGCACTTGTAGAATTTGCGGCAAATTTCCGGCCAGGAAATTCCATCCTCCGCCATAATCCACATCATCTTGGTCAGAACGGCTTCCAGGGTCATATCCTTGGCTTCCAAGATGCTGAAGGTTTCGTTGAGCCTGCGGCCCACCTCGTAAGTCCCCACATTGCTGCCTTCATAAGTAACCTGGGTGGTCATCACCAGCACCTTTTCCTGGGGAGCATATTTGCTCAACTGGGAAAAAAGTTCGCTTTCCAGCGTGTCGGGAATGCCGCCCACGCCGAAACTCTCGATAATGATGCAATCGTAAAGGCGAAAGATTTCGCCAAGAAGGACCGGGGAAATTCCGGGCGTCAGCTTGAGCAGGAAGACCTTGGGATTGAGCCGGTCGTAAAAGACTACCGGATTTTTTTCGATGCTGGGCGGCAGATAGCGGATGATCCGGCCATCCTGAATAGTAGCCAGGTAGGGGTAGTTTATGCTGGAAAAGGCCGCGAAGCTCAAAGTCTTGGTCTTTTTCGCCCTCGTGCCCAGGATCACTTTGCCGTCAAAGACGATCTGAACGCCCCGGGAATGGGGATCGGCCGCATAGAGAATGCTGTCCCGCAGGTTTGCTTTGGCATCGGTGATCTCAGAGCCGATGGGCTTTTGCGCCCCGGTGAGAACGATGGGTTTGGACGAATGCTGGATCAGATAGGAAAGAGCGGCGGCCGTATAGGCCATGGTATCCGTTCCGTGGCAGATGACAAATCCGTCGTAATTATGATATTCTTCCCGGATGGAGCCTGCCAGCAGCAGCCAATGCTCCGGCGTGATATCGGTGCTGTCCAGATTGCAGACTGCTTTTGTTTTTAAAAGAAAATCGCTGCCGATTTCGGGAAGGTAAGAAAGCAGTTCCTCGGAAGTCAGAGCAGGGATCAGCCCATGGGGCGTCTTTACAGAGGCGATGGTGCCTCCTGTAGTTAAAATAAGTAATTTTTTCGTCATATGTTGATTCACTTTCTGTTTCAAATTGCTGAAAACAGGATAGCACACGGTTGATGATTTTCCAAGTACAATCCTTGTAATTTCCTGAATTTGTACTATAATAGAGTATAGCGCAATAACATGCAAAATAGGAACGTACGCGTCAAGTGTTCGGCGGATGGGGAGTTGCCGCTGAAACGAAAAGCACGGACAAGCTGCTTGCGGTGTATGTTCCGCACCCGTTGCAACAGAAGCTCTGGCATTATGTATGTGAAGGGAGAAGTTTTTCACCGGCATCATGATAGATGGAGAGCTTTTTTGTTTTCTGTCAATGGGAAAAAAAGAAGGAGACAGAACAACATGGATCAAAAGAAAATCAAAGAAGGCGTCCGGCTCATACTGGAAGGGATCGGAGAGGACCCTCAGAGGGAGGGCCTTTTAGAGACCCCGGACAGGGTGGCCCGGATGTGCGAAGAGATATACGCAGGAATGGCCCAGGACGCAGAGGCACATCTTTCCAAGCAATTTCACGTGGAAAACAACAATATGGTGTTGGAAAAAGACATCGTCTTTTATTCCACCTGTGAACATCACCTGCTGCCCTTTTACGGGAAAGCGCATGTGGCCTATATACCGGACGGTACAGTGGCGGGACTGTCCAAGCTGGCCAGAACTGTGGAAGTTTACGCCAGAAGACCTCAGCTGCAAGAGCAGATGACCGCCCAGATCGCCGATGCTGTGGAAACCCACCTTCACCCCAAAGGAGTCATGGTTATGATTGAGGCAGAGCACATGTGCATGACCATGCGAGGCGTGCAAAAACCAGGAACAAAGACTGTGACCACCATGGTCAGAGGAGATTTTGCACAGGACTATTCGCTGCAGCAGACTTTTTTACAAATGGTGAAATAATATGGAAAGAGTAAATCGAATTTTTAACCATCCGGCATACCAGGAAGCGATGGAGGCCATTGAAGAAGCAGAAACCGATCGGATTTTCTGCAAACATGATATGGAACATTTCTTGAGTGTGGCAAGGCTGGCCTATATCTACAATTTGGAAGAACAGGCAGGCATTGCCCGGGAAATCATCTACAGCGCGGCCCTGCTGCACGATATCGGCAGAGGGCTCCAATATACAAAGGACATTCCCCATCACGAAGCGGGGGTAGGCATGGCGGAGAAAATTCTGCCAGAGTGCGGCTTTTCCGACGAGGAGCAGGCCCAGATCATCGATGCTATCCTGTTTCACAGGCGGGAGGGCGTAAAAAAGGGCGGACCTCTGCGGACGTTCCTTAACAAAGCGGACAAGCGGTCGCGGAATTGTTTTATCTGCCGGGCCAGGGATGCCTGCAAGTGGCATAAAGAAAATATGAATTTAAAAATCGACTACTAAGGAGAGCATATATGAAAATCGGCAATCGAGAATTTGACGCTGCGAATCGAACTTACATTATGGGGATCCTCAATGTGACCCCGGACTCCTTTTCCGACGGGGGAAAGTTCAATCGACTGGATGCCGCTCTTTTTCGTGCGGAAGAAATGATCCGGGAAGGGGCTGACATCATCGATGTGGGCGGAGAATCCACCAGGCCGGGGCATACGGTCATTACGCCTGAGGAAGAAATGGAACGGGTTGTGCCGGTCATCGAGCAGATCGATAAAAATTTTGACATCCCCATTTCCATTGACACGTATAAAAGCAGCGTGGCCCGTGCTGCGCTGGAAGGGGGCGCCCATCTGGTGAACGATATCTGGGGACTGAAAAAGGATCCGCAGATGGCGGCTCTGATCGGAGAAAAAAAGGCGGCCTGCTGCCTGATGCACAATCGGGAGCAGCCCGTTTATGAAGATTTCCTCAACGACATGCTGGAGGATCTGAAGGAATGCGTCCGCCTTGCAAAGGACGGCGGCATTGCAGATGATAAAATCATCCTCGACCCGGGCATTGGTTTTGGCAAGACTTATGAAATGAACCTGACGGCTATCAACCGGGTGGAGCTTTTGGGCCATTTGGGTTATCCGGTGCTTCTGGCAACATCCAGAAAATCGGTGATCGGACTGACGCTGGATCTGCCGGCGGATCAGCGCCTGGAAGGCACCCTGGCGACGACAGTCCTGGGCGTGATGAAGGGCTGCGCCTTTGTGCGGGTTCACGATATTAAAGAAAATAAACGGGTCATACGTATGACAGAGGCCATTTTAGGCAAATAACAGTTAGGAGAACCATGGACAAAATCTATATCAAGAATCTGGAAGTTTTCGCCCGCCACGGCGTTTTTCCGGAAGAAAACGCACTGGGACAAAAATTTCTCATCTCTGCGGTTCTATATACGGATACGAGGAAGGCGGGAATGACCGACGATCTGACCGCATCCATCCACTACGGCGAAGTCAGCCAGATGATGAAAGCGTTCATTGAAGAGAATACCTTCAAGCTGCTGGAGACCGCAGCGGAAAGGCTGGCTTTTAAAATGCTGATGGAGATCTCCAATCTGGAGCAGGTCAAATTGGAAATCAAAAAGCCCTGGGCGCCGATCGGCATTCCGCTGGAGACCGTATCGGTGGAAATCCTTCGCGGGTGGCATCGGGCCTATATCGCTTTGGGGTCTAATATGGGCGATAAAGAGGCATACTTGAAACAGGCGGTGGCTGCCCTAGATGAGGAAGAAGGCTGCTGGGTGAAGCAAGTATCGAATTTTTTGACGACAGAGCCCTATGGATATCTGGACCAGGATGAGTTTCTCAACGGCTGCCTTGAACTGCACACGCTGCTGACGCCGCAGGAACTGCTGGAGCTGATCCACAGGATCGAAGCGGATGCGGAGCGCAAGCGGGAAATACGCTGGGGCCCTAGAACCCTGGATCTGGATATTCTGCTCTATGATGATTTGATTCTGGATACTGAGGATCTGACCATCCCCCATATTGAAATGGAAAAAAGGGATTTTGTTCTGCGGCCTCTGGCCCAGATCGCGCCCTTGGTGCGGCACCCGCTCACAAGAAAGCGGGTAAGTGAAATGCTGGCCGATTTGGAATCTGAATAAAAGAGGTGAAGAAAGAAGATGCATAGCATAAAACTGGTTTGCGACAAGCCGTTTCACAATAACTGCGATGTCACCGTATACGATGTGACTGACGGGAAAGAAAAGAAACGCTGCAAGATCATGGTGGATTACGCTGAGAGCGATATCCGTCAGCTGCAAAAACAGGGATACGATTATGAAGCTGCTGCAGCTTATTTTCAAGAGTGGATTTATAAAACCGTAAAACGATACATTGCCGATGACTGGGAATGTACGGAAGGCCTGGATGAAATCATGCAGATCGTAAGAGAACATATTGAACCATACTTCTAAGGAGAAATGACGATGATACAGGATATAGCGCCGCACAAGCTGGACAATTCTTATGCACGCCAGCAAGCAGAGAAAGAACATATGGCCTTTACATTCAAAGACGGCAAGATATTGCTGCACAAGGATAAAGAGGGAAACCTGACGCTGCCGGTTCTGGGGCAGTTGCCGGGGTCCTTTGAAACATATGAAGAAAAGGCCCTCTATGCCTTTTCCGTGGATCAGGAGCCCATGTTCCTCATTTTACCCCATGATTTGGAAGAAGGGCAGACAGACCTGGAATACCACGATCTACGGGATTTATACGGGGTTTCACCTGTCTGGGCCGCCCTGGCCGGGGTGACAGCCAGCCATTTGAATCACTGGTATCTGGAGCACCTGTTCTGCGGCTGCTGCGGAAGTCCGGCAAAGCTGGGAAAATGGGAGCGGGCCATGGTCTGTCCCCAGTGCAAGAACATCCAATATCCCAGAATTTCGCCGGTAATCATGGCCGCCGTTACAGACGGCGACCGGCTGCTGGTCACCAGATACGCGGGCAGGCCTTACAAAGGACTGGCTCTGATCGCGGGATTTGTTGAGATCGGCGAGTCGCTGGAAGGCGCGCTGCGGCGTGAAGTAATGGAAGAAGTGGGACTGGAAGTGGAAAACCTTCAGTATTTTGGAAGTCAGCCCTGGGGATTTTCCGATTCGGTGATCTCAGGCTTTTTCGCCGATCTTTCAGGAAGCAGCCAAGTCCGGCTGGATCGGGAGGAGCTGTCGGAAGCCGTTTGGCTCCATAGAGATGAAATACCGAAGCAAAACAATGGCATCAGTATCACAGCGGCCATGATCGAAGCCTTCCGCACTGGGAAGTTTTAAGTTGAAAGGGGAATGAAACGATGACAAAGGTAGATCTGATATCCGGCTTTCTAGGCGCCGGAAAAACGACGTTTATTAAAGAGCTGATTGCAAAAGTTTGGAAGGATGAAAAGATCGTTCTTATTGAAAACGAATTCGGTGAGATCGGCATTGACAGCCGGTTTATGCAGGACTGCGGCATTGAAGTTACAGAAATGAATTCTGGTTGTATTTGCTGCACCTTGGTGGGCGACTTTGCAAGAGCCCTCAAACAGGTGGTGGAAGAATTCCAGCCTGACCGGGTGATCATCGAGCCTTCCGGCGTGGGCAAGCTGTCCGATGTGGCCGCCGCCGTCAAGGAGATGGAGGAAAGCGCCCAGGTAGAGATCGACTGCAAAATTACAGTTGTGGATGGGAAAAAGGCAAAGCTCTATATCAAGAATTTCGGAGAATTCTATAACAACCAGCTGGAAAACGCGGACACGATCGTTGTCAGCCGTACCCAGGACATGACCGAGGAAAAACTCAAGGAATGCCTGGCTTTGATCCAGGAGCATAATGAGGATGCGGCCATCATTACCACGCCCTGGCAGCAGCTTTCCGGCGAAATGATTCTGGACGCCCTGCACCACGCCCATGATCTGGAAGCGGAGCTGGCCAGGGAGCATGACCACGATCACCACCATGGAGCCTGCCACCATGAAGATCACCATCATGAACATCACCACCACCACGATGAAAGCTGCAGCTGCGGCCATGAACATCATGAGCATCATGGGCATCATCACGACCACGATCACGAAGGCCACCATCATGCGGATGAAGTGTTCACAAGCTGGGGGATCGAAACGGTCCACAAATTCAATGAATCCGAGCTTGCGGATACGCTGAAAATGCTCAGCATGACCGATGAATTCGGCACGGTTCTGCGGGCTAAGGGCATCGTGGAAGGTGAGGACGGACAGTGGCTCGAGTTTGACATGGTCCCCGAAGAGACAGAGATCCGCAGGTGCCGCCCTGACTATACGGGCAGAATCTGTGTGATCGGGACCGAGCTCAAAACGGACGATCTAAAGCGGGTCTTTGGTAAATAGAGGGCCGGAGCAATAAGGAGGCAGAGATTATGGAAATTCCTGTTTATTTGTTTACAGGACTTTTGGACAGCGGAAAGACGACCCTGATTCAGGAGGTCGCTGGTGAAGAAGACTTTCTGGAGCCGGGGACGACGCTGCTGATTCAGTGTGAAGAGGGGGAAACCTCATTCAGCGATGCATTTTTGGAACAATATCAAATAAAAAAGATCGACGTGGAGGATCCGGAAGAACTCAATGAGCTTTTTTGGAAACGTTGTGAAAAAACGTACCGGCCGGCTCAAATTATAATCGAATACAATGGGATGTGGGAGCTGAGTACGCTGTTTGAGAGCGGAATTCCCGAAGACTGGTTCATCGGCGGCATCTATTCCACCGTCGATGCCGGGTCTGCAGAAATGTATATTGCCAACATGCGCAAGGTTTTTATGGAGCCGCTGAAGGAGTCCAATCTGATCATATTCAACCGCTGCGGCGATGATACGGATCGGCTCAAATTCAGAAGAAGCCTGAAAGCCCTTAATCCTCAGGTCCAAGTGGCTTTTGAGCGCACCGACGGCACCATGTTTGAAAACGAAATCGAAGAAATGCCCTTTGATTACAGCGGACAGACAGTGGTCATTGAGGATATGGATTACGGGCTTTGGTATCTGGATGCAATGGACCATCCCGACCGCTATATGGGAAAAGAGGTTATGTTTACAGCAAGATACTGCGCCAGCGCCAAAGCCTCTCAGAAATACTTTGTCCCCGGCCGCCATATCATGACCTGCTGCGAAGATGATATTCAATTTCTGGGGTTTATCTGTGACTTCGAGGGTGAAATGCCCTTTGAACATGGAGACTGGGTACGGGTTACGGCTCAATTTGATTATGGTTTCAGCAAAATGTACGGAGAAGAAGGCCCCCTGCTGCATTTGATTCATATTGAGGAAGGAAACAAACCGGAACAGGAACTGGTCGCCTTTACGTGATAAAAAACACAAGATTAAAAGGAGAGGCACAGCCGGCCCTGTGTCTCTTTCTTTTTGCAAAAAGTAAACATGCAGGATGGACGCCCGCATTTTTGACTTGCACTTTTACACTCACTTCGGTTTATATTTATGAAGTTGAGGAGACAAAGCTTCTTTTCGGACAACTTTCCTTGTCCCAGCGTCTACACTATAACATTTACTCGGAAACATGGGAACTATAACAAAGTCGGCTTTGCCGATTCTTAAAAGAAGTAGACTTTGTTGATACTCCGGAAATATCGCTGACGATATTTCCTACGTAATAAAAAAGATATAGGCCTATATGGCTGATTGCATAGCAGACGTATCCACAGGATCTGTCTGATTTTGTCGAAAAGAAAATTGCTTATTTGGCGCAATTAATTGTAAAATCATGTTATGTTAGGAGTTAATTTACTAAAATGTTATCATATTTAGGAAAAAAGAGGGTATAATGGAAATAAGAGTATATGATGAGCGCGAAAATATCCGAAGGATTCAGGGAAAGAAAACAACAATTTCCGCAGCTGTGTATCGGGCAGAACCGGGAATGTTTGCGGCGATCTGCATTACTGCGGTAAAAGAAAAGAGGTTAGAGAAATGTTGAGGAGGAAGAAAGAGCAAGAGTCGGCTCTTGGATACGAGTGTATGGATGAAATCTTTGACAGTCCGGAAGATGTTCTGATCGTTGCCGACCGCCTGAGTCTTAATATTGAATATATCAGCACAGGCGGAAATGCGCTGCTGGGCATACAAAATGCAGATACTGAAGGATGCGTTTTTACGCTGCTGGATCGGGTGGGAGTTTCGCAGGAAATCCTTGAAGCCATGCGGTTAGGCTCAGAGCCTTTTGAATCAGAGTGCTGTCTGACCAATCTGCGTACAGGTCAGGCCGTTTGGTGCAAATGCAGATGGCGCCTTGCATTTCTTTTTGACAGCAGCGAAGAAAAACTGATTTTTCATGTTTTGGATTATTCCAAGGAAAGGGCGCTGTTAGATAAGACCAGGCAGGAACTTTTGGAAGCAAACCGGTCCAACGATGCAAAGAGCCGCTTTCTTTCCACCGTATCACACGATATCCGTGCACCTCTAAATGCAATCATCGGCTTAGCGGATCTGGCGATTGAGCATAAAGAAGACGGGGAAAAGGTACAAGGATACATACATAAGATTTTCCGCTCCTCCAATTATCTATTGAGTCTCTTGAACGATGTGCTGGATATGTCAAGAATTGAAAGCGAAAGAATGTCCTTGGATTATGAGAGCTTTCAAATGTCGACGCTGCTGGAGTCGGTTACGGATATTATACAAACCCAAGCAGAAGACAAAAATCAGGAACTGGAAACAGAATGGATCATTGTTCATGATCATGTCAACGGAGATGCTGTACGGATCAAACAAATTTTGATCAACTTATTATCCAATGCAGTTAAGTATACGCCCGAGGGCGGGAAACTCTTTTTTCAGGCCGTGGAAACTGTGGCAAAAACCGGCGAGGATGATATGTACGTGACCTATCAGATGAAAGTATTTGATAATGGTTATGGAATGTCAGAGGAATTCTTGAAGGTTATCTTTGAGCCTTTTGAAAAGGAACGGAACGGTGTTTATGGAGGCGTAGAGGGAACTGGCCTTGGAATGGCCATCACCAAAAGTCTGGTAGAATTGATGGACGGAAAGATTTTCGTTGAAAGCAAGCTGGGAGAAGGAACGATATTCACTGTCAACCTGCCGTTGCAGCTCCAATTGCAGGAAACGGCGGATATGGGCAGAACCAGCCTGGCATCGTCGGAAAAGGATGATCTTGCAGGATTGCGAATTTTACTTGTTGAGGATAATGAACTGACCGCTGAAGTACTCAAGGATATTTTAGAACTGACCGGATGCAAGGTAGAATGGGCGGGCAACGGGCTGGAAGCTGTCACTTCATTCCGGCTTAAAGGAGAACAATTCGATGCTGTTCTCATGGACGTACAGATGCCGGGAATGAACGGTTATGAGGCAACAAAACAGATCCGCAGCATGTCGGATGCGGGTGCCAGCGTGCCGATCATCGCGCTCACGGGAAATGCCTTCACAGAGGATATCCAGGCATCAAAGAAAGCCGGTATGGATCGCCACATTTCCAAACCAGTGCAGAGGCGGGAGCTTGCCAAGGTGCTGCGGGAAATGCGCGGCATTGACAGAAAATAAACAAGTATGTTAAAATACGCCGGAAGCAAACGATAAATTGTAAAAGGAGACTTAGATTATGTTAGAAACAGGAATCAAGGGGATGCAGCAGGTGACCGTTTGTGAAGAAAACAGCGCTCTGTCCATGGGAAGCGGCACATTAAAGGTATTTGCCACTCCGGCCATGATCGCGTTGATGGAAAAGACAGCCTGGATGAGCGCGGCGCCTCATCTGGAAGATGGACAGGGAACCGTGGGTACGGCGCTGGATATCAAGCATACGGCCGCTACGCCGCTGGGCATGACTGTGACCTGCGAAAGTGAGCTGATCGCTGTGGACGGCAGAAAGCTGACCTTTCATGTAACCGCCAGAGATGAAGCCGGTGTCATCGGTGAGGGAAACCATGAACGGTTCATCGTCGATAATGAAAAATTTCAGGCAAAGGCAGATAAAAAAGCAGAAAAATAATCGGAGGGCAGCCTGATCAAAGGGCAATAAACGAGAAGAAGAGCGGAGATACCAGAGAGCATCCCTGCTCTTTTTCATTATGCAGGAAATATCGATGAAATTGATATTGATCAATTGGGACAGCACTGCCGAGGGTGGTGCCGAAAGTTGTCGAATGAGAGAATTGGTTCAACAATGCATTAATTTTTTCTTGTTGTTGAGATTTTTCAACGCCTACAGGCTGCAATTTTTGACAAAGGCTTTGATATACAAGTTTTTTCCATTTAGGCAGCCTGCAAGCCTGTGTTTTAGCTCAACAAATGAGTTGTTTTCCCCGATTGTTGAACCAAACTCTTAATTTTCTCTAGCTTAATCGATCCAATGAATGTCTACACAAAACAAGGTTCCAAATATCCGTATTTCTATGTCGGCAGTTTTTTTGTTAAATAGCAGGAGAGGAAATTACATAAAATCAGAAAGCTTTTAATATTTCCCGGTCCGGCTAATATACTTTAAAGAGTATCTTGGCGGAAAGAGGAAATATAACATGAAGAATACCATTTTTAAGAAGCTGCCCATCGGAAAGACCGGCGGGGGAGGGCTGAAGCGGACTTTAGGCGCTTTTGAACTGACCATGATGGGGATCGGCGTCATCATCGGTTCGGGAATTTTTGTGATTACGGGGGTGGCTGCCGCGGAACATGCCGGACCGGGACTGGTCTTTTCTTTTCTTCTGGCCGGGATCGCCTGCGGCTGCGCGGCTTTATGCTACGCGGAACTGGCATCCTCCATTCCCGCCTCCGGGGGTGCGTATACCTTCGCTTACGCGGGGCTGGGGGAAATCTTCGGCTGGTTCATAGGATGGTGCCTGACGCTGGAATACGTGGTGGCTATGTCGGCAGTAGCGGTGGGCTGGTCAGCGTATATTTCCAATGTTCTGCCGGTCCTGGGGCTGGAGCTTCCCCAGGCCATTCTTGCCGACCCATCCAGCGGAGGAGCGATCAATCTTCCGGCAGCCGGCATCATTACGATCATGGCCCTTTTGCAGCTGAAAGGATCGAAAGAAAGCGCCAGACTGAACAATCTTCTGGTTGCCATTAAGCTGACGGTCATCCTGCTGTTCATCGTTCTGGTTGCCGGCCGCATCGACCCGGCCAATTACGATCCCTTCCTGCCTTTTGGATGGGAAGGTGTCTGCTCAGGCGCTGCGGTGGTATTCTTTGCCTATCTGGGGTTTGATGCCATTGCCAATTCCGCGGAAGAGGTGATCGACCCGCAGCGGAACATGCCCAAGGGAATCATCGGTTCTCTGGTGATGGCTACGGTTTTGTATATTGTCGTAACCTTTATGCTGACAGGCGTGACCCGTTACTCTTCCTACGCTGGTGTTGCCGCTCCGGTGGCCTTTGCCCTCAACGAAGCTGGCATTCGATGGGGAGCGGCTATGGTATCGGCGGGAGCCATCGCAGGACTGACTACCGGGGTGCTGGTGTTTTTAGGAAGTGAATCCAGGCTGATCTACTCCATGTCCCGGGATGGGCTGCTGCCTCCGGCTTTTTCCAGAGTGAGCAAAAACGGGGTGCCGACAAAAGCAGTGGCCTGCGTATGGCTGATGGGATGCGTTTTAGGCGGTTTTCTTCCCATCGGGACCATTGCCGAGCTATGCAACATGGGAACCTTGTGGGCCTTTTCTTTGGTATCAGTGACCGTAATAGTGCTGCGGGTGTCCCGCCCGGAATTGCGCCGTGGCTTTCGCGTTCCGGTAGTCCCTCTTGTGCCTCTGATTGCCATGGTGATGTGCGCCTTTCTTGCCCTGCAGCTGAGTGCGGTTACCTGGAAGGTATTCTTCATCTGGACCGCTGTCGGTATGTCCATCTATTTTCTTTATGGCAGAAGGCACAGCTTTCTCAGATAATCGTATAGCTGCCGTCGTGTCTGCAGCGGATTTCCGTTTGATAAAATTCCTTGATGGCCTGAATCAGAAAGGCGGTATCCTTTGAACCGGCTGTTTCATATGGAGTATGCATCGCCAGCTGGGCCAGGCCGATATCCACCGTATTCATGGGCACCTGGGTGTTGGAAATATTGCCCAATGTGGAGCCGCCGGCCATGTCCGACCGGTTGAGGAAGGTTTGACAGGGAACATCCGCTTTCTCACAGATGGATTTGAATATGGCCGCCGATACGCCGTCGGTGGTGTATTTTTGGTTGGCGTTATACTTGATCACCACGCCGTGATTCATGTAAGGCCGGTTGGTGGGATCGGTTTTGTCCGTGTGGCTGGGGTGAACGGCATGGGCGTTGTCCGCCGAAAGCATAAAGCTGTTTGCCAGCATGGTATGGTAGGCCTCCTGATCTGCACCCAGGCCCATTAAAATCCGCTTCAGCGTATCCTTGAGGAAGGTGGACGCTGCTCCCTGCTTGGTGCCGCTTCCCGTCTCTTCATTATCCAGCGTGCAATGAACCGAGATGGCAGCAGGGCTTTCCGCTGCCAGAAAGCCTTTGAGGGAGGCAAAGGCGCATTGAAGGTCATCCAATCTGGGACAGGAAATAAATTCGTCGTCCGCGCCCCAAAGACTGCCTTTCATGCGCAGATATAAAAAGAGATCATTGCCCAAGATGGCATCTTCTTCCGTATCCGCGGCCTCTGCGATCAGTTTCATAAAGCTGCCGCGGGCGTTTTCACTGCCGTATAAGGGTAGAAGATCGGTCTGGGCATTGAATTTATAGCCGTCGTTCACTTCCTTATTCATATGAATGGCCAGGCTAGGGATCAGCAGCAAATCCCGGTTAATGGACACGAGCCGGGTTTGAACGGATGAGCCGTCCTTCACCAGAACCCGCCCGGCTGCGGACAGCGGCCGGTCAAGCCAGGGGGCCATGGACATGCCGCCGTATTTTTCCACGTTGAGCTGGATATAATGCTGCTCTTTTTCTATTTCACAGTTTTCTTTAATCTTAAAAGTCGGCGAGTCGCTGTGGCTGGCCGTGATATGAAATCCGCTTCCGTCCTCTTTTGGGATATGAAAGGCGATCAGGGAGGAAAGGTTTCGTGTTACAAAATAGCGCCCTCCCCGGACCAGCTTCCAGGAATCGGCCTCACTCAGTTCCTCAAATCCATGTTCAGTCAATTCCTTTTTCATATTGTCAATGGCGTGAAAACAGCTGGGACTTTTTTCGATAAAGTCAAAGAGCTGTTTGTTGATATTCGTTGTCATAATTCATCCTCCGTTGTTTGATGGTTCCTCTATTTTATAATAACCAAAATTGGGATGCAAGATGTTTGAAATTTGACATTGACAATAGTACTAATCCGTACTATAATAAACATGGTACGAATCAGTACTATTTTGTGGAGGTGAATGATGAATATTCGTGAACAGATCAAGCTGGTAAATCGTGCGCTGAGCGGCACTCTGGACTTGTACGGAGTATGGGCGAAAAAGCACGGACTCAACTATAATGCTCTCGTCATTTTATATACGCTGGACGATTGTCAGACTTGTACGCAAAAACAAATTTGCCAATGGTGGGCGCTGCCCAAGCAGACCGTCCATGGCATTTTGCTGGATTTTGAGAAGAAAGGCTATCTTACAATAACAGCAAATACAGAGAATAAGCGTGAACGGCTCGTCGCATTTACAGAAAAGGGAAAAGCATTTGCAGCTTCCATACTGGAGCCCCTTTATAAGATGGAAGAGAAGGCTATGAAAAAGATGGGACAAGAGCAGCGAGCTCAGCTGATTGCCTGCAATACAAACTACTATGAATTATTAAAGGAGGAAATGGAACATGGAGAATAAACTGGCCGGGAAGTTTACATTTGCTTCCTTGCTGTCCTTTGCCATTCCCAATGTAATTATGATGATTACCTTGTCCATGTATATAATTGTTGACGGCATGTTTGTATCCCGTCTGGCGGGAACGACAGCGCTTTCGGCTGTAAACATGATTTACCCGGCAATCTGCTTTGAAATGGCCATTGGAATCATGATCGCTACCGGAGGAAGCGCCATTGCAGCCAGAAAACTGGGAGAAGGGAAGCAAAGAGAGGCACAGAAAATTTTAAGCTTTCTAATTGTCGTGGAGCTGGTGATTGGCATTGTATTTGCCGTTGCAGGCAACTTGTTTCTGGAGGAAATCGTTCTGTTGCTGGGAGCAAGCGAAAGACAGCTTCCCATGTCTCTTGCATACGGCAGAATTATATTTGCCTTTGCCCCTGCCTTTTTCCTGCAGACGGCCTTCCAGACCTTTTTGGTTACTGCGGGAAAACCTGCTCTCGGCTTGATGGTTACTGTGTCCGCTGGTATTGTAAACATTGTATTGGACTTTATTTTCATGGCGCCGCTGGATATGGGCGTGTCTGGCGCGGCTCTGGCTACCGGATTGGGATATTGCGTTCCTGCTGTTGTCGGATCGGTCTTTTTTCTGAAGAAAAAAGAGAATCCGCTTCATTTGGTCAGACCGGCAGTGGACTGGAAGGTTCTTCGGCAGTCATGTGCAAATGGTTCTTCAGAGATGGTGGTGAATTTAGCCAATGCTGCAACGACCTTTTTGTTCAACTATATCTTACTGGATTTTTACGGAGAAGACGGCGTTGCTTCAATAACGATCCTGCTATATTTCCAATATCTATTTACCGCCCTCTATTTTGGCTACTCCAACGGGATCGCGCCGATCATCAGCTTTAAGTACGGAAGTGGAGATCAAGAGCAATTAAAAAAAATCTTTAAAAGCAGTATCTTATTCTTGATCATAAGCTCCGTCCTGGCAAATATCCTGATCCAGTTGACCGTAACCCATGCCCTTACAATTTTTACGCCCGCAGACAGCAGGGTTTATGATATCGCCCTAAACGGGTTCTGGCTGTATTCGCCGGCGTTCCTGATCATGGGTCTGGGCATCTTTGCTTCTTCCATGTTTACGGCCTTTTCCGACGGGAAGATATCGGCTGTCATATCCTTTTCCAGAACCTTTATTTTCATTGTGGGAGCGATTCTTATTCTGCCTTATTTACTGGGCGGCGCTGGGATTTGGATCGCTGTGCCGATAGCAGAAATTCTTGGGTTTTTTGTGGCAATTATCTTTCTCATTTCCAGAAAAGATCGATATGCATACGCCTGAAATGCTGAGGGCTTTTTCGGGCTGATGCCCGCCAATGGTATCCTTTTGGTGCCTATCCCACTTTGAAGTGCCGTCTTTACAAGCTGAAAACATGCGGTCATAATAGACTTAACATGAATAGAGGAGGCCGCGGCCATGGAAGATAGGAAACGGGACAGCAATAAAGAGAAACTGAGGAGCATGGCTCTTATTTTAAACCGGGCCGATGCCCTTGTCATTGGGGCCGGTGCCGGTCTTTCTGCGTCAGCAGGCTTTACTTACGACGGACCCCGTTTTACCGACAATTTTTCCGAGTTCATCGAGCGGTATGGGATGACGGATATGTACTCGGCAGGTTTTTATCCGTTTAAAACCCCGGAGGAAAAGTGGGCCTATTGGAGCAGGCATATTTATGTCAACCGCTACGATATGGAAGCGGGCCGGGCATACAAGGATTTATTTCAGCTGGTGAACGACAGGAATTATTTTGTCATCACCACCAATGTGGACCATCAATTTCAGCTGGCGGGATTTGACGATGATCGGATTTTTGCGACTCAGGGGGATTACGGGCTTTTCCAGTGCAAGCGGGCTTGCCACAAAAGGCTGTATGAGAATGAAAATCAGGTCCGGGAAATGGTGAAGCACCAGAAAAACTGCCGTATTCCATCCTCGCTGGTGCCGAAATGTCCGGTATGCGGCGGTGAGATGGAGGTCAATCTCCGCGCAGACGGCTTTTTTGTGGAAGATGAGAGCTGGCACCGGGCTGCCCGGCGATATGAGGCGTTTTTAAACGAGAACATGGAAAAAAGCATCGTGTTCCTGGAGCTGGGTGTGGGCATGAATACCCCCGGCATCATTAAATATCCCTTCTGGAAGATGACAAAGGGCATGAGCCGCGCTTTTTACATTTGCATCAATCGGGGAGAAGCCTGGGCGCCGGGTGAAATTGAGGATCGATCCATCTGCGTGGATGGGGATATCGGGGAACTACTCAACCAATTATTGCTGTACGAATCGAGGCTTTGAAAAAGGAGATGGGACGGATGAGTCAGTTTGATACACAAGAAGAACAGCTGGAATATCTGGTAAGGGAGCTGAAAAGAGACAGCGGCCGCTATAAGGATTTGGTCATTCCCAAAGGGAAACTCGAAAAAAGAAGGCTGATGCGATCCTTTATGAATATCCGTATGCCGGAACCGATGGATGAGGATTTTCTGAAAGTCCAAGATCAGTTCCTACAGCAGGAGGCCCGGGAAAAGGGCATTGTCTCTATTTCACGCCTTGCATCTGTGAAAGAGGAATTGGGGTGCGCTATGGAACATGGGGAGCGGATGGTTCTTTGGCGGGGAGATATCACTACCCTGGCGGCGGATGCCATTGTCAATGCGGCCAATTCACAGCTTCTGGGATGTTTTGTACCCTGTCACGGATGCATCGATAACGCAATTCACTCGGCTGCGGGGGTGCAGCTGCGGGAGGAATGCAGCAGGATCATGAAAGCCCAGGGACATAGCGAACCTGCGGGAACTGCCAAGATCACCAGCGGATATAACCTTCCCTGCAGATATGTGATTCATACAGTAGGTCCTATCGTTGCAGATACGTTGACAGATGAGGACTGCCGGCTGCTGGCCGGCTGCTATGAATCCTGCCTTCGATTGGCGGCAGAAAAGGGACTAAAGAGCATCGCCTTTTGCTGTATTTCCACCGGAGAATTCCACTTTCCCCAGGAGATTGCTGCAGAGATCGCAGTGAAAACTGTCCGCGATTTTCTGAGGGAAAACGGGGAGCTGGATACGGTGATTTTCAATGTATTCAAAGAAAGGGACTATGAGATTTACCGGGAAATTTTCTGCGGCGGCTCGTCATCTGTAAGCTGCTCTTTATAAGCGGTTCCCCAATCGATCATGGATTTTAGGACTGGCTGCAGGCTGAGTCCTGTTTCGGTAAGAGAATATTCCACTCTGGGCGGAACTTCCGGGTAAACGGTGCGATTTAGAAGACCGGCCTTTTCCATATCGCGAAGATTGCTGGTCAGCACCTTTTGGGTGATGCCGCTCAGGGAACGCATCAGTTCGTTGAAACGTTTCGTCCCGGAGAGCAGGTCGCGGATAATCAGGACCTTCCACTTGTTTCCAATGAGCTGAAGGGTCATTTCCACCGGACATTTTGGAATTTTTTCTTGCATGTGGATCGGCTCCTTTCTATAAACAGGTTGTATTACGGCAGATAAACTAATTCCTATTATAATAAAAGAAAAAGAAGAGGTAAAGGATAATGAATGAGAAAGCGAGAAAATATGTGGATTTGTTTCGTCAGGTCAAGATCGCATCGGCGGCCACTGTGGATGAAAAGGGGCGTCCCCAGAGCAGGATTATCAATGTGATGATCGCTGCAGACGAAGGCATGTATATCGTAACTTCCAAAGGCAAGCCCTTTTACAAACAGCTGATTGATACGGGACGGGTCGCCCTCAGCGCCATGTGTCCGGATTGTCAATCGCTGAAATTCAGCGGCAAGGTGCGGCAAGTGGACAAACAATGGGTAGACCGGGTCTTTGAAGCCAATCCGGGGATGAACGAGGTATATCCCGGCAAGACGAGGGATGCTTTGGAGGCTTTTCTGATTTATGAAGGCAGCGGCGAATGGTTCGATCTTCTCAGCTATCCTATCAATCGGGAGACCTTTGCATACAACACAGAGGAAGAAGCGGCCGGGTTTGAGATTACGGACGATTGCATCGGATGCGGGCTTTGTCTTCCGGTTTGTCCTCAAAAATGTATTGTGAAGGGACAAGCCTATGGTATAATGAAGAGTCATTGCCTGCAATGCGGCGCATGTCTGGCGGCGTGCCCGCAGGGAGCGATTCGCAGGCTGCATCCATGATAAGGAGGAGCGCGCTTTGGAGTTTGTGAAAGAAGTTATCAGCCTGTATATTGAAAGAAAAGATTGGTTTCTCCAGCTGATCGCAGAGCATATTGGTTTATCTTTGATCGCCATTGTCTTTGCAGGGGTGATCGGTCTGCTGCTGGGGATTTGGATTGCGGAGCACGAGAAGGCGGCGCCGCCTGTTTTGGGCATTGCCAATGTTTTTTACACTATCCCTTCCATCTCCCTTTTGGGAATGTTGATTCCCCTATTAGGGATCGGAAACACAACGGCGGTGGTGGCACTGATCATTTACGGAATCATGCCCATGGTGCGAAATACTTATGCGGGCATCAAGGGTGTGAGTGAGGATGTGGTCACGGCGGCCCGGGGCATGGGCAGCACCAACTTTCAGATTATGACCAGAATCAAGCTGCCTCTGGCGCTGGGGGTCATTATTGCCGGTCTGCGCAATATGGTGGTGATGACTATATCCGTAGCAGCCATCGCCTCCTTCATCGGAGCGGGCGGTCTGGGGGTAGCCATTTATCGGGGCATTACCATCTACGACACAGCCCTGACCTTTGGCGGCAGCTTCTTGATCGCACTGATCGCGCTGATCAGCGACCTTCTTTTGGGGCATATGGAAAAACGTATTAAGAAAAAGAGAGGGAACTAAAATGAGAACATGGAAGAAAATCACAGCATTTATACTGGTATTATTGATGACGCTGGCTTTCGCAGGCTGCGGAAGCGGCGGCGGGGCGGACAGCGAGCCTATCAAGATCGCCACCAAACCGATGACCGAGCAGTACATTTTGGGTGAAATGATCAAGCAGCTGATCGAAAGCAAAACCGATTATAAAGCGGAGATCACTAAAGGCGTTGGCGGCGGCACCAGCAACATTCAGCCGGCTATGGAAAAAGGGGATTTTGATCTTTATCCGGAATATACTTCTTCCGGATGGTCCATGGTGCTGGGCCATGAGTCCAAAGGTGTCAGCGATGATGAGATGCTGAAAAAACTCCGGGAAGAATACCATGAAAACTACGGCATGACCTGGACCAATCTTTACGGCTTTAATAATACCTTTGCCGTAGCGGTGCGCAAGGAGGTTGCTGACAAGTATAAGCTGGAAACTTGCTCCGATCTAACCAAAGTGGCGGATAAGCTGGTGTTCGGCGGCAACCCGGATTATTTTGAAAAAGAAGAAGGCTTCGATGCGCTGAAGGCGGCGTATCAGTACGAGTTCAAACAGGTGAAGGACGTGGATATCGGCCTTAAATACGAAGCTATGAAAAAAGGCGATATCGATGCGACCAATGCTTTTACTACCGACGCACAGCTGAGCAAAGATTTCGTGAAAGTGCTGAAGGATGACAAGCATCTCCAGTATAACTACTATTGTGCTACCGTCGTGCGGGAGGATGCTTTGGAAAAATATCCTGACCTGGAAAAGACGCTGGCTCTGATGGACAATCTTCTGACCGATCAGGAAATGGCGGAGCTGAATTATCAGGTGGAGATTGATGGCAAAAATGAAGGGGATGTGGCTAAGGCATTCCTGGTTTCTAAGGGTTTGATCGAGGAGTAAGCTGATGGATATGATCCGATTAGAGCATCTGTCAAAGAGCTTCGGCGGCCGGAAAATCCTTGATGATTTTTCCCTTGCCGTCAAGGAAGGGGAGTTTTTGACGGTGATCGGCCGCTCTGGATGCGGCAAGACGACCATGCTGAAGATGATCAATGGCTTGCATCAGCCGGACAGCGGCAAGATCTTCGTCCAGGGACAGGATATCGGCGAGACGGATATTATTGAGCTGCGGCGGAGCATCGGCTATGTGATTCAGAATAAGGGCCTTTTCCCCCATATGACGGTGGAAAAGAACATCACCTATGTGCCGGTGATCAGCGGCAGGAAAAACAAGGCGGAAAATCTTCAGCTGGCCCGCCGCCTGATCGAGACTGTCGGTTTGGAGGAGGATATGCTGGAGCGCTATCCGTCCGAGCTTTCCGGCGGCCAGCAGCAGCGGGTGGGCATCGCAAGGGCCCTGGCATCTGACGCCAGGATTCTGCTCATGGACGAGCCTTTTGGGGCGCTGGATGAAATCACCAAGCGGGCCATGCAGGATGAAATTTTATCGCTGCATCGCAGTTTGGGGATTACCATTGTCTTTATCACCCATGATATCCGTGAGGCCATGAAGCTGGGGGATCGGGTTCTGGTCATGGAGCAGGGGAAAATTGTTCAGCTGGATGAACCGCAGCAGATTCAGGAACATCCTGCCGATTCTTTTGTGGCTCAGCTGATCGGGGCTGTGTAGGAAAGGGCGGGAGCCAGCCGGTTGAGCGTTTTATCGAAGCCTGGGCGCTGGGGGAAAGGGCCGGGCTGTTGGTTTGGCGTGAAGGCGGAAAAAAGGTGGGGTTCATTGAGAATAATGTGGGCCCCTCCAAAAAAGGGGAAGTGTAGGGTAAAAAATGCGTGGATTTTTTGGAATTTACGCTTTTTTTAACGATTGAGGCTCCTCAAATTTGCTTGTTTGGCGTCAGGAGTCCTTTTTTTCAATATGAGGGCCCGCAAACCCACAACTTTGCGTAAATATCACGAAAATTTTTTGAAATTTTCCCGATGACGAGCCCGGAGGAGGTAAAATCCATGGGATGCCCAGTCCGGCGGTAAACATAGAAAAGGGGCGGCTGCATGAAGCAATTTGCTTTTCATACAGCCGCCCCTTTTTCATAACACAGGAAATATCGGTTGCGTAGCATTTCCTGTGTTTCAAAAAAGTTCACCTTGTGAAAGTGAGCGCGAAGCGCGATTAACGTCTCCCAAGAAAACTTTTTTATTTCAGCATGGAGCTGAGAAAATCTTTTAAACGTTCGCTCTTTGGATTTTTAAAGATCTCTTCTGGCGTTCCTTGTTCCACGATTTTGCCCTGATCCATGAATACCACCCGATCGGCAACCTCTCTGGCAAAGCCCATTTCGTGGGTAACGACAACCATGGTGATCCGTTCTTCTGCCAGCTTTTTAATGACGTTGAGTACCTCGCCGGTGATTTCCGGATCCAGGGCTGAGGTTGGCTCGTCGAAGAGCATGATCTCCGGGTTCATGGCCAGTCCTCTGGCAATGGCGATTCGCTGCTTTTGTCCGCCGGACAACTGGGCCGTATAGACACCGGCTTTGGTTTCCAATCCTACCAGCTTGAGCAGATCGTGTCCCCGGGCCTCCGCTTTCTTTTTATCCTCTTTTTTCACTTTGATCGGCGCATAACAGATGTTTTGCAGACAGGTCATATGAGGAAAAAGGTTGAAATGCTGAAACACCATTCCCGTTTCCGCGCAGATGCGGCGCAGTTCCTTATCGGGAATATACTCGGCCTTGCCGCTCTCAGGCGTGTCCACGAAGGTTTCTCCGTTGAGGGTGATGGTGCCGGAGGTAATGCGATTCAGGCAGTTGACGCACCGCAACAGGGTGCTTTTGCCAGATCCGGAAGGCCCGATAATGGCCACCGTTTCGCCTTTGGCAATGGAAAAATCAACATGATCCAGCGCCCGGCAGTTGGCAAAATCCTTTACGATCTGTTTCATTTCTAATATCTGTTCCATGTTACCATTCCTCCTTCGCGTCATAGACTGAGAACCTTCTTTCCAGATAATTGGACAGAAGGGTGAGCAGGAAGGTGAAGATCAGATAGATGATGGCCGCCAGCAAAAAGGCCAGCGGGTTTACATCCCGATTTACCGCCGAAGAGGAAGCTTTCATCAATTCCAGTACGCCGATGGTGGAAACCAGGGCCGTATCTTTGATGAGTATGATGGCTTCGTTGGAAACCGGCGGCAGCACGCATTTCATGGTCTGAGGCAAAATGATCCCAAAAGTTGTCTGGGTCCTGGAAAGGCCCAGCGAATGGGCGGCCTCATACTGTCCCTTGTCAATGCTGTTGATCCCCCCGCGATAGATTTCAGCAAAGTAAGCGGCGTAGTTGAGTACGAAGGTCAAGGTTGCCGTTGTAAATGCCGAGAACCGAATGTCAAAAGCAATGGGGAGAAAAAAGTAAAAGAAGAACAGCTGCAACAGTAGAGGAGTGCCTCTGAATATCCAAATATATAGTTTTGCAAGTACCCGGAAAATCCCGATGCGGCTGTTGCTGCCCAGTGCGAAGGGCAGTCCCAGCGGCAATGAGAGAACCAGGGTCACAACAAATAGTTTTAGCGAACACCAGGCTCCTGTCAGGAGCGAGGGCATCAGGACCACCATATATTCCAGGGTGTCCTGAAGACTTGCGATAAAATCACTCATAGAAGCAACTCCTCCAAGTATGTTTATTTATTTATCCAGTTCTTCAAAAATTACGATGTTCTTTCCAAACCATTTATCGCTGATCTTTTCAGCTTCACCGCTGTCGATGGTGGCTTTGATGGCTTCGTTTACTTTGGCTGTCAAAGCTTTGTCATCTTTTCTAAAGCCGATGGCATAGAAGTCATCGCCGAAGTTAAAGTCGCATACGGTCATTTTCTTGTCCAATTTGGAGTTCTTGTATTCTCCCAGTACCTGGTCAACGACGATGCAGTCAACTCTGCCGGCCTGCATGTCCATCAGCGCTTCATCATATGTTTTGTATTCGGTGATGTTGTCTTTGAATGAATCATAGGCTTCGTTCTTTTTCATGGTTTCCAGAGCAGCAGAATCTACCTGGGTTCCGATTTTGTATTTTGCCATATCTTCAGCAGCTGCCACTTTTACATCCTTCTCCAGTGTCATAACGATGATCTTGTTGTTGAGATATTTGTTGGACAGGGACATGCCTTCTATTCTTTCAGGAGTGATGGACATGCCGTTCCAGATGCAGTCGATGTTTTTGGATGTCAGTTCCATGTCTTTGGAATCCCAGTTGATGGGCTGGAATTTGACCTTCACGCCCAGCTCTTTGCAGACAGCTGTCGCCAGGTCGATATCGAATCCAACCAGATTGTTGCTTTCATCGCGGAAGCCCATTGGAGCGAAGGTATCGTCCAGGCCTACGATCAGTTCACCTTTTTCCTGTACATATTCCCAAGAAGAATCGTCAGCAGTTTCTTTGTCGCTGCCGCCGCATCCGGTGAGAGCCAGTGAGCCGACAACCAGTACCAGCACAGCTGCCAGTAATAATAGTTTCTTTTTCATGATGTGTTTCCTCCATAACTTAATGAGTAATAAGTAAGAATAAGTTCGCTTTATTCCTATGCGACATCTTTGCGTTATTGGAATAAAGCGATACTATATTAAAAATGGTACCATAAATATGGACGAAAATCAATGGTTTTTGGGAAAGGTTGTGATGGTTGGCGGCTGGGGTGAGTTGATGGGCTTGCAGGGTTCGCCTGTGAAGGAGGCAGACTCCATGGCGACTTTTATACTGCCGCTTCACTGCTCTGCGAACTTGGGTGCTTTGGCCTACACTATAATTTTGAGTTGGTGATGGGTTGTATCAGGTCATTGGGAGTCGGCATACGGAAGGAAATATCAAAAAGTGAATTTTTTTAAGAAAGCACGACAGTCTGGCAGGCTTGTTATCCTGATATGAGAAGCAGCTTCAAGCGAAACTATCAGGATACGAGATCGCACATATCAATCTTGATACTTTTTGCCGCGCAGCCTGAAATATAACCAATGCAAAACAAAAGGACGGAGAAATCCAGCTATACATATAACAGCACAGATGATAAAATAACGGTAACGGAGGAAAAGCCAAATCTGAAGTATGGAGGAACGAATGTATACAACAAAACGACACTGTATGTCAGTTGGGATAGAGGAATATCTGGATGGTTACGTCAACATAGAGGAGTTTCTTACGTATTGCCAAACCTGTCCGAACTACCAGACATTCTGGGCATGCCCGCCCTTTGATTTCTCCCCGATCGATTATTGGAAACAGTTTGAAACCCTGGACCTTTATGCGGAAGAAATTATCTTTGATGAAGCCCATGCAGGAAAGAAATTTGATCAGGAGGAAATGGACCGTATCATCGACGACTCTCTCAAACAGGTCAAAAAGCAGTTGACAGAGGAGCTTTATGAGATTGAGCGGCAAACTCCGGGAAGCGTCAGCCTTTCTGCCGGCAGCTGTGAGCTTTGCCAGGGCAATTGCACCAGAAAAGATAAAGAGGCTTGCAGGTTTCCCGACAAAATGCGATACTCCATTGAAGCATTGGGAGGCAATGTAGGGCTGACCATTAACAAACTCATGGGTATAGAGCTGGAGTGGATCCGGGAAGGCGTACTTCCGGGCCGCTTTGTACTGGTCTGCGGGCTTTTGAAAAATTCTAAGTAATTAAGGAGGTATCGATCTTATGAATAAAAACAACATCCCTTCCATGGACGCTTGGTTAAAGGAAGCCAAGCAGCACGAAAGCGCTAAAAAAATCGGCATGTACCTGACACACAACGGCGTTGTCCGGGAAAGCGCCAAGGCAAAAGTGCGGCAGGGCGCAGAGAATACCCGCCCGGTAGTGGGTATGGAATTTTCCTATGATCAGGAAAAAGTAAACGCCATCATTGACGAAACTTATAAGATGGACGGCATCTATTATATCAGAACCTGGCTGGCACAGGGCCAGCTGCAGGTGGGGGACGATATCATGTACGTACTCATCGGCGGAGACATCCGGCCGCATATCATCGAGGCGCTGCAATATCTGGTGGGCCGTATCAAGAACGAGTGCGTAGTGGAAACGGAACTTTACGGGGATTGATGCGACCTATGGTTAAAAAACTGTGCGAACACTGCCTTGAAGATAATGACATTTATTTTGTAAAGACCGAACATGATAAGATTTTTATCAACGATAACTACCAGGGCCTTTTCGTACTTGACATGAAATTCAACTGCATCGACCATATGCAAATGGACGACGAACTTTTTATATATGAAGGTTTTGTCCATGATGAAGAAGTCTTTTTGCATTGTGCGGAGAATAACTGCATCATATATGTTAGTTTTAAAAAGAGGTCAAAAAAGATCGTCAATTTGCCCAATGGTTTTATGACCTCTTTTAATGAGGTGGTGCGATGGACAGACAAGCGTGTTGATTTGATTTGTGGAAACGGTCGTTTCTATCGAGTCGATTTTATGGATAATAAGATACACAAGGTGTCTTGCCCGGATAACAGCCTGCCTTACTATGAGGCCCTTTGCAAAGCAATGGAGCAAGGAGGGATTGACCGTGTTGTTAATTGGAAATCCGGTTATGGATACAAAAAACGATCAGATCGATTCGACCTTTATTCCGTGAGAGACGGGTTTACAGGGGAATTAGATAAGAGCGCATATCACATCTATGAAAAAGACGGCGTGCTGGCGGGTGTCGGAGAAGAAAAGATAGAGGTCCTTTATAGAGCCCAGAAAACGGTTCTTACTCCAAAGCGCGGGTATTATTTCATTGGGTTTGATGGTACAACCGTTGATGAAGAAAAAATCTTAATCACGATTCAATCTGACAAACAGAATTGTAAAAAGAACCGGATGACATTATTTATAATATAAAGAAAGATAGCTGTATGATAGATATATTAAAAAAGATACAACTTGAACCTGACAACTTAGAAAGTATCGAGATGTTGATAGATGAACAAATTGAGGCTTGGCACAATGATCCCAAATTACAGATAGATTTAGCAAAGATGTTGGGAATGAATGAATACGAATGGACAGCTTACGGCCAAGGTATTGATTTGAAATTGTTAGCAGGGTGGCGTCAAAAAGGTTGGCCTACGAAATGTGCATTATGCAATGAACCTTTAGATTACAAAAGTTTTGGCTGGTTTATAATCGAAGGAAGGAAACTGGTACATATAAAGTGCCTCTAGCTGAGATGCCGTTTTTCTCAGGGATCGCACGGCCGCAACAACCACCAGAGCCCCACCCGATCAGGAATTTACCCAGGAGCAGATCAATGGCATACACCGAATTAATTAAAAACTTTGAACGTATCCGCAGCTACATGCGGGATTTTTACGTCTACGGCTTTAAGAGCCGGGACAACTTCAAACAAAAGAGCGCCCGCTCTTATGACAATGAGCGCCGGCGGATCGAAAGCTATCTGGGCGAATATATGAAGTTTCACCAGACGGCGACGGGTAAAAACGTTTTTCTATCCATCGACAGCCGCAGGACAAGGCAGAACCCTCTCTATAAAGCATGGAAGGCCAAAAGCTTTACGGACAGGGATATTACCCTGCATTTTTTGATTCTCGATATCCTCCACCAACCCGAAGAATGGCTGTCCTTGGCTGAAATTATGGAAAAGCTGGAAAGCGAGTACCTCTCCCGCTTTCGGGAACCGATGATCCTGGACGAATCCACCGTTCGCAAGAAACTGAAGGAATATATCGGACTGGGCATTCTTGCGGATCGGAAACAAGGCAGACAGATGTATTACAGCAGGAGCGGGGAGCTGGCGATTGAGGCGATGAAGGATGCCATTGCCTTTTTTTCAGAAACCGCGCCGGCGGGCGTGATCGGTAGCTTTCTGCTGGATCAGCCGGGAATGGAAAGCTCCGTGTTCACCTCTAAGCACCACTACATTGCCTGCACACTGGACGATGAAATTTTGTGCCGCCTGCTTTCCGCAATTTCTGACGAAAAAGAGATCGCTCTGCAGCTGACAACAAAGAATCCGCACACCAACTCCACGAGGCGGGCGGTGCCTTTAAAAATCTTTGCCAGCACACAAAACGGCAGGCGGTATTTGATGGGCTACGACCGGAAGCAGCGAAAAATCACAGCTTACCGCCTGGATCGAATCGTAAAGATAGACGAAGGAGAGGTTTCACCGGATTTTGCCAGGCTGAGGGAAAAACTTGAGACCATCCGGCCGCAGATATGGGGTGCTGTCTGCGAGAGCAGAAGCACCGCCCTGGAACATGTGGAGTTCACCATACAGATCGGGGAGGGAGAGGAGCACATCTATCAAAGATTGATACGGGAAAAGCGGTGCGGCACGGTGGAGCGCCTGGACAGCAGCACCTGCAGGTTTACCGCAGACGTCTACGACAGCGGAGAAATGATCCCCTGGATCAGAACCTTTATCGGGAGGATCCTTTCCATGAACTTTTCCAATCGGACCATTGAAAATCAATTCCGGCAGGATATTGAAGAAATGTGCCGGCTCTATGGCATTGGAGGTGAAGCGTAATGCTGTTTCATGAAATCTACGGCTGTTACTACAATACGGTCGCCAGGATCCTCAAAGAAGCGCGGAAGGGAACCGTCGATTGGGATGCGATGAGGCAGATCGTTTCGGAAAATGCCTTTTCGGAGAGTTTTCTGACAATCGAGCCGGCACTGAAAAAACAAGAATGGAAGCTGATCGATGAAAAGGGGCTCACGCCGCTGAAGCACGACCCTTCCCTGCCGGTGAGCCTGCTTCAAAAGCGCTGGTTGAAAGCGATCAGCCTGGATCCGAGGATACAGCTCTTCGACGTGAATTTTGAAGGGCTGGAGGACATAGAGCCTTTGTTCACACCCCAGGACTATGTGGTCTTTGATCAATATGACGACGGGGATCCATATGATGACCAAGCGTACCGCGAAAACTTCCGGATGATCCTCGATGCCATAAACAATCAGAAGCAAGTTCACGTGATCTATGAAAACCGCAAGGGGTCGGCGCGGGAGTTTGTTTGTGTGCCCTATCAGATGGAATACTCGGAAAAAGACGACAAGTTCAGAGCCCTGGTGGCGGGTACCAGATATGCGGATATTGTCAATATCGCCAGGATAAAAGAGTGCCGCCCGGTGGGACAAAGCGATGGGCAGATAAAAGCGCCTGCGGTAAAAAAATCGGATTATTTTGTTTTAGAACTGACCGATGAAAGAAACGCTTTGGAACGGGTGATGCTCCATTTTGCCCATTTCCAAAAGGAAGCGGAGCAGCTTTCGGATCATCGATATCGGCTGCGAATTGATTACCAGCGGGATGATGAAACGGAACTGGTGATCCGGGTGCTTTCTTTCGGCCCCATGGTAAAGGTCACCGAACCGGCCAGCTTTGTGGAACGGATCAAAGAAAGACTGATGATGCAAAAAGATTGCGGACTTTAATAAGGTTCGCAACTTTTTTTCCGTGATACAGGAAACCATTCCCAGTATACTAAAACTGCAAGAATGCTTAAGCATGTGTCTGCGGCCGTACATGGGCCGGGCACTGCGGTGCGCCAGGTGTACCGGGGCGTATGTCAAAGCATGAACTGCACATGGATGGCAATCGCAAAAGCGATGGGGTTCGACTCCCCAGATCGCAGGTTCGATTCCTGCCTGAGTTTATCTGACTCAGCCAAGCGGTTTTGGTAAGTAAAATTGAGTTTTTGTCTGAAAGACGAAAACAGGTGGCATCCGTCATCTCAAGAAAGGCAATAGGCCGCGTCAAGCCGTTCTTGACCAGATATGCGTCTGGTGAAGGAGCAGGCTGACAATGAGCATTGTACCCTGCCGGAAAGAGGATACCGTTTTGCGCGCCCCAGCCGGCCAGAGCATCTGCTTCCGCCGCTGCGGCAGCAAACTGAATGTTTCCGCCGTACCATGTTCATGGCAGATTGCCGAACGAATTTTAACTGGGAGGTTTATTTATATGAAGAAGATTATCAATGAAAATCAAAGGGGGCTCCTGTTTAAAAAAGGCCGGTTTATCAGACTGGTGGAGCCGGGATGCTGCTATTTGTTCGGCGGCGCGCAAGTGGAAATTGTTGAACTGGATGAGCCTTTGGAGCCGGTGACCTGTTCTTTGGATGTGCTGTTGAGAAATGAGGCTGTTCAGGAGCAGGTGGAGGTAGTCAATGTGGGAGATGAGGAACTGGTCCTCCACTTTGTCAACGGGCGTTTTGACCAATGCCTGGATACGGGAAGATATGCCTTTTGGTCCCTTTATGATCGGCATGAATTCATTTCCGTAGGGATTGACCGCCCGGAAGTGGCGCAGGAGATTCCCGCTCACATCTTCGACAAGATTCCCGCCAGCTATTACATAAAAACAGAGGTTGCTGAATACGAAAAGGGCGTGCTGTTCTATGATCAGAAATTCGTCGGCGTACTGGATGCAGGCACCTATTATTTCTGGAGGGGCAAGACAAAGGTGAACGTTAAGCTGGTGGATACCCGTCTGACGAGGATGGAGATCAGCGGCCAGGAGATTCTTTCCAAAGATAAAGTGACCCTGCGTATCAACTTTGTGTGCAACTATCGGGTTGTGGATTGGGTAAAAGCGATCACCAAGCTGGATAATTACCAAGAACAGCTGCATGTAACTGCCCAGCTGATCCTCCGCGAGTATGCGGGAAATTACCGCATTGACGAGATTTTGGAAAACAAGGAAGAACTGGCAGAAAAAGTGTTTCAGAAGCTGAAAGAAAAGGAAGCGGATCTGTACGTGCAGATCAAAGAGGCGGGTATCAAAGATATTATCCTGCCGGGAGAAATACGGGAAATTATGAACACGGTTCTTATCGCGGAAAAGCGCGCCCAGGCCAACGTGATTACCCGCAGGGAGGAAGTGGCGTCCACCCGTTCCCTTCTGAACACAGCCAAGCTGATGGATGAAAACAAGACCCTTTACAAACTGAAAGAGCTGGAATATGTGGAGAAAATATGCGAAAATGTAGGAGAGATTTCGGTGGCGGGAGGCGATTTGCTGGGACAGCTGCGTGAGATCGTCGGCCGTTAGCGGAATTGCGGCAAGGAGGTCCTGTAATGCAAATACTATATCTTACAATAAAACTTTATGCTCCCTGGGTTCACTCTCTGAAAGAAAAGCGGATGATCGTCAAGAGTCTGTGCGCCAGGCTCCGCAATAAATTCAACATAGCAATCGCAGAGACGGCAGAGCAGGATACCCACCAGACGGTCGTCGTTGGTATAGCTGCTCTGGCAGCGCATCAGGCTCAGGCTGACAGCATGATGGAGAAAATCGTTCATTTTATCGAAGAGACAGTAGAGACAGAGGTTCAGTCTGTGGAGTATGAGATGAGGTGAAAGCCCTCCGCTTGCCTTTTTTCCCAGTTCAGATTAAAATAGAATTGCAGTTAATTTCTGATAAGGGGACGAGGAGGTACTTCAATGAAAAGCCATAATCTCGATAAAGACACCAGGGCGGAATTGTTTGATGTGCTGCTGGAAAACTCCTTTATAGGAATAACGATAACAGATGAAAAGGGCGAAATCGTAGTTGTAAACGAGGCTCAATCAAGGATAACCAATATACCAATCGTGGAATCAATCGGGGCAAATATGGAAAGCTATGTGGAAAGCAACTATATTTCCCAGTCCGCATCCATGCAGGTAATTCAGGATAAAAAACGAGTGGTGATTAACCAGAAATTATCTGCGGGCAAGTCCCATGTCGTTGAAGGTATTCCTGTGATGGATGATGCTGATCATATAAAATATACGGTCAATTTTTTATTGGATGAATCGGAACTGGAGGAAGCAAAGCAGGAAATCGAAACGGTTTCATCTGACAAAGAAAAACTTTTCAACAAGTATCAAGAATTGCTGGAAATCCTGAACGAACAGGAAGACATCATCTATCAGAGCAAGGTTATGCGGGATATCGTGTATCTTGCGAGCCGAGTAGCTGATCGGGATGTAGCAGTGCTGATCACAGGGCCGTCCGGTTCGGGAAAGGAATTGATCGCCAATCTGCTTCATGAAAAGAGCAGGCGAAAAACGCGACCGTTCGTAAAAATAAATTGTTCGGCAATACCGGAGCAGCTGTTGGAATCAGAGCTGTTCGGATACGAGCCGGGCGCTTTTACCGGAGGAGCGCCAAAGGGTAAGGCAGGGCTGCTCGAATATGCGGATGGAGGGTCTATACTGCTGGACGAAATCGGCGAAATGCCGATGCAGCTGCAGGCCAAGCTCTTGCGGGTGCTGCAGGACCAGCAGGTACGCAGGATAGGCAGCACGAAAGATATTAAGGTTGATGTACGGATTATTGCTTCTACAAACGCAGATTTGAAAAAGCTCATTGCAGAAAAAAAGTTCAGGGAAGACTTGTATTACAGGATCAATATCGTAGATATCAAAATGCCCGGACTGGATAAGCGCAGAGAAGACATACCGCTTTTGATCGCTCATTTTGAAAAACGTTTTAATCAAAAATATAATTTCAATAAAAAATTCAGCATTGATGCCATCAATTATCTGATGGGTTTGGACTATTGCGGAAATGTTCGAGAATTGCAAAACATCGTCGAGCGGCTCATTGTCCAAAGTTCGAATGATGTTATTACTTTGGAGGAAGCCTTTGCTGCCATGGGTATCCTCACCATCGAGGAGGATGGGGAAGGAAGAAGGGAACTTATCAAAGTAGAAGAAGAGATGTCACTGAAAAAGATTATGGAACAATATGAAAGAAAGATCCTTCTTCATTATAAAAAAGTATATGGCAAAGGCACAGTGATGGCAGAAAAACTAAAGACTGACCAAGCCACAATCTCTAGGAAGCTAAAAAAATACGGTTTATAGGAAATATGCAGGAATACAATATTTGCGTTCCTGCATATTTCTCGTTTAAGGCTGGATATTTGAGGCCTTCCGGAGGTAAGGCGGCTCCTAATATGCAAAAATGCAAGAGTTCCTTTTGGGACAGCAAAGACAGAAACCATAAAAAAGACCTTAGATTGCTTAAAAAACCTTTTATATTTACAAATATTAAGAAAATTCTGCGCAGCGGCAGCGTTGGCATCATAGTTGCGCTGTAAATAAGAAATTTGTAAATAAGAGGTTTTTTGTTTTGCAGAAGAAAAGGAGGGTGTTATGTTTCACACAAAAACAATAGCGGATATTGTCATAAAAAATGGCAATGTCGTGACGGTCAACAATGGCAATGAAATACAGGAGGCCATCGCCATTAAGGGAGAAAAAATCATTTTTGTCGGCAGGACAAACGATGCAGAAGAACTGATCGGTAAGAGGACAAAGGTAATCGACGCTCAGGGAAAAACAGTCATGCCGGGATTTGTCGATGCTCATCTTCACTTGGGAATGTTTGGTTTGCTCGGCCATGGAGTCATAGATATCAGCTATCCAAAGGTTAAGTCCATCGAAGATATCAAAAGGCTGATCCGGGAGGCTGCCAAAAAGAGTGCACCGGGACGCTGGATCAAACTGCAGGGATATGATCACAACAAGCTGGAGGAAAAGAGACATCCCTCCAAAGAGGATTTGGATGAGGCCGCTCCAGAGAACCCAGTCCAGTGTATGAGATGCTGCGCCCATCTGAGCGTTTATAATTCACCGGCGCTGAAGCTGGCAGGCATTCGAGATGATACAGGCTATGCGCCGGGAGAAGTGGTGATGAATGATAAACATGAACCCCATGGATTGCTAAAGGAAACGGCTCATTGGAATGCCTGCGAGATCGTAGAATTCTACGATGAAGAGCTGAGGGGCGGCTACAAGAACGCAGATCAAATCCTGACATCTTACGGAATAACATCAGCCCATGACGCAGGAGGGTATGGCAGCAGCTATTACAGGATCATGCAGGATATGTGTAATAACAGTGAGCTGAATACTAAAATGTACCCAATGCTGTTTAATTTATTTGGAAAGGAATCCGCCCGTAATTTTTTAAAGCTTTTCGTGGGAACAGGCATACATACAGGGTGTGGAAATGAACGATTCAAATTGGGGCCTGCGAAAATCATGCTGGACGGCAGCTCCAGCGGACCTTCATCGGCGATGATCGAGCCTTATTGCCATTTGCCTTCAAAGGGGATCCTAGTATGGACCCAAGAAGAAGCGGACAAAATGGTAGCTGATCTCCACAGAAAAGGCTATCAGGTCACAGCGCATGCAGTAGGGGACCAGGCAGTGACGATCATTGTAAATGCAATCGAAAAGGCTATGAACGAATATCCAAGGGAGGATTGCAGACACAGAATCGAACACTGTGGCATTGTAAACTCCCAATTGCTCGATCAAATAGCGGAGCTGAACATAATTCCAATCGCAAACCCCGCTTTTATAGCGATAAACGGTGCCGATTACAATCGCTTTTACGGTATGCGGACAGAATACATGTTTCCTCTTAAAAGCTATTTGGAAAAAGGGATCGTGGCTGCTCTGGGGTCAGACGCTCCGGTTTCTTATCCAAACCCCATGTACAGTTTTTTCGGTGCCCTCAACAGAAAAGATCTGAAAACAGGAGAGCCGGTAGGGGCGGGCCAGAAGGTGGAACTGATGGAAGTCATACGAATGTTTACCTACAACGGGGCGTATGCCTCCTTTGATGAGGATATGAAAGGAAGTCTGGAAGAGGGGAAGCTGGCAGATGTGATTATTCTCAGTGAAAATATTTTTGATTGCCCGAAGGAAGAGATCATGAGAATCACAGTGGAGACCGTCATATCAGGCGGCGAAATCGCAGGTTAAATGGGAGGAGGATTTAAATGGATATAAATTTAGTTAAGAAAAGCAGAAGGCGCGCCTGGCTGGTTGTAACTGCGGGATTTTTTACTTATTTTTTTATTTATGGTTCGGCATTCAACTGTTTTGGTCTGTTTCTTACACCAATGACTGAAACGCTAGGGGTATCGAGGACAATCATATCCAGTCTTTTTACCATAGAGCTGCTGGTAGCTATACCGGGCGCTTTGATCTTTGGCAGAATCGCCGACAAAAGGGATCTGAAATGGCCAATGGCAATATGCTGTGCGCTGGTGGGCATAGGATATATCATGTATGCTACTGTAACTTCGGTGGCGCTGCTTTATATAGCAGCCGGACTGATCGGTATTGGAATTGCAGGAACCATACAAATACCGGCGGCGATTTTCATTGATGGCTGGTTCATCAAAAGAAAAGGATTTGCTATGGGCGTCACCATGGTTGGAAGCGGTGTGGGTGGAACGATACTATCGCAGGTCCTCACACGCGTCATTCAGTCATCTGGATGGGAAGCCGCCTATTTTGGCCTGGGCGCAGCAATCATTGTCATTACGGTTCCGCTCACTTTGGCCTTCGTTACAAAAACGCCGCATACTAAAAATATGCTCCGATATGGCGAAGAAGATGAGGCGTATATTGAGAAACTGAAAGCATCTGAATATGCGGCTTCAGAAAAAGAAGGCGATATAAGAGAGATCATGCGTAAACCAGAATTCTGGGTGCTGTTCATAGGTGTATTCTGTTTTATGCTGCCGATGGGAGCCATCAAAGGCCATGTAGTAGCTTATTTAGGCGACCTGGGATATTCACCTCAGCTTGCGGCAAATATCCTAACCATTATGGTGTTTACCGTGATACCGGGAAAGCCGTGTACAGGCATATTTTACGATAAGCTGGATTCCAGGATCGCCACTGCCATATGCGGAGTATGCATGGCAGGCGGACTGTTCTTCTCTTTGGGGGCAGGAGCCGGGATTATATTCGCGATCGCCTTTGCTGCAATTTATGGATTCGGATCAGCACTGGCATTGCTTTTGTCTGCGATCATCATCGCCATAGGATATCTGGCATGTATCATCGCATTGACAATGAGCAAAAGAAGGAAAAGGCAGAGCAGGAAACATAATTTCTGTAATTAAGGAACGTCCGATAATCGGCTCCGAACAGGGCGGCGTCAGGACAAGCGGTACAAAACATCTGATTTACAGGCCGCATAGATAAAAAGCAGAAATAAGTCAAAAACGACTATGTGAATAGTCGTTTTTGACTATAAAAATAACGTTGTTTGGGATGAATTCCTTCCTATTTTAAGAGCGGATAGTCAATTTTAGCTAGCAATAAAAATGCCTGGCTAAAATGAAATTGAAGAAAAACCTTTTGTTTCAAGGAAATAGAAGGTTTTTTGTGCGTTTCTTGAAACTAAATGTATTTGGCATACAATTTGCAATATATTAAGGTCAGTATATTATCAACAAGGACTCGGAGGCGCCGTTAATGCAGCTTGCAGATCATGCCATCTGCGGAGCTTTAAAAAAGGTGATTCCGGAAATGAGTGAACGAGGAGGAGAAACAATGACGAATGTATTAGTGGTGGGTTATGGAACAATTGGACAGAGGCTTGCCGACGGGGTTAGTCTGCAGGACGATATGAATCTGATTGGAGTTGTGGACGCGGCAATGAGTCTGTCGATCAGGGCCCTGAAAGAAAAAGGCATGCCATATGATCTTTATGCAGTAAACGAAACGTGCCGGGCCGAGCTTGCAGCAAACGGGATTCCAGTCCGCGGACTTTTGGAGGAAGCACTTGAGAAAACAGACATTGTATTGGATGCGACATCCGCAGGTGTTGGTGCGAAAAATAAAGAGCAATATAAAAAATATGGGGTTAAAGCGGTCTTCCAGGGCGGCGAGAAAAATGATGTGGCAGATGTGTTTTTTCACGGATATGCCAACTATGAAAAAGGCCTCCATGCGGATTTCCTAAAGCTGACATCCTGCAACACAACCGGATTGATCCGGGCAGTAGACTGCCTCGATAAAAAATGCGGGATTGAGAAGGTCGCGATTACCATTGTACGGAGAGTTGCGGACCCGGGAGATTACCACAGAGGATTGACCAATGCGCTGCAGGTTGACAAAGCGCCCAATCATCAGGCACTGGATCTGATGACGATTTTGCCGGAAATTAAAGCGACCGGAATCCTGGTGCACGCACCGGTAACCCATGGACACTTTATTACCGTAGTGGCAACACCGAAGAGAGATATATCAGTGAAGGAGGCAATCGATACATTCAAAGAGCACAACCGTATTCGCATGGTCAGACTGGATGAAGGATTTCAGGGCAATGCTTCAATCTTCAAATACGCAAGAGATCTTGGAAGGCCAAGAGGCGATCTGTATGAAATCTGCATCTGGGAGGACACCATCGTAAAATCTGGTAAGGATATTATGTTTGGAATACATATTCCACAGGAATCGGTAACCATTCCTGAGACGATTGATGCGATTCGTGCGGCAATGGCCATGGATACAGACGGAAAAACAGCGGTGGAAAAGACCAACAAGAATCTTGGCCTGGGAGGATGGAAATGATTAAATGGAAAACAGTGGACGATTATGATTATCGGAACAAAGTGACCTTGCTGCGAGTGGACATCAACTCTCCAATCCACCCAGGTACGAAGAAAATTTTAAACGAAAACAGGATTCATAAAAGCGTGCCAACCATCCAGAAGCTGTTGGATAAAGGTGCGAAGCTGGTGATCATCGCGCACCAGGGAGATACGCTGGATTACGAAAACTTGATTCCCATGGAAGAACATGCTCAAAAGCTGAATCAATATATAAACGGGGGTATCCGCTATATTGATGATCCCTGCGGTCCGGCAGCACAGGAAGAAATCCGAAAGCTGAAGGCTGGAGAAGGACTTTTACTGGGAAACTTGCGCTATCTTACTGAAGAAACCTCAACCTTTGAGAATGTGGTAAGTCTAAAGCCAGAATTGATGGAACAGACCTATCTGGTACGATCCCTGCTTCCTTTATGTGATTATTATGTCAACGACGCCTTTTCCGCAGCCCATAGAAATGCACCTTCCATGGCTGCATTCCAGAGGCTTCTTCCTACGGCAGCAGGCGAGCTGATGTGCCGGGAAGTTGAAGCGCTGGATCAGATTATTGAATCTCCGGACCACCCATGTCTGTTTGTGTTAGGAGGTGCAAAGATTTCCGATGCCTTTGGCATGATGAAGCAAGTTCTGGAAACAGGCAAAGCGGATAAAATTCTTACTTGCGGAGTTACAGGTGAAATTATGCTGATGGCGAAAGGCTATTCATTGGGAGAAAAAAAGGAATTATTTATCCGCGAGCGGGGACTGGACCGTTTCGTACAGGAGGCAAGGCAATATCTTGATAAATACCCACAAAAGATCGATTATCCAGTTGATGTGGTGTATGAAAGAAGCGGGGAACGCTGTACGCTGGACATTGACGAATTGCCCAAGTCAGAACTGTTTATGGACATTGGAGAAAAAACGATTGAGCACTATCGACGAGAAATCATACAAGCAAAAACCATTTTTGTAAACGGACCTGCAGGCGCTTATGAAAATCCGCTTTTTGAAAGAGGAACGAAAGAAGTCTGGGAAGCGATTGCAGCTGCAAAAGGCTATTCTGTCATCGGAGGCGGCGACACCGTCAGTGCGGCGCAGCGCTATATTAATCTGGATGATATTGGTTATGTCTGCACTGCAGGAGGTGCGATGGTGAGGTATGTATCCGGGACAAAACTGCCTTTAATCGAGGCCATGGACGGTGCACAATCAAAAGGTTAAAAGAACAGAGATTCTGGGAAAGGAAAACAAAATGAATACATATAAAATTGCAGTAATCGGCGGAGACGGCGTAGGACCGGAAGTTTGCAGGGAAGGAAAAAAGGTTCTGCATAAAATTGCAGAGCTGGATAAGGGCATCGGATTTGAATTTGAGGATTTCCCCTGGGGATGTGAATATTATCTGGAGCATGGTGAAATGATGCCGCAGGATGCCCTGGAGACTCTAAAAAAATTTGATGCCGTTTACTTGGGAGCAGTTGGATTTCCGGGGGTACCGGACCATATTTCTTTGTGGGATATTCTGCTGAAAATCAGAAAAGGGTTTGATCAATATATCAACCTGCGGCCGATCAAGCTGCTGAAAGGAGCCCCATGTCCGCTTGCAGGTGTAAAGCGCGAGCAGATTGACATGCTGGTTGTGCGGGAAAACAGCGAAGGCGAATATGCAGGAAGCGGAAGCTGGATGTACAAGGGAAAAATCAACGAAGTGGTGATACAGGACAGTGTTTTTTCCAGACTGGGATGTGAAAGGGTGATTCGCTATGCGTATGAATTAGCAAAAAAAGAGAAGAAAACATTGACAAGCATTAGCAAAGCCAATGCACTTAATTACTCCATGGTATTTTGGGATCAGATTTTTGAAGAGGTCGGACGGGAATACCCGGATGTGGAAACCTACTCCTATCTGGTGGATGCGGCAAGCATGTTTTTTGTAAAAGAACCTGAGCGGTTTCAGATCGTAGTAACGTCCAATTTGTTCGGAGATATTCTCACCGATTTAGGGGCAGCGATTGCGGGAGGTATGGGACTTGCCGCAGGGGCAAATATCAATCCGGAAAGGCTCTATCCGTCCATGTTTGAGCCGATCCACGGATCTGCGCCCGACATTGCGGGAACCGGGCAGGCAAATCCCCTTGCAGCGGTCTGGTCAGTCAGCCAGATGATGGACTTTTTCGGTTATGAGGAATGGGGAAAACGCATATTGGATGCCATTGAACAGCTTCTTACAGAAAAAAAGAGCCTGCCACGCGACTTAGGAGGGAGTTCGACAACAGAAGCTGTCGGAAATGAAATTGTGCGGCTGCTGGAACGGGCGTAAAGGGTAAAGGGATAAAATGCGGCAACGCCGCATTCAATGGGGAAAATCGTATACCCTAAGAATAAAAGACCCGCTGAAAAAGCTGATGTCTTCCGCTGATCTCCAATTTCTGATAGATATTGGATACATGCTTTTTTACGGTAGGCATACTGATTTGACATTGCTCCATGATTTCCGTATTGCTGAGGCCGTTTACCAGATACTGGAGCACTTCGTATTCCCGGAGGGTCAGGTGATTGGTTTCTTTGATGGAAAGAAGGATATTGTCGATGATGGTGGAATAGTCGTAAACACAGCAGGAGAAGGTCTGGTCAGAATCGTTGTAGCTGACGTTGACGTAATAGGACTTATCTTCCAGGTTGATTTTACTGTGGGTTTTCAAAGTTTCAGACACTTTGGAAGCGCCTCGGGCCGAGATTTCCTGCTTTAGCGTCTCGCACATGGCAGTAAACATATTCCGGATCGTATCCAGAGAGAGCTGAGAATGCAGGCCGGTGGTAATATTGGAATGCATGATGTTCAGATCCCGGTCGTAAACCATGTACACCAGAATATTATCGTGAGAAAACATAGTATATTTGCTTTTATCCAGATTATGCTTTGCCTCACAAACATCCTGAACGATTCTGGACAAGTGCAGTTTGAACATTTTGATCAATTCCAAATCCTGCGCGGTAAAATCCTCAGATTGCTTTGACCGATGCAGCCCAATGCCACAGACATATCCACTGGGGGAATTTTCCACAAAGAGATTGCCCTCGATGGAATAATACATATTGCAGGGCTTGAGGCATTCTTTAAAATAGCGGGTTTTCTCCCGCTCAGAGCGGGTAAAAATCTCCGAGCTTTTGAAGATGATGGGCTGTTTTAAAGAAACGATAGGCAGAGCATCGTCCATGTCACAGACCTTGAAATAATAGTTCAGATCCTTTCCCCATCCGGCAAAGATAAAATTTTCAAATCGAATGCTGTTCTGCCCTTTTTTAAAAATATAAATATCGCCTTTTTCAAAGAAGCAAAGTTTCTTTAGTTCTTCAAGAAAGTGCTGCAAAGCGTCGATTTTATTGTATGCAACATATAAATCCGAAATCATTTTGTTAAACGTATAAAATTCATTTTCATTAAAGGTAAATGCCATAATATTTCCTCTGCATAACATTTAGCAAAAACAGACTGTATATTTATTATATTTGATTGTATTTGAAAAGTAAATGTTCAATTCGGCAAGGTATACCAACGGCTACCATGGAAAAAATCCTACTGCAGAACAATTGTCAGAAAACTTGATCGGGTATATAGTTAATCTATACTTGGAAAAGACAAGACAACGGATAAAATGACGAAGGAAGGGAGTGAAAGAAAACGAATATAAAATTTAGAGCAGCCAGCCCGGCGATTACCGACGGCAGGCTGGCTGACAGATATGGGAGCTGGTCCAGAGAAGCTGAAATCGCCTATGGTATCCCGCTTACATCTTTTCCCCTCCGGTGGGAAGGGGTACCTGCGGGCACAAAGAGCTATGCGGTCATCTTTATGGATAACGACAACGCAAAAGGGGAAGGATTTCCTTTTATACATTGGCTGGCCTGCAACATTCCGGGGGAAATGACCGAGCTTTGCTACGGATAGAAAGAGAAGGGAGCAAATCACATGAACACAGAAAACAGAACTTTTTCTTTAGAAGGGGAAAACCATTTCCCCAGAATTGAAAAGCTGATCGAAGACTACAGAAAAGCCCGGCCCAGCGTAGATATCGAGCGGGCCAGAATCTATACCGAGTCTTTCAAAGAAACAGAAGGGGAAGACATCATTACCAGACGGGCCCAGGCCTTCAAGGATTACTGCGAGAAAAGAGAGATACGGATTGCAGACCACCAGCTGATTGCAGGCGATGTCGCCAGAATCCCCAGGGCTGGAGTTGTAGACCCGGTGTTTCACTGCGGCTGGCTCAGCGAAGAACTGGACACCATTGCCACAAGAAAACAGGATCCCTATTTCATTTCGGAAGAGGATAAAAAAGAACTGCGGGAAACCATTTTTCCATATTGGAAAGGCAAAATTGTCAGCGAACTCTGGCTCCGCCAAATCCCGCCTTATGTAAGAGAAATGGCCGTCAAGACCGGCATCATCGACGTGGAGATCAAAACTCAGAGCGCGGCCGGAGAGACAGCTCCTTACTGGGAAAAGGCCATGAATACCGGCCTGGGACAGATGGAAAAGGAGCTTGCGGATGCCATCGACGCTCTGGATCCGATTGATCCGGAAAGCTATGAAAAAATTACGTTTTATAAAGCCTGTAAGATGACCTTAGAAGGCTTAAAGCATTATATCCTGCGGTTTGCCGGTCTGGCTGAAGAGCAGGCCGATCAGGCGGCAGGCAAAAGAAAGGAGGAGCTGGAACGCATTGCTGCCAACTGCCGCTATCTTTCAGATAACAAACCAAAAACCTTCTGGCAGGGGCTGCAGCTTACTTACTTCATCCTGGCAGGCTGCATGATGGAAGGCAACGGCCCTTCCTATTCGCCGGGAAGAATGGACCAGTATCTGTATCCTCTGTACGCAAAGGATATGGAAGAAGGAAGACTGACGGATGCACAGACGCTGGAGCTGATCGAGGCATTCTATGTAAAGACAGCGGAATCCACTTGGTTTCTCAGTGCAAATGCGGCCATGTACTTTGCGGGATATCAGCCGTTTCACAGCATTATCGTAGGCGGGATTGACAAGAGGGGAAAGGATGCGACCAACCAGCTGTCCTACCTGTTTATCACAGCTAAAATGGATGTACAGCTTCACAGCCCCTCTCTGTGCGCCCGGGTACACCAGCAGTCGCCAGAGGAGCTGATTGCCCACATCGCCAAACTGGCCAGACTGGGAACCGGATTTCCGGCTATCTATAACGATGAAGTCGCCATTAAGATGATGCTGCTGTCCGGAGGAACGATGGAAGAGGCCAGAGACTATCAGATGGTTGGGTGTGTTGAGCCGTTTATGGGCGGCAAGATGGCCAAATGGTCAGACGGCGGCCACTACAACTATGCGGCGGCCATGGAATTCGTTCTCCATAACGGAAGAAGCATTATCAATGAGAACAAGCTGCTGGGTTTGGAAACAGGTGATCCACAGGACATGACTTACGATGAAATCAAAGATGCGGTGAAACAGCAGCTCAAATATATGATCGAGTCCATCAGCATCTGCGCCAATGTCAATGAGAAGGTCTGCGCAGAGCTGACACCGTACCCGTTTATTTCCACATTCCTGGAAGGGACGTTACATACAGGAAAAGATCTGACCCGGGGTGGCGTGAAATATACCATCGGGCCGGCGCTGATCGGCACAGGCATTGCAGATCTGGTTAACTCGCTTTCCGCAATTAAGAAGCACGTCTTTGATGATAAGACGATTACTATGGGTGAGTTGATCCAGGCACTGAAAGCAAATTTTGATGGTTATGAAAAAATCCGTCTCATGCTGCAGAATACAACGCCGATGTACGGAAATGACATTGAAGAGGTGGATGCGCTGGCAGGAGAAATGACTGATTACGCCTACAGTGTGATTTCCCAGTGCAAATCCTGGAGAGGTCCGCACTTTATTTCCGGTCTGTACCCGGTATCCTCACATGTTCCCCACGGACTGGTGGTAGGCGCTCTGCCTTATGGGCGGCTTTCAGGAAAGGCCCTTGCGGACGGATGCTCCCCAAATGGCGGAACCGACCACGAAGGACCAACTTCCGTATTAAAATCGGTTTCCAGAATCAATCACGAAGTCCATACCTCGGGCACCCTGCTGAATATGAAACTGGACCCTCAAAGTGTTTCGGGAGATTTGGGAATCAAGCGGATTTCCGACATCATCCGTACATTTGTAGACTTGAATATTTATCACATTCAGTTCAATGTAGTGAGCCGTGAGCTGCTGCGAGCAGCGCAGGACAAACCGGAAGAACACAAATCACTGATCGTGCGAGTAGCCGGATATAGCGCCTACTTCACGGAACTTTGTGAAGAAATGCAGGACGACATCATCAACAGAACCATACATCAGGCTTAAATACAGGAGATTTGTCAATGAAGGAAAAACGGACAGGGATTATCTTTAATACGCAGAAATTTTCCATACATGACGGCGGCGGGATACGGACCCTGATTTTTATGAAGGGCTGTCCGCTGCGGTGCATCTGGTGCAGCAATCCGGAATCCCAGAGGCCGGAGCCGGAAATCATAGATGTAAAAACCAATTGTATTGGCTGCGGGGACTGCGTTTGTGTATGTCCGAAGGAGGCAGTCAATCCCTTGAACTTTCAGATTGACCGGGGCAAGTGCGATGCCTGCGGCCTGTGCGCGAAAAGCTGCTACGCACAGGCTAAAAAGCTGACCGGTCAGGTAGTGACTGTGGAGGAGCTGGTGAATATCGCTGTAAAGGATCAGGTCATATACCGGAATTCAGGCGGCGGTGTGACGGTCGGAGGCGGCGAGCCTCTGACCCAGCCGGACTTCGTTTACGAGTTTCTCCGTGCCTGCAGCATGCGCAACATCCATACGGCCATTGAAACCTGCGGCTTTGGAGACTGGTCTGAGGTGGAAAAGGTTTTTCGCCAGGCCGATCAGATTTTATTTGATTTGAAATGCATGGATGAGGAAAAGCATCGGGCGTATACTGGCGTAAGTAATAAAAGCATCCTGCTCAACGCAGAAAAGGCGGCGGCCTCAGGCAAAGAGATCCGCTTTCGGGTCCCGGTGATCCCAGGGGTAAACGACGGGGAGAATATACGGCAAACCGGAGCGTTTGTCCGTGGGCTGCAGAGGCAAAACAGTCAGGTGAAGGTTGAACTGCTGCCTTATCATAATTTTGGAAAAGACAAGTATAAATGGCTCGGCAGAAAGTATGATCTGGGGTCTTTAGAGCGTATGGAAAAAGAGGAGCTGGGCCGATATTACAAGGTGTTGGAAGAATTGGGCTGTAATGTCGTATATTAAAAAAGGAGCCGGTCACTGTGCATTCAGTGGCCGGCTCCTTTTGTTGGGCTTCCGCATAGATTGGAAAAATGTCGCTTCGCGATCTTTCCTCATTGATGCGACAGCCCAACTCGATTAATTTATATGAAACGGCTATTTCACATAGGTCTCCATTGGGCGGATCATATAGTTGAGAGGGCCCATCTTATCGGTCGTAACATAGCCTGGCTCGGAGTTCATGACATCCGGTATCCGGTTAACAACGGAAGCACAGGTAATGGCTACGGTGTCCGGTTTCTTTAATACGAAGTCCTGGGTCGGTTCTCCGTAAAGGGTCCATTTGATCAAATCCTCTTCGCCGGGAGCATATACTTTTCCCACACACTCGGTTTCCAGCGTGATGCCTTCTTCTGTAGTGGTAATCACCGTAGCGGAGAGCCCGACTGCATGGCCGGCGGGGATTTCTGTCTGCAGAACATCGGACCATAACGGCTGATCGCAGGTCTGAGGGATGAATTTCTGTTCCTGTGTCTTTACAGTCAATCCCAGCAGGGAACAGATCCAGCCGTTGGCATTCCACATGTAGCATGGAAGGAAATCTTCTGTTTCCAGTACTTCCTGTCTCTTTTCCTCAGAAATATTATTAACAGCGGCAATGGTCTTTTCAAATTCATCCAGCGACAGGTTGACGCCATGAACCTTGGCCAGGGCAACTCCGTAATCTTCCGAATTATATACAACAGAGCCTTTAATTTTGGTGACTTTATTGGATGCCCCGGCGATGGTGGAAATAATGTATCCCCAGCCCATGTCCTGTGCTCCGGTCCCGCAGATGGTACAGTTGTTCTTTTTTGCAAGCTCATCGATTTCCTTTGTCATCTTATAGCGGGAGTTCCATGGATAAAAGGCCTCTTCACATGTGGAGATGGCATTAATGCCCAATTCCGCGCAGAGAAGGAAGATGTCCTGACAGTCGGGGAGAAGGGCCATGGTTTCAACAATGCATACATCCGGCTTAGTCTGGGTGAGGATCTGGCGGGCATCCTTGGCGTAGCTGACTTTAACGCCCTTGTTTTCTGTGCCCATGATCTCGCCAATATCTTTGCCAAAGGCGCGGTCGGATTTACCAAAAGCGCAGACCACCTCGCCACCATGGTCATAGACATACTTCATAGTTGGACCAGCCATTTTTCCACTTCCATACTGAGCAACTTTTACTTTACGATTCATTTTTTACCTCCTAAAATTTTCACAATGATTGATATGTTGATACGGCAAAATCAGCCGATCTGGATAAACACAAGTTATAACGGATATAAGGGCAGCCCTTTCACGAGGCGGGCTGCATTTTGACCAAAGATTCGCCCTTCCTTTTTCGTCAGAGCAGGCGGCCTCTTTTCCAGGATACAGGTCCCGGGCCCAGCCTTCTGATGCATGAGAAACACCTTCTCTTTTGATATTCCGATTGCAATGCCCACCTTGGAAGCCTGAGCTGAGCCAAAGGTGTGCTCGTTCAGAGCAGAGGCGGGCGCAAGGGTGCGGGTGCTGAACAAGCCTTCCTCCTCGATTCCGTACTCGATCTGCGTCACATAGCAGGATAGGGAGTCCTCGGTATAAAGCAGGTGGATTGCCGGGTATCGGTTATTCATGGCCCCCTCCTTTTTGCGCTTTTGCTGCGCCATCTGGTTGGGGTGAAGACTTGCGGTCAAAGGCTTCTTCTTTCTGAAGGAATGCATAAAGCAGGCCGCTAGCAACCGCATTCCGCGGCCCCATGCACCCGCGAATATTGCCTTTCCCGCTGGTGATGCCATAGTAGGCCAAAACATCCGTCAGCATATTTGGGAGTTCAAAGTCCAGTGAAGAGCCACCGACCAGCACCACATGCTCGAATTCATGAAGGGTGCCTGTAGCAGAAACCTTCAACAATGCCCGAAGCACATTGTTGACAAGGACCTTTCGTTTGATCTCTCTGCGGACGGAACGAACCTTTTCCAAAGAATGCCTGGTATTGATCGGCAGATATCCGTCCGGTTGAATGGACAAAAGTTTGGCGAAAAAGTCACTGTGGAGCGGCTCTTTGAAAAACTCCACACTTCCGTCTTCGTGGCGCAGGTGAAACAGGGACTCGGCTCTTGCCAGAGGATATTTTTTGATGGCTTCCGCTTCTTCTCTGGAAGAAAGGCCCAGCTCTGCCTGGATCAGCTCGGTCACCATGTTGCCCGCGCCAGCCAGGTGGATGGTCTTTTTCCGGCCATCACTGTGAAGATAACAGGAATCCGTAGATCCGGCGCCAATATCAACAACCAGGATGGGCGTTCCGCTTCCCGGCGTCGTGAGGGTTCCAAGGACTGCCATATCTCCCTCGACACCGCCGATCTCCGTGGGGCAGCCGACTGTTTCCTCCAGTAGAGCCGCCAGGTGCTGCATGTGCAGCTTTTGGGTCTTTACCATGGCCGCGATGCCGACGGATTTTTCCATATAAAACTCATTGGCCAAGGAGCCGATCACATTTTGCGGCACCAAAGTGTCTACGGCCATCAGATCCTGAATAAAGATGGAATCTTCCGGCGTATCGGTGACTTGAGCCATCTTTTTGCGAACCGACTCCAGCATACCGCCGACATTCGTACCGCTGCTGCCGTGGACATCACGAATCGAACCGGCACGTTTCACCTGATCCATAATTTTTTGGGCACCGTCGTCCACGTTGACCCGGTACTGCTGCCTCTGTCCGTCGATGATGATTTCGCCCGCCGGGATGATCCGTTCATGGATGCTGCCGGAAGGCGTTTTGATGACAACGGCAGAGCGGTTGCCGATCAGCGCTTTGGCAATATGGATTACATGCTTTGTCTCCGCAGAAGAGAGAGAAAAGGCGGTCGCAATGCCATAGGGGTTGGTGAGAAAGTCGATCGACGCACCCGGCCTTGCCACCTCTACGGCACACAGATAATCCACCGGAACCTTATCGATGAGGGAGACCTCATCCACGATGGGAAGGGTTTCCGAAAGCCGATTGCAGATCAGCACCCCGTCATCATTTTGGACGATCAGTCCTTTGATGGAATAACCATCTTCAATGGCCAGATTAACCTCCCTGGCTGCGGTAATAAAGTCGTGCTCCTCTGAAATAATAACGATATGCGGCTTTTGTTTATCTGCTGCGGGAAGATCCTCCAAAAATACGGTGTAGCCGATGCCAAGACCAAGGCCACCGGGAGTGTCCGGGTTGTGGCCAATCATGGCAGATTCGGTAATGACCGTCTGAGTGATCGTTTCCATGGCAAAATCACCGATCACAGGAGTTGCCTCGTTAATACGGATCAGATCCAGAGAAGACAGCGGGATATCCATATCCGCACAGGCTTCTTTTAGAGAATTGATCATTCCGTAAAGGTTGTCTTTTGTACCTTTGATACCGGTTGTTTTTGTTATTCCGCTGGTGCAGCGAAGCAGCCGCCCATCCTGGATCTTGCCCAGAGCAGTTTCGGTGGTAGCATTTCCGATATCGATACCAGCTACATAAGTGATCATAGGCTGCTCCTTTTACCGGTTGTGCTTGAGGCGGTTGCTGTCTTGCAGGATTTCGCCTGCCTCCCGGACGAACTGAGCGGTCTCAGCGGCTCCGTATTTGTTTTCCAAAGCATCGGCAACCGCTAAAATGTCTTCCATTTCACTACGGAAAGGGCGAATAGTGTTATAGACTTCCAAAATATAGTCATCGGGAACATTGGTCAGCTCCGCCGCGCGCCGCAGATTGGCCGCAATCTGAATATCGCCTGCCGACTGGGCGATTTCGGCCTGCATCAGCAAGGTGTCCTTGTGGATCTTTCCGTCCTCCATTTTGACCGTCCCTGCCAGAACGTTTTCCATGGTCAGTTGGCCTATGGGTCTTCCGGACATGGCTTTCAGTTTGTCAGGGTGCTTTTCCAGGAGTGGATAATCGGTTTTGTAATTTAAGGTATTCATGGGTTTTGCCGTTCCTTTCTGTAATTATATAAAAGAGACTTCAAGCTCTACCGGTTTGATGTTTTTGATCTGAGCTGTTTCGTGGTTGTGAAGAAGGGTTGTTTTCAACATATAAAATCTCGTGCTGCTGTCGATATCGCCGGGAAGCGGTTCAGGGCTTTCCCCTTTTGCGTATTTGGCCGCATTTTTTCCGATAGCCCGGTAGGTTTTTTTGTCATAAAGCGGCGACTGAGGGAAAAGCTCCAGATTGTCCAAAGGTACCAGATCTTTTTGATGGATCACCGTAGTCCCTCTTGACTGGATACCGATGCTGATGCCTGAGCCGCTCAGCCTGGAACCTGCGCTGCTGATTACAGCCAGATCAGAGGAGCTGTAGCATTTGATAAAGCGCGGTTTCATGCCTTCCTCTTCGATGCCGGCAGCAAGCTCGCGGAGCACGATTTCATGGGGGAGGTCTACGATGGTCTTTCGCTGCTGCTGCCCAAAGCTTGGAGAAACTGCAATAACAACTTCATCTGGATTTGTACCAGGAGCGGCAGGGCCGCATTCGGTGATGCCATTGATGTAGGATTCATCCCTGGAGTCGATAAAGTCATCTGTGGAAACAGCGCCCATGTGCTGCTGCATCTGATCCCACCGCGCATCCGAGATCTGATAGCCGGTCGTCGGTCCGGCATAGTCGTTTTCGTTATTGATCGCGCTTATCACGTGGAAGTTTTCGTCAAAGATTGCAGAGGTGTGCAGATAGTCTCCTGCAACGCGCTGCTTGAGTATGGTCAGGATGTTTTCTGCAAGCTCCTCGTATCCGGCCTGGTACAAAACCTTCACAATATCAAAACCATTAAAATCGCTTTCCATAATGTGGGTAGCCGCTTTTATGTCTTCTGCAACGTTTCTCTTTGGCATATCGGAAGATTTGTAGGCGTAAACAGCAGCCTCTACTTCTTCATCGGTGATCTCAGGAAAATCCATCGCGTAGAACAGTGCCTGCATAGCCTGGGCTGCTTTGCGGCGATGAGCAATTACCTCCTCATTGCTGACTGGATGCAGTGCTCCATCTACCTTCATATCGCGCTGAACCATATAATAGTTGGCGTAGTTATCGCAGTCCATGGTGCTGGCGGAGAAGGTGTTGTCGCAGTTGGGAATAGAGGCATACCCGGAGGTGACCAGATCGGTGCCGGGCAGCATCTGCATCAGTAGCTTGGACATGCTGCGAGCCAGAGAGTGGGAAAAATAGGTGTCGTTACCAGAGGCTACTTCCAGTCCCAGCATAGAGGTCAGCAGATTTTCTGCGGCAACAGCCCGAAGCCCTGAGGGCATGGACGAGGATAGGGGCAGTCCGTCGATAGAACCGTTCTGCGTGCCCTGGGAGCCGCCAGCTTTTACCATCCAGACACAGCGCGCTTCCAGATACAGCATGGATTTTCCTTCCGCATAGCCCATCATGACCTCAGAGCCGGTACCAGAGGAAAAACGCATTTTCATACCCCGGGCGGCGTAGGCGGATGCCAGGAAAGATTTTGACCAGGGAGTATCATCTCCGTCAGACATGACCGCCTCGGTACCATATACGGAAACGGTTTCTGCGTAAGAGGTGAAGCCCTTCATGCCGATCTTCAATTCGGTGGCTTCCTCCAGGGAACACTGGGTGATAACGCCTGGGCGGCCGACCTGGCTTCCGATCATCAGCGCAATCGCGTTGAGCGGTGCGCAGCGAGTCACACTGCAGGTAGTCTCCAGTTCGGCAAAACCGCGGAGGGCAGCTTCGGCGGCATCGGCAGCCATCAGTACCGGATTGTCCAGCAGGTTGGTCACATGGGCCTGATTGGCCGGACTTTTTCTGGCTCGCATTTTCATTTGTGCCATCATGATTTCCACAACGTTCATTTTGCTGACCACATCGACCAGTTTGGCAGGAGTCAGGCCGGAGGCGATCTTCAAAAGGTCACGTCTTGAAACGTTGATATCTACCAGCATCTTTGCGATTTCCGCGGAATCAAGGGCCATAGAGGTTTCCGCCTCAGAGACATTGATTCCATATTTAACAATGAATTTGTCGATAAAGTCAAATTCATCCCTGGTTTTTCCATCCATCTCCACAATCTGGCCATCTACGATTTTAATGCTGGGGCGAGGGTCGTTGGGGCTGTCCAGTGCGACTAAACCGACTGCAGGATCCTCCCACGCGATAACATCTTGGGTTACAGGGGCCTGCTCATATTTTTGTCTTCGTTTTGTTGATTTCATTTCCTACTCCTTTTCTACTTTGGTTTCTTTAAGAATCCCTGTGAGGACCATAAAAGTTTCCTCGTAACCTTATTTTAACATAAAGATTGCTCAATATTCTGAAAATTCTCCTGAGAAACGATGGGGACGAAAATCTTTATGCTATATAATAAAGCAAATTTTATGCCAAAGATAATCGGCCCTAAAGAATAATGATAAAACTATACTGGCGGCTACTGTTGGAATGGGGCGTTTTCTGCTATAATAAGAATGTAGAAAAAGCGGAGGCAAGTGGAAGGAGGATAGAGCATTATGGAAAAAAAACATTCAGAGAAAAGCAGTTCGCCATGTGAAACATGCCGCCATTATGAAGAAAAACGAATGGATATCTTGTTCGAAGTTATGGATAATGAGAATGATGTGACCTTAGCGGACGGGAAGGGCGTTGTGCTGAGAGTCAGCGATTCCTACGAAGACCATTTCGGTCTGAAGAAAGAGGAAATTATAGGTAAAACCGTGTGGGAGCTGGAGGATATGGGGGTCTTTAAGCCGTCGGTAACTGCTGCTGTTTTGGAAAAGAAGAAAAACACCACCATTATGCAGAAGAACAAACAGGGGCGGGATGTACTGACTACTGGTGTTCCTGTTTTCGGAAAAGATGGAGAAATCGCATATGTAGTCAGCTTTAATTCGATTCATATTGCAGGCGTTACGAGCCTGCAGAGCCAATATGAACAGTTAAACACAATGATGCAAGCGTATAATCAGGAAATCAATAAGCTTCGATTAAGAGATTTGAGAGAAAAGAAATTTATCAAAAAGAGTAAGAGTATGGAAAATATCAGCGAATTGATTTCGCAGATTGCGGATACAAACGCGTCCGTATTGATTACAGGAGAAACGGGTGTGGGAAAAAGTATGGTTGCCAAGCTCATTCATGAAAACAGCAACCGTTCAGAAGGCCCTTTTGTGGAGATCAACTGCGGGACAATTCCTGAAAATTTAATCGAATCCGAACTGTTCGGCTATGAAAAAGGATCCTTTACAGGAGCCAACAGCAAAGGGAAAATAGGAAAAATAGAGCTGGCAAAAGGAGGAACTTTGTTCCTGGACGAAATCGGCGAAATCTCGCTCAATCTGCAAATTAAATTTCTGCAGGTCATACAGGAAAAATTGATAACAAGAGTAGGTGGACTTAGTAAAATCGAGGTGGATTTCCGTCTGATCACCGCGACGAACCGCGACCTGGAAGACGATATTCATCGGGGGCTCTTTCGGGAGGATTTGTTTTATCGTCTGAATGTAATACCAATTCATATTCCGCCTCTGCGCGAACGCAGGGAAGATGTCCTGCCGTTGATTTTGAATGCTTTGGAACGGTTTAATTCTCAATATGGAAGACATATAAAATTGTCGGCAGATGCCCTTCAGATATTGGAACGGCAGACGTGGCCCGGGAACATCCGCCAGGTAGAAAATCTGGTTGAACGGATGGTCGTTACTTCCAGGGGCGAGCTAATAAGGATAGAAGACCTGCCTGCTGACTTGGAATGGGAGACCATGCAGCAGACGCCGGAAACAACGGGACAGCTGAAAGAACGGCTAGAAAATTATGAACGCAACATCTTTATCGATGCCTTTAAGGAACATCAGTCAAGCGTAGCAGTGGGAAAAGCCTTGGGAATCAGTCAGACAACGGCTGCGAGAAAGCTGCGTAAGTATATTCCGGGATATGCAAATTTGAACTAGTCAAAAATAGCTATTATAGTCAAAAATGGCTATAGTATGAAAAAGTGCTGTTATATTCAGATTTAGGCACGAGGAAGAGGAAAAAGGAGGTTTAAAAGTATAGCCAAAAATGCCTAGTCCTGCAACAGGCCCATGGTTGAAACCCTGGGATGAATCGAAATCTTTTGATCAAATTCCAGCAGGATAAAGGACTTGATTTTTTTAGTGCAAATCCGTAAATTCTCCTAAAATCCGTAACGCCCGAAAATTTTTTTGTCCTGCAGTTCAGTGATTTCTTAGTTTTGGCGCGAACCTTGCACTTTATTAATTTCGTAAAATCAAATTCATTATTCATATGTATTAAGGAGGTATCGCTATGAACGAACACGACAGGGCTGTACAAGCCAGTGAACCCAAGCTAAAGAGGGTGCTTGGAACTCCCGGCCTGGTCTTTTTTGGTTTGGCATTTATGAACATTACATCGATTATACTGGGTTATGCAATCGTTGATCAAATGACACATGGAATGGTGCCGCTCTCCATCCTGATCTCATTTGTGGTCATGCTGATCACAAGCTTCAGCTATAAACAGATGTCCATGCAATATCCGATGTCCGGATCCGCCTACACCTACACTTCTAAGGCAATCAATCCATATGTAGGTTTTTTTACCGGCTGGGCGATTCTTTCCACCTATCTGATCCTTCCCGGATATAACTTCTTGTTGTTCGCATTGTACATGAATGTTTTAATTCCCGGTGTCCCTATGTGGGTTTGGATCGTAGCCTCAATCGTCATCGTTGGCGTGATTAATTTTTTAGGAATCAAGCTGCTTTCTATTGTAGATGCAATTTTTGTAGTTATTTTTGCTGTATTGCTTACTGCGATTGCGATTTCTGCTATCGTTCATCTGTCCGGAAATTCAACTGCTCCCGGGTTCTTCGATGGTCTGGCGAATCTGTATAAGCCGGAAGCGGCAAGTGAAGTTGGAGGAATGGGCATTTTACAGGGTGCGGCATATATCTGTTTTTGCTATTTGGGTTTTGATGCCATTTCAACGCTTGCTGAGGAAACGATTGATCCTACCAAAAAAGTTGGACGTTCTATGGTTCTTTCTGTTGCCATAGGCGGTGCGATTTTATTGCTGTTTTCGTTCCTGTTTGATCTGTGCTGGTCTGATAAATGGAATATGTATGATAACCCGGATACAGGGGCAATCGAGATTATCCGCTCTGTAGGCGGCGATACCCTTGGTTATATAACAAGCGCAATTTTGGTTGTTGGTGTCTTTGCTTCCGTATTGTCCATTGAGACTTCTGCGACAAGGCTGCTGTACGGAATGAGTTGTGATAAAGTAATGCCAAAATTCTTTTCCAAACTGCACCCGAAATTTAAAACTCCGGGTTATGGAATTATATTTGTGTCTGTTTTAGGCCTTTTGGCGCTTCTGCGGGATCTGGAGGTCATTGTTTCCCTGCTCAATGTTGGTGCGCTGATTGCCTTTATTCTTGTAAATATAGCGGTAATCGCCCAGTTCTGGATCAAGAAAAAAGACAGGGCAGGCTTTATGAACAAGTTGAAATATTTAATCGCCCCGGTTATTGGTACGTTAAGCCTGGCGGTTGTACTGATCAATGTCGGAATATACGGCCTGGTTTTGGGATTTGTCTGGTTGCTGGCCGGCTTTATTTTTCTCGCGTACCGGACAAAGATGTTTAAAGAACTGCCGCCTACCTTGAAGGGGTTCTAATGGCCTTGGATACTGACAGTTTTGGGCCTTTGATCCGGGCCGGACGTCAGAGAAAGTATCGGAATTGATTTTAAAACGCTTCAATTCCGATACTTTTTTCGTTTTTGCCGGAAGAAACAGTAACTTCTATCTTTTTTCCATCAGACACCTTGCGCCGTGACCGCATTGTGATATAATTATTTAATCTGGGATTTTAGTATCTGATTCAGGCAGGTCAAGCTGAGTCAGCGGCTGGATTTCAGAATCTGAACCAAGAACAAGAAAAAGCCGGTAAATCATTTGAATCATCGCCAGGCAGGAAATTTTTATGAAAAAAACAGGTTTAATAAATTTGGAATATGTAAATACTGTAATTAAGGAACGTCCGAGGGACATACATAAAGGTGACTGCGGAAAGGTTCTTGTGATTGCAGGCTCAGTTGGCATGGCAGGCGCGGCCGTGCTTTGCGCGCGGGGAGCGCTGCGATCCGGAGCAGGACTCGTACGGATATCTGCTCCCAGAGAACTATATCCCATTCTGCAGGTGGGCGTACCGGAAGCCACATGTGTCCCGAGAGAGCTTTCCTTACCGGAACTGATGGACAGCGATGCCATCGCAGTTGGTCCGGGGTTAGGAGATGATGGGCAGAACGCCAAGCTTATCCGTACAATCTTAAAGGAATATAAAAAGACCGTCGTCCTCGATGCCGATGGGATCAATACCATCAGCCGGGCGGATCTGCTGGATGAACTGCGGGAAACGAAGGCCCAAGTGATCATGACACCCCATCCTGGAGAGGCTGCAAGACTTCTCAGTTATTGCGGGATTGAAACTTCCCGGATGGACAGGCCCAAGACGGCCCAGCTGCTGGTGGAACAGACCCGGGCTACCTGCGTGCTCAAAGGCAGCGGAACCCAGGTGGCAACAAAAGACGGCGAATCATATACTAATACTACAGGAAACCCGGGAATGGCTGCCGGCGGCAGCGGAGATGTGCTGACAGGCATCATCGCAGCGCTGGCCGGACAGAAGCTTTCTCCGGCGGACTGTGCAAAGGCGGGAGTGTTCATCCACGGGATGGCAGGGGACCTGTGCGCCCAATCTCTTGGAGAGACGGGTATGACGTCCCTGGACCTGGCAAACATGGTTGCTCTTGCTTTCAAACAAATCATAGGAAAATAAAACTTGAATAGATAAGGAGTGAAGGACTTGCTGGTAAAGAAAGGCGATCTTTATTTTGCAGATTTAAGTCCGGTAATCGGCTCCGAACAGGGCGGCGTCAGGCCGGTCCTGGTGGTTCAGAACGATGTAGGAAACAAATACAGCCCGACCATAATCGTGGCTGCCGTTACCTCACAGAAAAATAAAGCCAATCTGCCGACCCATGTGGAAATCGCAGCGGACGGCAATGGTCTCAGCAAAAATTCAGTAGTGCTCTTAGAACAACTCAGAACAATTGACAAGAAACGATTAAAGGAACGAATTGGCACACTTGACCATGATCGTTTACCGGATGTAGATGAAGCATTAGGCGTAAGTTTGGGAATTGCAAATCCCAATACGTTTGAATAATTATGAATAGCAAAAAGCGGGGCGGCCCTGGGCTGCCCTGCCCAATGCTTTTATAGATAGAATTAACACAGGAGGAAGAAGAATGGATTACACACAGTTTGAAAAAACAGCGGCCAATATCCGTACCGGTATCGTCAAAGCAATACATAATGCGGGATCCGGCCATCCGGGAGGCTCTCTGTCAGCGGCGGATATCGTGACGGCGCTGTACTTTAAGGAGATGAACATCGATCCCCAAAATCCCAAGATGAAAGACAGGGACAAGTTCATACTATCCAAGGGGCACGCAGGTCCGGTGCAGTACGCAGCCCTTGCGGAGAAAGGCTATTTCCCTAAAGAAGATATTCTCCAGCTGAGAAAGCTGGGATCCAAATTCCAGGGTCATCCGGATATGAAAAAGGTTCCCGGAATCGAAATGTCCACCGGCTCACTGGGCCAGGGATTTTCTGCTGCCGGCGGCATGGCCATGGCAGCCAAGCTGGATAAAAGCCCGGCGAGAGTCTACGTCCTTTTGGGAGATGGAGAGATTCAGGAAGGGCTGATCTGGGAAGCGGCCATGTCAGCGGCTCACAATAAGCTGGACAACCTGACTGCTATTTTAGACTGGAATGGTCTGCAGATCGACGGTAAAAATGAAGATGTAATGACAGTTGCTCCTGTTGATGAAAAGTTCCGTGCTTTTGGCTGGAACGTGATAAAGATCGATGGCCATGATTTCGAACAAATTTTCGACGCTTTTGCCCAGGCAAGAGCCTGCAAGGGGAAACCGACGATGATCATCGCCAAGACGATCAAAGGAAAAGGCGTTTCCTTTATGGAAGGAGAATACGGCTGGCACGGAAAGGCGCCCAATGAAGAGCAGACGAAACAGGCGATTGAGGAACTGGGAGGTGAATGGTAATGGCAGATAAGATGGCGACAAGACAGGCTTACGGCAATAAGCTGGTTGAGCTTGGAGAAACATATGACAACCTGGTGGTAATGGACGCAGACCTTTCCAAATCCACCATGACCGCTGAATTCGGCAAAACTTACCCAGAGCGCTTTTTCAATATGGGAATCGCTGAACAAAATCTGTACGGCACAGCGGCCGGACTGGCTCTTTCGGGAAAAATCGTATGCGCCAGTACCTTTGCCATGTTTGCTTCCGGCAGAGCTTTTGAGATCATACGCAATTCCATCGGCTACACAAAAGCCAATGTGAAAATTTGTGCTACCCACGCAGGGATCACGGTTGGCGAAGATGGAGCCAGCCACCAGACCTTTGAAGACATTGCTCTCATGAGAACGATTCCGGGAATGACGGTGATCAATCCGTCGGACGGTGTTTCCGCTGGAAAACTGCTGGAACAGGCGGTTGCCATGCAGGGGCCTTGCTACGTAAGGCTGGGGAGAGCCGCGGTTCCGGTATTTTATGATGAAAGCGCAGATATCACACTGGGAAAAGGCAGTCAGGTACGACCGGGCAAGGATATTTCGATCATTGCTACCGGAATTATGGTCAATGAAGCGGTGATGGCAGCCGAAGAGCTGGCAAAAGACGGCATTGACGCTCGTGTAATTGATATACACACCATAAAACCCATCGATGAAGAGATCATTATCAAGGCGGCCCGGGAGACCGGAAAAATTGTCACTGCGGAAGAACATTCGGTGATCGGAGGACTGGGAAGTGCTGTGGCAGAAGTTATCGTAAAAAATACGCCGGTGAAGATGGCCTTTGTAGGACAGAAGGATACTTACGGAGAATCTGGAAAACCGGAAGAATTGAAAACGAAATACGGCATGACCGCTGCTGATATTGTTTTGGCAGCCAAAAGCCTGTAAGTGTGAAAGAGGAGAGATCGCTTTATGAAAAAATCGTTTTTGTGTCTTAGTTTGATGCTGATTATTTGTCTATCCCTGGCAGCCTGTGGTTCTTCTCAAACCAAAGGAGCACCGGATAAGGCTGAGGCAACGGAAACAACTCAAGCTCCGGCAAAGGAAAAAGTATTTGAAACCAGCGACGAGCGCTTTCAGATCACAGCCGATGAGGATTGGTCTGATGCTAAAGATGTTTTGAAGATTGAGGACGCTACGTTATCCATTTCCAAAGGAACGGAAGGCTATATTGCGCTTATCAGTGAAAGCAAATATAACTTTTCTAATGAACTTTCCGGCTACAATAAGCTGGTAGTGAAGCATATGGAAAAAAGTATTGATGACGAAAAAACTAGTGAATCACAAACGATGAAGCTGGGTAAATATGATGCTTACAAAACAACCATTTCCGGCAACGTAGAAGATGTGGCGATGACGTATCAAATCTATTGCACTGAAATTGAAGATCGGTTTATTCAGCTGACTTGCTGGAGTTTAGACGGCAGCGAGAAAAAGTTAGCCCCAAAATTTGACAAGATCGCGCAGACCTTGTCGCCGGTAAAAGATTAGAAAAACAAGTAATAACAAGCTCTCCTTCCGAATAGTCTTAAGTATGACATGTTCATATGCAAAAGCGGCCGGGCCGCAAAGACGAATATGTCCAGGTATGCGCAGGCTCAGCCGGCATATGGCAGATTATACGGAAGGGAGTTTTTGTTTTGGGAGAGAAAGAAAAAGAAAAGAAAAAAATATGGAAGCCGGGGAAGAAAGGTCTCATCATAATTGCAATTATTATCGTTGCTTTGGTAGCCGCCCTGGTTGCGGTAAATCTGTTTAAGGGTGACAAAAAAGTGGAATTTAAAACATTGAGCGAAAACAAAATACCTCAGGACATATCCAGTCAGGTAATCCCGGAATACAGAACTCTGGAGCGGGCTTTGGCATGTGTGGTAGAGGATAAAATCTATGTGGTTGTAACCAGAGGCGAAAAGCCGACTTCTGGATTTGAAGTGGATATTGATAAGATGAAGCTGGAGGAACAGGACGGTAAGACCAATTTGATCGTCTACGCGGATTTTAAAGATCCGGAAAAAGATAAAGCCCTCGCCCAGGTCATTACCTATCCGGTGAAAGTGGCCAGTACGGATCTTTCCAAGCTTCCGGATGAAATCGAGCTGCGCATTCAGTATGAAGAATAGCCGCTGGTACTTTTGAGAAACCGGCAGTAGTTTCCTCAGTGTGACCCGCCCAGGCGCTGGCCTGTCGTGAGACAAGGTGCCGGGCTTTGGCGAGTTGTTAGTCAGGCGTGGGGTACTAGGCCGCCCTGCCAGCCAGATCGCTATTCAAGCGGCGGGCAGCTTGATGTCGGACAAATAGCCGCCATGCCAGCCGGACCATTGAAAATATCGAAATTGATGTAAAATGACATGATTTTTGATAGTTTTCCTTCGGAGATTGAAAGAAAATCGAAAAAAATATCAAAACAGCCATCAAAACATGGCCGTTTTGATATTTTTTATTGTCCAGATTGTGCTGAAGATAAAAAAAGTATCATAATAGCAGAAAAAAATAAGTATCCAGACGCTTTACAGAATTTGACAAATGCAAACAAATGATGTAAAATTTTGGAATAAAGAACAAACAGGGGGCCGTCCGAAAAAGGAGAACTATGTATACAGAATATCAACAGGAAATACGTGAGATAAAAGCGGAACTAAAACTGCTCCCCAAAGGCATTTGGTGAAGCGACGAGATTTCTATTATTATTGGGACAGTGGAAAGGAGGCAGATTTCATATTGCGATGAAGCTGCTTTGGCTCTGGAAGAGGTTACGTTTTTCCCGGATTTTGCAGCTAGGCGTTTAGGCGATGGCAGGCTGCTTTTTGGGGAATATTTTGGACTTTTGGGGCGACCGGATTACGATGAAAAGAATGCACAAAAGTTAAACCTTTACGCAAAATCTTGATTTGTATTTCGGAACAGAGACGTCAGACCTTACCAAAATTTCAAGCAACTTTTCACATACTTTTCACCTGATGATGATAATATTGTAACGTTTTAAGGAATATTAGCGATAATTGTTTGATAATAGCGGACAGTTATAGTAAAATATATGGTAGATCTATCAAAAGGAAAGGGGCACAGACGCAGAATGATTGTTTTTGAAAATGTTACAAAGCATTACAAATCCAACATAGGTCTTGATGATGTCAGTGTGAGAATCAACAAAGGGGATTTCGTATTTCTCGTGGGACCAAGCGGAGCGGGAAAATCTACATTTGTTAAGCTTATCTTAAAAGAAATAGATGTCAATAAAGGCAAAATTAAAGTCAGAGGAGAAGATATAACCAAATTCTCCAATAGGCAGATACCGAAACTGAGAAGGAATGTCGGTATCGTTTTTCAGGATTTCAGATTGCTGCCAAAGAAAACTGTATTTGAAAATGTGGCCTTTGCAATGGAAATAATCCATCAGAGTCCAAGAACCATTAAAAGACAGGTTCCCCAGGTGCTCAGTCTGGTGGGAGTCGGTACTAAAGCGCAAAAATATCCAAATGAGCTGTCCGCAGGTGAACAGCAAAGAGTTGCGATTGCACGGGCTATTGTCAATAACCCCAAAATCCTCATCGCTGATGAACCCACGGGAAACCTTGACCCGGAGACTGCCTGGGAAATTATGCAGCTTTTGGAACTGATCAATATGCGAGGCACGACCATTCTCATGGTTACCCATGCCAAAGATATTGTAGATCGAATGAATAAGCGGGTCATTGCGATCGAAAAGGGAAAAATCGTAAGGGATGACGTTGGAACTTACGGATTTGAGGATGCGTTGGCTAAAATGGAAGTGACGTTTGACACGTTGCCCCACCGCCGCCAATTTAATGAAAAACTGAAAAAGGGAGACTTGTAATAATGTTCAGACGTTTTTTCTATACTATCAAGCAGGCATTCCTGCAAGTCTTTAGAAACAGAGCGATGTCGGTGGCATCGATATTTGCCATTACAGCCATGCTGCTGATTCTGGGATTATTCTTTGTGATTGTGATTAATATTAACACTGCTGCTACCATGATCCGGCAGGATTATGATTCCATCGAAGTTTTCCTGCTGGACACTACGGCTCCAGAGCAGGCGGATGCGATGATCGCTTCTCTTAAAGGGGAAAACGGTGTGGAAGATGTGACTTACCGCACGAAAGAAGAGGCAATGACTGAGCTGAAAACAAGATGGGGCGACAGCGGATATTTACTGGATTCATTGGCATCCAATCCTTTGCCTAATTCCATTGTTATCAAAATTAACAGTCTGGAAGCTGCTGATGATATAGCGGCTAAGGCTGCGGCCTTGGACGGCATTGAAGATGTAAAGTATTATAAAGAAACTGTAGACAAGCTGATGAGCGCCACCCGGTTTGTCCAATTGGCAGCCATTGTAATCATGATATTCTTGATCATCGTATCAGTAGTGGTGGTATCGAATACGATTAAGTTGACAGTATTTAATCGGGCCAGGGAAATCAGCATTATGAAATATGTGGGAGCGACGAACTGGTTCATACGGGGGCCCTTCTTAGCGGAAGGCATCATTATTGGTCTTTTTTCGGCCGGAATCTCGGTGGGGATTTCTGCCTTTGTGTATGAAAAAGTTGTGGATTTAATAGGGAAGGACGTATTTGCTGTACTTTCCACACCTATGGTACCGGTCGATTTTCTGACCTATAACCTGGTGTGGATCTTCGCTGCTCTCGGTGTCAGCATCGGCGCCTGCGGCAGTATCATTTCAATGAGAAAGTTCTTAGACGCTTAGGAGGTCATTTCATGCGAAAAAAGATAACAGTAATTACCGCTCTAATGCTTATGTTTACCGTAGTATTTAGTTCCGGCACGGTATATGGAGCCAGTCTGAGTGATATTAAGAAGGACATTCAGAATAAGCAAAAGCAGCTGGAGAATGGGAAAAGCCAAGAAAAGGAATTGTCTCAGGAAATTCAGGACTTGGAAAAGGAGATCAACTCAGCTGAAAATCAGCTGGAGAGCTTAAGAAATAAGATTTCAGAAACAGAAGATAAAGTCGTGGCGGCGGAAGCAGACCTGAAAAAAGCGGAAGAAGATGTGGAAACCCAAAACGCCAATCTCAATGTCAGACTCAGGACAATGTATAAAAATGGAACCATTGGGTTTATGGACGTGCTCCTGGGATCAGGAAGCATTTCGGAATTCATCAGTAATATTGATATGGTGAAGAAAGTGTATTCCGGTGATAAAGATGTGCTTGCTGATCTTGAAAAAGACTATAAAAAAATTGAAGCCAAGAAAAAGAAGCTGGATTCGTTAGAAAGCCAGTTGGAATCTCAAAAGCAGGAGCAGATGGACAAGCAGGCTGAATTGACGGCTAATCGCAGTGAGGTTTCCAAGAAAAAGGCCAATGTGGTAGCCAGCAATGAAGCTCTTGAAGATAATATTGCCGATCTGAACGCAGAAGCGGATCGGATTGCTGCCATTATCGAACAAGACAGCAAGAAGAATGACAACAGCGGAAGCGGCGGAAGCGGTGGAAGCGGTGGAAGCGGCGGCGGGAGCGGCGGAAGTTCCTATAACGATGGACAATTTGGGTGGCCGGTGCCGGGACATACGAGGGTTTCCTCCAATTACGGATGGAGAAATTGCCCCTTCCACGGAAGAGAAAAGCATACTGGCATTGATATTCCAGCACCTTACGGAACAGCCGTATTGGCGGCTGCAAAAGGAACCGTTATTTTTTCCGGATATCTGGGCAGTTACGGAAACGCGGTTATCATTAGCCATGGAGGCGGATTATATACCCTTTATGGGCATAACAGCAGCTTGGTAGCAGGTTCTGGGGCCAAAGTAAAAAAAGGACAGAAAATTGCCAGAATCGGAAGTACAGGTAGCTCGACCGGGAATCATTGTCATTTCGAAGTTCGAAAAGGAGGCAGCGGTTACGGCAACGATGTGAATCCGTGGAATTACTTAAAATAAAATTCCTATCATTAAGGAGTCAAAGCGAATGAATTACATAAATCCGATTATTATAGAACTTCTAAACAAGCGAGGCATCTCCGAAGATGCGGAAATCGAAGAATTCTTGTCGGATAAACCCCAGAAAACGTATGATCCATTCCTGCTTCCTGATCTGGAAGCGGGGGTGGATTTACTATTAGAGGCGATCCGTGATAGAAAAAGAATTTGTATCTACGGAGACTATGATGCTGACGGAATTACCTCCGTCAGTATTCTTATGGAATTTTTAGGGATATTGACCGACCAGCTTCAATATTATATTCCTTCCCGTTTTGATGAAGGATATGGTTTGAACGCCGAAGCAGTAAGGAAGATCAGAGAACGGAGAACCGATGTTTTGGTGACCGTAGACTGTGGAAGCGTTTCCTATGAAGAAGTGGAACTTGCCAAAGAATTGGGCATGAAAGTGCTGGTAACCGACCATCATAGCATTACCGATGTGCGTGCCGATTGCCTTTTGATCAACCCCAAACGGCCGGAATCTTCTTATCCATTCCGTGAATTAGCCGGCTGCGGCGTGGCTTTTAAACTCTTGCAAGGCATCCAAAAAAAAGCCGGCGTTCCGAAAAAAATTCTTAACAGGGCTTTAGACCTAGTCGCATTGGGAACAATTGCCGACGTGGTGCCGCTCTTGGATGAAAACCGGACGCTGGTTAAGCATGGCATGCATATCATCAGCAGCGGGCTCAGGCCAGGGCTGTCAGCTCTGATCGAAGGGATTTCTTTTAAAAGAGAAAACCTTCGCTCTGACCAAATTGCTTTTGGTGTGGCACCTCATCTCAATGCGGCCGGCAGAATGGGCGATGCCAAAGTGGCTGCGGGGTTGATGCTGGAAAAGGACCAAAGTACCATACAAAGCCAAGTATCTCAGCTGATTGACTTTAACAAACAGAGAAAAAGGACTCAAGAGGAAGCGTATCAGCTGTGCGCGCAGCTGATTGACGAGCACCTGAAAGATCGAAAGTTTTTGGTCGTTTACGCAGAAGATGTGCATGAGGGGATTGCAGGAATCGTTGCCGGCAAACTGAAAGATAAATATGAACGGCCAACGATCCTGGTAACTCCGTCAGGAGAACATTTAAAGGGGACGGGCCGCAGCGTAAACGGTGTCAATCTCTATCAAGTCTTGAAATCTCATGAAGAATTGTTTTTCCGTTTCGGGGGCCATGAAGGTGCTTGCGGTTTTTCCATGAAACGGGATAAGCTGGAAACCTTGGAAGCTTTATTGGAGCAGGATATGAAACGGATGCTCGATGAAGATCCGGAACTGTTTTCACGACTGATCAGAGCCGATTTGTCGCTGCCTGTAGAAAAGGTTACTCTGGAATTGGCGCAAGAACTGGAGCTCTTGGCGCCCTTTGGCAGTAAAAACCCAAAACCGCTCTTTCTATTGGAAAACATTCGAGCCGCCCGTTTGCAGCCTATGGGTGCTGACGGCAAGCACATGCGCTTTTTTGCCGTTTCACAGGATGGAAAATCGGTAGAGTGTGTACTTTTTAACCGGGCGGAGGATTTTAAACAGATGCTTTACGGGGAAGCGAGCATAAATTTGATCGGCTCTGTCGATTTTAAGGAGTGGAGGGGAAATAAAAGGGTACAATTCAATGTGGAAAGTGTGGTATAATGTTCGCGTTGATTGATACGGCGTTGCCGCAGGGAAGCGAACATTGAAACCCGCTGCGACGTGGCTTGCAGGGTGTAGGAAAAGGGAAAATAGAATTTTGGGATGGAGGCAGTTGGAATGACGATAAAAAAACGAAACCTGGTACTTTTGCTGATCGTTGCCTTCCTGCTGGGAGGCACCATCGCCGCAGGATCGGTGATTTTGATTGAAAACGGCGTTCTGGGGGGAACAGTAAAGGTATCTAAGAAAAATTACAATTATTATCAGAAACTAGATGAACGTTACGGCAAGCTGGATCAGCTTTATGACGAACTGGAAAACAGTTTTTATAAAAAGCCCGATGAGGAGCAGATGGCGACAGGAATGTATAAAGGGCTCGTTGCCGGTTTGGGCGACCCTTATTCGGCCTACATGACTAAAGAGGAATATACATCCTGGACAGACAGCACACTGGGTGAATTTGACGGCGTAGGAATTACCTTTTCCACCAATAAAAACGGGGAATATGTAGTCGTCAATACCATACCGGATACGCCGGCGGAAAAAGCCGGATTGGAAGCGGGAGATATTTTGCTGGCCGTCAATGATAAGACATACAGCACCATGGACACCTTCAGCGCGGCATTAAAGGGAAAGGCCGGAACAAAGGTAAAACTTACGTATGCACGGGACGGCAAAGAAAAAAATGTGGTTATGAAACGGGCGACAATCGTCAACAAAACCATTGAAAGCGAGGTTTTGAAAGATCAGATCGGATATATTAAAATTTCTTCCTTTGAAGAGCATACGGCGGACGATTTCAAAAGCGCCCTCAGCAATCTGCAAAAGAAGCAGGTAAAAGGTCTGGTAATCGACCTGAGGGAAAACGGCGGCGGTATTGTCGATGCCGGAATCCAGGTAGCAGATGAACTGCTGGGTGAAGGAACGGTGACATACCTGCAGGACCAGCATGGAAAAAGACAGTATTTGAAATCCGAAAAAAGCAAAATCGATATCCCATACGTGCTGCTGGTGGATGAGAATACGGCAAGCACTTCCGAAATCATAGCGGCAGCAGTAAAAGATGACGGCAAAAACCCGCTGGTAGGAACGACGACTTTTGGTAAAGGAATTGTCCAAAGTACAGGAGAGCTCAGCGATGGCAGCGCCCTCAAGCTCACGACCATGCAGTATTTTTCACCAAAAGGGCATGTGATCAACGGCAAGGGAATCAAACCGACTTATGAAGTTAAGAACGATAAAAAGAGCAAGACCGATAAACAGCTGAACAAAGCGCTGGAGCTGCTGAAAGCAAAGTAGCATCAGCATCACTATGGAAAAAAGGACATAAAAAACGACCGGACAAATTCAGAGCGAATGTTTGGTCGTTTCTTTTCTTTTTCAACGTATTTAAGAACGTGATCCCTTCGGCAACAGCGCGATGCATGGTTCCCTTTTCACAGGAACATGGTATAATCAAAAGAAATGCCACTTCTCAAACAAAGAATGGAGCAGCTATGATCAGCAAGGATTTTTATCTGAACAGCAAACTAATGGTTCGTCCCCAATTCGGAGAACGATATCAGGATGTGGTGATAAAGAATACAATTTGCAAGGAACACCCGATTCACATGCACGATTGCGTCGAGATCATCTATGTTCTCAGGGGAACGATTGAATGCAAGATTTCCTTTGAGCAATACGTCTTGCAGGAAGGTGAATTTTTGGCCATTAACGCCTTTGATCTTCATCGGATCAAAGCAATTGCTGAGGATACGGCTATTTCCTGCATCCATATCGACCAGGAAATCTTTCCGCCGTCAGAAGGATTTATTGTGTGGTGGATCGATGTCTTGAAATCCAACAAAGAAAAATTCATACAGCAGGCTGAAAACCTGAGGATGCTGATCAGACAGTATGCCCAGTTTGCGCCGAAAAGCGAGGTACGAAACTCTATTGAGCGGATTTTGCAGCTGTTTCGTATGGAGTTCATGCTGGAGCGTTTTCAGATTGCCGGTGACCACAATGTGCTGAAAAACAGTGAGGTCGATCTGGAAAGGATCGGAGCCATCTATATGTATTTGTATCGGCGTTGCAATGAAAAACTTACCCTGGAAAAAATGGCAAACGAATTTGCCATGAGCAAATATTATCTTTCACACTTTATTAAAAAAGTAGTCGGAAACGGTTTTCAAAAATCTCTGCATATGATTCGCTGTGAACGAGCAGAAGTCGCATTGCTCCACGGAAATGAGACGATTGAAGAAATCCGCATGCAATTTGCACTGTCATCAAATCAATCGTTTAACGAAGGCTTTAAAAGTCTCTTTGGAATGATACCAAGCGCTTATCGCAGAGCGCACAAAAAAGATACGGTCATTCACCAGGAGTTTCTGGAGGAGCCGATTTCCGATATTGGAGCAGTCATGAGCGGGATAAGCCAAATAGACGACACTGATAAAATCGTGGAACTTCATTTAAAAGAAGGAGCCGGGAAAATGATTATTGTGGAAAGCATAGGCGGTAACGAGGTCATGACACAGCATGATTTGATGGGAAAAAACAAAATTACCATTGAGCTGCAAAATGAAGAGAGCATTCTTGTGATAAAAAAGCAAGAAATGTTATAGAAAAAACAAAAAAAGAATCAAAAATCTGAAATTAGACAATTTTCTGATAAAAGAGCGCAACATTATAACTTCCTGTTGGCTCTTTTTTTTAATATTCTAGGCTCATAAAATTTAGGAGGTGTCATAATGAACGAAACAAAGAAGCTTTCAAACAAAACGATTTTCGGTTACGGTTTTGGCGCGATGGCAGATGCGGCTGCATATAATTTTTATATTATGTATGCGTTGTATTTTCTGACGACGATCGCAGGGCTTAGTGCGGGAAAGGCGGGCCTGGTTATTTCCGTGGCCACCGTGATAGCAGCAATCGTCGGGGTAGTGCTGGGACCGATCAGCGATAACACCAGAAGCCGGTTCGGCAGAAGAAGGCCGTATCTTCTGGCCGGAGGTACCGTGCTGCTGGTAGGTCTGGTGTTGTTTTTCAGACCTATGGAATTCAGTGACAGCGGAAAATTCGCGTACTACATGGCAATGTTTATCATCATTAACATAGGGTATGGAGTTTTTCTGATTCCGTATAATGCGCTGGGTGCGGAATTGACCAATGATTACGACGAGAGGACGAAGCTGAGGACTCCGGCTACCTTCATGAACTGTGTCGGCAATATTATTGGAATCTCTTTGCCCCTCACCGCAGTTGCGGCCTTTACAAAATCAGGTGCATCAGAAGGGAATGCGTGGAATTATTTTGCGATGATTGTTGGTGCGGCCTGTCTGATCGCCATCCTCATCACCTGGAAAACGACAAAAGGCAAGGAACTGCCGCAGGAAAGTCTGGAGGCGCCGGAGGATCGTGAACTCAACCCATTGAAAACATTCTGGAGAATCCTCAAACTGAAACCTTTTAAATGGGTGATTGGGATTCTGATTTTATTTGCGATTGGGTACATTGCATTCCAGTCGGGACTGGTCTATTATGTGCTGTTTTACGCAGGTTTGACAGAAGCGCAGATGTCAACAGCCATGTTTATTTACATCTTTATTGGAATGGGATGGACCGTGGTGATTTCACTTTTGGCGACAAAGATCAACAAGAAAAAGGGCATGGCCCTCTGCTTTCTGGTGAGTGCTGCGGGTATGGCGATCATGTATTTTGTCGGCGTCCATTCTTTTGGAATGCTGGTCCTGCTGCTGGCCATCTTCGGCATGGGCAACGGAGCATACTGGCTGCTGATCTATCCCATCATTTATGACTTGGCAGAAGTCTATGAATATCAATACGGAAAGAGAAAAGAGGGAGCCCTGATGTCCATGTACGGATGTATTTTTACCCTTTCTACGGCATTGGGAACACAGGTGCTGACAATTATGCTGACCCTGGTAGGATACGACCCTCAGCTTCCGGTACAGTCTGCGGAAACCATCAACGGCATCTCCAATATTGTTTTGGGAATTCCGATCATCACCTTTGTTTTGGGCGCATTGTGCAGTCTGGCATATCCTCTTTCCAAAAAAACCTTTGAAAAACTGATGCAGCAGCTGGAAGCGAAGAGAGCAGGAGAGCCTTCAGATGAATCAGAATTGGAAAGGATCGTTTAGGTGGCTGAATATGATTGCATTATACAACGGAACAATTTACAGCGGAAAAAGGTTTTATGAAGCGATCCTGTTGGACGGGAAATGGATTAAAAGCATTGGAAGTAATGAAGCGATCAGAAGGCAGGCCACTTCACAGGACCAGCAGATCGATTTGGGAGGACGGCTGGTCCTGCCGGGATTCATCGATTCTCATGCACACGGCCCTTTGTCAATCAGCCGCACGTTGGGAAAGATTGACTTGTATCCGGCAGAAACGCAGGACCAATATTTGCAAATCATTCGTCAGTTTGTCGAGGAAAATCCTGAACAAGAACTCTATTCCGGCATGGGGTGGCTGAACCCGGCATTCGGTGAACTGGGACCTGACAAGGAATCGCTGGATGCTATATGCAGCAGCAAACCCATCGTACTTTGCTCCGGCGACGGACATTCCACCTGGGGAAACTCAAGGGCCATCGAGCTGGCGGGAATAACCCGGACCAGTGAAGATCCGGAGGGCGGAACGATTGAGCGCAATGCGGACGGATCTATTCGCGGCACTTTTCGCGACCAGGCAAAGGACTATCTGCAGAATCTGGTCCCTGATGCGAGCGCGGACGATTACAAAGAGGCATTGATGAACTTTCAGGACATGATGGCCGGGTATGGGCATACGGCAGTCTTTGACGCGATGGTCGACCTGAACAGCAATATGCACCAGGCCTATCGGGAACTGAACCGGGATGGACAGCTGAAAATAAAATGTGTACTGGCATATACCAGCGATCCGGAAAACCCGGAGCTGTCACTGGCTCAGTATGAAAAAGCAAAAGTGGTTAAGGAAGGAAAGCTCACGGAAGGGACAATCGTAAAGGTCTTTGTGGACGGCGTGGTTGAAGGCGGCACTGCGTTTCTAAAGGAAGAATATTGTCATCAGAAAGATTACTACGGGGAGCCGCTCTGGGAGCAGGAGGCTTTAAATCAGTTCTGTGCAGCGGTTGACCGGATGGGGTATGATCTTCATTTTCATGTTATAGGAGATGCCGCGGCGGCGGAAATGCTTACCGCAATGGAATTCGTCCATCAGAAAAATGGAGAAAAACTGCGAAACACAGTGGCTGCCCATATGCAGTTGGTAGATCCGAAAGACTATCAGCGGCTGAAAGCGTTGGATATACGAATCTCATCAAATCCCTATTGGTTTGTCAAAGCTCCCGGCTACTACGAAAACATCGAGCTTCCCTTTTTAGGCAACCGGGCAGAGTTGGAGTATCCCATGAAAAGCTTCTTTGACCTGGGCCTTATCGTGTCGGCCGGCAGCGATTACGGCGTGACACCTCAGCCATATCCTCCGGCGGGCATGCAGATTGCCCTGCTGCGAACTTTGTATGGGAAGGACCATACGATTTTGAAAGATGTTTTAAATGCCGCAGAAGCCATCGATCTGGAAGAGGCACTGGATGCATTTACGATCAACGGAGCCAATACCATGGGGATTGAGGATATGACAGGTTCTTTAGAAGTGGGTAAACATGCAGATTTAGTAGTGATGGAGCAAAATCTCTTTGATACGGATGCGGCGGATTTTTACCGAACAGAAGTTTATATGACCATATCGGAAGGAGAAATCATATATAAAAAGCGTGAATGACTAACGATCAGCGCACAATGATATAATAGCTGTAAACAAAATATGCAAGAATAAAAAGAAGTCCCCAGCCCCTGCGGATTTCTTTTTTTATAAGCGCGGGAATCATGACCAGAAGGCTGGCGCCGATCAAAATCCAGGCATCATAAATCGAAATCGCTTCCACCTGAATGGGGTGGACGGTCACGGAAGCGCCCAACACAAAGAGAATGTTGAACAAATTGGAGCCAATTACGTTGCCGACGGCGATATCCGTTTCTCCCTTTCTGGCGGCGGCAATACTCGTTACCAATTCAGGCAGGGATGTGCCGATCGCGACGATGGTCAGGCCGATGAGCGTCTGGCTGACGCCGAAAGAGGCAGCTATGGCGCTGGCTTTATCCACCACCAGCTGTCCGCCGAAAATAACAGCGGCCAGTCCGATCAACGCAAACAAAATTCCTTTGGGCAGAGAAGGCTTCTTTTCCCCGGAAGCAGACTCAAAGACTGGCTGCTTGATTGCCTTGCGGATCGTCGATATGATAAAAAACGCGAAGACTGCCAAAAGGATCAAGCCGTCCGGCCTGGATAGAGAAAGGGCTGTGCCAGAGCCAAGGGCGGTAAGCGTTAAAACAAGAAACAGAAGCGCGGCTATGATAGAGAGGGGATATTCGCTCTTTAAAATGTGCGGCTGTACGGGACATGGCTTGAGCAGAGAGCAGGCCCCAAGAACAATGAGCAAGTTAAATAAATTGGAGCCGATCACGTTGCCCACGGCGATGCCGTTCTGGCCGGTAGTTGCCGCTGTGATGCTGACGGCAGCCTCGGGGGCGCTGGTCCCGAAGGCGACGATGGTCAGGCCGATGATAAAGGATGGAATGCTGAAATACCGTGCGATATCCGAACTTCCATCTACAAAAATATCCGCTCCTTTAACAAGCAGTATGAATCCAACAATTAATAATATGTAATCCAATGTTCTTCCCCTTTATTTATATACTAAAGGAATTATATGACAATATGCGGAAGCTTGTCAAATTTTAATTTTTACAGAAAAAGCTGCAGGCGCGCTTTAGGGCGTGAAAGTAAAAAGTGTTGACGGTCATTTTGCCGGGTGCTATAATTGTACTGTAATGTGTTGAAGTAAGGATGAAAGGAGCTATATCATATGGCTTACGAATCAAAATTCAAACGCGCAGACATTGATGAACTTTTCAAGGCAATCTTGCTGCTGGAGGATGAGGAGGACTGTTACCGCTTTTTCGAAGACATCTGTACAATTAATGAGATTCATGCAATCGCACAGCGGCTGCAGGTGGCCAAGCTGCTTTCAGAAAAGAAAACTTACAGTGAAATTGAGGACCTGACAAAAGCGTCCACGGCTACGATCAGCAGGATCAACAAATGTCTGGTATACGGCGCCGAAGGTTACCAAAGAATTCTGGACCGCATGGAAAAAGCCGATTAGGACGGTAAAGGGAGAACAGAAATATACACAGCGGAACTGTCAGGTTCCGCTGTTTTGGAGTTAAAAATGTATTTATACGTATATGAAGGTTATCAAGGAGGCCGGGAAGGGCGGCAGCGAACAGAGGAACTGGTCCGACGTGCCGCCGAGCGCTACATATATGAAGAGCGTTTGAATTTGGGGACGGTTTCCGGTCGTATTCTGCGAACCGAGCGGGGAAAACCATATTTTCAGGAAGTTCCGATTGAATTTTCGGTCAGCCACACCGGGAGCCTGTGGGTCTGCCTGATGGATACTGGGACGGTGGGGGTGGATGTGCAAGAGATTCGCGGCTGCCGCAGAGAAAAAATCGCAGAACGTTACTATACAGCTGACGAGAGGGAATATGTCCAATCGAGGGGAGAATCAGGATTCTTCCAAATTTGGGCAAGAAAGGAGGCCTACGCCAAATACACGGGCGACGGCTTTACCGAACGGCTCCGTAGCTTTTCGACTCTGAAGGATACCAGTGTAGAATTTATTGATTTCGATGTTTGTGCGGGGATCAAAGGATCCTGCTGCATGAAAGAAAAGAGAGAATTATGGATAAGACAAATAGTGTGAAAGGATATGGCGCTGCAATACTGTTTTCTATTTTAGTCGGGTTTTCGTTCTTAGGTGTCAAGACCTGCGTGCCGCTTGCTAGCAGCCTTCAAATTTTGGTACACCGATATAATTTTGCGTTCCTGGCGCTGGTAATTATTCTGGCATTGCGCATTGGAAAAATCAATCTGCGTGGCAAGCCGAAAAAAAATCTGATCCTGACGGCGGGTTTTTACGTAGGATTCATGGTTTTGCAGGTGGTGGGACTTATCTTTTCTACTTCCATTGAAGGTTCCATAATTTTTGCCATCATCCCGATTATCGCTAAGATCATCGCTTCACTGTTTTTGGGAGAAAAATCCTCTGTCCTTCAAAATATTTTTGTTTGTTTGACTGTAGCGGCATTGATTGTGATGATCGTTATGGGCAGCACCACTGTCTCCCTTAACATCGGCGGCGCAATCCTGCTGGTCCTTTCCAGCATTTCCATGGCCATCAGCAATGTTTTTATGCGTTATGTCCGCGACCAATACAAACCCATCGAAATCTCTGCGGCCATTATCATCGGCGGCTGCGTGATTTTCAACCTGGCTTTCCTGGTCCAGGGACTGTTTTCTGGGACGCTTCACACCTACTTTGAGCCCTTTTCCCACCCGGAATTTATTATAGCAACGGCTTATCTGGGCGTGGGCTGTATTTTGCTTTCCGCCCAGCTGATGAGCTATTCTTTAAGCAAGATGGAAGCGGTAAAGGCTACGATCTTCGGCAATGTTTCCACGGCTATATCCATTATAGCCGGCGTTGTGGTGCTGGGAGAACCTCTCCTTGCGTATCATATCGTTTGCACGGTTTTAATCATTGTCGGAGTTGTAGGCCTGAGTGTGTCAGGAAAGAAAAAGGAGGCAGATGATGAGATTCAAAATTCTGATGGAGAATAAGACCGACGGACCCGGCTGCATAGCAGAACACGGGTTATCGATATACATAGAGGCCCAAGGGCGAAAGCTGCTGTTTGACACCGGGGCTTCTCCACTGTTTGCCCAAAATGCAAGAGCGATGGGCGTGGACCTTTCCCAGGTGGAAGCACTGGTCATCAGTCACGGCCACTACGATCATACTGGGGGAGTACCGCAGTTCTGCGAGCTGAATCAGATTGCTCCCATCTACATTCACCAGGGCGCTTTCTATGAAACTTACGGAAAGGAAGATGGTAAGTGGGAGAGTCAGACCTGCGGAATTCGCTGGAACGATCACCAGCGGAGCATGATCGATCCAAGGATCGTCCGTACAAATGGCCCAGAGTGGATTTCAGAAAATATTGTTATATCGGGAACTATCCCTGAGATTCCCGGATTTGAGCCCGCGGAAAGTTTTTACCGGAAATGTCAAGACGGCAGCTATGAGCCGGACCCCATGGATCACGAACAAATTCTCGTCATCCGGGAACCGGAAGGACTGTACGTTTTCTCGGGATGCAGCCACAGGGGCGTCGTTGCGGCAGTCCGCCGGGCCAGGGAACTGTTTGACGGCGAACGGATCGCGGTGCTGGCAGCGGGTATGCATCTTTACAGCGCTGGGAAAGATATGAGAAAAAAGGTGGTGGACCAGATCATACAAGAAGAAATGGATCTGATAATGCCGGTCCACTGCACAGGAATCGACGCCATCTGCGACCTCAAGACAGCGCTGGGGGATAAGTGCGTGGCAGCCACGGCGGGGAGCAGCTATGGATATTAAAGATTCAGCTCTCAGGTATCTGGGGCCGAGAGCCAGGACCTGCCGTGAAATGAAAGAGCATCTGCAGGCAAAAGGCTTTTCCCAGCAGGAAATCGAAGAGGTGATCCGGGAGCTAAGCCAGCTCCATTATCTGGACGACCAGGATTATTGCCGCCAATATTTTGATTATGCCTTTGGCAAGGGGAAGGGCGCCTACCGGGTCAAAAGAGAACTGGAACAAAAAGGCGTCGACCGCGCTACCATTGAAATCGCATTCGAAGAATATGAAAGCGAAGAGACGGAGATGGAAAGGGCGAAAAAGCAGGCGGCCAAAATCGCGGCTGGAAAGCAGATAGATGAAAAGCTGATGGCTAAGATGGGGCGTCGGCTGACTGGGCTGGGATATCGTTCAGATGTGGTATATCAAATAATAGGAAGTTATATGGAACAACATGATGAATGACCGTTTTACAAGGACAAAATTAATATTGGGACAAGATGGAATCGACAAATTGCAAAACAGCCGGGTAGCTGTTTTCGGAATCGGAGGCGTGGGCGGATTTGCCGCAGAAGCCCTGGCGCGGGCCGGAATCGGTGCTATTGATCTCATTGATAAGGATAAGGTGGATGTGACCAACATCAACCGGCAGATCATAGCCGCGGAAAGCACGGTGGGCCGGGACAAGGTGGAGGTCATGAAGGAGCGGATTTTGGACATCGGCCCGGAGATTCGGGTGACGGCTCATAAATGCTTTTTTCTGCCGTCGACCGAATTTGATTTTACACGATTTGATTATGTGGTGGACGCCATCGATACGGTGACTGCCAAGCTGGATCTGATTGTCAGGGCCAGGAAAGCAAAAGTGCCTGTCATCTCATCCATGGGAACAGGCAACAAGCTGGATCCGACCCGATTTGAAGTGACCACCATTGACAAGACCTCTGTGTGCCCCCTGGCCAAGGTCATGCGAAGAGAACTTCGCCGCAGAGGAATTTTAGACCTGAAAGTCGTTTATTCCAGAGAAGAACCTGCAGAGCAGGCGGAGCGGGGCGTTCCGGCCAGCGTTTCCTTCGTGCCTCCGGCAGCGGGGCTGATCCTTGCGGGCGAAGTGGTAAAGGATTTGATAAAATGGTAATGGTAAAAGTAAAAGAAATTAATTTGGAACGGGGATATCCGACTGTTCCCCAGGCAATGCGCAACCTGGTCAACGATCTGACCACCGCCCAGAGAAGCGGCTGCAAAGCTGCGGTCATTGTACACGGATATGGTTCCACAGGCACGGGCGGAGCGATTAAGGTCGCGACGAAAAGCAAACTGAAAGAACCGCTCCTGCGGGGAGTGATCAAAGAAGCCATAGCCGGCGAGGATTGGTATTCCAAGAAAAAAGTGTTTATCGATTATTGTCCTCAGCTGAGGGACTTCAGCCGCTATATCGATGGAAACCGGGGAATTACCGTCGTCTTGCTGCGATAAAAAAGGCAGCCAGACCCGGCGGGAAAAAATTTTTAAAAAAATTTCAAGAAATTTCGCATACGCACCGAAAAACGGACATAGACTTTGGTATAGTTTAACTATCAAGAGAACGGGTATAACCATATCAAGTAGAACAGACGGAGGTGCATACAATATGTTGTTAATTTTACCTTGGATTTTCATGCTGATCGCCATTGCTTTAGTTCTTGTTCTGTGGAACGACTATTTAAAAGAAACACGCAGTAACGCTTACAAGAAAGAACGGGACCGAATGAGAGAAGAAAAAGAAAGGATGATGCTCAATGAGCCTGAAAGCGATAAAAGGAGACATCACAAAGCTGAACGTAGACGCTATCGTCAATGCTGCTAATCGGACGCTGCTGGGCGGCGGAGGCGTGGACGGAGCCATTCATCGGGCAGCGGGCAAAGAACTGCTAAAAGAGTGCAGGACCCTTGCTGGCTGCGAAACGGGACAAGCCAAGATAACCAAAGGATATAAACTTCCGGCCAAGCACGTGATCCACACGGTAGGGCCGGTATGGCACGGAGGGGAGCAGGGTGAACCGGAGCTTCTGAAGAATGCCTATCAAAACAGCTTGAAGCTGGCCAGAGAAAATCAGCTGGCCTCTATCGCCTTTCCCGCTATTTCCACAGGCGTATATGGTTATCCAAAAGAAAAGGCCGCTCAAATCGCAGTGGAAGCCTGCCTGGATTTCCTAAAGGAGTATGAGATGGCAATCCTGTTGGTTGCTTTCAGTGACAGCGATCTGAATCGTTATCAACAGCTGATAGAAAATATGTCCGAAAAGTAGAAGCGGAGGAAACCAATGTCAGACTATCGAACACTGATCCAAAGGATCGAACATTTTTATATCGACGTTGTGGAAGAATTTAAAGAAGCGGAGCAGCAGATTATCAACGATTCTCAGTTTCGAAGCATATTCCGCAAGAAGGACTATGACGGCAACATCGCAAAATTGAAAGCTTGTAAAAGGCTGGCCCAGGAGATCGATATCGTTCATATTCAAATCGATGAACAGGCTTCAAAAGAGGTGGCGGAAAGCTTCAGCCGGGCGTTGTCCTTGTTTATCGCCCTGTGTGATGTGTATGTGCAGCTGCAGGTTTTTCTAAAAAAGAAAGCCATGAAGGAAGAGGCTAAATTGTCCACCTACAAGGAAATTTTCGCAAAAGTAGAACAGTGCAAAAAGGATGTTAATCAGGCTCTTCACGATTTGGACATCGTCTATACCGACTATACGGAGGAATATCCCCTGGAGGACGGGGAAGAAACCGATGAGTAAAGGACAAGTAAAAAAACTCTATATCCTCTATATCCTGGAAATTCTCCGCAGATACTCAGACCAGGATCACCCGCTGATGCAAAAAGAGATCGTTGAAATTATGGAACGGGACTTTGGCATCGTCTGCGAGCGCAAAGCGGTATCGAGAAATGTGGGCGATTTACAGGATATGGGCTACGAAATCCGCCACACTAAGAAGAAGGGGTGGTTTCTAGCAAAACGTGAATTCGGAGACGGCGAGCTGCGGCTTTTGATCGACAGTGTGATGGCTTCCCGCCATATACCGGAAAAGCAGGCGCAGGATTTGATTGAGAAGCTGATTAACCAATCCAGCGTCTTTTTTAAAAAACAGATGCGCCACGTCTATAACATTGAACGGATGGAGAGGGATGAAGGAAATGAACTCTTCCATACCATCGAGCAGATCAGCAGAGCAATTGAAGACAGGAAAAAGATCTCCTTTTTCTATAATAAATACGGACCGGATAAACAGCTGCACCACACAACAGAAAACAAACATCTGGTCAACCCCTATCAGATCGTAGTTGCCAATGGGCGCTATTACTTGATCGGCAACGTGAACAAATACAATAATGTCACCCATTTCCGCGTAGAAAAGATCACCGATACGGAGATTCTAGAGCTGGACGCCAAGCCGCTGGAAGAGGTGGAGGAGCTGAAAAACGGATTGGATCTGCCGACCCATATGGCGGAGCATCTTTATATGTTTTCCGGAAAATCCTCGATGATCACCTTAAAGGTGGAAGAATGGGGGATCAACGATGCCATCGACTGGCTGGGAAAAGACATTGAGATTTCCCGGGAAGAAGACGGGTATCTGGTGCGGGTAAAGGCAAATGAACAAGCGATCGCTTACTGGGCGATCCAGTTCGGCGGCAGTGTGGAAGTTCTGGCTCCGGAAAGTCTGCGGCAGCAAGTAGCGGAGCGGGTAAAAGCAATCAATCAAAAATACGAAAGGTAAATCTATGGAATATATCACACTTTCGGCAGCGCTGGCTGCTGTTGTGCTGCTTGTTTTTGCGCTGCTGAAGATCAGTGCCCTCAGCCGTTCCGGTATGCAGGCCCAGCTTATTAAAGAGACAAAACGGGATCTGGAGCAGCAGATACAGGTATCCAGGCAGGAAACGCTGCAGCTGGTTCAGAGCAGCGTCAAAGCCCTGGGCGAAATGCTGGCCGTCAACCAGCGGGGATCTGCGGAGGCTCAGGATAAACGATTGGCGGAGATGAACCGGCAGTTTGCCAGCATGACCATACAAAATGAACATAAGATGGAACAGATACGGCAGACCATGGAAGGGCGGCTCGCTGCCCTGACTGCCGATAACAACCGGCAGCTGGAGCAGATGCGGCATACAGTGGATGAAAAGCTGCAAAAGACTTTGGAAACCCGCATCAGCCAATCCTTTAAGCTAGTCAGCGAGCGGCTGGAACAAGTGTACAAGGGGCTGGGAGAAATGCAGACCCTGGCTTCGGGTGTGGGGGATTTGAAAAAGGTGCTTTCCAATGTTAAGACGAGAGGCATCTTGGGCGAGATCCAGCTGGGAGCCATCCTGGAACAAATTCTGGCTCCCGATCAGTATGAGGAAAATGTCCGCACCAAGCCTTCCGGCAGTGAACGGGTGGAATTCGCCATCCGCCTTCCGGGGGAGGGGGATGCAGCTGTCTATCTGCCCATCGATGCCAAGTTTCCCGCCGACGTTTATGCCAATTTGATGGATGCTTACGATGGCGGCGATCCTCTGATGATCCAGGAAACCGGCAAGCTGCTGGAACGAGCTGTGAAAAAATCGGCAAAGGATATCCACGATAAATACGTGGAGCCGCCCGCGACCACGGATTTTGCCATTCTCTTCCTTCCTTTCGAAGGGCTTTATGCGGAAGTGGTGCGCCGGGGACTGGTGGAAACCTTGCAGCGGGATTACAAGATCAATATCGCAGGGCCCACCACCATGGCGGCCCTGCTCAACAGCCTGCAGATGGGATTCAAGACCTTGGCGATTCAAAAACATTCCAGTCAGGTATGGGATGTTCTGGGGGCAGTCAAAACCGAGTTCGATAAATTCGGAGACGTACTGGCCGCGACTCAAAACCGGATCAATCAGGCCAATTCCGAGCTGGACAAGCTGATCGGCACCAGGACCAGGAGCATTCAGCGCAAGCTGCGCAGCGTCTCCAGCCTGGCGGAAGAAGACAGTAAAACGTTGTTGGACTTTACAGATGATATTGACTGAAGGAGCTAATTGACATGAGCATTTATGCGATTGGCGATCTGCACCTGTCCTTTGCTCCGGGCGTTGAAAAGCCCATGGACATATACGGCAGTGCGTGGATCGATCATGCGGCAAAATTGAAAAAGAACTGGCTGGAATTGATTAAGCCGGAAGATACCATCGTTTTGGCCGGGGATATTTCCTGGGGGCTGAAGCTTTCGGAAGCGATCCCGGATTTGGACTGGATCGACGGATTGCCTGGGAAAAAAGTGATTTTCAAGGGAAATCACGATCTCTGGTGGAGCGGAATCGGAAAGCTCAACAGCCTTTATGATTCGATCCATTTTGTACAGAATACGGCCTTTGAAGCAGAAGGCTGTTTTCTGTGCGGCAGCCGGGGGTGGATTTGCCCGGGAAATGACGATTTTATCCAGCAGGATGAAAAAATCTATAAGCGGGAGCTTTTGAGACTGGAGATGTCCCTTACGGATGCCAAAGAAAAAGGCGGCGGCGATCGTATCATCGGCGTCCTGCATTTTCCGCCGTCCGCAGGTCAGGCCCAGGGCTCAGGTTTTACGGATGCCTTTTCCAGGGCAGGCGTCAGTCAAGTGGTATACGGCCATCTTCATGGAAAAGAGGCTTTCAAAAATGGATTACAGGGAACTTATAACGGGGTAATGTACAGGCTGGTCTCTTTGGACTATCTCAACTGCAGGCCTGTACGGATAAAGGAGTGATGATCATGAAACGAGCAGCAATTCTTGTACTGGACAGTCTGGGCGTGGGGGAGCTTTCGGACGCGGGACGTTACGGCGATCAGGGGGCGGACACGCTGGGCCATATTGCCCAGCAATACCCTCAGCTTTCCATGCCAAACCTGCAAAGACTGGGTTTTGGAAATATTCAGGGGGCCGCGGGCGGGGCTTTTGCAGTCAGCGATCCTGCAGGCTCCTTCGGCAAGCTCAGGGAAAAATCCAACGGCAAAGATACCATTACCGGCCACTGGGAAATCGCCGGACTATATACGGAAGTGCCTTTTAAGACGTATCCAGATGGATTCCCCCAGGAATTTATCGAGAAATTCCAGAAGGCCATAGGCAGAGAGGTCCTGGGAAATTGCACGGCTTCGGGAACGGTGATCATTGATGAGCTGGGGCCGGAGCATGAGGAAACGGGAAACCCCATTGTTTATACTTCTGCGGACAGTGTTTTTCAGATTGCGGCCAATACGGCTGTGATTCCCCTGGAGGAGCTCTACCATATTTGTCAAATTGCCCGGGAAATGCTCCAGGGCGACTGGTCCTGCGGCCGGGTCATTGCCCGTCCCTACGTTTTGGAGGATGGAAAACGGAGCAGAACGGCCGACCGGAAGGATTATGCCGTTTCTCCCTCCGGAAAAACCATGCTCGATCATGTGGCGGAGCTGGGAAAGGAAACCTATGCCATTGGTAAGATACGGGATATTTTCGACGGCCAGGGAATCACTCAGGCGGTCCATACCGTCAGCAACATGGATGGCGTTGATAAAACCATTGAAGCGCTCAATATGGACTTTGAGGGATTGATTTTCACCAATTTGGTGGACTTTGATTCCAAGTATGGGCACAGGAGAGATCCCCAGGGTTACGGAAAAGCCATTGAAGAATTCGATGCCCGCCTTCCGGAAATTCTGGCGGCCATGAAAGACAGCGATGTGCTTATCCTGTGTGCGGACCACGGCAACGATCCGGTACACAGTGGATGGGATCATACGAGAGAACATGTTCCGGTAGTGATCGCAGGAGCGGAGATACGCAGCGGGGTCGATCTGGGGATCCGCAGTTCCTTTGCTGATATCGGGGCGACTGTCTGTGAAATGCTGGGAGCAAAGAAAACGGCCATTGGAGAAAGTTTTTTCAATCAGATCAAAAAATAGATCGGTTCAAGACAGGGGGACATGAAAATGAATATGAATGATATGATCATAAAAAAGAGGGACAAAGGCGTCCTGACCGAAGAAGAAATCCAGTTCTTTGTTAAGGGATATACGGAAGGCGCAGTTCCAGATTATCAGGCGTCCGCCCTGCTGATGGCCATTTATTTCAACGGCATGAATAAGGAAGAAACCTATGCCCTGACGACCGCTATGCGGGATTCAGGCGATATTGTGGATCTGTCGGCCATACGGGGAATCAAAGTGGATAAGCACAGTACCGGCGGCGTAGGAGACAAAACGACTTTGATCGTGGGCCCCATGGCCGCCGCCTGCGGCGTGCCCATCGCCAAGATGAGCGGAAGAGGACTGGGCTTTACCGGCGGCACGGTGGACAAGATGGAATCCATACCAGGTTTTCGGACAACGCTGGAGGAGCAGGAGTTTGTCAATCTGGTCAATGAAAACGGCATTTCCGTTATCGGACAGACCGGCAGCATCGCTCCGGCTGATAAAAAAATTTACGCGCTGCGGGATGTGACGGGTACGGTGGAGAACCTCAGTCTGATCACTTCCAGCATTATGAGCAAAAAGCTGGCTTCCGGCAGCGATGCTATTGTGTTGGACGTAAAGTGCGGCGACGGCGCTTTTATGGAAAGCCTGGAAGATGCCCGCCGCCTGGGCGAGCTGATGGTGGAGATCGGCAATGCGGACGGAAAGCGGACTGCGGCAGTTATCACGGATATGGATCAGCCCCTGGGCCGGGCAGTGGGAAACAGCCTGGAAGTGATCGAAGCCATCGAGACGCTCAAGGGCAATGGACCGGAGGACATTACCCTGCTTTCGCAGACTTTGGCCGGGATCATGGTTTATTTGGGCGGAAAAGCAGCTTCCCCTGAGGAGGGCTATCGTATGGCCGGTGAAAGCCTGCAAAGCGGCGCTGCCTTGGAAAAAATGCGCCTCTTTATAAAGGGGCAGGGAGGAGACCCAAGGATCCTCGATGATGCCGGCTTATTTCCTCAGCATCAGTTCGCAGTGGAAGTGACCAGCCCTGGGGCCGGATTTATCCAAAAGATTAAGGCACGTCAGGTGGGAATCGCATCTCAGCACGCAGGGGCCGGCAGGGCTGCCAAAGGTGATGCCATCGATATGACGGCGGGAATCTATCTCCACAAGAAAGTGGGCGATGCGGCGCTGGAAGGCGAAACATTAGCTACTGTATTTGCAAACGATGAGCAGAAAGCTGCGGCGGCTGCCGAAGAGCTGTTGTCCGCCTATCAGATCGGAGAAGAAATGCTGCAGACAAACAAGCTGATCAAAGAGATCATAGGGTTATAGATATGGATATTAAACAATGGATGAAAGACTTTCAGGATGCGATCCTGAATCAATTTAAAGAGAACGTCCTTTTTATCGGCCTGCAGGGAAGCCAGGCCAGGGAAGAGGCGGGGCCTGACAGCGATATCGATGTGGTGGTGATTTTCGATACCCTGTCCTTTGAAGATATCAAGCAATATGAAAGGACTGTAGAAAGCCTGCCCTGCAGAGACCGGCTGTGCGGTTTTATCTCCGGAAAAGCCGAGCTGCAGAATTGGGAGCAAGGGGAATTGTTCCAGTTTTATTACGATACGATCCCCGTATACGGCAGCCTGGAAGAGCTGATCAAGCTGGACGATGGGGACAGCGCAGCAAAGGCGGTCCATATGGGAGCCTGCGCCATTTATCATGGGTGCCTCCACAACTTTTTGCATGGAAAAGAACCGGCAGCTTTGAATGCATTATGTAAAGCGGCGGTTTTTGTCATGCAGGCGGAGCATTTTTGCAAAACTGGAACCTACATACATAAGCATCATCAGCTGCTGCCGCTTTTGGGCGAGCAGGAGCAGAGAATTTTAGAGATGAAAGAGGATTGTCCGGCCAATTTCGAACCTCTGTCTGACCTGCTGATTAGTTGGTCGGCAGAACGAATCCAGCCGCCCCAGGCAGAGAAGAGCGCACGGACCAATTTTATACGGTGAATAGGTTCAATTAAATAGAGAAAGGCAAATCTATGGGAAAGTTTGTAACGCAAATGCAGGGAAATATCGATGAATTTACCCGTTATCTGGAGCAGGCGATGCAGCGTGAAAAGCTTTTTTCTGAGATCCGGCATCAGTTCCGTACAAAGATCAATGGGGTTCGGTGCTGTATCCAGGTTTTTGAACGATATTCCTTTCGCGGAGGCAATTGGCTGACGATGAACGTTACGACTTTAGAATATGTCGGAATGCTCAAAATCGTAGTTATGGTTTCAGGCGGCAGCAATAATATCTTGTTTAAGTACTGGTCCTTTGGAGTGGAGAGCGAAGCCCGCGTGCTTGAGGAAGCAAAAAATATAATCGCCGCATACAAGCCAATCCGCTTAGGTTGAGGTGGTTTGGAGCAGGAAATCAGCGCAAATATATGAATAACAGTTAAGTTTTTTGATGAAAACTTAATAACCGGTCAATATCATTAGAAGAACTCCAATGCTAAAATACGAGTAAGATACCGTTGAAGAAGGAAAGGAGTTTTTTATGAAACTGCCTCAAGTAATCAGAGAGAAACGAAAGCAATTGAATTTGACACAGGAACAGGTGGCGCGCTATCTGGGCGTCACTGCGCCGGCCGTTAATAAATGGGAAAAGGGCATATCTTATCCGGATATTACCCTGCTGCCGCCTCTGGCCCGGCTGCTTGGGACGGACCTGAATACTTTGCTGGCTTTTCACGAAAATCTGACTGATCAGGAAGTGGAACAATTCGCAGCAGAGCTTTCCGCTATGGCGATGACGGAGGATTTTGCTGTATGCTACCAGACGGCCATGGAGAAGATTGCCCAGTATCCAACCTGTGTCAAGCTCCTCTATTATGCGGCCGTCACGCTGGAGGCGGCACTGATCCGACTGCCGGAAAAGGATGAGCGTCAGCGCTGCAGGGAGGAGATCGAGAAGCTTTACCTCCGTGCGGCGCAGGGAGATGATTTTGAGATCAGCCATCAGGCGAAGCTGATGCTGGCCGGCCGCTACATTGAGCGTAAAGAATTGGAACAAGCAGAAGCTCTGCTGGATGAGCTGCCGGAGCTTCCCGTGGATACGGTTCATCTGAGGGCCAGCCTTTATATCGCCCAGGGAAAACTTGATAAAGCCGGAGAACTGATGGAACTGGCTGTGGCCAAGGCCGGACAGGAGTTGGAATCCCACTTTCTGATGCTGATTGAAATCGCTGCTGAAGAACGGGATGAGCAGAGGCTGGAAGAATTAATAGGTTTGTCTCAGAAAACCGCAAAGCTGTATGACCTGTGGGGGATTTTCCCCTGTTTGACAGAATTTCGTATCGCCGCTGTGCTGGAGGATAAGGACCGCTGTATAAAGGCTCTGAAAAACCTGCTGGCTGCAATGAAACAGCCGTGGAAAATCAACCAGTCCTCACTGTATAAGCATATTCAGGATGAGGCGGGCAGTTATGCGCTTACAGAGCAAATGACGGCTAGCTTTGCGGCAGGCCTGAAGAATGACCCCACTGTCGCGTTTTTGCGAAAAGACCCGGAGTTTTTAGGATTGATCAAAGCCTTTGAAATGGATGTGAAGGAAGAGAAGCTTTGACAGGGACCCATATTATGAAACCATTAAAAACAAAAAAATTACTTATTACGCCGATGACAGACGAGGAATTGGGTGAGAAGATTGCCCGGGAAAAAGAGGCGCATATGAGCGCGGCTTTGCGTGAAATGCTCGACGGCTGTCGGCAGCATCCCCAGGACCGAGACTGGTACACGGGCTGGCGGATCACTTTACAGACAACTGGAGAGGAAATTGGAAGCCTGGGTTTTCATGGGGCGCCTGAAAAGGGCCAGGTGGAAATCGGATATGGCATCGAACAAGCATATCAAAGACAAGGCTTGGGGACAGAGGCTGTTCGGGCGGCTGTTGAATGGGCCTTTTCTCAGACTAATGTATATTTTGTAACAGCAGAGGCAGAAGAAGATAATCTTGCTTCCGTGCGTCTTTTGGAAAAATTACAGTTTGCTGAATGCGGCAGGGGAGAAGAGGGCGTCTGCTTTGAAAAAGAAAAGCCGGCCTCCGTCTATCTGCCCATTTTTATGTGCTTGTTCATGAGCGTAGGGCTGAGTATTGGCGCAGCCATGGATCATATGGCGATGGGCAGTTGTTTTGGAATCGCGATTGGATTCATGCTGGGGGCGGCTCTGGATGCCAGCGATAAAAAGAAACGAGAAGAGATGAAAAAAGAATGGCAGAGAAATTAGCATGAATCGAGGCGCAAGGAGGAAGTATGGAAACGATAAGAACCATATTATGGGACGTGGACGGAACGCTGCTGGATTTTGCCGCATCAGAAGAAATTTGTATGAACCAGTGTCTGAAAAAGTACGGTGTGACGATTAATGAGGAGCAATTTAACTGGTATAAAGCGTGCAACCACTCCTACTGGCAGCGGTTTGAGAAAAAGGAAATCCCCAAAAGTCGGGTGTACATCGGCAGATTTGAGGATTTTTTCGCATACTTAAAGGTCAGCGGAATCGATTGTCAGCGCTTCCATGATGAGTATCAGCAGGCACTGGGAAACAGTGCCGTTTTGCAGGATTATGCCCTGGAGATTTGTCAAAAGCTGGCCCAAAACTACCGCCAGTATGTGGTCACCAATGGCAGCAGCGTCGCGCAGAATGGAAAGCTGCGGCGCAGCGGACTTTATGATTTGATGGATGGCATCTTTATCTCCGAAGAAATGGAAACAGAAAAGCCCAGCAAAGAATTCTTCGACCTGTGCAGCGAGCAAATATCGGATTATGATCCGCAAGCCGTGATGATTATCGGAGATTCCCTGACCAGCGACATGGCAGGCGGCAACAACGCCGGAATCCGCTGCTGCTGGTTTAACCCGGAAGGAGCACCGGTTCCAGAAGGTCTGAAGATCGATTATGTTGTTTCTTCACTGCGTGAAGTTGAAAAGATTCTTTTTTGATCTTGTCCGCAGCACAACCAGTCTATTTGCCTGCTTTTTCAGCCTGCTGCTCCGCCCATAATTTATCGGCTACAGGCGTCCATTGATCTGCATAGGGAACAGTCTTGGCACAGAGCTCTTCCGCAGTCTCAGGTGCCTGGGGATCGGTGGAATGGGCGCCGGATTCCCTTACGAGTTTCGGCAGTATATCGGGATTTTCCAGCATCGGACAGGGCCGGAACATGTTGTCGTTAAACGGCTGCCCATCGTGATAGGCCATAAAGAGCGGCGATCTCAGCACATCCAGCAGTGAGCAATCGTGGATATTGGCGTTGGAATAGTGGATGAACACGCAAGGGTCTACGTCGCCGGCCGCATTGATATGCAGATAACGGCGGCCTCCGGCTATGCAGCCTCCTACAAATTCAGCATCGTTTTGAAAATCCATGGAAAAGATGGGCTTTGTCTTCCGATACTTGCGGATGCGGTCATAAACAGTCATCCGCTGTTTTGGTGTTGGCAAAAGTTCGGGCGATGCATCCTTGCCCACCGGCATGTAATGGAAGAACCAGATGAAGAATGCTCCCATATCGATCAGTTTATCAAAGAAAGCCTCGCTGCTGATATCATCGTAGTTCTGGCTGGTATAGCAGGTGGAAATGCCGAAAGGCAGCTTGTGCTCCTTGAGAAGCTCCATCGCGCGCATCACTTTCTTGTAAACACCGTCTCCTCTGCGGCTGTCGTTGGCCTCCTCGAACCCTTCCAGGCTGATGGCCGGCACGAAGTTCTGAACCCGGAGCATCTCCTGGCAGAATGCCTCGTCAATCAGAGTGGCGTTGGTGAAAGAGAGAAAGATGCAGTCATGATGCTTCTCGCAGAGGCGAATCAAATCGTCTTTTCGCACCAGCGGTTCGCCGCCGGTATAAATATAGACATATGTACCCAGTTCTTTGCCCTGACTGATGATGGAATCGATATCCTCATAGGACAGATTTAAATTGTGGCCATATTCCGCAGCCCAGCAGCCGGTACAGTGAAGATTGCAGGCTGAGGTGGGATCAAGAAGGATCGCCCAGGGAATGTTGCAGCCATACTTTTCCCGGTTTTCATCCTGAATGGGCCAGCTGAGCAGATTGCCGTTGAGGATAAAGTTGCGGAAAAAGGTGATTCTGGTCTGGGGATCCAGATCGTAACCCCGCATAATCAGCTGATACCAGTTGTTTTTCTCATCGATAGCGCTGCGGAAGGCCGCCCTCTGGGACGCAAACTCATCCTTGGGAAATACATGGTCCACAAACTCCATCAGCTTTGGTATATTGGTCTGCGGATCCTTTTCAAGATAATGAAGGACCTTATTGAAGCCGAATGTTTTGATTTTTTCATTGATATTCATTGTACGATCTCCTTTGCTTTTATTGCTGCCGCTCCTTTTAAAAAGCTCATCAGGCCGGACCAGCAGTTCTTTGCAGTCTCATATCCATGCAAATAATAAGCTTGCAAAGTATCATAATCCGTTTCGAACCGTTTCACTTCACGGCTTTCAGGACGAATCCGAAAGACTTTTTTCTCCCCTTCCAGCTGCTCCAAAATGCGGATTTGCTTTTTATAGGTGTCGGGGGAGGATTCAATTGCCTCCAGCAGGCGAGGATATTTTTTGTAATTTTTTTCGTATAGCATTTTTTGTATCGATGTCATCAGGGGACCTTTATCCCGATTTCTGGTGGCCGATCATCTCCCTTCCGCGATGATTATATCCCAAATGTTGCTTTTTCTACATATGGGTATTATAATAGGGAGTGACAATTTTTTCAATTACCAGAATTTTTGATCTGAGTATTATTCTACAAGTTAACAGAAAGTGGGGCGAAACATGACAGATCGAAGAGTACAAAAAACCAAACAAGCCATCCGTGAAGCATATCTGTCGCTGATTTTGGAAAAGGATACGCCTAAAATTACCATAACGGAAATTGCGCAGAGAGCCAATATTGACCGAAAAACGTTCTATCTACATTATGATTCCATCGCAGATATTATTCATGAATTCGGCCGGCAGGAAACAGAAGAGCTTATCCTGCGGCTGGAACAGAACGATTTTTTCGACGATACCTCGGATGTAGCGGTGCTCTTTCGGGCTCTAAACACGCTGATGGAAGAAAATCTCCAGTTGTATCAGCACATTGCCAAGACGCCTTCCTATGCCTTTTTATGGGGAGCCATTAAAGATATATTAAAGGAAAGTCTGATCGAAACCATGGGAGAGCGGCTGGATATTTCCAAAGCGGAACTGGAAATCTGCGCGGAGTTTTATGCGGCCGGAACCATTTCCACCTATCTGGAGTGGCTGCGGGGCGATCTGCCCATGACCGATGACGAGCTGGCGCAGATCATCGGCGATACGGCTTACTATGGCCTGCAAAAGCTGCTGACAAAGCCTCAGGAAAAGGCATGAGAGATCATTAGAAAGGGAGAGGTGTTATGAGTCTTAATCTATTTGCGTTGGAATATATCTCAGAAGTGGCAAAGACCGGTTCCATTTCAAAGGCTGCTCAGAATTTGTTTCTTTCCCAGCCACATCTGAGCAATACCATCAAAGCCGTTGAAAAGGAACTGGGGGTTCAGCTATTCCGCAGGTCAGCCAAAGGGATGGCGCTGACAGAAGAAGGCCGGGTCTTTGTCCAGGAAGCCAGAAACATCTTGACTGAGGTGAACGCGCTCCACGCAAAGCTGCGCATAAAACCGGAAACAGCGGTCCGCAGCCGCATCTCCGCAACCCGATCCCACCAGATCAATCGCTGTATCACCGATTTCATCAACCGTCATGCAGCCAAAGCGGAGTTTCAGATACACGTAAAGGAAACCAATCCCTTCCAAGTGGTGGAGGACGTGCATTGCCGCGAATCTGAGCTGGGAGTTCTGCATTTTTTCGACGCACAAAAGGAATATTTTCTCAATTTGTTCCAACGCTATTCTTTATCCTTTCAGAAACATTATCAGCGGGAATTCCTGGTTGCCATGTCAAAAGACAACCCGCTGGCAAAGGAAGAAACGCTTTGCAAAGAGATGCTGGAAGAGCAGATTGTCGTCATTTATGGGGATTATGAAATCCCTTCCGCTTCCTATGAGACGATCACCAAGGTCAGCGATATTATCTTATCGCCCAAACGGATCTTTGTATATGACCGGGCGGGCGCCATGGAAACCCTGAGTCGATGCCCCGGCACCTATATGTGGATTGCCGGCCTTCATCCCGAAACGCTTCAGAACAACGGCCTGGTGCTGCGCCGCTGCAGCGATGTGGAAGTGGTTAATTTGGGGTATAGTATTCATTCTCTTGACGAGCCGCTGTCCTGGGCCACCGCCGAGCTTTTCGCTGATATGCAAAAGATCGACTGGACCGAGGAAGTGCGATAAACAAAAACCAATACCCCTATAAGTAATGGGTATTTTTCAGCAAGGCCGGCAGATGCTATCATGGTTTTAGAAAGAATCGAAAAAAGCAAAACATAGGAGGTAAAACCATGAGCTTTAAAAGAACGCAGGAGCAGGTATGCGATACGCTGAAAGGCGGGATCACTGATTTTCCAGGTGCAGAAATCATGTCGGTCTTTTACGAAACAACGCCGGAGGCTGCGGCTGATGTCCTGCCGCCGGGGCTGAAGCCCTACAAACGTCCCATCGTCGTTGCCGGATTCAATCATTTTACGGAGACTAATTTTGAGGTACCCTATAACGAAGCAGCTCTCTATGTCGCAGCTGTTCATGAAAAAACTGGACTTCCAGGACTTTTTGTTCCCGGCATGACCTTAGATGTGGACATGGGCAGCATTCTCGGGCGGGAGGTAGGCGGTTATCCGAAAAAGTGGGGAAGCCTATCCCTGGAGCAGGAGGGAGAAACTTATCAGGCCAGCGCCAGGCGGCATGGGATAACGTATTATTCCGTCAAAGCTCAGCTCAACGGAAAACCCAATGATCCCAAGCTGATGGAGGCCATCGGCGAGCTGCTGACACCGCCGGATCCGGAAGGCCATCCAGGTGCTACGATCATCTACAATTATCTCTGGCCCGCCAGCCAGTGGGCTCATCTTTCTGATATTTCCAAGGCACCCAGCCCCATTCTCTATACTGTGTGGAAGACCAAACATCCAGGCCCGAAAAAGCCGATCCTTGGTACCGGCGAGGTCATCTATCAGCATTCGGATCACGACCCATGGGATTCTCTTCCGGTTGTTCATACTTTGGGGGCGATCATGACTTTTGACGGCATTGCCCTTGATGGCGCAAGAAGTCCGGAGGATGAGTACCCAGTAGATCCACAGGAGTATTTGCCGTATGCGTTTTATGGATTTGATCACAAGCTGTAGGAGGTGGAATGATGTCTGTATTTCTTTGTGTAAAAATGGATTTGGGCGGTGAAGGTTTGACCTTTGACGAGACGGTAGATACTGCGTTCACCATGGAGGGGGCCCGGCGAATGCTGGAGCTGCCCACCTTGCAATGGAAAATTTGGGGTTTGGACTCTGATAAAAAACAGGGCTGCGGATTTTATCTGTTTGCTTCAATAGAAGCGGCAAAAGCCTATGCGAAGCAGGCCGTTCTCAACTTGCAGTCGCGCCAGGGCGTGTCCAACGTGACGACGCAGATTTGGACCATTGCGGAAGAACAAACGCATATCACCAAAGGGCCGATTGATCTGCCCCAGATCAAGGATTTAAAAGAATAATTGTTAAAAGAGAGCCGCTGCGCTGGCTGAAAACCCAATGCAGCGGTTTTTCTATGGAGTTTTTCTTTGTTTTGTTATACAATAAACCCCAGAGTAGTATCTGATTTATCCAAACACCAACCAGACACTACCCTAGGAACGAGAAGGAGGCGCAAAATGTTTGAATCGAGATGCGGCGTCGATTGCAGCCAATGTGAAAGAAAGACGGATGTCAGCTGCAGAGGTTGTATTTATATGGATAAGCCCTTTTGGGGAAGCCCGTGCGGCGTCAAGTCCTGCTGCGAAGAAAAGGGACTGAACCACTGCGGTCAATGCAGGGAGTTCCCTTGCGAAATGCTGGCGACGATGGGCGTGGATCAGGGGTTCGATCCCAAGCCCAAGCTGGAAAACTGCAAGGCATGGGCAAAGCTGAAGCTGCGGCGGGCGTCGATGGAGGATCTGACGGCTGTGGTTTCTGTGGAAGCTGGGTGTTTTCCTCAGGCCGAAGCGGCGGGGAAAGAGGCTTTTGCAGAAAGGCTGAGGGTATTCGGCGATCATTTCTGGCTGCTTGAGGATGAAGGAACGCTGGTGGGCTTTATCAACGGCCTGGTCACCAACGAAGAAACGATTGATGATCTGATGTACGAAAAGGCAGATTTACATATTGAAAATGGTGCTTGGCAGACCGTGTTCGGCGTGGATACCATTCCCCAATACCGGCACAAGGGCTGCGCGGCTTTGCTGCTACAGCGCTTGATCACAGATGCAAAGAAGCAGGGTCGTAAAGGTTGTATACTCACCTGCAAGAAAGAGCTGGTTCACTATTATGAAAAGTTTGGCTTTCAGAACTGGGGCCAATCCCAGTCGGTTCACGGCGGGGCCTTGTGGTACGACATGCGGCTGGAATTTTAACGAAAGGAAAAGGTTTAACGGATGACAACTGCCAATATAAAGGTGACTTTGAATGGGGATGTGGAAACTGTATGGAATACGGTTACATCTCTGACAGAATGGGGCTGGAGAAGCGATGTGAGCAGGATCGAGGTTTTAGAAAAGGGCTGCAAATTCGTGGAATATACGGAGGAGGGCTATGCTACCACCTTTACCATTACGGCTTTTGAGCCCCTGCAGCGCTACGAATTCGATATGGAAAACGGCAATATGAAGGGCCACTGGGTCGGGCTCTTTTCTGGTGAAGGTGAAAAAACAACCATTGATTTTACAGAAGATATAATGGTGAAGAAATGGTTTATGAAGCCTTTTGCCGGCGCTTATTTGAAAAAACAGCAGCAGACCTATGCGGACGACCTGCGGAAAGCTTTGGAAGAGTAGAGACCAAGACTGCGGAAAGGGGACAGACATGAATCAGAGTATGGAAAATCCTTGGAAGGCGATTGATCTTACTGATTATGAAAATCATATGAAACTGGATGATGTGCGTCAGCTGCAGACGCTGAATGAAATGATGAAAGACCAGCTTAATGATTACCTCGTAAAGACTGTCATGATACTGGGCGTTGCCGGAGGCAACGGACTGGATCACATAAAACCGAAACAGTTCGAGCGGGTCTATGGGGTCGATGTCAATGGTGATTATCTGGCGGAATGCTGCCGCCGTTACGAGGATTTGAACAGCTTTTTTCCCATTGAAGCCGATTTGACCGGTGATGATCTGGAGCTTCCCTGCGCGGAACTCCTGCTGGCCGATCTGCTGATCGAGTATGTTGGCTGCGAATGTTTCCTGCGGGTGGTAAAGCTGGTTGATCCCCAGTATGCTTCCTGTATCATTCAGGTCAACAGCGGGGAGGAAACCTTTGTCTCAGATTCTCCATACCTCCATTCCTTTGACCGGCTCTATGAGGTGCATCATCAGGTGACAGAGCCTTTGCTGACAGAGAGTATGGAGAAAGGCGGATATTCGTTTCTTGCAAAAGAAGAGCGGAATCTGCCCAACGGCAAGAAGCTGGTCCGTTTGGATTATGGAAAAGAAGGGTGATGGAACAGGCAGTGCGGGTTACCATCCATTGAAGAAAAAAATCAAAATTTGCCGCTTGAAAATTATTGTGAATTCGTCTATACTAATCAAAGAACAAAACAACGCGTATAATGGTTCAGCGTGAAATCAAGAAATTGGTTTCACGCTTTCTTTTTTGCGCGACATGAAAGAAAAGGAGTTTTATAAGTATGGAATTTTTTATGAAGTTACCGAGAAACAAGAAGGAATTTACTCTGTTCATGGCAGTCATTTCTGTCATATCCGTCAACATGATCGCACCGCTGATTACCTGTTTTGAGATCGGATTCTCTCTCGCTGTGTGGGCGCAGGCACTGAAGATTATGCCAATGATATGGTTATGTGTGATTGCACTGGTATTGATCACATACAAGCCGGCCAGCCTGATGACCGCCAGTATCGTTGAGGAGGAAGACAGCTTTAATGCTCATATTCTTGTTAATATCTTGTGTTCGGTGCTTTTGATGTCAGTGTTTCTCACGATTATCGGAACCTGGATTGGAAACGGTGAACTGAGTCTTGCGCCGATTAAGCTGTTTTTTTACAAATGGCCGCGCAATTTTGCCATTTCTCTTGGGGTTGAAATGTGCATCGCTCAGCCTGCCGCAAGATTTGTTATGTTGAAACTGCATATGGCAATAGACCGTAGAACGCTGCCCCAGGAACAGAAGGAGCATGGCGGAAAATGGGAGGAACTCATACCGGAGAAGCTGCAAAACATGCAGAACCAAATCAGCGACTAAGGAAGGAATGCTTTTGACATTGGGCAGAAAAAGGGATAAACTATTCCATATATGTTTAAGGAGAAACCTATCATGGAATTATATATTGTACGTCACGGTATCACGACATGGAATAAGGAACGGCGCATTCAGGGGAGTTCCGATATCCCGCTGGCAGAGGAAGGCATCCAAATGGCCCGAAAAACAGCGGAAGGCCTTAGAAATGTATCGTTTGACCGTATTTTTTCCAGCCCTTTAGCACGGGCTTTTGAGACGGCCCGCATTATTAAAGGGGACCGGGAGCTTGCGATCAAACAGGATGAACGGCTGCAGGAGATGGGATTTGGCATTGGAGAAGGCGCGGAGTACGTCGAACCCGTACAGGACGGAGCCTCTCTTTTGGACGGCTTTTATGACTGGCCGCAGGATTACCAGGCGCCGGAAGGCGGCGAATCCTTTGCCGATGTTTGCCGCAGGGCGGATTCCTTTTTAGAGGAGCTGCGGACCGTCGATCCTGCTGTAAAGCGAGTTTTAATCGTGGCTCATGCGGCGGTTAACCAGACCTTGTTCCGCTTTCTGGAAGGGCTCGATCTGAAGGATTTATGGAAACACCCAAGGCAGCCCAACTGCGCCGCTACCATCGCTGAATTAACGGTGGATTCTTCCCGGATCGTAGAACGGGATAAAGTCTTTTATTAATCGTGCTGATTTTCATGGGCGGATCGGTATTGAATCAAATCAGGAAAATTTTATTGAAAGCTTTTGTTTTAAATCTTTTCCCAAAAGCCTATGCCACCTGAAATTTGGAGCTACGCTTGTGCTGCCGGGCGCACTCCCGCGAATAAAGCTGCCGCATTGAAAAGTCATGTCTTTCAACAGGCAGCTTTTTTGTTTGTATCAAACCGGATGATGCGGAAGCAGCGCTTTTATAAATCTTTTAAAATAAACAGCATATAACAGTTGACAAAGTGTTATATGCTGTTATATACTGTTTGTGAACAAGGGAGGAAACCTATGAAACTGATAATCAATAACTCTTCTCAACAGCCCATCTATGAACAGATTGTGGATCAGATTAAGGCGCATGTCATGAATGGAATGTTTGAGGAAGGCGAAATGCTCCCATCTGTTCGATCCCTCTCAAAAGAACTGAAAATCAGTGCTTTGACGGTAAAGAAAGCCTATGATGCTTTGGAGCATGAAGGGTTTGTAAACACGGTCCACGGCAAAGGAAGTTTTATCGCAGGCACCAGTCCGGAACTTTTGATGGAGGAACACCGAAAAAACGTAGAATCTGATTTGGAAATGGCCATTCTAAAAGGACGAAGATGCGGTATGACGGATCAGGAAATTATTGATCTGTTTAATCTAATTATGGAGGAATAAGCGATGCTTGTAAAACTGGAACATGTGACAAAAGCTTACGGAGATTTTAAGCTTGATTGCTCCCTGAGCCTGAAGGAAGGCCATATTACAGGTCTGGTCGGACAGAATGGGGCGGGAAAAAGCACGACTTTTAAAGCGATTTTAGGGCTGCTGACACCTGACAGCGGCAGTGCATGGGTGTTTGGAAAAGATAGCAGAAAACTGACGGATGAAGATCGGGTGAAGATCGGAACAGTGCTTTCCGACAGCGGATTTGGCGGACATTTGAATATTAGGGAGGCCGCTTCCATTATGGATGCATCTTACGAAAGCTTTAACAAAGAGGGGTTTCTTTATCAATGTCGGGAACACAATCTGCCCGCAAATAAAAAGATAAAAGAGTTTTCTACAGGCATGAAGGCCAAACTCAAGGTGCTTCTGGCGGTTTCCCATGAGGCTGCCCTATTGATTTTGGATGAACCGACGGCCGGGTTGGATGTGGTGGCACGTGAAGAAATTCTCGATATGCTCCGGGGGTATATGGAACAAGAAGGGCGGGGAATTTTGATCAGTTCGCATATTTCCAGCGATTTGGAAGGTTTGTGCGATGATATCTATATGATTCAAGGAGGCAAAATTGTTCTGCATGAGGACACCGACGTGATACTCAGCAATTACGGCCTTCTAAAATTGGAGGATCGCCAGTACGATACTCTGGATAAAGACCATATTTTGTGTGTGAAAAAGGAAGGTTTCGGATACAGCGCACTGACTAATGAGCGACAGTATTATCAAGAGAATTATCCGTCGCTGATTGTGGAGCGATGCGGAATCGATCAAGTGGAAACCATGCTGATAGGGGGGAAAAGAAAATGAAAGCGATGCTGCTAAAAGATTTTTATACGCTGAAAGAGGCAAAAATATTAATTGCGCTGATGCTGTTTGTAGCCGTAATTATGGCTTTTTGGGGAGGCGAGGCCAGTACGTCGTTTATCATCAGCTATATTACAGTGATTGCAGCTGTTTTGGTTTTGAACACCATTGCCTACGATGAGGTGGATAATGGATTCGCGTACTTGTTTACGCTGCCTGCTTCCCGCAGGACCTATGTCAGGGCCAAGTATATCTTTGGATTCGTGACCGGACTGATTGGCTGGGCAATTGCAATTGTCTTGGCGCTGATTGTGGGAGCTGTCAGCGGGCAGTCTGATATTGACAGCTTGTATATCATGTTTGCCGGAGCTTTGATCGTATTCCTTTTGCTGCAAGCTGTCATGATTCCGGTACAGATTAAATTTGGAGGTCAGAAAGGCAAGATTGCCATTTTGGTTTTAATCGCGGCGGTCATTGCCTGCATGCAGGTGCTTATCAACCATGCGGATTTGGGCAAGATCGTGAATTCCCTGGAAGGTATGGGAACCGCGCAGATTGGAGGAATTGTTGCAATTGTGGTGCTGGCTGCCCTGGCGATTTCTTATAAGAGCAGTGTCGGAATCCTGGAACGTAAAGAATTTTAAGAGGCTCGTTCGATGGGGACCGGCTAATCGAACGAATCGAAAAAACGATCAAAGATCGGCTTGGAATCTTCTTATTTTTGATACCAATGCCGATCTTTTTTATTCTGGTTGAAAATTTTTGGAAAAAAGCAAAAGAATCGTCTGAAATTTACGCATTTTTGAACGGTTGCGGCCTCTTGAAATGAACTTTCAGCAGCCAGCCAGGTCATTTCTCAATCTCAGGCCCCGCAAACCCACAACTTTGCGTAAATAATGCAAAGTCTCGCAGAAGTTTTCCGCAATCCGCTGCCCGACTGGTTCGAAGTGCGTTTTCGTGTCCCGGCTACCGCGGCTCGCTATCGCTTGCCGGGCAGAATGTTATACAAAAACATTGCGACTGCCACGCCGGAGATGATGATGTAGCCTAGGATGCTCCAGAGGTCTGGGATTTGTCCAAAGAAGAAGAATCCCAGGCCGGCCGCAAAGACAATCTGCGTGTAATCAAAGACTGAGACCTCCCGTGCGGGAGCGTGGGTATAGGCCGCAGTGATGGTGAACTGGCCGCCCGCTGCGGAAAGTCCGGCAAGCAGAAGAGTAATGACCTGGGCAGCTGACATTGGATGAAAGTCAAAAATTAAAAATGGCAGCGTCACGATACAGGAAAAAGCGGAGAAGAAAAGGACGATAAAGGGACCCCGTTCACCCCGCTGCCCCAGTACCCGGACGTAAGTATAGGCGATGCCTGCACAGAATCCGCCGGCCACTCCAATGAGCGACGGAATCAAAGCACCGGCCACGGAAAAGCCTGGCTTGACCACCAGCAGCGCACCACAGAAAGCAATGGCCACAGCGGCAGCTTGGACCGGCTTTATTTTCTCCTTGAGAATGAAATAGGAGCAGACAATGGCAAAGAACGGAGACAGCTTGTTCAAAATTGAAGCATCGGACAAGAGCAAGTGATCGACCGCATAAAAATTGCAAAGTATACCCAGCGTGCCAAAACCCGCTCTGGCGATGAAAACCGGCAGATTTTTTTTGTCAAAAGCAAACCCCTCTTTGGAGCGGATGAGTATGATGAGGGCGAAGAAAAAGGCCACAAAATTTCGGAAAAAGCTCTTTTGAACAGAAGGCAGATCGCCTGACATCCGCACGAACATATTCATCAAGGCAAAGAAAAACGCCGAACAGATAATAAATATAATTGCTTTCTTTTTATCACTCATTGGTGCCATAACGGTATCATCTCCTCTCTAACGGTCCATTCTCTTATCGCTAATCTGCTTTACAATCCATGCTAGGATTACATCCACGATATAATCCTGCTGCGCCTGAGTCAGCTGAACGCCAGCGGGTATGCGGTGCCACTTTTGCAGGCAGCCCCGGCAGCAGGTGGCCGTGGCGTGCTGGGCGATAAAAACAGGATGACCCCGCATGGGCGTCTGTTTGCCATCATTGGCGATGACTGCCGGCGCCAGCCGTTTGCCCACAAAATCATATGCGTGGCTGCGAATCGTATCCAGCCCTTTTGCTGCGATATAGTTCAAGTCTTTTTCTTTCAGTGAAAAACCGCTTCTGAATTTGGAACGTGATAAGCGGCCAAAGAGGTTGTCCATCTGATTTACATCTATCATAGTTAAAATGCTCCTTTATCAGCAAGGTTTTGTTTTTTCCACCCAATTAGTATACCACCGAAGCCGGGAAATGCAAACTGGAAGACAAAAAACAAAAAGATGGAAGAAAGTTTGAGTGAAAGATCGCCCAGGTCACGTATAATAGGGTGAAAGACGTCTTCAATGTGTGGAGGATAAAATGAAGGATAGAACACTGATCGAAATGATAAAAACGGATCCGGAACGGGGAATCGCCGCAGCAGTGGAAGAATACGGCGGCAATGTAAAAGCCGTATGCCGCAGCGTGCTGCGATACTGCGGACAGGAGGATGTGGAGGAAGCGGTAAGCGATACCTTCGTCAAATTGTGGAAATATGCCGACCGGTTCGATGAAAAGAAAAACGCCAGTCTCAAGACCTATATCACAATGCTGGCCAGAAGCGTTTCGCTGGACCGTCTGCGCAAACAGGCAAGGGAAATCCCCATGGACATGAACGACTACGATGTGGCAGATCTGTCCGTGGATTTGGAATCCGATCTTGCCAAAAAGCACAACGAGCAGCTGGTAAGGCAGGCGGTTTCTGAGATGGAAGAACCGGACCGAAGCGTTTTCGTCCTGCGCCATTTCTACTTTTTATCGATAAAAGAAATCGCAGAAAAACTTTGTCTGGCGCCGAAAAAAGTGGAGAACATTCTCCACCGCAGAAAAGCGGCGCTGAGACGTGTGTTGACAGAGAGGGGAGTTTTACATGACAAAGCTATATGAATTAATGGCAAGCGTTGAAGAAGAACAAGTGTGTGATAAGATCGGGACGGAGAAACTGGAGCGGACGGAAGCAGAGGCTATTACCTGCGGCGTATTAAGAAAAATTCAAAACGAAAAGGAGGGCCGCGCAATGCCTGGCAAAAAAAGATCACGCAGCCGGAGGGTGTGTATTCTGGCAGCGGCTTTGGTGGGGCTTTTGGCCTTCGGAGCGGTCGCCTATGCGACGGAGCTTTTCGGTTTTGGCAAGGTAATTTATCTGGGTGAAGAGACTCAGACGGTTTCTCTGAAAGACAGCAATCAATACAAAGCCATGAAGGAATATCGTGAATATGTGGAAAATCTGCCGCCGGAAGAATTGAAAAAACTGTCCCAGGAACAGGCCGCAGCCACTAAAGGCGCGATGACGGATGAAAGCTATACCCGGCATTCATTTGCCCCGGAAAAAGCAGCGGAACTGTGTAAGAAATACAACCTGAAATACGATGAAAAAGACATCTTCACAAAGACTGCCGCTGAGACATTTGAAAAGTCGGGAACCGGCAACTTCCTGGGAAGTTTCCCAGACAACGGTAAAGGTCAGTATTCCTATACGGAAAACGGTTCTGTCAGTATCATAATGGATGGAAACACCTATTGTGACTTTAGCTGCACGCCCAACGACGTGTTCAGTGGAATCAACGGATTGGCCCTGAGTCTTTCTGACGATGTTAAAAACGTGGAACAATGGGATTATGTAACCAAATCGGGATATACGGTGAAGTGTTCCATGTACCAGGACGGCACCAAGGAAGATGATAATCAGTCGGAAATTTATGAAGTGGTCATTCCGGCAGGAAATTATGTAGTCACCATGTGCATGGCCGACGAGCTGAAAGAAGGGAAAGGAACTTACAGTAAAAAGAAGCTGGAAACCATGATTGAGCAGTTGGATTTGAAGCAGCTAAAATAATGAATTAAGAAAAGCAAGATTACCAGCATGGGACGGAAAAACAGGGCGCTGCATGGAGCAAATTGATTTTCATGCAGCAGCTCTTTTTTTACGCGGCCTCGGCTGTGGAAGCGAGATCCTGCTGGAAAACCAGGACGGAACAGAGGCGCAGACCGCTTTCGCTGGGAAAACAGTAAAATGCCCGGATTTTCTATGGACATCGCATCCAAATCAGGGCATTTCGAATAGGAATCGGCAAAAAAACTGAAAATCGCTTTCAGATGCCTGGAGTCACACCGCTTTGTTCAAAACAACAGGAAATGTATAAAAAAAAATTGCTGAAAAGTGTATACAATCATAAAAAAATGCGGTACAATTCTTAATGTTAGACGTGGCTAACACCTGTGAAAAACAGTTGAAATGATCGAATAGTGAGAGGATGTTATGACATTAGACAAAGGCAGTATCGGCAAAATTTATGTAATAGAAGAAACCGCTCTACCGGCCCAGCTGGAAAAGCGGATGGAAGCGCTGGGAATGATAAAGGGGACCCGGGTCCAGTTGATTCATAAAAAGAGGCGGGGAACGATGGTTATGATGCTGCGGGGCACCCGTTTTGCCGTCGGACACGGCGTGACCTCAAGGATTAAGGTCAGGGAGGTGTAAGATATGGAAAATGAAATGACCGTAGGTTTTATTGGAAATCCCAATTGCGGTAAAACCACGCTTTTCAATGCTTTTACCGGAGCTAACCTGAAAGTGGCAAATTGGCCCGGCGTTACTGTGGAAAAGGTCGAAGGGGCCATGCAGTATCACGAGAGTGCTTACAAGCTGGTGGACTTGCCGGGAACATACAGTCTGACCTCTTATACCATGGAAGAGCAGGTTTCCAGACAATACATACTCAGTGATGAAGTGGACGTAATCGTGGATGTGGTGGACGCTTCGGCATTGGAACGCAATCTTTACCTGACTCTGCAGCTTTTAGAGCTGGGAAAGCCGGTGGTGATGGCCCTCAATATGATGGACATTGTGGCTAAACGGGGTATGGAAATTGACCTTCACAGGCTACCGGAAATGCTGGGAATCCCGGTTATTCCAGTATCCGCGCAGAAGCGCAAAGGGCTGAATATCCTGCTCCACGCAATTGCCCATCATAAAGAGGAAAAGCGGGCCGACAGGCTGATCCATCACCATGACTGCGGCATGAGCAAAGAAGAAAAGCACGAAAAGTATGCGATGGTTTACAGTGACGATCTCGAGGAAAAGATCGACTTGCTCTGCCAGCGGCTTTCCCAGCGGTATCCCCGGCTGGAAAACTATCGATGGTATGCGATCAAGCTGCTGGAAAGCGATAAGGAAATTTGTGAAAAGTATCCCGTTGACCTGCCTCAGGTGCTGGATCGAAGCTATGAAAGCGATATTATCAACGAAAAATATGATTTTATAGAAGAGATTATATCAGAAGTGCTGGTGAACAAAGACCGGAAAGCAGCTATCACCGATAAGGCGGACAATATTCTGCTCAATAATTGGCTGGAAATTCCCGTGTTTTTGGGGATCATGGCACTGGTGTTTTTCCTGACTTTTACCATCGGCGATTGGATGAAAGGGTACCTGGAGACCTTTATCGGCTGGGGTTCGGATGGGGCAGCTGCGGGGCTTGCGGCGGCAGGCGCCGGAAAGGGACTGACTTCATTGGTGATCGATGGGATTATTGCTGGGGTAGGCGGTATCGTCTCATTTTTGCCCAATATTGCCATTCTATTTTTGGCTCTGGCATTTCTTGAAGACAGCGGGTATATGTCAAGAGTGGCCTATGTGATGAACGGCATGATGGGGCGGCTGGGACTTTCGGGCAGAGCCTTCATCCCCATGATTCTGGGATTCGGCTGTACCGTGCCGGCGCTGATGGCTTCCCGCGTACTGGAAAGCCAAAAAGATCGGTACCGGATCATGCTGATTACGCCCTTTATGTCGTGTAGTGCAAGACTGCCCATTTATATTCTTTTTTCAGGCATGTTTTTCGAAAACCATGCGATGCTGGTGGCTTATTCCATGTATTTGATCGGGATTGTGGTAGCAATTCTGGTCGCCCTTGTCCTGCACCGGTTTGACCGGGAAGAACGGGAAGACCTGCTGCTGATCGAGCTTCCGGAATACAAAATGCCCAGTATCCGAACTGTGTCCATCTATGTTTGGGAAAAGGTCAAAAGCTATTTGACCAAAGCGGGGACTGTGATTTTTATCGCATCGATCATCATGTGGTTCCTGCTCAATCTGGGCCCTTCCGGATATGCTGCGGATATGACCGATAGCTTCGGCGCAAAGATCGGCGCCGTGCTGGTTCCGGTTCTGGCGCCGGTGGGATTGGGTTTCTGGCAGGTCGGCGTAGCGCTGATCGCCGGAATATCGGCAAAGGAAGTTGTCGTGTCCAGCTTCATCGTACTCTTTGGACTGGAAAATCTGGGAGGCGGCGGAATGTCACAGCTGAGCCAGGAACTTTCAGACATGGGATTTGGGCCGCTGAATGCCTTTTGCATGATGCTGTTCTGTCTGCTGTATACGCCCTGCGCGGCAACGCTGGCAACGGTGAAAAAGGAAACCGGCAGCACAGGGAAAATGGTGCAGACAGCAATTTTCCAAATTGTGGTTGCTTGGGCAGTGACCTTTGGTGTTTATCAGATCGCGTCGCTGTTTCTTTTTTAGATAAAACCCTTCGATTATGGTAAACCAAAAAGCGCAGGCTATCGGCTGATAGCAGCGCTTTTTCTGTGGCAAGCAATTTTTTCTTGACAGGAGAACAGGTATTAGCTAAACTATAAGCGAACAAACGTTAGCTAAAAAGGAGGAGGTCATGGGGCGCAGTACTGGTAACACAAAAGAAAAGATTCTGTCTGAAGCGTTGAAGCTTTTCGCAGATCGGGGCTACGACGGTGTCACGGTTCGGGATATCGCCGATCGTCTGGGAATCAGGCAGAGTTCCTTGTATAAGCATTATCAAAGCAAGCAGGATATTTTTCAGAGCATTATAAATCGAATGGACCAGGAATATGAAAGGCGGATGGAGGCGATGGGACTTCCTGACGGGGAGTTTTCTCAGATGGCGGATCTTTACGGCCAGGCGTCCATATCCGATATGCAGACTTACGGCAAGGAGATTCTCCGCTATTGGACGGAGGACCCCTATGCTTCCGCCTTTCGCAGAATGATGATGCTGGAGCAATACCGAAACAGCGATCTTTCCCAGATGTACCGGCAATATCTGGCGGACGGTGTGATTCAGTATATGGCCAATCTGTTTTCTGAGATGATGGACAAGGGGTATTTCAAAAAGGGAGATCCGGAGCAGATGGCCATTCAGTTTTACGCACCGATCTTCTTAATGATGACCGTTTGCGACGGAAACGGCCAGAAGGAGCGAGCAAAAAAGCTTGTGGAAGATCATATTAAACAGTTCGGAGAACGTTATTCGGCATAGGAAAGGGGTATATTATGGATCTCAATCAATATATGGAACAGGGGATACATGCAATCGCCCACACAGCGGCGAAATTCTATTTGACCGATAAACAAGGAAGACGGTTTTTAGCAGGGTTCATACCTGCGCTGAAAAAAAGCGCGGATATCCGGAAAAGCAAGGAAGCATCCGGCCTCCATGTACCGCCTTTTCTGATCGCCAGCATTACATCATCCTGCAACCTTCATTGCAGCGGATGTTATGCCAGGGCAGACGGCATGTGCTGCGACAGCGGGGAACCGGAAGACGATCTGACTGATTCGGAGTGGGAAAAAGTCTTTTCTCAAGCGTCCCAGCTGGGTGTTTCTTTTGTTTTACTGGCAGGAGGCGAGCCGCTTTTGAGGCGGGATGTGTTAGAAGCAGCCGCAGCTTACAAGAACATGACCTTTCCGGTGTTTACCAATGGGCTCTTGCTGCAGGACAGCTATCTGGACCTTTTTGATGATAATCGCAATCTGATCCCAGTGATCAGCGTGGAGGGAAGGAAAGAGCGGACCGATCTGCGCCGTGGGGCCGGTGTGGCAGAGAAGATTGAGCACCTGATGGAAGCTCTGAAAGAACGGGGGATTCTGTTCGCCGTTTCCATCACCGTGACCAGCGAGAATGTCCATGAGATCGCAGGGGAACAGCATCTTGACGAACTGAGAAAAAAAGGATGCGGTGTGGTGTTTTACATAGAATATGTTCCAGCAGAGACAGGAACGGAAGAGCTGGTGCTTTCTTCTGAGCAATTAGCCTGGCTGACGGAAGAGACCTTGCGCCTGAAAAAAAGATATAAGGATATGGCCATTCTATCTTTTCCCGGTGATGAACAATTTATGGGCGGCTGTCTGGCTGCAGGGAGGGGCTTTTTTCATATCAGTCCCAAAGGCAGTGCTGAGCCGTGTCCCTTTTCGCCTTTTTCCAGGTTGAATGTAAAACGGGAAGGCTTGGAGAAAATCTTGACCTCATCCTTTTTCCGACAGGTGCGAGAGATTGAAGAACGTGCGCAGGATCATCACGGAGGCTGCACGCTGTTTCTCCACCAGCAGGAAGTGAAAAGCCTGCTATAGATTAGAAATTCAACGGTGTTAACACCGGCGCAGAGAGAGGCAGCCGGATGGGGTGGATATCCGGCTGCGAATCATTTAAATACCCTTTTTGGCCGTCAGGTGTTCAATGGTGATTTCCACTGCGCAGACTTCATTCCAGGATGCCTTTATGTAATCCCGGCCGCTTGCCATGTAGTCAGCGGAATATTTCTTTAGAATTCGTTCCAACGCCTGTTGCTTCTCCTCATCATTGTCTAAGATTCGAGCGCGGCCAAAGGCAATGGCACTAAGGAATAAGGTGTTGAAATCGGCGGCAAGGATCTCATCCTTTTCCACTACACAAAATGAAACCTTGCTGTTTCTTGCGATCGAATCCAGCTTATGTCCTCCCTCGGCTGCACCGTGAAAGTAGATTTTACCGTCTTCATAGGCATAGCTTACCGGAACTGCGTAGGGATAGCCGTCATCCCCATCCAAGGCAAGAACTCCATGGGTGTTATTTTCCAAGATTTTTACTGCATGCTCTTGCGGCAGCTGGTTTTCTTCCTTTAATCGCATTTGACGAAACATAATCGTTACCTCCCTTTTCTATCTTTTTCAGTGTATGGCGGATATGAGACTATTATAACATGTTTGTCCGAAAAAAGTTGTCAGGTTCCCTTGCCTCGAGTTTACTTTTGATGCGGAAGGGGAGATACTATAAGTGAGTTCAAGTTTTCTTTAGATTTCAAGAAGCAATGGATGTTCACAGCAAAGATGATATTCAGGAACTCGTAGACGAGATGCGATACGGAAAGGAAAGATAAGATCCCTGCGTACCATTATATTCAGAAATATAAAACTTGTGGATAACTCTATCTGTCCAGCTCCTATAATCCGAATAATTTCAACGTTTGTAAAAAAATGTTTATCCACAAAAGGGGTTGAATAAAATTGTATACGATTTTAAAAATCTTGTGGAAAAGTACGGCAAGGCCGATGAAAAGGCCGATCTCAGATGTTGAAAAGTGTCGAAGGAATATGGATCAAAATCACCACGGAGAAAGTATCTTCCGTATGAGAAACATCCATTGTTCCGCCAAGTCTGTTCACCACATCTTTCACATTTTCCAGGCCAAACCCGCGAAACTTGGAATCGCCTTTGGTAGATACGAATCTGTTATCCAGCTGACGAACAGGATTTTCCTTCGCATTGATGATTTCATAACTGAAATACTCCTTATCATAGCGGGCTTTTACAGAGATGCTCCGCTCCTTAGGATCGCGGAGCGCGCAGGAGGCTTCGATGGCGTTGTCCAGGGTGTTGGCAAAGATGGAGCAAAGGTCAATGGGATCCAGTTCCGGCATCCGGTCCAGATCGATCTTAAAAAAACAATCGATCTGATTTTGCACAGCCAGATCGTATTTGGCGTTGAACACAGCATTCATCACGCTGTTCTTGCAAAAAGTCCGGGTTTTGGCGGGGAGCTTTTGAGAAAGATCACTTACATAGGTTAAAGCCTGCTCCCACTTTTTCTTTTCCAACAGCGAGCGGATGACGCTGAAATGATTGTTCATATCATGGCGCAGCTTTCTCGTTTCCCTCTGATTTTGCTCCAGCTCCTGATAGTAAGCCTGCTGATAGCGCAGATTGCTGATTTCCATCTGCGCCCGCATGGAAGCGGAAATATAGGATATGAGGTAAATACAGCCCAGCTCGGTGAGAAGGCACGCCGCGCAGGCCGGGTAAGAGGGCCAGAGAGACGGCCCGTCGGGAATCAGGTTTAAAACAGAAATAACGCCCACCAGAGAGCCAAGAGACACCGCATCCACAATGAGCCACATGCGAACAGTGAGGATTTGGAAAGCCTGACGGAGCCGTTTGCGGAAAAAAAGATAGATGGCGGCCCAAATGGGGACACGAATCGCCTGAACCAGCACCAAAGTGGCGGATTCGTACACCTGGCTGGTATTTCCCAAGGCAAGAAAAAACATTCGCCCCATTTCGTGGGTCATATAGTTGATGGCAATGATGATCGAAGAAAGGATCAGGACCGCGGAAACGGTTTCGATCAGCTTGCCCTTAAAGGTGATAAGGAGCGTCGCAAAAAGCATCCCAAACAGGGCGATCAGGTTAAAGGGATCGTTGGGAAAAATCACCATGAGGGATGTCTGCCAGCAGCCGATGATGGCCAGCACCTTCCAGATCAAGTGATCCCTCACCGGGATAAAGGATGCAAGCAGCAGATAAAGGAATATACCGTAAGTTATGGATATGGGTTTTACAATAAAATCGAAAAAGGCAATCAAATATCACACCTACCTTAAAATATATTTCGCGAAGGATACTTCCAGCTCCTGCTTACAGGAGCGACTGACCGGCAGCTTTTCGTCTTTACAGAGAACCGAGTTCCCGTCGATGGCCGAGACAAAGCTGAGATTTACCAGATACCGGTTGTGAATGCGGATAAAAAATTCCGGCAGCTCCAGTTCCAGCTCCCCCAGCTTTCCGTAAAAGCTTACCGGCCCGGCCCCGGTTACAGCCGTAATGGTGCGCCGCTCACTGAAAAAATAGCGGGTATCGTTGAGCAGCAGCCGTGCAGCGCCGGATTTGTGCCGGATGGTGTAATACTGGTCAGCACTGATCCGCAGTTCCTCCATGGCCTGATAAAGTACGGACAGCACTTTCTCTTCCTTATACGGTTTTAAAATGTAGTTGAGGGCCCGAACCTCATAGCCTTGAAACACATAGTCCGGGTAAGCGGTGATAAAGATGATGACCGCCCGGCAGCCGGCCTTTCTCAGTTCCATGGCCGCCGTCATCCCATCCATCTGTCCCATTTCAATATCGAGAAAAAGAATATCCGGATCCTGCTCCCCGGCCAGCGCCAGAAGATGTTCGCCGCAGGAATATGGAAAGATTTTATAAGAAACGCCCTGAAGCTCCAGGCTGCGCGATAAGATCTTCGACAGATCCTGGCGCAGCTCTTTTTCGTCATCACATATGGCAATTTTTAACATGATTTTGTCCTTCCTTTTTACTGTTTGACGATCATTATCATAGCACAATTCCGCCTTCCTGTGCAAAACTTTACAAAATCCAGGTCAAAGTTGACAGCCGCCCATATCGCTTCCCAAGGGGCAGATAGCTTAAAATAGAGCTATCACAACAATCAGGAGGAACGATATGTTAAAGGTGGAACACTTGTATAAAAGTTATCAAACGGGCGATGCGACCTACCAAGTCTTGAAGGACGTGTCCTTTCAGATACAGAAAGGAGAATTTGTTGCGGTCATGGGTCCTTCCGGAAGCGGTAAGACGACTTTGCTCAACTGCATTTCCTGCTTCATCCCGTATGAAAAAGGGGAGGTCCTTTTAGACGGCGTGGATTTGGCGTCTTTGGACGAGCGGAGACTAGCCCGGGTACGCAATGAACAGCTGGGATTTGTTTTCCAGGACTTCATGCTGCTGGACGGATTGACCGTTTTTGAAAATATCTGCGTACCCAAGGTGATCAAAGACGAGCCTTACAAATCCATGGAAAAAAAGGCCAGAAAGCTGCTTTCTCTTTTCGACATTCAAGATATCGCCAATAAGTTTCCGGCGGAGATTTCCGGCGGCCAGAAACAGCGGACAGCCGTAGCGCGGGCCTTGATGAACAATCCGCTGCTCATCCTGGCCGATGAGCCGACGGGCAACCTGGACAGCCGTTCCAGTGAAGCCGTGATCGGTTCCTTTCTCGCGGCGCAGCAGCATCTTGGCGCCACCACCTTCATGGTGACCCACGACAGCTTTTCCGCCAGCTATTGCAACCGGGTGATCGTCATGAAGGATGGACGGATTTATCAGGAGCTGGTTCGCAGGGGGAGCAGAAGAGCGTTTCTGGAGGAGCTGCTGGGCGTATTGAAAGTTTTGAATGGTGGTGAAGGCAATGACGTTGAATAATCTGTTTTCCAAGCTGCGAAAGAGAAACAGGGGAAATTACACACAGTTTGTTTTCTGCGTTACCTTTGCCGTGATGCTGATCGGGTCTTTCTCCACGGTCATATTCAGCCCGCTGATCCAAAGCGTTCTGCCGGAAGGCGGCGACTCCCGAAAGCAGGTTTACATGATCTTTGCCGTGGCCGCGGTGGGCTGCCTGCTGTTTTCCATTTATGCGGCAGGACTGTTCCTCCGGTACAAGAGCCGGGAAACCGGCGTGTTTATCGCTCTGGGGGCGGAGAAGGGAAAGCTGTCCCGGGCGCTGCTTTTGGAAGTAGCCCTTTTGACCGGGCTCTGTACTCTGGCCGGGCTGATTTTAGGGAACGCGCTGGCCGTTCTCATCGGGCAAATCTTTAAGGGGCTGGCCGTATCCGATGTGGAAAAAGGCACCTTGTCGTTGACTGGCGTCGGAACCAGCCTGCTGTTTGCCGTTGTCGTGCTGCTTTGTCTGATGTTCATGGCTTTTCGCTTTATGAAACGTAGCAATTTAATGGATATTATGAATCAGCAGAGGAAAAGCGAACCTCTGAAAAAGATGGTGACCGGTCGTTATGCTGCAATCGGCGGCGCGCTGTTGATCATCGGAATTGCCTGCGGACTGCTGCTTCCGGTCATCGCGGCCAAGCTGATGGAAAAAAACCTGGGACTGATCCCTTACCTGTTTTACATTCTGGCGCTGATCGGGTTGTACATGCTGATGGTTTATTCGGTGGCCGTCCACAAAAAGGGAAGAAATCCAAAAAAATATTATAAACATATGATTTCCTATGGAATGATGAAATTCCAAGGGGCTTCCGTGGTACGGAACATGCTGGTCATCGCCCTTTTGATCATTGCCACTCTCTTTGCCTGTTTTTACGGGCCTACCCAGTATTTGAACGGGAAAATGCTTCACCAAAATAACCCGGTGGACTTTGCTTTGGCTTACCCTAAAAACGTCGATGAAGTAAAGAAAGAGGACATCCAAGAGCTGGCCGGAAAACATCATGCGGAAATCCAAAATTACCGGGAGGGTGAGCTGATCAGGCTGCTGGCCAGCGGAGTTGAACGGGAATCCTATGACAGCTCCGGCAATTTGATCGAAATTTATAAAAAGCAGTTCTGCTACCAGGAGTTTATCAGCGCCAAAGCCTATAACCGTCTCACAGGCAGCGAAATAACCGTGGACCGGGGAACCTACAAGCAGATCAAAAGGCCCAATGCCGAGGAAACCATCTGGAATCGTTTTGGCGACCTGGATCATGTAAAGAATACGGTGACAGGCCTTACTATGAACTTGAAAGACGGCGGCACGGCGGATTATCAGGGATTGGTGCAGAATGATGGATTTACGGTCAATGGAAGGTTTGTTTTAAATGACAATGATTTTTCCAAATTGAAACGAGGCTTGTCCGATGAACTGATAACCAGACAAATTCTCTTTGATGCGGGCGAGCTGGAGGATTCTTACGAATTTGCCAAGGCTCTTTTCAAGGAGTATTGTCTGAGGGCTTCCGACGAAATGAAGGTGCTCAGCAGTTACGATGAATTTCAGAAGCAGGAGGCGCTGGCAGCCGGGAAAACCTATGGCTATGATAGTCAAGTCCAACTGCGTCCGGAACATTCTGAGGTGGATCTGGGATGGAAATATGCCCCCAATTTTAAAATCCTCAACCTGAAAAATATCTTTTCCAGTTTTATCCTCTATTATTTACTGTTCATTTATGTGGCGGTCATTTGTATGGCGGCAGTGGGGATTATCGCTTATACCAGAAGCATGAATGTGGGGATTGCCAATAAGCAGGTTTTCGACGATCTGCGCAAACTGGGAGCCGATCACGGTTATATCCGAAAACTGGTGGTTTCCCAGCTGAAAAAGCTCTTTGTGCTGCCGACCATTGTCGGGAGTGGCCTCATGTTTGGCTACTATGTGCTGCTGCTCTGGCAGAATGATTCGCGGTTCCTCCCCGATGAATGGGCTGCTCTGGGAGTCGATCTGGTCACCTGTGGAGTGATGGGGCTTTATCAGTTTATCATGTACCGTTTTTCGCTGAAACGGGTGATGAAAATTATTTTGTAACGTGTGTGTTGAATTGTGGGCGGGCAGTTTCTAAAGATAGTAAGCGGGAATGTGATGAAAAAATGGATTGTATTGATGGCCTTTATACTGGTGATATTGGCGGGATGTTCCCAGCAAAAGGATCGGCCCAATGCGGATGTGGAGGATTATGCCCAGGAATACCCGGTATCAGCGTATGGAACGGAGGAAAACCTGAATACACTGACGGATGTGAAGCTTGCTGCGGATCGGAAAGGGTATCCTTCTTCCGATTTGGGCCGGATAACGCTGATTATGGAAAATTACTCGCAAAAGGAGTATCGTTATGCCGAATACTTTGAATTGGAGGTGGAAGAAGATGGGATATGGTATCAGCTGACCCAGCTTGCCGATACGCCGGAACCGTCAAAGGATTTGTACCTCGCCCCGGGGCAGGAGAAGCGGCTGGAACAAGACATCAGCGCATACTATGGAAACGATCTGCCGCCGGGCCGTTACCGGTTGATCAAGAGCTTTTACTGGTTCGTCCATGAGCGGGATTGGGATTATAAACAGTACAATTTGTCCTGTGAATTTGAGCTTCAATAAATGTAAGATTTGATAGAAAGCCTCAAGGTATGGTAAACTAGTGCAGATAACCAGTGCAGCGATTCGATTTGAGGTGATAACATGGATTACATGAAGGCGGAAAAAAAGCATATGGAAGCGGTTTACCAGCTTGTGCAGGAGACGATTAAAACCATTTATCCCAAATACTATCCAAAAGAAGTGGTGTCTTTCTTTTGCAGCCTGCATGATCGGAAGGCAATCTGCGGGGACATAGAAAAGGGCCGTACTGGCATCCTTCTTTCTGATGACCAGCAGCTATTGGGGACCGGAAGCCGCCAGGGTAATCATATTACAAGAGTTTATGTCGCCCCAGCCTATCAAGGCCGGGGATATGGGAGCCATATTATGGAATGCCTGGAGAAAGAAATCGGCAAACAATATGGAGTGGTTCGGCTGGATGCCTCTCTTCCGGCCTGCTGCATGTATGAACACAGGGGATATCAGACCATTGAACATAAAATTCAGACCGTTGGAAACAGCGCTGTGCTGGTCTACGAAATCATGGAAAAAAAGCTGAGCAAGCAGCCTGGCTCCCAAAAAGAAACCTGGGGACCAAAAGCTGCGAAGCAGGAATTGATCGGGAATTTGGGGCGTTTACATACCACCGAGCTGGGAGCAACGCGAATCAGAAGCAATCTTTCTCTTGCAGCAGAGGAAGATGTGGTCGGCTGGTGCAAAGACAAGATTACTGCCCCAGGGACTGCAGTTTCCAGAAAGGGAAAGAACTGGTATGCTCAGACGGAAGGCTGCATTATTACCGTAAATGCCCGAAGTTGTACGATTATCACAGCTCATCGGCGGAGATAGAGGCCGCAGCCAGGGAAACCTTTTCGATCGCGAAAGATCTTCTATAGCTTTCGTTAAGCCTGTATAATAAAGTATGCATCTACAAAAAAGGAGGTTTTTATGATTGAAGTGAAAAAAGAAGATCTGGATCAAATTGCACCGATGTTCAGCGGAATAGAAGATTCTATGGTCATTGCTTGCCTGCAGGGATATATGGGAAAAGCGTATCTAGCATCATGGACAAATCCTAAAGCCGCACTAATCATCAGCGGTGAATACAGCTTTTTTGGAGGAAATCCCAACTCGGAGGACGCCGCCTATCTAGTTCGGCATTTTTTTCGGGTTTGCCAAGCGCAGAGCAGTGTGGCTATCTTCGATGATGATCAGCCGGGCTGGGAGACGCTCTTGCTGGCCTGCGATGTCAATCACCCTGAACCGGTAGCCCGGTATGGAATCGTACAAAAGGATTATATTTTTGATTTGACAAAGCTTCAGCGCTATGCGGATTCCTTGCCGCCGGGATTCTCTCTGATACCCTTTGATGAAAACCTGTATGCGCAGGCTATGGCGGAACCCTGGTCCCGGGAATTTTGTGAGACCTTTTCATCTGCCAAAGATTTCCTGGAACGCGGGCTTGGATTTGCCGCGGTTGATAAAGGGAAATTGGTTTCGGCAGCATCTACCATGACGGTATACGATGGAGGCGCGGAGATCCAGGTGGCAACCCGGGAAAATTATCGGAGAAAAGGGCTGGCACTTTGCTGCGCGGCTGCTTTAGTCAAAGAATGTTCCCTGAGAGGAATACGCCCTTGCTGGGATGCTGCAAATCTGGCCTCGAAAAAAATGGCATTGAAGCTGGGCTATGAATATAGAGGAGAATACACGACCATCCACATGCACAGATCATGAAACATGTGTGCATGTTACCGGTAAAAAAAGCAAGATACCGTCCAGGTACTTGCTTTTTTTATGCAGGACGTTAAAATAACCAAAGAAAGCGGATTGGAGGTGTTTTCTTGAAGATCAAAATAGAGCAAACCGAGACCCTCTGCGAAACAGAAGTGATTGTTCGCTGCGGCAGCAAGCACGATGAGGCGACAAAGACGCTGCTGCGGCAGTTGGAGATGCTTGCCGGCGCAGCGGTGGGATATAAGAGCGGAACGGCCCACAAGGTGGCGCTGCAGGATATCTTTTACATCGAAAGTGTGGACGAAAAGACTTTTTTCTATCTGGAAGGGGATGTCTATGAGACCCCGCGGAAATTATATGAATGGGAAAAAGAGCTGCAAGATACTTCCTTTGTCCGCATCAGCAAATCGACCATTCTCAATACGGATAAGCTGTGCTCCGTGCGGCCGATGCTCAGCGGAAGGCTGGAAGCTTCTTTGGAAAACGGCGAAAAACAAGTAGTCAATCGCCACTATGTGAGCGGTTTTCGCAAGAAATTTGGAATTTGAAAGGGGTGGTTTTATGGATAAAGTAACGGTAAAAAATTGCGTGCTGATCGATTGCATATCGTTTACCACAGTGATGGTCATTCTGTCCTGCCTGTCCTTTGACGCGGATCTGATGACGGATTTTACAAATGTGTTTGCGCTGGAAGTGTTCGGCTGCACTACGATGATCAGCATCTTGATCTTTTTCACTTCCAGGATCCGGTTCCGGTCGGTTCTCGCCATAGAGTTTACAAAGCTGCTGGATGTGGCAGTCTGCGTGCTGGGTCTGGGAGGAGGGCTATTCGGCTGGTTCCCATGGGAAGGAAAATACATCTTGGAAGTCTGTCTGGTGTTTGTGGCGGTTTTCCTTGTCACCTCGGCTCTATTGCTCTGGCACACCAGTAGTACCGCCAATAAAATTAACAAGAAGATCAAGGAGAGAGAAAATGAAGCACATCATTGAAGTGGAAAATTTACGAAAGGCATATGGAGCTGTGGAAGCAGTCAAAGGCATCAGCTTTTATGCGGAAACGGGCAGGCTTTTTGCTTTCCTGGGACCCAACGGGGCGGGCAAAAGTACGACCATCGATATGATCTGTACCTTTCTCAAGCCGGACAGCGGCAGCGTCCTGGTAAATGGGCATACGCTGGGCAAAGAAGATGACGCCATCCGCAGATCCATCGGCGTGGTTTTTCAGGACAGCCTGCTGGACCGACGTCTGTCGGTGAGAGAAAATATGGTTTGCCGTGGCGCGTTATACGGCCTAAAAGGCAGAACGCTGGATCAGGCGGTGGATCGCGCTATGACTTCCGTGGGAGTGAACGAATATGCAAAACGTCCTTACGGCAAATTATCCGGAGGCCAGCGCCGCCGCTGCGATATTGCCAGAGCGCTGATTAACACACCAAGAATTTTGTTTCTGGACGAACCCACCACAGGTCTCGATCCTCAGACCAGAAAAGTGGTATGGGAAACCATACGAACGTTGCAAAGAGACAGCGGCATGACTGTCTTTCTAACGACCCATTACATGGAAGAGGCTTCAGGAGCGGATTATGTGATTGTCATCGATGATGGTGAAATCGCAGCCAAAGGAACGCCCTCACAGCTTTGCGACGCCTATGCGTCCGACCGGCTCAAATTGGTCTGCGGCGACCCGGAGGCTGTCTCCGGGATTCTGAGCGGCCTGAATCTGGAGCATACGAAGCGCCCCGGGCAGTTGGAAGTCAAACTGAAAAAGACAGTGGATGCGCTGCCGATTTTGGAAAAATGCCGTTCTTACATCGAAAGCTTTGAAGTGACGGCCGGGTCAATGGACGATGCTTTTATTGGGATCACCGGAAAGGAACTAAGAGAATGATAACTTTTACTAAGAGAAATTTGCTCGTATTTTTTCGGGATCGGACAGCTGTTTTCTTTTCACTGCTGTCTTCCCTGATTATCGTAGGTTTGTACGTGTTATTTTTAGGTGATACATGGGCGTCTGATTTTGAAGGCTTTGCCCATGTAAAACAGCTGATGGATAACTGGGTGATGGCTGGGCTGCTTTCTGTGACTACTGTCACCACGACCATGGGCGCTTTCGGCATCATGGTGGGAGATCGGGCGGAGAAGATCAGCAAGGATTTTTATGTTTCTCCCACCCACCGCAGAGACCTGGCCCTTGGATATGTGCTGAGCGCGGCCATTGTCGGCTTTGCTCTTTCAATTGTAACCTTGATTGCCGCAGAGATCTATATTGGGGCCCGGGGCGGAGAGCTGCTGAGTACTTCAGCATTATGCAAGCTGCTGCTGCTGATTCTGGCTGCCGATTTAGCCAACACAGCTATGATCTTTTTCATAACTTCCTTCTTTGAAAGTAATAACGCCTTTTCCACCGCCAGCACAATCATTGGGACCTTGATCGGTTTTGTTACCGGTATCTATCTGCCCATCGGCGTGCTACCGGACGGGGTGCAGTGGATCGTTAGGCTGTTCCCCACATCCCATGCGGCTGCGCTGATGCGGCAGACGATGATGGAAGCGCCCATGGCCCAGAGCTTTGAAGGCGTGCCGGTTTCCCAGACCCAGCATGTGGAAGAGATGCTGGGCGTTCATTTCTGGTTCGGTGAAAAGGAACTGACTGGCGGCATGAATCTGCTGATTCTGCTGGGCTTTGGAATCCTGTTTTTCGCACTGGCGGCAGCCAATCTTTCGCGGAAAAAACGGGTGTGAGGTGCTCGCGGAATTGCCTTTAAATCAACCAGGCCGGAACATACCAGTTTTTCTTATCAATGGGGATGATATCCGATGGCAGGCAAATGACCAGACCTGTTCCGATTTCCGTCTTTAAATGGGAAGTCCCTTTGAAGACATCGTCTTTTTCCGGTTCTTTTTCAATCGGTTTGAGAACAGAAAAATGCTTTGTCGCTCCTTTTGGCGCGGAGGCTTTCTTTATTTCAATCGGATTTACGATCCCATTCTGATATAGGATCAAGTCGATTTCTTTTTGGTTACTATCGCGGTAAAAATACAATGGCGGCTTCTTTCCTGCGTTCAAGTAACTTTTATAGATTTCACCTACGACCCAGGTTTCAAAAATTTGTCCGCTCATAGCACCCTTTTCCAGTACCTCCGGAGAATTCCACCCTGTCAGGTAAGCGCACAGTCCCGTATCTAAAAAATACATCCGAGGAGCTTTGATGACACGGTTCAGGGCGTTATTGAAATATGGCTGCACGAAAAGCACCAGCCCGGAAGAAACCAGGATCGACAGCCATTGCTTTGCGGTCGGCGCAGAAATATCCATTTCATTAGCCAGAGCCTCATAATTTACGTTGGTTGCGGTCCGTGCAGCTACTGCTCTCAGAAAGCGGAAAAAATTCATTTCATCGGCGACCTGGGATAAATCCCGGATATCTCTGCTTATATAAGTCTGCAAATAAGATTCAAAATAATGTTCCCTGTTCACCGATTCGTTTTCATAAAGTCTCGGCATAGAGCCTTTGTATATCCGCTCGAAAACTTCCATCAGGCTCATGGAGTTTCCATGGTCAAGCCGTTTGATCAGCGAGGGAATATCAGCATCAAAGGCAGCATAACGCCTGCCGTTGATCTCGCTATTTGAAAGGCCTTCCATTTCCAGGATGCCCACTCTTCCTGCCAGGGATTCCGTCACATTTTTCATCATGCGGAAGGTCTGGGAACCGGTCAGCCAAAAATCGCCGCAGTTTTTATTGGCGTCCACATACATCTTAATATACGGAAACAGTTCCGGGGCATATTGGACCTCATCAATGAGAACGGGCGGCTCATACCTCTGCAAAAACATGGCCGGGTCTTCTATGGCCGCCTGCCTTATGGACGGATCATCCAATGAGACAATGCGGCGTTCCCTTTCCGCCATTTTTTTCAATAAGGTTGTTTTTCCAACTTGGCGCGGACCGGTCAAAAGTAATACAGGAAAAGTCTCACTCACATTTCTGACCGCATCTTCGATTGTTCTTTCAAAAAATTTATTCTCCATGTGTTTTTTACCCCTTATTTATGCAAATCTAAAATATAAATTTATTTTAACATAAAACGCGCAAATCGTCAAACGAACCCGCCGGGCATGAACTTATAATTTTTTCGCTACGACGAAAAAATTTCACGATATTCAACCGCTCGGCAACGCCGTATCCCAATGGTTAGAATAGTATCATTGTAAGCTAGAGGGAGCAAAGCGGCCGGTTTGAGGGATATGGGCCTCTTTGCGTAAAAAGTAAAAAAGATAGACGAAATTTACCCTGTTTTCAACGATTGAGCCATCTCAAATTCGCCTTGAAGCAGGGTTTTCCGTTTTCTGGCCTTTTTGGAAAGATCAGTCTCCGCAAACCCACGGAATTGCGTAAAAAACGAAAATTCTTATAAAAATTTTCCGGCTTCTTTTACCTTGCGGCAACGCCGCGCTCCGATGGTTAGAATACTATACGATGCGAGCCACGTCGAGCATCATTCAACATATTGAACCCCTCGGCGAAGCCGTACCAATTGGTCAATATGTTATACCTTGCGAGCCACGTCGTAGCAAGATATAGGTGCGGCAAAGAATGATCGGTGGTATAATAAAATAAAATATGTTAAAAAGGGAGAAAGTCCTGTGAAATTAAAAAGACTGCGGGATCATCCAAAGCTCCTGGAGCAGGCGGCTGCCTGGTTTGCGAGCAAATGGGAAGTCCCGGTCGAAGCCTATAAGGAAAGTATGGAGCTGTGCATCCGGCAGCAGCAAGGGATTCCCCAGTGGTATGTTGTGCTGGATGAAAAGCAGGGAATTATCGCCGGCGCGGGTGTCATTGAAAATGATTTCCATGAAAGGAGAGACTTGACGCCCAACCTGTGCGCGCTTTTTGTTGAAGAGAATTACCGCTGCCAAGGAATCGCCAGGTCAATTTTGGATTTCATCCGAAAGGACCTTGGGGAGATGGGAGTTTCAAAGGTCTATTTGATTACGGATCATATGGAATTCTATGAACGATGCGGGTGGAAATTTCTGACGATGGTTCGCTGCGAGGAAGGCGAGCTGATACGCATGTATGAGGCGGACTGCTGCGGATGGGACGTATCGCTGGCATAAAAGGATGAGAGAAAGCTGGTGAAAATATGAAACGCGAACAGATATTTGCATATGTAAGAGAAACTTATGGAACAGAACCGGACTACCCATGGGCCAAATCGCCGGAGTATGCGGTGCTCCGCCACAGGAACAGCCGAAAATGGTACGGCCTGGTTATGAATCTGCCTGCCGATGCGCTGGGCATTGAGAAGGCTGGGAATGTGGAGGTCATAAACTTAAAATGCGATCCTTTTCTAATTGGCACCTTACGCAGTCAGGAAGGATATTTTCCGGCTTACCATATGAACAAAGAACATTGGATCACCGTGCTGCTTGCCGGGCCGGTTTCAGAGGGTGAAATTTTTGATCTCATTGATCTAAGTTACGATTTGACGAGGTATGGGAAGAAATGAAATCCATATATCGAAACGAGATCGCCAGGAAAGCGGTGCTGGACCTATACGACGCCCAGCTGCAGGAGCTGAATCGCTCTTATAAAGACCTGTATGTCGAGACATCCTTTGGAAAAACCCATTTAATTGAAACGGGTGATTTTTCCGCAAAGCCGCTGCTGCTTTTTCACGGGGGCAATGCGACAACTGCATACAATCTGAAATACTGCCAATTTCTGCTGGACAACTTTCATATTTACGCAGTGGACACCATCGGCCATCCAGGCAAAAGCGAAGAAACCTGTCTGTCCCCAGCAAACCAGGATTACGGCAGATGGGCCAGCCAAGTGATCACCCAGCTCGGGTTTGAGAAAATTGCCTGCTTTGGCGGTTCTTTTGGAGCAGGGGTGCTGGTAAAGACCATGTGCGTTTCTCCGGAAAAAGTTGAGCGAAGCGCGCTGGTGGTACCTTCTGCCATTAAGAATGCTCCGGCCTATAAAAGCATGAGCATGCTGCTGCCGATGATTCTGTATTGGATCACCCATAAAGAAGAGTGGTTTATCAAATGTCTGTTGCCCATGGCCGTTACCAGAGAAAACATTTCCGACGATATCCTGGCGACTGCCCGCTGCAGCATCGATAATGCTAAGATTAAAACTGGCATGCCAAAAGACGAAAGTGAGGAGCACCTGAAAAGATTTAAAAATCCGGTGTTGATTATGGCGGCGGAGAAGGATTGTTTGTTTCCGGGAAACCAGGTGATCCGCCAGGCGAAGAAGGTCTGGAAGCAGTGCCAGACCTATTTGCTGGCTGGAAGAGGGCACATTCATGAATTAACAGATGAAGAAAAAAATCAGATCTTAAAGTTTTTATTGAGTTAAGGCGCCAAAAAGATATAGAAGGGAGCAAACAAAATGAACACCCAGGAAATCATAACCAAGCTGCAGGAGATGGCTTCGGAAAAGCACAAGGCCAATGTGGTAAAGCTGGGAATTCCGGAGGAAAACAGCATCGGCGTTTCGACGGGAGATATCCGCAAGCTGGCGAAATCCATAGAAAAATCCAATGAACTGGCCCGTGAGCTATGGGAAACCGGTTATCATGAGGCAAAGCTTTTAGCCGCGCTCCTCTTTGATAAAAAGAAAACCACCATGGAAGAGGTGAAAGCTTTGATGCAGGATGTGATCTCCTGGGATCTCTGCGATCATCTGTGCAAGAACTTAATCATCAGAATAAAGGGATATGAGAACTTGATTCCGGAGTGGGCAGAATCAGAGATGACATACGAAAAGCGGGCCGCCTTTACCTTGATTGCTTCTGCGGCTATTCACGAAAAGAAGCTCAGCGAGGACGTGCTGGATAACTACTTGCAGCTAATTAGGGAGCATTCCGCCGATGAACGGGATCATGTAAAAAAAGCGGTCTCGTGGGCACTGAGAGAAATTGGAAAGCGAGATTTTGATTACAACGAAAAAGCGCTGCTGCTGGCCCACGAATTAAAAGAAAGCGGCGGTAAAGCGCAGGTCTGGATCGGGAAAGACGCGCTGAAGGAACTGGAAAACTTAGTGAAAGTAGAGGGGCGCAGCAGGCTGATTTCCTCCAAGTCACAGATGGGGAAAACCAGCCGCAGCTGATGCCGTAAGGAAAAGGGGATATTATCAGGTCCGGGCGGCGTATTCATAGAGAAAGTAGGACATACGGACCTCCCGTCCTTTAATGGTGTACGCGGCATCCTGCCGGCCGCGCCGTTTCATGCCCTGATGCTCATAAAACTGGTAATTGCAGCTGGTGTCGGTGAACAAATAGAATTCATGGAGTTTTTCCTCTTCCATGTAGGCAAGTAAGGATTGGAATAACTGCCTTCCGACTCCTTTTCCCCGATGGGTTTCATCTACGGCAAAAAAAGCGACTTCTCCAGGGTAGGTTTTGCCAGTGCTGTCTAACAATGCTTGATCGATCTGGGTTACATTTTTAAAGAGCTTGCTGGCTTTGCGGCCTTCTTTGCACAGCATCAGCGAAACGATGGAAAACAGCCAGCGTACCTTCTGCGGCAGCGGACATTTGCAGGCAGCCGTATTTTTGCCCATAATAATCCCCACAGGAACATGGTCGATGAGGGCGACCCGGGTGAACGTCTGCTGGATCAGACAGCTGTTCAAATAAACCCTCGCCAGCTTGGCCGCTGCCTTGGGGCCGCAAAATTCTTCGTAATTCCAGGTTTTACTGATGATTTTCTCCAGGGCTTTGCGATCCTGATTTTGAAATTCTCTTAAAAGAACAGAATTTGACATGTTTTGATTTCCTCCTGTATATTTAACTTAAAGCTTAGGAAGCATAAAAAGCGGCCGCCGTATGCTGTAAAACCAGAATAATCCATACAGCTACTGTACGGTCAAGAGGGAAATGAAAAAATGTCAAATCAAAAAAATACGTTGTTTACAATCGGCCAGTTCGCCGACCTGCATCAGATCAATAAAAAAACGCTCATGTGGTACGATGAAGTGGATATTTTCAAGCCTGCGGTTATCAAGGAAAACGGTTACCGCTGCTACACCTACGATCAGAGTACTACGCTGGAAACCATTCTCATGCTGCGCAAGCTGGACGTCTCGATTCCAGAGATCAGGGAATTCATCAATGCCCGTTCGGCTGCTGCGCTGCGGGATCTTTTCGCGGAAAAAATTGCCGAGCTGGATCAGACCATTGCCCATATGAAGGCTATGCGAAAAACTTTGACGGACCGGCAAGAAACCATGTCCCGGCTGGTGGATCTGGATTTGTCTGAGATCAGCATCATTGAAAAGAAAGCCTCCTGTCTGGCGGTTGTTCATATGGAGAAAGGAACACCTTTAGAAGCGGAGATTAAACGGGTAATCGAGGAAGCAAAAAAATATTCCTTCCAGCGTCTCCATGATGCTCAGTATGGTTCGATGATCGAGGTTGAAAAGCTCTACCAGGGAAACTTCGACGATTACTTTGCCTTTTTCATCAATCTGCCGGATCCTGGAACTGGAAAAGGGCTTCATGTTCAGCCGAAAGGGCGGTATCTGAAAGCTTTCTGTAAAGGCAGCTGGGAGAAGCTGCCCGTCCGATATCAGGAAATCCTTCAATATGCAAAGGACCACGGATTGACCCTGCGCGGCTATGCTTATGAACGAGGTATCAACGAGATCGTTATTGATACCATCGATGACTATATTACACAAATTGAAATCCCTATAATGGAATAAACCTTGTCAATTAAAGAAAGGAGCCGTTTCATGAAGGAAGAAGAAAAAATCTTTGGCGGATGGATGTTCGATCCCCGTAAAAAAGAACTGAAAGACCTCAAACATAAAGCTCATCAGGCGTGCAAGCGCTACAATGAGAGGGATGAATACGATTCTGACCGAGCTGCCATCATTAAAGAAATCATCGGCAATATCGGAGACACTTACTATTTTCAGGGCCCGATCCAGATCAACTATGGATGCCATACCTTTATTGGAGAAAATTTCTTTGCCAACTTCAACTTGACCATTATGGATGATGCCCGTATTTACATCGGCGACAATGTGTGCTTTGGTCCCAATGTTTCGCTGATGGCCACCAACCATCCTCTGATCGCGGATGAGCGGATGGGAATTGATGAAAACGGGAATACCACCATGGCAGAATACGCGGAAGACATCCATATCGGAAACAACGTATGGATTGCCTGTAACACAGTGGTCATCGGCGGCGTACATATCGGCGACCATGCGGTCATTGGCGCGGGAAGCGTGGTGACAAAGGATATTCCGGACCATTATCTGGCCTACGGAAATCCTTGCAGACCGATACGCCCGATTACAGAAAAAGACAGCAAGGCCCATCTCTTTCTGCCTGAGGATAGGCCGTCAAAATGATGGTGACGGCCGTTGGCAAAAGAATCGATTGCCGCTATAAGGAGCTATAGAAATGGAGGATGTTATGAACGTTTGCATTTTAATGGGCAGCCCGCGAAAGCATGGCAATACTGCCGCCCTGCTCAAGCCATTTATGGAAGAGCTTGATGCCTGCGGGTATGAGAGTGAGATGATCCGGCTTTACGATCTGGAGATCAAACCCTGCATCGCCTGTAGAAACTGCCAGCAAGACTGGTCCGGCTTTAACTGTTCCTTTGATGACGACGGCCAGCAGGTGGCCCAAAAACTATTGGCATGCGATATGATCGTTCTGGCCACACCGGTTTATTCCTGGTATTGCACGCCGCCGATGAAAGCGCTTTTGGATCGGATGGTATACGGGCTGAATAAGTATTACGGCGATAAGAAGGGGCCTTCTCTTTGGAAGGGGAAACGGGTCGCCCTCATTACCACTTGCGGTTACCCGCCGGAAAAAGGCGCGGATCTTTTGGAGGAAGGCATCAAACGCTATTGCAAACACTCCCAGCTCATCTATAAAGGGATGCTGGCGGAACGCCATATGGGCTATGAGACGGTGTTCATGGATGAAGGAAAAGAACGGCGTGCAAGAGAATTTGCTGCCAGATTATGTGCCGCCTTGGATCAGGAATAAAGATTGCGATAGGTTTTTCTTATTCTAGCGCTAGAACCGCCATATAAAAAGCATAAGAGGAGGATTTGAACATGGAGTTTATCCCGGTTCTTTCTAAGGATGCGGAACAAATACAAGCTTTATCTCGCCTGGCGGTCAGGATCGTCAGAGATTACTTTACCCCGATCATCGGTGAAACGCAGAACGAGTACATGATTGAAAAATTTCAATCTCCATCTTCAATAAGCAGGCAGATCGAGGAAGGCGCCAATTACTATTTTGTAAGGAAGGACAATCGGAACATCGGATTTCTTGCTTTTTATCCCCGTGATGGTAGGATGTATCTGAGTAAATTTTATCTGGACAAAGCAGAACGAGGCAAGGGTCATGCCAGCGGCATGATGGACTTCCTCGTTGACGAGACTTTGAAATGTGGATATTCCTCCATCCTCCTCAATGTCAATCGGAACAATCCGGCGATCGCAGCTTATGAGCATATGGGATTCAGAAAAGCAGGGGAAGAAAAAACACACATTGGCCGCGGGTTTATCATGGATGATTATGTCATGCAGTTTGATCTGAACCAAGAAAGGCCGGGAAGGCCAGACAGTGGAAGGAAAACTGGTCTGCGCTGTGAGCCAATTGCCGCAGAACATCTGGGCGGACTGACTGCCCTGTGGACGGACGAGGCATTGATTCGCTATACCAATATCAAAGCGCCGTGCAGTCCAAAGGAAGGGGAACAAAGGTTGGCTGTCTTTTTGGACAATCAGAAAGATTTGACCTGCCCGACGATTTTTACACTCTTCTATGCCGATGAAATTTGCGGTATGGCAGGGTGTCCGTTGATTCGGAAAAACGAGTTCGGCTTTTTCTATCAGATTAATCGCTGCTTTTGGAATAAAGGAATCGGCGGTAAGAGCGCGGGCTGGATGATCGCCTATATGCGGGCCAATTATCCCGGCTCAACGATCTATGGGGATGTGGTGACAGAAAACACAGCCAGCGTAAAAATTTTAGAAAAACTCGGATTCAAGTCATCCGCTGTACGGGAGAACGGATTTGAGCGGGGCGGCAAGACCTGGGATGTAGAGGATTTTTACCTGAAAATTTAGGAGTAAAAGCGTTGGAATTAGATGATGCTACCATTGGTAGCAGTATGGGTAAAGAGCGTAGCAGACATTTTAGGCGGATTTTGTTATCCTTTGCAAGAGGTGATAAGTATGACATTTGCAGAAAAACTAAAAAGCCTGAGGACAAAAAACGGATATTCTCAGGAAGAGCTGGCAGAGGCGCTCAATGTTTCGCGGCAGGCGATCACAAAATGGGAGAGCGGTAAAGGGCTGCCGGATATTCAAAATTTAATCGCCATTTCCGATCTTTTTGATGTAACGCTGGATTCCCTGATGAGGGAGGAAGAGGAACTGGAGATGTCTGACGAGAGCAGCTGTTGGATTACAGCTTCTGCCGGAATAACAGTCGGCCTGTTGATGAGCTGGTTCTTGCAGGATTCCCTGGATGTTAAAATTATGGGAGCATGGGGACTGGGCGGGGGCGTGATCGGTTATGCCGCAGGATATCTGGGGACATTGCTGAAAAAAAGATAGGCGTGGTTTGATCGGCGCTTATCAATCATTTGCAGTTAAGCAAAGGAAAGGACGGTGGTTTGGGTGAAACGCTGCATTGTTTTATCTGGAATAGTTGGCTTGATTCGATAGTTTAACAAGGAGGAAGGAAAATGACTATTCCAGAGAAAATGATTTATCCCCGCACTGGGGATCACGAAACCGTTTATTTGAAAAATGTGATTACAAACCCCAATATCTTAGTGGGAGATTATACCATGTATAACGATTTTGTCAATGATCCGAGGCTGTTTGAACAAAACAACGTACTGTATCATTACCCAATCAACCATGACCGGCTGGTCATTGGCAAATTCTGTTCAATAGCTTGTGGTGCAAAGTTTCTTTTTACCAGCGCCAATCATACTATGTCGTCACTATCCACATATCCATTCCCGCTGTTCTTTGAAGAGTGGAACCTGGATCGTAAAGATGTGACAACTGCCTGGGATCGCAAAGGCGATATTGTAGTTGGAAATGATGTTTGGATCGGCTATGAGGCTGCGGTGTTATCCGGCATTACCATAGGAAACGGAGCCATTATCGGAACCCGGTCGCTGGTAACCAGGGATGTGCCGCCCTATACCATTGTAGGAGGAGTGCCGGCAAAACCGATTCGAAAACGGTTCGACGATAAAACGATCGCTTCTTTGACCGCCGCCAAATGGTGGGACTGGCCGAAAGAAAAAATTGCCCGAAATCTCGATGCGGTTCAATCCGGCTGCATTGAACAATTGAGGTGATCAGAGGGCGAAAGCTGCCGTTTTGTGTTATCTGCCTCAGACTGGACCTGGTTCGCTATAAAAGGCAGCAAAGCGGAGCTGTCATCGGATTGAAAAGTGAGTGCCGAGAAACCCGGATTAAGGTTTTTTTGCTAATTTCTATTCGAAATTAGCTGTTTTGAGGGCAATGTCCATATAAAAATGGAAAAATCTTTATGTTCGGTAGATTGAACAGGATTAATTTGCTGTGAAAGATGAGATTGAAATTGGAAAGTTTGCGCTAACTCGTCCTGTGACTTCTGCTATTTATTAAAAATTGGAAGAAATAGGCCGGGGAAAGCCAAATTTATATGGACATTGCTGCAAAAACCAGGCATTTCGAATAGATTTAGAAATTATTTACATTTTAGCTGCCTGGTTTTCTATTTGTATATAGCAGGGCTGCTGCTTTTTCTAGTCGGGATCAAATTCCGAGTCATTCCTGTAAATTTCTGAGAAAGTACGGAATCTTTACGTAGAGTTGCGGGGCCTCATTTTATAGAAAAGGAGCAAGATCTGTCCACCATCCCTTTTGAATTTTGCTTGACCAATAGGTAGAAGTTTGATATATTATTGAATGAACCATTCAATAATAATGACAGAGGTGGGATATGAAAAACCGGATGGATGTGATTTATCAGGCAGCCAGCCATTTGTTTATTAATAAAGGATATGCACGAACCCAAATGAAGGATATTGCCAAGGAGATCGGCTTATCCACAGGCATGCTCTATGTTTATTTTGCTGGAAAAGAAGATTTGCTTCATTTCGTTCTGAAAGGAACCATCGACCCGGCCTTCATAAACAGAGAGTTTGAATTGCCGGTCGACCCGGGAATCTTTGATTCCCTAGAAGAAGAAATCATGGAGGTATTTGAAAACAATACAAAGGAATTCGCGTCCCATCTGAACCACTTGGAGGATTATCCTTTTGAACAAATGCTTTCCCATGCGTTTGACATTATTTCCAGATACGGAACCGGATGCTTGATGATCGAAAAAAATCCCGACACATTGAAAAAGCTGGCCGGTTACTATAAAGCGTATCGCAGACAATTTTTCGATCAAATGCTGGCGTATGTGAACGGCTATATGGAGCAGGGAATGTTCCGCAAAGTGGAGCAGCCGGTTTATTGCGTCCGCCTGATCATAGAAACTTTGTGCTGGTGGGGGATGCACATCATGAACGACGCGTTTGAGCTGGAGCAGGATCTGCCGGTGGAGACTGCGAAAAAGGTCTGCCTGGATAACTTGATCCATGCGTACAAGCAGTAAAGGATCGAGCAATGATGCATACGGATAATGGATGACCGAATCTGAACGGAGCGATTGATGCTCCGTTAAAAAATATAAAGAAATTGAATGAACGGTTCAGTCAAGAAATAAGGAGGAATACATCGATGAAAAAGAAAGTATTATCAGGGTTACTGGGGGCGGCTGTGCTGGCGGTCCTGCTATGGGGATGCGGAGAAGGGGATTCAGCGCCTTCCCTTGTCAATACGATGAGGTTTGACGCAGATCGGTTTCAAAAGATTGAATTGGATTATGATGCGGACGATATCCGTCTGTTTGCAGGTGAACAAGAGCAAGTGGTGGTCAAGGAATATTTGAGCAGAGATAAAGAGAAATATTATGGCCAAAGGCTGGAGACAGAAAGAAGTCTATTGGTTTCGGAGGGAAAGCGTCCGCTCTTATCGGATTTTGATTCTTATATTGAACTCTACATACCAAAGAACTATCGAGGGAATCTTTCGCTCCATTCCACCAGCGGGACTATCGAAACTGGGCCTGTGACATTAATGGGAAATTTGAAACTAGATACGACGAGCGGTTTGATCCGGGCATCCGATCTTGCTGCAAATTCCATACGGATAGCTACGACAAAAGGAGAAATTAGAGGTTCGGGCCTTACATCAGAAACGGTGACTGTCGTCAGCACCAATGGTCCGGTGAAGCTGACAAGATTGGAAACTTCTCTCTTTGTTACGGAAACCACTGGAGCGGATACAGTCATTAAAGATGTGTCTGGGAAAGGGGATTGCAGAACCAAGAACGGAGATCTTACTATCGAAGGATTAAAGGGAGGCGGAACCTTTGTGGTTTCCGGAGATGGTTCAGCCGAAGTGAATGTGATGGAAGTAAGAGAGGATGTTGATGTCACCACCAAAAACGGAAAGCTGGAAATCGGCTTGCCGGAGGGGCTGAGCTGCAAATTTTCTGCCTCAGCAAAAAACGGAAAGATCACTACGCCTTTTGATGGCAGCTTGGCGGTGGAAGAAAGGAATACTGCAGGTATCATAGGACGTTCTGCCAAATTTTCCATTAGTCTATCCAGTAAAAATGGTGATATAATGGTCAAATAGAATACGAGGAGGAATAACATGGAATTAAAAAAAATTGACAAAGACTTTTCCGTATGTAAAATTAAGGACTTATCCCAAGTGAACTTAAAGGATGAATTCTACTTTATCGGCAGGACCGATGAGGAACTGTCGCTGGTCTGTGAAACAGGCAGCGCTCCGGCTGGTACGCTGGAAAGGGAAGACGGCTGGAAAGCGTTCCGCATTCAGGGTGTTTTGGATTTTTCACTGATTGGAATTCTGTCAAAGATATCGGGAATTTTGGCGGATAACCAGATTGGGATTTTCGTAGTGTCCACATATAACACTGACTATGTGCTGGTAAAGGAAGGAAACTTTGAACAAGCGCTCCGCATACTGGAAAAGGAAGGTTATGAGATCGCTGATTAATCAAACAAGCCATACAGCTGTCATGTTTGATGCGGTATGATCGTGTAAAACAACAGCAGGAGGATGAATCATGCACCAGGTAAAGGCAAAAGGAATTCTTTCAGCAAAGAACGGCATCAATCTGTACCGCGGCTGTTCCCATGGCTGTATTTATTGTGACTCCAGGAGCAAATGCTATCATATGCCCCATGCATTCACAGACATCGAAGTGAAGTCCAACGCAGTGGAGCTTTTGGAAGATGCACTGAAACGCAAACGGAAAAAATGCATGATCGCCACCGGAGCGATGACCGATCCGTATATCCCTTTAGAGATGGAACTTGAGCATACGAGAGCATGCCTGAAACTGATTGAGCGGTACGGATTCGGCGCTGTACTCCATACCAAGTCTGATCGTATCCTTCGTGATCTGGACCTGATTTGCCGAATTAATCGAAAGACCAAATGTGTAGTGCAAACGACTCTTACCACTTACGACGACGCATTGTGTAAAATCGTGGAACCCAACGTCGCTGCCACGGGGCAGCGTCTTGCGATGCTGAGAACCATGAGGGATAATGGCATTCCAACGATCGTCTGGGTCAGCCCCATCCTTCCCTATATCAACGATACGGAGGAGAACCTTCAAGGACTCTTAGAAGGCTGTATAGAAGCCGGAGTGCATGGAATTATCTGCTTTGGAATGGGCCTTACTTTGCGGGAAGGAAACCGGGAATATTTTTACCAACAGCTGGACCGCTATTTTCCGGGACTAAAACAGAAGTATATTGAAGAATACGGAAATGCTTATCAAGTGAACAGTCCCAAAAACCAGGATTTAATGAGGCTGCTGAAAACGACTTGCAAGAAACATGGGATCCTCTGCGATATAAATGAAATCTTCAAGTATTTGGCAGAATTTGAAGATAAGGAAGAGGCCCGCCAGCTTAGCTTTTTTCCGAATACAGAAAGAATAGAATGAACAAAGAGGCTATGGACACTTTTCGCGTCCCAGCCTCTTTTAATGATTATCCTAAAATTCGGGCCAAATCCTCTTCCGGTGAAGATGTCTTGCGGATTTGAAAGTTATCCACCAAATAGGAGAGTACATTGGGCGAGATGAACGCTGGCAATGTAGGTCCCAGATAGATGTTTTTGATCCCCAAAGATAGTAGTGTCAGCAGAATGCATACCGCCTTTTGCTCGAACCAGGACAGCACCAAGGTCAGCGGAAGATCATTGACACCGCATTCAAAGGCATCGGCAAGGGCTAACGCCACCTTGACAGCACCGTAGGCATCGTTGCACTGGCCCATATCCATGATGCGGGGCAGTCCGCCGATTGCGCCCAGGTCCAAATCATTAAAACGATATTTTCCACAGGCCAGGGTCAAAACAACCGAATCAGATGGCGTCTTTTTTACAAAGTCGGTATAATAGTTCCTTCCCGGGCGGGCTCCGTCGCAGCCGCCGACGAGGAAGAAATGGCGGATATCGCCCGACTTAACGGCCGAGATGACCTGATCGGCCGCTGCCAGGATCGTTCCATGTCCAAAACCGGTCGTAACCTGGCTGCCTCCGTTGATTCCGGTAAACTGCTGAGTCTGTGCATATCCGCCCAACTCCAATGCCTTTTCGATGACAGGTGTAAAATCTTTGCCCTCGCCGATATGGGTCAGTTGGGGATAAGCCACCACTTCGGTGGTGAACACCCGGTCCTGATAACTCTTTTTCGGCGGCATCAGGCAATTGGTCGTAAAGAGGATCGGAGCCGGAACGCCGTCAAATTCTTTCTGCTGATTCTGCCAGGCAGTTCCAAAATTGCCTTTCAGATGGGCATATTTTTTCAACTGGGGATAAGCGTGGGCAGGCAGCATTTCGCTATGGGTGTAGATGCTTAATCCTTTTCCTTCTGTTTGTATAAGCAACCGTTCCAGATCCTTCAGATCATGGCCGCTGATAATGATAAACGGTCCAGGCTCCACAGCAAGGGAAACGGTAGTCGGAGCGGGCGTTCCATATGCGCAGGTGTTGGCTTTATCCAAAAGCTCCATGCACTTCAAATTGACCTCACCAGTTTCCATAACAACTGGGAGCAGCTGCTCCATAGTCCAATCTTCACCAACGGCAAAGAGCCCTTTATAAAAGAATTGGTTAACCGTATCATCGCTGTAGCCTAAAGCCAGGGCATGGTAAGCGTATGCGGCCATGCCGCGCAGCCCGAACAGAATCAGGGACTTGAGGGAGCGGATATCCTCATCAGCGTTCCATAAAAGATTCATGTCGTAATCATCGTTGCGGATACAAGGGCTGCCGCAATCGCTGCATTGGGGGATCAGGGCCGCCTTCTGGCGATGGACGGCTTCAATTTGATCCCTGAGGGCATCTTCGGAAAAGTTTACATTGGTGACCGTGACAAAGAGCCCTTCGATCATCGCTTTGTGCGCAGCCGGGCCGGGCTGATTTCCGTCAGAGGCCCTGGCAAGGCCGATCAGCGCTCCTGTCAATTCATCCTGCAAATTAGAAATCTTGGCGTTTTTGCCGCAGACACCCGCTGCCCCTGTGCAGCCGCTGCATCCGGCCGTCTGTTCACATTGATAACAAAACATTTGATTCATTTTCTGGTCCTCCTCGTTTATCGATCTAAAATGTTGCCGTCTGTGGAAATGGTTACTACCTGCCACGGCAGGAATTTGCCGCTGGCCTGCAATGCGCTTTTCACTGCCGCTTCGATGCCGCCGCAGCAGGGAACTTCCATGCGGACAACGGTAACGCTTTTGATATCGTTATGACGGATAATCTCCGTTAACTTTTCCGTATAGTCCACATCGTCCAGCTTGGGGCAGCCCACCAGTGTAATCTTGCCCTTCATAAACTCCTGGTGAAAATTCCCATAAGCGTAGGCCGTACAATCGGCAGCGATCAGCAGACTAGCATCTTGAAAATAGGGAGCCTGTACCGGGACAAGTTTGATCTGAACCGGCCACTGATTCAGCTGGTTTTGTGCGAGTGCAGACGGCATTTCGGCGCGGCTGGATTCTGTCTGGGCCCGGTCGATTGTTTGGGAATTGGTACCTGGACAGCCGCAGGGAAGGGGCTGCTGGGACGGATTCTTTTTATTTTCCTGAACCGCCTTTTCGTCATAAGCCGCAGCTTCCCTTTCCACAAAAGTGATTGCTCCTGTGGGACACGTGGGCAGGCAGTCGCCCAGGCCATCGCAATAGTCGTCGCGCAGGAGTTTGGCTTTACCATCGACCATGCCGATCGCGCCTTCGTGGCAAGCCTCGGCGCATAAACCGCAGCCATTGCATTTTTCTTCATTAATTTCAATAATTTTTCTTATCATAACTTGATCCTCCAATCAGATTTGCTTGATTTGATATACTCATTTTAAAAGAATGGGCGCCATAAGTATGTTGTAAATACAACGAAACAAAAACTTTTTTTAAAAGTTATGCCCATAATTTGGTAAAATGTTTGGATACTGCGTAACTTTTTTTGGGGGCTCTAAAAACTGTGGATAAGTAATTTGGCGAAATGGTATAAAACGTTGAAATTTAAGGTGTTGCAAATTTGTAATTATCCACAGCAAACACGGGATAAAATTGTATACGATTTTTAAAATCTTGTGGATAAACCCTCCGGCCCTGGAAAAAAGCCACTTGGGGATGTTGAAAAGTGTCGAGGTCAAAAATGGAACTAATTGTGCTAAACCCAGGCAGGGCGAATATGTTAGTAGTAGCTATTTGCAAACAAGGGGGTTTTTTGTGTGAAAAAAAGGATTATCAGCGGATGCCTGGTGCTGGCTCTGCTAATAGGGGGCTTTATGGGGATCGATCGATTCCGCCCCGAAGAAAGGAGCATTTCCATTGTAAATGCGAAAGTAGAACCTTCGCAGAAAGAGACCGGACTTAAAGTGGACGCCAAAGCAGCCGTACTCATGGATGCTACCAGCGGCGAAGTGTTATTCGCTCAAAATGCGCATAAAAGGCTTCCGCCGGCGTCGGTGACGAAAGTTATGACCATGCTGCTGATTTTGGAAGCCTGCGAGTCGGGGAAGATCAACCTGAGCGATACGGTCACGATCTCAGAGCGGGCTGCCGCCATGGGAGGCAGCCAGATGTATATGGAACCGGGTGAACAGCATACGGTTGAGGAATTGCTCATGGGCGTGGCCATGGCCAGCGCCAACGACGGAGCGGTGGCTCTGGCTGAGCATCTTGCCGGCAGCGTGGAAATGTTTGTCGAGCGAATGAACAAACGGGCGGCGGAACTGGATATGAAAGACACGAATTTTGTCAATACCAACGGACTTCCGGTGTCAAATCATTACACCAGCGCATATGATATAGCAATCATGTCAAAAGCCCTGATCCGCTTCCCCGAAACCCAAAAGTGGTTCACCAAATGGCAGGCGACCATTAAAGTAGGCCTGCCGGGTAAGGAAAAGGATTTTGGGCTTACGAATACCAACCGGCTTATTAAGATTTATCCCGGCGCCATTGGTATTAAAACCGGTTTTACCCAGGATGCGGGATACTGTCTGTCGGGTGCGGCGGAGCGGAACGGGACCCGATTGATTGGCGTGATTTTGGGTGCATCTACTTCGAAAGTACGGTTTGCAGAAATTAGTAAGATGTTTGACTACGGATTTTCCAATTTTGAAAGCGTCAAAGTAGCCAAAAAAGGCCAGGTTCAAAAGGCGCTCAAACTGGAAAAAGGAACCCCGTCAAAAATCGATGTGGTTATGGAAGACGATGTGGCGGTTCTGGTGAAAAAGGGAAAAAAGAATAGCATCAAAACAAAAGTGGAAATGAAAGGATATGTGCCGCTGCCGCTGAAAAGAGGTCAGCAGCTGGGAGAACTGGTCGTATATCAGGATGGCGTGGAAAAAGAACGATTCCCCATTGTAGCGGCAGAGAGTGCAAAGAAGGCGTCTATAAAGGATCTTTACATACAAATGATGAAAAAGATCATATAGTATAGACAGGAGGTCCTTTTTTTGCACAGACCTGAAACAAAGTTAGAATATATATTCACATTTTCTTCTTTTTACAAGGCGATGTATGCACGAGATAAACTGATGGAACGGGGAATTGGCTCAGAGGTGAGACGCGTACCCACCCAGCTTTTGCGATCCTGCGGCCAGGCACTGTATATTACAGGGCACGACCTGCAGAAGGTGATTGCTGCACTTACAGAATGTCAGATCGATATGAAAGGAATCTTCCATGTGGAATACGTGGAGGGAAAGCCCGAATACCGAAGAATCCAATAAACGAAAAAAGACTGTTATGGTAAAGAAACCTAGCAGTCTTTTTTTATTTCAATTTACTGTAAAAAAATTGTCGAATCATTGACTTTTCAGGAACAATAAGGTAAACTCTAGTAAGTAAAAGTCGAATATGGGGGGAATTTTTTTCAACAGGAGTAAAAGATTATGTCAACAAAGATTAACAGCAAATGCATTGCGGTCGTAACAGCTCTGTTTATGATAATGACTGTTTTTGCAGTCCTGCCAGCGGCAGGGAAGGCAGATGTGTACGGCGCAACGAAAAAAGGAACTATCAAAAATGGCCCATTGAACGTGCGCAGCAATGCCGGAACAAAGTATAAAAAATTGGGAACCATTGCCAAGGGGAAAACCATAACCATCAAAGGAACGAAAAAAGATAAGAATGGGACCAAGTGGTACAAGTTCAAGTTTAAATCCAAAAATGGATATGTATGTGCAAAATATGTAACCGTGAAATCCACTTCCAAGAATTCTTCTTCTGCAGGCAAACTGAAAACGTATTCACCGTCAAAGAAGGGAACGATTAAGAGCGGTCCTTTGAATGTGCGAAGCAACGCCGGGACCAAATATAAGAAAATTGGAACGGTAAAGAAAAAAGCATTTGTAACCATTACCGGCGAAAAGAAGGGTACGGATAAGGCTAAATGGTACAGAATTAAATTTGGCTCTAAAACAGGTTATGTTCATTCCAAGTACGTGACTGTGAAAAAGGCAGCTTCGTCGTCTTCAAAGAATAAAGAGACAGCCTTGAACAAAAAGGCTAAAATAAAAAACGGACCGCTCAATGTTAGAAGCGGAGCAGGGACTAATTACTCCAAGATCGGCTCGGTGGCAAAAGGAAAGTCGATCACCGTTCTTTCCAAGGTAACCAATTCTTCCGGGGAAGTATGGTATAAATTCAATTATACGTCATCCAAGAAGGGCTATGTGCTCTCCAGTTATGTCACCTTGACGGATACCGCCGGTTCGCAGGCGCCGTCCGGCAGCGGTTCCAACCTGAGCGATGCCCAGTTTGAGACCTGGATGACCAGCGAAGGATTCCCGGACAGCTATAAAACTAAACTGAGAACCCTGCACAAAGCCCATCCCCAGTGGATTTTCAAGGCTCAGAAAACGGGACTTACCTGGTCGAGTATGTTGTCAAAGGAAATGAAGATCGGAATTAATCTGGTTGAGCCGACTTCGCCCGATTCCTGGAAATCCAAAGCAGCCGGAGCCTATAACAGCTCTACTGGAAAATATACGACCTTTGACGGCAGATGGAATGCGGCATCAGAAAAGATTGTTGCCCATTATATGGATCCGAGAAATTTCCTGACGGAAAGTTCAATCTATCAATTTATGGACCATAAATTCGATTCGGCGTCGCAGAACAAGAACACCATCAAGAGTATGGTATCCAGAAGCAGTTGCTTTATGAATACCACCAGCTACATCAATTATCTGTACAATGCGGGTGTCAATTCTAAAGTAAACCCCAATGTGATCACAGCTATGGTCATTATGGAGCAGGGCTGGAGAGGCGGCAGCGGCCTGATATCAGGAAATTATTCCGGGTATAAGGGTTACTACAATCATTTTAATATCGGAGCTTATACGGCTAACGGCATGAATGCGACTCAGCGCGGCTTGTGGTGGGCCAAGGGCGCGGGCACCGGCGCTACCAGCTATGGCAGACCATGGAATACCATAGAAAAATCCCTGTCCGGCGGCGCCAGCTATTATTCGAGCAACTATCTGACGAATAATCAGTATACATATTATACGAAGAAGTTTAATGTAATGAACGGGTTGAACAATGTGGCTTCCCATCAGTATATGACCAATACTTCCGGCGCTGAGAGCGAAGGAAAGATTCTCAAGTACGCATATGAAGCCAGCGACAACTATCCAATCGTATTCCATATTCCGGTTTATAACAGCATGCCGTCAAGTCCATGCGCAAAACCGTGATAAATGGTAAGGCAGAGGAGAAGAAATGAAAAAGACATTCAGAATATGGACAGCAGTCATGGTATTGTTTGCCCTTCTGGTTCCCAGTACGGTCTTTGCCGCCAGTTCCAGCGTTTCCGTTTCCGGAGGTTCCGCTCAGGTGGGAAAAACGCTGACAGTTACGGTGACCTACAAAGGCAGCTCTCTGGGGTATGTAAATGGGCACTTAACGTACGATAACAGCAAGCTGGAGTACGTGTCCGGCGGCAGCAGCCAGGGCGACGCTGGCCTTGTGGAACTTAAGTCCTACGCCGGCGATGCCAGCGGAAAGATATCCTTTAATGTGAAATTTAAGGCAAAGGCTTCCGGCAATGTGAAGCTCAGTTTGGAAACTTTAGAAACTCAGAATTTAGACGGCGACCAGTCACTGGGCAATCCGTCGGCGGACAGCACGGTAAAAATAACAGGCGCTAAGGCTACGACGGAAGCTACGAAAGAGAGCACGACGGAAGAAACGACTGCAGCGGAAACGACCCAGCCGACTTCATCAGCAGCTGCAGATGAGTCCACCATGGACCAGGCACAGCAAAAAGACAGCGAAGGATCAGGCATCAATTACCCGCTGCTGATCGCAATAGCGGCAGTCATCATCATCTTGATCGGTTTGATTGTTTGGAAATTGAAACGTAGAAAATAAATGATACACAAAAAAGAGCCTGTTGTGGCTCTTTTTTGGTGCTTCTAAAGTAACGTTAAGAATTGTGATTCTCTTGGCAGATGGGAAACTCCAGCAAAACAGAAAAGCCCCCATAAGTACTGCAGCCAATGGTTACACTGCCATGATGGGCGGCGGCGATTTGTTTGACGATCAAAAGACCCAGGCCATGGCGCTGCCGGGATATCTGATCGTCGCAGACCATGTAATGGGGGCTGCTGTTCAATTCTTCAATCTGAGCGTTGCTGACGCCGATCCCGTCATCCTCCATCAGGATTGCGCACTGACCGTCTTTTTCCGATAAGGTGATATAGATTCCACAGCCGCCATCGTTGTGGTTGATGCTGTTTTGTATGATATTGGAAAACGCCCGACGCAGAAGGTCTTTGTCGCCCAAAACAAAACAGGCATTCATTTCTTCTGAGCCATTCCAGCTAATGGGATATTTGTCCTCGATATCCATATTCATAAAATCTGCTGATACTTGCCGGGTGAGAGCAGCCATGTTGACTGGGGCCATTTTTAGCGGCTGCATGTTGTATTCCAGTTTGGATGCCAGGTTCAGATCGGACACCAGATTCCTTATCTTCTCACTCTGATGGCGAATCGCAGATGCTTTGCGGCGTACAGGCTCTTCCAGCGCCTGATCCTCTTCCAACTGACCGGCATACCCCATGACCATGGACAGCGGCGTACGGATATCGTGGGATACCCCGGCGATCCAGTTCGCCCGCGCCGTTTCCTTTTTTTGAATCTGCCGTTTTTGCATATTCAAGGTTTCCGAGACCCGATTGATGGATGCTGCCAGCTGTGATAAAAGCCCTTTTTCTTTTACATAGACGTTTCCGCCTCCAGGAAGGGCCTCGATACCACAAAGAATCGGTTTCACTGAACGGAAGATTCCCGTGGCGGCAACCATGTAGATGAGAAAAATGGCAGCCAGATTACAGATGGTGAACACCAATAAGTGGCGGGGCAGACTGGCAATGGTCTGGTAATCAAAGGTGTTATGCATCAATTTCCAATAGGCGGTTTTGGGGTGACCCAGGATCAGCAAATCCTTACCGTGGCCGCTGGTAGTAGTGGGGTAATCGCAGATATATCCTCTTACTGCCCTGGCGATGTCTGCAGCAGAATATGCAAGGGGAACCGCCTGGGGAAGATTGCTGCTATGCCAGACGACCTTCCCGGTGCGATCATCGATGAGAATGGCCCATGCCTGATACTCATCCAAAGTAGCTACCCCCTTTTCAGAAAGTCGGTAGCTGCCGCGGTCATCCTTTTGTAAGGACTGAGAAATGGTTTCCGCCGCTTTCCAGCCGCCCTGGTTTCCGGCCTGATGATAGGACAGATAGAAAAAAAGCACCACATTGAAGATAAACAGCAGGCAGATGGACAGGAAAAGAATTACAATAAATCTGCGGATCAATTTCATTGCGCTGCTCATTGCTTGTCCTCCACAATTAATTTGTATCCCAAACCTTTGACTGTAACCAGGGATTTGGGTTTTGACGGATTGTCTTCAATCTTTTCCCGTATACGCCGTATATGGGCCATCAGAGAATTTTCATAGCCGTACGGATTGCTACCCCAGGCTGCTTCACATAGCGTGTCGATGGTAACGATTTTTCCTGCCCCCTGGCAGAGTGCAAAGAGCAGATCATGCTCTTTGGCTGTCAGGGATATATGTTCGCCGTTTTTGATGACTTCCGCCTTGCTGAAATCGATTTTGCAGGCATGGAGCCGCACAAGCGGGCTCTCGTTTTTATAGCTTCTCCGCAGGATCGCATTGATCCGAAACAGCAATTCTTTTGGCAGAAATGGTTTGACAATATAATCGTCAGCGCCCAGCCCCAGCCCTTCCAGGCGATCCTCGTCTTCTCCCCGGGCAGAAAGAAATAAAATCGGATAGTCAGCCATTTTTTTCAATTCTTTCATTAGAAAAAAACCATCCCCATCGGGCAGCGTCACATCCAGGACTGCCAGTTGGGGCTCAACCAGTTCAGCCGTCTTTACAGCCTGGCAAACAGTCTGGGCCGTGTAGATGTGTGTGTAGCCGCCATCTTTAAGAATGGATGTGACTAAATCCAACAGTTCTTGCTCATCATCCACAAGCAAAATCGGTTTTCCCTTTAAAAAATCATCGTTCATGTTGATCACCTCATCCATATTATACTACCGAAAGCATGGTTTTTTTCATTGCAAAGCAAATGTAAGGCAAATGTAAGGTTATGAGAAAGCAGGCGTAAGGATGAGGATGTAGAATGGAATTGTGATCAGAAAGGAGATGGTGATATGAACATCATACAGACAAATAAATTGACAAAGGCCTATGGAGATTTTAAGGCAGTATCCAATCTGAATCTCCATGTCCGCAGCGGCAGCGTATATGGATTTTTAGGTCCCAATGGGGCAGGGAAGTCTACGACCATGAAATTGTTTTTGGGATTGATCAAACCAACCCGGGGTAATTTTCTCATAAACGGCAGGTCTTATCCTAAAGATCGGCAGGCCATTCTCAGAGAAATCGGATCCTTTATCGAAGCGCCGGCGTTTTATGCCAATCTCAGCGGCGAAGAAAATTTAGAGCTTATCCGAAAAATCTTGGGATTGCCCAAGTCGGCCGTGGAGGAGGCCCTGGAGCTTGTGGGCCTGACGGAGCATCGGAAGCGGCTGGCTAAGAAGTACTCACTGGGGATGAAACAACGGCTTGGGCTGGCGGGCGCGCTGATTGGAAAACCGCCGATTCTCATTTTGGATGAGCCCACTAATGGTTTGGATCCGGTTGGAATCCACGAGATACGAACGCTGATTCGGAATCTTCCCAAACAGTTTGACTGTACAGTATTGGTGTCTTCCCACTTGCTGCCGGAAATTGAACTGATGGCTGATGACGTGGGAATCATCAACCATGGCAGACTTCTCTTTGAAGGCTCTCTCAAAGCTTTAAAGCAGCTGGCCGTCCAAAAAGGTTATTCCAACCAACATCTTGAGGATACCTTTTTAGCGATGATTGATGAAGATAACCAAAAAAGGGGGCGCGGTCGATGAGCGTTTTTTTAGAATTGAAAAAGGTAAAACGGACCGGACTGTTTCCCGCTTTTGCGGGAGCCGGACTGCTGGCGGCCGCCATACCTGTTGGCAATATGGCTTTTCGAGAAGATGTTTTCACATCGATGGGCGGTTCGTCTATAAAGGTTCTGATGGATGCCAACTGGCAGATGGTGGCTATGCTCAATGTTTTTATGATCGTGATCGGCGGGTGTATTGTGTATCATATAGAGTTTTCCGACAATGGTATGGATAAGATGGAAACCTTGCCGACTAACTCCTGGGGGATTTTTTTCAGCAAGTGCATGGTTCTGCTCTCCGCATTGTTTCTAATGGCAGTTTTGGAAAGCGCTGCCTTTGCCTTCTGTCTCTGGCATTGGTTCTCTCCTTCAGAAGCAGTTTGGATCAAATTGCTTCAAACAATGGGGTTGAGCCTGGTTTTGGCAATACCGGTCATGCTTCTCATGGCCGCAGTCTCCTCTGCATGCAGGAATATGTGGGTATCTCTGGGGATCGGCGTGATCGGCATCTTTATCACAGTGGTGATTCCCGCTTCCGGTTTTCTTTCATCGCTCTTTCCATTTTCCCTTCCGTTCCGGAATTTATGCAGCATGGAGGACGGACGCGCGGTGGAATTCCTTTGGGGAGTTTTGGCGGAAAGTGTAGTGCTTGGGACGGCAGAGCTGGCTTATTTGAAGATAAGGAGGAATGTGCGGTGAATATGATAACCATGATCGATATAGAAAGGCAAAAAATCCGGCGTTCAAAAATTCTTTTGATTCTGCTGATCCCCATTGTTATTCTCTGGATTCCGATGATTATCAATGCCGATACCAATTTCAACATGCAGGAGGAGGGCATTCTGCCGGAAGACAATTTTCTGGTGCAAAGCTTTCTGGGACTGGCCTGGTTTATGTTTCCGGCCAGCTTGGTAATTGGCACCGTTTTGCTCAATCAAACAGAACGGGGAAATCATGGCATCTTGAAGATGCTTTCCCTCCCCATATCCCCGGCCAAACTGTGCATGGCAAAATTTATATTGCTGCTTCTTTTAGCTGCGATACAGATGGCTATGATGGTGCTTTGTTATTATTTAAGCGCTGCTGCAGCATCCTCAGCGGAAGATTATTCGTTTGTTCAGGATTTGGAAAAGGTGTTGAAACTGGCCGGCTCCGTTTATCTGGCGGCAGTGCCCATGGCAGCCGTATTTTGGATGATCGCTGTCTGCGTTCAAACTCCGGTTTTTTCCGTGGGGATTGGACTGGCGGCCATCGTTCCTTCGGTATTGGCCATGAACACCAGGATTTGGTTTGCTTATCCGATGTGTTACCCATTTCGGGTTGTTACCGCCAGGATGCATGAACTGGCCACGCATATGGGAACGTTTCCCTGCGAGCTGCTGCCGTGGGTCCCAACTGCCGCCATTATCACGTTTGTTTGTCTTTCTATTGCCTGCATCCGCTTCGGGCAGGCGGAAAGAAGAGGGTGAAACTATGAGAGGAAAAGGACCGACTGCTTGCGATGCGGCCGGTCCTTCTTCTTTGTACAGGAAAGGAATAACGGATAAAGGCTTTATTTCAGGTTTTCCGGGTTGAGTCCTTTTAATTCGGGAACCACGAATAAGCCGTCTTTACGGATGAGCACATCGTCAAAGTAGATTTCGCCGCCTCCGTATTCCGGGCGCTGGATCATGACCAGATCCCAGTGAACGGCCGACTTGTTTCCATTAAATGCATCTTCATAGGCGGCTCCCGGGGTCAGATGGAAGCTGCCGGCGATTTTTTCATCAAAGAGGGTATCCTTCATGGGCTGAAGGATGTATGGGTTGACGCCCAGGGCGAACTCTCCGAAATAGCGGGCGCCTTCGTCGGTATCCAGCAGCTGGTTGATGCGGTCGTTGTTGTTGGCTGAGGCTTTGACGATTTTTCCATCTTTGACTTCAAATACAATGTTTTCAAAGGTAAAACCCTGTTCTTCCGAAGGTGTGTTGTAAGAAATGGTTCCATTCATAGATTCTTTTACTGGAGCCGTGTAGACTTCGCCGTCGGGGATGTTGCACTCGCCGGCGCATTTTACGGCGGGGATATCCTTGATGGAAAAGGTCAAATCCGTATCCGGTCCTTTGATCTGGACTTTATCCGTTTTGTTCATCAGATCTACCAGCCCATCCATGGCCGTGCTCATCTTCTGATAGTCAAGGGTGCAGACATCAAAATAAAAATCCTCGAAGGCTTCCAGACTGGTATTGGCCAGCTGAGCCATGGAGCTGTTTGGGTATCTTGCGATGACCCACTTGGTCTTATTCACCCGGTAGTCCAGTACCGGCCGGGTCAGCTTGCTGTACATGTTCAGCTTTTCGGAAGGCACGTCCGCCATTTCCGCCGTATTATCGCCGGCCTTCACTGCGATATAGGCCTGCATGCCTTTCATCTGCGCCAACTGATATTCGTTCATAAACTCAATCTGTTCTTCCTGGCATCCCAGCAGAATCTCTCTTGTTACGGCAGAGTCCCGAAGCTCCGCGTAGGGCAGGCCGCCGCAGGCGTATACATCCTTGATGATTTGGCGGATCAGCGGTTTGCAGCAGTCTCCTTCATAGGTGATCAGCACTTTTTCCCCCTTCTGTACGTTACAGGAATAGTGGACCAGCAGATCCGATAGCTTTTTTATTCTCGTATCCATAATCAAACTCCTTTAAATTCTATATACTGGTAGATATTATACCCTAAGTGGGCGGATTTTAAAAGAATTAGTGTTGCATGCAGGTTCAGGAAACATTAAAATGAGAGGCAAGGAGAGAAAAGATGCGACATATTTTTGTGATCAATCCACTGGCCGGAAAAAAGGGAAAGAAACAGAAACTGGAAGAGCAGATCCGATCTGCTTCGGAGCGGCTGGGGGAAGCTGCTGAAATCTATGAAACCCGATCTCAGGGAGATGGCGAACGATTCGTTCGAACGATCTGCCAGGAAAAAGAGGCCGGTGAAAATATCCGTTTTTACGCCTGCGGCGGAGACGGGGCTTTGAATGAAGTGGTCAACGGGGCCGTCGGGTTTGAGGGTGTGGAGGTGGGCTGCGTGCCGCTGGGAACGGGCAACGATTATGTGAGAAACTATGCTTCACCCCAGGAATTCCTGGATATTGAAGCCCAATTGCGCGGTCAGGCACGCAGCAGCGATTTGATTCGCTATGAGGCAGAAAGGAATGGACAAGCCGGGGAAAGCAGATATTGCGTGAATATGTTCAATATTGGATTTGACTGCAATGTGGTGGATCAGACCAGCCGCGCCAAAAACTGGCCGCTGGTGAAGGGTTCATTTGCCTATTTGCTGTCGGTGGCCATTATTTTGGTTAAAAAGAAAGGCGCTGATCTGAAGGTTTTCTATGAGGACGGAAGTGCCTTTGACGGCAAGCTGCTTTTGATCGCAGTCGCCAACGGATGTTACTGTGGGGGCGGCGTAAAGGGACTGCCTCTTTCCAAGGTGGATGATGGATTGATGGATGTGAGCTTGATCAAAAATGTTCCTCGAAGGACCTTTATCCGGCTGTTTCCCAAATACGCCAAAGGAATCCATCTAGCAGACCGAAAAGCGCCGGAAATCATTGATTATCGAACCTGCAGGCGATTGAAAATCTGGGCCAATCAGGGCTTAATGAAGCTTTGTGTAGATGGCGAAATCATCGACACAGAAAAAGTCACTTTTGAAATAGCGCCCAGGGCCATGCGCTTCTCCGTACCCGCAGGAGTGTGAAGCGGCCGCAAAGGGTTGTTTGGAAAAAATGCGAATGATATTCCAAAACCTTGACAAACTAAACAAGAATGAAACTTGCGACTGCAAGTCATATGTTTTGTTAAGGGAGAGAAGTATGAATAAATATAAGGAATATCTCGATGCATTTCGAAAAAAGCTGCCTTTGGGAGAAAGCTTTGATGTTTTGGAAAGAAATATCAGTATCGGCGGCAAAGAAACGACAATCTTTTTTATCGATGGACTGGTAAACGGTGAGGTCATGCAGAGGGTCATGTCTTATCTGCTGCGGGTGCCGCTGGAGAAAATGAAGGATGTCCATACCTCGAAAACGTTTATTGAACGCAATCTTCCTTTTTTAGATACATTGACAGAAACGGATATCGATAAAGCGCTCAAGCATTTTTATTCCGGCCTCATACCCTTTATTATTGACGGCCTGGATGAAATTATCATTATCGATATCAGAGAATATCCCGCCAGGAGCGTGCAGGAGCCGGCCAAGGAGAAGTCTCTGCGAGGGGCAAAGGACGGCTTTACGGAGACCTTGATGACCAATGTAGCCTTAATACGGCGCAGACTTCGGGATAGCAATTTGATTTTCAAGGGCTTTATTGTGGGCAATGAGAGCAAGAGCGACGTCTGCCTGGTCTATATGAAAGGAAAGGCCGATCCAAAGCTGGTCGACCAGCTTTCCGATGAATTGAATAAATTGAAGCTGGAAACGACAACAGTGGGGGAACAAACGCTGATTGATGCTATGGGCAAACTGCAGGGAAAGCGGGGAGGCCGCAGGGGAGGCTGGCTGAACCCCTTCCCCAAGGTTCGGTATACCCAGAGGCCGGATGTGATTTCGGCCCATGTGGCGGAAGGAAAGCTTGCGATCATCACCGACAATTCGCCGACGGTCATCTTAATTCCGGCAGGAATCTTCGACTTTGTCCAGGATGTGGATGATTATTATTTCCCCGTTGTTACAGGCAATTATTTCCGCCTTCTGCGAATTGCCAATGCGCTGGTGATCTTGTTTCTAACACCGGTGTATCTGCTGGTGAGCCAAGGCGATATTCCAATTCCTATTAACGAGACCTTTTTCGTGCCCGATGAAGAATTTGCAATCTCGTTATTCTGGCAGTTTATCCTCCTTGAGCTGGCCATCGACGGGCTGAAGCTTGCTTCCCTCAATACACCGGAATCCCTGGGAATGTCCCTTTCTGTCATCGGAGCATTGATATTGGGCGAGTTCTCCATATCATCCGGCTGGTTCATTCCGCAAACCATTCTCTGCATGGCCGTGGTGGCGCTGGCCAGCTTTACCCAGCCCAGTATCGAGCTGGGGTATGCAGTGAAATTCATGCGTATTCTGATTTTGATCGGGGCTGCGGTCTATGGAATCTGGGGCGCGGTCATCGGCCTGGCCGTGGGCCTTTTGTTCATGGTTTCCACAAAGACCCTGGCAGGGACCAGCTATCTGTATCCGCTGATCCCGTTTGATAAAAAAGCTTTAAAAAAATTACTGTTTCGAACAAAAGAATAATTTATATTTTAGCATATTGTCTTGAATCGGGATTCTATTTGATGCGGCTTGCGTTGTATACTATTCTAATCAGATTGGTAGTAGAGCCGCATCAAACATTAGGCCCGAAAAAAACAACGTCTGCGCCATACAAAATATAGACTCTTTGCTATCTACTTACAAAAACACCTGAATTTATTACAAAGCCATAAATCCAGGTGTTTTTTTGTGATAGAAGATGCTGGATGCAGCTCGCATCTTACCTGCATATTCTTCAGAAGGGAGTAATAAAATAGAAAGAATGATAAGGAGGGAATATGGCCATTAAGGATGAACTGCTGTTTGATTTTGCGATCAATATGCCCAGGGTACTGGTCAGCGGCAATACGGTTATTTTGGACAATGTAAAAAAATTGGTACTGCTTAGTAGAGATCAAATCATCGTTCATAATGGGCAGCGATTTACTTCTGTTGTAGGAAAAGATCTGACCATAAAAGAACTGAAAGACGAAAGGATGCTGATCACAGGTGACTTGGAACAACTCCAGTTTTACGGAACACTACAAGAAGATAAGAGTTGAAGGTTTTCAGCTGGATAAGCTGATCGACAAGTGCATAAAGAACCGGGTTCAACTCAAGGGCGTAACATTCGTAAGTGATTTGGAACTGACGATGATGGTCAGCAGCCAAGACTTTAAAAAGCTGAAAAAGCTGGCCAAGAGTACCTATAAAATTACGGTAATTTCCGACGGTGGATACGGGTATGCTTTGATGGGCCTGTGGAAACGAAAAGTCACGATTATAGGGGTGGTGCTGTTTTTGGCGTTTTTTTACTATCAGAGCCTTTTTATCGTGGAAATTCAAATTGACGGGTACGAAAAGATCGATGAGCCTCAGCTGCGCCAAACCTTGGCCGAGGCCGGGCTGTACGAAGGGTGCAAGAAAAATATCGATGTAGGCAAGGTTAAAATAAAGTTGTATGAAGATTACGATGAAATTTCCTGGGTAGGTATTGATTTTACCGGAAATCTGGCAAAAGTCACTATCGCCGAAGGTGCAAAGCCAGTAAAGACCAAAGTTGAGGACAAAAAGCCCTGCGATATCGTAGCCGATAAAGCGGGATATATCAGCAAAGTCATTCCGATTGAAGGCGTGCGGGCTGTGAAAGACGGGGCCTATGTAAAAAAAGGCGATATCTTAATTACAGGAACGGTACCTTTGCGGAATGTGGCCTACGGCACTGATTCTGAAAACGAAACAAAAACCTACGTCCATGCAGAAGGGACGGTGGAAGCTAAAATACCGGAACGTTTGAATTTTTATGCAGAGAGGTATAAGAGAATCAAGACCGGGACAGGAAAGAAGATATGGGGACTTTCTTTCAACGGCCATAACCTTGCCAAGGCCGTCAATCCTTATGAGGTTTCCAGAGTAAAGACAAAGAATTTGATTAATCTGGTCAAACCGTTTCGGCTGAAAATCGACGCAGTAACCGTGGAACAAGTGACTTTAAGTCAGACCGAAGTTAAAAATGAGGAACTGACAAAGACAGTAAATGCCGCGATTCGACAGTATGCAAAAGAAAATTTACCGCAAAAAGCACAAATTCTCAATAAAAGTTTGAATTTTTCCCGGGAAAAAAATATAATAACAATAGGTGTGACATTAGAAACCTTACAGCAAATAGGAACAGAAGAGGAGATCATAGTTGATAAACAAGACGGAAAAGATAAAAAAGATCGTGATCAGCGAGGAGATCGACCGCAGTGAGCTCTTTGGAAATCTGGATTCCAACATTCGAATTATAAAGGAAAATATGGATGTGGATATCATGCAGCGGGATAATGAGCTGATTTTAAGAGGCCAGGATACAGACCGGGCTGAATCAGTTATTAAGGAATTAACGGAGATCATGAAAAAAGGCGAAACGCTGGATGAACAGAAGATCAATTATGTCATTGCGCTGAAGGATGAAGGGCTTTCTTATGAAGAAAGCAAGATAGATAAAGATATCATCTGCTTTACTCATAAAGGCAAACCGCTAAAACCAAAGACTCTGGGTCAAAAAAAATATGTCGAGAGCATTCGCAAGCGGGATATTGTATTCGGAATCGGCCCGGCAGGCACAGGAAAAACCTATATCGCAGTAGCAATGGCCGTCCATGCCTTTAAGAATAAAGAAGTGCAGAAGATCATTCTGACCCGGCCGGCTGTGGAAGCAGGTGAAAGGCTGGGCTTCCTGCCGGGAGATATGCAGGAAAAAGTTGATCCATATCTGAGGCCCCTATATGATGCCCTTTACGATGTTTTGGGCAGAGAAAGCGCCCTCCGCTTAAAAGAAAAAGAAGCGATCGAGGTGGTGCCGCTGGCATACATGCGGGGCCGGACGCTGGACAATTCCTTCATTATTTTAGACGAAGCACAGAATACAACCCGCGAACAAATGAAGATGTTTCTAACCAGAATGGGTTTTGGATCCAAGATCGTCGTCACTGGCGACGTGACCCAGATCGATCTGCCCAGAGGCAAGCGGTCAGGTCTTGTGGAAGCGTCCAAGATTTTAAAACATGTGCGGGGCATTGATTTCTGCTATTTGAAAGATGTGGATGTTGTCAGGCATGAATTAGTTAAGAAGATTATCGGCGCTTATGATAAATATTATCAGGCAAATCCCGAACCGGAGGAGGAATAAATGAACATTATATGCGACCCGGAAAGAAAACCGGGAGATAAGCTCCTCGCCAAGATGGAGGAAGGGGCGGTCATCTGTGTAGAGTCTGAGGGCATTCCTTCTGATCGTGTAGAGGTGAGCCTGACCTTCGTCAGCCCGGAGGAGATTCAGCAGCTGAACAGCATGTATCGGGGAGTGGATAAAGTCACCGATGTGTTGTCCTTCCCCCAATACGAGGATCTGAATCAGCTTCCTGAGGAAGGCGGAATCCCTTTGGGTGATGTGGTTATCTGTACGCAGCAGGCATTGATCCAAGCGGATGAATACGGCCATTCCAATGAGCGGGAGATGGTTTATTTATTTGTGCACAGCATTTGCCATTTGCTGGGCTACGACCATATGGACGAAGAGGACAAGCAGGAAATGCGGGCGAAAGAGGACCAGGTTATGGAGAAGATTCAGGTGGAAAGGTGAGCGGTATGGAATACAAAGAACTATTCAAGATGGCCGATCAGGTCAAAGAAAACGCATACGTACCCTTTTCAAAGTTCCAGGTTGGCGCTGCGCTTTTGACAAAAGACGGACAAGTGTATACCGGCGTCAATGTGGAAAATTCATCCTATGGCGGCACGATCTGCGCTGAGAGGACGGCCTTTGTTAAAGCTATTTCAGAAGGAAAGCGGCAGTTTTCTGCCATTGCCATCGCTTCCAGCGGCGGTGAAGCTCTTCCTTGCGGAATCTGCCGGCAATTTATGTACGAATTTTGCCCGGAGCTAGACGTTATTACAGGAAAAGATGAAAACAGCCTCAGGGTGCAGCCTCTAAATGTTCTGCTTCCGGAAGGCTTTCGATTGGAGAAAGAATGAAATCAGGATTTATTAGTATCGTAGGCAGGCCGAATGTTGGAAAATCAACCCTGCTTAATTCCATCTTGGGAGAAAAGATTGCCATTACCACAAGCAAGCCGCAGACTACCAGAAATACCATTCGGGGAATCTATACCCGCAGCGGGCAGGAAAAGCAGGACGATCTGCAAATGATCTTTATCGATACCCCCGGGATTCACAAGCCGAAAAATAAGCTGGGCGACTTTATGACCGAGTCGGCAATCGGCACCTTTAAAGAAGTGGATGCGGTGATTTTGATCGTCGATGATAAGTTGAGTGCAGGTCCGGGAGATAAATACATTCTGGATCTTCTGCGGCAAATCACCACGCCTAAAATCTTAGTCATTAACAAGATCGACCAGCTGGATCCGGATGATTTCCTGCAGATCTATAAAGAGTACGAGGAGACGGGAGTGTTTTCCAAGATTATCGGAACCTCTGCCACAGAAGGGAAAAATGTAGGCGATGTCATCGAGGCTGCTGCTGAATTTATGGAAGATGGGCCGATGTATTTCCCGGAAGATATGGTTACAGATCATCCGGAGCGTTTCATTGTCAGTGAGATTATTCGTGAAAAGCTGCTGCTTTATTTGCAGGAAGAAGTGCCTCACGGTGTAGCCGTGGAGATCGAAAGCTACAAGGAAACTCCTAAGATTACAAAAATTGGGGCTGTCATCTATTGCGAAAAAAAGTCTCATAAGGGAATTATCATTGGCAAAGAAGGCAGAAAATTGAAAGGCGTTGGAAAGAGCGCCCGTGAAGAGATCGAGGCTCTGCTGGGGACGAAAGTGTTTTTGGAACTGTGGGTGAAAGTGAAGGAAAATTGGAGGGACAGCGACTTTGCGCTATCCAATTTTGGGTACAAGGAGTAAATGTAAATAAATGTAAATAATATATCTAAATCTATAGACGAGCGATTCCATTTGTGCTACAATAAAACATACTATTCTAACCATCGGAATGCGGCGTTGCCGCAAGGAAGAAAATAGTGAATCTTGCTGCAACGCAGCTTGCAAGCAATCTAAGAAACGGTATTTTCCAGTTGTGAAAGGGGTAACATGATGGAAGATAAAGTCCTAAACATTTTATTAGAAGTACAATCCGGGTTGCAAAAGCTTGAGACCCAAGTGAAAGATCTGTGTTTGGAGATGGAAGACATGCGCTCGGAGATGAAAGACATGCGCTCGGAGATGAAAGACATGCGCTCGGAGATGAAAGACATGCGCTCCGATATAGAAGTGTTAAAAGAGGATATGGTGAACGTAAAAGCTGATATTGTATTGCTGAAATCAGAAGTGTACGACATAAGGGTTGAACTTAGAGAGCTTTCAGAACGAGAAGAGCGCCACTATTATATGCTTCAGAACAGCATTGGTGATGCATTTGAATCAATCAAGATCTTAGATCGAAAAAAGCTGGATAAGGAAGCTTTGAAGAAAATAATCTAACAGATAAAAATGCAAAATATGACCGTATTTAAATGGCTGCCCGTAAGTTAGAACTAAAATCTAGCTTGAGGGCAGTTGTTTTTTTTCAGCAAGTTTGCCTCAGAACTTCCTTTTCAATACGTTCTCAATCTTTTCATTTGTGAAAGGGAGCAGGCGGAGAGCTTAGATAACTGGTTGGAATTTTCAGAATTATACATAAATAATATTTATGACACGATAAACTTTAATAATTAGACAAAACGGTGAATAAGGTAGACAATATAAGAAATCAATATAACATTAGAGAGGATCCAAAGGAGGCTTTGATATGGGCTATAAACTGGATTTTGAGGAGGCAGATCGCATCTTTGACGCACTGCGGGATGAGTTCGAGATCTGGGCTCCGAAAAGATTCGTCGGTAAGGGGAGATACTCTGATACCGATATCATTCGTTACGATCAAGTACATACGGCAGGAGAAATCGAGTTTCACGAAAAGTCGGATTTTCCAGCAAAAGAAGTTTTAACACCGATTACGGAGACCTTGTTTTATTTCACAGAAGACGAGTACAGGGCTAGTAAAGAAACGAAAAAGAAATTGCTTATTTTTATGCGGCCCTGTGATGTGCATGCAAAATACCATCAGGAAAAGATTTATCTGCAGAACGGAGACTTTGCCGATTCCTATTACCAGCGAATGAGTGAGAAAGTTAAGGTTGTGCTGATGGAATGCGGTGAAGGCTGGGATACCTGCTTCTGTTCCAGCATGGGTACGAATCGGACAGAAGACTATGCTGCTGCCGTACGGGAGGATCAAGGAACGCTGCTAATACAAGTAAAGGATGAAGCGCTGGAGTCTTATTTCCGGGATTGCGCCTCTGCTTCGTTTGCGCCTTCATTTGTTGAAAACAACCAACTTCAGGTATCCATTCCGGAAATACCGGATCAGGAGGTTTTGACTGAATTAAAGAGCCATTCCATGTGGGACGAATTTAATAAACGCTGTGTTTCCTGCGGAGCCTGTACCCTCGCATGCAGTACATGTACCTGCTTTACTGCCAGCGATATTATCTATCAGGAGAATACAAGCGCCGGCGAACGCAAGCGGACTTCCGCATCGTGCCAAATTAAAGGATTTACCGATATGGCAGGGGGGATTGTATTCCGTGATTCTGCGGGAGAACGAATGAGATATAAAGTTCTTCATAAATTCCATGATTACAAGGCCCGCTTCCACGATTTTCATATGTGTGTCGGATGCGGCAGATGCATCAGCCGATGCCCGGAATTGATTTCGATTGCAGCTACAGTAGAGAAAATGGCTGCTGCTGTGGATGAAATCACAGCCAAACGCAGTGCAGAAGGAGGAAGATAATCATGGATAATATCATTCAGCCCGTAGCCTGTGAGATCTTGGATATCAAACAGGAAAGCAAGCAAGAATATACCTTTAAAGTAAAGACCGATATCCGGCCTGCCCACGGTCAGTTCCTCCAGCTTTCAATCCCCAAAATAGGAGAGGCGCCCATATCGGTCAGTAGCTTTGGCGATGGATGGATGGAGTTTACCATTCGTTCCGTTGGAAAAGTTACCAATGAGATTTTCGCAAAGCGTCCGGGAGATGAGCTGTTCCTGAGGGGTGCGTATGGAAACGGGTGGCCGATGGAAACCTTCCAGAGGAAACATATGGTTATCATTACGGGAGGAACCGGGCTGGCCCCTGTCAGAAGCATGCTGCGCAAGTTTGAGCAAGAACCGGATTATACGAAAAGTGTTCATTTGATCTGCGGATTTAAAAATCAAGAGGGGATCCTGTTTCGTAATGAATTGGAAACGTGGAAAAATCATTTTTCAACTATATATGCATTGGATAACGAAAACTTTCCAGGCTGGCGCAAAGGTTTTGTAACGGAATTTGTCAAAGAAATCCCCTTTGACACGTTCGATGATGCATACGAAGTAGTTGTGGTCGGTCCGCCGCCGATGATGAAATTTACCGCTATGGAATGTACCAAATGCGGCGTGCCGGATGAAAAAATTTGGCTTTCCTTTGAACGCAAGATGTCCTGTGCGGTAGGAAAGTGCGGCCACTGTCGGATCGATGAAGTTTATGTATGTCTGGATGGGCCGACGTTTAATTATACCCGGGCCAAATATTTGGTGGATTAAGGGAAGGAGATAATGGAAATGAATCATGATATTGATGTAAAGAAAGTTCGCACCAACTGTTTCCGCCAGTCCAAGGTGCCGGGCGAATTTATGCTGCAAATGCGCGTGCCCGGTGCAGTGATCAATGCCCAGCATTTGAAAACAGTAGCAGAGATCTGCCAGCGGTGGGGAAACGGATCCTTTCATATGGGAACCCGCCAAACTTTGGATGTACCAGGAATTAAATACGAAAATATTGAAAAGGTCAATGAATACATCCGAGAATATATCGAGGAAGTGGATGTGACCATCTGCGGATGCGACATGGAAGCGACTCAGTATGGTTATCCCACCATCGGCGCTCGTAATGTTATGGCATGCATTGGCAACACCCATTGCATAAAAGGAAATGCCAATACCTATGAGATGGCGAAAAAAATTGAAAAGCTGGTATTTCCGTCCCACTATCATATTAAAGTTTCCGTAGCCGGATGCCCCAACGACTGTGCCAAGGCCAATTTTAATGATTTTGGGGTGATCGGAATCAATAAACAAGTTTATGATTACGATCGCTGTATTGGCTGCGGCTCTTGTGTTGATGCATGTCAATCTCATGCAACCGGTGTCCTGTCTCTTAATGAAAATGGAAAAATCGACAAGGACCCATGCTGCTGCGTTGGCTGCGGAGAATGCACATTAATCTGTCCGACGGGAGGATGGACCCGGGATCCAAAGAAATTATACCGAGTTACCTTGGGAGGAAGAACGGGAAAACAGACGCCCAGATCCGGCAAACTGTTTCTCAACTGGGTCACAGAAGAGGTGGTTCTGGGAATGTTTGCAAACTGGCAGAAATTTTCTGCTTGGGCCCTGGACTACAAACCGGAATATCTCCACGGAGGCCATCTGATTGATCGGGTAGGATATAAAGAGTTTGTAAAACATATCTTTGAAGGCGTGGAATTCAATCCGGAGGCAAAGGTAGCCGATGATATTTACTGGGCGGAAAACGAGCAGCGGAGCAATATCCATGTCATGCCTCTTTCCCAGCATAAACATGCGGGACCTCAGGAAAAATCAATGAAATAAACGGTAGCAGCTTTCAATGATTAAGTCCCATTTGATTGGAGCTTAGTGCTGCGGAGGATCCATATACACGAAAAACCGGTTTTCAACTATGAAGCCGGTTTTTTCACGGTCCTGTAACTATTGTTGAATTTCAGTGGATGTGGTAAACTAAAGGACAATGATTCGCAGAAAGGAGCCCAACTATGATCACAGATACGGAAGGCATCATACTCAAACAGATAAAAGCCGCATATGGACGCCGTATGGTCCTATTGTTTTCAAAAAAATACGGAAAGATCAGCGCGGGAACCAGCATCAGCGAAAAGGGCAGGAATAAATCGGCGCTGGCTATGCGCCCCTTCACTTACGGCCGCTACGAACTCTTTAAAAACAGAGACAGCTACAATATCAACGGCGCGGAAGTGCTAAAAAGCTACTATCGGATCGGGGAAGATGTAGACAAGTATATGAACAGCTCCTACGTTTTGGAATTTACCGAAAAACTGCTGGTGGAAGAACAACCCTCACAGGCCTTGTTCAGCCTGATTTTGGACTTTTTTAGCGTCATGGAAAAACGGCAAAAAAGCCATGGAACCTTGGTTTTGGGTTATGAAGTAAAAGCACTGAAGATCATGGGGGTTATGCCCCGACTGGATCGGTGCTGCCTCTGCGGACAATTCTGCGGCCAGGAAAATCCGCCGGTGTATCTCAGCATAAAAGATGGAGGGATTATCTGCGAAAAATGCGGTACTGCCGTTGAAATTAGTAGCAATGATACATTGATTTATCCGATTAGTTTTGGTATAGTAGATATATTAAAGTACTTTGCGGACAATTCTCTGAAAAACTTTGAACTTCTGGCTTTGGATGAGAAGGTCCAAAAAAAGCTGCAGGCCATGATCAGGCGGTATGCAGCGTATCATTTAGATATTGGTGATTTAAAGAGCGAAAGCTTTTTAACGGAGTATTAATACCAGGAGGTTGAACATGGAGATTACATTAGAAAAGATTGAATTAGTCAAGGACAGAACAGGTGTGAGCTATGCGGAAGCAAAGGAAGCACTGGAAGCTGCTGATGGCAGTGTAGTAGATGCGATTATCAGCATCGAGGAGACTATTGACAGCAAGGAAAGCAAATCCTTCAGCAGACAGGGGACTGCCGTATTGGATAACCTGAAAGAACTGATCAAGAAGGGAAACGTTTCCAAGATCGTTGTAAAAAGAGAGGATGAGGTAATCCTCAACATCCCGGTGAACCTGGGAATTATCGGAACAGTCGTTGCTCCGTGGGGCGCTGTTTTAGGCGTGATCGCGGCGTTTGGATTCAAATGTACCGTTGAAGTTGTAAAAGATGACGGTACGATCATCGATGTAAGCGATACAGTTTCCGATACAGTAGAGAACGTAGTTGAAAAGGGCAGCGTTGTGGCCGATGAAGTGAAAGAAAAGGGGTCCGATCTTTATCAGGACGTAAAGGAAAGAAGTTCCGACATTTATCAGAATGCCAAAGCAAAGGCCTCCGATGCCATCAGTAAAGTAAAGAAAGAAAAAGAAGACATCGATTTTTCCAGCTGCTTTGATGAAGCGGGCGATATTGCAGATGATATTAAGGATGAAGCAGAAGAGATCATTGATGACTTGGAAGATGGTGTAGAAGACATCAAAGAGAATATTGAAGATAAACTCAACGATAAATAAAAAACAATATAGAAATGGTAGGTAAGTAAACAGCAATGAGTAAAGAAGTGACGATGGACAAAATTACTGCTTTGGCCAAAAACCGGGGATTCGTGTATCCGGGCTCCGAAATATACGGCGGCCTGGCCAATACATGGGATTATGGCCCCCTGGGCGTTGAATTCAAAAACAACGTAAAAAAGGCCTGGTGGAAAAAGTTTGTGCAGGAATCCAAGTACAACGTAGGACTGGACGCAGCGATTCTCATGAACCCGCAGACTTGGGTGGCTTCCGGCCACGTAGGAGGATTCGCGGATCCTTTGATCGACTGCAAGGCTTGCAAATCCAGATTCAGAGCCGACCAGCTGATCGAAGAATACCTAAAAGATGAGGGCATCACCGACATTACTGTGGACGGATGGTCCAATGAAAAGCTGGAAGCATTCATCCAGGAAAAGGGCATCAAATGCCCGGACTGCGGAAAGCAGGATTTTACAGGAATCCGCCAGTTCAACCTGATGTTCAAAACCTTTCAGGGTGTAACGGAGGATTCCAAATCGGAACTCTTTTTAAGACCTGAAACAGCTCAAGGTATCTTCGTAAATTTCCGAAACGTGCAGAGAACGTCTCGAAAAAAGATTCCGTTCGGCATCGCTCAGATTGGAAAATCTTTTAGAAACGAGATTACTCCGGGCAACTTCACATTCAGAACCCGAGAGTTCGAGCAAATGGAGCTGGAATTTTTCTGCGCTCCGGGAACGGATTTGGAATGGTTCTCCTATTGGAAGGACTATTGTGTCAACTTCCTGAAGAATCTGGGTATGAAAGACGAAAATATCCGTCTGCGGGACCACGAAAAAGAAGAACTTTCCCATTACAGCAACGCTACGACCGACATTGAGTACCTCTTCCCGTTCGGCTGGGGCGAACTGTGGGGAATCGCCGACCGGACCGACTTCGACCTGAAACAGCACATTGAACATTCCGGACAGGAAATGAACTATGTGGATTCTGAGACCGGCGAAAAATATGTACCTTACTGCATTGAGCCGTCTTTGGGTGCTGACCGTGTGGCGTTAGCTTTCCTCGTAGACGCTTATGATGAAGAAGTGCTGACCGACAGCAAGGGAAAAGAAGACGTTCGAACCGTACTTCGCTTTCATCCGGCGCTGGCTCCGTTCAAGGCTGCGGTGCTGCCTTTGGCCAAAAAGCTGGCGCCGATCGCAGAACCGATCCACGAGGAACTGTCCAAATATTTCACCGTCGATTATGACGCTTCCGGATCCATTGGAAAACGTTATAGAAGAGAAGATGAGATCGGTACGCCATTCTGTATATGCGTGGATTTTGATACGGCTGAAGACGGCTGCGTGACCATCCGCGATAGAGACACGATGGAACAAGTTAGAATTCCTGTAGAACAGGTTAAAAGCTATATAGAAGAAAAACTAATTTTTTAAGCAAGGGAGATTTAAAAAGTGGAAAAGAAAAAGTTTGTTTACTCGTTCAATGAGGGCTCAAAGGATATGAAAGACCTGTTGGGCGGAAAAGGTGCTAATCTTGCGGAAATGACCAAAATTGGCCTGCCTGTACCGTTTGGATTTACGGTAACGACTGAAGCCTGCAACCGCTACTATGAAGAAAATCAGACTATCGCAGACGACATCGTAGCTGATATCTTTGAGAAACTTTCCGATCTTGAACATGTGACCGGAAAGCAGTTCGGCAGTGTGGAAAATCCGCTGCTGGTATCTGTTCGTTCCGGCGCAAAGATTTCCATGCCTGGTATGATGGATACCATCCTCAATCTTGGTCTCAACGACAACACGGTTGAAGGACTGGCAAAGCTGACTGAAAATCCGAGATTTGCTTATGATAGCTACAGAAGATTCATCCAGATGTTCGGCGATGTTGTCATGGAAATTCCAAAAACAAAGTTTGATGCCATTTTCGATTCCAAGAAGGAAAAGGAAGGCTGCGAATTTGACGTGGACCTGACGACCGAACATTTGCAGGACATCATTGTCAATTATAAAAAATTAGTAAAAGAAGAAATGGGAAGAAACTTTCCGCAGGAGCCGAAGGATCAGCTGATGGAAGCGGTTATGGCCGTATTCCGTTCTTGGAATAACGAAAGAGCTATCCTTTACAGACAGCTCAACGACATCCCGGGCAGCATCGGTACTGCAGTAAATGTACAGTCTATGGTATTCGGCAATATGGGAGATACATCCGGCACCGGCGTTGCTTTCACAAGAAACCCGGCCAACGGCGAAAAGAAACTCTTCGGCGAATTCCTGGTAAACGCCCAGGGCGAAGACGTAGTAGCCGGTATCCGTACCCCGCAGCCGATCGCAGAGATGGCGGAAGCTTTCCCGGAAGTCTATAAAGAATTCACAAGAATTTCAGAACTGTTGGAAAAGCATTATACAGACATGCAGGATATGGAATTCACCGTTGAAAGAAATAAACTATTCATGCTTCAGACAAGAAACGGTAAGCGGACAGCTGCAGCTGCGGTAAAGATTGCCGTAGACATGGAAAAAGAAGGTCTGATCGACAAGAAAACGGCTGTTACCCGACTGGAACCGGCTATGATCGACCAGCTGCTCCACCCGAAATTCGATGACGCAGAGCTGGCTGCTGCAGAAAGACTGACCAAAGGACTTCCCGCATCCCCGGGCGCTGCTACAGGAAAGATTTACTTCAATGCTGCCGATGCGGTAGCTGCTGTAGAAAACGGTAATCCTGCGGTCTTAGTAAGACTGGAAACTTCTCCGGAAGACCTGGCTGGCATGGTTGCAGCAGAAGGTATCCTTACTGCAAGAGGCGGTATGACTTCTCATGCGGCCGTCGTTGCCAGAGGCATGGGAAAATGCTGCGTATCAGGATGCGCGGAAATCAAAGTAGATGAAGAAGCAAAAACATTGACCATCGGATCAGACGTGTTCAAAGAAGGCGACTACATTTCTCTGGACGGTACGGCCGGCGAAGTACTGAAAGGCCAGATCAAGACGGTTCCGCCAGAACTGTCCGGCGACTTTGGCACGATTATGCAGTGGGCCGATGAAATCAGAACCCTGAAAATCAGAACCAATGCTGACAACCCGAGAGATGCCAAACAGGCCGTTGATTTTGGGGCAGAAGGAATTGGACTGTGCAGAACTGAGCATATGTTCTTTGAAGAAGAACGTATTCCGGCTGTAAGAAGAATGATCCTGGCAGACTCGGAAGAAGAAAGAAGAGAAGCTTTGTCCTTCCTGCTGCCTTATCAGAAGAGCGACTTCAAGGGCATTTATGAAGCAATGGGTGACAGACCGGTAACGATCCGTCTGCTGGATCCGCCGCTTCACGAGTTCCTGCCTCATACAGACGAAGAAATCAAACAGCTGTCTGCCCAGATCAATGTTCCATATGAAAAATTGGCGAAAAAGACAGAAGAACTCCACGAGTTCAACCCAATGCTGGGACACCGTGGATGCCGTCTTGCCGTTACTTATCCGGAAATTGCCGAGATGCAGGCGGAAGCCATCATCATGGCAGCCATCGAAGTAAGAAAAGAACAGGGCCTGGATATTGTTCCGGAAATCATGATTCCGCTGGTAGGCCTGAAGAAAGAACTGGCTGACGTCAAAGCAACTGTTGTTCAGACAGTAGAAAAGGTTATGGAACGGGAAGGCGTGAAATTCGATTACCTGATCGGAACCATGATTGAAATCCCAAGAGCAGCTCTGACAGCTGACGAAATCGCAGAAGAAGCGGAATTCTTCTCCTTCGGTACCAATGACTTGACACAGATGACCTTTGGTTTCTCCAGAGACGATACGGGCCAGATCATTCGGGAATACAGAGACAAGGGCATCTTTGACGATGATCCGTTCCAGTCCATCGACCAGGTCGGCGTAGGCCAGCTGGTGAAGATGGCGGTTGAAAAGGGTAAAGCCACCAGACCCAACATTAAGCTGGGCATCTGCGGCGAACACGGCGGAGATCCAAAATCCATCGAGTTCTGCCACAACATCGGACTTCAGTATGTATCCTGTTCCCCGTTCCGAGTGCCAATTGCACGGCTGGCAGCCGCGCAGGCAGCTGTGAAAGCTGAAAAATAGGAACCTTTGTAGTAGAAGAAGGATCATTAAGTTAGAGTGACTTAAAACATAAAACCGTTTGCTTGTTACATAGAGCAAACGGTTTTATTTTTTCGCCGCCGGGTTACATCATGCTGCTGGTCGCGGTGATCTCCTTGCGGGTGTGTACATTGCCAACCTCAGACAAAAGGAAAAATGACAAGAAAAACAACCAATTGACGAAATTTGGGTCAAAATGATTAGAATGTTCTGAAAACATTGACAATTTTTGCTCAAAAGAATAGACTGAATTTATCATTACCAAAGGAGGCTCCCAATGCTTATCAAAAATCAGCAATTACTGAAAAGCACACCGCAGCAGCTTGCCCGCAAAGAAAAAATCATCCGTCTCGCCCGCTCTGCATCGGACGGAGCGTGCTATCTATCACCGCTGGAGGAGAGCCACGCCCAATATATGCGGGATTTTTTTGCTGGCATGACAAAGGAAAACTTTCCATGCACTGTTTCCTGTATGGAACGTACTGGTGCAATCGCCAGAGAAAAAGGCCTGCGCCGGGTGACGGGGGACGACCTGTCAGACGGCTGGTCAGACGGGATTTTTGTAAAGAACGTGGAGCAGAAAGCAGGAAACTACCGGATCGCTGCCGGTGCTACAGCTGTCCATCCCATCTGGGAGATGGCGCTGGAAGTGGATTACTATGCCTTGGAGGAAGGAATACCGGTTCTTATCGAAGAAGGAATTCCTTCTTTTTCCTTTCCTGCGGAACAAAATGTTGACGCCTGGCTGGAGATTTCGCCAAAATCCCTTTTGAAAGAGCCTGGAGGGATCCTCATGACGGCTTGTTTTATCGGTCAGGACGACATTTTACGATTCAAGGTAAAGACCCTGGAATTTGCTTCCTTTGCCGAAAACTTTGACATGCTTTCCAAGATCCATGTGCTGGATCCGGTGAAAAAACATGAACAGGCGGAAAAGCAAGATGAGTTTATCATTGTCTGCTATGATAGGGCGCCCAGTTCTTTGGAAGCGTATGATTATCTGCTCTATTATACGCAGGGTGATTTTTACATACCCAGCCGGGGGCAGGCGGTCTTTGCGGATAAGAATCAGCGCTTCGTGAAAGCCCTGAGTGTCTGGAGCCCCGGATCTTCTTCAACCCTTTCCCTGGTACGCAAGAGCGGAGGCGGACTGGCTGCCTTTGAAAACGAGCCGGATAAAGATTTTTCCCAGTTTTTCTCCATCTATATTGATCCTGATACTAAACTTCCGGGCTTTCAGTGGGACTTTAAGAACGCCCGCTGGCAGGCCAAAAATCCGCTGCCGATCATGGAAATTCTGGAGGCGGACTATCAGCTTACGGTCAGCTATCAGGTGGCCGGATCCGAGGACGTTTATCACATGATGGTCTATACCGGAGAAATCCCTGAGGGGGAAGATAAACCGATCGCACCCATCAAACTATACTGGGGCTGCCTTTGCCGGGACACCTTGATTACAATGGCCGATCAGTCGGTGAAAAAGATTCAGAATATGAAAGCGGGCGACCTGGTGTATTCGGACGGCGGCCCGCTGCGTGTCCGGGAGTTGGTCACAGGAACGGAACGGAAGGGCGTTTACAAGCTGACAGCGGGCAAGGATGGCGAAAAAGCTATGGAGCTTTCTCTTACCGGGGAGCACCCGCTGATCACCGACCAGGGGGTCCGCGCCCTGCTGCGCATAAAGTCCTATATTGATGATCATGGAAACGTGGCCTTCCATCAGCGTCTCAAGCGGCAGGACGGAGAATTTGTCCCCATCCGTTCCCTGGAATTGGCCGTGGTGGATGATAATACGGTGTACAATCTGGAGTTGGAATCTGCAAACGGAGAGCGGATCCCAGTGGAGAAAGGCGTGTTTTACGCCAATGGTCTGGCTGTGGGCGATAACCAGATGCAGGGATACGCTGCGGAACTGGACCTTGAAGAAAAGCGGCAAGAAAACGGCCTCCCAGTGAGCTGGGAAACCGATGTAGCCGCAGTAGAACGATATTTTCGCGGACCGGACAGGAGTGTGATCTTATGGAAAAAGTAAAAGCGGACCAAAATTACGATGACCAAGCGGTAAGATTAGATTGGGGCGATGGCACGGACGAAGGGAATGGAGCGGTCAGCGATCCGGCTCTGCCTCCTGATATAACAAAGATTTTGTGCAAGATCGCAGGCACCGAAGGGTCCTACCAGGTGTTCTGGAGCCCGCAAAAGGGGGTGACTACTTACCAGCTGGCTGTGTTTCGCTATGAAGAACTGGTAGGTGAAACAGTTGCGGTGACAGGAACCTCCGGCACCATTACCAGAACCGTATCCGATGACGCCCAGTATTATATCGGTGTGGCGCCTTCTGACAACCCGGCGGCGTACAAGAAAATTCCCGTATTTTCCACAGCGCCGGTTCAGTTAAATCAGGTACGGGTGTTAAAGGATGCAGCTATCGAAGTAGATTACGCCTTTCCCGGCATGATCACCGATCTGGTGCAGGTTTCCCTGACAAATACCGAACAGTCTATTCAAAAAACAGTAGAGCTGGTCCCATATGCATGCCAAATCCGTTTTAAGGAGCACGGATTGCCGGCATTGGAAGACTATACCTTAACTCTGGGAGCAGAAAACCGGGTTGAGAAAACCAAGGTTCATTATGAGCCCGCAGATTCCTGCGCAGTGCATCTGCCCCGGCCTGAATTTACCAGGCTGGAGGCGACAGCGGATACGGCCGCAGAGCGCTCCTTTTCCCTTTCCGCTCCCGGCGGGTTTTGGAAAGGCGGAAAGCTGGCGGTCTTTCTGTACGCGGGAAGCACGCTTTTGTGGAGCAAGGCCAAAGTCGACGCTCTGGCTGACGGGAGCTACACCATTTCCATACCTCAGGGCGCTTTTTCTGTCGGAACAGAGGGCGGCTTTTTTGTTCGATTTCAGGTTGAAAAAGATCAGGTTCTATCCCTGCCCTCCATGCCGGTAAGGCTGCTGCTTTCTGTACCGGAGCCGGTAAAATGCCATTACACGGCAGCGGATACGGTTTGCTTCCATTTCCGAAGAAACTGCGGCTTTCCCCATGGCATGGCAGCTGCTGCCAAGGAGAAAACATATGCCCTTTCACCGGACCTAAAGGGAGGGGAGGAGCTGGTATCTCTGCCCTTGGATACAGGCAGCCCGGTGGCTTTTTCCTATACCAGCGGCATTTCCCAGGGGAAGGCCTGCCCGGCCCAAAACAGACTTCATCCGGCCTTTTATCTCTTCGGTGATGCGTCCCCCTGCATCTGCAAAAGCCAGACACCGAATTTGGACCAGAGCGGGGCGATCACCGTTGCCCTGGATAGCGGGCTGGGGATCAAGACCGAGCTTTCAAAAACCTATTTTAAGCTTTTATCCAAAGACAGCGGTTACGTCCTAGAAATCGCTAAGGAGGCATGGGACTTTTCCGATAAAGCCGTGCGCCAGGCGATTAAAGAGGACTTTCAAGGGTTTTTAATTGAGATGGAGGAAAAGGCTTTTACGGCTGGGCAGATTCTCGCTGTCCGCGGCCTGGCAGAGGACTATCTTCCCCAGTCCATGGAGGAATTTTTATATTACCACGGTCACTTGGATAACAATTTCGTGGAGCTGTTTCCTGGGCTGACCATAAAGGCGGACCAGCAAACCTACCAGTATGTGGGGGATACGGGGGCGGCCTTGTATGTCAACGGCTATACGGGAACCGGCACCAAATACGCGCCCGTCAGCCGGAAAAAAGGCAAGCTTTGCCTGGATCCATTTGTCACCCTGCTTTCGGAAGGGGACTATGTAGAAGACTTAGAGCAGCCAACCATGGAAAGCGGTCTGTGCGCCTTTGGCGGCGGAAGCGTTACGGATTTGAACGCTTGCGGAATCGCCAGGGAATACGCGGGCATTCTCTACCCGGATCATTTCCCATCTGCTGAAAAAGAGGGGGCTCCCCAGGTATGTAAAAATCCCGCGGTTCTGTCCGCTTCCAGCTACAAGGCTTTGGCAGCAAATCTTTCCGCTTTCCGTAAGACCGGGGTGCCAGAATCGGGAGCATCGGCTGTTTATCTGCGGGGCAGGACCCAGCTTACGCCATGTATGCCGGTCACCGTCAATGGCTTTCTCCATCAGATGCCACTGGGCAGTACCCTCTGCGATCTTGCGCCGCTGACCGGACTTTTGGAGCCGCGGCAGGAGCCGGCTGTTTACCGGTGTGGTCTGCCGGTGTATACGTTCCACATGACAGGAAGCTGGAGCGGCGACTTTTATTTGTATCCCGGTGATGTAATAAGCTGGAAGTAGGTGATGAGATGTGCCAGTGGAAGGAGACAGGAGAAGCTTATCTTTATGCCCATGACAGCTGCGGGGATAAAGTATTTTTCCACACCAGACAGGGACAGCCCCTTTCCCTTACCGACGGGTTTCATAAGACGGATTTTGTGCTGGTCTTTACCGGGCGGCCGGTGGAAAAAGAGGCATTAAAAAAACTGAAAGAGGCTTTAGATGTTCATGGGACAGAGCAGCCGGGCTGCTTTCTGGTTTTCATAGAAAAGGACATTTTGCCGAGGGAAAACTGGCAGCGGCTGCCCCTGAAGCCTGGGGCGGCCGGCGGTGTTTTTAGTCTGGGAAAAAGCGTAACCTTTTTCATTGGCGAGTATGCTCTGGAACTGAAAAAGAACAGCTTCCTTTCCGTATTGGCCGGGCAGGACGGCGACGAGCAGCTCCAGATCAGCGCTGCTGCGCCGGGATCCGGCGGGGCCGATTATGGAGCGGAGTTTTTGCGGGACGGCGGCCTGGCGTGCCGAATGGAGCGCTGTCTGCTGCTGATGGAAGGACAAAGCGCGGGATGCTTTTCCTTCGCTGCGGCCGGGGCGATTACCATGGAGAGCCTGCGGGCCGGAATCTGGTACGGCTTGCAGAGAGAAGCACCTGCCCGCGGGCGGGAAATCGATGCTTTCTTTGACCAGGTGCTGGAACCGGATTTTCCGATCACAGAGCTGGAGGTCCGGTTGGATGTGCTGAATCCGCTGGATAAAGAACGCAGCTTTTTCTGGCTCCCCAAAGGCCGATGGCGTACTAATTTTCCAATCTATCTATCACCTGAGAACCTGGAGCTGGAGACGGAAGAACGGGAGGCAAAGCTGGTCTTTTCCAGAAGAAGGACGGAGGTTAAGCTGCCCTCGTACCGGTATTATCTGACCTTTGACGGCGCTTTTACCATAAAAAGTCCGGCGGGCAGTCTGTGCGCGGGTCTCAGCGGCCAGGAGTATGTGGACTTTGAGGCGGACAGCCGTCTCTTTTTCATCAGCGGCAAACAGGCTTATTTTCCGCTGCAAGAGCAGTCTTTTGCGTCCGGCCTGCCCAGCGGCGATACGGCTTACGTTGCTTTGGAAAAGGGAACCTATTATTCCCAGGCTCAGGACTGCGCTTTTTATGCCATGAGCAATGAGGCGGGGGTCCTGGATTATGCGGAGATTCCCTTTCAGAAGATCGGAAAGGACGATTGTTTCCCCCTTCTCCCTGTGGGAACATCCGGCGGGCAGCACGGGGCGGCAAAAAAGCAGCAGGCGTATGATGCGATGAAAGCCCTCGATGAACGGCGGCTGGCGGCTCTCCGAAACCGGCTGTTAGGCGCGCGGCCGCTGTCTTTGGATGGAATGGGAGAGGCAATGAAGGTTTTGAGCACCAAGGGGCTTTATCTCACGCAGACACCGGGGAAGGATTACTTTGACACGCTGGAATTCTGTGAGAAGTTCCGTTTTGCCAAGGTTTCCGGGTTTTTGAAGCAGGCGCTTTTGGCTTCCCATGCTTTTTTGGTTATTGATAACCCAGAGGAATTTTCCAAATACGCCTCGGTCATGCCGGAATCACCGCCTCTTTCCCTCGACGGCTGGACCTTTTCTCTGGATAGCGCTGGTTGGAAGGATAATCAGACCTTCTTGCTTTTAAAATACACCTCCCATAAATCCATACGGGCCCTTGCTGATGCTCCCGCCGAATGGTCTTATCCGCCCGATACCGGAGATTTGAGGGGAAAGGGAGCCGCATCTCTGCAGGCGATCCTCAAGGAGCTGGACGAGGTTGATAAGGAAAATGCCGCCTTCGACGATCTTCGGGCCATTTTAGAGGACCCGCTATGGTGCGGGACCATCGCTTTTTCCGTTCCCGTGGAAGGAAATCAGCTGCCGGATAATTTGAAATTCTTGCTGCGCCTGCGGGAGGGCGGGAAGCTGCTGGCCCATCACATGATCTTCGAGAGCAGAAGTCTGGACGAAAAAGGCATTTTAAGCCCGGGTCAGATCAGCGGGATCATCGCTTATGAAGACCCGGAGCATCCGATTTTGACAGAACCCTGGGAGTTTTATTACAAGCTGGACCAGCTGCAGGTTGTATTCCGTCAGTCCCAGGTCTTTGATTTTTCCTGCCGCCTCTCGCTGACACTGCAATATTTTCTCGGCTCCCCCCTATTCGCGGTGGGTGGGTCCTGCGGAAATTATATGATTGTTACAGGTAGAATGGCAGAGAATCAGGACGCGCCGGGAGTCAGCGATTATTTATTTGAGCTTGCGGAGCGGATCGAGTATTTTACAGACAATGCGTTCTACAGTGGTCTTTGCGTGGACAAGGTTACCCTGACCTCCTCGGCGGCAGAAGAGCGGGCCTCCTTTTTCCTGGCAGGGCGGCTGAAATTCGTGCTGCTGGATTCCGATGTGCTGAGCTACGGAGACCCTAAGCCGGATCCCAAGGCGATGGAAACAGAAAGCGGAAAGGAGGATACCGGCCTGGTCTTTTCCGATCTGCTTTTGTTGGAGAAAAAGGGTAGCATCGCCGTTCACACGGGTACCATGAAATACCATTATGAGAACAGCGTGCCCAGAGCCGGATCGCTGGCAGAGCAGTTTCCGATCCATGTGACGGATTTTCTCACCGGTTCGGCGGGCGTTACGCCGGAGTCTCTGGGCTATGCGGGGATTCAGGCAGAAGGTATCCATCAGGAAGCCCTTGCGGATACTTGGTCTGCGGTCTGCTGGCAGATCGATCTGGGCGACTTGGGCGCTTTGTCGACAGCCAGCAATTTAAAGCTTTCCCTTTTGACGGCCTGGAGCGTGGGAGCGGTGGATCGTCAGGGAGACGGCGGTGTCACCACCGGGACGGCCAGCGGGTACATCGGAGCAAAGCTAGGCAATTTTCAGGGTGTCAGCGGCATGGTCCCGCTGGAAGGCATCTTGTCCCTCGGTTTTGATGCTGTGGAGCTGAAACGTTCTGCAGCCGGTGAATTTTATCTCCATTTCCGGGATTTTTCCCTGAAGTTTCTCAAATATACTTTTCCCAGCGGCAATAATGATATTTATCTTTTTCCCGGACCCAACAGGGACGGCAAGCTGGGGTGGTACGCGGCGTATGAAAAGGAGGGCGAGAAGAACCATGTATATTAAAGTGACCGGACTTTATATCGGCCAGGGAATGTCCAATCTGGTGGAGGTTTACGAAAACAAAGCTGACGCCACGGCAGCCAACCCGGTGTTCAAGGGCCTGGTCCTCATCGACTGCGGCACCTTTGGCAAAGACGGTAAACCGGCCCATGCGCCAAACGAACCGGACAGGCCCATTGCCCTTAATTATATCGAACGTAAAATAAGGCAGAACAACGGCGCTTTGTCAGCGCTGGTTTTGAGCCATCTGGACCAGGACCACATTAACAAGATCATCAGGCTTACAGGCGAACGCCAGGACGGCCCTCTGCAGCGGATCGGGACGGTGCTCATCGGAGGGACAGCTAAGAAATTCAATGCGAAAAAAAACGTTTTTACAGGGGGAGCCGGTGTGGCGGGCCTTTCGTCTATTGCGAGGAAAATGGCGGTCGCTTTGAAAAAGATCTGCAACAATATCCGAATTTTTTCCGTTATCGACGGATACGTGCAAAAGGATTGCAATTTTTTGGACTTTAAAGGGACAACCGGCAATCAAGACGAACTGCGGTTTCGGATTCTGGCAAATCGCAGCCTGCCTGCCCTTAAGAACGGCGATGACCTTTATATCAATGGAAATTCGGCGGTGATCGTCGCTGAATACATACATCCCCAGGGAGGACATTTCGCGTTCCTGTTTACGGGAGATGCTACGGATGACACCTTCGCTTACATGAATAAGCGGCTGGATAAATTCAGCGCCAAGTATACATTCCTCAACGCTGCAAAAAAAGTGCTCATGCTGCCCCACCATGGGGCGGTGAGAACCGCCTGCCCCGATGGCAAGATGACCAATCGCGATACGCTGGCAGACCAGCTAGCCCAGGCGACTACTTTTGCGGATACGGTAGCGGCTACCCATGTTTTTGCCAGCGCCCATTACAATGCCAAACGCTTTTCACACCCCAACATGGATGTTTTCGATATTTTTTCAGCCCACGCCGATGCCGCGGCGAACCATGAGAATTTTGGCTTTCGGGTCCGGCTGGATGGAGGCGGCGTGCCCATACCGGCACCCGCAGGGGGATTTCCCAGCTACGGCCTCTTTACGATTGACAGCACAAAGGCGGCCTATACGGCCCATACGATCATCACCCGCACCCAGCCACGGCCTCCGGACCCGCCGTTTTCCAAGCCGCTGGTGTCTTACACCTCTGCGAAAGGCGGAGCGTTCCGCATTACCAATCTGCCGGCTGCAGACCATCAGTTTTACAGCCTGATCAGCGAGGTGGAAAACGGAGTCTTTAACAGTGTAATCAGCCAGATTCTGTAAGGATGGTCGAAATGAGGTGACCAAGTGAACAAGTATGAATTGATCAAGCTCTTGAGAAAAAACTACAATTCCCAGGAACATTTTGTGAGACTGACATTTGACACACATTGGACGTTGTACAGGATGCTCAACAGGCTTGGTGTGGGGGAGATACTCTTTTACCCTGAGAAAAACGGGGAAGGCTTTCTGGATGCTCTGGAATATATAGAGGGTGATTTTGAACCGGAAATGGCTGTTTTGGGTACTGCTGAGATTCACGATATTCCTTTCAAGCTGAAGATCAAAATAGAAGATATAGAGAAAGGGAGTTTGGCCTTTTATTTGTCCTATGAAGGAGAGCCGATCCCGTTTCCTGCCTTTGCCGAAAGTTTTGTAAGCTTGCGGATTGCAGACGAGGGGTACTTGGAATACACGGAAGACTCCATGCTGAAGGATGCAGCCATCAAAAAAATGGATTTGCAGGTGGATGAACACAACTTGAATGTCCATGGCAGCACCTATATCTGGAATGCTATTTTTGATCTCAGCGCTTGCGAAGAACTGTGGTCTGAAGTAAAAAAATTTATGTCCAAGATAGAGCCTCCCGCCGAGTGGCTTATGGAGGGCGCGTTTTATTATTCCAGCAAAGATGATCCACTGTGTCGGTTGGATGTGACTGCAAAAAGCGTTCCTTTCCCCGGGGAGTGTTTTGTCATGGCTACGGAAAACGGGGTATTTGTCCCGGATCGGTATTATCTGCGGATCAATACCCATATCGTTGATGATAGTAATTTCGATAATTATGCTGAGAAAATTCAAAAAACAGCTTATGTCACAGAAGTCTGTTTTGGATTTGTTTTTCTGCTCCCCAATGGAAAATCATCAGAGGAAGTGCCTTATGGGGCGGAGTGCTCTTTTATGCGGGAAAGCCCGAAGGAGCTTTGCCTTCTGAGTATGTGCTGCGAACATGTGCCATACCGTATGCTCTACCGTGCGGATGATGCATTTTTGTGCCATATTCTCGGTCTTATGCCGGGCAGGTTTATCAAGGATGTAGAAGAATGGGTTGAGTATTGGTACCTGAGTTTTGGTAATCGTATTGATGAAATCAAAGACATGGCCATGTCCCTTTACTGTTTATTGAATGAAGATACTGGGTGCTATGAGCTGGAAATGATTTATTTCAGGATCAATTATGTGGTAAAGCCAAGATTCAAAAAAACCATGCCATTTGAACTGTCAGAATATGAGACAGAGATAGAAGGCTGTTTGACGGAGGCGGATCTTCAGGTATTTCATCCGCAAAACATCAATTTCGATCTTGGAATTTATCAGGATCTGAAAGACCCGGAAGAACCCGAGGATGAAACAGATCTAAAAGAAGGAACAGAGGGAATGGTTCTGTTTTCCCATGTAGTAGCAAGCCCGCCTAAGCTTTCCCTACCCGGGCTTATCCTGCAAATCGACCTGGAAAGCCAATTCTTCCGTATGGAAGTGGCGCCTCCCATCGGGACCTCCATTACTGCGCCGGACAGCGACGCGGCCGACTGGAATCCCGGTTTTGCCATGCTGCCTGGGAGCGGGGACATCAAGGTCATATATTTCTTAGGGGAAGGAAGCCTTCAAGATCAGGAGATGCAAATCATTTTGAACCTGGACACTTCGGCGGCGCTGAAATTCAATGCGGGAAAACTGACCTTCACCGTAGAGGAAATCGGCGGCTATCTCAATTACTCTCCCCAGAATACGGGAATCGGCCTGCATGGAGTCCTGCGATTTACTCTGGATTCCAGCTTTGACCTGGCCCTTATGGCTTCTTATGAGAAAACGGAAGATACAGAAAAAGGCATTTGGACCTTTGAGGCGGCTTTGCGGGAAGGAAACATTCCTCTTGCTGAAATCATCAACAGTATCACCGGATGGAGCCTTTCTCTGGAACTGGATGTAGACCGGCTGGATATTCGCTGCTGCACCGACGGGAGCTACCTCTTTGACTGCAGCATTACAGCGGGCTTTCCCATCTTTGGTTCCAAGCTGACTATTTCCGTGCGGGGACGAATTGCGAAAGCCGCCCAGGCGGAAAATCCCGATATTCTCCTTGAGGGCCAGCTTTTGATCCAGTATTTCCGCTTCCAGGCAAAAATCCATCTGCTGGAAGACGGGTCAAAAAAGTATTTCTTTTCCGTGCTCTTTGACAGCCTGGAACTGGAGGCCTTCTATGAGACGAACCACGCCTACGAGAGGGCCAGGCTTTCTGCGGAAGAGGAAGGCGGCGTTCTGACAATTCTGTTAAAAAATTTCACCATCGGAGGAATCCTGCGGGCCTTGATGCGGGTTTTGCGGCCCAATGTGAATTTTAAGCTGCAAAAGCCGTGGGATCTTTTAAACCGCATCGGCTTTCCGGAAATCCACATTCTTTTCGATACGGCGACCAGAGATATTTCCGTGACCCTGCCGATGGATATCGATCTGTTGATTCTGCAGATTCAGGAGGTGGGATTTACCTACGTTAAGCGGGAGGGCGACAAGGAAGCCAAATTCCATATTCTTGTTAAATATGATTCGATTCTTCCCATTGAGGCCAGCGGCGGCCGAATGCTGGATAGCGGCGGGGCTTATTATCTTTGGGATGCTTTTCACGATTCCGCTCCCGGCCCGGTATCGGCTCAGGAGAAAAAGAAGTTTGAGCTGAAATATTTTGGCCTTGGCAGGCACATCGATCTGGGGCTGCAGGGCGCGGCGGATCAGAGCCTCTTTGCCCTTCTGGATATATGCCGGGAGCATGTGAAGGAAACGGCTGAGCTGCCGACTAAGATTTACGACGACTCCTACGGCTGGTTTGTGGGAGCCAGGTTTACGGTGCTGGAGTTTTTGGAAGCAGGAATTCTGTTTTATGATCCGGTGCTGTACGGAATCCAGGCAAAGGTGCTGAATAACGATCTGGTACCGCTTAAAGGGCTGGATCTGACCATTTATTACCGCAAGGTGACTGAGGACATCGGTGTGTTTTATGCCAATGTTACCCTTCCCGACTGCATTCGCAACATGGATTTTGGAGCCTTATCGGTTACCCTCCCCAGCATCGAGGTCTGGGTTTACACCAACGGAAATTTCAAGATCAATTTCGGTTTCCCGGAAAACGACGATTTTTCCCTTTCTTTTGCCCTGTCCTACGGGATTTTTTATGGCAGGGGAGGCTTCTACTTTGGTTATTTGAACGGGGATACGTCCGCCAACGCGCCGGATACTAAAAAAGGCTATTTTGATCCGGTCATTGAACTGGGCATTGGCATCACCGTCGGTGTGGGAAAGCGGCTGTCCCTTGGGATTCTAAAGCTTTCCGCCTCTCTGGAGCTCTCCGGGATCTTTGAAGGCGTCTTTGCCCGCTTTGTGTCGGCGGACGGAAAGGTGACGGCCACTTATTATCGGTGCCGGGGTACCGTGATTATTGCCGGAGAAATTGCCGGTGAAATCGATTTTTTCATCATCAAAGCCGGATTCAGGCTCTACGCCAGGGTTGCGGTCACGGCGCTTTTGGAGTCGGGGAAGGCGACCGAGGTGGCGCTGGAGGCATCCTTTGAGGTGAGCGCTTATATCAAAATCTGGATTTTTAAAATCTCCTTCGAGTTTTCTTATACATACCGGGATACCTTTGTGCTGGGAAGCCCTTCGCCGGTTCCCTGGCAGGAAGAATTTCTGCTATTGGATGAAGAGGCGCTTTCCTACGACTGGACACCGGGGCAGATACTGCCGGAGATCTGCGACCTGGAAGTGTGGCTGCTCCCCTATTTTACAAAGGACGAGCGGCGGGCTGTCTGGAGCCGCATGGCGTCGCAGGAGGAGGCGATGCTCCTTCAAGGAGCGGGAAGCAATGGGGAAAAACATCGGATTGCCATACTGGCATCCTATGAGCGCGGCTCCATCACCGATCTTTTGGACCTTCTCTGCGGTTTTGCGCTGGGAGCACAGAAGCGGCCGCAGATGGACTCCATCAGCCAGGGACAGTTAAAGGAGCTGCTCTCCGTCCTTGAGGCTGGGTGCTCTGGTTTTGCAGCGGAAAATCTGTGTGAGCTTTTGCGGCTCAATCTCCGCTTTTTGTTTGAAAAAGCGGCATTTTCTGTGACCGACAGCCGTAAAGCCGCAATGGAGGAGGCTTGCGGCGGGGAGGCCGATCATGTTCCGATGCCGCTGCCGCCGATCCTGACACTGATCTGGGAAACCCTTGAGGAGGACCAAAGCTACAGCAGCCTTTCCTTTGATTTGAGCCGGCAGGAATACGCGGCAGGGCTGTTTTGTGAATACTTTCTGCTGATCACCAAAACCGGACTGCAGAGGGGCTTATCCTGGATGCAGGAGCAGGGCAGGGAGGAAGTGCTTTGCAGTGAACTGACAGATGGGATACGGGGACAGGCAGATGCTGTATCCGGCATGGTTTCCCGCTTTCTTTTGAGCGGCCCAAGGCCGGAGGGGATGCCCCTTTATGAAGCAGCCTTTCAGCAATTCACCGGCCTTGTTCCTGCGGGCAGGGCGGCGGAATGTATTGTTCACAGGCTCCATGTGCAGCAGTCTGTGGGCGGGCCGCTTCTCAATGCGGCTTACAGTGAAGATTTGACCATTGAGATCGCGGAGGCGGATTTGAAGTATCCGCAAAACCCGCTGAACATCCAATTTCAGAAGGAGCCGTCGCTGCTGCCGTTTTATTCTAAGGAGCATTGCCCCATCCTGCTCCACGACCGGCAGGATGTTTATCAGGAGGATAAGCCGGTTTTCTCCCTGTGGAGAGCACCCGTCGATCTCAGCCGGCTGGCCCATCTGGATATCCGTGTGGGCGGCGAGGCTGAATCCTGCGATTTCAAGAAGGAGGATTCCCTGTCCTACTGCCGCTGTTTTTTACTTCGCCTGGAGATTCGCAAGGCCAGGGATACGGATATGGTTTATTCCATTGTATCGGTGGATGAAGAGTCCAGGGCGCAGCTGCAAGCTTTGGCAAAGGGAACCGCCGCGCTGCAAAAGACTCGTCTGCTGTTTTCCCGGGAACTGAAAAATACCTCAGAAACAAGGCCGGCCGGGGCTTACTCTATGGACGAGGACGATCAGTCGGATCTGGTTCTGATCCGCCGGAATTTGTCGGAAATTACCACTGCACCGGTGGCGCTAGATCGTAACGGGACAGAGGATCATAACTGCGTTTCCTTTGATAACTTGCAGGAGGCCTTGAAGCTTTTAAACCACATGGCGCTCATCGGAGGAGAGGGGCACTATATTGGAATCGGAAAAAAGCCGCTGCCTACGGAGTTATTTGAGGATAACGGCCATGCGGTCATCAACCTCTTGATTGAAACGGAAGATGCGCCGGACGCCCCTGTCATATGCCTCGGGGCCGGTACAGTGGGATCGGATGAAGTTCCCATCATTGATAACCAAGAGCTGCCAATGAAGTCTCTTCAGCGAGTAAAACCCGATGAGTACGGTTTCTCCTTTACCTTAAAGCAGATGGACACGGTCTATGGACAGTTTGTTTACCGGCTGGACGGAGAGGATTCTCCGCCCATTACGCCGCAGGAAACAGAAGGGCTTGCAGAGGGAGAAAGCTATTATACGCATGTTTTCAGCCTTAAGCCAAATGGGGAGCCGCAAGCTTTACCTTTGGCAGAGTCGAACCCTTATACCAGGGTGCTCCCCACGGATTACGAACCGGACGCTCCGGCTTCGATCCAAAAAGCGGAGCTGAGCTTCGGTTTTCGGGATATTGCCGGGAACCGGACGGCGGCCGGGGACGATTACCGCATGAAAGAGCCTTTTGCCATTCTCTATCATGACCGGCTATTTGCTCTGACTGAGTTGCCGTCGACTCAGGCTTCCTATTGTTTTAAAGACGCGGCGGAGCATCGTGCTTTGCAGGTAGAACTCTGTCTGCGCTGCGCCGCAGAGCCGGAGCCGCAAACCGTGCAGGGAATCTTAGAGCAGACGGCCCGGGCCTATTATCAATACAGCTGCGCGGACACGGCCTTTTCTTTGCGGCTTTCTTTTGGAGAATATGAGGCGGCATCCCAGACCTTTACCAAAGCGCAGAAGGAGGCGGTGACCGGTTATTTGCTGCAGCTATACCAATATTTGAAGGAAGGGCAAAAAGAACTGCGCCCCATGGACGTGAAGCTGGCCTTTTCCTTTGTATGCCCGGTGCCGGAATCGCCGCAATCGCTGCTTTGTCTGCCTGTGGCGGTCACGGCTTCGGTGAAGCGGGATCAACGTTACGCAGCGGCAGGACTTGCGGAGGCATGGGAAATACCTTGTAAAATCCAGCCGGATAAAAACCTGGAAGCTTCCTGCGCTGCCTTTGAGGCCAGCGTTCCCGGGGGAAAGCTGATGCTGGGCGAGGGGCTTTATGGGGCGTTCTTCCCCAAGCATACCCTCTGTGCTGCACCGGGGAATCTGCGAAGTTTGTTTTACAGTATTCCGCCTCTCAGTGTGCATTTGATGAGCAGAAGCGACATGGAGCTTACGACGGTAGCCCAGCGGTTGTCAGGATTGGAAAGCGGGGAAACGGTCAGCTATTACCAGATTGATTTGGATCTGTGGGCGGCTCGTTTTCTGGGATTCTTTGAGCGGCTGCTGGCTCCCCAGGCGCTGAGCTGTTTGTTTGCCGAAGATGTGACCGAGCAGGTTGACGAGCTGTTGGAAGTGAAACGGCAGCTGGCGCAGACCATCGCACGCCGTACGGAAAGCCTGTTTGCAGGCGGGGATTCCGAGGCAAACCAGGCTGCTTCTGAGGCTTTAAGAGATTATCTGGAAAAGGATTTGGGGCGTGGCTATGGGGCGTCGGGCTGTGCGGCCTATCCGGTTTCCCAGTCTTTGGGGCAGCGCTATGCTCTGGACGGAAGCCTTAAAAACGCCCATGGCGTTTTGGGCTGTAAATTTACGGATTGCAGCTATGGGACTTTTGTAGCGGATCCTGCGGATCCCGCTGCTGCGGACTCCATTTCCATGGAACAGGCCGCCTATGTTTTCACTCATCTGGAGGACCGGGAGGAGCAGACCTGGTATCGTTTTCTCCAGCCCTTTGAACAATTTGGGGAATACGTGCAGGTGGACCTGAGCCGCTATGAGGATGCAAGGCCGGTCGTGCTGCCTGTGCCTTTAAGGCGTTATCCCAGCGCGCCGCGCCTTCTCGGTCAGCAGGCGGCCGCCTCGGGATGCGATTATAAAAATCCGGCTTGGCAATATGAGCTGGCAACGGAATGCGCCTTATCATCCCAGGACCGTCTCCATGTCTTGACTCATACAGAGGCAGAAGAGATGAAAGCTGGGAATTCCGGCTCTGACCTTTACTCCGCTTTGGCGCAGTTTATCTTCAATGAAGATGAGTACGAGGAGCTGCTTTTTGGAGAAGCCCGGGAATATCCGCTGACAGATGTACTGGAGGATTTTCGAAAGCAGTCGCTCGTTATTTGCAGCTGCTGGGGAAAGACGTTCATGGGGAAAAGTATTGAGTCTGGGATGGTGCTGGCCGCTGAGTATGAGGAAGGGCTTTTGCGCCGGATCCGGATCACGGAGCACCATATCCCGCAGGGGATCCCGCTTCCCACGCTGGTAATAACGGACCGTGAACAGCAAAGCTGCGTCTGTGAGGTGGATCCGGACACCATGACGTATTCCATCAAGAAAGATAGCGTGCGGATCGGGCCTGCAGATGTATTCCGGCTTCAGGTTCAGTTCCGGCAGATTCCTTTGAGAATGTGGCAGGCGATAAGCTGCGGTCTTTATTTGAAGCGAAATGAGGTGTTTTCCGCCATGGCTGGGGAAACGGAACCGCTTGCGGTGCGGCCGGACTTTATTTATGAGACTGCGCCTATGGGCTTTTCCGAGCTGCTGCATCCGGCTTTGCGCTTTTCGGAACGGATTGCGGTAGGAAGCTGGTCGGTGGAGCGGGCGCTGGCCTTTGTGGGCGAAACGGTTGGATATGCAGACGGGCTCCGCACGGAACTGCTCTTGAGCTTGGGACAGAGGGCAGGCGGAGCGGATGGTCCTCTTCTTTTCCGTCCGTTAGCCAGACGGATTCCCCATGTACTGACGCCGGATACGGCCGAAGCCTTTTTCCGCCATGGGGAGAAAAGCTGGCAGGATAAAGGGATCGCAGGAAAGGGCCTTTGCCATGTAAAGCTGACGCTGCGCCAATACCCGGCGGTCGAAGAAGAGAAAGCTGCCGGCGCAGTGCTGATGGAAATCGACGATATTGTATTTGATTTGTAGTTTTATGAGGCAGGAGGTGAGAGGCAGCAACTGTGTAGTATTGGCTGTGGCGGGTTGAAATTAGTCGAATGGGCATTTTTATTATAAAAATTTTGATAATTAAGTTTTTGTATCAAATTTCAAGGGTTGCAGGCAACGTTTTGCAGTTGTAAGTGGATATTGGGGAAAGGAATGGAAAAGCGCTGGATTAAGGCCGCCAATCCTGATAAAAAGATACAAAAAAAGTTACTTTTGATTTTTTTGTATCCATTCTCCCAATTCTTCTTTTTTGAGACTTGCCCGCTGCTGAATATAGCCGGATGTTGTATCAATAATGTGTACTTTTATGAAAGGAGAGTATGAGCTTATGACATTAACACTATTAAAACAGACAGAGGTCTTTTATGGGACTGAAAAACGAAAGGTCAGCTTGGTCAGCGGTGATCTGTCTGCGCTGACGGCGGAAGATCAGGTGGATTATTTGGGCGTGTCGGCCTTTCCCAATGATTATTCGCCTACAGGAGGATCGCTGATTCAGGCGCTTTTTAAAAAGGGGATTTCCGTTGCTGATCTGGCGAAGGACAAGCTGGCGGATTATCGCACGGACTTTCCCTGCTGGGTGAGCAAAGATGTTTCCGGAGCGGCTTTTCGGCGGATTGCTGTGTACGAACCTGCTGGTGTGGCCAGCGCCTATGACATGGTAAGCACGTTGTTTTCCGCTGTTCAAAAGGCACAGGGCAGCGATAAAACGCCCATATGCGTTGCACTGCCGCTGGTTTGCACAGGCTGCGCCGGTGCAGATGAAATGGAGGTTATGGATATGCTGTTTTACGCAGCTTACCACTGGTGCGGCGTGGCTTTTCCGTTTTCCGAGATTAAGATCACGTTGTATCACAATAAGGCATCTGTAGACAGCCTGAAGGCTCGCTTCGACCAATTGAGCGCTGCCTACGGTGACTTGGAACATCTGGATTTACCGGACAGCTACAGTTATTATGCCGCCCAGGCGGCCAGCACCATCGGTAAAAAAGAACTTCCGCCAGGACTGACGTATCGAGAGGCTTTTGCCATCTGTGTGTATTCGAGCAATTATTTCAGGACCATCAATGGAACTCTCAGGGAAAAGGAGAAGTACCATGACGTCTATAAGAAAATGCTGCCGCTTATTGAAGCGATCGATACCGGCCTTATGAATATGGCCGTCTTTGCGGGGAAAGTCTACCGAGGTGAAAAGACCATGACGCCGGAACGGGAGAAAGAGAACGAAAAGGGTAATAAGGTAGTAAACGCAGCATACACCAGCACCAGCTATTCGCCCGGCGGGTTTTACTATGGCGCGCCCTACCGTTTTCAATTCCAATCGCTCTTTGGTGTTGTCATTGAGAAGCTGTCCATTTACCCCAATGAGCAGGAGGTGCTCTTTGCGGATCGTATGCAGTATCTTGTGAAGGATGTGACAAAAGAGAGCAATTATCGTTTATACACTGCGGATGAAGTTGAGCAGGCGTTAAGGAGGTAACAATATGGATATTCTTGAATTTGATAGAACGAGGAAAGAGGAGCTGCTGGCTTATCTGGCTCCGCTGCAAATGAATCTGCATACAGAAGACATGCAGGACATATATGAAAATACGATTTACCGCAGCTTTTTGACGGCGCTGGATGTAACCGGCTTTGTGGCTGAGTTCGATTATGGGAGCTGGATAGCGGATTTAAAGGACATCACCGATCCGGCCCTTTTGGATCAGGCCGACTTGGAGTTTCTGCGCAAGATCGTGACTGCTCATGTTCGCTTTGATCGGTTCTTGGGCGGGCATTTGGAAGAATTGTTTGCCAGCGGATATTTTGTGCGGGTTTTGGAGAGGCTGGAAGTGCTGTAAAGCTGGCTAGATTGATGGATGATTGCCGCCGGTTCTCGATAGGGCCGGCGGGGTAAATTTCTTTTTGTATTGTGGTGTGTGCTGTATATGGCTGACGGAGAAGAGATTCCCTAATAGCGGAATATAAAGTTTTTAGCTAAAATGGTTAAAAAATGAATCAACTTGCAACGATATCTTAACAAAAATAGGAAGTTATGTTATTATTTATAAAAATAGGACGGAGCTGTTAAAAGGTGTAACTAGAATGGGGAAATACCCCGGTCATATGTTGGTGATAAAAATGGACAAGCAGATGTTTGCTTCGATGATCGTAAAATACTGGTACTTGGTGGAATTCCTGGGACAGCCCAATTTCCCGGCACAGAGCAAAAAAGGCAGGAAATTATGCCAAGAAGCGGCTGATGGTAATATTAGTTATAAACAGCTTACGGTGTATCATACACTTCCAGGCAAGGTATTGCGTCTCCAAAAAAGAACAGAGAACTTGCCTTCTGATCCGGGTGCGGCACTCAAACAGGATATGAGAACCTATTATTCTTATGGAGTCATTTCGGATGAAATAAATCTTTGCTTGGGAAAAATGGAACGATATGTATTGGCTGAACGACTTAAGCAAGCTTTTCGACCAGATTTAGAGCTGCCAGAGAAAAATCATAGTCCAGTATGTTTAATTGGTATGAAGTGTGATAAACAGGGCCGCTATATTCCCGGAAGCATCAATATATCCCCTTTGGCTTGGGGAGTTAATCAGTTACTTGCTCATGCTGATGAATTGACAGAAGAGAATATTGCGGATTTTCTATCTATTGATATGTACCAACTCAATATGAACCAGTGGGATAATCAACTGGTGGAACTGGAGGATGAAGCGAAAGTCGGAAAAATCCTTACCTCATCACTACTTACATCCATTACGAAATCAATAGAAAGAAAATATTTGTCTTATGTTATTCAACCGGGACAGGAGATGAACTGGGAAGGCGTATTGATTTATCGCCGCTATCGTACAGAAGAAATTAAGGCACAGGATGCAGATGTATTCCACTACAGTGATCTGTACAACAGCTTTTTTGCAAATGACTTAAACATGGTTGAACAGGCAATCAGTTATGGAAAGATGGACCAAAATCCACTTGGTAATGCGATATTTGATTACATAACAGGAGTTTATGCGGAAGAAAATCCGAATTTGCACTGGATGAACCTGCAGGAGCGTATTGATGTACAGAGAACTTGGGAGAAAGGGAAGAAACAAGAGCAAGCCGACTTCTTCCATCATCACTTAGATATAGATAAAGCGCCCCTGGGAAAATGGCCTTCAAGATTTATGCCATGCCTGATGCAGCAATTAGCAATTAATTTAAGTTGGAAGCCTTCTTCAGAAAATCTGCCGATTTTTTCAGTTAATGGACCTCCCGGAACAGGAAAAACCACCCTGCTTAAAGAGATCATAGCCGGTAATGTGGTAGAACGGGCTTGCATGCTTGCAAAGTATGAAGACCCGGACGAAGCATTTGTTCAAAAATGTTTTCAGGATGGTGACAAACCACATTGTGGTTATTCAAAATTTTACTGGGGATATTATGATTTTAATGATGAACAGCTAAAAGATTACGGAATGTTAGTCGCATCCAGCAACAATGCGGCTGTGGAGAATATCACAAAAGAGTTACCTGATAGGAACTGCGTTGCTAAAAGGGATACAGCCTGAGAAAGAGGAAGGTTCGATTCGTGGGGGTCTTTTAGAGGTGCAGAATTTATTCCGGACCGATGAATCGACACCTGTTACCTATACAATTTGGAACGAAAGTCAGGATCGGTATGAGCCCAGAGAGTATCCGGATCTCTATTTTACGAAACTGGCTAATGATCTGGCAAAAAGAAAAGATGGAGAATGGGATCGTTGGGGGCTGATTTCCGCACCATTTGGAAAGTCCAGCAATTTAGGAGAGTACATGCGTGCTGTTTTGAAGCCCTATATCAAAAGCTTTGGCTCAAATGATTGTATTCAGCAGGGAAAGCTTGATTATTCTGATGCTGTGCATCGATTTAAAAAACAATATAAAAAAGTAGAGCTCATGAAACAAGCGCTCCAGCGAATTAGTAGTGCCAGAAAAATTTTTATGCAGAAGAAGGAATTCTTGCAAAATCGGAAAGAAAAATTAAGAGTGCTGCAGGAGCAGCAAGAGCAATCAGCAGAGCGGTTATTAAAGGAAATACAAGAGTTTGCCAAGCAGTCAAAAGAGGCAAAAGAACTCCTGAAGAACTACCGAACAAAATATACTGATTTACAGACTCAGAAGTCCCGACAGGATGAATACAAGGTGGAACTTGAAAAGCGGATTGAAAATATCCGTCAGCAAATTTTGGAGGCAGAGGGACGTCGCAGGATTTGGGATATCCTCTTGGAGTTGATTCACCGGCCTACTATGCTGTCCCGTATTATTCAAGAACAGTATCAAGCATTGGAGCTGGCAGAGCAGGAATTACAGATGGAGGAAATCAAGGAAAATCAACTGCGGCAGGAATTGAAGAATCAAAGGAACATGTGCAAAGCACAGGAACTCTCGATCTCCAAGATGGATGACAGAAAAAATAAACTCTCAAAAAAGAGGCAAACTTGTCTCAGAAGAGTAAAGCAGGTAGAGCTACAGACAGGGGCGTGTCAGAAGCAGATCGAAGAAGCTGATAATAACTATCAGGAGGTGATACGGAAGGCTTCTGAATGTCAGACTGAGCAAGGTATGATCGTTTTAAACGAAGATTTTTTCCATCTGTATGACAGTAAAAAAGAGGAAGAGTCTACTATTGTACAAGTAGCGAATCCATGGCATACTCCAGCTTACAACCGTGAACGGGAAAAGCTGTTTTATGAAGCCCTGCAACTTCATAAGGCATTTCTACTAGGATCAAAAGCTTGTCTGTGGAATTTTAAAAATTTGCTGTTGCTATGGAACGAACAAAGAGATGATGACAAAAAGACCGTGACCTTTTCACATCGGGAGCGGGAAGCGGCGTTCAGTTCTCTGCTGAATACGGTGTTTTTATTGACCCCGGTACTTTCCACTACTTTTGCGTCTGCGGGAAATATGCTGGCCTCTATTCGAGAACCGGGAGAAATCGGTTGCCTGATTATTGACGAAGCAGGACAGGCTTCTCCGCAGATGGCATTGGGCTCTCTGTACCGTTGTCGCCGTGCGATTGTAGTGGGTGATCCCAAACAGGTGGAACCAGTGGTGACTGATGAACTTGATTTAATCAAACAGATTATTCAGAATCGTTATACGGTGTATTATCAGTCAAAAACTCATTCAGTTCAAGAGTTTGCAGATCGACTCAACACGATTGGGACCATATATGCAGATGACGGATATGAAACTTGGGTAGGTTGTCCCTTGGTCGTGCATCGGCGATGTATCAGCCCTATGTTCGAGATATCCAATGCCCTGTCCTATAATAATATGATGAGACAGCAGACTACTTTGCCGAACCTGGAAAAAGAAGCTGGATTCTGCCGAGAGAGTTCAGGCTGGATTAATGTTAGTGGGAGTGAAAATAACTCAGCAGGTAAAGACCATTATGTGGACACGCAGGGGAGAAAAGCATGGGAATTTATTCGTAATGCTTTTCAAAAAAGCAAAGGTATTCCAAATCTTTTTGTCATTACACCCTTTACTACAGTACGGGAGGGCCTAAGAAAGATGATTTGCTCTCAACCGGAATATCAAAAAGATAAACGCTTTCAGGAATGGGCGGATCAATGTATTGGTACGGTTCATACCTTTCAGGGCAAAGAGGCAGATGAAGTTATTTTTCTGCTTGGATGCGATAAGAATGCTTTACCGGCGGTTCGATGGGTGAATGCTAATATTGTCAATGTGGCGGTTACTAGGGCGAAATATCGTCTGTATGTTATTGGAGATTATACAGTTTGGAGGCAATCCCCTCTTTTCCAAAAGGTGAAAGGAATTTTAGATAGCTTTGCCCTGCGTTCTTTACATAAAATAGCCGATAATACTGAGCTTTGCCAGGATGAGAAGCAGATAGAGCGGCTATTCAAGCAAATGCCGGGCCCTGATTCTTTAACAATAGACGGAGAACTGGAGGACAGCTTGGCAGCTCCGTTTTATAAGAAACTGGAAAGTATATGGAAAGACCAAGTCCTTACATCAGCGCAATTGAAGAAATTTGGCCTAACTTGGGCAGACCTGGATCAACTCTCTCCAATAATGAAAAAACGACTTAACAGTAGTATTTTATTACATGAAATGTTTGCTGCGTTGAGAAAACAATATCAAATAGAGGAATTGGATGCCTCTTGTGCAGGTATTTTATTCTGTAAAACTATGGAATCATTACTTAAAGAGGTGTTGTTAGGTAAACTAAAGGCTATGTTCCCGAATGAAGGAATATTCAAGAAAAAACTTGGAGATATAAAGGAAGAGAAGGCAACTACAGGAACTTTTACATATATCCTGAACAAGGAGCCCTGCCGACTCCAATTGGCTTCTCGCCATGTGCAGTTGCATAACCAGGTTTGTGATGCCAGGTGGTGGAAAATTTATGCTGATGATTTAGAGGCTTTTCGTAAACTGCGAAATATTTGCTGTCATTCACAGCCTTTGAATTGGAAAAAAGAGGAAGAGTTGATAGAGGTACTTTTTAAACGCCGGGAGTTTTTGAAAACTCTGGTAGGAAAAGTTTTATAGTGGAATACCAATATCAGAAAGGAAATGTACCAGCCGGAGAAATTCTTTTTGCCACAAACTGAGAAAATTTCAGTATTTTTGTTTCGGCAGGATGATCGGGTACGCTGTTGGCATGCCTTGTTAAAAATCCGAGCAGGGGAGAGAATCATAGTGAGAGCAGCGCAGCTAACCAGGCGCATGCTCTCACTCAATAAAGGCTGGCAAATCACAGCGCTTCTATTTCCTCAACACTCAAACCAGTGAATTCTGCAATTTCTTCCAGAGGTTTGTTCTTCTTCTTCATCTTAAGTGCCATCTCCTTTTGTGCTTCTTTTTTGCCTTCCTGTCTCTCCAGCATTTTTTCTTCATATTCGTTCATATACTTCACTCCAATCTCTTCACTGGATCGGATCGCTTCGATTTTTCTGTGCATCCTGCGGATTTTTTCATTGCCCGAAGCTTCTGCTGCCTGCTGTGACGTGCGCTCTAAATAGTTCAGCAGCGCGATCAGCTCGTCGCTGACACCGGTTTTGTCGGCTCCATGGGTATTGAGAAAGATCCTTGTGGCGCCGTCGTTCAGCTCCAGCCCCGGCACCTCCTCGCAGCCCATCCGGAACGTGTATCGGTACAGACCGCGTCCGAAGAGGTCGAAGGGCATGGCCATGATGACAAAAACATCGTTCAGCTTCCCATATAGTCGATTTCGCCCGGCTTGAGCAGCTTGCTGTCGATCAGCCCGTGGTAGAGCCGGCTGCGCTTGGGAAGGTTATAGGTATTACGCTGCTGCACCTCCGTATCATAGATGACATTCTCTTCGTCCATAGCCCAGACGTCCATGCGAATCTGTTTCGTCCAGAGGCTTTTACGCTCTTCCTTTTCGGTTTGGGGCAAATGCTTGAGAACCACGTCTTTACCGAGGATGATTTCCAGCATATCCTGCAAGGTCTCCGGGTCTTCGACTGCTTCTGCGAATAAAAAACGATCCAGTAAGTTCAAATCTTTTAATTCTTTTTTCTTCAATGTGTTTCCTCCTTTTAGTATACGATGAAAGCCTCGTGCTTGTAAGTTCTCTGGGATTTCTGGCATAAATTCTGCATGGCATCTTGTATATGTTCAGTGGTTGGATTGGTTTCCATTTTATTACATACATTAAAATATGTCAATGTTTTCCATAAAATAATTAGAATTGCCAGAGAGTGTTCATAAACAGCCTTTAACCAAAAAAATCGCCCTTGACAATTCGAACAATGAAATATAACATAAGTTATATAACGACTGTAATTTTGAAAGGATAAGGAAATGCCAAAACAGAAAATAACTAAGGAACTTATTATGAAAGCTGGATTTTCGCTGGTCAGGAAGAAAGGCTATGAGGCGGTAAATGCCCGGAGCGTCGCCAATGCGGCGGGCTGTTCTGTTCAGCCAATCTATAGCTGCTATGCCAACATGGAACAGCTGATGGAAGAGCTGTTTGACCATTGCCGCAGCTATCAGCTGGATTATGTTCGCAGCCATTTGGATGCGGCAAATTATTTCGGCTCATCAGGAAGGGCGCATATTTCCTTTGCACAGGAGGAACGGGAATTATTTAAATTCATTTTTTTATCCAAATATGTGAAGGGAACTGCAGTGGAAGATATTTACGCGCAATACGGTCTGCAAGAGGTAACAGATAGTATTGAAGCTACGCTGGGCCTCAGTAAGGATAAGGCAAAACGACTTTACCTGGATATGATGATCTACACCCATGGTATAGCGGCAATAGTGGCCGCAGGAGGGATGTGCTTATCGTTTGAGAATATCCATGAGAATGTCGATCGTGCGTACAATGCGTTTTTGACTCAGGCAAAGGAGAATGAGAGATGAGGCTTGTCATTTGCGACCTGCCCCAGGAGCAGGCAAAAAAATTGCTGGAAGGAAAAAAAGACATAGAACTGATTACTTGTGATGAACACGCCGGGACCTGCATCGGATGTTTTGGCTGCTGGCTTTTAACGCCGGGACGCTGTGTGATTCGAGACAGCTATGGAGACATGGGCGCCAAGCTGGCAGCGTGCAGCCAGTTACTCATTATCAGCCGGTGCAGTTACGGCGGATTCAGCCCCTCTATAAAAGCAATCCTGGACCGATCCATACCGTATCTTCACCCTGATTTTCGAATCAAAGAAGGGGAGATGCACCATAAGATGCGATACAAGAATTCGATTAAAATACAGGTTTGTTTTTATGGAGATGCAATAACAAAGCAAGAGAAGAAAACAGCCCATGGGCTGCTGCTGGCCAACAGCCTTAACCTGGGAGCTGAGCTGGAAAAGGTGGAGTTTTTTTCGTCTATGGAAGGAGTGGGGATCCAATGAAAATTGCGTTTATAAACGGCAGTCCAAAGAAAACAGGAAGCGCTTCTGCTATGCTTATTGAGGAAATGACCGCATGCCTTGAGGATATGGAAACAGTACAGTACCATGCGTATAACGGTGCATTTGCAATCCCGGAGGCGCTGAAGGAACAAGATGCCCTGGTTTTCGTATTCCCGCTGTATGTCGATGGGGTGCCTTCTCATCTGGTGCGTTTGCTGGAAAGGTTGGAAACCACTTTGCACGGAAAAAGCATTTCTGTATATGCAGTAGTAAACTGCGGTTTTTTTGAGGGTGAACAAAACCGATGGGCGCTGGAAATCATGCATAACTGGTGCGTAAAAGCGGGCTTGAGCTGGGGCCGCGGCCTTGGCATCGGCGGCGGCGGGATGCTTTCCATGCTGAAAGATGCTCCGCCGGATAAAGGCCCGAAAAAAACCATCAGCAGAGGGATCGACCAGCTGGTTCACAGCATCAGAGAAAACACCCATGGGCAAGAGTCCGCAGCCGATCTTTTGGTTTCACCAAATTTTCCTAGAAGATTATATATGCTGGCCGCACAGATGGGATGGCGGCGGCAGATTAAAAAGAACGGTCTGAAAGCCAAAGATTTGGGAAGAAAAGAAGGCTGTATACGCCTTACTTGATTCTCGATAGCGAGTTTATGACAGCGCTGGAAAAGCGGCTAAGAGCGGCGTGGATGTACGCATCACTATCCCCCCCCCGCCGTATACCCACCAGCAAGCCAGTGAGAGCAAAGAGGCCAGTTTGGGAGATTTGGGGCTCTTTGCGTAAAAAAGAAAAAAGATAGACGAAATTTACCCTGTTTTCAACGATTGAGCCATCTCAAATTGGCCATAAAGCAGGGATTCCCGCTTTTTGACAAGATCAGTCTCCGCAAACCCACAGATTTGCGAAAAAAATGAAAGTTCTTATAAAAATTTTCCGACTTCCGGCCCCGGAGGCCAGTTTCAAAACACTGTCACTGCTCGCTGCCTGACAGTATTTATGCTAGCACAAGGTTTTCATTGTATACCTTGCAATCCACGTCGCAGCAAGATTCAGTATTTTTACCCTGCGGCAACGCCGGATTCAATAGTAAAAATACTATACCATATTATAAACGTATCTCTTCAAATAACAACCTTCTGGCAATCGGCCGGACGTTATGGTAGAATGAGGCCAGAAAGAGTGGCGCTATCGTTGCAAAAGGAAATCCTGGACAGGGGGCTGGAAAGATGGATATAAGAACCACCATTCAAAACGTATTTCAAAGCCTGGAGAAAAACAATTTTGCCGTTTTAGGCTTTGCGGACGAACCCATGTGGGAAGCGCCCATTGTGGGTGTTTCCGCCGGAAATGACAGCTATTACGACTTTATAAAGGAACATATCGGTCCGTTTCACTGGAGCCCGTCGGAGGTTTTTGCTCTGAAATATGAGGACGTTCCCGCCGCAGACCGCCTGCGAGTGGTGTCCATGATCTTTCCCCAAACGGAAAAGACCAGGGCCATGCAGCAAAAAGCCAAGGTTTTCCCCTGCGACCGCTGGCTGGTCAGCAGAGGAGAATGGGAACCCCTGATGGAGGAGTTTTCCGGAAAACTGGTGGCAGAATTGGAAGCGCAGAGTTACCGATGTGTGTCCGTCGACCTGCAGCCGGAGTTCAGCCGTGAAACATCGCCCGATTTGGGGATCGCGTCCAAATGGTCCCACCGCCATGCGGCCTTCGCCGCGGGACTGGGAACCTTTGGGTTATCCGATGGTTTTATTTCGGAAAAAGGAAAGGCCATCCGAATTACGTCCATGGTCATTGAAGCAGATCTGGAGCCTACGGACCGGAAGGGCAGGGGCCCTTACGATTGGTGCCTCTATGCCTTCAACGGCAGCTGCGGCGCATGCATCAAGCGGTGTCCGGTTCATGCCATTGATGAAAAGGGGCATGATAAAGCAGCCTGCTCTGCCTACGAAGATGAGGCTTGTGATGCCTACTGGCCAGCGCATATTGAGCGCGGAACCTATATCTTTGGCTGCGGGCTCTGTCAGAGCAGCGTACCGTGCCAAAACCGGCGTCCGGTCCCGGATGATGCCGAAACGGCGCCAACCAAAGAACAGGAGGAATGAACCATGATTGAAAAACTTACAAAGCGGCGCAGCATCCGCAAATATACGGACGAGCCAATTGCTGATGAAAAGCTGAACACCATTCTCAAAGCCGGACTGCTTTCCCCGACCTCAAAGAATCTCCACCCTTGGGAATTCTTGGTGGTCCAGGATAAGGAAGCGCTGAACAAGCTGGCCGACAGCCGCCAGATGGGCGCCGATATGCTCAAAGGGGCTGCGGCGGCGATCATCGTCATGGCTGACACCACAGTCAATGACGTTTGGGTGGAGGACTGCTCCATCGCTATGAGCAATATGCATCTGACCGCAGCCGACCAGGGCGTGGGCAGCTGCTGGATCCAGGTCCGCTGTCGGCAGAGCAGAACCCCAGGCGTGACCACGGACAAATTCATCAAAGAGCTCTTTGGAATCGAAGAAAAATATGCGGTAGAAGCGATGCTTTCTTTAGGTATGCCGGAAAAGGAGCGCAGACCGATGACTCTGGATGAAAAGCTATGGGATAAGGTTCATTACGAGAAGTTTTAGCGATGTGCAGAAAAACGGAAATAGATCGGGAGGCTGCTGTGAAAGGGCTGGATATAGCTAAAAAGGTGGAAATGTTAAAAGCCGCCTTTGAATATAGGAAGTATCAGGGAGGTAGTTGAAATGAAGAAAATTTTAGTAAGTGAATGTCTTTACGGAGGAAAAATCGTAAGATACGATGGCGGAGACACGACAGAAACGGATCCTCGATTTTTGAAATGGAAAGAAGAAGGACGGCTGATTCCGGTCTGCCCTGAAGTCTTTGGCGGTTTGCCAACGCCAAGGCCCGATTCACAGAGAGTGGGAGATAAAGTAATGGCTCAGACCGGGGAAGATGTGACAAAAGAGTATACGCTGGGGGCTGAGGAAGCGCTGCGATTGGCTAAGGAACACCAAGTCGTTTTCGCGATCATGAAACAGGATAGCCCTTCTTGCGGGAGCAAATTTGTTTATGACGGAACCTTCACGGATACGAAGAAGGAAGGACAGGGACTAGCGGTTGAATATCTGAGAAATGCAGGCTTCACAGTTTTCGCAGAAGAAGATCTTGATGAGGCGGAGAAACTGCTGTTGAAATTGGAGGCAGAAGCATAAGGAGGATTTTCTACAGTGAAGCGAGTTAGGATGCTGCTGATAGCCGTTTACATATATTTTTCGTTGCTTATTGCAGAGCTGGCATCCATTACAGTTTTGATAATTTCCAATATAGCCAGGGCATGTAAGCAGTACGCTGCAGAAGATTACACAGGCCTGCGGCGCGGCATGAGGCGCCTCAAGCTGAGTTTGATTCCATTCTTTGTTTTGAACTTTCTGCTTTGCATGGCGGTAGCCCTGGTTATTTTCGCAGCGTCACGAGGGTTCGCGATTTTTATACCCTGGGTGTGGATATGGGTAGTTTGCGCCATTGGCATCACCTACCTTATAGCGGCGGGGACTTCCGCTTATGGGATTTTATTTGTCAGAGCCTTGAGGAAAAAGGGGCTTGTTTCAAAAAAACAGATGGTGCTTTATATGGTTTTTCAATTCTGTTTTGTAGCGGATATTATTGATATGATCGTTCTCCTTAAAAAGTATAAAGAGGGAACTCACGCTTAAGTCATAAACGTTCATATTGCAAGATGTTATTCCGATAAAGTTGATATTATTCCGATAAGGGGGTATAATATTATCTTACAGATTGGAGTGGTTTTTATGTTTATGACGGTAAAAGAGACGGCGAATAAATGGGGAATTTCTGACAGAAGAATCCGAACTTTATGCTCACAGGGGAAAATAGCCGGTGCATATCAGGATGGCCGCAGCTGGAAAATTCCCGTGGATGCCGTTAAACCGGCAGATGGAAGATATAGGTCAAGGAAAACTCTGCTTGACATGATAGACAGGAAGAAAGCTGAACTGGATGCAAGAAGACCATTAACAGCAGGAGAAGCCGCGAGACTGAATGAAGAATTTGTAGTGGAGTATACTTATAATTCCAACGCCATTGAAGGGAATACCTTGACCTTGAGAGAGACGGATATGGTACTCAGGGGGCTGACAATTGGTCAAAAGCCGCTGAAAGACCATATGGAAGCAGTTGGTCATAAAGAAGCCTTTGAATTTGTTAGTGAATTAGTAAGAAAAAATACACCTCTTACTGAAGACATAATCAAGCAAATTCATTATTTTGTGCTTGCGGACAAAAGAGAGGACCGCGGTGTATATCGCAGGGTACCGGTGCGTATTATGGGCGCAAAACATGAACCTGTTCAGCCTTATTTGATTATACCGAGCATGGAGCAGCTGATTGAACGATACGCCGCAAGTGAAGAACATATCATACCCAAGTTGGCGCGTTTTCACATTGAATTTGAGGGAATTCATCCCTTTATTGATGGGAATGGAAGAACTGGACGGCTGCTGGTTAACCTTGAACTGATGAAGGCTGGGTATCCGCCTATTGACATCAAGTTTACCGACCGAATTGCTTACTACAATGCCTTTGATGCGTATCATGTGAAAGGTGATCTGTCTGCAATGGAAAAGCTGTTTGCAGGATATGTAAATGAACGTTTGGATACCTATTTAAAAATGCTGCCGGATTGAGAGGGCAATGAAAAAGACCTCAAAACACAAGGCAAAGACGCTTCAGCGATGTGCAGAAAAACTGCGATAGACTGGGAGGTAGGCCGTGAAAGGACTGGATATGGACAAAGAGGTGGAAATTTTAAAAACCGCCTTTGAATCGTCTTACGATGGGATTCATATTTTAGATAACCAGGGAAACACCTTATATATAAATAATGCATGTACCAGAATTGAGGGCATATCGCGGGAAGAGGCGATGACCAAAACCATTAAGGAGCTTGTAGCAAACGGAGTTTACTCGGAATCCGTGACACTAAAAGTTTTGGAAACAAAGGAACCGACCACCATCATACAGACTGCTAAAAACGGAAACCAGCTTTTGTCCACAGGTACTCCCACGTTCAAGGAAGACGGATCGATCGATAAAATCGTGGTCAATTCACGGGATATTACCGATCTCAATGAACTAAAACGAGAATTATCAGTAAAGGAAGAGCTGGCAAAACAGTATCAGATCGAGTTGGAGTTACTGAAACAGCAGCATGGCAAGCAGCCGGATTTCATCGCCAAAAGCCCGGCCATGCAGAAGATTATCCGCCTAGCCTTAAATGTGGCTAAAGTCGATTCGACGGTGCTCATTACAGGGGAATCGGGCGTAGGCAAGGGCCTTTTGGCCGAGTTCATTCACAATAACAGCAATTGCGCCCAGGGCCCTTTTATCAAAATCGATTGCAGCAGCATCCCAGAATCCCTGTTTGAATCAGAGCTGTTCGGCTACGAAAAGGGAGCCTTCACAGGAGCGGAAAAAACAGGAAAAGCCGGGCTGCTGGAACTGGCCAACGGAGGTACGGTGTTTTTGGATGAGATTGGCGAAATGCCGCTGTCCATGCAGCCCAAACTCATGCGGGCCATTCAGCACCGGGAAATTGTTCCCGTGGGAGGAAAGCTGGTAAAGAAACTGGAGCTGCGGATTATTGCCGCAACCAACGTGGAACTGACGCAGAAAGTACGGGAAAAAGAATTCCGGGAAGATCTGTATTATCGCCTCAACGTGGTGCCGATCCGCATTCCGGCCCTTCGCGAAAGGCGAGAGGATATATTGCCGCTGACATTACGGCTTACGGAAAAGCTCAACAAACATTACGGATTTTGCAAGCAGCTTACCGAAGAGGTGAAAGATTTGCTGCTGGAATATGAATGGCCGGGAAATATCCGCGAGCTGGAAAACTTGATTGAACGAATTTTGGTCAGTACCCAGGAAGATGTAATCGACGTGAAGTACCTTCCCGTACATCTTTTGCGGGGAAAGACAGGAGCATTTCCCTTCGACGATATGGGAACGGAGGATTACAAAACCGCTCTGGCAAAATACGACCACCATCTGTTAAAGCTGGCCATTGAAAGGGAAGGGTCGATTCCCAAGGCCGCTGACAGGTTGGGAATTGATGCGACCACCATCCGAAGAAAACTGGACAAATATGAAAATTTACTAAAATAGGGCAAAAATGCACGATTTGCGTGCATTTTTGCATTTTTCCGAAAACGGATAAATCCATTGAAATTAATGGAAAAACAACACAGGAACACAAAAACGATGCAAAACTGCACGTTTTTGTGTTCCTTTTTTATAAACAAAAAAGAAAAGGCGGCGGGAAAACAGCTGATTGCAACTGAATGCGAAATTTTCAATCTATTCAATCAATTGGCATAATACTTGCTGTTTTAATATGGCAACACAACAACTGACTTAAAGGAGGCTATTATGAAAAAGTATGTTCCATTAAATTCTTTGGAGACACCGCGGTTTGCGGAAATCAAAACCTTTATGCGTCTTCCCAATGTTAAGACAACGGAGGACATCGACTACGCAGTCATCGGCGTACCCTTTGACACAGGAACCACCTATCGGCCGGGAGCCAGATTCGGCCCCGCCGCCATCCGAGATATCTCCTCACTGATCAAGCCTTATAACGTGCCTCAGCGGATCAATGTGGTAGATGAACTTTCCGGCGTAGATTACGGAGATGTTTCGGTGATTCCAGGGTTCATTGAAGACACGTACCAGCAAATGGTCCGGGGCCTGATGCCGATTGTCAAAGCCGGCGTCATACCCATCTGCCTGGGAGGGGACCACTCTATTACCCTGGGTGAACTGCGGGCCATCGCAAGCGTCCATGGACCGGTGGCTTTGGTTCATTTCGATTCCCACTTTGACACCATCGATTCATATTTCGGAAAGAAATACAACCACGGAACCGTATTCAAACGGGCTTTGGAGGAAGGGCTGATCGATGTAACCCATTCCATTCAGATCGGTATGCGAGGGACCTTCTATTCGGAAGACGATCTCAACGGTTCCGCGGACCTGGGCTTTGAGGTGATTACCAGCTTTGAGATGCGTGAGCTGGGGCTTGCGGAAGTAATCCGCCGAATTATCGAAAGAGTGGGCGATCATAAGGCCTTCCTGACCTTTGATATTGATTTTGTGGATCCGGCTTATGCGCCGGGAACGGGTACCATTGAGGTGGGAGGGTTCACCAGCGCAGAATCCCTGGATATGGTCCGCAAACTGAAAGGACTGAATTTTGTCGGCTATGACCTGGTGGAAGTTCTGCCGGCCTACGATCCGACCCAGATCACAGCCTTCCTGGCCGCCAATCTGGTCTTTGAATTTATCAGCCTCATTGCTTTGAAAAAGTCGGGCAAGTAGAAAGGAGATGTAAGAAAATGAGCGTATTTATGCAGGAAATGACCTGGCAGGATTTCCAAAAGAAAAAAGAGGAGGCTATCGTAATCTTACCGGTGGGTTCCACAGAGCAGCACGGACCCATGCTGCCGCTGTCGGTAGACGCCATTATTTCCACCGGTTTGGCCGAGATGGTGGCGGAGAAAGTGGATGGAATCGTAGCGCCTCCCATTTGCTACGGATATAAATCAGCGCCTTTATCCGGGGGCGGCCCGCTGTTTCCGGGAACTTTGGATCTCAACGGAGAAACTCTGACATCCCTTGTTTCCGATGTTTGTGAGGAACTGATCCGCGACGGGATCAAAAAAATATTCATTTTGAACGGACACTTTGAAAACGAAGCCTTTATCCTAGAAGCCGTAGATCTGTTGTCCAGAACATACAAAGATGTAACCTTTATCGAAAGCAGCTGGTGGGATCAGATTTCCCAGCCAGTGATGGATCAGGTCTTTGATGAAGTTGAATTTCCAGGATGGGCGCTGGAGCACGCAGCCATCGCAGAAACTTCTTTGACCCTGTATTTTCGGCCCGACCTGGTTCACATGGACCGGTTTACAGAGGATGCTCCCGCAAAAGAGCTGGGGTACAGCATTTACCCGGCAGAAAGGTGTCAAGTACCGGCCACCGGACTTTTGGCAACGGCCAGAACCGCTTCCGCCGACAAAGGAAAGCTGATGGCCCGCGACATTGCAGAGAACTACGCAAACATTCTCAGAGAACGTACGTAAGGAGGCACTCTCATGAAAAAAAGTAACCTTCCCTTTGTGGATTCCAAAGAAGATGGAGCACAGCGGAGGCTGGAACAGCTGGGGTATCCCCAGGAGCTGGACCGGAAGCTGTCGGTGTTCGGAAATGTGGTGATGGCTCTTTCCAATGTATCGCCGGTCATGGCCGCTTTCGTTTACGCATTGGCCGCCTTTGCCACAGTGGGCATTGCCACTGGTCCGGCTGCGATCCTGCAGGGAATCAATGTCATTTTAATCGGACTCATATTGGGTGAGCTGGGGTCCATGTATCCGGTATCAGGCGGCCTATATTCGATTGTCAGCTATGTGCTCCCCAAACCCCTGGTCTTTATCGCAGTGTTTACCTTTATGATTCAGGCGTTTATTTATCCGCCGTCCATCGCCATGGGCGTGGCCCAGTACCTGCAGATTCTCTTTCCCCAGCTTCCCCAAGGAGCGTTGGCCTGCAGCGCCATTTCCGCCATAACGCTGATCATCGCTTTACTCATCGGACTCAACAGCATAGTGACCAGCAATCGAGTGGCGAAAATCTTTCTGGCTCTGCAAATGGCTGTCATCTTTGTTTTCCTGTATGTTTGCTTCGCCAACCCGCAGCGATCTCTGGGAGACGTGCTGTTTAACGCGGAAATGCTCAATGAGAGCGGTACGGGAACGGTTCCTGTGACCTTCGCAGCGGTTTTGATGGGAATCGGAATTCTCTGCGCAGCCATCGACGGTTATCCGGCATCCCTGGGCTTTTCAGAGGAAACCAAGGGTTCCTGCAGGAATGTGGGAAAGGCGGTCTTTATTTCAGCGGCTACAACAGCAGTGATCATTGTCGTCGTACTGATTATGGGAATGGTCGCGGCACCCGATCTATTTGCTTTCCTGAGCAATGAATCCCCCCTTCTTTACACGGCGGAATCCTATATGGGAGCCATCGGCGCAACCATCATCAATGCAGGAATCATCATTTCGTCCTTTGGCTGCCTGGTGGTCATCATCAACTATATGGCAAGGGTGCTCTACACGGGAGCACGGGACCGCATCTGGCCGGGAAAAATGAACAGCGCGCTGATGAAGGTTTCCGGAAAAGGAAAGGTGCCGTGGGCAGCTACCATCCTTATCGCAGCAGTTGACTGCATTCTGGTCTTTGCTTCCGATATCGTAACCTTGATCACATTCGGCGGGATGGCGGCAGCGACGGTTTATCTTTTGATCGCAATCGGATCCATCAACAGCAGGCTGAGGGACAAAGAATCGACTCGTCCATTCAAGATGCCGCTGTTTCCCATACCATCCATCATCGTCATTCTGTTTCTGGTGGTGGCGATCACTTCGCAGACGGCAAAGGATCTGGCCATTGTGGGAGGTTTGCTGGCACTGGCGCTGATCTACTATTTTGCCTATATCAGACCGAGAGACCGAAAGGAGGAAAAAGATGAAAACCAATAAATCAATCCTGATTTCAGGATGCGACGGTAAAGTCGGAGGAGCGGCGGCCCGGTTATTCCGGCAGCGGGGCTGGAACGTCATCGGCCTTGATCTTACTGGGGATTGCCCAAGTGCGGACCGCAGCTATCCATGCGATATGCGGGACTCAAAAGCGGTATTGGAAGTGATCCGGCTCATCGAAGGGGAGCAGCCTTTGGATGCGGTATTTCATAGCGCGGGAGTTACCCTGGAAACCGGATTTGAAGAGACCGATATGAAAGGGTGGCAGCGGGTTATGAAGACCATCTTCGGCGGAGCAGCCAATCTATGCAGAGCAGAGGCGCCCTATATGGTCAAACGGAAATCAGGAAAAATCATTTTGCTGGCGCCCGACTATCGCTGGGAAGAACGGGAGTGTATCATGGAGGCTTCGGCCGCCGGCATGCTCCACGGATTTGCCAAATGCTTTGGCGCGGAAGTGGCGGAAGACAATGTGCTGGTCAACGCCTTGGCACCCAATGTTCCCATCGATTTGGCAGCCCTTACGGAAACGGTATTTTACCTTGCGGACCAGGATACATATACGGCAGCGCAAGTAATTTCCATCGGAGGCGCAAAGAAACAGGAGGTGACAAGCGATGAGGTATAAGGAATTGGAAGGAAACGTCGTTTTTATCACCGGCGGAACACAGGGCATCGGTGAAGCGATGGCGCGGGAGTTTGCCCGGGAAAAGGCAAAGGTAATCATCAATGGACGAAGGCTCAATGATAAGGTAAGGCGGGTTGCAGAACAGACGGGAGCCAAAACCGCCATGGGCGATTTGCAGGAGCCGGCGGCTGCGGAGAAGGTCATCGAGGAAGCATGCCGGCATTACGGAAAGCTGGATGTATTGGTCTGCAACGCGGCCGGTATGAGCATGTCGCCATTTTTAGAGAGCGAAGAAAGCAGTTGGTGGCAGCAGATTAAGATCAATTTGACCGGACATATGGCCTGTATCCGCAAAGCAATCCCTAAGATGCGGCAAAGGGGCGGCGGCACGATCGTTCTCATCAGTTCCTTTTTCGGAACCGTGGGCTGGAACAACGCCACAGGCTACGGCTCTTCCAAATCGGGCATACTGACCATGGGCCAATATCTGGCCAGGGCATATGAAAAGGATAACATCCGAGTCTGTACCATTGTACCAGGGGTGATCGATACGCCTCAGCTCAATGTGGATGCTGACGATCTGGGAATTTCTCTGGATGAAGTCAGAGCGATGTATGCAAAGGATATCGCTATGCAGCGAATCGCCCGTCCCGATGAAATCGCGAGCATGGCCGCTTTTATGGCAACTGAGGCTGGGGGCCGGGCTTTCAGCGGGCGGCATGTGACGGTCAGCGGCGGAGAATATCGCTGCACGCCGTATTATTTATAGAATCGAGGTAAGTAAAATGAGAAAATTGGAAAACAGAGTCGCCGTTATCACCGGCGGCAGCAGGGGAATCGGCAGAGGGATCGCTCTGGCCTTGGCCGCGGAAGGTGCGGACATTGCCTTTTCCTTCCGCAGCAATGAAAAGGCGGCGCAAAAAACCGTAAAGGAGATCGAGGCATACGGTGTAAAGGCGCTGGCTGTTCAGGCGGATGCAGGCAAGGAAGAGGATGTAAAGAGAATGGCTCAATCGGTGAAAGAGGCATTTGGTGGGATCAATATTTTAGTCAACAACGCAGGGACCATCGGTTTGGAAGTGCCGGTCACAGAAATGGAGACCAGCGAATGGGACCGGGTAATCAACACCGATCTGCGGGGCGTGTTCCTCAGCTGCAAGCATTTTATCCCCCTGATTGAAACAGGTCCGGAAAAGCCGGTGGGCAAGATGATCAACATTTCTTCCGAGCTTTCCAAGAAAGGCAGGGCCGGGTACGGTCATTACGCCGCCGCCAAGGGCGCGATCAATTCCTTTACCATGTGTCTGGCGCTGGAGCTGGCTCCCGAGATTCTAGTGAACATCATAGCCCCAGGCCCCATTGAAACGGATATGATTCTGGCGGACATGGAACCGGAATGGGTGGAAAAAGAAAAGGATATTCCGCTGCAAAGGCTGGGAAAAGTGGAAGAAATCAGCGCCGCCGCGGTGCTCCTGGTATCGGATGAAGGAAACTTCTTCTGCGGCCAGTTTGTAAGCCCCAACGGCGGAGCGGTGTTCTTTTAAGAAAGAAAAAATTTAGAAAATCATGTGAAATTTACGCAATTTTCAACGGTTGCGGCCCCTCAGATCGGCTTTGCAGCGTCCAGGCTTCCTTTTTTTCTAAATCAGGTCCCGTAAACCCACAACTTTGCGTAAAAGATGAAAACTTTCAATAAAAGTTTCCCGATTTAAGTCAATAGGCTGCCTGAAGGTGCAATCTTTCCATCTAAATCTGCTTGCGGTTAAAGATGGCGATTGCCGCCAAAAGAAACCCTGCAGCCAGCAGCCCGCAGATGATAAAGGCAGCGGTAAAATCCGATCCGGTCATCTGACCATTGAGCAGCGATACGTTGTCCGATGCCAGCCGGATCGGATTAAATCGTTTTAGATCATAGATCAGATTGAGGAGAAACAGCAAGACAGTAAAACCGCCGGTGAAGAGCAAGGCTCCATAGCCGGACCGAAACAAGACACCGCCCAAAAGGAGCGAGGCGATCAACAAAATTCCAAAGGCCCAAAGGGCGGCAATGGACAGCGGCAGGCGGCTGACAGGATCGCTCCAATAATAGACAGTGTAGCCAAAGGAAACCCCGAAGCATAGCAGATAGGCCGCTGAAAAAGTTACGGCAGCGGAGATGAACTTTGCCAGAATCACACTGCTTCTGGAGAGCCCTTTGGTCAGCATGTTTACCAGAGTTCCGCGGTTCAGCTCACCTGAAAGCATGGTGCTGAACAGGATTACCATGACGATCAGCCCAACCTGCGGCACGTTTTTAAAAAACTGCATCCAGGAGTCGATAGCCGCAGGCTCGGCCAGGGACATGGACATACCCTCAGGGAGGAAAGAACCCATCAGCTCCGGCATTAATTTAGCGGAAAGGGGATTCATGATTCCCAGGAGAAGAAAGACGATCCCCAGAATAATCAATTTGTAAGTCCGAAAGGATTCGCAAAGCTCTTTGCCAGTAAAGGCAATCAATCCATTCATTGTACCACCTCCATAAAAATGCTTTCTAAAGTCGGTTCCTGGATCTCCATTTTGACAGGAAATAAGCTCTTTCCATAAAGAGCGGATAAGACAGCCTGCTTTAGCTCCTTAATCCTGGTACAGCGGATGGTCACAGAAGTGCTCTGAACTTCCATCTGTTCCAAGTAGGGCAGCAAATATGGGGACGAGGTCAGTTCAGAGACCTGGGAAGCCGATGAAAAGCTGACGAAAAGTGCATTTTGAGCCTTTTTTGCTTTGAGCTCATTTAGCTCTCCGCAGAGTGCCAGCCGTCCATGATGGAGGATAGCGATGCGGTCGCATATTTGTTCCGCATCGGATAGAATATGGGTCGAAAAGAGGACGGTTGTCTGCCCTCTGACTTGACTGAGAATATCCAATAGTTCCCGTCTGCCGACTGGATCCAGAGCAGATGTAGGTTCATCACAGATCAACAGTTTTGGCTTTCCAAGCAGTGCCTGAGCAACTCCCAGCCGCTGTTTCATTCCCCTGGAGAAGCCGTGGATTTTTTTCTTAGTATCCTCCAAACCTACCAAATGCAAAAGTTCTTCTGTACGAAGGCGAATTTCCTCTTTCGGAAGCCCGGCTATCTTTCCGCATAGCTTCAGATACTCCGCTGGCCGCATGTATCCGTAAAACTCCGGCACATCGGGCAGGTATCCCACCAGCCGGTTGGTTGGCGTCTGGCCGTAGCAGGCCGTCTCGCCCAGGATTGTAATCTGCCCCTCATCGGCTTTTAATAAACCTAGAATCAATTTCATGGTAGTCGTTTTTCCGGCTCCGTTCTGACCTAAAAATCCGAAAATAGAATGCTCAGGCACAGAAAGAGAAATTCGGTCGAGGACCGTCTGCGCCCCGAACTTCTTTGTCAGCCCGTCGATGCACAGGGTATCCATTATTCATCACCTCTTCCAAAGGCAAAATAGACGACCGGCCCGATGATTTGCACCAGCACCACGATCAGGATCCAGAGAGGGCGGTTTCCGAACCGATAATGGGGATGCCTGAGAACATGAACCAGGGCTACCACGGCCAAAATAATTTCTAAAATAGCTAGGGGAATGAGAAAGGGCATGTATTCTGTATAATCGTTCATATCAGTTACCTCCTAAGATTGCTTTCAGTTTTGTGACAATGGTTTGAAACTCCGGAGTATCTGTCAGGATGGACAGCGCCGGGTTTTGTTCAATGTTCTGGATCAAGCTCTTTTTTATTACCTCTTCGCTGCGGGGAGCCTGGTTACCCAGATCAAAATCAGCAAGCCAGGGATCGATGGAATCGAAAAAGGCATCCCCGTGCAGCGTAAAAGGTGCGAAATGCTCACAAACTTTTACATAAAGCTCCAGCATCTGAAGGGCTTTTTCCCGATTTTCCAAGCCGCAGAATGTATGGGCCGCAGTGAGGGCGGATTGGGCCATCACATTGGGATGAAGCCTTTCCAGTTCAAAGAGCTCGGCTACGCCAAGGAGGCGACTTAGGATTTCATCCAGCCGCTCAGGGCTCTGATCGGGCAGGGTAAGGAGCTGGGCCATATTACCTTCCAATGCGATCAAATGCTGATAGATGGCTGCCTGGAGTGCTTCCCGCCCTTGGTCTGTTTTTCCCATCATCAGGTAAGCCTGCGCCATGCACTCGGTTTCCTGGGGAATGGGGCGCAGCGTTTCCCCGAAGAGATGAAGGACTTCCTGAGGCTGGCCCATCATCATATGAGCGGCCGCTTCCACCATTGCCGCATCCTTGGATAAAAAGACATCGCCGCTTTCTTCTTTGACCCTGCTGCACAAAGCCAGAGCCTCTTCCAGAACCTCTTTTTGTTTGCCCTGAGGCGCCAGCATGGAATGATTGATATAGAGCACCGCCATTTGCAGCAGCAGAGGGAAACAGCAGTAATACTTGCGGACAATCTGGCTGCATGCCGAATAGGTTTCGTCGAAAGGGCGGGAAGAGAACTGATCGGCCAGTCGGTGGTATTGATTTTTGATTTCCTCTTTGGTCATTTGGGGCGTATAGCCCATCAGATCATCTATGGAAATATTAAAATAGGCCGCCAGCTGGGGCAGGAATGTGATATCCGGATAGCTCTGTCCCGTTTCCCATTTGGAGACGGATGCTTTGGAGACGCCCATGTAGGCCGCCAGTTCATCCTGCGTGATGCCTTTTTCTTTACGTTTGGTTATAATCATTTTTCCAATATTGATTTCTTTCATTTTCATCACCTCTACCTTTATTATACCGGCTGGCAGCAAAGCTACAATCGATTTATAGTTGATTTTAGTTGAAAAAATCAACTTACAGGAAACTCTTGGGCAATGCATAGAATTGTATTTTTGGTGGGCATATGTTATAATTTAACTCTTGACCGGTTTTTCAATGGAGAAATTACTGACCTTGCACTGGTCAATAGCCTTTCTGCGCTACAACTTGGTAAACAGTATCTGGCTCTTACGGAGAAAGCTTGCAAAAACATAACCATTCTCGACGAACAGGAGCTGTCTGAAGCTGATCGAAATGAACTGAAACGGGAAAGCGAGACAAACCGTTTGAAAGGTATTGAGATGGCAGAAGAAATCTGCCGAACGTATCGTCGTGAAGGGCGATTTTTTGATGAAATACTAAAGGCCGGTGAATAAAATGGCAGAGCTTACCCTTGAAAAACGCCAGCTTTGTGATATACAAAGCCGCTTATTTGAGCCGGCACAAAAAAATTAATGCGACTGCCTGGAATTTATAGATAAGAATGTGACGAAAGGAATACGGAACTCTAATATGCTGTTTTTTATCTGCTTGATTCTCGTATATCTAGGCTTGAACCTGTTTATTTGGAAGCGGTCTGTCAACTGGCTTCACAATCTGCACGGCATATTTCACGCCAAATGGTTTACCATTCTGTTTACGGCGGTTCATATCCTGCTGGCAGTTTCGCCAGCCGCCTACGCGCTGTTCAGCAATGCGGCCATCAAGTTCGCGATTAAATATATCAGTAACATCTGGATCGGGATTTTCATTTATGCGATGTTCTTCATGGTCCTTTCCCTTCTGGTGACAGTGGCAGGGCGGCTGGCCAGGAGGATTAAAAAGGGCGATCCGCTCAGACGACGGTTTGTAGTAATCCGGGGAGCGGTTGTTGCCGTATTGATTATCGGATTTAGTACATATGGAATGGTTCATGTGGGAAACATAAAGACCAGCACCTATGATATTACCGTCAATAAAGCCTGCGCGGCAGGAAATGAGCTGAAAGTGGTTCTGATTGCGGATATGCATATGGGATACAGCATCGGCGAGGAGCAGATGACAAAGATGGTGCGGCGAATCAATGATCAGAATCCCGACCTTGTCTGCATTGCAGGAGATATCTTTGACAACGATTACAGCGCTTTGCAAAACCCGGACAAGCTGATCGGAATTTACCGCTCCATAAAAAGCAAATACGGTGTATATGCCTGTTACGGCAATCATGATGTGGTTGAAAATTTAGTTGGCGGGTTCACCGTGCCTTTTGGCGATGTTCAAAAAAATGAGACTGAAATGAATGATTTTCTGGAGAAGGCAAATATCAAATTATTACAGGATCAAACCCAGCTCGTGGACCAGGCCTTTTATGTCATCGGCCGGAGGGATTATTCAAAGCCTGGAACAGAAAACGGATCGCGCAAATCGATCAAAGACCTGATGGAAGGGGTGGATCGGACAAAGCCGGTGCTTTTGATTGATCATCAGCCAAAGGATCTGCAGGAAGTCGCAGACGCAGGAGTGGATGTGGACTTGTCCGGGCATACCCATGACGGACAGATTTTCCCCGGTAATCTGACAATCCGCCTGCTATGGGAAAATGCCTGCGGATATTTGAAAAAGGATAATATGCATTCCATCGTTACTTCGGGCGTGGGAATTTGGGGACCTGCCATGCGGGTGGGTACCGATAGTGAAATCGCGGTTATCAATATAAATTTCAAACAAAAGACGACTGACTGACAGCTTTCAGTCGTCTTCTTCTGATTTGAAGATAATCATGTCTTCACCGATCTTGACAATACTGTTCCAAGGCAGCTGGATCCATTGTTCAGAAGAGGCCTTGAACGGTCCCTTGCTTTGATAACTGGGAATTAGAACTGCTTTTATGACGCCTGTCTTTCGCTCAAAGAGCATTTCCGTATCCCATAACTGCCCGTGGCTGCTTCCTTTTGATAAATCTACGATTTCTTTACTTCCGATCTCGCTAAGCCGCATAATGACCTCCTAAAGCGTAAATACTACATGTTATAAATCTATTAGATAAAGGAGCGAATTATGAATAAAGATAATGAAAAGAGCCTGCCATCAGAAGAAGATAAAAGCAAAGACATCATAAAAGAATTGGGCCTTTTAGCAACTGGGACAGATTTTGAAAGCGATATTCAATATATCAATATCATTGGCAGCGTAGAAGGACACATGGTGCTGCCGGCAGAAAACAAGACCACCAAGTATGAGCATCTGATTCCGCAGCTGGTGGCAGTGGAAGAGAATCCAAAATTAAAAGGGCTGTTAATCATTCTAAATACCGTAGGAGGAGATGTTGAGGCGGGGCTGGCTCTGTCTGAAATGATTTCAACCCTCTCCAAGCCGACGGTGTCGTTGGTACTGGGCGGAGGCCATAGTATTGGCATTCCTTTGGCAACATCGACAGATTACTCGTTCATTGCACAAACAGCAACCATGACTCTGCATCCGATCCGCACCAACGGTTTGGTTATTACAGCAGAAACGACCTTTGATTATCTGCGCAAAACTCAGGACCGAGTGATTAATTTCATCGAAAACCATTCCAAGGCTGACCGGGATACCATTACCAAGCTGATGAACCGTACGGACAACATGCCCAATGACGTGGGAACCATCCTTTTCGGACACGAGGCTGTGGAGATCGGAATTATCGATGAAGTGGGCGGTCTGAGCCAGGCTCTTAAAAAATTGAGAAGTGAAATTGAAAAAAATGATTGACAATTATTTACATTTTCGGTATGATAAACAATAAGGAAAATATTTACAAATAGAAATAAGAGGAATATCGATCATGGAAAATATTAAACTGGCAATCGTAACCAAGGACCGGGATTACGGGAGAGCGCTGAGTCTAGCGCTGGTGGACGCATACAAAACCTTTACGATCACTTTATATCAAAGTGATCCCTTACATAATCAACTGGAAAGCTTTGACTTGGTTCTGATGGATTCGGAAGAAGGGATCGGCGGAAAATTTATCGGCCTGGCGGAAAAGCCTTCTCTGGCCGACCGAGATTATGAGAAAAAAGCCTTTTCCCTTTACAAATACACCAATGTCCGCCAACTTGCGGGGGAGCTGCTGTTTATTTACAGTTTTCTAACAGGACGCAAGGCAGTGCCCATTAAAAACCACAGTGTAAAGGTAATTGCCTTCGGAGCAGCGGAGGGCGGGGCCGGATGCACCAGTGCAGCCATGGCATTGGCCCAGGAACTGAAACGGTTTCACGGAAAGCGAGTCTTGTATCTGAGTCTTGAAGAATTGGAATCAACATTGGAATTTATGCAGCCTTTTCCAGAGGGAAAAAGCATCAGCGAATACCTCTATTATCTGTTCAATGATGATGCCGGGCAGCGAATGCCTTTTATTGAAAGTTTTCTAGTATTTGATGATTATGGGGTAGACAGTTTTTTGCCTGCGCCCGGACGCAATCTGCTTAAAGGGCTGAATGGAGAAGAAATGCAATCCTTCATCGGTGCAATCATGGATACGGGCCGGTATGATTTTTTAATCATTGATGTCGGATGTGATCTGGGAAAAAGTGCCCTCTGCACCTATGAGCTGGCGAACCACATTTGCCTGGTTTCCCTGCGGCCGCAAAGCTGTTATAAAGAAGAGCGGATGCTGGAATACTTGACTTTTTTAAAAGGTGAGCTAATCATAGACCGTATGGCTAAAATTCTGAATCGGGCGGCGCCTTCCTCCATAGAAGAGGCTGACGCTGAACCTGAAAACAAATCTCATGATGAGGAGCTTCTGACAACGGCGGCAGTCCTGCCGTTTGATCCTGCGAGCTTTACCCTTCGAGAAGGTATCTGTAAAATCAGCCTGGATAGCCCATACGGCAGCGGAATCAAAAAATTGACAGACGCAATTTTAAACAATGCTCTCGTTTAACATTCGATTACTTAACATAGATTTAACAATCGCTTAACATACTTCTGCTTTTTTACATAACCTTAACCTTTATAATAAACTTATCTAATTATGTTTATAAAAGGAGAAAAATGATGAATGCAGAAGTATTCCAGATGATCATTACCCTGCTTGGCGGCCTCGCCATGTTCATTTATGGTATGAACTTGATGAGCGATGGTCTGCAGAAAGCGGCAGGCGAGAAGATGCAGAAAATTTTAGCCCTTCTTACCAGAAATCCCGTGTTGGGCGTTCTTGCCGGTGCCCTTTGTACAGCGGTTCTGCAGAGCAGCAGTGCTACTACGGTTATGGTTCTTGGATTCGTCAGTGCGGGCCTAATGAAGCTGCCTCAGGCGATCAGCATTATTTTAGGAGCCAATATTGGTACAACCATTACTGCACAGTTGATTGCTTTTAAGATCGGCGACTATGCGTGGCTGTTCGTGGCTATTGGTTTTGTACTTTATTTCTTTTTAAAGCAAGAAAAAGTGATCAGCATAGGTCAGACTCTTTTTGCCTTCGGACTTCTCTTCGTAGGTATTAATATCATGGGGGAAACAATGAAGCCTTTGGCAGGCTCGCAGTTTTTCGTGGATCTGATGATGCAGGTGCAGGACATTCCGGTTCTAGGTGTTCTGCTGGGAACGATTATGACGGTTGTAGTACAGAGCAGTTCAGCCACCATCGCAGTACTTCAGAATCTGGCTTCAACAGCAGGGCCGGATGGAATCAGCAGCATTATCGGCTTGCAGGGAGCTTTGCCCATTCTCTTTGGTGACAACATCGGTACGACGATCACGGCCCTTCTAGCGTCAATCGGCGCTTCCGTAAACGCCAAGCGTACAGCGGCGGCCCATGTGATTTTTAATATGACAGGTACCTTTATTTTTATCTGGTTTATCCCTTGGTATGCAAAGTTCATACAGATTATTTCGCCCAGCGGTCCGGAGGTAGCAGTGATCGCACGGCAGATTGCCAATGCGCACATGTGTTTTAATATTTTCAATACCATTCTCTTCCTGCCTCTGATCGGCATACTGGTCAAAGTGGTGACCAAGCTGGTTCCGGGAAAAGACTCCGACCGGCTGCCTTCAGAGCCGATTTACTTGGATTATAATGTGCTGGAAAGACCTTTTGCGGCCATCCATTTGGCGAAAAAAGAGCTTTCCAGACTGGCGGGATTTGCGGCCGGTATGATTGTTTCCTCCAAAAAAGCGTTCCTGGGCAATGATCTGACGGCAGTAAAAGAAGTTTTAGATATGGAAGATGCGGTTAACGAGCTGCAGAAGAAAACGGTCAGCTATCTGGCCTCCATATCCTCTGCGGAAACGCTGACAGAAAAACAAGCCAGCCAGGTATCGGGGCTGATGCATGTAGCAGCCGATATTGAACATGTAGGCGATTATTGTGAAAACATCGCAGTCTTTGCCAGAGAAAAGACTAAGAACAAATACGAATTTTCCGACTCGGCCTGTGCGGAAATTTATGAATGCTTTGATCATGCGGGGCGAATGATGCGGGACAGTATTCAGGCCCTGGAAACGGGTGATCACGGTTTGGCCGACGATGTGAAAGAACAGGAAAAAGAGTTGAATCATATTGAGGTGCTTTTGCGTAAACAGCATATGAAACGGCTCAATGAAAAGACCTGCTCTCCGGAATTTACAGTAATTTATACAGATGTAATTCATAACATTGAACGAATCGGCGACTGCTGTGATAATATTGCCAATGCCGTTTTGGATAATGTAGATTTTAAGGCTATGGATGAAGCTGCAAATTGAAGCTGCGGCTAAAGTATGGTAAAATAGAACAAGGTGGTAAAACATGAAAAAAATCCTGATCATTGAAGATGAGCCCAATATTCGGGAGCTGGTGCTCTATAACCTAAAAGCAAACGGATACGAAGGCATTGAAGCAGAGGACGGTTATATGGGCGTGACCATGGTTCATAAGGAAAAACCGGATTTGATTCTTCTGGACATCATGCTGCCGGGAAAAAACGGCTATGATATCTGTAAAGAGCTTCGCGAGGAAGGGAATGAAACCCCAATTATCATGCTGACAGCCAAGACAGAAGAGATCGATAAAGTGCTGGGTCTGGAATTTGGAGCGGATGATTACATATCAAAACCCTTTGGTATTCGGGAGCTGATGGCTAGAATCAAAGCTGTGCTCAGACGTTATGATCATACCCACGAGGATTTGCCGCCTGGTGAACATATCCTGAGAATCGATGAGCTTGAGATCAATATTGAGCGGCATCAGGTTAAGGTCGGCGATCGGCTTGTGGATCTGACGCTGAAAGAATTCGAACTGCTTTGCTATCTGGCCGAAAACAGAGGGCATGTACTGACAAGAGACCAGCTTTTGGATAAAGTATGGGGAATTGAATATGCCGGGGAGACCAGGACAGTCGATGTGCATATCCGCTATCTGAGAAAAAAACTTGGGCAGGGCGGAGACGAAGAAAAACATATTGAAACCATCAGAGGCAAAGGATATAAAATAAAATGAAAAACAAATTTTTAGCAGCTGCTGTAGAAATTGTCGGTTTTAATCTGCTGGCGTTATTTCTGGTGTATAAGCTCTATATTCTGCCCAGGCTGGCAGTTGTTTCTGACGGCGGCCCGGTAGAAACCGGGCTGATGATCTTTGTCGGCATTTATTTGGCTGGAATGATTGTGATCGGGTTTCACATATATATAACCATGATAAAGCCTGCGGCAAAGGCCCAGGAAGAATTGAAAAAGGCGGCTGAAGAAAGCAAAAAAGCTGAAATTATTCGAAAAGAGTTCGTGGCCAATGTCAGCCACGAATTGAAAACTCCCCTTACATCTATTTTTGGATTTATCGATACTCTGCAGCAGGGTGCGGCGGAGGATCCGGAGATAAGAACAAAATTTATCGATATTATTGCCATTGAAACGGCCAGATTAAAACGTTTAATCGAGGACCTGCTGGTTCTGTCGGATATTGAAAATAAGAAAGAGTCGGCCGATGCAAAAGAATTCTGCGTGAAAACGGTTCTGGAAAGGACGGTGGAAGCGCTGGAGCCCATCGCCGAGGATAAAGAGGTTCGGCTGATCACAGAATATGACGAAGATGCGTGGATCTATGGGAGCCCGGATCGTTTTCGTCAAATGATGGTAAACTTGATCGAGAACGCAATCAAATATTCCGAACCGGGCGGACGGGTTTGGGTCATCGTGCGGCTCACGGAAGAAAAGGTCCAGGTGGCGGTCAAAGACGAAGGAATCGGAATCGCCAAAGAACATTTGGAGCGCTTGTTCGAACGTTTTTATCGGGTCGATAAATCCAGATCCACAAAGGCCGGAGGAACCGGCCTGGGATTGTCTATTGTCAAACATATCGCGGCGTTATTTGGTGCGGAATTGAACGTGGAAAGCGAAGTAGGGGAGGGGAGTACATTTTATGTGACGTTTGAAAGGTAGGACGATAAATGGAGCAACTGGATTATTTGATAAGCGACCTGGCCCTGATTTTGGTGGTTGCCGGAATCATGACTTTGATTTTTAAAAAACTCAAACAGCCGGTGGTTTTAGCTTATATTATCGCCGGATTTTTGATCAGCCCCAACTTTCGATATTTACCTACAGTGGTGGATGTGGAGGACATACATGTCTGGGCCAATATCGGCATCGTGTTCCTAATGTTCGGTTTGGGGCTGGAATTCAGTTTTAAAAAGATCGCCACAGTCGGGGGCAGCGCATTTGTCACGGCCATGACCGTAATGATGGCAATGATTTTAATCGGCTATACGGCCGGACAGCTTTTAGGCTGGGCCAAAATGGACAGTGTATTTCTTGGAGGTATGCTCTCCATGTCCTCAACCATGATCATTTTAAAAGCTTATGAGGAATACAAACTAAAAAAGGAAAAATTTGCCCAACTGGTATTGGGAACTTTGGTTCTGGAGGATATCGGGGGCATTTTTATGATGATTATTCTTTCCACGGTGGCCGTAGGGCAGAGCACCTCCGGGCTGGGGCTGTTCAAAGATATCGGAATGCTTATCCTGTGCCTGATGATCTGGCTGGTGCTGGGAATTTATTTGATCCCGACCTTTCTCAAAAAAGTATCCGACCATATCAGCGACGAGCTGCTGTTAATCATCTCCATCGCTTTATGTCTAGGCATGGTGGTGATCGCCAATTTGATCGGCTTTTCTTCAGCGCTGGGCGCCTTTCTGGCCGGCTCCATCCTGGCGGGAACCCTTCAAGCAAAAAGGATCGAAAAGCTGGTCAAACCGATCAAAGATCTCTTCGGTGCGGTCTTTTTCGTGTCCGTGGGAATGATGATTGAACCACAGCTTTTGATTGAGTATCTGGGCCCTATTTTAATCATTACCGTCGTCACCATTCTGGGACAGATGACCTTTGCCACCCTGGGAATTCTCTTTTCCGGTCAATCGCTTCATACCGCTATTCGAGGGGGATTCAGCATGGTCCAGATCGGAGAATTTTCTTTTATCGTGGCTACGCTGGGCATGAATCTGGGCGTAACCAGTGACTTCCTCTATCCGATTGTGGTCTGCGTTTCCGTGATTACCACCTTCACGACACCGATTTTTATCAAACATTCGGAAAAAGTTTATGATTTCGCAAAACATCACTTGTCTCCCAAGCTCTACAAGTTTCTCAACCGCCATACGTCGGAACAGCAAAGCACTGCTGACAAAGACTGGGATTGGCAGCGCTATATTATTAAGTTTTTTATACGGTCCAGCATCTGTACAGCTGGTATCTTTGTGGTTTACATTGGAGGAACTCGTTTTCTTCAAGGATTTGTGCAGCAATATATCCAGGGTTTGGCGGCAAATATTCTTACAGCTGTGGTCACTTGCATATTCATGATCCCGCTCATCAGTATCATGTGCTCAAAAAAAAGCGTTCTATATACGAAGCTGTGGCTGAAGAATCAGGCCAATCGGATGCCGCTGCTGGCATTCACGGGTGTACGGATCATCATTTCTTGTGGATTTATTGTCATGACCTTGAGGGTGCTTTTGCGCCTGCCATATATTCTGCTGGCGGTTCTTTCTTTTGCCGTTATCGTCTTTATCATCAAATCAGATTACATTAAAGGTAAAACGTTAAAGATGGAAATGCGGTTTGTCGAGAATTTTTATGAGACAACCTTGGTAAGGCAGAAAAAAGAGCGGGGAATCAAGGGAGAATATCATTGGCTGGATGAATCCTTTTATGTGGTTGAATTTAAGGTCACCCAAACCATTAAACAAAATACAATCCTCGAATTCTGCCAGAGTCGTTTTTTCCATGTAACGATTATCAAAATTATCCGCGATGGAAAGCACTTCAACATGCCCAACGGAAAATTCCGCGTTATTGAAGGCGATATCATTCATGCCATCGGTACCAAAAATGAAATAGAATCCTGTATTCTCATGTTGGAAAAGGCCGATCATATCCAAGAACCTCAGGAGCCGATGGTTACGCTGCGGGAATATATATACGGACAGATATTCTACGAAATCGAACCGGAAAAGCAGATTATCTGCTGTCCGATTCAAGTGGAAAAAGACTCCATATTAATTAAAAAATCCATTAAAAATTCTGGGTTCCGGCCCAAGTATAAAGGATATATTCTGGGGATTGAACGGGGCATGCTGCCCATTGTCAACCCGGATATTGATATGGTCATCGAAGAAGGGGATCTGCTATGGGTAATCGGTACACAGAAGATGGCCAATAGTTTATTGAAAGCGGACTTTTTGGATGAAGAAGAATAGCAAATGTGAGAAAAATCCCAGCAAGACATTATAATCTTGCTTGGATTTTTAAATTAATTTGCTAAATACACAAATCTATGTTATAATATTCGAACAATTCGTTACTTCTTTCCTATATATATGATATGAAAGGCGGGATGTGTTTGAATGTATTGATCGAAAAATTAAAAGAAGTGCTGATATCTGTTCTACCTATAACCGTTATTGTCCTTGTTTTAAATTTTACTCTGACCCCAATGCCAGGCAGCATGGTCATTCGTTTTCTGATCGGCGCGGCCCTTCTGATCGCCGGCCTTGCTATCTTTCTCATAGGCGTTGATTTGGGGATTACTCCAATTGGGAATCTGATGGGTTCCGTTATTACCAAAAGTGGAAAAGTGATCATTGTCGTGGCAGCCGGCCTTGCTTTGGGATTTTTTATCTCTGTAGCTGAGCCGGACCTGCATATTCTTGCAAATCAAGTGGATCGTGTGACCGATGGCGTCATATCGAAATTCTCCATCGTCCTTGTGGTATCCGTCGGCATTGCGGTCATGCTCAGCTTGGGACTGGCGAGAATCGTAAAGGGCATTTCCCTTTACAAACTGCTCATGGTTTTGTATTTGGCTATATTTGGCCTTGCGATTTTTACATCCAAGGAATTTTTAGCCATATCCTTTGATGCTTCCGGCGCTACAACCGGTGCCATGACGGTGCCTTTTATCATAGCCCTTGCGATCAGTGTCTCTTCTTTGAAAAAAGGCGCTCAGACCTCGGAAAACGACGGTTTCGGTTTGGTGGCCATCGCATCCACCGGAGCGATTCTGGCGGTTATGATTATGAACATAATCTTTGGTATCGATGAAATTCATGGAAGTATCAGCCTTGTCCATGACGAAGATCTTTCCCTCATAGGGCCTTTTCTTGAAGAATGTTCGGTCATTGCGGTGGAAGCAGCCATGGCAGTGGCTCCAATCTTAGCCATCTTCCTCATCTGTAATTTCACCTGCATTAAATTAAAGATGAGAAAGCTGGGAAAGGTTTGCAGCGGCCTTTTGTGCAACTGGATCGGTCTCACCTTGTTTCTAACAGGCGTCAACGCAGGATTTCTCAGCGCAGGAAGTTATATTGGACATTACTTGGCTGAAAATTACAGCAGCTGGCTCCTGATAACGATCGGGTTCGCAGTGGGTTTGGTGACGATTTTGGCTGAACCAGCGGTCCATGTGCTTACTCACCAAATCGCAGATGTCACAGAAGGATATGTGAAGCAAAGCTATGTATTAGGGGCCCTTTCTATCGGAGTGGGCAGCGCAGTAGCCTTATCGGTGGTCCGGATTTTGATTCCCGAGCTGCTCCTGTGGCACTACTTGCTGCCAGGATACGCGCTTGCGCTGGGATTGATGTACCTTGTACCCAAGCTCTTTGTGGGGATTGCCTTTGACTCCGGCGGCGTTGCGTCCGGACCGATGACAGCTACCTTTATTCTTACTTTTACCCAAGGAGCAGCTGAATCGATCGATGGGGCAGATGTGATGGTAGAGGGGTTCGGCGTCATTTCCATGGTAGCGCTGACTCCGATCATTGCCCTGCAAGTGCTGGGGCTGGTGTATAAAAGGAAAGCTGCAAAAAAACAGGCATAGATTTTACCGAAAGAAAAACCGGCGGACACCCTATAGGGCGGCTGCCGGTTTTTCTTTTTGGTTGAAAAAAAGCAATTGATGTTTTAATATTAGAGCATGTAAAGGAGGAGGAACAGAAGAAATCCCCTGATCTTAAGCTTTGTCGATAAAATCAACGGGATTTATCACAAGCATCTGAAGTTTTTCCAAGAAGCGATGATGCTGATGGAGCAGTAGTCGCTTAGATGGTGAAAGCCAGCTATTTCAGGTAAAGTAGCTGGTTTTTAGTTGGCATAGTCTTTGCAAATAAAAATAAGGGTAAAACTTGTTTCATATAGCAATCATAGATAACTGGAGGTAGAACATGGAAAAGACAGAAGCAAAAAAACAATTGAAAGACTATGAGAAAGAGCTGAGGGTCAGCGAGCTGAGTGAACGAACCATAAAAAAATATCTCTTTGATATTCATCAATGGCTCGAAGCACAATCAAGCATGATTGACAATGACACCATGATACAATACAAGGGCATCCTTTCGGAAAAATATGCGGCTAGCAGCATCAATTCTAAATTAATATCCATTAATCGCTATTTAAAATGGCTCGGACATAGGGAACTGCAAGTAAAGACCAAAAGGATACAAACAGAAAGCAGTCTGGAACATACGATCAGCAAGAGCGACTATCTGAAAATGCTGGAATATGCCAAGGGAAAAAACAAAATGAAAATGTTTTGTATCATGAGAACGATTGCCCTGACGGGAATCAGGATAGGAGAATTGCAATATATAACCGTAGAGGCAGTCAGGGCTGGAAGCACGGAAGTCTATAACAAGGGAAAGTACCGGCGCATCTATTTGCCGGCAAGGCTTTGCAGCGAATTAAGCCGTTATTGTGAAGAGAAGGATATTGAAGCAGGATTTGTTTTTACCGGCAGAGATAAAACAAAGAGCATAACACCTTCCACGGTGTGGAGAAATTTAAAATATATCGGCATGCAGGCCGGCGTCCCGGAAAAGAACGTTTATCCCCACAGTTTTCGCCATTTATTTGCCAAAACCTATATGAGTGAAATCGGAGATATCACGGAGCTGTCGGATCTGCTGGGTCATAGCAGATTGGAAACAACCTGGATTTATACAAAAACCACATCAGAAGAAAAACGCAGCCGTCTGAATAAGATCAGCTTGTAATGCAACATAATACGACATTATATTGGAAATTTCAATCAAATCCGCTGGAAAAGCAGATTCTTTTAACACAGTAAGCTGTGTTTTTTTGTTTTTTGCAGACCAGATAAGCGCTTGGCGCCGCCGGCAGAAAAAGAAGTCCAATATAATGTCGTATAATATAGCAATAGCCGTTATTTCCAAGCAAAATCAGTTCTTGTCGTCATAGTAACGAGGTGTAAATCAGAGGATGAATAGCGAATGTCTGCAAATCAATGAGCTGTTGCTCACATTATATGGGACAAAAAATAAAGAAGAAGCATTTCGCAATACGCTGGACGTTTTGAGAAAAACCATTCCCTTTGATAAAGGGGATATTTATTTTTATGATGCTTCCAGCGAACAACCGAGAATCAATGTTTTCATCGCCGCCGGCTGGGAACAGGAAGAGCTGGATCAATATCTCAACGATTATTATCAGATCGATGATGTGCTTCCGCTTATTTCCAGCAAAAAACCGATCATGTTTCGCAGCTCCGATATCTTTTCATCAGAAGATCGTATGGAAAGCGCCTACTATTTAAAGGCGCTCAAGCCTTTAGGAATGGAATATTCCATTGAGGGCAGCATCTGCTGCGTGGGAAACATCATTGGCGGCATCGGACTGCATAGAGGAATTCAGCAGGGAGAATTCACCCTGGAAGACGTGGAACTGATGAAGCTGCTTTCGCCCCACCTGCGCAATGTGGCAACCGACTATGTGACTTCCATTGATGATCTTCCCCAGATCAAGTGTCTCAATTCAGGATTTTTCATCAGCTATGTTTTATGGGATGTCAACGGTTCCGTGGAATGGGAAGATTTGGAGAATGTGGAGATCGACAGCTCGAAAAAGGCAGCTGTACTGAACAGACTGTTTGCCCTTTGCCGACAATTAAACGGGAAAAACAGCATCACCCAGTCCATCTCAATCGAAGAGGGTGCCGGCGGCCGATCGGGCTCCATACCCAGAGATTATTTAGTCACGATCAATAAAGTTTTTTATAATTCCAAACAGCATTACTGCGCAGTGCTGATTGATTTCAGCAAGCTGGTAGATAATGCGTTCAATTCGATACAAGATACCATCAATTTGACCAAACGGGAGACGGAAATCATTCGCATGGCGATGAATGGCGCAGGTACTGCCGAGATAGCAAAAGCCTTTTATGTGGATGTTTCAACGGTAAAAAAACATTTGACCAACAGCTACCAAAAGATGGGAATAAAAGGCAAGCACCAGATTGTCAACTTCCTGCTGAGAGGCGGCAAAGATATTAATTTGTAAAAAATCCCCTGAAAAGCTCCACCTTCTTGAGAAGTTTTAAATTGGCAAATTCAATCGAAGGTAGGAAGTAATATTTTGAATTTTTCGTATAATGAACTTAGAAATCTATACTGTTTTCGATTGTTTGCGAAAGGAGGCAAGGTGCGGATAAATGAAAGCGCCGCACCCAAAGCTATGAAGGAAAAAACCACGATCCACAATGGATGGAATAAAGGCTCCACCCAGAGAGTCAACCGGCTGCGCGACCAGTATTGGAAGTGGAAACCAGAAGTAGATACAGAACGGGCCGTCGTTTATACAAAGACCTATCAGGAAATGGAGGCTTATGACGTCTGCTTAAAGCGAGCGCAGAGTCTGTATAACTACATGGCAGAAAAAACCGTGAAGATTTACCCGGATGAATTGATCATCGGAGCTTACGGCAAGCAGCCCCGCGCCGTTATCATTTCCCCGGAAATCTGCATGTCATGGGTGGAGGACGAGCTGGAGACCATGGCGACCAGAGAGCAGGATCCATATTTGATCTCCCAAGAGGATAAAGACATACTGCGAGAGATCATCCCCTATTGGAAGGGCAGAACCATGGAGGACTACTATATTGCCAATCTGACGCCGGAAGCGCGAAAGCTTGCTTTTGGAACCAACGTTGTTTTCGGCGAGAACAAATCCCAATCCGGGGGCGGCGAATATTTGGCAGGATACAGGGATATTGTCTTTAAAAAGGGCTTTCGGGGCATTAAAGCAGAAGCCATGGAAAAGCATGCCGCGCTGGATCAGGAAGACATTTCCACCCATGAAAAACGGAAGTTCTACGAATCCATCATGTTGATCTGCGATGCGGCAAAATTGCAGTCGGAAAGATATGCCAAAGAAGCAAGAAACCAAGCGGAGAACACGGACGATCCCAAGCGCGCGCAGGAACTGGTGAAAATCGCCCGGGCATGCGACCGTGTACCTTGGGAGCCTCCCCAAAATTTGCTGGAGGCCTTCCATGCCATCTGGTTTACCCAGCTGATGATCTGGTCCGAAGAAAATGCGACCGCATATTGTATTGAGCGGATCGACCAGCTGTTATACCCCTATTACAAAGCGGAAAAAGAGGCGGGAACGATCGACGATGTACATATGCAGGAGTTATTTGACTGCTTTTGGCTCAAGCTGGCGGAAATGATTTATTCCATCTCCGATGCCACATCAAAATTCTTTGCCGGCTATCAGCCTTATCACGGAGTCGCTGTCGGCGGCTGCAAGGAAGACGGATCCGATGCGGTGAATGAATTGTCCTACATGGTTTTGCAGGCCACGGCCAATACCCAGATGCATGCTCCTACTATCAATGTGCGGGTCAACAAAAATACCTGCAATGAATTTATGATGGCAATTGCAAGTCTGGTCGAACTAGGGACGGGCCAGCCGGCAATCTTCTTTGATGAGACTGCCTTTGAGATACTTAGAAGAAACGGAATCGAAGAAGGCGACTTATGGAATTGGGCGGTGGGCGGCTGCGTTGAGCCGCAGATACCCGGAAACATGTCCATGTGGGCCGAAGGCGCCAGATTCAATTATTCCATGGCAGTGGAATGGACCATGTTCAACGGGCTCAGCAAGATCTTGGGCAGGGAGATCGGTTTGAAAACCGGAGATCCGAGGACCTTCAAAACCTACCAGGAGTTTGAAGGTGCGTGTCTGGCCCAACTGGGGCATATGATAAAGGCTGCCTGCCAGAGCGCCCAGGTCTGCGAAAGAGCCCACCGGCTGCGCATGCCTATCCCGGTCCGCTCCGCCTTAATGGAAGGCTGTATGGAAGAGGGGCTGGACGCCATGAACGGCGGCGGAAAATACAATATCGGACCGGGGATTGAATCCACCGGACTGACTGATATGGCCGATGCAATGGCTGCTGTCAAAAAGTTGGTGTACGATGACAAAAAAATTACCATGGGCAGACTGGCCGATGCATTGGAAGCCGATTTTGAAGGCTATGAAGATGTGAGACAGATGCTGATGAACGATGCTCCCAAATACGGAAACGATGATGATTATGTGGACCAAATTGCTGCCAAAGTATGCGAGGCTTCCTGCGACATGTGCGAATCCTATTACAGCATTCGCGGGACCAAATTCATGAACGGCGTAGTGCCGGTCATATCCAATGTACCCTGCGGAGAAGCGACATGGGCATTGCCGACGGGCAGAAAAGCGAAAACACCGTTATCCGACGGCATCTCCCCCTATCCGGGTAATGACCAGAATGGACCCAGCGCCGTTATTAAGACCATCACCAAGCTGGACCATGTGAAAAACGGCGTCGGAACCCTGCTCAACATGAAACTCAGCCCGGAGCTGTTAAAGACGGACAAAGACAAACAGAACTTTATCCATCTGCTGAGAGCAGAAGGGGCCCTCGGCGGATACCACGTACAATTCAATGTGGTGGCAAAAGAGACCTTGCTGGATGCGCAGAAGCATCCTGAGCAGCATCGGGATTTGCTGGTCCGCATCGCGGGCTACAGCGCCTTTTTCGTAGAGCTGACTTCTCAGGCACAGGAAGCGATCATTGCCAGAACCGAACATTCCAACTGGTAAAGCATCTATGGAAAAAGCAACTGTTTTCGATATTCAAAGATTCAGCGTCCATGACGGACCGGGAATCCGAACAATCGTATTTTTCAAAGGCTGCCCCCTGAACTGTCAGTGGTGCGCCAATCCAGAGTCCCAGCGATTTGTGCCGGAGCTGTTCTTTTTCCCGGATAAATGTATCGGCTGCGGCAAGTGCACGGCCGTATGCCGGCAAAGATGCATCATAAAAGATGGTGACAGATGGGTGTTCGAAAGAGAGAACTGTATCGGCTGCCTGGCATGTGCGGAGGTCTGTAGTTCAAAGGCGAGAGCCGGCTCCGGCAGAGAGATGACCTGTAAAGAAATCATCGCGGAAGTGGATAAAGATCTGGTTTTCTATCAAATGTCGGGAGGCGGAGTGACCTTTTCCGGCGGAGAAGCACTGTGTTTTCCGGAGACCATTGCCAGGCTCGCCAGGCACTATCGGGATAAAGGGATTTCCACAGCTGCTGAAACCTGCGGACATGTTCCCTGGGAGAATTTTGAAAAGGTCCTTCCATATATGGATCTCCTTCTCTTTGATCTGAAATTGATGAATCGGGAGCTCCACAGAACTTATACAGGCGATACCAACGAGCTGATTCTAAGTAATTTGAAAAAGGTCTGCGCTCTCGTGGACACCATTGTTCGAATCCCCATCATACCCGCAGTCAACGACAGCAGTCAAGCAATTGAGGAATTTGGAAGGTTTTTAGCAGATATAAAAGAGAATTTAATCTCCGTCAACCTTTTGCCGTACCACAACTTTGGTGAGGCAAAATATGCCGCGCTGGGAAGGCCCTATTTATTGGAGGGCTTAAAAGCGCCTTCGGAGGAACAAATGGAAAGGATCAAAAAACAACTGGAAGGTTATGGACTTAAGGTTCAAATAGGCGGTTAAGTAAGGCGGAAACAACCATGAATAGAAAAATTAGAGTCGCCCCGTACGGCTGCGGTAAGATGTCGATTCCGACGATGAAATATGTCTATGATCACGGAGCCGAAGTCGTATGCGCATTCAGCAAGACCGATCGGGTAGTGGGAAAGGATATCGGAGCATTGAAAGTGAATGCATCGGTAAGGTTTATGCACCTGCACCAATATGTCAAATAAAAAATTGTAAAAGAAAACCTGCTTCACGGGATGTCCGCGCAGCAGGTTTTCTTTTTAACCGTAACTAAATCCTTGTGGTGGCTGAGTTGATTCATCGCTTTCCTATCCATAAGATACATCCTTTCAAGGCTATTCTAATGGCTGGGCAAAAAAATGTATTCATACAAAAGAGGAATCCTGGCGAAAAAATAATAAATCAAAAGAACCGGAAATTTCCGCCAGGCTGTCAAAGAAGCCCTGATGCTGAGCCTATTGAACCATGCTGTCAGCAAGAAGGTCTACCAAAGTAGCAGCTCGATCTCCTAAAAATCCATCTTAATGGGAATTGCATCGGCCGGTAAAATCAACCTTTTGAATGTATGCAAAATTCTGAATATTTTCTAAAATAGAAACTGAACTTAAAACAAACCAGAAGTAAAAGGAGGAAAAAGAAAATGAAAAGCTTTGATTTTGAACTGCCGACAAAAATCCGATTTGGCGCCGGAATCACACAAGAAATCGGACAAGAAGCAGCGGCAATGGGCGGCAGTAATATCCTGATTATCACGGATAAAGGAATCATGAAAGCGGGAATTGTCGATACGGTCGTTGCGGCCCTGCGCATTGCAGGACATGAATCCATCGCCATCTTCGACGATGTGGAACCCAATCCAAGAGATACCACCGTGCATCGGGCATATGAGCAGGCCAAAGCGCTCTCCGCGGATTTGCTGATTGCAATCGGAGGAGGCAGCTCCATCGATACGGCAAAAGGGGTGGGCGTGCTGCTGGAACACGGTGGTCAGATAAAGGACTATGAATTTGTGGATTCGGAAATGCTGAAAAAGCCCATCACGCCGCTGATCGCCATTCCCACTACGGCGGGCACGGGGAGCGAAGCCACCTGCTGGGCTGTCATTACGGATACGGAAAGGCATTTTAAAATGAGCGTGGGCGGCCATTTCGCGTTCCCCAAGCTTGCTCTGGTGGACCCGGATCTGATAGCAACTTTGCCGCCGGGCATCGTGGCTTCAACGGGTATGGATGCGCTGACCCATGCCATCGAAGGCTATACCTGTACGGTTAGCGAACCCATCTCGGATGCTTATGGGCTATATGCCATTGAACTGATCGCCAACAATCTGAGAGAGGCCGCCTTTACCGATAAAAAAGAAGCAAAAGCCAATATGCTTTTGGGCAGCCTGATGGCCGGTATCTGCTTTGGCAGCTCGAATGTGGCTGCTGTTCACTGTATGGCCGAGGCTCTGGGCGGGCTTTATGATACGCCTCATGGAATTGCCAATGCAATGCTGCTGCCGGTGGTGATGGAATTCAATTATGCCGCCGATTATGAAAAGTTTGCCAGGATCGCCGCTGCCATGGGAGAAAAAGATGACCATTTGACCAAAGGCGGGCTGGCGTATAAAGCGGTGCTGGCTGTGAAGAAGCTGGGTGAAGACCTGGGTATTCCCAAAATGAAGGAAATCGGAGCCAAGGAAGAAGACTTTGAGCGTCTTGCTGTGGCATGTACAGAAAATATGGCTGCCGGGGATAACGTAAGGAAGATCCGATACAGCGATTTTCTTCAGCTCTATAAAAAAGCTTACGCCCTCTAGGAAAGGATGCAGCTATGTAAAGGAGAAACGTTGTGGGATTTGATAAAGGCGAAAAGAAGGCAATCATGCTCTTTGAAGATCATATAGAAGCGTTTTCCGAGCTTCTGGGTCCTTATAGGAAAAGGAAGGGAGAACGCGGAATCAGTTATTATTTTGAAAACTATTCCCAATACAGCTGGACAAAAATATCTTGCATGTCCAACAAAAAACTTCTGTCAAATACATACTTCATCGATTTCACATTTGTCATGGATGATCTTGATCTGGGAGCGGACTTTAAAGCGAAGCTCGTCTTTACGGGCGCCATTAAGATGACAGGTGTAAAGCTCAAGGCTGGCGGCGGCGATCAAAGAGTGGTTGAGGCACTCAACGCAAATCGTCCCTTTATGGAAGAGCTGCTGAAATGCAGCAAGGAAGTGGATTTTTACAGTATGACCTTTGAATACAACGCCCATATAAGGCAGATGAAAGTTGTGATTACGCCTTATAACGGAGGCTACCTGTGGATAAAATTTCCGCCGGTCTTTTATCCCATGCGATTTTCCGGGGAAGAGATCTACCATCTCTGCCAGCTGCTGAATTTGTTAGGAAAAACATTTAGAGATGAAGAGATGAACCATGAGAAAACTGCTGATTCCAAAATGCAAAAAAAGATGGAGGCGCGATCATGAGTCCGATGAGTGAATGGATGAATAAGAACATCCTTATTACCGGCGCGACCGGAGGCGTTGGCCTTGCCGCAGCTAAACGATTCTTCGGGGCAGGAGCCAGTTTGTTTCTTACTGGGCGCAATCAAATAGCTCTCGATGAGATAAAAGGAGAACTGTTTAGAGAAAGCCAACGGGTTTGCTGCTTTGCGGGCGATCTAGCCGCTGCGGCTGGATGCCAGGCGATTGTGAACGCCTTTGCCCGGCAGATGGGCAGACTGGATGTGCTGATCAACTGCGCGGGCGTATATGTGGAAGGGGCGGCGGAAGAAACTACGGAAGAGATCTGGGATACGATCATTGATACCAACTTGAAGGGTTCCTTTTTCATGTGCCGCTATGGGATCCCGCTGCTGCGGGAATCCCGGGGAGCTATCGTTAATATCAGCTCGGACGCGGGGCTTATCGGCAATAAGGGAGCTGCGGTATATTGCGCTTCCAAAGGAGGGGTATCCCTCTTCACCAAGGCGTTGGCCCTGGAGCTGGCAGAAGCCGGGGTAAGGGTAAATGCCGTATGTCCCGGTGTCATCGAAACCGCTATGATCCAAAAAAACTTCAAAAGGTCAGGCTTTGATAATCGGCAGGAATATGACCGGCAGACGCTAAAGCCTTATCCTCAAGGGAAAAAAGCCAGGTATATCCGGCCGGAGGAAGCAGCGGAGCTGATCTTTTTCCTGGCGTCGGAAGAAAAAGCGGCAGCAATAACAGGAGCGTGTATATCCATCGATATGGGAGTTACTGCAGGATATTGATCCAATCATAACAATTGAGGGATTGGGATGACAGCAAGCATAACTTATCATGATAAATAGAGAGGAGAATATAAATGACACAACATGCAAAGCAAGAAGTAACGCTGAAAGAGCATATGGGCTTTTGGGAGTCCTGGGGCTTTGTAATTGGAATCGTTGTCGCAAGCACGCCGATCGTATCGTTTTTGAATGCTTTCGGAACATTGGGGCCGGCCTTTACGCTGATGGCGGCTGCCCTGGGAATCGTGTGCATGATCATCGCCACGTCCTATTCGGAAGTGGCCACCAGCATACCCAGCGCAGGAATGATCGTTGATTACACCCTTCCTACCATGGGTCGGTCGATGGCTATATTCGGCGTATTAACCGGCTATTTTATTTTAATATGCACGGCCGGCGCCATGGAAACCTTCATCGCAGGGCAATGTTTGGAATTATTAGTACCCATCCCTTATAAGATCACCGCGCTGGTGTTAGTGGTCGTATTCCTGCTGATGAACTTATTTGGCATTGAGGTTCTGGGAAGATCCCAATTGCTGCTGGCCGTATCCATGATGGGGCTGCTGTTTGTGATGGGGCTGATGGGCCATTTTGAAATTGGCACCGTTTCTGAAAAGCTATCGGAAGCAGCGCCCTTTTTCCCGGAAGAGGGATTCAGCGCTATGATGCCATACTTTACAACGGCATTCTGGCTTTATATTGGAAATGAATATCTGTGCCCGATGGCGGAGGAAATCAAGGATCCGGGGAAAACGATCTACAAAGCGCAGTTCTTTGGAATCGTGGCCATCTTCGTCGTAGACTGCGTTTTCGGCCTTGCCGTCCTCAAGTATATCCCTATGGACGATCTGGCTGCCTCGGATTTACCGCAGATGTTAGCCGCGGAGACCATGTTCGGAACATGGGGAAGCGTGGCACTGATCATTGCCACCGTTTTAGCAGGCGGAAGCGCTGCCGAAGCCCACATGGCAGGACCTCCAAGAATGTTGTACGGTCTTGCAAGAGACGGGATGATGCCGAAAATTTTCGCATATCTCCACCCCAAATTCAGAACGCCGTGGGTTGCCATTTTCTTCGTATGCATCCTTCTGTGCATTCCATTGGTCGTACCCATCAGTATTGAAACCGTCAATTACTTTATTTCCATCGCTTGTGTGGGCTGGCTGGTTTCTTATGTCATGGTCCAGGTGGAATGTTTGATTCTGCGGAAAAAATATCCAAAGCTCCACAGACCGTTCAAGTCGCCCTTCATGCCGCTGCCGCAGATCATTGGCCTGGCGGCCTGTGTCTTTGTCATCTACTCATCAGGCTGGGATGCGGGTTCAAAATCATGCCTGTTCATGCTGGGCTTCTTCTTGTACGCGGTTCTTTGGGTAAAATTCAAGCTCAAGAAAAAATGCTTTGAACCGATTCCCCTTCAGGAAATGAAACATTTAAGAATCAAGTGGGACGAATAATACTTTTGTTGGAACGCTTGCTGTATCGGGGGATTATGATCACAGACAAATAAGATAAAGGAGAGTATGGCGCGTTGATCAAGACGCGCCATAAAAGAAGATATGAAACTTTCAAAAAAAACACTTACAATAAATGGCGCGGACAGGACCTTTGTCTGCGATCCGGATCAGGACACGCTGGCATCTGTACTCAGGAGACTGGGGCTGACCGGAACAAAAGTCGGATGTGGAACCGGCGTATGCGGAGCATGCTCCGTTGTTCTTGATGATAAAGTGGTGAGATCCTGCACCAGAAAAATAAAAGGCATCAAGGATTTCAGCAAAGTGGTCACCATTGAGGGGATCGGGAATCCAATGAACCCGCATCCGCTGCAATACGCATTCGTACATACGGCAGCAATCCAGTGCGGTTTCTGCTCGCCGGGTTTCATCATGTCGGCTTATCAGCTGCTCAAAGAAAACCAGGCGCCTTCCAGGGAAGAAGTGCGGGATTGGTTCCAAAAGCATCGTAATATTTGCAGGTGCACCGGGTACAAGCAGATTGTCGATGGGGTCATGGAAGCGGCCGCTATCCTGCGGGGAGAAAAGACCCTGGAAGATATCCGCTTTAAGTGGGAAAAGGAAACGGATCTTTACGGCAAGCCGCTGATAAGGCCCAATGCTTTGGCAAAGGCATGCGGTGTCTGTGATTTCGGTGATGATGTGGCTTTGAAGATGCCGGAGGAAACGCTGCACGCGGTTTTGGTCATGCCAAGAGTGACGAGCCATGCCAACATCATCCGCATCGATACATCCGAAGCAGAAAAGGCGCCGGGAGTGGTGCAGATTATAACGGCCAAAGATGTCCAGAAAGCGGGATGCAAGAATGCACTCATGGCTTATACGTTTTCGCCCAGAACCTTGCCCTACGATCAGGTTCACAAGCTCATACAAGATGAAAAAATCATAAGCTGGGGCAATGTGATTGCCATCGCGGTGGCGGACACGAAAGCCCGCGCCCAAGAAGCGGCGGAACTGGTGAAGATGGAATACGAGCAATTACCGGAGTATATGAACTATCTGGAAGCCGTGCTGCCGGATGCCATGGAAATCCATCCTGGTATGCCCAATATTTACTGCCAGCATCCTCTTCGCAAGGGCGCCGCAGACGATGTTGCGAAGCTGATCGAGGAAGCGGCCTTTTCGGTAGAAGGCAGCTTTTATTCGTCGAGGGAGCCCCACCTTTCCATTGAAGGGGATACGGTTCAGTCCTACTATGATGAGGATGGACTGCTGACCGTTCAGTGCAAGAGCATGACCAACTATTTTGACCGGGATGATATTGCAGAAGCTTTGGGAGAAGAGATCGAAAACATAAGGGTTGTTGAAAATCCCACGGGCGGATCCTTCGGCTGGGCCATGAACGCAGGTTCCTATGCCCTCTGTGCAATGGCTGCTAAGCTGACCAGGATGCCGGTGGCCCTCCACATTGATTACGCCCAGTTTATAGCTCTCTCAGGAAAGCGTTCCCCGGCCTATATGAACGGCCGCCTGGCGTGTGATGCGGAAGGGAAGATCCTCGCCGGAGAATTTGACGCGGGCATGGATCACGGCGCGTATCATGAAATGGGTGACGATAAGATTATCCGTATGCTGCGGTTCATCTTTTACCCCTACTATGTGCCCAATGCCTTGGGACTGTCGAGAGTCGCCATAACCAATCACGCCTTTGGGACCGCGTACAGAGGATACGGCGCGCCCCAGGCCTTCACATGCGGGGAGGCCCTCATCGATATGCTGGCAGAAAAGGCAGGCATGGATCCATTTGAATTCCGTTATAAGAATATCGCAAGGCCCGGACAGGACAACATCAACCAGGTGCCCTTCCTAGAATACCCCATGGAAGCAATGATGGATAAGATGAAGCCCATGTATGAGGAGGCCAAGAAAAAAGCAGAGGAATTTAATGCAGCCACGGATGGTTCTGTGCGCAAAGGCGTGGGCCTTGCCTGGGGAGGATACACTGTAGGTCTGGGAGCAGTCGATGAAGCCAGCGTGGCTATCGAGCTGAGGCCCGACGGCAAGTTCACCAAATACGATACCTGGCAGGATCAGGGGCAGGGCGGGGATGCCGGTTCCCTGATCCATACCCTTCAGGCATTGAGACAGTACTTCCCCCAGGTCACGCCTGAGGATATACGCTTAGTACAGGCCGATACCAAGCTTTGTCCCAACACCGGCGAATCGGCGGGTTCCAGATCCCATTTCGCCAACGGAAAGGCTACCATATTGGCGGCAAAGAATCTTACGGACGCAATGCGAAAGGAAGACGGCACTTATCGAACCTATGATGAAATGGCAGCGGAGGGGATCCCGACCAAATACAACGGCGACTGGACGGCAGCCAGCGAATGGGATGATCTGGTAGAGATCGAGCCCAATGAAGGAATGGGCAATCCTGCCTATGCGTATATTTACACCTTATTCCTGGCAGAAGTGGCAGTAGACATGCGTACAGGAAAGACGACGGTGGAAGGGTTCCGATGCGTCGATGAAGTGGGTAAGGTTGGCAATGTACAGTCTCTTGACGGACAGGCCTACGGCGGAATTTCACATTCCATCGGATTTGCCCTTTCCGAAGACTATGAGGATGTCAGAAAGCATACCAATATGCTGGCGGCCGGCGTTCCCACCATTAAGGATATCCCCGACGATATGACGCTGATCCATATGAACGGTGAAAACGCCAGAGGTCCCTGGGGCTCCTCCGGCTGCTCGGAAGGCTTTCAGTCAGGAAATCATGTGGCTGTTTTGAATGCCATCAATCATGCCTGCGGCGTGAGGATCCATGAGCTTCCCGCCACGCCTGAAAAGGTTAAGGCCGGGATAGAGGCCCTTGCTAAAGGGGAGCCCAATCCAAACGTTCCTGAAACATATTTTTTGGGCTCCGACTTTTATGATGAACTGGAAGCAATCAAGGAAAAGCCCATGAGCTTGTAGGTCGATGGATACCTATTATAAACAATTTGAAAACTGTCTGCAGAGGGAAGAGGCCGGCTGTGTCAACGCATGTCCATTTCATTTGGATGTGCTGGATTTCCAGGATAAAATCGTGCGGCATAAATACGACAGGGCTTACAAGACTTACAGAAATGCCGTACTGTTTCCGGAAATCGTCGCCAGGCTCTGTCCTGAGTACTGCAGCCTGGCCTGCCCGAGAAAGGACCTGGACGGGGCTGTCAAGCTGCGGCTGCTGGAGGAGGCTTGCGTGGGCAGAGCGAAAAAGAAAAAGCCGCCCAAATACAACTTGCCTCCCAAATCCGGCAGGATCGGCATAATCGGCGCAGGAATCAGCGGTCTTGCGTGCGCGGTCAAGCTGCTGGAAAAGGCATATACGGTCATCATCTTTGAAAAAGAGCAGCAGATCGGAGGACAGCTGAAGATGCTGCTTCCTGAAGAATTATATCTGCAGGAGATCAAGCGCCAGCTGGATAAGGAGTACGATCAAGTAAAAACCGGAATGGAAATTCATGACCTGGATGAGCTCAAGTCCTATTCCTTTGATTGCATCTATGCGGCGACCGGAGAAGGCGGCAGACATTTTGATACGTTAAAAGAAACGGCCCATTGTTCTTTGAAGGACGGTATGGTGGTATTGGGCGGCGGTGCTCTCAACGGCAAGGAGGTTGTTGCTTCCATTGCCGATGGTATTGATGCCGCCGCTGCCATCGATGTTTTTATCAAGGCGGGAAAGCTGGATTATTACAAGAAGAGAGAGCCAACCAAGGTGAGGCCCGATCTCAAAGGGGTTGAGCCGCAAGAACCGATTGTGCCTGCCAGCGGCGGAATGCTGACCGAAGAGGAAACGGAATTGGAAGCAAGCAGGTGCATCCGGTGCCAGTGCGATGTTTGCCGTAAGCAGTGCGATTTGGTAAATTTCTATGATAAATGGCCTCTGGCTATGCGTGAAGAGATCGCGACCACAGCCATGCCCGGAGAATCCATGATCCACAAGGCTCCCGCGCTGCGTCTGGTCAATACCTGCACCCAATGCGGAGTCATGGGAGACGAATGTCCGGCGCAGATTGAGCTGGGAAAAATGATCTTAAAAGCCAGGAAATCGCTGCACAGGCAGAAGAAGATGCCACCGGCTTATCATGGGTTCTGGCTGGATGATATGGAGCACGCCGGCAGCAGCGTCTCGAAGATTTGCAGACATGCTCCGGGAACGGACGTTTCTGAATACGCTTTTTTTCCGGGCTGCAACTTAGGTGCAGCCGATCCCAGATATGTTGAGCAGACTTACGGCTGGCTTTTGAAGCAGTTTAAAAACATGGGACTGCTCATAAGATGCTGCGGGATCCACGCTTCCTGGGCGGGCGATGAAGAGCTGCAGAGAAAACAGCAGCAAAGCTTGAAGAGGGATTGGGAACAACTGGGGCGACCCAAATTGATTGCGGCCTGTCCCTCCTGTATCCGTTATTTCAAGGAATCTCTTCCTGAAATAACGGTGATATCCCTCTATGAACTGATGGAATGCAGCGGAAAATGGCCGATACGGGATTTAAGTCCGGAAATCGGCAGCACGGTTTTTTCCATCTTCGATCCCTGTTCTGCGAGACACAATCCGCATATGAAAGAATCGATCAGATCCCTTTTAGAAAAGACGGGGATCAAGGCAGAGGAGCTTTCGCCTGATGGCGCTTACGGCTGCTGCGGATTCGGCGGGGATGGGGCTGTAGCCAATCCGGAGTTTACTAAATTTGTTGGGGCCCAAAGAAGCCGATTAAATGAAAAACCGTATCTTACCTATTGCATCAATTGCCGGGACGTATTTCTTGATGAGAGAAAGCCGGTAATCCATGTGCTGGATCTCCTGTTTTCGATCAATGGGTTTGATGCAGTCAGTCCTGATTATACGACAAGGCGCAGCAACCGGGCCTTTCTGAAAGAAACCTTGCTGGACCGGCTGTGGAAGGAAAAGGGGGCCTGCCATGGGAAAAAATATGATTTTGAGATTGAGATCGATGGGGAAATCAGCAAGAAGCTCCAATCCCTCAGGCTGGTGGAAGAAGATGTTCGGCAGGTTATTAAGGAAAGCAGAAAAACGGGGAGACGGATTTATGATGAAAGAAGCCGTACCTATGTTTGTTATGCCAAGCTGAACTATATTACCTGCTGGATCAGGTATGAACTGGCGGGCGAAGTTTATGTTATTAAAGATGTATATACCCACAGGATGGAAATTGAACTGGAGGCGGTTTGGAATGGAAGAAAAGTCAAGCCTGATCTGTGATGCCTGTCAGGCGAGACTGGAAGAGGCTCAGGTACAATTTCGCTATCTGGGCAAGTCCTTCCGGTACAAGGCGCCCAGGTGCCCGGTATGCGGACAGGTGTATTTATCGGCGGAATTGGTGACAGGCAGAATGGCGGATGTGGAAAGACAATTGGAAGATAAGTAATATGATTTTTGAACGAGGCCTTGTTTGAACATTCGCTCAAACAAGACCGAACAGCCCCCATCCGTACATTTTACTAGTTTCCTTCAATGCTTCGGCCAGCTCCGGCGGGAAACCGTGTTCGATTTTATCTTCACCGACTGCCCAATCAATAACAGCCTTCGAGAATATGAACGGGCTGTTGAATCCGGCTGCGGAGACGAGATCCATCGTGTCGTATTTTGTATGGCAGCCGCAGCCGACTCCTGCGAAGAGCGTGATATGGGCAATTTCCTTAGCTGCAAAATTAAGGGCATCTACTACTGCGGGTTCCATGACGATCGGCCAGTCAAGATCAAGTGAACGGGTGATTTCATTGAGCTTGGCTTCGATTTTGGGTGTGCATCCGCCTACTGCCGAATAGTTGCTCAGAACGCTGCCGATGCCGTCAAAATTAAGGACAAAGCTAATGTTATCAAAGATATGGGGATGGTCCAGCAAATAGAATTTGCTTCCGTGTATTCCGCATTCGTGACCGGACCAGGCGATGAACCTGATGGTCCTGTCCGGCTGTATTCCCTTATTTGCCAATTCCTGATAGTATCTTGCAAGCTCCATCACTACGGCTACGCCTGTAGCATCATCAACAGCACCTGTGCTTCCGACTGTGGAATCAAGATGGGCGCATACGACAACGCTCTGCTCCGGATATTTGCTTCCTTCAATGATACCAAGTGTGTTTCTGCTCTTTTTCAGGCTGACGTTGAACTGTATGTCGAGGAATACTTCGCTGACGTTATTTAATACGATTTCTTTGGCAGTGCTTGAGTGTATCACCGCGGTAGGAATCGTGTAATCCTCATCCATGGTTTCAAAATTGGCATAGACATACGGAACATCCCAATGTCCTTCGCCGGACGTATAGATGACTGCAGCGACATCAAATTCTTTCAGCCGTTTATACATCTTGATGTCAGGATAGACCATATACGCATCTCTGCAGATCAGGACGGCTTTGCCTTTGACATCACCGGACCTGAGATTCGCAACGCTTCCATCCTCCACATATACGAGGGGCAGGGTCACACCTCCCGGTTTGGTTGATCTTGAAAACAGGGCAGGCGTATGATTCAAGCTGACCCAATCGCCCTTTTCCCTGACCTTGAGCTGGGATTTCAAGATTTCGCAAACCGGTACGTCGAATTCATGTGTTTCCGTTTTGATGCCGTTCTTTTTATAATAATCTAGTATGTAGTCACTGCCTTTGATAACGGACTCGGTACCTGCAACTCGTATGCCGCATTCCTCTACAAAATATTTTGTGTGCTCATAAGCTCTCTCATTCATCATCTTAAGGTTACCTTTCCTTTCTGCTGATCTATTTTGCATGTTGGTAAAGAGCATCCTCCGCCGCATCATCGAGGCCAGCAGTGGATTTTGTTCTGATGAGATCCTGCAGTTTAAGTATCATCTCGTCGAAGCATCTGTCAAGAACTACTCCTAATTGTTTATTCAAAAGATACTCCTTGCTTTCGTATATTAAAAATATTATCATAGAAAAAATGGATTTTAAATTGTCTTTATTCTGTATATTCATCATATAAAAGTATTACTTTGGAAGAATATTATTGTACTGCCGTACTACTTTTACGGTACAGTAGTTTGTTTTACAAAGGAGAAAGGAACGGTAATCATGCCTAATTTCAAGAACAACGAGGTGCAGACGTTGAGCAATATACTGCTTGACATGTATGGTGCTGCAGAGCTTGAAGAATTGATGGATCTGTTCTTGTCGGATATAAGGGCATTGATACCATATGACCAGAGCTGCTTTCAGGTGCTTGAACTGGGGCAGCAAAAACCGGATGAAGTGAATGTGAAAATGTCTGTATATGAAAATGTTCAGGAAAAATACAGGCGCCTCTTTGAGGATTTTGGATCGGACCAGGGCCATTTGAAGAATTTGCTGGCATGCAAAGATTCGATTGTTTACCTGGAATCGGACTTGATTGACAAGGATATCAGGAAAGACATCGAGTTTTATAAAAAATATTATAAACCGCAGAATCTGGAATATGCAGCGGGTATCGTTTTGATAAAAGAAGGACAGAGCCTGGGAGTGATCAGCTTTTTCAGGAGCGAGCAGTGGGGTGATTTCAATGAAAAGGAAGTATTTATACTTGATGTTTTGAAATCACACATTGCCAATGCAGTAATTGATCACATGAACATGAGGAAAAGTGAAGCCTCTCTGGGTGATCAAATACTGACAAGCAGGGAGCGCGAGATCACTGAGCTGATTGTCAAGGGCTGTACGAACGAAGAAATAGCAAAGATGCTTTTTATATCTGTATCCACGACCAAAAAGCATATATACAATATTTTTTACAAATACGGCGTGCATAACAGAGTTGCCTTGATCAAAAAATTGCATGCTAAGTAGAACTCCGGTTTACCAAATATTCAAAAAGTTCTAATTTTATTCTCGTTTTTAAGACTGCAGGACAATATAATAATTCCTCGTAAAGATATATACTTCAACTAACAATTGCGAAGTATATATTTTTTTAATTAAAGGAGGAGAACTTATGGATAACAATACAGCGATGAATGTTAATGAAAAGCTCCCGCTGAAAGTCAAACTGGCTTATGGGCTATCGGGATATTCCAGCTTTATCACCTGGACTATTTTCAGCGCCTACGGGCTTTATTTCTTCACAGATATTGTAGGAATATCAGCGGCGTTTGCCGGAGCGATGATCTCATTGGGAACTGTTTGGGATGCTATTTCCGATCCTCTTGTCGGCTCAATATCAGACGGGATCAAGAGCGAAAAGGGCAGGAGAAGACCACTTATCATAGGGGTGGCTATACCATTTGCCCTTATCAGTATTTTATTGTTTACTAATTTCGGTTTCAGTGAACAGGTATCTAAGGTATATTTCGTCGTTGTCATCATTTTGTACTACACTGCACAGACTGTGCTGGACATTTCCTGTTCGGCGCTGGGATCGGAAATGACAATCGATTATGATGAACGTTCTACCCTTGCCACATTGAAAAACTTCTTTGCAATGGTGGTCGTAATGGCATACAGTCCATTCCTGTTGTTAACGGAATTCTTCGGTCAGTTCTTCGAGAACTCCGACTATGGCTGGAGCTGCACCCTGGCAGTATATATGGCAGTGGCACTTGTGTGCATCTTTATCATATGGAAAACGACGAAAGGCTATGAGCGTCATCATGATTCTACCGTGGACAATAAGCTGGACAAGGCAACCATCAAACAGATTATAAAGAATAAGTCTGTAATAATTGTAATGATCCTTTTCGCCGTAGGCGTTATCGGCATGACATGCAGCAATTCTCTTATGGTTTACTACTTTACATATTACGTGCAGCTCAATTCGGCGCAGATCGCGACGGCATTCCTGGTACTTGGGATCGCTTCTTGCATTGCTTCACTGATTGTCGATGTGATCATCAAAAAAACATCCAAGAGAATCGCATGGGTAATCACCCTGCTGGAATCGGCAATCGTTGTGATCCTGTTTGTAGGCTTTATCATCGGCCCGGGGGATTTGGGAAAGGTATGTGTATTTGTAGCGCTGGTATCATTGGGGACTGCTGCGGTTTATCAGGTGCCATGGGCTATGATCCCGGATACGGTGGATGTAAATGAGCTGAGCACGGGCAAAAGAACAGACGGCGTAATCTTTGGTCTGATTGCGTTCATTCAGAAATGTGCAGGCGCGCTTTCCATATCCATATGTGGTGTAATGCTGACGGTGATCGGTTATTCAGCAGAGGCCGTACAGACAGCTGAAACATTGAGTTCATTGAAATGGCTTTATGTGTGCGGATGCGGCGGAATATTCGGGATCATAGCTATTGTAGGGCTGATCTATCCGTTGTCAAAGAAGAGACACGATGACGTTATCAAGGCAATCAATGACAGAAAAGAAGGCAAGGATGTTAATCTGGCTGAATTTAAGGATCTGCTCATTACCAAAAAAGGATAATGATAGATGTTTACCGGGAGGTGGAAAAAATGATCGAACAGATGGCATATGACCATACAAAATATTTTGCAGAGGAATGCGGTGTAAGGCTCGCAGGAACAGAAGCTGTTATCAAGGCAAGTGATTATATACTGGACTATTATAAGCAGCATGGCATAAAAACAGAGATTCATGAATTCGATGTGCCGATCTGCAAGGTTATTGAGTCGAATCTTAAAGCGAACATCGGAGGAAAATGGTCGGAGCTGGGACATACTCCTGCTTTGTTTTCCAAATCGACTGCAAAGGGCGGGGAGACCTTCCCGCTCGTTTTCCTCGAGGACGGCAGCACTGCGGCATTCGAAGAAAATGATGTCAAAGGCAAGGCTGTGCTGATTTATAGGGATGTATATTTTGTCTATCCCGATATCAGTATGTACAAAAAACTTAAGGAATACGGAGCGGCAGCTGTAATATATACAACAGGAGAGTTCCACATGGATGTACCTTATGTGTATGCTAATTTTGAAACAATGGATGAGGATTATACGATACCCACTGCTGTCATTTATTATCAGACGGCTCGCGAGCTTCTCAAACAAGATGTGAAGGAAATATTCATAAACCTGCAGTTCGATGTAGCAATGAGTACCAGCAGGAATACGATCGGTGTCATCGAAGGTGCACTCAGGCCTGAGGAAAACGTTATTATCTGCGGGCATCTTGATTCATCAATGGGAAGTGTGGGAGCTACGGATGATGCTGCCGCAGTGGCTGCGGTGATGGAGCTTGCAAGATACTACCAGCAGCTTGCTGATGCAGGGAAACCGCCGGCAAGGACGATGAGATTTATTGCCTGGTCCGGTCACGAATGCGGACTCCATGGAAGTAAATATTATCTGCTTGAGCATCGCGACATATTTGAAAATACGAAATTTGTACTCAACTATGATGTTATCGGAAATGATATTTGTTCGTATGCAGCCATTGGCGGCTGTATGCCTGAGGTGGAATCAAAACTGAATGAAATCATGGAGGAACAAAAGCTAAAGTGGCCTGTCATAATGGAACCCCAGGTGGTCGATGCGCTTAACTTTGCAGCTAAGGAGATCGCCCAGATAACCTTGTTTGCTGATGTTGTAAGAGGAAATCATACGGTATACGACAATATGGATCTGATTTCCGTAAAGGGCTTTAAGAGACCGATAGCCTTTTCAAAGGCTGTGCTGGACTGGGCGGCAGGTGATGTGGATATTATACAGGGTTATCCTTCGGAGCTTACGCGGGCCATGAAAGAAACCAGTGAAATGTACGGATGGGGTCTTTTTGGACTCGTTTAGCTAAGATATGCAATCAGTCAAGGATGGGCTGTCGCACTGATATGCTTTTTGATTTACCGCAATGATTTCTATTGCTAGAACAATTCTTAGTGTGTGGTCTCATGGAGCCACTTATAAATGCAGCCAACTGAAAGGCGGCAGAATAAAGCTTAATCTGATTTTGCGGCTATGACCAGTGCCATCGCTTGCCGCAGCGTTAAGCTTAGGACCCGACAGAGGTGTTAGAGGACTTCTGCCGGGTTTTTTCTATTTGTCGAATCTTGTCGAAAAAATAGGTATTGTAATTATTTACCATTTGCGTTATACTAACATCAGGAAAGGAAAATTAAGTAAATTATGGAGTTAAATGTAATTCGAGGCCCGGATATAGATTTGGGACAGATCATTGAAGAGATCCGTACGACCCTAACTACTGCAGATGAAAATGAGATTACCGACGAGCAGGCAATGGAAGCCATTGAGGATTATGTGCTGCGGGATAAACGGCTGGCGATGCGGTCACCAAAGGAAACCCGCAGCCTGATCCGCAGGATTTTCTATTCCCTGCGCAGGGATTTGGATATTTTACAGCCTTTCATTGAAAATCCCAATGTATCGGAGATCATGGTCAATGGTAAAGATCATATTTTCATCGAAAAGGGAGGAAAACTGGAACAGGTCGAGCTGACCTTCGATACGGTGGAGGATTTGGAAGAATTAATCCGGCGGCTGGCCGCCAGAGTTCATCGGGAGATCAATGAACTCAATCCCATTGTGGATGCCAGGCTGGAGGACGGATCGAGGGTGAACGCAGTTTACAAAAATATCGCCCTCAACGGACCGATTCTGACAATCCGGAAATTTCCCCAAAAAGCGATCGATATGGGAGCGCTGATTGGAATGGGGAGCATCACCAGAGAAGCCGCTGATTTTTTAGAAAAGCTGGTAAAGGCCGGATATAACTGCTTTATCAGCGGAGGAACCTCTTCGGGAAAGACGACCTTTCTCAATGTTCTATCCAACTTCATTCCAAAGGATGAGCGGGTCATTCTCATCGAAGACTCGGCAGAGCTTCAGATCAAGCAAATCGAAAATCTGGTCAGGATGGAATGCAAACAAGCCAATGTCCAGCAAAAGGGACAGGTAACGATGGCCGATTTGATTAAAACGAGCCTGAGGATGCGTCCGGACCGCATTATTGTAGGTGAGGTTAGAGGCAAGGAAGTGATGGATATGATTCAGGCCATGAATACGGGGCATGACGGCAGTTTGTCCACCGGACACGGCAACTCCATTTCCGGGATGCTCAGGAGGCTGGAGTCCATGTTCCTGCAGGCGGCCGACTTCCCTGTTGACGCCATTCGATCTCAGATCGCCGAGGGCATAGACATTATCATTCATCTTGGCCGCTTGTCCGATGGCAGCCGAAAGGTTTTAGAGATCGCAGAAGTAAAAGGAATATCGAAAGGCGAGATCGAAACCAGTCTGCTTTTTAAATACAAGCCGTCGATCGGTCTGGTGAAAAGCGGCAATGGACTCATCCACGGAGAAAAGCTTGAGTTGAGGGGGATAACACTTGAAAGTTGATTATTCACAGTACGAATTATCCGTAAAGGAAAAGGCCAAATTTCTAGCGGCAGGGTATGTCGTATCCTTTGCAGTGCTCTTTCTGTTTTATCATAGTATCCCTTTTTCCCTGGCAGGAGGATTTCTTCCCTATTTTTTAATAGATCGCTATGAGAACTATCTGGCCGGAAAAAGAAGGGCTTTGCTTACAACACAATTTAAGGACCTGCTGTATTCCTTGTCGGCATCTGCGGCGGTAAATCAGCAAATTGGAGAGGCGCTGAAAAGCAGCCTGGATAATTTAAGCCTGATCTATAGCCCCAAGACGCCTTTGATCGAGGAATTAAAGCACATGGTCAAAGCCATATCAGAGAATAGAGAAAGTGACATTCGACTTCTTATGGATTTTGCGGAAAGAAGCCATTGCGAAGATATCGATAATTTCGTTCAGGTTTATATGACCTGCAGAACGATGGGCGGGGATTTAGAAAAAATGCTGAAAAGTACGACGGAGATTCTAGTGGATAAAATCAATATTGAACGGGAGATCAAAACCATGACTGCTCAGAAAAAGTTTGAAGGAAAGATTATCAGCGTCATGCCTTTAATCGTGATCCTTTTTCTCAATGTTTTTTCTCCGGATTATCTGGAGCCGTTATATACCACTTTGGCGGGACGAATGATTATGACCATCGCTATCGCAGGTCTGGGCGCAGCCTTTTATTTGACAGAAAGACTGACGGATATTGAGGTGTAACTTGAAAGTCTATCAGGAATTTGAAAAGAGACTGGAGGAACGATACCGCAAGCTCTACGGGGGAAAAGCGTGCGCTGCGAAAATCGAAAAAGCCCGCAGGAACCTGCTGATCAAATGCGCGGCTTTCGTAATGTTGATCTGCGCGGCCGCAGCCTACGATCTGTTATTGGGAGCTGAACCCGCAGGGAACCTGAAATTGGGAAGCGGTGGTCAGATTTTGGAGATACAGCGGCCTGATCCAAAAACGGGATCCGTTTCTTTCAGCACGGAGGTGGTGATCCAAGGACCCGATGGAAAGGAAACAAAAGAATACTATATTACCATCGATCCCATTGGAAAAAAGGAGGAACAGCAGCCTGCGGACTCTCTGGAAAAAACAGAAGCAGAAAAAAATGAACAGCAGATGCGGCAAGTCATTGCGCAGCTCAATGCGGATACCGCATCGGAGCGGGTGCGCCTTCCGGATCATCTGGAAACAGGGGAACGCCTTATCTGGAAACAAGTCCAGGATACCAGCCTGCCGTTATATTTCATAATGGCACTGGCAGCAGCGGCGCTCATTTACAAAATGCGGTTTTATGAAATTGAAAAAGAAGAAAAGCAAGCGGCGGAATCCATTGTCCGGGAACTTCCGGAATTTATCAATAAACTGGTCCTTCTGCTGAATGCCGGAGTTGTTTTGAATACGGCATTTCTGAAAGCAGTCGACGATCGGATGAAACGAGGGCGTGCGCCGGACTATTTTTATACCCAATTGGAGCGGGTTTGCCGTTCGGTTCAGGAGGTCAACGGATCGCTTCATCAGGAGCTGCGCCGTTTCGCCAAGAGAAGCGGTGTCAAAGAGCTGATGCGGATTTCAAACATCATCAGCGATAATGTGAGCAAGGGCGCGGATTTGGCTGAAAAATTAAAAAAAGAAAACGATTTGCTGTGGTTTTCAAGAAAGCAGCAGTCTGAGGAAAAGGGAAGGCTGGCGGAAACCAAACTGACCCTTCCCTTAGTCATTCTGCTGTCCGTTTTGATTCTGATCACCATAGCGCCGGCATTAATGGGAATGTAAGGGGGATAAAAATGAAGAAATGGAGATTTATAAGCAACAACAAAAAGGGGATGGAAATGGTGCAAGTAGCAATTCTGGTGGCGATTGCCATTGTTCTGGGGCTGATTTTCAAAAGCGAAATAACCAGTTTTGTCAACAAAACCTTCGAAAGCCTCAACAGCGGCTTTTAAACACTGCTTGGAAAGAGAAAAAGGGGACGACCATGGTGGAAGCCGCGTTGGTCTTTCCGTTGATTATTCTTACGGTCGTAGCTTTAATTCATATGCTGGTGTTTCTTTATCAGCAGACGGAATTGCGGGCCCGGATGCATATCGCATTGAGGGCGGAAAGCGGACAAGTCACTCAGACCGTTGAATATATAACAAAAGTGAACGCCAGTTACCCGATTGACCACCGGGGCGGGCAGGTATTTTATGCCTCCAGCGTGGAGTTCTCAAAAAAGGGAATTTTAAATCGGAGGACAAAGGAGCTTTCAGCACACAAATACGCCGATGATGAAGCAATGTTTGTACGTATGGTGGATTTGGCTCAAATCAAGGAGCAAGCAGATGAGAAATAAGAAAGGCAGCGCTTCCGTGTTCTTAGTATTTATTCTGACTGCAATGGTCGCGTTGACTGCGGTTTTCATCTATGCCGCAAAACGAGCGGCGGTCATAAGCTATGGGGACGGTATTTTAAACCTTGCGTGCAGGAGCGCTTTATCGGAATTCAATTTGGAGCTGAAAGACCGCTATGGTCTGTTTGCTTTTGAAAAAACAGGAGAGGAGGTGGAAGCACAGATTAAGGAAGATCTGGATTACGCGCTGCAAGATCGTCAAGAGGCGCACGCCAGCAGAATCAATGTCAGTTTTGGTCAATTTTCATTGGCAGATCCGGAAAATATGAAACAACAAATTTTGGATTATATGAAATTCGCCATTGCTGAAGAATTGCTGAATCGGGGAAAGCGTGAGGAGAGCGGTGAGAAAAAGGAAGACAGGACTCTGCGAAATCGCAGGATCATCGACAGTCTTCCGTCCAAGCCTCTGAGAGAAAGCAGCCCCGGATTTGCGGAACGAATTGCCGAAATCAGGGATCAGTTCAAGAATATGGATCAAATCTTTGATCAAAGCAAGGATACATACTTGCTGGATCGATATATTACGCTTAAATTCAAAAACGCGCTCAATGATCAGGTGGACCAGGCTACCTTTTTTGAAAATGAAGTCGAGTACATTCTGCAGGGAGAATACAGTAATAAAAAGAATCAAGCGGAAGTGAGACGAGGTTTGGTATTATTTCGGAGCAGCTTTAACGCAGCGTATCTTTATCTGGATGAAGAAAAAAGGGCCCAGACTCTGGCGGCAGCTGAATTAATGACGCCAGGGCCTCCGGCGGTCCTGACGCAGGCAATTTTGATCGGTACCTGGGCTTTGGCAGAAGCGGAAAACGATGCCAGACTCTTGGAAAAGGGGAAGCCGGTCATGCTTTTAAAAAATAAGGCGTCCTGGGCAACAGATTTGGATTCTGTACTGAAAAATCTTGATCAGGGATGCATTGACACAGGGAGCAAAAAAGGTTTGTCTTATGAAGACTATCTGATGATTTTTCTTCATTTTGAGAGCGAGCCGTTGAAAATAGCCCGTATGATGGATTTAATGCAGATCAACATGAAAGGAACGTTCAGCAAAGACTTTTTGCTGAAAAACTATCATTGCGGCTTCCGGTTAAAGGCAGAGCTAGGCGGAGGAGAACGGGGGTATGATGCTAGGTACTAAAAAGGGGTATTTTACATTAGAAGCAGCGATCTTCCTTCCGATCTTTATCATTGCCATTGCTGCCCTGGGCTATTTCATAAAGATTTTCAGCACAGCGGAAAACATAACCTTTTCCGCTGTGGATGAAACGGCTCATCTGGCCGCACAGGCCTATGGGGTTAAAGCAGCGCCGATTTTTCCCGCGGCAGTGGAGAGACGGCTGAGAATAGAAAATGAACAGGCAGATAATATCAAGGTCAGCCGGTTTCGATATCTGTATGAAGAAGGCGGCAGGGACGGCTTGATATTACTGAAACTGAACTACCATATTAAGATTAAGCTGCCGCTGGATTTATACGATGGAGTTGATTTGGAAAGCCGCATAAAGTGCAGAGGGTTTATCGGCAAAGCGGCTTTGGCCAATCCCATGGCATTTTCAGAAATGGAAACCAACGGCGATTCAAGAATTGTCTGGATTTTCCCCATGTGGGGAAAGAAATATCATCAGGAAGAATGTACCTATATAAAGGCCAACGCCAAACAGCTTGTTTTGACCGGACAGATCCGAAAAAATTACCAGCCATGTCTACTATGCAAGCCGGACCGGCTGCCGCTGGGAAGTTTGGTATACTGCTTTGCAAGCACAGGCAAAGCCTATCATCAAGGCAGCTGTAAAACCATCGACAAATATGCCATCGAGATTGAGAAAGAGGACGCACTGGCAAAAGGGTATCAGCCGTGCAGCAAGTGCGGAGGGGGATAAAATGGAGATTCGAAACAATGATTTTAAATTACAGCTTAAAGAAGGAGCCGTAAAGGAATTTGAGAAGGTCGTACTTTCGTCCGGGCTCTGTGAATTGTTTATGCCAATGGGTTTTGTCAGCTGTGAAGACGGAGAACTGGTGTCCTACCACTGCAGCGGGTACACGGCTCTGCGGCAGTGCAATGTCAAAGAGATTAAAGAAGCTCTGGATATTCTGGAAAAGACCTTTCTACTGGTGAGCAAAGCCGGCGAATACCTGATCACGCCCAGCAGGATCACACTGAATCTGGATACCATCTTTTACAACCGAAAATCCGGGCAAGTGCGAATTGCTTATGTACCGGCGGACCGGCCTGTCACTTTGCGGGAAAACATGGTAAATTTTATTACGGAAGTGGAAAGGCGCGTTCCAGGATACAACCGTGTTTATCTGGAAAAGGTGAAGCAGCATTTGGAAGAAAACAATTATTATATCACGGACATTATTGATTTGATCGGGGAGCTGAAGCGGGATATTTACAGATAATTCTCAAGATGAGTAGAACCTGAGTTCCATGCTGAATAGGCGCAGTTCTATTTATCAGATCATTTTAAACATTCAGGACAATGGCGGGAAGCTCTGCAGCTTGCTATACTTTTCTCATAGAAACGTCGTGGACAGTGTCTGTAACAGGCGTAAGGAAAGGAGAAAGTAAATGTATAAAGACGCTTACGAACATACCCGTTATTTCGCGGAGGAATGCGGCAAACGAATTGCCGGAGAAACAGAGGTCATAAAGGCTTCCGATTATATTGTCAAAGAATTTGAAAGCTATGGGGTGGATGTGGAGTTGCATCATTTTAAGCTGCCCATCTGCAAGATCACCCATTCCCAATTCAAAGCAAAGGTGGACGGTGATTGGAAAGTCTTAAAGCATACGCCGGTGCTGTTTGCAAAGGAAACGCCTGCTGAAGGGATCACCTATCCGCTGGTATACTGTGAAGGCGGTTCAATCGCCAATATAGCAGCAAAGGACGTGGAGGGAAAAGCGGTACTGATCTGCAGGGATTCTTATGTAGAATACCCGGATTTGGACATGTATAAACGGTTATATCAATATGGTGTAAAAGCCGTTTTCTACACTTCTTCCGACGGTCATCGGGATATTCCATACGTGTATGCCAATTATTCTTATATGGACGAGCCCTTTACCATACCGACTGCTATTCTCAAGTACGACGATGCCATGGAGCTGGCCAAACGAGAAGACGTGGAAATTTTCTACAACTGCCAATTCACCCTGGAAGAAACGGAAACAAGGAATACCATAGGTATGATTGAGGGAACCAATCCGGAGCTGGGAAACATTCTGGTCTGCGCTCATTTAGATTCTGCGGAAAGCAGCGTTGGCGCTGCGGATGATGCAGGGGGCGTGGGCTGCGTTATGGAAATGGCAAGATACTTCGGAAATCTGAAAAAACAGGGAATCCTGCCCAAGCGAACCATCCGCTTTATTGCTTGGTCGGGACATGAATGTGGACTGTACGGCAGCCGCAATTTTATCCTGGATTATCCAGAGGTAATTGATAATATGAAATTTGTATTTAACTATGATATCATTGGCAATGCCTTAAGCTCTCCGCTGATCTGGGCCGGATGCAACGAAAAAGTCGAAAAGGAAATTAATCAGGTTGTCGAGGATTGCGGCTTTGATTGGAACGTTGATATCGGTCCCTGGATTGTGGACACCATTAGCTTTGCATTCAAAGGTATTCCCCATCTGACGCTGACATCAGGGTTCTATGCCATCAATCATACGCCGTATGACAATATGCACTTTATCTCCGAGCAGAGCTTTATCACGCCGCTGCAGTTTTCGGAAGCGATGCTGAATTGGCTTGTCAACACAGATGATATTTCTCAGGGCTACCCGGAGGATTTGTACGAAGATATGAAGAAATACGGAAAAATGTACGGCTGGGGATTTTTTGAAGATTAATCAACGGCCCTGAGTGCGAAAAGCGTGGGGCTGCCGCCGAAAAGGCCTTCTACATCATACAGACGTCCTGAGGCGACTGCTTACTAAATCTATACGGCATATCCCATTTGGTGAAAACGAATGGGATGTGCCGTTTTTTTGATTTGTAAATCACGGTTCCATTTTCCCATTGCCCCTTATAAGGTGGAAGAAAATTTATCGTACTTGCAATTCATAGAACCTTTTGATAGTATGAAAAACAACAGCGAGGTACAAAAACAAGATGATGAATTTAAAAGATAAAGAGGTACAGATCATCAATGAAATCCTGCTGGAGCTGTATCGCATGGACGATCTGCAAGCCTTGGAAAAATGTTTTTTGATTGGAATCGGCGCCTTGATTCCTTACCATCAGAGCAATTTTTATGGGATTGACCCAAAGAGCAGCGAACCATTGATCAGGGATGCCTGCTTTATCGATACCGATGAAAGGCTGATTCCTGCATTTTTTGATTCTTACCGGCCTGAGAATAATTATCTGATCAACTTGTTCAACTATAGTCAATCGATCGTCTTTGTGGAATCCGATGTTCTGGACGAACATGCGCGCAGAAATACAGATTTTTATAAACAGTTTCTAGCCCCGCAGGGATTGCTGTGCAGCTGCGGCATTATTCTCATCGAAAACGGCTGTAAAATCGGTGCAGTCAGCATTTTCCGAAAAGAAGCATGGAACGACTTTACAGAAAAAGAAGTTTTCATCTTGGAACTCTTCAAACCCCATCTTACAGAGCTGGTGATGAAATTCGTCTCCCGGCAGGAAGAGCGGATCACCCGTTATTCTGACAGACTTACTTCCCGGGAAAAAGAAATCCTTGAACTGATTGTCCAGGGATACTCCAACGAGGAAATCGCAGAAAAACTCTTCATTACCGTTTCGACGACGAAAAAGCACGTCTATAATATATTCAGCAAATACGACGTCAATAACCGAATGTCGCTGATCAAACTGCTGCATCGCACCTAAATGCAAAAGAATGTAAAAAGATCATGGGATGGCCCCATGAAAAATACGTTGTGCCAGATTGCACTAGAAAAATTAGTGCAATTTTTTTTATGCTTTCAAAAGTCAGATTATATCAAAACTGCTGCCAAAGACCGGCATTATAGAAAAATAACTCGAAAGGGTTATGGAAATACCATGAAGGAAGAATTTCGAATAAGTCTGAAATTTGCGATACTTTAATTGCAAGAAATAAGTAAAAGGAGGCTGACACATTGTTAGAAAAAGCAAAAATACAAAAACTGTATGAAACAATGGTAAGAATACGGTGCTTTGAAACACGGGTATCAAAGTGCTTTGCAAAGGGCCAGGTACAGGGATTTGTCCATCTTTGCATCGGGCAAGAAGCAACGGCGGCAGGCGTATGCGCCAATTTAAAAGAAGGCGACTTCATATCCAGCACTCACCGGGGACATGGCCACATTATCGCAAAAGGGGCTGATATAAAAACCATGATGGCAGAACTATTCGGAAAAGAGACCGGTTATTGCCACGGAAAAGGCGGCTCCATGCACATTTCAGATACATCCATCGGTGTGCTGGGAGCAAACGGCATCGTAGGAGGCGGATTCAACCTGGCCGCAGGAGCGGCCCTGGCCTGTCAAATGAAGAAAAGCGACAGCATTGTTGTATGTTTTTTCGGAGACGGATCCTCCAACGAAGGGAGCTGGCACGAAGCGATGAATATTGCCAGCGTATGGAAACTGCCCATCTTGTTTGTCTGCGAAAACAACCTCTATGGCATTTCCTCGCGGGTCGACCGGTCAATGGCCGTAGAAAATGTAGCTGACCGTGCAGCCGCATATGGAATGGAGCAGACAATCGCCTACGGCAACGACGTCGCCATCGTTTATGAAACTGCCAAAGAAGCGGTGGATTATGTGCGAAGTGGCAAAGGGCCTATGCTGGTGGAATACAAAACTTACAGACAGCACGGCCACTTTGAAGGAGAACCGGATGTTTACCGGCCTGCGGAGGAAATCAAGGAGTGGCTGGACCAGGACCCCATCAAAAACTGCAAAGCCTTCATGAAAGAAAACAACATTTTGAACGAAGAAGAGCAGTCGTTCATCGATCAAGAAATGGAACATGAAATCGACGAAGCCGTAAAATTTGCGGAAAACAGTCCCTTCCCGCCGGTGACGACGGCAGTAAGAGATGTTTATACCGATATCGTTGAAGAAGGGAGGGACTATCGATGAAACTGACCTACGCAAAAGCAATTAACCAAGCGCTCAGACACGAAATGAAGCATAATCCAAAGGTTTTTATCATGGGCGAAGACGTGGGAATTGTGGGAGGAACCTTCGGGCTGACAGAAGGACTGCAAAGGGAGTTCGGGCCGGAGCGAGTAAGAGACACGCCCATCACTGAACAGCAGATTGTCGGTATGTCCGTAGGAGCCGCATCGCTGGGCATGGTTCCCGTATCCGAGCTGATGTTCAATGATTTTATGGGCTGCGCCTTTGACCAGCTGCTCAATCAGGCGGCCAAGTTCCGATATATGTACGGAGGCAATATGAAAATTCCCATGACGCTGCGTCTGCCCTGCGGAGGAGGGCTGCAGGCCGCTGCCCAGCACTCTCAGTGTTTGGAGGCATTTCTCACCCATATACCGGGATTAAAAGTTGTGTATCCTTCCACTCCCCAGGACGCGTACGGCCTGCTGATCAGTGCGGTGCGGGATGAAAATCCGGTCATGTATTTCGAACATCTGTCTCTTTATTTCCAAGAAGATGAGGTCGAGCTGGATGGAGAGCCCATCCCTTTGGGCAGCGCCGACATCAAATTGCATGGAGATGATGTTACGGTCATCGCAACAGGTCTGTGCGTGCATAAAGCGCTGGAAGCGGCTGGAATCCTTGAAAAAGACGGGATTCACGTAGAAGTGGTTGATCCAAGGACGCTGTATCCCCTGGATAAGAAAACCATTTACAACTCCATAAAAAAGACCAAAAAAGTTGTCATTGTCACAGAAGAAGTAAAGCGAGGGGCATGGTCAGCGGAGATGGCCGCCTGCATCGCAGAAGACATCTACGAATCATTGGAAAAACGAATTGTCAGAATCGGAGAGCTGAACACGCCGATTCCGTATACGGTAGATTTGGAAAGCTACGTGATTCCCCAAGTGCAAGATATCGTGAGGGGAATCCGATCCATTACAGACGAAACAAGGAGGACAAAAAAATGGCCAATCTGATTACAATGCCAAAATTAGGACTGACGATGAAAGACGGTGTAGTTGCCAAGTGGTGCAAAAACGAAGGCGACGCGGTCAGAGCAGGAGAAACGATTTTGGAAATTACAACCGATAAACTGACCAATTCCCTGGAGTCCGAATATGAGGGAACCATCAGAAAAATATTGGTACAAGAGGGCGAGAAGGTTCCCTGTCAGACACCGTTGTGCATCATCGGACAAAAGGACGAGGATATCAGCCAATGTTTGGCAGAGATCAAGGAGCAATAACATGAGCAAAGGAATCAAAATAGCGGGAATGACTGAAATTATGGGAAGGCGCATGAAAGAAAGCTGGCAAACCTCGCCCCGTGTCACTTATTCCATGTCCGTGGAAATCAGCGCAGCGGAGGCGTTTATCCGAACGTTTAACGGCGCCCATGAACAAGAAAATTTAAAAATCAACTACAACCATCTTCTGATGAAAGCATGCGCCCTGGCTTCAAAAAAGTACGAGCTGTTCAATTCCAGCGTGGAAGGCGATGAGATCATCCTTCACCATGAAATCAACATTGGCCTTGCGGTGGCAACGGAAAAGGGACTGATGGTCCCCAATGTGAAAAGTGTGGATCAGCTCACGTTCAAGGAATTGTGTCAGGAAACGAGACGAATTATCCAAGGCGCTCGGGAAATGAAATTGAATTACGATGATATCTGCGGCGGCACTTTTACCATTACCAATTTGGGCATGTATGGCATCGAAGGCTTTACGCCGATTATCAACCAGCCGGAGGTGGCGATTCTGGGGGTCAATCAGATTTGCACCAGATTGATGATGGAAGGCGAGACAATTCTGACAAAACGCTTTATGCCGCTCAATTTGGTAGCAGACCACAGGATCATCGATGGGGCCATGGCGGCAGAATATCTCAATCAAGTGAAGGGTTCCCTTGAGGCTCCTGAAATGATGGAAGCGTAAGGAGGAAGATATGAAAACATACGATGTAGTAGTTCTGGGCGGAGGCCCAGGAGGATATGTGGCAGCCATCCGATCCGCCCAGCTGGGGCAGAAGACAGCCCTGGTAGAGCGGGAGCAGATCGGCGGAACCTGCCTGAATACGGGGTGTATTCCGACCAAGACGCTGGTCAAAAACGCGGAAATCATCCGGCAGGCAAAGAACAGCGATTACAGAGGCATTCATATAAAAGAGCTTATCATTGATCTTGAGCAGACGATTGCCATGAAAAACCAGGTTGTGGGCCAGCTGCGGCAAGGAGTGGAAGGCTTGCTGGCAGCCAATGGAGTGACGGTTTTCCATGCCGCCGCAAAGGTACTGGACCAATCAAGCCTCCGGCTCGACCAGGATGGAGAAATCATCCGCTTTAAAAATTTGATCATTGCCACAGGATCCAGGCCGGCTGCCATCCCCGTTCCAGGGGCGGCTGATTATGCGCAGACCAGTACGCAAATGCTGGAATTGGACCAGATCCCCCAGAGGGTTGTCATCATCGGCGGGGGCGTGATCGGATGTGAGTTTGCCCATGTACTGCAGAGCTTCGGCAGCCAGGTTACCATTCTCGAGGCCATGCCCCGCATCATCAGCAGCGCGGACGAAGAACTATCCCTGGCGCTGGAACAGAGTATGAAAAGTGCCGGAATTACCATCAAAACAGGATGCATGGTGAAGGAGATTCGGGCAGCTGGAGAAGAAAAAGAGGTTCTGGTCCAGATGGATGGTCAGGGAAGAAATTTTCGCGGCGATCAGGTGATGATTTCCATTGGAAGAACACCCAATACCGACTCCGTAGCCGGGCTGGGGCTGGAAATGAAAGGAGACTACATCAAAGTAGACCAATGCACCAGAACCAGCCTGCCTCATATCTATGCCATCGGCGACGTGACAGGGATCCGGCCGTTAGCTCACACAGCATCCCATATGGGAAAGGCAGCGGCAGAAACCATAGCAGGAATGGATAGTAAATATGACGATTCCATCGTACCCAGCTGTATTTTCACATCCCCTGAATTGGCCTTTGCGGGCATGACAGAGGCAGAAGCCCGCAAACAATACCAAGATATAAACGTGGGCAGATTTCCCCTTATTGCCAGCGGAAAAGCGCTTGCTATGGGGGAGCCGGAGGGAATCTTCAAAGTGATCTGCGACGGAGCGGACGGCAAGCTGCTCGGCGTTCATTTGCTGGGGGCCAATGCGACAGAAGTCATTGGCGAAGCAGCAGCTTTTCTGAAAATGGGAGCGGGCCTGAAGGATCTTGAAGAAACGATCCACGCCCATCCAACTATAGCTGAGGCTTTGCAGGAGGCGGCGCTGGATGCAGGCGGCAGGTGCATCCATATGCCGCCCAAAGAAAGGCAGTAAAATCTAATTAAAAACCAGAGGTGGAGCATGAATATAAAATTTGACTACAATGGCAAAAATGTAATCGTAACTGGCAGCGCCAAAGGCATCGGAAAAGAAATCGCCATGGCGTATGCCAAAGCAGGCGCGCAGGTGGTTGTGGCCGATGTCTGCGAAAAAGAGGGAAGGCAGACAGTAGAAGAAATTCGCGTAAAGGGAGGCACTGCTGACTTTGTACGGACGGATGTCACAGAAGAGCAGTCCGTTATTAAACTGGTCGATGAGGCCCTGCGGCTTTTGGGCCGGATCGATATCATGGTCAACAACGCCGGCGTGGTGGGCAGAATCAAGGGCGACCCGCTGACAGCACTGGATACGGCCGATTGGGACCGCAGCTATCAAATCAATCTGCGCGGCGTGTTCTATTGCTGCAAGGCCATCTATCCCATCTTTGTGAACCAGGGATTCGGAAATATTCTGACCACAGCTTCTGTCGCAGGCAAGACGGGAGCGCCGGAAATTATCGAATATTCGGCAATAAAAGCCGGTGTGATCAATTTTACCCAGACCTTGTCCAGAGAGCTGGGACCAAAAAACATCAATGTGAACTGCATTTGTCCCGGATTTGTCTATACGCCTCTTTATGAAGCAGCAGCTCCGACTTACAAAGAAAAGTATCCGCAGATGTTCAAAAACGCCAAAGACGGTAAGGGCGTGGTGGACGAGTTCTCCAGACAGCTCTGCGCTTTAAAGCGGGCCCAGACACCTGCCGATGTGGCCAATGCCGCGCTTTTCCTCACATCCGGGGAAGCCGGAAACATTACCGGTCAGGCTTTGAACATTTGTGGAGGATGCGAGTTCAGATAGGAGGCAGAGAATGGCTGTGATTGAAAAAATACTTCAGCTGAATATTGTCGTCGAAGATCTTGAACAGGCGATAAAAAACTTTGAGGCTTATGGAGTAGGTCCATGGACCAGGGACGACGGCACTTCCCAGGTCCTGAGCAGGCGCAGGGTCAATGGAAAAGCGCGGGAATATGAGTTCTATGCCGCTTTCTCCGTCATCGGAGATGTGGAAATCGAACTGATCCAGCCCGCAGATGAGATGAGCGATTACGCCAGATTTCTCAAAGAACATGGGCCGGGCGTTCATCATATCGCTGTTCAGGCAAGTCAGGATGGACTAAGCCAGGTCCTGGAAAAGCGGGGCGTTCCGGTCATACAAAGCGGCTATTGGGCTGGATTCGGAGGCTATACCTATTACGACACCCAGGAGAATTTAGGACTTATTTTGGAAACCTATGATCTGGAAAAAGAATAGAAGTCATTGTTATTGTTGTGCAGGGAAGGAGCAAATCATGTCGATTTATGAAACCATTGAAAGACGCATAAAAGGGAAGACAGAAATGCCTGAAGAACTTGAACAGGAGCTGATCAGGCGCATTGCTGTAATCGAAGAAGAGGGCGGCGTCTGCGAGGACTTACCCAAACTTGATTGGGCATTGACCGTTATCATTGCGGCGCTATTGGGCATTTTGCCGGTTATCTTAGTGGCCTGCGGTATTTTCTAAGGAGGACAAATCATGGGAAAAAATGAACATGGCGGTAAGAACGAATTTTTGACAGGAAACTTACCTTTGCTGAAACAAGACAGGATTTATAGTTTTTTCGATAACGTCAACGTAGACGTTGCCCTGGCAATCGCCACATGGTGCTTTATGACAGGCGGCACTGTGGCGCTGTTCGTCGGTCTTTGGGAAGCCATCATAGCAACCATCGCTGGGAATGTGATCGGCGTCTTTATCGGAATTGTCGCTACATCCATCACATCGGCCAAATATGGGGTGGAGCATTGGACGCTGGGCAGAAGCTGGCTGGGCGGCAATGGGATGAAGCTGATGCTCCTGGTCATTTTGCTGACGCAGGTTGGCTGGGCGGTAACCTTGAGCGTTATGTGCGGACGTGCCTTTGAAAATATTTTAGCCGCAACCACCGGATTCGTATCTGAGAGCGGATATTTGATCAATGTTCTGGGGCTGGTTGCTGCTGTCGCAGCCTGGCTCATCGCCTGGAAGGGGCCTGTGGCCATGCGTAAAATGAGCGGTATTGTGGCGCCGCTGATGTGCATCGTCATGATCGGCATGGCCATCCTCATCGCCAGAGCGCCCGGAGGCTGGGGCGCAGTCTTTGACTACGAAGCCATCGCGCCGGTATCCGGCGGCAAGATGGTAAACTTTATGATCGCTTTTGAAATCAACATCGGCGCCGGTGTTTCCTGGTGGGCATCAAGGGGAACCGCCGCCAGATTATGCAAAACCGTAAGGGCCGCTTATTGGCCCAGTATGCTCGGCGTATGTCTGGCTTCATCTTTGGGAACCATTTTAGGCGTAGCGACTTCTTTGGCCTTCAACTCCATCGATCCGACTGAATGGATGGTGCCTCTGGGCGGTATGGTGATGGGAATCATTGCCCTCTTATTCATCGCTTTCGCCAACTTGAGCTCCACCCCGGTCACCATCTATGTGTCCAGTCTGGGGCTGCGTCAATTCAAAATTTTCGAAAACATGAATTGGGGCAAAGTTACATTCTTCTTCATGCTCCCGACCTTCCTGGTGATGATTTTCTGTCCGCTGTACATTTACGATCATTTCTATATTCTGATGGGAATTATCTGTGTCGTTTATGTGCCTCTTGTGGCGATCCAGATGGTGGACTACTTCATCCTGAGAAAACAAAAGCTGGATCTGGTGGATATGTTTGATAAGACGGAAGCTAGCCGGTATCGTTTCTGGGGCGGCTTCAACTGGGTTGCCATCGTTGTTTTCGCATTGTCCTGCATCGTATATGTGGCCCTCTTCGATCCGATCCTGCTGGCAGCAAAGCCCCTGTTCGTCTACATGTCGGCCACAGGAGCCACCTTTGTGTTCGCGGTGCTTTCTTATACGATACTTGGTAAATTATTCCTGGTGAAGAATAAAAAAGGAATCGGCGGTTATTCAAATGATTTATCTCAGAAATAATGGGACAGACCCTCATTACAATTTAGCGTTTGAGGAATATGTTTTTCAAAATCTCTGTAAGGATGATTCTGTGCTGCTGCTCTGGCAGAATGAGCCGTCGGTTATCATCGGGCGGCATCAGAACACCATTGAAGAGATTAACCGGGATTTTGTATCGGCCCGCAGCATTCATGTTGTCCGCAGAATTACAGGCGGGGGAGCGGTTTATCACGATTGGGGAAATTTGAATTATTCCTTTCTGATTCCTGAGGCAAAAGCGGATCTGGACTTCACAACCTTTACCGAGCCTTTAGTCAAGGCGCTGGGAGCATTGGGCGTGGAAGCAGAGCAGACAGGGAGAAACGATGTTACGGTGGATGGTAAGAAAATCTCCGGCAATGCCCAGCATTACCAGAACGGGATTCTGCTCCACCATGGAACCATTCTCTTTGATTCCGACCTGGAGTGTGTAAAAAAAACACTCCAGGTGAAACCGGAAAAAATTCAGTCAAAAGGTATCAAATCGGTTCGCAGCAGAGTGACCAACATTCGCCCGTATTTGAAAGAGGACATGACCCTTTCCGCATTCAAGGCTTATTTGCTGAAAGCGTTTTCCCAGAAGGAAGGGCTGCGGGAGCATGTGCTGAGCGGCTTGATGGAACGGGAAGTCCGCAGGCTGGCGGATGAAAAATATCGGAGCCATGACTGGAACTACGGATATTCGCCTAAGTGCAGCTTGACGCGGAGCGGCTATTTTGAGGGCGGCTTTGTGGAAGTCAGACTCAATGTGGAGGCGGGTAAAATCACAGAGCTGAAAATCTTCGGTGATTATTTCAGCCTTCGCGATACCCGGGAATTGGAACAGATGCTCATCGGCTTGGAATACAGCCGCTCGGCGGTATCAGAGCTTTTGAACACGGTGAATGTATCGGAATATTTTAAGGGGATTTCCCCGGAGCAAGTTGGAGCATTAATTGTTTAAGACTTCCTAATATAAATCTGAAGAGATCCGAGCAGGCGAAAGCAGGCTTGGGTCTCTTCAAAAGCAGGAGGATGCTATGAAATACGCAATGATTACAGGAGCACGGAGAATTGAAATCAGGGAAAAGCAACAAATGCCGGCTGCTGCAGGTAAAGCACGGATTAGAATTAAGCGCTGCGGCATATGCGGCACGGATGTTCATATGTGGGAGGATGGCGAGACCTATAAGGGTTTGATCCCAGGCCACGAAGCCGCCGGTGTGATCGAAGAAATTCCCAGCGGGTATGACGGACCCTTAAAAGAAGGGGATCGAGTTGCCGTTTTTCCTGCTGAGCCATGCGGTGACTGCCAACTATGCAGAACAGGTTTGCGAAATCTTTGTCTGCCTCCGGGCAGTATGGGGCTTGGCTGCGGCCTCCATGAGCCGGGGGCCTTTTCTGAGTGTCTGGATTTTTCCATCCGCTTTTTATCAAAACTGCCAGATAACGTTACTTACAGCCAGGGAAGTTTAGCTGAACCAGCCTCCGTAGCTTATCGGGCTATTCAGCATGCTGATTTGAATGTGGGGGATGGTGTACTCATCTCAGGAGCTGGGATCATTGGCTTGCTTTGTGCCCAATTTGCCAAACTCTCTGGCGCTGCATACATAGCGGTATTTGATATAGAGCATGAAAGATTAAAGCTCGCTTATGATCTTGGGGATGTGACCGAGAGCTTTGATGTGTCCTCCAATCAACAACCAGAGAAAACATTATGGACAGCCAGTAACGGAGGGTTTGACTGTTTTATTGATTGTACCGGCCATCAGAATGCTATAAACCTGGGAATATCCGTCTTAAAAAAAGGGAAAAAGATGGTCTGCGTAGGCATCAACTTTGAGAAACAACTGATGGATCACGTTCGAATCGTCCAAAATGAGTTGGAAGTAAAAGGGAGTTTCGGGCAAGTTGAAAAGGACTTTGATGAATGCATTAAAATGATCGGGGCTGGTATCCTGGATGTGGACAAATATATTTTCAAAACCATTGGCTTTTCCGAATTGCAAAGCTGTTTTGAGCAAAAAGACCGGCAAAAAGGAACCGACCTTAAAGTCCTGCTGGATCCGGAAAAAGACTAGGCTTTTAACGAAGAAATTCGTTATATCTCGCAATCATGGCCTTTTGATTATTCACATTCAGCTTGCAAAAGATGTTCTTGATGTGCACCTTGACTGTGTAGATGCTGATGCAAAGCTCTTCCGCGATCTCTTGCGTTTTCAGTCCCTTGGCGGCACAGTCGATGATCTCTTTTTCCCGATTGGTGATCCCGTATTTGGCCATAAAGGCGGAAGCATCTTTTTTCGCGGCCTGTTTGGATATGATAATCAAATAATTTTTTTCGAAATTTTCGTAAATGTTTTTATTGATCAAGATGTTGATTTCAATTTTATATCCGAGAATATAATAAGAGATCTTCTGTTCCGCGCTCATGGTAAAGTTGGTCGTATCTTCCAGGTTGGAAATGAAGATGCTGATTACTCGCTGAGTGTTGATTTCTCCGGTGATAGCTTTGCAGAACTCCACAGCCGTGGTATTATAATCCACGATTTCTTTCTTTTCATTGATCAGAATATTGCCCAGAGGAAAAATGTTGCGGGTATCCTTTAGAAGTTGGATGTCCTGATTCATTTTTCCTATTTTTTTATAAATTTGGTATCCCTGTCTGACGATCTTGCCGATGAACGAAATCAGACAGCGTTCTTCCTCTGTGAAATTTTCATCCTCTTTTGATTTGTATAAGCTAAGCGCGGAAAGAGAGCTATCCAGCAAAATAATGGCTTCATAAAAAAGATTCCGCTGTTTGAAAAAGTTATTATAAAACTCGGTTTGCTCATAGTCGACAAAGGATATAATGTCCTCCAGATAGAGGATTTCGGAAGAGTCATCATTCCTGTCTGAGAAAGTGAACGCGTTTTTATGATCGAAAATGTATTCGTTTTTCACATCTTTATCGATGTATTCATTGGAATAGATTTTTTTTAAATTGACATTATCATAGATACCGATGAACTTATCTTCCTCGAAAATGGTGACGGAGCTTTTATAGCTCCAAATGCGTGAGATCAGGGACGTGGCCGTATCTCCAAAATCAGCGCCTTGCAAAAGCTCATCGTTCATTTGTAAATAAAAATTAAAAATCTGTTCATAGGTATGCGCTTGAAGTGAGTTTGCCATATTGAAAAGTCCCCGCTTATTTGAAATAGATAATTATATCAATTATATCATATGAAAACCGCCTCATAATTAGGAAAAACATGGAGATAAGTAGTATTTCTGATGGGAAATGGAAGGATGCAAATGCATACTGGCTGAGCAGGACATAAAGAAAGATGCCCCGGCGTAGAAATGTGCAGGGGCATCTTGAAAGATAAACTTCGGATTTTAATAAGGCTTTACTAAATCTCCATAAGCATCGGGCCGTCTGTCTTTAAAAAACGTATAGTACCTTGATCTTTTTTCATCTGTTAACCCTAAATCGATTCTTGCAGAGAGGATGCCTTCTTTGCGTTGGTTGAGGGAAGCGATTTCCTGACCTCTGGGGCCGATGATTTTGCTGCGGCCAAAGAAACTCAGTGTTTTTCCGTCATCACCGATTCGATTGGCGGCAACTAAATGGAGCGTGTTATCCAATGCACGGGCCCTGGTTATGAGTTCCCAATCCTCTTCATGAGTGTTAATCTTTGACGAATCCCAAGCCTCCTCATATGGATCTTCCCAATTTGTACTGACTACCAATAGATCGGCGCCTTTCAAAGCGAGAGCTCTGGCGACTTCGGGGAAGGCGGTGTCCCGCAGATCATGATTCCCAGCCTGCCTATTTCTGTATCAAAGACGGGCAAATCGCAGCCTGCGCGGCACCATGTCTTTTCAGAAGCAAAGGGATGCACCTTTCTGTAAGTGCCTGCGGCTTTCCCGCAGCGGTCGATTAGAACAGCCGCATTGTATAATACGTCTGTAAGCACAGGGTCCCGTTCCGGTAAACCGTATATATAGTTACCCATAAAACGGACCTCCTTAAAATCTGTTTAATAAAGGATTGCAGCGGTTGGGTCTGCGCATAATCAACTTACTTACAGATAACTATAAGCACAAATCATGCCAAACTTGAAAGGCTTGAAAAATGCTGAATTCTTAAATCATGGATAAAATTCGGCCTGACATGCATGTAAGAAATTCTTTACAGTGTCAAGATACCCTTACAAAAGCTTGTATTTTTTTAATTTATCATAGAGAGCAGTTCGTGAAATTTTCAGCATATTAGCGGTTTTGCTACGATTTTGATTGTTGAGCTCCAACACTTTTTTTATGGTATCCGCTTCCGCGCGCATGCGCACTTGCTCCAAAAGATTATTCAGCTCACGGACATTTCCCGGCCAATCAAAGCATAGAAACAATTCCATCACCTCATTGGAAATACTGTCTACGTTTTTTACCATTTGTTTATTCAATTTGTCCAGCCGGTAATTGGCAAGTAGAGGAATATCCTCTTTTCTTTCGGAAAGGGGCGGAATATTTATCTCTATTACATTCAATCGGTAGTAAAGATCTTCACGAAAAGTTTCATCTTCTACCATATGCCAAAGAGCTTTGTTTGTGGCGGCGATAACGCGAATATCGATCGGGATGGTCTTTCCGCCTATGCGTGTGACTTCCTTTTCTTGCAGCACACGCAGCAGCTTAGACTGGATGTGATAGGGGAGTTGATCCACCTCATCTAAAAAAATTGTTCCCTTGTGAGCCATTTCGAAGAATCCCCGCTTGCCGCCGTGCTGGGCTCCGGTAAACGAGCCTTCTTCATATCCAAAAAGTTCTGATTCTACCAGCGCTTCAGGGATGGCGGCGCAGTTGACGGAAATAATCGGGCACTGACATCTTCGAGACGTATTATGGATGGAATGGGCCACTACTTCCTTGCCGCATCCGGTTTTTCCAGTTATGAGGACCGTGGAATTGGACTCGCTTAAATCTGCGATTTGCATGCGGATTTCTTTTGCGGCGTGACTGTTGCCAATGAAATCATTGATACTATATTTAATCGTATTTGATTTTTTGCTTGCATCGTACATAGAATGGAAGGTACTTTGATAATTGAGAAGCCCTTTTGAGGAGAATTCTTCCAGTTTGTTGAGAAACTCCTTTAAATCCCGTCCATTGGTGAAAAGATCGTAATCAATGGCACCGACCAGTTTCTCCCCCTTATATAAGGGCTCGATTCTGGCGATATTAGTAACATCGGAGGAAAAATAAAAACAGTTCATATCCTCTTGGCCGGTTTTTAGAGCATTGGTAATCTTTGAAACAGGATGTATTTTATTGATGTGTTTCCCTACCACCGTACCTTGCATTTCTTTCAAGTATACCACAGTTAGGAGTCCATACAACAGACCGGATTTGTAATATGCATTTCGTTAATAATTTAATTATTAAAAACAACTTGAATATTCTGAAAAAGAATGGTAAAATGGTTTCAAATCATACAACTAGATACTTCGGATGAAAATAGCCTTAGACGTCCTGATTTCGTCAGGAGGCCGAAGAAGCAAAGCGGGGTAGTGGCAGTTACCCTGTGGAAACTGACAGGCAAAAGGAAGGTTATTGGACGAAACTTTGGAGAGATCACTTTAATGTGGCGCCTACGAGGAGATAACCAACTGGCAAAGGGACAGAGGAGTATGCAGCATTATTTATATGCGTGTATTTCTCTTTTTTTATGCATGATTTGAAAAGGGCCTGTTAGCAGGAAATGTATGGAAAAAGAGAAATAATGTCAGCATCGAGTATCTGGTTTGTACCAACTGCTGAGTAAGAGAATGGGCAAAAAGCCCACCCAAAAGCAAGGAGGAAATTATTATGAAAATGTTATTGGTAGGAGCAGGAGCCGTAGGAGAATCGATTTTAAGAATTCTGCAGGTAAGAGATCCGGAAGGAAAATGGCTGGAAAAAGTCGTAGTCGGAGATTATGATTTTGACCGGGCCAAAGAAGTTTGCGACCACTTGAAAGGTGATGCGCGCTTTACGCCGCAGCAGCTGAACGCAAAGAATAAGGACGAATTGGTGGACATTATTAAGAAGCAGGGATGCGACTTTGTAATGGATGCTGCCGCCCCGTTCGTTTCCAACAATATCTTTGACGCCGCCTATGAAGCAGGTGCCAACTATGTAAGCATGGGCACATGGTCCGTACCGTACGATCCCCCCAAGTATGGAACCCTGGAGGGAAGTTTCTCGGAACCAATGGCCAAATACAACTTCGATCAGCATGAAAAGTGGAAAGAAAAAGGAAACATGGCCTGCATCTGCCTGGGCATCGACCCTGGTGTTGTAGATGTATTTGCTAAGTTCGCTGCTGAATATCTCTTTGACGAGTTGAAGGAAATCCATGTAAAAGACGGCGGAAATCTGGATATCCCCAATGCGGGAGAAGACGACATCACATTTGGATTCAACGTATGGACCGTACTCGACGAGTGCGTGAACCCCAACGTTGAATGGAGCAAAGAAAAAGGCTATGTGACCGATGTTCCGTTCGCAGGAGAAGAGACCTTTGAAATGCCAGCTGGCGTTGGTCTGAACACGCTGGTAAAAGTAGAACACGAAGAAACCGTTCTCATGCCGAGATTCTTGGAAAAATACGGACTTGAAAAAGTCACCTTCAAAATTGCATTGGACGATAACCTAATTCAGGCATTGAAAGTCATCACTTCCCTGGGACTGAGAAGTCTGGAACCAGTAGAAGTAAACGGCGTGAAAGTTGTACCTCGTGATATCGTAGCTGCATGCGCGCCTCAGCCGAAGGACATCGGCGACGAGATGGTGGGCAAGATGTGCGTAGGTATCCACTGCAAGGGTATCAAAGACGGTAAAGAAAGAGAAATCTTTATGTATCAGCCGTTCGACAACCAGGATTCCATGGAAAAATGGAACATGCAGGCTGTCGTCGCCCAGACCGGATTTGGCGCAGCCGTGGGTATCGAGCTGATCGGCAGAGGAATTTGGAAAGATGCCGGCGTTTATGCGCCTGAATATTTCGATCCGATCCCATATCTGCAGATTATGGATGAAGCAGGCTTTGAATACGGAATCGTAGAAATGGATTCTGCGTATAAGACTGCCAAGGATAAGGAAATGATGGCCGAAATCTTTGAAAGCGCAAAGAAGTAAGCGTATACATAATGCTATGGAGCCCACTCCGGCTCCATAGCTATCTTTTAAGGAGGTACAAGAATGAGCCAACCACAAGTTGACGGCGTTGCCGGCCTGAAAAAACATGACATAAAAGTTTCAGGCATTGTATTTATGCTTTACTGCCTCGTTGCGGCAGGTGCGTTCGGTATAGAAGAAATGATTCCGGAGGCTGGCCCTGGAATGACGATCATCCTTTTGGTTGCATTCCCGATCGTATGGGCGTATCCCATCAGTAATCTGGTGGCGGAATGCGGTTCCGTGCTTCCGTCGGAAGGCGGCGTGTACGTCTGGGTCAAAGAAGCCTTCGGCGAGTTCTGGGGCTTCCAGGCAGGCTGGTGGGGTACGGTTTCCACTTATATTACCAATGGTGTATACGTGGCTTTAGTAGCCGGATATGTTCATCAGATGATTCCAATGTCAGATATTGCAAATCAGGCATTAAAAATCGGAATGATTCTAATTTTTACTATTATTAACCTGATGGGATTAAAAGAGGTGGGAAAAGTAAGTACCGTTCTCTCAATCCTGATCGTTTTAGCTTTTGCCCTGGTAGCTATCGTTGGTTTTTTGAACTGGAACAGCAATCCGATTGAACCGGTACTTCCTCCGGAATATACGGTTGTAGACGGCATTGGCGGCGGAATCTGTATCTGCGTATGGATGTACTGCGGATATGAATGTATTTCCAATATGGCCGGCGAAGTAAAAAATCCTCAGGTTATTCCAAAAGGCTTGATGATCGCGATGCCTCTGGTAGCGCTGACTTATGTGCTGCCGACGCTGGCAGGCCTGGCTACTCTTCCGGCAGGAAGCTGGGAAAACTGGTCCACAGACGGCGGATTTACAGGTGAAACCGTCGGTTATGCTACTGTTTTGACTCAGAATCTGGGTACTGCGTGGGGATATGTATTCCTGGTGATTGCCATTATTTCTCAATGCGCAATCTTCAATACCTACCTTGCGTCCGGTTCGAGAGGGTTCTTTGTTCTGGCGGATGATAATCTCTGCCCCCAGTTCCTGGTAAAGGTAAGCAGAAAGAGAGGCGTGCCTTATGTGGGTATTTTGTCTCTGGCAATCGTTACATTGATTTTAGCACAATCCGACTTTACAACGCTGGTCAGCGCGGAAGTCGTATTCATGCTGGCGCTGTACATCATTTTGCCTCTGGCTGTGATCAAACTGCGCAAAAAGATTCCAATCGAAGAACGGAAAGCCAAAGGGTTGTACGTTATGCCAGGAGGAAAACTTGGGCTAGTCTTTTACGCAGGATTCCCGATGGCCATTGCGCTGATCGCGCTGCTGGTAAACGGTACGGACTATCTGGTTATGGGTCTGATCGCCACCAGTACGGGACCTATCGCCTACATTATCTTTAAGAAGCTGTACGGCGGCATGGCTAAGAATGATCCGATCAACTATCCGTTGAATAAAAAGACAAAGCTGGCTTTTGGCGATACCATTCGTATCGGCGTGTTCCTGATCGTTGCAGGGGCGCTGTCTTTCTTCGGTCAGTTCTGGCTCCACTGGTATGAAATCGATTACGGTGAATGGGGGCCGGATGATTATGATATGATGGGCAACATCATTCCTCAGGTGCTGGAAATCCTCAAATGGGCAGGACTGGCAGCAATCATAATCGGTTTGATCCTGGCTGTTTTCGGCAGAAAGAATCTTGAAAAAGATGAAAATAAGATGATCGCAAAGGACGACCAAGACGTGTCATAAATAGAAATGAACAAGCATCGCTAACCGTAAAGTTTGGTTAGCGATGTTTTTTTGTCCAGCGGTCGTCATTTTATAACAATATGTATTGAATATTCTGAAAAAAAGTGCTAGAATAAAAATCGAAGTAACTGTACGGATCAGGCATTAGACCCGCCTGGTCCGATTTTTATTACGTAGGAAATATCGTCAGCGATATTTCCGGAGTATCAACAAGGTCCACTTCTTAAAAAAACGGCGAAGCCGACTTTGTTGTTGAAGTACAGATTGAAAGGAGGACACCATGCAAGGCTTTTTCAGCGATTTCTGGGGAATGATCAACTGGTGCAGAATTGCCGGAATCATTATGCTGGTCGTTGGCTTAGTCATCTTCTTTATCGGCAGGAAGAAAGACCCCGCCTTGCCCATTAAGGAACAGCCCATTCCTACAGAAGGTTTGGGGGCAGCCTGAAGAAAGAATTTCAGGATAAAGCTTAACCGCAAAATGGTTTAAATTTGAAAGACGGGCAAAAAAGCCGAGAAAAACCGGGTATCCAGACGATGCCCGGTTTTTTGGACATTTTTATGGAGGATAGCGCAAAAGAAAGAGCAAATTAATACATAATAAAAACAAATAAATATATCAATAAAGCAAAATAGTACAGGAAAAAGTTTGACAACTAGCAAACTAAGCGCTATAATAAAATCGTAAAGAAAAGTAAGGTAGCAAAACAGAAAAGAGGGATATTATGAGTACTGCTACGAAAAACGCTATTGTAAAGAGGTTTCACGCATTAAAAGAAGGGTTTCTTACATGTTCAGAAATGATCGATGAATGCGTTCAGAAGGGACTTCTTAAATAGTTTCCTTACAAAACAAATATATACATTTGTATATTTTTTTCCGGTGAGAGTGCTCGCCGGTTTTTTGTTTTTTTGCTCGGGATAGCTTTTATTTTTACCATTGAAAGCCGCCTCGCAAAGAGGTAAAATATAGTAAAGTTCACTCGGTGCGCATTGTAGGTGGCAAGCGTATATACTACGGACGCACATCGTTAAATTGCAGATACAGAAATGGAGAACTGGAATGGATGGAATTAAAAAAATTAAATCGCTGGGAATTTTTCTGGGAATTTTGTTGATCCTGCTTGGGGTGGTATTCATTGTATTCCGCAGAGATATTGTGGAAGCGCTGGCGATGATTGTAGGAATTGGCATTATTGTAATTGGCGCCTTTAAGCTTGCCCAGGCGTTTTTAAGTAAAAATGAGGTCCAAAATAAGCCTTTGGGAATTTCGGTTGGAATCGTGCTTCTGGCTCTAGGTATTTTCATTTTGGTGAATACTAATATTTCCATCATGATGCTTGGGGTTGTGATCGGAATTTTTGCCTTTGCTTCGGCTTTCGATCGATTTGCTGTTGCCAGAGAAAGAAAAAAACGGGGCTTAAAATGTGGAAATACGATACTCTTCGGACTGATTCATGTTGTCTTTGGCGTAATCATGGTTTATTGCTCTTTCGCGGTAATGTCTTTTATTGTCGTACTGACGGGCATCTACCTGCTTGCGGCCGGGATCATGGTAGTCTTGTCGACCGGGTACTTTTTCGACTATCGATCATAAACGAGCGTGATGGAAAGACGGCTTTGGAGGCCGTTTTTTGTTTTGGAAAAAGGATTTGCATCTCTGTTGATTTTGTCCAATCCTTTGGTCTATTTTGTCCAGAAAATTAATATGATGTACAAAGCGATATTGATGAAAAGAGGAGAGACAATGAACCGAAGGAGAAAAATCAGAAGACGGCCGAGAGCCTATGGGGGCAAAAAAATACAGGTGAATTTTGCTCCTGTTATTGTTATAATATGCTTATCTGTCTGCGCCGGATATTTGACGGCCAAATATGTTGTTTATCCGATTCTCGGATACGAGCCTACAGGACTCAACATACTACAGAATAAATCCACCCAAGAAAAAAAGGATGAGACAAAGGCTAAGGAAGAATCCACCACTGCTGCGCCTACAGAAACGACGGCCGCACCTACAGAAACGACAGCTGCGCCGACGACCGTAGTGCAGGATAAGGTTGATGTCAAACAAACCGCCGGCTATGCGCTCCAATTCGGCAGCTACTCAACGAAGGCAGCTGCCCAAAAGAGCGTAAAACAGCTAAAAAGCTCAGGGATCAACGCGCGCGTCCTGGAAAAGGACGGCGCATATAAAGTAGTAGGAGACTTGTTCGATACAAAAGAAAAAGCCAAAGCAGCCCTGGAAAAAATGGACGAATCTGTAGGAGCATTTGTAACAACCGTCGATCAATAACACAAAAGGATTCATAGCAAGGAGAAAACATGATACCTTTATCCACCAAAATGAGACCTGATAATTTGGACGAATTTGTGGGACAGACCCACTTTATGTATCAAGGCTCGCTTTTATACAATGCCATCAAGAACAAAACCTTTGACTCAGCAATCTTCTTTGGTCCCTCGGGAACTGGCAAAACCACGCTGGCCCGAATTGTGGCTAAGGAGATGGACGCTGATTTTATTGAGATTAATGCATCAACCACAGGGACGAAAGAGCTGAAAGAGATTATTGAAAATGCAAAGACGCGTTTTTTCGGTCTTCAAAAAGAGACAACCTATGTCTATGTGGATGAGTTCCATCGCTGGAATAAGCTGCAGCAGGACTCTCTTTTGAAAGCCCTGGAGGAAGGGGTGATCCGTTTTATTGGGAGCACCACGGAAAATCCTTATTTTGCAGTCAATAACGCAGTAATCAGCAGAGTAAGAAATATCTATGAGTTTCGCCGGCTGACCACCGATGAGATCCTGGGCCTTTTAAAACGGACGCTGGAAGATTCCCTCAAAGGGTTCGGCGGCCTCAATGTTTCTTATGACAAAGAAGCTCTGCGCATTCTGGCGGATATGAGCTCGGGCGATGCCCGCGTTGCACTGGATACGCTGGGCTTCATTGTGGATAATTTAAGCGAGGGAACCAAGCTGGATGAAAAGATCGTAGGGGAAGCCATGCAGCGGCAGACCACGTTTTACGATCGAAGCGAGGATAAATATAATTTGCTGTCCGCTCTTCAAAAATCAGTAAGGGGAAGCGATCCTGACGCTGCCGTACATTATTTGGCACGTCTGCTGGAAGGGGGCGGAGACATTCAGATGATTGGAAGACGCCTGCTGGTTATGGCCAGCGAGGACGTGGGAATGGCTTACCCAAGCGCCATCACCATTGTCAATGCCTGCGTTCAGGCAGCGCTCATGGTCGGACTGCCAGAGGCCCAGATCAACCTGGCTCAAGCTGTGGTGCTCATGGCATCCTGCCCAAAATCCAACGCGTCCAATATGGCTCTGGCCAAAGCGCAGGCCGATCTACAGACCAAAAAAATCGATGATGTTCCGCCCCATCTGAAGGACGCCCACTACAGCGGAGCATCCAAGCGGGGCCATGGAATCGGCTATAAATTTCCCCACGCCTACGGCGGTTATGTGCCCCAGCAGTACCTGCCCGACAACTTGTACAAGGAGGGGGTGCGGTACTATGAACCTACGGAAAATGGAAGCGAGTCTTCCTTTAAAAAATATTTGGAGGAATTAAAACGAATCGATGAAAGAAATCATAAGGGCTGATCATTCCGGATTTTGTTTCGGTGTGAGAGAAGCTATTGAAAAAGCGGAAAAAGCGGCGGATCAGTGTCGGGGGAGCATCTACTCCTGCGGTTCGCTGATTCATAATAAGCTGGTGACCGAGAAGCTGGCGCGAAAAGGAATTCAAGTGATCCAAAGCCCTCTGGAAGCAGAGGCCGGCTCCACGGTCATCGTCCGTTCCCATGGAGAAGGAAAGAATTTTTATGAGATCGCAGAGAAGAGGCGGCTCAAGCTGGTCGATGCCACCTGTCCCTTTGTGGCCAGAATTCATGATTTGGTACGGACTGCAAAGGAAAAAGGCAAGCAGGTTGTGATCGTCGGCGATGAGAACCATCCTGAGGTGCAGGGCATCAACGGCTGGTGCGGTGACTCGGCTATTATTGTAAGCTCCCCGCAGGATGCAAAGCAGATCACAGAAGATGATCTCTTTGTTGTCGCTCAGACGACTATCCGCAGTTCAGTATTCGATCAGGTCCTCAGAGCCCTCGAGGAAACAGGGAAAACCTTTTCCCTGACCAATACGATCTGTCATGCCACGTCCAATCGCCAGAAGAGCTGTATGGAAACAGCAAAAAAAGTAGAACTGATGCTTGTACTGGGGGATACTCAGAGTTCCAATACCAAAAAATTGTATGATATTTCTAAAAAATATTGTACAAATACTCATTTTGTTGAAAATATAAAAGATTTACCATTGAAAGAAGTTGAAAAATGTAATAGAATAGGTGTAGCAGCGGGCGCTTCGACGCCTGAATGCTTAATTAAGGAGGTTATTGCCAACATGAGTGAAAACACACTTGAAAACAACAACGAAATGAACTCAATGGACGCCTTAATGGACGAAATCGAAAAGTCCTTAAGACTGCCGCGCAGCGGAGAGATCGTAACAGGTAAAGTGCATCAGGTTACGAATCGGGAAATTATCGTCAATCTCGGCTGCAAAAAAGATGGAATTATTCCACTCGACGAAATTACACTGGAAGGAGATCAAAAGCTAACTGACTTATATCAAGAAGGCGATGAAATTCAGGCCAAAGTTGTAAAGACAGACGATGGCGACGGCAGTATTCTGCTGTCAAAGAAAAAGCTGGAAGTTGGCGAACACTGGGACGAAATCAACCAGGCGCTTGAAGATAAATCAATCATTGAAGTAAAAGTTGTTAGACCCGTCAATGGCGGTGTGATCGCAACGTACAAAGAAGTCTCCGGATTTATTCCACTGTCTCAGCTTTCCGACAGATACGTGGAAAACGCGGAAGAATTTGTAGGACAGACTCTTCCGGTCAGAGTTTCCAGAGTGGATCAGAGAAGGGGCAAAGCCGTATTCTCCCACAAAATGCATCTGAATGACGAAAAGAACAAGAGAATCGCAGAGATTTGGGAAGGCCTCTCTGTGGACGACGTAGTAGAAGGTACCGTAATGCGGTTCACCGATTACGGCGCATTCGTAGATATCGGCGGCATCGATGGTCTGCTACATATCTCAGAGATTTCCTGGGGTAAGCTGAAGCATCCGCAGGAAGTACTGAATATCGGCGACAAGATCAAAGTAAAAGTTCTTTCCATGAATTCGGAAAAAGGCAAGATTTCCCTGGGTCTGAAGCAGAACCAGCCGGAACCTTGGAGCGTGATTAACGATAAATATGAAGTGGGACAAGTCGTTAGAGGCAAGGTTGTACAGATTAAGGAATACGGCGCGTTTGTAGAACTGGAGCCGGGTCTGGACGGACTTGTACACATTTCTGAAGTAGCTCATAAGCGGGTTGGAAACATTGCCGACGAACTGAACGTAGGCCAGGATGTTTCCGCTAAGATTCTGGAGATCGATCAGGATAGAAGAAGAATCAGCCTGAGCATCAAAGAAACGTTGGATGAGGAAGATCAGCCGATGGAAGGCGAATCGACCGAAGAAGAAGTTCCCGTTGAGCAAGCAGCAGAAGAAACTGCTCCCGAAGCTGAAACAGAAGAATAAAAGAACAATTACAAGGGCGGGGCTTAATTGCGACCTCGCTCTTTTTCGTTAGCAAACGGATTGATTATGAAAAAGAATTTTGGGCTTAAGGAAGGAGCAGCAAGTGAAGATAGGCATTTTATGTGCTGGCGATACAGAAGTAGTTCCCTTTCTTAGAATGATGAAACACTGTAAAGCTACAAAAAAATCGATGCTGACTTTTTACCAAGGGCAGCTGGAAGATATAGAAGTTGTAGCATTATTTTCAGGAGTATGCAAGGTTAATGCGGCCATAGCAGCGCAAATTTTAATCGATACATATGGGTGTACTGTGATTATCAACGCTGGGACTGCCGGAGGAATAGATGAAAAACTAGAAATTTTCGATACTGTTATTTCTACAGAAACAGCTTATCATGATGTAGCAGATGATATTTTGACCGAATTTCATCCCTGGAAAGATTCTATTTATTTCAAAGCAGATGAAAAGCTGCTTGAAGCCGTAAAAACAGTGATTGCCAAAGGCAACCTAAACAATCGAGTGTTTTTAGGAAGAATGATAACCGGCGAACAATTTATTGAAAACAATAAGCGCGAATACATTGCTGCCAAATATTCACCTTTGAGCGTGGATATGGAAACAGCTAGTATTGCGCATGTATGTTATGTTAATGGGATACCGTTTATTTCGATTCGGACGATCACCGATACACCGGACCGAAGCGGAATATCAGAATTTGAAAAGAATTGTAAAAAAGCTTCTCAAATATCGGCCAACCTTGTTAAATCCATGTTGAAAGAGCTATAAAAGGAGAATTGGAATGGAAAACATCATATTGGTCGGCATGCCGGCCTGCGGCAAGAGCATTACAGGGGTTGTTCTTGCCAAGACCATGCGCATGAATTTTGTGGATACGGATCTGCTGATCCAGGAGCGGGAGCAGAAACCGTTGCAGCAAATCATCGATGAACATGGCATCGAGTACTTCAAACAAGCAGAAGAAGCTGTTTTGCTGGAGCTGAATGTTGAAAACACGGTCATTTCCACAGGGGGAAGCGCTATCTATTATCCCAAAGCCATCGAGCATCTGAAAAGGAACGGCCGCATCGTTTATCTCCAAGTGCGGCTTCAAACCGTATTAAACCGGCTTAACAACATAAAAACAAGAGGGGTAGCCATGGAAAAGGGGGACACCATAGGGGATCTCTATCAAAGGCGAGTACCGCTGTATGAGAAATATGCGGATATTACCGTTAAAGCCGACGGGTTGGCTGTTGAGCAGACCGTGGAGCAGATTGTAGCTTATTACTAAGGCGGTGCTCCGGGGAGCATATCCAAATGAAAAATTAGGAAAGGAACTTGTTGAGATGGAAAAGAAATCGAATGGATTTAAAGTTGCAATTATATGCATCCTGGGCGTTCTTGTTTTGACCGTGTGCGTCTGTCTGATCTACCAGACCTTTTTTAAAGACAGCGGAAAAAGCGAGCCTGCAGAAACATCTCTTGCGACATCCGCTGCCCAAGCACAGACAGAGGGCATATCTGAAGCGTATGAAGAATTTTCATGGTCTGCGAAAAAGAACCGCGGTTATACGATTCCAATGAACTCCGATCAGCTTAAAACTTTCAACTTTGGCGGGATTGAATCTGTGGAACTCACGTCGGACGGCAGAGCTATTTTACATTGCACTGCGGAATTGGGAGAAGTCTACGGTCTGACCCATGAAGTGGAGTCGGGCGTTCTGCGTGTATGCGCCTGCCCGTATGGAAACGGCGGGTATGGAGCTGTCTTTTTCATCATGGAAAATGGGTCTGTGGAAGCGCTGCTGCCTTCTGCCATCATTAACGAGTACAAAATAGAGAAAATCACTGATTTAGGCGGGGCGAAAGAGGTTGTCAACGTGGAGCGCATGACGGAAGGCGAACATGCCGGACTCGTCTGTGCCTCCGATATTAACGGCAACGTTACTGTACTGGATACCTACTTGCAAAAATAAGGATGAGATATAAAAGAGCTTGCGGTTTTTCAGAGTATATCTGAGACTGCAAGCTCTTTTGTTTATTTGGATGCTTCAATCAGCTCTTTCGCTGACTGGAGGGTGATGTCGGTAATGTTGATTCCGCCCAGAAGCCTGGCGATTTCCTGGACTTTTTCGTCAGGGCGCAAGTGGATGACCGTAGTATAGGTGCTGCTGTCATCGGATTCTTTATCGATCTTATAGTTGTGAGCGCCATAGGCCGCGATCTGCGGCAAATGGGTGATGCAGATAATCTGGTGATTTTCTGCGATCTGCTGCAGTTTTTTTCCCACAATGCTGGCAGTGATGCCGCTGATGCCTGCATCGATTTCATCGAAGATCATGGTGGGGATTTCGTCATAATCGCCGACGATCTTTTTGAAAGCCAGCATGATTCTGGACATTTCACCGCCGGAAGCGATCTTGGAAAGGGGCTTTAATTTTTCACCCTTGTTGGTGCTGATCATAAACTCGACTACATCTGTGCCGTTGTCTGTGAACTCGGTGCTTTCCTGAAACTCGATGGATAATTGAGCGTCTTTAAAATTCAGTTCTCCCAGCTCTGCGAGAATCTTTTCTTCCAGCTCGGCAGCGGCTTCTTTCCGCAGAGCGGATAATTCCTGACAAGCGGCTTTCAGATCAGCTTCGCATTTTTCTTTCAGTTCGGTCAGCTCCGTTTTTAAGCTGTCGATGTTTTCCACCTGCGTCAGCTTTTCTTCCAGCTCTTCGCCGTAAGCGATGATTTCTTCCAGAGAAGCATTATGCTTTCGCTTGAGGCTATTCAAGGTTTCCATACGGGAAATACATCGATCCAGATCCTCGGGGGAAAATACGGTCCTGTCCCGGCACTCGCGGATCTGGGAACACAGTTCTTCCATAATATAGTAGGATTCTGACATCTGTTGGTGGATGTCCGTCAGTTCCTTGGAATATTCTCCGATCTCTCCGATCATGTCCAGCGCCTTTTTCATGCTGCCAAGGGCAGGGAACTCTTCGCCGTTGGCCAGCTCATAGGCTCCGGCAAGATTTTCGTAGATTTTTTCACTGTTTTGCAGCACACTGATTTCTTCTTCCAGCGCCTCATCTTCACCTGGCGCCAGACCGGCCTTGTGAATTTCCTCCAGCTCAAAGGCCATGAAGTCCCGCTTTCTCTGATTTTCTGCCGCATCGGCGAGAAGCTGCTTTAGTTTGTTTGAAATATCCCGGTATTGGGAATAAAGAGACGCTACTTTTTGTTTGGCCGGTCCGATGGTGTCTTTTCTGTACATATCCACCAGTTTAATGTGATAATCCGGATTGAGCAGGGATTGGTGGTCGTATTGGCCGTGGATATCGGCCAGCTTCTTGCAGAGCAGATTCAAATGACCCAAAGTGACGATCTCGCCGTTGATCTTGCACAGATTCTTTCCTGCGGCCGATACCTCCCTGGTGATGACGTATTCTTCCCCCTTGTGGGTTCCGGCCAGCTGAACGATAGCCTTTTCCTTTCCGGAACGAACGAAAGCAGTATCCGCCCGGCTGCCCAGAGCCAGACTTACTGCTTCGATTACAATTGATTTACCGGCTCCCGTTTCGCCGGTGATGATGTTGAGTCCTTCGTGAAAGTCAATTTCCACGTTTTCAATAATGGCAAAATCTCTGATACTGATATGCGATATCATATGCTACCTCTTATCCAAGCATTTCATTGAATTCTTTTAAAAACTTTGGTGTGTTGTCCGCATCGTCGATGACGATCATCAGCGTGTTGTCTCCGGCTACGGAACCGATCACATGGGGAAATCCCAGTGAATCGATGGCTTCACCGGCAGCGTTGGCGCATCCGGACAAAGTTTTTACAACAACGATATTGCCGGAAGAATCGACGGATTTAATGGTTTCTCTGAATATATTTACAAAACGATCGGAAACCGGTCCTTCCATATTCATGGCAGCTGCATATTTATATTTTCCAGTGGAGGAGAGGGTCTTAATTAAATGAAGCTCTTTGATATCCCTGGATATGGTAGCCTGCGTCACGTCATAACCGTATTCTTTCAAGAGGGAAGCCAGCTTATCCTGTGTTTCCACCTCATATTCTTCGATCAGCTCTAAAATTTTATTTTGTCTTGAATAACGCATTGTATTCTCCTTCAATATACATTTTAAATTAATTTTATACATTTATAATTATACCATACTTTTGGGAAAATACCACATAAAAAAACCTTAATTGAGAATTGCGGAACGTATGTTTGTGTGCTATACTGAATTGAATGTGCGGATTGAAATCCGTGCTGTTTTGAGGAGGCTCTATGCGAATACTTGGAATAGACCCGGGATATGCGATCCTGGGCTATGGCGTCGTCGAAATGACCGGCAATCGCTTTAAGGTGATCGATTATGGCGCCGTGACTACGGATGCCGGCATGGAGATGCCGGACAGGCTGAAGATTTTGTATAATTCTTTGATGGAAATCATTATGCGCCATGAACCGGAGGTGGCCTCCGTAGAAGAATTATTTTTTAATACCAATGCCAAAACAGCGATTCTGGTGGGGCAGGCTCGGGGAGTGGCCGTGCTGGCCTGCGCGAACTCAGGGCTGGAGATTGCAGAATACACTCCGCTCCAGATCAAACAGGCTCTGGTGGGCTATGGCCGCGCAGAGAAAAAGCAAGTACAGACTATGGTCAAAACCATATTGAATCTAAAAGAAGTTCCAAAGCCCGATGATACGGCAGATGCTCTGGCGGCAGCCGTGTGCCACGGACATTCGGCAGGCAGCAGAAACCGGCTGAAAAGCTTGAACATGAAAAGCAGGAGGTAGGAAATGCTACATTACATAAAAGGTACGTTGGCTATAAAAACAGAGAGCGGCATTGTGGTCGATGCGGGAGGCCTGGGATACGAAATAACCGTTCCTGCCAATTCCAGCGTTTATCTGGCGAAGGAAGGGGAGTCCATCACTGTTTTCACGGCTATGATCGTAAGGGAAGATGATATTCGTTTGTTCGGTTTCGGCGAAAAAGCCGCCCTGGATACGTTTCACAAGCTGATTACGGTCAGCGGCGTAGGGGCGAAAGCGGCCATCGCGATTTTATCAGCCATGCCCCTATCAGAAGTCCATCAGGCCATTGTGCTGGAGGATGCCAAATCTTTGACCAGGGCCAACGGCATCGGCAAAAAGACGGCTGAGCGGATCGTGTTGGAGCTGAAAGATAAGTTCGGCCAGCTGGAACAGGCAGCTCTTCCGGAAGGCATGGAAAGCAGCGCTTCCGCAGACGGAGCCGCCGGGGACAGCAGGACGGAAGCAGTGAGCGCGCTGGTGGCGCTGGGTTATACAAAAGGAGAAGCGGTCAATGCCCTCGCAGCGGTGAAAGAGAAGGATTTGACTGTGGAAGAATACATTAAGCAGGCTCTGAAAAGACTGTTTTAACGATAAGGGATGAGTTATGGAAAACGAAGAAAGAATAACTGCGGCAAGCGCAGGCGAAAATGAAGAAGCCTCTGAGTTCACCTTGCGGCCTCAGACGCTGGAGGATTACATCGGGCAGAAAAAGGCAACTGAGAATTTGAAGATCTTTATTGAAGCGGCAAAGCTGAGGAGAGAACCCCTGGATCACGTTCTTTTTTACGGACCTCCGGGCCTGGGAAAGACGACTCTGGCCGGGATTATTGCCAATGAGCTGGGGGTGGATATTCGGATCACCTCCGGGCCTGCCATTGAGCGGGCCGGCGATCTGGCGGCGATTCTGACTAATCTCAATGAAAATGACGTCCTGTTTATCGATGAAATCCACCGGCTCAACCGCTCTGTAGAAGAAGTGCTCTACTCGGCCATGGAGGATTTTGCGCTGGATATCATCATCGGGAAGGGCCCCTCGGCCCGATCCATCCGCTTGGATATTGCCCGTTTTACTCTGATCGGTGCCACCACCAGAGCCGGAAGCCTCTCGGCACCGCTGCGGGACCGGTTCGGTGTCAGCAGCAAATTTGAAATGTATACCACTGGAGAACTGAAAAAGATCATCCGCCGTACAGCGGGTCTGCTCAATGTGGAGGTGGATGAGGAATCCCTCAATGAAATGGCAAAGCGTTCCCGGGGAACGCCTCGGGTCGCCAACCGTATTTTAAAGCGGGTTCGGGATTTTTCCCAGGTCAAGGGTACCGGAAAGATCGACCTGGCCATCACTCAGGAAGCCATGGCCGCCCTGGGGGTGGATCCTATGGGCCTGGAAAGTCTGGATCGGGAAATCCTGCGTATGATCATTGAACGCTTTAAAGGCGGCCCCGTCGGCATCGATACCATCGCCGCTTCCATCGGTGAGGAACGGGTTACCATTGAAGATGTCTATGAGCCTTATTTGATACAAGCCGGTTTTCTCCACAGAACCCAAAAGGGCAGGGTGGTTTCGGAGCAAGCTTACCGGCATTTGGGCATTGCCTGCGATGACCAGCAGGTGGAATTAAAGATAAAGGAATAGGAACATGCATATAAACGAATTCGATTATCATCTGCCGCAGGAGCTGATTGCGCAAAAGCCTGCGGATAAACGGGACTGCTCCCGTCTCATGGTTCTCAACAGAGAGAACGATACCATTGAGCATCGTCATTTTTACGACATTTTGGAGTATCTTTTGCCAGGGGACTGTCTGGTGCTGAATAATTCCAAGGTGCTCCCGGCCCGGCTTTTCGGAACCAAAGAAGAGACCGGCGCCAAGGTGGAATTCCTTCTAACCAAGCGGATCGAAGGCGACCGCTGGGAAACCATGGTAAGACCGGGAAAACGGCTCAAACCGGGAGATACGGTGGCTTTTTCTCCCGACTTTAAGGCGGAAAATCTCGATTATGGAAAAGACGGTACCAGGATCGTAGAGTTTCATTATCAGGGAATCTTTATGGAACGTCTGGAAGAACTGGGAAAAATGCCGCTTCCTCCATATATCGAACGGGACAGTGACCAGGAAGATAAGGAACGCTATCAAACGGTTTACTGCAAAGAAGAGGGTTCGGTGGCAGCGCCTACGGCCGGTCTTCACTTTACGGAAGAACTGTTGAGAAAGGCTGAAGAAAAGGGCGTTAAGATCGCTTATGTGACCCTTCATGTGGGAATCGGTACCTTCCGTCCGGTGAAGTGCGAAACCATCGAAGAGCATGAGATGCATTTTGAAGAATATGAGGTTTCCCAGGAAAGCGCCAGGCTGGTAAACGAGACCAAAGCAGCCGGCGGCCGGATCCTGTCCGTGGGCACGACCTCCACCAGAACCTTGGAGAGCGCGGCGGTTTTTGAAAACGGTCAGTACCGGCTCAAAGCGGGGGCAGGAAGCACGGGAATTTTCATCTATCCGGGCTACGAATTCAAACTGGTGGATGGGCTGATCACCAATTTCCACCTGCCAAAATCCACGCTGCTGATGCTGATTTCCGCTCTCTACGACAGAGAGAAAATCCTCAGCGCTTATGAAGTTGCGGTAAAAGAGCGGTATCGGTTTTTCAGTTATGGAGATGCGATGTTGATTGTATGAAACCCAATAGAATGTTGGCAGCAACATTCCGTTAAAGATCGGTGACCTTTTGCAGAACATTCAAAAGAACAAAGTGAAATGTATTGGCTTTATTCCGAAAACAAGGTACAATATCTTTATAAAATTGGGGGTGCCAGATATGGCAGAGACAATGACTGTAAAGGAAGCGGCTAAACGGTGGGGAATAACGGAACGCAGAGTAACGGTTCTTTGCGCAGAGGGAAGAATAGAGGGGGTTCATAAAAAAGGACGCAGCTGGAGGATTCCCGTGGACGCAAAAAAACCTGCGGACAGCCGCGTGAAAACCGGCGCATATAGAAAAAGTGAAATTCAGCTGGATTTGCCGTTTTTGAAAAGACGGATGAAAATACTTCTGTTTATTTCAGAGACAAAAAGATTTGGTCCTGCGGTAAAAAATATCGGGACTATCAGGGGAAATACCCGGTGATTTTCATCACCTTTAAGGATGTAAAACGTGATACCTGGGAGGAGACCTATGATCAAATTTCAAGCATTTTAAGGCAGGAATTTGAACGCCACAGTGAACTTTTGGAAAGTGAGCATTGTAACATTTATAAGAAAGCATATTTTAAAACTGTGGTGGAAGAGAAGGCGGACGATACGGACATGATGATGTCCCTGCAGAGGCTTTCACAAATGCTGGATGAGCATTATGGGATTCTATTGGCGTCATTTATCCGCAGATTCGAAACAACCCTTCTTCCGTATACAGTTTTCTGCTGGTTGCCGGATATCTGAAGGTTGTGAGAATGGATCCATCTTTTAGCGGGGATTATATGTGCGAGGTGGGGCTGCCCAATCAGGAGATCGCGTTTGTATATAACAAAGAAATCCTGCAAAAATTGACCGATATCATTCCCCAGGCTGCCGCGATCTCGATACAGGAGGCATTGTATTCCAATGATGCAAAAAGAGATGCACAAGCTGCTTCTCCAATCGGCAAGCTGCTACGGATACGGCCGGGGAAAACTTTTACCACGGTTTTGTTTTGGGGCTTTGCGCTATGATGGACAACCGCTACTACATTAGTTCGAATGGAGAGCCCGGGGAAGGCCGATATGATATCCAGTTATCGCCCAAGTCGGCGAATATGCCGGGTATTCTGATTGAGCTGAAGGCGGCCAGGAAGCTTTCCGGAGACAAACTAAAACAGCTCTCGGAGACAGCTTTGGCACAGATTGAGGATCGTAAGTACGATACCGATATGCTTCCAAGGGTGTTAAAACAATCTTTAAGTACGGAGTTGCTTTCAGCGGGAAACAGGTGGAGATTACGACAGATTCCTTATGCGTGTCACTGCGCAAAACGAGGAAGAAGATAGACAAAACATCGCGAGAAAACTAAACTTCAACGTGAACACAAGTGACAAACGGAGATTTAGATATGAAAAAAAGAGTGTTATTGGCATTTTTTTGCATGGTTCTGTTGGCCGGCCTTTTGGCTGGATGCGGCAGCAAAAACGTAGTAGTCAGCAATCAGGATGAAAATCAGGTAAAGTTTAATCTGACCTTTTTTGGCAATAAGAACGAACCGGAGAACGTTACAGTTATTGAAGAGATTATAACCGGCTTCATGGATGAAAACCCTGATACCCGTTTGTCTTATGAAAGCCTGAAAGGAACGGATTATTTTGAAGCCCTGGAAAAGCGAATGGCGGCGGGGAAAGGCGACGATATTTTTATGGTCAATCACGATACCGCTTTATCGCTGGGAGAGAACGGACAGCTGGCGGATCTGTCCCAGTTAAATTGCATTTCCTCCTACTCAGACAGCATGATCAGCCAGATGGAGGAAAATGGAAAAATCCTGTGGGTTCCTACTACGGTTTCCGCCTTTGGATTATACTGCAATGAAGAACTGCTCAAGGAATATGGACAAGAAATTCCGGACAATTTAGCAGAATGGGAACAGGTCTGTCAATTTTTTAAGGAGCAGGGAATCACACCGATCATCGCCAATAACGACATTTCCATAAAAACCCTGGCTATTGCCGTAGGGTTTGATTTGGTTTATCATGAAGACAGACAGAAAGAGCTGTTCGCAAAGATTAACAAGAATGAAGAACTGCTCAGTACTTACCTGAGACCGGGTTTTCTTCTGGCAAAGCGTTTTATCGACCGGGGATATGTTGATGCTGAGAAAGCGCTAAAAACCGAAAAGACTTCTGATGATCTGGAAGAATTCGTAAAAGGAGAATCCCCATTTATGCTGACCGGAGGCTGGGCTGCCGGCCGGGTCAAAAACATGAATTCGAAATTGAACTTTACCGTTGTACCGTATCCGGCAAGGAAGGATGGTTCGGTCCTGGTGGTCAATGCCGATACCCGGTTGAGCGTCAACGAAGGCAGCGCCAATAAAGAACAAGCCCTGAAATTTGTTGAATATTTTACAAGGGAAGATTCCATACAGAAGTTTGCCGATAATCAGTCATCGTTCAGTCCTTTGAAACAAGGCCAGCCATCCTCAACCGAAGAAATTCAGCCGCTGGTTGAATGTTATCAGTCGGGACGGACTGTGATTGGATCAGACAGCCTTTTAGAACTTCCCATTTGGGAAATAACCGCTGAAGCTGCGCAAAAACTGCTCTCCGGAGAAACCGTTGATACAATTATGACGTGGATGGATGAACAGCAGAGGATGAAATGATGATTTCTAATATATGGAAAAAAACGGCATTGGCGGCGGTGCTCATTGCATCTTTGCTGTGCTCGGTCACGGTTCTTTATATCAAAGACGTAAAGAATCAGTTGTGGCAGGAATCAATCAATACGATTACTGAGAGTACGAAGCAGGGGACCAGTGGATTGGGTCTTTTGCTGAGCAAAGATTTTCAGTCCTTGGAAACGATAAGCTCCTATCTCAGTAAAATCACTTCTAATGATTCGAAAACGCTGAACAACCTTTTGAGGACGCAGACCGAAGGCGGAATCCGCCTTTACCTTTCAAACGGTCAATGGATTCCCAGCGGTCTTGCCGATGCCCAGGCAGCTGACAGTCTGGAAAAAAACCAGAACACAGAAGGCGTCGTGGATCCGCATATCAGCAGCACTTCCGGCGTTAACGTGATTGATCTCTACAGAAAAGTGACCTTTTCCGACGGTCGAAACGGGTATCTAATTAAAGAATATGAAGTACGAAATATTGCTGATCGTTTTTCCCTTTCTTTTTATAATAATGAAGGATTTTCTTATATTGCCGATCATGATGGTGAGATTCTAATCCGTTCTTCTCACCCTAATAGTAACAAGACGGTAAAGAATTTATTTGATATGCTGCCTGAGGATGAAAACGATCTGCAAACTATAAACCAATTCCAGAAATCCCTTCAGAAAAAGGAAAACGGATGGGCTTTATTCAACTATAATCAAGAAGCGACTGTTTTCTGCTATGTTCCTCTGAAGCACGCTACGGATTGGTATCTGATTTCCATCATTCCCGAAGATATCATCAGTGAACAGAGCAACAAAATTCTTGCCAGGACCATGGTTCTGATGATTGCAGTCATCCTGGGTATTGCGGCGCTGGTTCTGTTTTATCTATGGCATGGCCGCAAGGCTAACCGCAAATTGAAAAGCCAGGCCAATTATATCAGCCATCTATATAATTCCATTCCAGAGGGAATTGCCGTGGTGACAATCGATGCACCCCATCAGTTTATTCAACTCAATAAAGAAGGGCTGCGAATGGTTCATTATCGTCAAGATGACGTTGACACAAAAGGAATGCTGCTCTCAACCATCATTCATCCGGATGACATGGAGGAAACAGAGCGAATTTTTAAGAATGCCGTTGAAAGAGGAACAAAGCAAACATTCCTGAATCGGATATTCAGAACGGACGGCTCTTATTTTTGGTCGTCGGGGATTGTTGAGAAAACCATGGATGAAAATGGTAAGCCGGTGCTGGTGGCTACCTTCCACGATGTAACCAAAGAAAAGCTGGCTGAGGAGGAAGAGGAAAAGGAAAAGCTTTTGGAACGCAGAACCCTGCTCAGCGCCATTTCCAACGCCTATCCGGTGATTATCAGCATTAATCTTTCTGCGGACCAAATCGATGTTTTGTATTTTGAACAAGAGCTGAAAATCGATATGGGCAATCCCAGGTCCTACACGGACTTATACGATGCCTTCGGCCGGATTTTGGAATCAGATGCCAAAGAGGAATATGAAAAGCGGTTTTCCATCGATCGTTTGAAAGAAATTTTAGGGAAAAAGAAAAAAGAAGTATTTATAGAAGCAAGGGCACTTTTGACGGATGGGAAGCAGCATTGGATTTCGGCCCAGATCATCCATGTGGATAATCCTTATTCCGAGGAACAGATGGCGATTTTGTTGTCCAGACGCGTGGATGAGCAAAAATATGAAGAAGAGCAAAACCGCAAAATGATGCAGAGCGCGCTGGAAAACGCCAATGCGGCAAATGAAGCAAAGAGCCGGTTCCTTTCCAATATGAGCCATGATATTCGAACGCCGATGAACGCAATTGTAGGGATGACGACAATCGCCAAGGCGCATCTGGATGATAGAGAACGAATCAAAGATTGCCTGGATAAGATTGATCTTTCCAGTACCCATCTGCTAAATTTGATTAATGATGTACTGGATATGTCAAAAATAGAAAGCGGCAAACTGATTATGAGGGAAGAACCTTTTAATTTGGCGGAGCTACTGATCGAGACGGTAAATTTGGTTCGCCCGCAGGCAAAATCTCATGATCTGGAGATTGACGTCCGGCTGGCGCCTCTGAGAAATGAACAAATCATCGGCGATCCGCTGCGGCTTCGGCAGATATGTCTCAATATTTTCAGCAATGCGGTTAAATATACCCTTGCCGGCGGCAGAATCCTCATAGAGGCAGAGCAGCTTTCCAGCACGCGCAAAGGATATGGAATGTATCAAATTCGCTGTACGGATACCGGTATCGGAATGTCTAAAGAGTTTCAAGAAAAATTGTTCCTGCCGTTTGAACGGGTACAGGATTCTTCGACCAGATGGATTGCGGGGACTGGCCTGGGCATGGCAATTACAAAGAATATTATTGATATGATGAACGGTCATATTGATGTCAAAAGCCAGACCGGCAAGGGATCCGTCTTCACGGTAACCCTGTCGCTTAAATTAGAGGAAGCAAGGCAGGAAATGGTACCCGAATTTTGGATCGGCGCCAGAGCCCTGATCATTGATGACGATAGGCAGGCTTGCAGCGCAGCGATCGAAATCCTTCGTGATATGGGTATTGAAGCGCACTGTACAGATAGCGGCAAGACCGCTCTGGAGATGATCCGCAGGGCCCAGGAAGACGATCAAGCTTATAAGGTGATCCTGCTGGACTGGAAGATGCCGGAAATGGATGGAGCGGAAACGGCTGTGCAAATTCGCAAAATTGTTGGGTCGGAAGTTCCAATTATATTCCTCACTGCATATGACTGGTCAGAGATTGAAGAAGATGTAAAGGAAAAAGGTGTAACCGGATTCCTTTCCAAGCCATTTTATCGTTCGAATTTCTGCTATCTGCTCAATGAGTTGAATGATCGGGGAGAAGAAGGGCCGGTTATCGATTGGGCGGATCAATACAGCAATAAACGGATTCTACTGGTGGAAGATAATATGCTCAATATGGAAATTGCCAGTGAACTGCTCAAGGAAGCAGATATCCAAATCGAAGAAGCTTTTAACGGCGATGAGGCTGTAAACAAATTCGAGGATTCTCCGGAAGGGTATTATGATCTCATTTTAATGGATATTCAGATGCCGGTTATGGATGGATATCAGGCTGCCAGTTATATTCGGGGACTAAAGCGGTCCGATGCGCAGGATATCCCGATTGTAGCAATGACAGCCAATGCTTTCGCAGAAGATGTACAGGAAGCGCTGCGGGCGGGAATGAATGATCATATTGCCAAGCCGATCGATATTGAGGTTTTGAATCGTACCTTGCAGAAATGGCTGCTGTAAATGGATGATGTTGATTTTGTGATATTCAATTCTGAAAAATTGACTTCCCCTTTCTGTTCATGTATAATCGAACCGTAGAAATTTTCATGCATCGCAGCTTTTGCAGCGATGCAGTCTTTATATAAACCAGGAGTAAGTCATGTTTTGTAAAAATTGTTTTAAGAAGATTAGTAATCGCAGTCATTTCTGTAAATATTGCGGCGCTCCGGTCAAACAGAAAAAGCTGGTAAAAGAAGAAGCCGTGAAGGAAGAGCCGCTCATGCAGGGGCCGCCGCCAGCACCGACGCCTCAGGAAAAAGAATATGATTTTAAGCTGAGGTCGGAGCGGGAAAAGGAATTCCCCATTCCGACCAAGTATCTCAAAATCGGCTTTGCAGTAGTATTGGTAATCGTAGTAGTCGTTGTACTCCTACAGAGTTCGGTCTTTCAAGATCCGGATTCCATTAAATATAACGATTATATCGGTGTCTGGCAGGAGCGTGGGACCGACGATATTGAAAGCTCTGGCGGCGTTCGACTGGAAATTACTGACGTCAATGGAGGAACGATGCGGATTTCCCTGAGCTTTTATGACGGAGGAGCCGCTTACAACAGCATCGTAGTCAAAGATATCGGCGCAACTATAAAAGACGGGGAAGCCTATTATACCTTTTCCAACGATGGAGCCGGCAACAGCGGAAACGGGGTACTCACTTTCAAAGGCAGGGATATTGAATGGAAGAGTATCATAAATGAGGCAGAAACCCGCCATTATGAAGTGGTCAAGGTGAAAAACAGCATCACAGACGAGGAAACGCTGGCTACTGAAGAATCGACCCAGGCCACGGAAGAAACCACCAAGCAGGCCAATGAAGATTACATAATTCCCAATAGCTCAGAAGAGCTTTTGACAGAAGAAGATCTGCAGGGGCTGACATCCGAGGAGCTGCGGATCGCGAGAAATGAAATCATGGCAAGGCATGGACGGATTTTCAATGACTCCCAGCTGGCTGCTTATTTTGAAGGCAAAGACTGGTATGAGGGAACGGTGGATCCTCAGACCTTTGATCAAGGCGGCTATCTGAGCGACATTGAGATTAAAAATGTGGAGCTGATTAAAAGCAAAGAATAAAACAAATGAAAAAGTGTCACTGCGGCTATGAATGTGCATCCGCTTTCCAATGCGGATACTGCCGGGGCGACACTTTTTCTGTGTTCGTTTTTTTATGGGCGAAACTTATCAAATCAGTCTTCCAGGAAGTCCTTCAGTTCACTGTTGAATTTTTGCGGATCCTCGAGGAAAAGACCGTGTCCGCAGCCGGGGAAGATGACCAGTTTGCTGTCTGTGCCCAGATGCTCTTTCATATATTCGCCATGGGACGGGCCGTAAATCAGACCGTCTCCGCTGTAAGCTAAAAGTACCGGCACTTTGATGGTCGGCAGGACCGGGCGGAAATCCTCAATCGCCATGGCGATCCACATGTTCATCATGCAGTGGGGCGTATTGTCCAGCGCTTCTTTAAAGACCCACTGGAACTCTTCCGATTCCTGGTCATAGTCTTTTGCGAAAACATTGGGAATGAACAGCTTTGCGGCGAATTCCCAGCTGACCGCAATGGCGGCCATGAATTGGAGATTTTGCACAATGTCAAAGGTGCAGCTCTGACCCAGCTTCCATTGGGGGTCATTCAAAAGTTTTGGTGTCATGTCGATAAAGCACATCTTTTTTATGTACTGACACTTGAATTCTCTCGCATAGGCCAGCAAGGTACTGGTTCCCATAGACCAGCCGACGACAGACACTTGATCCAGGCCCAGATGTTCGATCAGCTCGTGAAGATCGGAAGCGAAACGGTTGAGATTCATACCCCGCTCTGTAATCTGGGAACGATCGGACTGACCATGGCCTCGAAGATCATACAAGATGACCCGGTAGTTTTTTGCGAATTCATCCACTTGATATTTGAAAAATTTGTGGTTGCAGGACCAGCCATGGATAAAAATCAAAGGTTCGCCGCTTCCATGTTCTTCATAGTACAGTTTGCACTGATCGCTCGTGGTAAAATAAGCCATTCTCATTCTTCCTTTTTGGGTATCATTTGCAGCAGCTCTTTCCAATAATTATATACCTGGCGGTTTAAAAAGTAAATTGGGTGTGGTATGATAATATGGCTGATAAAGCAGAGAAAAACATGAGATATAAAAGGAGAACCTATGACAGCAGTAACCTATGAACTGATAAAGACCGACCCTCGATCCAAGGCAAGACGGGGGAGGGTGACAGCGCCCCACGGAACCATTGAAACTCCGGTTTTCATGCCGGTGGGAACGGCGGCTACGGTAAAAGCCATGCGCCCGGAAGAAGTGAAAGAACTGGGTGCAGAGATCATCTTGTCCAACACCTATCATTTATATCTGCGTCCGGGACACGATATTGTGCGGGAGGCGGGAGGCCTTCATAAATTTATGAATTGGGACAGGCCGATCCTTACGGACAGCGGCGGCTTTCAGGTGTTCAGCCTGGGCGATTTGCGCAAGATTACCGAGGAAGGCGTGGAGTTCCGCTCCCACATCGACGGTTCCAAACACATGCTTTCGCCTGAGAAATCCATCGAGGTGCAGACGGCGCTGGGATCGGACATTATGATGGCTTTTGACGAGTGCGCGCCTTATCCGGCTGACCGCAGCTATGTGAAGGATTCGCTGGAGCGAACCACCAGGTGGCTCAAGCGCTGCAAGGCGGCTTGGAAGGATACGGAACACCAAGCGCTCTTTGGCATCATGCAGGGTGGCATGTATAAGGATCTGCGCAAACAATCCGCCGAAGAGATTGTAGAGCTGGATTTGCCCGGCTATGCCATCGGCGGTCTCAGTGTGGGAGAACCCAAGGATTTGATGTGCGAAGTTCTGGATGACTGTGTCGATCATCTGCCGGCGGACAAGCCCCGGTATTTGATGGGAGTTGGTACGCCAGATTACCTGTTTGAAGGGGTGGAGCGGGGCGTCGATATGTTCGACTGCGTGCTGCCGACCAGAATCGCCCGCCATGGAATGGCTATGACTTCGGCCGGAAAGGTGAATATTAAGAACGCCCAATATGAACGGGATTTCAGCCCGCTGGATCATCAGTGCGATTGCTACACCTGCCGGAATTATTCCCGGGCCTATCTGCGCCATCTGTTCAAGTGCAATGAGATGCTGTCTTCCATGCTGCTTTCCAACCACAACCTGCATTTCCTGGTCAATTTGATGAAAAACATTCGCAAAGCCATTGAGGAAGATCGTTTTCTGGAATATAAAAAAGAGTTTTATGATAAGTATGGGACATTTTAATTAATGTTAGTTAAAGGAGAGGTATTTGATGGAAATATGTAAACACGACGAGTTCTGCGGCGGATGCATTTATCAGGGGACGCCTTATGAGGAACAGTTGAGAATCAAGGAACAGGAGGTTCTCAGCCTTCTTGAAAAAAAGGGCGTTGCCTGCGGGGAGATTCTTCCCATCGAGCCTGCGCCCAGCCAGTACCGCTATCGCAATAAGATGGAATATACATTCGGCGATATGGAAAAGGGCGGCGATATGACCCTGGGCATGCACCGCAAGAAGCATTTTATGTCCATCGTTACTGTGGATCAGTGCCAGCTGGTTCACGAAGATTTTAATCGGGTTTTGCGGGCCACCCTGGACTTTTGCCAGGAGAAAGGCTATTCTTTTTACCATAAAAAGTCCCACAAGGGCCTGCTGCGCCATCTGATTGTGCGCAGGGGCGTGCATACCGGCGAGCTGCTGGTCAACCTGGTCACTTCTACGGAGCCTGGCTTTGACGAGGAAGGGTATGTGCAGCTTCTTCAGCAGCTTCCGTTGGAGCATACTTTAGTTGGAATTCTGCGGACCTTTAACGATAGCCTGGCCGACGCGGTTAAGTGCGATGAGCTGAAAACGTTATGGGGCCGTGATTATTATATGGAGCGGATCATGGACCTGGATTTCAAGGTCAGCGCCTTTTCCTTTTTCCAGACCAACGTGGAAGCGGTGGAGCGCCTCTATTCCTACGCCATCAACTTGATCGATGATTTCAGCGGCAAAGTTGCTTTTGACCTGTTCTGCGGCACGGGAACCATTACCCAGACCCTGGCGAAAAAGGCCAGGAAGGCTGTGGGCGTGGAGCTGGTGGAGGAAGCGGTGGCGGCTGCTAAAAGCAACGCCGCGCTTAATGGCCTGGACAACTGTCAGTTTATCGCGGGCGATGTTTTCGAGGTGCTGGAAACGGTGACGGAAAAGCCTGATGTGATCGTGGTGGATCCGCCGCGCATGGGGATTTCGCCCAAAGCGCTGGATAAGATTATCAGCTATGGGGTTGAGCAGATGGTTTATGTTTCCTGCAATCCGAAGACGCTGGTGGAGAATCTTTATTATTTGCAGTATTATGGGTATGAGGTTAAGAGTTTGAAGCCGTTTGATAATTTTGCTGGGACGCGGCATACAGAATGTGTGGCGTTGGTGGTGCGGAAAGGTTGATTTTAGGCGGGCTGGCGGGATTGTTAGTGCGATATGGAAATGAGGGTTTTACTGGACAAAAGATACAATCTGGCGAAACTTTTACTTACTATTAGATAAATAGGAGAAAAATCATGGCATTTTATATTCAGGATCCTACATACTACAAATCGTCATATTTACATGAGGCACTGATTTCTGCGTGTGTTGGAGGGACTGTCGGTGGTGGTGCATATGCGTTTGCGTCAAAAGATGGAATTGAACTGCTAATTGAAGATGATAACTTCAAACAGTTTCTTAAGACCGGTCAGTTTACGCTGATTGTTGGTATGGATGATATAACAAATGTATATTCCGTTGAAACGTTGAAAAGGATGCAGGAAAAATATTCTGATCACTTATTAATTAAGGCATATATTCACAACAGCAAAGGCTCTACGTTCCATCCCAAATATAGTTGGTTTGCTCAACCGGATGGAGGCATTTTAGTTATTGGATCTGGGAATTTGACTCAAAAAGGACTAAGGCAGAATCGCGAGGCATACGCTATCGAGAAATTAACATCTGAAGAAATAAAAAATTTCGTTCATGAGTGGGACGAATGGCTTAAACACAGTAAACCATTTTTGTTTGACCTGGATGAGGATATTGTTAATGCATATGCTGAGCAAAATACAGAGCGTATGAGAACTATTATCAGTATTCAAAAGCAAAAGGGGACAAAGGCTGATGCGGATCGTCTTCTAAAATATATAGAGTTGCTTAGCGGACAGCCAGATATTAAAAAATATGCAGCTTCAAAAAAATCTGAAGGGACAAAAAAAAGCGTAACAGATAAAGATGCTGTCATATACGGGGAAGATTTAGACATAGATTTACCTTATTGGACAGTGTTTCTGAATAGCGAAGTTTTGATGGCAGAAATACCTAAAAGTGGTAGCAGATGGCAACAAGTTAATTTTGATAAGAATTCTTTTGAAAACTTTTTCGGCGCTACGTGCGGAGAAAATGGAGTATATAGAATTCTTTTCCGGAATATGGGACATGATGGATTACTACATGATGTCGAAGTTCGTCCAAGTGTGTCTGTATCGAGTCAAAACTATAGATTTGAATTAGATGCAGCAAAAGGATTGGATTATCCGAGCGGAAAAGAAAGACCGATTGGAGTATTCGTCAAGGTTTCACCGAGAGATTTTATGTATGAGTTGCTGATGCCGGGTGATGAGGCTTACGACGCATGTATAGAGGTTCTTGATAGCAAAGAATCATATTCAACACGGATGAGAAGAATTAGGTATTATTGTCAAGAGATTTATCAAAGGACATCGAGCCTGGCATTATGGAAAAGATTGGACGCAGAAGAGGATGAATAACGAAGAAAATACTATAACAAGGCCAATACACTATCTGGGAAGCAAGCTTCGTATGCTTGACACAATTAAGCAAGCCGTTGATTTGTTAGACGATTCTAATGGATGTGTATGTGATCTTTTTTCGGGATCGGGTACGGTTTCCAGGTATCTTTCATCATACAGGGATGTAATTGCAGCAGATATACAGATGTATTCCAGTATTCTATGTGAGGCAACCATGACTTGGATGGATTGTAGTATTGGTTCAGAAGAGATTGTTGAAAAAATCAGAAAAGGACAAACGAGAAAGAAGCTTAATGCGGTCTTTGGGAGATTACTTGAATATGAACAGGCGTGTATAGACAAAGCTAAAAGTAACGATATTGATGCGTTGTATGAAATAATTGAGAAAGGCTCCATATATATTTATCTAAAAGAAGGAAATGACAGCTGTACGACAGAGTTAAGAGACAGACTGGATGAGCTAAAGTATACCCTTCAAGAGAGAAATGAAACAGAAGATTTGGACTCCATTATCGTTAGATATTATGGGGGACTCTATTTTTCATATAGCCAAGCAATGGACCTGGATTGTATAGAACACTATGTTTTTGAACACAATGGCTTGCTGAGGGTCAAACTATTAGCTGCCCTTCTGAGTACTGCGAGTGAAATTGTAAACACTGTCGGAAAGCAATTTGCACAGCCATTAAAAGTAAGAGACTCTAAAGGTAATTACAAGAATTCTTTGAAGAAGAAAATTCTTGATGATCGTTCGTTGAATGTATTTGATACGTTTGAAAAATGGCTTGAGCATTATCTTGGAGCTGGAGAAAAAATACACAGCCATAGGGTTATATGTGATGACTACAAAACAGTGTTACACGATATGAAGAGTAGCGATGTTAAGGTGGTTTATGCTGATCCGCCATATACAAGATATCATTACAGTCGCTACTATCATGTGTTAGAAACAATTTGCCTGCATGATAATCCGGTCATTACTACGACCTTCCCTAATGGAACTGGGGGAATAAGTCGTGCTATATATAGAGAGGGAAGACATCAATCACCATTTTGTATTAAGAGTAAGGCTGAGAAAGCATTCGAAGACTTATTCATAGGTGTAAAAGCACTTAATGTTCCATTGGCGTTATCTTATTCTCCGTTTGACCCTGGACAAGCTGTTACACCTAGGCTTCAGACCATTGACCAGTTGATAGAGAAAGCAAAAATGTATTTTTCTGATGTTTCAACAATGTCGCCGGGAGAATTTACACATAGCAAGCTCAATGCAACAGAAAAAAATTTTGAATCTAATCATGAGGCTGAAATGCTCATAATCTGTAGGAACAGGTAGGAAGATATACATGAAAAAAGATGAATTCTTAAAAGAGAAATCTGATTTGTTGAATGTGGTTATCCACGGAGACAATATCGCAGTTTTGAATGATATCAAGACCATATATTGCAAAAAAGTAGATTGCATATACATTGACCCACCATACAACAATGGAGAAACCTATAATTATTATGCAGACAATGCTTCTCATGAAGCATGGATTTCTCAGATGAAAGCCACGATAATATTATTACGTGATTTTTTGAAAGACGATGGAAGTCTATGGATTTCAATTGATGATGGAGAAATGCACTATTTAAAGGTTCTTTGTGATGAGATATTTGGAAGAAACTGCTTTATTACAACTATAATTTGGCAGCAGAGAAACACTAGAGAAAACAGAAAGGCATTCTCGAATAATCATGAGTATTTGCTAGTATACTCTCCCAATCCAGAACTGTTTAAGAAAAGAAGGAACCGGCTTCCGTTAACACAGGATGTATTGGACAGATATTCTAATCCGGATAATGATCCTAGGGGACCGTGGCAGTCGATAACAGCTAATGTTCAGGCTGGACACGCAGTTCCTTCGCAGTTTTATGAGATTGTTGCACCAAATGGAAAACGGCATAATCCACCACATGGGAGGTGTTGGGTTTATAACGAAGAACGGATGAAGAGAGAAATAGCGAATGGAAATATTTGGTTTGGAAGTGATGGAAATGGAGTCCCACGAATAAAAAAATTTATTTCTGAATCTGTAAAAGGAATTGTTCCGGAGACTTTATGGCTTTCAGATTTTGCGGGAACCAACAAAGACGCAAAAACACACTTGCAGAAGTTGAAGGTATATAACAAGGACCTTTTTGAAACTCCTAAGCCGGAGCGGTTAATTAGTAGAGTGATAGAAATTGCGACAAATGAGGGGGATCTTGTGATGGATTGCTTCCTGGGATCTGGAACAACGTCATCAACAGCTCACAAGATGCATAGGCGTTACCTTTGTATTGAGGAAAACCTAATCACTTGTATGTATGTCAATGATCGCATGAAAAAGGTAATAGAGGGCGAAAAAGGTGGCATTTCGAAAGATGTTGGATGGCGCGGTGGCGGCCAGTATGAATATGTAGAATGGAATCACTAAATTAAGGGAAGGCGGCATAGAACAATGGTCAATGAAGGAAAATTAAAAAATGCAATAAAGCAGTATGAACTTATTTTTAAGGGAAGATGGTCTGACGAAAAGTTTAAATGGGAGGCCATAAAGAACTTTAAGGCTAAATGGGATATAAATGCTGAGAACTTTGGACAAATGTTTTATGCTGCAACAGAGAATACATATGGCCTTTTAGCTTCTATGAATAATTTCCCGCGTAAAATGATCTATGAATATTCACTTCAAGATCAAGAAACCGTAAGGGGAATGTTCATCAATCTGTATGATGAATCAAAGGATGTTATTGATAGAATTATCAAGTTCCAGGCCGATGCAGATGAAATCTGCAATAGACTATCGCCTGGGATGCAGCATTATCAAAGACCAATGGCAATCACAGTATATTTATGGCTGAATTATCCGGATAAATATAGTGTTTTCAAATATACAGTATGCCGGGAGACGTGTGTCTTCCTTGATAGTGATTTTGTCCCCAAAAAGGGAGATACTTCAACAAACATTAAAGGAAATCACCAATTAGTAAATATCATTGCTAAAGCTGTGACCAGTGAAAAATCTCTGGTTGAACTATTCAATGAGGTCATGGAGGATTCTTGTTATCCTGATCCGGCATACAAAACACTTGCATTTGATATTTGTTTCTATATTTCAGAAAAATTATCAAAGAAAAAAACGGTAGAAGAAGATTGGATCGATTCGGAATATGATCCGAGGATTTCAAAGGATAAGTGGATTGAACTTTTGTGTGATGAAAAAATTTTCACCACACAGAGTCTAGAGATAGTATATCGACTTCGTGACTATGGTGGCGCTGCAACTTGTAAACAACTTTCTGTTAAGTACGGTGAGGAACCTAATTATTATAATGTTGGGTCTTCAAGTCTGGGAAGGCGAGTTGCAGAGAAAACTAGCTGTGAAGTCAGAATCGACGAGGAAGGAAAGCAACGGTGGTGGGCTGTGCTTTATATGGGACACAAGGCAGACAAAACCGAATATGGTAGTTTTGTCTGGAAACTTCGTAAAGAACTGAAAGAGGCACTTGATGAATATGATTTTGACGCTGTAAAGCTATACTCAACCGAAGCAGATGATGAGCAAAGATATTGGTGGTTAAATGCAAACCCTAAGATATGGAGCTTTTCGGAATTGCCCGTAGGCAATATACAGAGTTATACACTGTTTAATGAGAATGGTAATAAGAGAAGAATCTTTCAGAATTTCTTGGATGCTAAAGCCGGTGATGCTGTTATTGGATACGAATCATATCCTGTCAAACAAGTTGTTGCTGTTTCCAAAATTAGCCAAGAGAATGATGGGAAGAATTTATATTTTGAAAAAGTTGAAGGGCTTACTTCTCCGATTGATTATATTACCCTTAGAAAAGCAGCGGAATTGGAGAAAATGGAGTATTTCGTCAATCCTCAAGGGAGCTTGTTCAAGCTGACTAAGGGTGAATATGACTTCATAATGGATGTTATTCGTGAAGAGAATCCTATTAACGAGAAGCAATTTGACAGTTATACAAAAAATGATTTTCTGGCTGATGTTTACATGACAGCTGAGAAATATGATACGTTAATTGCACTGCTCAAGAAAAAACAAAATATTATTTTGCAGGGTGCGCCAGGAGTTGGTAAGACTTTTGCAGCGAAAAGATTGGCATATTCAATTATCGGTGCTAAAGACGAGAATCAGATAGAAACGATACAGTTCCATCAGAATTATTCTTATGAAGATTTCATTATGGGTTATAAGCCTAGCGGTGACGGATTTGAACTTCGGAACGGAGTGTTTTACAAATTTTGTCAGAGAGCGGCAAATAACCCTGACTTACCATATTTCTTTATTATTGATGAAATCAACAGAGGTAATCTGAGTAAGATATTCGGAGAACTTCTTATGCTGATTGAGAAGGAATACCGCGGGACTAAAACCGTGCTGGCATATAATGGATTAACATTTACTGTTCCGAAGAATGTGTATATTATTGGAATGATGAACACAGCTGATCGTAGCTTAGCGATGATCGACTATGCTCTTAGAAGACGTTTTAGCTTCTATTCGATGGAACCGGGATTTATTTCAGAAGGCTTTCAGAGGTATATGAAGAAACTGGATAATGAAACATTTAATCTGTTAATCGAGAAAGTAATGGATTTGAATACAGAGATTATCAAGGATAGTTCACTGGGAAGTGGTTTTTGTATAGGCCACAGCTATTTTTGTAATCAGACTGAATGTACAGATGAATGGATGCAGTCTGTTGTTGAATACGATATCATACCTACATTGGAAGAATATTGGTTTGATGATGCTACAAAACTTCAGCGGTGGCAGAACATTCTGAGAGGAGTTTTTAACGACTGATGACTGGTGATAAAAGTATTTTGATAAAGAACATATACTATATGCTTACCTATGCTTTTCAGATTCTCCGTCATGATAATTACGATGAAATTGCTACGGAGGATTTTGATAACGTTTATGATATGTTCGCCGCTATTTTGGGAAAAGGTGTATCTAAGCAATTAAAGCAAGGGCTGTATAAAGAGTATGTCTTATATGAAGACGATCTTTCTACTTTAAGAGGGCATTTGGATTTTCAAAGTACTATAAAAAACAAGTTGGCAAAGAAACAGAAATTGTATTGTCATTTCGATGATCTGTCCGTAGACAACTTGTATAATAGGATTCTGAAGACTACAATGTGGTTCCTTATTAGGAATTCAGATGTTAAGCCAGAGAGAAAAGCTTTATTAAAGAAAAACCTGCTTTATTTTGATGAAGTCGATAGTATAGAGAAATCAGAAATTAAGTGGGATACAATAAGGTTCCAGAAAAACAATCAGAATTACAGGATGCTCTTGAATGTGTGCAACCTTGTGTTAGAGGGATTGATTATATCCACCGAGAAAGACGAGATAAAATGGGCAAACTTTATTGATGAGCAGAGGATGTGTAGGTTGTATGAAAAGTTTATTCTCGAATATTATCGATATCATCACCCGTATCTGCATCCAAACGCCGATCAAATACTTTGGGATTTAGACGATGGAATAGCAGACTTTTTGCCGATCATGCAAACAGATATAACCCTGAAAAAAGCGGATCGAGCTTTAATAATCGATGCGAAGTACTATTCCCATACTATGCAGATACAGTATGATACATATACCATTCATTCAAATAACTTATATCAGATATTTACGTATGTGAAAAATCTTGATAAAGACGATACGGGGAATGTCGCAGGCCTCCTTCTTTATGCAAAAACTACTGATAAGATGCAACCAGATCATACATATCAAATGGGTGGAAATACAATTGGAGTAAAGACGCTTGATTTGAATTGTGATTTTGTAGAGATTAAAAAGCAACTTGATAATATCGCATGTCAACATTTTGGAGTACTGGAATCAGCATAAAAAATCTATCAGCGGCCCTCCGGCGATGGACCGGGAGTCGTTATTATCACGTTAGTCTTATTTATGAAAAATGAGTCAGGCCCCTATCACTGGATGTTGTTCCAGTGGTGAGGAGCCTACCACTTTTACATAAGTAAGATATTGTTTAATGAAGTGGATTATAGTTAAGACGGTTTAGTAAATTCTGTTATTAAGGATAAGAATTTTTCGGCAGAATTACTGAAGATCTCATATTTTCGCCATATAAGATACAGATTTGCCTGTATCTTAGGGTAAAGGGGGCGAAAAGTCAATGGATCACCATCTCCCGTATAACTAAATCCCTCAAATGAAAAAACATATCCTCTGCCGGATTCAATCATCAGCGCAGCATTTGTGATTAAGTTGAAAGTCATAATTGAATTTAAACTTTTTATATCCTAACATCACATACCTATTTTAGGAAGTCTTTCCGACCATCTTGATTGCCAGCTCTAGGCTCCTGCCAATAACGCCCACATTGCCCGCACCGCAGGCGGCTCCGCCAAAATCGCCAGCAACCTGCCCAGCTTGACTATAGTTTCATCCCAATATCCCAGGCTCTCCATATTACGGTCCTCAGGTTGCCCACATTGCTGCAGTCTCCGACCAGGTGAATGTTTTTCGCTTTTTCATGGAGCGGCGTTGGGGTGTACCCAACGGAATAAATCACGGAATCCGCCTGGATTTCGCTCAGCTTTCCATCGCTGTTTTCGATGATGACGGAATGCTCCTTGATTTCGCAGACCGTCGAGTTGAGATGCACAGGGGCTTTTTTGTAAGCGATCATTTCTCTCAAAAACGACGAGTTTGCAAGGCATACGCCTTTTGCGCAGATCAGGTCATTCAGACTCTCGATGATGCAAGGTTTTTTGCCTTTTAAGATCAGGTCGTAGGCGATTTCGCAGCCGGTCAGCCCGCCGCCGATGATCACTACGTTTTCGCCCACATTAGCCCCCGACAGATAGTCCGTTGCTTTGATCGCCTTTTCGATGCCCTGGATCGGCGGTACCTTGGCGGTGGAGCCGGTTGCGATGATTACTTCATCTGCGTTCAAACCGCTGACATCGTTCACCTCGGTATGAAATTTCACTTCTATGCCTTCTTTTGCGACCGCTCGTTTATACCATTCAATTAAAGCGCGATCCTTTTCCTTGAACGATGGCGCTGCAGCCTGGATAAAGATGCCGCCCAGTTCACCGCTCTTTTCGTAGATCGTAACATGGTGGCCTCTGGCCTTTAACACGAGCGCCGATTCCATGCCGCCGATCCCGCCGCCGATAATGGCGATGTTTTTCGGGTGGGATGCTTTTTCGATCTTGTACTTTTTCGACTGCATGGTCCTTGGATTCAAGGCGCAGCGCGCCATTCCCCGCGTATCGTCCATGTCCTGAACGTTCGGCGCTCCTTCATAGGAGGCCATGGTAAAGCACGCGTTATGGCAGTTGATACAAGGTTTGATATCATCTTCCCGATCTTCCATCAGCTTTGTGATCCAGTTAGGATCAACGAGGAACTGGCGCGCGACCCCCATACCATCGATACTGCCTTCTTCGATGGCTTTAGCGGCGGCCTCAGGTGTCATTTTTCCGGCGCAAACGACAGGAATATCGACGAACTCTTTGATGTGCTTGACATATTCCAGGTTGCAGTTTTCCGGCATGTAACCAGGCGGATGCGCCCAGTACCAAGCATCATATGTACCGTTGTCACAGTTGAGCATATCATAACCCGCATCCTGCAGATACTTTGCCGCCCGCTCCGACTCTTCCATATCGCGCCCAACCTCATCATATTCTTCACCGGGAAGGGCCCCTTTCCGAAAACCTTTTGTTTTCGAAACCACAGAATATCTAAGCGACACTGGAAAATCGCTGCCGCATTCGGCTTTGATGGCTTTTACGATCTCCACCGGGAAACGATATCGGTTTTCAAAGGAACCTCCATATTGGTCTGTTCTCTGGTTGGAATACTTCATCGTAAACTGGTCCAGCAGGTAGCCTTCATGTACCGCGTGGACTTCGATGCCATCCACGCCGGCTTCTTTACAGAGCTTGGCTGTTTTGGCGAAGGCCTCGACCATTTCATGAATCTCTTCCACCGTAAGCGCTCTTGACGGAACCTTATCGCTCCATCTGTTCGGGTTCGGGGAAGCGCTGGCACAAAGATATTCAACGTTCATAATCGGTTTTCCGATTGTTCTTAGAAACTTATTGCAATAGATCGTTTCCATCAATTCGTTTACAGCCATGGAGCGTCCAAAACCGGCTGTCAGCTGCACAAAGAGTTTGCAGCCGGTTTTATGGAACTCATCCATAAACGCTTTTAACTCCTTGAATTTCCCTTTTCCCTGGTAGAGCCATTTGCCAAAGAAAGTATCGCGAATCGGCGCGATTCCCGGCAGAATAAGGCCCGCGTCGCCTTTGGCCCGCTCCAGCAGAAAATTGGCTGCTTCTTTATCAAAATGATTGGGCTCCATCCATCCGAAGATGGAAGTTCCGCCCATGGAGCATTGGACGATTCTGTTTTTTATTTCACAATCGCCGATGCTCCACGGGGTAAATAAAGCTTCATAGTCCTTTTTCATGATTGCCCTCCTTTAATAGGACGTTACAACGACTAGTCAATATTAACATAGAGCTGTTGCTTATATGACATATTCTATCAAATTTATTCGGATTCAGAAAGTAGTTTGTTACTTTTCGCAGCGATATAAAATGGTATAAAAGAAAAAAGTTCCATAATGAGAACCAACAAGACCGAGCAGATAAACACTATCTGGCGGTACTCATTATGGAACAATCCCGAAAGGATCAGACTATGCTACTCGGCATTCTTCATCATCCGGGATCGGGTCAGCCTTCTTGCCGACGAGGTGAAGAACAATACTCAAGGCCAGCATGATAACTCCCAGCCATGTCAATATGGTCATCATCAGCTCCCAGTTGCTGATCAGGCCCGATCCGTACAGATCCAGGTAATAATCGTGACCCCAGTCTCCTTCATACCATCTCAGGAAGAAGGAACCGCCGAGAGCCAAAACCCCGAAGATCAGGAAGAATCTTCCGACTCTTACGGTATCGCCCTTGCCAAGGCCGGTCTTCGGATTCAGCGGGTACTGCAAAGGATTTTCCACGGAAAGCCCTCCATATACCTTCTTGCAGATGATATACATCAGCAGAGCGAACAGGATAAGAACATATCCCAGCAGGAAGTATTCCGTTCCGTTCATCAGGATACCTACGATGCCGATGATCAACATCGCAATCACAATATAATAGGGCGAAAGCTTGCCTTTAACATAGTACAGGTCGCCTCTTTTTTCCACTGGATACAGCTTCCTCAGCTTGAGGAACGCCACAGCGAAGCCTGTATAGCATACGAAAAGCAGCGGTGACAGTATGATTACCAGAATTTCAAAATCCAGATTTACCAGTACCGCGTTAAGAACAGCAAGGATAATGATGGGCCAGATAGGAACCTTACGGTTCTTGGAAACCGTCGACAGGAACTTGGGACACAGATGATCTTTACCGAGGATCATAAAGGATCTGGCCGCAGTCGCCGTTGTGGCGTTAACAAGGGCCAGCTGTGAAATGACGGCTACAATCATAAATGCCACTCCGGCCCACTTTCCTACATGGGTAAGAAGCACGGTTGAATAGTCGATGGTGGTGCCCCATTCAGACCACGGGCCTGTGGATACGATTCCGCCCAATGTCGGCAGGATATAGCTGATTACCATAACTAGAATACACAGCTTCATACCCTTAGGAATGATCCGGGGATTTTCGATCTCACCGCCCAGATTGGCGATAGCAGTGTATCCGCAGAACATCCATACGCCGATGGCAATACCCACGCCAAGGCTGGAGAACGCGCCCGATTCAACGTTCATGAACGGGTCGAATGGATTGTTTTCCCAGTTGGCCAAGCCCACGATGCCTACTGCCAGGAAGGCGGCCAGAATAATAAAGGTGAAGATCGTGTTTACAACATTCACTTCCTCAAGGCCCAGCAGATTGACAACTGTAAATACGAGAATAATTGCGAATTTTACTATCAGCGCCACCGTAGGACTCATGTCCACATACATACCTATGTAATCCGTCGCCAGAACGATGTATGACGCCCCCGTCAGATACCAGGCAACGGCCATCCACAGACCGAAAACAAAGCCCCAGAACTCACCAAAGGCCATTTTCATCCATACATACGGACCGGAATCCACCGGCGCCAGATTTGTCAGTTCCGATACGTAAAGTCCCATGGGCAGCGCCCACATAAGCGGGATCACGATTAACAGAACAAGCGTCAGCCCGGGACCGGAAGCCGGAATGATCGATTCGATACCGAAAGCTCCGCCGCTTACTGCGCAGAAAATAAAGAAGACAATACCTGCGAGCGAGAATTTCGTTTTTTTCAGATCAGGCATGGCGTCGGTCAACACCTGACCTCCTTCATACTTAACTTTCATAATAATTCCTCCTTAAAAATTAGCTTTTCCTTACGACCAGTTCATGCCCCCTTTCTAAGTGTTTTCGAACTTTTCGCTATAGTTTATTAATATCGATAATAGAATCTATTTGGGCCTGTGTCAATACATTTTGAGACATTTTCTTAATCTCGAAGGCCAGGCTTTAAAGTCGTTTCTTTGTGGGACCAGGCAGGGCCATCCGATCGAATTGATCTTATTTCGATAAGATGGTATATTATTGACAGATTGGAGTGAAAAATGGTGCAGTTTTATCATAGTTCCTGCTAAAAGCATCTGCTGATATTAAGAAACGTTTATGGACTGGAGGATTACCATGTCAATGAAGAAAGATGAAATAACGATACACAGCTCGGCGGCTGAATATCTGACTTATGCTGCGGCAGTTGGAGATCGTGCTGACAGTAGGGAAATGCGCTACGAAGATGAAAATATATGGCTGACGCAGAAGATGATGGCCGTGCTGTATGATGTAAATGTGAGGACTATCAATGAACATATCAAAAAAATATATTCGGATGGTGAACTTACTGAAGAGGCAACTATCCGGAAATTCCGGATAGTTCAAACCGAAGGTTCAAGGCAGGTAAATCGTGAAGTTATCCATTACAGCCTTCAGATGATTATTGCTGTCGGCTTTAAAGTCAACAATGACCGCGCTGTCCGTTTCCGCAAATGGTCAGGAAAAATCAGTTGCAAAGAACTATCTGAATGGCAATTTACGGAGGTGGGAGCATAGTGGAAATTCGATACATTACGCCTGCAGATGACAGAATGGCAATCAGCAGGGTATATGAAGAAAGCTGGAAACATGCGTATAAAGGCATAATACCGCAGGATTATCTTGATTCAATCCCGGAGGGAAGCTGGGCAACGGTTTTAGAAAACCCGGATTGGAGCACACTGGTTTGTGTCGATCATGGAAGCATCGTGGGGACAAGCAGTTTTTGTAAATCCCGTTTTAACCAGTTTGATGGACAGGGAGAAATCATTTCCATTTATTTATTGCCGGATTATATGGGAAAAGGTTTCGGGAAGGCTCTTTTGGAATCTGCTCTTGCTGAATTGAAAAAACAGGGCTACAAAGATGTTTTTTTGTGGGTTCTGGAAGAAAACCTGGGGGCAAGACATTTTTACGAAAAAGAAGGGTTTTCAGCAACCGATGACGATTTGAACGATAACATCGGCGGAAAAGATTTGCGCGAAATCCGATATATTTATGGGGGATAGTAATTATGGAGTACATAATCAGAGAAATCTTAAAAGAAGAATATTGTTTGCTTGAAATTTTTTTGTACGAAGCTATCTTTGTGCCGGAGGGAGTGCCCGCACCGCCCAAATCAATTATCAATCAGCCGGAATTGCAGGTTTATGTAGCCGACTTTGGGAAGAAAAAAGACGATATAGGTTTGGTTGCGGAGGTTGGCCCCAAAATGGTAGGTGCTGTTTGGGTCCGTATTATGGATGATTATGGGCATATTGATGATGCGACACCTTCCTTTGCGATTTCCCTATATAAAGAATATCGAGGATTGGGCATTGGAGCTGCTTTGATGCAAGAAATGCTCCGTATTTTGAAAGACAGAGGGTACAAACAAGCGTCACTTGCCGTACAGAAAGCAAATTATGCGGTAAACATGTATCGAAAAATAGGATTTGAAATTGTAGATGAAAATGAGGAAGAATATATCATGCTTTGTCGTTTGTGATCATACAGTCGGCTTGTGATTTGAGCTCATGCAGGCTCAGTGGATTTGGTGGACCTATACTAATAGTTCGAAGCTGGTTTATAACATTGTTTCGCTCATAAATGAAGGTGCGATCACCTATGAGGAACTTGAAGAATTTAGTGAGCAATTGAAGGAAACGGTGAGGTTCGTTATCGAACGATAACTATGATAAAGTAGATTGAAAAATTTGATTGAAAATACTAGAGAAGGAATCATGTATAGAGAGTGGAAAGATAATGGAAGGAGCGAATATGTTAAGAACAATTACAGTAAAAGGAGTCGGTAAAATATTAACAAAACCTGACTTTGTAGTACTTTCCATGAAACTGAAAGCCAAGGATGAGGAATACGATAAAGCAATGGATAAGGCAGCAGAGCAGTTAATACAGCTAAATGATAGTCTTGTTTCCATTGGTTTGGAGAAAGATGCTGTGAAGACTACGAATTTTCATGTGGATACAGATTACGACAGTTACAAAGATAAGCAGGGAAACTACCAAAAAGTATTTAACGGCTTCGTATGCAGCCACCAGTTGAAGCTCTCGTTTGATTTTGATATGAAGAAATTGTCACGGGCATTGGCAACTATCGCAAAATGTCTGGCACACCCAGAGTTGAGTATTTCCTTTACCGTAAAGGATGCTACGGCAGTAAAGGAGAATCTCCTGCGTGAGGCGGCTTCCAATGCAAAGCGAAAGGCAGAACTGCTCTGTGAAGCATCCGGCGTAAAACTGGGGCAGCTCCTTTCGATTGATTATAACTGGAGTGAGCTGAACATCTACTCCAATACCAGATATAGTTTGGCAGAAGAGTATTTGTATGATGCAGCACCTGTGATGGAAAATTCAATCGAGATTGAGCCAGATGACATTCATGTGAGTGACACGGCCACCTTCGTATGGGAGATTGAGTGAGCATATGAAGTTTTGAGTTAAACTTCAGAGCAATTTGGACAAATAAGAATTTGGAGAACTGGTATGGAATTGAAGAATTTGCTTACAGCTAAAAATCGCGATGAATTGCGAGAGTGGCTAAAAGATAATCATGACAAGGAAAAAGAATGCTGGGTGGCAGTGAAACGTGGAAGGCCGGTTGATAATGGCACTTTCTGGTATATAGACGCAGTTGAGGAAGCCATGTGTTTTGGCTGGATCGATAGCACAACAAAAAAGATGGATAGCGGAATAACTGTACAGAGACTGGCCCCACGAAGAAAGGGCAGCATATGGTCAGAGCTGAATAAAGAACGATGCAGAAGATTGGAACGCAAAGGAAAAATGACAGATGCAGGTAGAGCGGTATTGCCTGACATGTCACCAAATGGGTTTGTGATTGATGAAGAGCTTTTGCAAGCTTTGAAAAGTGATTCTGTAGTTTGGGAAAACTTCAATAAATTTCCGCAGTTATATCAACGAGTACGAATCGATACAATCCAAATCAAAAAGAAACAGCCGGAGCTGTTTCAGAGTAGATTAAAAAAATTGATTGAAAATACTAGAAAAGGAATCATGTATGGAGAGTGGAATGATAATGGAAGGCTGCTAGAATAATCCGGGTTTTAACCCCTTCGAATTCGAGGGGGTTAAAAATTCTGGATGCAATTAAGGACAATTTGATTCCACCGGAATAACGCCTGCTTCCACGTCCTCCGCTTCGTTAAGATCCGTCTCGGAGATGCCGAGTTTTGCCATGGCTTCTTTGAAAGAAACCGTGTTTTCCATCTATCAAAGCTGCGGGAGCGGTCTGCCATACCTGGCGCAGTGCGGCGCAGACTTTCAGCAACAGCCGAAATCCGGTAAACTTTAAAAAAATCCGAGATTTTTTACGCAAAGATGCGGGGCTGCGAGGCCTCGTCTTGGAAAAATGAGTGCCAGGCATGTAAAAAGCGGATTCAAATCAGATTAAGGGGGCGCAACCGTTGAAAAAAAGGTAAATTTCCAAAAAATCCAAGGCTTTTTTCCCGAAACCAATCCGGAAAAAAATCACAATCCACGTCAACACACCTCCAGCCGTCTGTGCAGATGAACCGCCATAAACACAGCAATCACAGCTGATAAGACATCTGCAATGGGCTGGGCATATAAAATTCCGTTGATGCCCCAAAAAAGCGGCAGGATGAGGACAACCGGAATGAAGCAGAGCCCCTGCCTGCAGGCGCCGAGGATAAAGCCTTCCTTTCCCTTGCCTAAGGCCAGGAAGAGAGAAGAATACACCGTATAAAACCCGAAAAGCATAAATGTGATCCCATTTGCCCGCAGGGCCTTAGCCCCTACAGCAACCATTTCGACATTACCAGTTGTGAATTGGGTGAGAATTGAGGTAGAAAACAGTATTAAGACCAAGCCCAAAACAACACAGAAAATCGTTGACCACAGTATGGAAGTGCGGATCGATTTATGCAGGCGGTCAAACTTTCTTGCCCCGTAGCTGTAGCCGGCGATCGGCTGAAACCCTTTGATAAAGCCAAAGACCGTCAGGCTGCCTATGGACACAAGGCGGGTCACCACGCCCATTGCCGCGATCACAGCGTCGCTGTAATTCCCCGCGGCGTTGTTGATGAAAGAGATGGAAAGGCTCGTCAATACTTGGAAAACGAGAGTAGGGATTCCGATCTTAAAGATTTGGGACATGATTTCTTTTGAATAAGTACAATCCTTGATTTTGAATAGAAAAACGCTTTTCTTTCTGAACATGTACAGCAGGTACACCGATGTAGACAGGATTTGGGAGATTGCGGTAGCAATTGCCGCTCCGGCAATGCCCAGGTCCAACGTGTAAATAAACAGGGGATCCAATCCGATGTTGAGGACCGCGCCCAATAATAAAGCGCACATGGTGATTTTCGCAGCGCCTTCACTGGTGACGATATTGTTCATCGTCACGTTGAATACATTGAAGATGCAGGAAATGAGATAAATACCGGCATAGGTCGCCGCATAGGGCAGGATGCCCGGGGTCGCGCCCAGCAGTTTTAAAATCGGATGCAGGAAAACAACGGACAAGGCGATGACCAATGCTCCTGCGAAAAGACTGCTGTATAATGCGGTGCTTGCAATTTTATTGGCTTTTTCTAAGTTTCCCGACCCCAAAAGCCTGGAAATATAAGAGGCAGCTCCGTTTCCGAACAGCAGCCCCAATCCTACGATCACCTGCCCCAGAGGATATACGACAGAAATAGCCCCCATCTGACTTTCCCCCAGGCCGCTGACAAAATAAGCATCTACAAGATTATAGAGGGCGTTGACCAGCATACCGATCATGGTAGGGATCCCCATAGCCAGGAGCGCTTTGGGAATCGGAGCAGTCCCCAAGAGCTCCATTTTTTTGTTTTGACCATTCATAATGTGTCTCCTTTCACAAAACAAAAGTATAATTTCAACTACTATAAATTATACTAGTTGAAATGCAAACAGAATACTACTATAATTTATAGTAGTTGTCAAGAGCGCAAGGAGGAAAATTTTATGGCGACCATTGATTTAATTGTATTAGGAATGTTAAAGAAAGAAGCGTTAAGCGCATATGACCTTCAGAAGCAAGTGGAATATCGCAATATTTCAAAATGGGTCAAGATCAGCACGCCTTCCATTTATAAAAAAGTCATACAACTGGAGGAAAACGGGTACATCAAAAGCCGCATAGAAAAGGAAGGGCGGATGCCGGAGAAATCCATTTATTCGTTGACCGAAAAAGGGAATGAGCAATTTCAACGGCTGATGAAGGAAATTTCCTGCAAGCCTATCCATTTGTTTCTGGATTTCAATGCCGTGATTGTCAACTTGGAAAGTCTGCCAAAAGAAAAACAGGCGGAATGTCTGCAAGAGATCGGAAGCAACATCAAAGTGTTAAAAGGATATCTGGAAGAAAACCTTGCCGCAAAAGAAAACGATCCGGAAATTCCAGCGACCGGCATGGCCGTTTTGCATCAGCAATATACCCTGGCACAGGCGATTGAAACGTGGATTGACACATTGAAAATCGAACAGCCGGGTCAGAGCCGAAAGACGGACGTTTTAACAAAAAAGGAAAGCTTTGCAAATGAATAAGATTTTATTGGTAGGAGACGACATGGAAATCAGCACCATACTGAAAAATTTTTTAACAAGCCAATGTGGGCGATTTCACAATGGTAAACAGCTTGATATTCCCAGCCGTTTTCCCTTTGGGTTTGCAGCACTGTCCGTATACCGCGCGGAACGCAAGGATTTGATTTAGTTAAAATATGCTGCAAGAGGGTCCGCCGGATAAAAACGGCAGGCTCATTTTGCTTGCGATTAAAAGAGAAAAGGGCAGCGTCCCAATAGGAAATTGCAGTTGATTTTCCGGTCCTGATCCATTACAATAGTTCTGTATGGGTACCAAGGCTGCAAAAGATCAAAAGAAGATCGTATAAAAGATGGGACACGGATCAATGAAAAACTATTTTATGAAGTTTTGGAAAAAAATACTTGTGATAGGTTTCGGCTTAATTGTAGCCGTCACGCTTATCTTTAATTCTATGCTGATTCGCCAGACGACATATGAGGAAGGTTCTCAGTATTTGGATGAATTGTCGGGGCAGATTGCTTCATCCATCGAAAAGCAGTCTCGCGACCACTGGAATATGCTCGATATGTTTTACCGGTATTTTTTGGACTCTCCCGGCGATAATTGGACGGCCTTGGGCAGCTATATTCAGGAAAAGAAAGCGGATTTTGGATTTGATTCCTTATGCCTGGTGGATGAGAACGCAATGTATTACGACAGGAAACAATCCTTTTCGCTGCTATCAAGCAAAGAAGTTACTGCAAAACTGCTTACGGACAGGCAGCCAATTATCCTTGACAACATGCTTTCTACAGAAGGCAGTTTGATATTTTTTATACCGATCGATAAACAAAACATTAACGGCAAAAACATTTGCGCATTGGGCGTGTCCTACAACAGCAAAAACCTCTTCGATATGCTCAATATCCAGGCTTATAACGGAGAAGTCATGATGTACATTATCCACCAGGATGGTGTCGCCCTTTTCCGCTCCGGCCAGGAAGAAGTCATCCCCGGCTATAATATGATAAACAGCCTGGAAGAGGCTGAATTCAAGCGCGGCTCCCTTGATGATCTCCGAAGTCATATACGGAGCGGCGAGCAGGAACTGATGACGGTTGATTTAAGAGATACGGAATATTACATAAACCATACGCCGGTGGGCGTGGACGACTGGCAGCTGGTTACCATGGTGCCTGTCGATGTGGTCAGCGGACGTTTGATGCACTCTTCGATGATTACTTTTCTGTGTATGTTTCTGATCGGCGCCCTGATTGTGGTCGCCTTTATCCTGCTGTATTCGGATTCGGCCAGAAAAGTGCTGAGAGCAGAAGAGGCTGCGCGCAAGGCCGCCGAAAGCGCCAATCGATCCAAAAGCCAGTTCCTTTCCAATATGTCCCATGACATACGGACACCGATGAATGCCATCATCGGGATGACAAAGATCGCGCAGGACCATATCGGGGAATCGGATAAAGTGGAGGACTGCCTGAAAAAGATAGATTTGTCCGGCCGCCTGCTGGTGGGGCTGATCAATGATATTCTGGACATGTCCAAGATTGAGAGCGGCAAAATGGTTCTCAATAACGATACGGCCTCGCTGGTGGATCTGATGCAGAATCTGGTAAGCATTACTCAGCCGACCGTTCACCGTAAAAAGCAGGTATTTAATATCCGATTACATAGTATCCGCCATGAGAATTTGATTTTTGATTCTCTGCGCATGAACCAGGTGATGATCAATTTATTGGGAAACGCCGTAAAATTCACACCGGAGGGAGGCAGCATCAGTCTGGATGTGATAGAAGAGCCTGCAAAGGATGAAACCTTTGCCCACTTTATTTTTAAAGTGGCGGATACAGGAATCGGAATGTCCGGCGAATTCCAGAAGAATCTGTTCACGCTATTTACCAGAGAACGGGACAGCAGGGTCGATAAAATCGAGGGCAGCGGCCTGGGGCTTGCCATTACAAAGATGATCGTGACCATGATGGGCGGTTTTATTACCGTCCATAGTGAACCGGGCAAGGGGAGCGTATTTACTGTGGAGGTGGATATTCCCATTGACGGTGCGCCGGAGGAGATGAAGCTGCCGGCTATCCGCGTATTGGTGGCCGATGATGATCCGGAAACCTGCCGCTCCGCGGCCGGCTATCTGGAGGAGCTGGGAGCGAAGGCGGATATTGCTTATGGGGGCAGGGATGCAGTCAACATGACTGCGGAGGCTGCTGAGAACGGAAACGATTATCAAATGATTTTTTTGGATTGGCGTATGCCGGATCTGGAAGGAACCAATACGGCAAAGGCAATTCGGGAGATTGTGGGAGAAGAGGTCCCAATTCTGATTATCAGCGCCTATGACTGGTCCGGCATAGAAGTGGAGGCTGGTGAAACGGGAATTAACGGGTTTATCCAAAAACCCTTCTTTAAATCAACGCTCTACCATAATATCCAAAAATATTACCTCCATTGCGACTGGGAGCAGCCGATGCAAATCCTGGATCAGGAGGTTTTATCGGGTAAAAAACTGTTGCTGGTCGATGATAATGATATAAACCTGGAGATTGCCCAGGAGATTTTGTCAAGCGCAGGCGCGGCGGTGGATGCGGCCCATGACGGACAGGAAGCTGTGGAGCGCTTTGAACATTCGCCGTTCGGTTTTTATGATATGATTTTCATGGACATACAAATGCCTGTCATGAACGGGTATGAGGCAACAAAATCCATCCGGCAGATGGAACGGGCAGATGCAGGCCAAGTGCTGATTTTCGCAATGACAGCCGATGCATTCTCTGATGATATCGCGCTGGCGAAAAAGGTGGGAATGAACGCCCATTTTGCCAAACCATTGGATTTAACCGTTATGATGAAAGAGATCCGGAAATTGGTCTCAGAAAACGAGGTGAGGCAGAATGAAGAAGTTTAAAAAAGGGCTTGCCGTAGTTTCGTGCCTGGCGGCCATACTGGGAATACTGGTGGGATGTTCGTCCCAGGAGGCTGGGGCGGATGAAGCTTTGCTGGGGCTCTCAAAGTCCGATGAAGATAAGCTGACCATAACCATAACATGCAATTCCAAGCTGGACCATTTTGCAGCGTCCGTGGAGGAGCGGTTTGATGATATCAGGCTGGTACAGGACTGTTATACGGGACAGTATCGGATCAGCGAACATATTGCCCGCATGGAGAATAATGATTTTGGAGACATCGTAATGGTGAAAGCAGGCCATATTCCCAAAATTGATATGTCCGATCAGTTGATCGATTTGTCCACTCAGAAATTCCCTATTAAAATTAACAGCAATGCCTTCCAAGCGGATGAAGACGGCCATATATACCTGATTCCGGGGCCGCTAAGCTTTAATTGCAATATATATAACAAGACGCTGTTTGAAAAGAACAACTGGGAAGTCCCCACAAACTATGAAGAGCTGTTAGCTTTAAGCAGGAAGATCGATAAGACCGGGATTCGGGGATTTCGAAACAGTTATTTTGATTCTGCTTCGCAGAGCTACACGCTTTACCAATACTGTGTATTTTCCGCACTGGATACCCTGACGCAGGTAAGCGGGCAAATATGGCATAATCAGCTCATGGCGGGGGAAAAAGTTTCGCTGGCGCCAATGGAAACTGCTTTTGAGGATATGCAGCGTATGATGGATATTGGGGCCGTCCGGGCGGAGGACATAGAGGTTCCGTTCAGCGCCAATCTGGAGGCGCTGGTCCGCCGGCAGGTGGCCATCGGCAGCGGGGAGATCGACCACATAAAGATACTCAATGAAAGCAGCAAGGATGAATTCTGCTTTATGCCCCATTTCAGCATGACGGATGGCCAGGGCTGGCTTCTGAACTTGGGTTTCTATTTTGGAGCGAACAAAGAACTGAAGCAGCCGGGAAACGAAAAAAAATTCAAGGCTGTGATGAAAATTATGGATTTTATCGCCTCTGAGGAGGGACAGAAGCTCCTAGTCGAGGATGGGCTGGGTATGATGCCCGCCACCATTAACGGTGAGATCCCTGACGATCCGGTATTTGAGCAGATACGCACGCAGATCGAAAGCGGACGCTATATCATGCGGCCCACCTATGATATGTTTTCGTCTGTATTGGAAAACGATATTGGGGCCTTCATCCGAGGAGAGGTGGACAGCAAAGAAATTTTGGATAAATGCAGTTCGATTTTAGAGCAGGGAGCCCCGTCCGTTCCGGCATTAGGCGAGGCGGAGGCGGATTTTTCTGTCTTGCAGACCGGCTGTTTGAAAGCAGATGCTTTGCGTACTGCCACAGATGCGGATGTTGCCCTGATCGGTGTATCGGAGGTGAACGGTTATGACCCGGTAGGGGGGACGGGCACAAAGCTATACAAAGGAGCTGTCACGGAAGATGACATAACCCGTGTCGCCAAACCTCGGACGGATACACCGCTAAAGGGTATGAGCATTTCGGTGACAGGGAACGAACTTTTGTCGCTGCTGGAATATGGAGCAACGTCGGAAAAAGAACAGCAGGATGGCCAAGTCAGCCGGTTTCATCCCTTTGCCGTATCTGGCCTGAAGGTTACTTATCATTTGGATAATGAGGAGGGGGGCAGGGTTGCTGATGTGACCATGGAGGACGGCAGCAAATTGCAGTCGGACGCCCTGTATACCATCTCCTATATCAAGGGAACATTCCCAGAAGGAAAATTTGATGGGAAAGAAAGCGGTGTTACGATGACAGACGCTTTGAGGAATTATATCGTAACAAAAAAGAAAGTTTCTCCAGATAAAAATCGAATTTGGTTAAAATCTTGAGAAGGGGAAGCTCGACCTATGAGGCTGTCGCTGCATGCGGCAGCTTTCTTCTTGTGCTCTTTCGTTATATTCTATAGCCATAGGCTAAGGTCCATGATACAATAAACTTATATTGCTCTGGGGAGGCTCACCATGAAAAAAGCCATTACGCTTCGACTATGCATCGTTATCGTGGTCAGCATGGCCGCGACGGCGGTTTTAAGCTATTATATCCAAATCAAATCTGCAAGAGAAGCGATGGAAACCAACGCGGAACTCAGGATCAACCAGGTTAAGGAGATTTTGGAGAAGAACAGTGCGGAGATTGAGAAATTGAAGCAAAATTTAGAAGAGGATTATTTTGTTCGGGCAAAAGCTGCGGCCTATATCATACAGAATCAGCCGGAAGTAATCGATGATCTAAAGGAGCTTAGAAAAATCGCATCTTTGTTGCAGGTGGATGAACTGCATCTTTTTGATACAAAGGGAAAGCTGTTTTCCGGCTCAGTTCCCAAGTATTATAACTATACCTTTGAATCCGGGGAGCAAATGAAATTCTTTCTCCCCATGCTGAAAGATAAATCCATGCAGCTTTGCCAGGAAGTGACGCCCAATACTGCTGAAAACAAACTGATGCAGTATATCGCCGTGTGGCGTGAGGACCAGAAAGGGATCGTTCAGATTGGAATGGAACCGATCCGCCTTCTGGAGGCCATGAAAAAGAATGAATTATCCCATATCTTTGATTTGATGACAACAGAGGACGGCATCACGATTTTTGCTGTGGATTTAGATACAGGCAAAATTTCAGGTTCTACTGATAAGCAGCTGCTGAATAAAAAGGCAGCAGACCTCGGCCTGGATGTGAGCGCTCCTGAATTGGGAAAAGAGCGGCAGAGCGGGAAGATCACCTTTGGCGGAAAGGATAATTACTGTGTCATGGAAGCAACGGACAACGTCTTAGTTTGTGTAAGCGGCACGCATGAAAAAATCTATGAAAATGTCCCGTCCAATATGGCGCTGATTATTTTCAGCCTGGCTCTCCTTGCCATCGTGGTGATTCTTTTGCTCCTTAGGATATTGGATAATATGATTATTAACGGAATCTACGGTATCATTGCCGGAACGAAAAAAATCGCGGCCGGAGATTTGGATTACCGGGTGGAGATCGATCATTCTCCTGAATTTGCCATGTTAAGCAGTAATTTAAACCATATGGTCGAGAGCCTTCTTGAGACTACCAGCAAGCTTTCTTTGGTATTCCAGAGTGTCGATATTCCGGTTGCTGTCTACGAATATAATCAGGACATGGAACGGGTTTTGGCCACGAGCAAAATCGGGGAGATCCTGCTGATGCCAGAAGAGGAGCTTCGCCAAATCCTGTCCAGCAGGAAACGCTTTGCTGAAAAAATTGCCGAGATCTGCACCCATCCCTATGAACTGGAGAAAGATGTTTATCTCATTGACCAGGACGAAGGGCGCAAACATTATGTAAAAATAAAGTTTTACCAAGAGGAAAGAAAAACGCTGGGAATCGTTGTGGATATGACAGCAGAAATCATAGAAAAACGGAAGATCGAGCGAGAACGGGATGTGGATTTGCTCACCGGGTTGTATACCCGCAGGGCTTTCTTCAGCAAGTTTGACGCATTGCTGCAGGAACCGGAAGAACTGAAAACAGCAATGGTTTTGATGGCGGATTTGGATAACTTAAAATATACCAACGATCATTGGGGGCATGATTACGGCGACAAGATGCTAAAGGCCGCTGCGGATCTGCTCCAGGGCTGCGATTGCCCCCATAATTTGGCGGCCAGATTAAGCGGGGATGAGTTTGTGCTGGTAATCTACGGCGCCAAATCCCAGCAGGAGATAGAGGACTGCCTGGACTGCCTATACAGCCATATGAAAAAGTCAGATCTTGTGATGCCTGATGGAGAGCATGTGGCAGTGAGTCTCTCCGGCGGATATTTGTATTATCCCGAGCATACCGGCACCAGTCAGGAACTGTTAAAGCTGGCAGACAAAGCGATGTATAAGGTAAAGAAAAGTACGAAAGGGAAGTTTGGCAGATATCGGGCTGAGGATGATAAAATATAATCGGATTTTTACGGAAATCCCAATCTGTAAGAACATTAGACTTTTTTTCAATGATGACGAAAGACATTGGGATATTTCCTATAATCTTGGCAAGAACTTTTGGGGAAATGGGTATGTGACTGAAGCTATGCGTGCAGTAATTAAATATGCGGCTGAAGTAATGAAAATAAAAGAGATCAGTACGGCGTATGCTGTAGAAAATCAGGCTTCTGGCCGTGTTCTTCAAAAACTAGGGTTTCGATTTGTAAAAGAAATACCTTATGAATGTAATGGGGGAGATATCATTACGACAGGAAGATACTGCAGATATAAGATGTAGATTTCATATTACGATTATGTAAATCCCGGCTTGCTAAGGAGAATTTGATATGCAAGGTACAGTTAAGTTGGAAACGGAAAGGCTAATATTGCGGAAGCATGTGTTTGAGGATGCGCAGATGCTGTATCGGTGTTTTGGCAGTGACGAAAAAATGTATGAATATTCCGGTTGGAACCCATATGCGACAGAAGAAACGGCCCAGGAAACAATACAGCATTTTTTAGATGGTTACAGCAATGCATATTTTTATGGATGGGCGATCGAATATGAAGGCCGGCTGGTCGGAACAATCGGCGCTTATGACTATGATCAGAAAGAAAATAGCATTGAAATTGGTATGAGCATCGTCCGCAGCCGCTGGGGCAAAGGATTTGCAACTGAGGCGTTACGACGGGTCCTTGCTTATTTGACAGAAGATGAGGGAATATCCACGGTCACAGCCTGGTGTGCAGAAAACAATATTGGTTCAACACGGGCAATGGAGAAAGTGGGTATGGTTCAGACAAGCCTTGAAAACGACGCACTGACGATAAATGGGAAACGATTTGGAAAGCTAAATTATTCTTATATGAATCATGGACTGCCACCGAGAATTTGATATGCACACGCTCATCGATTGTATGAAGAAGCAAGATTTTCAAATCAGCCATACACGATCCGGTTATTCAAATGGTGAATGTGTGATTGGGAAACGGTAAATGTGGTTTCACGAAGTAGGATCTTAGGGAAGGTTCATTGGGCGGATATGGTGGGCCGGCAAGATGAACAGAGTCAGGAGAAGTAAGATGAATGAGATAATGGAGTTTTCCACAAGAGAGGAGTTTCGGGAGTGGCTGGTTGAGAACTGTCTGTCCAAGTCCGGTGTCTGGCTGCTTTTCGGCAAGGCGGGCGGGCCGAAAACGATCAAGGCGGGCGAAGCGCTGGAGGAAGCCCTCTGCTTTGGCTGGATCGACGGGCAAATGCAGCGCATTGACGAGAAAACTTACAAAAAGTATTTTTCTATGCGCAGAAAAAACAGCAAATGGTCGGAGAAAAACAAAGCCCTGGTTGAAAAGTTGGAACAACAGGGTCTTATGACGGATTATGGGCGGGCTCAGATAGAAGAAGCCAAGAAAAACGGCCAATGGAATGCTCCCAAAAATCCGGAGGTGACCGAAGATATGATCGATTCTTTGGCTGCGCTGCTGAAGCAATATGATCCCGCTTATACCAATTTCCTGTCCATGTCCTTGTCGGTAAAGAAAACCTATACGCGGGCATATTTTGACGCAAAGACAGATGCGGGGCGCGAAAAGCGTCTTGCCTGGATGGTGGACCGGCTGAACAAGAATTTAAAGCCAATGTGAATCAGGAGAATGGATATGGAAAGTAAATATACAAAAGTTGATTTGAATGAATGGAGCAGGGGGAGCCTGTTTAAAAGCTATATTGATCATATGCGTATTGTCATGAGCTTAACGGTTGATATCGATGTATCCAATTTAATCGGATTTTCGAAGAAAAACAGCTTGAAGTTTTACCCCTCAATGATTTGGGTCGTTTCAAAAATTGTCAACGGGCATGATGAATTTAAGTATGGCTGGGACAGGGACGGTGATTTGATCAAGTGGGAATCTATTTCTCCATCCTACGTTGATTTTCACAAAGAAGATGAGAATTTCACAAAATTTATTACGGAGTTTTCGGATGATTTATTTGAATTTCATTCACAATGCATGGCCGATATGGAGCAGCATAAACACCAGCGTTCTTTTGTAGAAAATCAGCCTTTAAACTTTTTCGACGTATCCTGTCTGCCATGGGTAAAATACAGACATTTCGATGTCCATGTTTTTGACGAAGGCAAATTTCTTGCGCCAGTAATAACCTGGGGTAAATATGAAATAGAACACGGCAGCTATATGATGCCGGTCACTATGAATATTCATCACGCGGTTGCAGACGGTTTTCATTTGTCTCGATTTTTTATCGAAGTGCAGGAACTGATCGATTCTTTAAACTAATAATGAGGCAAAGAGCATTTATGCTGTATCATTCGCACCAGAAAAAAACACCCGGGCGTCGCATTAGTTATAAGGAACATGACACACAGTTGTCGTGTTCCTTATACTATGATTGAGACAAAAACGGAGGATTATATTTATGGTTGAATCAAGATGCGGCATCCTGTGCAGTGAGTGTAGTTATAAAGAGCAGATGGGATGTGAAGGCTGCGTACATATCGACAAACCGTTCTGGGGCGACAAGTGTCCTGTCAAAGGCTGCTGCGAGGCCAGGGATTACCATCACTGCGGGCAGTGCGGCGAGTTCCCCTGCGCTTTGCTGAATCAGTTTGCCTATGACGAAAAGCAAGGTGACGATGGCAAGCGCATCCAGCAATGCAAGCGCTGGGCAGGGAAATGATTTTCATATGGGGGATGGTGTGAAAGAAGCCCAATGGGGCCAGCGTTCGATACGATTTTACGATTTGGATGGCCTATGATCGAAGTTGAGTTCATAACTTTTATGGCTGCGTGACGCTGGGCAGCCGCATCACTCCTCATGGGCATGATAATAGGCATCCCGTATTTCCTCCGGCATCTGCTCCGGTGTCATTTCATGGAGGCGGTCTTCATTGCCGTCCTTAATGGCCTCTTCATAATACCAGCACTTAAAACGAATCATATCCAACACCTTTTCCATTCGGTGGATCTCCTGCTCCACAGCCTCTTTTTGTTTCAGAAAAAGATCGCGCCTCTGGGCATAGGTGCTACTTCCCTCCGAACACCACTCCATAAACTGCTTAATATCCTTGATTTCCATCCCGGATTTTTTCAAACATTCGATGACCCGAAGAGCTTCGATTTCCCGTTCATCAAATTGGCGGATACCGGAAGCTCTTTTCATTTGGGGAAACAGCCCTTCTTTGTCATAATAGCGCAGGGTGGAGATTGGCAGCTGAAACATTTCGGACACTTTGCCAATGGAATACATAAAAAATTTCCTTCCTTTCAAAAAAAGTTCAAAAAACATCTTGACCTAAAGTCAGGTTTAGGTATTACCATAAGCATAACACATTACCATAAAAAGATCAATCTGATTGTAAGGAGGTTTTTCTATGATCAAGAACATTCTCGTTATCAGCACCAGCCTGAGGAATCAAAGCAATTCGGAACTGCTGGCGGATTCCTTTATAGAAGGTGCGAAGGAAGCTGGCCATGCTGTAGAAAAAATATCACTGAAGGATAAAAACATCGGTTTCTGCAAAGGCTGCCTGGCCTGCCAGGAGCAGGGCAAGTGCGTGATTGAGGACGATGCCATTGAAATTGCGGAGAAAATGAAGCGGGCGGATGTGATCGTCTACGCGACACCGATTTACTATTATGAAATGAGCGGGCAGATGAAGACGCTGCTCGATCGAGCCAACTCGCTCTATCCATCGGACTATGCTTTCCGCGACATTTACCTCCTTTCTTCCGCAGCCGAAGAGGAAGAGGGGGTAGATGAGAGAGCGATCCACGGACTGGAGGGCTGGATTGCATGCTATGAAAAGGCTAATCTGGCGGGTACGGTGTTCGCTGGAGGCGTGGATGATGCCGGTTCAATAGAAGGACATTCGTCACTGAGAAAAGCTTATGCTATGGGCAAATCGATCAAATAGAGGAGGATTTAAAAAATGGAAGAAAAATTAAATTTAGTAGAAGTTTGGGATAAGACATTTACAAAAAGCGACAAGGTGAACCACCGAAAAGTCACCTTTCATAACCGTTATGGCATTACTTTGGCGGCTGATTTCTATGAGCCGGCCGGGGCCGAAGGAAAGCTGCCTGCAATCGCAGTAAGCGGGCCCTTTGGAGCAGTAAAAGAACAGGCCTCCGGACTCTATGCACAGACGATGGCAGAAAGAGGCTTTTTAACGATTGCATTTGATCCGTCCTTTACCGGGGAGAGCGGCGGAAGTCCAAGATATGTGGCTTCGCCGGATATCAACACGGAGGATTTTCAGGCGGCGGTGGATTTTCTGTCCGTGCAGGACAATGTGGATCCTGAAAAAATCGGCATCATCGGTATCTGCGGATGGGGAGGCATGGCGTTAAACGCCGCAGCCATTGATACCAGAATCAAAGCGACGGTTGCTTCCACCATGTACGATATGAGCCGGGTAAACGCAAAGGGTTACTTTGATTCGGAAGACAGTGAGGAAGAACGGCACGAAAAACGAAAAGCCCTGAACGCCCAGAGAACCATCGATTACAAGAAAAACAGCTATGAGCGGGCAGGCGGCGTTGTAGATCCATTACCGGAAGATGCGCCGTTCTTTGTCAAAGACTACCACGCCTATTACAAGACCAGCCGGGGTTATCACCAGCGGTCGCTGAATTCCAATGACGGGTGGAACACAACCTCAGCCTTGTCCTTTTTAAACATGCCGATCCTCCAGTATAGCAGTGAGATTCGCAGCGCCGTATTGCTGGTTCACGGAGAAAAAGCCCATTCCTGCTACTTTAGTAAGGATGTCTTTGAGCAATTAAAGGGTGATCATAAAGAATTGTTGATCATTCCGGGTGCAGTTCATACGGATTTATATGATCAGGTCGATATCATACCTTTTGATAAGCTGGCGGAATTCTTTCGGGAAAACTTGAAATAGGGGGATGAAGAAAATGGAAAAACAGACAGCAGGCAGCGATGCCTTTCGCGCGGGTAAAGGCGTGCATGCTGAAGTCTCAGGTACAGAGGAACACGGCGGTTTCTTCGGCCAGGGGGAACCCAATACGGCATTCGCCCAGTACTTTATCGGAAACAGCTATCTGAAACCCTTGACCGATCCCAAGGAGACGGTTTTTGTCGCCAATGTGACTTTTGAGCCGGGCTGCCGGAACAATTGGCATATCCATCATGCCAAAGCAGGCGGCGGGCAGCTGCTCATCTGTGTGGACGGCGAAGGCTGGTACCAGGAGGAAGGCAAAGCGGCGCAGAGCTTAAAGCCGGGTGACGTTGTGACCATACCGGCGGGAGTGAAACACTGGCATGGAGCTAAAGCTGATAGCTGGTTCAGCCATTTGGCAGTGGAATGTCCCGGAGAAGAGACTTCAAATGAGTGGCTGGAACCAGTAACAGATGAATATTACAGGAAATTGGAGGAATAAGAAAATGAAAAACGTTTTAGTTGCATATTTTTCTGCAAGCGGTGTGACCGCAAAGGCCGCAGAGACCTTGGCTGCGGCAGCAGGCGCGGATCTGCATGAAATCAAGCCAACAGTTCCATATACCCAGGCCGATTTGGACTGGATGGATAAGAAAAGCCGCAGCACCATGGAAATGAAAGAACCGGCATCACGCCCGGAAATATCAAACCGGGTAGAGAACATGGATGCCTACGATGTTGTTTTCCTGGGATTTCCCATCTGGTGGTACGTGGCTCCCAAGATCATTAATACCTTTCTCGAAACCTACGATTTTTCAGGCAAAACGATTGTTTTGTTCGCCACATCAGGCGGCAGCGGCTTTGGAAAGACTATGCAAAAGCTAAAAGACAGCGTGTCAAAAGATACCGTGATCAAGGAAGGCCGGCTTCTCAATGGAAGGGTGCGGGAGGAAGACTTGAAGGCGTGGATTGACGGACTAAACTTATAAGAAAAAACTCCATAAGGTCAGGAACTCATGATATAATCAAATGATAAGACGGATAAGCCTCAGCTGGGTGCTTGAATCTTAAACTTCTATATTAGGAGGGCAAGTCATGATTCCTGATCATATCTGGATGAAACTAAATGAAATATCGGTACAAATTTCAAAGCTTTCCGCTTCTGAAGGGGATCGAAAGACGATCCTGCGATTAATCAGAAGTGTGATTCCTTATGATATTGGAGTCTTTACATTGGTTTGCCACCAAAAGGATGGTGAAAAGTGTTTTGTAAACCGAGTGATAGAATCAGACTTTTCACGTGAAAAAGCTTCTCGCATGCTGGATATTATCAATGCACAAGGAAGATCGGACTATCTCAGCTGGATGGCCTATGAAAAGGAGCCCTGCTGTATAGATGAAAAAGAGATGCTTAGTACGGCTATAAAAACGACCAACACATATTATAGCAACGTAATGAAGAAATATGATGTTACGGAAGCATATAATTTTTCTATATGCGGTAATGAAATGTGTTTGGGGATTATCTCATTGCTTAGAACAGGAGCAGCGACCACATTTTCCGAAGAGGAAGTACGGATGATAAAGGTGTTTCAGCCGCATATGGGGAGCATGCTGCTGAAATCATATGTGGAGGAGGCTCATTATTTTGCCACAAAACGACAAGAGCGCTTCAAAACAAAATATGATTTTACAGAACGTGAAATGATCTTACTGGATCATGTGAAGGAAGGGAAAGAAAATAAAGAAATTGCGCAGATTTTGCACGTATCTGAAAATACAGTAAAGCGACATTTCAATAGCATATTAAGTAAAACAGACACAAAAAACAAATATCAGCTTTTAAAGCTTATGATTGATGAAAAGATGATTGATGAAGAATAAACAGTTATAAAAAGAATTTGAGGAGCCGTCGCACCAATGATCGGAGAAACAAGCCGGTCTGGTGCGATGGCTCTTTTTATTATTGCTGAAAACGACAAGATGATACCAGAGTGCTATACCTTTGAAATAAAGATACTGCAGCATAAAGATATATAGACTGTGGTTTCTTGTTTAGCATGCAGTTTAACAATAAAATAAACACGAAAGAGAGGATATCGGTAATGATAAATTTTGGAAAGGAGAAGAAATGAACAGGGCAATCGAAAAGGAGAAACAGATCATCAATGATGTTGTCGAAAAAGCGTATGATGTGTTGGCTTTTCCTCCGGGAGGCATGCCCAAATGGGATGTGTTTATGAGTTTGTTCTATGAATCCGCACAGCTGTCGCTGCGCGTGTTTCCGCAGGACAAAGAGATTTCGCTGTTGACATTGGTGGAATATACAAAGGCGCAGATGGGCAATCATTTGCAGGAAGAAGGCTATTCAGAAAGCCCGGTTTCCAACGATATTGAAGTCATCGGCGACATCGCCTGGGTGAGACAACACTTTATCATGAATTTCTCCAATGGAAGAAAAACACATGCAATGGATATTTTTCTTCTAGTAAAAAAAGATGATCGATGGAAAATTATCTCCGTTGCCAGCGATATGCTGTAGAAATGATTTATTAAAAGTCAATTTATAAAAATGAAGAGGTGAAAAAATGTTAAAGAAGTATAATCCATTTGTAAGGGGAAGCTATCCGGTAGGAGTAAAGTCAGATTGTTATACAGATGAAACAAGGGGCGTTGTGCTGAACGTTGAAATCTGGTACCCCGCGGCAGAAAAATACGCGGGCATGGATCTTGATCCAAAGACGAAGGACGTTTATCAGGAAGTATGGCTTGTGGAAGGGATGGACGAAGAATCAACAGCTTCGCAAGATGCGGTTCGTGATGCGGACGCAGCGCAGGGCAAGTATCCACTCGTTATTCTGGCCCACGGATGGGCTGGCCACAGAAGAGAGTCCACCTTTATCGGAACACACTTGGCAAGCTATGGATATGTTGTTATCTCCGCGGATTTTCCTGTAGGTACATTTGGTGAAGTGGATGCATTCTTTACTAAGCAGGAAACCATTCATGATTATAACGCGCTTGAAAAACATGTAACTGCAATTGGCGAAAGCAGATTCAGGGATATTCCTTTCTTAATCGATACGGTTATTGAAAAGGAAAGGAATATAGATATAGAAGCCGGTATTGGCATAACAGGCGCAAGCTATGGGGGATGGACATCCTTTATGGCGCCATCCATTGATCAAAGAGTAATCGCATCCGTACCAATGTGTCCGGGCATTCGCAGTGATTTTAAGTATGAGTCCGGCCCGCTGAACGTAATGCCGGAGATCGATTTTAGTAAGTATTCCGAAGATACAAAGACCTTGATTCTTTGTGCTGACAGAGACTGCATTATTCCATTACAGGTACAGCTGGAAAATCTAAAGCGTTTGGAGAATGAATATAGGATGGTTATCATGTTCAGAGCTGATCATAATCATTTTGTTGATGACATTGATGATGTCGGACAAGTCTGGTTGAAGGATTTCCTTGTAAGACTTGCAAACATTTTCCCTGACCCTGAAATGAATCTGAAATTGATGGCGGAAAGATGCTGCAGACCGGGCCAGCTGGTTGACGGAAACACTGCAAAAGAAGTGTGGCGAGGTCTGATTCTCGCACATATGGATCGAGTTTTGAAGAGAAATGCAGACGCGTCAGATTTCATCAGAGGCGATATTGATGCTGCCACTGAAACAATAGGAGCACATACATATACAATCAGTAAGTGAGCCGAAAGGAGTGTGAATCTCAAAATGTCTATCGATAAAAAAAGGTGGATCGTTTTACTGCTGCATATCATAATATTGCAGGCAATTCAGTTCCCATATTTTATTTCTGTACTCGCGGGACCTCTGAATGAAACAAGGAACTGGCCTGTTGTAACGTTGATGCTTGTTTTTACCGTTGCGATCTGGTGTTATTCTCCCGCCATGATTATTTGCAGCAAAATCAGCGAAAAAATTGGAGAAAGAAAACTCCTGATGGCCGTCGGCACATTATATGCGGGCTCTATTGTCGTCAGCGCTTTTGTAAAAAGCGCTGCGGCATTCATCGCCTTTGGCGGTGTTTTTGCGGGGTTCGGAATGATGGGGCTGATGATGGCGCAGTTATCCTCGATCGGAAAGTATTTCCCAGATAAAAGAGGACTTGCAATGGGCCTGTATTTTGGACCGGGAATCGCATTGTTTTCCTTTCTGATGATACCGGTTGCAAAGTGTATTAATTTGACGTCTGTAACGACGACGATCATAGGAATGGGAATTATCTTTGGCATTGTAATAGTAGGCGTGTCCTTTTTTACGAAAGACCCACCGAAAGGATATATCCCGGAGAAATGGGAGGAAGAAGGAAACCCTGTGGAATCCCTTTTGGCGGGTCCGGAATACAACTGGATCGAAATGATAAAGACGCCTGCATTTTATATGTTATTTGTAGCATTGCTTGGTCTGCAAGTTGGAGGGTACAGCATGACCGGCAATGTGTCTCTGATGGCGCAATCAGCATTGGGGGTTTCTGATACGCAGGGAGCTTTCTTTAGCATGTTGATCTTTATCGGAACTGGGATTGGCGGTCTGATATCCGGAATTCTCGTGGATAAAATTGGAGGCGGATCGACACTGCTGGCAATAAGCGCAGTATCGGCATTGGTACTGATCGTGTATCTGGTAATGGCGCAAGGCGTATACAGTATGTTCGCGGCCGTAACGTTGGTTCTGGGAGTTGGGCAGGGGGGATACGCAACCGTTCAGGCATCCGTCGTTATGAATGTCTTTGGGGTAAAGCATTATGGTACAAATCTGGGGATATTTGGAATAGCCATGATTATTTCAGCATTGATTGGCCCGACTTTGGCAGGCAGCGCAGTTGTAAATACCGTATTCATCGTAAGCATGCTTGTGAATATGATAGGCGCGGCAGCATCCCTGGCTTACATCAAATTTGAAAAACGTATTTTCCGAAAATTTGAATCTCAACGGAAACAGATTGAAAATGTTTGAGATGGAATAAAGTAAGACAGAAAGGATTTCAGAGTATATAATGTGCAGGTTATCAAAGAAGGCCGGATTCTCAATGGAAGAGTGGGAGAGGAAGACTTGAAGGCGTGGATTGAGGCTATATAATTCTGATCAGCGGGTAAGTTTATGCGTAAAAAACAAAAAATATATGCGGAATTTACGCATTTTTCAACGATTGAACCTCATTGAATCAGTCTCGGAGCAGGAAGCTCTCCATTTTTTCAATTTGAGACCCCGCTAACCCACAACTTTGCGTAAAAAATCAATATGATTTTAAAATTTTCCGCAATCCGGTTCCAGCAATTTTGGAACCGGATTGCTGCGTTTTAGACAAACATGCCGATAAGGCCCAATTTCGAATAGAAATTGAAAAAAAAATGAAAATACACTGCAAGAAATGATATACTATCCTATATGCTTCGGCAAAAGGAGCATATTTTACAAGAATTTGCTGTGTCTCCATGATACAATCCGGTTATCTAAAAAGAGGAGGTAACGGCATGCTATGTCATCAGGAACAACGTTTTGTATATTACGATAAAGATTTGAAGATAGAAGCATACAGGCTCAGCGGCAGCGTTCAAAAATTCCCCAACCATTTTCACGATTATTATGTAATCGGATTTATCGAGGGAGGCCGGAGAAAACTGTGGTGCAAGGGAAACGAATACTTGCTGGCGGCCGGTGATCTGGTTTTGTTCAATCCAAAGGACAGCCACCACTGCGCGCCGATTAACGAGGAATGCCTGGAATACCGAGCGCTTAATATCCCGGAAGAACGGATGAGGCAGGCTGCAATGGACATTACCGGCCGGAATCTGACGCCGCGTTTTGAACCAACCGCAGTCGTTCAATGCGAATTGAGCGGACAGGTTGACGCCCTTTACCAGGCCATTGTGGACGACCTGCCGAAAATGGAAAAGGAAGAACTGTTTTATCTCTTGATCGAGCAGATGTTAAAAGACTTTCTTTCCTGTCAGGCGGACAGAATACCGGAAGGCCCAAGTGAAGAAATTCAAAAGCTATGCGATTATATGGAGAAAAATTACAGCACCGCCATTACCCTGGATGAATTGGCGGATGTGGCCAAAATCAGCAAGTCCTATCTGGTGCGGTCCTTTACCCGGCAAGCAGGTGTATCGCCATACCGATATTTGCAATCGATCCGTATTCAGGAGGCGAAGAGGATGTTGGAAAGAGGCACATCACCGATTGAGGCAGCCGGACTTGCCGGATTTTCAGATCAAAGCCATTTTACCAACGCCTTTAAAGGCTTCATCGGGCTGACACCCAAACAATATCAAAATATATTCACCGAAAACAGGCAAGCAGGAGGCAAGCGATGACAGTTGATCCAGCGATGAAAGGCCATGGAGCAGCTTTGTTTACAATCCTTGTATGGGGAACGACCTTTATCTCGACAAAGATACTTTTAACGGATTTTACGCCCATCGAAATCTTGTTCTTCCGTTTTCTTCTGGGACTGGCCGCGTTGATCCTGGTGTATCCACGCAGACTTCGACTGACAGAACGCAAACAGGAAGTTACCTTTGCCCTTGCCGGACTATGCGGCGTCTGCCTGTATTATCTGCTGGAGAATATTGCGCTGACCTATACGATGGCCTCCAACGTAGGTGTCATATTGTCCGTGGCTCCCTTCTTCACAGGGATATTAACCCACCTCTTCATGAAAGGAGAGGAAAAGCTGAAAACCAGCTTTTTTATTGGCTTTGCGGCGGCGATGGCCGGAATCTGCCTCATCAGCTTTAATGGAAGCGCGCTTAAGCTCAATCCAATGGGAGATTTGCTGGCCGTGACCGCGGCGCTGGTGTGGGCGTTTTACTCCCTGCTGACCAAGAAAATCAGCAGCTACGGGTATCCCACCGTTCAGACCACCAGAAGAACCTTTATCTACGGACTGTTATTTATGGTGCCGGCCCTGTTGCTCTTTGATTTTCATGGAGAACTGTCCCGGCTTGCAAGCCCGGTATACCTGTTCAATATTCTCTTTCTGGGGCTGGGCGCTTCAGCAGTCTGTTTCGTAACCTGGAACTTTGCGGTCAAGACTGTGGGAGCTGTCAAAACCAGCATTTACATTTATATCTGTCCGGTTATCACGGTGGTTACCTCTGTGGTGGTGCTCCATGAAAAGATAACGGGATTAATGATACTGGGAATTCTTCTGACCCTGGCAGGACTGCTGATTTCAGAAGGGCGCATTGATATTAAGAAACATTCGGCGAGGTGAGAGCAAGACGCGGAGGAAAGGCGGATAAAAATCTATGATGGAACAATTACTGGCGGTTTTCGCATTGCTTTCCTTTTATGGAGTTTATTTTGGAAAGCTGTTTGCACAGAAAAAACAGGGCATTAAAACGAATCAGATCGCTAAAGGAAAAAAGGAAAAAAAACAATACCGAATAGAACGAATCATGGGGATTGCGACTTACGGCATTTTGTTCGTGCAGCTGCTTTCCATTGCCTTCGATTATAGCTGGCTGCCGCGGAACGCCAGGTTTACAGGATTTTTGTTGGCAATGCTGGGGGTTCTGCTCTTTGCCGTAACGGTTTGGTCGATGAAAGACAGCTGGAGAGCCGGCATTCCAGAAAAGGATAAAACCGAACTGATTACCGAAGGCGTTTATCAATACAGCCGCAACCCGGCTTTTTTAGGGTTCGACTTTATGTATACCGGAATTTTGCTAATGTTTTTTAATCCAGTGTTGCTGGTTTTTACCATATTTGCAGCGATTATGCTGCATTTGCAGATTTTACAGGAAGAACGATTTCTTGAGGGTGCCTTTGGCATCCCATATATGGAATACAAACAAAAAGTATTTCGTTATTTGGGAAGGCGATAGGTCTGGGAAATCGGATTATGAAACGAACAAAGGAGAAAACAATGAGAACGGAACTGAAAACATCCATCGACCAATTTGCCGAATACAGCAAAATCTACAAATCGGTTACCAAGTGGGACAGCACCATGATGGATAAGCTGTGCGCGCTCCAGTGCGTCTGCAGCGGCAGACAGGCGGATACGGAAAGGTACAAGGCATGCAGAACTTATATCAAGGAAAATGCAGGTTTTTTATCGACCATTAAAGGAGAAATGCTGCCTGTGGTCGCATGGCAGATGGCTGCCGAGGAGGAGCCGGAAGCCTTTTTCGCCAACATGCAGGAATGCTACCATACGCTTCGTGAAGCGGGATTTTCTGCGTGCAATCATTTAGTGGCGGCGGCTCTGCATATGGCGAGGATAACGGATGATTTTCCGGCTGCCGCGGCAAAAATGAAAATGCTGTATCGGGCGATGAAACAAATCCATCCCTTTGCCACTGGTCAAGACGATTATGTGACGGCGGCTATGCTGGCGGCTTCCGGGATTTCAGTGCCCGAATTCCAGCAGCGGATCAGCAGAATCGAAGAACTACTCCGCAATTGGATCGCCAGGGGAAACCAGCTTCAATCCATTGCCAATATTATCCTGCTTTTTAATGTGGATGATATTTCTTTGTGCGAACGGGCAATCAATATTCATCAGGCCTTTCGGGAAAAGGGATACAACTTCAAATCCCACGATATGACGGCTCTGCTGGCGCTGCTTTCCGTGTCCAGGCAGCCTGCCGATCTCCTGGCCGATGAGATCGTGGAAGCTTCTGATTATTTAAAGACGAAGAAGGGTTTCGGCTCTCTGTCTATGGAAAAATGTCAGCGGGCCATGATGGCTGCGGGCATCTATATTACAAATGAACTGGGAGACGGCGAAGAAAGCCGCATCAGCGGCACTGCACTTCAATCCATGGTGGTGGATTATCTGGTGGCCCTTCAGACTATGTGCATATGCTGCATCGTCACCGTAACGGCAGCGGCGTCCGCCAGCAGCGCCAGCTCCTAAAATTATGCTTGACAAATGGACATGACAATAGTATAGTTTTCTAAGCTAAAACAAAGGGAGGTGTATTGATGATTTATTCCATTCGTATTAAATAAGAAGCAATAAAAAATGAGAGACTCACGCCGGTGAGCTGATTTGCTGTACTTATTTTCGAATGGAACGATATCAATGCGATTCTTTTGCCCATAAATGTGCATCTATGGGTTCATATCGTCTATTTTTGTGCAGACAAAGTCCCGGTGGGAACTGTCTGCATTTTTTCTTGCCCAGCCGCTTTTTAAAAGCAATACAAGAAACAGACAGGAGGATATATGAACGAAATACAACCAATAAAATGGAAGAAGAAATTTTTTACGATCGCCATTGGACAGACTGTTTCACTGATTGGCAGCTCTGCTGTGCAGTTTGCCATGATCTGGTGGATGGCGATTGAAACGGACTCGCCGTTGATGATGTCATTGGCAGGCCTGGTGGCATTTTTGCCCCAGCTGATTTTGGGACCCTTTGCAGGTGTCTGGATTGACCGGCGCAAACGAAAAACAGTCGTAATTGCCGCCGATCTCTTTGTGGGACTGGTAGCTGCAGCATTTGCAATCGTATTTTTCATCGGCAGTCCGCCAATATGGTCGGTTTGCCTGGTGCTGGGTATCAGGGCGGTGGGCGGCGTTTTCCATACTCCAGCCATTCAGGCGCTGATCCCCATGCTGGTACCTTCGCAAGAGCTGATGAAGGCCAACGGCTGGAGCCAGTTCATGCAGTCGGGAGCATTCATGCTGGGGCCGGTATTCGGAGCATTTCTCTTCGGAGCATTTTCCATGCCGGTGATCCTGCTGACCGACCTTTTGGGGGCAGTGGTGGCATGTACAACTGTAGCCGTGATTAAAATCACCGAACCAAAATCAAACAGCTCGGAATATCCCAACTTCAAACGGGAATTTCAGGAAGGAATCGCGGTTTTTCGAGCAGACGCAAAACTGCTTCATCTGTTGATCAATGCAGCGATCAGTATGATCTTCTTTATGCCGCTTTCATCTCTTTATCCGCTTATGAGCAGCAGTTATTTCAAGGTAAATGCATTTCATGCGGGAATTGTGGAATTCCTCTATGCGGCGGGGATGATGGTATCGGCACTGGTCATTGGACAGTTCTTCCAAAAGACCAATCGGCTGCGGCTGGCGAGAATGGGGATTTTCTGGCTGGGAGCAGTAACCCTGCTTTGCGGCATTCTGCCGGCAAGCTACGGCTTCTTTTGGATTTTCGCGGGACTTTGCCTGATCATGGGCGCCTGTGGAAATGTCTATGGCCTTCCGGTCATGACCTATATGCAGGAAACTATAGACCCCAAATCTCTGGGGCGGGCCTTTTCTCTACTGGGAAGCGTCATGTCGCTGGCCATGCCCCTTGGGCTTCTCATCGCCGGGCCCTGCGCGGAAAAGCTGGGCGTCGCCTTTTGGTTTCTAGTCTCTGGGGTTGCGATCGTGGCAGTGACGGCAGTGATGGCACTCTATGACAGAAAATGAACAACAAGAAGCAAAGAAAAGACGGGGCACCGCATTCATACGGCATCCCCGTCTTTTGCTGTCAATCAAACCTGCGCCGTAAACTACCCAATAATCGCGCCTTCTGCAGCGGAAGAAACCATGCGGGCATAGGTGGACAGATATCCTTTCTTGAATTTGGGCTTTTTTGGAACCCAGGTCTTCAGGCGTTGCTTGATTTCCTCTTCACTGACCTTCAGTTCCAGCTTTCCACTGATACAGTCGATTTCAATGATATCTCCGTCCTGTACGATAGCCAGGGGTCCGCCGCTGGCGGCCTCCGGTGAAATATGTCCGACAAAACAGCCGTTGTTGGTTCCGGAAAAACGACCGTCGGTTATGAGAGCGGCGGTTTTAGCCAGCCCCATCCCATTGAGATATTTCATAGACTTATACATTTCCCGCATCCCCGGACCGCCTTTCGGGCCTTCGTAGCGGATTACGATAACCGTGCCTTCTTTAATGAAGCCGCTGAGGATTGCTCGATTGGCATCCTCTTCACAATCAAAGCATAGGGCCGTACCTGTGAATCTGCGGGCGGACGGATCGATGGCCCCTGGTTTTGTGACCGCGGTCATTGGCGCCAGATTTCCGCGCATAATCTGCAGGCCGCCTTGTTTTTCAAAGGGAGCATCCAAGGTCGTGATGCAGTCGGGATTTTTTTCATAGCGGTAAACATAAGCATTCAGATTTTCTGACAGTGGCCTGCCGGTTACGGTCATTGCTTGGCCATGGAGCAGAGGCAGGAGATTTTGCTGAATTCGCGGAACGCCGCCGGCAAGAAACAAATCGTTCATATCCGCATTACAGGCCGGATATACGCGGGCAATAACGGGTGTTTCCTTATTGTAGGCTTCAAAGGTTTCAAGGACATTCATGTCAAGCTCTGCTTCATAGGCGATGGCGGATAAATGCATGACTGCATTGGTTGATCCGCTGGTAGCCAGGCAAATCCGGACTGCATTTTCAACAGCATCGCGGGTAATGATGTTTCTCGCTGTGATCTCGTTTATCACCAGATTACAAATCGCCTCGCCCGTTTTCTGCGCCAGCCTCAGACGGTCGGGATGCACAGCCGGCGTCATAGCGCCGCCGGACAGGGCCATGCCAAGAGCCTCGCTCAGCGTACACATGGTATTGGCTGTTCCGTAAAAAGAACAGGAACCGCAGGAAGAACAATAGCCTTCTTCCAGTTTTTCAAAGGTTTCCCGGCTGATTTTTCCTGCGCGCAGAGCGCCCAGCCCCTCATCAATGGCAGTCATATCGGATTTGCGGCCGTGGAAGGTTACTTCGCCGCCCAGCATCGGTCCGCCAGGAAGATGGATGCAGGGAATATCCAGGCGAGCTGCCGCCATTAACATGCCCGGAACTATTTTGTCGCAGGAACCGAGGAGGACCAGCCCGGCCAAATTATGAGCCTGAGCCATTACTTCGATGCTGCCGGCGATCAGCTCCCGGGAGGGCAGAATGTAATGCATGCCTTCATGTCCTTGCCCCAACGCGTCGCAGCAGCCAATGGTTCCAAACTCAACAGCAGTCCCGCCGCCCCGATAGATTCCCTGCTTCACATAGTCAGAGACTTGCCGCAGGTTAAAGTGTCCTGGAACCAGCGTGCTCCAGGCATTGGCGATGCCGATAACCGGACGCTGCAAATCCTCGTCGCTGTACCCCATAGCCTTATAAACGCTGCGGTTAAGTGAAAATTCTTCCCGATTGTTTAAGATGTTTTTTCGATCCATAAATAAAGTCATCTCCTTTTAACAGTTCATATCGTGATTCGCATAAAAAAGCCCTGATGCCGATCCTTTACAGGTTTAGACTGCAATGTCTGATGCAAAGACTGGTTTTGATGCGCAAGTACATCAAAATGGGACTTTTTCCACCGAGTGAATAAGGAGATCCATTCACAAAAACAACAACAAATCAACGGATCATCTTTATCAGGAGTTTACATAAAAGCGCTATCCTTAGGCAGATGCAATCTAAGGAAGGAGAATATGAAAACGTGATAGTAGTGAAAAACCTTGTAAAAAAGTATGGCAGCCACATAGCCGTAGACAACCTGAACTTTTCGATTGATAAGGGCAGGATTTACGGCTTTTTAGGTCCCAATGGAGCAGGTAAGAGTACAACCATGAATATTATGACCGGTTATCTGGCAGCCACAGAAGGGGAGGTGACGATCAACGGCTTTGATATACTCAAAAACCCGGAGGCATTCAAAAAATCCGTGGGATATCTGCCGGAGATGCCGCCTGTTTATATGGATATGACCGTGAGGGAATATCTGAACTTTGCAGCGGAATTAAAGGGCCTTTCCAAAGAAGAGCGCAAGATACAGACCGAGGTCATCATGGGCAGGATCAAACTGAACCAGACCGCGGACCGGCTGATTGCCAATTTATCCAAAGGCTATAGGCAGAGAGTAGGGCTGGCCCAGGCCATGTTGGGATTTCCGGAAACTATTATTTTGGATGAACCCATGGTAGGGCTGGATCCCCAGCAGATTATTGAGATTCGCCAGCTGATCCGCAGCCTGGCCAAAAATCATACGGTTATTCTCAGCTCCCACATTCTAGCGGAAGTCCAGGAGCTATGCGACTATATCCTTATCATCGCAAAGGGAAAGCTGGTGGCCCAGGATACGCCGGAAAATCTGGAACGACTGTTCTTAGGTACCGGCCTCATTAAGCTGGAAGCCAGGGGATCGGTGGAAAAAATTAAAGAGATTCTGTCCCGGGTACGGTTTGTCAAAGACTATACGCTTACGAAAAAAGACGAGCAGCTTTATCAGGCGGCTGTAACTGCACAAAAGGGAGCTGACATCCGGGAAGCCTTATTCTTTGCTTTTGCCGGGGAAGGTTACCCGCTCCTTTCCCTTTATGAGGAAAAAGGCACATTGGAAGATGTCTATCTCAAGCTGACACAGGAAGGGGGCGGAGCAATTGAAAGCCGTATACAAAAAAGAGCTTAGTTCTTTTTTTCGTTCCATGACCGGATATGCACTGATCGCGTTCCTCGTCACTTTTACAGGGGTTTATTTTATGCTCTATAACCTCAACCAGGGCTATCCCTACTTTTCTTATACCTTATCGGCGATCATGCTGGTACTGCTGGTGTTGATTCCAGTGCTGACGATGCGCTCCTTTGCAGAGGAGAGAAAGAGCAGGACCGATCAGCTGCTGCTTACCTCACCTGTGAAAATCCGCCAGGTGGTAGCCGGCAAATATTTAGCTATGTGTACCGTATACCTGATTCCTAATCTGATTTTCTGCTTATTTCCATTGATTATCAAGGCGCAGGGAAATGCCTATCTGCTGGCGGACTATTGTTCCATTCTGCAATTTTTCCTGCTGGGATGCTCCTTTATTTCCATTGGCATGTTCTTCTCCAGCTTGACCGAAAGCCCGGTCATCGCTGCGGTCAGCACCTTTGCGGCAACGCTCATCCTCTATATCTGGGAATACCTGACTGATTATTTGCCCGACGGAGCAGCGGCCAACTTTATCTTTGTGCTGGCCATCGGCCTCGGACTTGCGGCTGTCATCGTTCACGTGACGAAAAACCGCTTTCTCGGCTCTGCCATTGCATTTCTTATTGCTGCAGCAGCCATAATCACTTGCATTTTCAACTCATCACTCTTTGAGGGCTTGATTAAGAACCTGCTGGGCAGCCTGAACCTGGCCCAGGGTTTTAACAATGCGGCTTTTAATCAAATTTTTGATGTTACTGGCGTGATTTTGCAGCTAACTGTCATCTTTGTATTCGGGTTCCTGACGGTACAGAGCATTGAAAAAAGGCGTTGGAGTTAGGGGGTGCAGCAAATGAAACATATGAAGATCATAAAAAAATTAAAGCCAAAGAAACATCTTTTGAGCAAAGATGCTGTAAAAGCTTCGTTCTCTACCTTAACATCCAGACACGGAGCCTACAGTGTGGCTGCAATCATCCTGGTCCTGGTAATCGCCATCATCATCAATCTCATGGCAGGTCAGCTGCCTTCTTCCGTCCGCAATCTGGATATCAGCACCAACAGGATTTATGAAATATCCAAGACCAGCAAGACCTTTTTAAAGAACCTGAATCACGATATCAAGATCACCGTGATCGCCGAAGAGGATTCCATCGATGACCGGCTCAAAACCTTTTTGGAGAAATACAAGTCTTTATCCAAACATATTGAAATGACTACCATTGATCCGGTTCTTCATCCGTCGGTTCTCACCCAATATGATACTCAGGCACAGACGATTGTCGTGGAATGTGAAGATACAGGACTTTCAGAGGCCATCAGCTTTTCCGATATTTTGGTGCAAGATACGTCTTATTATTATACCGGCAGCAGCGACAGCTCTTTATTATCCTTTGATGGGGAAGGTCAGCTGACCGGGGCCATCAATCAGGTAACAGGCCGGGAAAACAAGAAAATCTATACTACTTCCGGCCATGGAGAAGCGGAGCTTTCCTCGGCGATCACAAATCTGATGAACAAATCCGGTATGACGACAGAAGCGCTCAATCTGTTGATGGACGATTCAATTCCAGAGGACTGCGACTTGCTTCTGCTCAACGGACCTTCGTCGGATTTGACGGAAGGGGAAAGCAGCAAGCTGGATCAATATATCAAAAAGGGCGGCAAAGTGATGGTGCTCATGGCAGAGCAGGGGCCGGAAACCGGGAATTTGATCAACCTTCTGGCTGACTATAAAATCATCATGGAGGAGGGATATATCGCAGATATGCAGCGGTGCTATCAGGGAAACTATTATTACATTTTCCCCAATGTGACCGGCAGCGGCGATATGATCAGCGGCCTCAGTACGGGAATGGTCCTTATGGCCAATAGCCGGGGCTTCGAATTGGGCGAGGATAGTGAAGAAATCTCTGTTTCCTCCTTCCTCCAGACTTCGGAAGACGGGTATGCCGTATCCGAGGATCGTGAAACACAAGGGACCTTTCAAATCGGAGCCGTGGCAGCCTATACTGCACAGGCAGAGAACGACGATGACCAAGTCGTTACTGGAAGCTTGACCGTATTTGGATCCAATTCGATCATCGATGAAACCATCACGCAAGCCTTTGCAAGCCTGGAAAATAAAACCTTATTTATGAATGCGATTACATCTGCCATTGGTGATGTGGATAATCTGTCCATCGACGCCAAGAGCATGCAGGTCCAGTACAATACAGTACAGTACGGAGGCTATATCAGCGTGGTTCTGATTTTCATCATTCCAATTATCGTGCTGATCATCGGTTTTGTATTGTGGATGAAGCGCAGGAAAGCATAGGAAAGAGGGGATCAATATGACAAAGAAAAAACAGATCACCGTTCTTTTCCTGGCAGCGGCGGTGCTGCTTGCATTGTACGCAGGCCTGAAAGCATACAACAGCTGGAGCTATAAAGCAGAAACGGAAAAAACATCCAAAGAGTTGGCGGCAACCGATTTGAATACGGAGGATATTGAAAAAATTGATTATACGGATGGCAGCGATACCGTGACCTTTGAAAAGAAGGAAAATACCTGGTATTATTCGCAGGATGAAGCGCTGCCTCTCAAACAGAGCCTGGCGCAGGAAGCCGTCAGCGCTTTCTGTACCATAACCGGAAACCGCAAGCTTTCCGGCGTGGATGCAATGGAAGATTACGGGCTGGCATCACCGGCCTTCAGCGTTGTACTTACTGATGGCAAAGGAAGGGAAACGAGCGTGGACATCGGCAGTAGTACAGGCACTGACTATTATCTGACTGCAGACGGGGGAACTACGGTTTTCACCGTCAGCAGTACGATTCTCGATTCGCTGATCTTTGACACTGCATCCATGATTCAGACAGAAACCTTTCCCGAGATCGACAGCAAGACGCTGAAATCTTTTACTGTGAAACAGAAAGGAAAGACGCTGGTCAGCTGCTCCGGCGACGATGAGGACCTGTCCGAATATGGAAGCGAGCTGTCAGGGCTTTCCCTGGATACCTGCGTCAACTATAAAACCAGCTCCGGGGAGTTGAGCAATTATGGACTCGACCAGAAGAAACGCAAAGAGATGACCGCTGTTTATGATGATTCCGGTAAGGAAAAGACACAAGTCTTTTACATGGGGTCGACTTTTCAGGAAAACGATACCCTTTACGCCTATATGCAGCTGAAGGGGTCAAAGATGGTTTATAAGGTCTTTGTTTCGGATACAGAAAAGCTTTTGGAGGAATTTTGACAAGTCAATCATTTCATAGTATGATATATACGACAAATCCAGTATCATATGCTGGATTTGTCGAAAGGAGTATGAATATGAAATATGTAAAGCGAAGTATTGAAGATATCGTTTTACAGTCTGAAAAGACCTTTAAAAGCATATTGGTGACAGGGGCAAGGCAGACGGGAAAATCCACCATGCTCAAAGAACTTTTCCCAGAAAAGAAATATGTGCCGATGGATGATCCTTTTGTTGAAGAGCAGGCCAAAGAGCAGCCTAATATGTTTATGATGCTGAACCCTCCTCCTGTCATTTATGACGAAGTGCAAAGAACTCCGGAGCTCTTCCGATATATCAAAATTAAATGTGACCAGAGCCAGGAGCGGGGGCTGTTTTGCTTATCCGGTTCACAGCCTTTAGAGCTGATGGAAGGCGCGTCGGAGTCTTTATCCGGCCGGGTGAGCATCATAGAGCTTTCAGGCTTATCCATGAGAGAAATACAAGGGGATGCGTTTCACGAGCCTTTTGTCCCTACTATGGAATATGTGCAGGAGAGAAGTAAGACTGTAAAGCCCTTTGATCATATATGGGAAATCATACACAGGGGGAGTTATCCGGAACTTCAGGATCCGCAGGTGGAGTGGTCCGCTTTCTTTTCCAGCTATATAAAGACTTATCTGGAGAGAGACGTGCGCGAGCTATCCGCGGTGCAGAATCTGGATGATTTCAGAAAATTCATGATTGCCGTTGCTGCCAGAACCGGCCAGATGGTCAACTATGCCAATATAGCCGATGAAGTGGGAAAGGATCAGACTACGATCAAAAGATGGATGTCCGTATTAGAAGCTTCCGGCATTATATATCTTTTAGAACCCTTTACTTCATCCGTATTAAAACGGGCAATAAAAACACCTAAAGTGTATTTCAGAGATACCGGGCTGGCCGCCTATCTCACCAGATGGCTGACACCCGAAACCCTTGCCAATGGAGCCATGAGCGGAGCATTTTTTGAAACCTTTGTGATTTCGGAAATTCTCAAGTCTTATTCAAACAGAGGCATTGACTATCGATATTGTGTATCCTATTATCGGGGAAGGGATAAGAAGGTAAAAGGAGATAGCCGGGGAGAAAGGGAAATCGACCTCATCATTGAAGCTAACGGCATCCTTTATCCCATTGAGATAAAAAAAGGCGCTTCGGTATCCGCAGATCAGACCAGCGCCTTTACAATTTTAGATCAGATTCCAGATAAGAAACGTGGGATGGGTGCGATTATCTGTTTGTGTCCTCAGCCGGGAGCATTGAGAGAAAATATCCTGCAGCTTCCAATCTGGTACATTTAGAAGTTCCTGCCGATTTCTTCGATCTGGGCCAGACTCCCTGTAGCCAGAATGTCGCCTTTTTTACAGACTCCGGTCACATAAAAACAGCCCCGGTCCTGCCAGTTCATATAGGAGATGGACTGGGAATAGGAATTGATGATGCCGTCAAAGATGGAGCTTTCCTCCATTTCGCCGCAGACCAGCAGCATGGACTCGCGGATGGGTAGCTGCTTTTCCCCCATGAGGAAAGAATAAAATTTGTCGATGACGGCTTTTAAATATGTAGGGAAGGTAAACCAGTAGATGGGCGTGGAGAATACAATGGCATCCGCTTGTTCCATCGCCCGGGCCACCTGATTAAAATCATCGTCCTGCGCGCAGGCCTTTCCGTCGCTGCTGTAGCAGCATTCGCATGCAGTACAGCCATTGATCTTCAGTTGGGCGGTCTGGATTTTCGTGATCTGGTGGCCGGCGCTTTCCGCGCCCCGTATAAATGCGTCCGCCATCAAATCGCTGTTTCCCCCCTGGCGAGGGCTGCCTGTAAGGATCAGTATATGCTTGCTCATAACACTTGCCTCCATAATGGTTTTTTCTTATTATACAACGTTCTCGTCCGGGCAAAAAGGGGTTTGGGACAGATTCAAAAAATACCTCAAAAATACATAGGCATGAGGCGATTGAAAGACGCATCAGGGTTGCCCCGGCCTTTGTTTCGTGATAGACTATTCTGTCGAGGAATATAATCAAGGAACAGGAGTGACAAGCATGAAAGACAAAGAAAGAGTCAAAAAGGGAAAATCCTTGCAGAATATAAAATCAAAAGAAGAAACCGCGCTGGGAAGCCAGCCTGTGGGCCGGCTCCTCTTCAAACTGGCTCTGCCGGCGATTACGGCCCAGATCATCAATGTTTTATACAATATGGTAGACCGGATGTTCATCGGCCATATCCCAGAGGTCGGGGCAAAAGCTCTGACCGGAGTAGGGGTCACCATGCCGGTGATCATGGCCGTATCTGCATTTGCTGCTTTGGTAAGCATGGGCGGCGCGCCGAGGGCTTCAATTATGATGGGCCGCCAAAAGAAGGAAGAGGCTGAAACCATTCTCGGAAACTGCTTTGTGATGCTGGTCTGCGTTGCGCTGGCGCTGACAGCAGCGATTCTTATTTTCGGAAAGTCTATTTTGCTGCTGTTTGGAGCCAGCGAAAATACCATCGGTTATGCCCTGGAATATCTGAATATCTATGCCATAGGAACGATTTTCGTTCAGCTGGCTTTGGGCCTCAACGCCTTTATAACGACACAGGGCTATGCCACGACCAGCATGTTCACCGTTTTGATCGGAGCCGTTCTTAACTTAATTTTGGATCCAATTTTTATCTTTGCATTGAACATGGGGGTTAAGGGCGCGGCGCTTGCTACAATCCTTTCACAGGCGGTCTCCGCAGCTTGGGTGCTCCGATTCCTTACTTCAAAAAAACCATATCTTAAACTGCGGCTATGTCATATGAAGGTGAGCGCTAAAATCATCCTTCCTTGTATGGCTTTAGGGCTGTCACCTTTTATTATGCAGTTCACAGAAAGTGTCATTGCTGTCTGTTTCAATACTTCCTTGCTCAAGTACGGCGGGGATTTGGCGGTGGGGGCTATGACTATTCTCATAACCGTTATGCAGTTTGCCATGCTTCCTCTGCAAGGGCTGACCCAGGGAGCCCAGCCGATCATCAGCTATAATTACGGCGCATTGGATTTCCACCGTGTAAAAAGAACATTTCGGCTTCAGCTCATTTCATGCTTGACTTATTCCACGGCATTGTGGGCGGTCTGCATGTTTCTGCCTCAAGTGTTTATACATATGTTTACCAATGATACCCATCTGGTTGAAATCAGCGTTTGGGCTATCCGCATTTATATGGGATCCGCACTTCTCTTCGGCATACAGATCGCCTGCCAGCAGACGTTCATTGCGCTGGGGAATGCCAAATCTTCCATTTTTCTGGCAGTGCTGCGAAAGATCATTCTGCTGATTCCGCTGATCTTTATTTTGCCCCAGTTCTTGAATAATCAGGTGCTGGCCGTATTTCTGGCTGAACCAATCGCGGATTTTTGTGCGGTTTGTACCACCGGGACCTTGTTCTATCATTCCTTTAAAAAGCTGACACGGCAGGAGCCCGTCCCGCAGAAGGGTTAAGCTATTCTCTGTCTTGCAGAATCTGGCGGAGATAGGATCGAAAGGCTTCCATGTCGCCTATTTCCGCATAGCTGTCCAGGACCAGCAGGATATGACGCAGATCATGGCGTGCCGTACGGGCTTTTTCCATCTCCTGTAAGAGATCTGCATATTGTTTCTTTTGACGCTCCGTCTGAATTTCTTCTGTGCGGAGCTTTTTTTCTATTTCCGCCGATTCGATCGCCTCGTTAAGCATATGCAGGATCAAATAATAGGTAAGAAAAGTGGCGAAAATCCAAATGGACGGCAGAAGGGGCGTTGATATTTGGTCCGAATCGATCAATTCACCGTATATGAAATAGAGCGCCAGTTGGAAGTATAGGAAAAAGAGGCCGGGAATAAACCAAAGGTATTTCCAGAAATCCAGGTTTTCCGTTTTATTAATAATCGGTTTGAGCAGGCGGAGGACAAAGATGTAGAGAAGCGGAAATGTAACCAATGTTAAAATACCCTTTCCGATGATTAACGCTTCCAGCCGGGTGTGAGCAGGTTGCAAAAAGGAAAATATGCTGGTGGTTTTTACGATAATATAGAGGGTATCCGTGTAGCTTTTGATGATGAACAGCGTAAAAAGATTAATGATCTTTCTTCCTTTGAAAAACAGACAGCATACCAGTGCTGCCAGAGCCATAAAAGGGATCATCGAAATAGAAGAGGAGGAGGAGACGGAAGCTGCGGCAAGAAGGTGGCGGCTGCTGCAAAAAACAAAAATGATGTAAAATAAAACAAAGGGAATGTTGATGCGATTGGAAAACCGCAGCCGATCCTTCAAAGGCAGAAGAAACAGGATGAAAAAAGGTAGCAGCTCTTGCAGTTCACTGAGAATAATAAAAAACAGGCTCATCGTTCACGCTCCTCCTTGTAGTTATAAATCATTACCCGAACTGTAAATTTTTGTTCGTAATCGTAAAATCGCACAGTGCCTTGATACTTGTCGACGATATTCCGTACAGAAACTGTTCCTAGCCCGCTGCCGCTGTGGCGGGAAGAGACAAAACCGCTGCCGTTTTTGACGACTTCTCCGCTGAAGCTGTTTTGAATAAATAAAAGCAGCTTTGTTTGAGAACTTTCCAACCGGACCTTGACGAATTTTTCGCCGCCGGACTGGCCAAGGCAAGCTTGCAGCGCATTCTCCAGCAGGTTCCCCAACAGGATAGAAATGTCGATTTTTGATATAAAAATGTCTTTGGATACATTCGCGTACATAGTGAGGTCAATTTGATTCTCCTCATATAAATTACGATAATGGCGCAGAATCGTATCGACTTCATAATGTTCGCAGACCGGTGCTCCGGTCGCCTGAGCAAGCCGATTCAGGCGATTTTGAATATAGGCGCGAATGGCCGGGATATCGTTCGATTCGGCAAGCTTTTCCAATTGGGACAGGGGCAGGAATATTTCGGAACGAATTTTTTCCGTACGATGGGCGTCGTGGTCATAAAGGGCTTTTCGAATTTGACCCTGAGCTCGCGCAAGGCGAATCTCTTCCTTTAATCGGGCGTGTTTCAGCGTTTGACTGAGCATATACAAGATTAGATAATAGGTTATAAAGGTAATAAAAAACCAAATATAGGGCGAAACAGTAGCAGCTGTTCCTAAAAGGGACAGGCGGTCAAAGTATCCGTCTATAATCCCCAGACGGAAGATTAGATAAAAGGAAAATGGAATGAGCCAGAGACTGTTCCAAAACTTCATGGAAAAGGTCGGCTGGGCGATCGGGCAGAGGAGACGTCTAATAAATAGATAAACCAGCGGTCCGGTCAGGATTAGATGGAGCAGCTCCACCAGGTCAAAAGACCACCCGCTGAGGATGCTGATGAGCTGGGCGCTGAGCAGAAGAGTATCCAGATAATTTTTTATGACCAGCACGAAAAAGATGAGTGCACTTTTGCGCGCCGCGACCAAAAATATGCATATGCATCCGGTTCCCACCAAATGAAAGAGCGAAAATAAAAAGCGGAATTTGGAATAAAATTCAAGGAATTCAGGAGCATTTACAATTTCAATATTGATGAAAATTACCATAGCAACACAACTGATATATCCTATGGAAATGAAGATTGTTTTAGGTATGGCAAAACGGATCTGGTTTCGAAAGCTCAATAAAAAAAGAAGAAGCCAGGGCATATCCTCTTCCAGAATATTGATAATAATCGATAATGGGGACACGCGCAGCTCTCCTTTTTAAGTTCTAAAACGATTACAGGTTCAAATCTTGGATTCCTGCTCTAGACGATAGAATTCGTAGTCCGCGTATTTTTGTTTAATATCGGTTTTTCGATTACGGGTGATCGGCATAATATCACCGTTTTTCAAGATAAATTCATAACCCTTGAGACAGGCGACATGGTCCATGTTGACGATGCAATTCCGATAGCAGTTGAGGAACTGAGGATAAGGTTCCAACAGTTTGGAAAAATCGGAAAAGCTCATATAGCTCTTCACTATCCGTACAGGTGTATGGATTTGTATATAGTGATTATGATAATCGGTATATATGATATTGTTCAAACGAATTTTCACATAGGTTCGACTCTCTTTTACTACAATATAGCGACTTTTATGAGCCAATTCCTCCATACAGCGATCCATGGTCTTGTGGAAACGGTTATAATCGTAAGGTTTTACCAGATAATCGAAAGCCTGAACGGAATAGCCATTGACGGCATAATCAGTGCTGACCGTGGAAAAGATTATCAGATTATCATAGCCTTGATCCCGCAATTTGCGGGCTAAATCCAGACCATTGATGTCGTGCATGTAAATGTCCAAAAAAATAAGATCAAAGGACGAAGGCTGCTGTTCATCAATCAAGTGATTGCCGTTCTTATAGACCTTAATCTGGACGGGAATGAAATGCTCCTCACAATATTTTTTTATCAAACCTGACAATTTTTGCGCTTCGGATTCCAAATCATCTACAATTGCTATATTCAAAAAATAACCTCCTGGCTTGTATGATATATACATTCTATCATACAAGCCAGGAGGTGCAAAGAAACTATTTTTGCCGAATATGGTAAAAACGGGATTGATATAGTAAAATTGTCCGATTCGAAAGAAATCTGTCGAAAATAAGCGATTGGACGATCCTGCAGCAAAAGCCTGGAATAATAAAAAAGCCGGATGTGAATCTTTTTAATCCGCACCCGGCTCCATATTCGTTTACTTTTCAGAAGGTCCAAAGGTTTTCATATATTCCATTAAAGTATTCAGTTGTTTTTCTGCGCTCTTTTTATTCATTGACCAGACTGCCATATTCAAATCGGCTTTCTTTGCAAGAAACGCAGATCCATCCAGGTTTTCCAGTGTACCGCCTGGAGTTGTTTTGGGGCTGGTGGAAAGGGCACTGAAGAGCGGGGTCTTTTCTGAAGCGTACCATAGAGCTGTGGAACTGGCTTCTTTATATTTAATATCGCAAAGACCACAGGTGGTTTTAAATATTGTACGCATTTCATCGAGAATACTGTTCTCAAGACTTTTTGCATTGATCTGTAATTTAAACTGGCCCTTTTTCGTCGATACACGGCCGATGTTGGAAGCCGCTATTACATCTCCTTTATCGGATTTAAGATACGTGCCATTTATGATTGTATACATGAGACTGACAATATTATCCGTATCTTTTGTGGAAATTACCTGATCGGGCATTTTTGTTTCGGTCATTGTATATTCAAAGGGTTCTTCCAGATCATCATAGTATTCTTCAACTTTTTCAAAGGAGCTTTCAAATCGCTTTGTAAAGCTTTCCACATCGTTCTCCTGCAGAACAATCACCGCTTCAGCCGTTTTGGGGTAGAGATCCGATGCTTCTCCCCCTTCAAAGGATGCTAATTCAAAGAGGACGCTGGAACTCTTGCAGGAAGCAAGAAGATCGCCGATGGTCTTGATGGCATTGGGGTAATCGCCCCGATACTTGTAAGGACTCTTGGAAGCCGTTCCTGTCAGCTGGATTTTGTAAGCCTTTGTGTACTGAGGCGAAGTCCGCTTAAGCGTTTGCGAGGCTATGATTTCGGAGGATGCGGCGATGCTGTTATATAAAGCCGGCTCTTCTTCATGATTGAGAACAATAAAATTATCCGTTTTTAAATACTTATCGCTCAGCGCATTGGCTCCCACCGGTTTTCCATCCTTTTCCAGAGTAAAAATCGCCTTCAGGCTTCCGTGACTGTCGGAACTGTATAGGAGTGCCATCACGGCAGCAGCAGTTTCAAGGTCACCGTTTTTTTCTTCTGCTTGACCCAGATTAATCGGGCACTGGACGGTAAAGGTCTGCGCATCTTCAAAACCTTCCGAAGCCGGTTTTGCAAGCACAATATATTGATCATTGCTGGTCTTGACATCAATGCCGTTTTCCTTTGCCCATTCGGTCAGATAATCGGATAGTTGCTGAAAATCGGTGGAATCTTTCATCTGAGAGGAGAGACTCTCATAATTGGTATTCAGACTTTCTTTCACAGATAGTTTCGCATTTTCTTTATCCGTGCTGCAGCCCGTAAAAAGAAGAAAAACGACAATAAATGTCGAAATCAGAAAGAAGGGAAAAAATCGTTTCATAATTTTGAAATTCTCCTTGTTTATTATTTGAAATCCTATATAATAATAGCATATAGTGAATTGTAAAGGTAGAGATTTCATAGAGATTTCACGAAATCTTAATAAATCTCTGTTAAGGAGACCATATGGAGACGAAAAACTTAATTATCAGGGAAACCGTATTTGAAGACTGCGAGTATTTTGCCAAGTGGGAAACGGATCCGGAAGTGACCCGCTTTCTCAGTTATGACGAGGACAGGACGTATAAAGATGTGGTGGAAGAGTGGATCGTCGACAAATTAGATGAAACCAAACTGCAGTTTACAGTTGTAAAAAAGGAAATTCGCCGTCCGATCGGACGGATTTACATTACCAGACTGGACCGGTACTGCGATTCGCTGGACATTACAAAACTTTACATTGCTGGCAGCGAGAATCGCCAGCAGGGCTATGGCAAAGAAATGATGCGGGAGCTCTTGGAATACTGCTTTGTGTTCCTGCATATGGAACGGGTAACGCTGGATTATTACAACGGCAATAAAGGCGCGGCGGCCTTATACGAAAAGATGGGATTCGCCAAAGAAGGAGTAGCCAGAAACGCTACCAAAAAAGACGGTAAATATTATGATTTACATCTCATGTCCATGCTGAGAGCCGAATTCTTTGAAAAAGTGCATGATAAATATAATCTTTAATTATGTAAACCAAGAGACCTCCTAATCCCGGGAGGTTTCTTTTTTTGCGCTTCTGCGAATTCTGTCGAAAAAAATACACGAACAAACATCATAATCATATTGACTTAATATCTAAACCATGTATAATTTTTAAAGGACGCTTCGAGTTGACCACAAGATATAGTATGGCACAGAAAGCGTTGAAATATACGAGTTTCAGTAGATTTTAGAGGTAATATGAAGGAGTATTGGCATGGAACCATCGATTAAACAGATTGTAAAACGTGACGGAAGAACTATGGATTTTGACGTGAATAAAATCGCCGAAGCGATCTATAAAGCAGCAACAGCTCTGGGGGGAAAGGACAAAGATACGGCCATGTACCTGGCTCGTCAGGTAGAATTATATCTGGCAGAAATTCGCCACAACGACACCCCTACAGTAGAGCAGATTCAGGATGCAGTTGAAAAAGTTTTGATTGAAAACGGACATGCCCGAACTGCAAAGGAATTTATCCTTTACCGGGCGGAACGGACCAGAGTACGGGATATGAATACCCGCCTGATGAAGATTTATGAAGATCTGACCTTTAAAGAAGCTGCAGATAACGATATCAAGCGTGAGAACGCCAATATCGACGGCGATACGGCCATGGGAACCATGCTCAAATATGGTTCTGAAGGCTCAAAACAGTTTTACGAAATGTTCGTTCTCAAGCCCCAGCATGCAAAAGCGCACCGGGAAGGGGACATTCATATCCATGACCTGGACTTTTTAACCTTGACCACAACCTGCTGCCAGATTGATATTGAAAAGTTGTTCAAAGGCGGTTTTTCTACCGGGCACGGTTTTCTGCGGGAACCCAACGATATTCAGAGCTATGCGGCGCTGGCCTGCATTGCCATTCAATCCAACCAGAACGACCAGCACGGAGGTCAAAGTATTCCCTATTTTGATTTTGGAATGGCCAACGGCGTGAAAAAGACATACCGCAAGCTGTATTGGAAAAACCTCGGGAAAATGATCGACATTCTCTTTGATGTGGAGGACGGGGCCGACAAGGCGGCGGCCATCGGAAGAGAAATTGAGGAAAAATATGGGATTTATCCCATTCTGGCCGATGACAACGGCTACCGGGAAAAAGAACGGGAATTGTTAAAAGCGTTCTGTGAGGAAAAAGAGATCGACGCGCTGCAGGACCGGGCGATTAAATATGCAAATAAGGAGATTCGAAGAGCAACTTATCAGGCCATGGAAGCTTTTGTACATAATCTGAACACCATGCATTCCCGCGCCGGCGCTCAGATTCCGTTCTCTTCTATTAATTACGGTACCGACACTTCACCGGAAGGGAGAATGGTGACCGAAAATATCATGCTGGCTACGGAAGCCGGCCTGGGTAATGGCGAGACGGCTATCTTCCCGATCCATATTTTTAAAATTAAAGAAGGGATTAATTATAATCCCGAGGACCCCAACTATGATCTCTTCAAGCTGGCCTGCCGGGTTTCGGCTAAGAGACTGTTCCCCAACTTTTCCTTCATCGATGCGCCCTATAATCTCCAGTATTATAATGAAGGCGATCATAATACGGAGGTGGCCTACATGGGATGCAGGACTAGAGTTATGGCCAACCATTACGACCCGGACAGAGAAGTGGTTGGCGGAAGGGGAAATCTCAGCTTTACTTCCATTAATCTGCCGCGCATTGCCATCAAAGCCCATGGAGACATCGACTTTTTCTTTGAAGAGCTGGACCGCAAACTAGCGCTCTGCGCCGACCAGCTGATGGAGCGGTACAAAATACAAGCATCAAAAAAAGCAAAAAACTATCCCTTCCTCATGGGACAGGGAATTTGGCTGGATTCGGACAAGCTTGGGCCCAATGATTCCGTTGCCGAAGTGTTGAAGCATGGGACTCTGACCGTCGGATTTATCGGCCTTGCCGAATGCCTCAAGGCGCTGATCGGCAAGCATCACGGTGAGAGCAGAGAGGCTCAGAGCCTGGGACTTGAAATTGTGGGATTTATGAGAAAGCGTATGGATGAAGCCACTAAAGCGACCGGCTTCAATTACACACTAATTGCCACACCGGCCGAGGGCCTTTCCGGAAGATTTGTACGGATAGACCGTGAACGATTCGGAGAGATTGAAGGAGTTACGGACAGAGAATATTATACCAACTCGTTCCATATTCCGGTGTATTACAATATTTCTGCTTTTGACAAGATTAAGCTGGAGGCGCCGTATCATGCGCTGACCAATGCTGGACATATTACTTACGTAGAACTGGACGGCGATCCTTGTAAAAATCTGGATGCCTTTGAGCGCATCGTAAGGTGTATGAAGGAAAGCGGTGTTGGTTATGGATCGATCAATCACCCGGTGGATCGGGATCCGGTATGCGGCTATACTGGTATCATCGATAACGAATGTCCCCACTGTCATCGTACAGAAGAAGACGGCGACCAGGGATTTGAACGGATTCGCAGAATCACCGGATATCTAGTGGGAACCGTGGACCGCTTTAATAATGCCAAGGCAGCTGAAGAACAGGATCGTGTAAAGCACGATATGGAAGAAGGTTATGAGGCCTTATGAGCAAAGGAGTAAATACCATAAGATTGGCGGGGATCGTCCGTGAATCCATCGTGGACGGGCCCGGATTCCGATTTGCGGTGTTCTGCCAGGGCTGTCCCCACAATTGCCCGGAATGCCACAATCAAGCTACCCACGATTTTAACGGCGGAAAGGACGTGGCCGTTGAACGGCTCTTGGAAGAGATCGAGAAAAATCCGCTGCTGGCCGGTGTCACTTTTACCGGCGGCGAACCGTTCTGTCAGCCGGAAGGCTTTCACAGCCTGGCAAAAGGCGTTAAAGAACGAGGGTTAGATATTGTTACCTTTACCGGATACACCTACGAACATCTCATGAAAATCGCTGAGAAAAAGGAATCCATAGCCCTGCTTCTTGATGACACGGATCTTTTGATAGACGGTCCTTATATTAAGGCTGAAAAAGATTTAACACTTCCGTTTCGCGGCAGCCGCAATCAGCGCCTGATCGATATGAATGCCACTAGAAAGGAAGGAAAGGTTGTTCTTGCCGAGCAATACGACTGAAACAAAGCCCGCTTAACGCGGGTTTTTTGACTAAATTGTGTCTTTTTAAACTGGAAGGGCATATTCTTGGACATGCTTGTGCAGAAAATCTTCTCGACACAGATCGCAAAGTAGAGTATAATAACGGAAAATTGTTAAAAATCAGACAAATAGGAGGTGCCTTAATGGATTTTAAAAATCAGTATAAGGAAAAACTCACGACTGCTCAAGACGCGGTTAAATGCGTCAAGTCAGGAGATTGGATTGATTATGGGTGGTGTACTGGTACAGCGGATTTATTGGATCGGGCATTAGCGCAGCGGTATAAAGAGTTAACCGATGTTAAGGTGAGAGGCGGAATTCTCTTTAAAAAACCGGCCATCATGCAAGTGCCGGACACATCAGAACATTTTATCTGGAACTCCTGGCATATGTCCGGGGTTGAACGCAAGATGATGAAAGAAGGGGCGACCTTTTATGCACCCATTCGTTATTCAGAGCTGCCCCGTTATTACAGAGAAAACACAGGGTCTGTTCAAGTGGCGATGTTCCAAGTGGCTCCTATGGACGCGCACGGATATTTCAATTTTGGTCCCAGTGCTTCTCATATGATGGCAATGTGTGAACAGGCGAAAATTATTATCGTTGAAGTTAATGAAAATCTGCCCCGCTGTTTGGGCGGCAAGGAAGAAGCTATTCACATTTCACAGGTAGATATGATCGTAGAAGGAGAAAATTCGCCGGTGAGTGAACTGGGCGGCGGCGGTCCGGCTACGGAAGTTGACCAGACCGTAGCCAAACTGATTGTGGAAGAAATACCGGATGGAGCATGTCTACAGCTGGGAATCGGCGGCATGCCCAATGCAGTTGGTTCCCTCATTGCGGATTCCGATCTGAAAAATTTGGGTGTACATACGGAGATGTATGTGGATGCGTTCGTAGATATCGCTGCCGCAGGAAAAATTAACGGTTCCTGCAAGAGTATCGATCGTTTTCGTCAAGTCTATGCATTTGCTGCAGGGACAAAGAAGCTGTACGACTACATTGACAACAATCCCCAATGTATGAGTGCACCGGTGGACTATACCAATGATGTACGGACCATTTCCCAGATTGATCGCTTTATGTCCATTAATAACGCAGTGGATGTGGATCTTTTCGGTCAGATCAACGCAGAATCGGCGGGAATCAAACATATCAGCGGTGCAGGCGGCCAGCTGGATTTTGTTCTGGGCGCATATCTTTCCCAGGGTGGAAAAAGCTTCATCTGCTGTTCGGCGGCATTTAAAGGGAAAGATGGACAGCTGCAATCCAGAATTCGTCCCACTCTGGCCCCAGGATCGATTGTCACGGATACCCGAGCCAATACCCATTTTTTGGTCACTGAATTCGGAAAGGTTAATTTAAAAGGCGCCAGCACTTGGCAGAGAGCGGAAAAAATTATCAGCGTCGCCCATCCTGATTTCAGAGAAGATTTAATTAGCGAAGCGGAAAAAATGGGAATATGGCGCAAATCCAATAAAAAATAAAGGAAAAAATCCTTGTACCAGAAGTTCCCTTGTGGTATAATGTCATTTGTTCGAGTCCTCTCGAATTAATTTGTAATCATGCGAAAGCTTAAGATACTTAAAGGAGGTGCGGTAGATGTCAAGAAAATGTGAAATTTGCGGTAAGGGTCAGGTTTCCGGAAACAACGTGTCCCACTCAAACAGACACACAAGAAGAAAATGGAACGCTAACATCCAGAACATTAGAATTGAAGAAGACGGAAGAGTTAGAAGAGCCAATGTTTGTACCAGATGTATCCGGTCAAACAAAGTAAACCGTGCCATTTAATGAAAAATTGGAAGCTGTAAACCAAGTGGTTAACAGCTTCTTTTTTTCATATGCTTGTCAACCAAGACGGACGGAACGCCCAGCGCCTAAAACTCTGACAGCATCCCATGCGGCATTGCCGTTATTTACAGTACAGCCGTATCCCGCAGATCAAAAGCAGAACGCCTAAAAGCAGGATCCATGCTTTGATGGGTAAAAAGAAAGCACAGATCGTAACAACGCCAAATACCAGCAGTATAAAACCCAGATCCCGAATATCCTGCCGGCAGGCCGGTGGTTTTCTGCGTTTATTTTTTTTGCATTTATTCCGATTCATAGCATCACCTTATTTAGTTTATGCAGGAAATCCATCTGTTGTGCAAAACGGTTTAAATATGCTAAAATAGATTAAACTATTAGGAGGAAGAATTTTGTTTACAGTAGAAACGGATTTGGGATCGATCACAGTCTCAAAAAGCGCAATCGGAAAAATTGTGATCGAAGCCGTTAAGCGGTTCGATGGCAAGGTGATCATTTCCAACCATAAGGGAAAAGTGCCGGGAATTGTGTCCTGGATCGGCGGCATGGACGACATCAACAATATGGAAATCAATTATGGAGAAAACGGCCTCGATTTGAGAATTTTCGTAGTTCTCCGCTTTGGCACCAGCATCACACAGGTAGCCAATCAACTGGTAGATGATATTCACGAAAAGACCAAAGAAACCATCGGCATTGAGCCTAACAGCGTGGCCGTTGTTGTGACCGGCATGATTTCTAAGAATATCGCCAGGAGACACATTGAGGTGACCAGATAGATGGAGCTGTTCCAAGAGGTAACGGCCCTGAAAGGGATCGGGCCGAAAAAAGCACAGGCATTGGAAAAACTGAAAATCCGTACCATTGGAGACTTACTGGCCTTTTTTCCACGAGATTACGAGGATCGGCGTTCTTTTTGTGTGATTAAAGATTTGAAACAAGACAAGCCTGCATTTATCAGGGCAACGGTGAAGTTGGTTGTCAAGGACCCGTTTCGAAAGGGAAGAAAGCAGATTCTGCGGCTGTTGGTCAGTGATGACAGCGGTCAGATGGAGGTCCTGTTTTTTAATGCCCGCTATCTGGCGGATACATTTAAAGTCGGCAAACAGTTTGATTTTTTTGGTAAGCCATCTGTAAATTATGGAAAAATGCAAATGATTCATCCTGATTTTTCTGTCAGTGAAAAGGCCCAGATGCAGGGAATCCTGCCGGTCTATCCGCTGACAGCCGGCATTAGTCAGAAGGAAATGCGGACCTGGCAGCGGATGGCCCTTGAGTCTGTCGATGGTATTGAAGAATATTTACCTGAAGATTTGGTCCGGCGAAATCGGTTATGTGATTTACGATACGCCGTGGCCAACGTCCATTTTCCCAAAGAACGCCAGCCGCTTCTGCAGGGAAAATATCGACTGATCTTTGATGAACTGTTAGCGCTGCAGACCGGGCTTTTGGCATCCAGGCAAAAAAGCACCCGCGGTCAAAAAGGCCTGATCTTTTCCAAAGATGCGGATGTAAAGCCGTATATTCATTCCTTAGCCTATGATCTGACTGAAGCGCAAAAGAGTGTTGTAGGAGAGATCCTAAAAGACTTGGAATCGGGAATGATCATGAACCGTTTGGTTCAAGGTGATGTCGGTTCCGGAAAGACCGTCGTCGCTGAAATTGCCCTTTATAAAGCGGTCAGAAGCGGTTTTCAGGGAGCAATGATGGCACCTACGGAACTTCTGGCAAAACAGCATTTTGCCGGATTGTCGAAAAACTTTGCGGCCCATGGGATCAAAGTAGGTATGCTAACCGGCAGTATGACGGCTCGGGAAAAGAGAGAAGTTCTGGAGGCGCTTTCGACCGGAGAGATTGAAATTCTGGTGGGAACCCATGCCATTATCCAGCCGGATGTTAGTTTTAAAAACCTGGGTCTTGTGATTACGGATGAGCAGCATCGCTTTGGCGTCAAGCAGCGGAATGCTCTCAGTGAAAAAGGAAACAATCCTCATGTTCTGGTTATGACAGCTACACCAATACCAAGAACACTTGCTGTAATTCTCTACGGCGATCTGGATGTTTCCGCCATCGACGAACTGCCGCCGGGAAGGCAGCGGATTATTACCAGAGCGGTGGATGAGACCAGGAGGCATACCTGCTATGACTTTGTGGAAAAAGAGCTGGAAAAGGGCCGTCAGGCCTATGTAGTGGCGCCTCTCATCGACGAATCGGAGGTCCTGGATGTGAAGTCCGCGGAGGAACTGTACCAGGAACTGAAAGAGCGATTTCCCGGACAGGAAGTGGCCCTTTTGCACGGCGCTATGAAGCAGCAGCAAAAAGATTTGATTATGACCCAATTTTATGAAAACAAAATTCAGCTGTTGGTATCCACTGTTGTCATTGAAGTGGGGATCAATGTTCCCAACGCGACGATGATGGTGATTGAGAATGCAGAGCGGTTCGGATTGGCCCAGCTTCACCAACTGCGGGGAAGAGTCGGACGGGGAAGCCATCAATCTTACTGCATGCTCATTACAAAGGAATCATCAGAGGTGGCCAAGCAGCGGGCTCAGATCATGGTAGACTCCCAAGACGGATTTTACATTGCGGAGCAAGATTTAGCGCTGCGAGGACCGGGTGAAATTTTCGGGACACGTCAACACGGCGTACCTGATCTTTTGATCGCCGATTTAGCAAAGCATGCAAAAATTTTAATTGAGGTAAAAAAAGAAGCGGATCTCATTATAGATGAAGATCCATATCTTTTAAGTGAAAAATATGTTGGATTGAAAAAGCGTATTATAAACTTGTTCGGCGATGATTTTTCGCTGAAATTGTAGGATACCAAAAGTAGGAATTAAATCTAATTATTACATGACATACTATCTGGCTCCTGGGTTAAATTAATAGCGTACAGGAGGTGAGATAACATGGCATTACAGGAAAAAATCTATGAAAACGCAAAACCTGGATTAAACAGCTTAAAAACTGAAGTTGCAAGCGAACTTGGTCTGTCCAACTACGAACAGACTGATAAAGGCAACCTGACTGCAAGACAGAACGGTTACGTTGGCGGCTACATGACTAAGAAGTTAGTTGAAATGGCTGAACAGCAGTTAGCTGGAAAATAACCGAAAACGGTTGAGCGGACCTCATTGAAGGTCATAATCAGGTAATGAGAGATATCCACTGGAAGCAGTTCCGGTGGATATTTTTCGTTTAAAAAAAGCTGGAAACGTTGGAAAATCAAGAGAAACGATCTAATTATTACATGACATACTATCTGGCGAGCGGGTTAAATTAATAGCGTACAGGAGGTGAGAAACATGTCATTACAGGAAAAAATTTATTCAGACGCAAAACCTGGATTGAACAGACTGAAGACAGAAATTGCAAACGAACTCGGTCTGTCCAACTATGACCAGATCGACAAGGGCAACCTGACTGCAAGACAGAACGGTTATGTCGGTGGTTACATGACTAAGAGATTAGTCGAAATGGCTGAACAGCAGTTAGCCGGAAAATAACCGAAAACAGGCGAGTTGACGCAAGGCGTTGACATCGGAAGATGAGAGATATCCACTGAAAGCAATTTCGGTGGATATTTTTCGATTGTGGGAATATTCCGCATGTTCTTGAAATTTTGCCAAAAGGCGGCTATACTGTCTTTAATGTGTATTGGATGTAAAAAAGGAGGAACATGATGAGTATTAAAGCGAGCAAAGAAAAAAATGTATTTTTTGTTATTCTGTTAGTGGTTACGGCGGCCAGCGTCCTGAACTGGGTCAGTTATGCGGTCCCGGCATTTTTGGAATACATCAGAGATGATTCCTTTGAGGATGAGCTTTACATGGCTGATCTGGGGGGATTTGCATTGGCTGCAGTTATTTTTGTTTTACTGGTGATTTGTTTTCGAACCAAACGGCGGAATTTGCTCCTGCCTGCGGCTGCCTTGTTTGTGATCGAAACGGTTTTCCTGGATGGATATGCGGCGCCTGTCTGCTGCGCGGTCCTATGTTTGATGGCGTTCCTGCAGGAGCGCGATGAGAGGAGCGGTTTGGTTCCTGCGGCGGCCGTGCTGTTGTATGTGGTGATGCTGTTCTTTTGGGTCGTTAATCTGATTCGAGATGCAGTGGAAGCCCAAAGTGATGTGCTGTATGGTGAATCGTCGATGGGATGGTATTATCTTCCTGCAATTGTACTGTTTGCCACTGCGGCAATTATCATGGGAAAAAGCATTCGCAAAAAAAGAAGCGCAGGAATAAAAGTCGCTGCGGCTGCTTATCTGGCGGGAGAGATATCGCTGATGGTTATAATGGTTCCAATATACGGTTTAGATGAGGTAGTCACAGATTCCTTTGTTATGCTTGGTTTCGGATTATTGACCTGGATTTTCTGTTCTCCGGCCATTCTCATCAGTCTCTATTTGATTTTTCGCAAAAACGGAGACGCCCATGAGCTGAAAACCGATACGGATTAACGGGTTTTTCCGTCTTTCTGCATGGTTTGGTCTAGCCACATGAACGGTTATATGGTAAAATACTTCTTCGTGAGGTGTAAACATGAGAATCATAGCAGGAGACTATAAGGGGAGAAGGCTCACTTCGCCCTTGGATAATAAAATAAGACCGACCACTGATAAGGTGAAGGAAGCGATTTTCAGCATTTTGGACAGCCATGTGGGGATCTATGGAAGCAAGGTCTGCGACCTTTTCGCAGGTACTGGAAATCTGGGCCTGGAAGCTTTGAGCAGGGGCGCGGAGCATTGCTGGTTCGGCGACAGTTCCAGGAACAGCCTCAAGCTTTTGCGTGAAAACATCGCTTATTGCAGAGCGGAAGACCGATCCACCGTTTTGGCGGGGGATTTTCGCAAGGTCCTGAGCAGAATCAATACCCCCTGCGACGTGATCCTGCTGGATCCGCCGTACGGAAAAGGTCTGCTGCCCGAATGCTTTGAACTGATCGGCGAACTGGGGCTATTGGCAGAGGACGGCGTGCTTGTAGCGGAGCACAGAAAAGAAGAAGTTCTGCCGGAACATATGGCAAATTTTTCAAAAATTAAGGAAAGAAAGTACGGAACCGTTGTAATATCAATCTATGGTTGATATCAGCGGCGTCTTTGTGATACAATACAATATATGACAACGGAGGATACATAGATGAAAAACAAGGCCCTTTATACCGGCTCTTTTGATCCGCTCACCAACGGGCATCTAGATATTATAACAAGAGCATCCAAGCTTTATGATAAACTGGTGATTGGAGTGATCGTCAATCCTTCGAAAAACTCGCTGTTCACTCTGGAAGAACGGCAGGAAATGATACGTAAAGTAACTGCGGACCTTCCCAATGTGGAGGTAGATCATTTCTCCGGCCTTCTGGCGGATTATGTCAATGAAAACAAGTTTGACGTAGTAGTAAGAGGGCTGCGTGCTACGACGGATTTTGAATATGAGATACAGATGGCGCAGATGAACGCCCGATTGTATGAAGGCAGTGTAGAAACAATTTTCCTGATGACCAGCCCCAGTTATTCGTTCCTCAGTTCCAGCATGATCAAAGAGGTGCATTCTCTGGGCGGGTGCGTAAAGGGTCTGATCCCGGAAATAATTTTGCAATATATGGATAAAAAAAATAAGGTTTAGGGGAGGATAAGAATGAAGGTATTAGAACTGCTAGAAGAAATCGAAGAAATTGTCGATACTGCCTCAGGATTTCCGCTGACGGGTAAGATCATGGTTGATGCGCAGGAGCTTTTAGAAATCGTAAGGGAGATTCGGCATGAACTGCCAGAGGAGATTCAGCAAGCGCAGTGGATTAAAAATGAGCGGGAACGGATCATTGCTGAAGCAAAGAACGAATATGAAGCGGTGATTGCCGATGCCAAAAGACAGGCGGAAGCCTTGGTAGAAAACGATGATATCACAGTTAAGGCCAAATTGCGGGCTGATGAATTGATGCGGGTAACGGAAGAAACCGCAAAACAGCTCAAAATGAGTACCTACGATTATGTAGACAGCATCCTCTTCAATTTCCAAGAAAAGATGGAGCAGCTCAATGCCCTTTATTTCGGCGATATGTTCGGCACTATTGAAAAGACGTTCAACGATATCAACTCGACCCTGTCCAATAACCGGGAAGAGATTAAGGAAATGGCTTACCGCACCCAGATGAACGAAGATGATACCATGCAGGAAGCAGAGCCTCGCCAGGAAGAACGAGACGGCGAATAATCTCAAAAAGGAGCGGCACCCGGCTGCAATTAAAATCAAATTACTTAGAATGGGAAACATGCCCGCCATAATGCGCATCGCAGCAGATGTGAGTCATGGCGGATTTTTCGTTTTTGCTGGGTGGCCCTGTACTCAACCGCTGAAAAAGGTATAAAATTCAAAAAATATTTTTGCTTTTTCCCGGAGCCTCTCATCTAGGGGTTTCGCTGCCAACTTTCTTCCCAAGTCGGATTCCCAGTCCGCCGCATCTTGCAAGAAAGCGGACATATATTTGATGCTGGAAGAATACCTTTAACCATGAATATTTTTATGAGCCGAAAACGAAACTATATGATTGCTGGACTTATGGCGGCGATTTGCTGTGCCTTTATGGTTATATTTCCTTCTATAGCCATCTATTCCGCACAGAAAGGAATCTACTTATGGGTTCAAAGTGTGCTTCCTGCGCTGCTTCCATTTTTTATTTGCGCGAATTTTTTAAATTACATGGGAGCAGTGAAAGTTATCCGCCCCAGTCTCTTTCCTTTTGCTATGAGCGTCCTTTCAGGATACCCGATGGGAGCTAAAATTATAGGAGATATGCGCAAGGACAATACAATTTCAAAGACCGAAGCAAAACGGCTGATCAGTTTTTGCAGCACTTCAGGACCCACGTTTATGGTCGGTGCAGTGGGCATTGGCATGCTGGGCTCAACAGCGGCAGGTGTGCTTATTGCTGTTTCCCATTACCTGGGAGCTGTTTTAAACGGTATAATTTATTCGTTCTTTTTTCGCAGTAACAAAGAACGGGCCAGTGCGACCCCGGTGAGAAGAAGGCAGCAGGGACTGCTGGAGCTTTTTACAGATGCAATTCTGTCTGCCTTCAAGTCCCTGGCGATTATTCTGGCATATATCGTCTTATTCATGTTCCTGACTGATTTGATGCACATGGGCGGACTATTCAGCTGGATCGGATATCCGCCGCTGAAAGCGCTGGCAAAAGGATTTTTTGAAATGACAGTGGGGTGCGGCGCTCTGTCGGAATGCATCAATTTATCCATGGGCCTTAAAGGTGTTCTCTGCACTGTGGTGCTTTCCTGGGGAGGCCTTTCCATTATTGGTCAATCCATGAGCATGCTTTCCGGAGCTGGAGTTAGTCTGCCTTATTTTATACTTACCAAGCTGACACATGCGGTTTTAGCAGGAATAATTGCTTTGCTTCTCTGCGGGTGTATGTTATGATACATACATGAATGTGTTAGGAATTATAGCAGAATACAATCCTTTCCACAACGGCCATCTTTACCACTTGCAGCAATGCAGGCAAATGTCTGAGGCCGATTTTGTGGTTGTAGTAATGAGCGGAAATTTTACTCAGAGGGGCGAGCCTGCGATTATGGACAAGTGGACAAGAAGCAGGATCGCAATAAACTGCGGTGCAGATTTAGTATTGGAGCTGCCATTTGCCTATGGGGTGAACAGCGCCGAATATTTTGCCAGAGGCGGTATCGGCATTCTATCGGGGCTGGGCTGCGTAACCCATTTAGGCTTTGGCGCAGAAAAGGGGAGTCTTGCCCAATTGGAACAAGCGGCTTCCTGTTTAGCAAAAGAATCGGACAGGTTCCGCGCATTGATGAAACAAAATCTGGATGAAGGACATTCCTATGCCCGCTCAAGGGAGGCTGCCGTGGCGGAAACCATGGGCACGCGGCTGGCACAGCTCACCCTGACGCCCAATAATATTTTGGCGCTGGAATACTTAAAACAGTTAAAATTATGTAACAGCTCCATAAAATGTATTATGGTAAACCGAAAGGGGAGCGGCTATTTTGATACCGAGCTAAAAGGTGATATTGCAAGCGCTACAGCCATTCGCAGCCACCTGTCCCAGGAACAGATTGAGCTCTGCGTTCCAAAGGAAACCTTCCAGGCATTGCGGAAAGCGCCGCCCGTGAAGGGCTATTTTGACCTGGTCCGCTCAGCAGTACTCAACCGGTCCTGTGAAGAATTATCGCGAATTTTTTCGGTAGGAGAAGGCCTGGAAAACCGGATCAAAGGGCAAATCCGCAGAGCAGAGGATTTGGAAAGCTTGATCGGGCAAATCGGATCCAAACGTTATCCTAAAACCAGGATCAGCAGAATACTCTGTCAGAACCTGATGGGGCTTACTTACTTTGAGGAACAATTTTACGCCAGAGTTTTGGCAGCGGGACCCGGAGGAACAAAACTGCTGCGGCAACTGAAAAAGACGGCCCAAATTCCATTGATCACCAACCTGAACAAAATCCAGCCTCTGCCAGATCTTTTAGAGAAAGATATCCTGGCTTCCGACATATACAATCTCTTGACAGGAGCCAATTTATATAAAAACTGCGACTATGTGCGACATCCGTATATAGAAAGTTCAAATAGCATACAATTTGCTTGAAAATCCCAGACAATGGGATTATAATATAAAATGTTGTTTTTATTAAATCACAAGATGGAGGAAAATTGAATGAAAGTATTAGTTATCAACTGCGGTAGTTCTTCACTGAAATACCAGGTACTTGATATGACGAACGAAATATTGCAAGCAAAAGGACTCGTAGAAAGAATCGGTATGGAAGGTTCTGTCATCACCCATGAAAAGATCGGCATGGATAAATTTAAATTGGTTACTCCGATGGAAAACCATAGAGACGCAATCGGCCACGTGTTGGATGCGATTATCGATGAAGATCATGGCGTGGTAAAAGATATGTCTGAAATCGGAGCGGTCGGCCACCGTGTCGTACACGCTGGAGAAAAATACGCAGAATCGGTTGTAATTGATGACTCTGTTCTCGCAGCTTTGGAAGAATGCGTAGACTTAGCACCGCTGCACAACCCGCCTAATTTGCTGGGAATCGCTGCTTGCCGCGAACTAATGCCGGATACTCCGATGGTTGCCGTATTTGATACCGCGTTCCATCAGACAATGCCTCCAGAATCCTATATTTATGCGATCCCATATGAATATTATGAAAAATACGGAATCAGAAGATACGGTTTCCACGGAACGAGCCATAAGTATGTAGCAGAAAGAGCTTCCGATATCCTCAATGTAAACATCAACGACCTTAAGATTATCACTTGCCACCTGGGCAACGGAGCTTCCGTATCCGCCATCAAGCGCGGTGTCTGCATGGACACTTCCATGGGCTTTACGCCGCTGGAAGGACTGGTAATGGGCACAAGATGCGGAGACATCGACCCGGCCATCGTTACTTACATTCGAGAAAAAGAAGGCTTGGCCCAGGGTGAAGCCAATGAAATCCTCAACAAGAAATCCGGCGTGCTGGGAATTTCCGGTGTATCCAGCGATTTCAGAGACCTGGAAGCTGCGGCAGCGGAAGGAAATGAAAGAGCTCTGCTGGCCATCAAAGTATTCGCGCACAAAGTAAGATCCTATATCGGCGCATACATTGCAGAAATGAACGGCGTGGATGCCATCGTATTTACAGCCGGCGTCGGTGAAAACGACATTTCTATGAGAGATATCATCTGCAACGACATGGGCAACCTGGGCATTAAGCTGGACCTGGTAAAGAACAAAGTAAGAGGCAAGGAAATGATCATTTCCAGAGACGATTCCAAAGTTAAGATCATTCTGATCCCGACCAACGAAGAGCTGATGATTGCCAGAGATACCTACAGACTTTGCAAAGTAAACATTTAATCGAGCCGGTACAGGATAAAATCCCATGCTGGAATTTCCGCTCTTTGCAAATATTTGGTTGACAATTTGTCCAACTGACTATATAATTGAGAAGTTGTAAAACGATTTTACACACAAATGAGCAAAAAGGAGGTGTAGAAAATGGCAGTACCTAAGAGGAAAACTTCGAAAGCAAGAAGAGATAAGAGAAGATCACCAAATATGAAGATGACAGCACCTGGACTTTCAATTTGTCCGCAGTGTCACGAGCCTAAGCTTCCACATAGAGTTTGCCCAAATTGCAATTACTACAACGGCAAGGAAGTCGTAGCTTCCGAAGCTTAATTGAAAATATTGGTAATGACGAGAGGATAGTATACTATCCTCTTTTTCTTTGCCGAAAAAGACCCAGGAGCCCCTGCCGGAACACCCGGAACCTGCCGCTGGCGAGGCGCTTTGCTTTATATTGCCGCGGAAATACTGTCCATTGACATGATCGCTGCGCCCAAAATCTACGGCGGAAAAACAGGGGCGATACTACATCTAGTTAGTTTACATAACATATTACGGGAAAAGGTGGATTTTGACTGATTTTGCGGCAAGACAGAGGCTTTCTTTCTATGAAAAGCTTGAAATTCTAAGCGTTTCATTATATAATAAATTTGTTATTATATAGAAATATAGGAAATATTATTTATCAAGAGGTAAACATAATGAAGATTAGGAACAGAGTATTAAGCACGTTTATAGCTGCATCTATGGCACTGTCTGTCTTTGCTTTCGCCCCGGGTGTTTTTGCTGAAGAAGGCGAAACCCAGCCTGCTCAGCCAACGCAGCAGACCCAGCCGACTCAGGAAACCGATCCGGTCGCAGCTACGGTCACAACCTTTGCCATTACAGCAAAAGCGCAGCCAGCTGAAGGCGGTACGGTGACGGTCGATCCTCAGACTGCGGAAAGCGGAAAGGACGTTACTTACACAGTAAAGCCGGCGGAAGGTTATAAGACCATCGGCATTGCCATCGGCGGACAAAGCGTCACTGTCGCAGATCCATACGGAGTGACAACCGGGACCTTCAAACCGGAAGCAGATACGGAAGTTACGGCCGATTTTGCCGAACTGGCACAATACTCAATCACCACTTCTGTGAATTCCACATCAAAAGGAACGATCACGGCAGGGAAAACAGTGACAGAAAACGATTCCATGACCATCACGTCCTCGCCCAAGAGCGGATACTATCTTTCTGATCTGCAGGTCGATGGAAAATCGGTGGGTGCCAAATCTACATATACCCTTGAACATATTAAAGAGGCCCATACCGTAAAAGCGATCTTTTCTGAGAAAGTAAAGATCATGCTGGATGCGGGCCATTATGGAAAATACAACAGAAGCCCGGTCTATACCAGCTACTATGAATCCAACATGAGCTGGGCGCTGCACAATTATCTGAAGGCCGCACTGGAGGACTACGGCGGTTTTACAGTAGGCGTAACCCGCGCCAGCCAGGCAAAAGATATGAACGTTTATGATCGTGGAACGGCGGCCAAAGGATACGACTTATTCCTGTCGCTTCATTCCAATTCCAGTTCTTCAAAGACTACCGACTATCCGCTGATCATTACCCAAAAGGGAAATACAGGGGACAAGCTGGCGAAAAATCTGGGCAAGACGATCGAAGATACGATGAATACAAAGCAGGGATATAAAGTCTGGCAGAAGCTCAACAGCGATGGCAAGACCGAGTATTACGGCGTTCTCAGAGGATCCAAGTCTGTAGGAACAAAAGGCATGATCCTGGAACATTCTTTCCATACGAATCTGACCGCTACAAAGTGGCTGTCCAGCAATACAAACTTGAAAAAGATGGCTGAAGCAGAAGCGAAGGTGATCGCGGATTATTATGGAATTACAGAGGGAAGCGGTTCTTCAGCAGGAAATTCCGATCCAAATCCGGCACCGGCGCCAGCTCCGGACACAAGCTCCGGCTCTTCTTCCTCGAAAGTTGTAAGCAGCAGCCAGAAAGTCAAGGTGACGGTCAGCAGCCTGAACATGAGAAAGAGTTACAGCAGCAGTTCCAAATCCATGGGTAAAGCCAAAAAGAATACCGTATACCAACTGAAGGCCAAGACCAAAGACGGGCTTTGGGGACAGTTAAAGACCAACGGCTACTGGATTTATCTGAAAGGTTATACAAAAGTTGTAACCAGCTCTTCCAGCAGCAGTTCCTCGTCAAAGAAACCTGCTGCCAAAACAGTAAAATCGTCCCAGAAAGTCAAGGTGACGGTCAGCAGCTTGAACATGAGAAAGAGCTACAGCAGCAGTTCTAAAAAAATGGGAACCGCTAAGAAAAATAAAGTATACCAGTTGAAGGCTAAGACTAAGGACGGCAAATGGGGACAGATCAAGAGCAACGGCTATTGGATTTGCTTGAAAGGGTATACAAAAGTCGTTAAAAGCAGCTCATCCTCTTCCAAATCCAAGACAAAAGTGGTAAAATCGTCCCAGAAGGTGAAAGTAACTGTAAGCAGCTTGAACATGAGAAAAAGCTACAGCAGCAGCTCCAAGAGAATGGGAACGGCTAAGAAAAACAGAGTCTACAAGCTGAAGGCCAAGACCAAGGACGGAAAATGGGGTCAGCTGAAAACCAACGGTTACTGGATTTGTCTTAAGGGCTACACCAAAAAAGCATGATTCAGGGAAGGATAACCATGAAACGACCAATCCGATTTTTTAGCTACTTTATTTGTGTCACACTCATCGCATCGATGTTTTCTTTTGCGCCCGGCGTATTTGCGGCGGAGAAGGATGCAGCCAAAGAGAGCGCAGCCAGCGACCGGGAGACCGTTTCTCAGCCAGCTGATCTGCAAGAAACGAAGGAGATGCCCGGCCTGCAAAAAGCAGCGCCGTTGTCAGAGCCTGCGGATCCGACAAATCCGACGATCCCTACGGACCCGACTGATCCTACCGACCCAACGGAGCCTCCGGCAAAGAAATACTGTAAAATCACGGTCTCTCAGACCAGCGGCGGTATTGTGACGGTGGATCAGACTTCGGTAGAGCAGGGCGCAGCGACAACGATCCATATTACCGTTACTCCCAATAAAGGATACGGAGTTGCATCCCTTACCGTGGACGGCCAACAGGTGGGAGCCACCTATTCCTATGATTACACTTTTACTCCGACAAAGGATGAGATAAAAATCAGCGCATCTTTCCGAAGGAGCAGCAGCTATGTGTTTATCATGCTGGATGCGGGCCATTATGGAAAGGTCAATCGCAGCCCGGTATACAAAAGCTACTATGAATCCTTGATGACCTGGCCCCTGCATCTTTATTTGAAGCAGGAGCTGGAGCAATATAGCAATGTGGTGGTATCCACCACCAGAAGTTCCCAAAGCAGAGACTTGGGCGTTTATGAACGGGGAACAGCGTCTGCCGGCTATGATCTGTTCTTGTCGTTGCATTCTAATGCTGCCGGATCCAGAGCTGCGGACTATCCTTTAGTCATAACGCAGAAAGGGAACACAACGGATCCTTTGGCCATTTCGTTGGGCCAGACCATTGAATCGGTGATGGGAACAAAAGATGGTTACCGAATATGGCAAAAGCTGAACAAGGATAAAAAGACCGAATATTACGGCGTTCTTCGTGGCTCTAAAGCAGTGGGCACGAAGGGAATGATCGTAGAGCATTCTTTTCATACCAACCTGGCTGCTGCCAAGTGGCTGTCCAGCGATGCCAATCTGCGGAGAATGGCCGAGGCGGAAGCTGCGGATATTGCCGCATATTATGGGCTGACCAAAAGCGGCGCAGATGTGATTACGCCGTCAAAGTCCAGTCTCAGCATCGCCAATACCAACTACAATACACTGACGGTCAAGTGGAAAAAATCCATCGGCGCTACCGGTTATGTTCTTTACCGCGCGACCAGTAAAAAAGGTTCCTATAAAAAAGTAAAGACCATTACCAGGGGAGCAACCCTCAGCTATAAGAATAAGAAGCTGAAAACAGGCAAGACTTATTACTATAAAGTACGGCCTTTTAGAAAAACGGCCAGCGGGACCAGATATGGTTCTTATTCCAGTATCAAATCCGCTAAAGTAAAACCCAATACGCCATCGGTCAGCAGCAAGGCGGGCAAACGCAAGATAACGGTTAAGTGGAAAAAGGTTTCCGGTGCCAGCCGGTACGTGGTCTACCGTGCCACGAAAAAGAAGGGCAAGTATAAAAAAGTTGCTACCCTGAAAAGCAATCGAAGAAGCTATACCAATAAAAACCTGAAGAAAAAGAAACGGTATTATTATAAAGTCCGGGTTTATAAAACGGTAAAAGGTAAGAAAATTTACAGCAATTACAGCGGATATACGACGAAAAAAGCCAAATAGGGGCAGAAAACGTTTTGCTGCGACAAGGTTCTCGACTCACGCTTAATCGCTTGCGCGATACCTGAGTCTGCGGAGTTTGTCTACGCAAAACGTTTTCTGTTCACTGATAGATTATGGAATAGGGCAGCGTCTCTTTCAGGATGGTTACGTTGTATACTTTAAGATAGTAGGTCTGATTTGGGTCGACCTCAAATTTGCAATCATATCTGCCGTTTTCCATTTTTATTTCTTTTGATAACCCTCTTTTACGATAATCACATAACTGGATATCCGCAGAATCCACGCTGAGCTGGACGGTCATCATGGAAGTTTGGGGTTTGAGCTTTAAATAGGTTTCCCTTTTTCCTCCTTCTGTAAAGAAATAAAAATCTTTTCCCGCAGGCACTTCATATTCCGGCAGAATGTCGCTACGCCAGCTCTGGTATTCGATTTGCATGTGATCCTTTGGATTTGAAGTGAACAGCCCTATATAATAGGTGCCTGGCGGTACCATAATCACGCCGTCACGCTCATCCGAAATTTCTCTTGGAATGCCAAGTTCCGCCTCTGCATAACTCTCATCACCCCAATCGACAAACAGAGTTTCTTCAACCGGTTGGGATAAATCTTTATCCTGGTAAACGCCGGCTCTCACGTCCTTGCACTGTATCTGATCGCTGCCGTAGATTTCCATCCAAATATTCGTTTCTTTCGTATATGTAACTTTTTTGCGAAACCCATATTTTCCATTCGATATAACGGCTTTATCTTTAAAATTAAATACAGCCGGTCCCTGATCGGTGTTGATGTTTTCGAGAACTGTCTCCCAGGTTGGGATATCTAATGCTTGTGTATCGCCCTGAACGATTGGTATCTTGCTTATGATTGCAGCTCGCTGCATTGAAAAAAAGATCAGTATTCCAACGAATAAAAGCACGATACAGATACCCATCAACAAGACTGTTCGGCCTCTTCCTGTTTTATAAAACATGAGGTTCCTCCTTTAAAGACGTCTTACGATACAGGACTTCTATGGTCATTATATCGATAAACCATAACCTTTTCAACCAATGCCATTATAGAAAGGAGGGTGCTTGTTTTTTGACGGAATTTTCTTCCTTTAGCATAACTTGATATGCAGGCACAAAAAAACGGAGCTGCCGTACCAGGGAAAACCAGTTTCCACGGCGCGACAGCCCGTTAAGGACATATGCTTGAAAAGCAAACTATTTAATCAATCCGTAATCCTTCATCTGACTCATGATTTCATACAGGGAAAGGTTTTCCGGCTCACAGAGGGGCAGCCGGTATTCGGACTTGATCTTATCCATCATCGAAAGGGCGGCTTTGACCGGAATGGGATTGACTTCTACGAACATGGCGTCAATCAAATGCTTCATTGCAAGCTGCATTTCCATAGAACCTTTCGCATCGCCGCGAAGGTATTTGTGTATCATGCTGCTGGTATCCGAAGGAATGATATTGGCGACTGTTGAAATGGCGCCCACGCTGCCCACGGACAGCAGGGGAACAATCATATCGTCATTGCCTGAATAAAGGGCGAAGTCATCGGATACATAGCGGGCGATTTCCACCACCTGGGACATGTTGCCGCTAGCCTCCTTAATTCCCACGATGTTTGGGTGGCGGGAAAGAGCGGCAACAGAAGAAGGACTTATATTCACACCAGTCCTTCCGGCAACGGAATAAAGAATAATCGGAATATTGACCGAATCCGCGATTTTCTCGTAGTGTTTAATAAGTCCTCTTTGTGTACATTTGTTATAATAGGGCGTTACGATCAAAAGACCGTCCGCACCCACTTTTTCCAGTTCCTGCGCCATGAAAACGGCGTGGCCCGTGTCGTTGCTTCCTGCGCCTGCGATGACAGGCACTTTTTTCTTTACTGCATCAACAGTAAACTTTACCGTATTTATATGTTCTTCATCATTAAGTGTAGAAGCTTCTCCTGTGGTACCGCAGCTTACAATAGCGTCGATACCGGAAGAAACCTGCCAGTCCAGCAGACCGGCCAAGCTGCCGTAGTCCACGTGTCCCTCCGAAAAAGGGGTTACAAGAGCTACGCCAGCGCCTTTAAATAAGGTCACTTTGCCTCATCCTTTCACTTAATTATTTGATCAGTTCCTCCGCGATCTGCACCGCATTGGTAGCGGCTCCCTTGCGAATGTTGTCAGAAACAACCCAAAGGTTAATTCCGTTTTCCACAGAAAAGTCTCTTCTGATACGGCCTACATACACTTCGTTGTGGCCGGCAGCTTCCCGAGCCAGCGGATATACGTTATTGGCCGGATCATCCTGCACAACGATTCCAGGGAAATTGGCCAAAGTCTCCCGCACTTCATCCACATCGATCGGCTTTTCGAACTCGATGTTGATGGATTCGCTGTGGGAATCGAATACCGGCACCCGGACTGTGGTGGCCGTTACCTTGATGGTGTCGTCGCCGAGGATTTTATGGGTTTCGTTGATCATCTTCATTTCTTCTTTGGTATATCCGTTATCCAGGAAAACATCGATGTGCGGCAGACAGTTCCCCGCGATCGGGTGGGGATACGCTTCGCACTTGTCGTTTCCCTTCAAGCCTTCTTCTAAATCGCTGATTCCTTTAACCCCTGATCCGGAAACGGCCTGATAAGTAGAATAGATCACTCTCTTTATTTTATATTTGTCATGAAGCGGTTTCAGAACGACCATCGCCTGAATGGTGGAGCAGTTGGGGTTGGCGATAATGCCTTTGTTCCATTCCACATCCTGCGGATTTACTTCAGGAACAACAAGAGGTACTTCTTTATCCATACGCCATGCGCTGCTGTTGTCAACGACGGTTACGCCGTGCTGTGCTGCGATGGGCGCGTATTTCTCACTGATGCTTCCGCCAGCAGAGAACAGCGCGATATCAATATCCTTGTCAAAAGAATGCTCATTCAGTTCTTCCACGACATAATCTTTGCCCTTGAAGGTGACGGTTTTTCCGGCCGATTTGGCGGACGCCATCATGTATATGTTTTCAAAAGGGAAATCCCTCTCTTCCAATACTTTGAGGAACGTAGTGCCAACTACTCCCGTGGCGCCCACAATTGCGATGTTTGGTTTTTTGATCATTTCTTCTTCCTCCTATTTATGTTAATATTTTTTGAACGAAATAACAGCGTAATTCGCAGTCCGCATGGCCGTCCGCGTGAATCAATGCGGGTTCCTTTGCGGCACCTGCGCCCAGATGAATGGATTTATTATATCATTTCCAACCGTACTTTGTAAAACCTTTCTTATAATTTTATGCGCCGTCCGGCCTGAACTTGCGGCTAATGGTAATTTGGCCGGCCGACCGGGCGTAATCGAGCAGACCTTGCCGGCCTGTACCCCGGGATGAAGCTTCATAATATATAGAATATAGTATATGTTTTTATCGGGATTTGTGCTATAATATATGTTGATTTTTTATGTTTTTGAGGAGGATGAGATTGTGACGTTTATTCAAGCTATCATTTTGGGGTTAGCTCAGGGGCTGGCGGAATTTCTGCCTATCAGCAGTTCCGGCCACTTGGCATTACTGCAGTATTTTTTTGATATCAGCGCGGAGAACGTACTGCCCTTTGCAGTACTGTTGCATCTGGGAACGCTGATCTCGGTGTTTGTTGTATATTGGAAGGACATCGTCGATCTGATTTGCGAACTCTGCGCGTGCATCAAGGATCTTTGTACGGGCAAGGGGCTGAGGATCAACGCCAACCCCACCAGAAGACTGGGGTTTATGATCATTGTGGCCACCATACCCACGGCTATTATCGGCCTGGCGTTCAACGATTTGTTCGCAGGCCTGTATCTGTCCCTTTATGCCATTGGCTTTGGGCTTTTGATCACCGGAACCATTCTCGTCATCGCGGAAAAAATGGCAAAGGGGAAAAAGCGCGTTGAACAGATGAAATTCAGAAACGCTGTGCTGGTTGGTTTGATGCAGGGGATCGCCATCTGGCCGGGAATTTCCAGATCCGGTTCGACCCTTTTCGGCGGACTGATTTCAGGTCTCAACCGGGAATTCGCCGTCAAGTTCGCTTTTCTGATTTCCATACCATCGATTTTGGGCTCGGTCATCGTGGAAGCGCCGGACGCCTTCAGCGCCGGCATGAGCATGGGCGATCTGGGGCCAGTTATCGTCGGCGTAATCGTTTCTGCAATATCCGGTTTTTTTGCCATCAAAACAATGATTCGAGTGGTATCCAATAAAAAGCTCACCGGATTTTCCATTTATACTTGGGCACTGGGCGCCCTAGTATTACTCTATGCGTTTTTCCTCGCATAGGATACAGAAAGGGATAAAAAATAATGGCAGAAGCAAAGAGAAAGCCTGGAAGACCTCCAGGCTCGAAAAATAAAAACAGCAGCAAGAAGAAAACTGCCGGCCAACCTACCGTTTCTGCAGCAAGGACCATGGATCCGGCCGTCAAGGATGAGATCTGGTCCATCGTAATCATAGCGCTGGGAGCCTTTCTTGTGGTGGCGTTTCAGACCCATGCGGCGGGAGCCGTTGGAGAAGGGCTGTCGCATTTCTTTAAAGGATGCCTGGGGATGATCGCATATGCGTTTCCTTATTACTTGATCCTTTACGGAATCCTGCTCTTCGCAAGGAAAACCATCCACATTGGCGGTAAATCGGTGGTTTTGCTGTTCATCATTTTACTTACCGCGTCCATCATCAATTCGGCCAGGTTTATCGATCCGCAGGTTCTGGCTTTCGGTCTTGCCGATGCGGCGGACTATTACCGGGACGGGACCCTTTTGGACAGCGGCGGACTATTTGGCATGTACATAGGAAGTTTGCTGGTAAAAGCCTTCGGCATTCCAGGGCTTTATATCATTTCCTTTGTGGTGGTCATCATTTGCCTGCTGCTTGTGATTAACACGCCCATCTCCCGATTCTTTGAACGGGCGGCGGAAAAACGCCGGGCAAGAAAGGAAGCCGAGCTTTTGGATGATTTGGCAGACGAACAAGAAACCCGCCCCTTGCTTGCTGAAAGGACGGAGAAAAAAGAAAAGAAGCGGACTCCTATTCGAGAAAAGCTGGTGAAAGATCAGGGAATTCAGGAAAAAATGGATTTGCAGGCCGCAGAAGTGTCCGTGCCGCCTTCTGAGGAAGCCCGGCAGCGTGCCCAGCAAGAGACTTCTTATGTGCCGGGAAGGATCTCCCAGGGCCAGCGGAACATTTTGGAATACATGAAAGATGAAGACTTGTTCGCAGGCGGCTCGGAAGAAGCCGGATACGGGCTGGATGAAAGTGAAATGGACCATGGAGAAGGGTTTGGACTTGCGCCGGATCTGGGCCTTGACACTGACCTGGAACCTGCGATGACGGAGATGGAAGCACCGGACCCGGATCAGAGTCTGGGACTTGTGGAGGATGAAAACCAGGATCGCCAGCAGGAAAATCCGGGATTAACAAAAGGCGTTCAGGAAGTAATGCCTACTTCTGGCACTTTGAAAAAAGAGCCGGATAAAATCACCAACAGCCAGGCGGCCAAAGCCGCGCTGGATCCAAACGAAATTAATACGGCGGCCCCGCCGGCCCATGCTTATAAATTCCCGCCGGCAGAGCTGCTGAATAAAGGCAGCGCTCCCCAGAATCGGTCGGGCGTTACGGCTTCGCTGAAAGCCAAGGCCATGAAGCTGGAAGAAACCCTGCGCAATTTTCATATTGACGCCCAGGTAGTCCAGGTGACCCAGGGACCGGCTGTTACACGGTATGAAATTCATCCCAACGTCGGCGTAAAGGTAAAGAGCATCGTCAATCTGGCCGATGATATCGCGTTGAACCTGGAGGCGAAGAGCATCCGTATCGAAGCGCCTATTCCGGGCAAAGCAGCTGTGGGCATTGAGGTGGAAAACGACAAAGTAAACATGGTCACCATCCGGGAAATCATTGATTCTAAGGAATTCAAGAACGCCAAATCCAAGATCACCTTTACGGTGGGCAAGGATATTGCCGGAAACGCAATCACAGCTGATCTCAAATCCATGCCCCATCTATTGATTGCGGGTTCCACCGGTTCGGGAAAGAGCGTCTGCGTCAACAGCATTATCACCAGTATCCTCTATAAGGCCAAGCCGGAGGAGGTCAAACTGGTTCTGATCGATCCCAAGGTGGTAGAGCTGACCAATTACAACGGGATCCCCCACCTTTTGATACCTGTGGTCACCGAACCGACCAAGGCGGCGGCAGCGCTTAATTGGGCGGTTGCGGAAATGGAGGACCGGTATAAAAAGTTCGCTGAAGAAGGGGTTCGGGAGCTGGCCAGCTACAACACGAAAGTGAAAAAAGACGGAGAAGATGATAAATTTCTGCCCCAAGTGGTTATCATCATCGATGAGCTGGCGGATCTGATGATGGCGGCGCCGTCCCAGGTGGAAGAATCCATTTGCAGGCTGGCTCAGAAGGCCAGAGCCGCTGGGATGCACTTGATCGTGGCGACCCAGAGACCATCGGTGGATGTTATCACCGGCGTGATCAAAGCCAACATTCCTTCCAGAATCGCCTTTGCCGTGTCCTCCCAATTTGACTCGAGGACGATCCTGGACATGGCGGGCGCTGAAAAGCTGGTGGGAAAAGGGGACATGCTTTTCAACCCCATGGGCGGTGGAAAACCGACCCGGGTGCAGGGGACGTTCATATCCGATTCAGAAGTCCACGACGTCATAGAGTTTGTCAAGGAACAGGTGGAAGAAGCCGAATATTCCGATGAGGTCATCCATACCATAGAGAAGGTCAACACACCGGAAAAAGCCGACGACACGGACGAACTGCTGCCGGAAGCCATAGAAACGGTTGTTTCAGCCGGTCAGGCATCGGTCTCCATGCTCCAGAGGCGTTTTCGCATCGGCTATAACCGGGCGGCCAGGATCGTGGATATGATGGAAGCAAGAGGGATCATCGGACCCTCGGAGGGCAGCAAGCCCAGACAGGTATTGATGAGCGAAGCAGAGCTTTACGCCCTGCAAACGGATACAGAGGAGATGGAAGAAGAATAGATGAAGATTTTTATCGAAACATTGGGCTGTCCCAAGAATTTTAATGATTCGGAAATGGCAGCGGGAATTCTGGAACATGCGGGACATACCATGGTCCCATCGCCCCAGGAAGCGGATCTGATCATGGTCAATACTTGCGGCTTCATCAACGATGCCAAAACCGAATCCATTGAACGGATTTTCGATATGGCCCAGTATAAGGGGGAGGACAAGATCCTGGCGGTGACCGGCTGTCTTTCCCAGCGCTACGAAAATGAACTGTTCGAGGAAATGCCGGAAGTGGACTTGTTTCTAGGGGTCAACGATTATCAAAGGCTGCCGCAGATTCTGGAAAAGTTTCAAAAAGGAAAGCGGGAAAAACATCTGAGTGATTACAATAAAATATTTATGGAAACCCCATTTCGAAAGCTGGGGGAAAACCCTTATACAGCGACCTTAAAAATCGCAGAAGGCTGCAATAATGTGTGCGCATACTGTGTCATTCCCAGCATACGGGGTAAATATCGCAGCAGGAAGCAGGAGGATATTGTGGCAGAAGCCAGGATGCTGGCGGAAAAGGGCTGCAGGGAGCTAATTCTCATCGCACAGGACGTGACCGCCTATGGCATGGATCTCTACGATGGATTCGTCCTGCCGCAGCTTTTGCGCAAGCTGTGCCGGATCGAAGGCCTTCACTGGATCCGCCTGATGTATTGCTATGAGGACAGGATCTCTGACGAGCTGATTCAGGTGATGGCGGAGGAAGAAAAAATCTGCAAATACATTGATATTCCGCTGCAGCATATCAGCGACCGGGTGCTGAAAGGCATGAACCGCAGATCGACGGCGGCCGGGATCCGCGGCACCATCGAGCGTCTGCGCCGAGCCATGCCGGATATTCATATCCGTACGACTCTTATAACTGGGTTTCCCGGCGAAACGGAGGAAGATTTTGAAGAACTCCTGGATTTTGTAGAGACGACTCGTTTACAGCGGCTGGGCGTTTTCACCTATTCCCAAGAAGAGGGAACGCCGGCGGCGGAGATGGAGGATCAGGTCGATGAGGAAGTAAAAGCTCTGCGGCAGGATGCCATTATGCGCAGACAGCTGGACATCTCTCTGGCAGCCAATCAGGAAAAGATCGGCAAGGCGCTGGAGGTACTGGTTGAGGCAGAAGAAGGGGACGGAAGTTATCTTGGCCGGACTGCTTATGATGCTCCGGAAATCGACAATTCCGTCATATTTACCGCAAAGCGGCAGTTGGTGCCGGGCGATCTGGTGCAGGTCGAGATAACGGACGCTTTTGATTATGATCTGGCTGGCAAGGAGGTTTAAACATGAATTTGCCTAATAAATTAACAATTCTCAGGATTATCGCAATTCCAGTTTTTATCGTTGTACTTCTTATGGGACACCGGTATATCGCGACGGTTATTTTTATCGCCGCCGCACTGACCGATATGCTGGATGGCCATATCGCGAGAAAATACAATATGGTGACCAACTTCGGCAAGCTGATGGATCCCCTGGCTGACAAGCTGCTAGTCATGTCGGCGCTGCTTTTGCTGGTGCAGCTTGGCAATGTGGCAGGCTGGATGGCTGTCGTCATCCTGGCCAGAGAGTTTGCTGTTACCGGTCTGAGGCAGGTTGCGGCTTCCGAAGGAATCGTCATCGCTGCCGGCGTGACCGGTAAAGTAAAGACGATCCTGCAGATGATCGCCATACCATTGCTGCTTTTGGATAACTGGCCCGGCTGCTATATCGGCATGCCGCTGGATCAGATTTTCCTGTGGGCGGCTGTAATCATGACGATCATTTCCGGGACCGAATATATTGTAAAAAACAGACAGCTGCTTTCCATGTAAGCTTTGCGGCTGAGAAAGAAGGATAGAACATGAAATCCGCTATTTTAAGTGTAGGGACCGAGCTTTTGTTCGGCCAGATTACCAATACCAATACGGTGTTTTTATCCCAGCAACTGAACCTGCTGGGATTTGACGTCATGTATCACTACACGGTAGGAGACAACCCGGACCGTCTGGAAGAGATGATCGCCCTTGCATTCAAAGACTGCGATTTGATTCTGACCACCGGCGGCCTGGGACCGACCCAGGATGATTTGACCAAAGAGATCGCATGCCGGGCGCTGGACGATCACATGGTCCTCCATCAGCCGTCCATGGATAAGCTGGAGCAGTACTTTAAGAAGCAGAACCGCACTATGACGGAAAACAACCGCAAGCAGGCGTATATGCCTTCCAGAGCCGTGGTGTTCGATAACGATGCCGGTACGGCGCCGGGATTTGCCCTGGAAAAGGACGGAAAACAGATCATCTGCATGCCGGGGCCGCCCAGAGAAATGACCCGCATGTTTCAGCGCCGGGTGCTCCCGTATCTGGAAACAAAATCGGAAGGGACGATTTATTATCGAATGATCCGTACCTTCGGCATCGGCGAATCCATGCTGGAAACAAAACTGCTGCCGCTGATTGACGGGCAGACCGATCCAACTTTAGCCACCTACGCAAAAGAAGGGGAATGCTGTCTGCGCATCGCTTCCAAGCGGGAGACGAAGGAAGAAGCCAAGGAAGCGGTGGATGCCATGCTGGGACAGGTGCAGGATATTATTGGTGAATATATTTACAGCTGCGACAATGAAGAACTGGTGGATGTGGTATGCGCCAAACTGATGAAACAAGGACTTTCCATTTCCAGCGCAGAATCCTGCACCGGCGGCATGTTTGCGGCGGCGCTGACCAGTGTATCGGGCATTTCCAGGGTTTTTGACCGTTCTTTGGTAACTTACAGCAATGAAGCCAAGATGTTCGAGCTGGGAGTAAAGGAAGAAACTCTGGCAGCCCACGGAGCGGTCAGCGAGGAGACGGCCAGAGAAATGGCTGAAGGCCTTAGAAGGGTCAGCGGCAGCGATATCTGCATTTCGGTGACCGGTATCGCAGGTCCTGACGGCGGAACAGAAGAAAAGCCGGTGGGCCTTGTTTATATCGGCGCATGTTTCCAGGGAAAAACCACTTGCCGGAAGATTCAAATGCGGAACGTCAACCGCAGCTGGAACCGGAATTTCGCCGTGCTTTCCATGCTGGATGTGATCAATCGATTGATTGAAGGGTAAGCGCAAATGGAACGATTTGATACGTTTTTAGATACGATTCTGGACGGAGAGAAAGACAAGGATCTGCTCAAGCCGATATTTATGGAGCAGATGGTCCGGGACTACAAATATTACCGAAAAAAAGGCTATGGGGATCAGGAAGCCGCGGACCAGACCTTGTATTATTTTGGAACCAGAGAAGCGGTGCGCAAAAAACGGGATGATTTTGAACTGCAGGATGAGCACAAGAAGTTTTTGGAGTGGTATCCAAAGCTGATTCGGGGCGGCCTGGCCTGTATCGCAGTCATTCCCCTCCTTTTTTTGTTCCTGATCTTTACCTTGGAAGCCAAGCTGCGCTTTCTGGTGCTTTGGATCGTATCCATCATTATAATCGCCGTATTTCTCATACTGGTAGATTATAAGCATTATCAATACAAAGATCTGCTGGAAAAGAGAGAGGACAATCGACCGTGAAGAATATTTTACGCATTTTTTTGAGAGACGTCAATCGGCTGAGAACCAACGTGATCGCCATTGTCGTGATTGTAGGCATGTGTGTCATTCCGGCCCTTTACGCCTGGTTTAACATAGCTGTAAACTGGGACCCTTACGGCAGCACCTCCGGAATACAGGTAGCTGTAGTCAGCCTGGACGAAGGCACGGAGATGGAAAAGGTCCATATTAATGCCGGGCAGCAGATTATTAAAAACCTGCGGGCCAACGACGATATCGGCTGGCAGTTCTTGACCAGCGAAAAAGAAGCCATGGAAAAAGTGGAGAGCGGGGAATATTATGCGGCCATCATTGTCCCTGCTGATTTCAGCCGTAATATGGTCAGTATCTTCACATCCCATGTGGAAAGGCCCCAGTTTGATTACTACATAAACGAAAAAAAGAATGCTATCGCGCCCAAAATAACTGATAAGGGCGCAACCGCCATTCAGACCCAGATTGATGAAACCTTTATCAGTATCGTAACCCAGGCCGCGGCCCAGTTGTTTGATACGGTCAGCGGCACTCTGGAGGCGGACGGCGGCCCCATGGACAAATTAGTCCAATCCTTCCGCGACGCGGAACAGGATTTGGATGGATTCGTCCATACCATCGACGCGTTCAGCCAGACGACCGCGGGGATTCAGTCGCTTGTCAAAACAACCCAGGCCACCCTGCCGGATGTACAGGCGCTGATCAAAGACGGAAAGACGACTGCCACCGATGTGCAGGCTCTGCTGCTTTCCTCCAAACAGGTTGCCAGGGAAACGGTTAAGGCGCTGGACGATATCTTTGCTGCCGCACAGACCGGATATAACGATCTGGCGGACACCCTGGACAGTGCGGCCGCGCAGGCAGAGACCAGTTCCGCCAAGGCGGCCGATGCTTTACTCAAGCTGAGCGATCAGGTCCAGAATATTGTGGAAATCAACGATACCTGCATCCAGCTTCTCCAAAACCTGAATCAGGAACTGCCACAGCCGTCCTCTGAGCTCAGCGCACTGGTCAAACAACTACAGGCAGCCAACGATGCCAATCGCCAGCTGATCAAAGAAATTCCGCCCTTGGCTCAGGAGGTGCGAAGCTCAGGAAAAATGACCAATGCAGCCCAGAAAAAGCTCAGGTCCAGCATTGACAGCGCACTGGCAAAACAGACCAAGATCCGCAGTGACTATCGGACCAAGGTGCAGCCAAAGCTCAATAAAGTGATCAGCAGCATTTATGATTCTCTGACGGATTTTTCCCAGTTGCTGACCGGTGCTAGTACCGGTGTTGCTAATATTCATCAGGTGCTGGATGGTGTGGATGACACGCTTTCCGGCGGAAAGAACGCTTTGGACAGCACAAAAAAAGTCATTGATGGAGCTAAAAACAAATTGGAAAAGGCGGCTGTTTCCTTGGAAAACGTAGGCAGTGACGAGCGAGTGAAGAAGTTGATGGATATTCTCAAGACCGATCCAGAATTGATGGGCGATTTCATGAGCTCGCCGGTGAAAATCCATACCCACACCCTCTATCCCATTAAAAATTACGGCTCTGCCATGGCTCCGTTCTACTCGATTCTGGCAATCTGGGTAGGGGGAATCGTGCTCGTTGCTATTATGAAGACTCAGGTCAGCGAAGACCATGAAAGGCTGAGACGGATCCGGCCCTATCAGGCATATTTTGGACGCTATATTCTGTTCATGGTGCTAGGACTGGTGCAGGCTACGATTATTTGCCTGGGCGACCTATTTTACCTGCAGATTCAGTGCGAGCATCCGTTTCTGTTTTTGCTGGCCGGGTGGACCAGCAGCATCATATTTGTCAATATTATTTATACGCTGACAATTTCTTTTGGAGATATCGGAAAGGCGCTTTGCGTCATTCTGCTGGTCATTCAGATCGGCGGAGCCGGTGGCACCTTCCCCATCGAAGTGACGCCCCAATTCTTCCAGAATCTCTATCCGTTCCTGCCTTTTACCTATGGCATCAATGCAATGCGGGAATGTATCGCTGGTGTGTACGGTATGAATTATTGGCTGGATCTTCTGCGGCTCTTTGCCTTCGTTCCCTTCTCGCTGCTACTGGGATTGGTCCTGAGGAAGCCGCTTGTAAGGCTGAACCGGTTTTTCAACAAACGGATTGAAGATACCGAGCTGATGTAGAAAGGGGAATTTGTATGAAAAAAAAGCTAGCTCTGATTTTTGTGCTGGTAATCGCCATCGCAGCTATGATGTCCTATATGGATGTGGATCTTAAAGCAGGAGGAATTTCCATACAGCTGTTGATTGTGATTGCTGTTGTCATCCTAATCGTCATATTCTTTGTGACTAATATTTTAGGATATCAAAAGTTCAATCAGCAGATGGGAAAAGCTATGGAAGCCATGAAAGGCGGGGATATCAACCTTTACATGGAGCTTTTGGATGAAATGCTCCAATCAACCAAAGATCCCAACAAAAAAAGGATTCTGACGGTGAATCAAGCTTTGGGGTATGCAAAGCAAAAGCGATTCATTGAGGCGGCCGAGCTGATGGAGCAGATTGACCTTCGCGGGCTTGCCGGTCTGAATTTAACCATTTATTATGTCGATTTTGCTTATTATTGTTTCCGCGGTGGCAAGAGCGAACAGGGCCTTGAAATACTGGAGAAAAACCGGCAGCAGATCGAAAAATTTAAAACCCACCCCAATATCGCTGGGCTGGTATGTGTCGTTGGTGTTTACGAGGCGTGGGCAAGAGGCGAGGATACGGCAGACCTTGTAAAAAGAGCTCGGACAGCATGCAAAGGTACAGATTTTGAAAACGATTATAAAGAACTGACGCAGTTTTTAAAGAAACAGACTGAAAAATAGAAAGAAATCCTTGACACTGCGAAAAATAAATGATAGCTTATAAATGTAAAATATTTACATAACAGAATTTCTCTTGACCTAATGAAAGGAATGGGGTATTATAAGAGAAAAGAACAAATGTTCACATGGAGGTATGAACGTGGCGATCAACAAAGACGATAAAGATAAAGCCTTACAAGAGGCGCTAAAACAGATACAAAAACAGTTCGGCCAGGGGGCGATCATGAAACTGGGCGATGACAGCGCTCGGATGAATATAGAGGCCATTTCCACCGGCTCTATGAGCCTGGACTTGGCTACCGGAATCGGCGGAATTCCCAAAGGCAGGATCATCGAAGTGTACGGTCCTGAATCATCGGGTAAGACAACTTTGACCTTACATATCATTGCGGAAGCACAGAAGGCGGGAGGCCGAGCCGCTTTTATCGATGCGGAGCACGCCCTGGATCCAGAATACTCCAAAAACTTGGGCGTTAATGTGGATGAATTGCTGGTGTCCCAGCCTGATACAGGAGAACAAGCTTTGGAAATTTGCGAGATGCTGGTTCGCAGCGGAGCCATCGATATTGTAGTAGTGGACTCGGTGGCGGCTCTGGTTCCAAAATCAGAAATCGACGGCAACATGGGGGACAGCCATGTGGGCCTGCAGGCCCGGCTCATGTCCCAGGCTCTGAGAAAGCTGGCCGGTGTTATTAACAAATCGGGAACTGCCGTCGTATTTATCAATCAGTTGCGAGAAAAGGTCGGCGTCATGTTCGGAAATCCGGAAACCACGACTGGAGGCCGTGCTCTTAAATTTTACTCCAGCATGCGTTTTGATGTGCGCAGAATAGAGAGTATAAAGTCGGGAGATACATTTTTGGGGAATCGTACCCGGGTGAAAGTAGTAAAGAACAAAGTGGCACCGCCTTTCAAGCAAGCTGAATTCGATATTATGTATGGGCAGGGAATCTCCAGAGAAGGAGATGTGCTGGACTGCGGCGTAGATGCCAAGATTATTGAGAAAGCCGGTTCCTGGTACAGCTTTAACGGTGACCGTATAGGGCAGGGAAGAGAAAATGTAAAGAACTATCTGGCCGAACATCCGCAAACGCTGGAAAAGGTGGAACAGATGCTACGGGATCAGCTGAAAGCTGAAACTGAGGCAAAAGCCGAGGATGTGGAAGCGGCTGAAGCCGATCTACAGGTGGACGAAGATGGTGTTATCATTGAATAATCCATCGGACAGAGACCATTGAATGACAGACAGACGAAGTAACGTCTGTCTGCCGATGTTTTTTGGAAAGCAGGAAAGGGTTATGCGGGAAAACAATCCGACTTACAATCAAATACTCAATGAATCCGCCAAATTATTTGACCAAAAAGGCTACGTGAAAACAACGACCAGGGAAATTGCTGACGCTGTAGGAATTAATCGCGGACATCTTCATTACTATTTTCCAAAGAAAGAGGATATATTGGCCTGTCATTTCGGGTTTTATGTGAAAAAAATCAAATATTTTTTTAATGAATCCAAAGTGCAAACGGATGACTACGCTATCTATTACGGTCTCCTGTTTGCATGTCAGCTTCGAACCTTAGAAACAGAAAACTTTATTCATGATTTGTTGCTTTTAGGACGATACGACCTGGATGCTTATTTTCATTTAATTACTGACTCCCTATGCCAAATGATCCTTGAATTTGCAGGCCATCATGGACAAAAGCCCAACAGAAAGCACTTGCAGGACAGCTGTGAGATTGGTCTGAAGATTGCCATACGCATGCTATATGTTAAATTCACCTACCATATGGAACGAGACTTTGAATCGATTTGGCTGACTTCCATGAAACATGGACTTTACCAACTGGGATTTACAGAAACTGCGATTGAACAGACTTTGCTGGCCCTGCAGAGAGACTATCAAGAACTTTCTATGGAACGTTTTCTAGAAATTGTAGCCAGGCGTGATTACGATGTGCTGGCAGAAGAATTTCGTGATCTTTAAAAAACACCAATTTGTAGATAAGAATCGAATAATTCTGAAAAAGCCTTGACTTTTATTGGAAAAGTGTTATTCTATATGCAAAATTAGTGCGCGCCTTAGTGCGCGCCCAATAAAACAAGGAGGAATACATATGAATAAGAAAATGAACATGCAGGACAGCCCGATGCAGCCTGTTACAACCTTCAGTGAAATCTTCAGGTACGGATTCGGAGGAGCTACGCTGAACATCATTTATTTTGTTTATGCCAGCTACGTAATCTTTTTCTGGACGGATTATGCCCTCGTCCCAGCGGCAGCAGCCGGTGTTATTTACTCTTTAGGAAGAGTATTTTGTGCTATCACGGACCCCATCGCAGGGATCATTTCAGACAGAACAAACACTAGATTCGGAAAATATCGGCCGTATTTGATGGTTACGACTCCGGTGGTAGTTATTTTGTTCTTTCTCTTGTTTACGAATTTCGAAATATCGGCCACGGCAAAAGTAGCCCTTTATTCGATAATCTATATTGTTTTTTGCATCAATTACGAGCTTCAGACTGTTACATATGAGGCTCAGGTGCCCAGTATGTCTTCCGATCTTTCCAAGCGCAATTTCGTCGTTATGTCCAGACAGGTTTTGGGCACCGGATTCGGTTATTCGGCGATGGCACTGGTGCCGATCTTTTTAAAAGCTTTCGGCGATGATGAAAAGGGATGGCATATCACGATCGGAATCTTTGCAGCAGCAGCATTTCTATGCATGCTCCTCAGTCTAAGCGGTTCAAAAAAACATGATCTGCCCATGCCCAGGCAGGATAAGAAACAGGAGAAAGGCTATTTGAAGGAAGATTTGAAAAAAGTTCTTACCACTAAACCGCTTCTCCTTTTGATCGCTTCCTTCGGATGCGTGATTCTGGCTTTTGAAGTGATTTCGGCCACCAACATCTATGTTTTTAAATATGCGGTCGGCAATGAAGCCGCCTTTTCGGTTGTGTCCTTTGCCACTTTGCCGGCGGCAATCGCAGGAGCTTTTTTAACACCGTTTTTAGTAGCAAAGTTCGGTAAAAAACAAATCTTCATTCTGGCAGGGATTATGAGCTTGATTAAACCGATGATATTCTTGCTCTTCGACCCGTTTGACAGCATGACCGTACTGATTATCCTCTACATGATTCAACAGTATTTCCAGGTTACGATGATCGTAACCGTATGGACCATGGTAGCCGATTGCGTGGAATATGTGGCATTGACAAAAAATGTATATAGTGCGGGGCTTGCAACTTCCTGCAACACATTTATGTTGAACTTTGGAGGCATTGTGGCCGGATTGGCTGTAGGCGGTCTTTTGACCCTAGCCGGTTATACGGGCGCAGATATGGCTTCTTCAGCCACGATCAACGGCATCATTTGGATCAACGCCGGTATCCCAGGAGCCGCATTTCTGATCGCATGTATTGTTTTAAAATTCTATACGGTCAATAATAGAATTCTCCAAGAGCTGGGAGCCAATATCGGAAAACAGGTTGTCAAATAGATAGAGAGGAGATTGCGATGAAACCGTTAGGAGCTTTGAAAGAACAAACATTTACCTCCATCGAAGAGTTGGCCCAGGAAGCTTATGATCTCAACTACGATCTGGCCGACCATCCGGAAATTTCCGGCAAGGAGTTCCATGCGTGCGAACAGATGTGCAGGATTCTGGAAAATCACGGGATACCGGTGGAACGAAGCTTTGCCGGCATACCTACTGCTTTTTGCGGCCAGGTGCGCATGGATCCGGACTCAAAAGTGAAAATTGGTATTCTCGCCGAATATGATGCTTTGGCTGAAATCGGGCATGGGTGCGGACATTGTGCCAGCGGCAGTTTGAGCCTTCTGGCCGCTCTGGCGCTTCATGCCAACGAGAAGGATCTTTATGGAAATATCCATATCATCGGCACGCCAGACGAGGAGCTGACAGGAAAGAAGATCGATATGGCCCAAGCCGGTATCTTCGATGATTATTCTTTTGTGATTATGATTCATATGGATATGGAAAACCGTGTTAAGATGGAGTTCATGGCGCTGACGGCCTTTTATTATAAATTTAAAGGCAGGCCCGCCCACGCATCGGCAGCACCATGGGAAGGGCGGAACGCGCTCAACGGAGCCATGCTGATGATCCATGCTTTTGACATGATGCGGCAACATATCAAGCCGGATGCCCGCATACACGGGATCATAACCAAGGGAGGAGCTGCACCCAACATTATTCCGGATTATGTGGTGACGGATTACACACTGCGATACCCGGACAGCCGCTATCTTTCCCAGCTGGAAAAAATGGCCCATGACTGTGCCAAAGGTGCGGCTATGGCGACACAAACAGAAGTTGAAATTGATCATTACGCACCGACCCTGGATAGCCTGAAGCCCAACCCAGCCGGAGAACAGATTTTGGAAGAAGTTTATGAAGAGCTGGGAATTGATCTGGCCACAGGAGAAAGTGAAAACAAAGGCTCTTCGGATATTGGCAATGTGAGCTGGAGATGCCCGGCTTTTCATCCTACCTTATCCATAGGTGACACAAGCCTGACGCATCACACGCGCCAATTCGCCGCCAAAATGAAAGAAAAAGAGGTCATAGAACCGGTAATCACAAGGGGCGCTCAGGTCATTTCCCTGATGATTCTGAAGGTTTTGACCCAGCCGGACATCTTAGAATCCATTCAAATCGATTTTAATAAAGAGTAGTTTAGAACAGTGGAAGGCGATGATTTTTCATCGCTTTCATTTCATTTGACAAAGAGATTTTAATCACGTATGATGGAATGTATGAGAAAAGATTGCGATGTTTATAATCGAATATTGGAGGTAGCCAAAGAACTCTTTGAGGAAAAGGGATTCGCCGCGACTACTACCCGTCAGATCGCTGAACTTGCAGGCATCAGCAGGGGACATCTGCGCTATTATTTCGGAAGAAAAGAAGAGCTCTTTTTTTCCTATTTTTCCGAGCTGCGGGACAATCAATGGGACAGAATCATAATAAAATGTGCAGATATGGAAGATGCCCCTATCTTTGCGCTGGTGCTTTTGCGGTGTTATACGGATTTAATCTGCCGATTCACCTCGGCCAAAGACTTGGAGACGCTCCAGAGCTATGAAATTTTGTCAAATTATGAAAACAGAGCAGACGCAATAGTCGATCGGATCTGTACCTTTGCGGAGAAAAAAAGCTTAAAAACAGATAAAGAGCGGATCTTTGCCAGTGTTGAGATTGCCAAGATCATTCTTTATAAATTCGCCTTTGATCGCTTGAACCAGCATCGAGAAGAACTGTCACCGGAAGAAATTTGGAGGTGCTCTGCCAGGCATGGTCTTTTTTCATACGGCATATCGAGCAGTGAGATTGAAACCTTGCTTTCAGCTGCCGCTCATTACATAAAAGAAAAACAAATCGATATGCAGGAGTAAAGACAAATGGAAAAGAAGAAAATTGCTCTTATAACCGGCGCTTCCAGCGGATTGGGCCGGGAATTCGCAAGGCAGATCCAACGGGAACCTATTGATGAAATATGGGCCGTCGCCCGCAGAGAAGACCGCCTCCGCGCCCTTGCACAAGAAGTTTCCCTTCCGGTGCGCGTACTGCCCCTGGATTTGACCAAACAAGAAAGCCTTGACTTTCTTGCAGAACGCCTCAAGGAGGAAGGACCGGATGTACGGCTGCTGGTCAACGCAGCGGGTTTTGGAAAAATTGGGGATTACAAAGAGGTCTCCATACAAGACAGTATGGATATGATCGATCTCAACTGTCGTGCCGCAGTGGCGGTAACCCAGATTGTGCTGTCTCATATGAGTAGCGGAGGCCGTATTCTGGAAATATCCTCGACTTCAGCCTTTCAACCCTTTCCTTCGTTGAATGTATATGCGGCGACCAAGGCATTTCTCATGCGCTACAGCCGGGCTCTGAGATGGGAGCTCTTTGGTCAGGGCATTTTGGTAACGGCCGTATGCCCATATTGGGTCCGCGACACAGAATTCATTCCAACGGCAAAAGACACAAAAAATGGACAGGCGGTCCGCCATTTTCCGATGGCATCCAAATCCAAAACCGTAGTCAGATGGGCTCTCATAGATAGCAAATTGGGACTGGCTGTTTCCACCCCGGGGCCAGTATGCTTTCTCCATAGAATTGCCGCCAAGTTCATACCCCACTTCATCATGATCGCAGGCTGGGAAGGTCTGCGAAGACTATAAAAGAGAGGACTAAAAAATGATCAACAAAGAAATATTGGAAATTAAAAAACAGTTTACGCCTGAGAATTGTACCATTACCCGCATGTGCGGATGCTACGTGGATGCAGAAAAGGTACGTAAATATGAGGTGAATCGCTCCTTTTTGTCCCTTCCTGAAGAAGAGGCCTTTAAATATTTTGAAATCTTCAAGCAGACGCTTACCGGGACCCTGGGTAAAAAACTGATCAATATGGAATTTCCACTGGCCCAAGAGGAGCCGGGGGGAACCCAGGAATTCCTTTTCCGTCTGAGAAACAGCAAGCTGGAGGATGAATCTCTGGTAGACGAATTTTTCAATAAAATTATCGGCCATTATGAGTACGGAGAAAACTATTATATCATCCTGATCCATGCGGTTTATGACGTGCCGGGAAGAGCGGAGGACGGCTTGGAAATGTTTGATGCTTCCGAGAACATATACGAATACATATTGTGCAGCATTTGCCCGGTCAAGCTTTCCAAGGCAGGTCTCAGCTATGACGCTGACCAAAACAGTATCGTGGGACGCAGTCGGGACTGGGTAGTGGATCCTCCGGCCAAGGGATTTTTATTTCCTGCCTTCAATGATCGAACCGGGGACATTCATCAGGCGTTGTACTTCTCCAAAAAGCCGGAAGAGCTGCAGCCCAAATTGATCGAAGAGCTTTTGGGCAGCGAGATTCCCCTGTCCGCAGAAAACCAAAAAGTTACCTTCAACGAAATTCTATCCGAGACATTAGGCGAAGAATGTGACTTTACAATGGTCAGATGCATTCACGATAATCTGCAGGAAATGATCGAAGAGAGCAAAGAAGAACCGGAACCCTTGGAGCTGGACAAGTTCGATATGAGAAGGCTGCTGGAGCGGAGCGGCGCTTCGGAGGATAAGCTGGAGAAGGTGGAGACTACCTTTGAGCAGACAGCAGGGGAACGGAGGAAGCTGATGGCTTCCAACATTGCAGAAACGAAAAAATTCAGCATTGAGACGCCGGATGTGGTAATCAAGGTCAGCCCGGACCGGGCTGACCTGGTGGAAACTAAGGTCATTGACGGCAGGAGATGTATTGTCATCGGGATTAACGACCATGTAGAAGTAAATGGCGTGGATATTGACATAAAAGAAGAGGAAGAAGTGTAATTTATAAAACCCGATTGGCAAGCATCAGCTTGAGGATTTCTACGTCGGTCGTTTTCATTCCCTCACGTCCGATATAGCCCATGTTGGCGATGGTGGTTTCAATATCTTCGGTTATAAACCCTTCTCCGGCTTGGAAGCTGCGGCTGCGCATAGACATATTATGAGCCATGATGGCTGCATCCACGGCGGAAGCGATTTTTGCAGCGCAGGAAGCCTTGGCGCCGTCGCAGACGATGCCTCCCACATCAGCCAGCGTATTGACGATGGTGGAGGAAATTTGGGCGAGAGTTCCACCGTGCATATAGGTGATGGCGGCTCCGCTGCCGCAGGCTGCGCTCACAGCCCCGCAGAATGCGGAAAGCTTTCCAATATAGTATTTGATATGTATGGAGATTAAATTGCTTACAATCAAAGCTCTGCATAGTTTTTCACGGCTGACCTGCAATTCTTCCGCGTATTCCACCACCGGCACGGTTACGGTAATGCCTTGATTGCCGCTGCCGGAATTGATCATCACTGGCATGCAGCTTCCGCCCATGCGCGCGTCGGAACCGGCTGCGGCTTTTGCTTTTGCCCTTATCTGCACACAGTTGCCGCCGGTTTCCATCAGCGTCTTACCGACACAAGCGCCATAATTCTCATCCAAGCCAGCCTGGGCGATGGCACAGTTCACTTCGATCTGTCTTTCCAGAAGCTCCTTCAGCGGGGCCAGGTCGCAGCAATCTGCAAATTCAATAATGTCCGTAATGTTGAGGCTGGCTTTCTCATCTTTTTCACAACTGCCGGCGCCTTCTTCTTTTGCAAGGAGGGGCCTTCCATTGCGTTCCATAAAAACGATATTGGTATGGGCGTTTTTTATGATCACCCGGGAAGAATCGGTTCCAGCAAAGACAGAAACGTCGATATAGAGGTTGTCCTCGCCTTCCTGCAGCTCACAGATGCAAAAGTCAGATGCCAGCAGTTGCCTGGCCTGGCGGCGGTCCTCATCGTCAGCCTCTTCCAGGACATTGAGCTCTTTGGACGGATCGCCGATGACAGCGCCTAAGACTGCTGCAGCTTCCACACCCCGAAGGCCTCCGGAATTAGGTACATAGACACCTTTAACGTTCTTTATAATGTTGCCGCTGCAGCTCACTGTCATGCGCTCAGGAGCTTGTTTTAAAATCTCCACGGCTTTGGCGGCAGCATAGGCCAGCGCGCCCGGCTCTGTGCAGCCCAGGGCGAGTATCAATTCGTTTTCTAATATGTTTCTGTAAGAAGCAGCAGTTTCTCCGTTCATGTCCAGACCTCCTTTAACACTTTGATTATATTACTGATAATATCAGAGATATAACCAAGCGTCAACTCTTTTAAATGCAAAAATTCATGGCCGTTTACTTTAGAGCCGGCCTTATGGTATGATAGTAGTAAGTATCAAAAAGAAGAGGAGCGAAGATGGCAGAAAACGGTAATTTAAAAGATATGATCTATAGCAAGGTCTTTTCCTCAATTATCAAGGGCGAATATTCAGCCAACGATATCATCAGTGAAAAGCAGCTGATTGAAAAATACCAGGTGAGCAAATCGCCGGTGAGAGAGGCCCTGGGTAAGCTTTGCAGCGAAGGCATTCTAAAAAGCATGCCCCGGTTCGGCTATGTGATCGTCCAGCTGACGAGAACCGATATCGAAAATATTCTGAATTTCCGGCTGGTGCTGGAAGGCGGCAGCCTGCGGGAGTGTATCCACCAGATCGAAGAGGAACAGATCGCCAGGCTGAAGCAGATCGACCAGCAATGTGAAAGCGACCAGGCGAAGAATGATTTTTGGGTTCATTGGGAACATAACATGGAGTTTCATTTGGCGCTTATTTCGTTCTGCGGCAATGAGTTTTCCTACAATATGCTCAAGCAGTCCCTGGATACCCTCACACGGGCATATGCCCAGTTTTATTGGGATAAATGGGCAAAGATCGTATTTCCCACCGACACCAAATACCACGCTAAGATTATTGAATGCCTGCAGAATCAGGATATGGAAGGGGCGATCCATTTTCTCAGGCAGGATATTAGTGATTTTGGGAGATAGGGGAGGCAGATCATGACATCAATTCCCATTGAACGAATTTTAAACGCCACCTACGATGGAATCGCCGCCGCAGACCGGGATGGAAAGGTGATTCTTTTCAATGATGCTGCCAGGCGCATCTTTCATGTGGAAGGAGATCCGATCGGCCGCCATGTTTCGGAAATCTCTCCGGTTGCCAGAATGCCGGAAGTCATCAAGGACGCCATCGCAGAAATTAACCATATCATTAAGATCGATGAAGAGACAACCTTGGTTACCAGCAGAATGCCCATCTGGGATGAAGATGGGGAAGTCATTGGCGCAGTGGCGATTTTTAAAGAAGTGCCCCAGTTGGAGGAACTTTCCACGGAAGTCAATCGTCTGGAAGAAATGCAGAGCATGATGGAAGCGATTTTTTCGGCTGCCCAGGACGCCATATCCGTGGCTAATCAAAACGGGATCAATGTAATGATGAATAAAGCGTATTCCAAGCTGATCGGAATGAAGCCATCGGAGCTGATCGGCCAGCCTTGCGACATCGACTGCAAAGGGAAAAGCATTCATCGGGCCGTTTTAGAGTCGGGAAAGGAGCAGCGGGGATTTCATATGGTGGTGGGCAGGCACAACAAGGAAATCATCGCCCAGGGTGCGCCGATCCTGGTCAACGGCGAGCTGAAAGGAAGCGTGGCTGTGGCATATGATTTGACAGAGCTTCTCTCTTTGAGCAGAGAACTGGATGATGCCAAACGGGTGATCCGGGAATTAAAGGGTAAGTACAGTTTTGACGATATCATTGGCAAGAACCGTTACTTAAAAGAAGCCATTGAAAAGGCCAAGCGAGCAGCAAAAACATCGGCGCCGATCCTTCTGATCGGCGACAGCGGCACGGGCAAGGAATTGTTCGCCCATGCCATTCACAACGAAAGCAAGCGGGCGGCCAAACCGTTTGTACGGGTCAATTGTGCGGCCATCAGTGAAGGATTGCTGGAAAGCGAGCTGTTCGGCTATGAGGAAGGAGCCTTCACCGGCGCCAAGAAAACCGGCAAACGAGGCTACTTTGAACAGGCGGACAAGGGAACAATCTTTTTAGATGAGATTGGCAAGATCAGCCCGGCCATGCAGGCAAAGCTGCTGCGGGTTTTGCAGGAACAGGAGATCATTCGCGTAGGTGCATCCAGCCCCATATCGGTGGATGTGCGGATTGTTGCCGCCGCCAATAACGATCTGGAAGAGGAAATTGCCAATGGAAATTTTCGAGAGGATCTCTATTACCGCCTCAACATGGTTCCCATTGAGCTGCCCTCGCTGAAGGAGCGGCCGGACGATATTCCTTTGCTGGCGGAATATATGATTGTGAAATATAATGAGGAGTATGGACGAAATATCGAAGGCATCTCTTCCGGTGCGCTGGCCGTGCTCAAAGAAAAGGAATGGCGGGGCAATGTACGGGAGCTGGCCAATTATATCGGCCGAGCGATCATTGATATGGATCCGGCAAAAACAAGGATTGAGGCGGAGGACTTGCCCGATCTGGGCCTGAAAGAGATGCGTACTTTGGATAAGGAAGAAGAACTGGAAGGAGTGAAACCTTTGAGCCAAGTGGTCCGGGAAACAGAGCGTGCATATATTAAAAAAGTATTGGAAAAGAATGGCGGCAACAAAACGAAAACAGCCAGGGATTTGGGAATTTCGATACGCAGTTTATATAATAAGCTGCAACAGTAACGGAGAGCTGATTTGAAATGCAGATTTTTTCATGGTCTGCATTTTTTTGCAGGCAAAATTCTGCAAATATAGTTTTGCCGCCGCCGTTTAAAAGTCATATTTGACAGAAAAATGTTGAAATTCGCAACACTTTATAGCGGTACAGAGACAAAGCAGCCTGCTGGCACGAAATTTGCTTTATATAGCATTACAACTTTGTGGAAGAGTAGAGGAGGAATACGTTATGGGCGAAAAAAAAGAGAATCTGGATTTTTTTCAGACAACTTACGATTGTGTGATTGAAAACGGAACCGTCATTGACCCAAAAACGGAATTGAGAACCATCGCCAATGTGGCGATTTTAAACGGAAAGATTGCCGGAGTTACCAGAGCGCCGCTGAAAGCTGCGCGCACCATTGATGCTACTGGAAAAATCGTTTGTCCGGGCATTGTGGATCCCCACAGCCATGCGGACGGCCAGCTGTTCAGCGGATATGTCATGGCCAGTATGGGCGTTACCACCATTATTGTGGGATCCTGCGGGCTGGGGCCATATCCAGTGAAAGAGTTTTTGACCGGTCTGGATGAAACCGGTTATCCGCTCAATACAGCGGCGCTGACACCCCAATCCTGGATTTTGCGGGAGAAGGCAGGGATCGAAAGCCCCTACCACCAGGCCACGGAAAAACAGATACGCCAGATGGCCCAGTGGGCGGAAGAAGACTTGTTAAATGGCGCCATTGGACTTTCATTAGGGCTGGAATACGCTCCGGTTACGTCTTGGGACGAGATGGCAGCCATGGCAAAGGTGGCAGCTAAATACGATAAGGTTATGCCCATCCACTCCAGAGCCGGTGGCTGGAATTCCCTGGAGGCCACAAGAGAAGTGATCAAACTTCAGGAAACGACCGGGGTGAGAGTGCTGATCTCCCACCACGTTTACCAGTGCGGTCAGGGAATGATGGAGGAATCCTTAAAGATTATCGAAAAAGCGAGACGGCAAGGATATGAAATCGCTGTGGACAGCGGGGCTTATTGTGATTTTGCCTGCCCGGTGGGTTCGGAAGTATTCTGTGAAGGCTGGCAGGATATCTATGATTGCACTTATCACGACATTCTTGCAGGGACCGGCAAATATGCCGGGCAGCGGCTGACGGAAGAGACCTTTAATGAGATGAGAGAACAGGATCCTGACGCAAGCGTTACGGCTTTTGTGGGCAAGCCTTATGAAGTGGCGCTGGCCCTAAAACAGCCATATGTCATGATGTCCACCGACGGGGGTTTCCCCAATCTGGCTCCGGGAATCGGGCATCCCCAGACAGCAGGTACTTATCCCAAAATTCTAAAGGATCTGGTTCGGGATCAGGATGTGCTAACCCTGATGGATTTCGCAAAGAAGTCATCCTGGATGCCGGCACAGCTTTTCGGCCTGGAAACAAAAGGATTCATCGGCGAAGGGGCCGATGCGGATATCTTGATCTTTGATCTGAAACGAGTCAAGGATAACGCGACCTTCCCAGGGCTGGGCGACCCGATGGCCCAGCCGGATGGTATTGATTATGTATTAGTAGCCGGGGTTCCGGTCATCGACGGCGGCGAGATTAAAAAGGACGCAAAGCCTGGCAAGAGCATCTTTGCAAAGACAGAACTTTGGAAAATTTAGCGGAGGAAAATCATGGATTTAGGAATATTGACCTTACTGCCAATGGTAGTATTATTCGTACTAATTTTTACAACAAAACGTATGCTGCTGTCGGTGACGGCGGCGACCATCACCGGTTCGATCCTGCTGGGCGGCTGGAAGTTCGCGGCTGTTTGGCTGGAAAAAGTTCAGGCAGCCTTTTCCGGCGGAACGCTTGGTTACTTGTATTTGCTGCTGGCTCTCTTCGGTATTCTGATCGCCCTTTTGGACGCATCAGGGTCGGTCACGGAATTTGCCATGTGGCTGAGCAAATACGCCAACACCAGGAAAAAGGCTTTACTCATTACTTATATTTTAGGATGGTTGATCTTTGTGGATGATTATCTGAACAACATGGCTATCGCTACTGCCATGAAAAAGGTCTGCGACAGTCATCGGATTCCCCGGACCTTCCTCGGATATGTGATCAATTCTACGGCAGCGCCGGTTTGCATCGCCATTCCGATCTCCACTTGGGCGGTTTTTTACAGCGGTCTCTTTGAAGATTTCGGTGTGACCACAGGCGGCAGCGGAGCATCCGCCTATATAGCGGCCTTGCCATATATGTTCTTTGCCTGGATATCTTTAATCATCATGGCCCTGGTAATTTTGGGAGTTATTCCCATGTTCGGGATCACAAAAAAGCATACCAAGCTGGCGGAAGAAACCGGGGTTGTCTGCCCGGCAGATGTGAGTTATACCGGAGAAGCAATCATGGCTCCCGACTTTGCATCCATTCAGGCGGAAAATGAAGGGAAAAAGGCCCATCCTTGGAATTTCCTCGTTCCATTGATTATTCTGGTTGTCGTAACCCTTCTGACGGATATTAATGTAATGCTGGGCTGCATGGCAGCGATCGCGGTGACCGGAATTTTAATGCTCCTGCAGAAAAAAGTGAAGCTGACCCAGCTGTTTGATAACGCATATAATGGAGTTGTGAGCATGGTGGCCATTTGTACGCTGATTACCATGACTATGACGCTGGTGGAGGTAAATACGGCCACTGGTATGGCTGATTATGTGGTTGAAACCTTAAAGCCCTTCCTCAACGGGGCTTATCTGCCGGCATTGGTTTTCGGATTCTGCGCTGTTTATTCCTATTTCGGCGGCGGTTTTTGGGATATGGCAATGATCTTTATCGCCATTGTCGTGCCCCTTGCCAACGGGCTGGGCGTGGACCCGCTGATCTCCTGCGCGGCGCTGGTTTGCGCTTCTGCGGCAGGCAGCACCACTTATGTGTGCGGAGATGCGGTCATGGTATCTTCAAGGGCGGTGGACATCAAGCCTTATTATCAGATGAAAGGTACGCTCCCATATGCGATTATATCCTACGTTCTTACCACAATCGCATTTTTAGTGGTATCCTTTATATAGAAGTACCAGAAAGAGAGTGAAACATGAGTGATCAAGCAGAAAAAAATTTTGATCGGATTTTGGAGGGGTATCATCAGGAAATGATCGATAACCTGTGCCGTCTGATTCGGATAAAATCGGTTTTCGGCCCGGAAGAGGCTGAGGCGCCTTTCGGCCGGGGGCCAAAGGAAGCTTTTGACTTTGCCATGAAGCTGGGCAGGGAAAAGGGCTTTGAATGTGTGAATTTTGATAATTATGCCGGAGAAATCAACTTCGGCGAAGGGGCCGAGGCTGCCGGGGTTATCTGCCACATGGATGTGGTTCCGGAAGGGGAAGGCTGGACGTATGATCCCTATGGCGGACAGATTGCGGACGGCAATATTTACGGGCGCGGCGCTGTGGACGATAAGGGCTGTTTTATCGCGGCTTTTTACGCATGCCTGGCCTTGAAGGAAAGCGGCGTGCCGCTGAAACGGCAGATCAAGCATATCATCGGCACCAACGAAGAATTGGGTTATTTCCCCTGCATCCGCTATTATAAGGAGCATGTTGAAAAAATGCCGGTCTGCGGCATTGTGCCTGACTCCTGGTTTCCGGCGGCTTTTGCTGAAAAAGGCATCCTCAATTATGAATTCAGTAAAACCTTTCCAACGGAAACGTGCGGAAAGGAACTGCCTACCCTGAACAGTATCCACGGAGGCAGCGCCTTTAATGTGGTGATTCCGGAGGCCAAGGCGGTCTTTGAGGGAAGCAAAGAGCAGCGGGCGGCCATTGTAAAAGCAGCAAAGGAAACGCTGCCCATAGACAGAATTAAGGCTGTGGAAACAGGAAACCTGCTGGAGCTGTATACGGTTGGGAAATCGGCACATGCATCCACGCCGGAAATCGGTGTCAATGCGGTTTCTCTGATGCTCCAGCTTTTGAAGAAGCTGGATTTCTTCCCGCAAAACGTCTGCCATACACTGCACGCATTGGCGGATTCGATCGGCTTTGATACGGACGGAAGCGGCTTGGGCGTTTCTTTTTCTGACCGAACCGGCCCGCTGACCAATAATTTGGGGATTTTCCGATTGGACGGAAACAGCCTCTATGCCGGGCTTAATATCCGCTATCCGGTTACGCAGAATACGAAAGCCCTGGAGGAACAGCTTGCGCAGGCGGCGGAGCGATCAGGGGTTTTCTGTGAAGTGACGATGCGCAATCCGCATTTTTATGTTGATCCTGAAAGTTCCCTGGTCCAGACCTTGGTCGATATATATCAGCAGATGACCGGCGATCTGGAAAGTCAGCCGGTGGCCCACGGCGGCGGTTCTTATGCGAGGATTTTGGAAAACTTTATTCCTTTTGGGCCTTCAATCCAGGGGGAAGAACTGAGTTTCCACAAACAGGATGAGCATATATCCTGCGAACGTCTGCTCCAGCTGAGCAAAATCTATGCCCGGGCGCTCTATGCCATGGCCAGGTAGGCCCGATATTACGCCCGGATCACGCCTATTGGCATGAATTTATAAAAACGAAAGCAAATCTCTTTGTTAATTTGCTTTCGTTTTTTGTTGATTTTGTTTGAAAAGTTTGTTAAAATAAAGAAACAAACAAATTAGCAAACAAAAGGGGTGATTTTATGCTAATAGCAGAGCTGGTCGAATTGGCAGAACGGATACAAAAGGGGCAGACGGATGCCCAGCTGGTCGAAGTGAAATCTGCCCGCGAAGACTGTCCGAAAAAATTATATAATACCCTGTCCGCATTCTCCAATCAGGATCAGGGCGGAACGCTGGTGTTCGGCCTCAATGAAAAAACGTGGTTTAAAGCCGTCGGGGTGTACGATCCGCTGGATCTGCAGAAAAACGTAACGGACCAGTGCAATCAGATGGAACCGCCGGTGGAGGCGGTATTCACTGCAGCCGAATACCAGGGTGTAACGATCTGCGCAGCAGAGATTCCGGGAATCGATCTGGCCCAGCGGCCTTGTTATTATAAAGGGGCGGGCAGGACAAAAGGTTCCTGTCTGCGGGCCGGAGGTGCGAATTTGCAGCTGACTGATTATGAACTCTACGCTTACGAAGCATATCGCAAGCAGCTTCATGATGATGAGCGGCCGGTAACGCGCGCTTCTTTGAAGCTGCTGGACCCGGATCGGCTGGCTGCATATATCAGCAAAAAGGAAAAGCAGAAATCGCAGCTCTCCCTGGCGGATGAGGAGCAGGTCTATGAAATGCTCAATGTGACAAGAAGCGGCGCACCTACGCTGGCGGCGCTGATGAGTTTCTGCGTTTATCCCCAGGGGCTGTTCCCGCAGCTGGGGATCGAGGCTGCAGTGATGTCCGGTTACGGGACAGGAAGTGCGAACGCGGTCGATCATAAAAGGATCGAAGGGCCCATTTCCGATATGGTGAAAGAAGCTGCCGAATTTTGCAAACGCAATATGAAAACAAAAATCACCATCGACCCCGACACCGGCATGCGTGAGGACAAGACCGATTATCCCATCAATGCCGTTCGAGAGGCAATTCTCAATGCCTTAGTCCATCGGGATTACAGCGCTCATACAGAAAAGATTCCCGTACAGGTCCTCATCTTTGCGGATCGCCTGGAGATTCACAGCCCCGGAACGCTCTATGGACGTATGACCATCGATCAGCTGGGGAAAACCCGGCCTGAGCTTCGAAATCCCGCTCTGGCAGTAATGGCTGAAAGCCAGCTTGGTCCAGAGATCCGATATTCGGGCATTCCTGCGATCCGTGAGGAAATGAAAGCATATGACCTTCCGGATCCTGTCTTTGAAAACAGAAGGGATGAGTTTGTGGTCATATTTTATAACGATATCCGAAGTCCCCTGGCAATGCGGGTGGCAGAGGACCAGGCTCCTTATTATACGGATGCTGCAAACACCACTGGAATGGACATCCCGGCAGACGCAGATTTTCCTGCCTGCTCTGATAAAACCACAGGTGACCTTTTGGAGTTTTGCAGAAAGCCGCGGACCAGAAAAGAAATCGCAGATTTCCTGGACGTTAAGACAATTTTCTATGTGAGCGGACACTATATCAAGCCGCTGCTTGATAGCGGCTATCTGGCCATGACCATGCCGGAAAAGCCCAAGAGCAAGCTGCAGAGATATTATACGGCCGGCTCGGGCCCTGCGCCGGAATGCTGAATGATGATGTGAGCGGGCCGATTGCTGAAAGGACAGGAGTGGGGTATAATAAAAGCAAGCATCATCAGTGTCGGATCGAAAAACTTGTAATGGAGAAATAAGAGCGGAAAGGGGTCTATGTTATGGCACAGGAAAAGGCTTATCTGGAAAAACTGCTGCCGAAATATCTGGAACAGGATTTGGCGGCCTACAAGAAGGGACTTGCAGAAAATTCTCCTTTCCTTGATTGTCTAATTAATGAGCTGCAGGGATCGATCAACAGTGCCTTTGTGAATGGCGCAATAACCGAAGAACAGTGCGATTATTTGTATACCACGTATGTTTATGAAGAGGGGAGTTTTCAGTGATTGACTTTTCAGCCTGCAAAGTGAACCGCTATAAATACTATGGCGGCAAGAACGGACATAAGATGAGCATTCTTTATCAGGATGAGCGGTATATGCTCAAATTTCCGTCGCTGAATCCTGCGAAAAACAACAGCCGCTTTACGAACAGCTGCTATTCGGAAGATATCTGCTGCCGCATTTTCAACAGTATGGGGATTCAGGCACAGGAAACGATGCTGGGGACTTACCTGGAAAAAGGCAAGGAAAAGATCGTCGTGGCCTGTAAAGACTTCGAACAGTCTCCGTGGAGGCTTCAGGAATTTGCAGAACTGAAGAACGCCTGTATTGAATCATCGCAAAGCGGTTATGGCACAGAACTGGATGAGGTCCTTAAGGCCATCTCCCAGCAGCAGATCATCGATCCTCTTGTTCTGGAATCTTTTTTCTGGGATATGTTCATTGCCGATGCCCTTGTTGGAAACTTCGACAGGCATAATGGCAACTGGGGATTTCTTGTGAATGAACAGGAAGAAAAAGCAGTGATTGCGCCGGTATACGATTGCGGCTCCTGCCTGTATCCTCAAATTTCTGATGAAAATATCGCTGCAATCATGGAGGATAAGGATCAAATCGACGCAAGGATCTTTGTTTTCCCTACTTCTGCCCTGCAGCAAGACGGAAAGAAGATCAATTATGCAGACTTTATAACCGGGTTAAAACACGAAGGCTGCAACAGGGCGCTGAAAAGGATTTTTCCCCGCATCGACATGGAGATGATTAACAGAATCGTCGATGAAACGCCGTATATCAGTGAAATCAGGAAGCAGTTTTATAAGAAGATGCTGGATGTGCGCAGAGAGTCGATACTGGTTGCTGCCTATTATGCGTTGCTGGAGCGGGAGATTGACAGCAGGGATAGTAAACTAAGATAGTCCCGCTGATGGCAAACGGGCCGCTACAAAATAAAATATCGTGTCTATGGCCAAAAGACTGTTATATTGATAGTTTTTCGGCCTTGTCTTACAGAAATCACAACTTACAGTTAAAAAAGTATCAAAGATCAGTTTAAAACTTTCTGATTTTGATACTTTTTTAACCTTTCTCAAACTTGCGGGAACAAAAAGTGTCGGGATTAAGACAGTTCTTCTCAAATACTGACAGTATCGTATAAGACCAGGTTGCAGACCAGGATAAATTATGCCCTGACTGTCGTAATCTCTAAATCATCCAAACAGGAAGAATATAATTGTCAGCATCGATCGCCGACAATTCCGGGCGCATACAGATGATTGCCCCTTTTCCCCGTGGAACAGAGCCTTTGTCCAACACGGAGAATGTGCGGATCAGCTCACTTCCGGGATTTACAGAGCGTTTGATTTCCAAAGGATGCAATTGGCCGTCGCTTTCGATTACCAGATCCACTTCATTGCAGTCCTTATCCCGGTAGTACCAGAGGAGGCACTCCTCTCCATTGTTGTGATAGCTTTTCCGGATCTCCGCAACCACATAATTTTCCAAAATAGCCCCATTGATAGCGCCGTTTGCCAGAATCTCAGGACTGCTGTATTTGGTCAGATAGGCGACGAGGCCTGTATCAAAGAAATACATTTTGGGCGTTTTCACCGTTCGTTTCAGCAGATTGTTGGAGTATGGACGCAGGTAAAAAATAACATCGGACTTTTCCAGTATCTGAAGCCATCGCTTGGCAGTATCAGCGGAAACACCCACGTCGGATGCGATATCATGGACATTCAGCATCTGTCCGGTCCTGCAGGCCGCCGCCCGGACAAAATCACTGAACAGCAGTTTGTTAATACCGGGCACCAGGTCAGTTACATCCCGATCAATATAAGTTTGCAGATAACTGGAGAAAAAAACAGTTCGATTGGTGTATTTGCCGCTGACCAAGCCGGGAAGAGAGCCTTTCCAAATTCGCTCATATAGCTCGTAAAGATCCGCCTGTTTTCCAGCCGGTTTTCTCTTTTTCAGAGCTTCCAGCTCAATGGAAAGGGGAGCCTGTTTTCCTTCTCCATAGATTTCGTGCTGAGAAAGAGAAGACATGTGCAGCAGAGCAACCCTTCCGGCAAGAGATTCCTGGGCCAGGCTCATCATGCGAAAAGCCTGAGAACCGGAAAGCCAGAACGAACCAGGCTCAGCTCCATGGTCGATGGCGATCTTAATATAAGAAAAAAGTTCCGGTGCGTACTGGACTTCATCGATGAAGATCGGGAGCTGATGAAGCTGCAAAAATAATGCCGGATCTTTTTTTGCCAGGCTGCGTTCCTCCAGATCATCCAGCGACACATAAGTCCTATCAGGATGCATCAACCGCTTCAATGTGGTGGTCTTTCCAACCTGCCGCGGTCCTGTAACCAGGATACAGGCGTATTCCTGGGACAACTCCAGAATCACGCTTTCCAAATCTCTTTTTATATAATCCATCCTAACCTCCTTTTGACTAATCTGCAATTTAATCTTATTTTAACCTAAAATCAAAACGATATCAAGGCTAATAAACGATACAATCTTATTTTAGCCGAAAAAGGAACTTGTCATTACATTATGAAGAAGATTTTGTAGTGTGGATAGTTTCCCATGAACGTCCAGGCCAAAACCAGCCTGACCCGCCAACCCTTGAAATTCCCATGAAACCCGGCAAAAAACCTTTGACATCAGCCTGTCCCTGTGATATCATACATTATTGTAAGCCGCACAAACTGGGCTGTTTTGTAAAGCAAGAAATTGCTGCCCACACTGGCGAGACTGGATAGAGGAGGTAACATACCAAAATGTACGCAATTATTGAAACAGGCGGGAAACAGTATCGTGTCGCCGAAGGAGATCAGATCCGAGTAGAGAAATTAAAGGTGGACGACGGTCAGCAGATCAAATTCGACAAAGTACTGGTTCTCGGCGAAGGAACAGACGCAAAAGTAGGAGCACCTTATGTAGACGGTGCTGCTGTATACGGAGATGCGCTTGAAACCGCAAAAGGCGACAAAGTCATCATCTTCAAGTACAAAGCAAAGAAAGACTACAGAAAAAAGCAGGGCCACAGACAGCCATATACATTAGTTGAAATCACAGGAATTTCAGCCGATGGAACTGCTCCGGCAAAGAAGGCCGCAGCCCCTGCGAAGGAAGAAGCACCGGCAGAGCCGGCTGAAGATTCCAAAAAGCCGTCTTTAAAATCCATGAAGAAGGCTGAACTCATTGAATTTGCAAAAGAAAACAGCATCAGCATCGATGAAAAGGCTACAAAGCCGGTTATTCTTGAAGCAATTGAAGAAGCGTTAAAGTAATTTCCTAAGTAGATTGATATAGCGAGGAGGTGTCTTTTCATGGCAAGTAAAAAAGGTGTAGGAAGCTCGAAGAACGGTCGCGACAGTGAGTCGAAACGGTTAGGAGTTAAACGTGGAGACGGACAGTACGTGAGCGCCGGAAGCATTCTGGTCAGACAGAGAGGAACCAAGTTCCACCCTGGCAACAATGTCGGAATCGGCGGAGACGATACCTTATTTGCAAAGATTGACGGAGCCGTAAAGTTCGAAAGACTCGGCAAAGAAAGAAAGCAAGTAAGCGTATACCCGAAAGAAGCTTAAAAACGTTTTGAAAGAGGGCTGTCGCATGAAGATTGAATTCGTGCTGCAGCCCCATTTTTTTGTTCTGCAGCCGCACCGCAGGACCTATCGGGATAAATACCCGATAAACTGGGATTTGAGCGGCTGAACGATATATTTTCATGAAATTCATGGCATACTAAGAAAAAAAGGAGGTTCTGATGTTTGTAGACAGAGCCAAAATTATCATCCGATCCGGCAAAGGCGGCAACGGAGCCGTATCTTTCCGCAGGGAGCCCTATGTTCCGGAGGGCGGCCCCGACGGCGGAGACGGCGGCAAAGGCGGAGATGTGGTGTTTCAAGCCGACAGCAGCCTGCGCACCCTGATGGATTTTCGGTATAAACGGAAATACGAAGCCGAAAACGGCCAGGATGGTATGAAAAAGAAAAAATTCGGCAAGGATGGAAACGACCTGGTCATCAAGGTTCCGCCGGGAACCGTAGTCATCGACGAGGAAACGGGCTTGGTGATGAAGGATCTGGTCGAGGCCGGAGATTCCTTCGTAGCCGCCAAAGGGGGCAAAGGGGGCAAAGGCAACGTACACTATAAAAATTCAGTGAGACAAGCTCCCAATTTTGCTGAGGCCGGCGGTTTTGCCAAAGAACGCAGCGTGATCCTGGAGATGAAGCTGATCGCCGATGTAGGGCTGGTGGGATTCCCCAACGTGGGCAAATCGACCCTGCTTTCCGTGGCAACCAGCGCCAAACCCAAAATTGCCGACTATCATTTTACGACCATTGATCCCAATCTGGGGGTGGTGCAGATCTATGACACCAGCTTTGTAATGGCCGATATCGCCGGTATCATCGAAGGCGCGCATCAGGGCGCCGGTCTGGGATTCCGGTTCCTAAAGCATATTGAGCGGACCAAAGTTTTGATCCATGTGGTGGATGTCTCCGGCAGCGAAGGCAGAGACCCGGTGGAAGACTTTGATAAAATCAACAAAGAGCTGGAGGAGTACAATCCCCAGCTGATGAAAAAATCGCAGATCGTGGCAGCCAATAAGATTGATATGGTCGATGAGGACGGCCCCGAATACCAGCGTTTTAAAGAATACGTGGAGGAAAAAGGCTACAAAGTCTTTCCTATGTCAGCGCCGATCAACGTGGGCGTCAAAGAAGTGCTGGCCGAGGCCGCCGCAGAGCTGGATCGCCTGGCAAAGCTGCCGCCTGAGGAGGAATACATCGAAACCTTTGACTTTGAAAAGGACGACCAGGATCCGGATTACCGGGAAGTCTACGTTTCCCGCGACGAGGACGGATTTGTCATCACCGGTAAGCAGCTGCAGAAGATCTTCAATTCCACCAATTTCAACGATTCCGGTTCCATGCGCTATCTTTACAAATATATTGAAAAGAGCGGTGCCTTTGAAAAGCTCAAAGAACTGGGCCTGGAAGAAGGGGATACGGTCAAGGTCATCGATTACGAATTCGAGTATTACGACGAATTTTAGATAAAACCCGATAGAAAAAGGAGGTAAAGCGCCTTCTTTTTTTATGGTTTTCACATAAGATGTACCAGGAGGGAATCATATTATGTGGAAATCGAAATTATTAAAACAGACAGGCGTCTGTGTGATCATTGTCCTGGCCCTGCTGCTGGCCCGCAGCGTCAATGTGCCCCAGCTCAACCGGGGAAGCGAGGCCGCCATCGCCTATCTTTCAAAAAATTATACAGTATCCGACGCCATGACTTTTGCCAAAAACAGCATCACCACCATAGCCAAGACCCCGGTTACCGTGACCAACGCCGTTTTGTCCACAAAGGATGAAGGAAAATACGGCAAACCGGCCGACGAAGCAAAAGAAGGGGAAACGGTATCCGTTTACGCTGTGGGAGCCGGAACCATATCGGCTGTAGGCGAAAACGAAAAGATCGGAAAATTTATCAAAATCAACCACGGCGATGAAGCGGAGAGCATCTATGGAAACTGCGCCAGCATCTATGTCAAAGAATTGGATCGGGTCAAAAAGGGCCAGGTAATCGCCACTTTTAAAAAAGAAGGCGATACGGAATTTTATTATTCTTTTCGAAATCTGGACTAAATTTATGGTATAATAATTCCGCCGTTTGAATGCGGATTTGCCGCAAGGAAGGACTGATTTTAACGATGAGAAAAAAACACCCCAGCAGGCAGGACTGCCTGCGCCTATTGGAAGAATATAAAACGCCGGAACATGTGGTAAAGCACTGCAAAGCGGTGGCTGACACGGCAGTGAAGATGGGAAAAGCGCTGAATGAACACGGTTATCATCTGGATTTGGAACTGATCGAAGCTGCCGGGCTGATCCACGATATTGCCCGGGTCGAGGACGAGCATTGGGAAAAAGGCTATGAGCTTGCAAAGTCTCTGGGCTATGAGCAGGAGGCCGATATTATCAAAGTGCATATGCGCTATTCTCCTTTTTCCGCAGTAGAACACGTCAATGAAACCGACCTGGTCTGCCTGGGCGACCGCATTGTCAAAGAAGATGCCTATGTGGGGCTTGACAAACGTATGGAATATATCATTGAAAAGGCCAGAAAACAGGGACACGCGGATGCGGAAAAGCGAATACTGGAAAAGAAAAAAGAAGCTCAGGCCCTCATCGAAGGTATTGAAAACACCATCGGAATGACGTTAGATCAACTTATGAAAGGTATATAAATGGAAATCAGTAAAGAACTGGACAAGCTATTGAAACAAGTAGAAAAACCGGCCCGCTACATTGGCGGGGAGATCAATGCGGTGATCAAGGATCCCCAGCAGGTCCGATACCGGTTTGGATTCGCTTTCCCGGATACCTATGAGATCGGAATGTCCTACATGGGCATGCAGATCCTGTATCATATCTTGAACAAGGAAGCGGATATTTATTGTGAACGGGTTTTCGCACCGGCCATGGATATGGAGAAGCTGATGCGAAACAATGGGATGGAACTGTTCACGCTGGAAACAAAGACGCCGCTAAAGGAATTGGACTTCCTGGGATTCACCCTGCAGTACGAGCTTTCCTTTACCAACCTGCTCAATATGCTTTCTCTGGCCAAGATCCCCCTTCTGGCGGAGGAACGGGACGATTCCTTCCCAATCATCCTGGCCGGCGGGCCGTGCGCCTATAACCCGGAACCTTTGGCCGAAATTGTCGATGCCTTTCTCATCGGCGATGGAGAAGAGCTGCTGCCGCAAGTGGTCAAGATGAAAGAGGACGAGCAGACCAAGGAAGACTATTTGAAAGCTATCTGCAAGCTTCCCGGCGTCTATGTTCCACGGTTTTATGAGCCTGTCTATGATGAAAATGGAACGATCAAGGAGATTGTCAAAACTTATGAAGGGGCGCCGGACCGCATTGAGCGGGCGCTGATTGCGGATTTGGACAGGGCATTTTTCCCGGAGGAACCGATCGTTCCTTTGATTGAAGTGGTCCACGACCGGGCAGTAGTTGAGACCTTCCGCGGATGCACCAGAGGGTGCAGGTTCTGCCAGGCAGGTATGATCTACCGGCCGGTCCGGGAGCGGGAGCCGGAAACCATCAAAGAGATTGTGAAACATCAGCTGGACAATACGGGGCATGAAGAACTTTCCCTTCTGTCCCTGTCCACCAGCGATTATTCCCGATTTGAAGAGCTGGCGCTGGATTTGATGGCCATGTGCAAGGAGCAGAACGTTTCCCTTTCGCTGCCGTCTCTGCGGCTGGATTCCTTCTTTTTCAACGTGCTGCAGGAGATTCAGGGTTACAAGAAGTCCGGGCTGACCTTTGCCCCGGAAGCGGGCTCTCAGAGGCTCCGCGATGTAATTAACAAAGGCATTACTGAAGAGGATATTTACGGAGCCGTGCGCCAGGCCCTGGAACTGGGATGGAGCAATGTGAAGCTGTACTTTATGATCGGACTGCCGACAGAGACTTATGAGGATCTGGACGGAATCGCCGAAATCGCACGCAAAATAAAAGCCATCAATTATGAAGTGAAAGGGCGGAAAGGCGGACGCTTCAATGTTACGGTCAGCGTCTCCAACTTTGTGCCCAAAGCCCATACGCCCTTCCAATGGGAGGCGCAGGATACAGAAGAATCCTTCTTCAAAAAGCACGATTATTTGACAAAACAGCTGACTATGAAGGGAGTAACCTTCAATTATCACGACACAGAGGTCAGCGCCCTGGAAGCCGTTTTCGCCAGGGGAGACCGGAGGGTGAGCAGGGCTCTGATCCGCGCCTTTGAGCTGGGATGTAAGTTTGACGGATGGTCGGAGCATTTCAGAGGCGGTCTGTGGAAACAGGCCTTTTCTGAAACCGGAATCGATCCTGCCTTTTACACCACCCGGGCCAGAAGCTATGATGAAATTCTGCCGTGGGATCGGATCGACTGCTATGTGACCCGTGAGTTTCTCATTCAAGAAAACGAAAAGGCAAAAGCAGAAACGACCACCCAAGACTGCCGCAAAGGATGCGCGGGATGCGGTATGAACCGAAAAGCCAATTGTATGCCGGAGGTGAACCAATGAGCCAATATGTGATCAAATTTTCCAAAGAAGGGGCGATCTGCTACACCTCCCATTTGGACATGCTGCGGCTGTTTAAAAGAGCGCTGAAAAAAGCAGGAATCAAGCTTTCCTATTCTCAGGGGTTCAATCCCCATCCCAAGATGGGATTCGCCCAGCCTTTGTCCCTTGGCTATTCCAGTATCGCTGAGTATCTGGAGCTGGAGACGGAGGAGGATTATGACGAAAAACAGCTGAAGCAGGCGCTGGACCTGCAGATGCCGGAAGGCGTGAAGCTCTTCAGCTGTGAAAAGACAGCCGGCCAGCAGAAAAGCCTTGCGGCAAGGGCCGAATCGGCAGAGTATATCATCGGCATTCCCATGGGCAAAGAACCGGAAGAAAGCGGACAAGCCCTTTGTGAAGCCTTTTTAGCGCAAAAAGAAATTCTGGTTCCCAAGAAACAGAAAAAGTCCAAACAAATGAAAGAAGTGGATATCCGGGATAAGATCCGCTCCATGAACTTTGTCCTTGCAGGCGAAAATCTGCTTGTCACAGCGCTGCTGGACTGCGGGAGCCATTCCAATCTCAGTCCGGAGCTGGTAATCCAGGCGCTGGCCCGCTTTCTGGAGATCCCCACGGACCGGTGGGAGATGGATGTGATGCGGACAAAACTTTTCTTCAATAACTGACAGAAATTACAAGTAATATATTGACATTTCTTTTCGTGAATTGTAAAATAATGTAAACATTCACGAAAGGGGATTTAGAGATGAAACAATACCTGAACAAAGAATTTCTGCTCAGCAACAAAAAATTGATTATCAAAGCAGCTGCAATCGCTGTTATGCTTGCGGCTGCTTTTTTTGTTTTTGTTCTGGGCGGAAACAGCAGCCAAGAAGAGCTGGCCGTTTCCCAATCCGCGCAGCAGGCTTCTGCCAGTGGTGAGGCTGGGGAGGAGGCAGAAGAACCGGAGACGATTATGGTCGATGTGGGCGGGGCTGTGAATACGCCTCAGGTGGTAGAGCTGAAAGCGGAAAGCCGGGTGGCGGATGCGGTTTCAGCTGCCGGAGGATTGAAAAGCAATGCGGATACGGCCGGAATCAATCAGGCGGCCTTTTTGTCCGACGGCGAAAAGGTCTATATACCGGAAAAGGGGGAAACGGTTTCCGGGCTTGTGGATTTGCCTTCTTCTGACGGCGGCAGCGGCGCAAAATCAAAAGTCAACATCAACACGGCCACTGAAGTAGAACTGCAGACCCTCAATGGAGTAGGCCCGGCAACTGCGGAAAAGATCGTGGACTACCGAAAAAGCAACGGATTTTTTAAGAAACCTGAGGATTTGAAAAATGTCAATGGAATTGGGGACAAGACATTTGAAAAATTAAAGGAACAAATTATGGTTTAGGGGGATATTATGAATAGGAACAAAAGGGTGTTTACCTGGATCCTGGTCATCTGCGTGACCATGTCCATGTTTCCTGCTGCGGCTTTTGCCGCCTGGGAGCATGGAGACAAGGGGTCGGCGGATTTTACCAAAATCCTGGTAGGCAAAGATGGGAAACAATATTACATAAATGAAGATGTCAAAACTGTCTTTTACAACAGCGACGGCACAAAGAAAGTAAAGGCGGGCAACGGCCGCAGCAAGGTCAGGTGGCGGTACCTGAAAATCAGCGACAAGACGGACGGTACGGCCAGATACGGCTACTGCATCGAATTCGGCGCCAACTTTGCGGATACGGCCAATTACAAGGCGTATAACTCATCCAAAGATAAGACGCTGTTTCAAAACCTTCCCGCTGATGCACAAAAGATTATTTCCGCAGTCTTGTGTTACGGCAGAAACGGTTCGCGCAAAGTGCCCGTTTCAGGGGCAAACGATGCTGATTATTATTTCGCGACACAAGTTCTGGTTTGGGAAGCGCAGCAAGGGCTGAGGACCATTGCGTCGAAGAAAGGCAAACCTAATGGAACCAAGCTGGCAAAGGCCCACAGCATGCCTGCCAAACATATGTACAATTTTCTCAAAGGCCGGCCGGCAGAAAAGTGCTACAACTGGCTGCTGAAAAAAGTCAACGATCATTTGAAGGTCCACAGCTTTGCGTCACAATCGAAAAAAGGAGCGCCAGTATACGATATGACGTATGACCAGGCATCCGGCGGATGGGCGGTAACCCTCACCGATACCAACAATAAAACCAGCGGAATTAAGAGCAATGTTTCAGGGGTAACCGTAAGTCGCAGCGGCAATCAATACACCTTTAAAAGCGCATCACCCATGAAAACGCCGGTTGTTCTGACTGGGAAAAACACACTGGAAGGGGGCAGCGCCTCCGGCAAGATCCTGGTCTGGAACTGCACCACCAATTCGGCGTACCAATCGATGATCATGGGATCGGAAGATCAATTCGCCATGTATTTGGGTTTGAAAACCGTCGATACGCCGACTCAGGTTGTGATCGAAAAAAAAGACCGGGAAACCGGAAAAACGATCACCGGTGCTCCCACCGTGTTTCGTCTGGTAAATGGAACTGGCGGAAGTCTCGTTGCAGAAAATTTGACTACGGGAGCAGACGGCAGGGCCGCGCTGCCGCAAGCACTGCCGGCCGGTACATATCAGGTTCAGGAAGTTCAGGCGCCCGATGGATACCGTCTGGAAAAGGAGCCGGTAGTCTTTTCCGTGGCTGACAATACGGCGGGCACCGTTGTAGTGGAACAGACGGATATGCCTCAGAAAGGGATCATCCGTCTGATGAAAAAAGGGGATACCATTGAGTATGAGAGCGGTCAGGCAAAAACAGGAGAGAAAAAACTTTCAGGAGCAGTCTTTCAGATTATGGCCGCTGAAGACATTGTAACAAAAGACGGCACCGTCCGTCTGAAAGCCGGAGAGCTGGCCGATACTGTCACCACGGATGAGCAGGGAAACGCAAGTTCTAAGGAATTATATCTGGGAAAATACAATATAGTGGAAAAGGAAGCGCCTTTAGGGTATACGGCCCTGACAGAGCCGACAGCGGTAGAATTGCGGTTCGCGGGCCAGGAGGCGGCAATCGCTTCTGTCGATGTGGAGCTGACCAATGAACTGAAAAAGGGCGGAGCAGAAATCCAAAAGACCGATCTTTCCACTGGAAAGCCTCTGCCTGATACAGGGATTGAGATCCTGGATACCGACAAACGTGTGCTGATTCAAACCAGAACTGATGAGAATGGAAAAGCATTTTTTGAAAAGCTACCGGCCGGGAATTATTACTTTCGGGAATTTGATGCTCCCAAAGGTTATCAGATTGATGAAACCGCATTCCCATTTGAAGTAAAGGAGCACGGAGAAATCATCAAATGCGAAATGACCAATCAAAAAATCCCTTCGCAAGCAGCGCCGAAGAAAACGGATCATTCTCCGCAAACAGGCGATCATTTTCCGTTCTGGATCTGGATTGTTATGCTGTTTGCCGCAGTTTTCTTAATTTTTCTTGCGGCATATCGCCATAGGAGGTATTAAATTCTAATTATTAGATAATACTACCAACTGAGGTGGTGTTATGTTTAGTAATCAAAAAAAGAGTTTTTTTAAAAGTAAATGGTTTTACGGAATAATCGCTGCGGCGCTGCTGGCCTTCGGAATATGGATCAATTATGATGGCGGCAGCCAGAAAGCCAATACAGCTACCAAAGTAGACCAACAGACACAAAGTACGACACAAAGTCCTGATGTGGTTGACAGCAGGGATGATGAAACTTCGGAAACAACCGACGAAGAAACAACCGATGAAGAGGAAACAAAAGAAACCGAAGAAACACAACAAACCTACTTTCTCATACGTGAGATCGAGGGTGTTGTGAAAGTGTTCTACTGCAATGGAAATGGTGAGGAAAGTCTTTATCAGATCACGACGATCCCTTTTGCTTTACTTAGTAAGGAAGACCAGCAGATGCTGGCGGAGGGCGTTCAGGTTAACTCAAAAAATGAGCTGGCGGACTTTCTGCAAAACTTTGATAGCTAGAGGAGGCAGCAATGAAGAGTGCGATTAAAAAAGGAGGCCTGATCTTTATGGGCCTCCTCCTTACGATTATTATCATCGGCCAGTTTACAATGAAGGACGATGATACCGCCAGTGTGGATGTGGTATCAGAAACCGTGCTGGTGCCGGGCGGACATTCCGTAGGCGTTCGAATGGATGTTAAAGGAGTATTGATCGTAGGGCTGGAGGAAATTGAGACGGCAGACGGAAAGAAAGTGAATCCGGGGATCCAAGCCGGACTGCAGATCGGAGACATGATTCTGGAAATCGACGGTACCAAGGTGTATAAAGCCGAAGAAGTGCAAGCTTTAGTGAACAAAATACAAGGCGATGTAAAGCTGAAAGTAAAACGAAAGTCGCAAAAACTGGATATTAATCTTACTCCAGTCGTGTCCAAAGATGATAATCTCTATAAACTGGGAGTCTGGGTTAAAGACAAGACCGCCGGTATTGGCACTCTGACCTACTATAACCCGGTGAATCAATCCTTCGGAGCACTGGGCCATCCGATTGTAGACCCGGAAACAGGCTCCATTCTATCAGTGGATAAAGGGCAGCTGCTGCAAGCTCAAGTACAATCCATTCAAGAAGGCACCGCCGGAACGCCGGGAGAAATCAGAGGCGTCTTTTATGAAGCGGACTCTCCACTTGGCGGATTGGAGAAAAATAGTTCTTACGGCGTTTTTGGAAACGCTTATCATCCAATTGAAAATCCGCTGTACACAAAGCCTTTAGTCGTCGGAAGACAGGACCAGATCGAAAAGGGAAAAGCCTATATTCTGACCACCCTGGACGATAATAAACTGGAACGATTTGAAATTGAAATTGAAAAGATCAACCATCAGAGCGAACCAGCGGATAAAGGCATGGTAATTAAAGTAACCGATAAGCGGTTATTGGAAAAGAGCGGCGGTATTGTCCAGGGAATGAGCGGCAGTCCAATCATACAGAATAATCGCATTATCGGTGCTGTAACCCATGTATTTGTCAATAATCCTCAGAAGGGCTACGGGATTTTTATCGAGTGGATGCTGCGTGCATCTGACTCATAAATAAGAAATTTGTCGAAATACTACGCAAATTGACTTTCTTTTTTCGTTGCTATTTTTACAGGATAATCTAAAATTATATATGGAATAACAAGCCAAAAGAGAGAAAAAGAGGAAAACAAATGTTTAATGCGTTTATTGACAAAGGAGGATTAAATGAAAAGAATTAAAATCGGTATTGCTGACGATAACAAAGACTTTTGTGACATTCTGTCGGATTTTTTCCAGGATAAGGACAATATCGACATCTCGTTCATTGCCCACGACGGAATCAAGACAGTAGAAGCCATAAAAGAACATATGCCTGAGGTTTTAGTTCTGGATATGATAATGCCCCATTTAGATGGACTTGGCGTTCTGGAAACGATCAGCGGCATGGATTTGCCAGTGTATCCGCGGACAATCGTGCTTTCTGCCGTAGGGCAGGAGACAATCACCCAGAAAGCCATCAATCTTGGAGCAGAATATTACATCGTTAAACCTTTCAGCCTGGACATTCTGTTGAAAAGAATCAATCAACTGGCCGGCAACGACGCTCAGGAAGAAGGGAAGATCAGTTTCGCAAGAGCCATACTCAATAATCAAGAAGAAAACTCGCGTGAAGATCTGGAAGTGGATATCACCAACATTATCCACGAAGTTGGGGTTCCGGCTCACATCAAAGGATATCAATACTTACGGGACGCCATCACCATGGTGGTAGAGGATATGGATTTGCTGGGAGCGGTAACAAAAGAGTTATACCCGGCAATTGCCCAGCTCAACAATACAACTCCCAGCAGGGTGGAACGGGCGATCCGGCATGCGATTGAAGTTGCATGGAACAGAGGAAAAATTGAAACAATCAACAGCCTGTTCGGCTATACGGTGCATAACGACAAGGGAAAACCAACCAATTCGGAATTTATTGCAATTATTGCAGACAAGCTGAGACTCGAAAGAAAGGCCGGCTGAACAAAGGGAATAATATTGTAATTATTTTAGGATATCAAGCAAAGTAATTGAAAAGGAATAAAGGATTAGATGGAATTATTGTAATGGAAATACTTATTATTCGTATGGGATAAACTCCTTTTATCAGTCGATAAAGGGAGTTTTTTAAATGCATAACGAAATTATTATTTCGCGTATTCAAGACAAAAGAAAAAGCGCCTCTGCGCAGGATACGACAATTTCTAACAAAGGGACATGGTATAGTTGGGATAAATGTTTTCTTTATTTCTCAACATCTATATATTGAAGAATTTCCGATATGGAACATTGTAGGATACGACAGAGATCATTCAATGTAGTTGTGGTAACCGGCTTATTGTTCTTAAGCCTTGAAATTGTAGAACTGCTGATATTATAGCGGGTGATCAGGGCATAGGTGCTGACGCCTTTTTTTTCTAATGTCTTCCAGAATGGATCATAGATGATCATAATGCACCTCCACTTTTATAAAAGTATAGGTTAGTATCATTTAATTGACTATACTCGATAAAGCGACTATAATAGTTTTAGACTAGTTTCACAAAATATGCATGGAATAACCATCCTGCTATACGAGGATAAATAATATGGATTTTATTTTTAGCTACATAATTGCCCTAGAGATGGTAATTGTGAGTCTGTGTATCGTTAATACATGCCTTCATAAGCGATATAAAGCGATCAATGTCTATCTTCTCTTAATGGTGCTTTCGGCAATAGCGGTTACGATTAGTGTTAATCTAATTCAAATGACCGGTTTTAAGATCGAGAGCAGTTTATTCATACTCAGCTGTCTGATCTTGTTGTACCCTGCATTTTTCTTGTACAAAGAACCTTATTCCATTTTTCTGACTGTTTTATCAGCGGCAGGAGTCTATACGATGCTTGTTTTTTCCATGTCTGTACATATTGGGGCACTCCTGCCCGGCCCGTCTCCATTAATGATACTTGCGGTCCAATCCTTCATTCATGCAATCTGTATCTATTGGATTTATCGGTTTCTTAAAAATAGATCTTTCTATCTGCCCAATCATATCTCCTGTAAAATTCATGGTTACTTTCATTGGGTAAACATATTCTGGCTGTTACTGATTGTTGTATTAAATTTGGCCTTTCATTATACGGAAAACGAGTGGCTGCCGGCAGCTGCATTGCTGATACTTTCTGTAAACCTGTTTTTCTCCTATGTGTTTTTGTATTATTTACTCAAAAACGATAAAGACATGCATTACTTGAAAAAGGCGATTTATCTCGACGAGATGACAGGGTTGTGCAACCGGTCGCGGATGTTTTTGGATGCGGCGGAAAAAATTAAGGATAAAATACCGTTCTACTTATTCTATATTGATTTGAACGATTTTAAATCTGTCAACGATTCCCACGGACACTTGGCAGGGGACAACTATTTATGCAGAGTCTCTGGTGTGGCGAGGAGAATTATCGGAGATCAAGGAAAACTCTACCGGATGTCCGGAGATGAGTTTATTTGTATTTACATAGGCACAGACGTCATGCGCTGTCTGACACAGCTGAATGAGTATCCTTGGGATGAACAGTTCCACGATATGGAATTCCTCGGATTCAGCCTGGGGTATTCCAAGTACCCTGATGACTCGGAAGAGCTGGATGATCTAATTTATATTGCCGATAGCAGAATGTATCAGCAAAAGCGCCATGACAGCAGCCAGACAGCTAAAGAAATGTGAAAGAATAAAAAATGCGCCATCTAAGAACGGACGGCGGAAAAAAGCTTTCCCTTTTTCATTGAAAAAAACATCGATCATAGTATAATATCATATTAACGAATACTTGAAAAAGGAGAGATGCAATTATGAAGATAACCGCTGTATTAGGAAGCCCCAGAGATGCCAGTATTTCTACCAGGATTGCCATGAGAGCAATCAAGGGCGCAAGAGATGCCGGACATAAAGTTAAGATTTACAATGTAAACGAAATGGACATCTTAGGCTGTCATGGCTGCGGCTGCTGCCGAAAATATGATACGGACTGTGTCATCGAAGACGATATGGAAGAATACTTTAAAGATTTGAGGGAGAGCGGAGCACTGATTCTGACCTCTCCCAACTATTATTCGCAAGTAACGGGACCGATGATCACATTTATGAACCGCCATTACTGCCTTTCCGACAAAGAACGCAAACCCCGTGTTCCGTCTGGGATTAAATTGATCGGGATTTTTGCTCAAGGAGCCCCGGCTGATTATGAAAAATACCAGGCGAATTACGATTGGTATCTGGGGACCTATATTGGCAAAGATATGGACTTAGTGGGCAAACTCATTGCCGGAGGAGATACAGATACGGATGATGACAGCGCGATTATGAAACAAGCCTATGAACTGGGCATGTCTTTATAGGATAGTTTTTCGTTCTTTGTTTTCATCAATTTCATTGTTTCAGAGACCAAAAACGCCAATTCTTCCAAATTGCTGCAGAACAGATGGATATCGCCGGACTCTAATCCGTTGATTACCCCGGACGTATAAGTTTTCAGCTGTTGTTTTACGCCGCAGGAACCTGCCTGCGATTCCAATAGAGGCAGACCAAGAATCAGCGTTTCCCGCAGTTTTAACCAAAGTTCTTTTAAGGCCGGGCAATCGTTGTCAAACAGAAGAAAATCCAAACAAAGATAGAAGCTCTTGAATGTAACGCCTTGTTCCTGCAGGGATTGAAGCTTGGAGGTATATTGTGAAAACCTGTGCTTTGATCTTGATGAATAGCGCTTTACAATATGGTTAAAAGCGAAAAGAATCATTTGCATTGCTTCCTGAAACATGGAAGCAATTTTTTTCACTGCCGGGGCCTTCAGTAATATGTTCTCTTCTCTTATGGCAATTACAGAAGCTCTTAACCCCTGAGATGTAGTAACAACTCCAAATACTTTTAAAAGATCGACAACCCTTCGTACTGTACTAAAGGACACGCCATAGGTGTTAGCGATCGTGCTGTAAGAAGGAAGTTGATCCCCTTCTTCGTATACAGAATCAAGCATAATCAGTCTGATCAACTCTGCTGCTAAAGAATAGCAATGCTGGGGGCGTCCCCGGTAGACATTCCACTGAAAAGGGATTTGTTTCTGAGGTGGCACATCTGTCTGTGCCTGCCGAATAAAAGACTGAATTGTTCCACCGATTTCCTGTTCGATTAGAAGGTAAATACGATAAAGTTCCTCACGGTCGTTAGACTCACAGGCCGCGATCACCTTTCCAGATAACAATCTAAGGTGTTGTAAGTTTTGCGTATTGGGAAGTTTCCTATTTAATGTGTGTGGAAATTGGTAGAAGGAAACAGTTTCATTGTATAAATCCAGCGCAAGACGATTATTCATCGCTAATATAATTTCCTGACCCAATAAAAAAGAAACGTAGAGATCTCCATTTTCCAGTTTAGCAGCCACTTCTTTAATGAAGTTCATTTGACTTTTGCACAGTCGCAGACACCCTTGGTGCATCAGAGGCACGAGCAGGACCTGCCAAGCTTGGCCCAAAGATTTAATCGCCTCTTTTCTAGACAGGTAATACGCCTTTGCGTTTTGGTTGCATGCTTGCTCTGATTGATCATATACAACCAAAGTCTTTCTGCCGGAAGAAAGGCTAATGTATCCTTCTTCCTGGAGCTGCAGATAAGCATTTCGTATTGTACGGAACGCAGCGTGGTACACTTCATGCAGAAATTCCATCGACGGCAAAACATCTCCTTTTTTATAGTATCCAAATTCAATTTGAACTTTAAAAAATTCATAGATTAAAGTGGTTTTGCCATACTTCACAACATATCCTCCTCGTATCGAACAATTGCATGGGAAAAATAGTATACCATTTTTTTTAAACCAGATCTACTATAAGCTTGTAAAGCACCAATATGTTTGATAGAATTATACAAAGATACCTATGTGACCAAAGTAAATATATCAATTTATTTGACGTGTGCAGTTTAGCTGCAAAGGTAGGCAAGGAGGAAAGGCTATTGGCTACGGAAACAGAAAGTAAACAGGCGAAAGCAGATGAGAGCTCGGATTACGAATATCGTACGTTGATGAGTCTGCTGGGAGTCAGTGTGAGCAAACATCTTCTGGATGAACATTATACGGTCATATGGGCCAATGATTTTTATTATCAGTTGATTGGATGGACAAAAGAGGAATATGAAACCAGGTTTCACAACCATTGTGATCTCTACTATAAAACGGACCCGGAGGAGTGGAACCTATTGGTAAATACGGTTACAAAGGCTTTAGAAACAAAGCAGGAAGGATACCAGCTGGTCAGCCCTATACGTAGAAAAAACGGCGAACGTATCTGGGTAAAATTTTCCACCGCATTTGCAGATGAATATGTAAATGGCTATCAAGTTGCCTATTCAGTCCTCACCAATATTGACGATTTTGTACGAATGCAAAAGGAACAGTCCGTAACATATGATAATCTTCCTGGATTTGTCGCCAAATTTCGAGTGGAAAACGGAGGTTTCGAATTTTTAGAAGCCAACGGGCGTTTTCGTGACTTTTTTGGCAGTGATGGACAGGAATGCCTACCCTACGGCCTCACGAATTATGATACGGAAAAGAATCGTGCAACCTTTCGTCAAAATCTTCCGCTTATGGAAAAGGGAGAACCAGTTCATTTTACCTTGCAGTCTAAAGATCCATCCGGTAAAGATATGTGGATGCAGGTTAACGCTGAGTGCATTGATTGGGTAGATCAATCTCCAATATATCTGGTCATTTACATTGATATCACAGACATAACAGAACAGCGCGAATTGCAAAAGCAATTGGAAGAACGTTCCAAATTGCTCAACGAAGCCCTTCAGGCCGCTGAGAAAGCCAACAAATCCAAATCGGATTTTTTGTCTCGGATGAGTCATGATATTCGAACTCCAATGAATGCGATTATGGGTATGACTGCTATCGCCTCATCCCACATTGATGATAAGGAACGGATTCAAGACTGTCTATCTAAGATTGAAGTTTCTTCAAAACTTCTTCTAAGCCTGATCAATGAAGTCCTGGATATGTCCAAAATTGAAAGCGGACGAATCACAATGGCAGACGAAGAATTCAGTCTGAGTGATATTCTACAGAGCATGATAACCATTATTCATCCCTCAGTTCTGGAAAAACAGCATACTTTTGATATTCATGCTTACCAATTGAAACATGAAAACGTCATAGGCGACCCCCAGCGTATCGAGCAGGTCTTTCTCAATATTCTTTCCAATGCGATTAAATATACGCCGCATAAAGGAAAGATCGTCCTGGATATTAAAGAAAAGCCCTCAAATCGTGATGGTTACGGCTATTATGAATTTATTTTCAAAGACAATGGGTACGGTATGACGCCGGAATTCGTGAAAAAAATCTTCCTGCCTTTTGAGCGTGCGGAAGATGATAATATACATACGATTCAAGGAACGGGCTTGGGAATGGCTATCAGTCAGAATATTGTCCGTATGATGGGAGGCGATATTCAGGTTAGCAGCAGCTATGGACAAGGATCGGTCTTTACCGTAACCATGTATTTAAAACTACAGGAAGAAAAAGAATTTGATCTTAAAATAAAGGCCGTTGCGCCGGTTCTGGTCGTAGATGACGATCAGATTTCTTGTGAAACGACTTGTCAGCGACTGGAGGAACTCGGACTGGACAGTCAGTGGGCCCTTTCCGGAGAAGAAGCGATAAAAATGGCTGCTTCAGCACATCAAGAATCGTTGGATTATCAAGCAATTATCATTGATCTGAAGATGCCGGGAATGGATGGAATTGAAACGGCGCGGCAGATTCGAAAGCGAATAGGAAAACACATTCCTATCATTCTGCTTTCGGCGTATGACTGGACGGAATACGAAGCATCTGCAAAGGCCGCCGGAGTGGATGGTTTTGTAGTGAAGCCGATGCTGCGGTCCAGTCTCGCCTATGCGCTCAAACGTTATGTACTCAAAGAGACGAAAGAGCCGGTCGATCAGTCTCGGTCAAAACTCCGAAAGGGAATTCATACAGGAAAACGTTTGCTTCTAGTAGAGGATAATGATCTGAACCGGGAAATTGCGGTGGAAATTTTGCAGCGAACAGGAGCTCTTGTGGATATCGCACGAAACGGACAGGAAGCAGTCGATATGTTCCAAGCAGCCCTTGAAGACACCTATAGTCTGATCTTTATGGATATCCAAATGCCGGTTATGGGCGGGATTGAAGCCACCCGTATCATCCGCAATCTGAAAAGAGCAGATGCGAAAAAAGTGCCCATCATCGCAATGACGGCGAATGTATTTACAGAAGACATCGCAGAAAGCAAGGCTGCGGGAATGAATGAACATCTGGCCAAGCCTTTGGACCTGGAGCAGATTTATCAGATCATGGAACAATATTTATGCGATGTGGGCCAACAGAGCAAAGAATGATCTTAATTTCCTAAAAGTATCTGGCTATCTGGAGGTTCCTGTAAGATACGATCCTCTATTGCCGGCCTGCAAGGTTGGACAAAAAGACCCGTCGCTGCAATCGTTTTTTGCGGCAACGGGCCTTTTTATCTGCTTTACTAAGGCCGTTCCAGTCTTTTTTCAGCCAGATCTTCGGCAGCCATTTCTGCCACTTTATAATGCATTAATTTTCCGGTGGCTGTGTGAGGAAGTTCGTCTACAAATCGATAAAAGCGCGGACATTTATAAATTGAAAGCATGGGATGCTCCAGGCAGTACATACCCAGTTCTGCCGCTGTAAGACTGCTGTCTGCAGGCACGATGTAGGCAGCTACCGCTTGTTCCCTGAGCCTGTCTGCAACGCCTACAACGGCCGACTCTGCGACCTTTGGGTGCTGATTGAGGATTTCTTCCACCTGTGAAGGATAGATATTTTCTCCGGCAGAAACGATCATATCGTCCTTTCTCCCTACTATAGTAATAAATTGGCTTGCATCCCAGGTGGCCAAATCTCCGGTATACATAAAACCTTTATAAAACTTTTTCTTCATTTCCGAAGGGTTGTTATAATAGCTGTAAGAGGATTTTGCCGGAGAACAAAGAATGACTTCTCCTACATCCTGTCCATCCATATCCGCAAGATCGTCCGGCTCGGCTTTTCGATCGTCATAGACTTTTACGACCCGCACATCATCGTCCGTGCAGGAGCGTCCGGCGCTGCCGGCCATTTCCGGCAGGTCATAAGGACGCAAAAAGGTGTTCCAAAAGGTCTCTGTAGTGCCGTAACCGTTAAAAATATTCGGACTGAGCACCTTATGAAACCGCTGGCAGGCAGCTTTTTCTAGGGGACTGCCCATGGTTACGATCCCTTTCAGGTGGGAAAGATCGACCGGGTTGCGCTCCTGAACCTGTGTCAGCAGCGTCAGAACAGCAGGAACACCGATTAAAAAGGTGATTTCATATTTCTCGGTGTATTTCAGACATTTTTTTGGTGTAAATTCCCGGAGAATGATTACCTCGCCGCCTGCGTAAAGGGTAGGGCAGGGACCGCCGGAATGAAGTCCGCCTCTGTGAAACCACGGTGTCATATTCATTGTCCGGTCCATTGGGGTCAGCGGGAAGTGCATCATAACATCGTGGGCGGACAGCACTTCATTAATATTGTTAAGGGGGACGCCCTTGGGTCTGCTTGTCGTACCTGATGTGTAGAGACGAGTCGTTTCATCATAGATATGAGCCGGTACCGGTAAGAGCGGATTTTCCTCTGATTGATCTTTTACGTAGTCCTCATAGGTGATATGACCGCGGGGAAGTTCCTTTTTATCAGTGCACCCGGTCATAATGAGAATATCCGGCCGGTATGCGCACATGGCAAGGGCCTCCTGAACCATTTCCCGAATTTCCATATCGTAGATAAATACTTTTGGTTTGCTATCGTCAATAGAAAGGGCGGTTTCACCGGGAGCCAGCCGGTAGTTAATCGGGGAGTTGATGGCCCTGATCTTCTGAGGTGCTAGGTAGCAGAATACAAATTCAGCACAATTGGGAAGCTGGTACATAATCACATCGTTTTTCTCAATCCCGTCCTCAATCAGTGCATTTGCCAAGCGATTGACTTCCGAATTTAGCTGCCGATAAGACCATTGCCGCTCCAGTTCAGGATCAAACAGAGCGGGACGGTCTGCGAACCGCGAAACATTACGCATAAATCCATTTAAATAAGTGAACGATGTTTCAAAGGTTTCTTTAAACATCGTTACGTCATAAGTAAAGGACATTGTACTAAAACCTTCTTTCTGATCTTCTATTTTTCATATTTTTTTACAATAATGCTGGAGTTCTGTCCGCCGAAACCCAGCGCATTGGACATGGCGGCATGGATGGCCGATGTCCGCGCCTGGCCCGGAATATAATCCAAATCACATGCTGGGTCAGGAGTCTGATAGCCGCACGTGGGCGGCAGAGTTGCAGTCTGGAGCGCTTTGATACAGGCGATAACTTCAGTAATACCGCCTGCGCCCATCAGGTGTCCGGTCGCGCCTTTTGTCGAACTGACAGGGGGGATATGGCTGCCGAATACGTCTTTGATGGCCTTCGTTTCAATGGGATCCCCCAGAGGAGTGGATGTACCGTGGGCATTGATATAGCCAATCTCTTTCGGCTCCATTTCCGCAAGCTCAAGTGCGCGCTTCATACATGCTACGGCGCCTTTTGCTGATGGGTCGGGAGAAGTAACGTGGTAGCCGTCGGATGTATTTGCATATCCCGCCAGCTCGGCCAAAATATTAGCTCCGCGTGCCCGCGCATGAGTCTCTGTTTCCAGGATCAGCGCTCCGCCGCCTTCGCCCATGATGAATCCGTCTCTGTCAGCATCAAAGGGCCGGCAGGCTTTTTTGGGATTGTCGTTGTTTCTGGATAGCGCTTTTGCCTGGGCCAGACTTCCCAGTACCACCGGGCAGAGGCTGCTTTCACCACCCATCACGACCATAGCATCTGCTTCACCGCAGTGGATAATCATGGCTGCCATGGCCAGCGCATCCCCGCCGGAAGAGCAGGCCGTGTTCAACGTATAGCTGGGGCCGTGGATCCCCTTTGCGATAGATAGCTGGGCTGCGGCCAGATTGCCTAAAATCTTGGGTACGAAGCGTGGGCTGACTTTTTTGGCCTTACCTGCGGTCAGCTCCTCCTGAGTCGCTGCTGTTGTTGCCACTCCATTCATAGCAGTTCCCATGACAATGCCTATCCTGCTGGGCTCTTGCTGTATCGGAAAGGAGCTTTGCTCCAAAGCCTCATCAGCCGCCGCAAACGCGTATTGCTGGAACAGATCCATTTCCCGAATCAGTTTGGGCGATATATAATCTTTCGGGTTAAAGTCTTTTACCTCGGCTGCGATTTGCACGGCCAAATCCTGTGTATCAAAGCGGGTGATGCGATCGATCCCGCAGACTCCTTGTACCAAGTTGTCCCAATAAGTGTCTATACCGGTTCCGATGGGTGTAACAGCTCCCATGCCGGTTATGACTAGTTTTTCTTTCATTTAATTTCCTCCAAGTGTGTAATTACATTCACCATATTTTATCATATTTTTTGTAAAAATCCACAGTCAGGTTGACAAAAAAAGTGGGATTTTATATACTGAATCCGCAAATACAATGATATTACGGAATACAAAGGCGGATGTCCGTGCCGTCTGCAATCAGCCAAACTGAGGGGATGCGCCGGACTGCCGAATGTGAATTAAAATAAAAAGGAAGTGGATGAAATGATTGGAAAAGAAAAGATCGATCGAATCAACGAGCTGGCTAAAAAGCATAAAGAAGAAGGTCTGACGGATGAGGAGCATAAGGAACGAGAATCTTTGCGTCAAGAATATCTGTCAAAGTTTCGTGAAAATTTCAAAGGACATTTGGATCGAATCAAATTTGTAGAGGATATGAGCGAGGAAGAATTGAAGGAATACAACAAAAAGCACAAAAAAAAGATTTGATCGGACGGCGGGAAAAGACAAATTTCCCGCTCTCTTTGTTTTATGATACAAGTATCGAAAAAAACAAAGGGGAGTATACAAATGAAAAAAAAGTATTTTAATTTGCTGGCGATTCCTGCGCTGGCTGTAATCGTTTTCTGTCTGTTCAGCGGTTTTTCCTCACAGGATCCCAAGCATGCAGTTCAGTCATTGATCGACCAGAGGACGATAACGATGCAGAGTTTTTCATTGGGCGAAATTCCTTATCGGGAAGCGGAAAAGCGCCTGCGCCAGATCGAAGATGAAACAATCCTGAAGCAGGATTTGAAAGATCTCGCGGCTGAGGAGACCAGCAGCATATCGAGAGTAAGCTCCGTCAGCTTTGAAGAATTGACTAAGAAGAAACAATTCTTTCAGTACATAACCTATGAGGCGAAGATTGTTTGGGATACTGGGACCTCTACTTCAGAGGGGCTTTATAACGTGGTCATTAAGGAAGAGGACGGCAATTATAAGCTGACCGTATTTGAACCGGCAAAACTTTAAAAAAAGTGTGAATGACGGGAGCACAGTTCCCTATGCACACATGTCGACCTCAAGGGCCGACACTTTGCAAGGTACTTTCTTTGAAACTCCGTCAATATCGATTGCATCGATATTTCCTGTATTATAAAAAAATTTGGCAAAAAGTGTTTAAATGCGGCTGAATATTGGTATAATAGTATATTGTATTGAAAGGAATCGAATTACAAAGGAGTAGAAAATGCGACAGGTTTATTTAGATTATTCAGCAACTACGCCGGTAAAAAAAGAAGTTTTAGATGCGATGCTTCCGTATTTTACCGAGTTCTATGGAAATCCATCCAGTTTATATAGTATAGCAGCAGAATCAAAAGAAGCCCTGGCTGGCGCCAGAAAACAGGTAGCCGAACTTGTGGGAGCAGATGAAAAGGAAATCTTTTTCACATCCTGCGGTACGGAAGCCGATAACTGGGCCGTGATGGGCGCTGCCGATGTGCTGAAGAAAAAGGGAAATCACATAATTACGACGAAGATTGAGCATCACGCGATGCTTCATTCCTGCGAGTTCCTGGAAAAGCACGGATATGACGTTACTTATCTGGATGTGGATTCTGAGGGAAGGGTGAACCCTGCCGATTTGGAAGCGGCCATCACCGACAAGACCATTCTCATCAGCATCATGTTTGTCAACAATGAAGTGGGAACCGTAGAGCCGATCAGGGAACTGGCAGCTATTGCCAAATCTCATCAGATCCTCTTCCATACGGATGCCGTACAGGCGTTGGGAAATATGCCCATCGATGTGAAGGAGCTGGGCGTGGACCTCATGTCCATATCCGCACATAAGATTTACGGACCTAAAGGAGTGGGAGCGCTGTACATCCGCAAAGGTGTAAGGCTTTCCAACTATCTCCACGGCGGAGCCCAGGAAAATAAAAAACGGGCCGGCACGGAGAACCTGGCCGGTATCGTAGGATTCGGTAAAGCGGCTGAACTGGCCCGGATCCACCTGGACGAACATATTCAGCATACATCGTCCCTGCGGAACTACTTGATCCAGCAGGTTCAGGAAAAGATCGACAATGTTTATGTAAACGGATCGATGGAACACAGACATCCGGGCAACGCCAATCTGACCTTCGAATTTATTGAGGGAGAAGCGATGCTCCTTTATCTGGATATGAACGGGATTGCCGTTTCAACCGGCTCTGCCTGCTCATCCGCGTCTCTGACGCCTTCCCATGTGCTGTCGGCCCTGGGAATACCGGTGGAGAAAATCCACGGAACCCTGCGGTTCACCGTAGGCGATATGACGACAAAAGAAGATATCGATTATGTTGTTTCAACCCTGGTAAATGTGGTAAATAAACTTAGAGAAATTTCATCAGTATCGAGCGAGAAAGGGTGGTAAAACATGGCTAACATGTATAATGATAAAGTAATGGATCATTTTATGAATCCGCATAATGTTGGAGAAATTGAAAACGCCGACGGCGTTGGTACTTACGGCAGCCCGGTGTGCGGGGATATGATGCAGATCTCCATTAAGGTGGCGGATGATAAAATAACAGATGCAAAGTTCAAGACCTTTGGCTGCGGATCGGCAATTGCATCCTCCAGTGTGGCAACCGACATGATCATCGGTATGACCATCGATGAAGCTCTCGATCTGACTAACAAACAGATCATCAACGAGCTGGGGGGCCTTCCGGCAGTGAAGATACACTGTTCGGTGCTGGCGGATCATGCGATCAAATCAGCAATCTATGATTACGCTCAGAAAACAGGCAAAACTTATAAAGGTCTGGAAGGCTTCGATCCCAATGCGGACGAGGACGATCATCATGATCTGCCAGAGGAAGAATAAAATGAACGAATCACTGGATAGAAAAAAAGTGATACTTGGATTAAGCGGCGGTGTAGATAGTACAACCGCTGCTTTACTATTAAAGGAAAAAGGCATGGAAGTAACCGGCCTCTATTTTGACGTTTCTTCCGGCAATGAAGAGGGGCGCCGGGCAGCAGAGGCCGCGGCGGATCAGATCGGGATTCCCTTCCTTTACCGCAATGTTCACCAGCTTTTTCAAGACACGGTCATCGATAATTTTTGCAGTGAATACGCGGCAGGGAGAACGCCCAATCCATGTGTGTTCTGCAATCCCACGGTGAAGTTCAAAATTCTCACCCAAGAGGCGGATCGGGCGGGGGCTTTTCACATTGCCACAGGCCATTATGCACGCACTGCTTATAATGCTCAGCTTGGATGGACCGTGCGGCGGGCTGCCAGCGAAAAAAAAGATCAGTCTTACATGCTGTATCGCCTGCCGGCGGAGGTTATCGAACGCCTGCTTCTGCCTCTGGCTTTGATGGAACATAAGGAACAGGCCAGGGAAATCGCCCGACAAAATCATATGAACAACGCTGATCTTAAGGACAGCCAGGAGATTTGCTTTATCGCGGACGACGAAAATTATGCCGACTATATTAAACGACATGGATATTCCATCGAAGAGGGAGACTTTATTGATAAAGAGGGGAATGTCCTTGGGCGCCACAAAGGGCTGATTCACTACACCATCGGACAGAGAAAGGGACTGGGAATTACCTTCGGCAAGCCCGTTTTCGTCACCGCTATGGATCCGGCAGCTAATACAGTGACTCTGGGGGATCACGAGGATCTCTTTTCCCGGGAAGTAATTTGCTCCGGGAGCTTTTTTTCGATGACGGGGAGCAGTTGCATGCCTGAAATTTTGGAAGGGGCCCGGGTAATGGCTAAGATTCGCTATGCGGCAAGACCTGCGCCTGCACAGATCATGACAAAGCCGGACGGCAGGATCCTCACTGTGTTTGATGAAAAACAGAGAGCTGCCACGCCCGGCCAATCGATCGTTTTTTATTTGGATGACTGTGTGGTTGGCGGCGGGTTTATCGAATAGCTGCGGTCTAAGCTGACTATAAAAAAGTTTCCTTTGGAAACGTTATTCGCGCTTCGCGCTCACTTTCACAAGGTAAACTTTTTTGAAATACAGGAAATGCTACGCAATCGATATTTCCTGTATAATAAAATTATTATGTAAACTTAGAACATAATGATCGCTCTCACCGGACACACCGGCGCGCAGTAGCCGCAGGTGAGACAAATCGAAGGATCCACCTGCGCCAGACCGTTTCCGTTTCGGAAAATGGCTTTATTGGGGCAGCGGGTAATACAGGCTCCGCATCCTTCACAATCTCCCTGATCGATGCGGATTCTCTTTTTGGAAACATCAGGAATATAATCCGGATCAATGGTGCCTTCTGCATATTCCACGATTCGATCCACTTCTTCCTTGCTGCCAAAGCCGATCATTATCGAATCAACGCCAGGCAGATCCCGCACATAGTCCAGCGCTTCCAGATAAGAACCGGTGAGGTTTCCGCCGCCGAAGGCTTTCATGGCAAAGACGCCTTTTCCTGCCCTGGCATTGGCTTCAATGGCTGCGGCCATCTCTTCTTTCGTTCCCGGACCGTCTCCCTTTCGAATACCCAGGCTTTTGAAATTGATGAGAGGGAAGAGGACGTCCACTTCGGGAATTGCGGCCATTTTCTCCGCCACATCCACATGGTGAGTAGATACGCCGATGGCCTTCACCAGACCTTTTTCTTTGGCTTCCACCAGACAGCGCCAGGCTCCCGCCCGATCATCCCAATCCGGATCCTGCCGGACTTCGTGAAGCAGAAAGATATCGATATACGCCAGATCCATCTCTTCCAAAGCCTCGTTAATGGCAAATTCCATTTGGCTGTAAGTCAAATCCAGCGATTTGGAGCAGATCACCGGTTTATACGGGGAATCTTTAAGCGCCTGGCGGATATATGGATAGGTTTCATAATATTGAGCAGTATCAAGAAAATTGATTCCCTTTTCCAAAGCATAGCGCAAAACGTTTGCTCCTTCTTCTACCGGCAGATTGAGTTGGGTATTTCCAACGGTCAGTACGCCGAACCCAATGGGTGTTACTTCAATTCCGGTATTCCCTAATTTCTTTTTTTTCATAAAAACCTCCTGAAATCTAAGTTTATAGTAACATAATATCCACAGGTAAGGACATACTAATTTTAAACAAATGAACATACAAGGAGGGACGGAAAATGGGAAAATTTTGCACTGGTGCCGTAGGGATTGGCATTGCCGGCGCGATCATTGGAATGCATATATACATGTTCCTTTCGCCGAGAGACCAGAGACAGATTCACCGAGGCCTGAAAAATGCGGTCGATGATTTGAAAAATATTACGGAAAAGTTAACGGAGGTAGTTTAATGGGTATTTTAGATGATATGGAAAAAGATAAGGTCTGGAATCATATGGATGATATGAAGATTTTAGGAATGACCAGAGAAGATTTGGATGATGATGACAACATCATTGAAGAGTTGAGAGAAAAGGAAAAGGCTCAATCAAAACAGGAAAAATAAAACGGTTTTCTTTGAGGAAAAAGGCTGGTTCTGCGGACCGGCCCTTTTTATGGTAGTTTTTGTTTACATAAGAACAGGCAGCGGTATATAATAGGAACAGAGCAATTCATATTTGGCGGACACAGGTGAAATTTATGGAGCGACTTGTAGTTTTTCTGGGCGCCGGCGCATCAAAAAGCGATGGGGCACCCCTTCAGAAAGAATTATTCCGGGCCTATATGGAATCGATGGATGAATCCCGGGAGATTCAAACGCGGTACGATGAGAAGAATCCATTTTATAAAAACGTGAAAATGGATCTTTTTACGTTTTTTGATGGTTACTTTGGAATTGATTTGGGCTGCTCCAAACCCATGCTTTTCCCGTCTTTTGAGGAGGCTCTGGGTATTCTTGAGGTGGAAGGCAGCTATGCCGGAAGCGGGAAAGTCAGGAAATACAAGGATGCCATTGTTGCCAGCATGGCCCTTGCCATCGAATCCCAGCTCGAACATAAGCGAAATGAAGATAATTATCAGATTATCGATAGTTATCATAAGCAGCTGGTGGAAAATCTCTGCGACCGCAGCGGGCGTCAGGTGGATTTTTTGTCCACCAATTACGATCTCCTTGCGGATAACGCATTGTTTTCACAAAGGAGAATCATCAATTATGGCTTTTCACGCCAAGGACACGGGATTAGGCTGCTCAAGCTGCATGGTTCCATGAACTGGCTCTACTGCACCCAATGCGGATGTATCCAAGTGAAAGAAGCGGCGGATATTTCCGCCAACAACCTGCTGGATTTTAACGCCCATAAATGTGAAAAATGCGGCAGTCAACAGACGTCGGTAATTATTCCGCCCACCTATTTTAAAAATTTCGTCCAGTACGGCGACAATATCCGCCGCGTTTGGGAAAATGCTTATGAAGCTCTTGTCAACGCGGACCACATTGTGATCTGCGGCTATTCCTTTCCCCATGCAGACATACATATAAAAACCCTGCTGAAAAAAAGCGAGCAAGGCAGAATGCGTCCAGAGCCGTTAAAAGTCTCTGTCTTCAACGGTTATGAAGGAAAATCCATTGAAGAAATGGAAAAAGAAGAATCCCGTTATCTGCGGTTTCTTCGAAAAGATACGATTTTGAATTATCGGGGAGATGTTCCCTTTGAAGCTTTTGCCCGGGCGCCGAGGCAATATATGGATTAAACCGAGGAGGTTATAAAAGATGAACGTAACAGAAGCAATTCGCAGCAGACGCAGCATTCGCAAATATAAAAAGGGCGTGGTCATTCCCCAGGAGCATTTTCAGCTGATGCTGGAAGCGGCTATGATGGCTCCCAGCGCCGGAAATACCAGACCTTGGGAATTCCTGGTTGTGGAAAACCGTGGGATCCTAGAGAAACTTACGGAAATAAATCCATATGCCAGAATGCTCAGGACCGCGTCCGCAGCCATTGTGATTTGCGCAAAACCGGAGCTGCAAACCGGAATCTGTTCCGGCTTCTGGCCTCAGGACTGCGGGGCGGCGGCGGAAAACCTGATCCTTCAGGCAGAAGATCTTGGTTACGGCACTTGCTGGTGCGGCATGTATCCGATCCAGCACCGGGTGGAGAAAGCCCAAGCACTGCTGCGGGTGACCAGCATTCCGTATGCCCTTATCGCCGTGGGGGTTCCTGATCAGGCTCCTGAAGCGAGAGGTTTTTTTGATCCGTCGCGGGTAAGGTATATAAAATGAAAGGGAAACTGTTAGCGGGCATCATGGCCCTGATGATGTGTTTTTCCCCAGTTGCGTCCTTCGCAGCTTCTTCCTGGGAAACAGGCTCAAAAGACAGCAAAGAGCCGCATTATAAAGAAGGGGAAGCCATCGTCCTTCTCAAAGATACACAAGGGGGCATGAGCCGCAGGGCGGCCGCCGCTTCGCTGGATGTGGATGGCATCCAGGTAGCTGACACCTGTAATTTCAAACATGCTGCGAAAGAACCATCCGACCAAAGCCCGTCCGCAGCAAAAAAAAAGCGCGGCGCAAAAAACAACGACCATCGCCCTGGTGCGTTCAGAGAAGCTCTCTACGGAACAACTGCTGGAAAACCTAAAAGCCAGCGGCCAAGTAGAAATCGCCGCGCCCAATTACCAGTTAAAAGCCTGCAAAATGCCGGGTGACCCCTATGTAACATCCCAGTGGGCCCTAAAGAATACCGGCCAGAGCGACGGCACCCCCGGCGCTGATCTGCACCCGGAAAGACTATGGGATAAAGGGACAACGGGAAGCTCTAAGGTGGTAGCCGTCGTCGACACCGGGATAGATTATACCCATGAAGACCTCATAAGCAATATGTGGGTCAATCCTCATCAGGACAAGCTGCCGGGGAAATACGGATATGATTTTGTCAGCGAAGACGCCGAGCCAATGGACGACAATGGGCATGGGACGCACTGTTCGGGTATCATTGGAGCCTCAGGGAATAATGGCGTGGGCATCAGCGGCATCAACCAGAAGATCAAACTTATGGCCTTGAAAATGCTGGATGACGATGGATACGGCGAGCTTTACAATGCGCTGCGTGCCTATTGGTACATCAGCGACGTTCAGGATCTGGGCGTTGACGTGGCGGCGATCAACAATTCCTATACTGAGATCCCTGAGGACTATACCCCGCCAGATGCCCCTAAAATAAAGGCAATGAACCAACTGTTTAAAAGGGTAATGGATATTACCGGGGAAAAGGGCGCCGTCTCTTTCTGCTGCGCCGGAAACGACAGCGAGGATAATGACCGCGGGCTAATTTCCCCTGCCGGCGCGGACAGCCCATACAACATCGCCGTTGCCGCCAGCGATCCTTCCGGGGATTTGGCCCCTTATTCCAATTACGGGAAAACGTCGGTCGATCTGGCGGCACCGGGATCTTATATTTTATCGACAATCAACGAACCTTCCTTTACTCCCGGTATCTACACGCCTGCGCAGCGAGCGCAGCTCTGCGATGAATTTGCCGACTATGAGGAGAAAGACAGTCTGGAGCCGGGAAAATGGGGTGTGCCGAAAAACACGAATCCTTCAATCAACTATACTTATACCCTGGATCAAGCGCATTTTTTCAACACCGGGAAACAGTCGTTGAAATTACAGTTTACCGATGTAACAAAAGGCTTAGCTTTTCTTCAAATTCCATACACGCTAAAGGAGAAGGTCGGTCAGGTCGGGACGACCTATGCCAGCTTGGCGATCCGTGGTGGTCTGTCGAAAAGTGGACAGCCGTCTAGTATCCTGGTTTTAGACATGGGGTAAATATACATTTATGTATGGCACCTCCATGGCAGCCCCTCATGCCGCCGGTGCCGCAGCCCTGATTGCCGCCTGCAATCCTGACCTCTCTGCCCTGGAAGTTGCAGAAACAGTCAAAAAGAGTGTGCGGAAAACCGATTCCCTGGCAGGTAAGGTCGCCTCCGGCGGGGTCTTGGATCTAGCCAAACTCACCATACCGCAGGCCGTTTATTCGGTAAAGCTGAGTAAAACCTCCGCCAAAATAAAAAAAGGCGCTTCCTTTACCTTAAAGGCAGCCGTGTCCCCATCCAATGCAACAGAAAAAGGCGTCACCTGGAAAACGTCCAACAGCAAAATTGCAACTGTGGACCAAAAGGGAAAGGTCCTTGCAAAAGGTTATGGGAAAGCTTACATTACCGTCGTTTCCAAAGACAGAGGCGGCAAATCAGCCCGCTGCGCGGTGACGACATGCTATTCCATCCGCTATAAAACCGGCGGCGGCAGGCTGGCGAAAAACAGCCCTGACCTTTACTACAACGAGAAAGTATCGCTGAAAAAACCGGCGAGAGCCGGGTACAGCTTTCAAGGCTGGTATACGGACAAACGTTTGAAACATAAAATTACGGTAATCAAAAAAGGCGCAGAAAAGAATTATACCCTTTACGCCAAATGGAACAAAGTAAAGGTCGGGAAAACGTATATCAAACGGATCAGCAAAAAGAGAAGCACAAAGATGATGCTGTCCTATAACAAAGTCCGTGGTGCGGACGGCTACCAGATCAAATATTCCCGGTCGAAAACCTTTAAAAAGAGCAGTTATGCCAATGCCAAATCCACCAAAAAGACCATAAAAGGCTTGAAAAAGGACACCCGTTATTATGTGAAGGTCCGGGCTTACAAATACGATTCGGCAAAGAAGAAAGTCTATGGAAAATACAGCGCCCCGGTACACATAAGATAGCGCGCAGCCTTGAATCCGCACTGCAATTGTGCTATAATTACGGGTAATTGTTTAATAAATGCAGGAGGAAACATTATAATGGAAAAGTTGGGACTTAATCAAATCAGAGAAGCCTTTCAAAGCTTCTATGAGACTAAAGGTCACTATAAAAGAAAAAGCTTCTCTCTTATCCCGGAGAACGATAAGAGCTTACTTTTAATAAATTCAGGAATGGCGCCGCTTAAACCTTATTTTTCGGGTCTTGAGAATCCGCCGTCCAAAAGAATGACCACTTGTCAGAAATGTTTGCGGACAGGTGATATTGAGAACGTGGGATATACGTCACGCCACGGCACTTTCTTTGAGATGCTGGGCAGCTTCTCTTTCGGCGATTATTTCAAAGTGGAATCCATCACCTGGGGCTGGGAATTCATGACAAAGGTTTTGGATTTGCCGGTGGATCGTCTGTGGGTCTCCGTCTTTGAAGAAGATGACGACGCATATGATATTTGGAAAGATATTGTCGGTTTTCCGGAAGAACGAATCGTTCGCCTGGGAAAAGATGATAATTTCTGGGAAATCGGGACAGGACCCTGCGGTCCTTGTTCTGAGATTTACTACGATCGAGGAGAAGAATACGGATGTGATAATCCGGACTGTAAACCGGGCTGCGACTGCGACCGCTATATCGAGTTCTGGAACCATGTATTCACACAATTTTCCAAAGATGAGGACGGCAATTATACGGATCTGGCCCATCCTAATATCGATACGGGCATGGGGCTGGAACGGCTGGCTACTATCATGCAGGGCGTTGACTCGATCTTCGATATTGATACGGTCCGTTTTGTTTTGGATGGAGTCGTGGAAAAAGCAGGCGTTAAATATGAAAATGGACAAGCACCGACAGACGTTTCAATTCGCATCATTACCGACCATCTTCGTTCGATTACGTTTATGATCGCTGACGGTATCATACCGAGCAATGAAGGCAGGGGATATGTCTTGAGGCGGCTGCTAAGGCGTGCGGCCCGCCATGGGAGGCTGCTGGGAATTGAGGGATCATTCCTGGCCGATCTGTGCGGCAGAGTTATAGAGATTTCCGGCAAAGCATATCCTGAATTGGAAGAAAAACGCGTATATATTAAAAAAGTCATAACCATTGAAGAAGATAAATTCAGCAGTACCATTGATCAGGGAACCAGCATTATCACAGACTATGTAAAGGAAATGAAGGCGAACGGCCAGACTATCTTGGACGGCGAAAAGGTGTTCAAGCTTCACGACACTTACGGCTTCCCTCTGGAGCTGACTCAAGAAATACTGGAAGAGCAGGGCTGCCAAGCGGATGTGGAAGGCTTTAATAAGCATATGGAACATCAGAAGGAACTGGCTCGGGCGGCTCAGAGGTCAAAAGAAGATGCCGGATGGGAAGAGGCTTCAACAGAATTTGTTTTCGAAGGGAGCACGGAATTTACCGGTTACGATACCGTTGTTGATACCGGGAGGATTAAAGCTATGTTTTGGGAGCAAAAGCCGGTTAGCTGCCTGAAAGAGGGCGAAATCTGCAGAATTGCTCTCGATAAAACTCCGTTTTATGCAGAAAGCGGCGGTCAGGCCGGAGATTTTGGTATTATATATAATGATACCTTTGCCGGAGAGGTTCTGGAGGTCATCAAATTCCAGAATGTTTTCGCTCATAAAATCAAAGGCTTAAAAGGTGAGCTGAGAACAGGCGACGAGGTAAACTGCTTGGTTTCCGCACCTAATCGGAATAATACCGCACGGAACCATACCGCTACCCATCTGCTTCATAAAGCTTTGAAAGAAGTGCTGGGCGATCATGTACAACAGGCAGGATCCAGTGTTACAGCCAGCGGACTCCGTTTTGACTTTAATCACTTCGAAGCATTGACTTCGGAAGAATTAACAAAGGTTGAAGAAATCATAAACGATAAGATCAGCCATTTTATTCCTGTTTCAACTAAGGAAATGGCACTGAAAGAAGCAGCTAAAGAAGGTGCAGTAGGACTTTTCGGCGAGAAGTACGGCGATGTGGTAAGAGTTGTATCTATCGGTGATTACAGCAAGGAGCTGTGCGGCGGCACCCACGTTGCCAATACCGGTCAGATCGGCGCATTGAAGATTGTTTCCGAATCAGGCGTAGCCGCTGGTGTTCGCCGAATTGAAGCAATTACAGGTGCCGCGCTCTTGGAGAGAATCAACGAAACGGAGCAGACCATCGCCGAAGCAGCAGTCGTCTTAAAAACCAATCCTTCCGGACTTTTGGCAAAGCTCTCAAATTTGACTGAAGAAATCAAGTCAGTCAAAAAGGAGTTGGAGGAGTTCAAAAAGAATGCAATTGGAAATGCAATGGACAAGATGTTCGATGATGCCAAAGAGGTCAATGGGGTGACGTTAATCGCAAGAGCTTTCAAAGATTACACGATTCAGGATCTTCGCGGACTTTCCGATGATATCAAAGCCGAACACAAAAATGTAGCAATGGTATTTGCTGCACAAAACGGCGAAAAAGTTACTTTCCTGGTTTCTCTGACAGATGATCTTTTGGATAAGGGCTATCACGCAGGAAAAATGATCAAGCAGATTGCTGCGGCTGCAGGCGGCGGCGGCGGCGGTAAAGCCGATATGGCTCAGGCGGGGGCAAAGGATCCTTCCAAGATTAAGGATGCCTTTGCAGTTGCAGAAAGCCTGCTGTAAAGCATTTGATTTCATCTGGCTCTTTAATATTTGCCGCAGCGGCGGGCCCTTGCACTGCGGCAATGTTAAGTCTTTGTGAAATCAAACAAAATCTCTTGTACTTCATTGTATAAAAGTGTATAATTGTATCAAAGTAGAGACGGTAAGGAGGTACATACCATGGACAGACAGACAAGAATGTACGATAATTTCGATAAGATAGAACAACGAACAATTGAAGAAATTTTAAATATTGTATACGACGCTCTGGAGGAAAGAGGCTATAATGCGATCGACCAGATGGTGGGATATATCCTGTCGGGAGACCCTTCCTACATTACCAGCCACAACAATGCGCGAAACATCATCGGGCATATCGAACGTGACGATCTGGTAGAGGAATTGATTAAATCTTACCTGAACAAGTAAAATGTTAAGAGAAGCGGGCCAACATTTCGGTCCGCTTATTTTTTGTTTAAGCGAGGAAACAATATGAAAAAAATTGCGTTGGATGTAGGCGACAAGACCATAGGCGTGGCGGTAAGCGACCCTTTGCTGATCACCGCTCAGGGAATTATGACCATCGAAAGGGTTGGCATTCGAAAAGATGCGGGAAAAGTCATGGACCTGATTAAGGAACATGACTGTGACACGGTTGTTATAGGACTGCCGAAAAAGCTGGATGGTACCGATAGCATACAAACAGAAAAAGTCTATGAATTTAAAACCATGCTGGAAAATAAAATGAAAAGTTCCGGTATGGGCCACATTCAGATCGTCTTTCAGGATGAACGATTGACCACGGTCATGGCTGAAAAGGTTCTGATCGAGGGCGATGTGCGCAGAAACAAGCGCAAAAAAGTGATTGATAAACAAGCGGCAGTATTAATTCTGCAAAGTTATCTGGATACACTATAAGGTGTCCGGGAAAAAGAAATTGACTTTTTTTAGAAAGACCAGGAGGTAAACGAATATGAACAATATGGATGTAAGAAATCAAATCGTAATGAGCCAGGTAATGCTTCCCCATCAGGCCAATGTGGCCGGGAACGTACACGGGGGCGAAATCATGAAATTCATGGATACGGCCGCCGGGGCAGTGGCCATGAAATATGCCAAGGCAAACTGCGTAACCGCCAGAGTGGATGAGCTGGAATTTCACCTTCCGATCTTTGTGGGAGCATTGGTGACCTGTACAGCGTCAATCGTATATGTAGGCAAAACTTCCATGGAAGTTTTGGTGAATGTGGAAGCGGAAGATCTGGAATCCAACAGTAAGCCTCAGAAAGCCCTGTCCGCCTACTTCACCATGGTGTGCATGGGCAAGAACGGGCGGCCCCAGTGCGTCGCTGACTATGTCCCGGAGACGGAAGACGAATTGCGTTTGTATGAAGAAGCTGCGAAGCATGTGCAGAGGAAAAAGGACTTGATTGCCAAATCCAAATAACCGCCCTGTAGAGGCTGACCTTTTCGTCCATTTTATGTTATCATAGGAAAGGAATCGATCTGGTACAGCAGGGGAACCCTCTGTATTGGAGACATATGCTGAAGGAAGGTTGACAAAAGATGGATGTAAAAAATCAAATTGTAATGAGTCAGGTAATGATGCCTCACCATGCCAATGCGCTGGGTGTCGTCCACGGCGGTGAAATGGTAAAATTCATGGATACATCGGCAGCGGCGGTGGCCATGCGTTATTCCAAGTCAGATTGCGTGACCGCTAGAGTGGATGAGATGAGTTTTCATTTTCCCGTTCATGTGGGCGATCTGGTCGTATGTACCGCTTCCATCGTATATGTGGGCAGGACCTCTATGGAAGTCTTGGTGACGGTGGATGCGGAAAATTTAAAGTCTGAAGGGAATACGCAGGTTGCCTTGTCCGCTTACTTTACCATGGTATGCATCGACGAAACCGGCCGTCCGCAAGAAGTCAAACCCTATATGCCGCAGACGGCTGACGAAAAAGTTCTTTATGAGCAGGCAAAAGCTTATATCGAGCGCAAGAAAGCTTTCAGAAAATGAGTCATATATATTTGTAGACAAAAGAAATGAAGAATGGAAGGAAGTTTAATGTTATGTATCAGATGAAAAAAAACATCCCGGCATTGATCCTAGCAATGGTTTTATGTATTGGACTTGCGGCCTGCGGTGCAGGTGATCAGAAGAAGGGCGGAAATACAGCAATCGTCGGCACCTGGGAGTTATCGGAAATTGCGGCGGGCAGCAGCAAAATGGGTGCGGAGGATTATATGAAATCCGCTGATGTGGATAAAGTTCCGGTTTTAACATTTGAAGACGACGGCAAAGTAACGCTGGATGTGAACGGCGATTCAGGAACCGGCACTTGGTCCGAAGAGGGCGGTGCTTATTCCATCACTTATAAGTCAGGGGACGATGATGTGACCAAATCCGTGGAACTTGACGGATCGACTTTGAAAATGGAACAAAACGGCTATGCGCTGACTTATGAGAAGAAGTAGGGGAGAAGATGTTAAATAAGAAAATCAAAAGCAAAGTCGTCCTGTTATTATTGACCGCTTTCATTTGTATAACCATAACAGCATGCAATAATTCTGATGACGCTTCAAAAGCTCTCATCACAGGGACCTGGGAACTGAGTTCTGCGAAAGTCGCAGATCAGGAAATCACCAGAGACGACTTTTTAAAACAAATGAATCTTGACAGCTTTCCTCAAATCATATTCTACGAGGACAATACGGTTTCAATTGAAATCTTTGGAGAAGCAAAAAAAAGCAAGTGGAGCGATGATGGTGATGGTGTCTATACTATTAAAGACAGTGACAATAGCTCTGATCTGCAAGTAAATTTGGAAAATAATCAGCTGCTATTTTCCCAGAGCGGTATCACGCTGGTATTTGAAAAGCAAAAATCAGCAGATTAACTGTACGGTTATAATAGGAAAGAAGGTAACATTAAGCTTCAGGAACTATTCCTAAAATCATAATTTTCGGAAATGTTATAATTTATAAAGTTCCACGAAAGTATACTGAAATACCGAAAAAGCCGAACAAATTAGCAGTTCGGCTTTTTCAAGTAAGTTGTATAATATTGGTTTAGGAAAATGCATAATTTTTATAATAACCCCTTTTGTCTAAATAAATTGTAGGCGAATTTCTAAAGATTCATTTAGCAGCTTTGTTTCACTTGCCCCAACACTTGATCGTTTATTAGTGTATTTCGCTCTCCAAGCGTTTGTATCTTACGTGTCGGCACAATCTTATACCTATTCCTTTTGTCCTTCTAAGCGAAGCTCTAATTTCCGTTTTAAGCAATTTTTATTATAATTTAGTATCCTCTGTCAACATCCAAAAGACAAACAACTTAACGTTTTACAGGAATCTTCAGTGTTTGTCCCGGATAAAGCTTTGATGCAGAAGTTTCGTTCGTTTTACTAATTATATGTACGGATTCACGGCGATCCATATCCGCAGGCATATATTGTTCTGCTATCGACCATAATGTGTCGCCGGACTCAACTTGAACTTGGATATATTGCGGTTTTGTCATACCATCTGCATTATTAAATCCCAAAAATGTTGTGACTGCAGTTGCAGTTACAAGAAGCATTAGAACAATAAAGACAGTAAATCTTACTCTTGATTTAATTCTATATTTTTTTCTTGTTTGTCTTTTCATCTGCATTCTATATACCCACCCTTTCTGAACGTTTGTTCTTCCTGATGTTCTTATCATACACGAACATATATTCCTTGTCAAGAAAAATGTAAACATTTGTTCGCAAGTTTGTGATAAATAAAAACGCATAATTAAAGAATGGAATTTTTACAAGGAGTTAAGAATGTTAGAAACAAAAATTTTGACCGTTTCCCTCCACCCGATGGTTATCGGAAAACGGTTAAAGCAAGCAGAATCGGAGTGCGGCGTTGCCGCAAGGTATAGAATAGTGAAAGATGCTCGGCACGGCTCGCATCTTACATCTTTATAAACATCCATATAATCATAGCGGCCAGGCAAAGAACGATGACCACATCTAAAAAGATGGACTCGCCGGTCTCCTGCCGCTTCTTTTTTATAGAGAACAGCTTGCCCGCGATCAATAAGACCAATCCGCCGGATAGAAGCCATGTTTCCGCAGGCTGGCCCATCGGTTTGTGAAGAGCTTGCGTCATTGCAATGGGAATCAAAATGATTGCCATTGCAATTCCGTATAAAATAAAATTGAGATTTTTTCTCATAGAGGTCTCCTATTTATAGAGTTTGTCATAAGCTTTATCCAGCCAGATCGTCAATTTCTTCCGCATAACAATACCAATGATAAACAGAATTACTGCAATAACCGCAATGACGATCGCTCCTGTATAATCCCCCGCTTCAATCTGTCTGCCGATAAGAAGGCTGCCCATCATTCCCGGGCTTCTTCCGATCAATGAAACGATTAAAAACGGCTTTAACTTCATTTCCGAAATACCGGCCGCATAGTTGCATAGGTCCTTGGGTACCCCCGGTATCAGAAAAATCAGAAACACAATCACAACCGCTTTCTTGCTGTTTAGCTTATGGATGAATTGATTGATCTTTTGCTCACCGAAAATCAGATGCATCGCATCGCGGCCCAAAAGTTTTGCCAGATAATACGTGATCACCGAACCAATCGCTGCGCCGATCAGAGAAAACAGAAAGCCCAGCCAAAATCCGTACATATATCCGGCAGCGAATTGCAGCCACTGGCCCGGTATGATACAGACTACGATCTGCGCCACTTGCGCGCCAATATAGACTAAAATGCTCTGGGTTTTATACTGCTTAAAAAAGGCGTTTACACTTTCCAGACTGGACATGCGTTCAATCACTTCCGGCTGATAAAAATAGATATACAGCGGCAAGCCCACCAATATGAACAGCAGCAGTGCAAGCTTTAAAATGGTTGTAAATACTTTAATTTTTCTTCGTAATTGTTCTTTTTTTTGTTTATTCATAACTCTAGCTAGTAATCCCTTTACCCATTTGTTTTAATCCAATGAAACCAGGCCTTGTTCATACAAGGTCTGCAAGGCCTTGATAACGCCGAATTTGGAATGCTCATAAGTGAGTCCCCCCTGAAAATAAACGATGTAAGGCTCGCGGATAGGAGCATCGGCACTCAGCTCAATGGATGAACCCTGAACAAAGGCGCCGGCAGCCATGACCACCTGATCCTCATATCCCGGCATATCCCATGGAATCGGTTTTACATAAGCATCAATTGGAGCAGCTGCCTGAATTCCTTCACAAAAAGCAACCACCGCTTCCGGACTCCCAAGCTTGACTGCTTCAATGATATCGCTCCGGGTATCCCCTGCCTTCGGACAGACATCATATTCCAGCATTTCAAATGCCTTTGCGCACAAAACCGCACCCTTAACCGCACCGTTTACTGTTTTAGGTGCAAGAAACAGTCCTTGGAACATAGTCCTGGTCTGTCCAAACGTGAGGCCGCATTCCCCCCCAATCCCCGGCGAGGTCATTCGATAAGAAATCAGATCGATTAGTTCTTTTTTTCCGGCAATATAGCCGCCCGTCAAAGCCAGGCCGCCTCCCGGATTCTTGATGAGAGAACCGGCAAGAACATCAGCGCCAACTTCAGTAGGCTCCTCCGTATCCAGAAATTCGCCGTAACAGTTATCCACCATGCACACAATATTGGGATTGATCTGGTGGACGAAGTCCGCCCATTCACGAATCTGAGGAATGGTAATAGCCTTTCGCCAGCCATATCCGGTAGCGCGTTGAACTGTTACCATGCGGGTCTTTTCCGTAATCGCATTCTTAAGCGCGGTCAAATCGATATTTCCTTCCGGCGTGAGCTCTACTTGTTTGTAGCTGACTCCAAACTCCCTCAGAGAACCCTTGCCCTCGCCCCGGATTCCAATTACTTCTTCCAACGTATCATATGGGGCTCCGGTGCAGTAGATCAGCTCATCTCCCGGTCGCAATATCCCGGTCAGCGTTAGGGTTAACGCATGCGTCCCATTGACGATAATCGGCCGAACCAATGCTGCTTCCGCTTTAAAAATATCAGCATAAACTCGCTCCAAAGCGTCCCTGCCGGCATCATCGTAGCCATATCCAGTATTCCACGCAAAATGCGTGTCACTGATTCGATTCTTTTGAAATGCGGTCAGGACTTTATACTGGTTATATGCCATAATATCGTCCAAATGATCAAATTCGCCTTTTACCGCTTCCTCGGCCTCTGAAATATGATCCAGAACGCGAGGGGCAATCTGTAACTCTTTTGATAATAATCGATAAGTATTTGTCTGCATGTTTCATTTCTCACTTTACATAATATTTTTATATCTAGTCTATTTCATATCTTCCGCTTTATCTTTTAATTCAGAAAACATATTTTCAATATAAACATGGGGGTTGAACATCTCTATAATAAATTCACCAGAAACAGTCCCATAAAGATTTTCTTCAAAGAACTTCTGGAAGGAATCCTTATAACCGATCCTCATCTTTTTTAATATTGCGTTCCGGTCAATGGTTTCATTTTCCTGCCATATAAAAACCGGATAACCGTTGTTCATGCCGTACATACCGCTGGTATCAGGACGATAGGCATTGCCCAAATCGGATGCCATATGGGTACTCCTCATATCTCCGGAGGACATGGGAACGATCGTCTTTGAGTACCGTTTCTTCCCTTTCCCCTCCCTGTCTTTTCCGACAGCAGCCTTTGCCGAGTTGTTCAGATAATAATTGTTGCTGATTGAGCGTCCTATATCATTATAATAGTCTGCCGTGTAATTGCCAAGTATACCGCCGATATATTTACCATTTTTTAAGGTTCCGGCATTATAAGAATTTCGAAGTTTTACTCCATCTTCGCCGATACTACCAACCACTCCCCCGACATAACCGTAAGAACCGTCCTCAGGACCGGAAACAGAACCAGTATTATAACAGCTTTCCACCGTTGAACCGACTGCGTTGGTATAACCCACCACGCCGCCGGCGCATTCATTTCCCGAATGAATATTTCCTCGATTGAAGGACTCCTTGATCATTGCTGATTTGGCTACCGATCTACCGGCAATACCGCCGGTACCATAAGTACCCACACCCTTTCCTTTAGAAACAACGGTTCCTTCGTTGGAACATTGTTCAATACGTCCATTCCAGTTTTCGCCGACCACGCCGCCAACCTTGACATTTCCTTTGACGCTGCCCTGGTTATGACAATTGATCACCTGACCAGAATTGCTTTCGCCGACTACCCCGCCAATTTTATCTGTCCCAGAGACTTCTATGTTTACGGTACAGTTTTCAACGACTGCCGACGAGGTCATCGTGCCGGCCATACCGCCGATATTGCTGCCGTAAGTATTGATGCTGCCGGATAAATTCAAGTTGTTCACGGTTCCTGCCAAATAACCGAAAAAACCTTGATTGTCTTCTTGAGAGCCATTGATCTTTATTCCGGAGATCGTATGTCCATTCCCGTCAAACACGCCTTCAAACAAGTGTACCTCAGAGTTTCCAATAGGTATCCAGTTTTTGGTCAGGGCGATATCATTCATCAATTTAAAGGTAACCCCTTTAAAAGTATAGACCTCATTGACTTTCCATTCGATTTTCCTAGTGCGGACCAATTTAGCCAGACCGAAGAGCTGCTGCTCAGTCGTAATCTCATACACTTCCTTGGGATCATCCGGATCAAACCAGCTGGTATCGGCCTTGCCTGCTTTAATTGCCTCTTCTTCAGCGAGTTCTGCTTGAAACTCAGCGTCATATTGAAGATTTTCAACTTTTTGTATAAATGAATAGTCGGCTGCAAAGACAGGAGCCGCAGTCACACAATTGCATATTAATAAAGATGCTGCACACGTGCAGATAAAGGCCTTCTTCTTCATTTCCTTTTTTCTTTCCTTTCTAGAACCACCATACACTGTATCTTTGTTATTTCTGTGATCATTTTTTCTTCTTACCCTCAGTTCGTTCCAGCTCCCATTCCATATCTTTCACCAGCTCCCGCTTGACATTCATCTTATGTGCAGCATAAAGCTGAGTGGTTGTCACCTGTTCATGATCCATCAGAGCTTGAACATCAAAGATGGAGTTGCCGCGCCCGATCAGACTGGTAGCTGCGGTAGCTCTTAGTTTATGGGGACTGTAACCGGATTTTCGGGATGTAGCAAGTCCAATGGACGTATATTTTTTCACCAGTTCCCGGATTTGCCGTTCTGTCATTCTCTTGCCTTGGAGAGAAAGAAACAGCGCATCCTTATGGATTTCTTCCAGCTTGGAATCGTCGGCCCGTTCATCCTCTATGTAGTCTCTGACCGCCAGGGTTACCGATTGATTCAGGGGCATATTGGATTCTTTTCCCCGCTTTCGGTAGATCGTGAATTCTCCTCTGGAAAAGTTAAAGGAGGACACATTGAGCTGCTGAAGCTCAGAAAGCCTGAGACCGTAAGTCAGAAATAACAGCAGGATCGCTTTGTCCCGTTTTTTTGTTTTTTCCCAAAACTGCCGTTCCTTCTTAGTCAGATGGCTGCCCGCAGCCACCGCATCCAGCATAATCATCACCTCGTCGTCCTGAAGAGCTTTAATCTCCCGTTCTGTCGCTTTTGGAACACGAATGGGATCAAATCCATCGGTAATGTTTTTTTTCAGCAGCTCGTCTCGATAGAGCTGTTTGAACATGACCGAAACAGAAGATTTTTTTCTGGCCAGGGTCTTATTGTTGTTTTCATAGACGACAATCGAACCCTTCGTTTCGACTTTGTACCTTCTGCAATAGTCGATAAATGCGTTCACATCCACCGCCCGGATCTCGTCAAACTCCAATAAGGTGATGTCTTTTGGACATGGAGCCTCGGAAAGAGCCGTTTCTTTTATGAGATACTCACAGAAAAATTTGATGTCATGGAGGTAAGCCAGCCTAGTCATAGGAAGCACATTGCCGCGAAGGTATGCGAAAAATCCCCGGAGGAACCGAGGAAGCTCATGTTCGATCTCTTCGCACTGGTGGATGATCTCATGTTCCTTCATGACGATATTATCCGGCTTACTACTCTTATTATGAACCTTTATTTGTTTTTGTCCACCCATAAAATCATATCCTTTAATGCCTTTTCACTGCTTTCATACATAGAAAGCTCAAACCACTTAATTTTATCATATCTGCGGAACCAAGTTAACTGTCTTTTTGCGTAATTTCGAGTGTTTTGCTGTATTTTCTTCACAGCCGTATCAAGATCGTATTTGCCGTGCAAATGATAGATCAATTCTTTATAGCCGATTCCTTTCATGGAAATATCGTCCTCGGATAGTCCCATCCCGAGCAGTCCCTTGACTTCTTCCAGGAGGCCCTGCTTCATAAGGATCTCTACCCGGGCATTGATGCGGTCATAAAGCTCCTGCCGATCCCTGGTAAGGCCGAGGAGGCAAGGCTTATAGCCGCTGACCGGGGTGCGGACCTGAGTGAAGGCCGGGATTCCCTGACCGGTTGTCTCCACGGCTTCCAGCGCACGGATGATTTTTTTTGTGTTGTTGGGATGGATCCGTGCTGCCGCATCTGGATCTTTTTCCGCAAGGAGACGATATACGGCCTCTTTTCCCTGTTCATGGGCCAGCTGCTCCAGTTTTTCCCGATAACCGTCCCTTCTGGGCGGCGCGCTGAAATCCATTTCATAGAGCAGCGAGTTGAGATAGAGCCCGGTACCGCCGGAAATGATGGGAAGTTTTCCCTTGTCATGGATTTCGGCGATGGCGGCTTTGGCCCTTTTCTGATATTCAGCGGCCGAAAAAGGCTCCCTGGGATCGATTTCATCTACCAGGTAATGCTTTACCAGAGCGCGTTCTTCCTTCGTCGGCTTGGCGCTGCCGATATCCATGTATTTATAAAGCTGCATGGAGTCGCAGGAAACAATTTCCCCGTCCAGCCGCTGAGCCAGTTTCAGAGCGTATTCAGTTTTTCCTACGGCCGTGGGTCCGGCAACGACTAATATTTCTTTCATATCAAACTCTTTTAAACATTTTTTCAATCTCATATTGGGTCATTTTTATGAAGGTCGGTCTGCCATGGGGGCAGGAAAATGGATTCTCGCACTTTTTCAAATCAGCCATCAGTTGGTCGATCTCGCTATCTTTTAAGTAATCGTGGGCCTTTACCGCGCTTTTGCAGGAGCGCATGGTTAATTTTTCAATGGCAGGCGCGTGATCCATCTTGATGCCCGCGGAAGCGCTGTCTACAAAATCGTTGAGAAAACGTTCCGCTTCATCCAGGCCCATGAACATGGGAATTTCTTTCACAATGTAGGTCTTGGGCCCGAACCCTTCCACTGAAAAACCCATCTGCCTGAGGGGCTCCATCCATTCTTCATGCTCCTCTGCAGCAGGATAAGAAACATTGAGCATAATGGGGATCATAATGGGCTGGCTGTGTTTTTCGGAGCTTCGGTATTGGTCCATCAGTTTTTCAAAGAAAACCCGCTCGTGGGCCGCATGCTGATCGATGAGATAAAAGCAAGTTTCATCAATGGCAGTAATATAAGTGCCAAAGATGGAACCGGTGATGGTCAGGTCATCGAAATCAAACGGCGCCGGTGTCTGAGGCTTTTTTATCTGCACGAGCGGATCCGCTTTTTTTCCTTCGGCTGAAACCGATGCTGCCGCCGGTCCGGGATCCGCACGATAGGAAGCAGCTTCCTCTTTAATGGACGGCTCCTTTTTTTCTTCCTCCTGGCGTATGGTTGACAATAATTTTTTTATATCAACTTGTTCTTCTTCAGGCGGCGGAACAGGAGCAGCTTTGCGAAAATCCGTTTTTTTCGCCGCAGCCTTGTACTCCTCGCTTCGCTCTTTACGAAAAACATCCTTTTCTGTTACAGCTGGTATGGATTCTTTGGAAAGGAGTGCCTGCCGAAGAATCTGGCGGACAAATTCTGTAACTATAGCCTCATTGTCAAAACGCACCTCCCGCTTATTGGGATGGATATTCACATCCAATGTCTGAGGAGCTGCCTGCAGAAATAAGTAAGCTGCCGGAAATCTTCCTTCAAAGAGTTTATCCGAATATGCCTGGCTGATACCTTTTTGCAGAATTTTGCTGTTTACAACTCTGCCATTGATGAAAAAAATCTGATGTTTTCGTGTGGCATGAGAAAGCCCTGGTCCTGATATGTATCCCTCCAGAGAAAGGTTACCTTGCTGCCCCTGCACTGGAATCAGCTCATCGCCGATTTCCCGGCTGTAAACCGTGAGGATATTTTGATAGCGGTCCCCTTTTCCCGGTGTGGTAAAAAGCAGACTTCCATTATTGACAAGACGAATCTTCACATTGGCGTAAGCAAGCGCAATCTGAGAGATGAACTCTATAATCAAGCTGCTTTCCGATGCGTCGGATTTCATGAATTTCTGTCTGGCCGGAGTGTTGTAGAACAAATCTCGGACAACAACCGTAGTTCCATTGGGACACCCGGTCATCTCCTTTTCAGCCGGCCTGCTGCCTTCAACCGCCAGCCTTACCCCTGCCGGCGCATTTGCTGTCTTGGTTATGATTTCAGTCCGAGAGACAGCAGCAATACTGGCCAGAGCTTCTCCCCGAAAACCCAATGTTTCAATTGTCTCCAGATCTTTCGCTTGAGAGATTTTGCTGGTTGCATGGCGCAAAAACGCTGTTTCCACTTGATCGGCCTCGATCCCGCACCCGTTGTCCGTAACCCGGATATAAGCTTTGCCGCCCTTTTTAATTTCTACTGTGATCGCCGATGCTCCGGCATCGATGGAGTTTTCCACCAACTCTTTAACAATGGATAGGGGTCGGTCCACCACCTCCCCGGCTGCGATTTTATCTGCAACCTCTTTTTCTAAAATCCGAATCATGGCTGTCTCCTATAAGGTACATACAATGGCAATACAAATGACCAGTAATACCACTTCACTTCCGATCCATTTTTTCATAGCCGCTGACTTTGGATAATCTTTCTTGGCGTTGGCCTGACGGATGAGATAAATGGTTGCAATGAGCAGTACGATTGGTACTAAAATAATCAAATATTTCAAAATTTCCTCCTTATCCCTCTGCTGCCTCTTTCAATTGTTCCAAAATTTTAAATGCTTCCGATGGAGTCAGATTCATCAAATCCAGGCTTTTTAACCGTTCGACCACCGGGTTTGGAGCAAAACCGAAAAAGGAAATCTGCTGCTCTTCCTCTGCCATGACAGACGGCTCTTCAGCTCCAGAAGAGTTCTCCGATATCGGACGTCCTTCCTCTAGTTCTTTCAATTTATCCGCCGCCCGCTCAAGGAGCAAAGACGGCACACCGGCCAGTTTTGCCACCTGGATCCCATAGCTCCTGCTGGCGCTGCCTTCGATGATCTTATGCAAGAAAACTACATTGCCGTTTTCTTCAGCTACATCCACATTGAGATTGCGCAGACCTTTCATATACCCCTCCAGAGTCGTCATTTCGTGATAATGGGTAGCGAACAGCGTCCGCACCTGGCGTTTGGTTTTGCACAGGTATTCAGCTGCGGCCCAGGCGATGGATAATCCGTCGTATGTGCTGGTTCCCCGGCCGATTTCATCAAGAATAATCAAGCTTTTTTCCGTTGCAGAATTGAGTATGTATGCCAGTTCGCTCATTTCAACGAAAAAGGTACTCTGTCCTTGGGCAAGATTGTCGGAAGCTCCAATTCTGGTAAAAATCCGATCCACAATGCCGATATGTGCGCTGTCTGCCGGCACGAAGCAGCCTGACTGTGCCAACAGTACAATCAACGCGGTTTGGCGCATATAAGTGGATTTACCAGCCATATTGGGCCCGGTGATCAAAAGCAGGCTGTCTCTGTCTCTGTCCAGATAGGTATCATTGCTGACAAAGATTCCATCGCGAATCGTCTGTTCGATCACAGGATGACGTCCCTTTTCAATTTCAATCGTGTCCGATTCATCCACAACCGGCCGAATAAAGTTATTCTGCTGGCCAACCAAAGAGAAGGCTGTTAAAACATCCAGGCTGGAAACGGCTGCCGAAGTTTTTTGAATCTGGCGGATATGTCTTTGAATTTCGCCGCGCACCTGGGTGAAGAGTTCGTATTCCATCTGGTTGATCTTCACTTCAGCATTGAGAACCAGGCTTTCCATCTCTTTCAGTTCAGGCGTGATAAACCGTTCACAATTGGCCAGAGTCTGTTTGCGCACATAGTTATCGGGGATCATCTCATAATAGGATTTGGTCACTTCCAAAAAATAACCAAAGACTTTGTTAAATCCCACCTTCAAGTTTTTAATGCCTGTCCGCTCCCGTTCAGTACTCTCCAGCTGTGCAATCCAGTTCTGCGCATCTTTGATGGAGAATTTCAGCTCATCCAGCTCCTTGGAATATCCTTCTTTGATCATGCCCCCTTCTTTAATGGCAAAGGGCGGTTCCTCAACAATCGCTCGATCAATCAAGGCGTATACCGGTTTTAAATCATCGATCTCTTGTTCCAGCTCCGAAAGAAGCCGGCTGCCACACCCTGATAAATCATTCTTTATGTCCGGAAGCACAAAACAGGAATTCCGCAGAGCGATCAAATCTTTTCCGTTAGCGCTGCCGCAAGCGATCCGACCGGCCAGCCGTTCAAAGTCATAAATTTGTTTCAGGCTTTCCCGGATATTGTTGCGCATAAGAAGATCATCGGTGAGAACCTCCACCGCTTCCAGCCGCAGGTTGATGTCATGGGCGTTGTTGAGGGGTTCTTTGATCCATTGCTTCAATTTGCGGGAGCCCATGGCAGTGCTGGTCTTATCCAGCACGCCCAGCAGGGAGCCTTGAATCTTCTTTTCAAAAAGGGTTTCGGTCAGCTCCAGATTTTTAATGGTCGCCTTGTCCAGGCACATATGGGTGCCCATTTCATATAAATGAAGCCAGGAAATATGCTCAAGGCTGTTTTTCTGTGTCTCATGAAGGTAAAGCAGCATGGCGCCCAGAGCCCGGACCACAGCCGTGTTTTCCTCCAGCCCCAGCCCTAACAGGGCTTTCACCTTGAACTGGCGGAGAACCGCGTCAGAAACCGCCCGATCGTTGTAATAATCATTTCCCAAAGGATTGAAGTAAGCTTCTGTAACCAGCTTCATTTCATCCAGATCCAGAAGATGATCCTCGTTGATCAAGATCTCTCTGGCGCGAATTTTTACCAATTCGTTGAGCAGCGTTTCAAAGGCGTTGTCGCGGGGAAGCTCGGTCCCGTAGATTTCTCCTGTGGAAACATCGCAATAGGCCAGGCCTGTCTTTTCTCCCATGTTGAAAACGGAGGCAATATAATTGTTCTCCGTTTCCTTGAGCATGGTCTGGCTGATGACCGTTCCGGGTGTAACGATGCGGATGACTTCCCGTTTTACAATACCCTTCGCCTGCGACGGATCCTCCGTCTGCTCGCAGATGGCCACTTTATATCCCTTTTCCACCAGACGGGCAATATATGTATCCGCAGAATGAAAAGGTACGCCACACATGGGAGCACGCTCCTCCTGTCCGCAGTTTTTTCCGGTCAGGGTCAGCTCCAATTCTCTGGAAGCAGTCTTTGCATCCTCATAAAACATTTCATAAAAGTCACCCAACCTGAAAAAGAGGATACAATCCTCATAGTCTTGCTTGATTTTTATATATTGCTGCATCATTGGTGACAGTGCCATAAGTTTCTTGAATCCTTTCTGTTCTTATAGAAAAAAGAGTGCCCTGAGAAGCGCCCTTTGCCTCCCAGGGCTGTCCATCTATCGCTTGCTATAGGCTTCCATGCCCAGGCGGATCAGCTGGACTCCGCGTGCCATATCCTTCTGATTCAGGACATAGGCAATACGCATTTCCTCCCGGCCCAGGTCCGGCGTAGCATAAAATCCTTCAGCAGGTGAAAACATAACAGTTTCGCCGTGATCGTCAAATTCCGTCAACAGGAACATGAGAAAATCCGATGCGTCTTCCACCGGCAATTTGGCAGTGAGATAAAAAGCTCCTCCCGGTTTTTGGCAGACGACCCCTGGAATCTTCATCAGTTCTTCATAGACAGCGTCCCGTCTTGCTTCGTATTCGGCGCGTATTTCATTGTAATAGGATTTGGGAAGCTTGTAGAGGGCTGCTGCTCCGATCTGATCGACGGTGGGCGAACAAAGTCTGCCCTGGGCGATTTTCATCAGATTGTCCAGAAGGTCTTTGTTTTTGGCAGCAATGCAGCCAATTCTGGCGCCGCAGGCTGAAAACCGCTTGGAAACCGAATCGACGATGATGACTCGATCAGCCAGATCGTCCATCATGCCGAACGATGTCACCTCCCGGCCGTCATAAGCAAATTCCCTGTATACTTCGTCCGCTATAATCCATAGATCGTACTTTTTAGCGATTTCGCCGATCAGCTTCATTTCGTCCAAGGTGAGGACGACACCGGTTGGGTTGCCCGGACTGATGCAGCAGATAGCCTTCGTATTGGGTGTGATGGCGGCCTCAATTTTCTCGGCGTCCGCATAGTGATATCCCTCTTCCGGCGTGGTTGTAATGGGCACGACCACGCCGTCCGCCATGGTGACAAAGGTATGATAATTGGTATAGAAAGGTTCCGGGATCAGCACCTCATCTTTTGGATTGAGCAGGGAGATGAAGATCATGCTCAATGCTTCCGAACCGCCGTTGGTCACAATAATCTGATCCCTGCCATAATTCATTCCATATTGCTTAAAGTAATCGGATATAGCGTCCTGCAAAATCGTTACGCCGCCTGATTCGGCATAGGCGACAACTTTTTCGTCAAAATTCTTGATCGCGTTCATAAAGCAGTCGGGTGTTTCGATATCCGGCTGACCGATATTGAGATGGTAGACTTTTTTACCAGCCTCCTTTGCCTTCTGCGCGATGGGGTTGAATTTTCGGATGGGCGAATGCTGCATTGCCAGCACCTTGTCAGATAATTTCATTCTTATTATTCTCCTTTTCTTCTCTAATTCCTTTTATTCCAACTCTGAATGAGAGGTTAATACAACTGCATCCACATCGACCTTTTGCTCTTCTGGGGCCTGCTGCTTTTTCAGGTACAGCAGGTATTCAATGTTTCCTTTTGCTCCCGTAACCGGAGAAAAAGTCAGCCCATGAGCATAAAGACCATTATCCTGCCCATACCCGATCACCTTTTGAATGACTTCTTTATGGACGTTTTTGTCGCGGACGATCCCTTTTTTGCCTACCTGCTCCCTCCCCGCTTCAAACTGGGGCTTTACCAGACAAACCAGACTGCCGCCGGCAGCCAGCAGCACAGAAGCTATTGGAAACACCAATTTTAGGGAAATAAACGAAACATCAATACTGATAAAATCCAGGTCGTGGTCGACGGACTCTAAATCCAGGTAGCGGATATTGACTTTTTCCATATTGACAACCCGCTTGTCGTTGCGCAGCTTCCAATCCAGCTGTCCATAGCCCACATCCACTGCAAAGACTTTCCTGGCGCCTTTTTGCAGCATGCAGTCGGTAAAGCCTCCGGTGGAGGCGCCAATATCCATGCAGACCGCTTCTCTCAGGGAAAACCTGAATTCTGCCACAGCTTTCTCCAGCTTCAGTCCTCCTCTGCTCACGTAAGGGCAAAGGTTTTCCTTTATATGAATGGGCGCCTGTTCATCCACAGGAGTCCCGGCCTTATCTACCTTTTGGCCGTCCACGTAGACAACACCCGCCATAACAGCAGCTTTGGCCTTTTCCCTTGAGGGAAACAATCCCCGCTCTACCAGAATCACATCAAGCCTGTTTTTCAAGATATTCACAAATCCTTTCTGCAATACTTTCGGGATTTAATCCATATTTTTCAAAGAGCTGACCGATGCTTCCGTGTTCGATAAAACGATCCGGCCAGCCGAAATTGAGAACCTTTACCGGGGATTCCATCATGGCCGCGGCCAGATTTTCTCCAAAGCCTCCGGTGATCACATTGTCTTCCAAGGTGACGATCAGTCTTGTCCGCTCAGCAGACGCGGTTATGGCCTTCTGGTCCAAGGGACGGACAAAACGGGCATCGATCAGCCCGGCATCGATGGAGTTTTTCTTCAATACTTCCTGCACCTGAAAGCCCACGGTCAGCATATTGCCGACCGCCCAAAGTTCCACGTCCCTTCCTTCTTCAATAACCAGGCTGCCTTGGATCGGACAGTTCAACCCCAGATCCATAGCCTCGCCTCTCGGATAGCGAATAGCGCACGGGCCTTCCAGCGTCATGGCGTATTCCAGCATTTGTTCCAGCTCACCTCTGTCTGCGGGAGCCAGAATGGTCATATTGGGCATATGGCTCAGATAGGAAAGGTCGAACATACCATGGTGGGTTTCTCCGTCAGCGCCCACAATGCCCGCACGGTCGATGGCGAAAACCACCGGAAGATTTTGCAGACAAACGTCTTCTATCATTTGATCATAGGCACGCTGCAGAAACGTAGAATAGATGGCAACTACCGGACGGTAGCCGCCGGCCGTCATTCCCGCAGCAAAGGTTACCGCATGGCCTTCTGCAATGCCCACGTCAAAGGTTCTGGCGGGATATCGTTCCTTAAAGCCCTTCAAGCCTGTGCCTTCCAGCATAGCCGCTCCAATGGCGACGATTTTATTGTTGGTTTTCGCCATTTGGATCATCTTATTGCCGAATACGTCCGAATAGGAAGGTACGCTTCCGCCGCTCTTATGCTGGCGTCCTGTTGTTGGATCGAAAGGCCCCGTACCATGATATTTGCTGGGTGTTTCTTCGGCGCTTTTATAGCCTTTGCCTTTTTTGGTGATAACGTGAATGAACACCGGACCGTCGACTTCTTTGGCCATGGTAAGGGTCTCCAAAAGCACTTCCATATTGTGTCCGTCCACAGGACCAAAATATTTGAATCCCAGCTCTTCGAACATGATGCCGTCCAGAACGGCATATTTGAGAGAATCCCGCATATGCTGCATGCCGGAAACGACTCCTTTTCCAATGCCTGGAATTTCGGAAATGTTCTTTTTTACCCGCTTCTTAAAATCGGTATATTTGCGGGATCCGCGCAGCTTGCTCAGATATTTGGACACCCCGCCGGTATTGGGAGCGATGGACATACCGTTATCATTTAGAATGACTACTAGATTGGTCTTGGAAACACCCACATTGTTCATGGCTTCATAGGCCAAACCTCCTGTAAGAGCGCCGTCTCCGATGATGGCTGCGATTTTGAAGTCTTCCTTTGCCAAATCTCTGGCAGCCGCCATTCCGGCAGCAACGGATATGGAGGTGCTGCTGTGCCCGGTATCAAAGGTGTCGTATTCGCTTTCCTTCACCTTGGGAAAGCCGCTCATGCCGCCGAATTTTCGCAGCGTCTGAAATCCCTCGGCCCTTCCGGTGAGGATTTTGTGTACATAAGATTGATGTCCTACATCCCAGATCAGTTTGTCTGTGGGAGTGTCAAAGACTTTATGTAAAGCAATGGATAATTCCACTACACCAAGATTGGAGGCCAGATGGCCTCCAGTCTTGGAAATATTGCTGATCAGGAAATCCCGAATCTCATAGGATAAAAGCTCCAACTCGTTTTCGGTCATTGTTTTCAAATCCTGAGGAAACTGATATTCCAATAATTTTTTCATGCTTATTTGCCTCGTACTGCTAAGTCTGTTGCTAGTTTAGTAAAGAATTCTGCATTGTCATAGTAAGAAGACAGTGCTTCAATGGCGTTGTCCGTCAACTCCATCAGCTTGGCCTTGGATGCTTCCAGTCCATAGAGGGATGGATAGGTGGATTTTTTCTTCACTTGATCCACACCGGCCTTTTTTCCCATCTCTTTTTCGCTGCCTACCACATCGAGGATGTCATCGGCAATCTGGAAAGCCAAGCCCAGATTTTCCGCATAAATGGTCAAGTTATTGAGCGTTTCCGCATCTGCGCCGCCCAGCTGTGCTCCCGCACGAACTGCCGCCACGATGAGAGCCGCTGTCTTGGTCAAATGGATATAGTCCAGCATTTCCCGGGAGCACGCCTTGTCCTCCGATTCGATATCAGCCACTTGACCGGCCACCATGCCCCGGCATCCGGAGCCTTTTGCAATCTCATAAGAGGCGCGAATACGCTTTTTCAGCTTATCGGGATCATCGAAATAAAGGAGCATGTCCTTGTTCATGGCTTCGTACGCAGCCGACTGCAGTCCGTCCCCAGCCAGAATAGCCATGGCTTCGCCGTAAATGATATGGTTTGTTGGAACACCTCTTCGCAGCTGATCGTCATCCATGGCCGGAAGATCGTCGTGAATCAGCGAATAAGTGTGCATATATTCAACTGCGCAGGCATATGGGATAGCGGCCTCCAGCTTGCAGCCGGTAAATTCTGCCGCAGCTAAGAGCAGCATCGGGCGTATCCGCTTACCGCCTGCCGAAAGGCTGTATTTCATAGATTCATAGAGCGTAATGCTTTTGTGATCAATATCCGGCAGGAAATCCAGAATGTGTTCTTCTATCAGTTCTTTATATCTTTTTCTAATTAATTCCGGCATGGTAGCCCTCCCTCTATTCCTTGGAATACGTTTCGATTTTTTGTTTGGCATTATTTAATATCTCGCTGCACGCTTCATAATATGCAATTCCTTCTTCGAAATTTTTCAGGGCATCTTCCAGCGTGATGTTTTCTTTTTTTAAGTTTTCCGAGCTTTGTTCCAGCTTTGCCAGAATTTCTTCAAACTTCGGCTTGTTTTCAGCTTTGCTCATGGCTGTCCCTCCTTATTTCTGTCACTTCGCAGTCTGCTTCCCCGTCTTTCATAACCAAGGTGATACGATCGTTTTTTCTCAGCTTTTCAGCCCTGCCGACCAATCTGCGGCTGTTATCCAAAACAGCGCTGTATCCTCTGGCCATGATTGCTGCCGGGTTGAAAGATTCCAGACTGGACTTATGCAGGTTGACCTCTTTCTCCATTTGGGCAATGATTCCTAGAACCCGGTTTTGGGCTTGGGATTTTAAATTCTCAATACGCATCTGTTCCATGACGATCCGGCTCTCCAAATCTCTTTTAAAGGCCGCCAGATCCAGGCTTTTCAAATGCATCTGCTGATAGCGGATATAGGAATTGGCGTCTGCTGCCAGCGTTTTCATTAAATTGTCCACATAAATCTTCAGCTCGCCGATATCCGGCACTGCCATAGCTGCCGCGGCTGTCGGCGTTTCCGCCCTCTTATCGGCCGCGAAGTCGGCAATGGTAATGTCCGTTTCATGGCCCACTGCGGAAATAACGGGAATTTTGGACTGGTATATGCTGCGGGCCACGATTTCCTCATTAAAGGCCCAAAGCTCCTCCATGGAGCCTCCGCCTCTGCCTACGATGATAGTATCCGTTTCCGGAAAAAGGCAGTTGACCTGATCGATGGCTTCTGCGATCTGTCCGGCTGCCGCCGGTCCCTGGACCAGGACCGGATAAATCAGCACGTCCGTATAATGATTCTTGCTTTTGATAATCTTCAAAATATCTCGAATGGCAGCTCCGGTTTCCGAAGTAATGACTGCAATCTTTTCCGGAAAAAACGGAATTGGTTTTTTATGGGCAGCGTCAAAAATCCCTTCTGCTTCCAGTTTTGCTTTCAGTTTTTCAAAGGCAACGGAGAGGTTTCCCAGGCCGGCCACTTCAATATCGCGTATATTGAGCGAATAGCTGCCCCCTCGTTCGTACAGATAAATGTATCCGCTGGCCGTGATTTCCATCCCTTCTGAAAGCTCATAGCGCAAAGCTTCAGCTCGCTGCTGCGGGAGAAAGCAGTTGAGCTTGCTGTCTGCATCCTTCAGGGAAAAGTAGACGTGGCCGGAACCATGAAACTTCAGATTTGAAATTTCACCGACCACGGATACGTTTCCAAGGAGCGGATCGGTCTGCAGGATCCGCTTAATATATCCGTTCAGCTGTGAAACTTTGATTGGTTTTATAGCCATAATTTCTTACCCCCAAGAAGCGCGATACCCACAGCATTGTCCTGGGACAGCCGCTGCTGCCCGAATTCTACGGATATCCCGGTATTGGAAAAATGTCTTTTCAATTGTCCGCTAATGCAGCGGCTGGAGGAAACTCCTCCGGTATACATAATGTTAGTTATCGACGTCTCGTTGCTGGCCTTTTGCGTAATTTCGATTAAAATGCGGGTTATTTTATCAAACAGCTCCCGCACCAGCTCGGCTTTTTCTTCTTCTGTGGAAGCCTGCTGCATCATCAACTCGGCTTGTCTGCCGCACTGGGTTTCGATACCGGACAGATTGAAAAACAAATCGTCTGCCGGAATCTTTTTCAAATAGGCAGATGGCTTTTCAGCACCTATGGCCAGCTGGTCCATTTCTTCACCCGCAGGAAAATTCAGGCCTAGTTTGACGCCGACCCGATCGATCACCTGTCCGAAAGAAAGATCTTTAGAGCCGCCGATGATTTGAATATTTCCTTCGTTGACTTCCAAAAGTTCGCAGGTGCCGCCGGACAAATGGTAACACAGAAAACGTGTTTGATGGGAAAGCCCGGAACTGGACTTGATTGCTTCAATGTGTCCTTCCTGATGGGAAAAGGTAAAAAATGGCACCTGGAGCGCCGCTGCCACGGCTTGTCCAAATCCGATTCCGGCTTTGAATACCGGCATATAGGAGCCTTCCTGCGGCCTTGGCCGGTCAGAACAGGCGACTGCTGCGATACGCCGGGCCCTGTCGTCTGCCAGCGCTTCTTCCAAAAGCTTTGGCAGGTTTTCCACATGCTGAAAAAGGGCGTCTGACTGTCTCAGCCCTCGTTCGCCCTGTTTTACATGCAACAGCTTTCGCAGATCGCATAAAATCTTACCCTGTGCATCTGTAATCGCTGCGGAAGTCTTGTAATTGCTGGTATCGATTCCCAGCACATAGTCCCGATTCCTAAGCATGTTTCTGTTTCACAATCTGGCCCAGCACTCCGTTGATAAATTTCCTGGAGTCTTCCGCGCTGTATTTTTTGGCCATATCCACCGCTTCGTTAATTGCCACCGCATCAGGAATATCGTCCATGTAAAGAACTTCTCCCATGGCCAGTCTGGTTATGGCCAGATCTACTTTTGCCATCCTCTGAATGTTCCATTTGGAACTGCTCTCATTTAGCTTAGCATCGATCTCAGGCAGATGCTGTATGACCGCATTGCACAGTTTGATCGCGTAGGAAAGCTGATGGTCGTTCTTAAAGTGGTCGTCGATATAGTTGTTTTTTATCTCATCGCTGTAATCGTTTTGAATCTCCATCTGAAATAACAGCTGCATCAATCGTTCTCTTGCTTCGGTTCTAGTCATGTATTGGGGCCTCCTCCTCGGGTATGTGGACTCCCTGTACATTGATATTTACAGCTTCTACCGTCATTTCCGTCATGGATTCCACTTCTTTTTTGACGTGTTCCTGGATATTCCATGCAACAGCCGGTATATTCACCTGGTAGTCCACAATGACGAATATGTCTATGATCACACCGGCCTCACCCTGAGAAACCTTTACGCCCTTGTACAGCAGCTCTTTGCCTAAAAAGTTTTTTGAAAGCGCATTGGTCAGGCCGCCGGCCAGCTCCGCCACACCATCCGTCTTTAAGGCAGCATTTGCTGCGCAGACGGCGATTACCTCATCGGAGATTTTCAGGGTACCGGATTTCTGTTCATTTACCACATTCATTCATTTTCACCTCGGGACTTATTATAACAAATTTACCCCGTGATTACAATGTCTAAAACTTGCTTTGAATAACGATCTCCGGTGCTTTTCTGCCGGTTTCCCGCATGATTACGTCACAGATTTTTGCCACATCAGACTGATTCAAGTCCTGTTTATTAACGGTAACGTTGACACCGCTATCTGTGATCAGAACCAGACATTCGGGTAGTTTTTTTGTCTTAATCGCGTTTTCTACATTTTGTTCCTGCTCCATATATTTGAGCAGCTTTAGCTTTTGCTGTGTGGCGCTTTCTTTTTCCGAGCTGCTGTCGGCTGTGGTTTCCGCATCGGTCAGCATGGAAATAACTTGATTTCTGTCCATGTTGATGGTAGCGCGCATTTCTTCGAAATAAGTATCTGTATTCTCCAGGTCACTGACGTCATCAGAAGTGACGGGCGCAGGTTCTTTTGTTTTTTCAGTTTCTTTTTTATTTTCCTGGGCAGATGTTTCGCTCTCATTCTTAACATTAATGCTGTCCACAAGAACATCGCCGTCGTGCTCGGGAATATCCTGATTGCTCTGCGCCGCGTCCGGCGACGGGAATACACCTCCGATGGCCGTTACCACCCCCAGGCACAGCGCCACCACCAGCGCCCCGCCGATCAATTTTCTATGTTTTTTTATCTTTTCCCAAAAGTTGTGCTTTTTCATGATTCACTTCCTCCATCCTTTTTAGTTGTATTGTCTTTTTCAAAGACCATAACACTGGACACCGGTATGTTGAACACGGCTCTCACTGCATTGACCAGATTATTCCTTACGACCGGATCATCTGCACCCTCTGCGGTTACAATGACTCCTGTGATCTGGTCTTTTTCACCATATTGCAGCATCACATCCACAGCACCTACCCCCTTAATGTCAGTCAAAATGCTGCAAAGCTGTGCTTCGGTGCCGCCGTCGTCATCGATGATCTGTTTCCGCCCATCTTTATTCTGTGTAAATACGTCAAAAGAAAGCAGCGCTACAGAGATGATGATGAGTATGGCGATGATCTTTATTGCCAGATCCTTCATCTTTGGATCTTTTTTTAATTTTTCTAGCATTGTGATCACTCTCCTTATATATATATTTCACCTTCTGCCGCTTATTCCAGCAAAATCAAAAGCGGCGACAATATCGTAGCCATCACCACCAGGGAAAAAATAAACTTAATGTATTTTTCCATTCGGGAGGTGGGCAGCAGCATTTCGATAAAGGTGAGGGCCAGTATGAGTATAAAGATGTTCTTCACCCATTCTTTCATCATTTCCATAGGGTGCCTCCTCCGATGCCGATGATGATGGTCAAAAAAATCAGAAACATGAGCGCGCATAGGGACAAAATAACGGCCATGGTGATAACTGAGCTACCCATTTCACCCAAACTGTCTGCAATCTGTTTGTTACCGATTGGACCCACTAGAATAGCTGTGATTTTGTAAATAACCGCGATCGCCAGAATCTTCAATACTGGCATGGCAAGCAGACATAAAATGATGATAATTCCCAGCACACCGATCCCATTTTTTATTACAGCCACACAGCTTAAGACCATGTCGATGGAATCGGCTGCAAAGCCGCCCACAATAGGTACAAAGTTATCCACCGAATAACGAGCCGTATTGACCAGGAGTCCGTCGGCGGTTTTTGTTACCAGCCCCTGAATGGCAGTTAATCCGGCAAAGATGGTGACGGCTAGCCCGGTGAAGAAGACCGCTGCCTTTCGCAGAAAGATCGCCAGTCTGCTCACATAATCCTTTTCTGTCAAGCTGTTAATGAGAATAAAAATGCTGGAAATAAAAACAATGGGCAGAATGAACTTTTGCAGTGCTGTATTAAAAGCGGTAATGGCGCCGATGATAACCGGATTGAGCACTCCTCCGGAGGAAAAACCGCCCATGCTGATCAGCAGCGGTATCATGATCGGAAGAAGGATCTGCATGGTTTTAGTCATGATGTTGAGTGTATCCAAACATGCGTCGTATGTCGTCATGAAGTTTTTTAAGCAAAGAGTAATGACTAAACAGCTGCATACAACTGTCCCCAAAGTAGACACCGGTTTGTCCCCAAAAGAATTGGAAAAATTTTTAAGCAAACCCATCACAATGCAAATGCTGATGATTTCCACGCCCAGTATCAGTCCCGCCTTGATTTCATATAAAAAGACGTCGAGGAGGTTGTTCATGATGACCTCCGAGTCAAAGAGCGGTTTGCCGTCGATAAAGCTTTGAACAATATCATCGGTGGACATGGAAGAAAAAAGTCCGTTGCTCTGTTTTGCCGCATCGTCCATGATCTGTTCCAGCTCGGAGAGGTCCATCTTTCCCATTTGTTCTTGTAAGATCGAATCGTAATCCAAATATATTCCCCCTTACAGCACAGAATTGATCAGTTCCAGGATCGCCAGGAGGATAGGCATGGACAGATAAAAGATCACAATTTTTCCTGCCAGCTCCACTTTTCCTGCGATGGCGCTTTCCCCGGCGTCTTTACAGAGCTGTGCTGTAAAGTCAGCCAGATATGCCACCACCAAAACTTTTATAATAATAGGAAAGAAATTTTTCCCATAAGTCATTTCTCCATACACAGTTCCCAAAAATTGAAACACAGTAGTCAATTTGTCCAGCGCCATGAGAAAAATAATGATCACGGTAGCCAGAACCACGTAGATGGAAAATTCAGGCTTGAAGTTTTTTACGACGGCTGCCATGATGACTCCGCCTATGGCGATGGCAACGATTTTCATGATTTCCATAGGCTGTCCCCCTTAAAACTGAAACAATGTTTTGACTGTGTCAAAGAATTCACTGATCATCTGGACGACCAGGAAGAGCACGATGACGATTCCCGCCAGGGTAGTCATCATGGCCTGCTCTTCCCTGCCCGCCCGGATCAGAATTTGATTGAGCACGGCTATAGCGATGCCGATCGCCGCAATTTTAAATATAATATCGATATCCATCATAGATTTATCTCCTGTTTTGCTGTTAAATCAAAATGATCGCAATGACGATGCCGATGGAAAATCCCAAGCCTTTGTACATCTTTCCCTTGCTCTCTTTCTCCTTGGTCGCCTGCTCGATTTGATTTTCCAGCTTAGTTTCTGTAAGGGCAAACATAGCAGCCTGTCCTTTGATGTCGCTTTTCCCCAGCTGCAGTCCCAAATCTTTGAGAATGACCAGATCCTCGCCGGTCAGACAGCTGCCGCTCTTTTCGTAAGCGTACTTTACGGCCTGTTCCCAGCATTGTTTTAAATCCAGACTTTCTTTCATGGAATCGCTGCACCTTCGCAAGAGATCCATTGCCCGATTATCCTTATATGAGGCGATACGTGCAAAGGCATTGGGGAGAGGATCCTTGCGATAGCTCATCTCGGTCTGCAGAATGTGGATCATATCCTTAAGATCCGCCAGGTCTTCCAACCGGGCGCTGTATGTCTGCGCTTTCAAAAGCCCCAGTCCTCCGCAGGCAAAGACGATGATCAGACATAGAATTCCCTTAAGCATGAAGGACCTCGTCGATGGTACCCGTCCGCGGATCGTTGGTCAGAAACACAATCCTGGAAAAAACGCCTTTCGAAACCAGCGGTCCAATATTGGAAGCGATCACGTCATCGTAATTTTTTCCGTGAATCGTTGTCAGAATGCTGACACCGGCACAAACAGCCGTTTCGATGGCAGAAACATCCTCAGTTTTCCCGATTTCATCGGTGACCACCACATCCGGTGACATTGCCCGAATCAGCATGGTCATCCCTTCTGCTTTGGGGCATCCGTCCAGCACATCGGTCCTGGGCCCTAAATCATAGGAGGGTTTTCCCAAGTAAGAGCCGGCAATCTCCGAGCGTTCATCACACAGACCTACTTTATAGCCCTTGTAGCTGAGTACGCGCACCAGATCCCGAAGTAATGTGGTTTTACCGCATTTGGGCGGTGAAACAATCAAAGTGTTGGCGAGCAGGCCGTTGTTTTTGTCCAGAATATGAGGGATCACCCGATCTGCCACGCCGATGATCTCTCTGCTGCGTCTAATGTTGAGGGATGAGATTTCCTTGATCAGGCAAACTTTCCCCTTGTCCAAAACGGCCCTGCCGCAGACTCCGACTCTGTGCCCGCCTTCGATGGTTATGTAACCCTTTGCCAGTTCTTCTTCATAGGCATAATAGGAATAGTTCAGCAGGTTATTTAAAATGGTATCCAAATCTTCTCTGGTAACCAGCGCATTTTTTTTCAGCGCTACTACGATTTCCTGATTCTTTGACAGGACCCGTATATCATTTTCAGCCTTTATTCTGATTTCCTCCAAATTATTGAGAATTGTTTGCGGCAGATCCATGACCGGCCCCCTGATATTATCCGGAAGTTTATTTAAAATTTGTTCCAAGTTGTTCATCAAAACACCCCTTTTCCCTTTTGTTTATACATCATATTCCTGGGACAAGGTTTTATTACAGATTTTTTTAGATCAGGGTCAGAAAAAAGAGAGCGGCCCGCTCTCACAATCTATAGTTATTTTTTGCATAAAAAAAGCAACCATGTACAGATTTTTATTCTGTAATGCTTGCTTAAAAGTGGGTACTTTTAAAATTCTGCTGTCACAATACTGCCGGTCCCACCCGGTGACAACTTGGTTTTGCAGTCTATACGGCTGCTTGTTTTAAGGCTTCTTTGTCAACTTTCTTTTCTTGCAGATATTTGCCCCAATCCAGGGCTCCGCCTAAATCTCTTTCGAGGATCTCGAAATGGCGTTTTGCCTGCTGATCCAGCGCCGATGTGCGTTTGTCCAGTTCTTCTCTCAGAGAATTTATCTGTGCTTGCAGATCGTTTCTCAGAGAAGTTGTCCGGGTTTCCAGATCTTCTCTAAGGGAAGTTGTCTGGGTTTCCAGATTGGTCACTCGCACTTTCAATTCCTTTACTTCCTCATAAATCAAAGTCAACATGTTCTTTAATTCCTGCTCCATACTTTCACCTCCTTCTTTTTTTCTTAATTCTAGCACATCTTTTACGAGCTTTCAAGCAATATATGTTATTTTATGTAATTAATTTACAATATTTTCATGTAGATCGTAATCAAGGCAATCATTCTTTGATCCGCCCCTTCTCCACATTGGGCATGATGAAATGATGATAGGCGTAGTTCCATAAAGTGTCCGAGCCTTCTGCAGTTGCCTGGTTTCGTTTGAGGATTTGGGATAAATGGATGTTCCGCTCTGCCCAGGCTTTTCCGTCGGTCTCTGCGTTGAGCATAACCGGCTGAATGTTGTCCATAGCATGGGCGAACTTTGCTTCCGCTGTCTCTCCTTTTTCAAATTCATCCCATAAAGCTCGCATCTTCTTTCCCTGATCCTGCGGCAGCAACCCGAAAATCCGCTCGGCCGCCTGTTCTTCCCGCTGCCGCTGTGAAGCTTTGCCTGCTTCATCATAAGCATAGGTATCACCAGCGTCAATTTCCACCAAATCATGTATCAGCAGCATGGATATGGTTTTTAAAATATCGATGTTTTCATTGGCATACTCGCTCAACAGTAAGGTCATGATCGCCATATGCCACGCATGCTCGGCATCGTTTTCCATTCTTTCTCCGCTGGATATGTAGGTCTGCCGGGTAATCTTTTTCTCCTTGTCGATCTCTTTAATAAACGAAAACTGTTTTTCTAGTCTATCTATTTCTTCCTTTTGACTGTTCATGTTTGCTCCTTTCGTAGTCCTTGCTCTCCCAAAATGGGAGCTGCCACATAAATTGGCAGCTCCCGATCAACTATTTTTCCGTATCTTTTTCTTTCGCCCGCTTTTCCCGGCGGGATTCTTTTTCATCTCCGTCGTTGTCCTCAGAATCTTCGTCTTCCTTCTTCGGCATAATATACAGCTTAACCTTCTCGATTCTTCGATCCTTTACGGATTCAATTTTGAAAATGTAATTTTCAAACTCGATAATGCGGTCTTCATCCTCATCTTCATCCGGTATCTCACCCAGAATATCGATGATAAAGCCGCCGATGGTCTCACTGTTCTCTGACTCCAAATTGATATCCAGCTCCTCGTTGATATCGTCCAGATCAGCAGCGCCGTTGAGCATATAGGTATTTTCATCGATTTGTTCGATTTCAGGCTCTTCTTCATCGTATTCGTCATCAATATCGCCCATAACTTCCTCGATGATGTCTTCCATAGTGACAATACCAGAAAAACCGCCGTACTCGTCGATCAAAATCGCGATTTGCTGTTTGGTCTTTTGCAGTTCAAAAAAAAGTGAGTCAATATTCTTTGTCTCCGGTACAAAATACGGTTTGCGAAGAATGGCCGCGATGTCCACGTTTTCAAATCCAGTATCCCTTGCCTTAATCAGATAGTCTTTGATATTGAGGATACCGATGATCTTGTCGCTGTCGTCATCGTAAACCGGAATCCTTGAATAGCGCAGCTCCATCAGTTCGTCAATATATTCCTCAGTGGGGTCGTTGATATCGATAGAGAACACTTCTGTACGGGGCGTCATCACCTCATAGGCCAGTTTGTCATCAAAGGCGAAGATACTGTTAATCATCTTCTTTCCCTCTTCTTTCAGCACGCCGCTCTCCTGCCCGACTTCCAGCATGGACATGACTTCGTCCTCAGAAAACTCCTCGTTATCCATGTCCACCTTCTGCCTGGTAATCCGCAAAAGCACATTGACCGATGCCGACAAGAACCAAACAAAAGGTTTGGAGCAAAAAGCGATGGCGTTAATCGGCCGAACCACCAGCATGGCAACCCGTTCAGAGTGCTGAAGGGCAATCCGTTTTGGAAAAAGCTCACCGAGAACCAGGGTAACATAGGACAATATAATGGTCACAATAACCACTGCCAAATCGTTGGCAACCGTTTTGGAAAGGCCAAAGCCCATCAGCCAGTCACCCAGATCGTCAGACATGCCCACTGCAGCAGAAGCGCTGGCCAGAAAGCCCGCCAGGGTAATGGCAACCTGAATGGTCGACAAAAAAACATTGGGATTCTCCAGAAGTTTCTGCACGGCGATTGCCCGCTTATTCCCCTCCTGGGCAAGAACTTTGATCTTGTTCTTGTTCACAGATACGACTGCCATTTCCGCCGCGGCGAAAAAGGCATTGATGATAATTAAAACAAATAGAAACAGAAATTGGACCGCCAAAGGCGACCCGGGGTCAGAACCTGACATTGGTTTTTACTCCTTTCGCTTTCGTAACATAAAGTTTGCACTGACTGGATGCTCCATCTTGATTTGAAGGATTTGCTGGGGATGGGGCGCCGATTCAATGGCATTTCCTTCTTCATCCAGCAGCACTTCCAGTGTTTGTTTAAAAAAATCGGTATGGGGGCCGAAGACTTCGATCTCCTCCCCTACCGTCATTTTATTTCGTTGTTCCACAATCGCCATCCCGGTTTGAGGATCGTAATCCTTCACCACACCGATAAAACTATAGTTTCTCGTATAGGCACTGGTCTGGTAGTTCTGATCCTGGTTGGTGGGCTGGTTGTAATAAAAACCGGTGGTGAATTCCCGATGGCTGACCTTTTTCAATTCATCCATCCATTCCTTGCGGAATTCATATCCGGCAGGGTCCTGGTAATAAGCATCGATCGCTTTTCGATAAGCCCCGACAACTGTAGCAACATAAAAGCTGCTCTTCATCCGGCCTTCGATTTTGGCAGATGCGATACCGGCCTCCACCAGATCGGGAATATGATCGATCATACACAGATCGCGGGAATTGAGAATATAGGTGCCCCGCTCATCCTCTTCTATGGGATAATATTCGCCGGGGCGCTGTTCCTCCACCAGCGCGTATTTCCACCTGCACGGGTGGGCGCACTGGCCCCGGTTGGCATCCCGTTCGATCATAAAATTGCTGAGCAGGCAGCGGCCCGAATAAGAAATGCACATGGCCCCCTGAACAAAGGCTTCCAGTTCCAGATCCGGCTGCTGGGCCCGCAGATGACGTATTTCATCAAAGGTCAGCTCGCGGGCCAGCACGATTCTTTTTACGCCCTGGTTCTTCCAGAACTGCGCCGTCTTGTAATTGGTCATATTGGCCTGGGTGGAAAGATGAATCTCCGCATCCGGCATCACCGCCCGAATCATCAGCATAATACCTGGATCAGAAACGATGAAGGCGTCAATCTCCAGCGCTTTAATCTTCAGCAGATAGTCTTCCAAGGGAAGAACATCCTCGTTATGGGCAAAGATGTTGAGGGCCAAATAACACTTCACATGATGGGCATGGGCGTATTGGACTGCCTCCTTCATCTGTTCGATGGAAAGATTTCCGGCACCCGCCCGCAGGCTGAACAGCTCGCCGCCGAAATAAACGGCATCTGCGCCGTAATCCACTGCTGTTTTTAATTTTTCCAAATCTCCCGCAGGAGCAAGTAATTCTAGTTTGTCCATATTATCCTTTCAATACACTAAAAGAAACGCCGTCGCCGATGGGAAGGAGCGACGTGTCGGCACAGTCGGTCTGTGTGATATGGGTGAGAAAATCCCGCAGTTTACGGATATGGGTCTTGTGTTTTTTTCGCGGATCGTATTCTTCGGAAACGATCATACCTTTTAAGAGCACATTATCGCAGACGATGACAGCCTCGGAAGAGCATATGGGAAGTGTTTTATCCCAAAAAGTGCGGTAATTGCTTTTGGACGCATCGATGAATACAAAATCAAAGGGGCCGGTGAGCTGATCCAGTACTTCCTGGCCCGGCCCCAGGATCACCTGAACCCGATCCTGAAGTCCCAGCATTTCAATATTTTTTCTTGCTGTCATGCCGATTTGAGGGTCGGCTTCGATGGTGATAATCCGGCTAAAAGGACAGGTCTTTGCCATACAAGCTGCCGAATAACCCACCGCCGTACCGATCTCCAGGATTTTCACCGGTTTTCGGATGCGCAGAAGATTCATCAAAAACGTCTCCGTGTCCCTTAGAATAATGGGAACATTATCCTCCTCCGCCTGCTGCCGCAAAAGGGCCAGGCGGCTGTCCATGGGCTGGTATAATGCGTCGATATATGCAGTAACTTTATCGTTTATAATATTCATTTAATACCATTTATTTTCCTTGACAATTTTCTGGTGCTCTTCATAAGTCTTGGAATAGAGCACCTCTCCTTTTTCTGTGGCAAAGAAGAACAGATAGTCGCTGGGTTCATAATTGAGGCAGTCATCCATCGTCCTTCGCGGTACTGCACAGATTGGGCCTACAGGAAGCCCCTTATACTTATACGTATTGTATTTGGAGTCCACCTGAGTTTCCTTGATGGAAACCTTGACTCCGGTCCGGTCCAGGGCATACAAAACGGTAATATCGCTCTGAAGAGCCATGTCTTGATCCAGGCGGTTTTTAAAGACGCCTGCAATCTTGGGCCGGTCAGCCTCAAAAAGGGATTCCCGTTCCACCACAGAAGCAAAAGAAAGGAACTGGTGAACGGACATGTTCAATTTTGATTTTATGTCGCCCTTGATGGGTGTCAGTTCTTCGTCCATCTTGTCCAGTATGGTTTCCGTAATTTTTTCAATATCCGGGTCCTTTTCAGAGAGGAAATAGGTCTCCGGATAGAGATAACCCTCCAGCGGGTATTTCAAGTCCTTATTGAGCAAATCATCGGTCAGGAACCAATATTTTTCAATCAGCTTCTTCAAATAGGCTGTGTCCGACCACTTTTTCATAATTGCCTTTTGAGACAAACCCGATTCATCGGCGATGGCTTCTGCGGCCTGGGGAATGGTGGCGCCTTCTATGATCGTGAATTTGGACTGGGAAATATACGCAGGATCCCCGCTGTCCATTGCGGAAAAGATTTCCGTCAGAGTCATATCCTTGCTGAGCACATAAGTATTCGCCTGAATCTTGTCCGGTGATGCCAGCTTGACATAAACCTTTCCGCAGAATTTGTTTTCAACCAGCCCGGCCTCGTCCAGCTGGTTGAGGATCTGCATGACCCCGGTCCCCGGCTCAACGGTAATGCTCACTTTTTCCTGATTGCCAGGATCGGTGGCCGAAATACCGTGCACGTAGAAAAAAAGCCCCCCTGCTAAAATGATTACGATTATCGCTAATATGATCACAAGCCGGATCCCAAGCCCGCCTCGATTACCCTGATTCGCCCTTCTCATCTCGTTTGTCCTCGTTTCTGCAATAATTGCTGATATTCCATCTGCTCCATTTAAAAGTGTCAATGACTTGCCGCCCGTACGGAAAAGCACCCTTGATTGACCGTATAATACGCAGAAAGGGACGCCAAAACGTCCCTCCGGTTTGATTGTTTATTTGGATCTTCCCAGGTATTCTCCGGTTCTGGTATCGATTTGGATGATTTCACCCTCTTCGATGAAAATAGGAACGTGAACGACCGCGCCGGTTTCAACAGTAGCTGCCTTTGTTACGTTGGTGGCAGTGTCTCCTTTTACGCCGGGCTCTGTCTCGATAACCTTCAAATCGACGAAGTTGGGCGCTTCCACAAGGAAAGCGCTGCCCTTGTAGAATTTAATTGTTGCCTCATCATTCTCCCTCAAATAATTCATCGCATCTTCCACCTGTTCAAAAGGCAGAGGAATCTGTTCATATGACTCCGGATCCATGAAGTAATAGAGATCTCCGTCATTATACAGATACTGCATGGTCTTGGTTTCAATATGGGCTTTGGGGAACTTGTCATTGGGGTTGAAGGCTTCTTCTCTGGTGGCTCCCGTAAGGATGTTTCTGTATTTGGTTCTTACAAAAGCAGCCCCCTTGCCCGGTTTAACGTGCTGGAAATCCAGAACAACATGGGGTTCGCCGTTAATTTCAAATGTAATACCTTTTCTAAAATCACCTGCATAAATCATAAATTCTCGACCTTTCTTAAATTTGTATTTTTAATTAGAGTATAATCAGCTCTTTACAAGACTTAGTCGTATTTATTATACCAAAGTCTGTAACGATTGCCAAGTCCTCAATCCGCACTCCGAAATTTCCAGGTATGTAAATACCCGGCTCAATTGTAACCGGCATATATTCCGCCAGAACTTCATCGCTTTTGGTATTGAGGGTGGGAGCCTCATGGACCTCCGTGCCCACCCCGTGTCCGGTGCCGTGAATGTAGTATTCTCCGTAACCGGCGTCTGCGATGATGTCCCTGCAAACCTTGTCCACATCAAAGCATCTGACACCGGATTTGACGGCAGCAAGGCCGGCCTCCTGGGAGCGAAGAACCACATCGTATACTTCCTGCTGATCATCGCGGATGTAATTCATAGCCACGGTTCTGGTCATATCTCCGCAATAGCCGTCCACGACCGCGCCCATATCTATAGTAACCAAATCGCCTTCCATAATCACTTTATCCGTAGGCTCCCCATGGGGAAATTCAGTTCTTGTACCGGAAACGCAGATGGTTGGAAAAGAAAGGCCTTCCGCGCCAAGCGCCAGCAGCACCCGTTCAATCTCACCTGCAACCTCAAGCTCCGTCATGCCTACCTTGATAAAATCCAGGATGTGGGAGAAGCACATATCGCCCATGGCTTCTGCTTTCATGATTTTTAAAATCTCGTCAGGAGTCTTAATCATTCTGTTTTCCACCGAGCACACCCCCTAATCCCAAATCGATCACTTCCGAAAGGATTTGATAGACATCATTGATCATCAGGGAAAACCGCATTTCGCATTGCAAATATTCAGCAGCCAGCGGATCCTGCATCAGGACCATGGAAAGCTGCTGGATTTGGGCCATTGCCTCCTGATTCATCTGGCCTTCCATCATCTGCTGGGCCTGCATGGAAATTTGTTTGGTTTTAAAATCGTTAAGCGTCTGTTCCAACTGAGTATTTCCTTTGATTTTCTCCTTTACAGCCTGATACTGTTTGTATTCTTCTGATTCCTTGATGGCCTGGTTTAATTTGTGGGCCTCATCATATACATTCATTTTATACCTCCAAAAATATCGGCAAAATCACCGGACTTCTCATGGTCTTATTATAAATATAGCTTCTCAGGCCGTCGCGGACGGCAGTTTTCATAGCATTCCAGTCGCGCACGTTCTTTTTGCAGCATTTTTCCAAAATATCCGCCGCCAGATCGCAGGCATCGTCGATGAGCTTTTCATTTTCCCGCACATAGACAAACCCTCTGGAAATAATGTCCGGACCAGAGGAGACGCAATTATTCTGCCGGTCAATGGCAGCGACCACAATGATCAATCCCGATTCGGAAAGGAGCCGCCTGTCTCTGAGCACGATGTTGCCTACATCTCCTACTCCCAGACCGTCAACCATCACGCCTTCGGCCTCCGCCACACTGGTGACGATTTTCGCTTGACGTCTGTTCACATCCAGCTCATCACCGTTTTCCAGAATGAAGATTTTGCTCTCCGGCATTCCCAGGGACTGGGCAATTTCCGAATGCTTTTTCAAGTGGCGGTACTCTCCGTGTACAGGCATGAAATACTTGGGCCGTATGAGAGAGTGCATCAGCTTCAGCTCTTCCTGGCAGGCATGGCCAGAAACATGGATATCGGCAATATCCGAATAGATGACCTCCGCCCCCTTCTCAAAGAGCTTGTTTACCACGTTGGAAACGGTCTTTTCGTTTCCAGGCACCGGTGTGGACGAAAGGATAACCATGTCGCCCTTTTTGATCTTTACAGCCTTATGGTCGTTGGTAGCCATACGGGACAATGCCGACATGGGCTCGCCCTGACTTCCAGTCGTTATGATCACAAGATCTTTATCCGGTATATTTCTTGTCTTGTTGATATCAACCAGCACATTGGCAGGAATCTTAATGTATCCCAATTCCTGGGCCAGAGCCACCACGTTAACCATGCTCCTGCCGGAGACAGCCACTTTCCGTTTGCACATTACGGCGATATCAATAATCTTCTGAATTCGGTGGACGTTGGAAGAGAAGGTGGCGATCAGGATCCTGGTCTGGGATCTGCGGAAAATATCTTCCAGCGTGCGGCCGACCACCTTTTCCGATGAGGTATACCCCGGTCTGGTGGCGTTGGTGCTGTCGGCCATCATCAGGAGCACGCCCTTTGAACCCAGCTCCGCCAGCCTGGCAAAATCGAGGGGTTCCCCGTCCACCGGCGTATAGTCGATCTTAAAATCGCCGGTATGGAAAATCCTTCCGGCAGGCGTGTTGATACAGAGGCAGATGGAATCCACGATCGAGTGGGTGATCCTCAGCGTTTCCACCTCAAAGACGCCCAGCTTGAATTTCTGTCCGGCCTTGATGGGGTGCAGCTTCCCTTTTAATCCGTGCTCCTTCAGCTTGTTTTCGATCAGCCCCAGCGGGAACCTGGTCCCGTAGATGGGTACGTTGAGCACTTTCAGCAGATAAGGGACGGCGCCGATATGGTCCTCGTGACCGTGGGTGATCACGATGCCCTTGATTTTTTTCCGATTCTGAACCAGATAGGAAAAATCAGGGATAACCATATCAATCCCGAACATATCATCATCGGGAAAGGACAGACCACAGTCAATGACCAGTATCTCATCCTTGTATTCCAGGACGGTCATATTTTTTCCGATCTCGTTGAGTCCGCCCAGGGGGATGATTTTCAGCGCTGCTCCGCCTCTGTTGTTATTCGTATTCTGTTGTTTTGTTTTCATAAATTTCCGTTCTCTCTTTTCTTTCTCTTTCTTCCTGAAAAGCTGAGAAAACCTATTTTACAACGATATTGACAAGCTTACCTGGCACTGCGATTACTTTCACAACGTTCTTGCCGCTTGTCAGCGTTTGTACTTTTTCGTTTTCCATTGCCAGCTTTTCCAGTTCTGCTTTATTCAGATTTGCCGGTACGTCCATTTTTTCTTTTACTTTTCCGTTGATCTGAACAACTACTTCTATGGTGTCCTTCACTAATGCGCTTTCGTCGCATACCGGCCACGCTTCTTTATAAATAAAGGAATCATGTCCCAGGTGCTCCCACATTTCTTCGCAGATATGGGGCGTGAACGGAGACAGGACCAGTACCAGATTTTTGACTGCCTCTCCGAAAAGTCCGGGATTTACTTCTCCTTCTTTATACTTGTACATTTCATTGACCAGCTCCATGACCGAACTGATCGCCGTATTGAAATTGAACCTTCCGCCAACATCGTCCGATACCTTTTTAATGGTATAGTTCATGGCGTATGCCAGGTCCTTGTCCGCCTTGTTCTTTAATTCGTAGCTTTCCGGCACGTCCTGATACTTTTCCGCAAACTCATAGACCAATCTGTGGACGCGGTTCAGGAAACGATAGCTTCCCTCCACTCCTTTATCGGACCAGTCCAGCTCTCTTTCCGGAGGAGCCGCAAAGAGAATGAACAGTCGTGCCGTATCAGCGCCGTACTTTTCAATGATTTCCGCAGGGCTGACCACGTTCCCGATGGATTTGGACATTTTCTTTCCATCTTTGATGACCATGCCTTGAGTCAGCAGATTGACAAAAGGCTCGTCTGTGTTCACCAGTCCCAGATCATAAAGGGCCATCTGGAAGAATCTGGCGTACATCAAGTGGAGGATCGCATGTTCCACGCCTCCGATATATTGGTCCACGCTCATCCAGTATTTAATCTTTTCCAGGTTAAAGGCTTCTTTTTCGTTTTGGGCGTCACAATAGCGCAGGAAATACCAGGATGAATCCAGGAAGGTGTCCATGGTATCCATTTCCCGTCTTGCCGGCTTTCCGCATTTTGGGCAGACCGCTTTGGCAAAGGTTTTGCTGGTGGTCAGGGGTGACTCGCCCTTGCCGGTAAATTCCACATCCGTGGGCAGCATAACCGGCAGGTTCTCTTCTTTTTCCGGAACCCATCCGCATTCATCGCAGTAGATCATCGGAATCGGCGTACCCCAATATCTCTGTCTGGAAATCAGCCAGTCGCGGAGCCGATAGTTGATGGACTTTTTACCGATGCCCTTTTCTTCCAGGTAATCGATGATCTTGGTGATCGCTTCCTGATTGTTCATACCTGTGAACATTTCCGAGTTGATCATATTTCCTTCGGCAGCAAAGGCTTCCTTCAGGTTATATACATCGATGTCCGGATCGTCGGTATCTACAACCGGTATAATATCCAGGCCGAATTTCTTAGCGAATTCAAAGTCCCGCTGGTCATGCGCCGGTACGGCCATAATGGCGCCGGTACCATAATCCATCAGTACATAGTCGGAAATATAAATCGGCACTTTCTTGCCGTTAACCGGATTGACCGCATAACGGCCGATAAATTGGCCGGTCTTTTCATTGGTAGTGGACGTACGCTCAATATCGGACATATGCTGGACTTTATCCACATATGCCTTTACAGCTTCCTCATACTCGCCGCCGGCCACTAAATCCTTCAAATAAGGATGTTCGGGAGCAAGTACCATATAGGTCACACCGTAGAGGGTGTCCGGTCTGGTGGTGAAGATATCCAGGCCTTTATCAAATTCTTCGATTTCAAACGTAACCTCTGCGCCGATGCTCTTACCGATCCAGTTTTTCTGCATGGTCTTAACTTTTTCCGGCCATCCCGGCAGCTTGTCCAGATTGGAAAGGAGCCGCTCCGCATAATCGGTGATCTTAAAATACCACTGAGACAGTTCCTTTTTTCCCACTTCCGCGCCGCAGCGTTCGCATTTTCCATCCACAACCTGCTCGTTGGCCAGAACCGTCTGGCAGCTGGGACACCAGTTTACTGGATTCTCTTTTTTATAGGCGAGGCCCTTCTTGTAAAACTGGATGAAAATCCATTGCATCCATTTGTAATAGTCGGGATGGCAGGTAGCCACCTCTCTGTCCCAATCATAGGAAAGTCCCAGTTCGCAAAGCTGGTCGCGCATTTCGTCGATGTTGTTCCAGGTCCATTCGCTGGGTGCGGCGCCATGTTTGATAGCTGCGTTTTCCGCTGGCAGGCCGAAAGAATCCCATCCCATGGGATGGAGCACATTAAAGCCTTTCATGGTCTTGAATCTGGCAATGACATCGCCGATGGAATAGTTTCTCACATGACCCATATGTAGTTTGCCTGATGGGTATGGAAACATTTCCAGTACATAATATTTTTCCTTAGTTTCATCTTCCGTGGTCTTAAAAATATCCGCGTCTTGCCACTTTTTCTGCCATTTGGCTTCAATTTCCGTAAAGTTGTATTTATCGATCATCACTCATCCTCCAGATCTAAAAATTCGCAGTCTCCCCAGACTTTTTCAATGTTATATTTTTCGCGCATGTCCGCGGTCAGCAGATTGACGATAATATCGCCGTAGTCCATCAGAATCCATCCGGAAGCTTTCTTTCCTTCGATATTCCGAACCTGGATCCCTTCCTTTTGGAACTGTTCTTCCAGTTCATCGGCCAGGGTTTCAATCTGCCGCTCGCTGCCGCCGGAGGCCAGAACCATATAATCCGCAAATGCGGCTTTGGTTCCAATGTTGATCACATCAATGTCCCGGGCCTTTTTATTATCCAGGACTCTTGCTGAAAACATAGCCATGTCTTTACAATCCATTTATTTCTCCCTTCTTTTTCAAATCGTTTCGTGCTTTTATCGTATCCTCATGGAGGAACAATCCTCGCTGTTCAATATATGTAATCGAGCGTTCCATCGCAAGCAGGCATGCCTGGTCTAAAGAGACCTCCGCCTGCCGCCGGATCGGCTCCACTCCCGGATATTCCCGCCCGGGTTCAATCGCATCTGCCAGATATACCACCTTTTCCAGCAGGGACATGCCCTCCCGGCCAGTGGTATGATATCTTACCGCATTCAAAACATCGGGATCGCTGATCCCATAGTCCCGTTCCATAATCCTGGCCGCAATCGGGCCGTGGGCCAGATTGGCATTGTCCATAAAAGCAGGATCAAGCCCCAGCTGCTTGACGTACATATTCAACACAGCAGCCGGAGTACTGCGGAACATATCGTGGTAAAGGGCGCAGATCCTGGCTTTTTCCTGATCGCACCCGTATTTTGCGGCTAATTTTTCAGCAGTGGAAACAACACCGTAAATATGGCGTCTGCGTTTTTCAGATAAGTTTTTTTCTATATAAACTTCAATAGAGTCCATTTATCTTGATATACCTTTCTACTTGCTCAGGAACCAGGCCGCTGAGGGATGCTCCCCTTGAGAGCCGCTCCCGAATCTCAGTGGCAGAAATGTCTCTTCTGCGATTCTGAATTTTTACAATATCTGTATTATAGACCGATTTCAAATGCTCTATACATTGATTCAATTCCGCCTCTTTATAGCCGGGCCTGGAACCCACGGCAAAGGAATACTTAGTCAGCATTTCCTCCGCCTGCTTCCATCGATCGATCTTCAAAAATGCATCTGTTCCAGTTATAAAGCAGATCTGGGTCTCCTCGCCCCATTGGGCCGAAAGCGCCCGCAAAGTCTTATAAGTATAAGAAATCTCTTTCTGCCTTAATTCGTAATCGGATGCTTCAAGACCCGGGTCTTTCGCAACGGCCAGCTCAACCATCGCCAGCCGGTGCCGGCCGCAGGTAATCTCCTTGTCCAGCTTAAACGGCTGCAGCTTGGCCGGAATCAGCAGAACCTTATCCAGCCCCGCCTGCCTGCGTGCATCCTGTGCCAGGCCAATGTGGCCGTAATGTACGGGATCAAAGGTCCCGCCTAAAATTCCAATGCGCTTCATGTCATGCCCTTACTGGTGTGCTTCCTCTTCTTTTGCCGCTGTTACGGCGATCCCCAGCTCGTCCAGCTGTTCTTGATCCACACAGCCCGGAGCTTCGCTGACCATACATTGGGCTGCCTGGTTTTTGGGGAAGGCGATGACTTCCCGGATGCTGCTCTGATGGGTCAGCAGCATGACGAGACGGTCCAGCCCATAGGCAAGTCCACCGTGAGGCGGAGCTCCATATTTAAAGGCTTCCACTAAGAAACCAAATTTCTCATCGATCTCCTGAGGGGACAGCCCCAGGACTCCGAACATTCTTTCCTGCAGGGCCCGATCGTGGATACGGATACTGCCTCCGCCCAGCTCTACGCCGTTGAGCACAATATCGTATGCCTGGGCTTTTACCCTCCCCGGATCGCTTTCCAGGAATTCCAGATCCTCCGGATTGGGCGATGTGAATGGATGATGCTTGGCGTGGTATTCGCCGGTCTCCTCGTCGTATTCGAAGAGAGGGAAATCGACCACCCACAAAAGCTGGTACTTGTTGTCGTCCAGCAGACCTAATTCTCCTGCAATATGGCGTCGCAAGAATCCCAGGCTGTCGAACACCACCTGTTTTTTGTCGGAAACGATCAGGATCAGATCGCCGGCCTTGGCATCGAAGACATCGGCGATTTCACGCAGCGCCTCCGGTGAAAAGAATTTATTGACGGAAGAAGAAATTTTATCGTCTTCCACTTTGATCCAAACCATGCCTTTCGCGCCGTAGCTTTTGACCGCCTCTGTCAGCTTGTCGATCTTTTTGCGAGTATAGGAAGCCGCGCCGCCGTCGATGCAGATGCCGCGCACATCGCCGCCTGCTGCCAAAGCATCAGTAAAGACTTTGAAGTCGCAGGAAGTTACCAGATCGTTGAGCTTTTTCAGTTCAAACCCGAAGCGGGTATCCGGCTTATCGCTGCCGTAGCGTTCCATCGCCTCATCATAAGGGATTCTTGGAAACGGCGTATCCAGTTCAATATTCATTAGATCTTTGAAGACCTTTTTTAAAAAGCCCTCCTGAACGGCGATGACGTCATCCTGATCCACAAAGGACATTTCCAAGTCAATCTGAGTAAATTCCGGCTGCCGATCAGCACGAAGATCTTCATCCCGAAAACATTTTACAATCTGCATATAACGGTCTGTTCCCGCCACCATCAGAAGCTGCTTGAACATCTGCGGGGATTGAGGCAGAGCATAAAAGGCTCCCGGATTGACCCGGCTGGGAACCAGATAGTCTCTGGCGCCTTCCGGCGTGGATTTGATCAACATAGGGGTCTCCACTTCTGTGAAGCCCTGGCTGTCAAAATAGTCCCTGGCCAGCTTGGTCAGATTATGGCGGAAGGTCAAATTTTGCTGCATCTGATGTTTGCGCAAATCCAGATAGCGGTATTTGAGACGCAGGTTGTCATCCACGTTATCGTCGTCTTTTATATAGATGGGCGGCGTATCGGCCGCAGAATAGATCATCAGATCATCGGCAAAAATCTCGATGCTGCCGGTGGGCAAATCGGGATTTTTGGATTCCCGTTCTTTTACGGTTCCCTTGATTCCCACCACATATTCACTGCGCAGACGGTCGGCCTTTTCGAACAATTCCTGGGGAATCTGATCGTTGAATACGACCTGGACAATGCCGGTTTTATCCCGCACATCGCAGAAAATCAGTCCGCCCAGATTTCGCCGCTTTTGAATCCAGCCGTTGATCACCACTTGTTCATCTATGTTGTTTTCATTCAGGACTCCGCACATATGGGTCCTTTTGAATATCTGTTCCATCCTTATCTCCTATTTTGTAAGCTCTTTGATGATATCGTCCATTGCTACTTCCGCTTGCTGGGAAGTCTCCATATCCTTAATGGCAACCTTCTTTTCCGCCAGCTCGTTGTCGCCGATGACAACGGTTTTTTTCGCGTGCAGTCGGTTGGCGTATTTAAACTGGCCTTTGATATTCCTGGCCATGGTATCCATCTCCGCACGTACTCCCGCCTGGCGAAGCTGACGCAGAAGTTTGAGTCCGAAAGCTTTGGCCGCATCGCCCATGACAGCGATAAAGACATCCACTCCTTCCGGCTGGGGAATTTCCACTCCGTTTGCCTCCATGGTCAGAAGAAGCCGCTCAATGCCCAGACCGAATCCTACCCCTGGAATGGGAGGTCCTCCCACTTCTTCGATCAGGTGGTCGTAACGGCCGCCGCCGCAGACGGTACCCTGGGCGCCAATGCTGTCGGTGACAAATTCAAAGGCTGTTTTTGTATAGTAATCCAGACCTCTTACGATCCCCGGATCCACGACAAATTCAATGCCCATGCTGGTCAGATTCTGCTGAACCTGATCAAAGGCATCTTTACATTCCTCGCACAGAAAATCGATCATCATCGGCGCGCCCTGAACTAATTTTTGGCAGACTTCCGACTTGCAGTCGAGAATGCGCAGGGGATTCCGCTCAAAACGGTCCTTGCAGGTGTCGCAAAGTTCATCGTATTTGGGGCGCAGGAAATCGCGGAGCGCTTTTCTGTGAGCCTCTCTGCAACCCGGACAGCCCACGCTGTTGATCCGCAGCTGTACATTTTCAATACCAAGGCCTGCCAGAAAATCGTGGGCCAGACAAATGACCTCGGCATCAGCCAGCATATTGTTGGTTCCAAAGACTTCGATGCCAAACTGGTGGAAAGCTCTCAGTCTGCCCGACTGGGGCTTTTCGTAGCGGAAGCATGGTGTATTGTAATAATATTTGGAAGGCTGCACATCCGCATAAGATTTGTGCTCGATAAAGGCCCGCACAACGGGAGACGTCCCTTCCGGCTTTAAGGTAATGCTTCTTTTTCCATAATCCTGGAAAGTGTACATTTCCTTCTGTACAATATCCGTCGTGTCGCCCACGCCTCTTGAAAATAGTTCTGTATGCTCAAAGACCGGAGTCCTGATTTCTTTAAAGCCGTATTTTGCACAGATATCCGCAAAAGCCTGCTCTACATAGTGCCATTTGTACACCTGGGACGGCAATACGTCCTTGGTGCCTTTTGGTGCGTTGGTTAACATCTTTTACCTCCTGAATAAATTCTTTTTCTTCCGCTCAAGCATCTCGTCGATGCGCTCTATATAAATCTCGTAATTGGATACATTGGGAACCCGCTCCAAACGGTTTTCCTCCGGATAATAAACCTTTGTGATCCCGCCGGCGCCCAGGGCAATGATGCTCTGCGCTTCCTCCATGATGCGAACATTGTAAACGCTGGGAGTATGGTCTTTGCAGTAACCGATGTTTTCGGTGCTCCCGGCCGTATGCTTTTGTCTGTATAAATAATACGGCAAGTATCCGCCGGCCCGCAGCATTGCTGCCGCCTGCTCCAGCATATCCTGGGTCAGCTGAGGCTGTTTATAATGAAAGTTTTCATCCAGCTCTTTCAGCCTGGAGGAACGCTTTACCGCCAAAGTATGAACGGTTATGTTGTTTGCGCCCAGCTCCATCACCTGTCTTAAGGATTCCTGAAAATCCCCGCCGGTCTCTTCCGGAAGCCCGGCGATCAAGTCGGCGTTGATCACATCGATTCCAGCCTCGTGAGCCATCAAAAAGGCCTCACGAATCTGCTGCGCCGTATGGGAGCGGCCGATTGTTTCCAGGGTCCGATCGTGCATGGTCTGAGGGTTGATGCTGATTCGCCCGACCCCAGCTTCTTTGAGGACTGCCAGCTTTTCCGACGTAATCGTATCCGGCCGTCCGGCCTCCACGGTCAGCTCTTTTAAATGGGATAGGTCCATGGACGTTTTGATGCAGGCTAGCAGCGTTTTCAGCTGCTCCGCTGTCAGCGTAGTGGGCGTTCCGCCGCCGATATAAATGGATTCGGCCCTGATGCCGTCATCTGCCATACCCTTGCCGACAAAGGAAATTTCTTTGTAAAGGGCGTTCAAGTAACGGTCGATTTCCTCCGGCCCCACCTGATTGGATGTAAAGGAACAATAAAGGCACCTGGTGGGGCAAAATGGGATCCCAATATAGACTCCTGCTGTGTTTGGCTCCGGCTTTCCCAGGGTTTGCTGCTGATAGGCATATAACTCCAAGAGAAGGTCAACCTTCCGTTCATCCACCAGATAATCGTTCATCAGGATCTGTTTGGCCGCAGCTGCGCCTCCCCATTTCCGCTCCAGTTCACCGGCCAGCTTTACCGGCCGTATACCCGTCAGAATTCCCCATTGGGGGCGTCTTCCGGTTTCCGCCTGCAAGTATTGGTACAGTTCCCGCTTTAATTGATCCTTGTCTCCGGCAAAGGTGAATACAGCAGCTTGATCGCCGCCGGTTTCATCCCCGGTAAGCAGCTGATATTGCTGCGGCTGTAAAAACAGCTTGATCAATTCTTCATAAGGGTTGGTATTGTCCACATTCTCCAGTTTAAGGCCGTACAAAGGGGTTGCTCTCCTTTTCCTGTCCGATTTCGGTAGGCCCCATATGTCCCGGGAAAACCTGCATGTTGTCCGGGAGCACATAGAGTTTTGTCCGGATGGATTCCGCCAGATCGTTGAAGGAGCAGCCTGGGAAATCCGTTCTGCCGATGGACTGGCAAAAAAGCGTATCTCCGCTGAAAACCGCATTGCCGACGACAATGCACATGCCTCCTGGGGAATGGCCCGGTGTATGAAGGAAGGTCAGTTCCATGTTTCCTACCTTCAAAGTATCGCCGTCCTTAACGGTGAGATCAGGCGTGAGGGTAACCGGACCGCCCATCATGGCGCTCATATTCATACGGGCATCGGCCAGCATCGGGACCTCAGCCTCGTCTGCCACTACTTTGGCGTGGGGCAGTTCTTCTTTATGCTGGCTGACCCCGCCGATATGATCGCTGTGTCCATGGGTCAAAATAATATATTCAATATCGATTCCTTCGCTGGCAATCTGCTTTGTCAGCTTGGGGTTATAACCGCCGGGATCGACAATAAATCCTTTTTTCGTCGTCTCATCTTCCACAAGATACGTATTTACAGCCAGCGGGCCGCTGGGCAGGTTGGTGATTTTCATAAAACTTCTCTCCTAAAATGTTTTTTTGCTGTCCAGTAAGATGGTCACCGGACCGTCATTGTGGATTTTCACCAGCATATCGGCCTGGAAAACCCCTTCTTCTACATGTATGTCCTGCTGTTTTACCAGCTGGATGAAACTGCGGTAAAGCCGGTTTGCTTCTTCGGGGGAAGCTGCTTTGGTAAAGCTGGGCCGCTTTCCCTTTCGCACATCGCCCAGCAGCGTAAACTGTGAAACAGCCAATACTTGTCCATTCACATCTTTCACCGACAGGTTCATCTTTTCATCCGCATCTTCGAAAACGCGCAGTCCGGCCACCTTGTCAGCAATATACGCGGCATCCTTTTCCGTATCATCATCTTCTACGCCTAAAAGGACCATCAGTCCTTGTTGTATGGAGCCGGTAACGGTTCCGTCGACGGTCACGCTGCTTTCGCATACTCTTTGTACTACTGCTCGCATGGTTTCTCCTAATGTATTTTTTCTATGGTTTTGCCCGATAAACGTCGGAAACGCCGGGAACGCTCCTCAGGGAGCGCAGAACTTTTTCCATCTGATCTTTACTGGATATGGAAAGTGTCAGGGTTACATTGATGGTTTCATCCTTGCTGCTCTTGGCGTTTACCCCATCGATATGAACGTCCATATCCTCGCAGACTCTGGAAACAGCTGAGAACAACCCTTTCCTGTCCTGGGCGATCACGCTGACATCAGCTGTATAGACCTGATCCAGCTTTTCCTTGTCCCACCGCACATCGATGAAACGAGCCCGTTCCGATTCGGGCAGAGATGTAATATTGGGGCAGTCGGCGCGGTGAACGGAGATTCCTCTCCCCTTGGTGATGAAACCGACAATGTCGTCGCCCGGCACCGGATTGCAGCACCTGGCGATGCGGATCATCAGGTTGTCCACCCCTTCAACGGTGATACCTGCGTTTTCTCTGCGCTTGCGTTCTTCCCGCTGCTTGCGCTCATCGGGAATCTTGGTCGCGATTTCTTTCTTTTCACGCTCCAGCTGCTCCTGCTTTTCATCGTTATAATACTTGAAGAGCAGGGTTCCTACTTTGCTTTGGAAGGCTCCGCCGTGACTCAGCTGGGTATAGAGTTCGTCGCTATTGTTCAGATTCAATTCTTTCAATGCCCGGTTGATAAAGGAATTTTTCAAAACGTCCCGCGGGTCGTATCCCTTTTTCCGGACATATTTATCGATCAAATCCTTTCCCTTATCAACGGCATCGGACTTATTTTCTTTTTTCAGCCATTGCCGGATCTTATTTCTGGCCGTACTGCTCTTGGCGATTTTCAGCCAGTCGATGCTGGGTCCGGCGGCGTTGGGCGAGGTAACGATCTCGATGATATTGCCGTTTTCCAGGGTATGGTCGATGGTAACCATTTTGCCGTTTACTTTGGCGCCCACGCACTTGCAGCCAATATCCGAGTGGATTTTAAAGGCAAAGTCCAGCGGCGTCGAACCGGCCGGAAGTTCGATAACATCCCCTTGGGGAGTAAATACGAAAACCTGACTTGCGAAAAGGTCGACCTTCAGCGTTTCCATGAACTCCTTGGGGTCGTTCATATCCTTCTGCCATTCCAGGGTCTGGCGCAGCCACGCCAGTTTTACTTCTTCCTTGTCCTGAGTAATGCCCTCTTTATATTTCCAATGGGCCGCGATACCGTATTCCGCGATTTTATGCATCTCGTAGGTCCGTATCTGAATTTCGAACGGATTTCCCGTATCGCCGATGACCGTCGTGTGGAGGGATTGATACATATTGGGTTTGGGCATGGCGATATAATCTTTGAAACGGCCAGGAATGGGCGTCCACAGGGTATGGACGATCCCCAGCACCGCATAGCAGTCCCGCACATTTTCAACAATGATGCGCACTGCCGTCAGGTCAAAGATTTCATCCAGCTGTTTATGCTGGTATTTCATTTTCTTGTAAATGCTGTAAAAGTGTTTGGAACGGCCCATGATATCGTAGTGGATCCGCAGATCTTCCAACGCTTCTTTGATCTCGTCGATGACCTGCTTTATGGCTTCCTCCCGTTTTTCTTTCCGTTCGCTGACCTTTTCCACCAGGTTGTAATAAGCCTCAGGGTCCAGATATTTGAGCGCGATATCTTCCAGCTCAAACTTCATGGCATAGATCCCCAGCCGGCTGGCCAGAGGTGCATAGATTTCCAAGGTTTCCTTGCACTTGTCGATGATTTTATTTTCCGTCATATAGTTGATCGTCCGCAGATTATGAAGCCGGTCGGAGAGCTTGATAATCAGCACGCGGATATCTTTGGACATGGCCAGAAACATTTTTCTCAGATTTTCAGCCTGTCTTTGTTCCTTGCTCTCAAATTTGAGGGAACCCAGTTTAGTGACGCCGTCTACCAAAAGCGCTACTTCTTCTCCGAATTCTTCTTTCAGTTCTTCCTCTGTATAAGAAGTATCTTCCACCACATCATGAAGCAGCCCCGCGACGATGGTATCCTCATCCATGCCCAAATCGGCCAGAATCTCTGCGACGGCCAGCGGGTGGATTAAGTATGGTTCGCCGGACTTTCTCAGTTGTCCTTCATGCATTTCTCTGGCCTTATCGTAGGCCCGTCCGATCAGATCCAAATCGTACTTTGGATTATAACCGGCTATGGTTTCTATAAATTCTTCTCTGCTTTTCATCGACTGTCCTTATCCTCGTTCTTACTTATTTGTCTTTCTTGGCTTTTTCTTTTTTCTTCTTCGAATCTTTTAAATATTTGCTGCCCCGCGCCCGCTGTGCAAATTCATAATAGAGAGGACTGCAGATGGTGATGGAAGAGCAGGCACCTGCCAGCACGCCAATCATTAGCGGCAGTGTAAACTCCCGAATTGCAGGACCGGTCATGATGAACAGCGGAACCATGACAATCAGCGTTGTAAAGGAAGTCATCAACGATCTGCCCAAAGTTTGGGAAATACTCTTATCGATCAACTCCTCCGTTCCTCCGCGCCTGGAGTACTTCAGGTTCTCACGGATCCGGTCGAAAACAACAATGGTATCATTTATAGAATACCCGACTACGGTCAGAATACCCGCAATGAATGGGTTGTTGACCTGTACGTGGAAGATGGCGTAAAAAGCGATCACAAGAAGGACATCATTTAGTACACCCAGCAGAGCCGCCCCGCCGAACTTCCATTCGGAGAAACGGATTCGGATATAGATCAGCATACAAAGCGCCGATATCAAAATCGCCTTGATAGCATTGTTCCGAAGCTCTTTTCCCACGGAAGGCCCAAAGAGTTCCTGTGCGATGATGTCCTGATCTTCAAAGCCAAAATCTTTTTGGAGAGTCCCAATGACTTTCGCTCTTTGATCGGAATCCAGTGCCTCCATGGTACGGATCACGATTTCTTCATTTCCTTCTCCGGAATAAATGACTTCCGGATCCAGCTTATATTCCTTGATGGATTTTTCTACCTCAGCAGCAGGCACCTGCTTGCCCATATCAATCTGAATCATGGTACCGCCGGTGAAATCAATGCCGTAGTTGAGTCCGCGGATTAATCCAAATGCCAATCCAATTAGCATGATTACAACCGTTGCGATATAAAAGATTTTTCTATGCTTAACAAAATGGAGTTCTCGTTTGATCTGGAAGGCTGCAGTGTTGTCCTTTTTTATTCCGTAGAAAGACTTTTTGGTGAATTTCTTGCTTTCAGAAAGAATGCCCAGATATAGCTGGGTAACCACAACTGCGGTAAACAGACTGGCAAGGATACCAATCATCAACGTCCATGCGAAGCCCTTTACTGAGCTGGTTCCCACTTGGTATAGGATAATGGCGGCAATAAAGGTCGTCACCTGGGAATCTACTACCGTACTCATGGCCCGTTTGAAACCGGTCTGAACGGCTACCCGCACGCTCTTGCCGCTGATGATCTCCTCTCGTATTCGGGAGAAAATAACTACGTTGGCATCCACGGCCATACCAATGGACAAGATGATACCTGCAATTCCGGGCAGGGTTAATACACTTCCCATTAGAGCCATGACATTGAGTATGATGACCACATAAAGCAGCAGTGCAAGATCGGCAGTCAGGCCCATAAGTCTGTATCCCACAATCATGATCAGGAAAATCAGTGCCAGACCGATAAATCCGGCAATAATGCTCTGTTCCAAAGCATTAAACCCAATTTTGGCCGTCTGCACGGAAGAATTGACTTCTTCAAGTTCTACCGGCAGTGAACCGCCTCGAATCAGGGCAGCCAAATTCTTGGCTTCATCCTGAGAGAAATTGCCGGTAATCTCACATTTTCCGCCGGAAATCGGTTCTTTCACTCCCGGAGCGGAAATAATTTGATTATCCAAAAGGATCATGATTGCGTTATTTGCTACGTTCTCAATCTTTGAAGTCACTGTTCCGCTGTAAGCCTTCTGTGTGGCTTCGGCAAATTTGCTGGCGCCTTCACTGTTGAATTCCAAGTTGACCGCATAGCCCCCATCTTCCGCCATACCGGTAGTAGCATTTTTTACATTGCTTCCGTCCAGTACAATGGTGCCGTCCGCCAGTGCGAATTGGAGCTGAGCAGTCTTACCGATCTGGTCGATGGCTTCTTCTGCGTCCTCGGCTCCCGGCAGCTCAACACGAATGCGGTTGGTTCCTTCCACCGTAACAGTAGGTTCCGCCAGTCCCATTTCGTTAACACGCTTTTCAATAACTGCCTGTGTCTGATTCATCAGCTCTGTCAGTTCCTCACCTGTGGCGTCGGTGTTGGCTTGCATAACCACGTATACTCCGCCCTTAATGTCGAGTCCCAGTTTGATTTTGTCCTTGGTTGGTTCCATGACAGATCCAAGTCCAAAAAGAGTCACATACCATCCGAACGCAATCAGAAGTATGATCAAAACTGCGAAAACTCTTTTAAGCTTGTAATTCATTTTGTCCTCCACTCTTATCTTATGTATGATTTCTCTATGGCAACATCTGTGCCATTTTAAACTACAGTCATAATATTTTACTACTTTTTTACTGTTTTAACAAGGGGGACCATTGAATTTTCTGCTTTCTCGCTACTTTTTCATATTTGCCCCCAGGATTCCTCCCAGCGCCCCGGCCCCAATGGGAATCAGATATGCGGGCGTTAACATAGAAAGCTTTATGAAGGTTGTAAAGCAAGCGCTGACGATAAGCAAAATCAGCAGCATGAGCGCTGTGGAAAAGGCCAGACCGGTCAGCAGTCCTGCTCTTTGAAAAAATGCTCCCATATAGAGACCGATAAACAGGCAGACGATTATCATAGCTGCCAGCAAATAAAAGAAACTCCAACTCTCTGGAAACGGAGTGAATTTCAAAACCAGCGCTCCCACCAATGTAAACAGTCCGAAGCCAATCAAGCTGAAGAAATACCCTTTGCAGATTCTCATAATTTTATCCATCGATTTTGTACCTCCCTCTTTTGCCTGTAATCAGTATATTTCGTCAAGAGGAAAATAAGAACCGCAGCCCGCCGATTTAAAAGCGGCCGGCAAAAGCCATACACAAAAAAAGACGCATCCAAAACCTCTGGCTCTCGGATGCGTCTTGATTTCCTATTACAAAAGGCGGCCTATTTTTGTTCCTCAGCTGCAGCTTCTTCGGCAGGCTCTTCTTCCGGCGCGGCTTCTTCAGCAGATTCCGGCTCCTCAGCCTTTTCTTCCTGGGCAGCTTTTTTCTTCAATCTTCTCGGCATTGCCTTCTTTGGTGCATCTTCCTCTTCGGTCTCTTCTTCGGAAGACGGCACGCTTACTTTCTTAGTCGGTTTTGCATTTTCAACAACCTTGGAAACCGACCATCTCATTATTTCGAATTTTACTTTATCAGCTCCAACCTGAATCACCAGGGACTCGTCTTTGGTCTTTACGACTTTACCGCAGATTCCGCCAATCGTGATAATTTCGTCACCAACACGAACGTTGCTCCTCATTTGATTTACCTGCTTTTCCCTCTTTTTCTGAGGTCTGATCAGCAGGAAATACATTACTACTAAGAGCAGGACTAAAGGCAGTAACGTTGCTAACATGTTCCCATTCATAAAAATAAAGCCTCCTTAAAATATTACTTTATACAATTCAAATTCAAATGGTGCCGGCGATGGGGGTCGAACCCATACGGTGTTGCCACCACGGGATTTTGAGTCCCGCACGTCTGCCAATTCCATCACGCCGGCGCAATGAAATTATTATAGCATAGCTTACAGATTAAGACAAGATTTTAACACAAAAAATTCGGCATATTTTTACGCATCGATAATTTCCAGGTCCTCGGCCTTGATATCCGTCATATATTTTCTGCTCAGCAAGCTGTACATAACCGGAATGACGATTAAGGTCATCAGCGTAGCATAAATCAATCCGCCGATGCAGACGATGGCTACAGGCTGCATCATCTCGGCGCCGTTTCCCATCCCCACGGCCAGCGGCAAGAGTCCCAGAATGGTGGTGATCGCTGTCATGAGAACCGGGCGTATTCTTACTGCTCCCGCCTCAATGATGGCATCGCGGCGGCTCATGCCCTCTTCCAGCCGGAAGCGGTTGATGCAATCCACCAGCACAATGGCGTTGTTTACAATAACACCCATCAGCATGACGAATCCCAAAAGTGCGACCACACTCACATCCTGTCCGGTCAAAAGCAGCGCCAGCATTCCTCCGGTAAAGGCCAGGGGAACGGTGAACATGACGATAAACGGAGAACGCAGAGACTGGAACTGAGCCACCATGACCAGATATACCATCAGCATACCCAGCACCATCATCAGCATCATCTGCTCCATGGCATCCATAATGGTCTCGTTTTCTCCCTCAAATTCCACTTTTACATCCGACGGCAAATCCATGCTTTCTACTGCGTCTTTAGCCGCGTTTGTCACATGGGTGATGTTGTATCCCTCAGCCAGTTCGCCGCTGATGGTCAGCACTCGCTTCTGTGATTCATGATTGATCACGCTGAGGGCTTGCTCTTCCGTAATATCGGCGATCGTCGAAAGGCTGACCTTCTTTTCGCTGCCGTCCGCCTTCTTGCCGGTAACTTTCAATTTCTCCAAATCCTTCTTTGTCATGGATTCCGTATCCTTGCTGGATACCAGCACATCCGTTCCCTCTCCGCTCTGCACCAGCGTTGTGGCTGCTTTATCCTTCGAAAGCTGGGCGGAAACATCGGCAAACACCTGCGCCACTGTGAGCCCGTAGGACATGGCTTTATTCTTATGAATATTGATCTGCAGTTTGGGCGTACTGTCGTCCTTTGTATCGGTCACCTCTTTCAGTCCCTTGACCTGACCCAGACGCTTTTCAATGGATATGGCTGAAGTTCTCAGCGTATCCAGGTCATCACTGTACACCTTAAGCTGTACCCCGGAACCGCCCATCATACTCATCATATCCGTATCTCCCTGAGCGGTGATTTCACAGCCGTAATCGCTGCCCATAGCTTCGATTTTTTGGGAAAGATCTTTGGCCTGGTCCAGCTTATCCTCGTCCAAAATCACATACATCATGGACTGAGTCACATCCTTCTCTCCTGTAGACATGCCCATGGCGCTGTTGGCATCGCTTGAAAGCATAGCGCCAACCGTTTCCACATAATCCATTTTCATGATTTTCTTAGAAATCGCGTCAGTAGCCTTAGCCGTATCACTCAGGTCGCTGTCGTCAGGCATTTGTATCGTTACAGACATCTGCTGGCTGGCCATGGAAGGCATGTAGGAAAACCCTTTGCTCAATGCCAAACCAGTGGAACCGATCAGCAGCACCACCGCAATAATCAGCACCCACTTTTTATGATCCAGCGCAAACTCCACAGCCTTTTTATACTTGGCGATAATCGGGCTGTCCTGGCTGAGAGCCGTCTTTTTCGCGTCCCGTTTCAAAAGTCCTCTGGCCATGGCCGGAACCAATGTGAGTGCGATAATCAAGCTGGCCAAAAGCGCATAAGTCACGGTCAGAGCCATATCGGTGAAAATCTGCCGGGTCATACCTTCCACAAAGACAATAGGCGCAAAGACGCAGATGGTGGTCAGGGTTGAGGCGGTAATCGCTCCCGTCACCTGGGCTGCCCCCGAAATAGCGGCTCTGGTATGGTTGTAGCCCAGCGCGCGCAGCCGATAGATATTTTCAATCACTACAATGGAGTTATCCACCAGCATACCCACGCCCACGGCCAAACCTGCCAGAGAAATCACGTTGATAGTGACTCCTGAGAAGTACATCAATGCGATGGCAAAGGTCACGCTGATGGGGATACTGATGGCCGTTATGATCGTAGGTCGGATGTCTCTCAGGAACAGCAGCAGGATCAGAATCGCCAGGATCGCCCCCAGCAAAAGGTTCTGCAATACGGAATTGATGACCATATGAATATATTCCCCCTGATCGGACAAGGTTGTAAAGGTAAGGCCGTCATATTTATCCGCAAGTTTATCGAAGTTTTCCGTAACCCGATCGGCAACGTCGGCGGTTGAGTATCCAGATTGCTTGGTAAAGGTCAGCAGCACGCCGTTTTCGCCGTTGATTTTGGCGTAGGTTTCGGCAGAATTATTGGCATTGGTCACATCGGCGATATCGGACAGCTTTACCGGGTCCATGCCGTCCACGTCCATATCCAAAACCACCAGATCCTTTAATTCGGAAATGCTCTTGATTTTATTGCCCACACTGACCAGGATCTCGCTTTTTCCGTCACTCACATAGCCGGCCGGCATGGAAAAGTTCTGGGCACTCAAGATTGCCGAAACATTGCTCATGGTCAGTACGCCCGTCAGATTGGCACTGTTAAGCGCCGCTTCTTCGGAGGACTGTACCTGAGCCAAAGATGCCTGCAGCTGGGCCACTGTGGCCTGCAGAGTGCTGCTGCCTGCCGTCAGCTCGGACATGTTGTTGCCCAAGGTGTCCGAGAGATTGGCCTGCTGTACGTTGAGCTTGGAAAGTCCGTCGTCGATCGCTTTGATCTGGGCATCGATCTCCTTGGTCGAAGGAAGATCATTCATATCCATTCCATATGCCTTCAGCGCATCGGCCATTGTATCCAGCGCCTTGGAAGCCTGGGCATAAGCCTGATTTCTCATACAAAGTTCTTTAATCTGTTCATCAGAAAGAGACGGATACTGTTTTTTTACTTCCGCTTCAATCTGCTGCATGGTAGCTTTCAGCGCTTCTGCCTGAATAACCGCTTCCTTGGCCTTCTGCAGCTGCTCTTTTCCTTCTTTCATTTGGACCCTTGCGGCTTCCATCTGCTGAGCAGCTTGTTTCTGAGCCTTGGTCACCTGTTTTTTACCCGAATCAATTTTGTTCTGACCGCCTTTTGCCGAGTTGATTCCGCTGTTCAGTTTGCCTTTAGCGTCGGAAAACTGCTTGAGTATGGCATTACTGGTCTTATCATTGATTTTATCGATTTTGTCCTGCGAAAGGATAACCTGTATATCTTCACTAATCAATCCGGTGGCGTTGACGCTGGCTACTCCTTCGATCCCTTCCAGCGGCGTCAGAAGATTTTCCTCTACAAAACTGGATGTCTCCGTGGTACTTTTATCTTTCAAGCTGACCGCCGCCACATTGACCGGCATCATATCCGGATTGATCTTCATAACAATGGGCGTTCCCACGGTTTCGTCCCATCCGCCGGAAATCATATCGATTTTCTCATGGATATCCACCGACACCGCGTCCATATTCACATCATCGGAAAACTCCAAAGCGATCATGGAGTAGCTTTCATTGGACTGGGAAGTCAGATTTTTAATATGGTTGAGCGTGGCCAGCTGCTGTTCCATGGGTTTGGTAAGCTCGTTTTCCACTTCCTCCGGGCTGGCTCCCGGGTACGTGGTCATCACAATGGCATAAGGCATGTTGATACTGGGAAACAGATCCGGAGTCATCTTGGAAAAGGATACAATCCCGAAAACAATGATTAATATGACCGCCACTAACACGGTAAATGGTTTTTTTACGCTGAATTTTGCTAACATTTATCTCCTCCTGTTTTATCCCGCTTGCATTCCTTTATTACACCGTATTTAAGCATTTCGAACATCTTTTCCAACCGCCCTTCAGCTGTTTCAAACGATTCGCCCCCTGCGAAGTACCGCTGAAGCGCATAAACGGAACTGCAGATCAAAAGCCAGGTCAGGCTGGTGATCTCTTGTCTGGAATAATGGTTTAAATCATTCAAGTCACACAGATATTCAAACTGTTTTTCTTCGGCGCACAGCTCGAACTTATCCAGGAATTCGTTTACATCGTCCGGTTTGGCATTGGAAACGATGCGCTTGATCAGTGCTTCCCGGCTGGTTCCTTTCACATTGGCCAGCAGACAGAAGATTTTTTTGCAGAACGCGAAGATATCGTATCGCCGTTTATCTTTGCCAAGCTCGGTCATAAATTCTTCCTTGATCTGGTCGATCAAGTATTTGTAAATATCTTCTTTATCTTTAAAGTAATAATAAAATCCGCTCCTGGAAACTCCTGCATTTTGCGCAATCTTAAAAATCGAAACCTTTTCATAAGGCAGCGCAGAAAATTCACTGACAGCAGATTCTAACAAAACCATTTTCTTTTGTTCTTCTAAATGAAAAAAAGCCTCAGTCGGCATAAGATTCTCCTTATACAAAAATTGACACAGTGTCGATACAACATAAATATTGTACTGGACACCGTGTCGAATGTCAATTGAATTCTTTTTCTTAAAGCTTCTTTTTTAATTTCCGCTTAGAGTCTTTGGAAAGTTCTTCCGATCGAAGGGGATTTCCATCTCGAAACACGCCGGGATAGCTTCGCATGTATTCTTTGCCCAGCTGAAAGGCTTTCTCCCACAAAACAGGCTCGAAAGAATCCATGATTTCCTCCATCCTCGATTCCTCATCAGAAAGGAACTGGATAATGATCGGTTGAAAACCTTCAAAAATACCGGAATCTTCCGGGCCCTTGTCCAGGTCGGCGCAGAGCATTCCTTCCATTTCCGTATAGGTATTCACACTGAGCAGCCGGCTTCCTTCCACAAGCTCATACGTATCTGCCAGTTTTTCGGGAAACCGGAGCATGGCGATGCAATCCAGCTCATCAGCAAACGCTGCTACCATCAGCGGCTTTGTCTTTAGTACCACCGCCGGCTGGCAATCTCCAATTTTAACAAAGCGTTTGATGGATGATTTGGCAAACATCTTGGACGGGTTAAACTTACCCGTTCCATAAAGCTCAGGACAGAGCTTTTTCAACTTTTTTTCGGAAACTGTAAAATTCCCCGGCCTTTCCGGGCCAAATTCATATTCTTCTTTCATACTTTCCTCCTTTGTCACACACATTTTATCGTCTAAACCGGTTTAAACAGGCGAAAATTTCCTGTCTGCGTACAGCAGCGAATCCGCATACCGGGCTGCCGGAAAAGAATCCTTCCATCCCCTGCCCCCTCACCAGTTCATCCAACTGATCGGCAATCTGTGGCAGCGTCCGCCTGCCGTCGGTCAGCTGTTCCAGTCCGTAAAGCAGCAATCTGCCCAGCGACTGGGTCTGTTCCACGTCGGTCAGCTGTTCCACATACCGCAAATCCACCGTTTCTTTGCCTATGGAAAAAGAATCTTTGTCGTGAAGTCTTACCTTTAGAGGCTTGTGCTTCTTTTTCTCCTGTTCCAGTCTCCTGGGCCAGCTCATAATCCGGCGGCTCCGGGGCAGCGCAAAGAGCGGTATGGTGCCCCCACTGGAAAGCGGATGCTTCTCGCACAGTTTTTTGACTTTTTCCGTAATATCCGCCGGCCGGTAGCAATCCATCTGAATGATGGTGTCCGCGATGTGAAAAAAAGCGCCACTGCTGCCTGCCACCAGGATGGTGGAAATGCCAGCTTGTTCATAAAGCTGTCCGGCCCGTTCAAGAAAGGGGGTGATCGGCTCTTTGCTGCGGCTGATGACCTCCTGCATAAAGGCATCCCGCACCATAAAGTTGGTGGCGGAAGTATCTTCGTCTATGAGAAACAGGCGGCTGCCCGCTTCAATGCTCTCTGCGATGCCGGCGGCCTGGGAAGTGCTGCCGCTGGCATCCAGCGTGGAAAAGCAGCCGGTATCTTTCCCGTTGGGTAAATCGTTGATGAAGAGAGAAATATCTACATCTTTAACAAACCGGCCGTCCTCTGCACGCAGTTTAACGGCGCTGTCATCGGTCACCACATATTCCCTGCCGTCGCCTGCGATATGGTTGTACACGCCTTGTTCCAATGCGTTGAGCAAGGTGGACTTGCCGTGGTATCCGCCGCCGGCAATGAGGGTGATGCCGCAGGGAATCCCCATTCCGCTCACTTCCCCTCTGTGGGGAAGCCGGATGGTAACTCGCAGCCGATCGGGCGCGGAAAAAGCCACAGAATCCTTCATCGGCCGGTCCGATATGCCGCTTTCCCGGGGCAGAACAGACCCGTCTGCTACGAAAGCAGCCAGATTTCGCTTTTTCAATTCCCGGCGGATCGCATGTTGATCTTCTGCCAGGAAAATAACCGCTTCCAGTTCCCGGCCATCCATGTTGGAATAAAACAGAGCTTTCTCCATGCAGACAGGAAGAAAAGAAAAGAGCATTTTTTCCAATCCTGCGGCATGAATTCGCCGGCCATTTGCCGGGAACCCAGCATGAAATCTTACGATCAGGCTGTCCTCCGTAATCTGGCAGGCTGTCCGCTCGAGGACCGTTTGTCCGCACCGGGACGTAGTCAAAAGGCCGCTTTTTCCTGAACCGGAAGTTTGAAATGTAAAGTTCTCAAGCTGGGCTGCCAGCCTGCGGGTCAGAAAATCCTGGAGAGCAATTCTGGTATATTTTTTCTCTGTGTAAGATCGAGGGATTCCGGTATCTTTAAAAGGAATCCTCACGCTGAGGGCTGATGGCGGCGCGAAAGGATCCCCTTGAATCCGATCCAATGCCAAAACGTATTGGTCGAATTGGTATCTGCCTCTCAGCTCCTTATAGAGCGCATAGCTTTTACCGTCGATGGCGTATAGTTGTTTTTTTAAATCCATTGCTTGCTTCATTGCGCGACCTGCTTTCCGATTGATGTTACGAGTATTATAACCGAGAAACCCAGGCCGGGCAATCTGCATTTCTTTATAGCATAGGAAATATCAACAAAATCTACTTCTTTTATGAATCGGCAAAGCCGACTACGTTATTTTATGCGCACCGTTACCTTGCTGCTGTATCCGCTGTAGACCCGCTTTCCTTTTACCAGGCGATAAGCACGCATTCGGAAGGTGTATTTTTTCTTCTTCGCAAGTTTTTTGTTGGTATATTTGATCGTAGAGCCTGACTTTATTGTCCTGATTGTCTTGAATTTTCCCTTAGTGCCCGCGGCTCTGTACAGAACATATCCATTGGCGCCGGAGATTTTCTTCCATTTGATGGCCGCAGAACGTTTGCCGGCCTTGACGCTTATTTTAGGTGCTGACGGTTTTGGCGTTCCGCTTTTAACCGTGGAAAACGCCCCGTATTGGCTGCCTTTGTAGCCTCTTATTTTATAATAATAGCTTTTGCCCGATACCAGGGAGGAATCTTTATAGGTACTGGTTTGTGCTTTATCAATGGTTTTGATTTTTTTATAAGTGCCTCCCTTTGAAGCGGCTCTGTAAATCTGATATCCGCTCACACCCGGCAGCGTTTTCCAGGAAAGTTTTAAAGAGTTGTAGCTGCTTGCCGAAACCTGAAGCGCCTGCGCCGGAATTGGCTTGGGAACAGACGGCGCTGTCTCCAGACCAAGAAGCACGCGCAATTGGGAAAGCTCTTTTTGAGCAGCGCTCCTGTATAGATCTTGTCCGCTGAACAAGGTGTAGCCTGCTAGACCGCTGCTTCGCAAAATCTGGACTTGATCTTTTAAATTGGTCGATTTCTTCATCCAACCCGGATCGTCGGAAATGGCGGTGCCGGTTCGATATAAGGCCAGTCCGGCATATAGGGTTTTCCTGCCATTATTCAGCCTTTTCCATTCTGCGATTCGCTCCGAAAACATCGCCCGGTCGGCCTTGCTTCCCCATTGATTGGACCAATAGATTTGCGGCATCAAATAGTCTACATAACCGCTCTGCGAAATCCAGCGGTCAATATCGGCTCCTCCCAGCCGGCAATTTTCCAGACTGCCCTGGGGACTGATACCGAAAACGGCATCCGCCTTTTTCGTTTTTATGTAGGAATAAATTGAACTAACCATCGCATTGACGTTGGCCCGCTTAACAGGTGGGGAAGGTTCCTGCTCCTTTTGGATAGTAATGGTTCCATTGACATTTTTGTATCCCTTTTCTGCATGGTAAAAATAGTCGTCAAAATGAATGCCGTCGATATCATATGCCATCACTTCGGAAACGGCTTTTTTAATGCGCTCACTGGTGGACGCTTGCGCCGGATCCAAATAATAATTGTAATCCAGCCTGTAGGGATTCATCCAGGCATGAAGCTCCATACCTTTTTTATGGGCCTGCTGGATCATCAGCTGCAGCGGGTCGTAGGAAGAGGACACATACTGGTTCCTTCTAAAGGTCTTCGACGGATAAATGGCATCGTCAAAGGCGCGTACATGCAGAAAAACCGTATTAATTCCATTTGATTTGGCATCGGTTAAAAACTGGTCGGCATTCTTAATAAAGGCTGCCTCATTGGAAGCGTTCAACCCCAGTTTGGGCAAATCAAAGACCGACACCCATATTCCTCTCAATTCGCCCTTGGCTGCCGCTGCAAAGCTAGTTTCCGGTCGTTGGGGTCCGTAGGTAAAAGCGCCTCCCAGCAGCAGCGCTGTTATCATAAAAATAATTCCAATTCTTTTCACAATAATGAATCTCCTTTTGTAATGTTAAGTATGTTACTACTATAACTTCCATTGACCTGAATTGGAACCGGAAATGTTTTCCGCTCTCCTTGATGAATGAAACACCGTATTTTCGAATATCGTCATAACTTTCCGCGCACAGCCCGGCTTCGTAGTCCCGCTCTTCAATCTGCGTCAGGACCAGGAAGCAATCTTAAGTCCTTCAAAGAGATACCCGTAATTGATCTATTTCCTGCATAATAAAAAAATCGTTGGAAACGCAATCATTCCAACGATTTATATTGGTGCGGCTGATGGGACTTGAACCCATACGGTCGCCCACACGGCCCTCAACCGTGCGCGTCTGCCTATTCCGCCACAGCCGCACATCCGTGAATTATTTTCCTTCAACTCACTTTTACAATTTTAATGGAAATTGACCCTTTTGTCAATCACAAGTTCGTAAAAATTTGATATTTTATACTTATGTATCGAGAAAATCATTCATTGTCCGGAACCTGTTAAATCATCTGACCTAAAAAAGGTGGGGCCCCAAAGAAGGAGGCCCCGACCGATCATAAAACAATTATTGTGATACATCTTCTTCCGCCGCAGACTTTCCAGACAAATATGTGAGGAAGAAATAGCTTCCATAAACAGCACCGGTAACAATTGCTGCAAAAGCAGTATTATAGATAATCGCGGGGATTCCCATCGGCGGCAGCATCATATAAAAACCAACAGTGAGCACCACCACGTGAATCAAGGCCAGTATCAAGGGCAATCCAAAGTATACGCCTATCTGCTGAAAAATAGACTTTCGGATAGCAGTGGATCGAACGCCAAGTTGCTTCAAAGCCCTGTACCGCTTCCGGTTATCTTCCGCTTCTCCCATCTGCTGTAAGGCCAGTACTACGCAGGCACAGATCATAAACGAGATGCCCAAGTAAATTGCCAAATAGGACATCATCAAATTGCTGGATGTCAGTTCAACAATTACCATACTCTTTTCTGCCAGTGAATACGATTTATCCTGTAAATTCCTAAGACCGTCGGCAAGGACATTATTAGCATGTTCCGCATCTTTTGTATAGTTGATATTTAAATATTTGATTTGCGGCGTTTTTCCTTTTAATAGTCCATCAGCGACGATTGCCGTCCCGTCCCCAGTATTTACATTACTGACCGCGTAACCCATATTGAGCAAATTTTTGGTTTCCGGCTTTAATTTTTCCCCATTGACTTGCAGTTCACCGTCAGTTTGGGATAAAAACTCTTTGAATTCTGCTATCATATCCCGATCTGTTACCGACAGCAGATAACTGTTGCTGGAAAGTTGAACAGGTTTAAGGCCCTGCATGATCCGCGCTTTATTATAGTCCGACAGAGACACTGTATAGACCTGCTTGCCCTGAATTTTCGTATCAGGAAAAGCATATATTGAAATCTGCCCTGCCGCACCGATCTGACTGATCTTCAGTCCCTTTTCTTCCAAATCTTGTTCAAGCTGCAATTTGGCAAACTGGCGGCCGCTCATACCTTCTTCTTGAATCTTTCTTACTGTAGCATCATAAGCAGTAAGCGTATCTAAATCCTGGGAAAAGCTTTTTCCCATCCCCAGCCCAATGGTCATACTGCTGATAGCAAGGAACAACAGGATACAAATGATTGAAAGGGAAACATTTGTGGTCTTGAATTTGCTTGCAATCTGCGCAACGGAAAAAAGGTTGATACCTCTGTAATACTTTTTTTTACGCCGTTTGCAGACCAGCAGCAGCACCCCTGATACTGCCCAAATGAAAAAAAATGTTCCAATAAAAATGCATACAATACCAGCGCCCGCCCATTTCGGGCTTAAAGAATCTGTACCCAGAATCATCAAATAGCCTCCGATAATCAGAGCCCCGCCAAAGATTGCGATCAGGAGATTCTGGACTGACGATTTTTCACGATAGTTTTCATTTTTCTTATCTGCGTACAGCAGATCTATCAGTTTGTACTTTTTTAAAGTTCGGTTGTTCACCCGATACATAACAAAAAACAATAGGCCGAAAAAGCAAATTGCCCCCAATGCGGCTCCAGGCGAAAATACAAAATGATAACTTGCGTTCTGAACAGCTAAAAACTGCATGGAAATGAGAGCCAGCCCCTGGGAAAGAAAAATACCGACAGCCAGCCCGGCGGCCAGGGAGATCCCTCCAATCAAAAGAGTTTCCTTTTGAATCAATTTTGAAATTGTTTTTTGGTCAATGCCCAGACTAATATAAATACCCAGCTCTTTTTTCCGTTTGCGCATTAAAAAGCGATTAGCATAGCTGACTAAAAACCCCATAATAACACAGATAAACAGCGATACCCCTAGCAGCGTAGCAGAAGCAAATGTTAAATAACTGCCTTCATCTCTCATATTCATCATCGCAAACTGGGCATTTGTCGAATTGAAGGTGTAAAACAGTGCAACGCCCAACGTCATTGTCAGAAAATAAATCATATAATTTTTTAAGTTGTTTTTTACGTTTTTTCTGGCAATCTGCTGAAAAAGAGCCATTGTCTGGATCTTTGCTTTTTTAGATGACATGGTTGTTGTCACCTCCCAGCACAGAAACGACTTCAATGATCTTTTTGAAAAATTCCTTTCTCGTATCCAATCCTCTTACCAGCTCATGAAACAATTTGCCGTCCTTCATAAAGAGAATTCGTTTGCAATGGCTGGCTGTAAAGGCGTCGTGGGTAACCATCAAAATCGTAGCGTTTCTTTTTTCATTCATATCTCCCAGATTCTGCAAAAGCATTTTCGACGATTTGGAATCCAATGCTCCTGTAGGTTCATCGGCCAATACCAGAGACGGATTTTTTACCATTGCTCTGGCGCAGGCCACCCGCTGTTTCTGACCTCCAGACAATTCGTAGGGAAATTTCGAAAGAATTTCTTCAATTCCCAGCTCCTCTGCCATCCTATGCACCGCTTGATCGATAAGTTTTGGCTCCTTTCCAATCACAGCCAGGGCCAGAGCAATATTATCATAAGCCGTCAGGGTGTCTAGCAGATTAAAATCCTGAAAAATAAATCCTAGACGGTTTCTTCTGAAATCTGACAATTGATTTTGTTTCAGCGTCGTAATATCCTTTTCTCCGATAAAAATATGGCCCGCCGTCACAATATCGATGGTCGAAATGCAGTTGAGCAAAGTCGTTTTACCGCTTCCTGATGGACCCATAATTCCAATATACTCGCCTCTGTGTACTTTGAGATCAACATCATCCACCGCCTTGGTAACGTTCTTTTTATTGTAATAATACTTTTGTACGTTTTTTGCGTTTAATACATATTCCATATAAACTTCCTCCTTTTCTTTTCTATAGCATACCAGGAGGGAGTTAAGCCTTCCACCGATTTATCTGACAGAAATATTACACTTTTGTAAGATCCCAGTTCACGCTTTTACAAATCCAATCCGCACTTCCGTACCCTTTCCTTGAACGGAATGAATATTCAGCTTCATTTCCATTTTATCACATAATTTTTTACATAAATATAAGCCCATGCCGGTGGATGAGCCATATTTTCTCCCATTTTCCCCCGTAAATCCCTTTTCAAAAATCCGCTCCATATCTTTTTCCGATATTCCGATTCCATTATCAAAAATGGAAAGCCAGATGCAGGACCCCTCTTCCTTCGCAGTAAGGCGGATCATACCGTCCATCTTGCTGCGATACTTGATGGAATTGGAAAGAATCTGCCTAAGAATGAACCCGCACCACTTACTGTCTGCCAAAATTTGATAGTCCAGATTTTCGGCTGCCGGTCGTATATTGGCTTCCAGCATATCCCTTGCACAGTCAGCCAGTTCTTTTAGCACCAAATCTTTTAAGGAAATCGGACTGATCAGATAGTCCTTTTCCACCCCTTCGCTGCGGGCATAGTAGAGCGCCTGCTGTACGTATGCTTCAATCTTTTGCAATTCTTCTCCAATACTGGCCGTCTCCCTGCTGGGATAGTTGGTTACCAGCATCTGGGCGGCTGCAATCGGCAGCTTTATTTCATGGACCCAGCTTTCAATGTACTGGCGGTATTCTCGATTTTGGCCCATTTGAGCAGCCATTTGATCATTGTAATCGGTTTTCAATTGCTCCAAAATGTTGTGTACGATCTTTCCATCCCAAAAATCCGGTTCCATCGGCAATTCCATCAAACCTGTATTTTCCGAAAACACATGGATGGTGCTGGCCACTTCCTGATAGAAACGGACTTTTTTTACATAATCAAAGAACAGCATCCCGCATCCAGTCATCAAAAAGATGATTTCAATCAGACAGATTGCAGGTAATCCTGTACCAGTGGCATATAGGAAACAGCCAGCCAGAGCATAAATACATAGAAAAAAGAAGATCCGCATTCCTTTTTCTTTCAAGTATGTGTTAAAATTCATTGGTCCACTCGATCATATATCCCTGCCCGCGCTTCGTTGTTAAAAACCCGTTCAAGCCAATCGATTCCAGCTTGCGGCGAAGCCGATTGATGTTGACCGTCAAAGTCCCGTCTTCAACAAATTCAGCTTGTTCCCAAAGTGTACGGATCAGCTCGTCTCTGGAAACAATCTGCTCTTTTTGATTCATCAGTTTTTTTAGAATCTCCAGTTCATTTTTGGTCAGCTCCATCTCTTGGTTCTGATAGGAGACTTTGCTCTTAAGCAATTCCAAACATACCCCTTTATATTTAAGTAATGCCTGGTCATTTCCTCCTCTGCTCCGTTTGAGTACGGCAGCGATCCGAGCTAATAACACATGAAGGTTGTAAGGTTTTGAAATAAAGTCATCGGCTCCGGTATTCAAGCTCATAACTTCATCCAAATCCGAATCTCTGCTGGTTACCATGATCACCGGTACACGGGATACTTTCCGCACTTCCCGGCAGATATAAAATCCGTCGTGGACGGGCAGATTAATATCCAACAAAACCAAATCAGGAGCTTCTGCCAGAATATCTTCCGCAACATGCTCAAATTGATCCTCCAGTATACAAGAATATCCGTTTTTGATCAGTGAGGCGGCCAGCTCCTGGCGAATCTTGGGCTCATCTTCAACAAGGAATAGTTTTTCCATGATTATCTTTGCCTTTCAGTTTCATAGTCTTTTTATTTTAACGTCATTTTATCCTTGGGTCAATTAAGAAAACAAGGCTTTCACACCGAACCAGATGATTGGTACTAAAAGTGACGGCAGCATGTTCAGTGCTTTCAGGTCCTTGATTTTGAGAATGGACAGTCCTGAGCTGAAGATGAGAATACCTCCAATAATGGAAACTTCCGTAAGCAAATCGGCAGACAAAGAGGAAGCCACACACGTCGCCAATAAATAAATGCCTCCCTGCCACAAGAACAGCACACCGGCGGCAATAGCAATACCGATGCCGTATGTAGATGCCAATACCATGGAGGTCACAAAATCCAAAGTGGCATTGGTGAAAAGAAAGGTATGGTCTCCGTGGAGAGCGCTTTCGATAGGTCCCAAAATGGAAAGGGTGCCGATGCAAAAGAGCATAATTCCAGTGGAAAGACCCTGGGCCAAATTGGAACCGGAGGCGCTGAAACGGTCGGTGAGATTCTGAAACCGCCTGTCCAAGTCAACAATGTAACCGAAGAGGCTCCCTGCTGCCAGACTGAGAATGAAAAGGACGGGAAACTCACTGTTCGGCATGTTCTGGACAAGGGTATTGATGCCCAAAGCCACTGCCGCCAAACCCATGGCATTGAGCAGTGCATCCTGATAGGTTTGCTTAATGCCTTTTTTTATCACGCTTCCGATGATACTTCCCGCTAAAATTGTACAAGTGTTGACAATCGTGCCAATCATATTCCTTTTCCTGCCTCCTTCTACAGCTGTGCGATCACAGTCTTCAGCTTCTGTTCCAGCTCCTGTCTGCTGCCGGAATTGTCGATCACAAGATCAGCCCGTTTTCGTTTTTCCTCATCATCCATCTGACTTTTGATCCTGGCCTCCACCTCCTGCGGCGCTGCGCCATCTCTGGCACAGACCCGGCGAATGCGAGTTTCCCAATCTGCTACCAACAGCCAGGTTTGATCGCACTTTTCTTCCAGGCCGGTTTCAAATAGCAGCGGCGCGTCAATGATGATTCCTTTACATGTTTCCTGCCTGCAGGATGCTTCAATTCTCTTATCGATAACTTGAATAATATTGCTATGCATGATCCGATTCAGTTTTCTGCGACCGGCTTCGTCTTCAAAAACAATGGCGGCCAGGGCCTTTCTGTCTAGACTTCCATCCGTTTTAATAATTTCGGCTCCAAAGGCCTGTCGGAGTTCTGCCAGCAGAGGCTTTCCCGGCTCCACCACCTCTCTTGCAATCTGATCGGCATCAATGACGGCGTACCCGTTTTTCGCCAAATATTTCGATGCTGTAGACTTACCGGCCCCAATGCCTCCTGTCAGTCCAATAATTTTCATCGTATGCTCCCGTTCTTCTATGACGTAGGAAATATCGTCAGCGATATTTCCGGAGTATCAACAAAGTCTACTTCTTTAAAGAATCGGCGAAGCCGACTTTGTTATTTCAAATCATACCAGCTTTTACCCTGATTCAGATCTACGACTAATCGGGCTTTCAAATCGATTGCGTTTTCCATATTTTCCACCAGCAATCGCTCGATGATATCCTGTTCGTCCTCAGCGGTTTCAATGATCAATTCGTCGTGGACCTGGAGAATCAGCCTGGATTTCAATCCCTGTTCTTTAATCTGTTGGAACACTTTGATCATCGCCAGCTTGATAATATCCGCCGCACTCCCCTGGATGGGACTGTTCATAGCCAGCCGTTCCCCCACCTGACGCACCATATAATTGGAAGCATTGATTTCACTGATATAACGTTTCCTCCCCTTGATAGTGGTCACATAGCCCTGTTCTTTGCACAGGCGGACCTGCTCATCCATAAAGGTCTTCACTGCCGCATGCTTTTCAAAGTAAGCTTTGATATAAGCGTCTGCATCCTTTCTTGTAATATGCAGTTCCGAAGAAAGGCCGAAGGAGCTCATACCGTAAATAACACCGAAATTAACCGCCTTAGCCCGGCTCCGTTCTTCAATGGTAATCTGCTCTTTGGGTACGCCCAGCACATTGGCGGCTGTCGTCCGGTGGATATCCTCGCCCTGGTTGAATGCTTCGATCAGCGCAGGATCTTCTGCCATATGGGCCAGTACCCGCAGTTCAATCTGGGAATAATCCGCCCCCACCAGGGTATGATGGTCATCCTCGGGCACGAAAGCCTTTCGCAGCTGTCGCCCGAATGCCTGGCGGATGGGAATGTTCTGCAGATTGGGTTCCGTACAGCTGATGCGGCCGGTGGCCGTCACCGTCTGATTGAAATGAGCATGGATCTTATTGTTTTCGTCGATCAGCGGCAGCAGCCCTTCAATATAGGTGCTGTTCAGCTTGGTCAGGGTCCGGTACTCTAAAATCAAGGGCACGATTTCATGCTCGTCCATGATCTTTTCCAGCGTTTCAGCGCTGGTGGAATACCCCCGTTTTGTTTTCTTTCCGGCTGTCAGCCCAAGCTTTTCAAAGAGGATCGGTCCCAGCTGGGCCGGTGAATTGATGTTAAAAGACTCGCCGGCAAGATCATAAATCTTCTGGGTAATGGTCTCCACCTGAGCTGTGATTACCTCGCCCAAATCCGTCAGTTCTTTGCGATCAACCGTGACGCCGTCCCGCTCCATGGCTGCCATAACTTCGATCAGCGGCAATTCCACCTCGTATAAAACCTGCTTCAGGTTTTCATCCTCGGTCTTCTGAGCCAGCACCGGCATCAGACTGAGAACAGTGGCGCACCACCGAAGCCCGTAAGTGCTGTAAATCTCCGTAGGATCGCTGAATAAGTCCACTTGACTGTTGCTCTCAAAGAACTCTTTTTCATCCTCCAGGCTCTCGTGGAAATATTCATAAGCCAGGGTCTTGAGGTTATAGTTGCTGCGTCCCGATTCCAGAACATACTGGCCGATGGCCGTATCAAAGCAAGAGCTGCAGCTGACCAGGCCGTAAGCCATCAGCATATAATAATCGTTTTTCAGATCATGGCCGATAAAACACGGCTTTTCCTCGTTGAAGAGATCGATGGCCGCCAGCAGTGTTTCTTCCTTTTCGCAGTTGATATAGAAATACTTGCCATTGGTTGACAGAATACCGATCCCGTAAACTTTTGGCGCGGCTACGTGATTATAATCTCCCAGCACTTTGATGGAAATCTGCTCTGTCAGCTTCAGATCATGCACCTGCTCCGGCTCCCGAATGACCGTCTTTTCGATAGCTTCCGTATCGATAATCGTCTGCTGGGCCGCACTTTTCACCGCCGACTTATCCAGTTTTTTCAGAAAACTATTGAATTCCAGCTTGGTGTAGATTTCGATCAGCTGATCGTAATCCGGCTCTTCCAATAAAAACTCGTCAAAATCAATGTCAATGGGTACATTGGTATTGATCGTCGCCAGCCGCTTGCTCATAACAGCCAGCTGGACATTGTCTTCGATTTTTTCTTTTAATTTGGGGCTGGTAATTTTGTCCGTATTGGCAATCAGCTCCTCCACGCTCCCGTATTCCAAAATCAGCTTTTGCGCCGTTTTTTCACCCACGCCGGGAAGTCCTGGGATATTATCCGATTGATCGCCCATAAGGCCCTTAAAATCAATGAACTGGGCAGGTGTAAATCCGTACTTATCAATCATCGCCTTCCGGTCATAGATCTCAAACTGGGAGATCCCCTTCTTGGTAATGATGACTTTCGTCTTATCGGTGGCCAGCTGCAATTCGTCTTTATCCCCGGTGATGATCAGCGGCAGCAGCCCCTGCTCCTCCGCTTCCCGGGCGACGGTTCCGATGATATCGTCCGCTTCAAAGCCTTCCATTTCCAGCAGCTTGATGTTCATCGCCCGCAGCACATCTTTTAAAAGCGGCATTTGCATCACCAGCTCCGGCGGCATCTTTTTGCGGCCTGCCTTATACTCCTTGTATTCTTTATGGCGGAAGGTCGGCGCCTTCAAGTCGAAAGCCACCGTTATATAACCCGGTTCATAATCTTTTTCAATCTTCGACAGCATATTGAGAAAGCCGAAGATACCCTGTGTATAGATTCCGTCCTTTGTGATCATAGGCCGCTGCATTGCGTAGTACGCCCGATTGATCAAACTGTTTCCATCAATGATGACAATGGTCTTTTCCATGCTCTGCTCCTTCTATCTTGTCTTTATTTTCTTGATCTTGCTGTAAGACCCGTAGACCTTCTTGCTGCCCGCCTTTTTATATGCGCGGACCTTTACATAATAAGTCTTTCCGGATGGGAGTTTTTTAAAAGTCTTGCTGGTGGTTGATTTCTTTTTAATGGTGGCCGTTTTCTTTCCCTTTTTAAACGATTTGTTCTGAGCGATCATTACTTGATAGCCGCTGGCCTTGGAATCTTTTTTCCACTTTACGGAAAGGGTTCTGTATTTTTTTGATTTGACTGTGGTAATCGTCGTTTTTTTTGGCTTTACGGTTATGGTCACATTCCTAGACGCAGACTTGTAGACCGTGCTCGGCGCTGCGGAAATGGTTACGGTTGCTTTGCCAGGGCCTTTTATGGTTACTTTTCCTGAAGAACTGACTGCAGCCACACTGGTGTTGCTGGACCGGTAATAGAGTTTTCCGTTGCCTTTTTTTCGCTTGGCGTTCAGTTTGAAGGCCTTATTGCCGTAAGTTTTGGTGTATTTGCTCTTTGCTGATATGGATTGAGCCGCAGTTCCGGTATTTGTACCAAAGGCTTTTGCCAGTGCGTTTCCCACTTCGTATTTATCCCTGCCGTCAGCAATGGGCGCCACATTGGTCACATCGTACCAGCCGTCGCCATCGTTGATAAAGCTCTGTCCTTTGCTGAAATCGATGGATGCGGACACATAGTAGTTATAGTCGGCTGTTTCATTAGGCAGGAAATAATAGCGCCTGCCGCCATCGGTAAAGGAGGAAGAAACCACGATGGAAAAGGTGCATCCCTTGGGTATGCCGATGGCCGTCCCCAAATCCAAGGTATGATATCCCGCATATTGGAGGGAAAAGGATTTACTAAGTTTTTTCACACCACTGGCCGGATTGGAAGCAGAAGGATTGATATATATGGAAACGTTGACCGTGGAATTGGCCGCCCCTGTATAGGTTCCAACGGCCCGGATCAGCTCGTCTTTTCTAGCCGTATACCGGTTAGCCGAAGAAAGCTTGCTGCCCATGGCAAACTCTCCGTCTCCGGCGCCCACGCCGTCATACTGATAGACGGATGTATATTCATGAGAGGTGCTGCCGCCGTTATAGGAACGGGCCTCTGCTTCGAAGAAGGTCGGATTGCACAGGCTGGAATCATAGTAGGAAAGGTAAAAATAGCCGTTGTCTCCCCAATCGCTGCCCCAGCTGTTGCGCACCAGCCAGGCGCCCGGGCCTTTCCAGCCGCTGAAATAAATATCATCATCCCAGCCGACAATGGCAACCTCATGATTGGCAAGAGCATTTCCGCCATAGTAGTAGCCAAATTTACCGTCTGCATTCTTCTGCAGGTTTTTATTAGGCACATAGTACGACACATCTACAGCACCTTTATTAACTAAATAGTTTTTAATAATTCTTTTTGCGTTTTCGTTATTCTCGGCCGGCTCCGGCAGAAAATCCGCATTACGCAGCCGAATATCCGACACGGTCTGAATGCCGGAGGAAAGGCTGGTGGTATTTCCTACTCTGCTGTTATCGGCAGCACCGTACCATCTGGCAAGCGTAGCTGTGGAAAACCATCGGTTTCCGCCCTCGCTGAAGGGGCTTCTGCTCTGGGTAAGGATGTGGGTGTCTTTTCCAGCATAAGCGCTCTTTGCAGCGCTGCTTGCGCCTTTATAGGTAAACCAGGTCAAATGGTTCTCGGAGAGATCCAGTCCGGTTCCGGAAAGGCCCCGCATGATGAGACTGGATTCCATGGATGCCAGCGTGCCGTAGGTCCAGCAGTTATCACTTGCTGCCTGGTCGCGAACCGCAGGCATTTTATCCGCCAGTGAAAATTTGGATTGAGATACGGATGAAGCTCTGGCCGCTTTCTTAGCCGCCGCCTGTCCCGGATCCAGGAGGGCATCGTTTTTCATCCGGTAGCGAACCTGGTCTCCCACTTCTTCCAAGCCACCAATTTTTTCTGCCCCGGAAAGGGATGTTTTGGCGCCGCTGTCTGCAAAAACTGCCGCGGAACCTGTTGTTGCCAGTAATGTCACCAGCATAACAAAGGTGATACAGATCGATAATACTCTTCTTTTCATAACTTCTCCCATCCATTGTTCAATATCTTTTCTATTATACGACAAAGTTTCCCTGCTAGCAAGGTACGTTCGGCTTTTGCACTAATCAAAGAACCCGGCGCACGGCGGAGCGATCTGCTCCCTTTGCACCGGGTTTTCTTTAATATGGTTTTTATTTCTTTGTCATCAATTCACAGACTGCGTTGGAGAATGCCACCGGGTCCTCTACCGGCAGGCCTTCGATCATCAATGCTTGATCGTATAACAGCTTGGTATAGGTTTTCACCGCTTCCTGATCTTCTTTATAGACGGTGTTCAAGGTCTCCAGAATCGGATGCTTGGCGTTGATCTCCAGTACCCGCTCCGCCTGAACCTTCTGGTCCACCGGCATGGAGTTGAGGACTTTTTCCATCTCAATGGAAAGGCCGCCTTTGGCCGTCAGGCACACAGGATGGCTCTTTAATCTTTGGGTCAGCCGCACTTCCGCGACCTTATCCCCCAGAGCCTCTTTCATAAAGGCCAGCATGTCTTTACTTTCCTCCGCCTGTTTGTCGGCAGCTTCCTTTTCTTCCTTGCTTTCCTCGATCTCCAGGTCATCGCTGGATACGGATTTGAACTCCTTCTCATCGAATTCCCGCAGCATCTGCAGCGCAAATTCGTCGATGTCCTCTGTCAGATAAAGGATCTCATAGCCCTTATCTTTTAACAGCTCTGTCTGGGGCAGCTTGTCGATCTTTTCTGTGGTCTGGCCGCTGGCATAATAAATATATTTCTGTTCAGGCTTCATTCTGGACACATATTCAGATAGTGTAACCAATGCGTTTTCCTGGGATGAATGGAACATAACCAGATCTTTGAGAACTTCCTTGTGAGCGCCGAACTGGTCGTAAAGCCCGTATTTCAGCTGCAATCCAAAATTCTTAAAGAATTCCACATATTTGTCCCGATCCTTATTGAGCATTTCCAAGAGCTCACTCTTGATCTTCTTTTCCAAACGAGATGCGATGGCCCGCAGCTGGCGGTCATGCTGAAGCATTTCTCTGGAAATATTCAGCGACAAATCCTGGGAATCTACCAGACCTCTGACAAAGCTGAAATGGTCCGGCAGAAGATCGGCGCATTTGTCCATGATCAGCACGCCCGAAGAATAAAGCTGCAATCCTTTTTCAAAGTCCTTGGTATAGTAGTTATAAGGCGCCTGAGACGGAATGAACAACAGTGCGGTATAACTGGTAACGCCTTCCACGCTGGTATGGATCACCTTGGCTGGATCGGTGAAATCATAGAATTTTTCTTTATAAAACGTATTGTAATCTTCGTCCTTAATCTCGCTCTTATTCTTTTTCCAAAGAGGAACCATGCTGTTCAAGGTCTCCATTTCCGAATAGCTTTCGTATTCGTCCTCAGTTCCCTCTTTAAGGCGCTGTTTTTCCACCATCATCTTAATCGGATAGCGGATGTAATCAGAATATTTGCCCACCAGGTTCTTGATTTTATAAGTATCTAAGTATTCGCTATAGTTCTCATCATCGGTGTCCGCTTTCAGCTGCAAGGTAATTTCAGTGCCGTTTGAATCTTTTTCACATTCTTTTATGGAGTATCCGTCCGCTCCGCTGGATTCCCACTGATAAGCCATTTCTTCACCAAAGGCTTTGCTGATTACCGTTACCTTCTCACTGACCATGAAAGCGGAATAAAAGCCTACTCCGAACTGGCCGATAATGTCGATATCATCTTTGCCTTCTGTTTCTTTCTTAAAGTCCAGCGAACCGCTCCTGGCAATGGTTCCCAGGTTCTTTTCCAGTTCATCTTTGGTCATACCCATACCATTATCCATAATCTTCAAGGTACGTCCATCCTTATCGGGCTCGATGGTAATTGCGAAATCTTCTCTTGAAAGGCCTGTATTGCCCTCTGTCAGGCTGCGGTAATATAATTTGTCAATGGCATCGCTGGCATTGGAAATAAGCTCTCTCAGGAAAATTTCTTTATGGGTGTAGATGGAATTGATCATCAGGTCCAAAAGTCGTTTTGATTCTGCTTTAAACTGTTTCTTTGCCATAATACATTCTCCTTTTAAATCAAAATGTTAGCACTCAGCTTTATCGAGTGCTAACATTACTATACATCAACTGTTGTCAGAAATCAAGGGGGAAATTACAAGTTTTCCCTATAACGTCGTTTCCCCTGAGGCCTCCTGACCTGATGCGGCAGAACGCTCCGGCTCTGCCAGCATCCCGTAATCGGTAATACCTTCTCCGGTATTTGGATGGAAGTGGGAATAGACGGTATCGGCGCCGAAGAGCAGAATCAGGATACCGCAGATGCCAAACCTGGTCCCCTTGGGAATTCTATTAAGCATGGTATCCAGCTTTGGCGCGATCAAATAGATGAAGGCGCAGCCGGCAATGGCAAAGGTCAGAAGTCCTTCCAGGCAGATTCGACCGTTGAGATTGAGCAGGTAACCACTGTAATCCCACCATTTGATCCCTTTGGTCATTTCCAAATACCAGGAAGTAAAATATTCGACAACCCCGCACAGAGCCATGGTCAGAACGAACAAAAGCGAAGGCCTGTCAACAAAGCGTTTGAGAATAATCAGCGACGCCACGCCCCCTACGCCGTAGATCGGCAGCCAGGGTCCCAGCATGGTGCCCCGGTTGACAAAGATGCCGTCCTTTACAAGATGGAGCGCAACTTCCCAGCACCAGCCGATAAAAGCAGCAATGAAAAAGAATAACACCAGATTGATCAAAGTGTAATGGCGGTGGTAGTCAAGGGCGATTTTCTTTTGCCGCACTTGCGCCTGTCCCGGATAAAAGCCCTCTTGAATATCTGCCGGCGCGGCGGCCAGGTAATCGTCGTTCAGGGCATCCGCCCCGGGTAAATCGCGGGCAATCGCCGTCGCGCGTAGAGCCAGATAGAGATTGGCCTCCACCCCGCGCACATAAGGATTGAGGAAGAAAATCCCCAGAATGCCAAAGGTTACGCTCATGAGAATGTTCCAGCCAATGAAGGAAAGGTCCAGAACGAATGCTTTCCACTTGTTTCCATTCATCATTTCCCGAGACAGCTTGAAGGCTTGGCGCCGGTCAATATCCGGGTTTTCGGCTAGAATATAGGGAATCATTTTATAAGAGTAGTGCTTGATGATGCCGCCGACAATGGTCAGGCTCCATAGGAACAGGTAAATCGCCTTAACCAGCATAACCCAAGCTGGCCGTCTGAATTTCTTTTCTTTGAACAGGAAAAAGATTCTACCTATATGCGTTTTATGATATAAATGGTTTTCCAGAAAGAAACGTCGTTCACCCACTCGCAGCATGGCTTTAATGAAAATTTCATAAAAGGCTGCCAGCGCTACGGCCAGCAACGCGATCATTAGCGCAAATCCGCCATGGTCTGCCGCAATAGAATTAATTGTACGAAGGATATTGTTCGCCGTTGCCTTGGATTTACCCAGCATATTGAAAACGGAGGAAAACACTCCTTTGGTCGGGTGGAGTTCCTGCTGGAGCTGTTCTTCGCTTCCCGGCAGCAAGTGATCCATTTCTTCGCCAAGGCCGCCGGTACTGTTCATCTCATTTTGGACCGCGCCGCTGTAACGGTTATCCGAATCATAATAATTAATTGTCTCAGTTGACAGACTGTATTCGGCAATCAGAATCGCCATTAAGAAACATACCGCCACCATGGCCCAGTAATTTTTCTTCAGATTCGCCTTTGCCTCTGCTTTCAATTCCTTTCGGCTCCACATAGGATATTCCTTTCTTCGATACGTTTTTACAAAAACTGCAATACAGTATAGCAAAATTTAGGGTTTATAGCAAATGCTTCTTCGAAAAAAGAATGGATATTACCGAAAAAGGATAAACAGGCAACGCGAACATAGATATTTGCCATTTCGTCCTCTATTGTTTATTCCCAAAAATAATTGTCAATGAGCCTGGTCTTTCCCACCCTGACGGCTGCCGCGATCAGCAGCGGCTTTTTCAAAACTTTCACCGGCTGGAGAAGCTCGCCGTCCACCAGCTCAATATAATCGATCTCTGCAAGAGGCTCTTTCTCAATCCGGCTTACCAGTTCCTTTTTCAGCTCGCCTGCATCCCGCTGCCCCTGTGAAATGGCTTCTTTCGCATATTCCAAGGTCCTGTGGATCACAGCCGCCGCCTTCCGTTCTTCTGGCGACAGGTATGTATTGCGTGAGCTTTTCGCCAGACCATCCGCTTCTCTCACAGTGGGGCAGCCTATCACTTGCAGGTCAAAATCCAGATCCTGCACCATTTTCTTTATTACCGCCAGCTGCTGGGCATCCTTTTGTCCAAAGTATGCTCTGTCCGGCGTCGTGATATGGAACAACTTGCTGACCACGGTGCAGACGCCTCGAAAATGTCCCGGGCGATCGCTGCCGCAGAGTCCCTCCGTAATCCGATCCACATTTACATAGGAAAAGAAGTCCGCCGGATACATCTCTTGGGGGCAGGGGTGAAAAATAAGATCTGCCCCTGCTTTTCGGCAGATGGAGCAATCCCGCTCAAAATCGCGTGGATAATCTTCCAAATCCTCATTCTTTCCAAACTGCATGGGATTGACAAACACACTGACCACAGTTTTGTCGTTTTCAGCGGCAGATTTTAATATTAGGCTTTCATGGCCTTCATGGAGGAAGCCCATGGTCGGAACAAGGCCTACCGAAAGCCCTTGTTTTTTCCATTCTTTTACAATCTTACGAGTTTCTTGTTTTGTCTCTGCAATCTTCATCTTGTGCTCCTAATACAAATGATCGATGACTTCATCGTCCATCTTAAAAGTATGTTCTTTTGCAGGGAAGCTGCCTTCCTGAACCTCTTTGATATAATCCTGGAATGCGCCTCCTACGATTTCACCTACATTGGCGAATTTCTTAACGAATTTGGGCGTGAAATCACTGAAGAGGCCCAGCATATCCTGATATACCAAAACTTGTCCATCGCATCCTGCTCCGGCGCCGATGCCGATGGTGGGTATGGACAGCTCTTGGGAAATTTTGGATGCTAGCTTTTCCGGAACACATTCCAGAACAACCGCAAAGGCGCCGGCTTTTTCTACGGCTCTTGCCTCATCCAGCAGCTTTTGTGCTGCTTCTTGGTTTTTCCCCTGTACTTTAAATCCGCCAAAGGCATTGACTGACTGCGGGGTCAGGCCGATATGCGCCACAACCGGAATTGATGCGCTGACAATGGCTTTGATCTGTTCGGTCACTTCAAAACCGCCTTCCAGTTTTACCGCCTGGGCATGGCCTTCTTTAATTAGACGGCCGGCATTAACAACCGCATCATAAACGGAAGTCTGATAGGACATGAAAGGCATGTCAGCTACCACCAGCGCATTGGCAGCGCCCCTGGAAACAGCCGCAGTATGGTGAATCATATCCTCCATGGTTACAGGCAGCGTATCTTCATATCCCAGACAAACCATGCCCACTGAGTCCCCCACCAGGATGGAATTCACGCCTGCTTCATCCATCAGTTTGGCGAAGGAGTAATCATAGGCGGTTAACATGGTCAGTTTTGTTTTTTCTTCTTTTGCTTTCTTAAAGGTAACGGTTGTGTTTTTCATTGGTCTTTTTCCTCCAGTATCAATTTTAATTTGGAATAATCTCTTGTTGGATTTTTTTTCTGTGCGATCTGGATCAATCGCAGGGATAAAAGCCGATAAATCGTTTGTTCCTCCCCGTTAAGCTGGTCGATATGGGCTTTCACGGTATTGCAGTCACAGCGTTCCACCGGGCCGGTCAGAGCCTCCATCGGCCCTTTTTCACAGATGTTTTTCATATTTCCCAGCATAAGGGGTGTCAGCATGGATAATGCTCCCTCCTGGGAAAATCCGCAGTCTGTGAGAGCGTCCACAGCAATTTGAGCCAGCCCCGCCACCAGGTTGCTGGCACAGGACGCCGCCATATGGTATTTCTTCTTACTGGCCGGAGCGATTACTGCCGTTGGGTTTCCCTTTTTCTCCAGCATGCCTTTTACGAGCCCCACCGCCTGATCGTCGCCGTCCAGGGTAAAAAAAGCGCCGGTGAGATCGGTGTCTTTGCTGCTGATGGCCTGCATGGGATGGGCTGCGCAGACGAAAACGCCCCGCTCTTTGGCTCCGCAGAAAATCTGTGATGAAAGGGAACCGCTCACATGGCAGAAAATTTTCCCTTTCAGCCCAACCGAGCCTTTGTCCTCCAAATGTTTAATCCCTTCCCATACCTGTTCAATCACGCTATCAGGAGTTGTTACAAAGATCATATCACTTTCTTGTACAACCTCTTCTAAGTTAAAAAAAACGGCTGATCTGGTATAATCTGCCGCCTGTCTTGAATGTTCCGGAGTTTTGCTGTAAAAACCGCAGATCGTCGTCTGCGAACCCGCAAGGTACCGGGAAAGACTGCATCCGGCCTTCCCGGCTCCGATAAATCCTGTTTTCATGCTACCACCTCCTGTAATTGGATGTGATATCATCTTTCAAGTCCCATTCGCGCAATGGATATAGGCTTCGATTAAAATATGAAGTTGTGCCGTGATGCGGTTTTCTGCATCACGCTTTTCTATATGCCAGCCAATAGGCCAGCGCAACAAATACTCCACCCCCTGCCAAATTTCCCAGGGTGACGGGTATTAAGTTGTCTATGAGAAATCCGCTCCAGGTAAGGCCGGAAAGGGCCTCCTGCGAGACTCCCGACAAAGCGGCGAAATGGTCGCTTCCTTTGGCCAGGATCCCTGCGGGAATAAAATACATATTGGCGATGCTGTGTTCAAAGCCGGAAGTAACAAAGAGCCAGATGGGGAAAAACATTCCTGCGATCTTCCCGCCTGTGCCGGATGCTCCGAAAGAAATCCAAACAGCCAGGCACACCAGCCAGTTGCACAGAATTCCCAGCACAAAAGCCGGTCCAAAATCCAGTCCCGTTTTCGTCGCTGCGGTCTTTACCGTCAGCGCTCCCAAAAGACCGGCTCCGCTTTCCAGCTGTCCGCTGTAATAGATCATTCCTGCGATCATCAGCGAACCCAGCAGATTGGCTATGTAAACAATGCACCAGTTTCGCAGCATCTGCCCGATCCTCACTCTGCCATCCGCTGCCGCGGCAAGGATGAGGACGTTGCCGGTAAAAAGCTCTCCGCCTGCCAAAACCACCATGATTAGTCCTGCGGTAAACACGGCACCGGAAAGAGCTTTACCTAGCCCCAACGTATCGGGATCCATCAATAGGTTGAAGGCTGCCATATTGGAACCTGAAGCTGCCAGAGCAATAAAGGCTCCGGCCAGAATACCCAATATCGTCAGCTTGCCAAAACTTGCCTTCGATTTTGCAGCGCCTGTCTCAATGGCTACATCTAAAATTTCGTTCGGTTTCAAATGCTGCATGTAGTCATGACTCCTTCTATTTTTTGTCTACATGCATTTTATCAGGTAATGGCCTGAACCGCAATAATAAGTGCGATAATTACGCCCATAATCGCTTCGCCGCCCAAAAGCCCGGACGCGACAACAAGGCCCGTCCCTTCTTTCTCGATCTTTGGCAGTCCTTTGGTCACAATCAATCTGATTACGCCGCCGATCAAGGCTGTGGCGGACATGTAAAACGGAAGATACACCCCCAGTCCAAGGGTCATGACCGGGAAATTGAGAAAAGAAAGAATCACCGCGATCACAAGGCCGGCCGCAAAAGCCGGTACATGGGAAATCCCTCCCACCATGGCCGCTACCGCGCCTGCCTGAGCCGCGGGAAATTCCTGACTTCCGAACACTTCCGGGCCGTAAGCTTTGACGATCACCATCAGTACCCCGACCGAAACCGCGGCACCGATCATGCCTCCGATACATTCGCCGATCCACTGTGCTTTGGGGTTGGTGCCAAGAATAGATCCGGCCTTAAAGTCGTTCATCACATCGCCCACAAGACCGCAGGCTACGGCTACAATCGCCGCTACGAAAAAAGCTTCTGTTCCTTCAATGGAGGAAACCGCTTTGGCTGCCAGTAAAACAATGATGCCGAAAATTTCCATAGGATTGATCCCCGACTGGCCCACGCACTGGGCCGACATGGCCGTAGCAACCCAGACGCCAAGGATCGTTACTACAGACGCAAGCACGCCCATATCCAAAACGACTGTAAACAAAAATGCGAGAAGAATCATCAAAACAGGCGCCCATCTCATGGGAACGATCGCATCACCGGCACTGTCTTTTTTGAACATTCCGCCGAAGATCTCTTTCGCCTTTGGTAGAATGCCTTTGACAATGATGCCGATTCCGGTTCCCACCATCATGCCGATCCCCAGCGAAGATTTGATGGTCAGGGCCTGCGCCTGATCCCAAAATCCCAGTTCAGTTCCACCGAAAAGCACGCCGAAGTCGCCGATGAGAGCGCCCAAAAACCACACACCAATAAAGACCGGTCCCAGCAGATATCCCACCGATATAAGCATAGGCGAAATCCAAATGCCGCAGGCGGATCCGTACAGAGCCATTCTGCCATTGAGCAAAACAGCTGGTATTTTCTGCATCCAATCTCTTACGAAGGTGAATGCCGCCGCCACTCCCATGGAAACGAATAAGGTAATGGCTTTCTTTCCGCCCCGGTCACCGATTTTCAGGGTTTCTGCAGCCGCTTCTCCCATGGGATACGGCAGTTTTTTAGTTTCTATGAAATATTTGCGAATGAGTGCTGTAAAGATCAATCCCAGGCAGACGCCGCCAAAGGTGAGGAGCAGTAGCTTCCACATGCTGACCTGCGCCTGCGGGTTTAAGATGAAAATTCCTGGAAGAGTGAACGCCAGGCCTCCTGCTACCATCGCACCCGCTGACATGATGGTATGGGTTACATTGATTTCCCTCAGATTGGTATTGCCTATGGCTTTTAATCCGAACATGGAAACCAGAGCCACAAAGATAATGGGCCATGGAAGGGAGCTGAGTTTGAGGGCGACGAACATGGAGCTTGTGGTGATGATGATTGCGCCCGCGGCTCCGATAGCAATGCCCCGCGCTGTCAGCTGGTTTTTCATGGTTATTCTCCTTCTTATATGTAAATGTAGATTGTGTTTCAAAAACAAAAGAATCCCGACATGCCGTCGAGACTATAATTCACACCCTATCTGCGATAGGGGGGTGCCCTGTTTCCGCCTCTGCCTTCCGCTCGAAGGCGGCTTGACATCCGCTGACAAAAACACCGGGCTCCCAATGTCAATACGTAGGTTGAATTATAATATCTCAACGAACACTTCAGGATTTAATACTATTGTATGCTTTTTCTGTTCAAATAAACATCAATGGTCTTGCCAAATCCAGGTATGCGTCCTAAGATGCAATTACTCTGTTTTGATCCCTGCTGTAGCTGCCTCTATTATAACAAATGGCACTTAGTTCTTCAAGGTCAACTCGGCATTTAACGGGAATCGGTTCAACGTAATTAATTATACGAGTATGTTCGATGGATTGCAAGGGGTTTTCGAATTTTATCATCCAAACAATTTTGCATATTCCGATTTTGCATTGGCAATGTGATAAATAAGGATCTTATCCTTCATCGGCCCTTCTCCGCAGCTTTTTTCTTGCATCTGCAATGCTGATACCAGCTGAGCCGTTCATTCTTTCCTGCTCTGCCTGTCACACTTTTTCCCGCAGCTTTAACAACTGCTCTCTTTTTTCAAAAGCATCTATGCTCATCAGAACCATATCGCCTTCCCCATTTTTGTAATATAAATCGGCTCTTTGCTTTCATGTGCTAAAAGAGAAATTTTACTGTACTCATTCCGCAAAGCAGTTGATGGTTTTATAATCATATCCAAGCCTCCTGTGCATTTTCTTTTCTACAAAAAACCTCCTTGCCCGATACAATTCCTATCAAGCAAAGAGGCGAACTAAGCGGTATTCTTCAAAACGCCCGCATATGCGGCGTAATTAATCTTCCAGCTCAACCGTGCAGTTGTGATAAACCTTCTGCACATCGTCGTTATCTTCCAGCATCTCGATCATCTTTTTCAGGTTCTTGATGTCGTGCTCTTCTGTCGGCGTGGCCTCTACAGACGGCAGATACTCAATATCCGCGTCTACGAACTCGTATCCGGCGGCTTTCAACGCGTCGCTGACATCGTTAAAATCATTAGGAGCTGTCAGAATTTCATAGCAGTCGTCGTATGTAACCATATCGTCCATACCAGCTTCAAGAGCAGCCTCCATCAGAACATCTTCATCAATTTCATCGGTTTTTTCGATTACGATTACGCCTTTTTGGTCAAACATATAGGACACACATCCCGGAGCGCCCAAGTTGCCGCCGAATTTATCAAAGGCATGCTTCATGGCTGCGGTTGTCCGATTCTTGTTGTCAGTCAAAACATCCACGATCACCGCTACGCCAGCGGCCCCGTATCCTTCAAATCTGCCGTTTTCATAAGTCTCTCCAGCCAGTTCGCCGGTTCCTTTCTTAATGGCTCTTTTAATATTATCGTTAGGCATATTAATACTTTTTGCCTTATCAATCGCATGCTTTAAAGCGACGTTATAGTCCGGATCGCCTCCGTTCTTTGCCGCCACTGTGATCGCTCTTGCATATTTTGTAAAAACTGCAGCTCGTTTCGAATCCTGTTTTTCTTTTCTTCCTGCAATTGTACCGTGTCTTCCCATCAAGACACCTCCTTCGTATATTATTAACTTATATAGTATAACGTAGAATGGCCTATTTTTCAATAGTCTTTTCAATTCCGGCTCAGTCGCCGCGCATGATCATTTTAAAAAGAGGCTGCATAAGAGCATGCAGGCGCCCATATACAGCCTCTTGATCCGCTTTATTATTTTGCAGTTTCTTCCAGCTCCTCAAAGCCACCATTTCCCGTTTTTTCCATATTTTTATATGCGGTAGCCATCATCAACTTAATACGATTCAACTGGTTAACATCGCTGGCACCCGGATCATAGTCAATGGCAGCAATGTTTGCCAATGGATTGCGCTTGCGCATGGCCTTCATCATACCTTTTCCTGTTACATGGTTGGGCAGGCAGGCAAAGGGCTGCATACAAACGATGTTTTCCACGCCGCTGTCGATCAAATCGACCATTTCGCCGGTCAGCAGCCAGCCTTCTCCGCATTGATTGCCCAGAGAAATGATTTCGCTGGCTTTTGCTGCTATATCTTCAATATGCATCGGCTCCTCAAAACGCACGCTGGCGCGCAGGGCCTCCCGAGCCGGCTTACGGAAGTACTCGATTGCTTTTATGGCACCAGCATTAAAGAGCATGGACTTATAGGTTCCCGACAAATGTTCAAAATTAAATTTCTTACTATACATTCCATAGAGGAAAAAGTCAACCAAATCGAGAACAACTGCTTCGCCGCCTTCCCGCTCAATCGTACCCACAATGTCGTTATTTGCGTTGGGGTGGTATTTCACCAAAATCTCCCCCACTACTCCAACCTTGGGTTTTTTAACATCACGGAGCGGCAGTGCGTCAAAGTCCTTAACAATTTCTTTTACAAATTTTTTGAATTTATGCACGCTTCCGGTATAGATGGTTCGTCTGACCAATCTGGACCACTTTTCAAAGAGAGCGTTAGCCGAACCGAGCTCTTCTTCATAAGGCCTGGTGGCATACAGCACCCGCATGAACACATCCCCGTAAACCATGGCCATCAACATACGTTTAATCAGTCCGGCGCTCAGCTTAAAGCCGGGATTGGATTCCAGCCCGGCCATATTAACTGAAACCACCGGAATTTGTTCCATATCCATATCCTTCAAAGCCTTTCGCAGCAAGGACACATAATTGCTGGCTCTGCAGCCTCCTCCGGTCTGGCTCATGAAGACCGCGGTCCGATCCAGATCCACCGCTCCCGATTTGAGATAAGAGATAATCTGCCCCAAGGTCACGATCGTTGGATAGCAGGCATCGTTATTTATGTATTTCAGACCTTCATCCACTGCGTTTTTATCAACGGTGGGAAGCAGAACCGCATTATATCCTGCCTTCTTAAGCGCAGTTTCCATAAATTGAAAATGCATCGGTGACATCTCCGGTATGAGCAGCGTGTAATCCTTTCGCATTTCCTTTGTAAAATATTTACGTTTATACGGCTCTCTGTTTTCAATATGCTGAATGTTATTCTTTTCCCGCTCATCCATAGCCGCTTTCAACGAACGGATTCGAATTCTGGCAGCCCCCAGGTTAGAACCCTCATCAATCTTCAGTACCGTGTAAAGTTTGTTGTTTTTCTTTGTAATTTCTTCCACTTGATCGGTGGTTACGGCATCCAGACCGCATCCGAAAGAGTTCAGCTGCACCAGCTCCACATCATCGGTGGTTCCGACAAAAGTTGCCGCTTTATACAGACGGGAATGATACATCCACTGGTCCAGTACTCGCAGCGGCCGGGCCAGTTTGCCCAGATGGGCAATGGAGTCCTCTGTTACGACAACCATATCAAAGGAGCTGATAATCTGATCAATTCCATGATTGATTTCAGGGTCCAAGTGATATGGACGTCCGGCCAGAACAATGGCTTTCTTCTTATGGTCTCTGGCGTATTTCAAAGAATATTCGCCTTTTTTCTTCAGGTCGTCGCGGAATCGCTTATCCTCCTGGCGGCCCCGCTTCACAGCGTATTCCACATGGGTTCTAGTAACGCCGCTCCGTTTTAGGACTTTATACATTTCTCTTGCCAGAAATTCATCGTTATCATAGGGAATGAACGGATGGGAGAAAGTAACGCCGTTTTCCTCGAACACATCGTCCATGTTCCCGGCTATTACTTCCGGGTAAGTCGCTACAATTGGGCAATTATAGTGGTTGGGCGCTGTTGGGTCTTCTATGCGCTCATAGTTGATACTGGGGTAAAAAATCCATTTCACCCCTTGATCCACCAGCCATTTGATATGCCCGTGAACCAGTTTTGCCGGATAGCAAGCCGTATCGGAAGAAATGGTTTCCATACCGCTTTCATACAATTCTTTGCTGGACGGAGGAGACAGCTGCACCCGAAATCCCAGTTCCGTAAAAAATACAAACCAGAAGGGATAGTTCTCATACATATTCAAAACCCTCGGAATGCCGATGGTGCCTCTGGTAGAATCTTCTTCTGTCAGCGGCGTATAGCTGAACAGCCGTTTAAACTTATATTCATACAAATTGGGCAGTTTGTTTTCCTCGTTGGTCTTGCCCTCGCCTTTTTCACAGCGGTTTCCGGTGATAAAACGGCTTCCGTCGTTGAATTTATTGATTGTCAGCAGACAATTGTTCTCGCAGCCTTTGCATCGGGTGTGGGTATTTTCTACGGTAAACGAATCCATTTCATCCATTTTGAGAATAGACGATTCCGTATCCTTAACATAATTTTCCCTAGCGATGACCGCTGCACCGTATGCGCCCATGATCCCCGAAATATCTGGACGCACCACATCTTTACCGATAATCTTTTCGATACTGCGAAGTACTGCATCGTTTAAGAAGGTGCCTCCTTGAACGACAATTTTCTGCCCTGCATCTTCCGGATTTCGCAGTTTTATCACTTTATATAAAGCATTTTTAATCACACTGTAGGAAAGGCCGGCGGATATATCTCCAATGGTAGCACCTTCCTTTTGTGCCTGTTTTACTTTCGAATTCATAAAGACCGTGCAGCGAGTCCCCAGATCAACCGGAGCCTTGGCAAACAGAGCTTCTCTGGCAAAGGTCTGTACATCCATATTTACTGATTTAGCATACGTTTCGATGAAGGAGCCGCACCCTGATGAACAGGCTTCATTGAGCATGATATTGTAAATGGCATTATCTTTGATCTTCATGCATTTCATATCCTGGCCGCCGATATCGAGAATAAACTCAACGCCCGGAAGAAATTCCTCCGCACCCTTATAATGGGCCATGGTCTCAATTTCACCCAAGTCAACCTTAAAGGCCGCCTTGATCAGGCCTTCCCCGTATCCGGTAACCGTGGAGTTGGCAATGAACGCATCCTTGGGTATCATGGCGTACAACTCCTTGAGCATCATCATAACGGCTTCAATGGGCTTTCCTTCATTATTTTTGTAGAAGGAATAGAGCAGGTGCTTTTCGTTGTCAATGAGCGCCGCCTTGGTAGTCGTAGAGCCGGCGTCAATTCCAAGGAACAGTTTGCCCCTGGCCTTTTTGATGTCTTTTCGTTTGATGGTATCCTTGCGATGACGGTTTACAAACTCTTCATACTCGCCGTGATTCTGAAACAAGGGTTCAATATGACGGGTATCGGACAGTTCTGACTGATCAGCTTTCTCAATCCGTTCTACGATCCCAGTCAGGGGGGCTTCCTCATATTTGTCTGCCGTCATAGCAGCACCAATGGCTACAAAATATTTGGAGTTTTCAGGAAAAATCACATCTTCTTCCGAAAGATCCAGCGTTTCGATGAAACGGCGTCTCAACTCAGACAAGAAAGAAAGCGGTCCGCCTAGGAATGCTACCTTGCCTTTGATCGTCCGCCCACAGGCCAATCCACTGATCGTTTGATTGACCACTGCCTGAAAAATCGAAGCAGACAAGTCCTCAATACCAGCCCCTTCATTAATTAGCGGCTGAATATCTGTTTTCGCAAATACGCCGCAGCGGGCGGCGATGGGATAGATCATCTTCTGGCTCTTTGCAGCTTCGTTAAGTCCAGAAGCATCTGTATTGAGAAGCACGGCCATCTGATCGATAAAGGCTCCCGTGCCGCCGGCGCAAGTTCCATTCATACGCTGCTCAATCGTCTGACCATAAAATGTAATTTTTGCATCTTCCCCGCCCAGCTCAATTGCTACGTCTGTCTGGGGAATCAGGGTCTCCACTGCCCTGCTGCAAGTTACAACTTCCTGCTCAAACGGAATCTGCAGCAGCTGGGATAGAGAAAGGCCGCCCGAGCCAGTTATGACAGAACTTACCACTGCCTGAGGATACTGGTCGTGGAGGTCCTGCAGCAGCTGGACAACCGTTTCGAATACATTGGACATATGCCGCTCATAGCGGCTGTATATAATTGTTCCGCTTTCATCCAGCAGAACTAACTTTACTGTTGTTGATCCTACATCTATACCTAATCTCATAATTACCTCATTACACATGAAACTATTTTAGGGTATCATAGCCTGTATGCATTGCCGCAGCAGGTTTCTCACAAATTTTTTATATTTGCTGCAGCATAAAACAATGCGTCTATTATAGCATAAAAACCTACGGAAGTCCCTACAATTTCGTCAAAAACTACTTATATATATACCCGTTCTTTCAGCTATAAAACAAATTAATCAAGATTGAGGTCTATTATAGCACAGGCTTTTTCATTTATGTTATACTAATTTTTGAGAATAACGAAGGAGTTTTGTATGAAAAGCACAATACGAAAAAGTACCTATCAGGCTATTTACCGGCTGCTGGACCGGGTTTCTCCCATTGAATCGGACTGCGGGAAGCTATGCGGCGCTGCCTGCTGCACCTGCGGCGGAGACAGCGATGATGATGATTTTAAGCTGGGAATTTATTTGCTTCCCGGGGAAGAAAAGTTATTCACACAGCAGGAAAACTGGCTTAAATGGTCGGAAGAACTGGCTGAAGACTTTGATTTCCCCGACTCCTGGTTTGGCAAAATCTATTTTATACGTTGTAAAACGCCGCCACTATGCCCCAGGAAACATAGACCGCTCCAATGCCGTTTTTTCCCCCTGGCACCCCACTTAAAAAAAGGAAGGCTGCACTTGATTTTATCTACAGTGCCCCTTCCCTATTCCTGCCCTTTGATTGAGCAGGAGATCGTCCTCAGCCATTCTTTTATCCAGGCTACTTATACAGTCTGGACGCATTTGATTGAGGATCCTCTCATATATGATCTGGTACGTATGGATTCCGAGGACCGGGAAGCTGACGGCGTCCCCATTAAAATTCTACGTTGAGGATGCGGGCGATTCGTTCGCATCCAGTCTGGCAATATCTTTTTTGAAAATATGGCGCATGGCGATAATACTGAAGACAATTCCCATTACTTCTGCGATGGGGAAAGCGTACCATACCATTTCCAATCCTCCTAATCTGGCCAGCAGCCACGCCAGGGGCAGAATTCCAATCATCTGGCGGATCAGCGATGCCCAAAGGCTCATGACGCCGTGCCCCGTGGCCTGGAAAAAGGACGATGCCAGGATACCAAAGGAGGCGGGAATAAAACAGAGACTGATGGTCCGCAGCGCCGGAATCCCGATTTGATACATACCTTCGGAGGCATTGAAAAGACTTAAAAACTGACGCGGGAACAGCTGAAATAGAATCAAGCCCACAGTCATAATCACAAATGCTATCAAAAAGGCCACTTTAAATGCCTTTGTCAGACGTTCTTTGTCCCTGGCTCCGTAGTTGTACCCCATTACCGGCAAAGCACCTTGGTTGAGGCCGAACACCGGCATGAAGATAAAGGATTGCAATCTTCCATAGACACCATTTACAGCAACTGCCGTTTCAGAAAGACCTGCCAAAATAGCGTTGAGCCCAAATTGGAGAATGGAAAGCATCGCCTGCATTAAAATAGCCGGAAGACCTACCGAATAAATATCCCGTATTACGTTTTTTTCCATCTTAAAGCCGCGAACTTTTACAACCACTTGATGGTCCTTTCTAAACAGAAGAATTTGTCCCAAGATCATGGAAAACAGTTGTCCGATGATCGTAGCTACCGCTGCGCCGGTAACACCCATTTGGGGGAATGGGCCGATTCCAAAGATCAAAATCGGATCCAGAACAATGTTCGTTGCGGCTCCTACTATGCTGCAAAGCATTGGAAAGAGCATATTTCCAGTTGCCTGAAGAATCTTCTCGGTTGTAACTTGTACCAATACAAAAATCGAACCAATTGTAATGATACGCATGTAGTCAATCCCGTTCTCCACAATATAGGGCGTATCGGAAAGAAAATTCATGTAAATGTTGGAAAAAATGATTCCGATTAAGGCAAATCCAATCCAATTGAAAAAGGACAGCCGGTAACCGCAGCTTGCCGCCATATTGGCTTCTTCAAAGCGTTTGGCTCCCAATCTTCTGGAGATGAGAGAATTGATGCCGACGCCGGTACCGACGCCAACTGCGATAAGCAGCATCTGCACAGGAAAGATGTAGGTAACCGCAGACAAAGCCTGCTCACTGATCATCGACACAAAGATACTGTCGACAATGTTATAAAGCGCCTGAATCAACATGGATAAAATAGCTGGCCAGGGCATAGTCGCAATCAATTTTCCGATCGGCATAGTGCCCATCTTGTTTCCCTGAATCTGTTCACTCATAAAAAATACCTCCTTATCACAAGGAGATATTATATTACGATTTGAAACAAAATTCAACAAAGTTTCCTGTTTATTTGTATAAAAAAAACTTTACAGATTTCTAAAAATTCCAAAGGCCAGCAGAAATGCGACCATTATCCAGCATCCCCGCTGCTGCCACTTGCTCAGCTGCAAACCGCCCAGACGTATGTACCGCAGACTGAGCGAGATCAACAGATACGCAAGAAAGGGGAGGCAAAGAAAAACTGCTGGATTCCAGGAAAATGCGGCGGCAAAATCAAAGCGCAAAAGGGCAAGACACATCCGTGATACTCCGCAGCCTGGGCATTTAAGGCCCGTGGCCTGATTAAAAATACAAGGCAGCCACCACCCCCAGTGAACAGCTCCGTATGCAAAGATTAGGCCTGCCGAAAGGAGGCTTCCCCAGATCAAAGCAACTTTTCTGCAGCGTTTTCTGCCAGACTCCATCATGCTAATAAATCGGGTGAATTTTATTCATCTCGTTTTGGGATAAGGCCAGCACAATGATGTTAAATCCGAACAATTCCAGGATCAAGTACAGCACATTGCTGTCATGGCCGGTAACGATGCCCCTTTCCGATTTGATCGTATCCAGTTTTTCCCCCATTTTAAACGCCCAATAGATACCATAGATGTTGCAGGTGATCAGGCTGAGCAAAAAACAGGCGATACCGGACATATCCGCAGCGTATTCCGGCTTTTCCCGATTCACCTCGTCAGTCAGCACAACAAACCAATAGATCGAATAAATGCCGCAGGTTACAATCGATAATACAATCGATAAAGCTATGTTTCTGTTCATTTCTGTTTCTATCCCTTCTTTTACTTACTAATCCTATGATACGTTCCAATTATAGATTGATGCCAGTTCTTATGCAAGAAAAATCAGGAATTATTAATAATAATGTCATAATTTTTACATTGCTCCGTGGAAAGTCCGCTTGATCACTTCTTCCTGCTGCTCTCTGCTGAGGCGCACAAAGTTGACGGCGTAGCCGGATACACGGATCGTTAGAGACGGATACTGTTCCGGATGCTCCATTGCTTTTTTCAAAAGCTCTTTTCGCATCACATTCACGTTGAGATGATGAGCTCCCTGGCAGAAGTAACCGTCCAGCAGCGACACTAAATTGTATTCCTGCTGTGGCGCATCCTTGCCCAGTGCTTCCGGGACAATGGAGAAGGTATTGGAAACGCCGTCCTGGCATACGGTGCGATATGGAATCTTTGCAACGGTATTGAGCGAAGCCACTGCACCGTTCACATCTCTTCCGTGCATCGGGTTTGCTCCCGGCGCCAGCGGTTCTCCATATTTTCTGCCGTCCGGTGTGTTCCCGGTCTTTTTCCCATACATGACATTGGAAGTGATGGTCAATGCTGACAGCGTATGTCTGGCATCTCTGTACATCGGATGCTTTTTCAGCTCTGCGGAAAAATGCTTAACAATTTCAATGGCAATATCGTCGACTGCATCGTCGTCATTTCCGTATTTGGGGAAATCCCCTTCTACTTCAAAATCAACGGCAACGCCCTGTTCATTGCGAACCGGGCGGACTTTTGCAAATTTAATCGCAGAAAGCGAATCCGCTGCACAGGAAAGTCCTGCGATGCCGAAAGCCGTCAGCCTTTCAACGTGGGTATCATGCAGGGCCATCTGGCTTGCTTCATAGGCGTATTTATCATGCATATAATGGATCACATTCATAGTATCCACATAGAGCTCGGCAACATAAGCAAGTACTTTCTTATAGCTGAGCATAACTTCGTTGAAATCCAAAACATCGTCGTATTCAAGAGGCTTGATTTTGGGGATGACCAGATCGCCCGTCAGCTCGTCCACGCCGCCGTTGATGGCATAGAGCAGGGATTTGATCACATTGGCCCGGGCGCCGAAAAACTGCATCTGCTTGCCCACGCTCATGGCGGAAACGCAGCAGGAAATGGCATAATCGTCGCCGTAAACAGGGCGCATCACGTCATCGTTTTCATACTGGATGGAATCGGTCTCAATACTCATCTTGGTACAGTAGCGCTTGAAATTTTCCGGAAGATTCTGGCTCCAGAGCACGGTCAGATTGGGCTCCGGCGCTGTACCGAGGTTTTTCAGGGTATGGAGATAACGGAAGGAGTTTTTCGTAACCAGCGTTGTTCCCTTTACGCTCATACCTCCGATGGCTTCCGTTACCCAGGTAGGATCGCCTCCAAAGAGTTCGTTGTATTCGGGGGTTCTCAGATGGCGCACCAAGCGCAGCTTAATGACAAACTGATCGATCAATTCCTGGGCTTCTTTTTCCGTCAGCGTCCCCCGCTCCAGATCGCGCTGGATATAGATATCCAGGAAGGTGGACGTTCTTCCCAAAGAAGTGGCCGCTCCGTTGTTCTCCTTAACACCGGCCAGGTATCCCAGGTACACAAACTGTACGGCCTCACGAGCGTCGGCCGCAGGCTGGCTCAGGTCGATTCCATACTTTGCAGCCATGGCCTTAACTTCTTTCAGTGCGCGCACCTGCTCGCGGAGCTCTTCCCGGATACGGATCAGCTCATCGGTCATCGGACCGTCGGCCATCTCAATATCCTGCTGTTTCTGCTCGATCAGATAATCGATGCCGTAGAGCGCAATTCTCCTGTAATCGCCGATGATCCGGCCTCTTCCATAGGCATCGGGAAGGCCGGTCAAAAGGCCGTTATGTCTTGCAACCTTGGTTCGATTGGGATAAGCATCGAACACACCTTCATTGTGGGTTTTACGGAATTCATGAAAACGCCGTTTGATTTCCGGATTCATTTCATATCCGTACTGCTCCAGGGCGGATTCAGCCATACGGATACCGCCGTAGAGGTTGATCATGCGTTTGAGAGGAGCATCTGTCTGAAGTCCTACGATCACTTCGTTTTCCTGATCAATGTATCCCGGCTTAAAGTTATCGATACCGGAAACTACGTCAGTTTCTACATCATAAATACCATGTTCGATCTCTTCCAGCAACAGCTCTTTGCATCTGTTCCAGACTTTTTCCGTTCGTGCGGTGGGTCCTTCCAAAAAAGAGTCGTCGCCGCTGTAGGGCGTTACGTTTTTTTGAATAAAATTCCTTACATCGATCACGTGTCTCCAGTTTCCGCTATTAAATCCTTCCCATTCTTTGCGCATGTTATCTTTCCCTCCATATAATCGATCAAAATAGAAAAAGCCGCACCATCCGGGCTTTTTCTTAGCCCAGACGGTCGGCTTTAGTTCACGATCATACTCCATGTGGTTTTTTCCACTTCCGTCAGTCATATGACTTTTTGAATATACTATATCTTGGGGGTTATTGTCAAGAAATTTTATGTGAATATTGTTCAAAATTTCCTACGGCTGCGGCTGCTCAAAGTTTTCTGAGCCAAGCAAACGCTTCATCTTCGGCCATTGGTTTGGCAAACAGGAATCCTTGGATCAAATCAATTCCGCATTGGCTGACAAAGCGTTCTTGTTCCTCTGTCTCTACGCCTTCCGCTAATACCTGCATCCCCATTTCGTGGAAAATTCTTGTAATACTTCTGACCATCATCGCGGACTTTTTACTATTCATGGCAGCCCAAATCAGGCTTTTATCCAATTTTACCGTATCCAGAGGCATGGTCATAACAGATACAATATTGGAATAGCCTGTCCCGAAATCATCCAGCTCCATGCGTACACCTTTTTTCTGCATACGCTCTGCGAACTCACTGACGCATTTAGTGTTTTCCAGCAAAATGCTTTCGGTTATCTCTATTTTGATCTTGTTAAAAGGAGTACCGCTGCTGGTTATAATTCCCTCCACCCGGTCCGCCAAATCTATCTGTGAGAACATATGCCCGGAAAAATTCACATGGACCCCTTCAAAATTAGGGTTTACTTCTGATATTCGATTGATGAACCGGCATGTCTTTTGTAAAACCTGATAGGTGATATCGACAATGATCCCCGTATCCTCTGCAATGGGAATAAATTCGTTGGGATACAAAGGACCAAGAGGCGAATTGGGAATTCGCAAGAGGGATTCGGCAACCACATATTGTCCGGTATGATTCGATATGATCGGCTGATAAAAAACAGAAAAGGTGTTTGCTTCCAGGTTTTTCTCTAAAATAGTGATAATCTGTGATCGCCTGCGCACTGCTTTCAGCATCTCCTGACCGCAGTAATACGCGCCTGCCCGCTTGCTGTCTTTTGCCTTGGCTACTGCATATTCAATGCCATTGATTAAATCTTCGACAACCTTTGCGCTTTGAGGATAGCGTACGATACCGATGGCTGCCGGAATGACACAGCTGTTTTCGTCTACTGACCAGGGTTCCTGCATACGGGCGGTCAGGCTCTCTACAATCTTTTTTATGTCTTGATCGCTTGTCCCTTGACAGAGCAGAGCAAATTCATCTCCTCCGTAACGATATAAACAATGCGGTTGCGCTCTTTTAATTAAAAAGTTTCCAATTTCACGTAGAAATCGATCCCCTGTATGCTGGCCGTATGTATCGTTGACGCGGCGAAAGTCCCTCAGCGAGAGTACAATGAGGGTAAAATTTCGCGATTTTCTCGTCTGCAATTCCAGCATTTTGAGGAATTCCTGCCTGTTGGGCAATCCGGTTAAATAATCGGTGGAATTCTGTTTGTTCTGCAAATACAAATAGATGATCAGCAGCGCGCAGGTGGCGGCGGATCCGGACAAAATGACGGTGGGATAAAGCTGCTGAACAATGATGACCAGCACTGCGATAATGGGAAAGGTGGCCAGAATTTTTCTAATAATGGGGTCCACCTGTTTTCTTCTGACAAAAGCGACGGTGATCGCTGCCAGGCAGTAAATGTAGAAGATCAGGTAAGTGGTTATGATCAGGGGTCCCTGGAAATATGCGCCGGATGCGTCGATGTGAAACAGCTCTTTGCAGAAGGGGTTGATCAACACCAGCACCAAGTAGAAAATTCCTGGAATAGATGTCCATTTCATGATTTTAAGGGCGTTTCCCTGGCCTTCGAAGACTGTTGCGATGGTATAGAAAAAGTAAGCCATTCCCATCAGAGGAGTGGCGATGAAATAGATGGTCGTCACAAGCCAGGTCAAAAGATTGATGGAGTGCTCCGGGTATGAAAGCATTGCGGTCGATAAAATGTTAAAGCCGATCGCGCAAAAAGTCGCTGCGAAACAAAAGTAGAACAAGCGGTTTTTCAGCGATGGGACCAAGCTGCTTTTTCGGGAATAGAACCAAATGATAAGCAAGTATACGAGTGAAATACATTCTGCTGCAATATTCCAATGCATTGGGCACCTCTTTTACCTCTTTTGATATGGATTTACGGAGCAACTGCACCAACAAAAAAACTTCTAGAATCATGATTCTTCTCTAGAAGTTTACCATACTAGGCCTTTATTTTCAATCTTTTATAAGTTTCGGGCAGCCCGTAAGCCGGGTTCTGTATTTGGCAATCATCTATCTCGACGTACTGTCACCAGCACGCTCCAGCGACCTACCTCTCGGGCGGCGACGGGCAGCCGCCTTCTTTGCCCTATTTGGTCTTGCTCCGGATGGGGTTTACACGGGAAATATGTTACCATACCTCCCGGTGAGCTCTTACCTCACCATTTCAACCTTACCACGGCATTACCCGTTTCGGCGGTGTGTTTCTGTTGCACTTTCCCTATAGTTACCTACGCCAGACGTTATCTGGCATCCTCGCCCTATGGAGCCCGGACTTTCCTCATACACCCAGGTGGTGCACGCAACTGCCTGGACTACCCAAAACTTTGTTTATTATATCATTTTCAAGGAGCTTATGTCTACCAGATTTTCATTTTACAGCATCTCAAAGGGATCGATATCCACATCGGATGCCAGGACCTGTATCTGCCCGCCGGTCTTTTCGATTAATTTATCCGCAAAATTACCGGCAAAGGATTTTTCCGTTCCATAATGGCCGGCATCGATCACTGCCAGGCCAAGGGCTTTCGCCTTCTGGGCATCGTGGTATTTCAAATCGCCTGTGACAAAAAGCTGACATCCATTGGCCGCGGCCAGCTCCATCAAATCCGCACCGGCTCCGGTACAGATGCCCACTGTTTTAATTACCGAATCCGGTTTGCCCACTGCACGGAATTGCTCCGGATCCATCTCCAGCTTAACAGATAAAAGATCCAGCGCCTCAACCAGCGTCATTTCCTGTTCCAGCTGCCCCACCCGGCCGATCATATCCAAATCAGCTCCGCTGCTGAACCCGCTGGTATCTTTCAGGCCGATCAGCTCCGCCAGAAAATCATTGTTTCCTCCATCCAGCTTATCAAAAGGTGTATGGCAGGAGTAGACGGAAACCCCCATATTCAGCAGCCGGACAATATAAGCGCCTACCATATCCCGATAGTCGATGGATTTCAGGCTGCCAAAGATCAAAGGATGGTGGGTGACGATTAAATCCACGCCTTCTTCATCCGCTTCCTCGATCACCGCATCCGTGATCTCCAATGTGGTCAATACACTGTGAATTTCCACAGGACCGGCAGCAAGCTGAATGCCGCTGTTATCCCAGCTTTCCTGAGTATCGGGCGATGCGATTTCTTCAATTTTTGCAACCACGTCTTCCAATTTCATTGCCATCTAAACACCTCCTAAAAGGGATTCTAAATACAAAATCCTGTTTTCTGTAAACAACACCTTCTCTTCGTCAATCGATATGCTTTTCTTCAGGCCTTTTAAAATATTCCGTTCAATGGACCGCTTGTTTTTAATGAAAGCCTCAGCCAGCTCTCCTGCAGAACTGATCCAAGGGGGAACCTCGTATTCTATAGCCTCGGGACCGCAGCCTTCCATTGCCCGGGAAATGGGGGAATGATTTCCCAAACTGCCCGCTTCCGGAACTGCGGTGATGATTTCACATATATATTTTCCTTCCCGAACCAGGTTTTCCCGAATGATAAAAAAACCGTTGTTCACCAGCCACCATCGCAGCCTGCCCTGTCCGCTGCGCGGCTGAAAAACAAGTTTACCAAAGCTTTTGGACTTGTCCAGATCCTTGGACAAGATTTCAGTCATCAGAATTCCGCCCATACCAGCCAGGACCACCGCATCCACCTCGCCTTTTTCCAGAACCTGAATACCGTCTCCCAGACGCAGGTCGAAAGTCATGTCCGGGTAAAGAGCTGCGGCATTGCATCTGGCCTTGTCCAGCGATCCTGCGCTCACGTCCGCCATAATCACGTTGGGGCTGATCCCGTTTTCCCATAAATAAATCGGCAAAAAACCATGGTCGGTACCAATATCGGCCATGGTTTCGTTTTTCTCAATTTGGTCTGCAAGGATTTGCAGTCTATCTGTCAGTCTGATCATATTTATTCCAGATAATCCTTTAACTTTTTACTCCTGCTTGGATGACGCAGCTTGCGCAGCGCCTTTGCTTCAATCTGCCTGATTCGTTCCCTGGTAACATCGAACCGCTTGCCGACCTCTTCCAACGTGCGCGCACGACCGTCTTCCAGACCGAAACGAAGCTTGAGCACCTTCTGCTCCCGTTCGGTCAACGTATCCAATACTTCCACCAGCTGTTCCTTCAGCATGGAAAAGGCTGCGGCTTCGGCCGGAGCGGGCACGTCCTCATCGGGGATAAAATCACCTAAATGGCTGTCCTCTTCCTCGCCGATCGGCGTTTCCAGAGAAACCGGTTCCTGTGCGATTTTGAGGATTTCCCGAACCTTTTCTTCTGAAATACCCATTTCTTCAGCGATTTCCTCAGGTGTCGCCTCTCTGCCCTTTTCCTGGATCAGTTGGCGTGAAACGCGGATCAGTTTATTGATCGTCTCAACCATATGCACTGGTATACGGATCGTCCTCGCCTGATCCGCAATTGATCTGGTGATTGCCTGCCGTATCCACCAAGTAGCATAGGTACTGAATTTGTAGCCTTTTTTCCAGTCAAATTTATCCACGGCTTTAATAAGTCCAAGGTTTCCTTCCTGAATCAAATCCAGAAACAGCATACCTCGTCCTACATATTTTTTCGCAATGCTGACAACAAGACGCAAATTGGCCTCACACAGTTTCTGCTTCGCTTCTTCATCACCATCCTCCATCCGCTTAGCCAGCTCAATCTCTTCCTGGGCAGTAAGGAGGGGTACCTTGCCGATTTCTTTTAAATACATCCTTACCGGATCATCCACTGCGATTCCTTTTGGTATCGTCGCTTCCAGATCGATCTCTTTTGTATTGCCGCTCTCAGCAATGACCGCTTCTACATCCGGATCTTCGACTTCCTCACCTTCCAGTTCGCTTAACTCGATATCATCCGGTTCCACCTCGGAAACGACTGCGATTCCCTTCAGAATGAGCTGTTCGTACATGTCATCCATATCCTCTTTGTCCAGCTCAATATTACCCAAATGGTCGGAAATCTCCGTGTATGTTAATGAACCCTTTCCCTTTGCCTTGGCAACTAGCTCATCGATCAGCTGCTGTTTGCTTTTCACTTGTTCCTGCTGCACTTCCTGCTGCGCTTCTTTTTTTGCCATATGCCTATCTTACCCCCTACCGTTTTTCATCATCTTCTGGATATTCATAAGTTCTTGTGTCAACTCTCTGATCATTTCTTTATTTTCTTCTTCGTCTGCCATGGAAAGCCGCATGATGAGCTCCTGCTCCTTCTGAGTCAGTTCTTTCATCCGAATCGTCTCTAAACAATCGGCAAAAATCTTCTCTTCCTTATGTGCCAGACGCACATTTTCCAAAATGTTTTTTAAGATCTCCGCATTGTTTGTTTCCAACCCGTCTGCCAGCTTTCGTACATCAATTTCTTCATGTTCTGCATAAAGCTCTTTGATCCCCTTATATATGCTCTGTCCGCAGACAGTCGTGAATGCGATGTTTTCATAAGGCAGCAGTTTTGGATAATAACTGCTGTTTCTCAAAATCAGCTTAATCATATTTTTTTCCAGCATGGTGATATCTTCCGGCGCTGCATCGGCACCTTTTCTGTTGGCGGCTGTTCGCTCTGGTGCCTGCTTTTCACTAGTATTGCCAGTTATTTCAAGTCTTATAGCACCTTCTGATATTTTTGTTTCCGCTGCCAGTTTTTTTATGTAGATATCCGCTTCCACAGGACTGAGCATCCTAAGAATCTCCGCTGCTTTTTTTAAAAAATCTACTCGGCCTTCTGTGGAATCTAAATCGTATTCCTGCCGCAGAAGGCTCAGTTTATAGTCCGCATAAGGCAGCGCCTGCGCCACCAAATCCAGAAAGGCCGCTTTCCCATTCTTCTTTACGAATTCATCGGGATCCTTTCCGTCAGAGACGTGGAGGACCTTCACCCTGCAGTTTTCCCCATACAGGATGTCCAATCCCCGCAGAGCCGCCTTTATTCCAGCCTGGTCGGCATCGTAGGAAAGAACCACATTGTCCGTATAGCGTTTGAGCATCTTGGCTTGATTTTCAGTCAATGCCGTTCCCAGCGAGGCGGATACGTTCCGCACGCCGCTTTGGTACAGAGAAATCACATCCATATAGCCTTCCACCAGAATGGCACAGTCTTCCTTGCTGATTTCCTGCCTGGTTATATTCAGGCCGTAGAGATTGTTTTTCTTCAGAAAAACCGAAGATTCCTGGGAGTTGAGATATTTGGGACTTCCATCACCCACGATCCGGCCCCCGAATCCGATCACTTTGCCGCTGGTGTTCATGATCGGGAACATCACACGGTCTCTAAACTTATCATAATATTTACCCTTAGACTGGGAAATCAATCCCAATTCCAGGAGTTTTTCTTTTTTAAATCCCAGCCCGGTCAAGTACCGATACAGACTGTCCCACTTATCATCCGCGTAGCCAATGCCGAATTTGTTGAGAATTTCCGGTGTGATCCCCCGGTTCTTCATATACGCGTAGCCTGGATTGGCGCTCTGCCTGAGGGCTTTGAAAAAGAATTTGGCCGCTTCCCTGTTGATTTGATAGGATTCTTCCTTGTTTTCATTCTTGTGAAAGCCTCTCTGTATGGTAATGCCGTATTCATCGGCCAGCTTTTCGATGGCCGGTATGAATTCCAGCTGATAATACTGCTGTACAAAACTGATCACATCGCCAGTAGCTCCGCAGCCAAAGCAGGTATAAATTTGCTTTGTTTCAGATACAACAAAAGAAGGTGTCTTTTCATTGTGGAACGGACAAACACCTTTATAGTTGCTGCCCGCCTTTTTCAAGGGGACTACGCGCCCGATAACATCGACAATATTACACCTGCTTTTTATTTCGTCAACTGTATTATTTCCTGCACCCACTTTTGCTCCTCATAAAAAACTTTAATTAACATAATCTTTTTCGACAAAAGTATGCAGCTTCCTTTTTTTCCATTAAAATTTTTTTATTTATTTCCACCCTTTGGGTACAAACAAATCTGTATAGAGGTTCATTGCATAACGGTCTGTCATTCCCGCAATATGATCCTTGGTAATTTCAGCTAGTCCGAATTCGGGAATCAATTCCTGCAGATCCTTGGGCAGCTGGCCCGGATTCTCCAGATAGTATCGATAAAGCGACTCCAAAATGTTCTTTACTTTTTCAAGATCCTCATCTTTTTTAACTCGATTGTTGTGATACACATTTTCAAACATGAAATCGCGCAGCAGATTCATATGTTTGAAACAAGACTCGCTCATGGAAATATGGTCCTGATCAAAACTGCTGTTGATTAAATCTGTAACCAAGGTGTTTATTCGAGCTCGATGGGTCTCCCCCAGCACTTGAATGCAATTCTTCGGCAAATCCTCGGCTGTGATGACTCCGCTGCGAAGCGCGTCATCGATGTCATGATTAATATAGGCCACCCGGTCGCTGATTTTGACGACCTGCCCTTCCAGCGTATATGGTATGCCTGGGCCGGTATGATTAAGAATACCGTCCCGAACCTCCTGCGTAAGGTTCATGCCCCGTCGGACGCCGTTGCTTTCCAAGACATCCACCACCCTCAGGCTCTGCACATTATGACGAAAACCGCCTTCGTACAACTCATTTAAAACCTTTTCCCCATTATGTCCAAAGGGCGTATGTCCTAAATCGTGTCCCATGGCTATAGCCTCGGTTAAATCTTCATTGAGTCCCAGGCTTCTGGCAATGGTTCTGGCAATCTGCGAAACTTCAATGGTGTGAGTCAGCCTGGTACGGAAATGATCTCCTTCCGGGGCTAAAAAAACCTGAGTTTTGTGCATCAATCTGCGAAAGGACTTGGAATGGATAATTCGATCCTTGTCTCTCTGATAATCCGTTCTGATTGCGCATTTTTCCTCAGGAGTCCTGCGTCCCCTTGTTTCCGCCACTTTGGCGGCAAAAGGGGACATTATCTCATATTCACGTTTTTCAATTGCTTCTCTCGTAATCATCTGATCTCCTATATAAAGAACTGAATGATCCAAACGGAAAGACCTCCTAAAATCATGGTAATCGGCAGCGTCACCACCCAGGCGATGAAAATGTTCTGCGCGATCCCCCATTTGACGGCAGAAATTCGTTTAGCGCTGCCCACACCCATGACGGCCGTAGTGATGACCTGGGTCGTACTGATGGGCGCTCCCATGAAGGACATGCTTTCAATAACAAGAGCGGATGCTGTCTGAGCCGCAAAACCGCTGGCAGGCTGAAGTTTGGTCACACCGCCGCCCATGGTTTTCATAATTTTCCAGCCGCCTAAAGAAGTTCCCAGAGCCATCATGAAGGCACAGGCACACTTCACCCACAAAGGCACACCGCTGCCCGGATCAAGAACACCTCCTGTGATCAGCGCCAAAGTGATGATTCCCATAGTTTTCTGAGCATCGTTGTTGCCATGGGAAAAGGAAACCAGTGCTGCCGAAAAGATTTGCAGTTTGGAAAATACACGGTTGGCTTTAGCCTGAGACCAGCTAGCAAATAATCGAAAAATCAATTTCATGAATCCAAATCCGATGAGGAGGCCGATAAACGGCGATGTAAACAATGGAATAATGACTTTTTGCATGACTCCTCCCCATAGAACATGATCCGTGCCCATAGTGAACACAATTGTAGCGCCAATCAGAGAGCCGATCAGCGCATGGGATGAACTGCTGGGAATTCCTTTCCACCAGGTAAATAGGTTCCATATAATCGCGCCGATCAGCGCGCCGAAGATCACGTATTGTTCCAGCGCCACATCCACAAGGCCGCTGGATATGGTCATCGCAACCTTTTCGCTGACCATAGCTCCCACCAAATTCATGACAGCCGCCAGCATGATCGCTTTCTTAGGCGTAAGAGCCCGGGTATATACGGAAGTCGCAATGGCATTTGCCGTATCGTGGAATCCATTAATAAATTCAAAGACTAATGCACACAAAACAACGCAGGCTAAGATTCCGCTAAGCATATTTCATTACCACTCCTTCAACTATGTTTGCTACATTTTCACATGAGTCAAGGCTCGTCTCCAGCTGCTCATAAAGATGCTTCCATTTGATTAGTTCAATTGGATTCACTTCTTTTCGAAACAGCTCGGTCAGTGCTTTTCGATATAAGAGGTCTCCCTCGTTTTCGATTCGGTTCACTTCAATGATCTGTTCGTGAACCACGCTGTTTTTCTTCACTTCCGACAGGTGTTTAAAGAGAACTTCCAGTTCCCGGATCGCCTGCATTATGTACGATGCCATTGTCAGGCATTCCGGTTTGAGCTTTTTTACATCGAATACGATAAACCGGTTTGCCACTTCCTCCAAAGAATCTACGATGTCATCCATTTCTTTGGTAATGTCATAGATGTCTTCTCTGTCAAAGGGAGTGATGAAGGAAGCGTTGAGCGCCGTCAGGATTTTGTGGGCCTGCATATCGCATTCTGTTTCCAGAACTTTAATTCCGGCAACTTTATCAGCCACGTCTTCGTAATTGGAAACTAGATCTAAAAATGACTCTCCGACTTTTACAATCTTGCTTGCAAAGTCGATTAGCAGCTGAAAAAATTCGTCTTCTTTTTTCTTAACACCGATCATTTATCATTCCTCTTTTCTCTTTCGTAAATAAGTCTATGAATTTATAATAACACTGCTTCTGTGTTAAAGTAAATTAAAAAGTGAATCTTTTTCTTAAAAATTTTTCCAATTCCGGGGAGGCATTTCCGAAATGTCCCAATACGGCCTCACGAACCAATTCATCAGTGAATAGAAGGCTTTCAGCGATATTATCTGCCAACGTTTCTCTCTCTTTTTCGCTCATTGCCTCAAACTGGCGGGCAGCCTGCTCGAATTCCGTCATTTCACCCCTCCTCTCTGCCGCCCTCCATCTTTATGGGCATAATCCATAATCTCCAGAAACCGTTCATTGCCAAAAGCAATTCCAGAAACCAATGTTGAAGGCGCAAAGCAAAGGTTCTCATATTTTTCTTTGGGCAAAAGTCGATCCAGAACCATCTTACCGATCTTCGTATAGGGATAAATGTCTTCCGGCCAAAAAAGTGTTGTAGAGAGAAAATCAAAATCACAGTTACAAACCTCAGAATCATTCATCATCTGAATTTCCAACTCGTAGACCGGAAAATTCCTCTCCTCGATCGCAAGAGCCAGATCTCGAAGGCAGCAGTCCGGTGAAAATCCGGCCAGAAACTCCGCCTCCTGAGCTGAAATTCCCATACGTTTCTCATTGTCCTCCTCCTCACAGAGCGGATTCCATCGATAGCGAACGTACAGCTTCTCGCCATCACCGTTGATCCACTGATAGGTATTAACGCTATACCCTTCCATATATCGATAGGATTTTATGGTTCCTCTATTGGAATAAAGCCACATAATCAAGTTAATTGCTTCCGGGTTTTCCGCAAAGAACCCCCAAAAATCCACTTCTTCTCCGCATTCCATCTGAGTAGGAGAAAGCTTTCGAATCATGGAAGGAAATTTAGACGGATCATTGATATAATAAATCGGCGTACTGCCGCAGATCAGATCATAGTCACCATCATCCGTATCAAAACGGACCGCCATTCCCCTCATGTCTCTGAGCGAATCGCTGGCGCCCAGTTCTCCCATAGCCCGTGAAAAGCGTACAATTACCGGCGTTTCCTTTTCCGGATCCTGCAAAAAAGCGGCTTGCGTATAATCGGCAAGAGACATATAAGGGCTGAATCTGCCACAGGCGGCCACGCCCTTTTGATGAATCAATCTTGGTCTTGTAGTCTTGCTATTGAGCTCACTTATTTTTTCTAATAACGAGAAGGTCCCTTGCGCAGACTCTATCCCTGCGGAGGGCTTTGCCGTTATTTCGGGAACATCTAAGGGATATTCCCGGCCTAATAAAAAATCTGTCATCATATACCACCTCAAAGTAATATATGCGACAGATTCTTTTTTTGTTTCTCCAGTGTTTTCAGACACCCGTGTGTCCAAATCCTCCCTGTCCCCGCTCCGTGTCCTCCAAGTTATCAGAAACTTTCCAGGCAATCCGCTCATATTTGGCGACTACCATTTGGGCAATCCGATCCCCGTCCTTGATTACAAAGGGATCCTTTCCCAGATTGATCAAAGCTACTTTGATCTCTCCCCGGTAATCGCTGTCGATGGTGCCGACGCCGTTGACAAGACCGATACCACGCTTGATTGCAAGGCCGCTTCTGGCACGTATCTGCGCTTCATACCCAAAAGGCAGCTCCAGATACAGCCCGGTAGGCACCAGCGTTCTTTCACCCGGCTCCAGAGAAACCGGCTCTTTTAATGCAGCTCGCAAGTCCATTCCTGCAGAGCCATCCGTTTCATAAGCCGGTAAGTAACCCCGTTCGCTTCGAATTTTGATCTCCATCGATCTACGCCTCCATAATTGCTTTCAAATCAAACTCTTCGTTTGTAACCGCAGCGCCGCAATAGGCGCTCATATCACAGATTTTATTCGCAGCCTTTCGCATGTCGTCCATCGTTACCCGATTGAATCCCTCGATCACTTCTTCCGGTGTATGGATTTTACCACAGATCACCATATTCTTGCCTATGGAAAACATCCTCCCTGTCACATTTTCCTGCCCGAAAATATAGCTGCTTTTCATCTGTTCTTTTGCTGTTGCCAGTTCCTCTTTTGTCACACCATCACGCTTTAGTATTTCCAGCTCTTCCTTAATGCCGGCGATGGCATCCTTAATCTTATTGTGAGCAACACCCGCATAAATGTTAAAATATCCGCTGCTGCTAAAGGAGCTCGCTACGGAATAAACCGAATAAGCCAGTCCTTTTTCTTCTCTGATGTTCTGAAATAGCCGCGAACTCATGCTTCCGCCCATAATGTTGCTCAGAAGTCCCATTGCGTAATAGGCTTCGTCTTCCAAGGCTACTCCTTGGGTGGCCAAACTGATATGACTTTGTTCAATATCCTTGGTTTTCACTTTATACCCCGGGCAATAAGGCTGAAGCATATGTCGTTTTTCTTCTTTGGCAGCTCCCAGCGATCCCAGCTTGTCCTGAAACAGCTCACAGATCGCCTCCTCATCAAAGTTGCCCGCTATCGCGATCACAATACTATCTCTGGTATATTCTCTGGACATGTAGTCTACTAAAACATCCCGATCAATGTTATCCAGAGAAGCCGGTGTGCCGATAATGGAATTTCCCAGAGGGTTACCTTTGAATACCAGCTCGCAGACCGTATCATGAACATCGTCGTCGGGCGTATCCTGAATCATCTTGATCTCCTCACAGATGACACGTTTTTCCTTTTTCATCTCGTCTTTATCCATCTTGGAATTGAGCAGCATATCCAGCAGAATCCCGGCAGCTTTATCCAAATTGCTGGAAAGTGTTTTTATATAGTAGCAGGTTGCCTCCTTGCCCGTGAAGGCATTGAACTGTCCGCCGATCCGATCCACGTCAGCAGCGATTTCCTTTGCGGACCTCTTCTCCGTCCCCTTGAACATCATATGCTCAATGTAATGGGAAACACCTGCGATCTCGGCAGGTTCATCCACCGAACCTGCCCGTACCCAGGCTCCCAGCGCTACAGATTGCAGATGCGGGATCTGCTCCATAATAACGGTGGTACCACAATCAAGTTTCCTCGTTTGAATCATTCTAATAACACCCTATTTCTTTCTCTTTATTTTCTCCATGATTTCTCTTCTGTACAGATAACCGGCAATAACCAGCGCAAGAACAATCAATGCCGCCGTGCCCGCAGTCTTTCCGAACTTCAATTCAAAAAAATAAGTGATACCTAGAACTCCTGCGAACAAAATCAGCACCAGCATAAAAATAGCAAGGCTGGCTCGTTTGGCCACGCCTTGTTTTTCTTCCGCATCTTTTTCCTGTTGTGATTTTACCGGGTCTTTTTGCTTCATAACTATCCGTACCTTTTCTTCAAGTAAATTATATTGTAACACAATTATCCCGCTCTGTCACCGATTCCTGTTCAATATCGCCAGAATGCGAATAAAGATATTGATAATATCCATATATAGATCGGTTGCGCTGTCGATGGCATTGTTTACTGTCCTCTGATACCGGTTGGCTTTTGCCCAATCATATCCAATGTAGGCAGAAAAGAGCAGTACCACCGCATAGTCAAAAATAGCAAAATCGGCTTTTAAGACAAATATACAAAACAGCTCGGCAATGCACACCACAACCAGCGTGAAAAAAAGCATCCTGCCCATTCCCAGGAAAACAGCGGGAAATAGCGTTCCGGCAGCCAGCATGAGCAGCGTAACAGCCCCCGTAATGACGATGGCCTCAAAGACCAGCTGTGATCCATAGTAAGGTAGCAGAATCGTCAGCATCACTCCCAGCGGTACAACAATAAAGTTGTACCCAAGAAAACTGACGCCTGCACTGTCGCTTCGCGTCAGCGCTGCCCCCACAAACACACACACCAAATATCCGATCAGCAGTACCCACTGGTTGATTCCATCGAACACACCTCGAAACAGCACCACCATAGCCGCATTTACAGCAAAGCCGTACAAAAGCGTCAAGCCGATCAACAGATTGTACGTCCGAACGCTTATTTCCTTCTCGCCAGGAGATAATGTAAATCGAAGATTTTTATTCACCAGACTTCCTTGTGACATTCCTATACACCCCTTTTCCTTTTTGAGTATTATACCATAGTTCTTCTCTTTGCCAATAAAATTTACTCCTGTAACACAAATTTGAAAACATTCATATACTATCCAAGAATACGTTATTGTGAAATAAAGGAGGTAACCATATGAGTTGTTTCGGCAACAGGCCAGCGCCGGACCTCTACGAGAATTGCTGCAATGCAGGCAATCTTTGCAAGTTTAACGGAAAGCTCGACGATGTAGTCAGCACTCCGATCTATGCCCAAAGTGTTTACGATGCTGTGCTCTTTAATCTTCAGGGGATGAAGACTGTACAGGGACAAATGTTCACTCCGAACATTCCTTGCGGGCACACCATCAGCAGAGTTGTAGATATTCGCTGTAAGAGGTTTTTTAATCCATGTAATGTAGATGATCCCAGGAATCTGAATCTGGATGTTGACACCAGCATCTCCGGCGCCACGTTTTTACAGGATAGCCAGGGGAATCCGCTGGAGGTCGTAGGACCTGACGGAACCCTTTCGGAAAAGGTACTTTACGCCGATACGAAAGAATGTGATGATAAATGCATGGGAACGCCGATCTTCGGTACTCAGAACGTAAGCATCACAGGAAACGTTTTAGTATACATCGACCTGCTGTTATGCGACAGATGCAATAATGAAAGTGTCTTTACAGTATGTGCGGAAGTAAACGTTGCGACGGCTTCCCATCCGCTGATTCTGACCAATTTCTTTGAAATCTGTATGCCAAGTACGGTGGACAGTGCATTCCTTCCCAGGTTTACTGAGTTCAGTAATGTTGCGTGCGAAACCCGTCTTGCCACCAATAATTGCGGCAGAGATTTGACTGTAGGTCCTGAAGGAGAAGTATGCGGCAACCTGATTATTGCTTTATGCGTAAGTTGTGAGAAAAAAGTAACCGTACCGGTTCAGCTGTGCGTTCTTTCCACCGGGTTCGCGGAAATTCCGGCACAGACCAATCCGATCTGCACCACCTTCCCGACCCTGTTCCCCAACAGAATCAGCCCGCAGGATACAGCGGAAAACTGCGGCGACCCATGCTGCGATCCCTGCGACCCGTGTGATCCGTGCGCTCCGCCGCCTGCCAATACGGCCTGCGGATGTGACAGCAACGGCACGCCCATCGCCAACGACTGCGGCTGTAATGAATGTGCTCCGCCCAAACATGAACCTTGCGATTGCGATCCATGCAGACCGCAGCCGCGCCACAGAAGATAGGCAGACTGTAAAGATCGTTTTTTACAGACAGAGAGACCGTTCTCCCTTCTTGGGGGGATGGTCTCTTGTTGTTGGTTTTGTTCGCGGCCGCAGCTGCCGGATTTCAAGGTTGTAAGGCTCGGTTCGCTGACCGGGCGCTGATTGACAGGTTGACGGCCGGAGGGGCAGCTGACAGATTTTCGGTGGGATGATGTGCAGCCGGACGGGCAACTGAGAGCTTTTAGGCAAAATCATCGCTGATGCGGCTAATCTTGGTCATCCGCGATGATTTTAGGCGTTTTCACCCGCAAATCAGGCATGATCCGTGGGTAAATTATCCCTTTGTTGGTGTTTTTCTCCATTCAGCGATTAAAAATTATCGTGATGCCTTTCTGTAAACCGGAATAGCGATGATTTTCCTCATGGTGGTGTTCAGTAAGCCGCCTCACACCGCTTTCTTGCATCGGAAAGAAGAAACACTGCCCTGCTCAAAGCCTGGTTATTTTGACGGTTCTACGCCCTCAATAACCTTGACATTTTCTTCATTGGAAATGGTACTTACCACCCGAATGTAAATAGATTCATCAACATAAGTGGCGGTATATTCACCATCCGTTTTTTCCACGTATATTTCTTTATCTGAGTATGGCGATTTATATTCCTCACCACTAAGGTAAATATCCGTGCTGCCATTGTAAGTATCAACAGTAACCAGTAATGTTTCTTCTCCTTTTGTAAATTCATAGAAGTTCGAAGCGATTCCTTCTGATTTAAAAAAAGTACACTTTGAAAACGTATAATCCTTTGGGATATATTGAGGGATATACAAAGTTGGCACGACATTTTTTCCCTCGTCCAACTTCTCCCAGTCCGTAACTTCCAGGGAGAGAGACCCTTGTTCATTCATAGATGGTTCTTCCTGGGGTGATATATAGTGTTTTATGTTTTGGAAAACGCCTTTTACACCATAGGATGCATCCGAATTCATAAAAACAGCCATTCCGCTGCTTGTTACTAAAATTGCAAGCAATATCGCGGCCACTTTTGCGACTTTTGATATATGCCGCTTATGTTTCTTTTCCCCTGACAAGAAATCCAGGTTCATTTCCTGTGGGTCTATGACTTTGGAACTTCCATCTTGCAAAAAAGCTAGATCAGGGGCAGGAACGTTGATATCTTCCGCATCTGGTTCATAGCTTTGCCATGCTTTTTGCATGCTTTTTTGCAGTTCTTCATGGACATCTTTACTCATCCTTGCCTCCCCCTTTCTCTACCTTTTCGAATTCTTTCTTTAAACTTTCAATTCCCCTTTTGTAACGGGTTTTAACTGTATTATATTTGATCTTGCGTTTCTCAGCGATCAAGGTGAATGGGATTTCATACACTAAATGGTCCCGGATGATATCCTGATAAATGGGTTCCAGTCTCAAGAGCGCTTTTATCACATTATGCTGCGATTCTTCTCTGATGAGCTTTTCCAAAATATCGGCCTCTAAATCCTGCAGTTGTTCAACGATGTCCAAACCATCATCCGGTTGAAGGTCGATGGTGTTCTTCCTATATTTCTCTATTTTCCTAAAGTAAGCGTTGATTTCATTTGCTGTGATTTTCATGACCCAGGATTTAAGCGCCTCTGTGTTTTTAAGCGTGTGCATCTTGGATATGACAATTTCCATGACATTTTGTGCGATATCCTGCGCCGCATCCTTGTCCTTTATCTTACGAAAAGCAAATCTAAAAACTTCTTCATACAATTGTATCGCTTTTGAGATCATGTCCTTTTGCTGCGTTCTGCCCATTATGTATTACCACCTTAACCATTGCAACGACGTTAATTAAGTATAACACATAAATTCAGCTGCTCTCATAACTTTCAATGGATTTTTTCCTATAACTTGCGAGCCGTGTCGAGCAAGATTGCAGAACAAAAATTGGACACTCCGCTGCCGAAGTCAATTCTGATAGAGTCCAAGGCCGGCCGTGAACGATAGTTTTATTTATCAAACCTTTTACTTCCAAGTCAAATATTTTTCGTAAATTTCTTTGCCGTCTATGTCTTTTGATCTTTGTATCATAATATACAAATGATTTACAATCGAGCAAATCTCTCTTATATAAGGAATCTCATCGACTTGGCTCAATTCATATTGAGAAACAAAAAAACCTGGTTGTATTATACAATTTCTTTTGCTATAAAGAACATATTGAAAGAAAGGATCTTCTTGTAATGATTGAAGATTTAAATGAAATTTTATATCTAATTTTCGATTATCCGCATAAACACTATACTTTCAAGTATTTTGAAGTATAGAAAAAACTCATTTTACCACGAATTTACCACGATTGAATGAGCCTTGATATGACCTATAAAATAACACCCAAAAGACATCATTACACCTAAATGGTGTCTTTTTAAAAAGCAGTCAATCCTAAAACTAACTGCTTTGTGTATATGGATATGAAATTGTAAACTAGAAGCTGTTTATTTTTTCTTTTTAGGTTTTGGCGTTGGTAGTTCATCATACATCACATCAAATAACCCCGTCAGAAAATCTTTATTATCAACTTCTTCCACCAATAACATTTCTTTGGCGTTTTCGTATGGAATTTCATAAGTAACTGTCGGCATATAAGAAATTGCAGACTTTGTTGGTTTTACAAGTAACCTATCATCATATATACCGCCAACGATTTTTCCACGATAATAAATAATAAATTCTCCCATCATTGCACGATATGTTATTTCTTGTAATTCTGATAATTGTTCTAAAACAAATTGTAAATAATCTTTACTTGAAGCCATTTCCAACCCTCCAATCTTGAATTTTATTATTCCAATGCTTTCTTTAAGTCCAGAACAAATTGCTTTTGTTGTTTTTTCAAATAGGTTTTTACAAAAGGTTTCATAAACCACTTTTTAGGTATCACATTTTCTGTAAAGTCTATTTGTGTTTCATTCCCTTTGTCTATAAAAACACCAATCCAATGACCTTTCATGTTGCTATTCTCCATATCAAATTCCCAGCGTTTATATGGTTCTGCAACGGTAACGGTAAATGTAGTAGCATATCCATTTTTTGTGTATTCAATAAATTGTTTGTCATTTATTATTTCTGTTTTGCTCAAATCACTTCGCCATGAGTTATATTTATCAACAGCTAAAACAATGTTCCAAACTTTTTGAATATCATTACTAATAATTGTATTTATATTTGAAATTGCCACTTTTTCATTTCCCCTTTTCAAACTGGAATTTGTCTTACAACAATTTATATATGCATAAAAAGCAATATATTTATGAAAACACCCTAAATCCAAAATCTACTCAATTCATTTTTCCTTACATAAAATGTTCTCGTATATTTCACTTCCTCACCAAGTGTTTCCCCTATCAAAACTTCAAAATCATTGATATCAAATTCTGGAAAGAATGTATCTCCATCTTCAATATTTAAATCTACTTCTGTGATATACATTTTATCTACTATTTGCAAAGCTTCCTTAAATAGTCCATATCCACCAGATATGTATACATCTCGTCCTTTAGCCAATAATAATGCATCTTCTAATGATTTAACTGAAACTAAATTATCTCCTTGATACTCTGTTGTGGTGGAAACAACAATATTCATTCTATTAGGCAACGGATGACCGATTTCTTCATAAGACTTTCGCCCCATAATAACCACATTACCCGTTGTTAACTCTCTAAATTGCTTTTGTTCTCCCTTTATTTTCCATGGTATATTACCATTCTTGCCTATAACATTATTCTTTGACCTCGCAACAATCAAACCTATCATCTATTTCATCCTCCATAATATGATGTCGTACCTGTGATTCCATCAAGTGCACCACATCTTAACAAACTCAAAATTATCTCGAACTAACCAGCTCGACAAATTCAAGTTTGTCGCTTTCTTCATATCCACATTATATCATTTTCATATCTGCACCACAATAAAATTTTATGCACCGATAATCTTACTGAACAGCTCTAACAAACACCATTTCATCACTCCAATCTGAAATTTAGGTATGAAAAAAGCAGTCAATCCTAAGACTAACTGCTTTGTGTATAGAGATATGAAATTGTGAAATAGAATTTGCCTATTTCAAATCAAAAAGAGAATTTTCATAGTCCTTTACATAGTATCGTATATTTTTACGCCCCTTTTGAATAATGGTATGTCCCTCTGCTTCTAATTTTTCTTTCTGTGCTTCAATACCATTTGGATATTTAGCATTTAATTCTCCGTTTGCTTTTAATGTTCTCCAATAGGGTGTTTCATCTTCGGAACGCTGATAACTCGCCCACGCTACAATAGAAACAAATATACCCGCTGTAATCGGCTCTGTAAAATCTGCACCACTCAATTTTGCAAAGTGTTCTCGTATTTTTCCAACCGTAATCACTTTACCATACGGAACTTTTTTCATTACTTTGTCATAGTCAATCGGGGGAGCAAAATACATTTTGTTTCCACCATATTTCTCAATACTTTTCTGGTCTATGATAATTTGAAATTTTGGCATATCCTTACTATCATGCAACATAGCATTAAAATCTTTTTTATCTTCATTTGCCATTTGTGCCACCTCCTACTTTAAGGATAGTCTGTTTCTTATTTCCATGCAATGAGGCTGTTTGAAAATTATTAACACTTTCAAATTTGTCGCTTTCTTCATATCCATATTATAACAGTTCCATATATCCGCCACAATAAAAATCAGCATACCCTTAGCATTTATGGAACAAAAATGCACACTTTTTCTTTCTTCCTCTTGATTACCCCACAACAGAAAAGAAAAAGCCCTGTCAAGAGCCTTGCCACCATTGGTGGTGCTTTGCACTCTTTACTGGGCTTTTTGTTTGCTGTATCTTCCATGCAAGAGGAAATTAAAGACCTCTGTTCCATTTCGCCTTTAGATAATCTTCATAGTCTGCTTCATTGAAGTCTACTTGTGGAGAAGTGTCGGGAATGTTGTTTCTGTTGTCTATATCCGCAAGCTGACGAAATATCCAATCATCATAAGGGTCATGGTATTTATACTCTTTGGGCTGTTCTCTGTATCGGTCTAACCCTCGCATTTCCTTATGTACTTTTATCATGCGTTCCAGTTTTTGACGCTGTATCAACTGCTTGATTTCCATAAGTTCTTCCAACTCCGTAACCTCATTGGTAATGTAGTTATGGATATACTGTATGAGTTTATATGCCTTGTAAAATGTGCATTCTTTTTCATCATCGAAAAATTCATTTTCAGACAGGTAATCTAAGGAAACATTGAAGTCTTGTTCCCGTTTGATAATATCCATGATATAGGGCTCGGTGTGGTCAATATACTTCCATTCTCCCGACAATAATTCATTGGGTGTTACTCCCAGCACGTCCATTATCTTTTCCAGCGTATCAAAGGTAGGATAATTCACGCCACGTTCAATCTTGGAAAGGCTCTGCATATTGATACCGATTTTGTCCGCAAGTTCCTGTTGTTTCATTCCTCTATGCTTTCTTATGGTCTGTATGTTCTCTCCTAAGAAACTGATTTTCTTTTCGTAATGCTCCATGACTTAGTATAAACACTCCTTTCATTGCTTTTCTTGGTATTTATAAGCATATCATACTTAATATATATCTAAAAGTCAACAAAAACTTCTTGACAAGTAATTCTAATGGCGTTATTATCGTATCAGATAGAGTGATTAAGCACGCTAGGGTCAATCACACGCTTGAGTAAGCATAGAAAAGATGTATTTTCATTTTGATAGCATGAATAAGCATAGACTATCAGACCGAAAATAAGGTTTCTGACTGGGGCTGTTCCGTTTAGCCACGAGCCTTACAAGGCTCGTGAGCGTTAAGAACGGATCAGACACAGGAAGAAAGGGAACGCCTTTAGGCGTTCATAAAGGGCGTATATGTAACACCGCCCTGCGCATACATGTCACAGTACCTAGAAACTGTGATAAATAAAGGAAAAAACACAATTTTTACCCCGCAAAAAACGGGACATACGAAAGGAGTAATGCACTATAACTACACACAAAAATTTATCCGTTAAGATTGATTACATCAGCATTGTATTTGAAACGGCAACTGCTGAAGATGTCATCATGCACATTTTAGGTTTACCGACTGACATTTTCAATGTCTATCCGGCAAGCATTAAATACAAAACCTATCAAGCACGCTGGCAGATTGGAGATATTTATGTATCGGGCGACGCAAGAAAAACAGAGGATAACCCACAAGGGTTAGGCTGTTATCTTGTTATGACCGGCAGAGGGTGTGATGATATTTTCCGTATTCTCGACAGTAGGAATTGTACTTTTGGGGATATGTTCAAACATTGTGAGCGAAGATACGGACAGGATAACTTCCACTTCACAAGGCTTGATATTGCCATTGATGATAAAAACGAAAAGCCATTTTTTACCATAGAGCAGATAAAGAAGAAATGCGAAAAAGAGGAATTTATCTCGAATAGTGAGGGCTACCACTTTGACGAAAGCAAGTTTGATGATTTCGACACCGCAAAGACTGTTTATATCGGTGCTGGTAAATCGGGATTGTCCTACCGCTTTTATGATAAGGATAAGGAAGTCTGTTCAAAACATAATAAGACGCTTGAGGAAGTCGGCAGTTGGAAACGGACAGAAATGCAACTGCGTGATGATAAGGCTCATGCTTTTGCCATGACATTCAAGGAAAGACCGCTGGAACTTGGAGAACTGGCTTTCGGTCTATTGGCAAACAACCTACGCTTTGTCGTACCAAACAGAAACGAAAGTAATAAGAGCAGATGGAAAACTTGTCGGTTTTGGGAACGCTTTTTAGGGGCTGTGGAAGTCTTAAAACTGCAAGTACCAAAACAGCAAAATTCCCTTGAAGAAACACAGCAATGGCTCACAGAGGGTGGCGTGATTTCCGCTGTCAAAAGTTTTTACTTCTTGGAAGAACATGACGCATTAGGCGGACTGGAAAAAGTGGGAACTATGCTTGATAAGGCAAGATACAGCAATTCCCTTTCCAGTAAATTAACCGCCCATTTACAGAGGATAAACCGCACCGACCTTATCCCCTATATCCAGTATGACACGAAACATGGGAAAGGGGGTATCTGATGAATAACAACGATATTCCCGTATGGGAAAAATACACCCTTACCATTGAAGAAGCGTCAAAGTATTTCCGTATCGGAGAAAACAAGTTAAGACGCTTAGCAGAGGAAAACAAGGACGCTGGCTGGCTCATTATGAATGGCAACCGCATACAGATTAAACGCCGACAGTTTGAACAGGTTATTGACAAATTGGACGCAATCTAATGCAAATGAGCCTTGTATGTGTTATGATGAACACAAGTCATATCAAGGCTCTTTCCAACAAGGAAAGGAGCAGACACCATGAAAGAAAAAAGACGGGATAACAAAGGTCGTATCCTGCATACTGGAGAGAGCCAACGAACAGACGGGAAATACTTATATAAATATGTAGACGCATTTGGAAACACAAAATATGTGTATGCTTGGAGATTGACACCCACAGACCCGACACCAAAGGGAAAACGGGAAAAACCCTCACTTCGTGAACTGGAACAGCAGATAAGACGGGATATTGAGGACGGTATCGACAGCACAGGCAAGAAAATGACGCTTTGCCAACTCTATGCCAAACAGAACGCACAGAGGGCAAATGTGAAGAAAAGCACAATAAAACAACGGGAACAACTCATGCGGTTATTGAAAGAGGATAAGTTAGGTGCTAGGAGCATTGATACGATAAAACCCTCTGACGCTAAAGAATGGGCGTTACGCATGAAAGACAAAGGCTTTTCCTACAATACCATTAACAACCATAAACGCTCGTTAAAAGCGTCATTCTATATCGCCATACAAGACGATTGCGTAAGGAAAAATCCCTTTGATTTCAAGTTAAGTGAAGTCCTAGAAAATGATACCAAAGAGAAAGTTGCATTGACAGAGGAACAGGAACAAGCCTTACTCTCATTCATCAAGATGGACAATGTGTATCACAAGTATTATGATGATGTGCTGATACTGTTAAAAACAGGACTTCGTATCTCGGAACTGTGCGGACTGACAGTAGCCGATATTGATTTCAAGAATGAAGTTGTGATTATCGACCACCAGTTACTAAAGAGCAAGGAACAAGGCTATTATATTGAAACGCCTAAGACGAAAAGCGGAATAAGGCAAGTACCATTAAGCAGAGAAACGATACAGGCATTTCAACGGGTTATGAAGAAACGCCCAAAGGCAGAACCATTTGTGATAGACGGACGGGGCAATTTCCTATTTGTCAATCATAAGGACAAGCCAAAAGTTGCGATTGATTACAACGCCTTATTTGTCCGTATGGTAAAGAAATACAACAAGCACCACAAGGACAATCCCTTGCCACATATCACACCGCATACGCTACGCCATACGTTCTGCACAAGGCTGGCAAGCAAGAACATGAACCCAAAAGATTTACAGTATATCATGGGGCATTCAAACATTAGTATCACAATGAATTGGTACGCTCATGCGTCCATAGATACCGCAAAATCAGAGGTTCAGCGTCTAATTGCATAGAAGTATTTACCACGATTTTAACCACGCTTGATAGCGAAAATATAAGAAGATAGACCTAGATATGTGAGGTTTACCACAAAAGCAAAATGCCCGTAGAGCCGATAAAATAAGGCTTTGCGGACATTTAAGAAGATATAAAAAGATAGTCAAAAAGACATATATAATTTTTCTTAATTGAACCATCACTTATGTATTCATATAATGCGATCTGATTACAATCACAAGCCTTTGCACCTGAATAAAACGTATAGATCCATTTATTTAGTCGTTGTTCATTATAGGCTTGTACAAACATTCTAATCGCATTTGGTGTTGGTTGGGATACTTGACATGCAATTTTATTTTTAAATTCGTCCACAATTACATATACCGACTTAAAAATCATCCATAATTCTTCCAGCTGCGAATCAATGCATTTATCCTCTTCCAAAGATATAAATGCGACCATATCGCTAATATTTTCCGCATCATTTGTTATCAGCAATATCTCCGACATTGCAATTTGAACACCTATATTGTTATCGATTACTTCATACACGTTTTTGAGAGATACCTTTTTGTTGTTTTTGTTTGTTATAACAAATTCTGTATCTATGCCAGTTTCATTCATACATTCATCCAGGTCAACTTTTTTTAACATGAATTTATCCACCTCTTAATTATTTTCCATAATATCAAATCTGGCTTTGAACCGGCCAGCTGCATAATACTTGCTTACACTATATTAGATGGAGTAAGGCTAAAAAAGTTTCAAAAAAAGAATCTTTTTTTGAAAAGACCAAGCAGCAAGATAACCGAAGTCAGACTGCATGCAAAGACTGATCTCTTTGATTGCAACAAAATATGCTCCTCATGATACAGATTCCACCGCTTCGGTGTTCTGTGTTCACAAGGAGCATATCCTGCTGATTTCCGGAAGTATTACCATTTTTTTCACCTATTATTTTTCATGCCTTTCTGTGCTCTATTCTGCGGCCTCCATATATTGATCCCCGTAGTCCTCCTCTTTACGAGCCTTTTCCATTTCATATTCCATCTTCTCATCTTCCGTAAGATCCATCGCTTTGTAATCGATCATTTCCGGTTCTTCTTCATCTTTTACATTTTCCAGATATTCTGGGAAATCCGCTTCGTTTTGCAGATTCATCTTTTCTTTCATATCCATGTCGTATCTCCTTTCTCAATGTTTCTTTTTATGTTTTTATTATATACCCAAAGAATAGCAGGCTCAAGCGTTATTTTTTTAATTATCAAAAAATTCAAATAAATCAAAAAGTTGCAAGAGCGCTAATGGTGTTGTCGTTTTGACCTCCCTTTTGATTTCCATTCTATCCTTTCCAGATTTCCACTCTTTAGCAGACATCCTGATTATACCATACACGCACTGCCTTTCACTCAAGATCTTTTTATAGAAAACGCCTTCGGCAATAGCCCATATAGAAACGGCACAAAAGCATCTGGACACCGATAACCAGGCTCCCTATCACAAGAACGCCAAAGAGATATCTCTGCGCTGCGCCCGAAAGAAGAAAGAGCGCACTGCCGTACAGCGCCGCTCCAAGCAGGGCGATCACCGCCGGGGTTAAAAACATCAGTTTGATTTCCTTACCCATAAACCAATCAAGGTCTCCGCTGGCTGCCCCTATTTTTTTCAGGCTCTCATATTTTTTCCGGTCCCCTTCTAAATGAATGGCAATCCTGAAATGGAGCATGACCAGCGCGGACAAATACAGCATGAAATCCATCACAGAAAACACAAACAGCATAAAAGAATTGGTCTGATTGTCCTCCGTGATTGTATCGGATTTCGTATACAAGCTGTAATGGTCAGCGTCCTCTTCTGACTCATTGGAAACAGCAAAATAAACCGTTAAAGCATCGCCCAGTCTTTGCGATTCCTTCTGCGACCTGCAGTCCAGCAGCCTGATTGACCCGGCATAGCAGCCGGTGGGCCCTTCCGTCCTCTTTGGGGTACTGAAAGACAGTCACTGCCGTTCCTTCTTCAACCTGATAATCCTTATGAAACAGCTGATTGATTTTCTCTGCGGAAAAAATCGAATTGCCCTCAAAGGATAAAAAATCAATCTGCCGGTCCTTAATGATTTTAGCATGGTTCTCTTCTGCTAGTTCATGTAAGTTCTGTTCAGAAATACGATTCATGCCGTCGATGACAGGGTACGCGATCTGATAAGGGTGCATAATCTCCACGTCACGCTTTGTGATCTGGCCAGCCGCAAAGGGCCAGGCTTGAAAAAAGATGGCCAAACCTAAAAGCACCGCTGTTAACGGAATGATTTTTTTCGTGCTGCCAAAACGATGGGCAAGGTCGGTAAAGAAAAACAGGTTCTTATAATAAAACCTGGGCAGCCGTGTTTTTAAAAAGTCCACTGCAGCCATAAAATGAAAGATAATCAGCAGCATACCGATCGTACCAATGGCAAAACAAACGGCCAGATTGTTATTGTGATCAGCATCATACCAGAAAAACAGGTATGCAATCACGGCCGCCTCTAAAACCCATCCCAAAAGAAAAATCAATTTACTGGAGCTCATTCCTTTTCTTGCTCTTATGGATTCCTTCAGCAGTGCCGCAATCGTTTGTCGAAAATCCGCATATGCGCCCCATGCAATGGAGCCTGCATATAGGAGGATGAACCAGCCTGCCGTTACGGCATAACTCGCCGGATTGAAACCCATATGAAGGCCGTCCACATGGAGCACGTGAATGATATAAAAATAAAATCCATATGACAGCAATCCGCCCGCAGCAAGTCCTGCCGCAAGAGATGCCGCCGCGATGAGGGCATTTTCTCCGATCATGCTCCGGTTCAAGGTCCTGGCGTCCAGCCCCAGGGACAAAAAGACAGCGTAGTCTTTCTTCAACTGTCGATTAAAGCATCCGTGGGAATAAGGAATGAAAAAGAGGGACAGCAGCGCCGCAATTGCGCTGGGAGCATAGATATCCGAGGATATGTAGGACGTTACAATTTCCGGGTTCATGAACTCCGAATTCATGAAAATGCCAGCGAAAACTTGAAATCCCGCAATCATGCAGCCGCAGCAGATGAAATACAGCAGATAGCTTTTATAATGATAGCGGAAGATCTTCCAGCGCATTTCTCCATAAGTCATGCTCCCAACCTCCTGAAGGCGGATAGCTCTCCTAAAATCTGCTGATAAAACTCATCATTCTCCGCTTCTTTTTTGATTTCTTTTATCACTTTTCCGTCTTTCAAAAACACCACTCTGCCGCAGAAACTCGCAGCAGACGCATCATGGGTCACCATAAGAATCGTCCGCTTCTGCTCCTGGTTTAGCTGGAGAAAGCAGTCCATGATATTGGCTGCGGCGGCCGAATCCAGGTTTTCCCGCAGCCAGAAGGACCCATAATCGCGACGAATTCCCCGGCTTCCACTTTAAAAGACACGCCTTTCAGCGCCTCAGTCCCTGCGGACCTGGAGCTTTGTCGGTAAACCTTTTTTAGATGTTTTACAGTCAACAAATCCATTTTTTACCCCTCATTTTCCTTCATGACACACAACAATCTTTTCCCCCAGGCAATCCTGCGGATTTCCGGTATGAGCAGCAGACACAAAAGGACCATGAATCCAATGGCCGGCAGGAGCATGACCATCGCCCCAAACCCGATATGCATCAGCGCCAAAAATCCCGCCCCGAGGACAGCGCCGATCAAGATGCCTGAAAGCAAATAGACAGCAATCTGATAAACCATGATCTTCACCACCCGCAGGGGCACGAATCCCAAAACATGAAGCATATTATAATCCGCTTCCCGGCTTTTGATCATGCTGCTTAAAGAATTGATCCAGCCAATCCCGGCAATCACCACCAGACACCAGACTGTCATAAAAAACAATCCGCCCCGCTCCCGGCCCAGCTGCTTCTCATAATCAAGACGCTGATTCAAAGTCGACCAGGTCAGCTCCGGGAACTGCTCTTTTAATTCTGACAGTTTCTCTTCCGCAGCCGCCGTATCACCTGAAATATAGAGCGTGTCCAGAAAATCAGGGCCTGGCGGAACCAGATTCGGGTTATCCTTATCAACCAGGATATCCGCCCAATACCGGTTTTGAGCAGGAAAGATTTCTTGAATCAGCAGCTCTTTTTCATGGCCGCCAGCCTCGACGGTCAGATTATCGCCGGTTTTCAAATTATGCTCTTTGGCAAAATTGGAGCTGACCAGCACTCCGCTGCCGGTTATGTCATGGGAAATCAATCCCTGCTCAAAAAGAGCGTTCAGGTCTCCCCGTTGGTAAAACACTTCCTCCCGTTCCCCTCCATCTTTTATCGTGATCTCATTTGCCATGAACATCACCGCAGTTTCAAACTGGGAGCAGCTTTTTAGTTCCTGCTCGATACGATCGACGGACTGCTCGTTAAGCCCAGAACTGTCTTCCGTTTCCATAGCCACCAGATCGGAGATGTATACCCGTTTCAAATATTCGCTTCCATTATCGGACAGCATCTGAAACATGGAAGATCCGAAAATGATCATCACGGTCAATATGGCAATTGTAGCAATAATTAAGCGAGTTTCTCTGATTTTGGGCGCCAGCAGCTGCATGGAAAAGGTAAAGTCATTGTCAAACCGAAAGGAATGCGCTTTCCTGCGGCCAGACTCGTTCTGCCCGATCTTTTGGCCGCGGATCACATCCACGGGCAGCATCTTCCCCTGCTTTACAACCAGGGATAACAGAACGGCTCTGATCAGCAGACAAATGAATATGCCTGCGGCTAAAGACCAGATAACATGAAACCGCAGCGCCCCATAATCAGAAAGGCGTGCCAGGCTGGTTAGACGAGGCAGTCCCCATTGATAAAAGCACCAGCATCCCGGCAGACTGATGGCAAAGCTGATAATCAGCAGAATATGGATCTGCCTCTCCAAAATACCCCGCACTTGCTGCTGCCCGCCGCCTAAGACCCGGAGCACTGCCATATCAGTATGATACTTTCTCAAATAGCTTCCAAAGACAGCCGCTGTAAACAGACTGCTGACACATAGCACCATCGCCGCCAGTATGGCGACAATCAGAATCAGCGATTGGGCTTCCTTTGTTCCCACCCCTTCCATCATCAGCGAATTGACAGCGAAATTGACCATAAGCATGATGGAAAAAAGAGCAAAAGTCAGGCTGAATAGGCAGGAAAGGGTCAAACTCTTGGAACGGATCAAAAGTGTTTCCGCTAAATGCTTTAACTCACGCAAATCACTCAACTCCTTTTTCGTCATCTACAGAAAGACTGCGAATCATTGTCAAAATCTCCGAAAGGTTATCCCGTCCAGGTTGATTCACATGCTCACCCCGGAGCTGGCCGTTATGGAGAAAAACGACTTGATCCGCCCTGGCAGCGACCAGCGGGTCGTGGGTGACCAGAATCATGCTCGCCTCGCTGTCCTTACAGACCCTGCACAGAAGATCCAGAACATCCTTTGCAGTCTGATAGTCCAGCGCTCCTGTCGGTTCATCCGCCAGTATAATCTTGGGATTGGTGATGATAGCCCGTCCAATGGCGGCTCGCTGCTGCTGCCCGCCGGAAAGCTGGGCCGGTTTATTCAAAAGCTTTCCCGTAAGGCCCAGCTGCTGTGCCGTTTTGCTTACTCTGAGCCTGATCGTTTGCGGATCCGCTTTCTCGACCAAGAGGGGAATGGATAAGTTTTCTTTCACAGTCAAATCCTGCATCAAATGAAATTGCTGGAAAACAAATCCAATATATCGCTTTCGATAGAGGGTGACTTCTGGCTCTTTGTAAGTAATCGGCGTCTTTTCCCCCTGAAGAAAAACCTGCCCGCTGTCGGGAGCCTCAAGCCCTCCCAGAATATGGAGCAGAGTGCTCTTGCCCGAACCGCTGCTACCCATGACCGCCAGAATGGTCCCTTCTTTCAGATTGAGCGAAACATCCTTAAGCGCCTCCGTAGTAACGCCGCCCGCCTGGTATCGCTTGCTGATGTTTACTGTCCGCAAAATAGTTTCCATCTCGCTTCACCTTCCTCATATACACACAAAAACGGCAGACGCAAACAGGCCGTAAGAGGCCCGCTGACAGCTGCCGTATAATCGCTTAACGTTATCATAAACCATAATGCTTTCCCTTTTTATTGCTTACACAAATACACGCCCCTATTTTATCACAAAAATTCCAATTCGTCATTTGCTGTTTTGGACAGATTGGTAGTTTTCCATCCCTTTACAACCGGGAAAAAATATGTTATCATTGCTCATGTTGAACCGATTTTTACGAGTATTTTGAACAGAAAGGTGGAATTCCAAGTGAAAAGAATCAAGACATTAGTTTCTCGCGATCTTGCAAAGTCTGCTAAGACCGGAGGATGCGGCGAATGCCAGACTTCCTGCCAGTCAGCGAGCAAGACATCCTGCAGCGTTGCTAACCAGCAGTGCGAACAGTGCAAGAACTAGTACATAGCCATTCGGCCCTGCCGAATCTGTAGAACGTTGCGATATTGCTGCATTTCCTTTCGAGGCGGATGCAGCTATTTTCTTGTTACGAAAGGACAAATTTATGATCCATCCATATAAAATGAACGGCTACAACATCGTGCTGGACGCAAACAGCGGCTGCATTCACACGGTGGATGATGTGGCCTACGATATCATCCAGCTCTACGGCAAAACGCCCATCCAGGAGCTCACATCCATCATCACCCGGCGCCACGGCATCACGGAAAACGAGGTGCAGGAAGTTATCGATGATTTGGAAACCTTAAAAAAAGAAAACAAGCTCTATACAGAAGACCTGTTTGCAGGAGAAGCCGATTTATTCAAGAAACGCCAATCCGTGGTCAAGGCTCTCTGCCTCCATGTGGCCCATGGCTGCAATATGACCTGCGGCTACTGCTTTGCTGGAAAGGGCGAATACCATGGAGAAAAGGCGCTGATGAGCTATGAGGTGGGAAAACGGGCTCTGGACTGGCTGATCGAACATTCCGGTTCCCGCCGCAATCTGGAAGTAGACTTTTTCGGCGGCGAGCCTTTGCTCAATTTTGATGTGGTAAAACAGCTGGTGGCTTACGGCCGCTCCCGTGAAAAAGAATGTGAAAAGACCTTCCGCTTTACCCTTACCACCAATGGGATCCTGCTGGACGATGACGTCATCGATTTCGCGGCCAAAGAAATGAGCAACGTGGTCATCAGCCTGGACGGCAGGAAGGATGTCAACGACAACATGCGCCGTACTCTGGACGAAGGCGGCACTTATGAAGCCATTCTGCCCGCTTTCAAAAAGCTGGCGGAAAGCCGGAATCAAAAGGACTATTATGTGCGCGGCACCTATACCCATTACAACACGGATTTTGCCAGCGACGTACTGCATATGGCGGATTTGGGTTTTAAGGAGCTATCCATCGAGCCGGTGGTGGCGCCGCCGGATGCGCCTTATGCGCTGACCCAGTCCGACCTGCCGAAGCTGCTCAGCGAATATGAACGGCTGGCCTGCGAAATGCTGGAGCGCAAGCGGGAAGGCAAAGGACGGGATTTTAACTTTTATCACTATATGATCGACCTGACCGGCGGCCCATGCATCGTAAAACGAATCTCAGGCTGCGGCGTAGGAACCGAATACATGGCGGTAACCCCTTCCGGCGACTTCTATCCATGTCATCAATTTGTCGGCGACGAGAAGTTTCTGTTGGGGAACATTTACGATGGGATCACGAATCATACCGTTTGTGATGAATTCCAGGGCTGCAATGTTTATTCCCATGAAGAATGCAGCGATTGCTTCGCCAAGTTATATTGCAGCGGAGGCTGTGCGGCCAATGCCTATCATACAACGGGAAAAATCACCGGCATCTATGAAATGGGCTGCCAGCTCCATAAAAAGCGCATCGAATGCGCCATTATGCTGAAGGTCGCTGAGATGTGCGAAGAACTTTAGACTAAGCCGGAGCCGAAGGAAATCAGTTTTTTCCAGTTGACCCGGCTGCCTGGCGATGCTATGATAAAGAAAAGTAATGCAAATGAAAGGTGGTGTCTTTGTGGCTATTGTTCTGTAAGGAACACGAATTGCAGACGATTTTAGGGAAGCGGTCTTTTGATCCGTTTAGTTGTCGTGCAGAGTTTCGGACAGAGCTATGACCATATTCACACCTTGAAAATTAAGGTTTTGAATGATTTGGACATAGTCTTGAGCTATGTCTTTTTCTTTTTCCGAAATCCGTGTTCCGCCTTTTCACTCCCGCAGTTATTTTATAAATGAAGAAAAGGAGAAACGAACATGCTTCTAATTCGAAAAGAAGAACCAAAAGATTACCTGAATGTATATAAGCTCATTAAAAAAGCCTTTAAAACCGCCTCACATAGCAGCGGCGACGAGCAAAACCTGGTGGAACGGCTGCGCCGAAGTGAGGCTTTCATTCCCCAGCTTTCTCTGGTAGCAGAAGAAAACAAGCAGATCGTAGGCCATATCCTCTTTACAAAAGCGGGCCTCAGCGACATACCAGCCCTAGTCCTTGCCCCTCTATCGGTCCTGCCGGGCTGTCAGCGCCAGGGGATCGGCACGGCTCTTATTGAAGAAGGTCACCGGATTGCCAGAGAGATGGGGTATCAAATCTGCCTTTTAGTCGGCCATGAAACCTATTACCCCAAATTTGGCTACAGGCCGGCGGCCCAATGGGGAATTCATTCTCCCATTGCGGTTCCGCCGGAAAATTTTATGGCAGTACCTCTGGACGAAACACAAAAACAGGTCCCCGCTTTCATCAACGCTGTGGTCCAGTACGCGCCGGAGTTCTTCCCCCAGACACAGGAAGATACTCACAAACCGGAAAACCCGCTGGCCGAATATGGAGCTGCTCCGCGCTTCCTGGATCAAGCGGCTCTCTACCCGGAATTAACTCTGGCCCGCGTCATTTCCCAGTATCGAGAGCTGTACGGGCTCATAGGTCCCTGTGGTGAAATGCTGGCTCAAACCTCCGGGAAATTTCGATATGATAGAAGCTGTACCGCAGACTTTCCCGCTGTAGGAGATTTTGTCATGGTTGACCGCAGGGACGATCATCAGGGTTATGGAATCATTCATCACATCCTGAGCCGAAAAAGCGTCCTTACCCGCAGCGCCGCCGGCAGCAGCGGACAGAGCCAGATCATCGCCGCCAACATTGATACGGTATTCATCTGCATGTCCCTCAATCAAGACTATAACCTCAATCGTCTGGAACGATATTTATCCATTGCATCCGGCAGCGGGGCTTCATCGGTCATTCTCCTGACAAAAGCCGACCTGTGCGCGGATCAGAAAACCATCCTCAGAGAAGTAAAGGCGGCTGCCTTTGATGCTGACATTCTGGCCGTTTCCAGTCAGGATCCGGATTCCTGGCAGCAGCTAAGCGCCTATCTGCGCCCGGGCATTACCACGGCCTTTATCGGTTCATCCGGTGTGGGTAAATCTACCTTAATCAACAGATTGGCCGGACAAGAACTTCTGACAACCTCAGAAATCCGTTCCGGCGACGGCAAAGGCCGCCACACCAGTACTCGCAGAGAGCTGCTGTTATTGCCCCAGGGCGGTATGGTTATCGATACCCCGGGCATGCGTGAACTGGGAATTGATACGGCCAGCCTCTCCCTGCCCTTTGCTGATATTGAAGCTCTGAGCAGGCATTGCCGTTTCCGGGACTGTTCCCATACCAGGGAGCCGGGCTGTGCGGTCCGGCAGGCCCTGGCAGAAGGCAGTCTGGACAGACGTCACTTTGAAAATTATTGCAAGCTGAAACGGGAATCCGCTTATGACGGACTTTCCAGCAAAGAGATTGAAACCAAAAAGCTCAATATAATGTTCGAAGAAGTCGGCGGCATGAAAAAGGCGCGCGATTTTGCCAAAAAGAAACGAAGATAAGTTTCTTATCGATATGCCCGGATCACTTCCAAAAACGCCTCGCCGTACTTCTTATACTTGGACTCGCCCACACCTGAGACTTGGAGCATCTGCTCCTTGTTCTCTGGCATTACGGCGCACATCTCCTTCAGCGATTTATCGGTGAATACCACATATGGCGGTACGCTCTGGGTTCTGGCGAATTTCATGCGCAGCTCCCGCAGGGCTTGAAACAGCTCTGGATTTTTCACATCATAATCGATTTTCTTGGACTTGGCCTGCTTCTGCGCAGGTTCTCTGTCCTTGGCCACTTTCATCGTGACCGTTTCTTCCCGGGCCAAAATGGATCCGGCTTTCGGACCCAGGCGCAAAACGCTGTAGCGGTCGTCCGTCTGCACCAAATAATCGTTCAGCAGCAGGTGATCCGCCACTTGCCGCAGATAATGGACGGATTTATCCGATTCCAAGCCGTAGTAATCGTTTTCATCCAGAAAATAGCGGCGGATCTTCTCTGTGTTATTTCCATGAACCGCATCGATAATCACATTGAGGCCATACCTTTGGCCGCAGCTATCCACACATCCAATCAAACGCCTTGCGGTCCTGGTCACATCCTGCTCTTCGAACTGAGTCAGACAGTTTCCGCAATTGCCGCAGTAGCCGGGGGCCTTTTCTCCGAAATAGCTGAGAATGTAGCCTCGGAGACAATCGTTGGTATGACAATAAAAGGTCATCTTTTTCAAACGCATCCGATCCCTTTCCCGGATCAGCGCCCTTTCCTCCTCATCGATCTCCTCATTTTCATTGTCCTTTTCGATAAAAAACTGATTGGTTATGACATCCTTTCCCCCGTAAAGAAGGATGCAGTCTGCCCTTTCACCGTCACGGCCTGCCCGGCCCGCTTCCTGATAGTAACTTTCAATGTTTTTCGGCATATTATAATGAATGACGAAATTGACATTGGACTTATCGATGCCCATGCCGAAAGCATTGGTGGCAACCATGATCGGCTTTACATCATAAATAAAATCATCCTGGTTCTGACGCCGTTCCTCATCGCTCAGGCCCGCATGGTAACGTGTAACCGCCGCGCCTTCGGCCGCAAGGCGCTGGCAAACCTCTTCCACCAATTTACGGGTCAGGCAGTAGATAATGCCGCTTTTCCCAGGATGGGTATCCAGATAGTTTTTAAGAACACTGTACTTATTGCCAGGTTTTTGCACAGAGAAAAAGAGATTTTTCCGATCAAAACCAGTGGTCAGCACAGTCGGCTCCTCCAGCCTTAGAATCCGAACCACATCTTCCCGCACTTGCTTAGTTGCAGTCGCGGTAAAAGCGCTGATAATGGGCCGCTGAGAAAGGTGCTCCACAAATTCCAGGATCTTCAGATAACTGGGGCGGAAATCCTGGCCCCATTGTGAAACGCAGTGGGCCTCATCCACCGTTACCATGGCGATTTTCACCGATTGGGCAAAATCCAAAAATTCCCGGTTCATCAGCCGCTCCGGCGCAACATAAACGATTTTATAGGTACCCTGCTTCGCCAGAGCCAGCGCTTTGCGGTATTGGCCCGGTGTCAGAGAGCTGTTGAAATAGGCGCCCCTGATGCCTGCTTCTTTCAAAGCCGCCACTTGATCCTTCATCAGCGAGATCAACGGAGTTATGACCAGAGTAATCCCCTCCATCATAATTCCCGGCAGCTGATAGCAAATCGATTTGCCCGCTCCGGTGGGCATGATGCCAAAGGTGTCCTTTCCATCCAGAATGCTGCTGATCAAGGTCTCCTGCCCCTCGCGGAAGGAGTCGTAGCCAAAATATTTTTTCAACAAAATCACTGCTTCGTTTTTTATGTCCATATAGTCCCCTTGTCAATTTCCATTTTATTCCATGATACACGAATATTTCTTGCTTCGCAAGAAAAAAATAATGCAAACTTAATTGAAATTCGCAAAAAATAGGTTTATAGTTAAATTAGTTAGAAAAGAAAGCTGGTGTTGCACATTGAAATTCGATTTACATTGCCACACAAAAGAAGGCTCCATCGATTCCAAGGTTACGTTGGAGCGCTATGTCGAATTGCTGAAAGAACAGGATTTCGACGGATTTATGATTACAGACCACAATTCCTACAAAGGCTGCAGAGCCTGGGACAGAATAAAGCATCGGCCGGAATTCGCAGATTTCGTGGTTCTCCGGGGCGTTGAATACGACACCAAGGATGCCGGGCATGTGCTGGTTATCATGCCCGATAACCTCTATTTGCCAATTTTAAATATCCGCGGTATGACACTGCGGCGGCTCTTAAAAATCGTCCATCGCTTCGGCGGAATATTGGGCCCCGCCCACCCCTTTGGAGTCAGAAGCTCCAGCGCTATGTATTTTAAAAACATGAAGATGGATCTCTTCGAGCGCTTTGACTTCGTTGAAACCTTTAATACATGTGAATCTCCCAGGTCCAACGAACTGGCCCTCCAACTGGCGGAAAAATATGATCTGCCCACTTTCGGAGGTTCGGATGCCCATGAGGAACGCTATGTAGGAATGGCTGAGACCGTGACCCATGATGAAATCACCTGCAACAACGATCTGATCCATGCAGTGAAAGCAGCCCATCCCTTTTATGCCGGCGGCATTATTCGCGAGTATACGGCCAAAGCCAAATACAAGGACCATTGGACCGGAGTCTGGGGTTACAAAATCTATAACCGCGGCCTTTCCAAGCTGATTTCGCCCTATCGGAAATACCATCATATGAAACTGCCGTTCCGTTCGTAATCAAAGCCAACATTTCGCCTGCGCCTGTCCATTCCCGGATTTGTTCCGGCAGAGACAGCCCGGCGGAAGGTTGGTTTTTTTAAAGACTTTTGAGCAATGTTTTAACAATGCTTTTTGAATTAATCATGAAGGCCTCATAGGGCTGCTCCTGCTCTTTGATGGGGTCCCAATATTTGGCTGCGTAAAGCTCAAAGATTTCCGTCTCTGTTAGCCCTTCCCCAACCAGACCGCGCAAATAGGTCCGCTTGTTTTCCACTTCCTTTTCAAAAAAGTCCCAATAGGTTTCGTTAAAATCTTCCGGCAGCAGACCAAAATGAGGCAGAACGAGGAATCTGGCTCCATAAGCTTTGCACTTTTCATAGGATTCCATCGCATCCTCATAGCTTTTCAGAATCGGTGTATGTACATAATCGATCTTTTCCAATATTCCGGTGCTTTCACTGGCAAACATCATGCTCAGGGGCTCCAGCACAAAGGTCAGGGAGCAGTCCGTATGCCCTTTGGTTTCCATCACGATCAAGGTCTCATCGCCCAAAGAAATCTCATCGCCCTCCCCGATCACCACATCGACTGTCAGGCCGTCGGTGATGATTTCTTTTGTTGATCCCGGTTTATATTGATCACGGGCCGTCTGCCCCAGATCTTTCATCAGCTGCCTGGCTCCCGGCCGGATCAGGATCGATTGGGCTTTCGCTGCTCCGTATACGACAGCGTCAGGGTAAGCCTGTTTCACATAGGGCAGAGCGCCGATATGGTCGTAGTGGCTGTGGCTCAGCAAAATCAAATCCAGCGGCCGGCCATCCAGAGTCTGCCGCAGATTTTCCACCAGAGCATCGCCGCAATAAGCCATGCCGCAGTCCAGCAGCACTGTTTTTTCACTGCCGCAAATCAAGATCGCTTCTCCGCCATGCCCCGCTGTCACGCGGTGGATTCCATCGGGAAATCCAAATCGGTCATGACCATTTCCAAAGACATCTCCAAATTCTGCTTCTTGTTTTTTCATCAATTTATCATCCTCACAAATTTATTCTCATCATTGCTGGATCTCTGCGTTTTTATTCTCCCGATATTCCCCCAGTGTAAAAACAATCAGACCGACCCAGATCACGGCAAAGGCCAAAAACTGGATCAAATCAAAGGGTTCTTTGAGCAGAAAAATACCGATCACAAGCGAAATGGACGGAGAAATATACTCTAAAATTCCCAAGGTCACAAGGGGAATCTTATTGGCTGCGGCAGCGAACAACCCCAAGGGAACAGCCGTAACACATCCCACAAAAAGCAGCATGACATATTGATAGGGCTGTCCAACTCCCAGGGCTCCCCGTCCGGTCACTTCCAAATATATGACAACGGCCAGAGCTGCCGGCGATAAAAACATGGTTTCATAAAGCAGCGACAGCAGCGCAGGTACTTCCACGCTCTTTTTAATGGCCGCGTAAACCGCGAAGGTTGTTGCCAGTCCCAGCGCAATGAAGGGAACTTCCATAAAATGAAGAAGTACAATCACCACTCCGGTGCAGGCCAGAAGAAAGGCGGCCAGCTTGTGTTTAGTCAGCTTTTCCTTGAAAAAAAGGATGCCGAATACGCAAACCATCAGCGGTTCTATGTAATATCCGATGCAGGTCTGGATCACGTGGTCCGCGTTTACGGCCCAGATATACAGGCTCCAGTTGGCTGTGATCAAAACGCCGGCAATGAAATATTTCAGCTTTGCACCCTTGACTCTCAGCGGCTTTTTGATCGCTTCCATGCCGAACAGTTTTAAGGCAGCAAAAAAACAGACCACCCCTACCAGAAAAATCCGGTAGAATATGATCACAGACGATTCGATGGGCCGCAGCGCCTGCCAGTAAACAGGCAAAACGCCCCATAAAACGGAGCAGGACAAGGCACATACAAGTCCGGTCCGGTATTTCTTTTTTTCCTGATCCATAGGTCTGATCTCCCTGCAGTTTTTAAGAGGCTGGTTCAACAATCGAGGAAAACAACTCATTTGTTGAACTAAAACACAGGCTTGTAGGCTGCCAAAATGGAAATACCCTTGTATATCAAAGCCTTTGTCAGGTATTGCAGCCTGTAGGCGTTGGAAAAGTCTCAACAACAAGCAAAAATAATACATTTTTGACCACGTCGAGTATCTTTCACTTATTCTGTACCTCTCGACGAAGCCGCACCAATCTGATCAGAATAGTATACCATTTTGAAAAAACAAAAGCAAGCGCAAGGCTTGCTTTTGCATCTTTTCGATCTCTGTTAAGATCAGTTGATATCCGTTCTGCTGAGAATTGCCGCAGGCCGCTTTCTCATGGTTCGGAATACCGGCAGCAATCCGAAAATGAGATTAAATCCGTACAGAAGAATCAAACACAGTCCCAAAACGGCCGGCGTCACCTGAAACAGGTTGGCAAATATGGCAAAACCGGTGAGCTTTTTCAATATATACGCCATAAACAGGAATCCAGGTACACTGGCCATGGTGGTGATTGCCAATATTTCTCCCAAAAACATCTTGTAAATATCGCCTTTTTTCACACCGATTGCCCGATATACGCCTACCTCTTTGACCCTGGAAAGGAAGGACGCACGGATAATGAGGAATATTTCAATAAAGGAAATCGCCAGCACCACGCCCGCCATAATCAGCGCAGAACGAACGGACGACCAGTTTTCTTTCTCATAGGCCTTCTTGCTGTCCGCGTAGATATCTTTCACATTGACCTGTTCTTCCTGGAGAGCGGTCATGGCCTCTTTTTTATCCTTGGGGCAAACCGTAATATTGGATTTCGTTTTAATCAAGTTGTACTTGATGGTATTGTTATTGACGAGCAGAAGGTCGCTGTTTTCTTTGTCCTTATAATAGCCTACCACTTTCAGCTTCTGGTCGTTGACTTTCTGCGCGATTTCTTTGTTAAGGGGCATTTCTTCTTTATTGTTTTCGTTTACGACCACCTCATAGTCCTTCGTCGGCCAGCTGCCTTTTTTCAGCTCCACTGATTTATTCTTCAGCTTGTAATCCAGCAGGCTGGTGTCGCCGCCCTCTTCTGTATCTGCCATCCCCATATCGCCGCCTTCCATGCCTTCTTCTGATTCTGCATTGGCCAGCAGATTGACAAAAATCGCCTGATCCGCATAAACGCACGGACTCTTAAGATCGATGATGCCAACGATGGTCATGTCGGCCATCTGAGGAACGGTCACCTTCTGATTCAAAAAATCCTTTGCTTTGCCGAAACCGGCCATTTGGGTCTGTTGCTCATCGATTACGGTCTTGAGGATCATTTTATCCACTGCAATTTCTTTTTTGTTTTCTGGCAAACGTCCGTAAGCCAGATTTTTCTCTGTCAGCTTCCCGGAATCGGAAAGAGAACCGCTTATGAAAGCTGAGTTGTCCTGAAGCTGGAAGTATTGATCGTAGGGCATGGTGAGGGATATTTTGGAATCCCCGGGCATGATATATTGGAATCGATCATCCTTTTCGTAGCTTCGATAACTTTTCACACTGACGTTCTTACCCACAATCGTCAGGTAAGATTTATCGGCAGTAACGAATTCATCATCAGTGACGTGGAGCACGCCGAAAATATGGCTGACCCCATAGGTAATGAACATGGCTGCGATTAAAAAGCCCAAAAGCAGAATTTTTTTCAATACCGGGTAGTTGAATACCGTTTGAAAACCGCGTTTAATCATGGTGAATGGATTGAGTATGGACGTGTATCTGCGTCTTCCCCTGGGCGCCAGTTTCTCCAGATCGAAGTTGTTTTCCAGGGACTCTTCCTTGGTCATTTCCTTATAATGTTCATCTACCAGTTCAATGCTGGAATTATCGTCGATAACCTCCAGCCGGTCCTTTCCTTCTTCGGTACGAATATAGATATTTCCGTTTCTCACCACAATATCCAGTTTGACCGGATTTTTGCTGTCATTATAAAAATCAATCTTGTACAAATCGGTGTTCAGCCGCTTGTGATCGGGGATATCTTTGAGATAGATTTTATGCTCCAGCCGGTAATCCAAATTGTTGGCGTGCTGGTTTTCTTCATCGGATACCACTTCACCGTCGCGGATACGAATGATCCTCGAAGCGTAGAAATCCGCCAGCTTTTCCTCGTGGGTCACCAGAATAACCAGTCGGTCCTGGGAAATGGAGCGGATGATGTTCATAACCTCGATGGTGTTCTTGCTGTCCAGATTACCGGTAGGCTCGTCAGCAATGATGATCGCCGGATTTTTGACGATCGCTCTGGCAATGCCCACTCTCTGTCGTTCACCGCCGGAGAGCATATCCGCGTAACGGTTACGGTACCGGTACATATCCACCTTTTCCAGAACATAGTTTACTTTTTCTTCAATCTCCTTTTTATCCTTAACGCCCACCATCTTCAGGGCGATAGCTACATTATCGAAAACCGTCATGTTGTCCACCAGGTTGTAATTCTGGAAGATATAGCCCACATTGAGGTTTCGGATCTGATCCACCTTCCCCGACCGTCTGCGGGTGATTCTTTGACCGTTGATAAAGATCCGTCCGCCGTTTACCTTATCAAGGCCGCCAATGGCGTTGAGCAGCGTGGTTTTTCCGCAGCCGCTGGGACCCAGCAGCGCCACAAGACCCGTCTGCTCCATTTCCAGAGATGTGTTATTGATAACGTGGATTTCATTCTTTTTCCGTTTATTAAAATATTTATTTACCTGTTCCAGTTTTATCATGACTACGCCTCCTCTCTAAATGAACCCATTGCCGTCTTTTTGAATAAGCTTCGGGCAAATTTGCCGGAAATCAAGTAGGACATGACAAAGAGGACCGCGTAAAGGATCACGTAGTCAGTGACTTTCAAATATTCGATCAGGGTTTTCAGATATTCAACTTGAATAACGTTGTAATTGACCAAAAGCACGACGATCAAAAACAGGACGAAGGCAATGTTGACGATAGCAAAAAGTTCGATATCCAGAATTCTGCGGATATTCTTTTTCGCCAGTCCCAGCATTCTGAGGATGCTGAAATAGGACACCCGGGACCGAAGAATCAGGCGTATGACAAAATAGGAAATAAAGAATACCGCCACCAGTAAAATGACCGCGATCGGCACCTGAACGATCGACGTTAGATCTTCCGACATATTGTATATGGTATCTTTAATAGCCAGCGTCTCGTAACCCATCTTTTTTAGAGCGGAAACCGTGCTGTCAATTTCTTTTGTATCCTTGACGTAGACCGTACTCTGATAATTCCCACCCTGGAAAAGCTTATTATAATCGGTTTTATTGATGTAGATGGCGCCGTCATTGTCTTCAAAATCCTTGAGATCAGTCTTGGCCGTGAAGTTCTTTTTATTGTAAGTATCCTTTATCTTTAATTTAATTGATTTGTTGTAAAAAATATTTTTAGCGGCAATGGTGATTTCCTGATCCACCGCTTTGCCCTTTTCATAGAATCCGTTGAATTCTTCCGAGACAAGGCACGTACCCTTTTCCACCTTGCTGCTGGCCATTGGCCGGTAAAGCATGCCTCCGCCCTCATATTGGAGGGCATTGCCGCCCGCCGTTGTCGTGACCTTGCTTCTGTAACCGTAAGTTTCTCGTAATAGCTTTTCAATACGGCTGTCCTGCATATAAATATTGCCGCTGTAAAAGAACATATTATCGGCAGGTTCTTCATAAGAAACCCCGACCACTTTTACTTTCATGGTGGTTTCTGTCGGCGTTGCGACGGTAAAAGTATGGTCGAGTATTTCCGCTACATTGTCTGCTTGCAAATAATAATCCTCTGAGGAACCTGCTATGATGACCTCGTTTTCTTTTTCCGGCATTCTGCCTTCTGCAATCTTTCCTTTGAAATCGTTCATGGATCTGGGGAACGCATCGTAATAAAAGTCGCCGCTTTCAATGTAAATGGTATTGTCCAGCAGGATATCTTCATGGATTACGGATTTTACGTTGGCCGTTGTCTGCAGCTGTTGATAATCAGCGTCTGTGAATGGCTTTCCGTCCGCCTTTTTGAGAATGATTCGATCCTGGCTGTAGTTTTGGAAAAAGTCGTTGTAGCCCATCTTTGCCGCTTCGTCATCGCTTTGTTTAAAGGTCGTGTATTCAGAGGTGACCGCAAGCACAACAAAAAGAAATACAACTAACAGAAGTAAAAACTTGGGAATAATGTTAAAGGTATTGCGCAGTCCCAGCCTTACCTTGCTCCCTGCGGAAAGATTTCCTACCGCCGGTTCCGCCTGCTGGCTCTGGGGCTGGGCGCTGTGGCGCGGTGTGATTTGTTCGTCTTCCACCACCTTTCCGTCATGCATCTTGATCTTTCGGGTTGCGTATGACGCGAACTGATCGTAGTTGTGGGTAACGACGATGACCAGTTTGTCCTTTGAGATTTCGCTAAGAAGCTGGACAATCCCTTCCGCTGATTTGCTGTCCAGGTTTCCCGTGGGCTCATCGGCCACCACCACGGAGGTGTCCTTGGCAAGCGCTCTGGCGATGGAAACTCTCTGTTTCTGTCCCCCTGAGAGCTTGGAGACTTTTGTTTTTGTATATTCGGTGAGTCCTACCCGCTCGATAATCGCTGGGACCTTCTCTTTGATCTGGCTCTTTTTATACCCGTTGATCCGCAGAATCAACTCCACGTTCTGATAGACGGTATAGCTGTTGATCAGATTGAAATTCTGGAAGATGTTGCCGATATATTTTTTTCGGTACTCTTCAAAATCAGCGGCCAGATAATGACTGGTTTCGCGGCCGTTTATGTAAAGCTCCCCTTCTTCGTAGGAGTCCAGACCGGAAATTACATTGAGCAGAGTCGTCTTGCCGCTTCCCGACTCGCCTGTGATCACAACGAATTCTCCTACTTCAAATTCAAGATTCACCTTGGAAAATCCGCTGGCGATCATGCCTTTGCTGTAGTAAAATTTCGATACGTTTTTTAATCGGATCAAAAAATTCACCAACCTTTCTTTTATTCATACACAGAGCTACACTATTCTATTACTTTACCACAATGCACCAGTCTTGTCACTGGTTCTTTTTTGTTGCCGGTACTAATTTCACGCAAAACATCTCGTTTTCATTATGGTAAACCACTGAGCCGCTATTATGCACAGCTGCCACCTCATTTCAGATTTCTAAAAAGGCAGTAATTCGGTCACGTCCCCATGAGGGGGCGAAGAAGGGGCGGATCTGGCACTGGCGGACGGCGCGACCCGGATTTTCCTCAACACTCAAGGGGCCAACCCTGCGCAAGTGACTCCGGAGGCGATCGCAGAATACTTGCTGAAGAATGCAGCACAAGTGAAACGGATTTATCAATATATGGAAGAACATCGCCAGCTGGACACAAAAGCGATTCACGAAAAATTGCTGGCAAGTGATCACGATTAAGTCCGATGATCGGCAGTATCCCAACAAAAAGAGACTGGGCACCTGCGCCCAGTCTCTTTTTTACCTGCCTGACTTAGAACAATCCGCCGAACAGACCGCCTCTGCCGTGTCCGTTGTTATTGTTGCAAAACAGTAAGTACAATACAATCAAAATCCAAATGATATTGCTGCCGTTGTTGTTATCACAGCAGCATTCTTCAAAGCATTTTTCTTTGCAGTCCCGCAAACATTCCCGTTCGCAGCATTCTCTTTCATCCATAAAAAAACCTCCATAATACAAATTGTTTAATTCATACTATGCAGGTTTGACGCAAACTGTGATTAATGGAGTTTGTCAGGAGAAAAAACATAGTCTGTATATTTCAGTTCCGGGTCTTCCTGATCTTGTTCCGTCTCTTCTTCCAGCTCCTGGGCGGCTTCTTCCGCCGCCAGATCCGCAAAGGACATGGTATACTGATCCATCTCAAAATTTAAAGCTTCATCAAAGATATATTCGAACTCTTCTCCGCCCAGCTTTTCAATACGGGATAAGGTCAAAGCATCCCGAAGCGGCATCCCCTTCTCACGGCTGCCACTTTCGCCGATTTCCCGCACCCATACCGCTGAGTCCAGCGAGTACCAGTTGCGAAAACGGCAGAATTCATCTGATAAAAGCACCAGATCCTGTTCCTCCTCGATATTGCGCGACATGCCGATCAGCGCCATTTTTACCGACTCCAGGAGCGTATACATCTCAACGGAATCCTCCGGTACAGCCTTGAGCATTTCTTCAAAGTAATTCTCCATGAGCTCTGCCAAAATCTCCATCTCCACCCCTTCAAACAACTGATAAACAGCCTCCGGCAGAATTTCCGCATCCGCCTCTACCAGATCCGCCAGGTTTTCAAAATACTCGAATTCGTCCGCGCTCTCCAGCTCCAGGAATTCTAACAAAGTCTCAAAATTCATTTCTTCTCCTCCACTGACTCCAGTTCAAGATTTTTGAACTTTACCTTTATATCTTCATCATGGAAAATTCGGTCGATCATATTGACAAAATTCTCGGAAAGGTCGCTGGCATAAAATACGTTCTCAAAGTCAAAGTCCCCCGCCAGCATATCCCGCTCTCTCAGGATCCTCTCAATGCTGTGGATGATCTCTTCCGAAGGATTTATGATTCGAAGAGATGGATAAAGCCTTTTAATATTAGAACGAATCAGCGGGTAATGGGTACATCCCAGCACCACCGTATCCAGTCTGTTTTCCAGAATGAAGTCGTCCAAATAATATTTTATGGTCAAGTCCATGATATCGTTTTGGATGATACCTTCTTCGATCAAAGGTACAAAAGCCGGGCATGGCGTTTCATAAATATCCAGCTCGTCATTAAGTCTGTGTACCTGCTCTTTATAGGCGCCGCTTTGGATCGTTACTTTTGTCCCGATGATCCCAATCTTATTCATGGTGGAACAGCTCTTGGAGATGGTCTCAGCCGCCGGACGGATAATTCCCACCACCGGTACATCCGGGTACCGCTGCTGCAAGTCGAAAAGACAGGTAGCGCTGACCGTATTGCAGGCAATGACGATCATCTTTACGTTATTTCTGACAAGAAAGTCTGCAATTTGCAGAGAAAAACTTTTAATGGTCGAAGTTGCCTTTGACCCGTAAGGCGTCCTGGCCGTATCTCCGAAATAGATAATCCTTTCCTTGGGAAACGTTTTCATTAAGTTGGGGATACAAGTCAGGCCCCCAAGCCCTGAATCAAAAAAACCTATCGGTCGATTGTCCATCCTGGTGATTTTCCTTTCCTTTTTGTGGTATAATAAATCCATTATGTATAATACGCTTTATTATACGACAAAGTCAAGCGACTCGCAATGCGCACCCGGGTATTTTTTATCGACACGGGCGCTGAGGTAAAGAAAAGAGCGAAGAAATATATTCGCAGAAGCAAATAAACAGAAACAAAAAGGAGGCAAATGGATATGAGTGACAAATCATTGAAAACCAGAGATCAGATCGATCAAAGATACAAATGGAACATCGAGGACATGTTTCCCGATGAAACGGCCATTGACGCCACGATTGAAGAAGTTTTGGCCCAAACCAAGGACTATGGCCGTTTTGCCGGTCATCTGACGGAAAACGCGGCTATGCTGCTGGAAGCTTTTCGCGCGAGGGACGCCATCTGGCAAAAGCTGGAGAAGGTCTTTGTCTATGCCAGAATGCGCCGCGACGAGGACAATCGGGAAACCAAATATCAGGCAATGACGGATAAATGCCAGACCATCATCGCGCAGGTATCGGCTTCCATGTCCTTTTTCACTCCGGAACTTTTAGATGCTCCGGAGGATACTCTTCTTTCTTATATTGAAGAGGAAGCCGGTCTAAAACAGTATGAGTTCGTCATCCGCGATGTGCTGCGGGAAAAGGAGCACGTCCTCACCAAGGCGGAAGAAAACATTCTTGCCCAAATGGGCGAAATTACCGGCGCCACCAACGACATCTTCACGATGCTCAACAATGCCGATATAAAGTTCGGGACCATTACAGACGAGGATGGCGATCAAGTGGAGCTGACCCACGGCAATTATATCACGTTCATGGAAAGCCATAACCGCAGCGTCAGAAAAGAAGCTTATGAGCATATGTACGCAGCTTACAAATCCATGATTAACACCATTGCCTCAGCCTATAACTACAATACCAAAACCGATGTCATCAGCGCGCGCATCCGCAAATACGGCTCTGCCCGCCAGGCTGCCCTTTCCGGCGACAATATCCCGGAGGAGGTCTACGACAATCTGATTAAAGTTGTAAACGAATATCTGCCCACGGTTCACCGTTATATGGAGATCCGCAAAAAACTGCTGGGTGTGGATCATCTGCAAATGTATGATATCTACGTTCCGCTGGTGGAGCTTCCAAAGAAAAAAATCTCTTATGAACAGGCTCTGGATATGATGCGTGAAGGTCTGGCGCCTTTGGGAAGAGAATATATTGAGAGAATGAACAAAGGGATCGAAGCCGGCTGGATCGATGTCTATGAAAACGAAGGAAAGACCAGCGGCGCATACAGCTTTGGAAGCTATGACAGCATGCCCTATATTCTGCTTAACTACACGGATACTCTGAAAGATGTTTTTACCATCGTTCACGAAATGGGACATTCCATGCACTCCAGCTACACGAGAGAGGCTCAGCCTTATATCTATGGCAGTCACTCTATCTTCACGGCAGAAGTAGCATCCACAGTCAACGAATCCCTGTTAATGCGCCATTTGCTGGATCAGGAACAGGATCCCCAAATGCGTAAATATCTGTTGAATCTGTATATTGAAGAATTCCGTACCACCCTTTTCCGTCAGACCATGTTCGCTGAATTTGAACATTTAACCCATAAGGCCATTGAAGACGGACAGGTATTGACCGCTCAATGGATGTGTGAAGAATACCAGAAGCTCAATGATAAATACTTTGGTCCGGCTGTGGGAAAAGATGATACCATTCGTTATGAGTGGGCCAGGATTCCGCATTTTTACAATGCCTTCTACGTTTACAAGTACGCCACCGGCTATTCGGCGGCAGCCGCCATATCCGGCAAGATTCTGGACGAGGGCGCTCCTGCAAAAGATGCCTATATCGAATTTTTAAAGACTGGTGAAAGTAACTATCCTATCGAGCTGCTCAAACTGGCGGGCGTGGATATGAGCACGCCAGAACCTATTAAACAGGCTATGAAGACTTTCGAAAGTCTGGTAGATGAATTTGAAAAACTGGTATAGCCATGAGAAACATCAACGTATTTACAAATGGCACCAGCCTGTCACAAGAGACAAAAGAAGTCCTGGTTCAAAAGTTTGAAGAAAATGGATTCACTGTTCGGGAAGAGTACGCCCCGGACAGTGAACTAATCGTATGTATCGGCGGAGATGGAGCCTTTCTCCAGGCCGTACATACTTACGATTTTCCAGAAAGTCCTTTTATCGGGATCAATACCGGCCATCTGGGATTCTTTCAGGAAGTGGCTCCCGAAAATCCTCGAAAGTTGGATGCTTTTATCCGCGACTACAAAGCCGGAAAATATGCCCTGCAGCCCTTGAATACGGTGCAGGCCGCCGTCACCACTCAGGATGGAAGCAAAGAAATCCACCGGGGTTTGAACGAAATTGTTATCCGTGGGAATCACTCCTATTCGGTTCATCTGAATATTTCCATCGGCGGCAGTCCCATCGAAAAATTCAGCGGCGATGGAATTCTGGTAGCCACCTCTGCCGGCAGCACAGCTTATAATTATTCCTTGGGCGGTTCAATCGTCGATCCGAGAATCAAGCTGCTTCAAGTGACTCCCATCGCTCCCATGAACACGACTGCGTACCGTTCCTTTACTTCCAGCATTTTACTGCCTTCAGAGCTTTCTTTAGGGGTTGTGCCGGAAAGCTCCAAGAGCAACCGCATCTTTCTGATGAACGATGGGATTGAGCATGAATATACCGATGTAAAGGAGATTAAAGTGGAGTTTTCCGATACCATCATCAATCTGCTGCGCTTTGAATCTTACGATTTTTGGGACAAGGTTAAAACCAAGTTTTTATAGTAGTTAGGAGAAACATGGACCAATTCAGATATATTCTTACTGAAGAAGATAAAGACATCCTGGATGTCAAAGGCGTACTGCGCCGCAAATTCGATTTTTCCGCCCGCATGCGGACCAAGATCAAGCGGGACAAGCTGGTTTATCTCAATGGTAAACAGACAGATGGCTGGCTGCCGGTAAAGACCGGAGACGTGGTTTCCATCCGGCTCCCCCAGGAAACCAGCGACTTTACCCCAGAGGACATTCCCATCACTGTTGTCTACGAGGATGACAGTCTGCTGGTCATTAACAAACAGCCGGGCATGGTCGTCCACCCTACCAAGGGACACGTCACCCATACTCTGGCCAACGGCATTATGAAATACATGATAGACAGCGGCCAGAATTACAAAATACGCTTTATGAACAGGCTGGATATGGATACCTCCGGCCTGGTAGCCGTAGCCAAAAACGCCCACTGTCAGGCCAGCTTTATGAAGCAGAGCCAGGCCGGTCTGGTGGAAAAACGCTATCTAGCCATCGTCAAGGGGTTAATCCCTTCCGATGCCGGAACCATCGATCTTCCCATCGGCCAACCGGATCCGGAACGGGTGGAGCGGGCCGTAACAAAGGACGGCGCGCCTTCTGTGACCCACTACAAAGTAGCCGAACGGTTCAATTCAGGATATTCTTTGGTGGAACTGGCCCTGGAAACGGGCCGCACCCACCAGATACGGGTTCATTTGGCCCACATCGGCTACCCCATTGTCAGCGATCACTTATATGGAGAAACCAACCCCTTTCTCATCGAACGTCAGGCGCTGCACGCTTTTCAGCTTTCCCTGTCCCATCCGGTCACAGGAGAGCCGCTTTCTTGTGAAGCCGCCCTTCCCCAGGATATGCAGCAGCTCTTGGACCAATTACGGGGAAAGAAATAGGCTCAGTCCAAAAAAGGGCGCGACATTTATCCATCGCGCCCTTTTTATTACATCATATTTAATTTATCTTCTGAATCCTCAGTCCAGCCTGTCTTTCTTTGGTTCCAGCTTGATGCTCAAAAGACCCAGAACCACGCCGATTACTGCAAATACAATCGATGCGATTCCAATAGCGCTGAGCATGGCATCGAAATTGCCGAGGAACCCATTACCGTAGGTCTCCTGATAATATTCAGGCCCCCACTCACCTTCATACCATCTGAGCCAAGGACCTGCCAAACCGCCCATAACTGCAAATCCCAGGAACATCCCGCACATCTTTCTCAAATCGCCCACAGCCAATCTGGTCTTTGGATTGATCGGAAATCGCTGCGGATCCTTTTTGGCCAGGCCGCCGTACATTCATTTCCAAATCACGTACAGAACCGGACCGGAAACAATGCCGATCATCCCGCCGATAAAGTAGTCAGTACCATTGAGGAAGAACAGCGCAATCGCAATAAAGATAGGTACGATACAAATCAAACATAGGAAACCATATCCGCCCGGAATACGGAACACGTATTCTTCTTTCGGAATCCGCTTTCTAAGGATCATCGCAGACAGGTAAACCATGATGTAAGATGCTACCAGCATAAATACATCCACGATAACAACCTGGGCAAAACCAAAGTTAATGAGAATCAAATTGACAATGCCAACCGATAAGACCGCTACCCATGGAACACCATGTTTCTTGTCGCATTTAACCATAATCGGCGGGGCCAGATAATCATCGGCCAGCGCAAAGAATCCGCGGGAACCGGAAGCAATATAGGTATTGAAAATTGAACAGTTTGCCACAACTGCTACGATTACGAAGAACACGCCGAATGCCGGCCCCCAGAAATGAGCGGCAACATCTGCGTATCCCACCGTTCCCGGCTCTGTGCCCCACTGTTCCCAAAGTCCCAAAGAACCGAGAGCTGCTGCCGTCGGAAGAATATAGGTCGCCATGATCAGAGGCACTGTAATGATTGTAGCCTTTGGAATAACTTGTGGATTGGCTACCTCTCCCGCAATCGTGGACATGGATTCATATCCAGAGTACATCCACATGCCCATAGCCAGGCCGCCTCCGATATAAGTCACCCAATCGGCAAATGGAATTCCTTTGGCTCCTGTGATTTCTCCGTCTGCCGTAAACGGCATGAATGGATTGTGGTCCATATTGGTAAACCCGCAAACAGCAATCATAGCAAAAGCTACAATAACAAAGATCGCCAGAACGGTGCTGACAATGCCCACATCCTTGATACCTCGAATATTAACCCAGATAAAGATTGCAATAACAACGATTTTGACGATCATTTCCGCCGTATGGGAAAGGTTCCACTGCCCGGCAATATAACCGCCTACTAAAATAACGTACAGGGAATTGTCAATATAGATGGAAACCGTTCTCCACCATCCTGCCTGAAACCCCCAAAATTCTCCCAGAGCTTCCTGCACCCACTTGTAATAACCGCCTTCCTGCGGCCGGACAGAACCCAATTCTGCAGCAACCAGACCGAATGGAAGCCCCCAGACAAAGGGGAGCACCATCAGCATGACTAAAGTCAAGCCGGGACCGGAAGCAGGAATCATTTCTTCTATTCCATAGCAACCCGCAGCTACCAGGCAGAAGATCATGAATACCACCGTCGATGTCTTGATATCATGTTTTTTTAACCCATGTTCACCGACATCTACCATGGTCGAACTTTTTTTCAGTTCACTCATGCTATCGCCTCCTTAACTTATAAAATTAGTGCGCATCGATTAGGTTCTTCTATTATAATTCAAATTCAGAATATTTGCAATTATTTCAAATCATATTCTACCAATTTATTAAAAAGCTGCCGCCTGGATATGTCGAGGATTTCCGCCACCTTATTCATATCTTTGGGATACCGTTCCAAAAGACCTGTGATATACTCCTTTTCCACCTTGCTGCGATAGTCTCTCAATGAAACGGTATAATCGATCTCACTTACCGCAGCGGCCGGCCGGTAATTTTGATTTTTAACCACGTCGGACGGCAGATATGCTTCCAAAATCTCACCCCGTTCCGACAGAACCACAAGCCGTTCAATTATATTCTTCAGCTCTCGCACATTGCCCGGGTAATGATAGCCGTTGAGAAGCTGACTGACTCTGGGTTCGATATCCGTGATCACCTTATTCATTTCCCGCTGGTACTTGTCGAAAAAGTATTCGATGAATAGCGGAATATCTTCCGGACGGTCCCGCAGCGGCGGAAGTTCCAGCACAATGGTACTGATCCGGTAGAACAAATCGTCCCGGAAACAACCGTCGCTCATATCCTGCTGCAGGTTATGGTTGGTGGCCGTAATCAGACGAAAATCCACATTGATGGGCGTGCTGCTGCCCAAACGATAGATTTGCTTGTTTTCAATGGCCTTCAAAAGCTTTGCCTGCAAATTGATGGAAACGCCACCGATCTCATCTAAAAATAGCGTGCCATCGTTGGACGCTTCAAAGAGTCCGATTCTCCGCTTATCCGCTCCTGTAAACGCACCCTTCTCATGACCGAACAGCTCGGATTCTAGAATGGACTCAGACAGCGCTTGACAGTTTAATTCCATAAAGTTAGCGTCGCAGCGTTTGCTCTTCTGATGAATGAAGGAGGCCAGCACCTCCTTGCCAGCACCCGATTCTCCCAAGATTAAAATATTGGATTCGCTCTGAGCAGCTCGTTCTGCCAGCTCCAGCATCTGTCGGTACTTTTTATTTTGGCTCTCCAGCATGAAGCGGCCGCTGACCTTCTCTTTGAGAATAGCGTTGTCCCGGCGGATTTTCTTGGTATCGCGAATCTTGCGAATCTCCAGGAAAAGCTCTTCCGGATCCCTTCCTTTGGTTACATAGGTGTAAGCACCTGCTTTCATGGCATCGACTGCTTTTTCAATCGTTCCATGGGCGGTCAGCATAATTACTTCCGTATCATACTCCCGTTTTTTAATCTCTTCCAGCAGCTGGCGGCCGTCCATCACCGGCATGCACAAGTCGGTGATTACTAAATCAAAGGGCTTTTTCTCCAGTTTTTTCACAGCCTCCTGCCCATTGCTGCAGGTGTCCACCTTGTATCCCTTGCCCGTCAGAATCATTTTCAGTACATCGCAATAGTCTTGTTCGTCATCCACAACTAAAATATTAAAATTATTTCCCTTACTCAAGTTTATCCTCCTCCATTCTGATAGGAAGAATCACCTTAAAGGTGGTGCCTTCTCCCACTATACTCGTAACTTTGATCTCGCCGTTCATCTTCTGAATTTCATTATATACGATGTAAAGGCCCAGACCGTTTCCTTTGGTCATGCTCTTGGTGGTGAAGAACGGATTGAAGATATCTTCCATGATCCCTTCCTCGATCCCAGTGCCCGTATCCCGCACTTCCACATAGAACTCGTCTTCTGTTCGGTAAACTACGATCGTCAGCCGCCCCATCTCTTCCATGGCGTCGACCGCATTGGAAATTAAATTGATAAAGATCATATCAAAGGACTCCACAGCCATTTTTACTTGAAAGTCTTCGCCGCATCGGACTGTAATATCGATTTGTTTTTTCTTCAGCATGCCTCTGTTGAGAGAAATCACCGAATTAATATGCTTTTTTATGTATACTTCTTGAACCTGCTTCTTGGATATGCGGGAAAAGTTCAACAAGTTATCGATAATGTTTCCAGCTGTTTTCGCGGATTTTTCGATCACCTGCACGGCCTGTTCCTGCGCCTCCTCATCGTTCATAGTTTTGAGGACATAACAGTAATTGCGGATAATGCCCAACGGGTTTCGGATCTCATGAGCCACGCCTGCAGCCAGCTGCCCCACCGCAATCATTTTATTATCCTGCAGCATCTGGCGCTCAGCCATCCGTTCCCTGGTCACATCACTGGCCATAAAAAGCAGTTTCTCGGCCTCACCTTTGGGGTTTAGAATCGGGAAAATATTCACCTCCAGAATTCGATTTTTTAGTGTAATCTCTCTGGAAGTCCCTCTTCTTGTATCCCGTGTATCAAAAAGCATCGTTTCCAGAATATCAGTCAATTCGGGAGACAATTCCAGGGCCTCGGCAATGGTGCTTCCCATCACCTGCCGATTAATGTAATTGAGAAAAGCTTTATTGATATCCAAAATCGCCCCTTCAGGCGTCAGCTCCGCCATATAATAGGACACGCCGTTGAACGTGGTCTGCATCTCCTGCTTGCTGGCGGTCAGCTGATTCATCCGCTCTGTCAATTCGTTATATAAATTTTTATTAGATTGATAATAAAAGAAGAAGGCGCAGAACACTGCCGCAAAGACGATGATTAAAAGCGCCGCCGCGTCTTTATATCTGCCTTCCTTCACAAAAGCGTCGCCCAGCCCGTACCAATGCTCCTGGGCGCGCCCCATCAGCACCCGGGTGTCCGCCTCCTGAATGCATTGGTTCAATATGCTGTAAAGAACCCCGTCCTCTTTATCCGTCATGATACAGACGTTGTTTTTGTAAAGATTGGCATACATATCCACATATTTGCCGGTAAGCTCCCGGCTGGAAAGTGCCGCTATGATCCCAGGCTGATCTCCCAGAATACAGTCTGCATTGGTCTCTTGAGCCAGCTTAACCGCTTGATCAGTCCCTTCGACCTCTGTCAGCTCGATTGCTTTGCCGTCATAGGAAAGGGTTCGTTTTTCTTCATCTGTAAATTGCCCTTTGATGCATATTCCTTGAAGAATTTTCTTGGCAGAGCTGGATTCTTGATTGATAAACATGGTGCCCGTCACCTGAAAGAGCGGTGCGGTAAAACTAATTTCGTCCAGCTGCCTTCTAAGAACATCATCCACAACAACGATCCGGGCATCAGCCTCTTTCTCATCCTGTTCAACCAATTTAATCCGCAGTCCGGAGGGCTCTGCAATGGATTGTATGTATTCCTCCAAAAACCCTTTCTGCAGATAGTCCAACTCTTTGGAAACCGTCAAGATAACCCTCTTTTTTTCCGTAACAAAGCGTAGCTCTGATTGATTGAGCGCCAGATTGTTTTCTTTGTCCGGCGAAATTCGATAGGAATCGGAAACAGCGGAATAAAGAACCATGGCCAGAATAGCTGCCAGGAGAATGATGATGAAAAGGACTTCTTTATTTCTTTTTTTCATCTAGTTTTTCCTCCTTGCCAGCTTTTCGCCAAAGATGAGAATATCCCTTTCCAGTCTGCTGATTTTTCCAAATTCGCCCTTTGCCAAGGCTGCCATAATCAGGCCCAGGACCATCCATACTCCAAGCAGCACCATTTCATCCATGGAGTTGGCTTTGGTAAGAGTGTCTTGTACATAAATAATGAAATACAGGCCGGAGATCACGGTCATAGCAATTCCCAGCGGAATACCGCATTTTACCCGAAAGGGTCTTGCTAGCTGCGGCTCTTTCATTCTCAAGACCAGGAAAGAAAGACATACCCACCAATATCCAAAAAGGGAGCAGAAAGCGCTGATGTCCACAAACCAAATTAAGGCATCCCGGCCCAAAAGGGGCGCCGCGATACAGACGCAGCCCACCAGGATGGTAGCGGTCCACGGGGTCTTGTATTTGGGGTGAACCCAGCCAAAGACCTCCGGCAGCATCTTCGCCCTTCCCATGGCAAAGATCAGTCTGGTGGCTCCCATAAAAAATCCGTTCCAAGAAGTCAGCACCCCCAGCACGCCGCCAAAGATAAGAATGGTACCCAAAGTCTGGTCCCCGTAAGCATAGGAAATTACATCCGCTGCCGGTATGGTTCCTGACATGCGGATCTCCACCGGCGCTGATAAGGCCAATCCTATGATAATGATCATATAATAAACCACGCTGAAAATAATGCACACCAGGACCATCTTTCCAATGCCTCTTGGTGAAATGTTCATCTCTTCCGCAGACTGAGGAATGACGTCAAATCCGATCAGCATAGCAGGGATCATCAGAAACACATAGATAAATCCGTCCAGAGAACGGAACTTATCGCCGATGTTATCGATGCTGCCAAAGGTAATGCCGCCGAAGAGGAGCATCAAGGCCACAATAATGACAGCCGCAGTAGCCATGACTTGAAAGATAATCGCCGGTCTTGAGGCAAAGAGATTGAGAAGAAGCATGACTACAGCGCCTGCCATACCGATGATTGCCCAGGAAAAATGCACCGTGTATCCGGCGATATCCCATAAAGGCAAAAATTGTCCCACCGGAAACATCGCATCCAAAGCCGTCGCCAAGGCGATACCTTCCCAGGCTGCGACGCCCAAATAGGCCAAAGCCATGACCCATCCCACCATCCAGGCAACTTTTGCTCCCATCGCACGGTACACATAAACCACTTCTCCGCCAGCCAGGGGCAGCGCGGAAGTAAGCTCTCCATAGGCGGCCCCCACGTCCATAATAATCAAAGCACCGATGATAAATGCGATGATCGTCCCCCAGAATCCGGCCTGTGTCAGCCAGGTGGTAGCCAGCATGACCCAGCTCCATCCCACCATGGTGCCGAAACCGATGGCCAGAATGTCCGTCCGGCCCAAAACTCTGCTCAAGCTGTTGCGATTGTTCTCCATAAGCTCTCCGTATCACTACAATTAAATAAGGCAGCGGGCATTTTGCCCACTACCCTATTATACTTAATATTTCCGGTTATTGAAAGGAATAACTAGAATCTCTTGTAATCGTCGCCAAACATCTGATATTCGATTTCAGCTTTAGAAACCTTGCCGTTAGCCGAACACTTGTTGATGATGAACAGAACCACACCAAGTACGATCCAGCCGCCTACCAGCGCCCACTCGATTCCAGTCAGCGGAGTCGGGCTGTAGATCGGCAGATAGAGGGATGCCATGAACAGCGCTACTGCTACAGCTACGATACCTACCAGTGTTCCGCCCTTAATCTGGAACGGACGATCCAGCTGCGGCTCCTTCTTTCTGATAATGAGGAAGGAAAGGGATACCATAAAGTAAGCTACAACTGTACCAAAGGCCGCTGCGTCTACAAACCATACCAGCGCGCTCTTTCCCAGAAGCGGCGACAGAATTGTGATTACGCCTACCAGCAGTACTGCAGCTGTCGGGGAACCGTATTTGGGATGAACTCTTCCAAAGATAGCCGGAAGCATGTGAGCTCTTGCCATGGAGAAGATAACTCTCGATGCTCCTACGATAAATCCATTCCAAGAGGTCAGAATACCGCACATAGCCGCGATGATCATCAGTTTACCGAATACCGGGTGTCCCAGAGCATAAGCAAAGCAGTTGGCAACTGGAACCGCGTTAGGGTCATTTACAAACCCGGTCCGGATCGCTTCCGGTGCGGAAAGGGCAACACCCAGAATCATGATCATGTACCATGCTGCCGCCATGCTGATGGCGATAATCATAACTTTACCGATTTTATTGAGGGGCATATTCATTTCTTCCGCTGCCTGCGGGATAACGTCGAATCCAACGAACATGGCAGGTACGGCCAGAACTACGGCTACAAAACCGCTTCCATCTGTGAAAGTAGGTATCATATTGCTGACATCGCCTTTGATCGCGCCTGTGCAGAAGAATGCGATACCGCCGATGGCCATGGCGATGGTGGCTGTTGTCTGGAAAACAGCCGACGCTTTGGCGCCTCTGTAGTTGATGAAGGTCATGATAACCGCGCCTATACTCCCGATCAGCAGGAACATTCCCGTTACATCAGAACCCTGTACCGTATAGAGGGTTCCCAAATCCGGCAGAACTCCGCCGAAGAGGAATCCCAGCGCGTTGGAAAGGGCAGGACCTTCCCAGGCTGCTACGCCCAGATAAGCCAGGGTGATCATCCATCCAGTAAACCAAGATGCATTGTAGCCCATGGCTCTGTACGAGAATACCAGCTCGCCGCCTGCAAGAGGCAGCGCCGGTGTCAGCTCCGCATAGGTCAAACCTACGAATATGGCCATCACGCCGCCCAGTGCGAATGCCAGTATTGCGCCTACAACGCCGCCGTTGTGCACCCAGGATCCGGCCAGCATAATCCAGCCCCATCCGATCATTGTTCCGAAAGCCAGTGCCAGAACGTCCTTCATATTGAGGGACTTCTGGAGTTCTTGTCTTCCTCCTTGACTCATAATTACTCTCTCCTTTGTTCAAATACATAAAATTATATAATTGCCGAAAACGCATCCGCCGATAGCCCGGCGGACCGTTTCCAAAAATAAAACCTGGTTGATGTCTTTTTCTTGTTACGCGGACAATTGTAATTCGAAAAAACGGTTACCAATTAATTGGTGATTATAAACATTCTTTGATTGCTTCTTCGTAAATCTCAAGACCAGCATCGATCTGAGCGTCGGTTACGCACAGCGGGCACAGGAAACGGATTACGTTGTTATAAGTTCCAGCAGCTTCCAAAATCAGGCCCTTCTTAACTGCAGCGTTTACAATGCTGGCTACCAGGTCAGCGGCCGGAGTCTTCTTCGCTTTATCTGTTACAAATTCGATACCCATCATGCATCCGGTTCCTCGAATGTCGCCGATCACATCATATTTCTTCGCCCATTCGTTGAACTTAGCTGTGCATTTTTCTGCAATTGCTCTTGCTTTTGCCGGATAATCTTCCTTTGTCATAACATCGATTACCTGCAGTGCTGCTGCGCAGGATACCGGGTTACCGCAGTATGTACCGCCGATGGTTCCGGCTGTTACCGCATCCATGATTTCAGCGCTTGCTGTTACGGCTGACAGCGGCAGTCCGCCTGCGATGGATTTTGCTGTGGTCATGATGTCAGGTGCGCATCCTGCTTCTTTGTAGTATTCGGACGCGAACATTCTTCCGGATCTTGCCCAGCCTGACTGTACTTCGTCTGTGATCATCAGAATTCCGTTGTCGTCGCAGATCTTTCTTACTGCCTTAACCCATTCGATCGGTGCCGGAATAAATCCGCCCTCACCCTGTACAGGCTCGAATACGATGGCTGCAGTCGCATCTTTCGGAGTCGCCTCGATGAATACTTCTTCCAGCTTGTTTACGTAGTATTCGATCGCTTCTGCTTCGCTCATGCCTTCCGGTCTTCTGTAGAGGTTGGGGAACTCTGCTCTGTATACGCCGTCTGGGAATGGTCCCATGCCGATCGCATATGCTTTCTTAGCGGTCATGGCCATGGTCATCTGCGTTCTTCCGTGGAACGCGCCTGTAAATACGATGATATTCGGACGGCCTGTTGCGCTCTTAGCGATTTTAACAGCGTTTTCGTCTGCTTCTGCTCCGGAGTTAACGAACATGGTCTTTTTCTTGTCGCCTCTTACTGGCACGATTTCGTTCATCTTCTCAGCCAGCTCGATGTAACGTTCATGGGTTGTGATGTTCATCATTGCATGGAAGTATTTTTCGGACTGTTCTTTTACAGCATCGATCAGCTGAGGATTGCTGTATCCGATATTCAGTACACCTACTCCACCTACCCAGTCTAAGATCAGGTTGCCGTCAACGTCTTCGATCATTGCGCCTTCACCGCGTTTGATAACCAGCGGATATCCGCACTTGATCGCACCCGGAATCGCTGCTTCTCTTCTGGCAATGATTTCCTTTGCCTTTGGACCAGGTAACGGTGTTACGATTTTCGGTAATGCTTCTCTTAACATTTTGTTTCCTCCCTTGAGTTTTCTTGTGAATTCTGCCGTACAGGCAGATTCCTTGATCATCCATCTGTTATTACTTAGTTACAAAAATCGTGCCATAGTTAAAAACTTAACACATAATTTTTGTAGAAAGCCGGCGGAAATCGTTGAAATTTACACACCGGCTAAATTTAATTTTTCTGAATATTGGAGAGTTCTACAATTTCTCCCATGAAATAATATGGAAATTTTTTTCCGAGTTAAAACCGTTTATAGTCGTTACCAAACATCAGATATTCGACTTCTTCCTTGGATGCCTTGCCATTGATCGAACACTTGTTAGCAATGAATAGAATGATGCCAAGCACGATCCAGCCGCCTACCAGTGCCCATTCAATCGGTGCCAGCGGTGTCGGACTGTAGATCGGCAAATACAGAGAAATAAAGAATAGCGCTACCAGGACTGCGCAGATTCCTATGACATTCCCGCCCTTTACCAGGAACGGCCGCTCTAGATCAGGCTCTGTTCTTCTCAGTACGCAAAACGACAGAGATACCATGAAATATGCGACCACTGTTCCGAAGGCAGCTGCGTTTACAAACCAGCTCAGCGCGCTCTTTCCAAGGAGCGGCGACAAAACGGTAATCAGTCCCACCAGCAGAATCGCTGCTACAGGCGAATCATATTTCGGGTGAACTTTTGCAAAAATAGACGGCAGCATCTTGGCTCTGCTCATGGAAAATAAAACTCTGGTTGCGCCTACAATGAAACCATTCCAGGAAGTGAGGATTCCACACATGGCCGCGATAATCATCAGTTTTCCGAATACTGGGTGTCCCAGCGCATAAGCGAACGTATCGGCTACCGGTACAGAATTGGGGTCTGATGCAAAACCGTTTCTGACATCCACCGGAGCAGAAAGAGCTACGCCCAGGATCATAATCATATACCATGCGGCCGCCATTCCGATCGCAATGATCATCACCTTTCCGATTTTGCCCAGGGGTATTTTCATTTCCTCGGCAGCCTGCGGGATTACGTCAAAGCCGACGAACATGGCTGGTACGGCCAGGATGACTGCTACGAATCCCTTGCCGTCTGTGAACACCGGGATCATGTTACCGATATCGCCCTTAATAACGCCTCCGCAGAAAAATGCGATACCGCCGATGGCCATGGCGATGGTGGCAGTCGTCTGAAATACGGCAGAGGCCTTTGCTCCACGATAGTTAACAAAGGACAAAATTATCGCTCCTATACAGCCGATCAGCAGGAACATTCCTGTAACCTCGGATCCCTGTATCTGGTAAAGAACGCCTAAATCCGGGAGCAGATTCCCGAATAAGAAGCCCAGCGCGTTGGCAAGGGCAGGGCCTTCCCAAGCTGCTACGCCAATGTAAGCCAGCGTGATCATCCATCCGGTAAACCAGGATGCGTTATAGCCCATTGCCCGATAAGAAAAGACCAGCTCCCCGCCTGCCAGTGGCAGTGCCGGTGTTAGTTCCGCATAGGTCATACCTACAAATAATGCCATAATACCGCCAAGCGCAAAAGCTAAAATCGCTCCGATTACGCCGCCGCTGGCAACCCAGGATCCTGCCAGCATGATCCAGCCCCAGCCGATCATCGTTCCAAAGGCCAGCGCCAAAACGTCTTTCATGTTTAGAGACTTTTGAAGTTCTTGTCTTCCTCCGTGACTCATAATGATTCCTCCTTGTAATACAAATAATTTAATAAGTTCATTAGAACAATCCTTCTCTTCGTAAATTGTTCTTCTGTCCTCCATAAATTACCTGACAAGGGTCCTCTATGGCATTTCTTCTTTCTACGGCCACCTCCTTATTTAAAAATTTTTATATCTATTGCGTAAAACTATATATTACAAAAAACATGCCATAATTAAAAGTTTAACAACAATCAGACCTGGTCCCTTTGCAACCAGCGGCAATAAAAAATCTGTCAATTCTGACAGTAAGACAGTCAAAGAAAAAAGTCGGAAATATATTTCCACTTTTTACAGATTAAAAAAGGAAACTTATTTCCGACTTTATCCAAAATCGAATTCTATTCTTTATCTAATTTTTTCAGCAAATTTGTTAATGGCTTCTGAGGATGTATGAAGTTTTGCATTTTCAGAACGAGTACCCCGTTTGGCTACCAGCTTCATAATCAGTTTATCAAATCCCTTTTGTGCTTCCAAGGGAATTTCTCCTCCGAAACTCCCGGTAGCAATGGCCTTTTTCAGTAATTCTCCAGGAATGTTTTTTTTCATGTACATATCTGTCTGTCCAGTAAAGCAATTACAAGTAAAAAATGCACATTTCTTTCGCATCAGCGTTTCTTTATTGCGAAGTATAAAATTTTTAGAGGCTTTATGAAGCGCACCCATCCGTATGCTTCCGCCTACAATAACACAGTTATATTGGCTCAGATCCGGCTTTTCCTTGGTCAGGTCACACAAAGTCGCATCATCCACCAGTGCCTTTAAAATTTTGGCGCATTTGGCAGTGGTTCCGGTCTTGCTTGCATATGCAATCAGTACGTTCATAATACCCTCCTTGTTCTTTTGTTGTCTTTTTCTACATTTATACCGTTTTTCCTTTTTTCTTTAATACTCCAAATACTGGGACTATGCTTCCAACATAAGCGGCTGTGGCCATGGGAATGATAATAGTCATGGGAAAGCATAAAAGCAGCACGCCGATGACCGTAAGGGGTTTGCGCATGATATACCCGCACAGCGCGGACACACATACCGCCACTGCAAATACAGGTTCTGCCCCTGTAAGCATAGCTAAGGAGTAGCCTATACAAACTCCTGCAAAGATGATCGGGAAAATATTCCCGCCTCTCCATCCCAAATTAACGCATAAATTGATAAGAACCAGCTTGACCACACCGGTCAAAAACAGAAGTGCAAAACTCTGCTGCTGCCAGACTTCCATCATTTCCGCCATTTCATGCTCACCTGAAAACATGGTCCAGGGGAACAACGTCCCCAGCGCTGCCAGAAAAAGCCCCGCTAACATACAACTGGCGATCCGATGGTCAGCGATCCTTCCGCCCAATGCTGAGGTGATCCGGTCGCAGAGCATATAGGCCATGCCGCACAATATACTGATCAGCACAAAAAGCGCAAACCATTTCCAGTCGGAAATGGTAATGTCCACATCACGTCCAAATCTGGCAATGCCCATTCCTCCGCCGAAAAATTGTCCTAATCCGCCCATAGCCCCCAGCGCGCCGGCAACAGCGGCTACATAGACCAGAGTCTTGGCCTTTTTCATGTCCAGCTTTTCCGCAGGCGTTTTAAGAGGCTGCTCATCTTCCAGATCTTTATTTTCAAAGTTGTTGGCAATCCCTACAAAGGGAGAGTTGAAAATCACACCCAGCGTAGCGGCAATTCCCGCATTCGCCAGCTCTCTTACCTCAGAGCCCTTATATTTCAGCCGGTCACCGATCCAACAGCACAGACCAACGATAATTCCCGTCAAGCCGGCTTCCGGACCCAAACTACCGCCGAAAATAAGCGGCAGCAGTGCCGATACTGCCAGTATATGCAGCCGGTCATAGGGATATGTACCATTTTTCTTCAAGTCTGCCATAACATCTTCCAGCGTATCCGGAAGTACTCCGAATTTTTTTTGCCACAGGCCAATCAAAAGGCCTCCTGCAAGGCAGACAATAAACGTGTATAGAACAGGATGTCCAACGTTTTTGGGAATCACCTCCCATAGGAGATGAATTCCCAAATTCATGACTTTTAAAAGGGCCCAGACGACAGCTCCCGCAGCCGCTCCCAAGCAAAGAGCAAACAGAGCGAACACGCCCAGACTTCTTTTTGTGATCTTCTCCATTGCAAGTATCCTTTACTTTTCTGCCAGAAAGGTTTCTACATATTCTACGTCCGATGGAGTATCCACATATTGGGTACCTCTTTTCTGACGTGTTTCCCGACCTTTTCCGGTAATCAACACTACCGTATTGTCGTCAGCTGTTTCGATCGCCTGACGAATGGCGTCTTCCCTGTCGACAACAATATTGCATTCGCAGTCGTATTCATGTACGTGGCTGGCGATCTCTTGGGAAATTTTCATAACCGGTTCCTCACCCGCATCTTCTTCTGTGATAAAAACCTTATCCGCATATTTACCTGCGATTTCACCCAGCTCTTTTCTTCGTCCGAAAGCCTTCTTTCCAGGGCATCCAAAAACGATAGTGATCTTTTTTCCTGGATATTCCTTTTTGGTCGATTGGAACAGGGATTCGAAGCTCATTTGATTGTGAGCATAGTCGACGATCACATCCAGTTCTCCGCTTGTGCTGGTATAGATTTCCATCCGGCCGCTGACCCGGGCTTTTTTCAGCCCCGCTTTAATGTATTCCATTGGAATGTTCAGCCCATAGGATATGGCGATCGCCGCCAGCGCGTTTTCCACATTGAACAGTCCGGTCATGCCGATTTTGAAATCTTCATCAAAGCTGTCACACCTGACTCTAAATGAGATGCCCCGTTTGCCCGGTTCTACTTCGTATCCATAAAGATCGGCTTCCGGTTTGAGTCCGAAAGTAATCAGCTTTTCTGCCTTGCCTGCCGCCGCGTCAATCGCCATCCCGGCATAATCGCTTTCCATATTGATGCAGGCAATCCGACACTGTCCAAACAGCACCATCTTTGCCGCCAGATAATCCTCAAAGCTGGGATGCTCCACATCGCTGATATGGTCTGTACCGATGTTCAGGAAACAGCCCACATCAAAGGTAATACCATAGGTCCGATCATATTTAAGCGCCTGGCTGGATACCTCCATGGTTAGAAATTCAATTCCGCTTCTTACCGCATTATCGTAATGGCGGTGCAAATCCAGTGCTTCCGGGGTTGTCAGATGGGATTCTTCGTTGATAACGCCGTCGTAGTTATCAATTCCGGAGATAACGGCGCTGACAGGCTTTTTCTGATCCCGCAGATATTCATCCAGAATGTATTTCATAAAATAAGTGGTGGTAGATTTTCCTTTGGTGCCGGTAATGCCTGTTATGGTCAGTTCTTTCCATATCTGGTTGTAAAATAAGTCCGCCATCAGCGCCATGGCCCGGCGCATATTGTTGACGATGATATATGGCGCATTCGGCGCTTCCCGATCATATTTCACCTCGCTCACATAGGCAAAAGCGCCTTCATCCAGGGCGCTCAGAAGATAATCGACGGTAAAGTGGACTCCTTTACAGATGAACAAGGTGTCGTAGCGGATATCCTGCGAATTAAAGGATACATAGTTTACCTTTTTCTCCATCGTTTCTTCCGGTATCCGCATTTCGGCAATGAGACCGTTTTTGTCCAGTATTGCAATATATTCCTTCAGTAAATGCAGCCTGTTTATCATTTATCATTCCTCCTAAGCTTTTTTTCGCAGAGTACGACCGCTTCCTTGGCCATCGCCTCCATGGCGTCCACAAAATAATCCGACAGCTGGTATTGTTCTTTAAAGCAAGAAAGCTCCGTACAGGCCATGATTACGCAGTCACATTCCTGATCCCGGAATTCTGTCTCCACCGCTTCAAAATCATCATAATCGATCGGTCCGCCGTCTTTTACTCCATCGTAGATGATTTTCATAACCAGCTTCTGGTTTTCCGGTGACGGTATGATGGGGATCAGCCCCTGCGCCCGGCACTCCTTTTGATAAAGGCCCATCTTGACCGTGCCGTCGGTTGCCATAATTCCCACTTTTGCTCCCGTTCCGTAGGTATGAACAATTTCCTTAACTGCGGCTTTAATCATATTGACCACCGGCAGACTGGTTTTTTCCTGCAGTTCATTGATGAGCACATGGCAGGTATTGCAGGGAATCGCGATATAATCTGCCCCGCTTTTTTCCAGCGTATCCGCATCCTCTGAAAGACGGCTGAGCAAGTCGTCCAGCTGATCCTCCATGATCGCCTGAGTCCGGTCCGGCATGGTGGCATGGTTTAAAATAACCATGTTAATATGTTCCTGATCTTTGCAGGCCTGTGTATTTTCAATCATCATTTTGTAAAATAGTTGTGTGGCCAGTGGTCCCATTCCCCCGATCACACCTAGTACCTTCTTCTTATCTTTCATCCCATTCTCCAATTTTTTAATTATTCTTGGCAATCGGCCAATTACAATTCGTAGTACTTTTTAAAAGCCGCATGATGTCTGTGCATATTCTTGAAGATGCGCAGTCTACGAATCAGTCCCCGGTCCGGTCCGTAAATGAGCGGATTGGACACTTTTCCGGCATCCATCAGCCTGCGCATTTTTTCCCTGTATTCTTCCGGCCGAATATAGGTGAACGCCACTTTTTTCGGTACGACCGTAAACATATGCTCGTTTTCTACAGCCTGGAATTCCATAGGCTTGTCCAGAATATAATCGTCCACCAGCAGCTTGGCGATATTAGCGCCGGCCCCGGTCACATAGTAATTGCTTCGTCCCTGACGGGTATTGATTTCAAAGACTTTATATTTTCCATCTCTCTGATCATATTTAATATCAAAATTTGAAAAGCCCACATATCCGATTTCCTCCAGCAGCGCTTTAAACTGACGCATAATTTTTTCATTTTTTTCGGTGATAATGACAGCATGGTTGCCCAGTCCATGAGGCGTATGCTCTTCCAGCAGCACATGCCCCAGGCACATCATCTGAACTTCACCGTGCTTGTCCGAATAGTTGGTTAACACACGCATGTAAGTGTCGTCGCCGGGAATAAAGTTCTGAATGATGACCGAATCCTCATATCCGGAGCCATAAATATCCGAAAGGACCGACAGACTGGCCTCCCAGCTGTTTTCCTTGTAAACCTTTTTCTGGGTTGGGTAAGGATGTCTCCAGTATTCAATGCCGTTGGACGGCTTAATGATATACGGTCCCTCAAAGGGCGCTTTCACATTCAGCCCCAGCTCTTTTTTATGCACATATGTCGTAGGATAATCCACGCCCACTTTCTCGCACATGGCGTAAAACTTTTCTTTATGAATCAAGTCATTCATAAGATCAATGTCAATATAAGGCGCAATCACGTTCTCTGCGAAGTTGTCCTTATTCTGACTGGCCAGCTGGACATAGCTGTCGCCGCAGCCGATCAAAAGGACGATTTCATCCTTATGGTCCGCTGCGAACTCGTTAACCAGCCTGAGGAATGTTTCCTGTTCATCTGCCTTTTCATCGGCTTTATAATCTATAATCTTGCTGTCCATGCAGGGGCCGGTGGGATATTTTCCATAAGCGCTGGAAACGATCCCGTACGCCTCATGGAACGCCCTGGCCACACTGCAGACATTTATATCTCCTGCAAAAAGTAATGGTACGAATTTTTTATCCATCGTGTTTCTCCTCTTTTACTCTCTAGTCTGTTAAAAAGGCGCAAAACCTTACCCTATATTATAATACGTTTTCTTCAATTTTACCAATGATTTCATCTCTAAGAGCATCTATTTTTTTGAAATCCATATTGGGTATATAATAGCTCTCTAATCGATCATGTTCTTTTTTTGCTCTTACAATGCACTTTGTGGCTTCTTTGATAAGCTCTGACATCCGTCTTCCGCAGTCGGCCAGCATGGGTCTTGCTTCCTCCAGCCTAGGCCATCCTATAATGTCATTCATATCGATCAGATGAATCTCCTCTTCCCGTTCCCATGGCTCCAAGTCGTGATACTGGTTCAAAGAAAGGAAGGCAATTTTCAGCTGGGGAATGAGAAGATGTTCCAGTTTGACCTGCGGTTTCATCGGACAGTAGAAGGCTTCCACGTCCAGGCCCCGGTAAATGGCGCTCTCGGCTATGATATTCAGCAGCCTGGCATTGCTCAAACCAACAGGTCCGGTAATCATATACAGCCTTTCATAGCCGTCGATGAGCGAATCCAGATGGTGCTGCACGCCCTCCGGCGTTATGGCGCTGGCGAACTGTTTTTTCATTTGCCCCGGATTGAGAGCAATCTCTTTATGAGACAGCTCATCGCCTACGATTCCCGCGGCGATCTTATACAGTTCCCCATCTTCGATAGCATCCTCATAAGCCGCAGCCAAGGCGTCGGAAAGGTCTCCTGCCGCTGCCAGATAATTATACGCATAACCGAACCACTGTTTGATCTTGCGGTTGCTTTCCATGACGTGGCTCTTGCATTTTTTCAGCGCTTCCCCGTTCCAGAATTCGCCAAGATGAACGATGCTGTCTACTGCGCCCGGATTGACCGGATCCACCACATGGGGACTGGTCGCGTCGATGATGGCGATTTTTTTCTGCTTGAGGACAATTCCATCCAAAGAGGATGCATCGGAAGAGCACCACATGAAATCCACATCTTCACCCCGCTCGACAAAGTGCTCGCCAATCCTGCTCATAAAGGTGGATTTGCCCACTCCCGGTCCGCCCTTGAGGCAGATGATGCGATTGGCCTCCTGCTGTCCCAATATGTATTGATAATACGAGAAAAAGCCCTCCGGTGTGTTTCCGCCTGGATAGATATGTCTGATTTTACCGTTCAAAATATATTTCCCCCTTTTAAGTTTACCTTTCCTATACTATGCACAGGAGGCACATCCATGTGACAAAAAGGAAACGGCAAAATTTTTGCGAATGAAAACTTTCTTTCGCAAAAACTTGCCGTTTGTTAAATTCAATCATGAAAGTGCGCCGGTTACTCACCGGCTTCTTTTTTTGTCAGCTCTACCAGCAGGGGATATTTTCCCATCACATATTGGTAGCCCTGCGGGCTGTGAACAATGGTGCAGTCGCTGCAATCCTTAATCCCCGTCTCCGTGTATTTGAAGCGGCCCCCGCAGCGATCTCCAAGTGCGTAAAGAGGACAATAGCAGAACAAACAGTTGAACTGCTGAGGATCTTTAACCTGGTGACACGGGAAAAATTCACAGTCCTTATGGCTGAAAAACTGGTAGTTTTTTTGTTCCTGCTTCTGACTCACCGCATTACCTCCTTAGAACTGTCCCGGCGTATAAGTATTGATCTTGGAATCATCCTTAGTATTGGCGCGAAGGTTTCCTCTCAATATATCGTAAAAGGCAGCATCTGTAGCTGTCATATAAGCAGTTACCCAGCAGATCGCCAATCCTAAAATCCAATCGATCACTACCATCATGACCGATCCGCCGATAAATGCAAAGAAGAATTCGCTGACGATGGCAATGGCAAATGAAGTGAGCAGGAGCCATCCGATAAAGGATAGCTGGAGGCAGAAATACTTGGCTTTATTCCCGTTCATCAGCCATTTACTCTCATTAATACATTCCATGATCCCTTTATTGGGATCATCGGCAAGAATGAAAAATGCCTGGCTGTAACGAATCGCGGCAATGATACCTGGAACAATAAGCAGTAATGTCCACAGGAAAGTAAACAATCCAACCATAAACATCAGACCTAATGCCTTGAAAAACTGTTCAAATCCGGAAAACACCTGTGCCACGTCCAGTTGCCTTGCGCGGAACAAATTGATGAAAAAGATCGTCAGTCCAAGGGTAAATGCTCCTGTCACCAAAAAAATATAGACACCGGACATGGTGGATATCTTTTGCGCGCCGTAGCTGATTCCTTCCACGATATCGGAAGCCATTCCATAGGAATTGTCATAATAGATATTACCGTATAGCTCCGCCAGCGTCTTTCCGAAAAGCTGGTCCAAAATCAGTGCCGGCAGCGTAACGCAGATCTGATAAATCAGAACCGCTGTGATTGCGATTTTCCACTTGCCTGCCAAAGCGTTCCTCCCTAGCGCCCGCAGGTTTGAACTGGGTTCCAGTACGATGATATTATTCATTTCTGTTCTTCCTCCTTAAATTGAATGTCAAAAAAATCCCTTACAAAGTTAAGTTTTAGATTATCATAGAACATTTACGGTGTCAATGACGGCCGCACAATTGGATTTGGTTAAAAGGTCAGATCCACCAGCAGTTTTATCACCGAGACTGCCAGAGCGACGATGGAACAGACCAGCCCTACCGCAGCCATGCCGTTTCCGCCGTAAGCAGTCTTTTTTGCTTCCTTTCTGGCCTGAACGCCGAAAAGGATTCCCACAGCACCTAGAACCGGGGCCGCAAAGATAAAGAGCCAGATAAAAACGATGCTGAGCACGCCCAGGGTGAAGGCAATCACAGCTTTCTCGTTCATGGCCTGCCGGTAAACGCTTCCTTTCGCTTCCTCAATCTCTTCGATGATGGTTTCCACTTCTTCGTTTTCGTTGGCAAGATTCAGCTCTTCTGCCCTTCTCTTCTTTTCGTCCATAATGTCACCTCGCTGTTCTCTAGTTCGATATTGGTTTCTACTTATATTATATCACGAGCAAGCGTATTAAACGACATGAATGTCAGCATTTTCTTGCAGAAAAAGATCCTGCCAGATCAATAGCTCATTCTAGCAGGATTTTCATGATTTCATTATAGAAGGACTGGTCATACTTCTTATTCTGGTCCCACGATGAGTTTACCGTAGCATCGCTCTTGCGCTTGCTCCGACGGCGTCCACCCATAGGCTGCCTGTGGATTTCCAAAGGCAAAGACCCCCAGGAGCAGGCACAGGCACAATGTCAGGGCGATCGCTTTCATAGTCTGCCTCTCTTTGTTCATTGTGATGTCCCTTTCTCTTTCCTGCGTTTTCTAACGATTAAAATGATGGATGCAGTGATGGCAACCGCCGCAATGCAGGCGATGACGATCCAAATCCGGGCGCTGCCGCCGCTGCCCGGGTCAAGGGTTTCCCCTGCGCTCAGGTCAGCCTTCAGGTCTTCTTGGTGTTCCACTACCGCGAAAGGCGACAGATGAGTAACGGATACATGGTAAAGGCCGTCGTCTTTTAGCCCCCCGTCCTCAAATTTGAGGCCGTCCTCGCTTCCATGGAGGACTTTCAGATCTTTCTCCCGATCAGACTCCCGAATAGGAAAGGCTACATCCAGGGTTCCTTTGAATTTTGGTGTGTCCGCTTTGATCTCTTTTCCCTGCTCATCGACCAGGGTTAGGGACACATCATAGGATGCCAGTACATCATCGGAAGCAGCGTCCTCAATTTGCTCATGCCGCGGGTCGGTTTCATCGTACGCCTCTACTTTAAGGACCGCCCTGGTATCGACCTCATCGCCGGTAACTGTGATACCGGTGTCTTTGTCAGTCAGGACCGCCTTATCGTAGATCGGGCCGCTGCCTTTCTTTTGGACAGCGCTGTCTTTCTGCCCGGTTTCCTCTTTACCGCCGGTTTCTTTGCGCCCTGCTTCAGGTGTTTCCTGTTTGGCAAATTTTACATGCACGGTCGCATTCTGCTCCGGCATGGCAAAGCTGGTTTTGACAATTCCTTTTTCGTCCGCTTTTACTTCCAGCTTCTTGATGGTTTTCCCTTTTTCATCGTACAGCTTCAGATTATCTACCTGCCTGCCGCCCTCCGGGGTGGCCGTCACTTTCACGGCCTGGCCGCTGACGGCTTTGTGGATTTCTTTATCCTCTTCATCGGCCACGATCAGGCTGCCCTTGCCTTTGATGTCGGTGGAAAGAGCATAGCGGTCCGGTACGGTTCCCAGGATCGGATAGCCGCTATTGGTCCCTTCTTTGATGATCCACCGGCACAGGTCTTCGGTCTTGGTGACGTTTTTGTTGAGAGCCGCAAGAAGATCATTGCCTTTCATCTGTTCCTCGGTCAGGCCGATCCCCTGAGATGAATACACATCCTTTCCTGTCTGGTAGAATACATCCCGGATGTCAGCGCCCTGTTCACCGCTGAATACTGAGCCTCTGACGATTCCGGCATCATAGCAGTTAAATACAGTGCTGGCCTTACGATTATAGCTGAAACTGCTATCGCTTGATAAATCTCCTGTATTGTAGCAGTTGCGAATGATTCCGGCATTATCGCCGGCTATCGCTCCAAGCCTCGAGTATTTGCCATTGGCAGTTATGGAAAGGGAATTATAGCAGTTTTCTATTGTTCCTGCCTTGCCATTTGATTGTGCAATTGCCCCAATTACACCATCATACGAATTGGTCACAGGCCTAGTCTTATCGCCCAGGATTCCACAGCCTGTTATCAACCCATTGTTTTCTCTTGCTATAAGGGACATGAAACCAAGGAATCTTTGGTCGCCCGTCGTAATCAGCAGGTTACGGACAACCCCATCTTTGCCGATAGTATCAAACGCGCCCCACCAATCCATCCCGGTTATCGTATGGCCGCCGCCGTCAAAGGTTCCGTTGAACCCTTCTTTGTTTTGTCCTAATACTGCATTCTTACTAGCTTTTTCCTTCCAAAAGTCAATATCAGCAGTAAGCTTGTAATTGGCTTTGTTATATGTATCATCTTCCTTTGCTTTTGTCGCATAATCCACATAATCCTGCGCAGATGAAATGAGATATGGATTCTCCTCTGTTCCTTCGCCTTCTTCTTCCGCATTGGTAAAGTCAGCCTGGAAGGTGCAGTCCTGATAGGACATGGGATAGGTGAAGGTATAAAATCCATCCTTATCGGCCTTCATCAGTTCAAGACTATCGCCGGTTGCGATATCCACCTTTGTCTTGTAATCCTTAGAAACCCATTTGAGACTGCGGAGCTTAGCGCCCTCTTCTACTTTTAGTTTCAGCGTCAGCATCCTTCCTGCTTGTACTTTGCCGCTGATGGAATTTCCTTCTTCATCTGTTACCGTCAGGCTCCCCCGCTGGTCGGAAAGGCTCACGGAGACGGAGGATTGTTCTTTCTTATTTTTGTCGCCTGCCAGCATTGCAATGAGTTTGCTTCTATTATAGTTGACATCTTCAAGATCCACTTTGGCCTGGGCTTTGGACGGATTGTCTTTGTTTAAGGTCGTACTGCACCAGTATGCCATTTCTGTATAGTTATTGGCCTTCAAAGTTAGGCGAGGCAGCATATACCCTCTTCCATCCCTTGTCATCACATATTCAGCATTGGACGGGAGACCGGAAAGCCCGCCGTTTTTTCTCAGATAGTCAAGAAGGTTCCCGCTCACGGCATTATAGGCATCGCTCTTTGTGATCGCCGCCACATCGGCATAGGTTCCCGGCATCGAGTAAAACCCATCACTCGTCCGCAGTAGATTGAAATAATCCTGTCCGTAATAATACCAATAAGACCAACCAGAATCTACTTTTTTTTCCTCTCTATAGACTACGCCTTCGCCGCTGACTCCCGGGTCTTTTAAAAATAAGTATGGCGTTCCATCTATGGCGATCCTATAAAAATTCATTTGCGGTCTCGTATTCGCAGACCAAGCTGTATAGATTTCTTTACTTTGCAGAGGCAGCCAGCCGGCAGGCCGATAATATGTTTTATGCGTATCTTTCTCTGCGTAATTCAGGTCTTTTGCCGTCTGAACATCGTATGGCCGCATCAGGGCGGGGATATTCATTTTCAAATCCACATAACTTTTGTATTTTGAATCCATTTCCTGGTATCCGGTAAACTGCCTGGTTAAATCATTGATCGCGTTGATCGTACCATTGGCCATCTGCTCATATTGCTTTGACATGTTTTTCAGGGTACTTTTCTTGTCAGGGTCATTCTCGTACTTGGCGCTATAATAGTCAAAGTAAACCCGATTCATCCGTAATGCTAACTCGAATACCTGCGCGCAGTCGTTGGCTGCAGCTGTCATTGCTTCATACTTTTGATGGTCAAAAGGTACGCTTATATTCAGTAAGGTCCATAATTGTCCCGGATAGGTTTGGGACAGTTTGGTGTTTGCGGATCTTCTGGAGGCTGCATTTGCTTCATAGCTTGGATAAAGGACACAGCAATAGGAGGCTATCCCATCCAGTTTTTTCTTGAAATCCAATTGCCGGAACGCCTTTTCCAGGTTTTTTCTGCTGTTATTAAAATCTATTTTTGCATCTTCCACTTTGTCATCATTTGCTTTCCCCTCGCTTTGGTCTAAAACCGCCTGCGAGTAATCCGAAGCAGCCTGCAGGTAGGCGGTATACAGGTCTTCTGTTCGCGATAATTCCATATAAATTCCATTGATCCCTTTGTGCAGCTGCTCCACCTGGCCTTTTACATCATATTGGAACATTTGATTGAGAGCACCTTGAATCGATTGGTCCATGGTGTCGATTTGGTTGCTTATGGCGTTCAGCTCCTCCAATATTTGTTCGGAGGAGTGGTCAGCTTCGCCTGCAAGGAACAGATTGTCCGCATCTACTACAAACTGTTCAATGTTTTTCAGTGTTTCGTTTTCCGTATTGTCGATCGCCTCGCCCATCAGCTTTAAAAATACTCCATTGACTACGTTTAGTGTTGCATCTAACACTTTTCCTATGGCCCAATCCGCAACAACCTCAGCGTGGGCTTCATTTTTCTTTACAAAAGCGCCGCCCAGCAAATAACTTGTCACTAAGGCAAAGCATATAACAAAAATCCCTATTCTTTTTCTTATCACTTCGCTCACCCCTTACTTTTCTGTGTTTATCGCTTTATAACGGCTGAAATCGGGAAAATCGATTGTCAAACCCGAATTAATGCTGCGATACTCTATCTGCGCCTGATAACTCTCCCGGAGCGGTTTCTCTCCTTTGCTGTCAGGATCCATGCTGTAGACACAATCCATCTGTACTGTTTTCGGTATGTTTCCTTGATCCGCAGTAATCCGAAGCTCTAGCTTTTCTATATCTGCTGCCGTATCCGAGGCCGCAGCTCCGGATGGAACCGCGATTTTTCCCAGGTATTCCATAAATTGGCCGTCGTCTACCGTCAGCTGATAGACATACCCATCTTTTTCTTCCTTTTTGTCCAGGTTTTTTAGGCTTTCTTCATTGATTCCATCCAATAGATATTGACCCAGAGCAGCTGCAGTGACGGGAATTTGGTCTGCGGCAGCGCGGATTTTTTCAGTCCCGGTATCAAGGTAAGCTTGCTTTCCTTTTATGTAGATGGTAGATTGGCGTTCCACCCCATCTATGGTTTCTTTCTGACTGATTTTCATATCCGTCCCTTTGTTCTGGTTCGCGGCCAGTTCGGCTTTTACTTCGGTTTTTGCCGTCGTAGTTTTTGAAGCGTCACCAGATTTCATCGTGCTTTCGATCTTGGCATGGATTTGTGCGCTGCTGATTGTACGCAAGTTTTCCTGCAAGCTCTTTACGGCGTCAAGCGCTTCTTTGCCGTCCATTGAAGCATCGTCCGTTTTCCCGCAGGCCGTAAGCGCTGCGCCTAATATCAGCGCCAGCCCCAGACATACAAGTTTTTTCTTCATGACTGTTTCCTCCCTATGGCTCTACAATGTTAAAGAAATACTCGAATTCCACCATATGCTCGGTCAGCTTTTTGATTACGTCCTGATCGCCTGTGATTTTAATGGCTTTTTTCTGCGCCGCTTCATCTTTTCCAAGGATAGCGGCCATGCCCGCTTTCGGCATGGTCAGTGTGGCGTCTGCGTTCTTTGAGCTGGTGTTTTTTTGATAGAGCACTACGCCGGATTTGACGGTGAGCAGGTATTTGCTTTCATCAGTAAAGTCCAGGTTGATGGTCAGATTCAGATCCTGGGCCGCGTTGGAATCCAGCAGGATGCCCATATAGTCCAGCATCATTTCCGGGGTCATGGATTTTTTCAAATCCGCGCTGCCGGTTGCTTTCAGGTTATTGTCGCTGGTGGTACCCTGCCGCAGCTCTTTGGCTCCCGATAGGTAGGCGTTGCGCCAGGTACCGGACTCGGCTTGATAGGCCAGCTGCTCCAATGCGTCAGCGCACAGGTAACGGGCCTCCTTGTTTTCCGGATCCGCAAAGACCAGCACGTTGGTAATTTCCGCTACCCATTGGTACTCACCTTTGTCAAAATCCTTTTGGGCTTTTTTCAGGATCTCGCCGGTATCGCCCATGTATTCCACATATTTCTTGGCGCTTTCGCTGACCGGCAGTTTGTTCAGGTTCACCGGATTGGCGTCGTACCAGCCCATGTAACGCTGATAGACTGCTCTTGCGTTGTGCGCGACAGTTCCGTAATACTGGCGGGTGTACCAGTTCTTTTCCAGGTTTTCCGGCAGCTTGATCATGTGGGCGATCTCGTCGGAATTGTAGCCCTGGTTGATGTACGTCAAGGTCTGATCATTAATAAATTTGTACATAGCCGCCGTGTTTTCCATGTACTGGCCTATGACTTTATTTCCCCAGTGAGGCCAATTGTGGGACTGGAATACTACCTCCGCCTCTTTTCCGTATCTGCTGAGGGCTTCCATGATATATTCTGCCCAGGCGTTGCCGTCCCGCACCTGCGCGCCTCTTAAGGTATAGAGGTTATGCAGAGTGCCGGTGCAGTTTTCTGCCATCCACAGGGCTTTTTTATCAGCGAACCAGGTGTTCATTTCCGCCGGCGCTTCGGTGCCAGGGGTCATCTGAAATTCCATGACAACGCCGTCGACAGTCCGAGTTTCGCCGGTCTTTTTGATTTCATCGCTCGGGGAGATATAGGAAACGGTTCCCGTGGACTGGCCTAATCCGATGCCCATGGCCATGGAGCCTTTCGGTCCTTTGTCAAGGATGGTCCCATACTGATAGCCGGCCCTGCGCCCCATGGCATTGCCCGCGTAGACGTTCTCACTGACTGCGTGCTCTTCGAAGCCCTGGGGCACGATGATCGGAATTTTGTCTCTCTTCACTTCCTCCGCAGAAACAATGCCTTTGATGCCGCCGTAATGGTCCACATGAGGGTGGCTCATGACAATTCCCTTAACGGATTTCCTGCCCAGCTCTTTGTCAACCAGCTGCATAGCTGCTTTGGAACATTCGGTGCTCATGAGAGGATCGAAGACGATCCAGCCGGTCTTGCCTTCGATAAACGTGATATTGGTCATATCGTAGCCGCGGACCTGGTAGATACCATCCGTCACTTTGAACAAACCGTAGAGATGGTTGTTCTGGGTGTTTCGCCAAAGGCTGGGGTTCACAGTGTCCGGCGCCTCTTTGTTTTCCACAAAATTATAGGCTTTCTGGCTCCAGATCACTTTGCCGGTTTCATCTTTCAGCTCCAGATTCTCGGGAGCCGCGATGAGTCCCTTTTCCGCGAATTCCTTTTCTTGCTGATCCTTAAAGTCCAGGGCCGCATATACCTGACCGTTGGCTTCTTTGGTGGTTGCGCTGGCTTCCTTGGATGTATCGCTTAAATCCGCCTGGCTGCCGCAGCTTGCGCCGGATACGGCCAATACGGCTGTCAGCACTAACATGCAGATTCGTTTTTTCTTTTTCATATCTGCCTCCTTTCCCACATCACATTCCTTGTTTTGCACTGCTTAAACAGTCGCATTCAGCAATTTGATTAATTCTTCTCCGTCTTCTCGGATATGAACACTCTGCAGCTCAGTCAGATAGCCCCCGTATACCGCCATCTCAATGATGTAATCGGCTTCTTTGATCTTATAGAGTGCCAGCTTGCGGAGGATGTCTTCTGCCGTTTCCCCTTTGGACAGCTCCTGGCAGTTCATTCCTGTCTCAAGGCCGCAGGCCAGAAGCCGTTCGCAGAGAGGAAAATTTTTTTCGCTATCCTTTAAATAGCGAACCACTTCCGCAGTGCGTATGGCATAGTTGAATCCTTTTTCGCTAATATTCAATCTGATCACCTCCCGGCTTTCCTCATAACCAGTATTCCAGTCATGGCCGCAGCGGACAGGAGAGCAAGCGCCAGCCAAAAATAAATAGGAAAAGCATCTCCCGTGGCCGGACTGTCGCTTTGATCCGGGGGATCAGATTTATCAGAGCCCTTATCTGTCTGCGCGGCGGACTGAACCTGTTTTTTCTCAAAGACCACGTGGAGAACGTGATCTTGAATCACATTATAAAAGGTATAACCCTGCAAGGCCCCCAGTTCTTTTCCGTCCGCCTTTACTGATTTGATCTTCCAGCCTTTCGCAGGTGTGAAGGTGAAAGCAGCATCCTTTCCCTCGGTCACCTCAGTCAATCCCGATGGCGCTGCCGTACCGTTTCCTTCAGTGGTTACAGTAATGGAATGCAGCGGCGCAAAAACTGCCGTCATTTCAATCGCTGTGTTTTCCGGCAGGGTAAAAGAAATCGGATTAGTTGTTGGATCGATCTTCAAAGACGCGGCTACGGACGGCTCCGCATCAATGGCGTACTTCCATTTTACAAATCCGTAACCGGACGCCGGTTTTGCTTCCAGAGACATCGCGCCATGGAGTGACAATTGTTCCAGATGCGATACGGTACCGCCGCTGTGCGGTTCACTGGCCGTTCTTATGATCCTATTTCCGGGCAACCTTACTTCCTGCAGGGGGTTACCGGAAAGATTCAATGACGATAGCTTGCCAAGGCTGCTCAGGTCAGCGCGCGTAAACTGATTATCCGACAGGTCGAGAGTTGCCAGCTCCGGGTTCGCCAGTGTGATCTCCCCGGAGAGGCTATTTCCGGACAGATCCAGGTTTGCAAGGCTTGGTAAAGATGAAAGAAGATCCTTGAGCTCTCCATAGAGGTCTTTGTTTTCTAACTTTAAAATTTTTATGGACCGATTGCCGTTGTAGTGGTCCCACTCAAGAACAAACGGCCAATCATCCATCGGCTCGCACGCATCACTTTTTGACGCCTTTAAACCACGGCTGTCAGAAAGCGTATCGATCGCCTCGATATCTGGTTGATAGTACTGATAGCTCCAAGCGGCCCACACCGCAGTTGGCACCAAGGTAAATGCCAGCAGGAGCATAATGATTGCTGCTGCAAAGCTTCTTTTCTTTTTCATAATATCCTTCTTTCGCGTTTCCAAAATATCTTTAGATAAATTTTAATGGATTCTGCCTCTAATTAAAATCGTCCAGTATGAGGTTTTCTTTGCAAATTTTTCGTTAAAAATATAACAGTATGAGTTTTTTAATGCAAACATTGTCGAAGCCCGTCTTTTGTCGTATACTAGAGCTACCAGTTCCTTTGACCCCAGAATCTTGCATTAAGGAGACAGAAACATGTCCGAATTGAATTTTCTCAGCGATAAATTTGCTCCCAATATTTTGCCAGAAGTTTACGCGCCCCGCCTTAACCTGCGTTCCGCCTTCCACCATGCGGCTGAGAAGTCCGTGGTCTATGTCAGCGCTCCCGCCGGCAGCGGAAAAACCGTATCCACCCTGCTCTGGCTGGGGGAGAGCAAGAGAAAGCCGGTTTGGATCGGCCTTGATTCTTACGATAACGCACCCTCTGTTTTTTACAAGCAGATGGCCACCGGTATTTTTTCCATACAGCCGGAAAATCAGGCCATGAAACAAGTCTTAACGGATCCTGCCTTTTCCGCCTCCCCTGTGGAGCACATGGTGCAGCTGCTGGCGGAAATGGTGCCGGAAGAAGGCTTTTATGCTCTGGTTCTTGATGATATGCACATGATTACAAGCGGCGAGATTCGTAAATCCCTGCCCTCTGTGATCCGCAGGCTCCCCCGCTCTTTTGCCGTGCTGATACTCTCACGCCATGAACTGCCCGAAGAGTTGGAACCTTTGATCCATGACCGAGGTGTGCAGATCATTACGCCGGATCATCTGCGGTTTTCTGAAGACGAGATCCGTGAATATTTCGGCAGTCTGGGACGTTTTTTGACTCCCGAGGAATCCCGCTTTGCTTATCAGGCTACGGAGGGCTGGGCCATGGGCGTCAACGCTATGGCAAAAAGCGGAGAAATCAGCCCCAAAAGCGGTTATATCTTTGATCAGTATTTTAAGGCGCAAGTATGGGATAAATGGGAGGAGCCGCTGCAGGAGTTTTGTCTCACTACCTCCATTGCAGATGAATTTGACATTGAGCTGGCTTCTATCCTATCCGGGCGCAGCGACGCAGACTATATCATGGAGCAGCTCAGCAGGACAAATTCGTTCCTCAGCCGTCTCCACGGCGATACATACCGTTACCACCATCTGTTTCTGGACTTCCTTCGGGAGCAGCTGTCCAAAAGCGGCCGCAAAACCAGCAGCCTGTATAAAAAGGCCGCTGAATATTATCGTGACAAGAAGGATTATTCCCGCGCCTTGCGTTTTTGGCTGGACAGCGGCGACTATAATGGCATCGATACCTATCTTTATTTATTTCTTTTTGAAAATAATAAGGGGATTATTGCTGATTACGCGGATTTTCTTCGAACCTTCTTTGTCAAGGATTTTCCCCAAGCGGCATTTAAACAGGTGCCGGCGCTGCATATACTGAGCGCTTGGTATTACTACCTCACCAGTCATCATCGGGAATTTGAGGAGCATATGGACGCGGTCTATAAAGCTCTTCCCCGGATCGCCCTGGGAGATTCCAAATTTGTGGAATATGCGATTTTGGCCTACAGCGTCGATCACCGCACCGGCATGCTGACCAAAATCCGCCAATTCAAGCGGTTCGGCCGCTATGTAAAAAAATTCACAGAAGGCGGTCTGGCCACCAACATCGCTTCCTTCAGCCACAATATGCCTTACATGCATCGGAGCAATCTGGACTATTCGGACTTGGCTCTGGATCCGGACAGTATGGAAAAGCTGGATAAAACCTTTGCCGTGCTTCTGGGGGCTGAGTGGAATTATATTAAATATGGAATTACCGCTTGTTTTACTTTTGAAAAAGGCCGGTTAAAAGAGGCGCTGACTGAAAATGAACAAGCGCTGACTGCCTTTGGCGAAGAAAATAAAGATGAGGGGCTGATCTGCATGCTGATCCTCCAGCACAGTATCTTATGGCGGCAGCGCAGGTATATACAGGCTCGCCGGGTGTTGGACCGGCTCACGGAAATCACCCGTACCTCCGCCCAGTTTTTCATCCCCAATCTGGAAGCGTATCGGACTCGGCTCAAGCTATACGAGGGAAATAAATCAGCCGCTTCCGCCTGGCTGGAAAATTATTATGTAATCGAGACCGATCATATTGAGTTGTTCCGTTCTTTCCAGCATTTTACCACTGCGAGGGCCTATGTGGTTTTGGAGGACACGGAAAACGCACTTCATTATTTATCTTTACTGAAGGACTTTGGAAAAAATGTCCGTCGGCCCCTGGATCTGGCCGAAGCCTGCGTTCTGCTGGCATCGCTCTTTTGGGCCGTGGGAAAGAAAAGGGAAGCGGAGGAAGAATTGGAAGAGGCCCTTTTGGTGCTCCAGCCCTTTGGCTTTATTCTTACTGCTGCGGATGAAGGCGCTTCCATCCTTCCGGTGCTGAAAAGGCTTTGGACAAAAATCAATCGAAATGATTATAACGGAGAGCTTCGGCGGACCTATGTGCACGAAATTTTGCTGGCGGCCCACGAAATGTCCAAACAGCAAAAGGGCATCACCTTCCACCTTGCGATTAACAGCAAGCCCATTAAATTGTCCGCTCAGCAGCAGCGCATGATCGAACTGCTGGCGGAAGGGCATCGCAATAGTGAAATCTGTCAGTTGACCGGTCTTAAGCTTCCCACTGTAAAGACTCACATTTCGGCAGCCTATAAAAAGTTGGGCGTCAACAACGCTATGGATGCGATTTTGAAGGCCCGGGAGCTGGGCCTGCTTTAAAGCAATTCCACGAAAAAACCGCGGCACCAGCATGTGATCATGCCGGCGCCGCGGTTTTTATAATACGATTCTAAACTTGTGCTTTTTCTTAGTACAGGTTCGCAAAGATTTCTTTGATTTCATCGTCTGTCAGGAATACATAGTTGTTTCCTAAAAGTCTCTGCTGGTTATCAACTGTTGACTTAGTGAACTCATCGATCTGAGCTTCTGTCATGCCATATTCCTTAAGCGGTTTCTTATCCAGGAATTTACCGAGGAATTTATCCAATTCTTCGTAAACAACGTCCAGTCCGCATCCAAGAGCATCAGCAAAGATTTGGTTCGCTTTTGCAATCTTGCCGTTCGGATCCTTTCTCATGTACATCTTGAATACTTCTGTGAAGAACTGGAAGTTCGCTTCACCGTGAGGAACGTGGAAAGCAGCTCCGATGGAATAGGACAGTGCGTGTACGGCAGCGCATCCGGCATTACCAAAAGCGATTCCAGCATAGTTGGATGCCAGTAAAAAGTCTTTCAGGAAAGGCTTTCTGTTTTCAGCTGTATTTCCGCCGGCAGCAACGATCGCTTTATAACCATCCATGATCATTTGGATCGCCTTCAGGGAATACATTTCTGTAAACGGAGAAGCTTTCGGTGACAGATAAGATTCGATGGCGTGAATCAGAGCGTCAACCGAGCTTGTTGCGAATACATAGTCAGGAAGTCCCTGGAGAGATTCCGGAATCAGAACTGCAGTATGAGCATATGTTTCCTCTACTGCGATACCTTTCTTCGTATGTAAAGCTTTCAGTTCCGCAATAGCAACGTTGGTTACTTCGGAACCAGTTCCGCAGGTTGTCGGAACAACGATCAGTTCCTTCATTCTCTTAGGAGCGACATCGCCGGTGTACAGATCGAGAGCTTTTGTCGGGATATCCAGAGCCAGGACTTTACAGATATCTACGATTGTACCGCCGCCAAATGCGATGATTCTGTCATATTCATACTGGTCCATATCCTTTTTCATAGCGTCCATCATTTCATCGGACGGTTCGCCTTTTCCGTATTTTTCCTGGAAAATAACCGGCATATCGATTCCCAGCGGTTTTACATACGGGTCATACATCCACTGGTTTGTAACCAGCAGGTCGCCTTTGCCTAATTTGAATTCATCGTTGAATTCCTTAAACGTGTCAAAATAATGAATTGCAGGTACTACTCTTAAAGCTTGCATAATGTTACCTCTCTTTTCTTTTAACAATTAACTTTAAACCATTAACCATGCTTTCGCATGTTTAGAATTCATCCTTAAATCTTTCTTTGAACTGTTCTTTCAGTTCCTCTCTGAAATCAGGGTGAGCGATGTTAATCAGCTGTCTTGCTCTGTCTTTCAGCGTTCTGCCCTTCATCTCAGCAATACCGTATTCGGTGATGATGTAGTCTGCATCGCATCTTGAAGTTGTAACTGCAGCGCCGTGATCGATGAATGGAACAATCTTGGAGATCTTGCTGCCGTCTTTCTTATTAGTTACGGAAGGCATTGCAATGATCGCTTTACCTTTTCCATCATGAGTCATGGCTGCACCGCGTACAAAGTCAACCTGGCCGCCGACGCCGGAAATCTGGTTGGTACCGATACACTCGGAAACGATCTGTCCCATAAAGTCTACCTGCACGCAAGCATTGATACATACCAGGTTCTTTAACTTAGCCACAGTTTCAGGATGGTTTACATAGTCTACCGGTCTCATTTCGACCATCGGATTTTTATCGCAGAAGTCGTACAGCTTCTTGGTTCCCATGAGGAAAGTTACGACCATTTTACCTTCGTCGATCCCCTTTTCACTGCAGTCGATTGCGCCCTTTTCATAGAGGTCAACAACGCCGTCAGCGATCATTTCTGAGTGGATACCCAGGTGTTTCTTTTCGCCCAGCTGAGAAAGTACGGCATCCGGAATGGCTCCGATACCCAGCTGCAGAGTTGCTCCATCCTCAATGAGGGATGCGCAGTTCTTGCCGATCGCTTCTTCAACCGGTCCAATTTTCGCCGGCTTGCTTTCGAAGAGCGGATGTGAATTTTCAACAAACGCATCGATTTCGCTTACATGTACGAATGTATCGCCGAATACAACCGGAACCTGATCGTTTACTTCTGCTAAAACTGTTCTGCAGGATTTGATCGCCTGCATCGTGTAGTCGGAAGAAACGCCTACGCAGCAGAATCCGTGTTCGTCCGGTTTTGATACGGAAACCAGCAGTACATCTTCATGGAAAATGTCCTGTCTTATGTATTTCGGCACTTCATGGAAGAATACCGGAACGAATTCACCATGACCCTGAGAAATGGATTTTCTCGTGCTCGGGCTTGTAAACCAGCCTTCGAATGTGAATACGTCGTGGTTTTCCGGCAGGGAATATTCGCCCTTGCCCAGTGTAACCATGTGAGATACCGTGATATCCTTATAAAGGTGCTTGTTCGCAACCATTGCGTCTACCAAAATCTGAGGTTCGGCAACAGCATGAGCAAACAGAACACGGTCGCCTGACTGAATCAGTTTCATCGCCTCATCAGCAGAGCATTTTCTGCTTTCATAAATTTCTTTCCAGTCCATAGTTTTGCATCCTCCGTTTAAACATTAACTTTTTTCTAATTCTAATTTTTTTTTTCGATTTCATCGCAGATCCGTTCAATATGGGTCTTATCCCACATTTTCAGGACACCTAATTTTGTCTTGAACTGATCAAAAGACGCACAGCAGTTGGTGCATCCGCCGATGACCAGCAGCAAATCGTGCAGTTCACCCTCCGCAGCATGAACGAAATCAATATCTTTCAGCTGTTCTTTTATTTCTTCAAGAGCTTTGCCCCGGTCATATCTTGGGTTACACCCACCGCAAAACCTTACTCCGCACTTCATTTGCCATAACTCCTTTTGTCGTCAATTATTTTATGCGCCGCCGCTTCCATCCGCACGCGCTGCATTACTGGGCAGCCCGGCCGTCCGGAAACGCGCAGGCGTCAAATTTTTCCTGCCCGATATCGTTAAAAAATAAGCCGCTACGGTATGATGCCCACAGCGGCCTATTATCATTTTTGTTACTACCGCAGGTTATTTAATTCCGGCAATAGCTTTTGCTAATTCTTTCTTACCTTCAATGTTGCCCTGACGGGAAATCATGATTCTCTGAGCCTGCGGGGATCCTGCGCCGTGCATGGATTCTGTTCTGTATCCAACAGCAGCAGCTCCTAAGCAGATGTTTTCTAAGAATCTTAATACTCTCATTCTTTCTTCAGTTGTGCATGCAGGTGATGCAGCAAAGAACTTGTTGCAGATTTCGCCGATTGTTTCGCCGTTTCTTCCTACCTTCAGGTCGGACTTGAAGTCAGCTTCGGATGGCATTGTTACCATCAGGCCGCCGGCAATATCTTCAGCCAGTCTTACGATCTCGTAAGGGAATCTGGTTACGTTCTGCTTACATACGTTTGCCAGCAGCAGGTCGATCTGATAGTTGCCAGCTTCTGTTGCATAACCTTCTGCGGAGCAAGCGATACCGCAGCAGTACAGAGTTTCGTTCAGGTGAGTCATTTCAATCAGCTTATCTTTAACGTGAGAAGCTTTCTGAGCTCCATTGTATTCAGCAGCCAGAGCAGCAGCGCCGATTACAACATCGCCTACGCCGACTTTACATCCGCCGTAAGACTGTCTGTGGTATCCGGCGAACCGTTCTACCATCATACCCGCGAAGTCATATTCGCCAGCCTGGAAGATGTACTTATTCGGAATGAATACGTTGTCGAATACTACTAATGCTTCCTGTCCGCCGTATTTTGCGTTACCCAGGTCTACATCAGCGCCTTCTTCTAATTTTCTGGTGTCGCAGGACTGTCTTCCGTAGATCATGTACATGCCTTCAGCATCGGACGGACATGCGAAGGATACTGCGAAGTCTTTGTCCTCTTCTTTCATAGCCTGTGTAGGCATGATGATATGCCAGTGAGAGTTGATGGAACCAGTCTGGTGAGTCTTAGCTCCGCTTACTACGATACCGTCATCTCTTCTTTCAACGATATGTACGAACAGGTCAGCATCCTTCTGCTTGTGAGGCGGAAGTCCTCTGTCGCCCTTCGGGTCAGTCATGGCTCCGTCTACGATCCAGTCGTTCTTCTGAACCTCGATCAGGAAGTTTTTGAAGTTTTCGTGGTAGTTTGTACCATATTTTTTATCTGTTTCAAATGTTGTTGAGAATACAGCATTGAAAGCGTCCATACCTACGCATCTCTGGAAACAGGAAGCAGTCTTCTGTCCGAGCAGTCTCTGCATCTTAACCTTTTTTCTCAGGTCATCTGCGCTCTGGTGAAGATGTGCGAATCTGTTGATCGTTTCGCCAGTGAGGCTGGACTTAGCAGTCATCAGGTCAGCATACTGCGGATCCTGAGCCAGATCATAAGTCACTGCTACACAGTTGATGGAAGGCCGGATGATTGGATGATCCACCCAATTTTCGATCTCTTCACCAAACATGTAAACTCTGGTCTTCAGCTTTCTTAAGCTTTCAATGTACTGTTCTCCTGTCATAAGCATAATAAAATCACTCCTTTTTTATTCTTAGGTTCCATGCAGGACAATTCCAGCATGTCCCCCAGCATTAACCGTTTATAACTTATGCAATTCTTATACCAACCGAAATGCATTTGTTAACATGCCAATTATTTCCGCAAAAGTTTTTTCGCCATGTCGATCAAGTCTTCACTGACAGATGTGTCAAGAATCACATCTTCGACTCCCTCGCAATTTTCCATCACAATACTTTTTACCACATCTTCAATCGTGTATTGAGCGGATGGACAGGAAGCGCATGCCCCCGTCAGTCTCACTTTTGCGATATTATTCTCAAATCCGGTGAGCTTTGCCCCGCCATAATGGGCTGCCAGCACCGGATCAACTTTTTCTTTTAGAACTTTTTGAATTTGTTCTTCCACTTTTTTATCACCTCGAATTTTGTCATTTCAATTCGCATATCGCTTTATTGATTATATCCCTATCTCGTTCTTTTTTCAAGTGGATAATAGCTAAAAGTTTGTCTTATTTTAGGATTTTTGTTGCGTTTTTACAATTATTTTTTGGAAAAGCTTTTTCGTTTTGTGCTATAATGAATTTGTTCGTTATTTTCAGATTATTTAAAATAAGAATCAGGGTATCTCAATTATGAAAAAATGTATCATTATTACTTCTTATATAGAAGGTGAACTCCGCCAACTACTCAGCAATGAGCAGCCGGGATTCATAATCTGTGCTGACGGAGGCTACAACCACGCGAGTAAAGCCGGTCTTGTCCCGGATTTTTTGATGGGTGATTTCGACTCTCTTACGGAACGCATTCAACCTGGAGTGGAAATTGTCACTTTCCCCTCAGAAAAGGATGACACGGATACAGGTCTTTGTCTCCAAGCCGCTCTCGATCTGGGGTACCGGGACATCCTAATCATCGGCGGCATCGGCGGCCGTTTCGACCACGCAATCGCCAACATTCAGCTCATGGCCGGTGCTGTCGATCAGGTGGAACGCATTGCTATAAAAGATAAGAAGAATTACTGTACAGTCTTGAAAAACGGGGGTCTTGAATTGTCGGAAAAACAGGGGCAGCATGTGTCTTTGTTCGCCTTGTCTGATGTGTGTGAAGGCGTCACGATTTCCGGAGCCAAATATCCTTTGACGGATTATACGCTCTCCCGAACCTTCCCCCTGGGGGTCAGCAATGAATATCAGGAAGACACGGTCCGTATATCCGTACAAACTGGAACTCTATTAATTGTACTTTCTGAAGATTAGCAGCATCTGTATTGTATGAATAGCTGAAAACTGTATTTAAGGAATTGTACGATTGTCTGGGATTGCACTAGTTTCGCGGCTTTTGCCGAAATTAGTGCAATTTTTTAAGCTTTCAGAGGTCGAATTTTGTCAAACGAAACAAAAATGCGGATATTTGAAGATTTCAGGCCTGCCATCCTCCCTTTTATTTTTCAAATCTGTTCTTATAAAAATTATCATTTTTGTCTCTTTTCATAAATACAGACCAGTAGTATGCTGTTAACAGAAAAGAACTTGGAGGAAAAAAATGAGACAAACAGAACGAGTAAAAAATTTGTGCGAGATAGCGCTGTTCATCGCGATTGTCTTCTTCGGCGTATTCATTATTAAGTTTCCGGGGCCCTTCGGTTATGCCCATATCGGAGATTCCATGATCTTCCTTTCCGTCCTCATGCTGGGCGGCAAGCGGGGCGCCGTAGCGGGCGGGCTGGGTGCGGCCATTGCTGATATTGTCAGCGGATACACGATTTGGGCTCTCCCAACGCTGATTTGTAAAGTCTTAATGGCTCTGGTGATGGGCGCGATGATCAAGCACCATGTCTTTGGGCTGAAAGGAAGAAGCTTGTGGATCGTGGCAGCCGTGACCGGCGGATTGACCCAGGGAATCGGTTACGTCATTTTCTGGTACGCGCTCTTTGGGAAAGCTGCTGCCATTGCCGCTGTTCCCGGGCTGACATTCCAGGCGGTTTCCGGCATTATCATCGCTTTCGTAATCACAGAAGCGCTGCAGAAAACCAGCCTCAAAAGGCATTTTATTTACACCACGGACGGAAAAGGAGCAGAAACATGTTAGAACGTATGAAAAGCTTTAAGAAAATCGATGCCCACAGCCATATCGGATATTTCGGTGGCTGGTCGAATGTTGGAATCACACCGGAAGAGCTGATTGCGCAAATGGATGAATATAACGTGGAAAAAACCGTTATTTGTACATATCCCATCAAAGAAAGCCTGGACGCGGTGGACAAGTATCCCGACCGCTTTGTCGGCGCTGCCTGGGTAAATCCAAACGATACAGATCCTCTGGGACAAATCAGGGATGCTGTTGCAAGCCATGGCTTTAAAGCGATCAAACTGCACCCTCTGATGCACAGCTATCTGCCCAACGACGAATGCGTATTTCCCATCGCTGAGCTGGCTATGGAGCTGGAGATTCCCCTTATGATCCACACCGGACACCCGCCTTATTCCCTGCCCTGGAGCGTAGCACAGCTAGCGGATTTTTATCCCGATCTGCCCATAGTCATGATCCATATGGGACACGGCAACGGCATGTATGTCCAGTCGGCCATCGATATGGCGAAAAAGTATTCCAACCTGTATCTGGAAACCTCCGGGATGCCCATGCATACCAAGATCAAAGAAGGCTATGAAAAAGTCGGAAGCAGTCGCATTATGTGGGGACTGGACGCGCCCTTCCACCATCCTACCGTGGAAATGCAGCGAACGATTGTCAGCGGACTTTCCGACAAGCAGCTGGAAGATGTCTTTTACAACAATGCTAAAAAATTATTAAAACTATAAAAACACTTTCTGAGATGCGGGGCCGCGCGATAGCCCCGCCTTTTTATAACGCAGGAAATATCGATGCAATCGATATTGACGGAGTTTCAAAGAAAGTACATTGCGAAGCGTCGGCCCCTGCGGCCGACATGTGTGCATAGGGAGCTATGCTCCCGTCATGCACACTTTTTTTACTTCCAAAATTTCATTAGCTTAACAAGAACTGTTTTTTCAAGCCCTGCAGGCTTCGTCTCAACGGCGGTATGGCCAGTAAGGCTACGGTGATAGCCGCTTCCGCTCCCAGATAGGCGAAATTATACCAGCAGGACCAGGTTACCGCATTGAACCCCTCCGGCACATACGCGCCGAAAAAGATAATGCCTGAAAGCGCGGAGCATATGTAACGTCCCAGCACACCCAGCAGATATCCTCCGATCAGGCCGCCCTTTTTGTTTCGCAGAATACCGGCAAGGCCGATGGCGCCAAAAGCCAGTGGATAATCCAGTAATAGCTGCACAGGGTGAATGACATAGGGGCTGAAAATCAAATCCACTAGCCCCACACACATCCCAGCCATCACACCCCTTCGAACGCCGAAAAAGTAGGCGCACAGAGCGATCGGCAGCATGCCGAAGGCCGACACATCGCCGCCCTGAGGCATGGGAAACAGCTTTACCTGTTTTAGGACCACGGCCAATGCCACTAAAAGCGCAGAGGCCACCATCGCTTTGGTATCCGGTTTTTTCCCTTTGCCGGAAATCAAAATCCCTGCAAACAATAAAACGATAATTGCGATCGCCGCTGCTTGGCCTGAAACAGACTCAAAAAATGTTTGTAATGACATAAAAAATCCTCCTTTTCATCAGGAGGGGAACTGAGAATTGTTCCAAATCGGAAATAAATTTCTTCCGATTTCGGAAATAAATTGCTTGCCTGCGCCGGCATTATCCGGATCAGGTCTTGAGGGTATGGCCGCCCATGCGGCTCCTCTCAGCCAAAGCTCCCCTAGCATTTTGTTAAGTTTTTATTATTATACGCCTGACTTTCCTTCGTTGTCAATGGTACAATGTTTGCTCCCCGCTCTTGATTTGGTGCGCCAACTAAGGCTATAATGGATTTACCAAAAAAGAGAGGTAACCGTTTTGATAAATGGAATCATAAGCGTCCTGGTAGTATTTCTTTTGCTGGGAGTAGGCTTTTATTTTACAAAGACAAAGAAGTGGCCGGATAATACCAATCAAGTGTTTTCGACGGTCGTTGTTCAAATTGCAGCGCCGGCCCTGGCCGTAGTCAGCATTGAAAACCGGTTTACGCCTCAGATGCTGGCTTCATCCGTGATCAACCTGCTGATCATCACAGCATGCTTGCTGTTCTTGCATCTTCTGGGCAGGGTGCTTTCGAGTCTGATGAACCTGCCCCAAAAGAAGAAAGCCGTCTTTGACACTACCTTTACCTTCAACAATTCCATGTTTATCGGGCTGACTATTATCAATATCATCTTTGGACATGACGGACTGCCTTATTTATTCACCTTTTATTTGGTTACGATTGTGCTTTTCTGGAGCCTGGGGGCCTGGACCCTTTCACAGGCTTCGGACCAGACCAGCCTCAAGGCGTTTTCCGTTCGGCGTATTTTCAGCCCCGGCCTGATTGGCGTGATGATCGGCTGCCTGCTGGCCGGATTTGAGCTGAAGCTGCCGGTTATTTTTGAAACGGCCCTCTCCTATCTGGGGGATCTGTGCGTACCACTTTCCCTGCTGGTAATCGGGGCCAATCTGGCGCTCTCTTTGTCCAAGGGCATGGCTAAGATCACCATCGATCAGCTGCTGATTCTGGTTGGTAAGTTTATCATCAGTCCTCTGCTGGCCTGGGGCGCTTTCACCTTGGCTGGCATCAGCGGTCTGCCGCTTCATGTATTTATATTGTGCGCTTCCCTTCCCTGCCACGCTCAGACGGCCATTCTGGCACAATTTTATGATGTGGAAGGCGAATATGCATCCAACCTGGTCAGCTTGTCCACTCTGGTCAGCCTGATCACCATACCCGTTTATGCAAGTATTTTACTTTAGGAGGTTTTTATGCGTACCGTTTGTTTAGGCGACAGTTTTACCCAGGGATTCGGCGTCAACCGGGACGAAAACTGGGTATATCTTTTGAACACACCCTGCAGCACCTTTATCAATAAGGGCATCAGTGGTGATACCACCGGCGGAATGCTGGCCCGCTTCTGTTCCGATGCCGTACATGAAAAGCCCAACTACCTGTTCATCACAGGAGGTTTCAACGATCTGATCTCCGGCGTTTCGGAAACAGTACCCCAGGCCAATTACTTTGCCATGGTTCATCAGGCGTTCCACAATAATATGATCCCGGTTGTCTGCACGGCTCCCCCTTTTGATCCGGATGCAGCAAGAGCCGGCTGGCCGGAGCTAACGGACTTCGACCTGGTAAAAGACCGTTATTTAGCTTTACGAAATTGGCTGCTTTCCTTTGCAAACGCCTTCGATCTGTTTCATGTGGATTTTTACGGAGAATTTGAAAAAGTCCTCTCCCGCAATCCAGGAAAGGACTTTTATATCGATGGCATTCATCTTACCTCTGAAGGTCATGAACAAATCGCTGATATTGTGCTCAAGGCGCTCTACAGTTTTTAGCTTAAAATTCGATCTGCCCCAAGTAGCCCTTGGGTATCACAAAGCGAACCGTTTTCAGCGGATCTACCACCTGGCAGAATTGAAGCTGTCCGGCAAGACTCATTAATATGGTCAGGTCCGGATCGCTCATATCCACTCGCTCTTTCAGGAACAGAAACATGGTTTCCGTCGCGTCCGAAGCCGCCTGATCCAAGGATTCTCTAGAAACGATCACTGACCAATAATCCCGATCTTCCAGCACAGGCTCTGTCTGTGCTTTTTCTTTGATTAATTCCAGCGTAACAGTGACTTCCGCCGGTATTTCCAGTCCGGAAACGCCGATCTCCCCATCGCCCATAGCCGCATGGAGGTCTCCCATGGCAAAGAGCGCGCCGTCGACCGCCACAGGGAAGTAAATGGTCGCTCCTTCTGTCACCATTTTATTGTCCATATTTCCTCCATGATGTCCAGGCGTTCCCGCATTGATCGATTTTCCTGATTCCGGGGCCACTCCAATTACGCCGATCATGGGGTTGAGAGGAATATCGATCCCTGGAGCAAAATGTGCCTGGCCGTCGGAGACTGGGATTACACGGGTATGGCTGTCTTTGAGCAGATGGCCCAAAATACCCATGCCTTCACCGCACACGGATGTGCCTTTCTCATTGAGCTCGATCTTATCGATGGTGACCTTAAGGGTATCTCCTGGCTGGGCGCCTTGAACATAGATCGGTCCAGTTGCCGGATTAGTCCGGTCCCAATCCAGCGTTTCCATCTTGTCTTCCGGGCTTCTCAATTGGTTGGCGAAACAGTCCATCGTTTCGATCAGGATGGTCGCGCCTGGAGAAACCGTCATAACTGGTTCGTTCTGATCAGAAAACTGATAGATGGTTTTGTCGCTTTTCAAATGAAGCATCGTTTTCCTCCTTCGATATACAAAAGATCCTATTTTTTCTTTAAATGCGAAAACATATATAAATTGTCCTATGTAATAGTGTAAGGGATTTTACAGCGGGTGTCAAAGGCAAATCTCTCGCTGAGAAAAGATATTGGCAAAAGATAAAAGAATCCTCGCAGCCTGCTAAGAGGCACGAGGATGTCCTGACTTTTTTATTTATCTCCTAGCTTTCTTTTTTCTCTCCCTCTTGAAGTTCTACCGAATCGCCTTCCTCTTGTGTTTCCGGTTCGCCCGCTGCTTCCTCCAGCGCTTCAGCCTCCATTTCTCCTTCCGGGGTTTCAAGCTCCGCGTCTTGCTGCGGTTCCTCTTCGGTTTCCAGTGCTTCTTCCTTTGGTACAGCTCCTGTCAGCTGCTCTTTAAAGGTATTCTCCAGCTCAATCTGCTGTTGAGCCACTTCCGGTTTTGGTGAAAGAGCATCCACCTTTTTTAAAATAACGGCAGCTGCAAAAAATAATATGGCAAATCCCAGATAGTTTCCTGTACTGGAAGCCACATATTGAATTACATCTTTAATTCCTTCCGATATGGACATTCCATAGCTGGCGTAATAACTCGATACATAGGTAATCGAATAATACAGCATATAAATGACGCATATCAGCGATAATCCGGCACACACATACAGCCCGATCACACCTTTTCTGCACAACGAACTTTTCTTCTTTACTTTCACTCCGATCTCGGCTTTATCTCCCATTTCATTACCTCTTTCTTATCGTTTTCCTCATTATGACAGGATAAGGTGTCGACCGGTTGAGGGAATTGCGTTCATCCGTTGTTATTTGTGTGATAGCTGATCCAGTCATTTTCACTAAAAAGGTATAAACATGCTTCCGCGACCGGCTTTTGACGGATAATTTCCAAAGCTTCCTGATAGATTTGGACTTGGCCCTCATATGTTTGTTTCAGTTTCCGCAGCGCCTGTTCTCGATCTTTTTTATTTACATAACTATTTTTATAGTCAATTAAAACCAAATAATCTTCTTCCTCAAAATAGCAGTCAATCACACCCTGAACCATTACTTCTGTGCCGTCCACCTCTTTCAGCAGATTGAATTCCGTTTCCTTGTACAGCTGATCGGCTTTGGCCGCGCGCACACCAATGTCGCTTTGGAAAAATGCCGCTATTTTATCGCATTCCACGGCCTGCGCCTCATCCGGCAGCAGAAGTTCCTGTTCTTCCATCCGCTTAACTTGGGTGCGCACATATTCCTCGCCCTTCCCTGCCCTTGTCTGCGACAGCGCCTGGGCAAAGTTAATACACTCCATGACTTTATGCATAATCGTCCCCCGCTGAGCCGCGGTAAAGTCTTGCGTTCCCTGTAAAAATGCCGGAGACCTGAGAGCGATTTCTTCTTCTGCATGCTCGCTTCCCATTCGGCTCAGCTCTGTAACCGAGTATTTGGATTTTTTGGATAAAGCGGCCAAATTCTTATACTGAAAGGAGAACCTTCGATCGATTTCCTGGTACAGCGGCTCCTGCAAAAGCGAATGGTCCGCGCTCTCTAAAAAATAGTTCCTGACCTTTTCACGGTTCTGTCCCCGCTGCCGGCTTTCTCCGGTGAGCTGAGTCCTATCGTGCAGGTGCAAATCCAACTCTCCTTCCTGGATCAGCGGAATTAAATAATCGAGAAAGCAGTTCTTGGCTGGAGACGGTTTAGGCTGTCCATCTTCGATGGTTTTGCTGGTGCCTAGAAGGATTAGCTGGTCCATAGCTCTTGTAAATGCCACATAAAGGATTCGAAGCTCCTCTTCCAAATCTTCTTGGCGCATCTTCCGTTCAATGGCAGTCTGCATAAGGGTCTTTCGATACCAGTGCTCCTTATATTCCACCCGGGTCAGGCCCAACCCCAGGTCTTTATGGGCAATGAATCCTTTCCCGGTTTTATTGAAATTAAAACGTTTTCCCAGGCCAGCTGCAATGACAACTGGAAATTCTAGGCCCTTGCTTTTGTGAATGGTCATAATTCTGACAATATCGTCGTTTTCATTGATGAGCTTTACCTGTCCGGTGGGCACTTTCCGGTTTTCCAGCGCCTGTATATAGGTAAGAAACCCATAGATGCCGCCCCGTCCGGTTTCCTGGAAATCTTTGGCCTTATCCGCCAGCGCTCTCAGATTAGCCTGCCTTTGCTGTCCGGCCGGCAAAGCGCCGCAATAGGTGTAGTACTCTGTTTCCCACATCAATTTCCATATGAACTCTTCCAGCGGCAGTACCTGCGCCATTTCTCGGTATATCCGTAGTTTTTCTAGTACATCGGCACATTTTTCCGAAAGCTCTCGCTCCTCTGTCCCATCAGCAAACTTCTGGAATGCTTCAAAATACGAGACATCTTTATATGCAAGCCGGACGTGGATCAGTTCATCGATGGAAAAATGAAAGATCGCTGAACGTAACACGCTTAGAAGGGGATGATCCTGGCGTTTGTTATCGATCACTTTTAAGAGGTTGAGAAACACTTGGATCTCGATGGTATCAAAATATCCGCCGCTGTCGTCCACATAAGAAGGAATATCCAGTTCCGTAAAAATTTCCTGAAAGACATCAGCATAGTTCTTCGTTCCTCGCATCAAAATTACAATATCCCGTTTTGTAACAGCTCTCTGGCAATTTTTTTTCACATCAAAGATGGGTTTTCCAAGCAGTTCCCGGATAATACCGGCGGCTGCATGGGCTTCCAGCTGGGCATTTTTCATCTCAGCCACATCTTCATCCAGGTCCATGTCCTCGGTAATTCTGCTGTCTACAATATGAAGCTGCGTCTTGTAATCCAGCTCACCTTCATAAGGAACACCCTGATACAAAGCGGCATCCTGATCGTAGCCTTTCATGATTTTTTCAAATACGCCGTTTACAGCAGCGATCACTCGGCCCTTGCTTCTAAAATTTTGGTTCAGGTCAATTTTGGTGTCGAATTTGTTTTTGCCGGAGGCGTATTGCTGGTATTTTGCCTGGAAAATCTCCGGTTCCGCCAGCCGGAACTTATAAATGCTCTGTTTGATATCCCCCACCATAAAGAGGTTATTTTCTCTTCGGATGCGGTCGATCAAGGTGTCCTGCAATACATTGCTGTCCTGATATTCATCGATAAAAATGCAGGCAAATTTTTCTCTGTACTCTTTGGCAGCTTCCTCATGTTCCAGAATTTCGAGAGCATAATGTTCAATATCGCTGAAATCAATCAAGTTCTTTTCCAGTTTTGCCTCGCGAAAACGACGGTCAAATTCCAAAAGCAAGTTCTGCAAATAGCGCGCGGCTGGATAGACACTCTGCAAATCCTCCACATAGGTATCCATGGTCTGGGCGAAATATCGCTCTTTCAACCCGCTGATCATTTTTTTGCTGAAATCCCGGCTGGCTTTCATCTCTTCTTTTATTTGCTCGTAATCTTCTTTTTCGGCTTTTCCCGCACGCATGGTATTGGCTTTAAAGGTAGCAAGGAGCCTCCCTATCCCTTCCAAATCTCCGGTTTTCGCCATTCTTTCCAAAGGCTCAAGGGCCTCCAAGTCCTCTTGATTCTTATGATAGATGCCTTCCGTTCCCGCCGTTTCCGCCAGTTGGCCGGCCTGTCTGAAGCCGTCAAGAATTTGGGAAACGCTTGTTTTCAGGTCTTGCATTATGAACTGGGCCAGGGGGCTTTCTCCGAACCGTTCTTTTGAGAAATCCAGGTCTTTTATATGCGTATCCAGCCATTGAAGCGGATGGGGTATGCTGCGGATGGTGGTGTAAAGGTTCAATAAATTTTCTTTGAGGGCGTGTTCGCTGCGGTCAGAAGCGTAGGCTCGGAGAAACTCCAGAAATTCCGGGTCTTCTGCTTCAAAACAATCCGAAAAAAGTTGATCGATCGTGTCCCATTTCATGATTTCCACAGTGCCTTCATCGCCGATTTTAAAGTTGGGCTCAATGTCGATCAGATAAAAATATCTGCGAATTACTTCCAGGGCAAACGAATGGAAGGTGCTGATATTGGCATTAGCCGCCAAATCCAGCTGTTTTCTCAAGAAAGCTGAACTTTGCGGGTCCTCCTCAATGGCTTTTGTGATGGCGGCAATGAGTTTTTCTTTCATTTCTGAAGCAGCCGCATTGGTAAAGGTCACGATCAGAAACTGGTTGAGGCCGATCCTGTCTTTTAAAATCAGCTGTTTGATCCGCTCTACAAGCACCGCCGTTTTTCCTGAGCCGGCGGCAGCGGAGACTAGTATATTATGGTCGCGCAGGTTAATGGCTTCTTGCTGCTGTTTTGTCCATTTCATCCTACTATTTATTCCTCCTAATATATGAATGTAAAGATCCAGCACCCAACATCCGGTTGGGGCTTCGCCTTCTCATTGTTCAAGTTTCTGTTTTGGTGTTGGTCAGTTGTTTGGTTGCGGCTGGCTTTTAGATGGAATTGACAGCATCTTATTTTACCGCTGATTCCGTCATTACTGAGAGGTTAAGAATAGGATACCTTACGGGCCGCATCTCAGCAAGTTTTATTTGGTTTCTACTAACCCTTTTTTCAATCCGGCGTTCAAGATATACTTCGTGGAAAAGCAGGATCACTTGTATGTCAGCTGGCCCAATATCGTGATTGCTGCCAGGAAGCGCTTATTCAGATAGTTATTGGTAACGAAACGATTCAATAACAACTGGAGTTTCAAAAAATTATCATTTTGTCATTTCAATCCACGCACCCCGTATGGGATGCGACTGGTATAGTAGGGGATAGAGTTCAATTTACATTAATTTCAATCCACGCACCCCGTATGGGATGCGACCTAAGTCCACATTAGCTTGGTCTAGCAGTACCATATTTCAATCCACGCACCCCGTATGGGATGCGACTTCGGTGGTATAATGATGTCAAGAGGACAGCCGATATTTCAATCCACGCACCCCGTATGGGATGCGACGTTTCCGCTCTCACGGTTCCTGGCGTGATCATAATTTCAATCCACGCACCCCGTATGGGATGCGACGCCGGTGATTTGCGCCGCATAAGACAGCACGGCCCGATTTCAATCCACGCACCCCGTATGGGATGCGACGTGTCCGTTACTCTCTCGGACACTACAAAGACGCAATTTCAATCCACGCACCCCGTATGGGATGCGACCAACTGCAACTTCCTTTTTGCTCAATAAAGCCTGTCATTTCAATCCACGCACCCCGTATGGGATGCGACCTGCTGCGTCTGCAACTTTAACGCTTCGAGTCTGATTTCAATCCACGCACCCCGTATGGGATGCGACGTCCACATACCTTTTCAATACGTTTACCTGCATAATTTCAATCCACGCACCCCGTATGGGATGCGACCTCATTACGCTCGATCGTGTCATCATAGACAACATTTCAATCCACGCACCCCGTATGGGATGCGACTACAAGCTCACCGGCATGGAGGCCAACGCCTCGAACATTTCAATCCACGCACCCCGTATGGGATGCGACCAGGACATAGAGCATGGATGTTTGATTCAAAAAGTATTTCAATCCACGCACCCCGTATGGGATGCGACTTATCTAACATAATTCTACTTGGCTCTTTATCTACATTTCAATCCACGCACCCCGTATGGGATGCGACTTAAAGACTTCTGCGGTCTGTCGTTCACTTGACAAATTTCAATCCACGCACCCCGTATGGGATGCGACTGCAAAACTATAAAGCATACCTCATATATTTATAACTAGTTTGTTTTTAACCTACCCAAATTCCATAACATCTCCAAAATTACTATCATTTATACCCCAATTTCACCTTTTAACTGGTGCGAAAGCCCCTGGGAATCCATGTTCACTTGCCTTTCGCACCACCAGCTAAAGCGTTCCTTATTCATTCAACTGCTCCTCATCAGCAAGTTCCTCCGCAGAGCGCACCACGCACACCAGAGAAAACGGCACGTCTATCCGCTTCAACCACGATATTTACCAATTTCTCTGCCGTAATTGGAATATCTCTTTAAGCAAAGAATATTCAATACATCTTATTGTACCATATCTATCTATTGATTCGGCAAATAATTCGAAGAGATTTTTAAAGCTGCAATAATTGGCCTGTACCTCTGGGATAAGCAAAATTCGGATGATGACGATCCCACAAGGCAAAACTGGTCAGTGAAAGCGTTTAAAAACAAGTAGGAATCTATTCTGGAATTTGATATAATAAATAAGATATTGGTTTATAAATTTCTCTTAATATGGAGGTAACATACATGAATAGCTTCAAACGGCCGACCATGCTGATGATCTTGGATGGTTTTGGCTATAACAAAGATACTTATGGAAACGCCATTGCGCAAGCATACACACCAGAATTGGACAAAATTTTTGCTAAATTCCCGAAAACCACATTGCAGGCGTGCGGCCTAGCAGTCGGTTTGCCGGAAGGGCAAATGGGAAACTCGGAAGTTGGTCACTTAAACATAGGTGCTGGTCGGATCGTATACCAAGAACTGACTCGCATTACGAAAGAAATCGAAGATGGTGTGTTTTCTAATAACACAGTCATGAACGAAGCAATGGAGCACGTTCTTAAGAACCACTCCGCGCTCCATCTCTTGGGATTAGTGTCTGATGGAGGAGTTCACAGCCATATTAATCATTTATTAGCCTTGATCGACATGGCCGTTGAAAAAGGAGTTAAGGAATTATACGTCCATTGCTTCTTAGATGGCCGAGACGTGCCTCCCCGCTGCGCTGCTGCATATATCCAGCAGTTGGAAGCGCATATGAACAAAGTCGGTCTTGGGAAAATTGCGTCCATCGCTGGCAGATACTATGCCATGGACAGGGACAAACGATGGGACCGTGTAAACGCAGCTTATGATACCATGACACTTGGAAACAACCTTCGTGCTGCTTCGGCGGATGAAGCGCTAAAGGTTGCCTATGAAAGGGATGAAAACGACGAGTTTGTTCAGCCTACATTCATAGACCATGGACAGGTCGTGAATGATAATGATGCAATGATTATGTTCAATTTCCGGCCGGATCGGGCACGGGAAATAACTCGCGCTTTCGTTGCAAACGAATTTGATGGTTTTCAACGCAAGAAAAAACTTGAGAATCTTTATTATGTTTGTATGACTCAATATGATGCGGAAATGCCCAATGTCCATATTGCTTACCCCCCGCAGTCTCTCAAGGCCACGTTGGGCGAATATTTGTCTGATTTAGGACTGACTCAGCTGCGCATTGCAGAAACAGAAAAATATGCACATGTCACCTTTTTCTTTAATGGTGGTGTGGAAGCGCCCAATAAAAATGAGAAGCGTATCCTGATTCCTTCCCCAAAAGTAGCCACATACGACCTTCAGCCAGAAATGAGCGCCTACTTAGTCACGGAAAAAGTTTTGGAAGAAATCGCTTCTGACAAGTATGATGTAATTATTCTCAACTTCGCCAATGCCGATATGGTCGGCCACACCGGCATCATGGAAGCTACCGTTGCTGCTATTGAAACATTGGATAAATGCGTGCCCCAGATTGTGGACGCTGTTTTAAAAAAAGACGGACAAATTTTGTTGACTGCAGATCACGGAAATGCGGATAATATGTTGGACGAAAACGGAAACGTTGTTACAGCTCATTCGTTAAATCAAGTACCGCTGTTGCACATTTCCGATAACCCTGTTCAACTGAGAGACGGAGGAAAATTGGCAGATTTGGCTCCAACGCTGTTGGACCTGATGGGCATTGCTATACCGAACGAGATGACTGGTGAAAGTCTGATAAAAAAGAATAAACTATGAAATGATACAGGAGACCTCAAGTCTGGAATTTGAGGTCTCTTTGCAAAAAATTAGTAACTGCTTAAAATAAGAAACAAATAAAACTTACTTAGACATGCGAAGTGGTCCAATTCAGCTTCATCCAAAACTATCAGGATTTAAGAGTAATTATCTTTATATTGATACTTTTTCTATACAAGCTTGAAGAAAGTCGGCAAAGTATCAAATTTGGAAGAATTCAAACCAATCTTTGACAATTTTTAAGTTGCTTACTTCCAATCGATGTGATTTGGGACAGTAAACTATCAAACTAATTCTTTCCTATCTGAAATTTCGATATTGACAGATTCTAAAGACTTGCTTTTTTCTGCTGACCCAATATGCAAATCACGTCGCTGCAAATTATAGCTCTCCCTTCGACAATGTCGTTAAAAAATAGCAAGAACTATATGATCAGTATATAAATCCTTTTTGGTCACATATACAATACAGCCTCTATATGGTTTATGCTATCATATTTTGCGTTCGTATTTCAAATCTAGTATTTATACACCCTGTAGTATGGTACGGCACAAATATCTCGCAAACTGCTATGAGATCCCGCTTGCATTTCAATCCACTACCCCCGTATGGGATGCGACTTTTGCCTGCATGCCCTCCAGATCAAGAGAGTATCCATTTCAATCCACGCACCCCGTATGGGATGCGACACCATTTTCCGTTTTTATTACGTCAAGATTCTGCGATTTCAATCCACGCACCCCGTATGGGATGCGACGTATAATTTGTTTTTAATGTATCCGTATCCATAATTTCAATCCACGCACCCCGTATGGGATGCGACTTTTGCCTGCATGCCCTCCAGATCAAGAGAGTATCCATTTCAATCCACGCACCCCGTATGGGATGCGACTACATCTGTCGTATATCATTCCTTTTCCCCACAGAATTTCAATCCACGCACCCCGTATGGGATGCGACTTGTAGCTTCATTTTGTAAATAGCCAGCAGAGTAATTTCAATCCACGCACCCCGTATGGGATGCGACTTACATATGAGGAGCCTAAAAAAGATTATATCGACATTTCAATCCACGCACCCCGTATGGGATGCGACTGCATGTATGTATTTAGTGTCGTAGATTGCTTTATTTCAATCCACGCACCCCGTATGGGATGCGACTAACGTTGCCGCTGAGCTTCTCAAAAAATACAGAATTTCAATCCACGCACCCCGTATGGGATGCGACCACATACTAACCATAAAAGGAGTAGTATGTGCATATTTCAATCCACGCACCCCGTATGGGATGCGACTCGGCTAAAAGCGCAATATTTTTGTTATGCTCAAATTTCAATCCACGCACCCCGTATGGGATGCGACTACGATACGATCGGCAAAGGATATGCCGATTTTTGATTTCAATCCACGCACCCCGTATGGGATGCGACCCGGATAGAATACGACAAACAATGGATACAAAATATTTCAATCCACGCACCCCGTATGGGATGCGACTTGCCGTAGCAGCGAATGAACCACCAGATGGTGGAATTTCAATCCACGCACCCCGTATGGGATGCGACTGCAAAACAACACAAAATTTCAAATAGATTCTGTACAATCTTGCTTTAAACACGAAACTTTCAATTCAATTCCCTGAATAACTAACCATTTTCTGTAAAAACTCAATCGAATTTTAGTGCGAAAGACCCGGGGATTTCATGTTCGCTTGGCCTTCGCACCAAGCGCATCAGGCTGCTTTCAGACCATTAAAACGCCTTCTGCCTCATAACCCACCTTGGCCCCAAAATGTTCAACCTTATTCGCATAGTTATTTCCAAGATAATAAAACCGAAGGCTGTCTACTTCCGTATCAATAATAGATAACAACTTGTCCTTCAAAAGCAGCACCTGGGACGGATCGAGGATGCATTCAAACACAGAGTTCTGCACCCGCTGCCCATAATTCACACATTCTTTGGCCACTTTCCGTAGTCGCCGCTTCCCGCCGCTATTCTGAGTGGATACATCATAAGTAATCAATATCAACATAAAATCACTCCTTTATTTCCATAAAAACGGCGGATACGCTTCCAGATCCCCACGGATTGTCCTCGCCAAGAGCAGCGCCTGAACATAAGGCACCAGACCCCAGGGAATTTTTTCCTTTAAAAAGGGATGAGTCAGCGTCTCCTTTTTATGAGACTGCCACGCAGAAAAGAACTGCTTTCGGCCATCTTCGTTGAGCAAAACCGCTCCATCGCCTTGACAGTCGAAATGCTCCCCTTTTATTATCTTTTTATTTACCAAGGTGAGCACAAAGCGATCTGCCATAATTCCCCGCAATTCTTCCAGCATGTCTAGAGCCAGCGAGGTTCTTCCGGGCCGATCGCAGTGAAGAAAACCCACATATGCATCTAGCCCCGCGCCTTCCAATGCTCCGGCGCACTCATTGCCCAAAATGGTATAGGCAAAGGACAGGAGCGCATTGATATTGTCCATAGGCGGTCTGCGGCTGCGCCCATGGAACTTAAAGTCCTCTTTCTGATTGATGATCAAATTATCAAAGACAGAAAAATATTTGGAAGCCAGCTCTCCCTCAAGGCCTCGCAGAGAATCCAAATTTTCGCAGTTTTTGATATGAGGCAGACCTTCGTTCAAGGATTGAGAAACTGCTTTCACCCGGTCAGTATCAATACGCATGCCGTTGTCCCGAATGGTACGTTCCAAACTCCAGCGGCAGTTGAACACCTTCCCGATGATCATGTTTTTGGCATATGAAAGGCTTTTTTCTTCATGATCGGAAATCCGATATTGTTCTTTCCGCAATAAAACATTGCCAAAGGACGTCCCTGCAGTACGGGCCAAAAATTTACCGCGGGGAGAATAAAAACTCATTCCCACTTCTCTGGATGCGCATGCTCCCATCAGGGCAGGTGATGCTCCCTTATAGCTAAAGCTGACGATATTTTCCAGAGTGTGGAGGGGAAAGCGTCCTGCCGTTTCTTCTTCACGCAGAACAACAACATTCTCTCCGTCCAGTGCCAGATACACATCCTCAGAAAGGACATACAACGTATTCAAGAGTTTTTTCATTCACCTTCACCCGCCTCACCGATCTGATCATTTATGTACTTGGTCACATCCAGATTTTTATTCAGCTTGGGCAGACAGAGGTCTTTCAGCGAGCAAGATCTGCACTTTTTCGTGGTTTTTACCTTAGGTGTATATCCTCTTTTATAAAGCCTGTGCATTTCCTCACAGATCTCTTCCACATGGCTGCGCAGTTCACTGGTAAAAGCCACTTCCTCCCGCCGTTTGTTCTCTCCATAGAACAAATATCCCTTTGATATTTCGGTCAGAAACATTTCCTCCAAACATATCGCCTGTGCACAAAGCTGAACTTCATCCTCCAGCCCATCTTTTTTCGTGCCCCGCTTGTATTCCACCGGCACTACCTGCCAAAGTCCATCGTAACCTTCCAGGTTTATGCCTTGCTTCCTTTGGTGAAACTCCACCACATCGCACTGCCCAGATATTCCAAGGCTGGCGGAGGCGATGCGAAGCCCCCGCATAATAAGCAGCTTTCCCCGCTTTTCAACCGACATTTCTTCATGAGCCTTTTTATGCATCAGTTCGCCGGCTGTGGTCCTGTAATTTTCCGCCCACTGCTGCTCAATATGAATTAACGCCCACTGCCTCCTGCAAAACTCAAAGTGCTGGATACCGGAAAGCAGCAAATATTCCTCTTCTTCATAGCGCGGCATACTAAATCCCCTCAATATATTCAGGTTCCAGGCCCTCCAATGGAATAATTCTGATATCATAGTCGTCGATGGAGGTTGGAACTTGAGATGGATCCTTTTCCTTGATTTCCAGGCTGCGATGAACCTTTGCGGAAGAATACTGTCCGATCTTATTATTATGCTCCCACCAATATACTCTGATCACTTCCATGCTCCCGTCCGGTCTGGCCGAAGAAGCATCGTTGACGAACAAAGTTCTGAGGCATTCTTTTAATTTCTCAGCATCCTCAGCCGAAAAACCGGTTTTTTCAGCCAGCTGAACGTTGATGGACCCTTTTATTTCATACAGTCCAAAATTGACCATATGTTTCATACCCATTGTATCGGATCCTTTTTTCTTATCATCCTCACTGTTTACGCTCTTTGTGATCTGCATGCTGGACACATCTACCGGTGTGATGCTCCTGGCCTGGTGAATGGATACCGGACCTCTGACACCAACGGAGACACCCTCCTTTGGTGCTGCGCCTTTAAATGCAAACACCTGTCCAAAAGCACGAACATCGAACCAGGCCTCGCAAGCCTGTTTTGCAAAATCTTCCTTACTGAGCTTTTCCGGAAGTGTGTTTTTCGCCCGGTCATTTAGATTAGAAAAACCGTCGTCCGCACGATCATCAGACTGAACAAAAATTGACTCGCCTTCATCCTGAAGCCGGTTACGCAATTTCCGTTTTATACAAACATCGGAAATTTCGCCATATCCTTCATAGGTTGTTCTTGGCCGGTTTCCATTCAGCGGATCGCCGTTGGGATTGGCATTGCGGACTGCTGCTAATACAACAAAATCGATTTTATGATTTAAAGTACTCATTCTATATTCCTCCTCTATGCATCTTTTTTACTCTTATACAATTCCGCCCTTTCCAGCCAATAGCCGGTCAGATACAGTTCGTTCAAAGCCTTATTTTGTTCTATACGGGATTCTACTCCCAGGATTTCGGAAATCGTTCCGATTTCTTTTCTGAAATAATTCCTTGTTCCCGGTGTCATGCGATTGAAATAAGGGTTCAGCGCCTCTTCGATGATTTTACGGGTTGCACCCGGGTGCTGTGCAAAGGCCGTCTGGAAACGAATGGCCTTCGGTTCCCGTCTTTCCTTATCATCATATGTACTTCGCTCAGCTAGTTCATAAACAGCCAGGAGCATTCCGTAAAGAAAACTTCTTCGGTCCTGCCCCGTCAGCTTTTCCAGATTTTGTTCCAAATTCATTTCGATTTCCACTCCTTTGTCTTTGTAGTATTTTGCAATTAATGCACATGCGGTCGATAAAATCCGTTCCCGGTTGCCGTAAGTATACCCCTGCGGATGGGATGCCTTTTGAAAAATAGCATGAATAAAGTCACTTGGAATACGCTGCTGATCCACGATACAATGAAATAATCTCTGGTACTGCATAATCATCAGCTTGTCATCCACTTTTACCATTCCCCCTTGTTCGCTGCCGAAGGCATAAGCTATGATTTTGCCGATAGCCGGTGTTTTCACCTCCTGATGGGGCTTTTTCTGACTGTCGAAGGTGGTAAACTGCCAGCAGCAGCTTTCGTACCAGCTGCGAATCCGTGCAAAATAATCCAGCGCATTCAGCTGATTATAATAGGTGATTGAAAGGCGGCCAGTCGTCGCTGCCTGCAGGGTAAGCAGAGCGATCTCGTCTGTTGCATTAAAGTTATCCGCATAACCATTTAAAAACTTCTGTAATTTCTTGCGATATTCCGGCATGGTATTGGGCCGAACATCTTCCTCATATTCCAAGTCCTCCCCTGCTCTCGGCATCTTGATATTTTTCAAATTCCAGCAGATATACGTCCTTTTATCGCTGTTTCCTATCGAATAGCCCTGCTGCTTAGCAAGCCACTTCAACGCATTGTGCGCTTTTTGAGATGCTTCGTATCCGAAGGCATATGCCTGTTCACCATCCCGGAAGCGGCCTCGATAAGTGAAGTCCGTATTATCGTTGGCAGAAAATAGTTTTGCTCCGTAACTGGAGGCGAGAATCCCCTTGGGATGGTTATCCGAGACGGCCGCTGGTTTTGCGGTCAAATAACAAATATCTTCCCGTCCTTTTTTCTCGTGAATATAGTAGTCCTGCCATGCTTGGAACAACGTCTTGTCCAGCCAGCATTCTTCCGGTTCTTCTGTGCCGAAAACAAGAAAACGAACCATACATTTATCATAAGTTCTGCCCGCAATCTTGTCTTTAGTCAGTTTTCCCGTTTCATCCAGATTGACAATGCCATATTCCGATAAATCTTTGATCAATCTCTTTTGGGAAAGGTATTTGCAGATTGCGCTCACCTTCTCATGGCAAAACTCCGACCCGTTCCATTGTTCCAGTTCTTTCATATAGGCTTCAAATCGATTTTTTCCGGTATCCGCTTCTTTCTTAGTGGCCGCATACCATTGATAGTCCCCTGCCAAATAGGTAAGGTTGTCGCACAATGGATGAGGGGCAATGCCGCTGGATCTGCTGGCCGATTCCTCGGTTACCGGAATGATCGTTTCACTGTCTTCCTTATCGGAGATCATACTGGCGCTTTGGAAATTCCCTTCATCATCAATGGTCACTTCGATCTGGACACTGGCAGTCATGTGCGATACGGGGCAAAGCGGATATTGGGTATAGGGATTAGCGACCATCGCTTGATTGGATTCGTAGGTGTCATACAGCATTTTAAAGAGACTCATCGATATCCCTCCCCGTCTTATCCACACTTTGAAAATTGCAGTGTTCTTCGCCGAAAGCCTTCATGGACATTTCCCGCACAGGTCGGTGAATACAGCTTTGCGGCGGAGCAAAGTCGATCACGCCCGAACGCATAATGCAGTGCCATAGACGAACGGTCATTTTCCCTTTTGTTTCCTCGCAATAAGCTTCATCCGCATAAGTGATTCCATGATACATCATACCAAAATCCAATTCCGGTATCTCATCATATGCGCCTTTTCCTTCTCCAAAAACACAAGGCTCCACATAGCCCTGACACTCCCTGGTGCCGAGAAAAATATCCCGCCTTCCGCCTTTTTTAATCATGCGCTTGGCGATATTATGATGCTTGTTTTCATTTCGGTCCTGGGAAAGCTCCGGCCGGTTTTCATTCCAGATAAAATGGGCCTTGACCTGATAACAGCAGTTTTTCAGATATGTATAATAGGAAAGGTCATTTTTATTGCAGGTGTATTTGATGGGCCGAATTCCTTTGGCCTCGGTCTGTATTGGATTCATGATCCGCACCGAATCAATCACCCAGACGAGCGTAGGTTTCCAGTAGATGCTTTGTAGAATTCCCTTCAGCGCTTCGTAGGTCGGAACCTGATAGGTGAATTTTTCTCCGCCCACTCTTGTCATGGGGTCGGAAAAAAGCGCATAATCTCCGGAGACTTGAAATTCCACAAAATTATCGTGCTTCATAGACTTTCTCCTTCCTTTGCATTACATGGACAAAAAATCATCGGACTGTACGTATTCGTCAGGACAAACACCGGTGTCATCGTTATAAGCGGTTTTGTCCAAAATGATCACCCCCTCTATGAGGTCGTCTGCTAAACGTCCATTTTCTCTCAACTTGTTCAATTCATATGGAAACAGGCTCACGGTATAGGGTTTCATGGCATCCAGCTGTTCTTTTTGATAAGCATAGTTCCATTTTGCCTTTTCGGAGCACAAATTCGCAATGTATGTATCAACCTTCTCATCGTATTTTACCACAACATCCGTCTTATCATCGTCAAAGACTTTGCAGTATTTGCCTGCTGTTTTAAATGCTTGTCTAAAATAAAACGGCGGGCACTCAGCCTCCATGGTTTCACAGTCCATGAGCATGGTGCGGATAAATTGTTCGGTGTCGTCGATGGTAACTGGGTATTTGAATTGCATTTTAACGCGAGTATCGCCAAACAAGCGTTTGTAATAAAACTGGATTAATTCCTGCGACAGGATGTCGTCTCCATACAGCTGCGGCTTTTTCTTAAAGTCATAAAGTACCTTGCTGCAGCATTTTTGCGCGGTTTCAATCTCCTTCAGCGGCCCCAGGGATTCTTCCTTCAGTTTTACAAGAAAGGCATCGCAGATATGCTGCCAATCATTATTTCGATTGCATCTTCCCGCTGCTTGTACGATGTTGTCAATGCCTGCCCAAATTCGGATAACGCTTTCAAAGGAAAAGTCGATACCAGCTTCTACAAGCTGTGTCGATATGCAGATCACTTTTCGATCTTCGTGAAGCCCGGGCGTCCTGCCAATCTTATCAAGAATGTCCTGCCTATGCTGTTTGCACATGGCGGTTGATAAGTGATAAATCTCATAGTCCCTTGGACATGCTATTTTTACTTTCTGATACAGCCTCCTGGCTGTGGTTTTCGTATTGCAAATAACCAGAATGGAATCTCTGTCTTCGATCTTTTCCCTTGTGAAATCAGTGAGTTCGTCCAGTGTCATGCCCGGACCTTCTGTTTTATCAATTAACCTGACTCTCTTAAAGACCTCCATTCTTTCTTTGTCGATTTGGACGATATCCGGGTTATCCGCCAGGTGAAGCGACAGGCTCACTCGCTCAAATGCCGGTTGTGTTGCGGAACATAGGATTACGGTGCTGCCGCAGAAATCCGCCAGAAAGTTAATTGCAGTGGTGAATAGTTCGGTAAATTTTAACGGAAGGGATTGTACTTCGTCGATGATGATTACGCTGTTGCATAGCGATTTCATCCTGCGAACAGCGGAAGTTTTATGGGAGAAGAGGATATTCAAAAGCTGCACCATGGTCGATACCACAAAAGGAGCTGCCCAGGTTTCCATCAATAGTTCGTTCTTGTCCAGCTCGTCTTGCTCCATGTTCGTGTTTACGATATTGGAATGGTGTTCTAAGACCAAATTATGATCCTTCACATAGTCTCTTATATCTTTGCTGTTTTGATCCAGTACGCTCAGCAAAGGTATGATAAAAATGATGCGGTCTTTTTCATATTCCGCAGCATGATTCAGTGCGTATCTCAGCGAGGCCAGTGTTTTTCCCCCGCCGGTAGGAACCGTTAATCGGTAGATACTGCCTCTCTTGAAAGCGGCCTTTTTGCATTCTTGTGAAATATAGGAGCGCGCTTCATTGATCGGCGAGTCCTTTTTAAAATCTTTTATTTTCTCTTCCATGTGCGCGCATTGTTCTATCCAAAATCTGCGGTCCGGCTGAAGTTGTTCAATCAGGTTTCCGCTCATAAACTCCGCCGTATCTCTTCGATCCCCTTCAATAATTGCGGATAAAATCAACCTCTCAAGATAGCTGTACATCATCCGCTCACTCCGATTGTTGGGGGTTTTATTCTGTTTGCCGATGGCTTCCAGAAAATGTTCAACTTCTTCGCAGGCCTGTTGGAATAAGGTGTCAATTTGTTCTTCGTCAGCGACTTCTCGAAAGAAATTTTCTTTTACTTCCTGATAGCCGATTTCTTCTGCATCGCACTCCATTCGATGCAGAAATCCATTGGTCTTTTCCTGATCGGTCGGATCTTGTATGTCAAACAGTCCGTGATGAGACCCCATGGCAGCAGCAAGGATTTCGCAGGTTATCCGCTCAATTTTCGGCGCGTCCGGTGAATGGTAGCGTTCCATAATGTAGCGAACTGCCGCAAAGGTGTGGTTAACGCTTCCCCGTGCCGGCTGTCCACCTGCATATTGCTCCTCAAGGTATTTGGTAAACCTCTCTCTGGCCTTACCCATGTCATGAAGCAGCCCGCCAAGATAACTGATAAAAAAGAGTCCGATTCCCTTTAGCGCTTCCCCGGCGTATTCAGCGACTTTTACAGAGTGCTCTTTTATGGTCTGTTCGTTTCGCTGTTCATTGATCTTTGTAATATGCGCGAATAGTTTGCTGTTTTTCATACCCATGCTCGCTTCCATAATTTTCTTACTTGTATCATACCATAAATGGAATTCAATCGTGGATAAAAAGTGAAATTTTTCGTCTATTATGACGATTATTGGAGGGATTGGGTTACGAGATAACGATCTTGTCTGGTGCCATGCTCATAGCATGCTGAATATTGCCTTATTTGAACAATTCAAAAGCATCTACAATACAGGGTACCGGCAACTTGGAGTATATGGGGATGCCGGGAGCTAATTACATACCTGCAGTGCACTCGGCTGTGAGATTTTGCCATTTCAATCTACGCACCCACAAAGGGTGCGACGTAAAATGGAAGCTGCTTTAATCGAAGCCATTACATTTCAATCCACGCACCCACAAAGGGTGCGACTATAGACCCGGTTAAAATGGGTTTCCAAGAATATATTTCAATCCACGCACCCACAAAGGGTGCGACACGGCGCTGTCCGATATGATATTTTTTTCTACATCATTTCAATCCACGCACCCACAAAGGGTGCGACTCAAGGGGTCTATTTTTATACCCTCAGTAAGGGAATTTCAATCCACGCACCCACAAAGGGTGCGACGTTCGCTCTGCTCTTTCAGATTGACGGCGATCAATTTCAATCCACGCACCCACAAAGGGTGCGACGAAGACTACACAGGCAGCAGGCTAATAACAAAGGAATTTCAATCCACGCACCCACAAAGGGTGCGACGAAGACTACACAGGCAGCAGGCTAATAACAAAGGAATTTCAATCCACGCACCCACAAAGGGTGCGACGAAAACAGTAGTATGAGTAAATTATCAGTACCGATTTCAATCCACGCACCCACAAAGGGTGCGACTTGGCAGTTCGGATGCTGTTGATCGCTTTATGTCATTTCAATCCACGCACCCACAAAGGGTGCGACTATTGACCAAACTCAAAGATGCAGACGACTTGGAGATTTCAATCCACGCACCCACAAAGGGTGCGACCTCAATCAGAGTGACCGGTCGCTGGAAATAACCCTCATTTCAATCCACGCACCCACAAAGGGTGCGACCCATCTTCTGAGCAGTAGTGGTAGTATCGTCTTGATTTCAATCCACGCACCCACAAAGGGTGCGACGAGAGATTGGATGAATCAGATTTTATTTTCATAATTTCAATCCACGCACCCACAAAGGGTGCGACCTGCAAATCGGTTCGTGTTTCTTATCGCATAATTGATTTCAATCCACGCACCCACAAAGGGTGCGACTAGAGCAATACCAGCGGCTAATGACTGGCTTGCGATTTCAATCCACGCACCCACAAAGGGTGCGACCAAAACATGGCGGTGGTCTGGATCTGCATATGTGATTTCAATCCACGCACCCACAAAGGGTGCGACAGAACCGCTTATGAGCTGGCGATTTACTTTTTAGAATTTCAATCCACGCACCCACAAAGGGTGCGACTATTGCATCTTCGGATGCTCCTGACAGAGCTAAAATTTCAATCCACGCACCCACAAAGGGTGCGACACAAGAAGAACTTGCAAGAATTTCTGGTGTGTCCAATTTCAATCCACGCACCCACAAAGGGTGCGACGATGTTCGGGCGATCCTCTTTGAGGACCTGGATCCATTTCAATCCACGCACCCACAAAGGGTGCGACGGGCTTTCACCACAGCTCCAAGCCCTAATCAATATTATTTCAATCCACGCACCCACAAAGGGTGCGACAGTATAGTGCGTTCTTTAGAACTAATTGATAAATATTTCAATCCACGCACCCACAAAGGGTGCGACCTGGCTGGGAACATAACGGTACGGGCTGGTTTGCGATTTCAATCCACGCACCCACAAAGGGTGCGACGTGGGATAAAGACTATAATATTAAACAATTTCTATTTCAATCCACGCACCCACAAAGGGTGCGACTGCAAAACTGTTAAAAATATCTCCGATATTTATTACTATTTTGCTTTTACTCTACTTGTTTTCAAACTACTTTTCCAAATCTCTTACAATTTACGATTAAATTCAGCTTATTCTAGGTGCGAAAGCCCCAGGGAATCCATGTTCGCTTGCCTTTCGCACCTCGCATTTACAATTTCCCTTATCCGTTTAGTTTTACAACAGCCTCTGCGCCTTTCATCCCAACGGTAACACCCAGTTTTTCAGCTTCGGGAGTTACCGTTTTTACAGCGTTTTCCAACAGTTCATCAAAGCTGCTGCCACTGATGATCGCAGCGGCGTCGCTAAACTTTTCCGCTGCGGCTTGATTCAAATATCCACACATAATATATCCCCTTTTGCAAAGTAAAATCAGCATATTGGGGTGTCCTTCACCGCCGGGTTCTTTGATCGAAAGCCCTTGTATGGTTTGTCCGGAAACGTTTAGCAATTCAATCTTTATCATAATTTCAATCCTTTCATTCATTTCCTATTTACAAAATATTCGTTATTTCTTTAATTGTAACATATGAAACCACTGATGCGGCAAGCAATTTTCAAAATACCATTCTGACCAGCGAGAGTGAATCATGCTTTTTAAATGGAAGTGCTATCCTTTGGAAAAAACAGAACAATCTTTTTAAAATTTACGCCTTTTTCAACGATTGAGCCCTCTCAAATTAAACTTCGAGCAGCCAGACGGCCTTTTTCTCAATATGAGGCCTCTCTGGCCCACAACTTTGCGAAAAAAAGTACAAAATTTTCATGAAATTTTCCCAGTTACCAAGTCCAGCAGGGAACAGTCTCGGATCAAATTTCAATCTCCGCACCCTGTAAGGGATGCGACGCTTCACCTTGGGCATTTGTCGTTATCTCATCTTTATTTCAATCCACGCACCCCGTAAGGGATGCGACGGCATCTGTTACTATTACATCCATTCCTAAAACTATTTCAATCCACGCACCCCGTAAGGGATGCGACTGCGATTACCCAGAAGCTTTCGATCTCCGAAGCTATTTCAACCCACGCACCCCCCATATTGAAATTCCGCTTTCACTGCTAGAACACGACATACGTCTTTCCATTCACTTCTTTTCGGGAGGGCGGCACTTACGGATAATCTGTTCAGCAGCCTTAATCCCATCTACGGCCGCCGACATAATACCGCCGGCGTATCCCGCACCTTCGCCGGCCGGATAAATGCCTTGAATTTCAGACTCCATCCCCTCGTTTCGCAAGATGCGGACCGGAGAAGAACTGCGGCTTTCCACAGCGGTCATCCTTGCGCTTGGATCATCGAACCCGCGCAGCTTCTTCCCCAGATGGGGCATGGCTTCTTTTATCGACTGAACTGCGAAATCAGGAAGGCTGGCTGCCACCGGATTCATTTTATCCGAAAAGGCTCCCCAGGTTGTGCGCGGTGGATTGCCGTTCTCAAATGCCATCCGTTCATATTTTTCCTGAAATTCCACCCCTGCCAGCACATCGGCGGATGGGAAATCAGAAGTTCTCACATCTACCAGAAGACCGCTGTTGGCAAACCGGCTGTCCCGCGCGTGGTTGCTCATCCCATTGGTCACCGTCATTCCTTTCTGTGAAGCAGCCATAATCACTTCGCCGCCCGGGCACATGCAAAAAGTATAAACACCTCTCCCATTTTCACAATGGTAACTTAGCTTGTAATCCGCCGGGCCAAGCAGCTCCGCCAGAGCCGGGTCCCCGTACTGAGCCCTGTCGATCCATTCCTGAGGATGCTCGATTCTGACGCCGATGGAAAAGGGTTTTTGCTCCATTGGAAGCCGCCGCTTTCTGAGCATGCGCAAGGTATCCCGGGAGCTATGGCCCAAGGCCAGAATCAAATGCTCCGTATGAAAAATCGGCCCGTCATTGATGACTGCACCATGCAATTCACCGTCCGACACCAGCAAATCCGTGACTTGGCTTTCAAACAAAATTTCGCCGCCCTGTTCCTGGATTCTTTTGCGCAGATTTACAACCACGCGGCGCAGCACGTCCGTTCCGATATGGGGTTTATGCTTGTACAAAATATCCCGGCTGGCTCCGGCATCCGCAAAGGTTTCCAGCACTTTAAAAATTCTTGGGTCTTTGATGCCTGTCGTCAGCTTTCCATCGGAAAAGGTCCCTGCGCCGCCTTCTCCAAACTGCACATTGGAAACCTCGTCCAGCTGGCCGGTCTGCCAGAACCGCTCCACATCTTTTACCCGCTGCTCCATAGCCCGCCCCCGCTCAGCAACAATAGGCCGGTAGCCCATCTCTGCCAAAATCAACGCCGCAAACATTCCGCAGGGACCGAACCCAACAATGAGCGGACGCTCGCTCATGGGAGTGTTTCCCGACTTTGCATATTGATAGGTCAGATCGGGCGCCAAAGGCAGTTTGAGCTTTTTATCACAGGAAAAGTCCACCGTATACACCAAACTGATGCGGCTTTTGTCCCTCGCATCCACCGACTCCCGGCGGATAATCCAATCCGTGACAGCCGCCCCGGTTTTCTTTTTTATTTTTTGTGGGATCAGGCTTTGATCCTCTCCCGGTTTTAAACGAATTTGATGAATTCTATACATTTTTTGCTGTCCGGGGCAAATCAACTCCCCGTATCCTTTCCAGGGCAGACCCCGTAATTTTTCAAAGACAGCACTATTATATCGCACAATCCTTCCGCGGACAAGATACATAAAGAGCCGGACAGTATCAAGCCAGCATTGTCATTTTCTTTCACTTTACAACCCGGACCATATCCAACGTGCCGCCGTGGATCCCATGAAGATGCCTTCCTTGCTCATTCTGATCCCCTAAAAATCTTAGAATCTCATCATTGATCCTTTCTCCCGGGCAAATGGCCGGTATTCCCGGCGGATAAGGCACGATCATCTCAGCGCTGATGCGGCCGCAGGCATCTTCCCATGGAATCTTTTCCGTCTGGGACACATATGCCTGACGGGGCGTCATAACGGCCTCCGCCATTTTGGGCAGTTTATTCCTCCATTTGGCAAGGGGCGCTTCTCCTTTGTGCCGGACGGATATCTCCCGGCACGCGGCAATGAGTCTGTCCAAATCAGAGCGCGTTCCACCCAGGCCGACCATACAGACCACATAAAAGTTATCCGAAAATTCGATCTGTATGCCGTAATCATCGATCAGCGCGCGCTCCAGCGCATAACCGGTAACGCCCAGGTCTTTTGCGGAAATGACCAATCTTCCCGGCTCCATATCAAAAATATGACAGCTTCCGGCAATGCGCCGATCAAGAACCGAAAATCCTTCTATGGATTCAATCTCCGCTTTTCCGTATTCGACCAGGTTATAGACCCGTTGGAGAACACCTTCCCCCTGCACGGCCATATAATGGCGGGCAAGATCCAGCGAAACCTCCAGCAGCGCCGACGGGCTTGTGTTTTGGGCCATCTGTAAGTTAAAGCGCAGCCTGTCCAAATCGATCCGATCGCTGTTCACGTGGACCATGGAGCTTTGGGACAGGGACCCGGAGACCTTGTGAGTGCTCTGTGTTACAAGGTCCGCCCCGCAGCGAAGTCCGCCGGCCGGATATTTATCATGAAAGTACACGTGGTTGCCGTGGGCCTCATCGACCATATGAACGCCCCCGCGCATATGTACAATTTCTGAAATCGCATTCAGATCACTGTATACGCCGTGATAAGTGGGCACGACTGACAGGACCGCTTTTGCTTCCGGGTGTTCTCCATAGACCCTTTCGATTTCAGCTGGATCCATGCCTCCAATGAGCCCCAGCTCATCGCTCACATCAGGGAATGCGAAAACAGGTACCGCGCCGCTGATAATCAGTCCGTATATGACGGATTTGTGACAGTTTCTCGGCACAATGATCGTTTCTCCTTCCGAAACCACCGAGCAGATGGCTGCGATATTTGCGCCGGAAGTGCCGTTTACCATGAAAAAGCTTTCCTTGGCTGCCCAAGCTTGGGCAGCCAGCCTCTGCGCTTCCATGATAACCCCGTCCGGCTCGTTCAAATCATCCAATCCGTCCACCTCGCAGATATCCATTTTAAAGATATTTTCGCCTGCAAAGTCCGTCCACTTGGGGTTTATGGCCCTGCCCATCATATGGGCCGGCATAAACATCGGCGCAATGTCCCTCTTTGTGTAAGCGATGATCGCATCAAATAATGGTGTTTTATTTTGATCTAAATTCATGATACCAACTCCTTTGCTAAACAATGATCCTTTTTCCGTCCAACGGCAAAGACCGCAGCACCGACCAAAGTCATGACGATTCCATAGATGAGCAGAATGTTGAGCATGCAGTCAAAATCGCTCAAGAATCCTGTTCCGTAGGTCTGGGCATAATATTCAGGGCCCCAACCGCCTTCGTACCATCTTAGAAACGGTACGCTGATCATGGAATATACGCCGACAAACAGGCCGAACACCCCGATCCTGACAATATCGCCGGCAGCAAGACCGGTCGCCGGGTTGATGGGATATAAAACTGGATTTTCTTTATAAAAGCCGCCATAACATTTTTTAAAAAAGATATAAAAAACCACAGCAAGGGGCAGCAGCATGATCCCTCCCAGAAAGTAGTCGGTTCCATTGATCAGCATGACAAAAGCAGCAGCCGCAGCTGGCGTATACCCGCAGTATTTCAAGCCCAGCTTGCCTCCGGGAACTTTGAACAAGGCTTTGTCTCTCTGCTCCAGCGGAATCTTTTTTCTGATTCGCAGCAAGGACAGGGCCACTAGCGCGTAAGTTCCCAGGCTGAAAGCTACCTCCAGCAAAACAAGGGCCGTAAAATCATACTTGAGCAATAAGATTGTCACAGCTGAATATACAAGAATACTTACGTAAGGCACACCTTTGTTCTTTGATACCTTGCTCATAAATCTGGGGAAAAGATTGGCATCCGACAATACGAAGAATCCCCTCGACCCCGATGCGATCTGGCTGTTGAAGATGGCCAGGTTTGACGCAATCGCAACCACGCAGAAGAATAAACCCATGTACGGTCCTATATTTTCTGTCAGAACGGTGGAATAGCCGACTCCTCCCGTCGCTCCGTCCGTTGTCCAGTTTTCCCAGTTTCCCACAGACGCCAAGCCTGCCAGCGTTGGCAGCACATAAGTCAGCGTGACCAGCGGCAAAGAGATAATCGTTGCTTTTGGTATCAGCTGCGGATTTTCCATTTCGCCCGCCAGAGCCGGTATACTCAAGTAGCCGGTATACATCCATACGCAAATGGCCGCGCAGCCGCCGATTCCCTCCATGACGCCGCTGCCCTGGGGGATCATCGGCTCCATCGGATTCTGGTTCCAGTTGGCAAAACCCACCACTGCCACAAGGGCAAACGCCAATAATACAAGCGCCGTCAGCACAACGCTGACCTTGCCGACTTCCTTGACGCCCATGAGATTGATAACCGTGAAGATAATCACAAAAAACAGCTTTATCAAGGCTTCTTGCAAGACAGTCAGTTCAACAATATAAGAAAGATATCCCACGGACAGAACAACGAATATGGCATTGCCTACATAGAATGAAATACCGAAAAGAAAGGTGCTCATAAAGGACCAGAACTCGCCGAACGCTTCCTTGATCCAGACAAAGGGTCCTCCTTCTCCCGGCAGCACAGAGCCTAGCTCCGCCACCCCTAAACAGATGGGAACCGACCACACAAAGGGAAAAAAGACCAGCATCAGAATGGATAGTCCCGGTCCGCTTTCGGTTATCATCTCTTCGATGCCAAAAGCCCCGGCCGCACAAGCGCAATAAAGCATTGCTACCACGGACAATAATCCTACCTTGTGTTTTTTCAAAGCGCCTACGCCTTGGTTTTTTGTGCTCATAACAACGAATCGCCTCCTTTAAATTTTCTTACAATTCATTCTATTCGTTCTTTTTCAGCAAAGCTATCCTTTACCCGCTCTAAAGATGGTCTTATTAAAAAGAGTTTCCGAAAAAAACCTCTTTGTGATAGAGATCTGCCGGTATGATATAATGAAAGAGCGCATCTTTGTCCTTTTTTTCACGATTATGCCCTTTGGAGGTATTGGTATGTTTGAAGCGATTCAATATGAAAACGATCTGCCAGTGAACATGAAACTTTATCATGTGCAGGAATATCCGCTGCATTACAACGATGACATTCAGCTTCTCTGTGTCATGAAAGGCTTTCTTGATCTGAAGTTAACGTGCAATACTTATCACTTGGAAGAAAGCGATATTCATTTCATCCACGGCGGTGATCTCCACGGCATTATCCGCAGTTCGGAGGACAACCTGGTCCTTGTGATCAGCCTCAATACAAAGTCTCTGATCGACCGCTACCCGGATCTGCACTGCCAAATCTTCACCACAAAGGTGGACAAAAATTTAGTTACTTACCAAAAAAAGATTGAGCTGCGAAATGATATTTTTCGCATTTTATCCGAATTATACCGAAAACACGACGGCTACCAGGCTAGAATCGATCATGCTGTCACAAATCTGATCGATAACCTCTATGAGAATTTTCGTGGATTTCGAGTGGATGATGATGACAAAACCTTCGAAGGCGCCATCACCGGGGATGTTACCCAAAGGGACCGTATTGCCCGGATCGTCGATTATCTCTATGATTACTATCCGTACAAATTGAGCCTGGAGGAACTGGCAGGCAAAGAACATTTGAATAAGGATTACTTGTCCCATATGTTCAGCCGCTATACGGGCCAGAGCTTTAAAAACTTTCTCAACATGGTGCGGGTGGAAATGTCGGAGCGCCGCCTTCTTGGCAGCACGGTTTCCATTACCCAACTGGCCATGGAATCGGGATTCTCCAAACCCAAATATTATGTAGAACATTTTATAAAATGGTATGGAATGCATCCGAAAAAATACCGGGAGCTTTATCGAGATAAAACGCTCGCTTCCTGTTCTCCTGTCATTGAGGAAATTCCTCTGGAACAGTTCAATGTATTGCTGGATGGGGGTGCATTGGCAAACGAGCCCGGCGTCACAGTCCTTGATTTGGAAAGCTTGCCCAAGAGCAAAGCGGCTTTCCATGTCCCAAGTATTATGGTCAATAACCATTCTTTGTCCGAAAGTTTTCTTGATGAGCTCTTTATGGCTTTTTATAAAAGAAACAAAACAGCAAACTATGTTTTTGAAGACCGGGAGAAAGTCCCTTCACTTGATACCTACAGGAACGGCTATTCACCAGCTAAGGAGGCGGAGCAGTTTCTTCATGCCCTGACCCATAATAAAGCTAAAAGCATCCCATTTTTCGATCACGCTCCGGCAGGCGGTATGGTCACGGAAAATGGCCTTATAAAACCGCTTTATTATCTCATGCAGTTTCTGACAGGTCTCAGCGGCCAGATCTTTTTCTGCGACAAAGGCGCCATTGTTTTGAAGGATGCGGATGATTATGCCTGGATTTTTTTTGGAAAAGACGGGAAAGCCGCCCATTGCTATGAAGTTACTTTTCCTTTGTGCGCAGCAAGCTATAAATTGACCCATCAAACGCTGGAAAACCCCTTTGCGTTTTATGAGTTATGGCAGCAGCTGGACTTGGAAAGCAATCTGGGGGAAGAGGATAAGCGGAAAATAAATGAAAGCTCCCCTATTAAAACCCAATTTAAACGCATAACCATGCGCAAAAAATATAAGGCTTCCTTTGAGGTAAAGCCAGGAAGCCTTTTGTTTGGAACGCTTATTCATTGTTAAGCTGTTTCTCGGATTTTTAGCTGTCAGTATAAATTTCTAAAGGCAGACGTAAACGCTCGCCTGATGCTATTCATACTTCTTTTTTATTCGGAATGCTGCAATTCTTGCTGCGGCCGCTACGATCATCGCTGTGGCTGCTATGATCCAAAAGGCCCGGTAGCTGCCTGAAACATCGAAAATCCAGGCTGCAACGGTTCCACCAAATGCACCGCCTATGTTGTTTCCCATGGTAAGTACCGAAATGATTTTACCATAATCTTTTTCTCCGAATAAACGATTCGTCATCAGTGGAGGATTAACCGTAATACCACCTCCTCCAATTCCGTAGCAGAGGATTACAAAAGGAATAAATATCCATGGGTTTATAGGTAATAAAGCAAGTGATAAAAAAGCTCCGGAGAAAATCAAACAAGCGGAAATCGCACCTGCTTTCGCACCGAATTTATCACTGATCCATCCCATGGACAGTTTGCCGATAATAAGAGCTCCTACGGTAAAGGAAGCAAACAATGCCGCGTTTGCCGGCGAAAATCCAGTGTCAATATAAAAGGCTGTGGAGTTCATTAAAATTCCTGTAGAGCAGAAAACAAAAATAATTATGGAGAGTAAAATCAAATACAGCATCGGATTTTTCCAGGCTTCTTTCAGCGTCATTCCGCCAGCGCTATTGAAGTCCTTCTCATCATCTTTTTGACCCATTCTTACAAATCCTTTTTGCTCCGGGAATTTTTTTAAGAAGATGGCCACCAGCGGCAGCAGGAGCAGCAGAAAGATGCCTGCGACAACCATGTACCCAATTCTCCATCCAAATGCGGTAACAATGTAATTAACGATGGGAATCATCATAACTCCGCCAAACCCGCTTCCGGTAAAGGCCGCCCCCATAGCTCTTCCCTTGATTTTTCCTCCAAACCATAGATTCAGAACTACGGAAATAGGCATCACGGTCGTCATTACAAAGCTGACTCCCATAGCTGCTGACCACATATAAAAATGCCAGGCTTCTGTTGCCTGCGAAAAGCCCAAAAAGGCTATTCCGGCCAAAGCCAATGCCGCCGACATATAGCGCTTGATATTGCCCTTCGCCATTCTATCGCCAATCACGGCCAGGGCGATGATTCCGCTTATTGAAAGAATCGTTGAATACAATAAAAATTCACTTCTGCTTATATCCAGGTCTGTCGTAACTGGTATTACAAATACCGTTGTCAATGACAGGAATGAGACATAGGAAAAAGTCATTAACAAAAATGCCAATAAAACATTCACCCATCCATAATAAAACTTGCCGTTTTGCTTGAAATAATTATCTTTCATTTGATTCTCCTCCTTTAACTTTCGTATATACAATCTCACCATCTATCATTGTCAGTGTTACGGATGTTTTGCTAATATTTTCTGGAGCCGCTTCCCATATTCGATCTGACAATACGACCAGATCGGCTTTTTTCCCTACCTCCAGACTGCCTGTTATGTTTTCCTGAAAGTTAGCATACGCTCCATTATATGTATACATTCGGATGGCATCTTTCAGCGTCACCCTTTCTTCTTTTCCAAGTATCAGACCTTCATCGCTTTTTCTATTACATGCGGCGGACATTCCCACAAAAGGATTGGCATCGATTATGGGAGCATCCGTACTAAAGGAAACGCAAATCCCTGCTTTCAGAAAACTCTTTATAGGAAAGATTTCTTCTGCTTGCTTTCCATATATTTTGTAATAGGTACTGCCGAACTCCTTTAAAAAAGCTGGCTGCGGTATGGGGATTACACCCATTTGCGAAATTTTTTTAATTAAACTTTTAGGCGCAAAATTGCAATGCTCAATACGATGTCTGCAATCGGACCTGTTCAAAGCTTTAAAGGCTTTCTCGTATGAAGTCAAAAGCATTTCAACAGCACGATCTCCTATGGCGTGGCTTGTACACTGAAAACCATCCAAATGGGCATTCAGCATCATTCTATCTAAAGTATCCTGATCTATTGCAAGAAAGCCCTGGTCTTTCATGTCAGCTCGTTTCATCGCAGCGGTTCCGCCCAAGCTGCTCCCATCGATCATTAATTTGAAAGGACCGATTCTGCATTGATCAGAGCCAAATCCTGTATGGTATCCCGTGTTAAGATATTTATCCATAACAAAAGGGTTTCCAGTGGGATACGGCATAGTAACGACACGTATTTTCAATGTATTTTTTCGTTTTAACTCCGTTAGAGCTTTCACCGATAATGCACAATCAAGCGCGCTGCATACGGTTGTTATCCCCCTGCTCAAAAGATATTCATCCGCCGTCTTTAAACAACTTTTGATTTCTTCTTCACTGAAATCCAGCTTCGTATAAAAATTATAATGCGCATTTTCAAAAGCAACTCCGGTAACCTTGCCGTCAATACGTTCATAGCTGCCTCCCTCCGGGTCACAGATATTGTCATCTACACCAATCAGCGCCAAGGCTTTCGTATTTGCAGCAGAGATATGATAAGAAGAATGAATGATGTAAACAGGATGTTCTGGCGCAGCTTCATCGAGCTCCCATCTGTTGGGATGTCTTCTTTCTTTCAAATTCAAATGGTCATAACCAAAGGCTCTTAAAATGGTTCCTTTCGGATATTTTTCCGCTTCTTTACGGATAATTGTTTGAATATCGGATATGCACGCTGCTTCTCTGCAATCAGGGTAAAGCATCCGCGTTCCGATGGCATCTAAATGCAGATGAGAATCTATGAACCCGGGCAGTACGCTTTTGCCTTGGGCATCAATCATTTCAGTGTGAGGGCCTGTGAATGATCGCGCGCCTTGCTCATCGCCGACATATACAATTTTATCTTCGTATACTGCTATCGTGTCAGCGATTGAATTTTTCCCATCTACCGTGACGATTTCACCGTTTCTTATAACATAACTCGCATACATAATAACCTCCTGAATATACAACAGTATTAACGTTTTATAGTTATAATACGCAAGGGGTATGCCAATTGAAAAACCTTGGAAAATAGACATTTTTCAATTCGGAGGAATGTCTATTTTAATTCATTATGTATTGTTTTATGAAAACATTACTATAAAACCCTGAAATTTTAACTACTATTTATATTGATTCATTGTGTATTATTAATTCAAACAGAATTGACCGATCATCCCTTTACAAGTATAATGATTGCATAATCAATTGTTGTTTAGCGAAAGAAAGGTTTATACAAAATGACGATCCTTTTAAAAGAGTTAGAAGCGTTTGTATTCAAAAAAGAAAAAAACACATGGAGCCTATTAGCTGAATGTCCCCTTATCGGATTGGCTATCTGTGATAAAAATGGTGAATTTGTCTATGTAAACCAAGCGCATGCCGACATAGTAGGCAGACCAGCCGAATATCATATGGGAATAGATGTAAAAACTTTTTTGGAAGAGGGCGCTGTAGATAAGCTTGGAACTTTAATTGTCCTCGATACAAAGCAGCCTTATCTATGCAGCCCCAATCGGTCGGACGGCAAGCAGTACCTTGTCAATTCTATCCCCATATTTGGCAGCAGTCAGGAGGTCGAATATGTTGTAAGCCTCTTTTTAGATGTATCATTGGAAAGAAAACTCCGAGTTGAATTAGATGCGGATACGAATCATTTATCCATTCAGGATCATATCAACTCCATATACCGCCGCACTCTGACTTCCAGGGGCAATGATACGGAATTTATCTTTGAGAACAAAAAAATGAAAGAAATCAAAACATTGATAAACTATATCAAAGATTCTAATAGCACCGTACTGATCACAGGGGAATCAGGGACAGGCAAAGAGGAGGTTGCCAAACTTATCTTTCGGGAAAGCAACAGAAATACAAAACCCTATATCGCTCTTAATTGCGCGGCCATTCCGGAAAACCTATTGGAATCCGAGCTTTTTGGTTATGAGAAAGGCGCTTTTACCAACAGCGATCCTAAAGGAAAATCCGGCATCTTTGAATCCGTAAATGGCGGCACATTATTTCTTGATGAGATTGCAGAACTACCAATGGATCTACAGGCAAAATTACTGCGGGTCTTACAGGAAAGTGAAGTCAGGCGAATCGGCGGTATGCAAAACATATCGGTTGATGTAAGAATTATAGCCGCAACAAATAAAAATCTGGAGAAAATGGTGCAAGATCATACTTTCCGAGAAGATCTTTATTATAGATTGAACATTATACCGATCCATATTCCTCCACTAAGGGAACGCAAAGAAGATATCCCTCTTTTAGCCTATCATTTTATTCAAGAATTCAATCAAAAATACAACAAAAACAAAAACATTACCACAGAGGCATACAATGAACTGCTGCGTTTGCCTTTCAATGGTAATGTCCGACAGCTGAAAACCTTGATCGAGCGTATTATCCTGTTATGTGCCGATGATAATATTCTATCCCGCGATGTTCGATATTGTTATTCAATGACAGAAGATCAGGGCCCCGTCATCGATACTCCATTAGACCATTCTTGGAAAAATCAAAAAGAACGTGAGGTAAACGAACTGATTCTGCACTATAAGAGCGAGGGCTTGAGTACATATCAAATAGCCGAAAAATTAGGAATCAGTCAGCCTACAGTATGGAGACGATGGAAGAAGTTGAGCAAGGGCATCTAACACTTTCGAAAAGTAATATGGGTAAAATGCCAAGCCGGACGCTTGAGCAGGACATGCACCGGTTTTTCGATCGTGTTCCCCGCGATCGATTATTTTAACATGGTATACGCCAGATCAAAATCAGGCTATTTAGCAGATTTCAGCGATAAGTTGAAGACCGCATACTGCTCTGGTGAGCCAGGTACTCCGGCCGCAGGAGGCGATGGCGAAGCCGTCAAACAAATACCCATTATCCACCTGCTGATCCTGGTCGTCCACAGCAGTTCTTTGATCATTATGGTTTTATCCACGTAATACATGCCTCTCCTGATGATTTCTTTCAAATCTTCATATCCAACCGGAATAACAGCTTTTTTCTTCATCCGATTCCCCCTCCTTTTCCTATTAATACACGGGATACAGCTTCCACTTACAACGAAAAATCCAAACTTAAGACATAATCTACGAATGCCTTAGCAGCAAGGGAACCGTTTTCGTATGACCTGACTCCCAGCGATATTGGGGTATATGAGCCATGATCAATCGGGATCACTTTAACTGGAAATCTGCAATTTTCAGCTATCATGCGCGGATAAATTCCAAACCCTAAATTTTGGCTTATCATCGAAAGGTTTCCATAATCATTATCTACCGTCATCACCTGGTTGAATTTAATGCCAAGCTCTCGCGCCTTTTTATACACAAATGGAGCCTCTTCTTCCGGATATCCGATAAACGGATAACTTTCCATTTCCGAAGCAGGAAAAACCGTTTCATTTGCCATGGGATGATTTTCTGCCACAACAGCCACATCCGGCTCATCTCCATTTGGTTTTCTCCTTTCACAAGGTGTCAAGTTTACTTTGCTATTATATCAAGTAACTCCAGTTTTACTTTACTGCGCCTGTATATTATAATATTGATATACAGAAAAAGAAAGCCAATCGATCAGTGAAATGAAAAATACAGAAAATAGAAAACAAAACAATTTAATAATCGGATGTCTTTGCGCCTTAACGGCTGAAACCCTTTATGGGCTCAGTTATGTCTTCACGAAGAATGCTACGGATGACGCAAGCGCTTTATCTCTTCTTGGCTGGCGGTTTTTTATCGCTTTTATTGTTATGAGCCTCCTTGCAGCCACAGGCGTTATTAAGATCAATCTAAGGGGAAAAAAGCTCCAGCCTTTATTCGCTATCGTAATCTTTAATCCTGTTATATATTTTATCGGAGAGACGATGGGAATCAGTCACACTACCGCATCTGAAAGCGGAGTTTTCCTCGCATGCATACCAGTAGCTTCTTTGGCAGCCTCCACATTAATCCTCCACAAGCGGCCTACAAAGGCTCAGATTCTGGGAATACTAATAACATTAGTCGGTGTCCTTATTACGGTACTGGCAGTTGGTATGTCATCAAGCCTTTCGTTAGTTGGCTATCTATGTCTTCTTCTGGGAGTTGTCTGCTTTGCACTGTACAGTGTATACGTCGAAAAAGCGTCAGACTTTTCCGGCATGGAAATAACCTACGCTATGCTTATATGCGGTGCTATTGTTTTTACTCTCCTCGCCTTTATCGAAGGCGGCTTAAATGGGAATTTGAAGAATATGCTCAGCCTGCCATTTTACGATATGGGATTTCTGGCTGCCATTTTATATCAGGGCATTGGATGCTCTGCGATTGCGTTCTTTCTATCTAATGTTGCGATTGCAACGATTGGTGTGAATCGCACTTCGTCCTTCATCGGTATCTCAACGGTTGTCTCAGCTGTTGCCGGGGCTGTAATACTGGATGAAATCTTTTCAATATCACAGATCATTGGTGCTGTCGTAATCATCGCAGGCGTTTATATCGCGAATATTAAGAAAAAATCAGAAGGGTTGGAAAAATAATATGGGGTCGCCTTGGATGACGAAGGCAGCCAAACTCTGTGACATTTTACCATATCTCAGAACACTCCCCTTCATCCTTTCCAAGGCAACCCCTATTTTTCCGTAATCTAAAACTTGTTTGTGAGAAAAACGCTACAAGATTTCTTTCAGGCCGTTCATGACCTCATAAAAATCCTCGTAAGGGTAATACGGTTTTCCAATCTGATCCAGATATTTTGCCAGTACATCCCTGGCAAAGCAGCTGTCCACAGCCTGGGCCATATTTTTATCCGTATAGCTGTCGCCGATTCCGATTGCGTGTTCATACTGATAAAGTTTCATCACGTCGGTTTTTTTCAGCAGTTCGTTGCCGTCGTCGTACTGGGATACCAGTTTGATTTCGTCTCCTTCCACGGTCATCTCTACCGTGTGGAGAGCTGTGATCCGATCCATGTACGGGGCCAGCTTCCGCTCGGAAAATTGGCGAAAACCGCCGGAAATAACGACAACCGGAATCTCCTGCTCCGCCATCTTGTCGAGGAACTCCTCAAAGCCGGGACGGATTTCAACCGTATCGATGTATTCCAACATTTTTGGCATCCACTCTGCGGGCCTGCCGTCATAGGCGTACCGGACAACTTCGCTGAGGGTCATCTCCCCTTTTTCCAGCTTGCCGTTATACTCCAGGAATTCCTGGCGGTCTACGAAAGGAAGGATGGCTCCCGTCAAAGTATCTTCGGTGGTGATGGTCCCGTCAAAATCCACAAATACAATATTTTTGTACAATGCATTCACCTCTGTTTTCGATCATTTTGATCTATTCTTACCAAAATGGGGCTGGATAACAGCCCCATTTTTATCAATCTGAAATTACAGCATCAAGTCAAAATTCTTCTTCAGGTCAGGATTGAGGAATGCCAGCATTCTTGCCAATTCCACATGATCCTTTGCATATTCTGTAACCGGAATGCCCTGCAGCGCCGCATCGATCGCCTGACGCATGGATTTTGCCCCTTCTTCACTGCCATTTGGATGACCGTGGACGCCGCCGCCTGCAGCCAGCATTACGTCAGTGCCTACTTCCTTGATAATCTTTTCAACCGCCATCTGCGTCGTTCCGCCGGAGCATGCATACATCATCGGCTTAATGTTCCACCACGGCTGGGTGAAGAACTTGAAGCAGCGATAGAATACCTTGTGGGAAACAGGGAATTTACCGAACGGGTGGCCGTTGATCTGGAAGTCCGCACCTGCAAGACGTGTAAGCTTACCAATCATCAGCGGAGCTGCGATACCTGTGTAAGTGGAAGCTGCCATAGTTCCTGCAAAGTTGACGTGGGCGAGGATCGGTACATTGATGTTCGGATCATCGGCCAGCATTTTCAGCGTATCGTGTCCTGTGGTATAAACATTGACCATGAGACAGTTTCCGCCTGCTTCCAGCGCTCTGTATGCGTTTTCTTTTACTTTGTCCGTGCTGTCCGAAATATTTACTGCATATAAGCTATGCTCTCCTGTTTCTTCATAGACCTTCTTTTCCATGGCCATGAACTTTGAAACACGTTCTTCCAGCGGGCAGAACGGTCCGTCAGCCAGCATCAGCTCGTCATCTTTGATGACATCCACGCCGCCTTTGCAGGCGCGATAGAAGAGTTCCGCCCCTTCATCCGGCGTCCAGCCGATATTTGGTTTAATCATCGCATTGAGCAGCGGTCTGTCTTTGACGCCCAGCACTTCTCTCATACCTTCCACGCCGAACTTCGGTCCCTGGAATTTTTCGATAAACTTCTTCGGGAATGCCACGTCAATCAAACGAATCATACCGGAAGCAGAAATGTTTCCGAATAAAATGGTCTCAATGGCGGACATGCTGGTGGAGAAGTTTTCCATCGGATAAGCCACCTGAATGATATAGATCGGCGGTTCGTCAGAATTGTAGTCACAGCCGATATCCGGAACTTCATACAGCGCAACCAGCTTAGAGCCAAAGCGCTTGGTTTTTTCCAGTGAATCGGCTCCAACCTTGATCCATGTACCGGTAGTCTGTTCTGCTGCGATGGCCATTGCCAGCTTCTCAATGTGGGAAGTCTGTACCTTTGCCTGGTAAGTTGCAATCACATAATCTTCCGAAAATGCCACTTCCGGAAATGCGTAGGTCAGGTTTTCCATGTCTAATTTACGAATCATAAATTTACCTCCTAAATTCGTGATAGAATTTTTTATCTTTCAATATTACTGAATACTTCTTCAAATGCAGCCAGTGTTTCCGCAATGGTGTCGTCGTTGTCGGCCATGCTGGTGTAAATTCTGCTGCCGGCCAGGGTGATGACCCCATTTGCAGTCAGGGCAGCGCCAAACTCTTCGATATAGTGCTGACGTTCAGGAATCTTCTTGAAGATGTCCGGGTCAGCCGCACTGAGGTACATGACGCCGGAAACCTCAAAGTGGACGATGGAGCCGGTGTTCCAAGTGACGAACGGCAAATCGTATTTGTCGATGAGGGCCTGGATTCCGTCGCACAGCTTGTCGCCGTTTTCTCCAGCTTTTCTCGCTGCATCCTGCTTGATAATTTCGTCGATGGCAAAATATCCTGCTGCGCAGCTAAGCGGGTTGGCTGTCAGCGTACCGCCTACATAAGCCTTCTTTTTGCCGGCTTTTACGCCTGCGGCCACACAGGACATGATTTCTGCGCTTCCGCCTACGCCGCCGGCCATCGGATATCCGCCTGCGACGATTTTACCGAATACGGTAAGGTCCGGTTTTACATTAAAGAACCCTTGCGCACCGCCAGGTCCCACACGGAATGCGGTTACAACTTCGTCAAAGATCAAAAGGGCCTCGAATTCGTCACACAGTTCCCGTACCTTAGCAGCAAAGTCCATTGCTACCGGACGAGTTCCGCTTTCCGGTCCGAACGGCTCGATGATTACGGCCGCCGTACCGCCGTTCTTTTCATTTTCTTCCAGCACCTTGCGAAGACCGTCTAGATCGCCAGGGAAGAATTCTTTTGTATTCTGAGAAGCCTCCTTTGGAATTCCGTGGGCTTCGAATGTCTGGGTATATGGAATATGGAGGGAATATACAAGCTGGTCGCTCCATCCGTGGTATGCGCCTCCCACCTTGATAATGTTCTGCTTTCCGGTATGGGTACGGGCAATTCGGATTGCCACCATGTCCGCTTCCGTACCGCTGGCCAGGCACCGGTACATCTCTACCCACGGCATGCATTCATGGATTTTTTCTGCCAGTTTCATTTCATAAGGGTGGAACATTCCTGTAACTGGCCCGGATTCTTTCACCACTTCCCACACTTTCTGATTAACAGGTTCGTAATTGCTTCCAAGGAGCGTTGGACCGCCTGCCTGCAGGTAATCTACATAGCGGTTGCCGTCAATATCGTAAAGATATGCGCCCTCTGCTTTTTCTACTACCAGCGGGAACGGATAATTGAAGGCCAGGTTATGCTGTATACCGCCTGGAACAACCTTCTTTGCTTCTTCAATCATCGCTTTGGAGCCTTGGCACTTCTCTTCAAAATGCTTCATGTATTTGGCCATGGCTTCCGGTTTAATGTGGTGAAGGGGCTCGTTTACCAGCCTCTCCATCTTTTTTAAAACTTCTTTTTCGTCCGGCCAACGGGACACTCCGTACTTTGCTTCCATTTTCTTGTACCTCCTTTTAGCCGTTTAATGCGGCAAAACTCTTTTTATTGTTCTTATATAATTCCTTAAACACTGGCAGAATCTTTTGATATACTGCGTGGTTTTCAGCATTTGGTTTATAGGTGGCGCTGACCTTGATGATCTTTTTGATCTCCTTGATATCTTCAAGCATTCCAAAGCTTACTGCCATCAATGCCGCGGCTCCCATGGCCCCTACCTGTCTTGGATTCTCGATGGTCTCCACGTCCCGGCCTAAAACATCGGCCATGACCTGACAGATGAACGGCGCGATGGCACTTCCGCCGGAAAAGCGGATTACCGGATTGGTCTTAAAGGTCTTTTCGGTCGCTTCAAGAAGCCAGAGCATATGCATGCACACACCTTCTATAACAGCCTTCATCAAGTCACTGCCTTTGGTTGTAATATCCAGGTTGAAAAAAACACCTCTGGAATTTGCGTCATCAAACGGGCAGCGGTTGCCATGCATCCAAGGGGAAAAAATTACGCCGTTGCTTCCCGCAGGAGACTCTCTGACATAATCAATCATCTGGTCATAGGTCATCTCCATCTGGTCGATACGGTCTTTCACCCATTCGATACACTTGCCGGAAGTTTCAACTTCTGCAATATAGTTGTAAGTCTCTGGGTCGGCACCTACCAGCGCGCCAATCAGATTGTTCAGGTCCAGGTGCAGCTTATCAACCGTAGTCGCGACCCACCCACTGGTCCCTGAGTAGACCAGGACATCTCCAACCTCCACACAGCCTGCACCTACCGAGCAAAGGCTGACATCACTACCGCCGGAAATAACTGAAGTTCCCTGCGCCAGCCCCAGCTCTTCCGCTGCCTTTGGCAAAAGTTTACCCACCTCATCGGTAGAATCACAGATTTCCGGCAGATGCTCCATATTGATTCCCAGCATTTTGCACAAGGTCGGGCTCCAGCAATTTTTATGTACGTCATATAGAAATGTGCCCCCTGCGTCATCTTTGCTGGCGAGCATCTTTCCGGTAGCACGGCAGGTAAGATACTCTTTGGCATCCAGCCATTTATAAGTTTTGTCAAAGACCTCCGGCTCATTTTCTTTTATCCACAGATATTTCCATGCCGGATCCTTGGCACTGGCCGAAACAGCTCCAGTAATCTTCAGGTATTTTAGTACTTTGATGATATCCAGGCCTTCTACTTTGATTCCTGTGCTCATGCGGTCCTTAAATTGCTTATCTGCCCGGCTGTCCATACAGCTCATACCTCTGTGAAGCGGTGTGCCATTTTCATCTACCATGACGACCGTCTGAAACTGAGAGCAGAAAGAAATCCCTTTGATTTCCTCCTTTGCAACGCCCGTTTTCCCGAGCAGCTTTTTCGTGGCAACTGCCATCGACTGCCACCAATCGTCCGGCTCCTGCTCGACGCCGCCGTTTTTCAAGACATGGAGTTCATAGCCTTCGGTTTCGCCTGCAACATACCGTACGCTGTCTTCGGCAGAAATATCGAACATACAGGCTTTCATACCAGTTGTTCCAACGTCGTAAGTAATAACCTTCACTGCCATTGTTTTCCTCCTTATGCTTTCAATCCCCAAGAGAGCAAGCCCCTGCGCCGCTCGTTTGGTTGGATTTAACCATGATGCGGCTCCCCGATTATCCGCTCTATCATCCTTCTCATCTCCACTTTCATCGCTTCACCATCAAATGTCTTGCCATACAAATGATAATGATTGATCAATCCGTAATAAGCCCCCATCAAAAGCATGGTTGTTTCGCTGTCCGTCTCTTGCTCCAAATTTCTGGCGATCAGTCCTTCAATCGATTTAAGCGGATTATCTGCAATGCCGCTTGTAATTGCGCTGATAATAATCTGGGTCACAAGCTGCGGGTAGCGGGCGGTATCTTCAATAAATTTATCAAAGATGCAGATAATTGCCGCTTTTCCTTGAAAACCGCTCTCACGGTATGCCTGCTCCAAGTCATCGATTTCCCTGCTGCATAAAGCTGTCAGCAATTCGTTGCTGCCCGCAAAATAATTAAAAACTGTGCTGCGGGAAACCCCGGCCGCTTCGGCAATATCACGAAAGTTTGTCTGTTCAACCCCTTTCTCCTCATATACCCCTCTGGCCGCACGCATGATCGTGCGCCTGGTCAATTCTTTTTTTCCAAGTTCCATAGGCTTTCCCATCTGCCTTTCTTAAATTGGACTGTAGTCCAATTGGACTATGGTCTAATTATCTCACTTTTTCGAAAATAGTCAAGAGGTATTAAAAAAAAATACCTCTTAATCGATTTTTTTATCGTGCCAATTCCATGAATCAAACGTCCTATAAAAACACCTCAATAAAAAATTCTTTGTTATCATGAAAAGCTAGGGCAATCAAACCAGCCGTCAGCAGACCATCGGCGCAAATGCCGGACAAAACCGTCTTCTCCCACTCTGGGATATGGTGTTTACAAAGCCGGCGAGACGTGTTCTACTGATCGATTCAATACGGACAGTGGAACAACCGCATTTATGGGAGTTGAAATTCCGGAGAATTGTCCGATTGTAACGGATATGACAGCTAATTCAACGTATACGAAAGTGTTTAGATAGGACAGCACAAAAAAAGGGAGATCGAACATGTAACATGTGTATCTCCCTTTTCTTATAGTATCGGGAATATCGCCTTTTCGCATAAAGCAATATTTCCGTATACTTCAAAGAAAGTACCTTGCGACCGACATGTGTGAATAGGGAGCTTTGCTGCCGTCATTCACACTTTTTTATATCCGCCCTAACTTTAAAATGCGATGATTAGCTATTTTTTATGTTCTTCTTTTCTTGTAAGAAGGAACATGCATCCGGCAGATAACAGGATCATTGCAGCAAGCAATCCAATACTGGTATGATCGCCTGTCTGTGCGGCTTTTTTATCTGTCTTTGTGCCGTCAGACTTATTGTTGCCCGAATCTTTAACGCCGCCGGAAAGCGCTTTTTCTTCGACAGTATAGGTATTGTTCAAATTTTCTGTAATGGAAATGGTACTCTCCAATTTAATGTTCAAAGTTACCTCGATTGTCTCCTTTTTTCCACCAGATGATGTACCGCAATGGTATGTATATTTAATCGGTGTTCCTGCACGGTAATTGCTCATAGTACCGGTTGTTTTGTCGTAATCTGCACCTCGTACCGTCTTATCATCAACCGCACCGGCATCAATGCCAGCAAATTTGTCCGCCATCTGAAAGCGATCGCTTGGAACCGTTACTTCTACAGGTTTCAGGCCAGTACTGGATACGTTAGTTAACTTATTGTTGGTTCCTATATTCAGATAGGCAAGTGGATTGTTTTGGCACCTCAAGGTCGTCAGCTCCCTATTGCTGCTGACATCCAAGCCTACTACCCCTGTGTTTTGGCACCTCAAGTCAGTCAGCTCCTTAGCACCTTCTACTTTTAAACTTGTAAGGCTTGCATTGGCAGAGCAATTTAAGTCAGTCAAATTCTTATTGCTGCTGACATCCAAGCTTCTGATCCCTGTGTTATAGCACCACAATCTATTCAGAGCCGCAGCACCTTCTACGGTTAAATTGGTAAGGCTTACATTGTTATAGCAACGCAAGTCAGTCAAATTCTTATTGCTGCTGACATCCAAGCTTCCGATCCCGGTGTTATAGCAATCCAAGGTCTCCAGCTCCTTAGCGCCTTCTACTTTTAAATTTGTAAGGTTTGCATTGTTAAAGCAATCCAAGTCAGTCAAATTCGGATTGCTGCTAACATCCAAGCTTCTGATCCCTGTGGTATAGCAATACAAGGTCTTAAGAGCCGTAGCACCTTCTACGGTTAAACTTGTAAGGCTTGCATTGGCATTGCACTGCAAGTCAGTCAAATTCGGATTGCTGCTGACATCCAAGCTTCTGATCCCTGTGGTAAAGCAATACAAGATCTTTAGAGCCGTAGCACCTTCTACGGTTAAACTTGTAAGGCTTGCATTGTGAGCGCAATGCAAGTCAGTCAAATTCTTATTGCTGCTGACATCCAAGCTTCCGATCCCGGTGTTATAGCACCACAATCTATTCAGAGCCGCAGCACCTTCTACGGTTAAACTTGTAAGGCTTGCATTGCCATGGCACTGCAAGTCAGTCAAATTCGGATTGCTGCTGACATCCAAGCTTCCGATCCTTGTGCCATAGCAATTCAAGATCTTTAAAGCCGTAGCACCTTCTACGGTTAAGCTTGTAAGGCTTACATTGTTATAGCAATACAAGTCAGTCAAATTCTTATTGTGGCTGACATCCAAGCTTCCGATCCCTGTGTAAGAGCAATCCAAGGTCTCCAGAGCCGTAAAATGTTCAATCCCTGTTAAGTTTTTAATCTTGTCCTTACCTCGAACATCTATCCTTGTAATAGCAGCAATCTCTGCCTGCGTAATCGTTCCGTCTGTACCATAAGATTGCTGTTTTAGCCATTTCTGAAACTCTGCGTCCGGAAAGTTGTTCCCATTGATTTCTATATCCCCTACACCATAGGTTACCGAGGGATCCCCAGGCAACCTGCGTGGTTTCCCCTTTACTGGACCTGCTGCTTCTGCTTTCGTTCCTTCTGCAGTGACCGCAACCATCCTCTCTACGTAAGACCCCCCCCCACATTATATCCCTCTACCTTGCTGTAATCATAAGCTGCGTCATCTACGCAAAGCCGTGCCGGATATTCTGCTGTTTCTGCCGGAATAACTGTGCTGTCGTCCGCCCAGGTCCAAGGTTCCGGAAGCGCCACGTCTTTCAATGCTGTTCCTTCTTTCGCCCGCAAATTCTCCGGCAAGCGGATGGCTGGGGCTGTTTCCTTCTGTACGTTTCCGTCCCACGTGACCGCTGGGACAGCAGGGGCAGTTTCCTGTGCCATGACAGCCAGTGGGCTGGCGATCATCATAACGCAAAGCACTGCTGCCATTGTAAGAACTGCCGTCTTTCGCTTCTTGCCGTTCATTCCTTTTTTCCTCCGTTTTGTTTACGATTTATTTGTAATTATTTATGCATGGCCTACAAAAAATAATCAGAATTTCCTGCGGTTTCGCCATATGATAATGATAACGGCGCCCGTGCCTGCCATCAAAACGAGATACGGCCAGATTGTACTGTCATCGCCCGTCTTTATACTCCCCTGCGTACCCGGTTCCCCTGGTTTGGCAGGCGGCGTAACTGGCTTTTCCGGTTCAGTAGGCGACGTGCCTGGTTCTTCCGGTTTGGTAGGCGGCGTGTCTGGTTCCTTAGGCGCTTTTCCGTATAACACGAGGGTCCCTGTACTTCCGACGGGAAGTCCGCTGAAGGCGCCCGAGAATAGAGAATCGGTGTACCACGCGCCGTTTTCTTCACCATACACGGGCGGAGCCGGAGACACGGCGTCGAGTATCGTGTATGTCTGCGGATTATTTCCCGGCACTTTTCCCGCGCCTGCAGTGTAATAAACATGGTAGTTTATTAATTCCCACCCCGCATAAAGTTCTACCTTTCCCTCCGAACCGTGTGGGATGACCTTCACCGGCGTTTTAAGCCCCGCATCGGTGAACCAGCCGGTAAAGCGGTAACCGGGCTTTTGGGGTGCGCGCAGGCCGATTGACGGGGACACGATGGTATAAGAATCCGGGTTGAGCGGGTCGTTCGTACCGCCGTCAAGATGGTAGGTAATGCTGTATGATGTATCCTCATATGCCGCGTACAGCACAGGCGGCAGCGATGAGAGCGAAGCCGGACCGATGCTGCTAACGCCGGTGGTATGGCCGGCATCCGCATACCAGCCGAGGAATCTTCCCCCGTCTACTTCAGCCGGCAGTAATTCAAATTCGGGCGTGGCGCGCGTCACATGCCTGATGTTCAGCGGGCTGTTCCTGCCGCGCCCCGTTTCAAAGCCCATCTCCACGGAGTTGATGTCCTCGTCCACGGAATGGTAGTTCATGACCGCCGTGGCATAGCACGGCAGATACATGCTTCCCGCTGCCCTTGGCGCCAAAGCAGTGGACCACACAGACGGATCTCCGGTCTGCAGGAAGTTTTTCAGCCTTTCTATGATTTCACTGTCCGCCAGGGTCGGGCTGGACGGATCGTCCGGATCGGAAAGAGACAGATCGAGTGACCCTGAAAAAATCGCGTACATCTGGATACGCCCTTCCTGCAAAGCCGGTTGGCCATCCTGACCAACATTGAACAGGCCCGTAATATAATAACTCGCAGTTACAATAGGCCCTGCAAGAACCTCTATGTATATTTGGTCCAGAACTGCGGTTCCGGTTTCATCCACAAACAGGAGATAAAGTTTCTGCCCTTTTAAATCACCTTTCGGAAGTCCCGATATAACTATAGGCCAACCGTCCGTATTATCGGTAACTGAAAAGGTAGTGTCATGGCCTGTGTTATAATCCATCAGACTACTTTGGAGTGAAAGCTGCAGGGTACATTCATTCGCATCCGGACCAACCGCCAGCCCCGCTTCCTGTGAGCACACCATCGGGCAGATGCCGCCGACGGTGGGTGTCTGATACACCACCACGCGTACTTTGGCGTTGTTGTCCTTCTCCTGTACGTTCTCCAGCGTATAGGACGTTTTCCCTTCCACCGGGTGCTCCGTCAGGTTCTTCCAGCTCCCCAGAAGGGAGTTCGGGCTTAATTCGAACCGCTGCCATTGGTAATAGAGCGTCCCGTCCGGTATGCCGGGCTGCGCGTCCACGTTGAACGTCGCGCTGTCCCCCACGTTGGCGCTCACGTTTTGTGGCTGGACCTTAATGGCAGGCTGTTCCTTGGGCTGCGATGCCGCTTGGAGCGGTCTGCCGAGGATGCTTTCTTCTCCTCCGGCTCCCTTGGCGCGAAGCCGGAAGGTGAACGGCTGTCCCGACAGCAGTTTTTCGACTGTCAGCATGTTTGTTTTGGACGTACCGACCGGGATGGCCGTGTTTCCGTCCACCTGTAACACCTCGTATTCCGCCGCCGGGCGCGTGCCGTCTTTGTCATCCCAGCAGAGCGTGATATACGATGTTCGGGCACCCACGCCTAACCTCTCGAGCTGTGTGTCGTATACCCACATATCGGGCACGGTGGGCGGCGCGGTATCGGCGCCGTCGGCGAGAAAGCCGAATACATAGGGGTTTCTGCCGTCACCGTCCGCCCCGGAAAGCGCGGTAGTCCGCCACAAAGCGGGGGTGGCGTCAAACACATAGGCAGATGCCTCTTGGGGCAGTCCGGTAAGGGAGGCCTCCAACGCCTTTCCCGTTCTATTGGAGGCAATCCAGGAAGCCCCGCTGCTTATCGCAGGATTTTGGCTCCCCTGGACAGAGCTTTCACCGCTTGTGAACAGACCTACCTTGGTGCTGGCCATGTAATCCAGCGACGGGCTGAAATCCAGGCTGAACCCATTTTTCAGTTCGTTCTTCTGGTCATCCTCCACAGAGAATCCATACGCCGCATCTGTGGATACTTTCTGTGTACCGCCTGCGCGGCAGCTGCCGGAGGCAACGTTTTTAAGGTCAGCCTCTGCTTTGGGATAGGTGTCCGGCGCCCCCGGGACGTAATCCGCGTAGATTTCATCCATAGGGATTTCAGAAACCGGAGTGTCGGGCGTGCCATAAGTTTTCGCCGCCTTGTTATACTGCTCCACGGAAATGATGCCATACTGCGGGTTATAAATGTTGTTGACAGCGTAAGTTTCAAAAGTCCCTCCCTGAACCGAGCCTTTTTTGAAAGGACAGTCTGAACCCGTCTGCTTCTTGTATTCTTCACGCATCTTGGCCGTCACCGTATATTCCGGCACCCATACGTCGTAGAGATAGCTTGTCATAGGCGAAGCGGCGCACACCACGTTCGCCCCTCCTCCGTCAGAAGCGTAATGAACGGACGTTTCGATGTTCTGTGCATCGTAGCGTATACGGAGACGGGATAGCATACGCTCATCCTGGAATGCTCCGTTTATGATGGAATCTTTCCCGGCAGCGCCCGCACCGCCTTTCTGTTCCAGCCCCATATTAACCCCGCCGCTGATGGTCCAGCTTCCATCCGCGCCGGATTTCTCCTGACTGGAAATGGTAAAGGAGACGCTTCCGGCGTCATAGTCGTCCAGATATGACAGTTCGTCATAGTAAGGCGCGGCGGGCAGCACCGCAACCGGGGTGGGTGCGCTAAAGCCGCAGCGCTTGCCCTTGTATTTGAAAAATACGGAATCGTTGTCTACATCCACATTTGTCAATGTCAAAAAGGTGCCGCTGCCACTGATCTCCTTATTTGTGAGATATCCGGTATTTGATTCCGTTTGCGTAAGCGAACCGGACGCTCCGTCTGTGTGTACCCAGCTAATGTCATAGCTGACACGGGAATCGGACTTCCCGGCTACACCGCTTACTACTGCGGTTTGTTCCGTACCATATTTGTCCTTTGCAAAGCAGGCCGTAACTGCGTGGGAAACGAACAGATTCCCCTTTCCATGCAGTGACATCCTGTGGCTTTCTTCCAGCGAGCTGTTCCTGAAATAATCCGCTTCTGTTTCTGCAGCCGCGGGAAAAGCGCCCTTGAACCGGTAGGTGACGCCCTCCACGAAAAGATAATCCTGATTGTCGCCCTCGAAATACCTTCCTGCAGTAACTGCCGCCGGTTCCGTGATTTCTTTTTCCACACAGATACCTTTTATTTTGCTGACGTCCTTTGCATAGGGCCACACATATTGATATTCTTTCTTTACCGGGTTCCACGTCACCATTTGCACGACGTTTTTCTCCGTGTCCATCGTTCCTTTTCCCTTTCCGCCCGTTTTGCTTTTGTGGGCGGCAACGACTAGCTCGCCTGCGCCGTTGCCGTTGAGATCCGTGTCGCAGGCGGCGGCAAAACGCGCGCAAGTCCCGGCATTCATGGGGATGTCGTAAAGACGGCCCATAACAAATTTACTTGCGCCTATCGCCTTTTTATTTTTAGAGCTGTAGATGACGGATGCTCCGCTCTGGCTGCGGCCTTTGTAGATTTCTGCAAACGGCAGGGACGCGTTAATTACAAGGTCATCATAGCCTGCAATCCCCGTAGTGTGCAGGTCTACAACCGGCAAATACCAATCCTTATACCTGGTATCGCTGAAGGAATTCTGTTTTGAGTCCTGACTCAAATCGCGAAGGTTGATTTTCTGCCTGATCTTTATTTTTTGGGAATCCACTGAGGCAATCATAATGTATGGGCCGTCTTTGCTGCCATTTGAGGCCGTACGGGCGGGCACGTAAGCCGCAATACACGGCAGGTCGTCATAATACCTCCCGGCTGTGATGGCTGTCAGTCCCCGGGCGCCGTCTGCCTCGATTCCCTTGACCCAATCGCCGCTCGTTTTGTCTGAAATCGGGATTATAAGGGAATCAAGTTTCTTCATCCCGCTGTCGTAGAGGGTAATCTTCTGGTAACTGTTCCCACCTTCACTATAAAGCACAGACTCCGCAATTCCCTCCGCCGCGCTTTGATCGCGTGGAGAGTCATAAGAAACTGCTGTGGCGTTTTGGGCCTGATAATGGTTACCGGAGGAATAAGGCAGGGACGACACCGGCTTCATGTTCTCCAGCTTGATGCTGTCGTTGGAAAAATTCTCCGGCCCTTTTTTAATCTGCGCCTCTCCGCTGTAAGCGGCATTTTGGTTCATGGAGGCCACGTAGAGTTCGGAAAGGCCCATGGGCGTATAGCCTGCCAGGGGTTCTTCCACGTTTTTTATAAAATCACCCGGCTGAGAGCCGGCACTGTTTACAGAAGAAAGCCCAAATGCCTGATAGGCTTTCCCGCTAAAGTAGTTTTCTGCATTTGCAGCAGAAGCCGCCTGCGCCTGTGCAGGAAACAGCATAGTGATTGAAAATACAATCCCCAAACAAAGGGTTAGTGCAATCATTGGGGCAATTGGATGCTGATACATATCATGTTTCTTCATAAGTGTTCCTCCATTTGATCGATATATTCTGCTATATTTCTAGTTTATCAATCTTTGATTACTAAAGAAATCAAAACCCCGCGAAACTTACAGAATTGTCAGTTTCACAGGGTCTTCTTTTTATATCGCTTTTCGTTTCTCTATTTTTTGATCGACAACCGGCAGCCGAATGGAAGCCTTGCCCCATCTTTGGGCGTCAATAGCATATCCTCGCCATGCAGATCGGCTGCAGGAATCTATCCGGCCAGCTCTTTCACTGCCTTACTGTCCGGGTCATTTTAACTGCGAAGCTTCGCTATTTTTTCTGTCCTTTTTTCCTTATAAGAACGAACATGCATCCGGCAGATAACAGGACCATCGCGGCAAGCAATCCAACGTTCGCAGGATCTCCTGTCTGTGCCGTCTTTGTGCCGTCTTTATTGCTGTCCGGGCCGTTCACGGTATAGGTCCTGGTAATCGTTCCTGTGTAGTTGCCCTTGCCTGTGATTGCCACGGTCACTTTAGCTCCGTCTTGCGTCTTGGTCACATCATAGTCCGTTCCCTGTACCAGGACCCGATCCCCATCTTGAATGACCAGTTTATCAAGGTCCGTGTCAGCCGTGATATCCGGCACAATGATCTGGCTGTCTGTTGTGATGTCTTTTGGCGAAATGGTGAATCGCACTGGTTCAGAGGTAGCCTCTTTGTAAGTACCGTCGGACTCTAAGGCTGCCGTTACCTGGTAGGTGCCCGCGTCCGTCGGCGCGGAGTTTATTATTTCCCAAGTGTTCGCGCCGTTTTCTCGCTCCCACGTGAAACTAACCGCACCGCTGCTTCCTTCCGTGCTGACCTGTGGCGCCGCGCTGACCGCCTTTCCGTCATAGGTCTTGTTCAAATTTTCTGTAATGAAAATGGTACTCCCCAATGTAATGTTCAAAGTTACCCCGATTGTCACCTCTCCACCAGATGATGTCCCACAATGGTATGTATAGGTAATCGGTGTTCCTTCACGGTAATTGCTCATAGTACCGCTGTTGTAAGTTGCACCGCTTACGCCTTCAACCGCGTTGGGGTCAATGCCAGCAAATTTATCCGCCATCTGAAAGTGATCGCTTGTAACCGTTACTTCTACAGGTTTCAAGCCAGTACTGTGTACGTTAGTTAACTTGTTGTTGGTTCCGATCTTCAGATAGGCAAGTGGATTGTTATCGCAATACAAGTGCACCAGATTCGGATTGCGGCTGACATCCAAGCTTCCTAGCTTTGTGTTACCGCAATTCAAGGTCCCCAGATCCTCAGCACCGTCTACTGTTAAACTTGTAAGGCTTGCATTGTTACTACAATCCAAGTAAGTCAGTTTTTTATTGTTGCTGACATCCAAGCTTCCGATCCCAGTTTCATAGCAATACAAGGCCTTCAGAGCCTGATTGTTGCTGACATCCAAGCTTCCTAGCTTTGTGTTACCGCAATTCAAGGTCTCCAGATCCTCAGCACCGTCTACTGTTAAACTTGCAAGGCTTGCATTGTTACTACAAGCCAAGTCAGTCAGTTTTTTATTGCTGCTGACATCCAAGCTTCCGATCCCGGTTTTATAGCAATACAAGGTCTCCAGGGCCGCAGCACCGTCTACTGTTAAATCTGTAAGGCTTACATTGTCACCGCAATCCAAGTAAGTCAGTTTTTTATTGTTGCTGACATCCAAGCTTCCGATCCCATTTCATAGCAATTCAAGGTCTCCAGGGCCGTAAAGTGTTCAATCCCTTTTAAGTTTCGAATGCCGGTATTACCATGAACATCCACCTTTTTAATATCTGCAATCTCTGCTGCAGATAACTTGCTGTTGCCATCCTGGTCAAAATTTCCTATATACTTCCGAAACTCTGCGTCCGGAAAGTTGGTCCCATCATCGATTTTTATATCGCCGGCATCATAGGTTACCGGGGTATCCCCAGGCAGTCCGCGTGATTTCCCCTGTACTGGACCTGCTGCTTCTGCTTTCGCTGCTTCTGCAGTGACCACAACCATCCTCTCTACGTAATGTCCCCCAGCGTTGTAGCCCTCTACCTTGCTGTAATCATATGCGGTGTCATCTACGCAAAGCCGGGCCGGATATTCTGCCGTTTCTGCCGGAATAACTGTGCTGCCGTCCGCCCAGGTCCAAGGTTCCGGAAGCGCCACGTCTTTCAATGCTGTTCCGGCTTTCGCCCGCAGGTTCTCCGGTAAGCGGATGGCTGGGGCTGTTTCCTTCTGTACGTTCCCGTCCTGCGTGATCGCTGGGGCAGCGGAGGCAGTCTCCTCTGCCATGACAGCCAGCGGACTGGCGATCATCATGACGCTGAGCACTGCTGCCATTGTAAGAACTGCCGTCTTTCTCTTCTTGCCCTTCATTCCTTTTTTCCTCCGTTTTGTTTCCAATATAGCCGAATAATTAAAAAATCGATAAAGCCTGTTATCTTTTTAGTTTATCAGGCTTTTCGTTCGAAAGAAATCAAAACCCTGTGAAACTTGCAGAATTGTCAGTTTCACAGGGTCTGCCTTACTGTCCGGGTCATTTTAACTGCGAAGCTTAACTATTTTTTCTGTCCTTTTTTCCTTATAAGAACGAACATGCATCCGGCAGATAACAGGATCATTGCGGCAAGCACGCCAACGTTGGCAGGATCGTCTGTCTGCGCCGCTTTTTTATCCGTCTTTGTACCGTCATGATTGTTATCCGAATCCTTAACGCCGCCGGAAGGCGCTTTCTCTTCCACGGTATAGGTCCTGGTAATGGTACTCTCCAATGTAATCTTCAAAGTTACCTCGATTGTCACCTCTCCACTAGATGATGTACCGCAATGGTATGTATAGGTAATCTGTCCCCCTGCATGGTAATTGCTCATAGTACCGCTTGTTTTGTCGTAAACTGCACCTTGTACCGTCGTATTATCAACCGCGCCGGCGTCAATGCCAGCAAATTTATCCGCCATCTGAAAGCGATCGCTTGGAACCGTTACTTCTACAGGTTTCAGGCCAGTACTGTCTACGTTTAAGTTGGTGTTTGTTCCTATATTCAGATAGGCAAGTGGATTGTTAGAGCAATTCAAGTACGTCAGCTCCGTATTGCGGCTGACATCCAAGCTTCCGATCCCGGTGTTAAAGCACCTCAAGCTCTTCAGAGCCTCAGCTCCTTCTACTTTTAAATTGGTAAGGCTTGCATTGTTCTCGCAATTCAAACTGACCAGATCCTGATTGCTGCTGACATCCAAGCTTCCTATCCCTGTGTTATCGCAATCCAAGAAACTCAGAGCCGCAGCACCCTCTACTTTTAAATTTGTAAGGCTTGTAGTGTTACCGCAATCCATGTTCTCCAGCTTCTTATTGCTGCTGACATCCAAGCTTCCTATCCCAGTGTTATAGCACCACAATTTAATCAGAGCCTCAGCTCCTTCTACGGTTAAACTTGTAAGGCTTGCATTATCACTGCAAGACAAGTACTTCAGCTTCTCATTGTGGCTGACATCCAAGCTTCCGATCCCGGTGTTAGCGCAATACAATTCAGTCAGAGCCTCAGCTCCTTCTACGGTTAAACTTGTAAGGCTTGCATTTTTAGAGCAATCCAATTCAGTCAAATTCGGATTGCGGCTGACATCCAAGCTTCCTATCCCTGTGTTATCGCAATCCAAGAAACTCAGAGCCGCAGCACCCTCTACTTTTAAATTTGTAAGGCTTGTAGTGTTACCGCAATCCATGTTCTCCAGCTTCTTATTGCTGCTGACATCCAAGCTTCCTATCCCAGTGTTATAGCACCACAATTTAATCAGAGCCTCAGCTCCTTCTACGGTTAAACTTGTAAGGCTTGCATTGTTCTCGCAACGCAAGGTCATCAGTTTTTTATTGCTGCTGACATCCAAGCTTCCTATCCCGGTGTTAGCGCAATACAAGTACGTCAGAGCCGTAGCACCTTCTACGGTTAAACTTGTAAGGCTTGGCGTGTTTGGGCAATACAAGTTCTCCAACTTCATATTGCTGCTGACATCCAAGCTTCCTATCCCTGTGTTAGCGCAATTCAAGTCAGTCAGAGCCGCAGCACCTTCTACGGTTAAACTTGTAAGGCTTGCATTATCACCGCAAGACAAGAAAGTCAGCTTCTCATTGTGGCTGACATCCAAGCTTCCGATCCCGGTGTTAGTGCACATCAAGGTCTCCAGAGCCGTAAAATGTTCAATCCCTGTTAAGCTTTTAATGCCGGTCTCACCATGAACATCTATCCTTGTAATAGCATCAATCTCTGCTGCAGATAACTTGCCGTCACCATTGTCAAAATTGTTTCTTATGTAATTCTGAAACTCTGCGTCCGGAAAGTTGTCTGCATTGATTTCTATATCCCCCACAGCATAGGTTGTAGGGGGATCCCCAGGCAATCCGCGTGGTTTCCCCTTTACTGGATTTGTTGCTTTCGCTGCTTCTGCAGTGACCGCAACCATCCTCTCTACGTAAGACCCCCCCCCCGCATTATAGCCCTCTACCTTGCTGTAATCATATGTGGTGTCATCTACGCAAAGCCGTGCCGGGTATTCTGCCGTTTCTGCCGGAATAACTGTGCTGCCGTCCGCCCAGGTCCAAGGTTCCGGAAGCGCCACGTCTTTCAATGCTGTTCCGGCTTTCGCCCGCAGGTTCTCCGGCAAGCGGATGGCTGGGGCGGTTTCCTTCTGTACGTTCCCGTCCCGCGTGATCGCTGGGGCAGCAAGGGCAGTCTCCTGTGCCGTGACAGCCAGTGGGCTGGCGATTATCATGGCGCTGAGCACTGCTGCCATTGTAAGAACTGCCGTCTTTCTCTTCTTGCCGTCCATTCCTTTTTCCTCCGTTTTGTTTCCAATATAGCATATATTTATCAATAAAGCCTGTTATCTTTTTCGTTTATCAGGCTTTTCGTTCGAAAGGAATCAAAACCTTGCAGAATTGTCAGTTTCACAGGGTTGGTTCTTTCGATAACACTTTATTTTTTGTTTTTTTTGATCGACAACAGGTAGCCTTCCGGGCGCACTGTCAGCAGCCGAATAGAATCCTTGCCCGGTTCCATCTTTTTCTTCAGCCTGGACACGACTGCGTACAGGGCCTGGCTGTCGCCTCCCATCGCTTGCCCCCATACCTTTTCGTAAATGGCTTCCTTGGAGATCGTACGCCCTTCATTTTGTACAAGCAATCGCAGCAGCGCGAATTCTTTGGTCGTCAATAACAGATCCTCGCCACGCAGATAGGCTACATTTGCCACTTCATTCAGCGTCAATGGGCCCACCGTCATAAGGCCTTCGGGTTTCATGCGCTGTTTGATGGCATCCCTGCGCCAGAAGGCCTCAATCCTGGCCAGCAAAAGCTCGATGTGGAAGGGTTTGTTGAGATAATCGTCTCCCCCGGCCCGGATGCCCTCCAATGCCTGGTCAACCCCTGCCACCGATGTCAGAAAGAGGATGGGCGCGGCTGTCTGTTCACGTATTTCACGGCAAAATTCCACTCCGTTGCCATCCGGAAGCAGTATGTCCAGGATGATCGCGTCGGGTTCTGTCTTTGCAAGATGCTCCCTGGCCTCGGCCAGAGTCATAGCAGTCAGTACCTTGTAGCCGGAAAGCGTCAGCGCTCGGCTGTTGATTTTATTCAGATGTTTATTATCCTCTACCAGCAGGATTATCTTGTTTTCTTCCATCGATTATTCCCCCTTGTACACAGGCAGAGTAAAGGTAACGGTCGTTCCTTTGCCCAGCTGGCTTTCAAGGACAATCTTACCGCCGTGCCCCTCGATAATCTCCTTGCAGATGGCAAGGCCCAATCCCGAGCCGTCTCTATCGTCATGTGCATATCGTTCAAACGCATGAGGCAGAAAGTCCGGCGCGATTCCGCTGCCATCATCCGATACCGTCACAGTAATGACATGATCCTCCTGCTCTCCCGTAACACAAACTCTGCCATCCTCCGTATGCTTGCCCGCATTGGTCAGCAAGTTGAACATCACTTGAGTCAGCTCATCGGCGCTGCCGTAGATTTTCGGTAATTCCGGCGCTAAGTCCAGAGAAAGCGCCGTGCCCCTCCGTTCTAGGATCGGTTGATAGAGCCGTGCCGTCTGGCGAATAATCCCTTCCGGAGAAAAAGGCCGCTTGTGCTCTGCCACATCACGGGAAAGCGTGAGGCGGCGCGCTTCCTCTACCAGCAGGGCCAGGCGCCCTGCTTCCGCTGCAATCGCATCCAGGTCTGCAGTCGTCTCTTCGTCAATCCCTTTCATCCTGAGTTCCTTGACTGCAAGCTCCGCGTAACCCATCATTACTGCCAGTGGAGTACGCAATTCGTGCGAAAGGGTGTCCAGCAAATCGGCCCGCAGCTTATTCACCCGATCCAAAGCTGCGTTTTCTGCCTGCAGCTTTTGCTCCTTTGCCCGCACTGCGTCCATCTCTCGAATCGTGCCGATAAACACCGCTGTCATTTGCAGGAATACGAACAGCAGCAGCCCCATTTCTGATAGCGGCGCGTTGGCATAACTGCCATAGGGAGGGATGAAGATATCCCGGTAAAAAAGGATATCGCGCACAGTCGCATACATCATGATTCCGCCGCCGGCGAGGAACAAAGCCTGTGGCAGCGCGATCCTTCGAAGCTTCATGACAGCCCGGACAATAACGTATACGATGGTAATGCCCATCACCGCCTGGTAATAGATCAGCAGCCTGGAGATTGTCATGGAATCCAATACGAAATGGCACCCAATAAACAAGCCCGATGCCGCGATAAGGAAGATACGGAACCACCGCTGCATCGTACCGGGAAACATGGAATGAAAAATCAGCACATAGAGCACCGATGCCACCGGCAAGGTGCAGTATTCAATGGCAAAGGCCACGAACCAGGAAAAATCAGGGAACAAAGCCGTCGCCAGCTTTGGCCCGGTAACAAAGGTACGAAACACGAAAGTCAGGCAGAACAGGGAAAAATACAGATTCGCCCGGTATCCCCGGAATAAAAACCAGAGGGTAATATGCACCAAAAACAACGTTATAAAACAGCCGATCAGCAGGGCCGCCACACCATAGGTACAGGCCACAAAGGCTCGCATCATAGGCACAGTCCCAACCACATAACCAGCATGGCTTTCATTTTTTCGATGGGCATAGTTGGACACTTGCTGTACGATCTCGATTGTACCGTCCTTAGGCGCGACGGTATAGGAAAACAGGACATCTCCCTCTGTCGTGGACTCAGCAGTTTCACCGGGATTTCCAATATCTTCCACCCACTGTCCATTCAGATAGAAACGATCCGAAGACAAGGGGGAGCTTTCGGACACGACATAATGTGTGCCCGGTGGGACGCGCAGCCGTATCCGGCTGGTACCATAAGCGGCCGGGTACTGATAGGTATCGACGATCTTTGCCTCTGATTGGCGAGCGGAGAACTCCTTTGGCGTCAGCAATTCTTCCGGAATGTATTCGACAGGACCAGAAAAACGCACATTGGTTGACTGAAAATCCACATCACGAAGATCCCATATACCGTTGTCTGAGTGAACGGTCGTCACTGGCACGCTGCCCTGGATCAACCATGTAGCGGCACAGAAAAGCAGCATCAGCGGCAGCGCGATACAAAGCAGCAGTTTTTCCGGTCTGCGAATTGTTTGATGATCAGGCAGCTTCACGTTTTTCCTCCTCTGTGGAATTAGCAAAACAGAAAGCAGGATCGCTTCCTATTATATCATAAAGTTATATATTTTAGTTTAACATAACACCTTTTCAGATGGAATAAAAAAACGCAAAACTGTGAGAATTGTCAGATTCACTAAGTTATCCGCGCTTGCCCTTTTCAGGCTCTTTCGTTTTGTTCGCTGACAGCCATTGTCTCCGGGCAACCCCTTTTATCCTTTTTGGGGCAAACTCAATTATCCTTTTGTAAGATCATCGGCCCGAATTCCATTCCCGATCTTTCCATGTTTTTGCATCAATTTTAAGTAACGGAGTCTTTCTGCAGTGTAAGTTCCTAAATCAAGGAATATCAAGGGATTCCGAGGGAATGCGCCCTTCCAAATCTGCCCTTTATTCACAAAAAAAGACCCCTGGCAGAGGTTCGTTCTCTGTCCTGAGTCTTCGTTTTTCTCTTAACGCCAGCCTGTCCGCTCCTGCCCTTTTCAAGCCCGACCGATTTACACGCCGGCATCGTATTGCGGCAGCCGCTAGGCGTCAAGTGCTATCACGATTTCGCTTCGTACTTTTTCCGATGCCTCAATTTTTCTGTGTTTTTCCAATATTTCCATCGCCTTATTACCGCCGATATTGCCGAGAGCCCAGGCCACATGGGTGCGCACCGCTTCTTTCGGGTGTGAAAGCTGGGCTTCTAAATCTTTGACGTATTTCTCATCCTTGGTGTTGCCGATTGCGACAGCAGCATTTCGTTGGAGAAAAGCCTTGTCCCGTATGTAGTTATATACGATCGGGTACAAATATTCTTCGTAATAGCCATCCGGCATTTTCAGTACATCGGCCAGTGTGATTTTGCGGTTCAACATTTCCAAATAATCATTTTGCGGCAGGCTTTTATTCAGTTTCTTTGCGTTCCTTGGACATACTTCCTGACATACATCGCAGCCATGTATATGCATCCCCAGCTTTGGCCGCATATCACGCGGAATAATGGGAGAAAACGGTTCTCTATCGTAGATGGTTTCAAAGTTATTAAAAGCGATACATTTTGCAGGATTCAATTTAAAAGGTTCATAGATGGCCTTCGTCGGACATGCGTCCATGCATTTTCTGCAGTTTGGCGGACATTTGCACTCCATTGTCGGCTCATCCGGCTCCAATTCCTGATCCACAAGAAACCCATATAAAATGACAAACGAACCTGCGCCGTCAACATAGGAAAAATTATTTCTTCCAAAATTGGCGACACCCGCCCGGGCGGCAGCTCTTCGCATGATCAAAAGGTTCTTATCATCAGAAAAAGGAATCCGATTTTGATTTAGAAAGTCCTTGAACCGTTCAATTCTCTTCCCGGCAGGTGATTCAAGCAAAGGCAGGTAGCTTCTCGATTGATAGGCCCGCGCAATCTTTTGGGTCAGCTCTTCCGGGAATGTGTATTGCGCATAATCATAAGCCAGAACAATGATCGATTTGGCGGACGGATATATTTCATTTGGCTTTGAACTGGGTCTAAAGTAGTCATGATAGCATTCATAAATGCTGCCGCGGGACGCAAGTTCATCTTCAAAGTCGGTAAAATCTTCTGCCGTTGTGATTCCCACTTTCGTAAATCCGATACTGAGTGCGTAGTCTTTCAGATCGGTTGTTAAACTCATAATTCTATTCCTCCTTTGTTTTTTCGCTTTGCAGACTGGCAGCCATGGCCTTTCCCGCTTTGATCCCGGTCTCCCATGCGTTCTGCAGATTAAACCCGCCGCAAGGCCCGTCATAGTCAAGGACTTCGCCAGCGAAATATAACCCGCTGACTAGGCGCGATTCCATAGTCATTTCATTAACTTGGGAAAGATCCACTCCGCCGGAAGTGCACTGGGCTTGTTTCCACCCTTTCACACCGGAAAGATGCAGGTTCCATTGCTTTAAAATTCCCGCCAAAGAAGCAATCTGCTCATGGGAAAGGTCCGCTGCCTTCATATCTCCGTCCGTCTGGATTGTGCTCATCAGCTTTTCAGCCAAAGCCGCCGGTACGACAGAAAGCAGCAGGTCTTTTGCTTTCAATCGAGAAATACGGCGCCGTTCCCATAGAAAATCCTCCGTCTGGGGCAAATTCATATGGGGCAGAACATCCAGGCAGATCCGATATCGTCCGATTCCCTCGAGGAAGGATTCATGCTCCTCCAATTTGACAAAGCGGCTTAAATTAAAAATACAGATCCCAGAAACGCCATCGGCTGTAAACTGGACTTCGCCTTCTTCCTGAGAAACCAATTGATCATCTTTCCACAATCCTGCAGCAGCCCTAACGCGGATGCCCTTGAGCCGGCGAAAATCTTCCTGCACATCCAAAGCGGTCAGGGACGGCGACAGCCTGGTAACCTTATGACCCAGCCGTCTGGCAAAAGAATAGCCGTCGCCGGATGTACCGAACTGGGGCGCCGCTTTTCCCCCTGCCGCAATTAAAAGGCGTCCGGCAGACAGCTTTTCTCCGCCGCTGCAGGTGACAGCAAAACCATTTGCATCTTTGTCAACCTGCTGGGCCCCGCAGCCGCACTTCGCCTGAACGCCCAGGGCCTTCAACTGCCGCACCATTCCATAAACCACATCCGCTGCCTGCTGGGAGTAGGGATAAATCCGCCCTTGTTCATCGGTTCTTGTTATAATACCCAAGGAAGAAAAAAACTCCAGCGTCTCCCTCACGTTGGGACATGCCGCGTTGGTCAGGTTGCATTTGCCATTGCCTGTGGCCGTCAGTTTTTTCCCAAGCGAATCTTTTTTTTCCAAAATGCAAATGGACAGCCCTTCGCATTGTGAAGCAGCAGCAATTGCAGCCGCCATGGCAGAGGCTCCGCCGCCGATAATACCAATATCCCACATAATTCCTCCACAATCATTCATAAAATGTTAATGAATTATACCACAGAATTTAAGCTTTTACCACCTGCGGCGCATTGAACCAGGACATAATAAGTGGTATTATAATAGAGCAGTTTTAGTAAGACAGAAAAGGGGTTTTGAAATGTTAAAAGCAATTGGGAAGCTTTTGAAATGGATTTTTATATTTGCAATCATCATCGTGCTCGTCGGCGTTCTTGGTGTAGGTTACGCCCATTTTATCGAACCGAACCGCCTTACAGTCAGAGAAACACAGGATACCAGTTATTCCATGGAAGAGCCGATCACCGTTGCAGTATTCGCAGATACGCACTTCGGCTTTCAATATGATACGGATATGTTCCAGAAAGTCGTTGACAAGGTCAATGAAAATCCGCCGGACATCTTGCTTTTCGCAGGCGATTTAATCGACAATCTCAACCAATATTCCGGAGACACTTCAGAAATATCAAGAAAGCTTTCCATGATGAAAGCGAACTTGGGGAAATACGCAGTATTTGGCAATCATGACTACGGCGGCGGCGCTGAATATAAATACGAAAACATTATGAATCAGGGCGGGTTTAAAGTCCTAGTCAATGAAACGGTTACCTTCCAAAAAAACAATCTGCGGCTGATCGGAATCGATGATCTGCTCATCGGTTACGGCGATCCATCCGTTGTCAATCGTGCGGATGCGTCCATGTATAACCTGGTATTATGTCACGAGCCGGATATTGTTGACAAGATTTTAAATTCTAATACGGATTATATGGTAGCCGGCCACACCCACGGCGGGCAGATTCGGATTCCGTTTTATACGGAAAAGTATCTTCCTTCCTACGGCGAAAAGTACGTGAAAGGTGAGTATAAGCTGGATAACAAAAACAAGACGATCCTCTACGTCAACTCCGGCCTTGGAACCACGAAAATACCTGCAAGGCTGGGAGCTGTACCCGAACTGACATACATCACCATTTCACCCGGTGAGCGCTGATTAATCCCCATACTGCTCTAGCCAGCGAGGAGTTTGCGGGGCCTCATGTTAGGCAAAAAAGAGTGCTTGGCTGATCGCTCCAGCTTATTTTGATCTAAGTTTGCGATGATTTTTCATCGTGGGAAAAGAAAAAATCTAACGTAATAAAAAAGCCTGTCCTCCGCTAAATAGGTACAGGCTTTTTCCATATACTTTATCAATTTAATCCTTAAATATATTAGAAAAATCGGGCCGATCGTCATCTTTAACGTCTGCACTGTTTTTGATGGACGCAGCTTTCTTTAGCGCTGCGGCTATCTGCGCTTCCTCCGCCTGCCTAATGGCAGCAGCAATTCGATCCTCTTCCTCTTGCACAGGATCAACAGGTGCGTTATCAGCGTTCTCCTTTTCCTGAGAAACCGCTGTGTCAGGCTCAGCCGCCTTCTTTTCCGTAGGTTCAACACCTGACGTCATAGCTGGCTGTGCCATTTCCTGGACAGGCTCTGCTGCTGGAGTACTGTTCTCCTCAGCAATTTGCTGAACTGAAAATTCTCCCGCCTTGACCGGAGAGTCCGGCTCATCGGATTTGTTTGAATAATCATCTATCACTTCTGCAGCTTCTTTAGCTTGCTGCTTTTTCTTTGCTCTTTTATCTTTCTTGGTTTTCGGCTTTTTCACTTTCTTTTCATGGGGCATATGTATTCCCAGCTCCAAGGTACTGATCCCCTGCAGCATAAACATAATGCCTAGAAGCACGGCAATGGCAAGACCTGCGATAATTGGGTTCAGGAAAGCATAGATACCTCCCAGCGCGCACAAAACTCCTGTTATCAACGTCCAAGCAAAATTCAATTTCTTATGCGCCCGGTCAATCATCGTCGCCGTAACGACCCGCAGCACGCCGGAAAACATCGCCCACATTCCGAACACCATGGGAATAGCCACGTCAGCCGCAATCTGGTTGCTCAATACCAAAATGCCTAGAATAAACGTTATAATCGCTTCCGTCAGGATCCAGCCGTTATTATCATTTTGACCGCTCCTGCCCCAGCAGTAAGCGATGCCTTGTATGATGCTGTTGATAACCATAATCAGTCCCAGCACAAATGCCAGCGATAAAAAGGTTTCTCCCGGATTGGCAAAGCAGAAAACACCCGTTAAAACCAATAGTATACCGCTGATAATCGTCAATACTCTCAAATTTATGTCCTCCCTTGCTGTCAGGCTCACGGAACGACAATCAGTTCCGCCTGCTCACTAATCTTTTCTCCAAATTTCGAAATCAGGTTCGTTTCGTTTTTTACTTGTCCGGATTTTCCTAAGATCACCTGAGTAATTTGATTTTTTTCCACTAAATCTACCAGCGTTTCCAAAATATTGTTGGAACGTACCACTGTCAGATTGGCGCCATATTCAATGGCCTTACCATACAGATAATCCAAAGCTTCCCCTTCTTCAGAACTTCCCAGGATTTTAAAATCCTTCGGCGCAACATGAATAATGAACAGTTCTCCGTCCTGTCCATTCAAAACCTCATGTCCGTACCGTATAAGCCGGTCACAGGTCTTCTGCTGCGTAACACACACCATCACATTTTTCATAATATCCCCTTAGCCCTAATACTGCTACCATAATTCGTCAAATTCACTGGTAGTCTTATCCACGTGTCTTACTCGCTTCTCCTTCTTTTCCTTGGGAACGACATCAAATATTTTAATGATTCCATAAATCAAAATAAATCCAATAAATATAATTCTAAGTACCTTATTGATCTTTTTTAACATCTCATCAACCCTTTCTCATCTAAGCATTCTTATTCCTTGTCCCATTTCAAGCACGGGACAATTGATCGAAACTATTTAAGATTATATCACACATGCAGCTGTTTCATCTACCCCTATCCGGTTCTTTCACGAAAAATCCACTTATTCGCAAATGCTTTTAATAAACGCCTCATAATCAGAAAGGATCTGATTCATATCCACAGATTCGTCATCCAGCGCCAAGCCATAGAACGGCGGCATCTTCAGCCCCCGTGCCTGAATTGCCTTTTTCAATTCCTCTATGTAAACACCTGAGCCCTCAACAATGGCATCATTGTATGAAAGGTCAACCGGGCTGGCACCCCACCGATCATCCCAGCTGGTTATATCCACGCCGCAGGTGGGAGAACCGTCACAGCTCAGAACGCCGACCGTTTCATATCCGGCCCGCTCATATTCTTCCATATATGTGACCGCCTGCTCCGCAAGCTCTCTGCAAAAGCTGCGAAAGCCATGATTGTCATACAGATTTTTGGTCGCCCACCACCGTTTGATTCCCAGATAAAGGGTCTCCGGACATTGCATTTGGTTGATCCCTAGTCCATATTTATGTAATGTATCGAATACCTCTTTGCACATCCCTGGATATCTGGCCAGGCCCAGGACTTTATTGTTGGTGTTCAGCAGACAACTGGACACGAAAATAATCTTTTTGCTGCGTGCATCTTCTTTGCGATCCATTATTCCTTCCTCCACTTCATTGTTTGATTATTCAGACTTCGCCTTTTTAGTATATCATAATTTCAGCTGTTTTGATATTATTCACAAAAAAACATCATGAAACCGGTGCAGCAGCATATGATCAATCTTGCAACTTACCGTAGATACCTGCGGCGAAATCAGCTATAATAAAGACATGGACAGAACAATACTTCATTGCGACATGGATGGCTTTTACGCCTCTGTTGAATTATTAAAATATCCTCAATTAAAGAATCACCCGGTAGCGGTCTGCGGGAATCCGGAGAACCGTCACGGTATTATATTAGCCAAAAACGCCCAAGCGAAGAAATATGGAATTAAGACAGCAGAGACCGTATGGCAGGCGAAGAAAAAATGTCCGAAGCTGCAGCTTTTGCCGCCTCATCATCATAAATACAAAGAATACAGCCTCAAGATCAATGAAATTTATCAACGCTTTACCGACATGGTGGAGCCTTTCAGCATCGACGAATCCTGGCTGGATGTCTCAGCCTCCCTTAAGCTTTTTGGAACAGGGCGGGAAATCGCGGATACTCTGCGGGAAACCATCAAAAAAGAGCTGGAACTTACCCTTTCCGTAGGCGTTTCCTTCAACAAGATCTTTGCAAAGATGGGCAGCGATTATCATAAGCCGGACGGTACAACCGTGATAAGCAGAGACAATTATAAAGATATTTTGTGGCCGATGAATGTTCGAAGCATGTTTTTTGTCGGCGCCGCTACGGCAGACAAACTCAATAAGACAGGGATCCAAACCATCGGCGATCTGGCCCGTGCTGACCGGACGCTGCTGACCGCGCTCTTGGGCAAGCAGGGAAGCATGCTCTACGAATACGCCAACGGTTTGGACAGCAGTCCGGTCAGCCGCTACAGCGAGCGGGAAAAAATAAAATCAGTGGGCAACGGAACCACCTTTCGCCGCAACCTTCAGGGGATGGACGATATTAAGGTCGCTGTTACAGCCCTTTCCGATATAGTAGCCAGCCGGCTGCGCAAATATCAGATGAAAGGGTTTGGTGTAAAAGTGGATATCAAGGACCCGGAGTTTAAGGTAATTTCCAGGCAAAAACAACTGTCTGCGCCGACCAATTTGGCCGAAGAGATTTTTCACGCTTCCATTGAGATCATCGCTTCATCCTGGCGTCTGCGGGATCCGATCCGCATGCTGACCATTACGGCGATCAACTTATGCGATGAAAACGAATCGGAACAGCTCTCTCTCTTTGATCTGGAGGGCCATGCCCGCCAGGAACAGGAAAAGATTGAACGTACCATCGACAATATCCGGGCCAAGTTCGGCGACAATGCCATCAACTTCGGCCGAGTGATCAATAACGACATCGGTATCGATCTGGATGACAACCGAATAGAATAAACCAGCTGTTTACCGGTTTGATATAGGCGATTGGGCCACTCTCGATTAATGCCCTTTATGCTTTTCTTTCCGCTTTTTCTGCTTTAACTGGAACTGCTCCTGCTTCATTCTCTGCTTTCTCTGTCGATTTGTTTTTTTCGTCTCTGCTTTGCGTTCCTCCTGCTGCTGTTTCAGGGCCTGCTGCGCCTTTGTCCCCACCCCTGTTTGGGACAGGTCCTTTGCGATTGCCCTGCGCATTCGTTTTGGATTGATGCGCCGCTCAGGAAATTTTTCCATTGGCTGCGGCTTGCTGAAACGAAACGTTCTCCAATTCTCGGATAAAAACTCATAGATTTGATAATCTTTCGGTTCGGCGCCGAAAGTCACTTTATAGACTTGATACTGCCCTTCACAGATTCGCTCATAAACGCCGATCCAGAAAGGTTCTTCAAAAAACACGGTAAACGTAGCCCTGATTTTTTGCATGACAAAATCCTCCTTCTTTTTTCAAAAAAGAGAATGGACAACCAAAGGAGGCAGGTTACTGACAGAGCGGATGCTCTGCGCCCGGACTACCAGCCGGACCGTGTTTTTATCTCTCAGAAATATGAAACTAGGAAAATTATATCACAAAATGCAGCTCTTTTCAAAAACGATCCATTGCATTAAAACAGGACTGACAAAGTTTATCAGTCCCGTAAAATAAGCGTTCAAACTTTTGGTGCTTTTGATTATTCGCCCTTTACAAAGGCCCCTTCCTTCATGATCACCTCCATATGATCAGTGGAAACAGCCTTCATATCTTCCGCCGGATTTCCGTCAAGCACCAGCAAATCGGCAAATTTTCCTTCCTCCAGAGTGCCGGTAATGTCATCGATCCGAAGCATTTCAGCGCCGTTTTTAGTCGCTGCCACCAGCACCTCCATGTTGGTCATTCCCGCCTTGTTGAGAGCATACATCTCTGTAATCGCATACTTGCCGTAAGGCGTCAAGGTGCTGCAGAAAGAATCCGATCCGATTGTAATGCGGATCCCTTTCTTGTTGGCATTGAGCAGGTTGTCGGTAATTCGGTTCAGCTCTTTTTCCGCCGTCGTTTCTCCTGGATACTGATCGTGAATCGGACGGTACGGCGGTTCATAAACAGTAAACCATTCTGTAAAGAACTGATAGGTCGGGCAGAAGGTGATGTCCTTTTCCTTCATAATCTCCAGGCATTCTTCGTTCAGTTCCTGGCCGTGAATGATAACGGAAACACCCGCTTTGCAGGAATTGAGGGCTCCTTCGTAGCCTTCGGCATGGGACCAGACCGGAAGTCCGATCATATTGCTTTCATCTACCACAGCTTGAATTTCTTCCATCGTGTAATGGGAATCCGCCTTTGCATCGTGCCTCCAGATTCCGCCGCCGGTGGACCAGATTTTTATAGCGTCCGGATTCTCGCGGATTCTGCGGCGAATTGCCTTACGCAGTTCCCACGGGCCGTCCACCCGCTCCGCCCAGGGGTGTGACGCCTCATTGTATTCCAAAGGCAGTTTATGAGAATCGCCATGGCCGGCAGTCCTGCAGAATCCAACTCCAGCGGTCACAGTTCTCGGACCTGGGACAACGCCCGCTTCAATCATATCTCTGATATAAGGGCCAAAACGGGAGATTTCGCCTACGGAGGTCAGACCGTTTTCCAGCGCTTCTCTGGCCTGAGCCACAGCTACTACCGCTTTCTGGAAGATCGGCTCCATGACCCATTCCGTATCGTTATCGCTCAGGTTTCCGCTGTAGTGAAGATGTGTGTCGATCAGTCCCGGCATGATCGTCTTGCCGGAAATGTCCCGCACCTGGTAGCTGCCGTCAAACTCCTTTTTCGGGCCCGCATAAGCGATCTTTTTGTCTTCCACCAGCACCAATGAATCTTTTACAGGTTCTCCGCCGTTGCCGTCAATCAGAAGCCCGTTTACAAAAGCGATTTTCATAACATCCTCCTTATTATCTTGCATTTATATTGATATATTTTGCTTTAGTCTTACTATACATGATTTTCTGGCTTCCGTACAGCCCATAATAGCCGGAAAGCATATAGCTGATGCTGCAGGCGATACCGAAAAAGATTAAACCCTGAGCGCCAAAGAGCTCAATCCCCAGCAAAATCGATGCTACCGGACTGTTAACCACCGCACAAAAGGTAGCGATCAGGCCGATAGCCGCTGCAAATCCAGGCTCCAGCCCCAAAAGGCTTCCAACCCAGCATCCCATCGTTGAGCCGATGAAGAAAGTCGGTACAATCTCTCCGCCTTTAAACCCTGCTCCAAGGGTAATAGCAGTAAACAGAATTTTAACCAGGAAGGCCCACCAATCCGCATGTCCGTCCAACGCCTGAAAGATCACTCCCATGCCCGATCCGTTATAATTTCCCGATGGAAACAGCATTGATAGCCCAACCAAAATCACTCCTCCTGCTAAAATGCGCAAATACGGATTGCGGAACAGTTTTTCAAAACCGTCGTCAATGCGATCCATGGTAAAGATATAGACAATGCTGATCACAGCGCAGCAAACGCCTAGGACTGCTACACGCAGGACAGGAAAGAGTCCCAAGTCCGGTATTGCCAGCACTTTTTCAATCTCCAGATCAAAGCCAAAATAGCCGGAAATACTGTATGCTACCAACGCGGAAACCAGACAAGGCACCAGGCCGGAATAATAGATGACGCCCACGCTAATGACTTCCAGCGCAAAGAACACAGAAGTCAGCGGCGTTCCGAAGAGGGCGGCGAAGACGCCGCTCATGCCGCTGAGCACGATCAGCGACATATCCTTTTCGTCCAAACGGAATAGTTTTCCCACGTGGGTGCCGATGCTGCCTCCCAGCTGGAGCGCCGCGCCTTCACGGCCGGCAGATCCGCCCAAAAGGTGGGTGATGACCGTACTGATAAAAATCAGCGGCCCCAGGATAACCGGCACCTCTTCTTCGGCCCGAACCGACCCGATTACCCGGTCAGTTCCGATGGGGGATTTGATCCCGCAAAGCTGGTAACAGCTCACAATCAAAAGCCCGCCCAGCGGCAGCAAGAAAATCAGCCAGGGATTCGCCTGCCTCAAGACATTGGAGTTCTCTACCGAAAGGCGGAAGAGCGTTCCCACCCCTCCGCTGATGACGCCAACGACGCCGGCAATCAGCAGCCACTTGAAAAAGCTCTTTATAAAAATACGAACATATTTAATTCTGCTTTTTATTTTATATTTTAATCGATTTTTCACTTTGACAACACATCCGCCAGATGATAAAGGTCCGCGTTAAAGGGCCGTTTTATGGTGAGGGCTTTTTCCAAATCATAAGCGACAATCTCGCTGCCGCAGATACCAATGGCCTTGCTGCTCTCATCATCATAAAGGAGTTCCACGGCTTTACTGGCTGTTCTGCTGGCCAGCATCCGGTCCTTTGCCGTAGGTGAACCGCCTCTCTGAAGGTAAGCCAGAATTACCACTCTGGTTTCCTTTCCTGTTTTTTCTTCTACAAGCTGGGCCAGTTCCTTAGCATCCACGCCAACGCCTTCCGCCTTCATGATGATGTCGTGCATCTTTCCCCGGTTCTTTCCTTGTATGATCTTTCGGCAGACTTTATTAATATCAAAGGGCATCTCCGGCACCAGAATATTGTCGGCGCCGCCGGTGAGTCCGGCGTAAAGGGCGATGTCGCCGCAGTGCCGGCCCATTACTTCGATCACAGTAGCCCTCTCATGGGAAGAAGAGGTGTCGCGGATGTTGGACACTGCAGATAGCACCGTATTGACCGCCGTATCAAACCCGATGGTAAAGTCAGTATATCCCAGATCATTATCAATAGTTCCCGGAAGGCCCATAACCGTAATCCCTCTCTGGGAAAGCTCCAGACCGCCTCGAAAAGAGCCGTCTCCGCCGATGACCACGATTCCCTCAATGCCGAAAGCAGACAGTACATTAATAGCATGCTTCTGCCCTTCCTCCGTCTTAAAACGTTCACTTCTAGCCGTTCGAAGGATGGTTCCGCCCCTGTGCAGGATATCCCCCACCGAGGACATATCCATTTCTTTGATCGCTCCATCGATCAATCCTTCATATCCTCTTTGTATGCCGTAGACTTCCATTCCTCGGTCCAGTCCGCAGCGTACGACGGCCCGTACCGCCGCATTCATTCCCGGAGCATCTCCTCCGCTCGTCAGTACTCCTATTCGCTTCATGTCTCCGCCTCCTTATATTTTCAGATTTTCTGCGCCGATCAACTCAGAAACGCTCTCACAGAAAGTTTCATTGGCGTCGACCCAAAGATCCGGTTTTGTTTTCATTGCCTTTCCTGTCTTGCCGAGATAAATGATGACCGGCGTGCTGCCTTTATACTGGGCCAGAATCTCCCGAATCTGTTCCAGCCCCTTTTCCATATGGTCCGGGATCCGAATTTTGACTACGTTTTGGGCCGCCATCCTGGCTCCCCGGCTGTTTTCCCGCAGATCCAGCACTTCATTGGCCAGGAGTTTGGGCAGTTCTCCTTCCTTAAAATTAATCGTTCCTTTGACAACAATGAGCGAATCCTCCTGAATCAATTGGGAGCACCGCTCATATACGTTGGGAAACACCACCACTTCCACATTTCCGTAAAGATCTTCCATATCGACAAATGCCATCATTTTATTGCTGCGGGTCACCAGCGTCTTTTTACTGTTGATGATGCCGGCCATGGTTGCCCGCATACCGTCAAAGAGCACCGGTCCATTTCCGGCAGCGGCAGCAGCTCCGGTCTCTTCTTGGTCGGCTGCATGGGCCAGATCTTCGGCCGTAACGTCGATCAATTTTTGAATCTGCTCTTCATAATCTTTCAAAGGATGATCGGAAATATACACACCCAGCATTTCTTTTTCCATACTGCTCAAAAGCTCTCTGGGGAAGTTAGCTGTCTCAGGCAGCCGCGCTGAGGCCTCTTCCAGTTCCATCTGTTCCGCGTTCAGCTGAAAAAGCGACATCTGACCTTCAATATTTTTTCGTGAATCATTCTGTGCAGACTCGATCAAACTTTCATAAACGGCCATATGCGCAGCTCGATTTTCATTGAGACTGTCCAGCGCTCCCGCCTTAATCAGGCTTTCCACCGCCTTTTTATTGACCTCATGGATATCCACATTACTGATGAACTGAAAAATATCCTTAGGCGCTCCTTTTTCTTCCCGCGCCTTGATGATAGCCTCGATCGCGCCCTCTCCAACGTTTTTGACACCCAAGAGTCCAAAGCAGATTTTCCCATCTTTGACCGTAAATTTTTTGCCGCTTTCGTTGATATCCGGCGGCAGGACTTGAATTCCCATCTCCGTACAGTTGCGTATATATTTGGCGATGGAACTGGAATCCCCCATGACGCTGGTCATGAGAGCAGCCATGAATTCCACCGGATAGTAGGCTTTCAGATAGGCCGTTTCGTATGCGATCACCGCATAGGCCGCAGCATGAGATTTGTTGAACGCATATTCGGCAAAGCTTACCATCTGATTAAAGATTTCTTCGGCAATCTTTTCCGGTATGCCGTTGCGTACACATCCGCTGATCTCCACATTGCCGTCCTCATCTTCTTTACCGTGAATGAAATACTCCTTTTCCTGGAGCATGACTTCCATCTTTTTCTTGCCCATTGCCCGGCGTACAAGGTCAGACCTGCCATAGGTATATCCGCCCAAATCACGGACAATCTGCATAACCTGCTCCTGATAAATCAGACAGCCGTAGGTAACTGATAAAATCGGCTGTAAACTTTCGTGAATATAGGTGATCTGATCAGGATGCTTCTTGTTCTCGATGTAAGTGGGTATGGAAGCCATAGGGCCCGGCCGGTATAGGGCTACGCCCGCCACGATATCTTCAAAGCAGTCCGGCTTGAGATTTTTCATAAACTGGGTCATACCGCCGCTCTCCAGCTGAAAGATCCCTTGAGTATTTCCCTTGGCAATGACGTCATAGGCTTTGGGATCGTCGTAGTTCATCTTGGAAAAATCAATCGTCTTTCCATAATTAGCTTCGATCATTTCTAAAGCATCTCGGATCACGGTCAGATTTCTCAGGCCCAAAAAGTCCATTTTTAAAAGCCCCAGCTCTTCAATCGTGGTCATAGTAAATTGTGTCGAAACGCCTTTGTCGGAAAGATACAGCGGAACGTATTCATCGATACTTTTCTTTGAAATTACAACGCCTGCGGCATGGGTAGAGGCATGGCGCGGCATACCCTCCAGCGCCTTGGCCATATCTAATACCTGACGGACTTTTTCATCCCTTTCATAAGAAGCCTTTAGTTCCGGATTCATAGCAAGGGCTTTATCGATGGTCATTTTCAGGTCAAAGGGAATTGCTTTGGCAATGGCATCGGTCTCAGGATAGCTCACATTAAGCGCCCGGCCCACGTCACGGACAGCAGCCTTTGCTTTCATGGTTCCAAAAGTAATGATCTGTGAGACCTTATCTTCCCCGTATTTCTCAATAACGTAGTCGATAACCTCCTGCCGCCTTTCATAGCAGAAGTCAATATCGATATCCGGCATGCTGATTCGCTCCGGATTTAAAAAACGCTCGAAAATCAAACGATAGCGAATGGGATCGATATCCGTAATCTTGAGCACGTAAGAAACAATGCTCCCGGCCGCTGAGCCTCGCCCCGGCCCCACCATAATCTTATTGCGTTTGGCGTAGTTGATGAAATCCCATACAATAAGAAAATACTCCACATATCCCATTTTTTCGATGATGGATAATTCGTATTCCATCCGTTCCTTAAGGGCTGCCATATCGGCGTCTTGCTGATCTGCGTAACGTTCTTCCAATCCCTGCCGGCAAAGTTCCCTCAGATACTGTTGATTGGTTTTTCCTTCAGGCGCCGTAAATTCCGGCAGATGAAGATGCCCGAACTCAAAGGTGACGTCGCACTGCTGGGCCACCCTTGCTGTGTTGTCACAGGCTTCCGGGAAGTTGGCGAAGATTTTGCGCATCTCCTCCTCGGATTTGAGGTAAAACTGGTCGTTGGGGAAGCGCATCCGGTCTTCTTCATCGACGGTGGCAGCTGTCTGGATGCAAAGGAGGACATCGTGGGCCTTTGCGTCCTCTCTGCGCACATAATGGACATCGTTGGTGGCCACGAACGGAATCCCCGTTTCCTCGTGGAGCCGGACCATATCGGGCAGGATCGCCGCCTCTTCCTCCAGACCCTGGTCCTGCAGTTCCAGGTAGAAGTTTTCTTCTCCGAAGATATCCCGAAGTGCCAGCGCTTCTTCCTTGGCTCCTTCGTAATCCCGATTTAACAGCTTTCGCTGCACATCGCCGGCCAGACAGGCTGACAATGCGATGATCCCTTCACTGTGCTGCCTCAGCACTTCTTTATCAATACGTGGTTTGTAGTAAAATCCCTGGACAAAGCCTGCTGATACGATTTTGATCAGATTCTGATAGCCCTGATTGTTTTTGGCCAGCAGCACCAGATGCCCCTGGTATTTGTCCTTATCCACGTCTTTATCCGCCATGGTTCTGGCCGCGGTGTATACTTCACAGCCGATGATCGGCTTTATCCCCTTATCCAGGCATTCCCGATAAAAATCAATGACCCCGAACATGACTCCGTGGTCCGTAATCGCCACTGATTCCATGCCCAGCTCCTTTGCCCTTGCCACCAAATCTTTGATCCTGGCGGCGCCGTCCAATAGACTATATTCTGTATGTACATGCAAATGTGTAAATGCCATTTATTTCTCCCAATCCTTACAAAAATATGCGATCCATTTTATTTTACCATAAAATACGAAAAATGCTTTCAAAAATGCATAAAATATTGTAAAATATTGAGGTTGCGAGGTACTAGTAATTATGAAAAAATTTTTAATCCCACTTATTATTGTACTCTGTTTGGCCGGAGGCGGCTTTGCCGTATGGAATGTCCTCGAGGCCAACGTTTTTTCTGTTGACCAGTTTCCGCAGAAGACCACGATCAACGGCGTCGACTGCAGCGGCTTGACAACAGAAAAAGCCAAAGAAAAACTTATCAAGGAATGGAATAGCAAGGTGTTCAGCTTCACCAGGCAAAGTAAAGAGTTAGGCGCCATTTCGGATTTGCATTTTGATTATGACATTGACAATGAAATCGCCAGTGTCAAAAAAGACCATTTTTTCAGCGCTGCGCTCAATTACTTTTTTCATGCTGATTTTGATGTCTCGATGGACATGACAGTGAAAAAAGTCAATAAGGCCTTTAAAAAAGAGTTGAAAAGCGCTGATTATCTGAAAGAAAGCGGTGATCCGGTGGAGACGAAGGATGCATATGTGGACCTGTCTTCGGAGGATTTTAAGATTGTTCCGGAAGTACAAGGCAATAACATCGATTATGATATTCTACTGAAAAAGATCACCGGCCTGATTGCCAAGAATCAGTTCACGCTTGAATACAAGGCATCCGACTTTTATCAAAAACCTAAGGTGACCTCGGACAGTCAAGAGATCAAAGAACGCCAGGAATTCTGCAAAAAATACTTAACTTCAAAAGTGACTTATCTTATGGGCAAGGACGAAGTCAAGATTCCGCCGGAAGAGCTGGAGAAGATCTTTGATATCGAGATGGTGGAAAGCGGCGCTCCCAGCGAGTCTGAGAAGGATGAAGCTGAAAAATCCGCCGCCAAAGTCACAGTTGATGAGGATGCGGTCCGCAGTTATGTGAAAAAATTTGCAAAAGAATATAACACTCTGGGCAAAACTCGTGAATTCACGTCCCTCAGCGGACGTAAGATTAAGGTGTCTGGCGGCGACTACGGCTGGGCGCTCAGCGTGGATAAGGAAACGGAGCAGCTGATCAAAGACTTGAAAAGCGGCGAGGAAGTAAAGCGGGAACCCATTTGGCTGATGACCGGTTTTACGGATTATAACAAAGAGGATGATATCGGAAGTACATATGTGGAAGTTTCTCTGGCAGAGCAGCATCTGTGGTATTTTAAAGACGGAAAAGAGCTGGTCGATTGCCCGGTTGTCACAGGGAATGTTCTATCCGGCTATAACACGCCCGCCGGTTCTTTCAGTCTCACTTACAAGCAGAGAGGCGCGACACTGAAAGGCAATAACGCTGATGGTACCTCTTATTCGAGTCCGGTTTCCTATTGGATGCCGTTTTACGGTAATTATGGAATGCATGATGCATCGTGGCGCGGAGCCTTCGGCGGCAGCATTTATCGTGGCGGCGGCAGCCACGGCTGCGTCAATATGCCGGTGGCTTCAGCAAAAAAGCTGTTTAACAATTTGGCCAGCAAGGGTACGCCGGTCATTGTTCACTGGTAAGAAAAAGGAAGGAAAGCTGTTCGCTTTGTCGATGCGAACAGCTTTTTTAGACCGAAGGCCTTTTCCAAAAGAACTTTGCTGTAACCGATGGTGCACAGACACCATGTAACGATCTCTAAGGTTTCTACTTCTATAAGCGTTGGGATTAAGCATGGGTAAAAATGAAATTTCAGTAAAAATTCCCCAACTCCGTAGAAAAGACCGGCGTTTTTGCCTTTTCTGAATTTATAAACGCTTCCATGTTCCCTGCCGTTGACATCAATTCTTTTACGAGTGCCAGTTTTTCATTCATTGTGTAGCCGCATTGACAGTTCATTCGTATTTTCTTTACGGTCTCATTTTCAAATTTGTTTTCTAAGCGGCACATGGTAACATTCACCCACTCTGGATTGGTTTCTCTATTTACTGGTTCTTCACTACCGTAGACTACTTCGCTCGCAGATTTGACAGATTTCTAAATTACGTTTTCTTGAATTTTTCTGACTTTGATCAATTTTGCATCGTTTAATAAACCCATAAATGCTTTCACCAGTCTCTTCCATGAAGATTCGACTGAAGTGATAGTATGATATATAAAACTGAGCAGCTACCGTATCAAGGGATAAATCTTCGTGAAAATGCTGAATTATATCATCAATGCTTTGATTGACAAGTTGTTTTTATCCATAGCTCTTCATCTCCATTTGACTATTATACATCCTGCTATAACCTCTCTTCTAGCTTTGAAGTTCCTTTATTGTAGAATTTTTTGCTAGCTCAGTCTATACTTAGCTTTATTCACAAAAGGACTATTGCAACCATTCGCTTTTTATGGCAAAATCAAGGACATAGATAAAAAAGAAAGGACTGAGGCAAGCATGTACGATTATCACACACACACAGCATTTTCTGATGACTGTGATGTTCCAATGGAGGAAATGCTCTTAGGCGCAGTAAAATTCGGTATTAAGGAGCTTGCGATAACAGATCACTACGACCCCGGATACGAAGATCCTGAGTTTCCTTTCACCCTTGATTTTGAAGAGTATTATAAGGCTCTTAGGGATGCGGAAAAACAATACCAGGGCCGGCTGTCCATCATCAAAGGAATGGAGATCGGCATCATGGAGACACAGTTTGCGGAATGCCGCCGAGCTGTCCGCGATTTCCCCTATGACATCATCATAGGTTCGTTTCACTGCCTGGGAAAGGATGATCTTTACCGCTACGATTTTTCTCAAGTAGATGGACCTATCAAGCTTGAAGAATTCTATACCTATGTCAACCGTTGTCTGAAAGAATATAAGGACTACGACATCGCCGGACACCTGACGATTATTGACCGTTATATTGGTAAGATCTACGATTACAAACCATATATGGATATTTTCGAAGATACACTCAAGACGATCATTTACGATGGAAAAGGATTGGAAATAAACACTTCCAGCTTTAAATACGAGACCGGCATCTGGCTGCCGCGCAAAGAGATCTTAAAGCTCTACAAAGAGCTTGGCGGTGAAATCCTTACCTTTGGTTCTGATTCTCACGATCCTTCTCATTTTATGGATCACTTTGCGGAAGCCCACGAACTAGCAAAAGATTTGGGTTTCAAGTATCAATGTACCTTTCGAAAACGAAAGCCAGAATTTCATAAGCTGTAAGATGGGCACTTGGTGCGCTGTCAAAATGTAAATTACTTCCTTTTATATTCGAAACGCAGCAATTTGGAAGCGATGTCCATATAAATTCCGCCTTCTTGCGCAGAATCAGCTCCAAAATCATACAGTTAAACCCATATTTGTGCAAATTTATATGTATGATTCATGAAAACAAAGCAAACTAGTCTTTAAGCAAAATCAATAATGGTAAAATGTGGTAATTTTCTATAGACATTCACTCTCGTTTTACCCATTTCGAATATAAATCAGCAAAATAAATGCAAACTGGCCACACCAACACTAGTGCGAATGGGAAGCAAACATAAAATCCCTAGGTCTTTCGCACCAAGTATGAACACTCTTACTATCTTAAAACCTACCGAATATGTACATTGGGCTCAAAACATGGTATACTATGAGCAAAATAGTATGAAAAAAGCTATAAAATGTACTATTATGCAGTCGCATCCCCATACGGGGTGCGTGGATTGAAATAGTTAATAGGTATATACTTACTTGTGTTGATGTCGTCGCATCCCCATACGGGGTGCGTGGATTGAAATGACCGTACATACAAGAATCGGCTGTACCCAGTGCGGTCGCATCCCCATACGGGGTGCGTGGATTGAAATCGGCGTCTCCCAGTCCCAAAACCGGCGCTTGATCCGTCGCATCCCCATACGGGGTGCGTGGATTGAAAGACTCGAAAAGAAGGTCTTTAAAGGGAGTTAAAAGGCGCATCTCCATACGAGATACGTGGATTGAAATTATCACTATCATATTATCACATACCCTTTTCCAAGCGCATCCCCAGGGGCATGTATGAAATTCCGCCCTCCCCGTCAAAACAGGATCAGAACCGTGTTATTTAACCCCTCTGAATTCAGATCACGCAAAAAACAGGCCTGCAGGAAAGCAGCACCCGTTTTTCGCATGTATCATTTTTATGTTATCACAAGTTTTACTTAATGCATTCAGCCAGCACCTCGAGGAATTTGTCGCAATCCTCGGGGTAAATTTCACCCATGTTGGCAACCTGGAACATACCCATTTCCACGTATTTGCCCTTGCCGCTGTAAACCACGTAGCCCTTTTCTTCCATTGCTTCCAGGAACTTGTTCAGATCCTTGCCTTCCGGCAGGAACACGGAAGTTACCGTATTGGCCATGTGCTCAGAAAGCAGCAGCTTCAGCCCCATAGCCTCCATGCCTTTTCTCAGGATTCCCGCGCACTGTGCATACCGATTCAGCTGATGCTCCACGCCTTCTTCAAGAATGTTGGTCAATGCCTGATTGAGCGCCCAGAACAGATTCACATTAGGCGTGTTGGGAGTCTGGTTTTTCGTCACTGCACTCTGGTAATGTTTTGCCAGATTCAGATAAACATTCTTGCCCATTTCCGGCGTCAGTGTTTCAAAAGCTTCTTTCTTTCCGCAGATGTATGCGGATCCTGGGAATGCTCCCAGACACTTTCCGCCTACGGAAGTAGCGAAGGTAATATTAAAATCTACAATGTCGATATATTCACCTGCTGCCGCAGAGACACAGTCGACAAAATACCACTTGTTGTATTTTTTGCAGAGCTGTCCCACTTCTTTCACCGGATTAATCATGCCGGTTGAGGTTTCGTGACATACCATAGCTACCACCTTTACCTTGGGGTTGGCCTTAATCAATTCTTCAATTTTGGAAACATCCGGATAATCACCCCACTCAAAAGATGCATCCACATATGGGATTTGATATTTTTCAATGATTTCCTGCAGTCTTTCACCGAAAACACCGTTTCTGACCAGCAGCACTTCTTCGCCTTCCTTAAAAATAGAAGACAGAACAGTCTCGTTGGAAGAAGTCCCGGATCCGGAAATAATAACGGACTGATAAGAATCGTCGGCGTTGAACAGCTGATTGATCTTCTTCACCGTATCAGCGAACAGAGCTTCAAATTCCGCTCCCCTGTGGCAGATATCATAGTGCATCATGGCTTCGCGCACATTGTCCTTTACCATGATCGGTCCCGGACTGAATAACATTGGTTTACTCATTTTAAATTCTCCTTTCAGAATCCTATAATCTCATTTAAATCGGGCCTTCAATCTTCGACCCAGTTCTTTGCCCGCTCAACGGCTTTGTGCCAGTTATAGAGCAATGTTTCCCGTTCATCCACACTCATTTTCGGTTCATAGCGTTTGCTCAATTTCCAGTTATTCGCAAGCTCGCTCATAGAACCAAAATCACCAATTCCCAGTGCGGCCAGATAAGCTGCGCCAAGAGGCGTGGTATCATTAATGGCCGGCACATCCACCGGAATTCCCAGAATATCCGCCTGGAACTGCATTAAAAATTGATTTACAACTGCTCCCCCATCCACACGCATGATCTGGATGGGGATGCTGGCATCCATATTCATCACATCCAAATTATCTTTTACCTGGTAAGCCGTCGCTTCCAGCGTTGCCCGCACGATCTGCTCCCTTGTAGTACCGCCGGTAATACCGATTATCGTGCCTCTGGCATAAGAATCCCAATGAGGAGCAGCAAGGCCAGCAAAGGCCGGTACAAAGTAAACGCCGCCGTTGGATTTGGCGTCGTATGCCATCTGTTCCGTCTCTTTGGCATCCTTGATGATCTTAATTCCGTCTCTCAGCCACTGGGTTGCTGCTCCGGTGATATAAATGCCGCCGTCCAGGGCAAAGGTCATCTTTTTATCGATGCTCCAGGCCACCGTAGTCAACAGACCGTTTTTAGAATAGACCGGCTTATCGCCCGTATTCATCAGCATGAAACACCCTGTCCCGTACGTGCATTTTATAGCTCCCGGAGAGTAGCACGCCTGTCCGAACAGTGCCGCCTGCTGGTCCACGATGGAGCCGGAGATAGGAATAGATGCTCCAAAGAAATCCAAAGGATCAGTATTTCCGTATACCATGGAGCTGTCGCAGATAGTCGGCAGAATACTTTTATCGATTTCGAAGATGTCTAGGATATCCTGATCCCACTTACCCGTATGTATATTCATCAGCATAGTACGGGATGCCGTCGAAGCGTCGGTGATATGCACTCTGCCGTGGGTCATTTTCCAGATAACCCAAGAGTCCAGCGTTCCTGCCAGAATTTTGCCTGCCTTGATTTTATCCTTCACTCCGTCAACATGTTCGATAATCCATTTAATCTTGGTAGCGCTGAAATAGGCATCGATCATCAATCCGGTTTTTTCCCGAATCTGCACGCCGTACTCTTCCGTCAAACTATCGGCATATCTGGCCGTCCGCCGATCCTGCCAGACAATGGCGTTATAAACGGGAACGCCCGTGTCCTTATCCCAAAGCATAACCGTTTCGCCCTGATTGTCGATTCCAATGCAGGCGATTTCCTCCGGCTTTGCTCCTGCGATGTCCAGAGCCATTCTGATGGAACCCAGAACGCCGTCCCAAATCTCCATGGGATCATGTTCAACCCAGCCCGGATTGGGATAATGCTGATGGTGTTCTTTGTATCCTCTGGCCACCAGATTCCACTTTTCGTCCAGTAGGAGGGTCGTCGTCCCTGTCGTACCCTGGTCCATACCCAGGTAATACTTCTTCGTCATTGTTTTCCAACCTTTCTCTGTTAATTTAATGCTAAATATGGATCGATTTTATTGTAATCCAAGCAGGAGAAGCCGTGTTTTCTCAAGGTTCCTGACGAACAGTGGAGGAACCGTTTATAGCACCTATTCATGTGAGCATGATCGAAAAAGCCGCTGTCCAGAGCCAGGTTGATCAACGGCTCATAGTTGGAACTGTCCGAAAGCTTTTGCAGGGAATTTTGCAGACGCATGATCTCGCAATAGATCTTGGGTGAAACACCTACATACTTCTCAAATACTTTTCCCAAATAACGTTCACTATATCCGGTCTCGATTCCCAGCTCGCTGACTTTGATATTTCCATGCTTTTCATAAATGCGGTCCGTACAATAGCGGATCAGGTAACTGGAATCGTCTTCTTTCATTCTGATTCGGATCAGCTTGGATAAAAGCATCGCCTTTTCTTGTACCGGCAAGTCTTTACATGCGGCCGACACGATCTGCTCTCCGTTTTTCATATATTCCTTGATATCGTATACCGTATTGGTGAGACTGCTGGCATGCTCATGGAGGATCATAGCGGTGGCGCTGGGCTGAAATTTAAGCATCAGCAGCAATTCTCCCGGCCTTAGTTCAATTTTTTTTATCTCATCGATGGCCCCGCAAAGCTTGCCCTTCATATCCTCTTCTCTTCCGTAAAACACCATGGCTATGCAGCCATCCGGAATCACCGGCAGGGTAATGTTATGAAGTACATTGCACTTTACGGCAAAGATATCCGACACAGCTGTATAAAGAGGATGACCGAAATTGACATCAATCCCAATCGGCGGACAATTTTCATCATCTACTTTGAACGGCTTATAATCGGAGCGCCTTTCGGCAGAAGCCAAATGTTGTTTGTCGCTGATAAAAAATGACATAATATTCCCCTTTAAATTGTTTTAGTAAAAATCGGAACCTCACTTTTTATATTTTAATCATAACACTAACAAATATTTTGGTCAACTTCCGATTTATGCTAGTACAGTTCCTTAAGAAAAAATTAAAATAGAGGAGGTAAAACAAAGCGTTACATTCGCAGAGAAGGATTTGTTTGGAAGTTTGAAATAGTAATGTGAGGTTACTGTTTTACTCCGTTCTGCTTTTTTCGAATGTATTTTTTTGATTTTACATTCAACACCATTGTCATTATTATAGACAAATTTATATCTTTTTCACATTTTTAGGAGGTTATTTTTATGGACGAGAAAAAAGGATTAGTCCGGGAACTTGGACTGCCTGAATGCGTCACCATTACCGCCGGAGCGGTTATAGGCGTAGGCCTGTTTACCGTAGGTTCCTCACAGGTAGGCGCCATGGGCAGCTCGGTCATCATCGCATCCGTTATCGCTTTTCTAATGGTATTATGGCCTGCCGCCATCTACGGCGAACTGGGAGCTACCCTTCCCTTGTCAGGCGGTACCTATTCATTTGCTAAAAGAGCCATCAACTGGCCGGTAGCCATCTTCTGCAGCTGGCACTATACCATCGCTCAGATCGGTATCGCCGGCGGTGAAGCACTGGCCTTCGCCAGCTACTTTACATACCTGTTGAATGCCCTTGGCGCAGGATTCGTCATCGATTCGAGAATTCTTGGTTCGGCACTGATGATCCTCTTTACCATCATCAATTACAGAGGCATCAAGTTCTCCGGAAGATGGCAGAACGGCTTTATGTTCTTCTTCTGGGCCGCATCCTTCGTTTGGATGATCATGGTTATGAAGAATCTGGATTTTTCCAATTTCGCGCCGATCTTCTCAGGCATCCCGACCGAATTCACTGCACTTGCAAAATGCATCGTTATGGTATGGTGGTGCTTCGCCGGATTTGAAACCTGCGTAGGCATGGGCGCGGAAGTTAAATTTCCCCAGATCACACTGCCCAGAGCACTGACTCTGTCGCCGTTCATCGTATTTGCTGTAAACGCGTTATTCCAGTTCTTCCTGGTTGGTCTGACTCCTCTGGCTGGACAGCACCTTCTGGAAACTGCAGATGCTCCTTTTGTTGAAGGTATGACGCAGGCAGGTATCGTCGGCTTCCCGTTCATACTGCTGTGCCTTGGCATCACCTTCGGCGGAGACTTCAGCTCCATGGTACCATGTACCGCAGGCGCTGCGAGATATATGTATATCATGGCTGTTGACGGATGTTTCCCCAAAGTATTCGCAAAGGTTCATCCGAAATTCAGAAGCCCCTATGTTTCCGTAATTGTCGTAGGTGTGGTTGGTATTCTTCTGATTTCAACAGGTTCCATCGTAATCATCTCTGCCATGTGCGCATTCTCACAAATGCTGTGCTATATTATCGGATATCTGTCCTACCTGCTGCTGTACAAGAAAGAGCCGGATCTTCACAGACCATGGCATGCTCCTGCCGGTAAATTCGGGGCTGTTGTGAGCATTATTCTTTACGCAGCACTGTCCATCCTGGCCATTGACTGGACGGCCATCTGGTGGAACATTGGGCTGTCAGTAATCTGTATTCTCTACATTCTGATCTTTGTAAGGAACAGACCGATTCCGGAAGAAGCCATTGACGAAGAACTGCTGGCTCTCAAGACCAAGGATCCTTCACCGGAAGAAAAGGCCAAGCTGGACGCTCAGTACAAGAGATGGAGAATAATCGCTTATATCTTCTTCGCTGTTGCGGTTGTGCTGTTCATCTTCGGCTCCACCTTATCCTAAAAAGCAAACTTTTCAAAACCACTATATAACGACTTAAATACAAAAGAGATCGCTCCTTTCGGGAAAGGTCTCTTTTGTATTGCTCATTATTTGGAAAAATTATTTCCTATTTCTTGTATGCAGAGAGAATATATATTACAATAAAAAAGGCCAACAGCCATAATATGCACGGTCCGTCCTTATCTCATAATTCACTCTAATAATGATAGAAGCGAGGTAAAAATAGATGATAGTTTGGTCACAGATAGCTGAATTCCTTGCACTAATTTTACTATTTTTAATTAGTTTGTATTTTCACGATAGAAGACAGACCCGATCACGCCGCAGAACCTTGTTTTGGATTTGCTTAGTCCTTTCTATTTTTGAAATTGCCCTCAACGCTGTCTGCGTTATTACCATCAGCCAATATGAACATGTACCCCACTGGCTGAACATGCTGCTCAACAGCTTATATTTTCTGTCCAGCGTATGGGTCAGTTCAATTTTGGCTCTTTACATTTTCAATCTTCTGCTGGAGCATGTTTACGAAAAGCATTGCCGCACCAATGCTGTAATCGGCTTACTCCTACTCAATGCGCTGTTTTTTATTCTTGTTATTGTCAATCTTCAGACCGGAATACTCTTCTTGTTTGATTCTGACGGTGGATATCACCGGGGCGTATTCAATAGAGCCGGATATGTTGTCATGTTCATTGAACTATGCATGGTGATCATTTGCTATCTGCGCAATCGCTCCAGTGTCAGTAAAAATGTTCAGCAAGTGATTCATACATTGCCCCCGATTATTTTAGGACTGTCCCTTTTTCAAATATGCTATCCTCAGATTTTACTCAACGGAATCACCATCGCTTTTGCCGATCTGGTGCTCTTCATAAACTTCCAGAATTACCAGGTGGGAACCGATAGTCTCACTCATATCGGCAACCGCAAAAGCTTTTATCAGGAGCTGGCCCTTCGGATCGCCGGCAAACAGCAATTTCAGATCATCACGATTTCATTGAAACACTTTGCTGTGGTCAATCAAAGATTCGGCTATCAGAAAGGAGACGATTTTCTTTATGCCATAGCTTCCTGGCTGGATAAATGCGACCCGTCCAGCCGTGCATTCCGCTTCGGCAACGTGTCCTTTGCCTTGGTATCTCCTTTCCTGTCCCAGGACAAAGCTGCTTGCAACCTGGACAAAATCCAGATGCGCTTTCAGGATGGATGGACGCTGGGCGACCTTCATTTTGACATCATGGCCTGTTTCAGCGAACTGATCCATCAGGATCAGGATTGGCAGGCCGATCAAGTAATCGAATACCTGGAATTCATGAACGTGATGGCAAAGCGGGAAGACACCGAATGTCTGCGTTTCACCACGGACATCGAAAAGAAAATCGAACGAAAAAAAGAATTAACCCAGCTGCTTAAGCACTCAATAAAAGAAGATCGTTTTCAAGTATGGTACCAGCCTGTAATAGACTGCAGGACCAAAAAATTTACCCACGCAGAAGCTTTATTGCGCCTAAGCGACTACAGCGGCACACCCATATCGCCGGGTGAATTCATACCTTTGGCGGAGGAAACCGGTCTCATCGATGAAATGAGTTGGATTGTACTGGAGAAAGTCTGCCGCCTGTTGGGTGAAAATCCGGCCTTGGAAGTGGAATCCATTTCGATCAATCTGTCGATGCAGCAATTCCTGGACCTCCATATATGTCAACGGATCACCGCTTGTCTGCAGCGCTATCAGGTTCCGCCCGATAAGCTGAAAATTGAGATCACTGAGCGGGTCATCGCTTACGATCTGCCCTACATCCGTTCCGTCATGGACCGTATTGCTCAGGTCGGCATTGGCTTTTATCTGGACGATTTTGGTATTGGCTACTCCAACTTTTCCAGCATCATGCACCTGCCTTTTGAATGTGTCAAGCTGGACCGGAGCCTTTTTGATAAACTGCTGGTGAGCAAAAAGGACCGCACCATTGTACAGACTATGATCGAATTGGCTCACAGCGTAGGTTTTCAAGTGGTATCAGAAGGGATTGAAACCCAGCAGCAGGCGGATCTTTTAATGGTTCTGGGTACAGACCGCATTCAGGGTTACCATTACGCCCGCCCTATGGCGGAGAAGGAGTTTCTTGCCTTTCATCACTGATAGCGAAGAGCCTCGATGGGTTTTTTCGATACAGCTTTGCTGGCAGGATAACTGCCGAAAGCCGCGCCGATTACCATTGAAAAAAGAACGGATGCCAGCACCACCTTGGGGGACAGTTCCAATGTCATAGAATCCATGAAAAAGGAAGCAACCTGCAAAATGATCCAGGACAGCAGAATTCCCAAAAGGCAGCCAATCAAACTGATCATCAGCGCTTCAATCAAAAACTGGAGCATAATGCTTTTCCGTCCGGCTCCGATGGCCTTTCTAATGCCGATCTCCCTTGTTCGCTCCGTCACCGAAACCAGCATGATATTCATAATGCCGATGCCGCCTACTAAAAGAGAAATCGCGGCGATCCCGCCCAGCATCAGGGTCATGGTCTGGTTGACGCTGTTCATAGTCTCCATAATTGTCGACTGATTGCGAATGGTAAACGCATCCTCATCCTGCCCAAAGCGCTTCATCATCATATCCGTTAAAGCCAGCTCCGCCGCATCCATGCTTTCCTCATTGCTGGCAGAAGCCGTAAACTGTTTGACATACAGCACGTCATCTGCGATTTTAGAAAGAGTCGTATATGGGATATAAGCTTCCAAAGTCACAGAAGAACTGTCGCTGTCAGCTCCAAAGGAAGCGTTCAAGCTTTCATCTTCTTCCAGGACTCCGATTATGGTAAAGGCTCTCCCATTTAAGGTCACCGTTTCTCCTTCGGCCTCCGCCCTTCCTACCAGTTCCACTGCTGCATCATAACTGAGCACAGCCACATAGGAGCTGTTGTTCACATCCGGCGAAAGAAGAAATCTGCCCGATGCCAGTGTTAGCCCTTGTATATCCTTATATGGACCGGTCGTGCCATAGAGGATCGTACTGTCATCGCTGACATATCCGCATTTTGAGGTAACCGTGGTGCTGGCAATCGGCGCCGCCATGGCGATCTCTTTGTTTTCTGCGATCTCAGACAATTCGGAAAGGCGCAGCGGGTTTTCTTTATCATCGTTGATGGTAACGGTCAAAAGGTTGGTCCCCATACTGGAAATTTGATCGCTGACCGAAGATGTGGCTCCTCCGGCAATGGAGACCAGCACCACCAGCGATACCACCCCGATAAAGATTCCCAGCATGGTCAGAAAGGATCGCATTTTATTGGCCAGGATGGATTCCCAGGCCATTTTCACACATTGCAGGATCATAAGCTATCCTCCTCTACTCGACCGTCGCTGATGGTAATTCGGCGTTTTGCCTGCATTGCCACTGATTGATCGTGGGTAATGAGTACAATGGTATTGCCCTGCTCATGAAGCTGGTGAAACAAATCCATAATCTCGCTTCCTGTCTTGGAATCCAGATTTCCCGTAGGCTCATCGGCCAGAAACAAAATTGGCTTTGTAACCAGCGCTCTAGCGATGGCCACCCTCTGCTGCTGGCCTCCTGATAGCTGAGCCGGCCTGTGTGTTTTTCTGCTGGTCAGATTGACATGCTCCAGCGCCTCAGCGGCATATCTTTTAATGGCTGCCTGCTTGAACCCTTGGTATACCAAGGGGAGCCCTACATTTTCTTCCGCCGTCATTTTGGAAATTAAGTTGAAATCCTGAAATACAAAACCGATTTTCCGGCTTCGGATTCCGGTCAGTTCCTTCTCCGAAAGGCTGCCCACCGAGCGGCCGTCTAACAGGTAACTCCCGCTGTCAGGGATATCCAGGCAGCCCATAATATTCATTAACGTTGATTTTCCACTCCCGGAAGGTCCGATGATGCTGACAAATTCGCCCTTTTGTATGTGCAGATTGGCGTGATCCAGCGCCCGTACTTCCTCCCCGCCAATCAGATAGGTTTTACATACATTTTCAAATAGAATCATCTCTCCACCGCCTTACTGTCCACTGGGCGGCATACCGCCGCCGGACGGCATCTGCTGCCGGCCGCCGCTGCCATCACCAAAACCGCCGCCCTGTCCCGGCATCATGGAGTCCGATGAACCGCTTTGAGAAACAGATCCCGATCGCAGATAATATACCTTCTCTCCTTGGCTGAGACCGCTGGTTATTTCAACGTTCTCATCATTGGAAATGCCAGTTTCCACTTCTTTTTTGCCTGACAGCGTACCATCCTCATCCTTTTGCGTGTAAACAAAGGTTTTTTCGCCTGACTCCTGCAGAGCGCTCAGCGGCACTATAAGGATATCTTCCTTGCTGCTGGTAGTTACTGTCGCCGCACCGTTCATCCCCAGCCGCATGGAATCTTCCGCATCCAATGTTATCTCTACACTGTATTTGGCCGTACCGCCGCTCACCGTCGCCGCACCGGAAACCTTAGTAATTTTACCGGTAAAGTTCTTTCCTTCTATGGCATCAAAGGTTACTTCTGCTTCCTGCCCTTTTTCTACCGAAAGGATATCCAGCTCATCCACATTAATCGGAAGAACCATTGTTTCATCCGAACATAAGGTAAATGCGGCTACGGTCTGGATTTCCTCTGTAGCAGAACTGCTTTCAGATGCGGAACTTGCGCCGGAGGTATTGCCGGAAGCTGACGATGCACTGGCCGCTCCGCTGCTTGAAATTTTGCTTGTCTGACTTGCGGCTTTCCCTGAGGAAGCGTTCTTTTGCTTATTGGGAGCAGCAGAATCCGATTTGGTGGAATCAGCCTGTGTCTTTGCAAAGGTTACGGTAAAGATCATCGTATTTCCCTCGCCTTCCCCATCCGTGCTGATTCCAGAAATGACAGCACCCAAAGCATCTACGGAAACAGCGGTAGCCTGTGTGAATCGGCAGCCGGACTGGGCCGTAAGCGTAATCCTGGCAGTGTAAGTGGAATCCGCCTGAAAGACCTTATCTTTGAGATTCCAGGAAATGATGCCTGTATATTGGGAAGATGCCTCAATGGATTGCTGTGGCAAACCTCCTTTAACTGGCGCAGCAATGGAAATGCTGACAGAAGGAATTGAGGTTACTGTGTCAGCCTGCGCAGCAGCGTCGATCTCGTCCTTACTGGCGCTCACGCTGTCATTCCAGGTTTGTGCTGATGCACTTTCATCACCCCGGCTTTTCTTCTCATCTCCAGTGTCAGACATGAGTTTGACAGAAGTCCCTGTTTGATTTGAAGCAACTCCGGCAGCGGTGCTGCTGCCCGTCGTATTTTCCGCAGAAGCATTGGAATTCTCCGTTTGACTGCCGGACTCCGATGCGGATGAAATTTTGACCGCTTCTATCGTCCCGCTTTCCGATGCTGTTATGGAATTGGATGCTGTCATGGCCGCCAGATCTGCCAGGACATCGGTCAGCTTCTGCCGCTGAGCCAGCAGCTGCTGATATTCGGTAGATGCCGGAAGATCTTTGAGCGTATATAAGCATTTGCCGGCGCTGACATACTGATTTTGGGAAACATGAAGCGTTTTCACCGTGCCGCCGGAAGCAACCACAGCCAGTTGGCTGTGAATGTATAGTTTTCCGCTGCCGATAGAGCTGTTTCCTTTTTTCACAGTCACCGTTTCACCAAATTTGGGCCCATTATCCGTCAGCGTAATGACAGCGGTTCCATCGGTAACACTTTCCACGCTTCCAGTCTTTTTCGTCTTCTGATCTGAAAGAATCACGGTAACAGAATCCCCTTCGGAAAGCCCCCCGGCATCGCTGATGGATACTGCCATTTTACCGTCCAGCGATAAGAGCATCAGCGCTCCACGGTCGTTCATGCTCTCCAGCACCGAATCGCCTTTTTTAGCGTAAATTTTTTTAATCCGGCCGCTGACTCCCGCAGTTATTTGGGAAGATACGGTTTCGCCTTTTTTCTCATTGATCTGGGTGTCTAGCTCACCAATTTTCTCCTGGGTATTGGATAGGGCCGATAAAACCGATGCCCGATCCACCGTTGCCAGGGTATCCCCCTTTTTCACTTTGTCGCCGCTTTCCACGAGGACATCTTGGATGGTAATTCCCGAAGGAATCTCGATCTGGGTGCTGCTCCCCAATTCTAAATTGCCTGTACCCGCAATCGTATTGGAAATCGTACCCTTAGTTGCCTCTGCCTCCTGCACGATCTGAGCGTTAACCTCTTTGCCCGCGAAAACGACAGCCCCAGTGCAGATGATTCCTGCGATCAAAAGCACTCCCAGCCCAATGATTATTTTCTTTTTTTTCGGCAGCTTGCCAAAGGAGGCCAGGAACTTTTTCCCTCGCACGTTTGCCCTTCTTAACATCCTTTTACCTGTGTCTCCCTGCTTTTTCTTTTTTTCTGTCAGCTCCATATTTCCTCCTGTCATTCTACCAACCCTTCCGTACAATCCCAGATTTTCTCGCAAAAACCACCTGCCGGACGTCTGGTTTTTCATCTTCCCCTCTTTTATACCCAATCAGCGTGAATGTTCCATGGCTGATGCGTGTCAATCCCATGTAATCCCATATTGTTTTAGTGTTGAATATGTGTTGATTTTTAGTTGCATTTACAACTAATTTGTGATATTCTATGGATTAGTTGTAAATGCAACTAATTTGTTTATAGAAAGGTATCCATTATGAAAGAGAAAAAAACACATTACGGTTTGATCATGGCCGTTTACTTGCTTGGCATCTTCATGGGCGCTTTGGACACAGGCATCGTGACACCTGCAAGAACGGTTATTCAGAATAATCTGGGCGTCGGTGATAATCTCGGCGTTTGGATGATCACCATTTATACATTGGCATACGCCGCCAGCATTCCGGTCATGGGCAAGCTGGCTGACCGGGCAGGCAGAAAATACGTCTACCTGGCCAGCATTTTCCTATTCGGCGCCGGATCGTTCCTCTGCGGACTATCTCAGGATGTGGGCAGCTTCACCATGCTCCTCATATCCCGTGCCATCCAGGCCATTGGCGGCGGCGGCATCGTTCCGGTAGCTACTGCTGAATTCGGCACCACATTCCCCAAAGAAAAACGCGGAATGGCTTTGGGCATGGTAGGCGGTGTCTACGGAATCGCCAACATATTCGGAGCAAGCGCTGGCAGCGCCATTTTGGATTTATTCGGCAGCGACAACTGGCAGTTTATCTTTTATGTGAATGTACCGATCACTATATTCATTCTAATTGCCGGGTTTGTTTCCCTCCCTAACACAAAGGAAAAAGCCGTAACAAAGATTGACGGTTTAGGAACCGTGCTCCTGGTTATCATGATTCTAAGTTTGATGTACGGGTTGAAAAATATTAATTTCTTTGAATTTATCAGTACCGCAGCAAGCCGGAACGTATGGCCCTTTGTAGCAGCTTTCGCAGTCCTCCTTCCCCTCTTTATATTGGCGGAGAAGCGGGCAGAAGATCCGGTAATGAACCTTTCCTATTTTAAAAATAAGGATATTCTCGTCACTTTGATCCTCTCTGTTATGACCGGCGTTATTCTCATGGGCCTGATCTTCGTGCCCCAGCTCTGTGAAAATGCTATGAAGGTTGAATCGGGCAGCGGCGGCTATTTTGTCATTATCCTGGGAATCTTTGCCGGGGTCGGTGCTCCTGTATCCGGCAAAATGATTGATCGCTGGGGTGCCAAGCCTATCCTGGCCATCGGCTTTCTGTCGTCTCTGGCCGGTTCACTCTTTCTGATTTTCGTCATGACCCGCTATCCCGGCTGGGCCACGGTAATCATCAGTCTGATTCTGATCGGTCTTGGTATCGGTTTTACCATGGGAACGCCCCTCAACTATATGATGCTGGATCATACTGAAGCCGCAGAATCCAATTCCGCCCTCGCGACTCTATCACTGGTACGTTCCTTGGGAACCGTCGTTGCGCCGGCCATTATGGTAGGCTTTCTATCCCATGCAGGCATGGGCGTTCAGGGCGATATCATGGAGCTGCTTCCAAAAGAAATTACAGTCCCTCAGCTTCCTTATGCAACAGAACTTCAGAAAGAAATGAAGAAACAGAATATAGAAGGAATGCCGGACCTGACTGCTATGACCAGTATTAAGATCGACATGAATCAGGAAAGCGATTTCAAAATCCCGGAAAATATGCTGGAACTAATGCAAAACTCCGATGTAACGACTATAGTCTCCAATACAAAGACCTTTGCCAAAACCATGTTTGATCAAATGACTCCTGAAATCAAAGATAAGATTAATACAGGCATCGATAAAGGCACCGACGGCGTTGAAAGCGGCATAAAGAATATGAACAAAAATATTGCATCCATGGAAAAAGCTATCACCGGTATGGATCAGGGTATTGCAGGAATGACTACTGCCGTTCAGAAACAAAAAAGCCAGCTGACAAAAATGAAAAGCAGCCGTTCCCAGATGAAAAAAGGATTATCGGGAATCAAAGACGGAATCGGTTTTCAAAGAATGATGAAGGGCCAACTGAGCGGAGTTCGCACCGTACTGTCAAAAATGCCTCAGATGGAAGGCATGACCTTGGATCAGATGCTCCCGGACGCAATGAAACAGCAGCTTGCTCCGCCTGCAGTCGCCGAGCTGAAAAAGATGACCAGCCTCAGTCAACTGGACAAAGCCATATCTGCCTGTACAACCAACATATCGACGATGAAGAAAAAATCTTCCGACCTAAGTACTGGAATTAAAAAAATTGCTTCCGGCATCGATGGTATAAAAAGCGGCATCAACCAGACAACTGCCAAGTTACAGGAAACAAAAACAAGCAGGAACAAACTGAAGCAAGGTCTTGCCGGGATCCGACAAGGAAAAAAGGAAGCTCAGGAAACGCTAAAAAAGATGGATACTATGAAAGCAGCCGTTCCCGGCGCCTTTGATACTGCTCTGAAAAATTATTTGAAGCAAATTGACGCATCTTCTGCTAAAATAGAAAGTACCTTCCAAGAAGTACTCAATCAAGGTTTCCGGCAGATTTACGCGACTGTAGCAGTCGCCTCTGCCATAGGACTTTTGCTGCTTTTACTTTATCGAGACAGGAGAAGACGAGATGAACGGTAAGCTTTATTCAGAAATCGGCCGTTTGATGATGGCCTATGGAAAACAGTTTCGAACTTTTATGAAAAAAGCCCTCGCTCCCGCAGAGCTGAATATGGCCGAAGCGATGGTGCTGATGCTGCTGTACGAAAAGGATGGTCAGAGCCAGGATCAACTCCTTGAAGGAGTTCATTATGACAAAAGTGTCATGACGCGTACCATGCAGTCTCTGGAGAAACATGAGTTTTTGATGCGCCGCAAAAACCCTGACGACGGCCGGTCATGGATCTTTGTACTGACCAAGAAAGGCCGCCAAGTCAAACCTCAGGTTCTTGCAGCGCTCAACGAGTGGTGTGCAATCGCTTTCAACGGCTTCAGTCTGGAAGACAGTGAAGCGCTGCTAAACATTATGATCCGGCTCCAGAGCAATATTGAACATCTTTAACGGAAATTATTTTTGATCCTCATCAAAAAGGGTCTGAGCTCGAAATTTGCTCGTGCTCAGACTCTTTTTTCTTCAGTTAACCTCCATATCATTTCTTTGGATGGTCAAAGTTTTCTTCTAATCGGTATTTGGAAGGATCGCTTCCCGCAAGTTCGATCACATTTCTCCTTGAAATCGGTTTATAAATTCGATTTTCGCCTACGCTCATATAGGACGGTCGAATGATCTTGTCCACATTAATCAGTTCCTCAATGCGGTGGGCACTCCAGCCTACGACTCTGGCGATGGCAAAGATGGGTGTGTACAGTTCCAGCGGAATATCCAGCATGCGATAAACAAGGCCGCTGTAAAAATCCACATTGGCGCTGACCCCTTTGTAAATCTTTCGTTTATCTGCGATCACCTGGGGCGCCAGCTCTTCTACAGCCGAATACAGCGCAAATTCCTCTTGATACCCTTTAGCCTCTGCCAGATCCTTTACAAAGCCTTTAAATATCTCTGCCCGTGGATCGGATACGCTGTAAATAGCATGTCCCATACCGTAGATCAATCCCCGCTCATCGAACGCCTTTTTATCAACCACATCTTCCAAATATCTTTTAATCTTTTCTTTATCAGACGTATCCTTTACGGTCTCTTTTAAATCTTGCATCATTTCCACAACTTTGATGTTTGCTCCACCGTGTTTGGGTCCTTTCAGCGAGCATAACGCCGCCGCAATGACCGCATAGGTGTCTGAGCCCGCGGATGTCACAACTCTAGTGGTAAAGGTGGAATTATTGCCGCCGCCATGCTCCATGTGAAGCATCAATGCGATATCCAACACATGCGCTTCCAGCTCAGTATATTTCATGTCAGGGCGCAGCAGCCGCAAGATGTTCTCCGCGGTTGAAAGGGCTGGATCCGGGCGGTGAATATACATACTGTCATCCTGCTCATAATGATTGTAAGCATGGTATCCATAAACAGCCAGCATCGGAAAGACACCAATCAGCATTAGACACTGCTGGAGAACATTTTCGATGGAAAGATCCGAGGCGTTGGGATCATAAGACGAGAGTGTGAGCACGCTCTTTGTCATAATGTTCATGATGTCTTTTCCCGGCGCTTTCATGATCACATCACGTACAAAATTGGTAGGCAGCCGCCTCATAGTTCCTACAGCCTCCTGAAATTCAACCAATTCATCTTCCGTAGGCAGTTCTCCAAAGATCAGCAGATACGCCATTTCTTCGAATCCATAGCGTTCCTCATGAATTGGTCCCTTGACCAGATCTACGATATCGTATCCCCGATAAAACAGTTTGCCCTTGCAAGGTACTTTATGACCCATATATTCTTTATACGACTCTATGCGCGATATGGAAGTGAGTCCGGTTAGCACTCCAATCCCGTTTTTATCCCGCAGGCCTCTATTAACATGGTGGTCATGGAACAGGTCGCCGCTGATAAAATCATTCTCTTTACACAGCTTGGAACGTTCTTTCATATACTCATCGATTTTCTTCATACAAAGCCTACCTCCTTTTTATATGGACATTATACCATTTATGTAACTTTTGTCAATTGTTGATTGTAATCATTATTTGACATATGTCACGGGATAGTATATACTGAAAACAGTAATTAGGACTGAAAGGATTGGATACTGCCATGAATCATGCTGAAAAAGTGGAGAAAGAACAGATTATTATGTCTCTTCTGGGACTTCTTCTTAATTACAATCAGTGCTTCAATAATTTCCTCGATATTCGGCAATATCATCTCACAAAGACGCAGCTAATGGTCATAGTTGCTCTCAGCCGCTATCCGGGTATCACTATGAGTGAATTATCGGAAAAAATCAGCACATCCAGAGAACAGGCTTCCAGAGCCGTATCCCCTCTGGTCCGCAGACAGTTGATCAGCAGGGATACCAACGAGCTCAACCGGCGTCAGATCAACATGGCTCTGACCGATGACGGACGCAGGTATCTGGCTCATATTAAAGAAACTTATCTGGACCTGCTGCTATCCTCCTTTAATAAACTCAGTGACGACGAACTGCGCACCTTTCTATCTTCATTAAAAAACATCTCGGAAACGTTAAATAAACTAATTGAAACATAAAGGCCCGGCATTGGATCAAAAAGTCCAAGGTCCGGGACTTTTTTTCATTAGGAAAGATTATTACCACCCGTTCATCTGCTTTGCAAAAGGATGGGACCATCCGAGTCATACTGCTACCCCTTTATGATCTTTACATAAAATGATCTGTGTCTTGGTCCATCGAAATCACAGAAATATAAATCCTGCCAGATTCCGAAAACAATAGCACCTTCATGGATGATCAGCACTTGTGAAGGTCCGCATACGGTTGTTTTGATATGCGCATGGGAGTTTCCCTCTGCATGGCGATATTGCTGGTCCTGGGCGGGAAAAGTTTTTTCAAGACTATAAAGCATATCGGACACCACATCCGGATCTGCATTTTCATTAATGGTAAAGCCTGCGGTGGTATGGGGAGAAAAGACTACGGCAATTCCCTCTTTTATACCGCTTTTTTGAATATCTTCCTGTACCATTCCAGTGACCTTTATCATTTGCTGGGATTTCCCGGTATCGATTTTATGTTGATAGAGATACATAAGGTTAGCCTCCCTTCTTATTAGATGTATTATACCAGAAATCCATTGTATTCTACAATAAGAAAAGATCGGCAGCAACATGGCAGTACAAACGAAAAATCCCCTCACGACCATAAGAATAATCATGAGAGGATTTATTTGTTCCTATGCTGAAAATGATTCTTTACACGATTCGACTATCGCTCCATCTTGACAATGGATAAAGTCAGCTGTGCCTCCGAATTGGTAACCGGCGAATTAAACGTGAGTGAAAAATTCGAACGACTGGTTATACCAACAATCACGGTCGTCGAACCGGCGGCCGTCACGTTATTGTCCCCCGTCTTAGCATAAATGCCAAATTCGATATGCGGCGCGCCATCGTAGAAGGGGGTGATCTGAGCATAACCCGGTGTTGCAAGGAGCATACTTACCTGAAACGTGATATGATAGTACCCAGGATTAAGCGTAATTGCCGTTTGTGAAGTTTCTGTAATATTTCCTGTTGTATCAGTTATCACCGGATAAAGCGGGATTTGCGCAGCATCTACATAGCGCTCGCCATAATTGGCATATGAGGCAAATGCCTGTGTGGTAATACCGGTTGGGCCGGTTGGGCCGGCAGCTCCTGTCGGTCCGGTCGGTCCAGTGGCTCCTGTCACTCCGGCTGGCCCGGCAGCTCCTGTCGGTCCGATCGAACCAGTGGCTCCCGTCACTCCGGCTGGCCCGGCAGCTCCTGTCGGTCCGGTCGGTCCAGTGGCTCCCGTCACTCCGGCTGGCCCGGCAGCTCCTGTCGGTCCGGTCGAACCAGTGGCTCCTGTCACTCCGGCTGGCCCGGCAGCTCCTGTCGGTCCGATCGAACCAGTGGCTCCTGTCACTCCGGCTGGCCCAGCAGCTCCTGTCGGTCCGATCGAACCAGTGGCTCCTGTCGGTCCGGTCGGTCCAGTGGCTCCTGCAATCCCTCTTTCTCCTGCAACTCCCATTGGGCCTTGGGCCCCCATTGGTCCCTGCGGGCCCGTTGGACCGGTAGCCCCCCGTTCTCCCGCAGGACCTGTCGGACCAATTGGGCCCGTTGGACCTGTGATGCCCGATGGCCTTGGGCAGCAAGGCTGACAGCTCTGGCAGGAATTCATTCCCTTACCACAATCGCGACTGTCAATAATATGCTTATCCATAAAATAATCTCTCCTTTTTTGTGAATACTTTATTCTATGAATAAGCGCGCAAATGGTGTATGCTAGTCAATTTGAAATGCTATGCGCATTGCAAGGTATATGATGTATAAGAGGTCCTTATCTTGAAGAAAAGAAAAAAGCCCTGCTTCAAATCCAATTTGAGAGGGCTTAACCTTTAAAAAAACTGCTTTGGGATGGATGCTTGATCCGGCTCACATCTTAGAGCTTTATAGATACAGATTTTCCTTCTTTTTTCCAGTTTCTGAACTCAGCCGTAGCAGTGAAGAGCGCATCGGAAGAAGAATTAAGGGCAGTCTCACAGGAGTCCTGAATAACGCCTATAATAAATCCAACCCCCACAACCTGCATAGCGATATCATTAGAAATACCGAACAGACTGCATGCCAGAGGGATCAGCAAAAGCGAACCGCCCGCAACACCCGATGTTCCGCAGGCGGCTACCGAAGCCACCAGGCTTAAAAGCAAAGCAGTCGCAAAATCCACTTGAACGTCCAAAGTGTTGGCCGCGGCCAGTGTCAGTACGTTAATCGTGATGGCGGCGCCTGCCATATTGATCGTCGCGCCCAAAGGAATAGAAACCGAATACTTTTCCTCATCCAGGCCCAGTTCTTCACATAGAGACATGTTCACCGGAATGTTGGCGGCAGAACTTCTTGTGAAGAAAGCCATGATCCCACTGTCCTTAATACATTTCACAACCAGCGGATATGGATTCTGCCGGATATTTAAGAACACAATGATGGGATTGACAATGAAGGCGACAAAGAACATACATCCCACTAAAACCAGTATAATATGACCATAGGAAGCGAACGCCTTGATTCCAGTAGTGGAAATAGTCGTGAAAACCAGTCCCAAAATACCAAAAGGCGCACAGTTTATCACCCAGCGAATAGCCGTCGATAACGCATCCGAAATGTTCTCAAGAACGTTTTTCGTTTGATCGGAGGCTGCACGGAGGGCCAGTCCGAAAATAACCGCCCAAACCAGTACGCCGATATAGTTTGCATCCACGATGGCGCCGATGGGATTACTCACCGCATTCAGCAGCAGGTTTTTCAGGATTTCAGCAATGCCTCCGGGCGCGGCTGCCTCAGCGCCGGCCGGCAAAACCACCGTTGACGGGAACAAAAAACTTGCGACCACTGCAGTAAACGACGCCAGCAGCGTACCGATCAGATAGAGCACGATGATCCTGCCCATATTGCTGCTGTTTCCCTTCTGATGCCTGCACAGTGCATGCATAACGAGGAAAAACACCAAAAGCGGCGCCAGCGCTTTCAAGGCACCAACGAACAACTCTCCCAAGATACCGATTACGACCACTTTGGGGACAATCAAACCTAAAATAATTCCTACAATTAATCCTGCAATAATCCGCTTTACCAGACTAATGCTGTTCCATGTTCTAATAATACTCATGATAACCCTTCTCTTTACTATATAAACTAAAATTGCCGACACAGCCATTTTGTTTAAGGCCGCCATATATTAGTTTAACGGATCATCGAAAAATGTCAAATAAAATATGTCTTTATAGATGAAATCTTCTAACTAATTCCAGCCTTATTTCTTTTCCCTGGAAAATAATAATCCCTGCCAAAGAAATAATACTGCAGGAAATACAAATAATTGAAGGTATTTTTACTTGAAGCATTCCCACTACATAGAAAATAATCGGGATAAAGCCAAAAATGATATCGATGAACAAACAAATCAAATATTCGCCCGCCGGAATTTTCATCAGCTTGGCAAGAACGGTCATGGAAATGATCGCCACTGCAAAAGTACACGGTATGGCAAATGTAACGGACCATCCGTGCCAATGGGTCACCAAGTCCCAGATCACGCTGAATACAGAAATAAAAATGGCCTGGTAGGTAATATTTTTAGGAAGGCTGTTTCTTTGATGCACAGCAAAATACATACTCACCCACAAGCCGGCAATACCAATCACAACAAACAGTGCCCAATGGCCGGTCCAGGGAAGGATCAAATTGACCGCGCAGGCTGCGACAGCGGCTACCACCGTAGAAAAGATCAACACTTTAAAAAACTCCCGATACTGTCTGTACATGGTGCGAACTTTCGGATACAGCATGCTTTCCTCGGCCTGACCGCTTAACGTCCTCTGACACAGCGGACAGCACTTAACATCGCCGCGGACCGTCACCTTGCATTTATCGCAATATTTCATATGTCATCCTCCTCCCCGGTTAAATTAGACATGATTTCTACTGGCACTCCTTGGGCCGTCAGCATACGGAAAAAACTCCGTTCAATATCCGTACTGATATGAGGATTTGTGCAGCTGATACTGAGCTTGTCTCCGAAAGAACAGATACACGCCTGAAATTTATTGGTGGAAGCACACACATCAAAGGAACGAATGTATGGTTCCATTTCCGGCGGAAGTTCCATTTTACCCACATTGGATATCGTCGCAGTCACACTTTTCATATTTTTCCTGTAGACGCCTTTTAAGACTAAATTCTTTAAAAACAAAGGCGCGATCTTTGCAAAACGATTATTGGCCGGCGTACCATAAGAATCTACCTGCCGGGAAAGATACTCTTCCGTCAGCTTTTCTTGAAAGTCCCGCTCCACTTTTTTCAGCACATGTGAAAATTCACCTCCCCCTTGGCTCCAATCATAGGAGACGGTAATGGTTCCAAAAAAGTTTCTTGCGGAAACAGAAGGAAAATAATTGCGCAGGTTGACTGGAACCGAGAGAACGATCGGTCTCTTTTTTTCTTTTCGGGAAACATGTTCGCCAATGGCACAGATCAGGCATGCGGTCAAAAAAATTGTGATCGTAGCCTGGTGCTCTTTTGCCAGCGATTTCACCGCCTTGGCAGATGTCTGCCCGGTAATATTTCGCAGGATCGATTCGCCGTACCTCCCGCCCTGTATTCTGCAAGCCGGCACTTGCTTCTCCCGTTTTTGTTTTTCTCCTGAATAATAACGGTTGTAGCTGTCATCACGGCTCTGGCTGTAAGATGCATCCCGATCGGACACGGGTTCATTCAAATGATGCACGCTGCACAAGTACTTAACCACTAAAACCTTCAGGAACTCCATAGCGCTGGTTCCATCAGAAAGCACATGATAGATTTCCAAATTAATTCGATTTTTAAAGTGGGTCACTTCAAAAAGAAGCTTTTGCGTATTGGTACATCCCATATCCTTGCACAGCTTATGAACCTCCGGCTCCGCAATGGGACGGATCTGGCTCTCCTCAAGATAATACCAAAAGAAACCGCGTTTGAGCACAACCTGGTATGTGGGAAACAGTTCCAAAGTTTGCTCCAGTGCCATCTGAAGGCACCCTTCTTTCACAGGTTCCCGCAGCTCGCATGAAAAACGAAAGACCTGGGTTTCTGTTTTATGGACACCTGCCGGAAAGATTTTGGCGGCATTGTCCAATGAGGTCCAATTATTTTTCATTCTTTCTCCTCTAACAAAAAATCTTCGATCATCTGATAGGTTTTCTTGACATGAACAAACCGCTGCGGCAATGTGAAAAAGCCGTGAAGCGCATCCTTCATTCTGTGAATGACGACTTGATTACCCTGTTCTCTTAGCTTCTTTCCATATGCTTCGCCCTCATCCCTCAAGGGATCGTATTCAGCCGTTATGATCATCGTCTGCGGCTGCCTGGTCAAATCTTCAGCCAATAGAGGCGCAAAATACGGGTTGTTCAAATCATGTTTATCTGGTAAGTATAAATCTATATAATCACGTATCCGCTTTGAGGTCAAGAGGTATTCTTTGCCGAAGCGGCGGACAGACAAAAATTCCGAATCATCGCTGTGGTCATTGCCAGTGGCCGGATAAAGGAGGATTTGCCGCTTTACCGCAAAATCACCTCTGTTTCTGGCCAGCAGACTGACACAAGCGGCCAAATTGCCGCCGGCGCTGTCGCCCATTAAAATTATGTCTTTTTTCTCCAGCTCAAATGCGCCGCTGTTTTTAAAAATCGTCCGCGCTGCCTGATAACAGTCGTTGAGCCCGCACGGAAATGGATGCTCCGGTGCCAGCCGGTAATCCACGGACAAAACCCGCCTTCCGGTGGCATTGGCCAGGGAAGCGCACGGTTTGGTATATGAGTCGATGTTGCCGGTGACCCATCCTCCCCCATGAAAGAAGAGAAAGGCTTCATCCGACGTGCGTTCTTTGGGGGTGAATATACGCACAGGGATTTCTGCCCCCCGCAGTCGAATCTTATAATCGTTCATCTTGTAAATGCCTTTAACCGGGGTAACCACCACGTTGTTGACCGCCCGATAAAGCTTGTAATTCTTTTTTAAGTCCGGCTCGGAATAGGTTAGCGCCTTCAGCGCCGCCTTCATCCACTTATTGATTGCCAAATTTTCTCCTCCTAACAAAAAAGCCGCTTCCTAAAAAGAAAGCAGCTCTCTGATTTGAAAAACTATGCCGCGCAAACGTTAGCAGCTCTAAACTTGTTGCGCTGCGGGTCCTGTTCGATATCGAACGTAACCTGCTGTCCTTCTTTCAGTGTCTTGAATCCTTCTCCCACGATTGCGGAAAAATGTACGAATAAATCTTCGCCGCCTTCGTTGTTTGTGATAAATCCAAATCCTTTGTCTTCGTTAAACCATTTTACTGTACCTGTATGCATAGTGGTACCTCCTATTTTTATTATATCGCATAGATCTCATATAATAAAATATAGTTCCTAGGCATTTCAACAGAAAAACCTCGAAACTATACGTTAATCACTGTTATCCATTTAATACTTCTTTAGTATAGCATCCGGCAGACAGTGTGTCAATATTTTTTTGCGTTTACAAATAAAATTCTACTCTTGAGCTTTAAAATTGTACACCGGCCTGATTCTTTGTTTCACTTGGGCTGTGGGCCCAATATTTCGTATAATTTCTTCCATTCCCTTGTAAGCCATCGGACTTTCATCCAATGTATCCCCATTGACGCAGGTGGTATAGATGCCTTTCATTTGCGCTTCAAACTCTTTCATCGAGAGCCCTTGGCGGGCATCTTTTCTGCTCATGAGCCGTCCTGCGCCGTGGGGCGCTGAAAAGTTCCATTCTTCATTTCCTTTTCCAATGCAGATCAGGCTTCCATCCCGCATGTTGAGGGGAATGAGAAAGGTCTCTTCCGCTTTGGCAGATACGGCCCCTTTGCGCAAAATCCGGCTCTCCAGGTCGATATAATTATGAATCGTAGTAAAAGATTCCACTGGTGTCAGCCCCATACCCTCCAAAATTTCGCTGGCCATGGCCCGGCGGTTCAGGTCTGCGAACCTTTGCAGAATCCCCATGTCGTTCATGTAGTCGTTAAAGAGATAATCGGTCACATAACAAAGTGTATAGGGAACTTGGGTCTGGGTCTGCTGCCGCAGCTTCTTTATTTCCCGGGAAATCTCTTCCTGTCTGCCCGCTTCTTTTAGTTTTGTGATTAAGGCATCCACATCGCGCTTCGTATTGCCGGAAAGCTGCTTTACAGCTTCCTTTTGGTAATATTGGGCCGTTTCTTTGCCGATATGGCGGCTGCCGGAATGGATCACCAGATAGAGGCTGCCCTCTTGGTCCTTATCCACTTCGATAAAATGATTGCCTCCGCCCAGCGTTCCGATACTTTTTACTGCCCGGTAAAGGCTCACCTTATCTTTGCATCTCAATTGATCCAGATCGATCTTGTCATTGAAGGGATGCGGAGTCTGGCGTATCCCACGCCCGAACGGTATTTTTTCACGGATCAGCCGGTCCAATTTTTCAAAATCCAGCTCCCGCTGGGCCAGTTTAATCGTTTCCATGCCGCAGCCGATGTCCACGCCCACCAGATTGGGAACGATTTTATCGCTGATGGTCATGGTGGTACCAATGGTACAGCCTGCGCCCGCATGAACATCCGGCATAATGCGTATCCTGCTTTCCGAGACAAACGGTTGATCGCAGAGCGTCCGAATCTGCGACGACGCATTTTCCTCCAGCTCATCTGTGTATACGCAGGCGCTATTGTATAATCCTTTTATTTCTATCATGTCGCCCTCCTCTCACAAAACAGTATACCTGCCCGCATCCCACTGATCACGGAAAAAAAGTTGCGAAGGAACTGACGGCGGTTTAATCGATCAAACCAGCGTATTGCCGATGATCATCAGCAGCCACAGGTGGGCCGGGTAGATGATATAAAACAGGTCCTTGGCAAAGCGTCCGTTGTATCCCCTGGTTCCATCATACAGCATCATAAAGGGAATGACAGCTGCCATCATAAATTGACTGTCAAAGGTCAGATACTGATAAAGGCTGGAATAAATATCGGTCATGCCTGCGTAGCTGAAGATCGCCTTTGCCAGAAGAATTCCGCAAAACAGCAGGATCAGCACATATTGCAGACGGTCTTTATTCTTGCATAGGAACATGATCAGGGCCATGGGCAGCAAATAAATCCCGCCCTCGCACACCAGACACGCCGCCATCAGCCCCAGGGTCAGCAGTCCCTTGGCAGCAGCAAGCTTTTTCGTCCGGCGCATGGAATCCAGCAGCCAGACAATTGAAAACAGCACTGCCAGGGTCATGAAGATATTATTTCCGGACATCAGAGAGAATAAGGTCATTTTCCCGGTCATAGGGTCTGTCGTGTGTGTAAAAAAGTTAATGATTACATTGCCGCAGAGCATGACAGCCGCAGCAGCATACAGCCGAATCTGATACTTTTTCCGGCTGCGGGTATGAAAAAAACCTTCGATCATCAGATAGACAAAGAGCGGCGCTACAAAGCGGGGCAGAAACTCCACCCACGCCGGCAAGACTCCGTAAAAGGTCTTGTTCACATGATCCAAAATCATAAAGACTAATGCGATTAGTTTGATTTGAAAACCATTTAATTTCATGTTGTGTTCTCCTTTATTTTCAGCAGATTCCTTTTTAAGTATAAGGGATTTGCCAGAAAATAAAATCGAATCACCTTGCACCAACCTTACAGTTTTGTCACTTGGCCGTCAGTTAGAATTTGATATGCCTCTCTGTATTTTGCTGCCCGCTGTTTATCTTCTGTTGTCACCTGGTTCAGCCTCCCCAGGTCCATATTATGCTCCAGATCAGCCTTTTTAACCGCTGCGCAGATCGGGTTATCTTTCAGACGCTGAATGTATTCCGGATAAGGAGTCTGAGGATCATGGGTCAGCAGCGCCAGGGCCTCCAGGACTTGATCGGATATGCCAAGCCCCTTTAAATCTTCCTGCGTATAGTCCGTATCTTCCAGTACGTCGTGGAGAAGCGCTGTCAGGATGCAATCTCTGTCTTTTCCCACGGCAGAGGCCACGTGCAGGGGATGAAAAACGTATGGTACGCCAGCTTTATCCCTTTGCCCTTCGTGGGCTTCAAAGATAAAGCACACTGTTTTTCGGATCGTTTCGTCTTTGTACATCTCTCGAATAATATCCACCTTTGTCTCCCCTCTACACGCCCAGCGATTCATAGAAGAAGCGGTTCAGCTCATCATACCCTTGGCGTCCGTCCTCTTCCATGACTTCTAATGCTCTTTCAATTTCCTTCAATTGTTCTTCAATATATTGGTTTATTTGAGGAATTTGGCCGGTCACCGCTGTTTCAGGCTCCTTGCTTTTCATCTCGATTAATTGATCAACAACCGGAATCAGCCGAGGTTCCAGCTGGTCGGCGACCAGCTGCTGAAAAGGAACAGGCGGCGCGGATTTCCGCTCCATGATCCAGCGGGCAGCCAGTACAGGGCGCAGCACGTAAAAATAGCTTTTTACGCGAACCTGCTCCTTCCCGTTTAACGCCTGCTGGTTGGCTTTTGCCATATGATAATAATGGTACATTCCTTTTTTCGGAGAAAAATAGTCCTGCGCCAGCTGGCAAAAGCGCTGGGAAGCATGGCTTTGCCGGTAAAAGATCGGCGATGCGCACCACTCAATAACAGCAGGATTGGATTTCATCAAAAGGCGCAGCGCTTTTTGCAGATCCCAGCCATTGATGTCCAAGGTCTCATCAAGCTGCCATTCGATCACATTTCTGGTGCCTTCCAGCTTTAAGTAATCCCGCAGCTTTCTTATGTAAAGAAAACGCACATCATAATCGCTGTCTGCAGAAGCAAATCCCCAAGCCCGGCTCCCGGATTCTACGGCCATGATGATTGTTACTTGTTCACGCTCTTCGATTTCTTTTAAAATATTCTGTATCTCCTGCTTCATCTTTCTCACCCCTTATCTTTCCATTTTGACCTGCTTTTTTTCCTGTTTAATCGTTCACATGTGGTCGGAGTATCCCTGCCTGCGTTATGGTGCTTGTTTTTGCAGGCCCTGCAGTTTCCGTGATTTTCGCATTTTGCTCGTTTGCACGGGCAGTCCGGGTTCCGATTCTCTTCCCGGCCTTCGTTTGTCAATGGGTCTATATTCCTGGCTGATGTGCTGTCTGCTCTCAAAATCTTCTCCTCTCCATGTTCTTGTAACTTGTGATTTATAACGATTATATGAAGCGCGTATTAGGATGTCAACAGCTGGATCGAGATTGGCAGATATTCGCTGCCGGGCGGAAAGGAAGGTATTGAAAGGCAATTTAGAAGGGATGCAGACCCAAAAATGCGTCGGGCATATGGTTTTTGGTGTAGCCTTGGCGGCCGACCAGCGGCCGACGCCCACAAAATTTACACTAATTTATTTTTTAGTTGTTCGAATCCTCTTATCCGTAAAAAACGCGTGCATGACGGAATCAAAGCTTCCTATGCACACATGTCGCTGACAAGCAGCGACGCTTCGCAAGGTACGTTCTTTGAAACTCCGTCAATATCGATTGCATCGATATTTCCTGCGTTATTTAACATTGGTGCGGATAAGGATTTACACAGATTTCCTTCACAAATCTGCCGGTCTGCGCCTCATCCTTCAGTCGCCTTGCCTTTTTTCCGCAGCTTTAGCTGCATTGGAAAAACGGACAGCAACATGCCACAGGCATGTTGGAATGCGCTTGCGTATGTTGACCCGCTCCCTACTCGATGGTCCACCGGACCATCTCGCTTTACGGTCGCGCCTTTTCATGCGCATCCTAGCCCAATTTGCTGCATAGCAAATTGCGGCAGGTGCCATACAGAAAGTACAGGGCCTTTGGCCCGTGGTACTTTTTCAGTTGTTCGAATCCTCTTATCCGTTTCTATAAAAAAATGACGTCCAATTGGACGTCATTTTTTTACTAATTGGTGCGGATAAGAGGATTCGAACCTCCACGAAAACAATATTCACACGGACCTGAACCGTGCGCGTCTGCCAGTTCCGCCATATCCGCATACAACTTTCACTGACTTGATTCAGCTTTTCTATAATAAATCAAATCAGTGGATTTGTCAATCGGAAAGCTGCATTTTTTTCTAAAAATCCACAATTTTTTCTCAGTCGATGAACTCCAATTTCCAGCTGTAAAATCCTTTTTGAGGATCCTTCTCATAGTGAAGATAAGCGCTGAAACGATTGCCTTTTTTGCTCTGGAGTCCGTGAAACCCCACCCTGCCGTTCTGCAATAGCAGACGGACCATTTCCGGAGAGACCTTTTTGCCCAGGGATTCGATGAACTTGTCGTCTTTCCAAATAGCATAGCGGCAGCCGTTCTTCCAATTGCTGCAGCCATAGGCCTTCTCAGATTCGATGACCGGATTGCCGCATTCTGGACACATTCCCAGAACCTCTACCGAATCCGGCAGACTGACCTTAGAAGCAAACACTTTATCCCCTTTGATGGCTTCTACGGATTTGGCAGTAAACGCCTTGATCATTTCCAGAAAATCCTGCTGCTGGAATTTATTCTTCTCAATATCAGAAAGGGTTTTTTCCAGGCGCCCAGTATACTCCAGGTCGAACAGTTCCTTGACAGGAAAGGTTTCCACCATCATCCTCCCCAGCTGGGTGCAGAGCAGGGATTTTCCCTTAGTCGTTATGTATCCCACATCCTTCAGCTTACGGATGGTCTCGGCCCGGGTTGCCGGGGTTCCAATGCTGAAGCCGCTGAGGATGGCCATCATCATTTCCTCCGAATCCTCTTCCTCAAAGCTTTTGCCGCAGGTTTCCATGACCCGGAGCAGAGTTTTTTCCGTATGGTGTTTGGGCGGTTTGCGGACCACTTCCTTCACCGCCAGTTCTCCCGCCTGCAAAAGTGCTCCCTTCTCCAGCGGCGGCATCATGACCTCCTTTGTGGAAACGGACTCCGCCTTTTTCCAGCCTTCCACCAGCTGCACTTTACCTTTGGCCGTAAAAGTACCCGGAAGCTCTGCACCTTCTGCTCGAATGACCAGGCGGGTTTCTTCGCTCTCCGACACCGGAAGGAATTGAGCTAAAAACCGGTTCCGCACTGCTTCATACACGATTTGTTCATCCGGCGTCAAATTCTTTGGGAGCACATACGTGGGAATAATGGCCGAGTGGCTCTCCACCTTTTTACTGTCGAAAATCCGTTTGGAATCGCTGAATTTGATCTCCTCTTCATAGGGCATCCCACGTTTTACGGCCTGCAGAACCTTAGCCGCTTTTTCCTTTAAGCTTTCATCCAAAACGCTGCTGGCCGTTCTCGGGTAAGTAATGATCTTTTTTTCGTATAAATCCTGGGCTGTTTTCAAAACTTTTTCCGATGTCCAGCCCTTGAACTTGCTGGTGATAAATCCCTGGAGATTGGAAAGATTGAACAAATAGGGTGCATATTCTTTTTTGCGCTCCACTTCCTTTTCCGTAATCAAGCCTTTTTGACCCTTCATTTTGTCAAGGATCGTTTCCAAATAGGATTGATCTTCAAACTTTTCGCTGTCCTTCTCCATATAAAGGGCTTCGATGATTTCCCCCTCTTCCGTAAGGAAAGGCGCTATCAGCTTGTAATATTTGGACTTTTGAAAGCTTTCAATTTCCTTATCCCGATTATAAATGATCTTCAAAGTCGGCAGCAGCACCCTGCCGATATTGAGCACTTGATCATGGTTGGCATTGCGGTATTTAACGGTAGCTACGGAGGTCAGATTGATGCCGATGAGCCAGTCCGCCAGCTGTCTGCCGAATCCCGCATCCTGCATCGGCTTCAGATCGCTGTTGGGGCACAGCCGCTGCAAACCGGCCAGCACCTCATCCTTGGTCCATTCGTTGAGCAGCAGCCGCTCCACCTGTTTGGAGGTTTCCGTATAGAGAAAAATTTCGTCTGCAATAATCTGCCCTTCCCGGTCATAGTCCGTAGCAGAAACTACCCCTTCCACGTCGTCCCGTTCCATTAGTGATTTAATGATTCCAATCTGTTTTTCCGCCCCCTCATCCACCTTATTCTTGTTACGAGGGTCGCTTTTTATTTTATAGCGAAAAGTTTCCGGTATAAAGGGGAAGTTTTCCATGCGCCAGCTTTTCCTGGTCTCATCGTAGTCCTTGACATCATAAAGCTGGAGAAGATGGCCGAACACCCATGTGATAACATACTTCTCCCCCTCCATATATCCGTTCTTTCGCCCCTTGATTCCCAAGGCGTCAGCAATGTTCCGCGCTACAGACGGTTTTTCTGCGATGATCAGTTTTTTCAAAGCCCATGTGTTCCTTTCCTGCGTATTCTGCATAGATGCTATTTTAACACGAAAACGGCAGAAAAGTCGAGACTGAATTCCAGCAAAATCCACTTACCCGCGCAGGCTGCTTCGATCATTACAAGCCTGTCCGCTAATCGAGATTGGTACCGCCCGCGATTCCCCCGTCCAGCGGAAAGCAGTGATGCAGCAGCAGTTTTTGATGAACGCTCTTTGCTTGCTCATAAAAGGCTGCAGTTACTCTATCTGCAATCGACTCCGACTCATCGGCCGATACATCGGCCAGCATGATCAGATACTGACAGCTGCTATATTGTGCAAAAACATCGCCTGCCCTCAGCTGGCCGCCGATGATTTCTTTTAGGCATTTCATCCACTTTGTATTCTCATCCAGAGGCAAAAGATTTTTCTCTGTGTCTGTAAGTGTCATAAGAACAATATAAGCGCTCCCGGTTAAACGCTGGAGCCGCCTATCCACAAATCGATAAATATTCTTGAAGCTGTCATAGCCTTGAAAGTAAGCGCCTGTGGGATTTTTATACTCTTTTAGTTCACTTTGAATGCGGAGAACATCCATTTCAATTCCTTCTGTTGCCGTAAACTTGCGAAAGCCGCTTTTCTTTCGATCCCGCTTCTCCGCGATCAGTTTTTGATCCGCCCGATCGAACAGGCTTTGGTAATGATCGCCTTTCCTGTATACGCTGTAGCCCACTGAAACCGTTATATCCAGAAGACATGTTTTCACTTCCATATTCCGCATTAATCTCTTGATTTGCTTGGCACGTTCAGTGGCAAAGCTTTCACTTTGCTTTACAGACAGAAAAACAACGAACTCATCACCGCCGATACGGCCAATTACATCGGATTTTAAAAACATGGAAAGAAGACGTCTTGCAATTTCCTGCAAAAGACCGTCTCCGATCAGATGTCCGTACCGGTCATTGACCTTTTTAAAATGGTTGACGTCAATCACAAACAAAACGCCTTCTTTGTATTGGTCCAGCCGTTCATTTATTTTTTCTTCTGTAGCGCCCCGATTATAGAGCCCGGTCAAGCGATCCTCTTCCGCCAGCCGACGATAACGTTCTTTTTCCTCCACCAGCTTTAAAAGTTCAGTCCCGATCATCTTCTACCTCCTGCAAATTTATACATCATACTAATTTCTCCAAATAATATCCCTTCCCATATACAGCCCTGATCGTATATCCGCCCTCTCGGTCTTCCAACTTTTTTCGCACAGTGGAAAGGTGTTTTTTTAAAGTACGATTATCTCCAGCCATAGGTGATTTCCATATCATCTCATAGAGATATTTGCCAGAAAGAATCTTTCCTCTGGCTTCGACTAAAAGAAGCAGTAGCGAATATTCTTTTTGGGTCAGAAGCAGATCTTCACCATTGAGATAGGCTCGCTGCGCCACTAAATCCAAAACTAAATCGCCGTATTGAAGCCGATTGCACCGGGCTGCCCGCTTCCTTTGCGCCAGATAAATTTGTACCTTGATGCGAGCTAGAAGCTCATCCATATCATAGGGTTTTGAAATATAATCGCTGCCGCCGGCCAGAAGCCCTTCAATGACATCGCGCTTTTCATCCCGCGCTGTTAAAAATAATACTGGCGCAGACGTAACTTGCCGGAGTTCCTCACAAAAAGCAACACCGCTGCCATCGGGAAGCATAACGTCTAAAACCATGGCGTCGGGTGAATGCTTTTTCAATAAAGCTCGCGCCTCGCGGACCGTTCGGGCACACAACACTGTGAATCCTTCTCGTTCCAAGCGACGCCGGTTGGTATGCAGTATCGTTTTATCATCCTCCACCAGTAAAATTACGCCCGTCTGTTTCATCCCAAATTTCCTCCTTTGCCAGCTGAATCGTTCGAACACATGGGCAGCAAATTTGCTACAATGCCTTCGCCGTTATCTGTCATATTTACTCGAACGCCGCCTTTCGAGGCTTTTGCGCAAGCGAATCTTTCACCGTCTCAGGTATATGGGAATATGTAAGAGCAGAAGCGACTAGCATAGCAATATAATCAAAGGCAGATTAAATTGATTTCTCTATAGTAGAAAGAAAACAGAAAGCCTTTTGGTTTGAAAAGCTTTCTGTTCTGAATGCGCCCATTTCTTAACAATAATACCATAAAGAAGAAATAAATAACGAAAGGTTACGAATTTTTCACCTTTTATCCTAGATGTCGTTCTGAGAAAATTTTGTCGCCAAGAGCGGCGCCAGAAAAATTTCATAGCTAGCTTTGATTGGGGTTTCCTACTTTTTTTCAGCAAAGAATGCATAATAACAATGATGATCCCCCGGTGCATGATATTCGTAGTAAGGGCCCGGGTCCACGGTTTCGCCGATTAGGGATTCTTTTAGAAAATGATATCCCATCTCGTCCATGATGGTTTTAAATGTGTCCAGCAAAGATTGATCTTTCATGACATTGGGATACAATCTTGCAATATTGGCTAGTGATCGGCAGCCCCGTTCATAGTACTTTGTCAGCCCTACTGTACGGGCATCCTGCTTCATATACGGATCGATCTTCCTGTGAAGGGAATCGTTATGAAAAAAGGAAAAGTTATAGGAAGATATGGCATCAATCCATAAATCAAACAATTTTTTCTTAATGGGCAGATCATAAATTGTGTTGGCGATGTAGATGATTTTTGCATCCGGCGCAATCAAATCAATATGGGATTTGATGGACATAATAGTTTCCTTGGAGAAACCGGACACAACAATAAACGCATCTCGAAAGTATGGTTTTTTTATGTGCTTATACAAAAAATGGCTCGCCAAATCAGGGACAAAGATCACCTTGTTTTTAAAGCTGTAGGGTTTGATAACCGAATCGATCCACAGGTAGGATTTGTAGATCAGAGATGTGGCTTCAGAAGTAATATCGTGCATGTATTGAAAAAAAACGAAATCAGGTTCATCCACATGGCTCTCCCGATAGTGGAGCACATGGAATTCCGGGCTCTGATAGTATTCAGACTCGGCTTCTGCCAGTAAAATCCCATCTTCAATCAGCGCCGTATAGCCGCACTGACACTTGAGCTTCCCGCTGTAAATCTTGTTCCCCCTGACTTGCAGATCAGATAAATTAAAAAGGCTGTTGCATTTTGGACATGCGAAAAACGGCGAAAAATCCAGGGGAATGCCGCTGAAAAACGTGGCGACTTCCTTTTCTTCCCGCAAGGCTTCTATTTCACTTTGAAGAATAGCGATGGACCTTCTGATTACTTGTATTTCTTTTTCCAGGGACTGCTGTTTCAGCTCATAGAGAGGCAAAAGATGTTCTCTGATATGTTCGTCCTGAATGTCATACATTCTGATAATCTGTAAATACTGCTTTATTTCATCCAAGTTAAAAGATAGTTCTTTCAGCTTGCAGATGATTTCCATTTCCGCCATGTCCGCAGAGGTAAAGTCGTATTGAGAATTCTTTTTGTTGGGCGCCAAAATCCCAGATTTAATATAGAAGCGTACCGTGGTCGGTGAGATATCAAATTTCTCGCAGAATTTACCGATCTTCAACACATTCACCTCCAAACCATCATCTCAAACACTTGTTTAAATATATAACAGTGCATACTATGTTTCAATAAAATTCTGACTATTATGGTGCCTGTTTTTTCCCGAAACTTAGACCCTACTATAAGTTTTTTTACAAATGCAACAGAATCTTATAAAAGTTAAATTGCACTGAAGATTTTTGCTTTGATTTGTTCATTTGCTTCCTATCCCTAAAATTTTTAACAAAATATTCAAAAGATTTAAATTTTACCAGTTGCGGTGGACCTGCCTCCATTATTTATAATTGCGTCAACAGCAAAACCGGTTTTGCCTTAAACGCTTTTACAGATTTTGAACCATAGAGAGGAGTGATATTTATGGGCACCTGCAGACAAGGTCCTTTGACTGACATCCGTATTCTGGATTTGACCCGGGTTCTCTCCGGCCCCTATACCGCCATGATGCTGGCGGATTTGGGCGCGGAGGTAATCAAGCTGGAGCAGCCCAAAATCGGCGATGATTCCAGGCATTTCGGCCCTTTTTCCAATGAGGAGAGCGCTTATTTTATGAGTGTGAACCGCAATAAAAAAAGCATTACCCTAAACTTGAAATCACCGGAAGGAAAGGAGCTTTTTAAGACTCTGGCCGGACAGGTCGATGTGATTTTAGAAAATTTCCGGCCCGGCACTATGGAAAAGCTGGGTTTGGATTATAAAACGATCTCCCAGATCAACCCCAAAATTATCTATGCGTCCATTTCGGGTTTCGGCCAGACCGGTCCATACAGCAGAAGGGCCGCATATGACGGGATTGTCCAGGCTATGGGCGGGATCATGGGCATTACGGGAGAAAAAGGCGGAAAGCCTGTTAAAATCGGCTCATCCATCGGCGACATTATTGCCGGAATGTTCTGTGCAACTGGAATCCTGGCGGCATATATCCATCTGAAGAAAACGGGTGAAGGACAGTATATCGATGTGGCAATGCTGGATTCTCAGGTTGCAATCCTGGAAAACGCCATTTCCAGATATACGGTTACTGGCAAAGTCCCCGGGCCAACCGGCAATACCCATACGTCCATCTTTCCCTTCGAGACCTTCCCTACCAAAACGGAGGATATCATGATCGCTGCCGGAAACGATGTGCTTTGGTGTAAACTGTGTGACGCTCTTGGCTGTCCGGAGTTGGCGGAGGACGAACGGTTTTGTTCCAACCCAAAACGGGGTTTCAATCACGATGAAATGTTTGCGCTGCTCTGCCTTCGGCTTGCAGAAAAACCGGCTGAGGAATGGGCGGCAATACTGGATAAAGCCGGCGTACCATGTAGTCTGATCAATACCATCGACAAGGTGCTGGAAAACGAACAGATTCAGTCCAGAGATATGATCGTGGAAGTGGATCATCCCATAGTAGGGAAAAATGTAATTGCCGGGATTCCCATAAAAATGAGTCTGACTCCGGGAAGTATCTACAAGGCTGCGCCTTCGCTGGGCGCGGATAACAGCAATGTCTATCAGGAGTTGGCGGGACTTAGCGTCCGGCAGTTGGATGATTTGAAAAAATCAGGAATTATTTGATACGCCTTACACCCTTTGCAAAAGAAAGGAATCGATGTTATGGAAAATATCAATGCTTTAGAAGTTGCCAACAGCCCTGCCATATGGGGTCTGGCAGCCATCGCAGTTGCTGCGGTTTTTGTTGAAATCATTTTATTCTTTAGACTTGCCAGAAGGGCTTCGAAAATCGGAGAAGTCAATCTGACTAAAAAGCAGTGCAATCGAGCGCTGCGGGCCGGGGTCGTCTCGGCGATCGGACCTGCTTTTGGGGTATTTATTGTCATGATCGGCCTTGTGGCCGTATTGGGCGGGCCAATCTCCTGGCTGCGTCTGTCCGTCATTGGCGGGGCCACGACGGAGCTGACCGCCGCCTCAGTAGGAGTCAAGGCTCTGGGCGGCGATATCACACAGGCATTATCCATGGTGGAACTTTCCAATGCCTGGTGGACGATGACCATCAATGCCTGCGGATGGCTGATCGTAACTTGGGTATTTGCCAGCAGGATGGAAAAAGTGAGGCACAAAATCGGCGGCGGGGACAGCCGCTGGATGGAAATCTTTTCTAGCGCAGCCACCCTGGGAATCTTCGGCGCCTTTTGCAGCGAATATATGGTAAACGGCGTGCGGAGCTCAGATTTTAAGGTTCTTCTGGTCATGGCCGTGTCCGCCCTTTCCATGTGGGCGCTCCTGTATCTGTCAAAACGCTACAAGTGGCTCAAAGAGTATTCTCTGGGCTTGGCCATGGTGGCAGGCATTGCTTCATCCATGATCTTTTGATGTGTAAAACAGATCCTTTAGAGCAGAAAGTGAGGAATCAATCATGAATAACAATATGTCCTTTAACGAATTGTGGAGGAAAAAAGTAACTCGAATTGGTACGATCATGATCCCAATTATCATGCTGAGCATGTTCCTGCCAGTCATCTACTTGAAAGTGCGCTACGGAGTTTTTCCGGAATGGTCCATCGCCCTTTCCTCCTGGGGAACCATTGCCGCCGCATTTGGAGCCTATTATATTATTGAGCCGCTATCCTATTATCCGATTTTGGGGCTTTCCGGCACTTACATGGCGTTTACTTCGGGCAGTATTTCAGATATCCGGATGCCCGCTTCCGCAGTAGCGCAGGAAGCCGTAGGGGTTCCATATGGTTCCGATGAAGGCGCGGTGGTTTCTACGATCGGTGTGGCCGGGTCTGTTTTCACAACCCTGGTGGTCGTCTTCATAACCGCGGTCTTTGGAACCTCCATCATCGAAATCTTTCCCGAAAAACTGCTCACTGCAGTTAAATTATATACTGTGCCAGCAGTGTTCAGTGCCGTATACATTCAATTTTGCAAATTTGAACCAAAGCTCAGCTTTATCATTGCAATTACAACTGTGATCTTCCTGCTGCTGGCACACATTTACGGCTTGATGATGATTACAGCTGTCATTATTCCGGTATTGCTCGCACGCCTCCTCTATAAAAAAGGATTCTTCGGCAAAGAGGACAGCGCGGAAAACAAGTAAAAGAAAGGTTACATAGGAAATGAACATGAAAGAAAAATTATTGAATGACATTCGTAATTTGACACAAATGATCAGCGTGGACGGCTCCGAAGCGGAAGTGGGCCGGTATTTGAAGGAACGGCTGGAATCCGTCTGCGATCAGGTGGAAGTCTCCCCCATGGGGACAGTGATCGGTTATTTGAAAGGCGATCTCCCCGGTAAACGGGCCGTGATTACTGCCCATGCTGATGAAATCGGCTTCATGGTAAAAAACATTACTGAGGATGGATTTATTCTCTTTGAAAAGGTTGGCGATTATTCCAACAAGGTTATACCCGCAAGAAAGGTATGGATCCAGACGGAAAAAGGCAGAGTTCCCGGAGTGATCGGGCTGCGGGCCGCTCACATTATGACTCCGGAAGAAGCCGTTCGTGCACAGACAGCCAAACAATCTTATATCGACGTCGGCGCCTTTTCCAGAGCTGAAGCCGAATCCTACGGCATTCGGCTGGGTGATAAGATTGTCCTTCAAAGCGATTTTATGGAAATGTCCAATCCGGATTTGGTTTGCACTAAGTCCCTGGACGATCGGGTAGGCTGTGCGATTATTCTCAGCCTGCTGGAATCAGTCAACAAGTCTCAGCTGGCCGGAGAACTGGTAGCAGTCTTTTCTGTGCTGGAGGAAACGACCATCGCCGGTATGATCGGACCGGTAAACCATATCAAGCCCGACTATGTAATCGCACTGGATACCGTCCCCTGCGGCGATGTTCCGGATGTGGATACAGCAAAAGAGCTTCCCGTTTACATGGATCGAGGGCCAGTCCTAATCATCGCCCAAGGAGATCCGACGATCATGCGCTATTCGTGCATGCACCCGCAAATCCGAAGAGGATTCTACGATGCGGCGGAAACTTTGGGTATGGATTTGCAGGAGCTGGTCATCAGTGAAAATGTGTATATCACTGAGGAAAGCATTATGCACATGTGCGGCCAGGGTACTCCAGCGGCAACGTTGGCCATTCCGCGTCGCTATTCCCATACGCCCATTGAACTTCTTAACATCAACGATGCAGTAAAGACAACCCAGCTCTTAATTCGGTTTGTTGAGCTCAATGGAAATATCAACTTGAGTTTTCTTTAATAAAGGATAAGGTATGAAAAGCGGTAAATTGTTACTCAAATTATTTGTTTTGTTTTTTAAGATTGGTTCTGTCACCTTCGGCGGCGGTGTGACCATGGCGCCTATTTTAATGAAGGAGGTTGTGGAGAAGCGCAGTTGGATTACCGAGGATGAGCTAGTGGAGTGTTTTGCTCTGGCTCAGAGTCTGCCGGGAGTGGTTGCGGTGAATGTTGCGGTTTTTATCGGTCATCGCATGAAAGGGGTCTGCGGTGCCATAGTCGCAGTCACCGCTTCCGTCATCCCCGCAGTACTGGGTATCCTGCTGGTCGTCGCGCTGCTGGATGCGCTTCCGCTGGAGGCTGTTTTAAATGATGGATTAAAAGGAGTCAAATCGGCTTCCGTTGCCTTGATTGTGTGTACGGTCATCCGCATGGGGAAAGCAGTTCTATCGACAAAATTGGATCTATTTCTTTTCGCCGCAGCTTTTGCTGCATCTATGTTCTTTGATACAAACGCAATTTTGTTAGTCCTGTTTTTCGCCTTGCTGGGCGTCATACATTACTCAATCAATCGGATAAGGAGCAAAGATCATGTTTGAGCTATTTATCGCTTTTTTAAAAATTGGAAGCATCAGTGTGGGCGGCGGTTACGCCATGCTGCCAATCATCTATCAGGCTGTAGCCGAATATGGGATCATGACAAAGGAGGTTTTTTCCAACCTGGTAGCCATTTCGCAAATCACTCCCGGTCCAGTCTCGATCAATACGGCGACTTATGCCGGCTTTGCCGCCTACGGCTGGCCCGGCGCCATTCTCATCAGTCTGGCCGTCTGCCTTCCGTGCGCACTGTTCACTTATATCGCTGTAACCGTCCTCAAAAAAAACGAGAGCGCCATTGCAATGAATATGATCCTGCATAAGATGAAGATTGCCGGCATTGCTTTGATTGGGGTTTCCGGATTTTTTCTGGCGGAAGGCAGCATGTTCACCGGGCCCATTTTGTCCGCAAGCTTTCTGTCCCGGCTTGATCCGATACAGATCACTCTCTTTGTTCTGACATTTTGCCTCTATTACAAAACCAGGATGGGCCCGATCCTTTTGACGCTTTTGGCCGGTGTGGCATCCGCGCTCATCGGGCTGGTGTGAAAAGGTGATCGCATCAAATGAGTGATGAATGCGATCGTCAAAGCGGCCAAACATCAGATTGGATTTAATTATTTTCCCAAACCTTCCAACACCCCAAAACCCTATGCCGCCCGAAATTCCAATCACGATTGACAAAACGCCGCTGATATTCTACACTATCAAAAAAACCACAACAACCTGGAAAGGAGCACTCATATATGAAAAGGATATTCGTAGTTCAAGGCGGCGGGCGGCCGAAAGGAAATACTTCGAAGCTGGTTGAGCAGTTTGTAAGGGGCGCAGAAGAGGCCGGACATCAAGTTGAAATCGTGTCGCTTTTAAAAGAAGAAGTAAACGGCTGTCTCGGCTGTAATGCCTGCCACATGAGGTACGTTCTTTAAAACTCCTTCAATATCGATTGCATCGATAATTTCCTGCGTTATAAAAAAATAACGCTCATACGAGCGTTATTTAACATTGGTGCGGATAAGAGGATTCGAACCTCCACGAAAGTAATATTCACACGGACCTGAACCGTGCGCGTCTGCCAGTTCCGCCATATCCGCATATGGTCGACTTTCCTAACCGACAAGATTTAGTATACCTAAAAGTTGTCCTGATTGCAAGTTAAATTTTTGTTTTATCTCTTTTTTTTGAAAATCCATGCCAGGTTCTCTCAGGAAACGCTTCGTCAAATGAAGGTCAATCTTTTTCGTTCAGGCAATTATCAGGAACAGGTGTTCTTATAAAGGATTCTGATATTCTTATTCTGGGAGAGTTTTATAAAGATTGGCAAACTATCAAACCCAAGCAAATTCGAACTAATTACGATACTTTCGATTTGGAGCAGCTCGTATCCGATGCGTGTGGAGCCAAAAACTACAAGAATCGGAGGCTTATGATCGGAACTATGATATTGGGCGCTCTCAATTGCAAAATCACAAGTCCATCCCGCTTCCAAGTCCCACTAGTCTGGATCCAATCCAGCCGGTTTCCGCCTGTTCATAAAAGAAGCGGTTTTTGCTGTTATGCAGGAGCGATTGCCGGCAATCGCTCCTGCATAACAAAAAGAGCAGGCTCGTCGCCTGCTCCTAAGTAAAGTCATTCACTTAAAAACTCTTCAATCGCTTTGCGCACATCGTTACCGTCAGCCAGGCCCTTGACCTTTTTCATGACAGCACCCATGAGCTTGCCCATATTTTTCTTGCCACCTTCAATACCAAGCTCTGCCGCGGTAGCCTGTACCACTTCCTTGATCTTGGCCGAATCCATCTGCTCGGGCAAGTAACGTTTCAGAATTTCAATTTCTGCCTTATAGTCATTAGCTAAGTCCGTTCGTCCAGCTTTTTCAAAATCAGCGAGGGCGTCTTTTCTCATCTTAACCTGTTTTGATAAAATAGCAATAATGCCTTCATCATCCAGCTCTTCCCTGTTATCTACCTCGTACTGTTTAATAGCAGCACGAGCAAAGCTGATCGTATTTTTTTTGACTTCATCTTTTGCTTTCATAGCTTCTTTGAAGTCAGCCATCAGTTGTTCTTTTAAGGTCACTTTTAAAACACCTCGAATCCCTACTGCAAAAGCTTAGTATTTCTTAGCCTTTTTTCTTGCAGCCTCAGACTTCTTCTTTCTTTTTACACTCGGCTTTTCGTAGTGTTCTCTTTTTCTGAGTTCCGACATAACGCCGTCTCTCGCACAAGAGCGCTTAAATCTCTTGAGAGCACTTTCCAAGCTTTCGTTTTCTCTAACAATTACCTGTGCCATATTCCGTTTCACCTCCTGACGTGTTCTGAAATCACATAGATGCTATGAGAACGGTCCTATCTATAACATTGCTATTATACTATTTTCTGCACAATTATGCAAGGTTTTTTTGTACAAAGCCTGTCACCGATCAGAGTCTGGCGATTGAATAAAAAAACTGGGCCTCCCCTAGAATGAAAATGCCAAAGTTGCGAAATTAAGCATTGAGGAAATCACCTTGTATAATAAAGCTTTTGTCAGAAAGTATAGCTTGTAAGCGTTGGAAAAATCTCAACAATAAGCCAAAGTTAATACATTGTTGAATCAATTCTCTCATTGGACAATTTTCGACATCACTCTCGGCAACGCCGCACTCACTGGTCAGAATGTTATGCCTAATTCATCGAAAAAAGGATTGCTCCATCCTGGCGTTCCCCTTTTTATCAGCCCGGAGGCCAGGTCATCTTCCGCTTTCCAAGCAAATGGAAATGGAGATGCTTCACGGTCTGAAATCCATCCTCGCCGCAGTTGTTCACAAGCCGGTAACCGTTTTCCAGGCCCAGCTCCTGTGCGATGTCTTTCACCTTTGTCATAATATAGCCCAGCAGATCCCTGTCCTCATCAGTAACCGCATCCAGCGATTCGATGTGCTTTTTAGGTATGATCAGAACATGAACCGGGGCCTGGGGCTCCAGATCGTGGAAACAAAGGATCCGATCATCTTCATAAACTGCGCTGGACGGAATCTCCTTTTGCGCAATCTTGCAGAAAATACAATCTCCCATCGTTTATTTCTCCTTTACATAGTTTTTATAATACTTCATAGCACAGGTGCCTTCGCCGCTGCACTTGAGCATCACATTGCTTCTCAAATAATCCCCCAGTCCGCTCAGCTGCACCGCTGTAACCACAGCGACTACCAGCACCAGCCCGACTGTCACGTTTCTCATTATCCTTTTATTCATCGTCTCTCCTCCTAATGGAGCTGCGGCTAAAAGCTTCCCGGCTTTTCATCCAGCAATTTTTTAAAATACTTCATACCACAGGTGCCGTTGCCCTCGCATTTGGGAGCTGCCACGCCCTGCAAATTATCCAGACCGCTGGCTCTGATCAGCACCGCTGCCACAACTACGATCGCCAGGCAGAGAACAATGTTTCTTATTTTTTTATTCCTCATTTTATCCCCCTCCGAAGAGCACCTGCATCGCAGGCCTTCACGCATCTGCCGCAGCGGATGCACTCTAAGCTGTTGGGCGTTTTGCGGGGATCGATATTCAGTCTGCAGCTTGCTTTGCAGGCCCCGCATCCCGTACATCGGGCCTCATCCACCCGCAGCCGGTAAAGCGACAACTTATTAAACAAACCATATACGGCTCCCAGCGGGCAAAGATATCTGCAAAAGGGCCGATAGATCATCAGGGACAATAGAATTAGTACTATTAGTATAACAGATTTCCAGACAAATAGGAAGCCCAGAGCCGTTCTCAATCCCTCATTAAACAGCGCCAGCGGCCAGCCCGCCATCAGCGTACCGGAAGGACAGATATACTTGCAGAACCAGGGATCCCCCTGCCCGAAAGCGCCCACGAAAAACATGGGCAAAATCAGGACAAACACCAATAGGATTCCGTATTTTAAGAATCTCAAAAAGCGGTCGCCTTTAATCCTTCTGAACTTCCAGGGGATCGGGATTTTATACAGCAAATCCTGCACCAGTCCGAAGGGACACATAAATCCGCAGACCAGACGGCCAAGCAGCACGCCCACCCCGATCAAGAATCCCCAAACATAAAAGGGCATGGTAAAATTCCGATCATTGGCGATCGCCTGCATGGCTCCGATGGGACAGGCCCCCAGCGCGCCCGGACAAGAATAGCAATTCAGCCCAGGCAGACAAACTTCTTTGGACGGCCCCTGATAAATCTTGCCTTGTACGAACCCCTGTACATATCCATTTGTCAGCGCAGTAAACGCCAGCTGAAAGCCGGTCCGAAAACGTTCCTGCTTTTTTACCCGCTTCTTATCCAATTCCGATACACTCCAAACATACGTTGACTGCTTTTGTGAGTACGAGCGCGCCTTCACCCCGCATCAAGCCTCCGGCAATGAAACCTGCCGCCAGGATCAGCAGCAAGCTAAATACCAGTTTCCTCTTCAATGATCTTCACCCACTCATCATAACTCCGGCCGCCTTCATAGACCGTGCTGGTGATATTGCCTTTACTATCCACGAAAATGTACGACGGGATCACCGATATACGATTGACCAGATTTTTCATCACTCCTTCCGATGGCAGCAGAACCGGGTAAGTTACCCCCTGCTTATCCAAAAGCTCCTTGGCATAATCCACTTGATCCATATCCACAGAGCCGGATTGATCCAGCGCGTCCACTACGATTCCCATTACGCCAAGGCCCTTATCCTTAAACGCCTGATACAATTTTTCATTGTCCGGCATAGAGCGGATGCAAGGGTTGCAATAAGTACCCCAAACATCGATCAACGTGTACTTATAATTTGTGAAAACGCTCTGATCCGTTTCCGTTCCCGTCAAGTCCAGTGTTTTAAAGCTGGTCAAATCTTTCCCCTCTGTCTGCTCCTCAGGCAGCGTCCAGGCTTGCTGCGCCGCGGCGCTTTGATCACCGCCGCTTTTATCCTCCCCACCTTGATCGCCGCAGGCTGATAAAACCATCACGGTCACCGTCAGAAGCATCACTGCAAAAAGCAGCTTCCCCTTTTTACGTTTCATTGAATCTCTCCTTTCATTCCATCGGCGAACGGTTCCAGAAGCTTAACCTCCTGAAAACAGTTCATCATCTTTTTGTTTCCGCCTTTTAGATAAACACGAATATAGTTGTCCGTGTAGCCGGTTAAACAGCCGTAATCCTGTGCGTGCTCCTCTATGAGCACGCTTCTGATACGTCCCTGGTTTTCCTGGAAAAAGCGGTGCGATGCCTGCTCGCCCGCATCGATCAGTTCCTTCGTCCTGCTTTTTTTCAAAGGCGCTGGAATCTGATCCGCCATAGAGGCCGCTTTGGTAAAGGGCCGCTGGGAGTATTTGAAAGCATGGACTTTACAAAAACCCGCCTCCCGGATCAGGTCCACGCTGTCCTGATGGTCCGCTTCTGTTTCCCCGGGAAAACCGGCAATGAGATCGGTTGTGATCCCATAGCCCGGATCAAAGGCTTTCACCGTCTTAATGATATCCAGGTAATCCTGCCTGTTATAGGGCCGGCTCATGGCTTTCAGAATACGGTCACTGCCGCTCTGGGCGGACAAATGCAGATGAGGGCACAGTTTTTTGTATTGAAGCAGCCGTTTCACATAGTCCGCATTGACCACTGCAGGCTCCAACGAACTCAGACGGATACGAAAATCCCCCGGCAGCCGGTCCAGCCTGCTGATGATCGTTTCAATCCCCGAAAGGTTGTCCGACCGGCCCGAAAATCCTTCTTCCGTTCCATATAGGGCTGTGTTGATTCCAGTCAAAACCAGTTCTTTAAATCCCTGACCGATCAGTCCTTCTGCTTCCGCCAGCACATCCGACGGTTCCCTGCTGCGAACGCTGCCCCTGGCATAAGGAATGACACAATAGGAACAAAACCGGTCGCATCCCTCCTGGATTTTGATATAAGCTCTGGTCCTGGATTCGGTAGCGGTCACCAGCCCGGTTTCCTCATACCGATCCAATTCTTCATACGGCTTCACATGGAGCTGAGACCTGCGCTCTAATAAAAACTCCTCAATATATTGGATCAGCTTCCCCTTCTCATTGGTGCCGGCAACGATATTGACGCCTTCGACAGCCTTAACCTCATCGGGGCTGATCTGGGCATAGCACCCTGTCACAGCAACCACACTGTGAGGGCTCTGCTTTTTCATCTTACGGATATACTGGCGTGATTTCCGGTCCGCAAGAGAAGTCACTGTGCAGGTATTGATCACATAGATATCCGCCGGATCCGTTTCCCCAACGATTTCATAGCCCCGCTCTCTGAACTTGAGGCGCAGCGCTTCTGTTTCATATTGGTTTACTTTGCACCCTAAAGTATGGAATGCTACCTTCATTGCCTTTTTATCTCCTTCCCAGTTATTGGTTTATACACGCTTTTCTGACAATTCAATCATGCACAATCAATATTTTTGTATTTTACCATGCCCGACTCATGTTGTAAATCGTCTCAACATACAATTAAGAAAGCAAGCCTGATGCTTTGTGCGTTACACAGGAAAAAAAAGTAACACCGCATACTGCTTGCGGCAGCAAGTTTATGATACAAAGGAGGTTTCTCTTGAGCAAAAGCACACTGAAAATACTGGCCCTGATCGTCCTCGGGCTTACGGCAGGCGTTTTTCTTTTCGTTTTTCATTCAGACCGCCAGCCTGCCGCCACAAGCAGCGGCAGCATCAAATGGGTCGATTTTAACGTTACCTACGAGGCGCTGAAAGATACTATGGAAAGCGATATCAGGACCCACGACCAGGAAATCCATATCGATTGGATCGATTCTCTGGCTTATTTGGGAGCAAAATACGGCGGAGATTTTAAAAGCTACCAGAAATCCGATCTAAAGAAATTTGAAGAAAAGCTGATGAGCGGCCAGGATCTGGAAGACTTCACAAAAAACATGAAATACTTTCCCTATTACAAGAAAGCTTATGGCGCTGTTCTGGGCGGCTTCCTGGGCTATTACAAGCTAGAGGTTCCCGATGAGGCGGGCGGCACCCGCTGGGTGGAGCGGTACGGACTGAAAGCCTTTTCGCCCATCGCTGAAGGCTTTTGGTATACCCACTTTGATGACTTCGGCCAGAACCGCAGCTATGGCTACAGCAGGCAGCATTTGGGACACGATCTGATGGCCGGCACCGGCACCCCCGTGGTCGCCGTGGAAGGCGGCGTGGTGGAAGCCCTGGGCTGGAACCAGTACGGCGGCTGGCGGCTGGGCATCCGCAGCTTTGACAAGGAGCGCTACTATTATTACGCTCATCTGCGCAAGGACCATCCTTATGCGGAGAACCTGACCATCGGCCAGACCGTTTCTCCCGGGCAGGTTGTGGGTTACGTGGGCCAGACCGGTTACAGCTTGAAGGAAAACACCAATAACATCGATACGCCCCATCTCCATTTCGGCATGCAGCTGGTTCTGGACGAAAAGGCCAAGGACAGCCCCAATCAAGTCTGGATCGATCTCTATGCCATAACTGGACTTCTATCCAATCATCCTTCCACAGTGGTCAAAAAGGGGAAGGAATATGTGCGCAAGTACGGGTTTTCCGAGGAAAGCTATTACTTGGCCTCGGCCAAGGAGGATAAAAAAAGCCAGGTTAAAGTACCGGTCCTCATGTATCACGGTCTGTTGAAAGACCCTAAGATGCAAAACGATTATGTCATCAGTCCGGATCTCTTTGAAAAGGATCTCAAATATTTGAAAAAACATGGTTATACGACCATTCTCATGTCTGATCTGATCGACTTTGTGGAAACAGGCGCGCCGCTGCCGGAAAAACCGGTCCTGCTCACCTTTGACGACGGCTATTATAACAATTACCTCTACGCCTTTCCTCTGTTGGAAAAGTATAAAATGAAAGCCGTTATATCCATCATCGGCAAGCATACGGACGATTTCAGCAAGGTGGACGACAATCACGCGACCTATTCCCATGTCACCTGGAAACAGATTCAGGAGATGCTGGCTTCGGGGCTGGTGGAGATTCAAAACCACAGCTACGATTCCCACGACAATAAGGGGGGCCGAAAGGGCGTTTTAAAGCTCTCCGGCGAAAGCGACGATGCTTACGCAAAGTTCTTGCGCAAAGATCTGCTGAAACTGCAAAAGCGCATGCAGGAAATGACTGGAGTCACGCCGACCACCTTCACCTATCCCTTTGGCGCTGTCAGCGACAGCAGTATGGACGTAGTCAAAGAGCTGGGCTTCAAGGCCTCATTAGGCTGTATGGAAGGGATTAATACCATAACAAAAGGAGACAAAGGCAGTCTTTATAAAATAAAGCGCTATTTGCGGACTCCTAAAAAATCGAGCAAAGACTTTTTTAAAAAAATCGAATCGGATCTTAAAGAACAATAAAGTTATTAGAACGAGTAATCGTGGCCGGAGGCGCAGGATCCAGATCCCGCTCTGCGATTCCAAGAACATCTTCCGGCCGTATCCACGGTCTTTGCTGGAGAGCGCTGGTCTCCTCATGGGTCAGCAAGCCTTTGTATACCGTCAGACTCCTGCGCAGGAAACCATCTTTGACACAAGCTTCCGTCACGCCGTCATTGAGGATTTTCATAAAATGCGGCAGCATCGCGGCCGCGTAGGCCACGGTGGTCGATCCTGCGATGGCTCCCGGGATGTTGCTGACGCAGTAATGGATCACGCCATTTTCCACATAGGTGGGATCCTCGTGGGTGGTTTCGTGAAAGGATTCAATGGCGCCGCCCGGATCATTGCTGATATCCACAAGAACCGAGCCCTTTTCCATCAGCTGGAGCATCTCTCTGTCCACCAGAAATTCCGGATTGCCTTTCGGCCATTTTACGCAGTTCAAAATCATATCAGAAGCAGGCAGCAGACGGCGGATGTTCTCCTTGGTACAGTACATCGTATCCACGGCATTATGATATTGGGCTTCGATTTCCCGGAGCACGCCCAGGCTAATATCCATAACCGTCACCTTGGCACCCAGAGCATGGAGCACGCCCAGGGCCGAGCGTCCGACCACACCCGCTCCCAAAATCACCACGTTCATGCCCGGCGCTCCCGCAAGGCCGCTGACAAATTTTCCTTTGCCGCCGTTTGTCGTCAGCATGGCATGGAGGCCGGAAAGCGCTCCCTGTTTGCCCGCCGCCTCACAGTTGGGGGAGCCGTATCGATGTGAATCCTCCGCTGTAAAGGCGATCACCTTTTTGTCCAGCAAAGCCTGCACCTCTTCCGGGTGCGCCGCAGGATGGATGCAGGTCAGCAGAATCTGACCTTCCCGCAAAAGATCATACTCCGGCGGTTCAATTTCCTTGACCTTGGTCACCAGATCGCACTGCCCGTATATCTCTTCGGCCGTTTCGACGATCTTGGCGCCGGCGGCTTTATACGCCTCGTCTTCGAATCCGGCCTTTTCACCGGCCCCCGACTGGACCAGCGCCGTATGACCGGCCCCTGCGATGGTCAAAATCTCTGTGGGCGTGGCAATCGTACGGTACTCTCCGTTTTTTCTATCTTTTAGTAAACCAAAAATCATACCTTTCCCTCCTCTATAGCTCCAATTCGTACATAATCATGGACAACGCCGCAGGGCCGGCTGTTTCCGTTCTTAAAATCGTTCTTCCCAATGTGACGCAGTCGGCTTCCAACGCTTTCAAGCGTTGAGCTTCTGTATCAGAAAATCCGCCCTCCGGCCCGATGATAAGGGCGAGATTTTTTGGCTTTTCGGCCAGTCCCCGCAAGCTTTCCTTTATCGTTCTTCCTGTTTCATTTTCATAGGGAAAGAGCACCAGGTCGAAATCCCTGAGGTGCTCTGTCATTTGTTGAAATCCAATGGCCTGCCCGATCTGGGGAACGATGCCTCTGCGGCATTGCTTGACCGCTTCTGCCGAGACCTTCTGCCACCTCTGACGCTTCTTGTCAAAGTTGCCCTTATCCGCCACAACCGTCCGTTCCGTAAAGACCGGTACAATGGAATAGACGCCCAGCTCTACGCATTTTTGAACCACAGTCTCCATTTTGGATTGTTTGGGTATACCTTGAAACAAGGTCACTTGCACCTGCGGTTCTCTGGCAAACTTCTGTTTATCGAGAATTCTTGCCTCCACACAAGTATCCTCGATAGAGACGATTTCCGCTTCGTATTCCCACTGGGTCGAATCGGACACTTCGATTCGGTCTCCTGCAGAAAGGCGCAGGACTTTCGTTATATGACGGATGTCATCTTTGGAAACAATCTGAATGGTCCCTTCTCCCACATCGGAGGCATCGACAAAAAACCTGCTCATCGGCTACGCCTTCCGGGCTGCGACGGCGCACCATTCTCCCTTTTCCTGTGTTTCCAAAATTTCAAATCCAGCTTGCACGATGGCCTCTTCAACGACAGCTTTTTTCTCGGTCAGAATACCGGAGGAAATGAACACCCCGCCGTCGCTTAAATGATCAAAGGCGGCCTGGGACAGCTCAATGATCAGCGGAGCGATGAGATTGGCCGCGATCAGATCCGTCTTCTGATCCACGTCCTTTGTCAGATCGCCGATCTTCACCGTAACTTTATCGTCTACGTGATTGGCTTTTACATTTTCTTCAGCTGTACGTGCTGCGTCGGGATCAATTTCCACGCCCAGAATGGGGCCGCTTCCCAGCTTGGCTGCCGCGATGGAAAGAATTCCCGAACCGCATCCGATATCCATCAGGCTCTGCCCTTCTTTTAAATATTTTTCGATCAGGCCCAGACACAAGCCAGTCGTTTCATGGGTGCCGGTCCCAAAGGCCATTCCCGGATCAATCTCAATGATCAGTTCCTCGGGGGATGCCTGGTAATCCTCCCAGGTCGGCTTTACCACCAGCTTTTCCGTGACTTTTGCCGGCTTAAAATACGCTTTCCATTTATCCTTCCAGTCCTCGTCGTCCACCAGCACATCCTCTGCGTACAACCTGCCCAGATTGGCGTCCCAGCCGAAGACTCCTTCCATCTCCTTGCTCTTGAGCATCATGACCGCGATCTTCAGCTCCTGGACCTTTTCACGGCCTTCGTCGGTATCTTCAAAATAAACGGAGACGACCGGCTCCTGGTCCTGTCCTTGGAGAACCGACTTGTCGATATAGTCCCATTCATATTCTTTCTTCTTGCTCAACAGGTCTTCGATGTCAGCGGGATTCTCCACAACTGCGCCAGTTATGCCCTTTTCCATCAACATGGCTGTCAGAGGCTCGATCCCCTGCTGGCTGGTATAAATCTTTACTTTGATGTACTTCATATTACCCTCTCTTCTATTTTCATATTATCTTTTCTATTATACGACAAAGTTTGCTGTCAGGCAAGGTGCTGCGTTTGCTCGAATTAATCAATCGGGTCTAAAAAAGGACTGCTGCATGAAGCAAATCATTTCATACAGCAGTCCCTATTTTCAACAAACGCTTTAACAGCCGTCCGCCTATTCAACCGTCTTCGCCTTGATGCCTGCAGACGATAACAACTCGCTTCCGTCTCCCCGGTACAGCAGATCATAATGATATTTGTCTTTATATTTCTTAAACATAAAGAGCGCCAGACCGGTAGTGGTAATTTCCGCAAAGGCCAGCGTCATCCATACTCCATGGAGACCGAAGAGCCACGACAGCCCAACAGCGCCGATGATGACCATAATCAGCGCCCGGCTGAAAGAGATCAGCGCTGAAATCTGTCCGTTTCCATAAGCAGTAAAGAACCCTGACGCAAAGATATTGACACCGGTAAGAAGGAATGCCGCCGATAAGTAGCGGACTCCTGTTTCCGCCATCTCATAGACCGGCGTTCCCTTCGGTTCAAAGGCCTGGGCTATGAGGGGAGCAAAGATAAAGCATAATACGGCAATAGCTGCTGATGATACTAGGATAAATACTCTCGAATACTTGAGGAAGATATTGACCTTCACATATTCTTTGGCACCATAGTAATAGCTGATCAGCGGAGCCACTCCTGTGATATATCCCAAATGAGCCGATATGAGCAGGTAGTGGGAATTGAGTACGATACTCAATGCCGCTACGCCGTCCTCTCCAGCCAGGCGGATCACAATCATATTGAATACAAAAGTCGTGATTCCTGCAGATGCCTCTGAAACCATCTCCGATGAACCGTTGAGCATGGAATGGGCGATGTAGCGTCCATCCCATTTAGGCTTGACGATCTTCAGTTTAGTATCTCTGACCACAAAATAGGCAGCGCCTAAAAGCATAACCGTAACCAGACCCGCCAAGGTTGCCCATGCGGCGCCCTGAATGCCCCAATTTAAAACCACAATAAACACATAGTCCAGTGCCAGATGAACAATACCGCCGGACAAATACAAGGCCAGCGTAAAGCCGGGCCTGCCGTCAACACGGATAAAATATTCAAAAAGTACGCCCAAAAACGCTGCCGGGGCTCCCAGGATCAAAATGCGAATGTAGCCGCTGCACATATCCCATAGTCGGTCAGTGGCCCCCAGAAAACTAATCAACTGATCGATAAACAGATATCCGATCGCAATCATAGCCGCGCCGATCACCGCCGAGACAATACAGATCAATGTAAATTTTTCGTTGGCTTCCCGCTGCTTGCCTTCGCCCATCTTGATGGCGACAATGGCGCTGGAGCCAGCGGCCAGCATGACCGATACACCCCAGACCAGCCCTTGAACCGGGTAGACGATGGACATGGCTGCCAAGGCGTCGGAACCCACGAAATTGGCTACAAAAATACTGTCAATGATATAGTAAAGGCCTATGACAATGAGCATGATCACAGACGGCGTTACAAACTTGACAAACGTCGATAGCTTTACTTCTTTATCAAATAAATGTTCCATAATAAATTCACACCTCTTCCTTGATATCTACTCAGATGCTTTGGCGAGCACCTCATGTATAATTCGAAGCGCTGCCCAGGATGTCACGTCATTTACATCCAAGGGAGGAGCAACTTCTACCAAATCCATCGCTTTCACAGGCGCCTGCCTGATCAGCCGCTTAAAAATCTCAATCAACTCTCTGCTGGACAGCCCGCCGGCCACCGGCGTACCCGTCCCCGGCGCAAAGGCCGGATCCAGGACATCAATGTCCAAAGTCAGATAGATCCCATCGTAATCTGTATATTTACGGATCAATTCTTTCGCTACGTTTACGGCGCCCTTTTCGTACACATCGACAGCCCGGTAGGTTGTAATCCCAGGATGCTGTTTCATCAATTCCAGTTCTTGTATTTCTGCCACTCGAATGCCCACAAAGCAGAGATCCCCGCCGCCGCAGACATCTTCCAAAGCCCGGGCTTCCGTGCAGGCATGGGACCATTTATGTTCGTCGTAAGATGGACACAAATCATAATGGGCGTCAAAATGGATGATACCGATCTTTTTGCCCTGGTTGTGCCTGGCGAAGGCCTTTTGCAGAGGTATGGTCACGGAATGATCTCCGCCGATAAACAGTGGAAAAGCCCCTGTTTCCATGACAGTAAGCGCGCTCTCCTCCACCTGGGAAAAATAGCTCTCCCAATCCAGCTGAAAATGGAGATCGCCGAAATCATACAGGATGCCTTCTTTAATTTCCTTAAAGTCTTCCGTGGTATCGGACAAGTCCACCGACAGCGATCGGATCCTTTCCGGCGCCTTAGCAGCGCCTTTATTCAGACTCACCGCATTATCAAATGGAATTCCCATAATGCAGACTTTTGCCTGACTTTTATCCTCAGCAGCCCATCTGAGCCACGATGCTTCTTCAAAATTGGTATAATCAAACATGCTAAAACCTCATTTCTTTTCTACTCAAAATATGATAAAGTATATGGTAGCCATATAGTCAATAGGAGGAACAAAAAAATGGAAAAAAATCTAAAGGATTATTTTACCACCGGCGAATTCGCCAGACTCTGTAATGTAAAAAAGCAGACGTTATTCCATTATGATGATATTGGCATTCTTTGTCCGGAGCTTGTGGGCGATAATGGCTATCGCTATTATTCCTATATGCAGCTGGAAGTTTTCTACACCATCTCCATGCTCAAAGAGCTGGGAATGCCTCTATCCGACATCAAAAAATATTTGGATCACCGCAGCCCAAGAGCCTTTATTGACCTATTGGAAAAACAGCAGCTGGAGGTTGAAGAAAAAATTCAGGACCTTCTATGGCTCAAGCGTTTTATTAACACCAAGCTGGACATTACCAGGGAAGGATTAACTGTGCCGATCAACAAAATTTTTCTAGAAACGCGGCCTGAGGAATATCTGATTGCCACCGAGTATGTGGGCGCTGACGTAGACAAGGATATCGCTGCCGCGGTTACAGAGCATCTCAACTTCTGCCACAGCCTGGATATCTACAGTGCATACGCCATCGGCGGCATGATTCCCATCCAGTGCATCGTCCCCGGCCAGAGCTATATCTATTCCCATTTTTATACCCGCACCGATTGTTCGAATTCGGGTGAGGTAGTTGTCTGCCCGGCGGGCGATTTCGCTGTCTGCTGTGATAATAAAGGCTATGATAACGTAGAAACCATTTGCGCCCGCCTGCTGCAATATGCAGACGATTGCGGATATCGGCCGGGGACGCATATCTATGAAGATCTTTTGTTGGATGAAATGTCCGCTAACGGATATGACAATTACACGGTAAAGTTATCTCTACCTCTTTACAAAGCATGATCAGATCAATTTTTTAAAGGGTTCAAGATCAATATCTTCGCCCTTTTGACGGCGTCCCAAAGCTTCCAAAACCTCATTGTATACCGTCTTGGTGATCGGGTATTTTATGACCATAATGATTGACAGCACCATGAAAAACGCTGGGATCACGGTAAAGGATAAGTGCATCCAAACAAGTGTCAGATCCGATTGAGCCTCGGCTTCACCGTTGAATCCGGCAAATTGAAGAATCAGGCCCAAAATCTGCATACCAGCCGCATTGGCCAAAGACTCTGACAAAGATTGGAGTGAAATCACCAGCCCGGCGCGTTCTTTTCCGTTGGCCAATTGATCCACTTCACAGACATCATAGATCATAGCCGGCACCAGCTGCCAGTAGCAAATGCTCCCCACGCAATATGCCAGGGAAAAGAGGCAGAGCATGATCATGGAAGAAACGCCGGTAATGCCGAACAAGGCCATGATGAGGGCGCAGAACCCCATACCGAAAATAAACATGGTTCGTTTATCAAAGTATTGATTGACCCGCAGAATAACCGGCACAAACACCACAGAAGCAAAGGTCATAACGGCCAGGATAAAGGTAATTCCCGCCGCGGAAAGTCCCATATTATAAGTGAAGAAATACATTCTGTCGGCGCAGAAAATGGCGTAAGCGATCAAGTAAAAAACACTGGTGCCAACAATAAAACGAACGGAGCGCAGCTTTAGAATCTGTCCATAGTTTCGCACCATATCCCAGGCCATGCGCAAAAGTTCCTTTGGTTTTACCTTATTCCTCTTCTTCTCCGGCAGCGTGCCGGCAGCTTTTTTCTGAGCGTATTCCTTCTCATATCGGTCTTTGATCCCTGCCGCTCCGATTAAAATCGTCAGAGCTGAACAAACTCCGCAGAACACAGCCATCAGCTGCCAGCTCTGGGTCGAACTTTTACCCTGATTCAAAAGGAAATCAACGATAATGTTGGGAAGAATCATACCGATGGCCATACCAAGGGTATTAAAAAAATAGGTATATCCCCGCAAAACCGTCCGTTCATCGTAATCCTGGGTCAATTCCGCTCCCCAAGCCAAATAGGGAACAAAGAAGGTCGAAAACGAGGTCCAAAAAAGCAGTATGGCAATTCCATAATAGAGTACGCGGACAATTTCACTAGCATTGATGGTCGTGAATAAAAGGCCTGTCAATACCGCCAGTGGAAAGGCTGCAATCAGAAGATAAGGCTTTCTCTTTCCGAATCTGGTATAGGTATTATCGGAAAGATAACCAACGATAGCACCGCAGATCGTTTCCCACACTGAGCCGATGGCTGCAAGCGTTCCTGCAATACCGGGGCTGATACCGACCACTGTGCTCAGAAAAAACAGCAAAAATGTTCCTGCTAGACTATAAAGCGCCGAATCTCCCACACCGGCAAGGCCATATGCAATTTTGGTTTTCAGATTTAATTTCATTTTGACACTTCCTTTTATAAAGTCAACAAGTTTATTATAAACGATCCGGTTACCATATAGTCAATAGTTGTTTCAAAATTGCAAAAATTACAACAATAATATCAAGTAAAAGAGACTGGGCAACAAATGCACCCAGTCTCTTTTATATAATCTTTTTAACTGAAGAACTCCTTCATGGAGTCTAAAAATCCGCTTTTCCTTTTATAGCAATCGTTCTTCACTTCTTTTGCCATGTTCTGAATCGCTTTCTTCTGCTTGCCGCTCAGTTTGGTTGGAACCTCCAAAATCACTCTTACATACAGATCACCTTTTCTACTTGAGCGTACGGATTTTACGCCTTTTCCTTTCAGCCTGAACACGGTATTCGGTTGTGTTCCCGCCGGAACTTTATAGGACACCTTGCCCTCTAAGGTTGGGACGGTAATATCGTCTCCAAGAGCCGCTTGATCGAAAGTGATGGGAATTTCCAGCCACAGATCCTGGCCTTTTCGTTCAAATAGTTTATGCGGCCTTACGGTCAATACAACATACAAATCTCCGTTGGGGCCGCCGTTGCTGCCCGGTTCGCCCTGTCCTTTGATGGATATGACCGAATCGTTGTCAACGCCGGCTGGAATATCCACAGAAATGGTGACAGACTTTCTCACTTTCCCAGTTCCGCCGCAGTCGCCGCACGGATGCTCGTTGATCTGTCCGGTACCTCCGCAGTCCGGGCATGGGGATGAGCTCTGGAATGTACCAAACGGTGTTCTCTGTGTCGTATGAACCTCTCCGGTTCCTCCGCACTTGCCGCAGGTCTTTTTTGAAGTACCGGGCTGTGCACCGGTGCCACTGCAGGTCTCGCACTCCACATATTTATTAATCTGTATTTCTTTCTTTGTACCAAAAGCAGCTTCTTCGAAGGTAATGGTCATCGCTTTCTGCAGGTCATTACCTTTTATGGGGCCGTTTCTCCGCCTCTGTCGGGAGCCGCCTCCGCCGAACATACCTCCGAACATATCGAAGATATCCTCAAAGCCGCCCGCGCCAAAGCCTCCAAAACCGCCGCCCGCACCGCCGAATCCGGCATTGGGATCTACTCCTGCATGTCCGAAACGGTCGTACTTGCTTTTCTTTTCAGGATCGGATAAAACGCTGTATGCTTCATTGACTTGTTTGAACTGTTCTTCGGCTTTTTTGTCCCCGGGATTTTTGTCCGGATGATATTTCATGGCCATCTTTCGGAAGGCTTTTTTGATTTCATCATCGCTGGCGCCCTTTTGCAGTCCAAGGACTTCGTAGTAATCTCTCTTATTCTCTGCCATAGCCTTTTCCTCACTTTAAGTATTATACTCGGGCAGAGCACTCCCTGTAAAAGGAGTGCTCTGTCAGAGTTGGATTAGTTGTCTTTCTTGTCCTCATCCACTACTTCATAGTCAGCGTCTACTACGTTGTCTCCTGCAGGGCCGCTTTCTGCGCCGCCGCCTGCCTGGCCGCCCATGTTGGGGTCAAATCCCGCGCCGCCTGCTCCGCCGTTTTGCTGTGCCTGCTGGTACATCTTAGCTGAAATAGCGTGGAACTGTTCAGTAAGTTTTTCCGTTTTATCCTTGATCTCGTCGATGTTGGTGCCCTCAAGCGCCTTGGACAGATCGTCCTTAGCTGCGTTTACTGCATTTTTTTCTTCTTCTGACAGACTTCCTTCGATTTCTTTCAGGTTCTTTTCTGTCTCATATACCAGCGTTTCTGCCTGGTTGCGAACTTCAACTTCTTCTTTTCTCTTCTTGTCTTCTTCCGCGTACTGTTCAGCCTCTTTTACCTTAGACTGAATTTCATCGTCGGACAGTTTTGTGGAAGAAGTGATGGTAATGCTCTGTTCTTTGCCGGTACCCATATCCTTTGCGTGTACATTTACGATTCCGTTGGCATCGATGTCGAAGGTAACCTCGATCTGAGGTACTCCGCGGGGAGCCGGAGGAATACCGGTCAGCTGGAAGCGTCCCAATGTGGTGTTTCCGGCCGCCATTTCACGTTCCCCCTGCATGACGTGGATATCGACAGCTGTCTGATTATCCGCCGCTGTGGAGAAGATCTGGCTCTTCTTGGTGGGGATCGTTGTATTTCTTTCAATCAGCTTGGTCGCTACGCCGCCCAATGTTTCGATGGAAAGGGACAGCGGAGTTACGTCCAGCAGCAGTACGTCATTTACTTCACCGGTCAGTACGCCTGCCTGAATAGCAGCGCCGATGGCTACGCATTCATCCGGGTTAATTCCCTTGAACGGGTCTTTTCCTGTCACTTTCTTAACTGCTTCCTGTACAGCCGGGATTCTGGTGGAACCGCCGACCAGGATTACTTTGGAAATATCACTGTTGTTAACACCGGCATCGTTCATAGCTTTCTGCATTGGTTCGATGGTCTTCTGAACCAGATCGGCGGTCAGCTGTTCGAACTTGGCCCTTGTCAGGTCCATGTTCATGTGCAGCGGTCCGTCCTGATTTACAGTGATGAACGGCAGGTTGATATTGGTGGTCTGCGCGCTGGACAATTCTTTCTTCGCTTTTTCAGCAGCTTCTTTCAATCTCTGCAGCGCCATCTTGTCATTTCTCAAATCAATGCCATTTTCTTTCGCAAATGTATCTGCCAGATAATTGAGCACGGCTTCGTCAAAGTCATCGCCGCCAAGTTTGTTATTTCCGTTTGTAGCCAGTACTTCGAATACGCCGTCGCCCAGCTCCAGAATGGAAACGTCGAATGTGCCGCCGCCCAGGTCATATACCAGGATTTTATGCTGCGCTTCATCTTTATCAAGACCGTATGCTAAGGAAGCAGCCGTCGGCTCGTTAATAATTCTCTTTACATCAAGTCCGGCGATCTTACCTGCATCTTTCGTAGCCTGCTTCTGGCTGTCAGTAAAGTAAGCGGGAACTGTGATGACGGCTTCTGTTACTGTACCGCCCAGATAACTTTCCGCATCCGCCTTCAGTTTGCTCAGAATCATTGCGGAAATATCCTGCGGTGTGTATTTTTTACCGTCAATTTCTACGTTGTGGTCAGTACCCATGTATCGCTTGATTGAAGCAATGGTTCTGTCCGGGTTGGTGATGGCCTGTCTTTTGGCGGTTTCACCGATCAATCTTTCACCGTTCTTGGCAAAGCCAACTACGGATGGAGTGGTTCTGTTTCCTTCTGCGTTGGCAATTACGACAGGTTCTCCCCCTTCTAATACTGCTACGCACGAGTTTGTTGTACCTAAGTCTATACCTATTACTTTTCCCATGTTAATCTCTCCTTTTATATTGTATTTCTCATGTATTTAAATTTTTAAACATTAACCTTTTAATCAGCTGGCCACCTTCACCATGGACGGGCGGATGACTTTGCCGTTGAGCGTATAACCTTTCTGCATGACGCCGGAAACTTTACCACTTTCATATTCATCGGTTTCTTCATTCATCACCGCATTGTGGAAGTTAGGGTCAAACTCTTCTCCAAGGGCAGGTATTTCTTTCAGCCCTGCCTTTTCAAGCACATCGAAAAGCTGTTTGAAAATCATTTCCATACCTTCTTTAAAGCTTGCGTCATCGGCATTATGCTCCAGCGCCCGCTCAAAGTTGTCGAGGACGGCCAGAAGTTCAATCGCCAGTTTTTCATTGGCATAGGAATAGATATCGCTTTTTTCCTTTTCTACCCGTTTTTTGTAGTTCTGGAAATCAGCCATCAACCTCATATAGCGGGAACCTTCGTCCTCCTCAGGTTCCTTGCATTCTTCCTGTTTCTCCGCTTCCTCGCCTTCCTGGGATTGGTTTTCTTCCTTTTTTGCTTCGTCATCGCAGGACGCTTCAGCTTCCTTTGTTTGCTGCTCCTTTTTTTCTTCGGCTATTTCTTCAGCCATTTCGCGTTCTTTTTGCTCGTTAGTCGTCATCCTTACCTCCTCCTGACAGTTTAAACGTATTGCTTATATTCTCCGTCAAATATTCAACGACCGAAGTAATTTGCCCGTATCGCATCCGCGTGGGCCCGATCACGCCGATCTTGCCGGCCAGCTTTCCATCCACATGATAAGTGGCGGTAATCAGGCTGCAATCCTGCATGATGTCTTCGGCATTCTCTTTTCCAATGGTTATGATTACACCGTTCTCCCGGTTGATCAATGTCTTTGTAAAGTCCTCTTTTTTATTGAGCATTTCCAGAAACATTTTTGCTTTATCCAAGTCATTGTACTCAGGAATGGAAAAGATGTTGGTCAGTCCATCCATGTACAAGTTGACGTTGAGCATATCTTCCAGGGTCTTGATGAAGTTAGGTACGACCTTCCTTGCCAAAGTGCTCATGGCTTCGATATCCGTCTCAAAGCTTTCGATAATATCTAAGGTAAGTACTTCGCTGATGGTCTTGCCTCGGTAATTATAAGTCATGGTCTTGGCTAAAAGCTCCAGACCATCCTCTGTATAAGGTACCTTCAGCTTGAGGGCTGTGTTAGATACCTTACCGCTGTGGGAAACGATCATCAGAACAACGGTATGTTCGTCTACCGGCAGCAGGTTAATGTATTTTAATGTATCTTCATCCGGCGACGGTGTCAGGGCGAACGACGTTAAATTGGTAATATCCGATAAAATTTTCGCTGCGTGCTGTACCGTTTTTTCAAGTTCCGTCACGTTTTCATAAAGCTTGCTTGCAATGGCATTTTTTTCATCTTCGCTCAATTCATATTTTTTCATCATATCGTTTACATAAAGACGATATGCCAGCTCAGAGGGAACACGACCTGCTGATGTGTGGGGATGAGTCAGATATCCCATCTCTTCCAGATCAGCCATTTCATTTCGAATCGTTGCCGGGCTTATCCCCAAGTCGAACTTTTTGGAAAGTGTTCTGGAACCGATCGGCTCTGCTGTTCTAATGAAGTCGCTGATAATAGCCTGTAATATTTTCAGTTTCCTTTCACTTAAATCCATGATAGCCCCTCCTGTTAGCACTCTTTATAAGTGAGTGCTAATTACAGTTTAAATTTACCACTCTTATGTAGTATTGTCAACACTCTTTTAAAAAATTTCTTGAAATTTTTTCTTTGGGTTTTCCCGAAAATTAAATGGGCTGACCCGATTTCCCATCGGCCGGGATTCGAGGCGAAAATTGAGGACGCACGGGCTGAACATGCACAAGTTTGATGTAAACTGATAAAGTAACACCGGCGGCACTCCGCAAAAAGGGGACTGCCTCATGCGGCAGTCCCTTGCCTGGTGTAATATTTCATGTCCATAAATCCTGCCGGGCCGCAAGCCCGGCCCGTCCTTTGACGGTAGTATTAAAGTCTGTTTTTCAGTTCGGGAAATCTGGTGCAAATGTAGTTTACTGCGATTTCTTTCACTTGCTCATCACTCAGTTTTCCGGTGTCGATGCACAAATCGTATCCGGTCAGATCCAGCCATTTCCTTCCGGTATACGTATTGTAATACCGCGCTCTTGCCTTATCGGCCTTTTCGATCATTTTCAGTGATTTTTCGTGGGAAAAATCCAGGGTGTTTTCCAGCCGCTCCAATCTTTCATCCTCGTCAGCATGGAGAAAAAAGCTTACATGCTTCTTATAGCCGCGGAACAAATCAGATCCGCACCGTCCCACAATTACGCAAGGCCCTTCATCTGCCGACTGACGGATCAGCTCCGATTCAATCTGATAGAGATTTGCCCCCGTCGGTACCAGCCATGCATCTGTCATATAGGGCAAATTGTAAATGCTGGACTGGAACAGAGACTTTCCTACCCGGTACTCCTGTTCATCTAGATTTTCAAGATCCTCTTGTGGAATGTTCAGCTCCTCAGCTGCCTTTTTCAGCAGCTCTTTATCAATGTAGCTGAATCCAAAATACTCTGCGATAGCTTTTCCAAGAACCGAGCCTCCGCTGCCAACCTGTCTGCCGATGGTAATAACATAATTATTCATGATTCCACCCCACTTTCCAAACAGTGCTTTTTCTTTATTTTACTCCTTTATTTTCCATTCGTCAAAGGCAAACACCAATTTTCTGACTTTACATAGCATAAAAAGAGAAGCTATAATGAAAGGATTGAATTATGAAAGACTTACATATCAATAAAACCGCATCACTGAAACGATGTTTCGGCATGCGCGAGTCCGTTACAATCACAGTAGGAACCGTCATCGGCGTCGGCCTCTTTACAGTCGGCTCCGGCGCGGCCGGCATTCTAGGTCCGGCAGTGATTTTCGCCACTTTAACCGCGCTCATCATCAGTATCTACCCGGCTCTGATCTATGCCGAAATGGGCGGAGCGCTGCCTTTTGCCGGCGGAACTTACCAATACGCATCCCTTGGACTTGGAAGGCCCTTTGGGATGCTGGCCGGCTGGAACTTTATCATCTCCATGGTATCAGTTGCCAGCGGGGAGGCGCTGGCTTTCAGTTTCTATCTGCGTACGCTTTTCGAAGCGTTGGGATTCTCGCTGCCCTTCAGCGATCCGGTGATCGCCTCTGCTGCCATCTTACTCTTCGTTGTCCTTGCTGTCCGCGGAGTGGAGATGAGCGGCAGGCTGCAAAATGGCTTTTTGTTCTTTTTTTGGGGAATCACTATTATCTGGTTTATCACCATGCTGCCGGTCTTCCACTTGGATTCTTTTTCCATATCCACAGCTAGCGACAGCCTTTCTATTAAAGACTTTTTCCCATGTGTAGCCATGATCTGGTGGTGCTTTGCCGGCTTTGAAACCTGCTGTGCCATGGGAGAGGAGATCTGTTTTCCCCGGATCAATCTGCCCCGCGCTTTGTTTTTAGCGCCGTTCATCGTCTTTATTGTAACGGCATTATTCCAATGGGCCTTGGTCAGCATCACGCCTGTTGACAGCCTGGCAGCTTTGGCGACTGCAGATGCGCCTTATGCTCACGCCATGAAAACAGCCGGAATCGTAGGGCTCCCGCTGATACTTTTATGCCTGGGGATTACCTTTGGCGGTGATTTTTCCACCCTCAACGCCGCCATTGCCGCGCCGGCCCGTTATCTGTTCACCATGGCCAGAGATAACGCAATTCCTCCCATTCTGGGGAGAATCCATCCCCGCTTTCAGAGCCCTTTTATCGCTTTGATCTGCCTAGGCCTTTTGATGATCCTTTTAGTATCAACTGGTTCCATCACCTATATCGCCTCCCTGTCTCTCTTTGCGACCCTTCTTTATTATGTGATCGGCATGCTGTCGGCTCTGGGGCTTCGAAAAAAATACCCGGATCTTTCCCGGCCTTTCCGCACGCCCGGCCTTTCCGCAGGCGCAGGGGCCAGTATTGCCGTTTATCTACTTTTAATGACACAGCTTTCCCCGGAAGCCATCGCTGCTGGCATTATGTGGTCCTTAGCTGGCCTGGTTCTGTTTTTCGCTAGAAATGGTTTGCAAAAAAATGCGCAAACGAAAAAAGAGAAAACCGAATTTCTCTTTACTGACCATGAGTTTGATGTGCCTTCTGATGCAGAACAGGCAAAGATGGACCGGGAATACCGGATCTGGCGCCTGTCCGTAATCTGTGCCATCATAGGAGTTGGAGCACTATATCTGTTTTCCTTTGTATGTTAGCCTTCTCTGGCATCTTTTAACTGTTGAAACAACTCAATATAGTCTGGCGAAAAAACACTGTTTCTTCGCCAGATAAATGTAAAGTCGTGTGTAAGGTCGAAATCCAGCAGAGGAATTTTTATCAGTTCTCCTGTTTCCAGCTCTTTTTTTACCGCTGCCTCATAGAGGAAGGTAATTCCGCATCCAGCCGCGGCCAAGGCTTTAATAGCGTTGATATTACTAATTTCCAATATACTTTTATAATCGCTGATTAAAAAATTGCGGCTTTCAAGGTAACGTTCGAAAATTTCTCTGGTCCCGGAGCCTTCCTCCCTCACAATAATCCGTTCATCAAAAGTATCTTCGATCCGCATCATTTTTTTCGCAGGCTGATACGAGGGACCGCATACCCCAATATAAGGTTCATTGGAATAGACTTTGGAGTCATATTCACTTTTGGCAAAAAAGCCTTCTACCAGTGCAAAATCAATCTGCCCGTCATTAAGCTTTTTCAGCAGCTCTTGAGTGTTGGCAACGGTCACGTGAACAGCTGCCTCAGGATGGGCCTTCAAATAGCTGGCGACCGGCGCCGGAATTACGAATTCTCCCACTGTTAAGGTCACACCGAATACCAGCTCTCTTTTTTCTCCCTGCAACTGTCGCAGCTTGTCTTGCAGATGCATCACATCATGAACCATCGTCGTCGCCGTGCTTTGCAGAAAGGTTCCGGCCTCTGTCAGGCTGATCTTTTTGTTATGATAATCAAATAATTTAACTTCAAACAGTTCCTCCAGATATCGGATATGCTGAGAGACCGCAGGCTGGGTGATATTAAGTTCTTCCGCCGCACGGGTAAAATTCATGTATTTGCATACAGTCAGAAACGTATTCAGTCTAAAATCCAGCATAACCGTCCTTCCTTTCCTTATGATCCCCAGCTATTTTTTCAGCTCAGGAAATCTGCAGCAAATATAATGAATCGCTACGTCCATAAGCTGCTGATCGTCCAGTTTTTCTGTATCAATGGTCAGATCATAGCTGGTGGGGTCCTGCCATTCCTGTCCCGTGTAAGTACGGACATAGCGTGCTCGTTCTTTATCCAGCTTTCGAATCATCTTTATGGTTTTTTCATCAGCCATTCCCAGATGGCCGCCCAATCTCCGGGCGCGCGCTTCCTCCTCCGCGTATAAGAACAGGCTTATATGTTTTTCATATCCTGTAAATAAGAAGGATCCGCAGCGTCCAACGACTACACAAGAAGCTTGCTCAGCCGCTTGCCTGATGAGTTTGGATTCTGTTTTGAAGACATCTTCGCCGGTGGAAGTCTTCCAATCCTCCGACATATACGCCATTGGATACCCTCCAGTCTGAAGGAGAAGGCGGTCAGCAATGGATTCCTTTTCATCCATCCGCGCCAGCTCCTCTTCTGGGACATTGAGCTCTTCGGCTGCTTTTTTAATCAAATCTTTATCAATGTAATGAAATCCAAAATGCTTTGCCAGGTTGCGCCCAAGAATCGATCCGCCGCTGCCTGCCTGTCTTCCAATTGTAATCACATAGTTATTCATATTACCCTCGCTTTCCAAATCACCATATATTGAGTACATGCTGCAGTAAGAGGCTGACGCCTGCAATTCCGATCCAGCAGCAAAGGCCCATAAGAATCGGTTTACCCCCGTTCTTAAATAATTTTACAATATTGGTATTGAGTCCGATTGCGGACATGGCCATAACGATAAAGAATTTGCTCAATGTCTTAATCGGATCGGTAACTGCTGCGGGAAGACTGAATACCGTAGTAATCACCGAAGCCAGAACAAAGAACAGGATGAAAAAAGGAAAAATCTTTTTCATGCTTACCTTGGATCCGTCGGAAGCATTCTTTGCTTTTTTAGTCTGATATAAAGCTAAGATCAATGTGATTGGAATGATTGCCAGCGTCCGTGTCAATTTTACGATCGCCGCTGTATCCAGCGTATTGCTCCCATGCATGCCATCCCATGCAGTAGCTGCCGCTGTAACAGAAGAAGTATCGTTGATCGCAGTACCAGCAAACAGTCCGAATCCCTGATCCGTAAGGCCTAAAATCCCGCCCAGGGTGGGGAAGATCAATGCCGCGATAATATTGAAAAGAAAAATTACGGAAATAGACTGGGCGATCTCTTCATCGTCCGCCCGAATAACCGGCGCAGTGGCCGCTATGGCAGATCCGCCGCAGATGGAAGAGCCCACCCCCACCAGGATGGAGATCTTTGAAGGCATCTTCAGCGCTTTGTACATAACAAAGGCAATAATAAGGGACGTGGTAATGGTGGAGACAATAATCGGCAGCGATTGTTTTCCCTGCATTAATATATCCGAAAGATTCATACCGAAGCCCAGCAGTATGACTGCATACTGAAGGATCTTCTTCGATGTAAACGCAACCCCTATTTTAAAGGGTTCCTTTTTCTTAAGTACCTGAGTCACGACCATACCGATTAAAATTGCGAAAACAGGACCGCCTATAACCGGTGCCAGGCTGCCGAGAAACCAAGAGGGAATCGCGATACATAAACATAGAAGAATGCCTGGACCGGTTTTTTTAAAAAATTCCATAGTTGATAAGTACCTCACTTTCTTTTTCTTCTAGTATCATACCATCAAATATAAATAATTTGAAATTATATTTATTTATATATTAATAATTATTTGTTATGTATTTATGATAATCTCTAACAGGCATAGCAAATTTATTTCTCTTTTTCCGCCTCCTTCAACGCCTTATCCCGGTTCGTTTCGATCCCCAGCATCCATTTTATAAATTTCTTTAGGCTGAGATAAACCTTGTCATAAAGAAAATCGAAGATCCAGTTATACCCTTTTGAAATCGGCGGGCTGGAAAATACCACAACACATAAGGATGCCAATCCAAACAGGCAGATATAATAAACAAACATGTTGGGGTCCGGCAGATCGAACTTTTTCACCAGCTGGCGGACGATCAAATGGAGAATGTAAACAGACATGGTGTTCATGCCTACGTAGGTCAAATAGTTCTTTCCCTTGGGCAGGATATTCAGCATGAGAACGATCCATGCGCATGGGATAATGAAGTCTGCGATCCGCATTATGATGTCTAAATACCAGGTGAGTCCGAAGGCGGCTCCGGGTCCGCGGAGAAGATAAAATTCAACGGATACGGGACATTTATATGCCAAGAGAATATTAATGCCGACAAGAACGATTGCCAAAATTACGCAATGCCAGTTTTTTAGACTCTGAATCTTGGCGATATGTTCTTTCTGGCAGAAATATCCAAGCATAAAGAACGGGAAGTAGCTGACTACCCGCCCTGCGGCCAAAGTTCCGTCCAGCCATGGAATCAGTCCGGCGATAAGATAGATGATGATGCTGATCTGCACAATATATTTACTTTTAATAAAGTCCACAAGAAAAAATCGGTAGACAAACAGCGCCACCAAATACCAAAGGGCCAGCGGCGGATCGATCCAGGTCAGATGGGCACCCCCATTGATCAGGTAGCGGACACCGAAAAAAAACGGTACCAGTACAATATAGGGAAAAAGAAAAGTTTTAAATGCCGTTTCCCTGGCTCTCTGCGGTTTTTTTGAAAAATAGCCGGAAAGAAAAACAAATGCCTGCATTACAAAGACGTTTATCGTAATATATACTACGCCTCCAAAGGATGCTTGATGAAAATTGCCTCCCACCATTGTAAAATGGGAAATAGGAATGGTCCAAATCAAAAGACCGCGAAACGTATCGAAAAAATAGCTTCGTTCCTTCTTTCCTCCTGCCTGCGTCGCTGTGTTGTTAAGTGTTTCATTTGCCATATTTCTAATCTCCTACTTAGCCCAGCCGAGAACGCATTTTACAGCTTTTTCCCAGCCTTCTAATAATTTCTTCCTCGTTTCATCTTTCATCGATGGTTCAAACTCACGATCAATCTTCCAGTTATTGAGAATATCCTCCGTACCGTTCCAATAACCAACAGCCAAGCCTGCCAGATAAGCCGCCCCCAAGGACGTGGTCTCAATGCATTTGGGCCTGAGAACAGTCTTGTTAAGCATATCACTTTGAAATTGCATGAGAAAATCGTTGGCACAAGCTCCTCCGTCTACTTTCAAGGTTACCAGTTCCCTGCCTGTATCTTGCATCATCACATGGATTAAATCGTGGGTTTGATAAGCCATGGATTCCAGTGTGGCCCTAACCAGATGGTTTTTATTGGCTCCTCGCGTTATGCCAAGGACTGCTCCTCTGGCATAGGGATCCCAATAGGGTGCTCCCAGTCCGACAAATGCGGGCACCACGTAGACACCATTGCTGTCTTTCACGCTTTTGGCCATTTTTTCCGATTCCGGCGCACTATGAAGGATTTCCAACTCGTCTCGGAGCCACTGAACTGCCGCTCCGCAGACAAAGATTGAACCTTCCAGCGCGTAATATACCTCACCGGAAAGCCCCCATGCAATCGTCGTCAACAAGCCATTTTCTGAATACACCGGTTCCTTTCCTGTATTTAAAAGGAGAAAGCCCCCTGTCCCATATGTATTTTTTGCCTCTCCGTCTTTAAAGCAGGTTTGTCCGAACAGCGCGGACTGCTGATCTCCGGCAGCACCAGCTATGATAATCTGTCCTCCAAAAATATTAGGATCCGTCTTGCCGTAAATTTCGCTGGATGGCCGCGGCTCGGGAAGCATGCAAGCCGGTATGGACAGTTCCGTCAGGATATCCTTGTCCCATTTCAAAGTTTTAATATTAAACAGCATGGTTCGGGACGCATTGGAATAATCCGTAATATGTACCTTTCCGCCAGTCAATTTCCAGATCAGCCAGGTCTCAATGGTTCCGAATAAAAGGTCTCCGTTTTCAGCCTTTTGCCGGGCTCCGGAAACATGCTCCAGGATCCAATGCAGCTTTGTAGCTGAAAAATAGGCATCGATCAAAAGACCGGTCTTTTCGCGAAAGCTCTTAGTCAACCCCCGCGCCTTCAGCTCATCGCAATATTCGGCTGTCCTGCGGCACTGCCAGACGATGGCGTTATAGATCGGTTCTCCGGTATGCTTGTCCCATACCACTGTAGTTTCCCTTTGATTGGTGATCCCTATGGCTTCCACGTTTTCATAAGTTCCATTTGCCATTAAAAGCGCTTCTTGAGCCACCCCCATCTGTGTGGACCAGATTTCCATGGCATCGTGCTCCACCCACCCGGGCTGCGGGTAGATTTGCCGAAACTCTTTCTGGGCCACACTTACTGTCCGTCCCTGACGATCGTACAGGATGCACCTGCAGCTGGTCGTTCCCTGGTCCAATGCCATTATGTATGTTTTCATGATTACCTCCTGTAGTTTTCAGCTCAAAACCGGCCTGTGCGCAACTGGCCCGCCGGGGAACTATTATAAAAGCGAACATTTATAAAAACTCCGCCATGATTTCATTGGAGCAGTCGATGCCCGCCTCAGTTAACGCTAAACGCGTATCGGTCAAGGTCAGATATCCCGCCTCCTCGTATTCCTGGATCGCCGGCAGCTGATCTTTATAAACCGAAAAAAAGTCAGCTCCAAATGTCCGCCGGAAATCCGCCATGTCCAAACCTTCCATTTTCCTCAGAGCTGTGAACACGTACTCACCAATCAGCTCCTGCCGAGTTTCTTCTCCGCTGCTCGATGGATCGACTGGCAGCCGTCCCTCACGGATCTGTTCAAAATATGAGTCTAAATCAGAAACATTGCAGCATCTGCCCTGATCGTATGAAAAAGCGTGGGCTCCCAGTCCCGCTCCGTAGTATTCGTCAAAATTCCAATATTTCATATTATGGCGGCTGACAAAGCCCGGTTTGGCGCAGTTGGAAATTTCATAATGCTCATATCCAGCCTCCTCCAGCAAACGGATCCCCTCATGGTACATAGCCCGGTCTTCTTCCACCGGCGGCAAGTCCATTTTCCCGTCACGATACATGCGGCAAAACTCCGTGCCTTCTTCCAATTGCAGGCTGTAAAAGGAAATGTGTTCAGGCGAAAGCTCCAGGACCTGTTTCAGCGAGCCGCGCCACACCTGCCCGCTTTGCTTTGGCAGGCCGAACATCAGATCCACATTGATATTAGAAAACCCCGCCTCCCTGGCTGCCAAAAAATTTTCTGTCAAATCCCTGCCGGTATGAATCCTTCCCAGCAGGGAAAGCATCCCATCATCCATAGACTGAGCGCCCATGCTGAGGCGGTTGATCCCGGCCCTGCGATATACCTTCAATTTCTCTGCGGTCAAGGTGCCGGGATTTGCTTCCATGGTCACTTCCGCCGTATCCGCAACGCAGAAAGCGGCTTCCGCCGCTTCCATGATTCGCTCTATATGGTCTGCCGGAAGAAGGGACGGAGTTCCCCCTCCGATAAACACTGTATCCAATTTTATATGCTTCCCCTGGTACAGGGAAAGTTCCCGGATCAAAGCCTCCGTATATCTTTTTTGAAGCGCTTCATCCGATCCCCCGAAGGAGAGAAAATCGCAGTATGCGCATTTTTTCCAACAGAAGGGGATGTGAATATAAAGGCCTGCCGGCTTTTTTTCCCTATTTATTTTCATCATACTTGAGTACCGCTGTGAACGCCTCCTGCGGTACTTCCACCGTACCGAACTGACGCATGCGTTTTTTCCCTTCCTTCTGCTTTTCCAGAAGCTTTTTCTTTCGGGAGATATCGCCGCCGTAGCATTTGGCGATTACGTCTTTACGATATGCGCGCACGGTTTCTCTGGCAATGACTTTCTGCCCGATAGCCGCCTGAATGGGCACCTCAAACTGATGCATGGGGATGACTTCTTTCAGCTTGGAGCAGACGAAGCGCCCTCTTGCATAGGCTTTTGATTCATGTACGATCATGGAGAACGCGTCCACCAGTTCTTTATTGAGGAGCACATCCATCTTAACCACATTGGACTTTTCGTAGCGCAGGAATTCATAGTCCAGGGAGCCGTATCCTCTGGTTTTGGATTTGAGGGCATCGAAAAAGTCGTAGATGACTTCATTGAGAGGCATTTCGTAATGAAGCTGCACTCTGCTTTCAGTAATGTATTCCATGTGAATCAGCTTGCCCCGGCGCTCCTGACAGATTTCCATGATATTGCCCACATAATCCTTGGGGATCATAATGTCGGCTTTTACAATAGGCTCCTCGATGTGGTCGATCTCCATCAGATCAGGCAAATTGGACGGATTCTGCACCATTTCTTCCGTACCGTCATTCATGATCACTTTATAGATAACGCTGGGCGAAGTGGTGATGACCGCCAGGTCAAATTCCCGTTCCAGCCGTTCAACGATAATCTCCATGTGGAGCAGTCCCAAAAATCCGCAGCGGAATCCGAATCCAAGCGCAGTGGACGTCTCCGGTTCAAAGTGAAACGCTGCATCGTTGACCTGGAGTTTTTCCAGAGCGTCTTTTACGTTTTCGTATTTTTCACCCTCTGCGGGGTAAATTCCGCAGTAAACCATGGGCTGAACTTTTTTATATCCGGGCAAAGGCTTGTCCGTCGGATCCTCATCTAATGTAATGGTATCGCCCACTCTGGCATCGGCCACCCGTTTAATGCTGGCGCAGATATAGCCTACCTCGCCGGCTTTCAGTTCCTTGCAGGCAACTGGACCGGGTGAGTAGATGCCCACTTCTGTCACTTCATATTTTTTTCCGGTGTTCATCAAACGGATAAAATCACCGGTTTTCACTTTGCCGTCAAAAATCCTGGTATAAATGACGACTCCTTTGTAATTGTCATAATAGGAGTCGAAGATGAGCGCTTTTAGCTTCCCGTCCAAATCCCCAGACGGCGCCGGAATTTTGGCCACGATTTCCTCCAAAAGGTCTTCGATACCAATACCTTCCTTGGCAGAAACCAGCGGCGCCGCAGAAGCATCGATTCCGATCACTTCCTCTACTTCCGCTTTGATTTCGTCAGGTCTGGCGCTGGGCAGATCGATTTTGTTCAGGGTGGGCAGGATCTCCAAGTCCTCGTCTAAAGCCAGGTACACGTTGGCCAGGGTCTGGGCCTCGACCCCCTGGGTGGCATCCACCACCAGCACTGCCCCTTCACAGGCAGCCAGGCTGCGGGAGACTTCATATGTAAAGTCCACGTGCCCCGGCGTATCAATCAGATTAAAAATATATTCCTTTCCATCCTTCGCCTTGTAGACCAGACGCGTGGTCTGCAGTTTGATGGTAATTCCCCGTTCCCGTTCCAGTTCCATATTGTCCAGAAATTGTTCCTTCATCTCTCTTTGGGAAACAAGGCCGGTCTTTTCGATGATTCGGTCTGCCAAAGTGGATTTTCCGTGGTCAATGTGCGCAATAATACTAAAATTTCGAATGTATTTCTGATATGAATTCATGGTTTCCTCTCTTCTTTTCAAGTTCTCATTCATTTTACTTGAAAAACGGTCCAAATTCAAGGTACAAAGCGATCAATTCTACCTTCTTAATTAAACTTGCTTTTGCAACCTGCTCGCCAGCAATTGCATGTCCACGATCAAAATTTTACCAAACCGCGTTCATTTCAGACAGTTTTTGGCCTATTATGTGACTATCCAGAGCTGCGTTCAGGAGACCACCGGCTGACTGTCAGAATTCACGATCAGCAGCGACTTTTCTGATACTTCCTCTCTGCGGCTGTAGAAACTCCTCGGGGAGAGTGCATCTGAAAATTCAAAAAAGCTGGCGCCGGGGTCCGGGGCCACACCATAAGTCACAGATCCGGGGAAACTTCTATTAAAGCTTGCCCTCCAGCCCAAAGAAGGAAACGCCTATTTTGCCGTCTTCCGTCTTGGTTACTGCAAGTCCGCTGTTTCCTCCGCGGCCGGTCGTCTCGCTGCATGATCGATCGACAGCGATCAATGCACTTGTCCCTAGAAAAAAAACCATAAATATCGCGATGCATTTTTTTAACATGCTATTTTCCATCCTCCTCGATAACAGCAGCCAGTACATGGGCAAAATATTTGCCAGTGGCTTTTACTTCTTTGATATTATTCTGATTGTTTCCGATTTCCAGCAAAAGATATTTATCGGCAATATATTCATTGTATCGGTATGTTTTCTCAATAGCTCTGCCGCCGAACCCTTTATACATGGCCTCTGCCTTGTTATTAATTTTATTTGCAAAAGACTTGAGCTTGCTGAAGTTTGCATTGTTCTGACCGACCACCAGACTGAATTTGGCTACGGTCTCACCATTAATTGTCGTAGTCTTGCCTACATTCCCTGCGTATGCGGCAGCATCTCTGTGCAGGTCGATTATGTATTTAGCGGTTGGATATTTTTTCATCAGTGCCGTAATTGTCTCCAGAGAGCGGTCATAGGACTGATTATAGGACGGCCTGTCGTGGATGGTTTTATCGTGGACCACGCCGATCCCCAGGCTCTGCAATTCTGAAGTCAGCACATTGCCCACGTCCCGCACCGTCCCCTCTTCCTTTTCTCTGTGAAAATTGCTTTCCGAATAAGGCTGATAGGATTCCGTACTGTGGGTATGGTATATGATTACCAAAGGCTTGCTATTATCAGCCTTTTTTGTTTCTTTTTCAGGCTGGTTCGTTTCCTCTGCCGGCCGGGCGGTTTCCTGCACGGTTTTTTCTGTGGCTTTTTGCGAAGTCTTGGTCTCTTTTCTTTCCACGCCCCGGTCAATGGCCGGGTAGACCTGGGAAACACATAACTTTCCCAGATCGGATCCGCTCACCTTCAATTCCGGCAGACGTCCTTCCTGCAAACGCTGCCAGAAAAATAAGGTGGAAAGAAGAAAGCAAACTCCGCATATGACCGCCATTGTTTTTTTGTTCATCGTTTTCCTCCATCAGTTGCTCTTACGAATATATGCCGGGATGAAGGGTTTTATTTATGCCATTTGCAATTATATCGGAAAAATCTTTGATAATTTGATCGATATCCGTTGAAGTGACGATCATATCCTGGCCCTTTTCCTCGATGTAATCGTCCACCTTCTGGGCCTGGGGCATATTGGCCTCCAAAGCTTCGCGGATGATCGTTCTCGAATCGATGACCGTCGGTACGCCAATGGCAATGACTCTGCGGCCTAGGGTCTGTTCGGAAAGGCCGGTACGCACGTTTCCCATGCCGCCGCCCGGATCAATGCCGGTATCGTTGATCTGAATGGTGGTACTGACCCTGTCTATGTTTCTAGCTGCCAGAGAGTCCACCACAATAACCACTTCCGGATTGGAAAGCTCCACGGCGCCTTTAATCAGCTCTGCAGTTTCCATACCGGTGGAACCTGTGACGCCGGGAATAAAGCAGCTGACACAGCCCAGCTCATCATCCCCGTCCGCCTCATACATAATGAAAAAATGACGGGTCACTTTAATTTTGGAAACTGTATACGGCCCCAGCGCATCCGGTGTGACCTTATCGTTGCCCAGGCCAACTACCAAAACCTTCAGATGATAGTGGAATTTAATCAGTTCCGCCAATTCCTTGGCAAGGGCTTTGCCCGCCCGTTCTTTGATTTCATCCTTTTCTTCCAGAATACCGTCCACCTCAATGGTAATATAATTGCCCATAGGCTTTTCCAGCTGCATTTCACCGATTGGATTTAAAATTTTAATTCTGGTGGATGTAATATCCTCATCGTATTTGATCTTTTCCAGGGAAACGCCTTCGATATCCTTGGCGCTGCCTCTGGCTTCATCGAGAAGCTCTTTGCGCTCGATGGCCAGGTCTGTTCTGTATTTCATTTTGTACCGCCTTTCTTTTTTAGATATGTATGGGAAACATGGCAGGCTTGGATTTACACCAGAAACACCATCTGCAACAAGTACCGTTGGAACTGGCCACAGTGGACGACCTTACGAAATATGCCGCATTTTTCTATGTCACTTCTGAGTATTTTCTATTTTCCCCTTGCAAATCCTATTTTATTCGTATATACTAAAACTTGCGAATTTAGCTAAAAAATATGAAAGTGGGGTAATTTTTAATGGCAAATATTAAATCCGCAAAGAAAAGAATCCGTGTTATCGACAAAAAGACTGCAAGAAACAGAAGGATCAAATCCCATCTGAAAGCAATCTTAAAGAACTTTGATGAGGCAATCGAAGCGGGCGATCTGGAAACAGCAGCTGAAAAGCTGACGCTGGCTGAGAAAAAACTTATGCAGGCTGCTGCAAAGCACACGATTCATAAGAACGCCGCATCTAGAAAAGTATCCAGATTAACAAAGAGATTCAATCAGGCGAAAGCCGCACAGTAAAGTCTCACCCGTCCCCACCCGTGTATAAGTTAAATACACATGCAAATGAGCAAATAAAAACGATGGCAGTGTCTCCCATCGTTTTTTCTTTTTTGTATGTTTTGTTGTTCTGCAAGTCGTCTTTATGGATCCGGCTTGCTGCTTCTTCAAGAAAACCCTTGCAGAAACCGCTTTTAATGGCCAAATAATCTCTCCCTAATTGGACCAGCGTCCCAAATACATCTTCTTTCAGATCAATCTCAAAAATCACAATACACTCCGATCCCAGAGAAGCCGCATATTTTTGCAGGCTTTCTTTGTCCAGGACAATATGGTTTCTGGTGCTTATCGGTGTCATTCCGCTTTCCTCCTTATTCCTATTTTGTACAGGTTTATTCCGGAATAATTTTAGCCTTTTCCCCGGGGAGGCACAAGAATATTGCAATTTTTGACACTTTTTTACTGATATAGGGTATTCATGCAAATTCTTACCAGAGTTTCAATGCCCACAGCCAGACACTCTTCGTTTACTTGGAATCTGCTGGTATGTAAGCCGCTGTTCTCTCGGCCCTCAAATCCGCATCCCAGGAAGAAGTAGGCCCCCGGAACAACCTGTAAGTAAGAAGAAAAGTCGTCAACCGTCATCGATTTCTGATTGAGTTCGATCACTCGCTTGGGTACTGCTGCCCGAACCTGTTCCACAGATTGACGGTCGTTGACCAGCCCTTTATAGCCTTGGGCAAAGTTCACATCAATGGCAAGGCCCATAGCCTGCGACAACCCTTTGGCGATGATACGAATCCGCTCGCACAAAAGATCACAGACCTGACAATCCTCACCCCGAACGATACCATCCAGGTTAACCTGCCTGGCTAAAATATTTCCAGCCTCGCCGCCCTGTATGCGTCCAAAGGAAATAAGCCCTGCTTTCACTGGGTCCAAATCCCGGGACAGGATTCCCTGGCATAAAGATATAAATTCTGCGGCTCCATAAACAGCATCACGCCCCAAATCCGGCTTTGCTCCGTGTGCTGGCGTTCCTTTGACGCAAACCTCCATCATCCTCGATTCGCCGTGAACAGTTCCATATTGGATGCCGATGGTTCCCGCAGCCAGCTCCGGTTTTACATGAAAGCCGAAGATCTGGTCCACCCCTTCCAAAATATCCACATCGATCAATCGGTCGGCGCCGCCTTCGCCCTCTTCATCCGGCTGGAAAATCAGCCGCACATTGCACGGCAGCACGTTTTTCATCCTGCACAGCACTTGGGCCAGTCCAACTAAGACGGCCGCATGGGCATCATGACCGCAGGCATGCATAAGCCCTGCCCTTCTTGATCGATAGCTGACCAAGGCTTCTTCTGAGATGGGCAGCGCATCAATATCAGCGCGAAAGGCGATTGTTCTTTTTTCTTTATAATCCCCACTGCCTTGGATATCCGCCGCCACCGCAGTTGCCAGAGGGCGATAAATCGCAAGTCCCATATCCTTCAATTTTCTCCCGATCAAAGTGGATGTCTTGAATTCTTCGTTGCCCAATTCCGGCCAGCTGTGTATTTCCTCAAAAACCTCTTTGGCGACCCGCTCCGCCTCCAAAATGTATTCCTGCAGGTTTTGTATAATCATATTCATACACCCCTTTCCATCCACTAATATATGTGGCCGTAAGAAAGGGTATGTGCCAGTATTGGGAATCGCTGAAAAAGAAAAAAGCCTTTTACATGATTCTTATATGCGCTCGGCATATATTTCCGCATTTATATGCCATTGGCCGTCATCCTTTACGGTAACATTCTGCCAGTGAAAACGGTTTCCCATATAGGTAACGCTTCGTGTGCCTTCAGATATGAGGTACCCAAACTCATAGTATTCATGAGAATGGGAGGGGAACTTGTCAGAATATCCCTTAACCTCAAATGTAAAGAAACTGACTTTTGAAAAGTCAGTTTAAAAGGGCTTAATCGTCTATTCAACAAAATCAACCATTTCCTTCAAAGTCATAAACACCTCATCTGCACCCGCCCGGCGGAAACTGGCCGCTGCTTGTCTGCAGAGCCTGTCTTTCTCGCCGGCAGGCAGGCTGCTGAATTCCTCATGGGAAAGGCCCATTTCCGAGCTGCCGACAATTACACCCGCTGTCAAAACTCCGGCGTTTTTCCCCTCCTTAATATCGGAAATGGTGTCGCCGATCTTCAATACTCTCCGTACATCGCCCAAACCGAGCGCTTCCATGTTTCGAAAAATCATATAAGGATATGGCCTCCCCTTCTTGTCCGTGGAATCAGGGCTGAACCACACATCGGGAGCATAGCCCTTTCTTTTTGCAGCCGGGGCAACGACCGCCATCATTTGATCCGTATAGCCGGTGGTGGAGCCAATGGCAATTCCCATCCGCCGCAGCCGCTCCACCGCAGCCGGAACATCCGGCTTGGGATCGACAAATCGACCCAAAATTGTCATCAGCTTTTCTTCAAAGATTGCATACAGAGCCTGCGCATCCTGTTCTCCAGGTTCCTTTCCATGTAAGTTCACCCATGCATTTCGAATCCTTTCCATTTTAAGCATGGTACGGATATGATCGATCTTGAGCATACCCATAGGAATTCGGACCTCTTCTATAGTAGGCAGGACCCCATATTGTTTAAAAACCTCCATAAAGGCCTGTACCGGAGCAAAGCTGCCATAGTCAACTGTGGTCCCGGCCCAGTCTAGTATTACTGCGTCGACTTTATGCATGTTTACTTTCCTCCAAAAAATCCTTTATGATCTCGCAGAGCTTAATCATATCTTCTCTATAGATCTCTCCAATATTGCCGATGCGGAAGGTATCGGCCTCTGTTACCTTTCCAGGGTATATGGCATAACCCCGTTTCTTAATATAGGTATACATCTCCTGAAAAGAAAATTCACGATTTTCCGGGTAATAAAATGCTGTAATAATTGGCCCTTGATGGGCTTCCTCAATATACGGCCGCATGCCCATTTCCTTCATTTTACTGATCAAAAGGCGGTTGCTGTCCCGATAGCGTTTATTTCTGGCCGGGATTCCGCCCTCCCGTTCCAGTTCATTCAATGCTTCCGCAAACGCCAGCACTGTATGGGTTGGCGATGTAAAACGCCATTTACCGTCTTTTTCCATGGCCTCCCACTGGGCATACAAATCCAGCGACAGGCTTCTTGCCTTACCCTTCGCCGCCTGCAGGGAGTCTTTGCGCGCCAGGATGAAAGAAAATCCAGGTACGCCTTGAATACACTTATTGGCACTGCTGACCAGAAAGTCAATTCCCCAGTCGGACATTGGAATATCAATACCGCCAAAGGTACTCATGGCGTCTAGAATAAAGGTACGCCCATTGTCTTTCACCGCTTGGCCCACTGCCCGGGCATCGTTTAGGATGCCGCTGGTTGTTTCTCCATGGACCATAGCCACGTGAGTGATATCCGGATTTTGCTGTAAGATCTGCACCACTTTGCCGGCATTCGGGATGCGATCGTTTTCTTCCAAGTAAAGCTCCCAGTGCAGCCCCGCATGACCGGCGATATCCGCCATTCTCAGACCATAAGCTCCATTGGCTGCGATCAGCAATTTTTCTTTTGTACCGACAGTACTTGTGAGTACTGATTCTATTCCGAAGGTGCCGCTGCCCTGCATCAGAACAGAGGTATATTCCTGCTCATCCACATGGGCCAGCTCCAGCAATTTTTTACGGATCGTCCGGGTGATCGATTTATAATCGTCGTCCCAGGTACAATGGTCAATCATCATGGCCTGTTTGACAGACTCCGTGGTTGTCAGCGGACCGGGCGTTAATAATTTGTACATCTTGTCTCTCCTTGTTTGTCAATCTTAAAGCATTATGATTATTTGCAGCTCTCCGATAAGGCTTGATGCTGCTCCAGCAAATCTACTGTCAGCGGCTGACTATAGGTTTTGGGGTTACCCAGCTTATTCTCTGAATCTACCGTTTCCCCTTCATAAAGCGCTACCGGATAGTATTCCATAAGGCCTGTTCTTGCCTTTTCTACGATACACTGGGCCATCTCCATGGCTTTTTCCTTGGACTGGTCACCTTTATCTAAAACAGCTACCGACTCAGTCAGAGTAAAATTCCCTTCTGTGGGATCGATGTAATCGATGGGAAGCCCTTCCTTTTTATCTGCCACAGCCTGAGCCCGCAGTCCAAAGCCAAGAGATACTTCGCCAGCTCGTATTTTCTTCAGAGGGCCGGATCCTGATTCTTCCAGATGAGGTCCGACATTTTCGTAGATACCAGTCAGAATTGTTTTTGTCTCCTCTTCCCCATATTCCGAAACCAGCGCCTGAACCAGCAGCCAAGCTGTAGAGGAGGATGCCACATCTGTTACGGAAACCTTTCCTTTATATACCGGGTCGGCTAGGTCTTTGATGGACTTGGGAACAGGCAGGCCATTGGCTTTCATTTCTTCCGTATTGACAATGATCGATCCGGCATTGCAGATAATTGGAGCCGCGTAGGACGGATGCTCGTCGATGGTCTTTGCTTCGAAGGTTAAATCCTTGAACATTTTATTTTTTTCCTGTGCGCTGTCCAAATAGTAGGAACTCATGGCTACCAGGTCGGCTTCCATATCTGCTCCCTCTGCGATAAGTTTGCCTCCCAGCTCAGAAGTACCGAATGTCTGAAACAGATATTGGCCTTCAAAGCCATTGTCATCCAAAGTCTTTTTCATAACTTCTACAGCCTCATCATCGGAATTGGCATAGATGATTACTTGTTCATCACTGCTTCCGCCGCATCCGGTCATGGCAAAGGCACCGGTTCCGACCATCAGCGCCAGCATTACAGCCGTTGCCCTCTTTAACAATTTTGATTTCACCATTTTTGTTTTTCTCTCCTTTTTTTCAGTGTTTTGTGATCTCTCCGCCAGTCGATTGAATACGATCTGGAAGACCAGGTTGGTTGCCAGAATTAGCAGCGACAGTACGAAAATCTCATTAAATTTATTAAAGTATTGCAGTTCTTTTATCTTTGTCGTGATGACCATCGTTCTGGCGCCGGCGATAAAGATCACGGCACTGACGGTTACCATCGCATTGATAAAATAGTAACTGAAAACTCCTAAAAGGGACGCCGCCGCATTGGGCGTCACCACTCTGGCGATGGTTTTAAGCCAATTATCTCCCATGAGCATGGCCGTCGTTTCCCAGGAAGCGTTCATCTTGGAAAGGGAATTCTTCATCATCAGATAGGGGGTGGAATAAAAGTGAATGATATTGCAGATGATCAGAATGATCAACGTATTCTGCAGGGAGGTTCCGGAAAAGCTGAATAAAAACGCCAGCCCCAGCACCATGCCCGGTATGGTATTGGTTATCAGTGCAATTCCCTCAATGATGCTTTTCAGCCTTTGGCTGACGCTGCTTCTAGCCGTCAGCAGCGCTGAACCGTATGCGATCACAGTTCCTATGACCGCTGTGGCCAGGGCAACTGCCAGCGAATTGACATACACGCCCGAAAGGCTGGGATCACTAAAAACTGATTGAAAATGTTCCAAAGTGAAATCCGTATAATACGGCCAGTCTTTTACAAAGGGAATGATCAAGATGACCGCAAAGATGGATAGGATACCTGCCAGCAGAAACCCGCTCATTACACCGCAGACCACATCTCTTCCCTTACAGGGCTGGATTTCTATGGCAGAAATTTTATTATAACGGACGTTATAACGTTCCAGATACCGCAGGATTGTAATGCTGACCACGGAAGGCACCAGCATCACCAGAGCCACTACGGCACCGTTACCGAAATTGGGGATGCTGCCTAGCATTTCATTATAAAGAAGGCTGGCGATGACCTGAAATTCCCCGCCCACTGAGGCCGGTATACCAAAATCGGTAAAGCACAGAAAAAAGGTCTGAATAAACGAAGCAGCCAACGTTCCCAAGAGAGGCCGGAGTATGGTTGCCTGAAAGGTTCGCAGCGGTGAATCCCCCATGATCCTGGATACGATCATAAATCGCTTGTCAATATATCCCATCGTGTTGTTGATGAGCATAAAGGAAATTGGCAATGTATAAATCGTATAACCCAGCAGCAGGCCGTTGAAACCGTAAATCTCAAAGAACGGATGTCCGAAGATCCGAGTCAGCAGACCTTGCTTGCCGAAGGAATAGATAATCGCGAAACCGTAGGTAATGGTCGGCAGCAGCATGGGCAGTACGGCAGCTTTTCGGATCAGGTCTTTGTATCGCTGTCCGACTCTGGTATAGTTCACGGTATAGGAAAGAAAGAAAGCGATACAGGTTGTCAGCGCCGCGCTGCTGGCAGCTACCAGAAAACTGTTGCCCAGCGCTTCCAAGAATCCTTTCCCCGACAGAACATCCATGTAACTTTGGATAGAAAGCCCATCATCTCCATAGAAGGACTTGATCAGCAGCTGGATCATCGGTACGGCCAAAAAGATGGCAAAGACGATGCACAGGGCGATGAAAATCAGCTTTAATTCACGATTCTTTTTTGTTTCCATGATTTTTCCGCCGCCCCCTTAGATTGCCCGGATTCCCTGAAGCTTGGCCTGCACCTGGGTCTGGCTTTGGGCTGCCTTTATCTGGGCGGCAAACAGGCGGTAGATATTGTTCTTTTTGATTTCCAGCTGATTCAAAATAAAGTTTTTCACAAAGGCATTTTCCGGAGCCATGATAATATCTTCCGGCCTGCCGAACTGTGAAATGCCGCCTTCGTTGAGGATCATGACCCGGTCGGACAGGGTCAGGGCTTCTTCCGGGTCGTGGGTAACGATGATCGTAGTCAGATGGTATTCCTTTGCAATGGTTTTGATTCTATCTTTGATGGATTCTTTGATGACCCCGTCCAGAGCGCTGAGCGGTTCATCCAGCAGCAAAATTTTGGGTTTCATTACCATCGTCCTTGCCAGTGCCACTCTCTGTTTTTGCCCTCCGGAAAGCTGATCGATTTTTTTATCAAGATGGGGCTCCAGTTCAAGCAAGCGGATCAGATCCCCCACTTCTTCTGTTGTGGAAATATCCGGTTTATTTCTCAATCCGTAGGTAATGTTCTTATATACGTTGAGATTGGGGAAGAGTGCGTAATCCTGAAAAACGATATTAAAGCCCCGTTTCTCCATAGGCACATCGGTCAGATCTTTGCCGTCAAAGATAATTTTTCCCCCGTCGCTTTCCGTGATGCCTAGAATCAGGTTCAGCAGGGTGGTCTTGCCGCATCCGGATGGTCCGAGAATGGATATGATTTCTCCCTCTTCAATTTCCAGATTGATATCCTCCAATACCACTGTGTTATCATAAATCTTTTTTACATGTTCCAGTATCAGCATAATTGTTCTTCCTTTCCTTTGCTATATCCAACAGGGAAATCCTCTCCCCTGATCTCTGATCTTCTTTTCGAGGCAATTATACTGCCGGGCGGTTTCAATTACAATTAAACCCCGGTTAAGTTTATGTAAATCTCTTGTTAATGAGAGCAAAGATGCCATTTTTGAAGGAATGGGAGTTTTTGCGTGAGAGGCAAAAAATATATACGAAATTTACACTGTTTTCAACGATTGAGCCATCTCAAACTCGGCTTGAAACAGGAAACTCTACTTTTTGCCAAGATCAGGCCCCGCTAACCAATCACTTTGCGAAAAAAACAAAAAATTTCATAAAAATTTTCCGGGCTCCGGGCTCTTGCGGCTGGCTTCGGAACATTGCCCACGCCAGCCGCATGATTCAATGCAAAAACTCCCCATTGCTGAGGAGTTTTCGCTCGTTGATTTAAAGGAGTGCAAAATGTCAAAGATTCAAGCACTTACCTTATACTATGCCGATCGCCCGTCCAGTGTTCCTGATCCGTGCATCATTTTTAATTGACAGTCAAGTTCTGCTCCTGCCCGCAGCTTAATTGTCTTTTAAATATGCTTTGAAAAACAAGGCGCACCACCGGCCCTGCGATCAAAAGCTGCCAGAGAAAAGCCATCGGCAGATTACGTACAAACGTGTGAAGCCAGACTGTCGCCATCGTTTTACTCAAACCGTTAAACAGGATTGTGGCCGTCAGACTCATCAGCGGACACATCAAACATACTGTCGCGATCGAAACAGCAAGAATAACGGTAATCTCCCGGCTTTTCTTCACATCTACAATTTTAAAAGCGATCCATCTGGCCAAAGGCCCCGCTATGATCGATTCCAAACCAATCACAATAAGCATCAACACCGCCATCTCCCATACAGGAACAACAAATGAATCCGCAGATAAGCCTTTGTTTCTCAGCAACGCGTTATAAACCTCCATCCCGTAGACCATTGCCAGGGCCATCATCATACCGAAGATCACTTTCTGAAATTTTGTTTTAGGCATTTTTCCTTTATCCTCCTTGTCTTTTGTACAAAAAAAGAATGCGCCGGTCCTTACCTGGACTTACGCATTCTTTGCCACTCGGTATTTTTATTTTAGCAATACAAACTTTTTTTGTCAAGAAGTTCTTCTATGCGGCCTGGGGCAGCCGATCTAGCGCCTTATCGTCATATCTGGCGTTCATTCTTCTCAGATAAATCAGGCAGATAATCAATGAAAAGATCGTTGAGACGGGTGAAGCGATCCCCATTGCAAATAAGGACGTGCCCACGGCCTGCCTGAGGAGCAGCGCCAAAGGAACCCGGACCAGGAAAGTAGCGGCCAGATTCTGGGCCATATTGAAGATGGTCCTGCCGTATCCATTGAGATAGCCTCCCAGGCAGTAAACGATCCCTGCCAGAAAAACATCCCAGGAGTAAGATTGGAGATAGGTTGCTGCCAAATGCATGACTTCCCCATCCTGGGTAAAGATTCCGGTCAAGGTGGTGCCGAAAAACTGGCAGTAAGCCGCCACCAAAAACCCGTAGGTCCCGGTCATCCATAAGGAAGCCTTCAAACACTTTCTCGTTCTCACATACTCCCCGGCGCCGTAATTTTGCGCTACCATGGCCGATACTGCCGCATTCATGGCAATGGGCACCAGAAAGAGAAACTCAACCAGCTTCTCCACTACACCCACCGAAGCCGATGCCACCACGCCAAAGGGATTGATGATGGCCACGATCAGCAAAAAGGATACGCCCACCAGAATATCCTGTATTCCCAGGGGAATTCCCACTTTGAAAAGCTGCTGAAACTGCTCTTTATGAAAGCGGATATCCTTTACAGAAAAGGAAAATCCCAGCCCTCTCCTGAGCAAAAATACTACGGAGAAGAGAAAGCTTACTGCCTGAGCAAAGGTGGTAGCAATCGCAGCGCCGGCCGCGCCCATACCCATATAGCGAATGAGTACGATATCCAGTACGACATTGACAACGCAGGCGATGGCCACAAAGAGCAGCGGCGATTTGGAATCGCCCAGACCCCGCATGATTCCGCAGACCACGTTGTAGCCGGTAATAAAAAAGGCGCCGAGCGAACAGTAGAAGAGATAATCTCCCGTATTTGCAACCGACTCCTGGGGCGTATTCATCCATAAAACGATGGCATCTTTGCCTGCCAGCAGCCCGATTGTAAGGACTGCACCGATCAGGGCAAAGGTAATGATGGTGATGCCCATCGTTTCCCGCAAGGCCTTCTCATTCTTCGAACCCATATATTGGCCGAGGAGAACGGTTATGCCCATGGTCAGCCCGATTATGAACTGGGTAAAAATCATCATCACCTGACTGCCTATGGTTACGCCCGAAACATCCGCCGTGGAGGCGAAATTGCCCACGGTCAGCAAATCAGTGACGCCATATAACGATTGCAGCAGCTGGGCCAGCAAGAACGGCCCTGCGAACTGAATTAACTTTTTGTACACATTTCCCTCTGTCAAATAATTTACACTCATCTTTATTCCCTCCAATAACAAATCTTGCATCCGTCACGGACAAATGGTATTATAGAGTGTGTTGTAACAACGCAGTCAAGAGGAAAAGGAAAGATGGAAGAAAAAATTTATTTTACATCGGGAGAATTTGCCAAATTGTGCGGCACAACCAAAGAAACGCTGCGCCATTACCATAACAAGGGAATTCTCATGCCCCAAAAAAAGGGGGAAAACGGTTACTTTTATTATGAAGCCTGGCAGTTCTTTGAGTTCGATTTAATCGGCCTTCTCATCTATGCCGGCAACAGTTTGGAACAAATCCGCGAATATCTCCAGGCCCACAGCACAGAGCGTTTTCTAAAGCTGATGGACAGCAGCAAAGAACGCCTTCTCAGAAAAAAGGCAAAGATTGAAAATATGCTGCGAGTGGTGGAAAACACCGTTTCTCTGGCCAGCCTGGGACTCACCCACGATGGAACTCAGTTGACAATCGTCCCTTGCAAAACGGAGTATTATCTGACTGTGCCCATTAAAGAATCCGACTATGAAAACAAAAGAAATCTGCTGGACGCCTTCTCGCAATTTTGGGCCCACTCTGCCGAAAATCCCCTCATCGGCGAATATCCGTACAGCTACGTGGTCCCTGAGGAAAGCTATTCGGCGGGCGATTACGCCATCAAATACATCGCCGGAAAACTGGATGAGCCTTCTGAAAAGCAAGATATCCACACCAAGCGGGCGGGCCGCTATGGAATGCTCTTTCATTATGGCAGCATCGACACCGCAGCGGAATCCTGCCGCAGGCTGTGTGAAGAGCTGAGAGCTCTCAATCTGGAACCATCCGGCCCCCTTTATGTGGATGAACTGATCAGCAACCACGTGACTCCTGAAGAAAAGGATCACGTAACCAAGGTTTCCATCCGAGTCGGCCGGTGATCGTTATAAATAAAAAACGTGTGCATGACGAAATCAAAGATTCCTATGCACACATGTCGCTGGCAAGCAGCGACGCTTCGCAAGGTACGTTTTTTGAAGTATAAGACATATCGCCGCATGTTCGGAAAGCGATATCTCTTATACTATAAAAGAAGAAAAAGGCTGGAAGACGCGGCTATCAAACGTATAGCTGCGTGCTCCCAGCCTTTTTCTTCTATTCTGTTCTTTGATTTTCAATCTTTTCTGCCAGCTCACTGAGATATTCCCATCGCTCCATTTTTTCCAGCAGCTGCTCCTCAAGCTCCTGCTGCTCCTTGTCCAGCCTGGCCAGCTCCCCCGAATTGGTGGCGTTTGCCGCCATCTGCCGCTGTACTTCTGCGATGCCTTCTTCCAGCTTTGAAATATCATCCTCAATGGAATCATATTCCCGCTGTTCTTTATAGGAGAATTTTAATTTCTTCTTTTTCTCAGGCTGGGGTCTGGCCTTGGGACGCTCTTCTTTAGCTTCTGATTTTTTCAATGGTTTTTCCCGCATGAGCCAGTCCGTATAACCTCCCGGATAATGGCCGATTTTTCCCTCGCCCTCAAAGACAAAGGTCCGTACCGCAAGACGGTCGAGAAAGTAGCGGTCGTGGGAAACCAGGATCACGGCCCCAGAAAACCCGTCCAGATAATCTTCCAGTACGGTCAATGTATCGATATCCAGGTCATTAGTGGGTTCGTCGAAGACCAGGATATTGGGTGCCTGCATCAAAATGCTCAACAGATAGAGCCGCCTTTTTTCACCTCCGGACAATGCTCCCACCTTTACACTGTGCATATGGGGCGGAAAGAGAAACCGTTCCAGCATCTGGGAGGCGGAAAAGATCCCTTCTTCCGTGCGAACGCTGCCTGCGATCTCCCCAATGAACTGGATGATTCGCTTGTCCTCGTCCAGCGCCTCGTTTTCCTGTGAAAAATATCCGATCTTTACCGTATCGCCCATTTCCACCCTGCCCCCATCCGGCTCTGCCTGTCCCATAATGATTTTCAGCAAAGTGGATTTGCCGCATCCGTTGGGGCCGATGATCCCGATGCGGTCGTTGCGCAGTACTGTGTAGGAAAAATCCCGGATCAGCGTTTTATCTCCATAGCTCTTGCTAATATCCGAAAGCTCGATGATTTTTTTACCCAATCGGCTGCTGACAGCAGAAAGCTCCAGCGAAGAATCATCCAGCTCCAGCTTGGCCTCTTTCAGCTCTTCAAAGCGCTGTATCCGGCCTTTGGCCTTGGTGCTCCGGGCCTGTGCTCCCCGGCGGATCCAAGCCAGTTCTTTTTTATAAATCGCCGCCCGCTTACGCTCTGATGCCAGTTCCATTTCCTGGCGGGCCGCCTTGGCCTCCAGATAAGCGTTGTAATTACCCTCGCAGCTGTAGAGTCTGCCCTTGTCCATTTCCACGATCCGATTTGTCACCCGGTCCAGAAAATACCGATCATGGGTAATCATAAAAATAGCGCCTTTATATTTCTTGAGAAAGCCCTCCATCCATTCGATCATCTCGTTATCCATATGGTTGGTCGGTTCATCGAGAATGAGAAGATTGCTTTTCTGCGCCAGCACAGCGGCCATCGCCACCCGTTTGCGCTGGCCGCCGGACAAGGTGTTCATTTTCAGCTCCGTATCCTGCATGCCCAGCTTCCCCAGCATAGCCTTGATCTGATATTCTTCCGTCTTTTCCCGGCCAGGTCCGTTCTTTGCCTCAGCCCGGCGGACATAGAAAGACGCCTGCTCCAAAACCGTCATCGATCCGTCAAAATCGGGGTTTTGAGGCAGATATCCGATCATCAGCTCCCTGGATTTAATCAAGGTTCCCCCTTCCGGCTCCAGCGCGCCGGAAACGATCTTCAAAAGGGTGGATTTTCCCGTACCATTGACACCGACAAAACCGATTTTATCGGTGTCAGAAATGGTCAGATTCACATCCGTAATCAAAGGCTTTTCTGTATAACTCTTTTTAATATGCTCACATGTAAGTAAAACCATGGTCTCCTCTAAAGTTTATTGTGCTGAATTTTTCCGCTGATGGTCTTGGGCAGTTCTTCCCAGAATTCGATAATTCTCGGATATTTGTAGCTTGCCATCTTCTTTCTGGCATAGCGCTGAATCTCTTTTTTCAAATCGTCCGTACCCTCAACACCGTCAATGAGTACAATACATGCCTTAATGACCTGTCCGCGGATTTTTGCGTGTACGGAAGTGACTCCGCATTCCAGCACATAAGGCAGCTCCATCAAGACACTTTCAATCTCAAAGGGTCCAATCCGATATCCCGCTGATTTGATGACATCATCATCCCGGCCCACGTACCAGAAATAACCGTCCTCATCCCGCCAGGCCGTGTCTCCCGTATGGTAAATCCCATCATGCCAAGCCTGGCGAGTCATTTCCTCGTTCTGATAGTAACCGTCAAAAAGACCGATTGGGATTCTCTTATTGGTGCGGACTACGATTTCTCCCGTTTCTCCCGTTTTGGCAGGTTTTCCGTCTTCTCCAAGGAGATCGATATCATAAAGAGGGGTTGGTTTTCCCATGGAACCGGCTTTGGGCTTGGTACCTTTCAGGGTTCCGATGGCCAGCGTCATTTCCGTCTGTCCGAATCCCTCGTGGAGCGACAGCCCGGTTACGCTTTTAAATTGGTTGAACACCTCGGCGTTGAGTGCTTCTCCTGCTGTGGTGGCATGCTTTAAGGCGCTGAAATCGTATTTGGAAAAATCCTTTTTAATCATCATCCGGTAGACGGTCGGCGGCGCGCAGAAGGTTGTAATCTTATATCTGGCGATCATGTCCATGATCTCTCCCGCATCAAAACTGTCCATATCATAGGTAAATACCGGCGCTTCGCACAGCCACTGGCCGTAAAGCTTTCCCCAAAGTGCTTTGCCCCATCCGGTATCGGAAATGGTAAAATGGAGTCCGTCCGGATCCACCTGATGCCAATATTTGGCCGTTATAAAGTGACCCAGTGGATACTGGAAAGTATGGGTGGCGATTTTGGGATAGCCAGTGGTGCCGGATGTGAAGAACATAATGGATGGATCCGTGCCTCCCGCATATTCTTCCGGTACGAAGGGCTCGCTAAACTGCTGAATCCCCCGATCAAAGGATTCCCAGCCTTCCCGCTTTCCTCTGGCAATGATTTTTATCACACTGTTTTTCGTGTTTTCCAGAGCCAGCTCCACTTGATAGGCCACGTTATCGTCTGCCGTACAGACGATGGCTTTCACTCCCGCCGCTTCGAAACGATATTCAAAGTCGTGCTGTTTCATCAGGTTGGTAGCCGGGATCGCCACCGCCCCCAGCTTGTGAAGACCCAGGATCGCGAACCAGAATTGGTAATGGCGCTTTAAAACCAGCATCACCCGATCCCCTTTTTTGATGCCCAGGGACTGGAAATAGGCCGCTGCTTTTGATGAATACTTGCTCATGTCATCAAAGGTCAGCTCCCGCGTTCGTTTGTTCTTTGCGATATGGAGCATGGCCAGTTTGTCCGGCTGGCTCTGAGCCAATTTATCCACAATATCAAAGGCAAAGTTGAATCTATCGTAATTTTTAAACTGAATGGATTGAAGCGCTCCCTTGTCATCTTCCGTCACATCAATATATTCTTCGTAAATAAAGTTTCTGTTTTGTTCCATTCTATCACCTCATTTCAGTATATCTTGACTATTATACTACTCTCATCTTCTATTTTCCACCATAAAAAAATATAATTAGAAATATTAAGAAAAGGAGTGTTGAACTATGCTTAGAAGACCCCAGCCATTAAAAAAAGGCGATCAGATCGCCGTCCTCGCGCCATCTTCCCCGGTTTCAAAAGAGGCCGCAGCTCTGGCCGCAGACTCCATCCGATACCTGGAACTTGAGCCGCTGATTATGGAAAGCTGCTTTCTCTCCTGCGGCTATCTTTCCGGCCCGGATGAAAAGCGGGCTTATGACATCAACCGCGCTTTCACCGATCCTGCTGTTCAAGGGATCTTTTGTATCCGGGGAGGGTACGGCTGCGCCAGACTGCTGCCCCTTTTGAATTTTGACGCCATCCGAAGGCATCCGAAAGTCTTTGTCGGTTTCAGCGATATTACGGCGCTTCACCTGGCTTTCAACCAGCTGTGCGGCTTTGTCACCTTTCACGGTCCCATGCCCGGCGCCGGGTATAACCGGCTCGATCCTTTTTCCGTCGCAAGCCTGAAGAAAAATCTATTTTCAGACCAGCCCCAGGGAGCTGTCATCAACCCGCCGGGCCATCCTCTGAACGTCCTTTTCCCCGGCCAAGCCTCCGGCGCCGTGGTCGGCGGCAACCTCTCTTTGCTGATCTCCACTCTTGGTTCTCCTTACGAAGTGGATACTAAGGACAAAATTCTCTTCATCGAAGAAGTCGGCGAGCAGCCTTACCGATTGGATCGCGCCCTCACTGCTCTTTCGCTGTCAGGAAAGCTCCGCGATTGCAGCGGCATTCTTTTAGGCTCCTTTACAAAATGTCAAGAGCCCCCGGCAGCAGCGGATTCAAACCGCATGCAAACTGCCGAAAGCTCTTTTCATCTTACCAATATGTTTAAAGAAATCATAGGACCATGGGAAAAGCCCACCCTTTACAACCTGCGGGCCGGTCACATTGACCCCCAGATCACCATCCCTCTGGGAGCGGAGGCAAGCTTTGATACTGACCGCCTCAGCCTTCATTTTTCAGGCTGAGCTGGTATGGCCTTTACAGGTTGTCTTGCCGCTTGATTTTATGGGTTGTTGTTTTAACGAATTCGCTGTCCCGGATCACCACATGGCGGATCCGTTTGTAATTAGGAAGCTTTTGATTCATTTCTGAGATGATGCCTTTGATCAGATCGTAGACCTGTTCATCGTCAGCCCCATTGGGGAAGGCTTCTTTAATCGCCTCGTAATCAGGCCGAACCTGGACGGCCACCGTGGTTCCGTCCCCCGTTTCCACACCTTCCAGGCCATAGACCATGCATTCTTCCACATAGGGGATTTCGCTCACCAGCTGCTCCAGTTCTTCCGGATAAATATTCTTTCCGGTCTTGGTTACTATTACATTTTTCTTTCTTCCGGTAATGTAAAGCCACCCCTCCGGGTCCATGAATCCCAGATCTCCGGTGTGAAACCAACCGTCCTCCAGGACCTGGGCCGTCTCCTCAGGCATGCCGTAGTAGCCCAGCATGACATTGGGTCCGCGATAGAGAATTTCACCGATTCCCTCTTCATTGGTATCTATGATTTTAATCTCGCCCTCCGGGATCACCTTGCCCACAGAACCTGTTTTTTTATACTTCTGTTCGCCGTCCGGCGTTCCGGCAATGATCGGCGCTGTTTCTGTAAGCCCGTAGCCTTGAGCTACCTCCAGACCCAGATCATGAAACCCTCTCAATACTTTTGGATCGATACCTGCGGCGCCGGTTATGATCATCCTCAGCCGCCCTCCAAAATTGTCGTAAATATCCCGGAACAATTTCTGACGTTTATCGACTCCTATCCTCTGCAGGGATCGATTGAGCTTAATGGCTGCCTTCAGTGCTTTGACACGTTTGGTCTTTTCCACCTGCTTCCACAGCTTGGCATAGATAGATTCAAAGATCAGGGGCACGCCCACCAGTATGCTGGCCCGCGCTTCCACCATGTTTTTGGTTACATGCTTGAGTCCTTCAAAGAAAGCCACCGACCCGCCCTGATACAAAACGGTCATGATATCCACCGTTGATTCAAAGGTGTGATGGATTGGTAAAATGGAAAGGGTTCTGTCGTCCGGCCGAATCTGCACCACTTTGCTGATATTTTTAATGTTGGAACAAAGATTGCGATGGCAGAGCATCACGGCTTTTGGAACCCCCGTTGTTCCAGATGTAAAGAGCATGATCCGCGCAGCTTCAGAATCAACCTGAGCATCCAGATATCTCCGGTCTCCTCTTGACAAAAGCTTTCTTCCCTCAAAGAGCAGGCTTGCCATATCCTTTTCATCAAAGGGCACATCCTCATTGCGGTACAGTTCAAATTTCATCTTGACGGGAATATCCAGATCCTGTACATAGCTTTCATAAGATGAAGCGTAAAAGATTCCTTTGCATCCTGCGGCAGCGGCCAAATTGGCAATTTCCTGCCGGCTCAGTTCCTTGTCCAGCGGAACAACGGTCCCCACTCCGTTTACGATGGCAAAATAGGAAAGGATCCATTCGTAGCAATTCTCTCCAATTATGGCGATCTTTTCACCCACAAGCCCCAAATCCACCAACCTGGTTCCCAGGGCGTTCATATCCTTTTCCAGTTTTTTATAGGTGACTTCGTGATACTTTCCCCCTTTTTGCCTCTTAATGAGAAAAGCCGGTGCTTCCTTATATAATTCTGCTCCTGTGCGGATCATGTCCCGCAGATCCTTGATCTCCCGCACCTGGTACAATTCTTCGGTCATAGTTCTTGTCTCCTCTCGTTTGCCGTTTTGAAAAACCCGGCATTCATGTTTAGTTTCGCCGGGTTTATACAAATATATCATTTTTCTTTTGTGAAAGCAATGAATTTTCTTATTGCTTTTGATGCCTGTATATGATACCGTAATTTGGTTAACGGTATTGAAACTGTACATACTAAGACTTTAGACATCACATCCAATTCAGAAAGGATCTTCGACATTATGAAACAACGATTTACCGATCAGCTGGTCGTAGGTTTTGCCCTCTTTTCCATGTTTTTCGGGGCAGGAAACATCATCTTTCCGCCTTACCTGGGCATGGGATCGGGCAGCAGCTGGTTCAGCGGTTTCTTTTGCTATTATCTGGCGGATATCGGCCTGGCCGTATTTGCGATCTTTGCCATCATTCGCAACGGCGGCGATGTGGACCGGATCCTTGGCCGCATCGGGCGTATTCCGGGAAAAATCATGTTCGCGGCCATTATCCTGTGTATCGGCCCCCTGATCGCCATTCCCAGGACCGGAGCTACTACCTACGAGATGTTTGCGGCCCCTGTTTTCGGCCGCATCGGTTCTGTGCTTCCCACCGCCGTATTCTTTTTGATCGTTCTCCTGCTGACGATCCGTGAGTCTTCTGTTATTGATATTATCGGCAAATTCTTGACGCCATCTCTGTTTATCGGCCTGATCATTCTGATTATCAAGGGCATCGTCACCCCCATGGGCCCCATCTCCGAGACGCCTATGCTGGAAAATGTGGCCGTTGACGGAATCAACGCCGGCTATCAGACCATGGATGTGCTGGCGGCTCTGGCCTTTGGCATTATCATCGTCAAAACCGTCACAGAAAAAGGATATACCGATACCCGGCTCAAATATAAAGTCGTATGCAATTCCAGCCTGATTGCGGCACTGGGATTGCTGCTGGTCTATTGCGGCCTTACTTACCTGGGCGCAGCCGCATCCACCTTTTACAACTTGGATGTCAACCGCTCCCAGCTGATCATCGACATCATTGAACATTTGATGGGAAAAACCGGAGTGGTGGTTCTGGGAATTGTGGTAGCTCTAGCGTGCTTGACCACAGCCGTGGCCCTGGTCAGCGCCAGCGCCGACTATTTTTCCCAATTATCAAAAGGAAAGCTGGGATACAAAAGCTTAACCATCGCCATCTGCCTTTTCAGCGCGTTTGCAGCTAATTTCGGCATCGATCAGATCGTCACCATCGCCCAGCCGATTCTCAGTCTGATTTATCCGGGCGCGCTCACGCTGATCTTTCTGTCCTTTTTCCCCAGGCAGATACGAAACGACAATATCATACGGGGAGCTGTCATAGGCGCCATTATCGGCAGCCTCTGCGAAGTCCTTTACAGTCTGGGAGTTTCTTTTGAGTTCGTATCCCATCTGCCTCTTTCGGATTTTGGCTTTGGCTGGATGATCTTTGCGGCCGCAGGCGGAGCAGTCTCTGCCCTGTTTCTGAGAAAGGACAGAAGTTCTTGAAAGATCCGGTATGGATGATGTATGATAAACGTATACGAAATTGAGAAAGGATGAAACTTATGAGTACACATATTAATGCCGCAAGCAAAGGCGATATCGCGGAAACAATCCTGCTGCCGGGCGATCCGCTGCGGGCGAAATTCATTGCCGAAAACTTTTTGGAAAGCCCCAGGCTTTATAACGAGGTGCGGGGAATGCTGGGATACACCGGTACCTATAAGGGCGTTCCGGTATCGGTCCAGGGAACAGGCATGGGCATGCCCTCCATGGGGATTTATTCTTGGGAATTGATCACAGAATATGACGTGCAGAATCTGATCCGCATCGGCACCGCCGGTTCCTTCCATGAGGACATCAAGATCAAAGACCTGGTCATCGGCGTAGCCGCTTCCACGGATTCCAATTATATTCATGCCTTCAACGTGCCGGGAAACTATGCGCCCAGCGCCAGCTACAAGCTCCTATCCAAAGCGCGCGATGCATCGGAAGCGCTCAAAATCCCCTTTAAAGCCGGAAACATCGTCTCCTGCGACGTCTTCTACGAGTTCGGCGACTGGTGGAAAAAATGGGCTGAAATGGGCATCTTAGCCGTAGAAATGGAAGCGGCCGCTCTCTATATGAACGCTGCCTACAATCGGGTCAACGCTCTGGCCATGATGACCATCAGCGACCACTTCGTTACCGGTGAACGCTCCACCACCGAAGAGCGTCAGAAATCCTTTACCGATATGATGAAATTGGCTCTGGAAATGGCTGTTGAATAACCTGCTAATTTACTTCCAATCGTTTTGAAAGCAGTCGAAGAATCAAATAGATTAGAAATATCAGTGTCGCCGCGCCCATTAAAGCTACTCCAGTCAGGCTGAGCAGCACATATGGTCCGGCGGCTTTTTCTATGATCAAAACCCCAAGCCAGGTCTCAGATACTGGAATTGCCAGAGCAGCCCCATAGATCAATATGCCCAAGGGCACCTTTATTCCATGCGGCCTTATGGAGTGAACGATCGCTGCTGCCAATAGAATGGAAGCGCAAAAGACCATGTCCGCCAGCAAAAGAATCCCAAATAATTCCAGACAGATGAAACCAATCTGCTCTGCCAAAATCCCTCCCATAACTACAGACTTTAAATCCATATCGAGCATGACCGGCAGCCTCATTCCATAGGAAGCCGCCGAGGCCGAAGCCAGAACAAGTCCGCACAGTCCCGCCAGTTGGAGCAGATAGAGCTGAAAGCCTCCGGTCAGCACCTTACCCCAGACCATTTTCCGGTACGAAACCGGCAGGACCATATACAAGCTGGCGTTTTCTCCCAGCATGCTGCTGTAATAGAGTTTTGCCGCTCCCATCAGAAAGAACGCGACTGCCCCTCCCAGGATTGCCGAAAGAACTCCTATAAACAGGCGGCTGTCTGTCTCAAGAGAACTCTGCCCCGACGCAATAAGCAGTATGATCACTGCTGCAAGGAGCAGCAGCATCGATGCGGTGAATTCTCTTTTGGTCATTCGAATATTTAAAGCGATCCATTTATATAACATGTGAATTCCCCCTTTACCTGGCAGGCAGCTTGAGTACGCCTGACTGCTTTCCATAAGTCACTTCTGCCTCGCCCTGGTTTACAGCTCCCGCCTGATCAAAACAGGGAGGCACCACATACTTTCCTTCATGATCCAAATATCCGTACTTTCCGTTTTCGCCGCGCCACAGACAATAGCCATCCTGAAATCCAACCGGGTATTCCGGATCTGCAAACCCGCCCCTGCTATAACAAGGCACCGTAAACAGCGTATTTCCCTCTTGATCAAAAAAGATCCCTTTTTGCTGCCGTATGATGCAAGCGATGCCTTCTGAAAAGTCGCTTCCCAGCCCCGCCTCTTTTTTTATAACGGCCTTCCCCTCTTTATTGATGTAGGTCAGTGTTTTTCCTGCCTTGATTTTGGCCAGCCCCTCATGGAAAGCCGCCGCTTCTTCCATTTCTTTGACAGGCTGAAAGTCTTCATTGAGAAGGACATAGCCGCTTCCGGTTTGGGCGCTCCAAAACCCTTCGCTGTAATCATCGAGATAAGCATATTCATCCGAATTAAAAAGCGTCTGGCCGGACTTAATATTGATCACGCGAATTTGCCTGGTCCCGGACTCCTCATCCGGTTTACTCTGCATGATGATACAATCCTCTTTATTGCTGGGATACAGTTCATCCGATCCGTCTTCGGCAGACCGGCATTCAAACATGACCTTTCCCTGGGGATCCACTATTTTTCTAATCCCATCTTTTTTTACGGATGCATAGCCATTTCTAAATGGATAGCCCGCATCATATTGGGGCGCAATCACTTCTTTACCCTCTTGGTCCACGTATCCGGTGAGCCCGTTTTGAACAACCAGAATTCGATCATTGACACAGACGGGGTTAAACGCCTGATACTTTTCCGGTAGCATCACCTTCCCTTGTGCGTCAATGAGACCGATTTCTTTTTCACTGCCCGCTGCATAAAGCCCCTTGGCGCCTTCAATGACCGATATCTGTTCATATTTTCCAAGAGGGATCACCCATTCCTGCTTTTTCAGCAGCTCCAGCTCTTGATCGATCCGTTTTGCCGATACCCCCGCATATACGCTGGTTCCCGCTGTGATGGCAATCAAAGCCGCCAAAACAACATAAATCCATTTTATCTTTTTCAATACACACATAATTTCTGTCCTCCTAAGACAATTCTTTAACCAGATCCTCCAGCGAAATTCCATGCCGTTGCCGGATGCAGTCGCATTCTCCAAACTCTACCAGTTCTCCATGACTGAGAAAAATAACCGTATCAAACAAGCGCTCAATTTCCGCAATTAAATGGGTAGCGATCAAGATGGTGCCTTTTGGATTAAAGCTTTCCAGAATCTGTTCTAAAACCACGTCTCTGGCTCCCGCATCCACCCCCGCCAGGGGCTCGTCCAAAAGATAGAGTCTGGCATTCCTGGACATGGCCAGGCAAATCTGCAATTTGTCGATCATACCCTTGGACATTTGCCGTATTTGGGCCTGCGGTGAAAGGCTAAAGCAATCCAGCAAATGCTCCCAGGTGTCTTCATTAAAATCTTCAAAAAAGGTTTTATAAAGATCGCTGGCCTGGCGGCATGTCATTTGAGCTGGAAAACAGTTTCTGTCCGGCGCATAGGAGACCAAAGCTTTCGTTTTGTGGGATGGTTTTTCCCCTAAAATCCGCACTTGGCCCTCATACTGAACATAAAGACCGGCCAGGATTTTAATGAGGGTCGTTTTTCCGCTTCCGTTGGGCCCCAGCAAACCAATGATACGGCCTTGGGGAAGCTCTAAAGAAATATTTCTCAAGGCACGGATACTTCCAAAAGTTTTGGACAGTCCCTCAATAACCGCCACCGGCGGTTCCTCAACCAGGGTCAATTTTCTTTCTGTTTCCATATCAGCCTATCCTTTCCCTGCATTCCGTTTGAAAAAAAGCAGCCGTTTCTTCCTCCGTGAATCCAAGGGCCTGCATCCGCTCCCGAAATTGATGGACAGCCAGCTCAGCTTCTTTTTGCCGCTCCCGTTGGATCAGGCTCATATCCTTAGTCACGAATTTGCCGATGGTCCGCTCCGATTGGATGATTCCCTCCCGTTCCAGTTCTGTCAGTGATCTTTGTACCGTATTGGGGTTCACTCCGAATTCCAGCGCCCAATCCCGGACCGACAGGATTCTCTGGCCTGGTTTTAATTCTCCTGCAATGATGCTCTGGCGTATTTTGTCCATAATCTGAACGTAAATAGGGCTGCTATCCTTTAATTTTTTATCCATTTCCCTCCTCCAAGTTCTTTCGTTTGCCCTTATGTACTAATCAATTAATACAATAGCACAATAAAAACCCTCTGTCAATGGATTTGTTGGTTTTCTTTATAGGGTCCTTGTGGTATACTTAGTTTATGAAATTGAAGGATTTAAGGAGGGAAACCATTGAAAATACAGGAATCAGCAGAAAATTACCTGGAAGCCATCTTAATGATCAGAAAAGAAAAAGGACAGGTTCGCTCCATCGACGTTGTCAATGAGCTGGGCTTCTCAAAACCCAGCGTCAGTGTGGCTATGAAGCAGTTGGAGGAAAACGGATATATTGAACGGGACTCTGCCGGATACATTTCTCTGCTCCCTCCGGGAAAGCAAATCGCCGAGTCCATCTTTGACCGTCATAATACGCTGATTAAAATTCTCACTCACCTGGGCGTCAGCGAAAAAACGGCCCGAACCGATGCCTGCAAGATCGAACATCACATCAGCGATGAAACCTTTGATGTGCTCAAAAAACATTGCCGGCAAATCCTCTAAGATTATATGAGCCGCCCGCCCATTTTTACCCATAAAAAAACTGCTGCACAAAGCGAATCATCTTGCTTCATGCAGCAGTTTTTTCAATTGCATATCCAAACTTAAAACTGTGCGTAGATAAACTTTGGTGCTGTTGACAGATTGGCCAGCATAAAGTATCCGTAAATGATCATCATCAAGGCATAAAAGAGCAGCACATATTTACCGTACGCCCACACTTTACTGTTTTTTAGTTTTTGCCGCAAAGTCGTAAATGCTTTCATCTACATCCAGCCATCCTTTCCATCCCAAGTGAACCTTATCGATAAAGTAGTAGCGTGTATATTCTTCCTTGCTGAAATCCGCCACCCGCACGCCGAACTCGCTTGCCAGCTCGCGGATCTTCTGATAATAGATTTCCCGTTCTTCCTTTGGAAAACCCAGATGGTCGTACCAATATCCGTTTACCGGCTGAAGGACCAGCATCGGTTCAATGCCCGTCTCCTGACAGATTTTGAGAAAACATCGCAGATCGTTATATTCCGGCGATTTAGCGTATGAAGAATGAATCGCAGAATCCTTTTTCTTTTTAAGTTCCGGCAGAATTTCTCTCATATATACCCGGTGATCCACGTAGAAAGGATTGTCCTTTACGGCCTTGATCCCCTCTTCTTCGGCTTTCACATTATAAGCCTTCCAATCCGGCTCTTCTGTACGATACTTCTTATTGGGATTATATTCTTTCACGTTTTTGACCTTAGCAGCTGCATATATACTTAACTTGCTCTTCTCTGCTAGAAATTTCCGATAAAATCGTACGTATTGCCTGTCCGCCAAAGATGCATCTCCGGTCATAAAAATACGTTCGTATTTTTCCACCCGCTCCAAAGTGGGAGGATCTCCCTTCAGCAGCTTTTTGCTGCGTTTTATGATGTATTCCTTCGATTCTTTGGAGATGTGCTTGTTCTGCAGCATGGCAATAAAATTATCCTCAGAAAAACGGGAAGCATATGCAGGCGCAAGAACGCCTTTCTTTTTAAACCACTGCGGGGATAAGATCAGCACAACCTTTTTGTTTTTTACGCCGTCTTCCACAGCCGCCAGCTCAACCGAATGGAAAAGAGACTGGTAATACCCGGCTCCCACCATCATCATGTGCATGGAATTGTCTTTAAACAAGTTGACCGGATGGGTGGACATATTCGTCCCATGACGAAATTCTGAGGAGCCCAAGACAAGAATCGTATTTGGATCGATGTTGGCTTTAATTTCGTCACCGGCAAAAAATTTATGCTGGTTGATCCAGGCTCCAAAAGAGTGAGGATCAAACTTGATATTTTTATCAACAAAAAAGTGGATCCCGCAGGCTGTCCCAAAAAACAAGACCAGTGCTATAAAAAATGCGGTTACCTTTTTCACCTGACTAGCTCCTTGCTTTGATCAGGGCGATAATCTTGTTTGGCGTTTCCACATCGTTTCGTTCTACTTCCGACGGAGAAATCACGATTCCGAAGTTTTCTTCAATGCCCACCAGCAGCTCGGTAAAAGCCAGGGAGTCCATGAGATCTTCCTCAAAAAGATTAATATCCAGATCTTCTCTCACTACATCGTCTTCGCAAATTTCTTCTAATAAATCCAATACTTTTTCTTCCATTTTAAATACACCTCAATTCTAAATTAGTTCTCCTGAAAACAGGAGGAATCCAAACATCACCATATTTAACGTGATAAACCATGACACCGTTTTATACCACGTCTTCTTTTTATTCTTCTTATAAAAGCCGGACTTCTTCTGGTAGATTTCAGTCAAGGCCAGAAGCACGCCATGATACAGCCCGTATAAGATATAGTTAATGGCAAGCCCATGCCAGGCTCCCATAACAAACATGTTGATAATAAAGCCAACGGACGCGCCGGTCAGCCTGGATGCGAACCATTTCCCCTTTATGGCCAGCATCATGAAACGGGAAAAGATAAAGTCCCGGAACCAGAAGGACAAGGTCATGTGCCATCTGTTCCAGAAATCCTTCATATCAATACTGATAAAAGGCTTGTTGAAGTTTTCCGGTACTTTGATTCCCAAGATATAACTGGCGCCTATGGCCATCGCGCTGTAGCCCGCAAAGTCGAAGAACATGTAGATGCCGTAGCAGTAGCTATAGCCCGCATATTCCAAAAAGCTCTGCGGATCCTGAAAAAACACCACGCCCTTATGGACCAATGTCGCCAGAATGAATTTATAAATAACCCCTATTAAGATCTTCAGCAGCCCATCGCCCAGCAGGTCCAAGTATTGCTCCCTGGTATAATGAGCCTCCCCATCTTTTATGTAGCGTCTGCTGCGATCGATGGGTCCGCTGCTGAACGTGGTGAACAGCAGCAGGAAATCGGTAAAATCCAGCCATCTGACTTCCTTGATAATGCCGTCGTAGATCTCGATGATCATCTGGGCCACCCGGAAGGTCAAATAAGATATGCCTAAAAATTGGAACAGCCCCAATGAGAATTCACCCGACACCTCGGAAATCTTGCAGAGAATGAGGGGCAAAATGCTCAAAAAAAGAAAGATCCGGTAAACCGCCGCGCTCCGGTTGTCCCCCTGGGCCAGCCTCAGCTTCAGATAAGCTTTGACCAGCACAAACTCCAGAACATAAAAAGCGATTAAAAACAGAAGCTGTACTTTATTGGGCCACATCACAAGTCCGATCATAAGTACGGATGCGGCCGTCCTGTAACCGCGGAGGGACTTACCCCTAAGTCCCAAAACCGCGGCAGGAATAAAAAGCAAAATCATTAATAGAAAAAACTGTATACTTCCAAAGAAGCTCATTATGCAAGTCCTCCCAGCTGTTTGCGGTCCACCTTGCCGTTATTGTTCATGGGAAGGTTTTCCATGTGTACGATTTTCTTTGGAATCATGTAGGCCGGCAGGAACGCCTTGAGCCGTTCTTTCATCTCTTTTGAAAATTTAAAACCACTCTCCGGCTTGGCACATCCGGTTACAAAGGCAGTCAGGCTCTTCACTTTCCCCTCTTTTATGTTGGGTACTACGACCGCATGGGATACTTCTTCCAGACGGGCAATGTTCTTCTCAATGTCCTCGATCTCGATTCGATATCCGTTGAGCTTAATCTGCAGGTCGATCCTGCCCTGATAGTGAAGATTGCCCTGTTCATCCAGATATCCCTTGTCGCCGGTACGATATGCGCGGCAGCTTCTGCCGTTCTTCATACAGTTGAAAAATGCCTTTCTGCTCAGATCTTCTCTTCCGAAGTATCCGGCGCTGACCGTATCGCCGACGATGATGATCTCTCCCGACTCGCCAGTATCGGCCAGTTTGCCGTCTTCCCTGTGTATTTCAAAGAAGGTGCCTGGTTTGGCAGCGCCCACCGGCAGCGGCTGAACCGTTTCTGCCAGCTCTTTGGTAACCTGTATCTCCGTAACAGCCACTGTGGATTCCGTCGGTCCGTAGGTGTTCATGATTACCGCCTGCGGGAAACGTTCCAGCAGTTTGAGCGCCGTTGAGTTGGTCAACGTTTCCCCGCAGAAGAGGAATGTTTCCATCTTAGGCATCAGTTCCTGGCAAAAACTTTTATCCGCCATGCACATGTCTGCAAAGGACGGCGTGGATACCCATACTGCGGCTCCCGATTCCTTCAAAGCTGGAATGAGCCTCTTGAAGTCCAGCTGCACTTCTTTATCCAGAAGATAAAGGGTGCCTCTGCTCGCCAGACACGTATAAAGATCCATCACGGAAAGGTCGAATGAAAACGGCGCCTGGTTAAGAAAAACTTTTCCCAACTTGTCCGCAGCGCAGGTTCCCAGCCCCACTGACCAATCCAGATAATGGTTTAGATTATCTGTGGTAATCTGTACGCCTTTAGGCGTTCCGGTACTTCCGGATGTGAAAATAATATAGAATACATCTTCTCCGCTCACATAGCAGCTCTCGTCGATCGGTTCCTTGGTCCGCTCGATGATCGCTTTTGTTTCCTCCAATGAAATAACGCCTTTCACGTCGGCTGTCATTTCTTCGAGGGCAAAAACCATGGATGGCTGCGCAGTTTTAATCGTATCCTCCACTCTTGTGTCCGGAATGGAAATATCCAGCGGGCAATATGGCCGGCCCGATTTTACAGACGCAAGAAAACAGAGGATCATGTATATCCCCTTGTGGCCGTAAACAACTACAGGGGCTTTGCTGCCCCTACAGCGTTCCTCGATATAGCTTGCAAGACGGCTGGAAAGATCGTCCAGCTGCGCGTAAGTGAAAAAGCTGTCTCCGGATTGGATTGCAATGTCCTGCCCATGATTCTGGGCATAGAAATGTAAACGATTTAAAATATTCATCTTAATTCACTTCCCTTCAACTTATCTGCATTCACACAATTTCTGACAGAGCACACTACCTCTCTGTTATTCCAAGTGTACTACTATTTGTAATACACTGTCAAGTTATATTCGTTTAATTCTTTCTTAAGACTTTCTTACGTGCCTTTTTTCGGCAAAAGTGGCTCAAAAAACTCCTTGTATCAACGGGTCTCGAACCTGTGAAGCCGGTCCGCCGCCTGGATGCAACTCCTCATAAAATTACCCGCAAGGAAAGGTATCGTCCAAAAATACTAGCGAAACTTTTGGGCGATACCTTTCTATCACTCTTGTATATCTTTTGCGCGGCGCACTCTTAGCATTTTCCAGAGTGCGGCCGCGCATTGCCTGTAAATGCTGGAACTGGCTGTCCTATTTATTCAAGTAAAAATATCCGTATCCGTATAGCTTTCCGTTTTTAGGAGTTTCGTTATATTTGTACTGTAAAAGCTCGCTGACGGTAACCAGCTGATAGCCGCTTTCCAGCAGCCATGGGACCAGTTTTTCCGTCGCTTCTGCCGTCGAGTCGTAGATGGAGTGCATGAGGATTACCCTTCCATCTAAATTCTTGACGCCTTTTACGACTTTTATAACACTTTTGGCCTTTCTGCTCTTCCAGTCCAGTGTATCCACAGACCAAAGTATTATCGGCGCCTTTGCATATTTTTCTACGGCCTTGCTGCTGTTACCATACGGCGGCCGGAATACGGATGAGGTCTGCCCGCAGGCTTTTTTCAAAGCCTCATTCGTCTTATCGATCTGTTCCTTCACCTTTTTATCGGACAACTTTTTCAAATTTGGGTGGGACCAGCTGTGACTGCCCACTTCCATGCCCAACTCTGCTTCCCGCTTAACAACCTCCGGATACATGGACACATTCTGTCCCAATTCAAAGAAGGTTGCGACAACGCCATACTTCTGCAGGCAATCCAAAATCCGGTTGCTGCTTTTAGGTAGCGGTCCGTCGTCATAGGTCAAGGCCACCATTGGCTTTGATGGATCGATCGCGCGGGTGGCAATTTGTTCTCGAATCGTTCCTTTTAAATCCTTATAACTGATCTCTGCGGATATTGACCCTTCTTCTGCGTTTATCACGCTGCCCGCATCAAAATAAAATTTGACACCGCTATCGGTGAGGACAAATTTATTAAAATTCTCTTCTGAATCTGCAAGGGCTTTTTCATATCCCTTAACCAATCTGTCCTTGTATTTGTCCTGAAAATACTTGTTAAAGTACTGGGAACAGAAGCTCCTGTATCCCGGATTGAAAATTTGAATCGCCGTCAGGGGCCGTCCTGTGGCAGAAGAAAAATTATAAGTGTATACATTCGAAGAAACGGTCTGCATTTGCCGTTCTTTTTCCGCTCTCTGTTCCTGTGAAAAAACTACGCCTACCGCCCCCAGATCGGATTTGTAAGTATCATAGTCCATGAGCATTGCGATCTTATCTTTATCCGTAGCCTTTTTATGCGCCTCGGCAAACTGGGTACGCAGATCTTTAACGATGCCATTAATATAAGTATCGGTCACCTCCTGTCCCACTACCGGATATTCCATCGCTGTGGAAAGGGGCGTACCGTATTCTACCACTTCTTTTGCGGAACCTACGCCTTTCGGTTCATCGATCTCTTTAAAAAAGGACGAGGCATACGCCTTAAAGCTCTTTTCATCTTTATAGCCGTCACTTGAAAATAAAGCTGCTACAATTACGATCGCTGCAATCACACACACAATGATCAAAAGAACGGCGAGTATTTTATGGAGCTTTTTCTTTTTCTGCTGTTGCTGCATTCTGTTTACTTTTCTTGTCTCTGCATTTGTTTCTACCATGTTTTCCCCCTATAAATCTTCTTTTATTGAATCGCCCACATTATAACATAAACTTATGTTCTTTTATACCACCTTTTTCGTTTTTTAAGCATTGTTAAGGTAATGTTCAGGGTCATCCGTCAGGAATTGACGAAAAGCGGTGGGAAGCGCAATTCTGCTGTACAATTCATGTATCTTGGGCCAGTAAAAATTATCTGAAGCCTCATTGCACCGAAAATAGTAGCAGGACATATGCCATTCCACATGGCTGAATATATGTTTGCGAAAGGTTTCTCTTTCCAGTTCAGCCAGACTGCATCCCCAGCTTTCGGCCACAGCCGCCGCCTCCGATGGCGATCGTTTTCCCTCCACATTGGGGAACTCCCACATACCTGCCAGCAGGCCGGCTGTATCCCTTTTTCGCACTGCGATTTTGCCTTCACAAGACAAAAGAAAAACAGTTCTCTCTTCGATACGCCGCGGCTTTTTCTTTTCTTTGACCGGCAGTTCTGCCTCTGTTCCATGCTGATGAGCAAGGCAAAATGCTTCTGCCGGGCAAAGCTTGCACTTTGGAGGCCCGGAAGGTACGCAGACAATCGCACCCAGCTCCATGAGGCTCTGGGTGAAATCTCCGCAATCTTTTTTTGGGTACACCTTTTCCAGCTTTGCTTTTACATACTTTTTGGTTGCAGGCTTGAGGATATCGTCGTACATCTCTATAATTCTAGAAATCACTCTCAGGACATTGCCATCTACGGCAGCAACCGGTTCATCGAAGCAGTTGGACGCGATTGCTCCGGCAGTGTATTCGCCAATTCCCGGCAGTCTTAGTATCTCACTGTATTCGGATGGAAATACGCCGTTATTTTCAAATACGATCATCTTTGCGGATTTCTGCAAATTTCTGGCCCGATTATAATAGCCCAGGCCTTCCCATAATTTTAAAAGATCGGCTTCATCACAGCGGGCTAAGTCTTCGATCCTCGGCAGCTTTTTCAGAAAACGATGATAATAGTCTTTTACTGCTTCAACTCTGGTTTGCTGCAACATAATTTCAGAGAGCCATATATGATAGGGCTCTCTGTCTTTTCTCCAAGGAAGTTCTCTTGCGTTTTCCCGATACCAAGGAATCAGCGCCTCCGGGAGCTTCTTCAATAATTCTGTTCTTTTTTCTTGGGTCATCTCTTTTTTCTTTCGTAAATTTTTAGTCTTCAAACAAGGGCGTTGAAAAATATCGCTCAGCTGTATCCGGGAGAACTGTAACCACAGTCTTTCCCTTACCCAGTTTTTTCGCTAGTTTGAGAGCTGCCGCTACATTGGTTCCGCTGGATATACCGCACATAAGCCCTTCCATGCTAGCCAGCTTTTTGGCAGTGTCAATCGCTTCAGCATCGGTGACGATATAAATATGGTCATAAATTTCCTTGTTGAGTATCTTAGGGATTACTCCGTCGCCGATGCCCATCTGCAAATGAGTTCCAATATTTCCACCTGCTAGAATAGCTGCGTTTTCAGGCTCCACCGCCCAAATCTCCAAATTAGGATTCTGAGCCTTGAGCACTTCTCCGATGCCGGTGATCGTGCCGCCGGTACCGATTCCGGAACAGAACCCGTGGATCTCACCTTCCACCTGTTCCATGATTTCAAGGGCAGTATGATGCCTATGGGCCATAGGATTGTTCTCATTTTCAAATTGCTGCGGTACAAAGACTTTGGGATTTTCTTCTGCCATTTCCAGCGCCGTCCTCAGGCATTCGTCGATGCAGTCGCCGATATTGCCCTTATCATGGATCAGCTTTACCTCTGCTCCATAGTGACGCACCAGTTTTCTCCGCTCTTCACTGACCGAATCGGGCATGATGATGACGGTTTTATACCCTTTGACCGCTCCAATGAGAGCCAGGCCGATGCCCTGGTTGCCGCTGGTGGGCTCTACGATGATGGAATGCTCGTCGATGAGCCCTTGTTTTTCCGCTTGTAAAAGCATATTATACGCGGTCCTGGTTTTAATGGATCCGCCCACGTTGAGTCCTTCAAACTTAACCAGCACCTGGGCGCTGTCCGGGTCGTTCATCCGGTTGAGGCGTATCATAGGCGTATGGCCGATTGCCGCTAAAACATTATCATAAATCATTTTGCTGTCTTCTTTCTTTAAAATAATTTCATAGCTTTTATGATATCATTTTTGAAGCGCTTTTTGTAGGGTATTATGAAAATAAGGACACCTTATTTTCATATAAAGCGTCCTTTTGGCAGTCTTCAGAACAAGTATCGGTCTTCCTGTTCATGAAAGAACCCGGCGTCCAGATTTCTCCGTTCCAAGCCCTTTTGGTAACTTTCAATATAGGTACACGGAGCCTCTTTATTATAGAGTTCTCTGCATCCAAAGAAGGCTTCCTGAGTCGTCCGGTTAATCCGAAGCTGCATTTCACCGCCGCACTTTCTGCATCGAATCGGCTGCAGAGCGTCCTCCAAAAAACGGTTGATGTCCTGCTTGATCGCTAGTACCACGACCGTCACCTTTTTGGCTCCTGCCACGTATAGTTGTTTGGCCGCCTCTTGCGCCGTAGACCCTGACGTTAAAATATCATCCAGCAAAACGATCTGTTTTCCATCGACCCTTTTTTTCATTTCAAAGGCTCCCTGCACGTTGGCTTCCCGTTCCGCTCGGTTCAAGGTCCGCTGAGAGCCGTATTTTTTCACACAGATCAAGCTGTCAGACAGATCTTCGGCGCTGGTATCCGCGGCAATTGCCTTTGTAATTTCCGCAAAGCGGTCGAACTGCCGGCTATCCTTAGGCGGAATTCGGGTAATGGCGTCGATGCTCTCCCAAGCGGCGCTCTTGATAATCTCCCGATAAATTTCCGTAAAGATTTCAGTCTGCGCTGTATCCTCCCATTTGTGCAGAAGAACCCGTTTGGAAAGCTGATGGCCGTAAGCTCTGGGGTCGTTCTGACTGAAATATCTGCCTGCTGCGATTAACGGGCAGGTGTGCGTTTCATCAATTTCCAGCTCTGTTTGGATTGTCCGCATCAAGGTATCCTGGTCTTTCTGCTGATTTGCGTACCGTTGAACACGGCGCTCGGCCAGATAACCCGCACACTCTTGTCCTATGATTTTCTCAATATCTTCCCAGCTTTGTGCAATATGGTCCGGCAGCATGGTAATCAGCTCCGCCGGTATCTCTTCTTCCTTGCAGTAGAATATGCTGGAAATTCCGCAGTTCTGCGCCTGCTTTAAAGCTCCGCGTGAGCCTGTGATCACTACAGTCTGAGCCGATTTGCTGCCAAGCAGCTCTAAGATATGGGCATAAGCTTTATGATAAAAGAGCAGCGGTTCGAAAGGAGTCTCTTCACTGATAAGAAGCGCTTCTCCATTGCTTTTTATTTTTTTCAAACGTTCTTTGTTTATTCCGCAAAGCAAAATTTTCTTTTTCCCGATCTCCGGCAGCAGTTCCCACTTGGAGTCCCATTCTTCTGGAATCGCATCTATGTCCACAACGATTCCCTTCCAATCATTTAATGTTATAAACATATTCTGCCCTTATTCCTTTCGAAAAAATCCTCGCACGTTTGCCACTGGTATCGATCATGTTCTTTTTTACTGCCTGTATGAGATACTCTTGAAGTCTGCTCACCATCTCCCCATCGGTTCTATCGCTCTCCAGGTCCAGAGCCGCAAGGGAAAGGGCACTGAGAATCGTTTCTGCGGCGGCCGGATCGGTCGTTCCGCTTTCTGACAGCGGCGGCGGAAGTATGGAAACAATTAAGCCTCGTTCTCCCACTTGCCCCAAAAGCTCATCCTGCCGCTGCATGGCTTCATCGGGCAGGGGCGTACCGGCTGCCAAAATCGGCCGGTGCCCGTGTTCAAGAACAGCTCGCTCTCCTTCTGTTCGCCCGGCGCTGGCTGTCACTACACCGGCATTTTCCAGCGCCCTTGCCAGACGGGCCGCCTTTTCGCTGATTTCCGTTCCAAGATGATTGCGGTCCCTCATGGCGACAATAGTCTCTTTCAGCAGGCCGGCATCGCCTCTTAAAAACAAATAGGCAGGAGCATTTTCTTTGCTGCGCATCAAGCGGGGGTATTCTTCTGCGTCCCGGTCGATGACCAGATCATCCCGCTCCAATGTTTTAAAGGATTGGCGGATCTGCCTTCCTTTCATAATGATAGCTTCTTCTGAAATGTCCAACGCGTTTGCCAGCACAGCTCCGATCTCCTCAATGGGCCGGGTCAGATGGGTTTTTTCAACAGCCCTGAGAAAAATTGGTTCTGCGATTTGATCCGATCCCTGGCAAAAACAGCGTAGGGCAAAGTAATTGACAGCCTTTTGCAAATGGGGCTGTCTTAAATCGATTTCTTCTTTGTGAATTATTTTTTTCTTAGGCTTGGGCCGATGGGTCCTGCATCCATCCAGGTCATCACGAAGAAAGATCATTTCGCCGGGGCTCCTTTTTACCGGGCTCAGCTGGCCGTCTCCAACCAATTCTTCGAGCCTCTGCATGGTTACACCCAGATACTGAGCAGCCTCCCGGCCGAAGTACAGCTGATCGATCAGGTCCTTTCTTGTTTGTTCGTCCATGGCGCACCTCCTGCTCTGATTTTATCATAGGAGCGTTTCCGCCTCAATCGATTTCAGAAGAATCTGTAAATATCTCCGGCTGTAAGTGGCTGGAAGGGCAGGAATAGCTCAGGAACGGGCCACTCAAAGGAAAAGACTTGTATAGAGCGTGAACTGTCCACAAAGAGCATCGAGTTATTCCAAGAATCACGAGGGTCCTAGAGCGCCGATCTCCAAATATGTTCGGACCTCGCCCAGCTGCTCTATTCATTCAGACTGATGTATGGCGCCATTTGACTGGCCTCAAATCTGCTGTTTTACGGCCTTATAACAGACGGCTCCAGCGGGGTGAGCGGCGAGTGGGTGCTCAAGTACCCGCGCATGGCATCTATGATGGGGATATCTGTCTCGTATGCATTTCCTCTCTCTCCGATTTCATCGGCAAATCCCCTCTTGTTGAAGGCCACGGTATAACCGGCGTTCTCGTCAAGCCGTGAGCCGTCCGCCAGCGTAACCACCTTCACCGTCCCGTCCTTATTCATCTCGACCGTTAGTCCCGCAGGTATGTAGGGAAAGCCCTCGGTCCCCCCGTCTGTCACCAATCCGGTTTCTAAAAGGCCCGTGATGTCGGCGCCGGACAGTGTCAGCACATAGAGTACATCCGTACAATAATTTGGCAGCAGCGAGATGAGCGCGTCCTCATTGATATCCCCCTCGAAGATCTGCCCGCAGGCACCCCCCATATTCTCCTTGCCGCCGCGCATCACGCCCATCGAGATCATGGCGAAATCCGTCCCTGCCGCGAGCCGGATTGCCTCTGCCTGAAGCTGCACGGTTTCCTCATGGGTAAAATCACAAGCTGCGGTACCTTCAACCGGCATTCCGGTACTGAGATATTCGGCCTGAAGCTTATCCATGCAGGCGAGCACATCGGCTCTGGTACATTTTCCCTGCACCCAGTCACGCACCTTATTCCCGACTCCTATAATGACGGGCTCATACCCTGCATAGGCAAGGGTAGAGACATATCTCTGCCGTATGGCCTGTTCCACCTCATAAAACGGAGAGTCCTCCGGAATCTCACTGTTTTTCAATGGCGGTACATAGTTATCCTTTTTCGATAGAAGAGCTGTCTGGCCCTCCTGCGTGGAGAAAAACTCCATGACCCTCAGCGCATCCTCAAGCTTCTGCTCATTGCCCGGCTCCTCCAGTTCCTTCGACAGGCCAAAATATCTCTGGGGCTGTTGAATCAGCACCATATTGTCCGTCCCCGGGCCATAAAACGGCATAATGCCATACACATCACCTGTACCGTCTTCGTTTTGTGTATATCTGGAAATGGTGCCGGCATTCAGATACATAGCCGCCCCGCGGTCATAAAAGTAATTGGTTGTTTCACTGCTGCTGCGCTTTGTGTCCTCCGCATCCAGAAATCCACAGTCGATCAGTTCCTGGATCGCTTCCACCGCCGTCGACAGCCCCTCCGCCGCCGTTGCGTCTCCGTTCTTAAAGTCCTCCTCCCACTGGCGGCCTTCCGGCGTGGACAGGAATCCTGTCTTTGCCATAGTAAATACGTCGAAGAATCCGTTTCCGGGCAGTTTGAACTGGGCCGCTACCGGGTCGATTCCGGCCTCCCTGATGACCTTGACCAACGCCTTGAGCTCTTCAAAATTTTGCGGCACCTCCCAGCCGTGCTCCGCAAACATCGTCTTGTTGTAGTATAAACCCATGATTGCGGCGCTGGTCGGAAGCATATAAACGGCGCCGTCCAGTGTGACCTGATTGATATCGACCGTATTGTAGTTATTCAAAAATTCGTATCCCGACAGGTCCAAAAGATACTCTTTCTGCTTATCCAGCATCCCGAATACCGATATCGTATAAATGTCGGGGGGATGCCCTTTGTCCAGCAGATACTGTGAGTAACCGGTGCCGCTGCCCCCGGTATAACTTATGAATTCTAGCCGGACGCCGGGACAGTTCTCCTCCAACGCCGCCAGGAAGGCTGGCTGATCTATATTGAGAGAAAGCAGCGTCAGCGGCTCATGCTCGTCACCGGAAGTGTTTTCGTCGGTGGACCGGCAGCCGGTCAAACCAAGACATAACATCATGATCACGGCCGTGATCATTGCAATCGGCTTTTTCAATTTCATTTTTTAATCCTCCTCGTACGGCCTTTTTACTTTTGCTCTGTATACTAATCCTTTGTTCTGGTACGCAGTTCGACTAAAGCATGAAGCAGCTCTTCGCGTTCGATCGGCTTTGCCAGATGCCGGTCCATCCCGGCCTCAAACACGGCCCTCCGGTCCTCGGCGTAGGCATTGGCAGTCATGGCAATGATGGGTATGGTCTTTGCATCGCCATGACTGCCGGTGCGGATAGCTCTTGTGGCTTCCAGACCATCCATCACAGGCATCATCACATCCATCAGAATCACATCAAAGCTTCCTTCCGGGCGGTCTTCAAAAATTTCCAAAGCTTGCAGGCCGTTCTCCACTCCTGTTACCTCCATGCCGCACTCCTCCAGAATGTACCGGGCGATCTCCATGTTCAGTTCATTGTCCTCCACCAGGAGCACCCGCAATCCTCTTAATAAGGACACATCATCATCCGGTGCATGTTCCTGACGGAGCGGGGCTGTCACGTTGGGCAGGCACAGCCTCACGGCAAATTTGCTGCCCTGGCCCGGCGCGCTTTGCAACTCAATGCTGCCGCCCATCAGGTTCAGGAACTGCTTGACAATGGACATGCCTAACCCGGTTCCTTTATAGCGGCTCTTCGGGCTGTCCTCCGCCTGCGTAAAGGGTTCGAAAATCTTCTGCTGGAAGTCTTCGCTCATGCCGATCCCGTTGTCCTGAATGATCAGCGTGAGTTCAGAGATTCCACCGCCCACATCTTTGCCGCAGGCGGTGAATACAACCTCCCCGTCATCCGGCGTGAATTTGACGGCATTCCCCAGAATGTTGATTATGATCTGCCGCAGGCGCAGTTCGTCACCCGACAGCACCAGCTGTCCCACCCCGGAGAACTCCTTTTTCATCGTGAGGCCGCGTTCCTGTACCTGACCCGCCACCAGGCTGTAGCAGGCATCCAGCAGCGCCTCCACATAAAACGGCTTGTGTTCCAGCTTGACTTTTCCGCTCTCAATCCGTGACATATCTAGTACGTCATTCACCAGGCTTAAAAGATGTTTGGAGGATACTGCAATTTTCCCTAGGCAATCCGTCACCCGGCCGATGTCGCCAAGATTGCGCACCGCAATGTCGGTCATACCCATGATGCCGTTGATCGGAGTACGGATATCGTGCGACATGTGGGAGAGGAATACTGTTTTGGCGCGGCTGGCTTCCTCCGCGGTCTGCGCGGCCTCCTGCAGAGCGGCATTCATCTCCGCCTGCTGGTGCAGCAGCTCCTGGCTGGTCCGATAACGGACAATCAGCAGAATTGCCGTGGATATTGCCGCAAGCACCAGCAATGCGATGGCACCCATGCCGAAGAGCGTCATATTCAGAAAATGCTGCATCTGTGCGCTGACCACAGAGGATGGCACCACGCTCAAAATGGACCAGTCGTTTATGCCCATAGGCACGCTGGTGACATAATAGTGCGTATTCTCCGTGTCCGAAAATTCCATACAGCACTTTTCCCGGCTTGCAATAATGTCTTTCAGCTTCTCATAAGAGCCCTCAAAGCGAAAGGACATCCTCTCCAGAGGCTTGAGTACGTTGTAAACGTCCCCAATCACTTTGCTGTACGACTTGCCCCGATAAACCCGCGTCCCCACGCTGCTTACAAAAAAATTCTCTCCTGAGCCCTCAAAGGAGGGTACCTGGAACTGTTCGTAAAATAAATCCATATCCCGCACCACTGCAACATGTGTGAGGGTCACGCCTTCGGCCTTTAACACGACCGGAGTTTCCATGCGCAGCAGAAACACCATCTCATCGGTATTCTTGGGCGTTGTAGACAGGGTTATGACCTCCACCTGCCGTTTTGGTGAATCATTCTGGATTGACATCAGGTTTCCCTGCCACCGTACCCGGATTCCAGCGGCGTCATAATAATTGCCTGCATTGTCAAACACGAGAAAACTCAACTCATCCTGATCGTGGATCTTGACCTCAGAGACGATCCACTCCGTCAGTTCCGCCGTGCCGGATATCTGGGATGCTTTCATGCGATTTGCCAGGATCGCCGCAAGATTCCATTGTGCGTTGGCAACCGTGTCTGTGGTGGAAACCACCTGCGCCGAAATCTCTGTCATGTAAGCAGCACGCTCCTTGTAGATTTCCCGCTCCAGGGAATGGTAGAACAAAAACGTTAACAGGATAACAACGGAAAAAACCGCGATACAGCTCATAAGCAGCATCGGGAAACGGATCGCTCGGCGCACTTTATGTTTCTGCCCGGAATTCATTGAATTATCGTTGTTTTTCATATCAATTTTTCCCCCTACTGCTTTAACGGCAGCCAATAAAGGCTGGTATTATCGTCGCGTTTTCATGTGTCACCCCTCCAGCTCCCGGATCAGTTCCCGGAGCCGGGACTTAATCTTCGTTCGGTGAATACCCTTGTATCCCACTTTCTCCGCCAGGCGAAACAGGTACTCCCGGTATAGTGCCACGATCTCAGGCTGGGAGATCTCAAAGACGGTAAAGGGCTCCGAGGCATGCACCAGAAGCGCTCTGTGATTTTCCTTAACCAAAAGGGAGCTCTCCTGTTCAACATTTCCTTCCAGGGGGACGAAGTGATAGTTTTCATGGGTGTCCAAAATATGCAGGATCTTCTTCAAATGCAGGGTATAGGTCTCCGGGGTATAGTAAATAGCCCCGCTCGACCAGCAGGTGGCAGTGATGGGAACCGTACCAGAGCGGACCTGATCGGCGCTGGCCAGGTGAACGATATCAATCAGGTTGTACTGGTCCTGCTCCTGTTCCAACCGCTTCATCTCCTGAAGGTAAAGCTCGCCCAGGCGTTTCTGCTCAGGATCCTCTCTTTTTCCTATGGAATCCGCAACAAGTTCAAAGGGCGCGGTCACTGCGGACAAGGAGATCAGCTTTTGAATGCGGAATCCCTGGGGCGACAGGAATTTCATAAAGCATTGGAACAGCTGTTGGGGCTCCGAGTAGGTATTCAGCATAGGCCGGCACAGGGCAAGGTAGGCCTCAAACTCCGATTCCATCGCGCGGAGCAGCCCGGGATCTGTGGTCTGCATCGTGGCGTAGCTGGTGGGATCGCCCGCCATGGAATGGGACGCGATCGCGATTTGTCCGGGCTCCATGATAATGGTGTGCCGGTAAAGGCGGTCGCGGATATGGGGATAAAAGTAGGCTTTTACCTTGCCGGTCATGTAGAGCGGGATCCAGCGGGCCAGGGATTCCAGAATCTGATCGCCCGAGTAGATCGGCGGTATGATATGGCAGATCTGAAAGCCCTGCCGGATACAGTCCAGCAGCCAGGCCTGCATTTGGGAGGTAAAATCATAATCTTCCATCAGCCAGTCGTCGGTCTCATCGGCAAGAATGCAGATCGTACCCGGTTTCTGCCGGGCCAGCAGGTGTTGGTACATAGACCGCACCGCGGCACGCTTTCCCTCATTTCCAAAATGAATAAAATTCCCTTTACGGCTGATCGTTGCAGCCTCCAAGGTGGAGTTGGACGCAATACCTTTAATGGTCAGCGATTCAAAGCCGCGCATGAAGCGATCCACTCCATCTGCGTCACCGCACAGCCAGCAAAACAGAAATTCTGACAGCTGTTCCTTCTTGTCCATAAGGATCCGTCTGATCCCCGCCATCTCTGACAGAGCTCTTCTCTGGTATTCGCCAGTACAGCGTTCGGCAAGGAAATCCGCCATGCTGCGCAGCGGTTCCAGATTGCGTGGGAGCCCTCTCTTCCCACTGCGGAAACGGCTGATGATGGAGGGGTCTACCTGCGCTGCCTGAGCCAGCTCCCGGTTCGTCGTTTGTGTCAAATTCATGACAAAAATTAGCTTTTCATAGAACTGCAAAGTCTCATCCTCCTTTTTTATACCAGTGTATCGTAAAATGAATAAGTTTGCAACAAAATTCGCATTATGTGTCATTATAAATGACACATAAATGTCATTGTCAATTATGACTAATCCCTTGAATTTTGCCTAAAAAAGAAGTATCCTATAATACGATAGTCTTAAATTGAAAATTATGTCATTGAAAATGACAAATATATGTCATCCGAAATCGGAGCAATATGTATATTATGTATATATATTAGGTAGATAACCTGAAGGATTGAGTGTGAATCATGTTATTAGAGAGAAAAATATTAGTGGTTGAAGACAATGAAATTAACCGGGCGGCGCTTTCCCACGGGGCCACTGACTTTATCACCAAGCCCTACCGCGCCCAGGTCATTTTACACCGGGCAGCCGGTATCATCCGCCTGCGGGAGACCTCCGCCCTCATCCACCAGATCCAGTATGACCGGCTCACCGGGGTGTACAGCAAGGAATATTTCTGCCAGCAGGTCAGGGATATCTTGTTTCGGAACCCGGATGTGAAATATGATATCCTCTGTTCTGACATTGAGGACTTCAAACTGATCAACGACACCTTCGGCATAGCCGCCGGGGACCGCCTACTGCGGCAAGTGGCGGAGCTCTGCGGCCAGCGGCTAGGAGAGCGTGGAATCTGCGGCCGCCTGAACGCAGACCAGTTTGCCTGCCTCCTGGAGCACCGTGAAGACTATGCGGACGAGATGTTCACCCAGTCTGACAGCAGGATCAACAGCGGCTTTGGCGATCAAAATGTGACCATGAAATACGGCATCTACACGGTGGAGGACCGGGAAATCTCCGTAGAACAGATGTGTGACCGGGCGCTGCTGGCGGCGCACAGTATCAAGGGAAAGTATGGCAAACACTTTGCCCTCTACGACGACAAGCTGCGGGGCACGCTGCTGCGCCGGCAGGCCATCACGGACGGCATGGAGACGGCTCTGGCCACGGGGCAGTTCGAGGTCTACCTGCAGCCCAAGTACCAGATCCGGGACGGCCGGCTGGCGGGAGCTGAGGCGCTGGTGCGCTGGAATCATCCGGACTGGGGCCTGCAGTCGCCCGCGGAGTTCATCCCCATCTTTGAACGCAACGGCTTTATCACCAAGCTGGACCAATATGTCTGGGAGCGGGCCTGCGCCCTGATGCAGGCGTGGGATGAGAAAGGTTATCCCAGCGTTAACGTTTCCGTCAACGTCTCCCGGATGGATATTTACAACACAGACCTGGTGGACCTTCTCACGAGGCTCATACAGCGGTACGGCCTCTCTCCTTCCCGTCTGCACCTGGAGATAACGGAAAGCGCGTACACGGATACTTCCCGACAGCTGATCGAAACCTTGGGCGCTCTGCGCAGACTGGGCTTCGTCATCGAGATGGACGATTTTGGCAGCGGCTACTCTTCGCTGAATATGCTCACGGAAATGCCCATCGACGTGCTGAAACTGGATATGAAGTTTATCCAGACGGAGATTACAAAACCTGCCGGCCTGGGCATCCTGCGCTTTATCGTCGATCTGGCCCGTTGGATGAAATTGAGCGTAGTGGCGGAGGGTGTGGAGACTCGAGAACAGCTGGAGAGACTTCAAAACAATGGATGCGACTACGCTCAGGGGTATTATTTTGCCAAACCCATGCCTGTGGAGAATTTTGTTTCGGTCTTGACAGCGCAGGCCCCTTCCGCAGACGTGGAAAGCAGCCGGTCTGTCAGCTCTGTGGACCACATGGGCAGGCTTCTTTTGGTGGCCGACGAGAACGAGGAATACCGTACTCAGGTGCGCAGGACTTTTTCTGACTGCTTCAAGGTACTGGAGGCGACCGGCGCGAGTAAGACCATTGTTGGTCTTGGAAAGGATGAAATCGATGAAAAAAATGATGACTGCCTGGGAGACGTTTCAGGCTTTTTGCAGCGCCTGGTTCGAACGGAGAAACGCCGAGGAGGTCTATCCCTTTTTAGGCGATGAGTTCTGCTTTGTGGGCACCGGGGAGGACGAGTTCGCCCACAGCCCCCAAGAAATGAGGGATTATCTGGCCCGGGACATTCAGGAGATCCCTGAACCCTTCACGGTGGAGCTTACGCTCTTTCAGGAGCAGGAGATCGATGCGGACATCCGCAACCTGTCCGTGGGAATGATCCTCAAGAATACCCAGTATCGCTGGCGGCTGCGGGGATTCTTTACTCTGGTCCGGCGGCAAAAGTCCTGGCGGCTGCGCACCCTGTGGTTTTCCGAACCCAGCAGCAGCCAACGGGGCGAAGAGCACTATCCTAAAACCCTGGTGATGGAAAACATGGCCAAGCAGCGGCAGGACCTGCTTAACGACTCCCTGCCCGGAGGCATGATGGGCGGGTATATAGAAGAGGGCTTCCCCTTCTATTTCGTCAACAATCGAATGTTGGAGCATCTTGGCTATGCGGACGAGGCGGATTTTGTCGCCGACATCAGGGGGCTGGTCACAAACTGCATGCACCCGGACGACCGGGCCATGGTGGACGCCGAGGTAGACAGTCAGATGACCGGGGGCGGCCAATATGTGGTGGAATACCGCATGAAGAAGCAGGACGGCTCCTACATCTGGGTCCATGATATGGGGCGCCAAATCACGGCGGAAAACGGCAAGCCGGCCATTATATCGGTGTGCATTGACATCACCGCACAGAAAATGGCCCAGGCAGAGGTCATGCACCTGTACAATAACGTCCCCGGCGCAGTATTCCGCTGCCAGTATGACGAAGGATTTTCCGTTGTAAGCGCCAACGACGGCCTTTACAAGTTCCTGGGTTATACCAGAGAGGAATTTGCCGCTCTGGGAAACCGGATGTCAAAGGTGGTCCACCCGGAGGATCTGGGTTCTGTGCAGGCTAGGCTGGAGCTGGACCGGGATCGCGGCTGTACAATTCAGGACGAGCACCGGCTGATCTGCAGGGACGGAAGCGTCAAATGGATATCCCTAAAGGCCCAGCGGCTCACAGAGGACGACGGAAATCAATATTTCTATGGCGTCTTTGTGGATATTACAGAGGAAAAGCAGGTACAGGCGCGGGTCAGGGAGCTCTACGAGAAGGAGATGGCCTATTTTGCCCAGACTGCCTCGGCGGAGGGGAGCATTCAAGGGCGGCTCAACATCACCCTAGACTATGTGGAGAGCTACCAGGCCACCACAGGCCTGGCACTCTTCCGGCGGGGGGATTCCTATGGGGCTGCCGTGGAACGGCTGGCTGAATCCGCCGTGGACCCTGAATATGGTCATTACATTCGCACCGTGCTTAACCGGACTTGTGTGTTAAACGATTTTTCCAATGGAAAAGCCGATTACCACTTTGAATTTCTCCGCAAAAAGAAGAACGGCGGCGTCTTTTTATGCAGCACCAGCTTCCGCCTGCATACCAACCCGGAAAGCGGCGATGTCATCGCCTTTTTCTACACCCTTGATGTGACGGAGCAGAGAATGCTGGAACGGATGCTGGAGCGGGTCTCCAGCCTGGATTACGACGTCATTACGGAGATCGATCTGGCAAGCGGCGCCTACCGTCTGGTGGTCTGTGGCAGTGAGTGGAGTCCCACCGTCCCACTGGAAGGGGACTTTCAGGAGGAAATCCGAAAGGTGGCGGCCCACTGTATGGATGAGGCGGAGCAGCAGGAATTTTTGGAGAAGCTGGACCCTGCGTACATGCGGCGGGAGCTTGCCCGGCAAAGCTCCTACACCTTCGTGCTGGAGCTGCGGCAAGACGGCCAAAGACGGGTCAAACGATTCCAAGTTTTCTATATCGGCGAGGAGCTGGGACGGGTGTGCATGACCCGAGCCGATGTGACGAACATCGTCCGGCAGGAACAGCAGCAAAAGGAGGCGCTGGCTGCCGCCCTTGCCGCAGCGGAGCAGGCCAACGCGGCGAAAACGGACTTCCTCTCCCGTATGAGCCATGAGATCCGCACTCCCATGAATGCTATCATCGGAATGAGCGCCATCGCCGCCCAAGCCGTCGGAGACGACGAGCGAGTGGCCGAGTGCATCTCAAAGATTGGCATCTCCTCCCGATTCCTGCTCTCCCTCATCAACGATATTCTGGACATGAGCCGAATCGAGAGCGGAAAAATGCTGCTCAAAAATGAAAAAATCCCCACAGAAGACTTTATAAACGGCCTCAACGCCATTTGCTACAGCCAGGCGGCGGCAAAGGGCATGGAATACGAGTGCATTGTAGATCCCACTCTGGACGATTTTTATATTGGGGACGCCATGAAACTGCAGCAAGTGCTGCTCAATATCCTGTCCAACGCCATTAAATTTACTGGCAAGGGCGGCAAGGTCACCTTCTCGGCTGCGCTGCACAGGAAGAGCAAGAACGGCGCCACGCTGCGCTTTATCGTCAACGATACGGGCGTAGGCATCAGTGACGGCTTTCTCCTTCACCTGTTTGAGCCCTTCTCCCAGGAATCCATCGGTACCACCGCCAAGTACGGCGGTACTGGTCTTGGCCTGTCCATCTCGAAAAACATCATCGATATGATGGGCGGCAAAATCACAGTACGCTCCATAAAAGGCATTGGGTCTGAGTTCACGGTGGATGTGCAGCTGGGCGTCACGGAGGATGAGCTGCCTCGCCACAACAGGAAAAAGGCGCTCCCCAATTTTTCTGCTCTGAAGACTCTGGTGGTGGACGACGACTTGGCGGTATGCGAAAGCTCCATGGCCACGCTCAAGGAGATGGGGATCACCGCCGAATGGGTGGACAGCGGACGTAAGGCCATCGAACGGGTACAGTGGATGTGGGACAAAGGAAAACATTACGATATGATCCTCATTGACTGGAAGATGCCGGATATCGACGGCATCGAGACTGCCCGGCGCATCCGGGCCATCGTGGGGCCCGAGGTCACCATCATTATAATGACGGCCTACGACTGGGCTTCCATCGAGCACGAGGCCACGTTGGCGGGCGTCAATCTGCTGATGAGCAAGCCCATGTTCAAGTCCTCCCTGATCTCCGCCTTCTCCAAGGCACTGGGCGAAAAAGAGGAAATCAGTGCAGGGAATAAGCCTGCGGTCTTTGATTTTACCGGGTGCCGGATTCTTTTGGTCGAAGATAACGCCATCAACACCGAAGTGGCTGTGGCCCTGCTTGAGAGCAAAGGCATTACCGTGGATACTGCGGAAAACGGACTGCGGGCAATTGAGCTGTTCAGCAAAACTGAGGCGGGCTTTTATGACGCCATTTTGATGGACATCCGGATGCCGCAGATGGATGGGCTGACGACAGCCAATAATATCCGCCACATGAGCAATGCCGACGCTAAAACCATCCCCATTATCGCCATGACCGCCAACGCGTTTGACGACGACATGGAAAAGAGCAAGGCGGCCGGTATGAACGCGCATTTGACCAAACCCATTGAGCCGGTGCGGCTGTATCAGGTCCTCTACGATTTTATTTTGGGCAAGGAGGAGGAATAGAAAATGGCAGTTCTGAAAGAAATCTTTAAGAAATACGGTGCGGACTATGAAACCACAATGTCCCGATTTATGGGCAATGAACAGATGTATTTACGAATACTCGCCATGCTGCCACGGGATGAGAATCTACATAAACTGGACCATGCATTACAGGCCGGCGACTACCAAGCCGCTTTTGACGCGGCCCATACATTAAAGGGTATGGCCGGCAACCTCGGTCTGAGAAGTTCTTTATTTTCCTTCTTCCGAAGCTTCTTTTATCTGCTTTAACCTTTCCATGAAAATGAGCAATTGGGACAGCCCTGCCGAGAGTGGTGTCGAAAATTGTCGAATAAGAGAATTGGTTCAACAATGTATTATTTTTTGCTTGTTGTTGAGACTTTTCCAGTGCCTACAGGCTACAATTCCTGACAAAGGCTTTAATATAAGAGGTGTTTTCCATTTGGACAGCCTACAAGCCTGTGTTTTAACTCAACAAATGAGTTGTTTTCCTCAATTGTTGAACCAAACTCTTAATCTTCGTCTTGTGGCGCCACAGACAAGTTATTCCATTCGTTCCTGAAAAAAAACTCCCTGCCTGGATTCCCGCGGGGTCAGATTGCATGTTTTCTCAGCGACTTTGCAAAAGCTGCGAAGATTACCACATTGAGCAGACACAGCACGCTCAGAATAATCCATGCCGGGTAATAGCTCCCGGTGGAATCATAGATCAGGCTAATAATAACCTGCAGCATCCCGCCCAAACCGGAAGCTGTACTGAACATTCCCATTATGGAGCCAAAATTAGATTTCCCATACATAATCGGCAGGATCAAAGGCATAGACAGCGTTGCCACCGGGATTCCAATTCCGTATAAAATAACAAATAACACAATCATTGCCATCGAGTCGATCATTCCATTAATCCAAAAACCAGTAATACATAACGTAACGACAATCATTTCAAATATGGTAACCCTGCGTACGCCATACTTGTCATACAATGCGCCGGAAATGACTTTTCCAAGAATCAACGCAGCGGAACTGATCGAAATCACTGCTGCCGCAACAGACGACGGCATTCCATAATCGGTCATAAAAGGAATACCATGATTCAGTAAGGCCATACTGGACAAGGTTAGAATTGTGTACCCGATATATACGGCCCAGGTCTGAGGTTGTTTTAAGGCGTCTGACAGGGTAAAATCATCCTCTCTGATTTGCTTTGCAGGATTCTCTTCCGATGTGAATGTTTTAGTACCATTTGTATATTTTAATTCTTCCGGACTTTTTACAACAATGAACCCGATCAAGGGGATAAGTACCACCAGCATAAAAGCTCCTGCTGTAAAATAAGAGGCTCTCCATCCGTAACTGTTAATTATGAACGTATACAGCGGATTTAAAACCATTGCCCCGGCGCCGCTGCCCACAAATGCAATCCCCAAGGCAAAGCCTTCTTTTTTTTCATCAAACCAGTTTTTTATAAGGATTGAAATGGGAATGTTGCATGTAAAGGCAACCGATACTCCCATAAGTATGCCAGCCAGATAAAAGTATGTAATGGAAGGAGCAACCGAAAAGATAAACATACATACGGCGCTTGCTGTTGTTCCAGCCATCATCAAACGTTTCATATTATACGTTTCCAGCATCTTTCCTGCCAGCATAGAGGAAAGCATCATGGCAAAAGCTTGTATGGTAATGGTAAGTGTAAAGGAAGTTCTGGGGATTCCCAAATCCTCGGATACAGGCTTTACATACACCCCCATGCAGCTTATACAGGTCGCGAATATGAACATCAGGATCAAAAATGACACTGCTACGATGGCCCATCCTCTGGCGTTTTTTCTAATATCCAAAATTTCACCTCTATCTAATATCATCCAGCAGCTTTGCTGCTTTCTTCATATCTTCTGCTGTTTTATCCAATCTAAGGGCGAGTTCTTTTGTAAGAAACTGATAATGCTCGATCATCGCTGCTTTGATTTTTTTGTAATCCGGCGATTGTGAATCTCTCACCTCGATATATTCTTCATAGATATCCGGCATAGGCGAGAGTTTGCCGTAATACCCCCAGGTTCCTTCCATGGGTTTGTAAAGCTCAAACATCCTTCTGCACGTTTCAAGACTGAACCAGTTGATAAACTTTGTAAGCGGCACCCATCCAAAGAGATCCAGATTGACTTTATCGAGGGCAGCCAAAACGGTTTCCTTCTCCGGCCTGTCTTTGTCAAGTTCCTCAATTGCCATTTTGAGAGCTGCGGCATCTGATTGGGTCTGCATATAGGGATAGATGGTATTTTGTCCCACGCTCGATGCGATGCAGCTGCTCAGAACATGCTTGTTATACTGAATCAACTTGTGGTTTGCTTCTGTTATGTTTGCCATATCCCCTTTAGCGGTATTGAATTTTTCAACAGAAGCGGTCCATGCTGTTAAAGCCTGATCGACTTTCTCCACAAGCAAAGGCTCCACATCGATTTTTTCAAATTCCTCTTTCGACATGCCCATTTGAACTTCCTTTTCCAGTGAGGAAGTCGCCGGGTCGCTGTACCAGGCATCAAAATCTGCAACTCTTCTTTCCAGACTGAAATCAATCAGCCCCTCATCAAAGGCAGTTATGAGATCGAAGCTGGCGTTGGCGATCTGACCCATGGCTTTATAATCAAGATTTTCTACGCAGTCGTAATTCGTATGGTATCGGCCCAGATAATCCTCCCGCATAGAAGTCACAGAAAGGCAAGGGATTCCATGCGCGCAAAAGGTCCACTCATCTGCAATCGAAATGAGCATTTCCAGAGTTTGAACAGCAGCAGGGTAATGTTCACCCTTCATTCCTTCCGCACATTTTTCTACAAGTGTCATTACTTCAGGCACTCCTCGGAACATAGTCACTGCGCCTTTTTCCGGCATCACCTCATAATTGAGGACGATTACCGTTTCGTCCCTCCACTCCGGATGGGCTATCATGGCTTCAACTGCACCATGCTGCCAATCGTACACAGTATTGATCTTGCCGTATTCTTCTGAAGACGTAAACAGGAGCCTGATCGTAGCCTCCGGTTCATATCCGGACATTATCATTGCCTTGGCGATTGTCATTACAGTTGCTGCTGCTCCGGTATCATCTGCCGCACTTTTTAAATGTGCATCCTGGTGAGCAGCCAGAAGAATGACTTTATCACTTCTTTTCCCAGGAATTTCTGCAATGACATTGTATCCGATACCGCCTTCTTTTGCTAACGTCACCTGTACTTTACTTTCCAAAGCAATGCTCGTTTCCGGCGAATCTTTCAGCTGGTCTTTGAGCCAGGCACCATCCTGCCGGCTGATAAATACCGCAGGAATATCTTCAAAATTATTTTCCCCGTCCGCTCCGATTAACATATCCGGTGCATAAGTTAAATATGTCCCTTCCTTGTTTTCCGGACATGTGGTATAGATTGCGGCCACGGCGCCGCGCACAGTGGCCTCTGCAGATTGCCAGCCGACCCACACAGTATCAAAACTGCCATCCAGCACCACGATTTTGTCTTTGAAAAAATCAGGTTCTTTGCTGATCGCCTCATAATCATCTTTAAATCCTCTGCCTACATAAACAGCCTGCGCCCTGATCTCTCCAGCCGTTCCCTGAAAACCTGCAAACTGGGATGCTGTCAGAAGCCGTTTTGGTATCCTTTTTCCATCTGAGCCGGGGGATCCGTCGATCCGGATCCTGGCTCCTTTTAATTCAAATGCATCTACCGGAATCTCTTCCAGCTTGATATTCTTCAGCCCTGCCTCTTTCAATTCGTCTGCAATGAACTTTGATGTTTTATGTTCTGCCTCCGTGCCTCCCAGTCTGAATCCGATGGGGGACGATGTATAACTGAGCAGGGTTTCCACGATGCTCCTGCCATAACCCTGACAGCACAGCATTCTGCTTGTTTCATAAAAAGCATTTTTATCCATTTTATGTTCCTTTCAGTTGATATATCAACTATAAATTCAAAATATAACCGCCGTTTAACGTTCCTGACGGCGATGGACTTTTAGGTCCTGTTTAATTCCAGGTCATTAAAGCCTTTTCCAGCCTGGCGAGCAGTGTCATGATTTCTTTCAGTTCTCCTTTGCTGAAGGTTTCGTTCACATACCCCTCCAGTTTTTCAATTTCCACAAGACTCTGCTCATATAGTTCTCTGCCTTTTTTGGTGATATAGATCAGATATTCCCTTCGGTCTGCAGGCGAATCCCGCCTTTCCAGCAGCCCCTGCTTTTCCAGGATATCCAGGATCCGCGTGATCGCTGCCTTCTCTTTAAAACAGGACTCAGCAAGCATTTTTTGATTCATATTTTCTTCTGAGTTGTAAATCCGCCCAAGCACGATCCATTGATCGGTGGTGATGCCGAATTTCCTTACTGCATCCTGTGTCTGCATTTTCAGCAGTTTATTGATCCTGTATATGATTGCGTTTAATTCTGTTCTATTTCGCTGCATAACAAACCTCTTTTAAATTGATATTGTTGTTATATCAATTATAACATAGTCATCTGATTTTATATACTGTTTTACCGGACAAACAGGTTTCCATAACTTTAATTCTTGATATCTTCATAGGCTCCACTTCAAAAGGGTCGTCGCTCAGGACTATGTAGTCAGCCAATTTTCCGGCTTCCAGGCTTCCGATCTCTTTTTCCCTGAACAATTGATATGCGCCGTTGATCGTATAGGCTTCCACCATATCTTTTACAGTCAGCCGCTCTTCTTTGCTCAAAAGATAAGCTGTATCATCCGGATCCGCGACTCCCATGTTCCAGGCGTTCCTCGTGATTCCCATCTGGATCCCCAGGAGCGGATCATTGTCCGGCGATACCGGATAATCTCCTGAAGCTGTAATAACCGCACCGTTTTCTTTCAGGCTCCTGAGCGGGTACATGTTCTCTGACCGATGCCGGCCAAGGGCAGGTACTTCGATATTTTCATAAAATCCGGGTTCTTTGTAATGCCAGAACGTTTGTACCGCGGCAATGATACCAGCGGCACCGAACTTGTGGAAATCGCTTACATCAACAAGCTGCAAATGGGTGAGAACATGGCGCAGATCGGCATTGCCTGCAGCTTTCCGGGCCTCAATAATCGCATCCAAGGTCATCTGAACTGCCGCATCTCCAATCACATGCGCATGTATTTGAAACCCGTTCTTTATGGCTTCCTCAAAGGATTCTGTCAGTTCACTGTATTTCCACACGGGAGTTCCGGTAAAGCCCTCTCTGTTACAGTACGCATGTTTCAGATATGCCGTATTGCCTTCTATAACGCCATCGATCATATATTTTGCCGTTGAGATTTTCAGTTCACTTGCGCTTGTTTTTTCTCTCTCTTTAATAAGCTGTTCCATCCGTGATTTGCGCTCTTTCGGCCGGATCAAGATACTGCCGTTGATATGGATACCCAGTTTGTCCTTTGGATATTGGAGGATCTCTATGGGCAGCCCCTTGGCAAAAGGCGCCGCGGCCATGATCCCCGTGTAGCCCCATGCCAGCATTTTCTTTTGGAAATCCAATAAAGCTTCTGTTATTTCCTCCTTAGAAAACACATGCTTCGGAATATCGATATCCCAAGTGTCGGTCAGAAGCCCGGTGGGACAGCCTGCTGCGTCTTTATGAATACGCCCCGGACCTTCATACACAAAGTCTTTTTTCAGAAGACCGATCGTTTCCATTGCTTTTGTATTGAGCAGCATCGAGTGCATATCACCGGATTGCAGGATTATCATCTTATCTTCAGCCAGGTCATCGATCCATTTTGCACAGAGAGGATTCCCCTCTTCATCCTGGATGCTCATATCAAACCCGGTTCCATAAAGGGTATCCTGCTTTGGATGTTCTTTCAGGAAGCTGCCAATGCGTTCCCTCAGTTCTTCCCTGCTCTTTAAAGAAAAAAGATCCGCTTCCAACAATTCTGTCAGAGACATGCCTGGAACGTGGACATGGGAATCGATCAACCCGGGCAGCACCGTCTTTCCCTGCAGATCGATGATTTCCACATCCTCTGTTACTGGCGCTTGCAATTCGCCTACAAGCTCGATTCTTCCGTCTGCGCGGATCAGCATATTCTTTTGCGGCTTCTTGTTCCAAGAATCTCCTTTTACCGTATATATCCTTCCATTTGTAAGCAGTTTTTTTCTCATTTTTCCGCACCAACCCTGACAGCTTCTTCCTTCCTGCTTTCTTTTTTAAGCAGCATCGTGATCAAGAAGAAGGTCACTGCACCTGCAAGGCAAAGGATTGCGCCGTAAGTAAAGGTCATGACAGACGTGCATCTTGTCGTTACCTGAGTTCCGATCAACGCAGCTCCTGCCCCTGCAAATACCAGGATGCCGTAAGTAAATCCAAAATTCCTTTCGCCAAATACCTGCATGGATGTATCGGGGATCAATGTGAGGATGGCACCCGCGCCAAGTCCCAGGATAATGATGATAATCAGGAATAAGGCGTATTTATCAACCCCAACCGCCACAAGGATCAGCGCCGCTGCTGCGCAGACAATGCACAAAAGCATAAAAGATTTGACCGGTCCAAACCACTTATCTGACATAAAACCGACAACGATGCCGCCAACACCGCAGGAAATCTGCCAGGCAGAGAAGAAAAGCGCTCCTGCGGTCGTCCCTACTCCTACCGCGTTCTGCGCCACCAGCGACAAGTTTGCGGAAAGGCCATTGCAAAATGCAGTGCCTACGACAACGCCTATAATCAGCAGCCAGAAAGAAGGTTTCCTAAGGATCTGTACGACTGTATAATCAGGCCGATCGATATATTTGGATTTTTCCTCTTCATCCAGTTTCTTTTCCATATTGGCCGGAACATAGCCTTCCGGAGCTTCTACGATCAGGAATCCGCAAATGAATACGATTGCTCCATAGATGATTCCCTGAAGCGCGATCCCGTGCATCAGATCCATGGTTCTGGTCAGCCACTCGATAAAGGGAGCCAGCAGGGCGGTGCCCAGAGAAGTGGCGCCAATAAAGAGCCCGGTGGCAAAAGCGCTTTTGTCTGGGAAAAGAGCTCCTACGTTTGCCAGCTGGGATACATAGACCACGTACATACACAGACATGCGATGCTGTCTGTGATCACAAACATGATCGCCGAGGTGGAAAAGGCGCTGAGGATCACTGCGGCGCCGAAAGCGATGCCTCCGACTTTGAGCGCGAATTTGCTTCCGTATTTTGCATTGAGTTTGCCGCCGATCAAGGACCCCGGAAGCCCCACTACCATCATAACGGTCCAGACAAGGATGACCACGCTTGGGTCCCAGCCCAGCTTTTCATTCATCGGGCCTATGTAAATCGTCAGATTGTATACATAAGCCGTTACCGATCCCACCTGCATCTGGAGAACAAGAACGATCCAGCGTCTTTTATCGATGCTGCTGACTGTCATTTGGTTACTGTGTTTCATTACAAAACCTCCTTCATACAAGAAATACATTTCCTTTTATATCTTCAATGCGATTTGATAAGCATCCTTGATTGCATCCATTAAACTGCCAGCTTTTACCGCATCTCCAACCGTATATACTTCTTTCACTTCAGATCTGTCAAAAAACGTTTCTTTCGGCAGATACCCGGTTGCCATGACCACGTGATCTGCCGGAATCTTCATGATTTTATGCTCTTGTTCGATTTCGATTTCTCCATTGAGAATTCTGCGCAGCCGGGTCGATGTAAGAACTTCGATATCATGCCGCTTCATCAGATCCCGGAGCATTGAGGAGTTTGCCATACTGAGGAATTTTCCCTGTAGAATATCCTCGGCCATTTCGATGATTCTCACACATCCTCCGTTAAGGGCCAGCTGGTAGGCCGCCTCACATCCTGACAGGCCTCCTCCAACTACCACGGTTTTCCCATCTAAGCAGCATCCTTTCAGCAGCAGCTCCTTGACTTCTATAACATGACTGCTGTCTGCCCCTTGGATTGGCACTTGCCTTGGAAAAGCTCCACAGGCATTGATCAGAACGTCCGGATTTACTTCCCGGATCAGTGCCTCATTGACACAGGTGTTTATCACGACTGGGATCTGGTTTTCCTCCATTTGATGTTTATACCAATCGATCAGCTTTTTATCAGCTTCTTTAAACGCCGGCGCTGCGGCAGCGGTAAAGGCGCCGCCCAATCGACCGCTCTTCTCATAAATCACCACCTCATGTCCCCGCTTTTTGGCAACTCTTGCCGCCTCCATGCCGCTGATACCTCCTCCTACTATCATGACGTTTCGTTTCTTTTCTGCAGGAATCAGCTCATATTCCTTTTCTCTCATGGTAGCAGGTCTTAATGCGCAGGAAACGCCTTCACCGGCGAGCAATGATCCCAAACATCCGTTATGGCATGCGATGCATGGTCTGATATTTTCAAAGTCTTCCTTTCGTATTTTCTCCACGTATTCCGGTTCGGCAAGAAATTGTCTTGCGATTCCAACCGCATCGATCTTATCGTTTTCAATCGCCTTTGCCGACAGATCCGGATCCTCCATTCTGCCTGCGCATATGACTGGTATCCGGACAAAGTTTTTTATGTATTCTGCCTCGGGCAGATTGCATGCTTTGTGCATATATACCGGTGGGTGCGCCCAGTACCAGGAATCGTAGGATCCGTTATCCGCATCGAGCGCATCCGCACCTGCTTTTTCCAAAAGCCTTGCTACTGCCGGACTTTCTTCCAGGTTCCTGCCGAACTCCACGTAATCCTCGCCAGGAAGTGCTCCCGAATTAAAGCCTTTCATTTTGCTTACTGCGCCATACCTTACCATGATCGGGAAATCCGCTCCGCATTCCCTCTTGATGCCTTTTATAATCTCCGTTGCAAACCGCAGTCTGTTTTCAAGGCTTCCGCCATATTCATCCTTTCGATGATTGGTATTTGCAATGGCAAATTGATCGAGTAAGTATCCTTCGTGAACCGCATGTATTTCTACACCGTCGATTCCGGCGGACTTTGCCAAGGCAGCAGTCTCGATCATAGCAGCGATGATCTTTTCGATCTCTTCTTTGTTCATTTCTCTGTGGATGCGCTGTCTATTCCAAACATTGGGAAGCTGCGAGGGTGCAAATTGCACTTTATTAACATCTGCTCCTGCAAATTTCTGGCCCACTTCCAGGTTGGCAACCCTGCCAAGCCCCGCTCCAATCTGCATAAAAAATTTTGCTCCGGCATCATGTATTTGCTCCATCAGAGTTTTTATGGGTCCCTCAAATACGTCAACAGCATCATTCACCCAGTAATCACGTCCAAACATGTCATATACCACAGAGCAGCCTGAAATGATCAGGCCGACCCCGCCTCTTGCCCGTTCTATGTAATATTCGGTGACACTGCTGTTGAACTTTCCTTTGTTGATGAGTGCGGTCCCCGTCATTGCGGTCATGACTATTCTATTTTTAAGCTGAAGCTTTCCGATTTTAAAAGGAGTAAAAAGTATTTTATGTTCTCGTTTCATTGGTATCCCTCTCTGTTGTTTGATTTTTCTAAATATTATTATATCTATTTTAATTGATATGTCAACTATTAATTTGTTAACTTTTTTTGGATTGCTCTATTTATTTGATTATCTTAAATAGTGAGTATACTCGAACCGGTGCAGGAATTAAGTTTATTCCGAAAAACATATGCCGTCTTTAATTCGCAAAAGCATGTGCTGCCGGACGCACACCAATAGGGCTGCTGCATGAAGCAAATCGCTTTTCATGCAGCAGCCCTATTTCTTAGATCACACGAATTTTAGTCAATATGAAAACAGGATATCTTTTTGATCAATTGGGACAGCACTGTTGCATCATAATCACCTACCCCTTGATCAGCCAGTACTTTTAAGTTCTTTGGTGCAAACAGCCGCCATCTCTTTTGAAGCACAAAATCATTCTGTCTTTTGATAGAGTTTTCCGCAGTGATAGACTTCCAGAGCAGCCAGCAGCTTATCCGGTACAAGAGAGTATAACCAGCGGCTTACGTTCATCACTGTTTTTCCATTTTACCAAATCTGAAAACGCATTACGTTGCACATTTTTCCTAGAATTTATCCGCCAAAAAACACATTTTTTCAAACCCTATATTATAACGCTGTCCACTACGGTGCGAAACAATTAGCTCAACAATTAAGTTGTTTCCCCAATTGTTGAGTCAAACGATACATTGCCCTACAACTACACAAGCAGATACCCTTGGACTTTTTCCAGCCATGCGATATAAGTCTCTTCCCGCATGACCGCACCTTCCAATAGGATATAATCTCCAAAGCGGTCCGTCCCCGCTTTGGGAACCTTTACATATTCGCTTAATCGCTGCGAAAGAAATTCCAGCTTCAGGCGGCGCTGCCGGAGCTGGCTTTCTACCAGCTGGCACAGGTCCTGCGTATCCATTTGGTCACCAAAGTAGGCCCGCAGCCGAAACTTGTCCTTGGGCGTAGGCTCTAATAGTTCGTCTTTTATGAGCCAGGTGTGCAGTTCTTTGCGGCCGCGCTCGCTGATGGAATACATTTTCTTTTCCAGCACGTCTCCGGCCACCACCACATGAAAGGTAACCAGGCCTTCTTCTGTCAGGCGTTTCAACTCCGGATAAATCTGGCTGTGCTTTGCATTCCAAAAATTCGCCAACTCGGCATTGAAAATTTTCGCTATATCGTATCCGGTCATATCTTCACGGCTCAGCAGGCCTAAAATCGCATATTTTAATGTACGCATCCAATCTCCTCCTAGAATTTGTTCCATTTTAACATAAGAGTTTCCCCATCTGCAATCTTTTTTGTCAAAGCAAACATGTAAATATTGACACGTTTAAAATTATATGTTATCCTGCAACCAGAAAGAGAGGATTCTAAAATGAGCAGATATCGAACGCTTTTTACACCTGTAAAAATAGGAAAGTTAGAAATCAAAAATCGTTTTGCCATGGCTCCCATGGGGCCCCTGGGCCTTGCCGATGCCGAAGGCGGCTTTAACCAACGGGGGATTGACTACTACACAGAGCGGGCCAAAGGTGGCACCGGGTTGATCATTACCGGCGTCAGCTTTGTTGACAATGTGGTAGAGGAACACGGTATGCCCAATGTCCCATGCTCGACCCATAACCCAGTCCACTTCACCAGGACCTCTCGGGAAATGACCGAGCGCATCCACGCTTACGGGGCAAACGTTTTTTTGCAGATGTCCGGTGGTTTTGGACGCGTGACGATTCCCACAAACCTTGGCGATTTTCCGCCGGTAGCACCTTCGCCGATCCAACACCGTTGGCTGGATCGTACTTGCCGTGAGCTGACGGCAGAAGAAATCAAAACCATAGTAGAACAGTTTGGAAAAGGCGCTTACAATGCCAAGCGTGCAGGCTTTGACGGCGTGCAGATCCATGCAGTCCATGAAGGATATCTCATCGACCAGTTTGCCATCGCCTTGTTTAACCAAAGAACCGATCAGTACGGCGGCAGCCTGGAAAACCGGCTCCGCTTTGCGAAGGAGATCGTCGAAGAAATCAAGAGAACCTGCGGCGAAAATTTCCCTGTGACTTTGCGCTATTCACCCAAGAGCTTTATTAAAGATTTGCGGGAAGGAGCCCTGCCGGGAGAGGAATTTGAGGAAAAAGGCCGGGACCTGGAAGAAGGCGTGGCAGCGGCAAAACTGCTGGTAGATTACGGTTACGATGCGCTTGATACAGATGTAGGTTCCTATGATTCCTGGTGGTGGAGCCATCCCCCTATGTACCAGGAAAAGGGGCTCTACCGGCCTTATGCTAAATTGATGAAAGAGACGGTAGCGGTGCCGATCATCTGCGCCGGCAGGATGGATGACCCGGAAATGGCTCTGGCCGCTGTCACTGAAGGCACTTGTGATCTGGTCAGCTTGGGAAGGCCGCTGCTTGCCGACCCAGAATACGTCAATAAGCTTCGTGCTGGAAAGGTGGATGAAATACGACCCTGCATTTCCTGTCAAGAAGGCTGCATGGGCAGGATCCAGGAGTACTCGGCCCTTAATTGTGCGGTGAATCCGCAAGCTTGCCGCGAGCGTTACGCTGCGTATAATCCAATTACGAAGAAGAAAAAAGTTGTGATCATCGGCGGCGGCGTTGCTGGCTGCGAGGCAGCCCGCGTCTTGGCTATTCGGGGCCATGAGCCAGTACTATACGAAGCGGCCGGGCGGCTAGGCGGTAACCTTCTTCCCGGCGGAGCACCGGATTTCAAGGAGGATGACCTTGCCCTGGCCGATTGGTTCGCCAAGCAAATGGAGCTTCATAATGTTACGGTACATTTAAACACCAAGGCAACTTCTGAGGTAATAGCCGCTGAAAAGGCCGAGGCTGTGATTCTGGCCACCGGGTCGACTCCGAAGCGGTTTCGCCTTGGCGATGAGGAGAACGTTTATACAGCATCAGAAGTGCTGATGAAAGAAAAAGCTTGCGGGGATACAGTGGTGATCATCGGCGGCGGCCTTGTTGGATGCGAAACGGCTCTTTGGCTTGCCAAGGAAGGAAAAAAAGTGACCATCGTAGAAACGCTGGATAAAGTACTGGCGGTCAATGGGCCCCTCTGCCATGCAAACAGTGAAATGCTGGAGCGGTTAATCCCGTTCCATGGCATTGAAGTGCTCACAGGCGCTGCAGCAAAGTCCTATGAGGCGGGAAAGCTTACCGTGGAAACCGCCCAGGGCAGCAAGGTTCTCCCTTGCGATAGTGTCATCCTTGCCGTTGGCTATGAATCCAACAGGCAGCTCTATGAAGAGATCCAGTATGATTATGCGGACCTGCATCTGTTAGGGGATGCGCGCAACGTTTCCAATATTATGTATGCCATATGGGATGCCTTTGAAGTGGCTAATAACTTGTAGAATATAATCTTAATTGCTACATAGGATAAAAAAAGGAGGGGCTGTCGCATTCGTTTGAAGCGCCCCCCTGTCAAGTAGACAGATGGAAAAAAAAGTTTTCTATCTCCAGCCGTAGTTGTTCGGCTGGAGATATTTTTATGCAGCTATTGTTTGCAGGTAGTGCCTGTATTCTAAAGGCGTCATGCAGTTGAGTCGTTTTTGATATCGTGAGCCATTATAGTAATCTATGTACTCGGTTACTGCCTGTTTTAGTTCTTCATAGGTATGAAACGTTTTTAAGTAATACATTTCAGATTTTAGCATCCCCCAGAAGCCTTCCATTGGACCATTATCAATGCAGCAAGACACTCTGGACATACTCTGGGTTATACCGGCATTATCCAACTTTTTCTTAAATGATTTTGAGGTATACTGGTATCCACGATCACTGTGAAAAATCAGTTTCCCGGTTCAGCTTTCTTGTCATTTGACGATAACCTAAAATCCCACTTTTTTCCTCATAAGCTTCTTTTATCAGTGGCAGAAGCTGCCCGTTAAAGACCAAAGTTTTTGTTCTGGTAATAGTTCTTTTACTTTTTCAGACATAAAATATGCTCCCTCCTAAGTGACAAGTTTTTGTTATTTCACTTGTCTACCTAGAAGGGAGCATAGCAGTGAAAACGAATGCGATATGCCCTTTTTTCGATCCATTTTGTGAACTGTCGGAAATACGAAACATTCGGAGAGGCGTTGCTCCGCCATTCTGGTTCCGAAGGAGTGGGCCCTTCTGACCCGGATTCATAAAAGGTGAAACGTAAAATGATCGCTTGAGCTTGTTTTGCTCTAAGTTCGCGATGATTTTTCATCGTGGGAAAAGCTGCCAGACACAGATCACGATGTGTTATACGTTATTCTCCATTGAGTGCGGCATAGCCTCAAAGTTGAATATCGTGAAATTTTTTCGTCGTGGCAAACAAATTATAAGATGCGAGCCGCGTCGAGCATCTTTCACTGTTCTATACCTTGCGGCAACGCCGTATTCAATGGTTAGAATAGTATAACTTGCGAGCCGCGTCGAGCATCTTTCACTATTCTATACCTTGCGGCAACGCCGCATTCCGATGGTTAGAATAGTATAACTTGCGAGTCGCGTCGAGCATCTTTCACTATTCTATACCTTGCGACAACGCCGTATTCAATGGTAAAAATACTATAAATACATATCCTCTAAAGATATCAGCTTAACCTCTCCTGCATCCGCTTTTTCAATCAATGCATCGGTAAATCCACCTTTGGAGAACATATAGAAATGATATTTATTTCCAAGTCCGAATACTTCTGCATAATCCTGAAGCAGCTGCAATTCATCTATGTTAATTTTTTCATTTTTGTTATAAAAATGTAATATGCGCTCGATGAACAGTAATGGGTTATTCTGCAACAGTATGACAATAATGTGTATTTCATAAATTGTATCATAGGCGAGAGAATTGCATTCCCTGCTTAGCTTCAGATAGTTCTTGCAGACTTTTTGGACCGCTCCCTATTCGGCAGCCCGCCGGGCTGCCTCACTTTACGCTCGCACCCTTTCGGGTTCGAATCCCTTCTGTTTGATATTTCTCCACCAATAAAAAATATCCTCGCAAAACGAGGATATTTTTATTGGCGGAGAGTCAGGGATTCGAACCCTGGGTCCGGTTAAGGACACAGCATTTCGAGTGCTGCACGATCGACCACTCTGACAACTCTCCAAAAAATTTGAAATTGCATGTCGCATTAGAAAATCGACTCTTATAGTATAGCGGATTTGGCTGCTTGACGCAAGTACTTTATGACTGCGTTGTTGTTAACTTTATGACTGCGTCCGGGTCGTTAAATGTATCCGGCAGCTTATTTTGCTTTTGTAAACAAATCATTAATGATATAATTCAGGTGAGATATAATACGCCCCTTCTTGTCAAAGGCCGGGGAATCAAGTTAGCTTGGGATGGTGTCAGGATGAAAATAGGGATTTGCGATGATGAATATCGCACACGGCAGCAAATGTACAAAGAAATTGAAAATTATTACAAGCGCCTGGATGTCAGCGCTCTTACTTTCGCGTCCGGACAGGAACTGCTGAATGCTGTCGATAATGATCCGGCAGGATATCTATGTGTATTCCTGGATATCGAAATGGATGAGATGGATGGGCTTGAAGCAGCCAGGCAATTAAAAAAAAGCCATGCCCATATTCCGGTTATCCTGTTAACAAGCCATACGGAATACGCCATGAGCGGCTATGAAGTAGAGGCATTCCGTTTCTTATCCAAGCCACTGCAGCGGGAGAAGCTGGAAGAGGCACTGAAGGCGGTGGAGAAAACCAAGATTTATCAGAAAAAAATAAAGATTATCTCTGACGGAGGTGAGATATATCTGCCTTATCGGGATATTTATTATATCAAAAGCGAAAACGTATACCTGCAGGTTGTTTTAAAAGACAGAAGTTATCTCATACGGGGAAAACTCAAGGAACAGCTGCAGCAGCTTCCCCAAGTGCTGTTTTCCCAAGTACACAGAAGCTATATCGTGAACCTTCTCCATGTCCGGTCTTATGACGGAAAACAGATTCTGCTTCGGGGAGGAACCAGGATACCGGTTAGCAACAGCCGGTCTAGGGAATTTAAAGAAAACATGATGCATTATCTAAGGGAGCAAAGATAGGGAATGTGGACAGAAGTGATCTATAATTTTTATGCGGGAATTGAGACAATGCTCTGGCTTTGGCTGATCCTGCACTATATTTATCTGGAGCCGGAGCTCAAAAGCAAAAAATACCGGATTGGTTTTATTGGATGTTTCCTTGCAACCCTGCTGGTTTCCCTGTGCATCAGTGCCGTTCCTGAGGATACCTATATCCTGATCCCTTTTTTATATCTTTGCCTCTATGTGTTTCTCGCTCGGCGGACCAAACGGATACGCGGCATGTTTGTGGTGGTCCCTGTGGCAGGAATGGTTTTTGCCCTGGCCTCTCTCGTATCCAGCATTTCTTACATGGTCACACAAAAGGAATTGGACATTTCATTTCCAGCCGCAATCGCTGTCGACGCTATTTTCTGGCTTGCCCTCCTGATCTTCTGGTGGAAAGGAAAACAGTGGCGGATAAAATTTAAAAGGGAAATCCAATTTCGCAGCCTCAAACGCTGGGAAAGAATCCTTTTGAATGTGACCGGGACTTTTCTGTTTGTCATGTCTGTTTTGCTCATTTGCGCAGAAGACATTCTTGACGCCGGATTAGAGATACGGTTTTTTCTTAACATAGGGAGCTTAAGCGCAGTGCTTATGGAAGTAGTCATTATTGCAATGGTCGTCCAGGGAAACAAAAAAGACTACTACTATCATGTGTCCGAACTAAATGCACGTTATCTGAAGGCTGAGCTGGCACATTTTCAGGCATATCGCCAGACGCAGCAGGAGGTAAGGAGAATCCGGCATGATATGAAAAGCCACCTTGCAGTGTTAAACGATTTGGCAGAGAAGGAACAATATGAAAATATGAAGGATTATCTGGCGGAGCTGGGCAATCTGGTACGTCAGACAGAGTCAGAGATTCATACTGGCAATGACATTGCAGATGCGATTTTAAATGAGAAAAATCAGCAGGCTGCCGGAAATGGGATCGCCTTGCTGGTTGAAGGACGGTTCCGGCAAGGCGGCTGGAATCCGGTGGATATCTGCACCATCTTATGTAATGCTGTGGATAATGCAATTGAGTCCCTCCAGACATCCCAATTGAACGATAAATGGATCAAAGTGACGATCCTCCACCAAGGCAATATGCATCTGCTCACATTTGAAAATCCCGTAGAGGCCGGATGCCGCATAGAAGCTGCGGGGGCCACACGAAAGCCCGATGAAGTCAACCATGGTTTTGGCCTGCTCAACATACAATCTGCGATCGAAAAATATATGGGCAGTATGGAGCGCAAGATCGAAACCCAGGATGGTTTATCCGTATATTCTCTTAAAATCATTTTGTTCTGAGTCGATTCGCAACAAATTCAGAGTCTTTCACAACAAAAAACACCCTACTGTGCAGGCCTGTTTTATAGTTAACGTATAAAAAGGAGGATGGTGAAGAAAGATGAAAGAATTTAAAAGACAGGTAAATCGCATTGCAAGGGCAGTACTTTTTTACAATATCCTTTTGCTGGCAGTTATACTGGGGGATACACTGATTCAAAGCGTCCGGCTTATACTGGAACATCCGGACGAAGCACAGTTGTCCAAAGCTTTGCACCAATTGGAACTAAGCATCGGATTGTACGGCGGCCCCAGTATTATTGGGATCGCCATCGGAATTTTATTTTTAATACTCTATTTCCGACGGGATAACATGAAAACCTGCATATTAGCCAGTGTGGAAAAGATGCGTGTTTCTGTGTTTTTACAGGCTGCCTGCGTGCTTTTAGGGTTTCAGTTTCTTTTCAGCGTAGCATCTATTGGATTTGAAAACGGACTCAATGCGTTTGGGTATACGATTATGGGGGACGTAGAATCTGCCACCAGCGGAAGCACAACAATTTCTATGTTCCTGTATGCTTCGCTGCTGGGGCCGGCAGCAGAAGAAATCGTGTACAGAGGCTTTGTCCTGCAAAGCCTGAAGAGCCATGGCAAAGAGTTCGCGATTATTGTTTCTTCTGTTTTGTTTGGTGTTATGCACGGTAACTTTATTCAAGGCATGTTTGCATTTTGCGTAGGGATCGTGCTGGCCTACATAACCATTGAATACTCGATTTACTGGGCCATCCTGCTGCATATCATTAATAATTGTGTAATGGGTGATATATGGCCCCATCTCATTTCAGGGTTTTCTGCCAATGTTCAGACAGTATTGAACTGGGGGATCATTTCTGTGTTTTTCGCTGGCGGGCTCCTTGTTTTATGGAGAAACCGCATTAAACTGAAATGTTATGTGACGGAGCATATGGCGCCAAAGAAGTATTACCGTTATGCCTTTACATCGATCTGGATGATCCTTTTCCTGGGCATCGAGTTTTTAGCTGCGCTGTCGGGAATCCAAAAGCTCCCATAAAGTTCCGCAGCGGCTACTCATCCCGCCCGCCGCATTGGTACAAAATCGCGTTGCAGATGGCAGCGGCAATATTGCTTCCGCCTTTTCTTCCCTTGGCCACAATATAAGGAACATCGGTTTTCATAATCAATTCTTTGGATTCCACCACATTGACAAACCCCACCGGCACGCCGATGATCAGAGCCGGGTGCAGCATCCCGACAGCGATCATATCATAAAGGGCTGCCAGTGCAGTGGGCGCATTGCCGATAGCAAAGATCAACGGTCCCTCAATGGATGCCGCTTTTTTCATACTGGCTGCAGCCCTTGTTGTTCCATTCAATTTTGCTGCGGATCGCACATCCTCATCCGCCATAAAGCACACCACCTTGCAGCCAAGTCTTTCCACCGCCCGCTTGTTGATGCCGGAAAAAGCCATATTGGTATCCGTTACTATCGTCGCGCCACCTAAAACCGCTTCCATGGCAAGGCCAGCCGCTCCCGGCGAAAAGACCAGATTTTCCAGATAGTCAAAATCAGCGCTGGTATGAATGGCTCTTTTTATAATCGGCGCTTCCAGAGGATCCAGCTCCACAGAACCGATTTCCCGGGAAATGATTTCAAAGCTTCGTTTTTCAATTTCATCAGGCCGAACTTCCTGCAAACTCCCCTTATTTTCCATAATTCACACCCTCCTCTACGATTTGATACAGCAGATCCATGTCAATACTTTGGCGAATGCCGTCTGCCAGCAGATCATACTGCTGTTCTTTATAAGCGGCCATATCGATGCCCGCCACTTGGCCGTCATCGAGCCCTTTTGCCCTCAAAAGAGCCGAAACGATGGTTTTAGCCACCTTCTCCGAATCAAAGATCCCGTGAACATAGGAACCATAGATATTGCCCTGATTCAGCCCGTCGGCTTTGGGGAATTCTCCTGTTTCTGCAATGCTGGACAAAACCGCTCCTTCCTCCAAAAGAGAAGTTCCCATATGAATCTCATAACCTTCAAAAGAGACTCCGGAAAGCTGCGCAAATATCCCCTGCACCGTTTCAAAGGTGCCTGACACGCGGGTCCTCACCTTATCCCTGCCAAAGACCGTCGTACTGGGAAGCAGGCCCAGACCTGCCATTTCCCCGCCATGCTCAACACCATAAGGATCCTTGAGAGTCCTTCCCAGCATTTGATAGCCTCCGCAGATACCGAAAACCGGCTTTCCCTTGGCCGCATGTTTTAAAACCAAAGCTTCCAGACCATTTTGACGCATCCACAGCAGATCGGCCATCGTGTTCTTAGTTCCCGGCAGCAAAATCAAATCTGGTTCTCCAAAAGATGCGGCCGTATCCACATAGCGGACCGATGCCGATGGGATGGATTCCAGGGCATTGAAATCAGTGAAGTTGGAAATTCTGGGAAGCCGGATCACCGCCAAATCCACCAGTCCGGCAGTATCTTTTTTATAAAAACGCTCACTGAGGCTGTCTTCATCATCAATGTCCAAATGCATGTAAGGGATCACCCCCGCAACCGGCTTTTGAATCATCTCTGTCAGCTGATCCAGACCGGGCTTTAAAATAGAAAGGTCGCCGCGGAATTTATTGATTAAGATTCCCTTCACCAGCTCCCGCTCCTCCGGTTCAAAGAGCTGCATCGTGCCCACAATGGAAGCAAATACACCGCCCCGGTCGATGTCCCCCACCAGCAGCACCGGCGCCTTGGCCAGCTTGGCCATGAACATATTGACAATATCGTTTTCTTTGAGATTGATCTCCGCCGGGCTTCCCGCCCCTTCCAAAACAATGATGTCGTACATTGCGGCCAGCTGATCGTAGGATTCCTTGACCTTGGATACCAGCTCTTTTTTATGCTTATAATATTCCTGGGCGCTCATGTTTTCCATGACCTCACCGCAGACGATCACCTGAGAGCTGGTGTCATTGGTCGGCTTGAGGAGAATAGGATTCATCAACACAGAGGGCTCGATTCCCGCCGCCTCAGCCTGGGTCACCTGGGCCCGCCCCATTTCCAGCCCTTCCCTAGTAATAAAGGAATTGAGCGCCATGTTCTGCGCCTTGAACGGTGCCGCCCGCAGACCGTCCTGCTTGAAAATCCTGCACAGGCCGGCGGCCACCAGACTCTTGCCCGCATTGGACATGGTGCCCTGTATCATAATTGCTTTTGCCATCGTCTCTCCCTCCTGATCAGCGCTTCCACAAGCCGCTGGTTTTCTTCTTCTGTTCTCACTGCAATGCGAAAATAGCCTCTGCCGATGCCCTCATAATTGGAACAATCCCGAATGAGAATGCCATCCTCCAAAAGATCCGAAGTAAATTCATCGATGTAAGCCGGATCCTCCAGCTGTCTCAGCTGAAAAAGCAAATAATTGGCAGCAGCCTCTAAGACCCAGTACCCCAGGCCGATTAATTGCTGGCGAAGTTTTTCCCGTTGGACAAAGATCAAATCACGCGCTTTCTGAAGATAATCGTCCTCCTGCAGAGCCTGGATACCTGCTTTCTGGGCCACAAGGGAAACGTTCCAGGGCGGACCTGCCTCCCGCATAAGCCGGAGCACATCCGGCCTGGCGCACATTCCGTAGCCCAGACGCAGCCCGGCCATCCCATAGTTTTTGGTAAAGGCCCGCAACACAAACAGATACCGGCATTGGAAAAGCAAGTCCTTGACCGTGCAGACCTGGGGTTCTTTCACAAAATCGATAAAGCATTCATCCACCACCAGAAAAATTTCTTTTTCCTCACATTTTTCTGCGATCCGTTCCAGCAGATCCGGTGGAATCAGCTGCCCGGTGGGATTGTTTGGATTACAGAGAAACACCATATCCAAAGGTTCATCCAAACAGGCGAGAAATGCTTCGTCCAACTGAAAGTCCTTCTCTTTTTCCAAAGCATAATGAAGGACCTGGCATTGGACGCTTTTCAAGGCATTCTCATATTCAGAAAAGGTGGGCGCCGTTACCAGAGCCTTTCGCGGCCGGAGCGCCGCTGCGATGCGGAAGATCAAATCCGCCGCCCCATTGCCGAACACCAAATATTCCTGAGGAATCCGCTCTTTCTCCGCCAGAGCCCGGGCCAGAGCCCGGCACTTTGGATCGGGATAATGGTCGCAAAACGCCAGGGCGGAAGCAGCAGCGGCTCTGACCCTTTCCGGCATGCCCAAAGGATTAATATTCGCCGAAAAATCCAGAAGCTCCCCCTCTGTTCTGCCGCCCTTTTCCATGATTGTATAAAGATCTCCGCCGTGTTGAAATTCTGTCATTGCCATACTCCAATCATCGTTATAACCGCCGCCCGAATTGCCAAAGAAACCGCCAAGCAAAGAAACGCTGTCACATAGAGCAGGCGGTTGGCATCCCAGATATGTTCATAGGAAACAGGCTTTTCCTCATCGCCAATGGTCTTTTTTGGATAAAGTTTTCCAAAATAATAAGCATCGCCGGCCAGCTGAATGTTCAGTGCCCCTGCGCACACCGCTTCCGTCTGGGCGCTGTTGGGGCTGGCATGGTTAAAACGGTCCCGCCGGAAGATCCGATATCCATTCTGCCAATCCATCCCCAGCACCATGGCAGCTCCAAGCATCAGCAGCGCCGAAACTCTGGCCGGTATCAGATTAGCCGCATCATCTGTCCTGGCTGAAAACCTGCCCAGCAGCAAATAGCGATCGTTTTTGTACCCAACCATAGAATCCAGGGTATTAATGGCTTTATAAAAAAAGCCCAAAGGAGCGCCGCCCAGGGCCATGAACAGCATGGGCGCCACCGTTCCGTCGGAAGTGTTCTCGGCCACAGTTTCAACTGCGGCTTTGGCGATCTGTTCTTCATTTAGATGGTCCGTATCCCGGCCGACAATCATCGATATTTTTTCTCTCGCTCCTGAAAGGCTGCCTCTTTTCAGTTCCCAGAAGACTTTCATGCTCTCTTTCTTCAGGGATTTTATGGCCAGGATCTGATAGCACATAATCGTCTCTATGCCAATGCCCGCCCACAGCTTCCAGCGGTAAGCCGCAAACAAAATCCCTGCCGGGATTAAAAGGGCCAGCAATGGAATTACAATTCCCAAAATCGTTCCAGCGGCCAAAAGGCCCCGCTCTGTATCCGGGCAAGCCTTTCTCAGAATCCTTTCACCCCGCTCAATGGCTTTTCCTATGAGCCGTACAGGATGGGGCAGCCAATAGGGATCGCCGATCAAAAGATCCAGAAAAAATCCTATGGCAAGGGGCATCAAATGGATGAGCATCATCATGGTTCCAGCCCCAGCATAGTTTCAATCATACTATCGATGGTCGCCTGGGCCGATATGGTCACCTCCATGCCGTACCGCTCAGCCTCCTCCGCCGTCTGCCTGCCGATGCAAATAGCCTTTACTTTTGAATAATCAATATGGGGGTTCAACTTGACAAATCCCCGCACTGTAGATGCGCTGGTAAAGGCCGCATAATCCACCGTTTCATCATAACCCGGACCATCACAGGTTCCCTCTTTGGTATCATAAACGGGAATATCGTCAAAAGACAGGCCCGCTTCCCTGAGAGGAGCTGCCACATCGTCCGTACCCATCGCAGCCCGCGGGAGCAGGAGTTTATCCTCCGGAGCCAGCGTTTTTGCCAGAGCACGTCCAAGGGCTGCCCCGCTATAGACTTCCGGCATCAAATCCACGAAAATGCCCCGCTCTTCTACAGCCCTGCGGGTACCGGTTCCGATGGCCGCCACTTTGATCGGTCCCAGCCTGCGGATATCCATTCTCCGCCGGCTCATGGCATCATAAAAAGCCTTTACGCCGGCAGCACTGGTAAAGGCGATCCAGCTGTAGGCGCCGATCTGGTCCAGCGCCTGATCCAGCCGCTGGTTATTGGCAATGGGCTCTGTTTCAATGGTTGGCATCAGCACTACCTCCGCTCCCAGCAGCCTGAGCTTTTCCGCCAAAGAAGAGTTCCTGTCCTTGGGTCTGGTCACTGCGATCTTCCTTGTTCCCAGCGGCCGGTCCTCCGCCCAGTGAAACGCTTTCTCCAAAGCGCACACCCGGCCAACCACAATGATGGCAGGCGTTTTAATCTCTGCCAGACTAGCAGCCTGGGGAAGATCGGAAACCGTCGATACCACCCTCCTCTGATGGGCAGTTGTCCCCCGTTCCAGTACGGCGGCCGGCATATCAGGACTCATGCCGCCCTCAAGAAGCCCCTGGCAGATCTTGGGCATCGCCGATACACCCATGAGAAACACCAGGGTCCCTTTCAGGCGTACCAGGGCTTCATAATCGATATCCGCTTCATCGTTCTTCTTGGTATGGCCGGTAATAATATGAAGCGACGAACAAAACTCTCGATGGGTTACTGGGATACCATTGTAAGCGGGGACCGAGACTGCTGAGGTAACGCCGGGGACCACCTCAAAGGGAATCTGATGCTGACAGAGAAGCTCCAGTTCTTCCCCGCCGCGGCCAAACACAAAAGGCTCTCCCCCTTTCAAACGCACGACACGATGGCCGGCCAGAGCTTCTCTGAGCAAAATCTCATTGATTTGCTCCTGAGGCACGGGATGATGACCGGCTTCTTTTCCCACGCCAATCCTGCGGATGCCTGTGGGGATCATGGCCATGATACCCTGCCCCACCAGCTTGTCGTACACGACCACATCGGCCGCTTCCAAAACTGCTTTTCCTTTCAATGTAAAAAGACCCTCATCGGAAGGCCCTGCTCCCACCAGCCAGACCTTTCCCATTTTTTGCTCATCCATCATGCTCCCGCCTCCTCTTTCAACTGTTTTGCTAAACGGACTGCAAGGGCGCGGCCCTGCTCTTTGGGTCCGCTGATCCGCCCCATATAAGGCTCATTTTTGGTGGGAGCGCAATACAGTCCGCGAATCAAAATCTCCTGCTCTGCCATTTCCGCATAAGCTCCGATGGGGGCGCTGCACCCGCCTTCCAGATAGGCGACAAAGGCCCGCTCCGCCTCAGCTTCCGCCCTGGCTTTTCTATCGTCCACACAGTCCAGATAAGCGTAATCCTCCCCGGCTCTGCCCTGAACGACCATGGTTCCCTGTCCGGCTGCCGGAATCATTTCATCCGCCGTAAAAACCCGGCTGATCCGCTCTTCCAAATTGAGCCGTTTCAGCCCTGCATAGGCCAAAATCAAGCCGCTGTATTGGCCGCTGTCCAGCTTTTCCAATCTTGTCTGCACATTTCCGCGGACGCTCTTTTGTTCCATATCCGGGTAAAGCCGGCTCAGCTGCACGTTTCTGCGGGGACTGGAGCTGCCCAGGGGCTTGCCTTTAGAAAGTCCTTCAGCGCCTTTGGGCAGCACCAGGACATCGGTGGCGATTTCCCTTGTGGGAAAGGCCAGCAGCGGAAGATCGTCCGGGACCTCCATGGGCATATCCTTCAAGCTATGTACCGACAGATCGATCTGTCCGGCCCGCAGCGCCCGATCCAGCTCTTTTACGAACAGACCTTTGCCGCCGATCTTATCCAGCGTTTTATCGAGAATTTTATCACCGGTGGTTTTCATGGTCACCAGCTCCAGCTCCAGTTCCGGATGAAAGCGCTGGATCTGCTCCATCACCAGCCTGGCCTGGATAACAGCCAGCTTGCTGTCCCGGCTTCCCACAATGACTCGTTTCTTCATAATCCCCCTCCTATCGATCAAGACCATTTTCCAGTCCGCGTTCAATGAGGATCCTCGCTTTCTTTGCCAGCGCGTGATCCTTTCCTCCCGCAGTAAATCCTATGGTCAAATCCCCATGCCTTATGACACCGGGAAAATAAAAATCGCATTCTTCTTTGCGGTCAGCCACATTGACGGTAATGTTCCGCTGTTTGCAAGTCTCTCCGATGGACTTGTTCAGCTGCCGGTCGCCGGTTGCCGCAAGAACCAGATCCGCTCCCAAAAGATCGGCTTCTTCATAGGGCTTTTCTTTAATCCGCAGAAGGCCCTGTCTCTCCAGTTCTTTAACAGGAGCCAGCACCTGAGGAGCGACGACGGTCAGACGGCAATCGTATTGAGAAAGAATTCGAATTCTTCTGGCCGCGATCCGGCCGCCGCCCACCACTAAAATCTGTTTACCGGTCAAATCGCAGAACATGGGAAACCATGCGGCCCGTTCTTTGGGCGCTTCCTCCAGGGAGCACAGAGCCATGGCTTCTTCCAGCGATATGCCTTCCTCCCTTTGCGGTCTTCCGATGATGATAACGCCTGCTCCCGCTTCTTCGGCTGCTGCCAGCTTTTCGGCAAACCCGCCTGCTGCTCCCGACTCTTTGGTAACCAAGTAGTCGGCCTTGATCTGCCGCAGCATAGCCAGATTGGATTCGTAGGAAAAGGGCCCCTGCATGCAGATTAAATGAGCAGCATCAAACCCCAGAGAAAAGGCCTTGGCCACCATTTCCGGCGTCGGCAGAATTCGTGGGTAGAGCCGTTTTTCAAAATCAGGGATGCGAGTAAATGCCTCCAGCTCTTTGCTGCCGGTGGTCACCAGTACCTTTCCGGAAGTGGTTTTCAAATAATCCGCCGCTTCCTTGGCATTGTCAACAATGGTATAGGAATCCGGACTTTCTTCCCCGTGCCTCACCAGCCGCCAGTAAGATGCGCCTGTATCTTCTGCCGCCGCCCGAATATACTCCGTAGCCTCTACCGCATAAGGGTGGGTAGCATCGATCACCCATTGGATCTTTTCCCGCTGAATCAGACCTGTCATCTCAACCCGGCTCAATCGCCGGGCCAGCACTGTGAGGCGCCCGCTGTCTTTTGGCAGCAGCCGTCTGCCGTGTTCTGTTGCAACGCTGACCCAGAACCGATGGGTGCTGCTTTGACCTGCGGCAGCGGCCTCTGCCAGCTTTCTTCCCTCAGTCGTCCCTGCAAAGATTAAAATATTAGCCATTGTCTCCTCCGATCCGGTATCCCCTGGACGTGACCATTTTGCCGGCGATTTTCCTGGTGGTGGAGTTGCCGATATAGACGGTGGAAAACATATCCACCTGTGTATCCCGCAGCTCTTTCAGAGACAGAATCCGTCCGCGTTCCCCATCTCTTCCAATATTTTGGGCAATGCCGCAGACGGTGCTCCCATCCTTATGGGCCAATATCCGGTCGCAGGCTTTTTTCAAATACTCATGGCGCTTCTTGCTGGATGGGTTATACAAGCAGATGACAAAATCAGCCATAGCCGCATAATCCAGACGCTTTTCGATCTGCTCCCATGGAGTCAGAAGGTCGCTGAGGCTGATGACTGCAAAATCATGAATCAGCGGTGCTCCCAGGATTGCCGCGCCGCTGCAGGCAGCTGTGATCCCGGGGACCACTTCAATTTCAATGGGATCGTATTCCTGCGCGATTTCATAGATGAGGCCGGCCATCCCGTAGACGCCGGCATCTCCGCTGCAAACCATGGCTACGCTTTTCCCTTTCAACGTTTCCTCAATCGCCAGCCTGCATCGTTTCACTTCTTGTTTCATAGGGGTGGAAATCAACTCTTTGCTGCCGAATCGTTCTCTGATCAGTTCTATGTAAACCGTATATCCGGCGATCACCTGACAGTTTTCCAGAATATCCAGGGCCCGGCCCGTTGCCTGGGACAAATCCCCGGGGCCCAGCCCCACCACATATAGTTTCATGCTATCTTCCTTTTCCCGTTTTCAACGTATCCCGCTGCGACGACTGTTCCAGCGCCGTAAAGCAGCGTTCCCATAATTCCTCGGGCAGCGTGTCCCGCAGCCCAAAGAGCAGCTTTTCCACCGCATGGTCCATCGCCTCAGCAGCTGTCAGCTTTTCCATACGCTTGCACGCATCCTGGACCGTGACAGCGGAAATCTGTTTTACCCGTTCCACATGCCGTCTGAAAGCGAACCATCGCTCCAGCTCATCCTCATAGTCTTCCAGAATTTCCATTGCCTCTTTGAACGCCCTGCTGTTTTTCTTTGCTGTTTCCCCATCTCCCAGCTGATCCATATCATAGAGCTCGACCCCGGACAGCTCCCTGACAGCAGGATCGATGTCCCTGGGCACTGCCAGATCAATCCAAACGGCCCGCTGAAAGGATTTGTCCGCTGCCTGCTCTTTTCGAATGGTAAAATGGGGACTTAAGGTGGCGCTGATCACCCCTTTGTAATCTTGCAAATGATCCAGCCGCTCATCGTAGTCGATCATATGGCAGCCTTGGGGAATGATGGATTCCTGTACTTCTGTGCCGTGGATTTTTTTCCGCAGGGTCATGGTCACCGATGCGCCGCTGTCCGTCAGCTGATTGGCCGCCAGCTTTCCCATCTGACCGTTTCCGATCACCAGGCAGGGAACGTTGGTCAGGTCCCCCAGTCTCTTTTTCAAGAGGAGCACCGCATTTCTGGCCGCGGAAGGATCGGCGTTTTCCATTCGAACTTGCGTCTTTACCCGCTTTCCGGCAGAAATGGCCGTTTGAAACAGTTTTTCAATCACCGTATCGTCGGCCCCGCACGCCCTTGACAGTTCCAGGGCGTCCCGCACCTGAGTCAGGATCTGATCTTCCCCGTAAATTCTTGATTTAAGCCCGCAGGCCAGCTGCAACAGATGGCGGCTGGCTTCCGCTCCCCCGCGGCAGGTGAAGAGCGGTTCAAAGGTTTCTTTTCTCAAGCCCTTTTCATCGCATAAAAGCTGCAAAAGATCGACCTTGCTGCCGCTGGCCCAAAGCTCGGTCCGGTTGCAGGTGGATAAAAGCAGTCCGCCGGAAAAAGCGTCCTCCTGCTTCCACCGGTCCAATGCCTTTCTGGCCTGGGCTTTGGTGAAGGCCAGCGCTTCGCGCTGTTCAAGGCAGGCGCTCTGATGGTCGATGCCTATCATACGAATATCCATCATTTCTTTGCCTCCCTGAATTCATGAGAAAAGGCAGGATCGTACAATTTGGAACGTTCATAGGCATCTCCTAAAAAGTCCCCCACCAGGATCAGCGCTGTTTTTGTAATTTTATTTTTCTCTGCGATTTCCGGCAGATTTCCTACGGTTCCGTAAAAAATCTGCTCCTCCGGCCAGGTAGCTTTGTATACGATGGCTGCCGGGGTGTCCTCTTGATATCCGCCAATGATAAGCCGCTCCCGCAGCGGCACCAGCAGCCCTGTGCTGAGAAAGATGGCCATCGTCGCCCCGTGGGAAGCCAGCAGAGAAATCTCCTCCTTTTCCGGCACCGGTGTCCTTCCGGCCATTCTGGTAATGATCACGGTCTGAGAGACATCCGGCAGCGTATATTCGGCTTTCAGCGCCGCCGCTGCGCCGCAAAAAGAGCTGACGCCCGGAACCATCTCATAAGGAATGTCCGCCTTGCTCAGCAAATCCATCTGCTCCCGGACCGCGCCGTAGATGCTGGGATCCCCGGTATGAAGACGCACGGTCATTTCACCCTTTTCCTCGGCAGCTTTCATGACCGCTATCACTTCTTCCAGGGTCATGGAAGCGCTGTTATAGATCCGGCATTCCGCCTTGGCCGACTCCAAAAGCTGTTTGTTCACCAGGGAGCCGGCATAGATGATCACATTCGCCTCTTTCAATAAATTCCAGCCCCTGACCGTGATCAGATCGGCCGCGCCCGGCCCTGCTCCTACAAAATAGATCATAACTGCTCCTTTATTTATCCTTTACCACAATAATTGAAAAATAACCTGCCTGGGTATTGATCTCGTCAGCGGAATGAAAAGCCCGTTCACCTTCCATCCCACAGCGTTCTACCATCTTAGCCGACCACCTGTGGGGCTGGCCGCAGATCATGTCCTTAATCTCTCCAACTGCTTTTCCGCTTTTCATCAGCACTTTGGTGCCTTCCAGCTCCATGCACGTGTCCAGCGCCTTATAGGAAGCGGGAATGATGTGCAGCGCCTGCCCCGCTTCTGCCAACGGCTCATTGAGCCTGGCGGAAACCGCACAAAAAGACGGAATTCCCGGAACCATCTGCGCCTGTCTGCCTGAAGCCAGCACCCGCTTATGAATATATGTATAGGTGGAGTAAATCGAGGGGTCTCCCAGAGTGAGAAACGCTACATTTTTCCCATGGTCCAGGTAATCGATGATCCGCCGGGCCGCCGCATCGTGGCTGGCATCCAGCGCTTGCTGGTCTCTGGTCATGGGCATTGCGATCCGGGCGATCTCCTTTTCTTCGATTTGGGGAACCGCTTTTTTTGCGATAGCATAGGCTGTGTTGACATCCTGTCCCGACTGGGGAATGGCGATGATATCGCTCTCCTTAATCAGCCGCACCGTTTTTAAAGTCATCAGCTCCGGATCCCCCGGCCCTACGCCCAATCCATATAACGTTGCCATCTATCTTCCTCCTTATGATTCTCATTTTCCGCCGCTTGCCTGGGCCCGCAGCAAAAACTGCCCGGTTCCCGGCGTTTCCCCCAGATATCCGTATTTGCTGGAAAAGAGAATAACCTCTGTCTGCAAACAGCCATTTACCTGACGGTCCATATTGGCCTTGATCTCCCTCAGCAGGGAATCGTAGATTCGCTTTTCCATTTCCGGACCACACCCTTTGATCAGGGCAGCGGCATTTTCTGTTGTCACGCATTCTCTGATTTGGCAGATTTGGGGCTGGGACACACCTGCCAGGGCCGCGTGCTCCGCCAGGGTTTCCATTCGTCTATCGCCGTACTTGGAATGGGTGTTCATCATTCCTGCGGCCACCTTAACCAGTTTTCCAATATGTCCCGCGAGAAGAACGCCTTTAAAGTCCTGTTCCTTTAAATAGGAAAGGGTATCGCCGATAAAATTGCTGCACTTCACATAATCCAGCTGATCAAGGTTGCGGGTTTCTTTGAGAAAGGTTTCTCCGTAATTGCCCGGTGTCACCACTAGATATTCCACCCCAGCCGCTTTTTTCATATTGATCTCCACTTTGATGGTATCGATCAGCGCCTGCTCGCTCATGGGCTCCACAATACCGCTGGTTCCCAGGATAGACAGTCCTCCCACGATGCCTAACTTGGGATTGAAGGTTTTTTCCGCCAGCGCTTCCCCCTCCGGAACGGAGATCTCCACATGCAGCCCGCCCTTATACCCCAGCTGCCCGGCGACTTTACGGACTTCCGTTTCGATCATTTTCCGAGGGATCGGATTGATGGCCGCCTCGCCCACCTGGCAGGCAAGTCCCGGTTTGGTCAGCCGTCCAACGCCCCGCCCGCCGTCCACGATTACGGTTTGAGATTGGCCCTCCAGCTTTTGCACCAGGGCGCAGATCATGGTCCCGTCGGTCACATCCGGGTCGTCGCCGCTGTCCTTTCTTACGGAACAGAGGACGCCCTCTTCTTGAATTCTGATCGATTCCACCGGAATTTTCGCCTGGATGCCTTTGGGCGTCTGAATTTTAATCTCGCAAGGCAGCATCTGTCCCTCAGAGAGCAGTGCCTGCGCTGCTCCGCAGGCAGCTGCCGCGGCGCAGGTTCCGGTGGTAAAACCTCTTCTCAGCCGCTTATTTTCTTTTTCCACATAGAGTTCCATGATCGTTTTCCATTGCCTGTCTGGCGTGTTCAACGTAAATGTCCTGTATTTCAGCAAACTCCCCGAGTCCCTTGAGGATGCACATTACTTCATAGCCTTCCTTTTCAAAGATGGATTTCCAGGATGCTTCATCTTCTCCGGCCATATCGCTGCGCGCATGATCTCCGGCGACCACCATCAAGGGCAGCAGGATTACTTTTTTCGGTCCATATTCCTTAACCAGGGGCAAAAGGTTCTCAAGCGCCGGATAACCTTCCACTGTGCCTACGAAAACATTGTTATGACCCATGGCTCTGAACCGATAGGCCATAGCCGCATAGGCCGCGTCCGCAGAGTGTTCCGTGCCGTGGCCCATCAGGACCAGGGCTTCCTCTTCCTTCAGTTTGGGAAATTGTTTTAAAACGGCCGAGCACACTGCCTGGTAATCATCGCTTTCGGTAAGCAGCGGTCTGCCGACGACGATGCTGGCAAACCGGTCTATCCACGGTTGGACCTGCGCTGTCATTTTCTCGTATTCCTCGCCGTTGATCACGTGGGTCGGCTGGACCACCACTCGATCAAACCTATCTTTTTTGAGCCGTTCCAATGCCTCTGATACGTCGTCCACATGGATTTGATCCCGCTTTTTAAGCACATTCATGATCATACCGCTGGTGAAGGCTCTTCGCACTTCATGGCCGGGAAATTCTTCCCGGAATCGATGCTCGATGGCTTCGATGGTCTTTTTCCTCGTCTCTTGATGGCTGGTGCCAAAACTGACTGCCAGGATTGCTTCTTTTTTTGTCATAATTGCTCGGTTCCTTTCTGCCTGATATATGCGGCCAGCTCTTCGACCCGATGAGGCGGATCCAGCTTGGGATCCAGAATTCCTTCCTCACATAGAGTATCAAAAATCTGAAACACAGTGGGTTTTTCCAGGTTGGTCTGTTTTAAAATCGCATCATTGCGGAAAATTTCTTCCGGGCTGCCTTCTCCTGCGATCACGCCCTCGTCAAAGAGCACCACCCGGTCGGCCCAGATGAGCGCCCGTTCCACGTCGTGGGTGGACAACAGTATGGTAATTCCCCTGCGGCTCAGCTGGTCCACAATTCCGTCGATCATCCTCGCATGTTTGGGATCGAGGGCTGCTGCCGGTTCATCTAAGAGAATCAGCTCCGGACCCATGACCAGTATGTCGGCTATGGAAACCCGCTTTTTCTGGCCGCCGCTCAAAAAGTGGGTCGGCTTATGGGCAAAAGGGTTGATTTCCAGCTCTTCCATCACTTGCTCCACCTGCTTTTCGGCTTCCGTTTCCGATGCGCCCAGATTGAGAATGCCGAAGGAGATTTCCTGTTTTACACTGGCGGAAAACAGCTGGTTATCCGGGTTTTGAAAGACGATTCCAACCTTCTTTCGTACCTCCAAAAGTCCTTTTCTTGAATAATCGATGGGCTTTCCGCCGATGAAAATCCTCCCCTCCTGGGGCTTCAGAATTCCGTTCAGATGGAGGAAAAACGTCGATTTTCCCGACCCATTGGCACCCATGACAGCGACCCGTTCGCCGGCTCTGACAGTAAGGCTGATTCCTTTTAGAGCCTGAGTCCCGTCCTCATAGGTATAGGATACATCTTCTGCCCGTACAATCGGTTCTGCTTCCTTCATCACAGGCCTCCCTTCGTGCGGCAGAAGATAGCCAGAGCCAAGAGCGCCGTCAAATAGGCCGCAACAAGCAGGATTTCTTTTTTGGCCGCCGGTCGGTGTTCAGTCAGCACGTGGATCCGTCCGTCATAGCATCTGGCTTCCATGGCGTTGAAAAGGGCCGACGATTTTTCCATGGCCTGAACAAACAGCGCCGCCAGCATGCCGCCCATGCTGCGGATGGATGTTTTTAAATCTTTATTTCCCAGCCTGCATTTTTGAGCTGTGTTGATGGACAGCGCCAGGTCCAGCAGAACAAAGATAAAGCGATAGATCAGCGTCATCAGTTCAATGATCAGCCAGGGGCAGTGGAGCCTCTTTAATCCGGCCATCAAATCCAGCACAGCGGTTGTCAGGATTAAGAAATAGAGGCAGGAGACGGAAGCCAGCGATACCAATATCAGCCGCCCGCTTTCGATGACCGACGAGCCCAGGATCACCAGGTATTTGCTGCCGATGCTGATATGGACCATGCCCATTGGTTCATCGGCAATGTCGGCCAAAATGGAGATCGTTCCCATGATCAGAAAGGCCATGGGCCACAGCATCATTTTTCCATAATGAGAAAGAGATGCCCGGCTGTATGTTACAGTCAGACATCCCATTAGGATCAAAACGATCGATGAGATGAAAAATGAGCGGACTGCCACACAGATCAAAAGGGTGCCGATGGCAAAGCAGCTCTTCAAATGTGTGCTTTTATATCGCCATGGAGACGAATAAGCCAGCTTGTCAATCATCATCATCGTCTTAGTCCTGTTCTTTCTTTGCATATTTCTTTCTGCAGATGAGATAGCCCATGCCAAAGCCAAAGACGCCTCCGCCCAGCGCAGCCTGCAAGCAGAACAGCAGCGATTCGGTCTCTCCGCCCGGCGGCTCAAGGACAGGCGATGCCCAAGCTTTGTAGTCCGGATCAATGGCGGTAATGGCTTCCTCGGCAGCTCCGTCCGAACCACCGAATTCCGAATCATGGATGAAGAAAAGAGGCACAACCGCAATCAGTGCCGCTAAAACGAAACAGATAATCATTACTTTTGCGTTCTTCGTCATCATCTACACCCCCAGATATCCCAGCTCGGTCAATTCCGGTTTGGCGTAACTTTCCAGAGCCTTTATGACAACCACAGCAATTAACCCTTCGATCACAGCCAGCGGAATCTGCGTTACCGCAAAGATTCCCAGAAATTCCGCAAGGGATGCGGCAATTCCTCCCACTGGTGAAGGATGGGCCACGGCCAGCTGCAGAGCAGTTACACAATATGTAAACAGATCGCCCAGACAAGCCGCCAGAAAAACACCTGCGGATTTCGGCACACGGAGTTTTTTACAGATCAGAAATACACCGAATGCTAAAAAAGGTCCCGCGATCGCCATAGAAAAGGTATTGGCCCCCAGCGTTGTCAGGCCGCCATGGGCCAGAAGCAATGCCTGGAACAACAAAACGATAACTCCGATGACGCACATGGCCGCAGGTCCAAAGAGAACAGCGCCCAGGCCGGTGCCGGTGGGATGCGAGCTACTGCCCGTTACCGATGGAATTTTCAGAGCCGAAAGCACAAAGACATAGGCTCCCATCATGACCAGAAGCAGCAGCGTCTTTCTGTGCTGGATTACAGTCCTCTTGATGGAAAACAGCCCTGCGATAAAAAACGGCACGCAGATGGCTCCCCAAATGATACAATAATTCAGCGGCAGATATCCCTCCATGATGTGCATGGCGCTGGAAGCTGTCGTCACCCCGAAGAACAGCGCGCACACCATTCCGCAGGTAAACATAATCCGTTCTGTTTTTGATCTTGTTCTTGTCATAAGTTTTCCCTCCTAAAAAGTTTTCTTGGGAAATGTTATTCGCGCTTCTCGCTCACTTTCACAAGGTGAACTTTTTTGATACTCCGGAACGATCGCTGAGGATATTCCCTGCGTAATAAAAAAAGAACTATTCTGACTTTTCAGAATAGCGCAAGAAGGCGGAAAGCGCATTTCCGCTCTTACACTTTCTCATCGTCCGTAAGAAAATGCATCCAACCATCCACAGGCAGGTCTTCTGGCTCAGGAGTCTCTACCATATCCGATCTTCCCATTTTCACAGTGATATGAAATGGATATGATTCGTCCTACACAGCGGCGTGACCGCGGGGGAATTTCACCCCTCTTCCCTATTCTTCCGGCGGGGAAACACCGGACACCCGGGACATTTCAATTGTTGATTCATTGTATCACACTCTCCCCTGAATATTCAAGAGGTTTGTTTTAAGGATAAAGGTGCACATCTAATACATTTTTTTACAGAAATTCAATTTAAAGGATTGACATACCCTTTAAAAAATATATCCTGTTTATAGAAAACCACGAAGAAAATAGATTGATTTTTTGACGAAATGACATATAATATAGGTATCAGAGGTTACGAATCCTTGACAAAATCGTATTAATTAAGATCGGGTTTTCCCGATCTTATTTTTTTGGTAAGGGAGACGAAAGACTATGCTAAAATGGAAAATTGTCGAAGAAGAATATTTGAAATTTCTCAGAGAAAATTATGATTCAAGGATACCTTATTCTGATTATGGAAAAACCAAGTATAAACCTTTTTTTGGAAAGTTGTTTGAATTAGGTGAGATGTCTTACATATCCCAAATCACATCTCCCAAAGCCCGCCACTTTCACTTAAAAAACAGCATGGATTTTTACAAAATATATGATCCCCAAAATTTCACCCGCTTAATTGGCGTAATTAACCTGAATTATATGTTCCCCTCTGCCGCCGTATCTGCAAACCTCTTTGGAAAATATGATTGCTTCTTGGAAGATTGTAGACAGCGGTAAAAAAGATTTGCATTGGAATATTTATTGGTGCAAACTGAATGCGGATATTAACGCTGCCGAAGTCGGGCAGGAAATATCTACGGAACAGGCTTGGTATTTGCGCGAAAACTATTTAAGACTGAAACAAGGTGACTAACCAATGATTGATTTTACCAATCTTCCCGTTCGTAACAAAACATACGCAGGAGCGAACGGCAGTAAGACAAAATGATACAACAGCAACGAGCCGATGGAAATAATCTCATCGGCTTTTAGCGCCCAAATTTGCGTTTATTAACTGATTTACCCTGCCCGATATTTCCTGCAGGCGGCAGCAAACCGTTCTGCTGCCTCCGGATTGGAATAAAAGTATATATGCGGGTAACCGGCAAACAGATTTTCCCGGGAAACCACACACTCCCAGTTCTTCTTCCCCAGAGGCTTTTGGGCGTGAAAAGCATTTCCCGGATTGGTGCTGTCCCAGTAGTGGAACTCGTGGCCTTTCAGCATTTCGCCTTTCCTGCAGAGCAGCGTATCCTCCTTTGCGGTCAGCTCGATATACCCGAACCTTCCCAGCTTATCCGTAGGGTAACTTTCCCCGGAAACCACGCCTGCCATGGGATAGGAAACGCCATCCTTTCCTTTCAGACGCTCATGGAGATACATAAAGCCGCCACATTCCGCAAGACATGGCATTCCTGCTTCCACTGCGCTGCGTACGGCCTGCCGCATGGCGCGGTTTTCTGAAAGCTGGGGCAGATACAATTCCGGATAGCCGCCGCCGAAGATGAGTCCGTGAAGCTCTCTAGGAAGCTCCCGATCCTCCAGCGGGCTGAAAGGAACAATTTCCGCCCCCATTTCTTCCAAAAGGTCCAGATTATCCTGATAATAAAAACAAAAAGCCTTATCCATGGCCACCCCGATCCGTACCGGCTGCGCAGATGGAACTGGAAGCCGCAGCGGCTTATAAACCTGTTCGCCGGCCTGCCCTGCCAGCTCAATCAGCCCCTCCAGGTCAACGGAAGCACGGATTTGCTCCGACAGCTGATCTACGATTCCCTGCAGGTCTTTGATCTCCTTTGCGGTAACAAGCCCCAAATGGCGGCTTTCCAAACTGCAGTTGACCATCTTTGGCAGATAACCATATACCTTGACTGGCAGCTGCCCTTCAATGAGCCCTTTCAATTGGGGATAGATCATTTCCGACACCTGATTGAGGATCACGCCACGGATCATGCTCTCTTCTTCCAGCTCCAAGAATCCTTTTATTTCTGCCAAAAGGGACCGGGATTTTCCCCGGCTGTCTAAAAGCAAAACAGCAGGAGTTTTCGTCTTTTTCGCCAGATCATAGGAGCTGGCCGCCGGCGAGATCCCGGCCAAGCCGTCATAGTAACCCATGACCCCTTCTATCACCGCCATATCTCCATTCTCTGCGTGCTTTGCCATGAGATAGTTGACTGTGTTCTCCGGAGCGAAAAACAGGTCCAGATTCCTGGAAGGAATACCCAGAACTTCTGTGTGGAACATGGGGTCGATATAATCGGGTCCGCACTTAAAGGATACCGGGCGTTTTCCCGCCGTTTTCAGCGCTTGCAGCAGCCCGCAGGTAAAAATGGTTTTCCCGCTTCCACTTCCCGATGCTCCGATGAGGATACGGGGAATCGCATGTTTCTCTACCTTCATTGCTCCGCTTCCTTCCTCTGGCCGCTAATAATGAAGATCGGGTTCTGACCCATCATCATCTGATAGCCGGCCACGTTCTTTGCCTTTGATAAGAACACTTGCACCAGTTCCACCTCAAGGCCCAGCTCCTTGAAGGTTTCCATGGTTTCCTGCATGGTTTCCAGGGCTATGGCGTTGACCACCATCCGAATATCGGGATTTTTTTTCAAAAGCGCCGTTACAATCTCCTTCAAGTTGCCCCGGCTGCCCCCAATGAAGGCTTTATCCGCAACGGGAAGGGAGCACATGGCCTGGGGCGCTATCCCCTGGATCACATGGAGATTATCTGCATGGAAAACCGCTTTATTCTTTTCAATCAAAGCCACGGCCTCAGGCTTTGTTTCAATGGCAAAGACCGCTCCTCTGCGTGCCTGGAGGGCCATCTCAACCGCCACTGACCCGGTTCCTGCTCCTACATCATAGAGGATGTCCTCTTCTTCAATTCGCAGCTTGGAAAGGGTGATGCTCCTCACTTCTTCTTTTGTCATCGGCACCTCTCCCCGCACAAAGGCATCATCGGGAATCCCATGAGTAACCGGATGGGGATATGCGGCTCCTGCTCTTGGATTTTCAACCAGAACCACACTGAGGGGATCAAAGGTTTTTTGACTGAGTTCCCAAGCGGTTCCAGTCACAATCCGTTCATCTTCATAGGAAAGCCGTTCGCCGGCTGCTACCAGCGTTTCTCCCAATCCCGCTTCCACCAGCCGGGCACAGATATAATCGGGAGTCTGAATGCTGTCCGTCAAGAAAAAGGTCCTTTTGTGATTGAGAATCTCTCCGATAAAGTTCCGTTCTCTTCCGTGGAGACTGACGGTTTTCACGTCTTCCCAGGAAGTCCCCAGGCGGCTGCAAAAATATTGGAGAGAGCTGATCCCAGGGATCAGCTCCGCCTTATAATTGGTCTCTTCTTCAATCAGCTTTAGCAGCTTTTTAGCGCCGCTGAAAAAACCCACGTCTCCCGACATTAAAACCGATATCGGATCCAAGTCTTCATGATCCTTGATCCATTGCAGAATCTCATCGGGAGAAACGGCAAAATAGGCTTTGGCTTTCACCTCGCCCAGTGCCTCGATCATGCGCCGGGCTCCGATGAGGGCTCGGCTTGCTTGAATCCTGTTAAGAGCGCCTACAGTCAGCGTTTCGGGGTTTCCCATGCCAATGCCGATTATCCAAATCCGTTTCATTCTTATACTCCAAAATACTGGGCCGCGCTGTCCAGCGTCCGATCAATATCGCCCTCTGTGTGGGCGTTGGACAGGAACATAGCTTCAAATTGCGCCGGCGCGAAATAGTGGCCCCGCTCCATCATAAACTTAAAGTAATCGGCGTATCTGGCAAGATCCGCAGTCTTTGCCGTTTGGAAGTCCCTCACATTTTGGTCTGTGAAATACAGCGTTCCAATAGAACCCACATAATTGACGCTGCACGCAGCTCCCGCCTTTTCCACAATCTGGGCCAAGCCGCCGTACAATCGTTCTCCCAGCTTATCGATTACGGTATAAACCTCTGGGTGGTCCTTCAAATAAGTGAGCTGGGCGATGCCGGCCGCCATCGCGACCGGATTTCCGCTGAGGGTGCCGGCCTGATAAACGGGTCCCAGAGGGGCTACCACTTCCATGATTTCTTTCTTGCCGCCGTAGGCGCCTACCGGCATGCCGCCGCCGATGATCTTGCCGAAGGTGGAAAGGTCTGGTGTGATTCCCAGCAATTCCTGTGCTCCGCCTAAGGACAGGCGGAATCCGGTGATGACTTCATCAAAGATGAGCACAGCCCCTTCTTCCGTACAAATGGTTCTAATCTGTTCTAAAAATCCTTTTTCCGGAGGTACCACACCCATATTGGCAGCCACCGGCTCCAGAATGACAGCGGCAATTTCCCCTTTATATTGTTGGAAAAGTTTTTCTACACTTTCAAAATCATTGTATCTTGCGGTCAGGGTATCCTGGGCGCATCCAGGCGTTACACCGGCGCTGTCCGGCGTTCCTCCCTCTGCGATGAGGCCGGAACCGGCTTTGACTAAAAGGCCGTCGCTGTGGCCGTGATAGCATCCTTCGAATTTGATGATGCGGTTTCTCCCTGTATAGCCTCTGGCGGCCCGCAGGGCGCTCATGGTGGCTTCCGTTCCCGAATTTACCATGCGGACCATCTCAACAGAAGGAAGAAGCTGGCAGACCAGCTTTGCCATCTGAATTTCCCGTTCTGTGGCAGCGCCGAAGCTGAGACCGTCCTCGATGACTTCCTGTACGGCTTTAAGCACGGCCGGATGGTTATTTCCCAAAATCATCGGTCCCCATGAACCGATGTAATCGATCAGCTTGTTGTCATCGGCATCGTAGAGATATTGGGCCTTTGCCCGTTTGATGAACCGGGGCGTATCGCCGACTGCCTGGAAAGCTCTGGCCGGGCTGTTGACACCGCCGGGTATATAGTTCTGCGCTTCCGCGAAAAGCGCTGCTGATTTGGTTGTGTTTGTCATTTATCCAATTCTCCCTTCATCGATCATCTGAGCGATTTCCATTGCAAAATAGGTGATTAAAATCTCTGCTCCCGCACGGTAAATTCCAGTGGTGGTTTCGGCGATAATCGCAGATTCATCCACCATTCCCTGGGCTCCGGCCGCCTTAATCATGGCATATTCGCCGCTGACACTGTAGGCTGCCACCGGAACGTTGACCCGATCCCGCACTTCTCGGATGATATCCAGGTATGACAATGCCGGCTTGACCATGATGATGTCCGCCCCTTCTTCCAGATCCGTATCCACTTCTTTCAGGGCTTCTCTTCGATTATGCCAGTCCATTTGATAGGTTTTCCGGTTTCCCTTAAAGTTGTCCGAACCGGCCGCATCACGGAAGGGACCATAAAAAGCGGATGCGTACTTGGCCGCGTAGGACATAATCGGTGTATCGATGTATCCCGCCTCATCCAGGGCCTGGCGAATGGCCGCCACTCTCCCGTCCATCATGTCGGAAGGCGCAACCATATCGGCGCCGGCGGCTACCTGGGATACGGCTGTCTTTGCCAGCAGAGGAACGGTTTTGTCATTGTCCACTGAATCGCCCTTGATGATGCCGCAGTGGCCGTGGCTGGTGTATTCGCACATACATACATCGCCGATATAGAGCAGCTGGGGTACGTATTTTTTCCCTGCGCGCATTGCTTCCTGAATGATCCCGTGATCGCAGTACGCCTGACTTCCACATTCATCCTTGTGTTTTGGAATGCCGAAAAACATAATGTTTTGAATTCCCTTTTCCGCGGCCTCTTCCAGGGCCTTTGGCAAGGTATCGGGGCTGTAGCGCTTCTGCCCCGGCATGGTGGGGATTTCCCTTATGATGCCTTGCCCTTCTTCGACAAAGATCGGGTAGATCAGCGATTTCTTTGTAATCCTTGTTTCGCGGATCATGTCTCTGACCCTTCCGTCCATCCGCAATCTTCTGGGTCTTTTTACTAATTCCATAACCTTTCTCCTTTTTTAAGTCTTCGCTATGAACCAACTGTTCCCTGCGGCAACGCCGTATTCAATGGTAAAATACTATAGGTCCGTGCTTTTATGGCAACAGCCAGGGTCACGCCATCCTTCACCTGTTTTTTTACCGCCAGATTTCCTCTCCCGCAAGCTAAAAGAGCGGCCCGCTCACAGACATTGTCCACCCCTGTCACAGACCGGACAAAATCCGATTCACTGAATTCGCCCCGAGCAGCTGCCAGTTCTTTTGCCGTGTAAGTTTGAAGCGGAAGCTTTTTGGCCTGGCAAAATTCCAATAGTCCCGGCTCATTTTTTTTAATGTCAATGGATGCCACTTGGCAAACCGCTTCCCAGCAAAGGTTTTCCCGATCCAGCACTTGTTCGGCCAGGGTCTGGATGTTTTCCCGGGAAATGCCCCTGCGGCAGCCGATTCCCAAAACGACCGCCTGGGGAATCAGCCGCAGCGTATTTTTTCGAACAGGCCTGCGGGCCGCCGATACTTCAATGTTAATGGGCGACTCTTTGTAAGTCAAGCCCTTCGGCAGATTTCCCACAATGGAAAAGGCTGTGACCAGGCCGACTTCTTTTCCCTGCAGCAGATGGGCAGATATTTGTTTTGCCAGCTTCATGTCGCTGATCAGCAAGTCGTTTTCCCTCGCCCATTGGTCCACCGCAAACCTGCCGTTGATGTCCGTAGCCGTTGTAATGACCGGGGCAGCCCCTATTCTTTCGGCAATATGGGAGGCCAGCTTGTTGGCGCCGCCAATATGCCCGGAAACCAGCGGAATCACATAATTTCCCTGCTCATCCACCGCAAGGACGGCCGGATCCGTTTGTTTGCTTTTGAGAAAAGGGGCGATCGCCCGCACTGCAATGCCTGCAGAACCGATGAAAACGAGAGCATCCTGTTTGTAGAAGGCTTCCTGTACCCACTGACCCAGTGGCTCTTCAACCACCGTCAATCCTTCCTCTGGCTGAAAACTTCCCTTTTGAAATCCCAGGCACTCGTTTCCCTCTCCACAGCTTTCTATAATATGGCGGCAGGTTTTGGCTCCTGCCTTTGTGAACGCAATCAAAGAAATTTTCATTTTTCTACCTCTTTTACCGTTTTCATATTACCACATTATCGGCTGTTTGCCCATGGTTCCCCTCGCGGTTTATTTAAAAGAGCTGATTCTGTCAAATCATCAAAATCGGGTTTCCCGGGAAAAGATTAAATTTTAAATTTTCCCCCTCCCCGACAAAACTTTTACTCACCCCCCAACCAGTCTATCACCTTAAAAACATCCCCAAAAAAGGCAGGCTGCCTATAATCACAGACAGCCTGCCTTTGTAAATATTATCGTTTCTTTTTTCCGTGACGATTGTTGCGCCTCGGGGTGGGTTCTGGTTTCCTTGCGGCAGCGTTTCTCTTCAATCTGGATCGGATAAACTGCCAGCCCACATAGGTGACCGCCAGACAAATGCACAGCCAGACCACATTACTTGTGGTATTGGTCAGGCCGACCATCTTGCCGATCAAAAGTCCGCCAAGAATGAAGATCCAGAAATAGATAAACTTCCCGATTATACCTTCTCCCATAACAACACTCCTCTGCTCCAATCGTTACTTTAACTTGGCAACCAGCTCGCCGGCTTTGACCTGCTGACCTTCTTTTACATAGATCTTGTCAACGGATCCCTTCATCGGCGATAAAATATTGGTCTCCATCTTCATAGCTTCAATAACAGCGATGGGCTGTTTTTCTTCCACTTCTTCGCCTTCGCTGACCAGAACCTTGAGGATGTTCCCCGGAATATTAGCTCCGATCTCAGACGGATCTTCCGCATTGGCATAAAGGATCTGAGAAGCCGTGGATACGATGCTGGCATCCTTGTCTTTGATTCTGACCGCGCTGCGGTTGCCGTTTACTTCAAATACCACATCACGGAAACCTTCTTCATCCGCATCTCTGGCATTGATCAGCTTGATCACCAACTCCTTGCCTTCTGCAATCTTGACTTCGCAAGTCTCGCCTTCGGACAAACCATGGAAGAAGATATCGCTGCCCATCAGACGGAAGTTTCCTTCCTTCTTCAGGCTCTTTACAAAGTCCTCGAACACTTTTGGGTAGAGGGCGTAGCTGAGCGCTTCTCTCTCCGTACCTTCCAGGCCCAGTTCGTCCTGCAGATGTTTTTTAATGGCGTCAAAATCTTCCGGCGGAAGCAGCTCGCCCGGTCTGCAGGTGATCGGCTCTTTTCCATGAAGAACCAGCTTCTGGAGCTTCTCGGGGAAACCGCCTTCCGGCTGTCCCATCATGCCTTCAAAATAGGAAACGATGGAATCAGGGAAGTCGATATCCTTTGCTTTTTCATAAATGTTTTCCGGCGTCAGGTCGTTCTGAACCATGAAAATGGCCATATCGCCCACTGCCTTGGAAGACGGCGTTACCTTGACGATGTCGCCCAGCATTTCATTGACCGCCTTATACATATCCTTTACTTCTTCGAATTTATGGCCCAGGCCAAAGCTTTCCACCTGCGGTTTCAGGTTGGAATACTGACCGCCGGGGATTTCGTATTTGTAAATTTCAGCAGAGCTTGCCAAAAGTTCGGATTCAAAGCTCTTGTAAACCGGACGTACGGCTGCCCAGTAATCGGAAATCTTCTGGATACCGTCCGGATCAATGCCCGTTTCTCTTTCTGTGTTTTCAACAGCAGCAACCACTGAGTTGAGCGCTGGCTGGCTGGTCAGTCCTGACATGCTGTTGAAAGCCGCGTCCACAATATCCACGCCGGCGCTGGCTGCCATCAGAATGGTAGCGATTCCGTTGCCGCTGGTATCGTGGGTATGTAAGTGGATTGGAATGCTGATTTCCTGCTTTAACGCATCGATCAGCTTTCTGGCTGCCATCGGCTTGATGAGGCCGGACATATCCTTGATTCCCAGGATGTGGCTTCCTCTCTTTTCCAGTTCCTTGGCCATTCTCACATAGTAGCTCAGGTTGTATTTTTCTTTTCTGTCGTCGAGAATGTCTCCCGTATAGCAGATACATGCTTCTGCAACCTTGCCCTGATTCAGTACTTCGTCGAGGGCGATCTCCATACCTTCGATCCAGTTGAGGGAGTCGAAAATACGGAAAATATCGATTCCCGAATCTGCCGATTCTTTGACGAATCTGCGGATTACGTTGTCCGGGTAGTTTTTATAGCCTACGCCGTTGGCGCCGCGGATCAGCATCTGGAACAGAATGTTGGGCATCTTTTTGCGCAGAGTGTCCAGTCTTTCCCACGGAGATTCCTTCAGGAAACGGTAGGATGTATCAAAAGTAGCTCCGCCCCACATTTCCAGTGAGAAGAGATCCTTTCCATAATAGGCGGTAGCAGGAGCGATTTTCTCCATATCCACCGTCCTTACTCTTGTTGCCATCAGGGACTGCTGGGCGTCTCTCATGGTGGTGTCAGTCAGCAGCAGTTTTTTCTGCTCCAGGATCCACTTGGCGAGCCCTTCCGGCCCTTTCTCATCCAGAATCTGTTTTGTTCCAGAAAGGCCGTCGATAACGTCCTGCTTAATTCTCGGGAAGATGGGCACATCGAAGTCCGGCTTCACGCCTTTAGTCTCATTGATGAATTTATCTCCCAGGAAGGAAAGCACTTTCAGTTCTTTATCCTGTCTTGCCCGGATATTCAGCAGTTCCGGATTATCGGCAATAAAACCGGTATCGCACTGGCCTGCGCGGAAAGTCGGGTGGTTGAGTACGTTCATCAGGAACGCAGCGTTGGTTTTCACTCCGGTGATCTTCATTTCACGCAGAGCGCGCATTGCTTTGTTGGTTGCATCCCTGAAGGATCTGGCCCAGGAAGTGACTTTAACCAAAAGGCTGTCGTAATAAGGGGAAATGGTGGAGTCTGTGAAGGCATTGCCTCCGTCCAGACGAATACCGAACCCGGATGCGCTGCGGTACATGCTGATGACGCCCGTATCCGGCGCAAATCCGTTGATCGGGTCCTCCGTAGTAACACGGCACTGAATCGCATAGCCGCGCGGCTTGATGGAATCCTGTCCCTTAATATTCACTTCATCGGAATCCAGCTTATGTCCCTGTGCGATCAAAATCTGGGACTGAACGATATCGATACCAGTGGTCATTTCTGTTACCGTATGTTCCACCTGAATTCTCGGGTTCATCTCGATAAAATAGTGGTCGCCGTTTTTGTCCACCAAAAACTCCACCGTACCGGCGCTGCGGTAGTTTACCGCTCCTGCGATTTTTAAAGCGTCAGCGCAGATATTCTGTCTCTGTTCTTGCGTAATACAGATTGCCGGAGTAAATTCCACGACTTTCTGGTGTCTTCTCTGAATAGAACAGTCTCTTTCATAGAGGTGGACCAGGTTGCCGTAATTATCGCCTAATACCTGCACTTCAATATGTTTTGGCCGCTCCAGATATTTTTCGATAAAGATATCGTCAATACCGAAAGCTTTCTTAGCCTCGCTCTTGGCGCTGCGGAACTGGGGAAGCAGTTCTTCCGGAGTTCTGACGATCCGCATGCCTCTGCCGCCGCCGCCTGCCGCTGCTTTGAGCATGACCGGGTATCCGCAGAACTCTGCGTATTTGACCGCGTCTTCTTCCGTCTGAATGGCTTCTTCTACGCCTGGAATCGTCGGCACGCCGACTTTGTTTGCAACGATCTTGGACTGGATTTTATCTCCCAGATTCTCCATCATTTGGTAAGTAGGCCCTATAAAGACAATTCCTGCTTCTTCACAGGCTTTGGCAAACTCCACGTTTTCCGAGAGGAATCCATATCCCGGATGGATGGCGTCTACGCCCTTGGCTTTCGCCAGCTCGATGATCTCATCGATAGCCAGATAAGCATCTACCGGAGATTTACCTTTTCCTACACGGTAAGACTCGTCAGCTTTTGTTCTGAAAAGCGTGTTTTTGTCTTCTTCGGAATAGATTGCCACGCTTCTGATGCCAAGTTCTTTGCAGGCTCTGAATATTCGAATGGCGATCTCTCCTCTGTTCGCCACTAACACTCTCTTAAACTTTTTGTTTTGTTCCATATTCGGAGTCTCCTTTCTTTTACGTTTCCTAATATTTTATCACTCTCAGCGGCTTACCGCCACTATTTATTTCTTCTTGATATGAACGTCCATCTGCGGGAACGGAATGGTAATGCCCGCTTCATCGAACGCAAGCTTTACGTTCTCTTCCAGGAAGTATTTTACGTCCCAGTAATTGTCGGTCTCGCACCATACTTTCATATCAATGGAAATGCAATTGTCTTTCTGACCCGCGACCCCGATAATAGGCTGCGGATCTCGATATATCGCAGGGTGGGATTCGGCAATGGCTGCCAGGATATCCTTCGCCTGTTTGATATCGTCGTCGTATCCGATGTTAAAGCAGCAATCCACTCGCCGCTTGTTCTCTTTGGTGTAGTTGATCAAAACCGATGTGTTGACCATACCGTTGGGGATGGTGATCACCTTATTGTCATAGGTCTTCAGGTGCGTCACAAACAAATCAATGTCCCTCACCTGACCCGTCGTGCCGTTGATGTCGATATAATCATCTTGCGCAAAGGGTTTGTTGATGAGAATCATGATACCTCCTGCCACATTTGCCAAACTGTCCCTCAGGGCCAGAGCAATAGCCGCGCCCGCTGCCGCCAGCACAGTGATCAGACTGTTCATCTTAAAACCAAACCGCTCCATGATCATCAAAAGCAAAATGATCCACATGATAATCTTCGTTATTCTAAGGATAAATCGGTACAGCACCGGATCCAAAGAAGAGCGTTCCAGGGTTTTTTTGGCCACATGCAGCACGATCTTAATGACGATGTATCCAACGATCAATATGATCAGCGAAATACCTACATTGATCAACTTTTCCACAGTTGCATCGGAGACAGATAAATTGTCAAACATCATGACCTCCTAACTGACCAATCAGTCGATTTTTCTCCCGCTTCGTCTGCGGTCCAGCTCTTTTAATAACTTTTTACGCAGCCGTATATCGTCGGGAACGATCTCCACCAGTTCATCGTCATCGATGAACTCCAGCGCTTCTTCCAGGGTGAACTGTCTGGCCGGCGCCAGCTTAATATTATCATCGCTTCCCGCAGCCCGCATGTTGGTCGCTTTTTTTGCCTTGCACGGGTTGACCACCATGTCTTCGCTGCGGCTGTTCATACCGATGATCATGCCTTCATAGACCTTTGTTCCCGGTTCAATGAACATCTGCACCCGCTCACCGATGTTAAAGAGCGCATATGGAGTAGCGACTCCTTCCTCCTGGGCGATGGCGACCCCGTTGGTTCGCTGAGGAATATCACCTTTGTATTCATCAAATCCATCGAAGCGGCGCACCATGGTGCCTTCGCCTCTGGTATCATTGATGAATTCGGTCCGATATCCCAAAAGACCTCTTGTGGGAACCAGATATTCCATCCTTGTATATCCGTTCTCCGCACCCATCTCCCGCATGACGCCCTTTCGCAAGTTGAGCTTGGAAATGACGGAGCCGGTATATTCATCAGGAACGGAGATAATCACTTCTTCCATTGGCTCCAGCACCTTGTTCTTTTCATTCCTGCGCATGATGACTTCGGGCTTGGAAACCGCCAGCTCATAGCCTTCTCTTCGCATATTCTCAATGAGGATGGACAGGTGCAGTTCGCCCCTTCCAGAGACTTTGAAACAATCGGTGGAATCGGTTTCTTCCACCATCAGTCCCACATTGACCTCCAGCTCTTTGTCCAATCTTTCTTTGATATGACGAGAGGTTACAAATTTGCCCACCTTTCCGGCAAAGGGACTTTTGTTAACCATAAAGTTCATCGACAGAGTGGGTTCTTCAATGTGGATCATTTCCATGGGGTGAGGATTTTTCTCATCACAAATCGTTTCTCCGATGGAGATGTCTGCAATACCGGAAACAACCACAATGTCGCCGGACTGAGCCTCTTTTACCGGTACCCGTTTAAGTCCCCTATAAATGAACACTTGATTGACCTTCCTCTGTACGATGCTGCCGTCTCCTTTAGCTACGGCTACAGTCTGGGCTTCCCGCAGGACTCCTTTGGTAATTCGGCCGATTCCCAATCTTCCTATATAATCATCATACCCCAAAGTGGAGATTTGAAGCTGCAACGGCTCATTATTCAGATCCGGGTACGGCTCCACATGTTTGATGATGGTGTCAAAAAGGGGCATAATGTCCAGGCCGTTCATGCCGGCAGCGGTTTTCCTGGCTTTCTTGTCTTCTGCGCCGACCTCGATGCCTTCGGCGTCCTTGGGGTCGTAAACAACGATTCCCTGCCTTGCGATTCCGTACAGGATAGGAAAATCCAGCTGCTTGTCGTTGGCTTCCAAGTCCATGAACAGTTCATAGACCTCATCCACTACTTCTTCGATCCGCGCATCCTTTTTGTCGATTTTGTTGATTAAGAGAATGGGATTTATACCCTGCTCCAGGGATTTTTTCAGTACAAAGCGGGTCTGGGGCATGGGTCCTTCGCTGGAATCCACCAGCAAAATAACCGTGTCCACCGTTTTCATGATCCGTTCCACCTCTGAAGAAAAATCCGCGTGACCCGGTGTATCAACGATATTGATCTTCACATCGTCGTGCATAACCGAACAGTTTTTTGAATAAATAGTTATTCCCCGTTCCCGTTCGATATCGTCGCTGTCCATGACGCAGTCCACCACATCCTGATTCTCCCGGAAAACGCCGCTTTGGTTTAAAAATGCGTCAACCAAGGTGGATTTCCCTGCATCGACGTGCGCGATCACCGCTATATTAATAATTTGTTGTCTTTCTGTCATTGCTGCTTTTTCCTGCTTTCTTTCCGTGCATTTCAGTTATAATCATACATGTAAATGTAACCGTATAATTTTATCATAGAATTCTAAAGTTTGCAAGTTTATGCAGCAAGAAAATTAAGGGTAAGGTCCGGGTTTCTCCTATACTTCTGTTAGTCTGTTGGAAATCACATTTTTAATCTTTCTACATATTATTAAGAAAAAGGAGGAATACCTATGCCCAGCATTTATCTGAGTCCTTCCGTTCAGGACTATAACCAGTATGTGACTGGTACCGGAAACGAAGAATACTACATGAATTTGATTGTCGATGCTATGGTTCCATATCTTCGCGCAAGTGATATCGACTTTACCCGCAATAATCCTTACGATACGCTGTCTCAGGTCATCGACCAGTCCAACGCCGGTGACTATGATTTTCATCTGGCCCTTCACTCTAACGCCGCTCCGGAAAATCTATCCGGCGCAATTCAAGGCCCGGATGTATACTATTATGCCGACCGTGCTTCCGGTCAGCGGGCAGCTGACTTTTTCGCAGATAATCTGAGAAAAATCTACCCCAATCCCAGCCTGGTCGCTACAATTCCCAATATTTCTCTGGCTGAATTGCGTCGGGTAAAGGCCCCTGCCAATTTGATCGAGCTTGCTTACCACGACAATTACGACGATGCCCAGTGGATTATCGGTCATATCGATGTCATCGCACAAAAACTGGTTCTTTCTCTCACTCAGTATCTTGGTATACCCTTTCGCAAGCCTTCTTCAAAATAAACAATCATTGCTTTTTTAAGTAAAACGTTTATCCGGCCCGTTTATCAATTTTGACTGGTAATTTGTCAAATATGACAAATTACCGGCAGATTTATCGCCGATTATCGTCTGTTGGTCCCTGTTTATCTTCTTTTAACTGGCAGCGCTTTATCTGGCACAGTTCTTGCTTTCTATATGGACAGTGCACTTACAAGTTAACGTACGTTTCCATAAGGAGGTATTTGAACATGGTTCAATCATTTGTAAATTTTGAGGGGCAGGTATGTCTTATAACCGGTGCCGGCAGCCCAGCGGGAATCGGTTTTTCCACAGCAAAAATTCTCGGCAATCTGGGGGCAAAGATCGCGCTAACTGCCACCACGGACCGGATCTTCGACCGGGTCAGAGAACTGGAGGCCTTGGGGATTACGGCAAAAGGCTACATTACCGATCTGATGGACCGCGGCCAGACAGCAGACATGGTCGGCCAGGTGGTCGAAGATTTTGGAGAAATCCACGTCCTCATCAATAATGCCGGTATGGTTCAAGTGGGCCAGGAAGAAGATTTTTCGGAAATGCTTAACATTACCTACGAAAGCTGGGATATATCCATTAACCGCAATCTGACCCTTTGTTTCAATGTGACGAAAGAGGTTCTTCCCTGCCTGGTAAAAGGCAATTACGGAAGAATCGTCAACGTTTCCTCTGTAACTGGACCGATCGTGAGCAATCCAGGCGAGGCTGCATACAGTGCCGCCAAAGCTGCCATTATCGGCATGAGCCGTGCCCTGGCCATTGAATCGGGCATTCATAACATTACCGTCAACAACATACTTCCAGGCTGGATCGAAACCGCTTCCCAGACCGAAGCCGAGGCAGCCGCAGGGCTCAATACGCCCATGAAGCGGAGCGCCAAACCTGAGGAGGTCGCCAACGCCATCGTGTTCCTCGCATCCAAAGAAGCCTCCTATATCACCGGCGAAGCGCTGGTCGTTGATGGCGGAAATACGATACAGGAATATAAAGGTCCTTCCGACCTATATTATTAAAGAGAAAGGAATTAAAAAATGACAGAGATCAATCGCGAAAAATTAAAGGCCCAGTATCAAAAAGAAATGGAGCTCTTTGAAAAAAAACACAAGAAATCCGGCGAGCTTTATAAAAAAGCCCAAGACAGCCTGCTGCAGGGCGTTCCCATGAACTGGATGACCAAGTGGGCCGGAAGCTATCCCGTCTTTGTGGCCAAAGCCAAAGGCGCCCATTTCCAGGATGTGGACGGCAATGACTATCTGGATTTTTGTCTGGGAGATACAGGCTCCATGATCGGACATGCTCCAGAGCCCGCCGTCAAGGCCATTTCGGAATACGCTGCCCAGGGGACCACTTTCATGCTGCCCACTGAGGATGCCGTCTGGAATGCGGAAGAACTGCAGAGAAGGTTCGGCATGAAATACTGGCAGTTCGCCACCAGCGCCACAGACGCCAATCGTTTCGTTCTGCGTCTGGCAAGAGAGGTCACTCAGCGGCCTAAAGTCGTGGTTTACAACTGGTGCTATCACGGTACTGTGGACGAAACGGTAGCGATCATTGATGAAACCACTGGAAAGACGGTGGCCAAACCTGGAAGCCTGGGGCCTCAATGCGACCCTGCCATTACCACCAAGGTCATCGAGTGGAACGATGTTCAGGCTCTGGAAGACGCCCTGAAATACGAAGATGTTGCAGCTGTTCTGGCAGAACCGGTCATGACCAACTGCGGCATCGTTCATCCCCAGCCGGGCTACCATGAAAAGCTGCGGGAATTGACGAAAAAATACGGCACACTTTTAATCATTGATGAAACCCATACCATCTGCGCCGGTGTAGGCGGATGCACCAAAGCGTACGGACTCGAGCCGGACATGGTGGTTGTCGGCAAAACGGTTGCCGCGGGTATTCCCGCCGCAGCTTACGGATTCAGCGCTGATCTGGGTGCAAAAGCAGCGGCGGCCATTCCTCCGGAGCTGTGCGACATCGGCGGAATCGGCGGAACGCTGGCTGCCAACGCGCTGAGTATGCACGCTATGCGCGCTGTCCTCAGTGAAGTCCTGACGGAGAAATTTTATGACAAAAATATCCCCCTGGCCGCGCGGTTCAATGAAGGCGTTCAGGGCGTTATTGATAAATACGATCTTCCCTGGAACACCACACAGCTGGGATGCAGAACCGAATATTGGTTCCGCAAAGAGCCTGCGCAAAACGGCGGGCAGGCAGAAGCTGCCGTTGACTTTGAGCTGGATCAGTACATGCATCTAGCTAGCCTCAACCGGGGAATCCTCATGACCCCGTTCCACAATATGGCGCTGATCACTGCTGAAACCAGCCAGGCTGATATCGACAAGCACACGGCTGTTTTCGAAGAAATCGTAAAAAATATCTTGTAATTGATTGAGCTGGCACGCAGAGTGCAATATTGAAAAGTGAACGACACTAAAAAAATATGACATTCTAGCGGCACTTTTATCCCAGTATATGAACGGTTCCCATATGAAACGATCGGGATATGAGAAAACCGATTTCGATATTGATACTTTTTTCCACGTTGGATTGAAAAAGGATTAACAAAGTATCAGTATCGAAGTGATTTTCTTTAAATCCCGATCATTTCGTATGATGCCATTTTGTATATCAGGGCAATATTGCTGCCAAAATATCTTAACCTGCAAAAACATCTTGTTTTCTGATCATTCTTTCAAATCGTCGATCCAGAGGCTTAGGATACAAGCCGGTTCACATCCAGCTACGCCTCCGACTCCAATACCCGGCCGATGGTTTTGCGGAGTACCTCCACATCCAGAGGCTTGGCTATATGGGCATTCATCCCCGCCTCCAGTGCTGACTTAATATCCTCAGCAAAAGCATTGGCAGTCATGGCGATGATGGGAATCCTTGCCGCATCCTGCCGCGTTTGACTGCGAATAACGCGAGTCGCCTCATACCCGTTCATCTCTGGCATTTGAATATCCATGAGAATCGCATCATAGGTACCTGGCTCTGCATCGAGAAAAGCTTCCACTGCTTGACGTCCATCTGTACAAACGATGGTTTCGGCCCCATACATGTCCAGCAACTCACAAAGGATTTCTGCATTGACCGCATTATCCTCAGCAATCAGAAATCTGCATCCATCGAAACGTTTTTCCGGCTTCATCTTATTACCCATTGGTTCAAAGACCTTATTCTTATGATCCTTTTCTTCTGCCGCAATTTCACATTCCAATTCCACACTGAAGATGCTGCCCTCATTAGGTTTACTTTTTACGGAAATCGTACCTCCCATTAAATCGATCAATCCTTTAGTAATACTGAGTCCCAATCCGGTTCCTTCAATGGAGCTGACTCCCAGGCTGCGGGCAAAGGGGTCGAACAAATGGGTCAGAAAATCTTGCGACATCCCGATTCCAGTATCTCTGACTGTGAACTTATAACGGGCATATCCCTTTTGTTTTGCAGGTTCCAGCTCCTCCACCAGAAAATCAATGCTTCCGCCCCTGGGAGTAAACTTGATTGCGTTACTTAAAAGATTAATGAAAATCTGGTTCATACGCAGTACATCACCATAAAACAGCTGGTGTCTGACATTTCCAGCCTCGATCTTTAGCTTAAGGTCAGCAGCTGCTGCCTGCGGCATCATCATGTCCGCCAGCTGCCCGATCAGATCAGGAAGAACAATCTGCATGTGGTTGAGGGTAATTTTAGAGCGTTCGATCTTGCTCATATCCAAAACATCATTAATTAAGCTCAATAAATGTTTGGATGAAATGGATATTTTGTCCAGGCAATCAGCTACTCGCTTTTGATCACCCAAATGAGCCACAGCCAATGAGGTCATGCCCATAATCGCATTCATCGGGGTACGGATATCGTGGCTCATTGAAGACAAGAATACACTCTTTGCCTGGTTGGCTTCTTCTGCCTGTGCCAAAGCTTTTTCCAGTTCTTTTTTCCGCTGTCTTTCCTCAGCAAGCATATCGGTCACATCCGCCCTCACCAAGCAGAGGGTCCGATGATTGGAATCCCCCCATAGGACATTGATCTGTTTGTATCGTTCGCGGCCTTCTGTACGGTACGGAAACAGAAAGTCATATCCGCTCGGCTTTTCTTGCAGGCGCATCACCATATTTTGAATTTGAAACTGAATCTGCGACTCCTGCCGGTTTTCATCCATTCCATAACGGTCGACAAAACGTGTGATGGAGGCCTCATAATCTTCAATGTAATGAGGCGGCAGATTATTTAGAACCGTATCTCTTGTATAGAGCGTAAAATGTTTGCTCCCAAGATCAATAAAGCTGGCCAATTCAAAGGTATAAGCGATCATGCGCAGCAGTCCCTGCTGTTCCCTTACCGAGTCAGTGATGTCCGTACTGGATAGGCATATCCGGTCCAATCGCTCATCAGTATTGGAAACCGTCATTTTTTTAGTGCGTATATCGCCTTTTTCCTCAGCAATTGAATAAGTAAATGTATAAGATCCGTTCTTCAAGCTCTCCCGCATATACTCCGGATCCAGGCTATCTCGATATAAATCTTTATCTCTTGGCACAATTTTTGTGTGCAGCATATATGCCGTCCATTGGGAAAAACTCCCCGGACAGACAGGTATACAATCACTTTCTCCATTGTGGGCCAGCACCGTACAGCGATCGTCCGTCAAGTCAATATCGATTACAAAATCGTAGCCAGTAACCGATAAATTATGAAGCGCCCGATCAGCGATCGTCCGCTCCGTAACGTCGGTAACTGTTAAGATCCCCGTAATATCATCACTGTCGGGAGCTGCAATCATATTCATCTTAATTTCAACGTAGCGGCCCTTTGCTTCTTTGGGCAGCTTGACAAAGCATTCCATCTTCTGTTCCGAGTCCCCGCGTTCAAAGGCTTTCATCGCAGGTTCATTCAGATAAATGCTCAAAAATCGCTTTCGATCCTCCTCCGGTATAAAATTAGAAAGGCCGTAAAAAAAAGCATCCCGATTAAAGCCAAAGGTATCGAGCAAATCCGAATAGGAATAATCAATCACATCTAAAATCATGTTTTGGGTAATATTGCAGTGTCCGATAATAAGCGCATTCGGCCCCGGCGTATGATAATGGCTCATAATCAATTCTTGATATTGCCTGCGAAGCTGCTCCTTTTCTTCCCGTTCTTTTGTTATTTCATGATAGACGGCATATACACGGCTTCCCCCGCCTTCGCTGGGAAATAAGGTAAGCGTGTTTTTTACCCAAACATAACTATCCGTTCCTTTTCGAAGACGATAAACAATTTCACAGCGATTATCGTCACTGGTAATGTAAGCGCGCATCTGTTCTTTAACATGCTCCCAATCATCCGGATGCACACCGGACATGGCGTCTTTTTCATACAGCTCCCATGCCTCATCCAAGGACATACCCGTCATTTCTGCAAAACCATCGGACAAAAACTCTGGTACCATATGTCCGTCCTCTTCATAATGTACGACGGCCACTCCTCCTGGAAGATTTTTCACTACTGTTTGAAAATATTGCTCCAAGCGTTCTTTTTCACTCTTGGTTTTCATCTCTTCTGTAATATCATGAATATATTTAATATAGGCGGATATTCCATTCCATTCGATTTCCCGGAAGCGGGTTTTATAAAACTGGCCCGTTTCTTCTATCGCCATTTCGTGCTCGCTTCCATCGGGATCATGAGTGCCGAGGGTACAGAATTCGCAGGGTGAATCCTTACCATGCAGCGCTTTATAACATTTTTCTCCTAGACAGTTTTGTTCATTTACAAATAGTGCTTTTGACTCATTGGAATATAAAAGCTCGTAATTGTCTTTGCTGATTACATATATCCCATCTGCCGTTTCATCAGCAATACTCTGAAACAATCGAGTCTCGGCCGACATTCCTGTGAACACAGCATAGAATTTTGTGGATTCCGACAATGGTCCCATACGTCTCCCATTGAGGTGGATCCAAACCAAATGCCCGTCTTTATGCTCCATCCGGTAGGAGACGTCCATCACCGTTCCGTTTTCAATGGCAGATTGGGCGGCTGCCGCTACCCGCTCCTTATCTGGTTCATAGATGAGATTCAGAGCATTGCCGCCCAGCAGCTCCTCGTACTCTTTCCTTGTATGTCCGGAGAGGGCCGTAACTCCATCTGAAAAAAAGACAGGTATAAAGCGCCCTTCTTCTATCCGGTAACTGGCAATACCTCCTGGTATAGAATTAATCAAAAGATCCTTTTCCGACTGGGTCTCTTTCAGGTCAGAAATGTTATGGAATACGCAGTGCAGCAGCGGGCAGCCGTTTTCTTCACCGATCCATTTTATCTGGGCCCGGACCCATACGATCTGCCCGTCCTTGTGCTGTTTTCGAAATTCAATTTCCCCAGTTCCGCGGCTTTCAATAACTTCCTTCGCCTTTGAAACGACTTTCATTGTATCTTCAAAGTACGTCAGTTCCGCTGCGTCTTGTTTAATTAACTGCTGATATTCTTCAGCTGTGTATCCGGAAAGTTCGGGAACACCCTCAGAAAAGTAAATTGTTTCAAAAATATCCGATACCTTATAGATCGCCACACCTCCCGGTATGGCATTTACGATATCCTGTATTTTTTCACTGGTATCTGTCATCTCTTTTTCCAATTGTACCCGTTCGCTGACATCGGTGTACACACCGTATAGAAGCTTCTTTCCAGCTTCTGCTTCTTTAACCGATCCATGAAGGTCAAAATAGCGGTATTCCTGCATTAAGTCATTCCATATACGGAAAGTGTGCCGCAAAATACCGTTTTCCCGGCTCGCCTTTAAGATTTTTTCTTTCAGAAGAGATAAGTCCTCCGGATGAACACCCAAAAAGGTTGTCTCTTTTTCCAGTAAAGAACTTTGCTCAGGGGAATATCCCGCCATTTCGTAAAAAGCATGATTATGGAACAGCAGCGTAATGTGTTCTTGGTCTAATTGATAAACACCAAGTCCGCATGGGATGCTGCTGAAAAACTCCTGAAAATTTTGCTTTTTTGTTTGAAGGTCGGCCTGCTCACCTTGACGATCTTCCTCAAGGTAAGTAAGGTCAGCCGTTCCATTCTCCCACGGAATGGACTTGCTTCTAAAACGATAGCTGCACCCATGTTGCGGGCAGAAGAATTTGCCTGATCGGGCAATAGGAATTTTGTTTTTCCCCCCATTAAAAAAAGGACAGGGTCCTTCAAACCCCGCCGGACAAGAGCCAGTTGCTTTACAGCCTTGTGTTGAAGAAAAAAATCGTCTTTTTGCCATCTTATTCGCATAAAGCAATTCCCGGCTGTCCATCGCACTGACATATGCGGATACCGGCGCATCATCTAATAGGTCTATGATTGGATCAATAGCCCGATTTTTTTCCAACATTCTCTCGTTCCTCCCTTTGGACGGATCTAAAACTTGTCCCCAAACCGTCAGTCCATTTCACATGCCTTCATTCTAGCATAGAAACCTGAATTCTACAATCTTTTTACTGTGAAGGAACCCTCTAAAAATCCGAGTTTAAATGTATATTCCTGCAACACATCACCCATAATCAGGTACGCCCGCAAGCAATGGAAAAAATATTTTTTCCATTGCTGAGGTGTCCCCAGCCCCGATTGAAAGAGGGCTGTGTTTTATTGCACTTATACTTTAAATAAGAGGAAACATCGTTTTCTTAATACTGAACTTTGCTGCTGTTCTTCCAAATTCCCATTTTCTCTGCTTCTCGAATCAAGTCTTCTTGGAACCTTGGATGGGCGATAGAAATCAAAAGTTCTGCCCTCTCCCATGTAGATTTACCCTTGAGATTGACTGCGCCAAACTCTGTAACCACATAATGTGTGGCGCTTCTAGGTGCCGAAACAATGGATCCTTGAGGCAGGGTGGGCATAATCAGAGACTGGACGCTGCCGTCACGATTGGTCCTGGTTGACGGCGTGCACAGGAAACTTTTTCCGCCCTGAGACTGAAAGGCCCCCATTACGAAGTCCAGCTGTCCGCCTGTACCGCCGATATGCTGCAGTCCTGCCGATTCGGAATTGACCTGTCCGAAGAGATCCACCTGCAGGCAGCTGTTGATGGAGACCACTTTATCATTGGCCGCAATGACTTCAACAGCATTGACATAATCCACCGGCGCCACATAGCCCATCGGATTATCGTCCAAAAAGTCATAGACTTCTTGAGAACCCATAGCAAAAGTAAACACCATTTTGCCTTTGTTGGTACGCTTATTGCCAGTGATTTTTCCTGCTTTATACAAATGCACATAAGCGTCTACGAACATCTCCGTATGTACGCTCAGATCATTGATATCCGATTCAGCGATTTTCTGTCCCACGTAGTTGGGCATTCCCCCGATTCCCAGCTGGAGGGTGGAGCCGCTTTCAATCCGTTCTGCAATATGTTCGGCAATTTTCTTTTCCGCCGCAGTAGCCTCTTTTGCGACGATGTTGGGCAATGGTCTGGCTTGCCCTTCCACTACCAGATCAATCTGGGAAATGTTGATGGTGTTTTGCATGCCATGAATAATCGGCTGACATGGATTTACTTCTACAATAACCTTCTTTGCCGATTTCATGATGCCCCAATATTCAGCCAGCTGGGGTCCGAAATTAAAATTCCCGTACTGATCCATCGGCGCTACCTGGAACATAGCCACATCGATGGGGCCGACGTTTTCGGCCATGTATTTGGGATTTTCCCGGAACTGGACCGGAATGAACCAGCAGCAGCCCTGTTTGTTCATCTTACGGTCCAAACCGCTCATGTGGGTGGACAAGTATTTAAAGTGTTTTGCCTGTGGATCCGCCTGAAGGATAGCAGGGGGCTCCGGATAATTCCATATGGTATCCATCACCAATACGTTTTCCAATTCTTCCGTTCTCTTGGCCAGGGCCAGATCCAAATCCCTTACAATGCCTCCAAAGAGTCCGTAGTGAACCCGATCGCCGGATCTCACTACCTTGACTGCTTCATCGGCAGTTACCAGTTTTTTTTCGTATTCACTGGCAACATCGCTCATCTTACAAAACGTTTTTCTTTCTTCCATTGATTGTTCTCCTCCTGTTATCTATTTGCTGTATTCGTAAAATCCTTTTCCTGTCTTGCGGCCATACTCGCCTTTGGCATAGTGTTCCGTCAGGCAGGCGGCCGGCCGGTCCGCCATATCACCGGTTGTCCGGAATTTTTCCATATATACGTTGTATTCCAGATCGATCCCTGTCATATCCAGGGTCTCAAGGGGCCCCATGGAATGTCCCAGAGCACCTTTGACTGCCGTATCGATATCTTCGATGGAGGCAATGCCCTGATCCACCAGATAACAAGCTTCCTTTGTCAGAGCGCTGAAGATACGGTTTACAACAAAACCATAGATTTCCTTTTCAATGGCAACCGGTGTCTTTCCTATGCTTTCTACAAAAGCGTATGCCGTATCAAAGGTCTCTTTGGCCACATGAGGGCCTCTGACAACTTCCACCACTTTCATCACCAGCGCCGGATTAAAGAAATGTACGTTCAGCACTTTTGATGGATCGCAGACAGCGTCCGCAAAGCGGGAACTGACGATATAAGAACTGTTGCTGGCAAAGACGGTATGCGCCGGAGTCGCAGCGTCCATAGCTGCCAGCGCCTTTTTCTTAACAGCAACAATGTCCGATACAGCCTCTATTACAAAATCGGCATCCTTTCCTGCTGCAGCCGTATCGGTGGTAAAGGTCAGAGCTTTTTGTATTTCCCGGGCTTCAGAATCTTTCATTTTCCCCTTGCTCACTCTTTTTTCTAACCAGGAATCGGAGAATTCCGCTGCCTTCTTAATCATATCTTCACTGATATCGTAACAAACGACCTGATAACCATGCATCGCTGTATGTATCGCGATTTGATTCCCCATGATACCGGCGCCCATTACCGTTACCTTTTTAATAGCGTCTAACATGTTTTCATCTCCTTCATCGTGTTTTCTTTATCTTACTAATCGCAACTGGCATGCCAATTTCGCGGCGCAGCTTCAATTTCTATCAAAAAACAGACACAGCCATTGAAAAACCCAGAAACTTTTTTTCAAAAGTCTCTGGGTTTTCTGACTGTGCCCCTTTTATATCTTTCAAATCGATGCAGTTTTACATCGTTATAAGATGTCGTCTTGCATAATTACATCACTTTGATGCTGATTCCCTCTTTAACTGGATTTGCTTATAATCCGTATTTTTTTAATTTCCGGATCACGGTAGACTGATCCACCTGCAGCGCCACGCCTACTTTTCTGCTGGAACCGTATTTTTCCTTTGCTTTTTTGAGCAGCTCTTTTTCGTAATTTTCCATAGCCTGCTGCAGCGGCACTTCTCCCTTTTCGTTCTTTTGCACATTGGCCCCCTCTTCCATCCAGGGGATATCATCCAGCTGCAAATACTCGTTGCTGCTGACTATCACCATGTTTTCCACAGTGTTTTTTAATTGACGGATGTTTCCCGGCCAGCTGTATGATTCAAATTCTTTAATTACTTCATAGGTGATCTTTTTGTCCTGTCCGTATTCCTTGTTAAATTTTCTTAGAAATTTTAATGTCATGGGTGCGATTTCCCCTTTTCGTTCTTTCAGCGGCGGAAGATCAACACTGATCACGTTGAGCCGATAGAACAAATCCTCACGGAATTGCTGGTCATCCACCATTTTCACCAAATCTCGGTTGGTCGCGGCAACGATCCGCACATCCACTGGAATCGTGCGCGTTCCGCCTACCCTCACAACAGTTCGGGATTCAAGCGCCCGCAAGAGCTTGACCTGCAGGTTCAGGCTCATTTCTCCGATCTCATCCAGGAAAAGCGTTCCTCCTGACGCAGCTTCAAACAGCCCAACCTTCCCTCCTTTGGCCGCCCCGGTAAAAGCCCCTTCTTCGTACCCGAACAGCTCACTTTCCAATAAATTCTCAGGAATCGCGCCGCAGTTAACGGTGATAAACGGTTTATCTTTTCGCAGCGTATTTTTTTCGTGCAGATATCTGGCTACCACTTCCTTGCCCACACCCGACTCTCCACAGATCAGTACAGTCGTATCAAAGGAGCAGACCTTTCCCAGCAAAGCATAGATATCCCGCATCCTGGGATCGGTCACGACAATCGTTTCTCCGCCTCCGTCCTCGTCTCCTTCAGCAGTCATTTGATCAAAGTAAAGCTTTTCCATCTTCTTCGCCTTCAACAGCTCTTCCTGCAGTTCATAGATTTCGGAGATATCTCTTGTATTGACAACAACTCGTTTTATTTGGCCGTTTTCATCAAAGATCGGCCGGCCGGTAGCCATAATGTTACGCCCATGCTGGGTTGTATGGTGGAGAGATACCGGCCCCTTCTGCTGTATGGCCAGCAGGACCGCAGAATTTTTCATCCATACAGGATTCAAAAACTCCTTAATATTATGGCCGATCATGTCTTCCTTTTTAATCCCAGTATTTCGTACATAAGAGGTATTTGCAAGGAGAGCGTTTCCTTGTCCGTCGGTAACCAGAATTCCGTCGAAGGAACCTTCTATAATCTCTTCCAGTTCCTCCATAATCAGTCTGGTATCTTCTAATTCCAGTTCCGTTTTTCTTTGTTCCATCTGTTTTTCCATAAATTTGCCCCTCTCATAGATGTCTCTATTATATTCTCATAGACGGTTTCTTGTCAAAGATTTGTCAAATTTGACAAGCCGGCAGATGTTGCTATACTATGTACAGGAGGTAGAACTTAATGGAATTAGGTCGTATTAAAGAAACTGTACAAAAAGCGGCGGAAGCAATTACTGCCGCGCTTGGAATTGAGACGGAAATCGTGGATTCCCATCTGATGATCATCGGAGGTACTGGCAGATATTTGGATAAAGTCGATTCTTATGAAGAAGGCGGCGATTTGGAGTCTCCATATTTGTACGGGTATCTGCTCAAAACCTGCTCCCATTATATCTGCCTGGACCCGGCAAAGGATCCCCTATACGATCCTCAGGAAAAGGAACTGGCAGAAATCTGCTGCCCCATTGTAATTGAAGGACAGGCAGCAGGGCTCATCGGCCTCGTGGCCTTCACTTCTGAGCAGAAAGAGAAGATTGGGACCAAACAAGAAACGCTGCTGGCCTTCCTCAAAATCATGGCCGAATTGATCGCCAGCAGACTGCTGGTAGAACTGCACAATCGTTCCCTGCGGCAGCGTCTCAATTCAGCGCTGGACATGTCGGCGGCTTCCGGGAGCTTTGACTCCATCATTGGCGATTCTCCGGTCATGGCTCGATTAAAACAGCGTGCTTTTCAGATTTCTTCCAGCGATTCCACGGTTCTCATCACCGGCGAAAGCGGCACCGGCAAGGAACTCTTTGCCCGGGCCATCCATACTTCAAGTTCCAGAAATCAAAAACCCTTCATATCCATCAATTGCGGCGCTATTCCGGAAATGCTGCTGGAAAGCGAATTATTCGGTTATGAAAAAGGGGCTTTTACCGGAGCCGATAAAAACGGCAAGATCGGAAAATTCGAGCTGGCCGACGGTGGTACTATTTTTCTCGATGAAATCGGAGACATGCCCCTTCACCTGCAAGTCAAGCTGCTCCGGGTACTTCAAACCAGACAGATCGACAAAGTGGGCGGCCAGTCGCCCGTCTCTATCGACGTGCGGATCATCGCTGCCACCAATCAGGATTTGGAAGCCATGATTAAAGAGAATCAGTTCCGGGAAGATCTGTACTTTCGTCTCAGCGTCATTCCTCTCCACATCCCTGCTCTCAGACAGCGGCCGGAGGACATCCCCCAGTTGATCGACCATGCCTTTTGCAAATTCCAGGACAAGCTGGGCAAGGATATCAAGACCATCAGCCGCAGCGCTTATCAATGCCTGGCCGCTTATGCCTGGCCGGGAAACGTTCGTGAGTTGGAAAACGCCCTCGAGTACGCCATTAATATGGAAACTTCCCAAGCCATTCAGATTGAAAACCTTCCCGATAAGATTCGAAATCCTCATACCAGTTCGGGTTCCGCAATGGATTTTAAAAAGCAGAGCGCCGACTACCAAAAGCAGCTGATCATCCGTTGTTTAGAGGAAACCGGCTGGTCTGTGGAGGGGAAACGAGAGGCGGCAAAGCGGCTGGGTATCAGCGAATCGACGCTGTATCGACGGCTGCGGGGCTAAAACCAACCTGTCCGGCAGGCTTGGAAAATCCGGCTGGGATTTTGAAGGAGGATATGTTACACTTGTAACGAATCGATTGAAGCAAGAGAAAGGTATATTATGAATCAGTTAAAAGAAACGTTTTCCACCTGTCTTTTCGAAAGGACGCCGGTCAAGATTATATTCAGCAGTCCGCGGAAAAAATCCCTGCCCTATCGCCGCGTCACCATCAGGCCGCTCCTTCACTGCGGCAGACCCTCCTGGCAGGCCGAATACACTTACGAAAAGAAGGCTATTCACGAAAATATTGAAAACGAACAGATTTTAGAGTTCTGCATTGATTTTGTCCTTCGGGATTTCAAACAGATCAACCTTTTTACAGAAGAAGAGGATGTGCAGATTCTGGCGGCAAAGCCGGACCGCCCCAGGATCACCCGGAAGCCGGGCACTTTAAAACAGGAGAATCTGGAGCATAATCAAGCGAAACAGTATATTATCCCCGACGGAACGCCCTGTGATTTTCTCATCCGCCTGGGCGTCATGAATGAGCAGGGCAAAGTTTTTCCAAAGCACTATGCCAAGTTCCGTCAGATCAACCGCTTCCTGGAGATCCTGCAGGACGTATTTCCCCACCTTCCCGATACCCGCGAAAAACCTCTGCGGATCATCGATTTCGGCTGCGGGAAAGCATATCTGACCTTTGCCCTCTACCATTATCTCAATGTGATGAAGAGCATGAATGCGGAGGTCATCGGCCTTGATCTGAAAGAGGATGTGATTGCCTTCTGCGGCCAGACGGCCTATGATCTGGGTTATACGAACCTGCAGTTTCTCATGGGAGATATCGCGGATTATACCAGCGATCACGCGGACATGGTCGTTACCCTTCATGCCTGCGACACAGCCACCGATTACGCGCTGATCAATGCGGTCAAGTGGAATACTTCGGTCATTCTTTCCGTACCCTGCTGCCAGCATGAGCTCTTTTCCCAGATCAAAAACGATCTGCACCAGCCCATGTTCAAACATGGCATTATCAAGGATCGGTTTACCGAACTGCTCACCGACGGCCTGCGCGGACTCAAACTGGAAGCCTGCGGCTACGATGTGGCCATGATCGAATTCACCAGCCTGGAGCACACTTCGAAAAACATCATGATCAAAGCGGTCAAAACCAAAGCCGCCAATTCCAAAGCTGCCGAAGAGTACGAAAAGCTGAAAGCATTCTATCAGGTAAATCCGACCATCGACTGTCTTTAAGGCTTATTGATGTTTTAAATAATATCTGTACGAACCGATAAAAGGAAACGCTACCATAATGAAAACAAGAATCAGGGTTACATAGGGGATTTTAAGAAAAGCGTTGGCAATCATTAAAATTCCCGCAGCAACCCACACAAATCCTGCCGTCCGGTGGGTATAATTCCAATTATCTTCATTCTGCAGCGTCCAGGGCAGCTTGATGCCGATCGTATAGTTTTGCTTGCATTTGGGCAGATAATTGCCCGCGATCACGATCATAACCCCTACCAGAGAACCAATGATCATACCTATGGGAATATCTTTTCCAAGAGCAATGAATAGGGTCACCGGCATGGCTACATTGCAGATTACCGGGCAAATCCAAAAAACAAGGCGGCGTATGACTTCCGGCTGCCGCTCTCTTTTGGGATCCCGATTGGTTGTAAAAATGGCCAGCGCGTCCACTGCGGCGAGAAACACCGGCAGCCCCACGACGACCAGAGCCTTAGACGCATAGTTATCAGGATTGCCTGTTGTATCGAAATGGATGGCCATCTGCTGTGGCAATTTATCCCAAAGAATGATCCCCAACACAATGGGCAATAAGCATAAAACGACCGATAAAACAGTCTGACTGCGTTTCATCATCTTTTTTCCCCTCCAAACTGTGATAACCACAGCATAAGTTCCTCAAAGACTGAGGAATTCAATTCATAATAGATGTAGTTTTTTTGTTTGTTTTCTGCGACCAGACCAGCTTTTTTCAATTGAGATAAATGATAGGAAATCGTTGCGCCGGTCATCTCAAATTTGCTGGCGATTTCACCGGCGGGCATTGGCCCATTTCTGAGCATAATCAAAATTTCTCTTCTCACGGGATCGGACAATGCCTTGAATGTTTTCTGAAAACCCAAATGCCTACCTCCTGATCAACAGTATTTAGAAATATTTCTAAATAGATTCTAACAGTTAGACCTGGAATGTCAATAGCTATTTCGAAATTTTTCTAAATAGATTTTAAATGACTCGCGGGGCCGGGAGTCGGAGCCGGGAACAAATCATCGTGATCTGTGCCTGAATGCCTTCCAAGCGATGATTTTAGGCCCTTTTTGCTGCCAATCCACCTAAAATCAGCAAGAAATTATCGCTTTTCTGACTTTTTTTCTTTTCCCACGATAAAAAATCATCGCTAACTTAGACTAAAACAAGCCCCAGCGATGATTTTACTTTTTGCCCTTTATTAATCCGGGCCCGAAGGGCCCGACCTTTTCAATTCTAATTTATTCTGTTTTCTGCGAATCCAGCTCCGCCTGCTGCTTGGATGTCAGCTTTTGCGGCCTGAAGAGCATGAAGAGAATGGCGCTGATGGCCATCAAAATGGGATAATACAGGTTGGGGATAATGTCCAGCGGCGTCAGCCCCACCAGGGCGGCGGCTGTCAAAAGCTGGGCTCCATATGGGATCAAACCCTGACCAACGGAAGCGAAAATATCCAGAATGGAGGCGACCCTTTTGGGGGCCACTTCAAATTCATCGCCGATTTGTTTGGCAATGGGACCTGCCATAACGATGGCTACCGTGTTATTGGCCGTACAGATATCCACCAACAGCACCAGGATCGCAATGCCGAATTCGGCGCCCCGCTTTCCCTTGGTGCGTTTTTTAATGGTATCAATAATCAGATCAATACCGCCGTTATTCTTAATCAAAGAAACGATGCAGGCCACGATGATGGAAATAACCGAAATCTCAAAGAGCCCCGCCATACCGTCGCCGATGGCCGTAAAGCTTTCCAAGAGGGTGAACTTTCCGAAGGCAACGCCGACAATCATGGAAAGAACAATCCCCGAGATCAGCACCAAAAACACGTTGAAGCCGATCAGCGCTCCGATCAGCACCACCAGATAAGGGATAACCTGCACGAAATTATACTCATAAACATCCTTGGTAACGGAAGTCATTTCCATGGTGCGTACATAGAAGATAATCAGCGTTACTACCGCCGCCGGCAGGACGATGAAAAAGTTCTGCTTGAATTTATCCTTCATTTCACAGCCCTGGGTTCTTACCGCGGCGATGGTAGTATCGGAAATCATAGAAAGATTGTCGCCGAACATGGCGCCGCAGACAACCGCGCCGATGCACAGGGACAGCGGAAAGGCCGTCTGCTGGGAAACTCCCAGCGCAATGGGCGCCAGCGCCGTAATGGTACCCATGGAGGTTCCCATGGAAATGGAGATAAAGCAGCCAATCACAAAAAGACCAACGACCATCAACCCCGGCGGCAGAATGGACAGTCCAAAATTAACCGTGCTGTCCACGCCGCCTGCTGCCGTCACTACCCCTGAAAAAGCGCCGGCCACGATAAAGATCAATACCATCGTGATGATATTCACATCTCCCGCCCCTTTGGAGATAATGTGAAGTTTTTCGTCAAATGTCAAATCCCTGTTCTGCAGCATGCCCACAAACAGAGCCGCCACAAATGCTACCAGCGCGGGCATTCCGTAGAAGTCCCCGCTGATGATCCCTACCCCGGCAAATAGTACGATGAATACAATAAAAGGCAATAATGCCCAGCCGCGTTTTTTCATGTTGTTTTCCTCTCTTCCAGTAAGTAATCAATCAATTCATAAGTTCGAACCTGGTCTTGCTGCATCAGCTTTTCCAGGTTCCGATCAAGTCCGTTTGCTGCCGATCTGTGTGTTGAGCATTGGCTTTCCCGTAAAATGAAACAGCCTGGCGACCAGATTGCTGGGAAAGCTGCCGACCCTTGTATTGAGCATCTTCACCAGCACATTATAAAAGCGGGCGAAATTCTCGATATCATTCTCAGCAGAAAGCAGCTGCTTTTCTGCGTTAAGAAAGCCTCTCCCCGGCTCTCCCCGGCTCCGGACCTGCTCCATCAGTTCTCCCAGCGCATCGGACAGTTCATTTTCACAGCCTACCTTCTCTTCCATGTCTTCGGCGTCCTTAGCCGCATTTTTCCGCTGAAGGGCGATTTTCGCCAGCTCAGGATCAAAGTCCTGACAGTTTTCTGCAGCTGCTGTCACTTTTTTAACCAGCCCATGGCGCTTCTTCAAATACACTTCCATGGTCGCAAAAGCCTCTTCAACACTGTACTTCAGCTTGAGAAATCCTTTGTAAGACAGGACGAGCCAAATCAAGATAACGGCTGCCAGCACAGCGGCCGCTATGATAATATTCAGGTTCATGATTTCTTCTCCTTATCTTACTCGGGAATCTGCCAATTGATCGGCTCTTTTCCAAAGCGTTTTAAAAAAGCGTTTGTTTTTGAAAAATATCTTCCGCCCCAGAATCCCTTATGGGCTCCCAGCGGGCTGGGATGGGCTCCGGTGAGAATGAGATGCCGGTTATTGGTAATCAGGCTCTGCTTTGCCCGGGCATTTCCGCCCCAGAGTATGAATACCATCGGATCTTCCCGATCATTGAGCAGCCGGATAATCCGGTCGGTGAAGATTTCCCAGCCCTTGCCCCGGTGGGAATTGGGCTGGCTCCGTCTTACCGTAAGCACCGTATTGAGCAGCAGAACCCCGTTGTTTGCCCAGCTTTCCAAGCAGCCGTGGGACGGAGGGTCGATCCCCAGATCATCCTTCAGCTCTTGAAAAATATTGACCAACGACGGCGGTGTTTGTACTCCTTTTTGCACAGAAAAACAAAGGCCGTGAGCCTGTCCCGGCTGATGATACGGATCCTGCCCTAAAATAACTGCTTTTACCTCCTTATAGGGCGTGAATTTCAACGCATTGAACAGATCGTACATATTCGGGTAGATGACTTTGGTCTTGTATTCCTGGATCAGAAACTGTCTCAGCTTCTGATAATATTCTTTTTCAAACTCTCCCTCCAGGACCTGGTCCCAGTCGTTTCCTATGTTCACCATAGATTCTATTATAGCGGACTTGCAGGTTTCTGACAATGGGGGAAATTTGCCAGCTTCAAATGCTTTTTTCAATAATCACATAAGTTTTTCGACAATATAAATAACGATACTGCCAACTTGCATCATAACCAAAAGTAGAGAGAGGTAAAGCAGCGGAGAAATATTCAAAAACACTTCATACCGTTTTGCCGGATTCCCGTCTTTTATTTTCCTTTTTTTCTTTTGCCCGTAAATAAAGGTACTCACGAAGAGAACGAGGGGCAGGTAAAACAAGAAGATTGTTTTTGTACTGAGGAAGAACTCGCTGATGATATCTTCGGGGCCATATATGATAAATCCACAAAGAATAATCAGCACATAGGCAATGCAGAAAACGGTGCCCACCCTCCCGTTTCGGTAGGTATCGTCAAAATTATTCTTTTCAACCTGCGCATCAGTATGCAGGGGCACCGGACTTTCAATCTCACTTTTGTTCCTGAAGTAGTATACATAGGAGGTACTGTCGATATATTCCCAGCCACTATCGCCGCACAATTGCAGGTATTCGTCTTTGGCCTGCCCGAGATCCCGAAAGAAATCAACGCAATAACACTGCTCCTGCGGTTCTCCTTTTTTAAAGGAAGCCAGACACAAGCCCGCGGATTCAAACTGGTATCCTCTGGCTGCCATATAGGCAAGGTATTGTTCCACTTTCTTTTTCGTCTCAATTTCAGGCCTCGGCCAGAATTTGTAAAGATAATTCATTTTGACGCTCCTTTCAATATTTCCTTTCCATCGGATACCTGATTGGATAAACGTTTGTACTCCTCTTCCAGGATTGTTTTGCCCTTTGGTGTGAGGCGGTATAGTTTCCGGCGCTCTTCCACTTTCGTCTTTTCGACGATACCCTCTTCATCAAACCGTTTCAGAAGGTTGTAGACTGTCCCTGCGCCCAAATTCACTCGTCCCTTTGTCAATTCTGCTGTGCTTTTAATGATGTCATACCCGTGCCTCTCTTCTGTCAAAGCCAGCAAGATGTAATACATTGGCTCGGTAAGCGTATCCAATTGTTGCTTTGCCATATCTGCCTCCATATATCTAACATAACTATATTTAATATAAATATATCATAATCTTAGAATTTGTCAATTTAAATATGCACCATTACAAAACATCCGCTGCAAGATGAGCCAAGACTTCACCAGAAGCAGTACAACGGGGGAAATTTGCCAGTCTCAAATGTTTTTTTAATCTTAGTTTAATGTTCAGGCTATATACTTATATATATGATGCCTGCGGGATTGGGATCACGCATCCTGCTGTGATCGATCAGCAGCAATCCAAGGCAAAGCTTTTCATTCAAAAGGAGGAACCACCATGAGCTTTTTTTCAGCATCAAGCGGTAGAAACCCGTACAGAAATCCCCATAACGGCGGACGTCATTATCAGAAAAAAGGTCTGTTGGGCAAGTTGGGAGGCCTGATGGGATCGTTCAGCAGCGGAAGGGGATATTACCCGGAGGGGAACCAATATCAACAGCCAAATTACCAGCAGCCCTTGTCTTCCAGCGGCCAGCCACAGGAAAATTCCTTCTGTCCGTCCTGCGGCTCCCAAGTTCCTGCCGGATCGAAATTCTGTCTGGAATGCGGTGCTAAGATGAACAGCGGCTCCATCTGCACAGGCTGCGGACAAAAACTGCCGGACAACGCAAAATTCTGCCCGTCCTGCGGCGCTCCCAGGAAATAGTCCCAAATGCTCCTTTTTCCAAAAAGATATATAGGCCGCAGCTTTCAAGGCTACAAGCTGGAAAAAAGCCTCGGCCAAGGCAGGTACGGCAGCTGTTTTGCCGCCCGATCCGCAGGCGGCAAGCTTGTGGTGCTCAAACGTCTCCACAATCCGATGAAAAAAAAGAACACAGGCAAAAATCATTTTGAACCTGTGATTCTTTCTATGCTCCGGCACCCTGCTGTGCCTGAGCTGTTGGGGATTGTCAACGAAGGCCGCAGCTATTTTTTTGTGCTGGAATATATGCCCGGCATATCGATCAAGCAGCTGCTCTTTTCCCGCCGCCATCCCTTTACGTATGAAGAGATCCATCAAATTATGGTGCAGCTCTTGGACCTGATCGCTTATCTTCACCATAAAGACATCGTCCATAGGGATATTCGCATTTCCAACGTCCTGTGGGATCCGGACCAGCAGCGGCTGTCTCTGGTGGATTTCGGACTGGCCAGATTTGCCCATCAGGAGCACGCTCTCTTCCAGTCCGACTTTTCCTATCTGGGAGACTTTTTTCTTTACTTATTATATGCCCTTTACCCTGTTTCCAAAGGCAGCGGCGGCAAACAGCCCTGGTACCGGCAGCTGCCCCTGTCCGCCGGCCAAATGGAATTTCTCAAACGCTTGCTGGGCCTGAGTCCGCCCTATTCTCAAATCTGCTCCATCCGGCAGGACTTTCTTAAATCTTTTACTCCTCCCCATCGCTGAGGGCAAATTTTGCCGGCACTTTCACCGGCTCTTCATACCAGGAGAAGCAGTTTTCCACCATCTGGCGGTCCAGCTTGGGCGTCAGCCAGCTCACCACCGGGACTATAATCAGCCCAGAAAGCATGGCGAAGGCGCCCGCATTGATTGGCGATTGCAGGATCATGGGGAAAGATTCTCTGAAAAGCAGATTGAGCATCATCAGCCCCGCGCCCCAGACATAGCTGCACCAGCAGGCGATCTTGGTAGTCCCCTTCCAGTAAAGACCATAGAGCAGCGGCGCCAGGAAGGCGCCTGCCAGCGCGCCCCAGGACACGCCCATCAGCTGGGCGATGAAGGTTACCGCGCTCCTGTACTGAATGACTGCGATCACAACCGATATGGCGATAAAGACTACAATTAATACACGAATCACAAAGACCTGGGTCTTATCGCTCATGTTCTTGATGAAATTGTCCTTGAGAAAATCGATGGTCAGGGTTGAACTGGATGCCATTACCAGTGAGGACAGCGTTGACATGGATGCCGACAGCACCAGCAGCACCACCAGCCCCACCAGGGCGTCCGGCAGGTTGGAAAGCATCGTGGGAATGATAGCGTCAAACCCGTCCGCTTCGATATTAATCTGGTCAGAGAACAATCTACCGAAGCCGCCCAGGAAATAGCATCCGCCAGCCACGACCAGGGCAAACAGCGTTGAAATGATCGTTCCTTTATGTATGGATTTTTCGCTTTCAATGGCGTAAAATTTTTGTACCATTTGAGGCAGACCCCAGGTTCCCAGGGATGTGAGGATGACCACGCCCAGCAGGTTGAGCGGATCAGGACCGAAGAAGGAATTAAAGGCGCCCGGAGTCGCAGATACAGCCGGATCTTCCACGCTGGCCAAGCCGTTTAAAGCTTCCATAAAGCCGCCTTTGCTCATAATCACCGCCGCGATGACGGCTATAATTCCAAAGAGCATGATGATCCCCTGAATAAAGTCATTGATTGCGGTTGCCATATAGCCTCCTGCAATGACATAGATCCCGGTCAGCACGGCCATAATGATGATGCAGACCGTATAATCGATATGAAAGGCCATCCCGAAAAGCCGGGAAAGACCGTTGTACAGGGAAGCTGTATACGGAATCAAAAAGATAAATATGATAACGGATGCTCCCACTTTGAGCGCTTTGCTGTTAAATCTGGCGCCAAAGAATTCCGGCATGGTGGCAGAATCCAAGTGCTGGGTCATGATCCGTGTCCTGCGGCCTAAAATCACCCAAGCCAAAAGGGAACCGATTAAGGCATTGCCGATGCCGATCCAGGTGGAGGCGATGCCGTATTTCCATCCGAACTGTCCTGCGTAGCCGATAAATATAACAGCGGAAAAATAGGAGGTGCCGTAAGCGAACGCCGTCAGCCACGGCCCTACGGAGCGCCCTCCCAGAACAAATCCGTTCACGTCGGTGGCATGCTTTCTGCAATAAAGGCCGATTCCGATCATGATGGCAAAGAATACACACAATAGTAAGATTTTGATTAACATAGTTTTTTTCAATCCTTTCTGTTTTATTTTACAGAGCGTATTTCCAAAAACGAAAAAACCCTCTGAACTATGTTCAGAGGGCAGATTATATACCGCGTTACCACCTCTGTTCACTGCAGCCTCACAACCGCAGCCTCACTGAGTTCTTACTAAACTCGCTCACTATAACGGGTGAACCCGTTCCAACCTATTTGCGGAATTCCTTTGCATAAAATTCCCGTTCAGCGGACTGCTCGCAGAATGTATTCGATCCGACGGTTTCCTGCGCCTCTCACCTTCCGGCTGCTCTCTGTAGGGCTTTGGCGGATTTACTAGTTTCTGGTCTTCGCATTTATCAATTATTATTGCATGAATTATTATTCATGTCAAGAAAATTTTTCTCTTTTTTCATCCTTCTGGCCAGATAGATAACCGGCGTATCGGCCAGACTTGTGACCAAAAAGATCACATAGCTGGACACGCATATACTGATCAGCGTCGATAGATCATACATGGAGAAAAACGCGCCGAAGGTATATAGCACCGTATTGAGGATTTGGGATATCATGGTGGATCCATTGTTTCGCAGCCATAAAAACCGTTTGCCGTCGCCGCACCGCTTGGTCGTAAAGGCCCACCATTTGTGATAAGCCCATACATCAAAGCGCTGGCATATGGCATAGACCAGAAAACTGACAATCATAAGTCTTGGCGTATTGGTAAAGATGGTTTCAAAGCTTTCCCTGGCCCAATCGCTTGCAGCCGGCGTATAAAGGAGCCAGGACTGGGAAATGAGAATAAAAGCCACGGAAGTGGCGATGCCGATGTTGACCGCCTTCTGGGCAGCTTTTTTCCCTGCGGTTTCACTGAGAATGTCCGTGATTAAAAAGGTGGCCGCAAAAAGAATGTTGCCCAGGGTCTGCTCCATACCGAAGGCGTCCACCATCAGCAGGACTTCCATATTGGCTGTAATCGTGGCAATTACCGTGCAGCAGTAGAGGCCGGTTCTGCCGAAAATCCGGTACATAACCAGAACGCCTCCGTAGATCAGGATCAGCGATCCCATCAATAATAGTTCGTTATTCATGTCTTGATTCTCCTCCAACGCCAAAGTCTGTGTTTTCCAACAGAATATCGACCCGGCTGTCCGCGCTGTACTTTGGATAGATCCGGTCTTTGAAAATGTCAAGGACAACGGGATCCGGCTCCATCCGCGATGTGTTTTTCGTCATCAGATTGACACAAACCCGGTTGAAAAACGCAAGGCCGGTCTCCATATCCTTGATCATAGAAGCTTCGCTCTGCCCGGTCAGTCCGAACAACAGACAGACCTCATCGGCGTAACGTGCGATTTCCTGCGGCTTTACGTGGTCCATGCCCTTTTGCAGCACACCATCCCGAAAAACCTCATCAAAGGTTTCCACTCCCATTTTTACCGTCACTTGAATCCCATGCTCTCCAAAAAAGCTGCGGAATTGGGAAAGGGTTTCCCGATCGCGCCAGTGGCACTCCAAATGAATCCGGCTGATGGTTTTATCTTTGCAAACCTGCAGAATTTCACCTATCGATTCTTCATCCAGGTCGCAAAAGCTGCCCGAATTGATGACTTCCAAACTGCTGTAAATGCCTTCCACCTGTCCAAGCACCTGTTTATTAAGCCGATAGTTTGCTTTTTCATCAGATGAAAAATCCAGGTGATAATCGCAAAAGCGGCATCTTCTCCATTTGCATCCGCTGCCCCGGAGGAGAACGATCTCCCGGGGATTTTTTTCTGTTATTCTGCTGTATCGATCCATAAGCGGGTCCTTTCCGATAAATTTCCCAACAAAAAAGGCGCTTCCTTAAAAGCACCATCCCAAATGACAGCGGATTGACATGCACCGCTGCGGTTCCCGTAGTTTTGTTTAGAGACAGGATGGTCGCGAACTGTCTGATTCTGTTGTTACGGATATGTAGTATACCCGCTCATCCGAAGAAATGCAAGAAAATTTTTATGAAAATGTCCTTTGCCATGCTATACTTGGGATATGAGTATGATTTATGTATCCCAAACGGCCAACTCCATATTGATCGACCATTTGCAGCGGGCCGGGCATCAAGTCCATTTGATCGCCCCCACAGACCGCACCTACGACCCGGTGTCCGCCCATCCGGATATTTATCTGTGCGGGATGGGGCCGGGCGGTTCGGTTTTTTTCGGCGATCCTTCCAAAATTGGCCCCAAGTATCCGCAAAACATCGTTTACAATGCAGCCTGCACTGGAGCCTTTTTCATTCACAATTTGACCTATACGGATCAAGCGCTGCTGACACAAGCAGAAAGTATGGAGAAAATCCACGTTCGGCAGGGGTATGCCAAATGTAATATCGTGATTGTAGATGAAACCTCGATCATCACCGCAGACCGGGGCATTTATAAGGCGTGCAGCGGGAAGCTGGATGTGCTGCTGGTGGATCCGGGGCATGTGGCTTTGCGGGGCTTTCCTTATGGTTTTCTGGGCGGAGCCTCCGGTCGGGTTGGAGATGAAATCATCTTTAACGGCAATCTGAAGTCCCATCCCGATTACGAAAAAATTCGATCGTTTATTGAAAGCCGCCGCTTGAAGGTCAAGTATTTCAGCCAATACGCCCTTGAAGATATCGGAAGTATCATCCAAGGGGCACCGGCTGACTAACTCACTCGGCGCTGGTACCCGGCGGCATTACCATGTTCTGGAATCTCTGAAGGCTTTGTCCCATGGACATTCTTACCCGGGGCAGGAGCAGAGGATCCATTCCCGGCCTGGCCTTGCCGCTTTCTGTGGTCACTGCACACAGAAAACCTGCTTCTTCCAGGATGTTTCGGCACTCCTGGGTATAGTCCCCATATGGATAGGCAAAGGCATCGCTGTTTCCGCATTTTTCTATGGACGCTTTCAAATCTTCCAAAGCCTCTTCCCTAGGCAGCGCGGTAAAGATTCCGCCGTGGCCGATATTGCCTCCCGGCCGATGCATGTTGTCCGAATGGGATTGATAGGTGACATACTGGCTCTGATACTTCTTTACCTTTTTCGCGCCGTCTCCCGATGTGATCATAAAACAGGTAGCCGGAACCTGGCATTTTTCCAGTACCGGGATACCTACTTTGAGAAAGCTTTTGGCGCCGTCGTCAAAACAAAGAACAATGCTCTTATCCGGCAGCAAAAGTTTGCCGTCCACATAGTCGCGCACCTCCTGCCAGGTGGGAAAGTAATAATCTTCGGATTTGAGCCAGTTCAGCTCTTCTTCCAAGTCATGGGCTTCAATATAGTTTCCAAAGCGATGGTTGAGGTCATCGGGCGGATCGTTTCGGTCATAAACATAATGATACATGCAGATGGGTAGTCCCGGAGTCTGATAGTCCGTATTGGGCAGAACATTGATCTGCCTTGTAACGGTGGTGCTTTTTCCGCTGTCGTCAGAAACAGTATAAGTGATTTCCGTTTTACCCGCTTTTTTAAGATCGGGCATGTCCACCTTTACCCGTTTCTTCAGATTGGTTCCGTTCTGATCTTCAGCCGTATAGCCCGGTTCCTGAAACTCTTCCCCCAGCTTAACGTTCAAGGGGTCTTTTCCTTTTAGCCTTAAGACTGGATCCATCTTGTTTTTTACGGTAATGTGCCGTTCTATATCCAGGTTTCCCAGGGTGTAAGTGATGGTATAGTCCCCCGGTTTTTCCAGGTTCAAGTCGCTCTTTATCTGAATTTGACTGCTCACATCCTTGCCGCCTTTCTTGGCAGCTGCCCCTGGGTCCTCAAAGGTCTGGCAAAGATTCAATTCTACATTTTTATCTCCATTGAGTACTAGAAAATACTGGGTCTGATAATAGGCAAAAATTCCAGCTCCTGCCAGAATCACCAGCAGGGCCAGCCCTATTACAATGATTTTCGTCTTTTTTCTTTTCATGTTTCCTTCCTCTCATTCACACTTAACACATTTGTTCCGCTTCATCCTGCCAAACTACAAATTCGTCCTTCCCCCGCAGCTTTGCATAATACATCGCTTTATCAGCCCTGGCAAACAGCTGGTTGAAATCCATTGCTTCCCCGCCACAAACAGCGATACCGACGCTGCAAGTCACCTGCAGAGACGAGGCGTCAAATTTCACCTTTGAAACCGCATCGATCACCAGCTCTGCCCTTGTTTCTGCAACCTTTCTATCGCTGGTTCCTACCATGAAGGCCAGAAATTCATCGCCTCCGATCCGCCCCAGAATATCTTCTTCGCGAAAACACTCCCGCAGACATTTGCCAATTTTCGTCAGAACCAAATCCCCTTTCATATGTCCCTGCTGGTCATTGATCCCCTTGAAATCATCCAGATCAAGGATAAACAAAACGCCCTGGGGCTGGCCCTCCTTCTGTTTCAGATATTGACTGCATAGCTGCTGTGTCATCCTCTTATTATACAAACCCGTCAAACTATCAATCGAACTGAGACGCTGAAGCTGCACCTTTACTTTATATTCTTTCAATCTCAAGTCTGTAACGATATATGCACAAATCAGACCGATGATAAGCGCTGCAGCCGTAGCAAAGGCATCATAACTGTATGCGTCAGCAGTTTTCAGCCCATGATCAATCACCAAAAAAACAGCGGCAAATCCAATCTGCATCATCGCCAGCTTTGCAAAGGTAAAAACAAATAAAACCGATAGTGCCACCAGAGCTGTTGGAAAATAGATCGCGGGCTTTTCAGGGAATGGGTAGATGCTGACCGTTATTATAAAAGCCATAACTAACAGGCAAAAAATCACACAAAGACAACTTACTGTCCGGTATTTCAGTTTTTTACTCCGATCCTGATAAATGAGTACAAGGTCAAAACAGATTTGTAGCGAAATATAGAACAAATACACATAATCCAATTCCGGCGATTTGAATACGAAAAATGCCATAATCGCATAGCCGATCAAAACCATTGAGTAGAGCAGGCTGATACGCTTCAAGATGGTGCGATTCTTTTCGGCAATATCCTCACGATTTTCCGTTATGTATTTACGGTTCTTCACTTGAAAGGCTTTTAGAGACTTCCAAATTCTAGGTCCAATCCATACTTGTCTTTTCATGGGTAGATCATCCCCCTTACCCTGCGCAGATTTTTTAAGATACGAACTGTATCGATCCTGGGAATCGGAAAACTATCAAAAACTCACTGTTAAGCTTTTGATTTTGATAGTCCATGGCTCAAATTGCCTCGATCAGAGCTGTCCAATGAGGAAACTGTCAGAAAACAAGTGTTTTTTCAACAATCCCGATAGTCGGTGCCTTTTCCATGCCTTCTCGGTGTCCCTCCGGTTCCTCGAATAAGTTCTCACTTTTCAAAAAATACGCTGGATTCATTATATCATACTCTCCATTTATGTTAAAATATAATTATTATGAAAAAGCATGCAATTATACCGATTTTCATTCCTCATCAGGGCTGCCCCAATGATTGTGTTTTCTGCAATCAAAAGGCGATCACTGCCAGGCAGCCGGACATGAGCGAAGGGGAAATCATAAACACAATCGAAACCTGGCTCTCCACGCTAACCGGACGGCCGGGCATTGAAACGGTGGAAATCGCCTTCTTCGGCGGCAGTTTTACCGGTATTGCCATGGAAAAGCAATCCCGATACCTTGCCATTGCCAGCCATTACAAAAATCGGGGGCTGGTGGACAAGATTCACCTTTCCACCAGGCCCGACTACATCGACGAAGGGATTTTGGACAATCTGAAGGCTTATGGAACCGATGTGATCGAGCTGGGCGTCCAGTCCTTTGACGATAAGGTTCTAACAGCTTCCGGGCGGGGACATGACAGCAGCGCTGTCTACCAGGCCAGCCGTTTGATCAAGGAGTACGGCTTTGAGCTGGGCATCCAGCTGATGATCGGCCTTCCGGGTGATTCCAGGGAATCCTGCCTCTTTTCGGCAAAGGAGACCGCGGCCATCGGCCCTTCCATCGCCCGGCTCTATCCCACCGTGGTCATCGAAGGCACCCAGCTGATGAACATGTACGCAAGCGGCGCTTACACGCCTCTGACTACGGATGAAGCTGTGGACATTACCAAAGATATGTATCAAATCCTCACCGGTGCGGGAATCCGGATTATTCGGGTAGGTCTGAAAAGCTCCGATTTGATCCGGGACGACGGTCAGGTGGGCGGTCATACCTTCCACCCTGCCTTCCGCCAGCTGGTGGAGGGGGCCATTGCCCGGGAAAAGATGGAGAAGCTGCTGGAAAAAACGACTGCCCTTTCTTCGTTTTCAGAGCCCTTTTCGCCCTGCTGTCAGCCTCTTGCCCCCAGAGAAGTAACCTTTTTCAGCAATCAGAAATGGTTTTCCAATATGATCGGCCATAAGGGCTGCAACAAGACATATTTGGCAGAGAAATATCCCGGCTGGGGTTTTCATTATCAGACTCACGATTTAGAGGATGGTTCGATTGCCATTGCTGTTGCAGACGGCCATCATATTGTGGTAGAATAGGGAAGTTATGAAAGAGCTTATCAAACAATTTTTGCGTTTTACAGCAACGGGAGTAACCTGCTTTACCATTGATTTCGGTCTGATGGTTTTCTTGAAAGAAGTTTTCGGCGTTCACTACCTGGTCGCATCGGGGCTTTCTTTTTGCGCTGCTGCCGGTATCAATTACAGCATCAGCGTCAAATGGGTCTACGATACCAGGGATAAAAGCTTGAACCCGGCAGCCTTTACCGTCTTTCTCATACTCAGCGCCATCGGTCTTTTGATGACCCAGCTGCTGATGTGGCTTTTGGTGGACAAGGCCGGTCTCTATTATATGCTGTCAAAAGTTGTTTCCGGCATCATCGTTTCCTTTTATAACTTCTTCACCCGCAAGAAATATTTGGAGCGATGAGCGAATAAACTGAATTTAGGAGGAATTATGAAAGCAGTAATCACAGTAATCGGAAAAGATATGGTGGGCATCCTGGCCAAGGTCAGCGGTACCTGCGCCGATGTTAACGCCAATGTAGTAGAAGTAACCCAATCCATCCTGCAGGACTACTTTGCCATGATCATGCTGATTGATATTCAAAAGATGAACTGCGATTTGGAAAAGCTGAAGGCAAAACTGGAAGAAAATGTTCCCAGCATGCAGATCCATGTGATGCACGAGGACATTTTTAATTCCATGCACAGAATCTAAAGCTACTGGAGGAATGAAACTTTGATCAATATGAATGACATCATGGAAACCATCACCATGATACAGGAAGAAAATTTAGACATACGAACCATTACTATGGGGATTTCCCTTTTGGACTGCTGCGACGGCGATATCGACCGTTCCTGCCAGAAGGTTTATGACAAGATTTACCGCTGCGCCAAGGACCTAGTCAAAACCGGCGAGGATATTGAGAAGAAATACGGGATTCCCATCGTAAACAAACGGATCTCCGTCACACCCATCGCCATGCTCTGCGGCGCTTCCGGCGGTGATCCTGTAAAATACGCGAAAACTCTGGATCGGGCGGCCAAAGATGTAGGCGTCAACTTTATCGGCGGCTATTCCGCCCTCGTCCAGAAAGGATTTTCTCCAGGGGATAAAGACCTGATTGAATCCATTCCAAGAGCGCTGGCAGAAACGGATTACGTCTGCTCATCGGTCAATGTGGGTTCCACCAAAACCGGAATCAATATGGATGCGGTAAAGCTGATGGGCGGCGTTGTGCGAGAAGCTGCCGAACTGACGAAAGATCATCAGTGCATCGGTGCTGCCAAGCTTGTTGTATTTTGTAATGCTCCGGAAGATAATCCCTTTATGGCAGGAGCCTTCCACGGCCCAGGCGAACCGGACTGTGTGATCAACGTAGGCGTTTCCGGCCCTGGCGTTGTCCGCTCTGCCCTTTCCAAAATGCCGGAGGATGCCGATCTAACGCAGATAGCCGACAAAATTAAGAAGACTGCTTTTAAAATAACCCGTGTAGGGCAGCTGGTCGGCACCGAAGCTTCCCAGCGGCTGGGGGTTCCTTTCGGGATTATTGATTTATCGCTAGCCCCTACACCGGCCATCGGCGATTCCGTGGCACACATCCTGGAAGAAATCGGCCTGGAACAGTGCGGCGCCCACGGAACAACGGCTGCTCTTGCCATGCTCAATGATGCGGTCAAAAAAGGCGGCGTCATGGCCTCTTCCAATGTGGGAGGTTTGTCAGGCGCTTTCATTCCGGTCAGCGAAGATGCGGGTATGATCAGCGCTGCCAGGAACAAAACGCTTTCCATTGAAAAGCTGGAAGCCATGACTGCCGTATGCTCGGTAGGTCTGGATATGATTATCATCCCGGGTGATACTCCATCAGAGGTGATCTCCGCCATTATTGCCGACGAAGCAGCCATCGGCATGGTCAATTCCAAAACCACCGCTGTACGGGTCATTCCGGCCGTGGGCCTTGGGGAAGGAGAGGAGCTGGATTTCGGCGGGCTTCTCGGCAACGGCCCGGTTATGAAACTGAACACAAAATCTCCGGCTAAAATGATCGACCGCGGCGGCCGAATCCCCGCACCGCTGCAAAGTCTGAAAAATTAAAAAGAGGTGTTATTGCAATGTCACTTGGATGTAAGAAAGTACCGTTTTTGAACTTACCCACCCCACTAGAGTACCTGCCGGGTGTTTCCCGCGATTTGGGGATCAACTTATACCTCAAGCGGGATGATCTGACAGGCTATGGAATGGGCGGCAATAAGCTGAGAAAGCTCGAATACTTTTTATTCGATGCTCAGCAGCAGGGAGCTACCATGCTGCTGACCGTCGGCGGGGCCCAGTCCAATCATGGCAGGCTGACCGCGGCCGTCGCTGCCAAATATGGGCTCAAGTGTGCTATTGTCGCCATCGATGAATATCCGGGAGAGGTGTCTTCCAATATTTTGTTGGATCGGATTATGGGAGCAGAAGTGATTCTCAAAGAGGACGATCATCAGCGCTCTGAAATGGTTCAATCCCACGAAACTGCCATGGCTGTCAAAGAACGTTATGAGGCGCAAGGTGAAAAAGTCTATTATATTCCCATGGGCGGTTCCAATGAACTGGGAATTTTGGGCTATTATGACTGTGCTCAAGAACTGACCGTCCAGGCTGCTGAAATGGGAATCTCTGACAGCCGGGTCATCACGGCGGTGGGCAGTATGGGCACCTATATGGGACTGTTCTGCGGCCTGCGGGATATCCAATCCCCCCTTTCCCTCACCGGTGTTTTAATCATGCCTTACGAAGAAAGCGTCCGCGCTTTTGCCAAGGACTATTTTGATCGAGTGAAAGAGGGCTACGGCCTGGAGTTTGATGCGGAAAAATCCGATTTTCATATTGACGAAGACTATTTCTATAAAGGGTATAACAATTCCGTGCCTCAAGTCCGGGAAGCGATCTACCAGATGGCCAGAAAAGAGGCGATCATCCTCGATCCATGTTATACGGGAAAAGCCTTCAATGCCATCTGCCAGATGGTCCGCGATCGGAAAATCCAACAAGGCGAAACAATTATCTTTATACATACTGGCGGGCAGCCTGGAATTAATACACCGCACCATCGAATCGAGTTTGAACGGGAACTGTCCGATGGAATCAAAATTTTGTAAACGCCAAAGGAGCACATACTTATGAAAAAGCTGAGAATGTTATGGATGATCCTCAAGCGGACTCATGCGGAAAAAATTCTCTTTACCTTTATCATCAACTTATTCGTAGTTGCGCTTTTGATTCAAATCGCAGAACCCGCGATCCATACTTATCGAGACAGTCTATGGTATTGCTATGTATCCATTGCCACCATTGGGTTCGGGGACATCGTAGCTGTTACCTTTTTTGGCAGGCTGCTGACCGTTTATTTGTCCTTACACGCGATCCTGGTCATTGCCCTTATCCCGGGCGTTATTGTCAGCTATTACATGGAAGTAGTCACCCGGCGTGAAAAAGAAACCGTAACCGTATTTCTCGATAAGCTGGAACATCTTCCGGAGCTTTCTCAAGAAGAGCTGCGGCAAATCGCGGAAAAAGTAAAGAAATTGAAATAACTGGTGATATTACCTGGGGCTGTCGCATCAAGTGAGTGATGAATGCGATCAGCCTTTTTTCGTGCAAAATTCGCCAAATGTTGTAAGGAGCGTTCTGCCTTCCCAGCGGGGGGCTCCAGTAGGTCACTTCACATTACTTTCTGAAATCTTGGAAAAAAACCGGCAAATATTTTTTTGTATCTGTTTTCAACACTTATAAGGGCTAATTTTCTCAAAGCCTGTGACAATTTCCCTAAAATGGCTTTCTCATTGGAAAATTCCTGACAGTAGCCCCTGCCAGGCTGTAATTTTGATACAAAAAACGAAGAATTCCCGTTTTCTGTAACCGGCAGTTTCCCATGCTCCCTTCAAGCTGCCTGGGCCATATCAGAACCAGAAGTCAAATAGTGCACATTTTATCCGATGATTCCCAAATGATCCAGCAAGATTTTGATTCCCATTAGAATCAGCACCGCACCGCCGAAGAACTCCGCCTTAGCTTTGTATTTTGTGCCGAACACGTTGCCGATTTTCAGGCCTATAGCGGAAAGTATAAAGGTAGTAATGCCGATAAAAGATACTGCTGCCGCGATTTCGACTTTCAAAAAAGCAAAGGTGACGCCGACAGCCAGGGCATCGATGCTGGTAGCAACCGCCAGAGGCAGCATGGTAAGAAAGTTGAAAGAAGCGTTTAACTTTTCCTCTTCCTTCCCCCGGGACTCCCGAATCATATTGAGTCCGATCAAAACCAGCAGCACAAATGCGATCCAATGATCGATGCTGGTGATTAAGGATTGAAACTGCCTTCCTAAAAAATATCCGACAGCAGGCATCAGAGCCTGAAAGCCCCCGAAATATAAGCCAACAATGATCACGTGCTTCATCTTAATCCTGCCTACGGAAAGTCCTTTACAAATGGATACCGCAAAGGCATCCATGGACAAACCAACTGCAATCACAAATAATTCCCATAAACTCATAAACTTGTCTCCTATGTTGGTGATACAGGAAGGCTTCTGCGCTCCAACTGAAAAACGAGACTATCTGCATATCAAAATACAGATAAGTCTCGTCATTTAATACGAAGCCAGGAATTCCTTCCAGTATGTTGACTTGGTCACGCCCGCGGCGCTGACTACTCCCTTACTTAAAGATTAGTTTAATCGATTTTGCCTGGAGATGCAAGTACATTTTTTTCCTGATGGTCACCTGATTCTTGACCTACTGCTCTATCGGCTCGGTGCTGAAATTGGCTGCAACAGCCCGGATGTAGGAATAATCTTTATATGCGTCCGTATCGGGATAGGCCTTGAGATCGGGCGACTTTAGATCATCGTCCGCCTTTGCCTGCACGGTCATATGCAGGGCGATATCCTTATTCAGCTCCAGAGGAACCGACTCTAACTGTTCCGACGTTTCCGTAACAGCCTCTGCCATTTCCGGAATTGCCTTAATCCCGGAAGTTCTTTGCTCTGTTGAATTGTCGCCGCTGGTCGTAACCTTTATCTGGATCCTTTTGCCGTCCGATGAGAAGGAAACGAAAATGTCACCGCTCTCGCCTGCTTCAAAAGGAAATTCCCTGATGCAGTCCCACTTTTGCGTTTTAGCGCTGTATTCCATAAGTTTAAAGGTGACGGATTTTATCTGCTGACCAGCGGCCACTGGCCCCTGGTAGTGCAAAATTCCCGTTGAATTTGATCCATTGAGCCCCGCCATATCCAGTGCGTGGGCCGCTTCCTGCGTCAATTCTTTTTGGGCGAAAAGTCAGGAGCTTCCATTTATTCAGTTTTATTTTACCAGCTTATAGTACTCCCGGGCAGTAAGGCTGTACACGATTACATAAATCACGATGAACACCAGGATGGTCACGGCCGTGCAGATCACGAAAAGCCAGATGTCCGTCAGCTGCAAAGCAGCCAAAAGCTTGCTCATCATGTTGAACGAACCGGCCACGTGTACCACAGCCACGATCAGCGGCAGGAAGAATACCAGCAGAATCTGACTGCGAATGGATTTTCTCACTTCTGCCTGACTCATGCCCACCTTCTGCATAATATGATATCGCTCGCTGTCCTCGTAGCCCTCGGTAATCTGTTTGTAATAAATAATCAGTACCGTGGCCACCAGGAAGAGGAATCCCAGGAAGATGCCCACAAAGAGCAGTCCGCCGTATATTCCGTGAAAATCGGCAGCGACCATCGTCTTTTCTTCCACACGGATGCCGCCGGGCGTTTCTTTCGATAAGCTTTTAGCCGCCGCTGCCGCCTGATCTTTAGAAGAATCGGATACATCCAAGCCGATATAGTAGCCTTCACTCATCAGCGTTTTGTCGCTGCTGCTATTATAAACTTGTTTTTTAACCTTTTCGTTTGCCACCAATATATAATAAAGTTTTGCCATCGCACCCATCTCCGGCGCAGTTACAAAACTGGATTCGCCGTCTTTGACGTTAAAAGCCATTCCATTTAGTTCGATGGTCGATTCTGTAATGGGTTCATCACCCCCGACGATAATTTCATCTTCAGCCAGAGGCCCATATTTTGTTTCCAGAGAGGTTCCTTCAATTGGTATCACATACATCTCAACGATTTTTTTATCCAGCGCCACCTGGGGCGAAGGTGTCAAATTACCCGGCTCTTTAACGCCGGCAGCCGATAAGTAGTCGTACTCGATCATCTGATCCACATCGATGTTGTATTCCTTCATCTTATCCATCACTTGGAACTGCAGCTCCTGCTGCTGCTTCTTATTCAGCTTTTCGTAACTTCTGATCTGAATGTCGTTGGGCATGTTCTTGTCGATTACGTTTTCCACGCCCACCTGCATGGACACGGTGGTGGCGATGGTCACCAGCACCATGGTACTGAGAATGCAAATGCTGGCCAGCCCCGCCGCATTGCGCTTCATCCGATAGAGCATACCGGAAACCGCCGTAAAATGCTCTGTTTTGTAATAAAATTTCCTATTCTTTTTCAGCATTTTCAATAAGGCGATGCTGCCTGCCGTGAAGAGCAGGTAAGTGCCTGCGATCACCAGTATGACAGCGACGAAAAAGTTCATCAGCGCCTGCAGCGGTGAAACGATGGAAAGGGCCAGGTAATAGCCCGTACCCATAGCAGCCGCCCCCAGCAGAACCAGAATCCACTTGGTCTTAGGCTCCTTTTCGCCTTGCCTGCCCCCTGCCAAAAGCTCGATCGGATTGGAAAGGCGAATCCGCCCCAGATTGCACAGCAGAACGACAAAGAAGATGATACCGAATACGAGAATGGTCATCAGCGCAGCGGAAAGGGAAAAAGTATATTTCATGGGAAGGGTTACCTGCATGACTTTGAGAACCAGCAGAAAAGCCAGCTTTCCAAGAATAACGCCGCCAAGAAGGCCTGCCGCCATCGATACGAGCGATGTAATCAGCGTTTCCAGGAAGAAAACTTTTCCCACGTGGCGTTTGGCCATTCCCAAAATATTGTATAGCGCCAGCTCCTTCTTCCTCTGCTTAATGAGAAAACTATTGGTATAGAAGAGGAAAATGGCGGAAAAAATGCCCACGATGCCGCAGCCAAAGCCCAGCAGCCCTTTAAGGGTCGTTCCTCCCAGCAGCTTGGTCACATCCGGGTTCTGAACGATGGCCGCCATGATATAAAAGATCATGATGCTGATGATACAGGTCAGCATATAAGGCACATAGTTTTTGGCATTTTTCTTAATATTGCTCAGGGCCAGACTTCCATAGAACGACTTATTCACGGCTGCCACCTCCCGTAGAAAGAGCGGTCAGCGCCGTCGATATCTTCTGATACATCTGGTCGCCCGACATATCGCCTCTGTAAATCTGATGGAAAACCTGTCCGTCCTTGATAAACAGGACTCTTCCCGCTTTGCTGGCTGCCTGAACGCTGTGGGTAACCATCAGGATCGTCTGGCCCTCCTTGTTAAGCTGGGAAAACAGGTTAAGCAGCTGGTCCGATGCCTTGGAATCCAGCGCGCCGGTAGGTTCGTCAGCAAGGATCAGCTTTGGCCCTGTAATCAGTGCTCTTGCGATGGCAACCCTCTGTTTTTGTCCTCCGGATATTTCATAAGGATACTTCTTTAGAATATCGCTGATTCCCAATTTCCGGGCAATAGGCTCCAGTCGTTTTTCCATTTCTTTGTGATCGGTCCTTGCAAGCACCAGCGGCAGATAGATATTGTCCTCTGCGGAAAAGGTGTCCAGCAGGTTAAAATCCTGGAACACAAACCCCAAATTATTTCGTCTGAATTCAGCAATATCTTTTTCTTTAATGGATACAATGCTCTTTCCTTCAAGGAGTACTTCTCCTTTTGTCGGTTTATCCAGCGCAGCCAGAATATTGAGCAGGGTCGTCTTTCCGGATCCGGATTCCCCCATGATCGAGATATATTCGCCGCGGTCCACGGTAAAGCTGACATCTTTCAGCGCCCGCACCTTCTGCCCTCCAAATCGGGTCGTATAGATCTTTTCAATGTTTTTTACATCCAGTAATGACATGTTCTGTCTTCTCCTTTCCCTCTTTTCAAATGCTTCTGTAAGTATCATAAAAAAAAGGCAAATCTTCTGCCATAGTTTTGACTTACATTTGCCCTTTTAATCTTACATTATTGAAAGGTTTGCCGATGAAGATCGAGAATCATCGTTGTGCCCTGCCCCTGCTGGGAGCGGACGGCAATGCCGTGGGACAATTTGTCCATGATCGACTTGCACAGATACAGCCCCTGGCCCGTCGATTTTCCGAAAACCCGCCCGTTGTGGCCTGTGAAGCCTTTTTCAAAGACCCGTGGAAGATCTTCGGCAGGGATGCCCGGCCCAGTGTCGCCGATCATCAGACAGTCGCCTTCCATATAGATGGACACCGTTCCTCTCTCCTGGGTATATTTGAGAGAATTGACGAAAATCTGGCCCAGCACGACAGACAGCCACTTTTCATCAGTGATCGCCGTATAACCGGTTTCCGTAAAGTCAACGCTGATTTTCTTGCTGATAAACATCCTGGCATATTTTTTTAGGGTCCTGCGAATCAGATCATCCAGCGATACTTGTTCGAAAACCAGGTCGGAAGACATGTCGGGAAGGCGGATATAGGACATGGCCGTATTTACATATTCTTCGATGTTGAACAGCTCTGCCGAAAGCTCCCGGTCTTCGGGATGCCTGTCCTCGTTTTTATTCTGCAAAATCATGCCCATGGCCGCGATGGGAGTTTTGATCTGATGGGCCCACAAGGTGAAATAGTCCACCAACTCCTTACGCCCCAGATAGGACCGGGATTCCGACTCCCGTTTCTGCCGATGAAGCTCGCGGATGATTTCCGTGTAATCTTCATCAATCATGTTTCTCGGTTCAGGCAGATAGTCGATCTGGGAGTCAATGGGTTCGATCAGCCGCCGAAGCTCTCTGTGGTGCCTTTGAAAACGGGCGAAATCATAGGAAACGATAAAGAAAGCCGTCAAAAGGCAGAGGAGTCCCGCATATAAAATGATATCCAAAGGGACATTGCTGAGAAAAAAAACCAGCATAAAGATCAGCAGACAGCTGGCAAACAAGATCACAGATTTTTTATGAAATTTGAGATAGTCCCCAATCAGTTTCATGACTCCACCACGTATCCGATGCCTTTCTTTGTTTTAATAAAGTCGCTCAGTCCTGCTTCAGACAGCTTTCTCCGCAGACGGGTCATATTGACAGTAAGTGTATTGTCATCTACAAAGCTGTCGTCTTCCCATAAAGCGGTTATGATATCGTCCCTTGATACAATCTTTCCTACGTTTGCCATCAGGGTTTGCAGAATTCGATATTCGTTTTTCGTCAGTTCGATCTTCTGATCCTGGTATGCCAGCGTGGCATCACTCAGGTTGAGGACCGCCCCTTTATGTTCGATCAAATTGGTCTGTTCTTTGAAAGAATAAGTCCTTCGCAGCAGTGCCTGTACTTTGGCAGTGATCACGTTGAGATCGAACGGCTTGGTGATAAAATCATCGCCTCCCATATTCAAGGCCATAACAATATTCATATTATCATCCGCAGAGGATATGAAGATAATCGGCACCTTGGATATGGCCCGTATTTCTGAGCACCAATGATGGCCGTTAAAAAACGGCAGCCCGATATCCATCAGTACGATCTGCGGATCAAAAGTAATAAAGGTTTCTAAAACGTTCTGGAAATCTTCTATCGTTTCTACTGCGTATCCCCATTTTTCCAAATGCTCTTTCAGTACTCTAGCGATCGTTTTATCATCTTCAACAATCAATATTTTATACATTTCAGCCCCCTAGTCGTTGGTTTGTCCTAATTCTATCACATTATTCGTAGACTTGGGAACCATTTCTGCGGTTGTCCTGCTCTTTAAAATGTGATATCTTTAGAAGATAAACAGAAAAACAGGGAGGGTTTTCCAATGAAGAAATCAATCATCGCTCTTATTTTAACGTTAGCATTCGCATTACTGCTCGCTTCCTGCACTGTCGAAGGAACAAAAACAGCCAACCTTGATCCAAATAACCCTACGACGATTACGGTTTGGCACTACTATAACGGAGATCAACAGAGCTCATTCAACAGCCTGATTGAAAAATTCAACCAGACGCAGGGCAAAGAAAAAGGAATTGTTGTAGAAGCATCCAGTCAGGGAGCCGTAAAGGATTTGGAAGACAACGTTCTTGCGGCGGCAGATGGAAAAGTGGGTGCCGGCGATGTTCCAAATATCTTTGCCGCCTATTCGGATACGGCCTATGCTGTCGACCGCAAGGGGCTTGTAGCGGATCTCTCCCCTTATTTTTCTAAAAAAGAACTGGATCAATACATAGATAGCTATATTGAAGAAGGCCGTTTTTCAGACGATCATTCATTGAAAATTTTCCCTATTGCCAAGTCTACGGAAATCTTTATGATCAACAAAACAGATTGGGATAAATTTGCCAAGGCAACCGGAGCGGATATCTCCGATCTGAAAACGCTGGAGGGCTTAACAGCAACGGCTAAGGCCTATTATGAATGGACCGACAGCCAGACTCCAAAGGCTGGTGATGGAAAAGCCTTTTTCGGCCGCGATGCGATGGCCAACTATTTTATTATCGGTGCAAAACAGCTGGGAGTTGAAGTTTTTTCTCTTAAAGACGGCAAGCCGGTTCTCAATTTTGATAAGGATGTCATGAAAAAACTATGGGATAATTACTATGTTCCTTATGTAAAGGGATATTTTTCTGCATCCGGCCGATTCCGGAGCGATGACATTAAAACTGGCAATATTATCTCCTTCGTAGGCTCCTCTTCCGGTGCTTCTTTCTTCCCCAAGGAAGTTATCGCTGATGATAACAACAGTTATCCGATCGACATGGAGGTTTATCAGGCACCCCAATTTAAAGGCGGAGAGAAATATGCCGTGCAGCAAGGAGCGGGTATGGTTGTAACCAACGCTTCCGATGAAGAAATCTATGCATCCGTAGAATTTTTAAAATGGTTTACAAACACGGAAAACAATGTTGAGTTTTCCCTGGCATCCGGCTACTTGCCTGTAACTAAGGATGGAAATGATCGGGACGCGCTCAATTTATCTGATGAAACGGACAAAAAAACAGTAGCCATCGTTTCCACAGCCATCGAAACTGTGGAAAATAGCACGCTGTACACGACGAAAGCCTTTAAAGATGGGACTCAGGCGCGGGATATACTGGAGTATTCCCTTTCTGATAAAGCCTCTGCCGATCGTAAGACTGTGGAAGCTAATCTAAAAAAGGGTATGAGCCTGGATGAGGCCGCCGCTGATTTTGATAACGATGAAAATTTTAAAAATTGGTATACGAAGACTTTGAACGAACTGGAACAATTGATGCAATAGAGGAGGCTGCTTTGTGGTCACAAAGACGTTCAGCAAAATCAGAAATACAGAGTCTCCCTTGGTAAAACGGCTTATTATTCCAATGGGGGTTCTTGTCATATTGGAGATTCTACTGCTGGTAGGCAGCATCTTTGCAGGAGGATTGACTTCCAGTCTGGATCAAAATGCCAAAGATATCCTTCAGCAAAAAGTTGCCAGCAGGGCTACCTATCTACAGAACGAAATGGTGGAAAGCTGGTCTAATGTCGGGCTCACAGTAGAAAGCGTTAACGCGAAAGCACAGGCTTTGGACAAGAAAGGGACAATTGACCTTTCAAAAATCGACGACAGTTCAGAACAGTCAGCTCCTCTTCTGGATGCGGTGGCGGACGATCTGATTTCGATGATGCGTACTAATCATGTGACTGGAGCTTTCATTATTCTTAATACGGAGGATTTGTCTAAAGCATCATCTGGCAAAAAACCCGGACTATATTTTCGTGACTTGGATCCAGTATCCGCGACTTCCATCAATAATGGTGATCTGCTGCTCAAGTGCGCTCCGATCTCTTTAGTTAATAAACTGGCGATCCCCACAGACAGCGATTGGAAACCGCAATTTGACTTTACCGAAACCAGCTATCATCATGCTGCCTTTTTTTATAAACCTTATCAAAACGCTCTGGTAAGCGACAGCGATATCTCTGTATCTGATCTCGGGTACTGGAGCCTTCCTTTTGTTCCCAGCTCGGACATGGACGGGCATAGCGTTATTAGTTATTCAGTACCCTTACGTCTTTCCGACGGCACTGTCTACGGTGTTTTAGGGGCTGATATCACACTGGATTATCTTCAAAAGCAGCTGCCTTACGATGAGCTCACGGCTGATAAACAGGGCGCCTATCTCCTAGCGCTTCGAAAAGGGACATCGTTTCAATTTACAGATCTTTTTGTCAACGGACCTGTTTATTCTCAAGCTACTCAGGATATCAGCGATCCCGATATCCGTAAAGCCGATGACAGCAATCTCTCCTATTTCCTCGATACCGGGAAACAGGGCGGGACGTTTTATTGTGCCATAAATCCTCTTAACCTTTATAATACTAATACGGCTTTTTCCAATGACCAATGGGTTTTAATCGGATCTGTTAAAACATCGGATTTGTTCTCTGCATCCCATAACGTAAAATTCATTCTCACCGTAGCGATTATCATTACCCTACTGTTGGGAATCGGCGGCAGTATTTTGATCAGTTATTTGATCGCACGGCCGATTACTTCCCTTTCCCACGAGATGGACGTTATTGATCCTCAAAAACCAATTTCGCTCATGAGAACCAACATTCGCGAAATCGATCAGCTCAGCACTTCTATCGAGCAGCTGAGCCGCGATATGATCGATTCAAGTAATAAGTTTACGCAAATCCTTACGATGGCCAGCGTTCGCCTTGCTGGGTTTGATATCAATGTTACCAGCAACACAATCTATATCACAAGTCATTTCTTCGATTTGTTTAATATGCCTAATATTGATACGGAGGGTCTCTCTATTCTGGAATTCCAGAATTGCATGAAACAGTGTGAGCCTTATATTAATAAAGATTCCGGAAACCAGGTATTTCTCTATGAGATTCCTACCAATTCCGGTACCTCGTATATTCAGCTGAAATATATAAATGCCGGTAACCATCACATCGGCCTGGCAGAGGATATCACCCACTCCATCCTGGAGCGCAGGCTGATTGAGCATGAACGCGATCATGATCTTTTGACGGGTTTGATCAACCGGCGCGCGTTCCACAGAGAAATGAACCGTCTCTTTACCAGGGATTCTCACCTTCTCAAAACAGCGGCTATGGTGATGATGGATTTGGATAACTTAAAATATACCAACGATACGTATGGACACGATTGCGGAGATAAGTACATAAAGAGTGCTGCCGAGTGTTTTGTCTCTGCAGTGCCTTCGGGAACGATTATTTCCCGCATATCAGGAGACGAATTTTACTTGTTTTTTTACGGGTACAGTCATAAAAAAGAAATCTATCAGGCCTTTGATACTATGAAAAAGACCATTGACAGTTCGCAGTTCATGCTGCCGGATGGGCAGATAACAAAAATTCGTGTTACTGGCGGTATCGCCTGGTATCCGAAAGATAGCACCTCTTATGAAGAGTTGATTCGCTATGCGGACTTTGCCATGTACAAGACCAAACGCGCGTCAAAGGGACATTTCAGCGATTTTGATATCGGTGATTACAACGAGGCAGCTTATATGATGCAGAGCAAAACTGAATTAAATGAAATCCTGACCAAAGGGCTGATCGAATATCATTTCCAACCCATCGTCTCCACTACTACTGGAGAAATCTTTGCTTATGAAGCTCTGATGCGGGCCAATATGCCCACTCTGCGCAGTCCAAATGAAATACTGTCTGTTGCCAAAGAGGAGGGAAAGCTCTCTCAGATTGAAAGTCTGACCGTTTATAAGTCCTTTGAAGCTTTTGCCGGTCATATGCGTTCAGGGAGCATCGGTTCAAACTGCAAGCTGTTCTTTAACTCGCTGCCTAACCAGGGACTCTCTCCTGCTGATATCAAACAAGTAGAAACTTTATATGCCGACTATTTGCCTTTGGTTGTTTTTGAGATAACAGAGGAAGAACATCTCAGTAAAAAGCTGCAAACTGAAAAATCTAAGTTTATTCAGAAATGGGGCTGCGGCCTTGCTCTGGACGATTATGGCAGCGGCTATAATAGTGAAAAAGCATTGCTCGATCTTTCCCCTGATTATATCAAGGTCGATATGAATATTATTCGCTCGATTGACCAGGATACTAATAAACAGGAGATCGTTCATCACATCGTTTCGTATGGCCACGAACGGAACATGAAAATCATTGCAGAAGGAATTGAAAGCCCAGAAGAGGCTGACACAGTAATCCGCCTTGGCGTTGATTATCTGCAAGGCTATTATCTGGCAAAACCGGCCCTGCTTCCGCCCAAGCCGGATCCATCGGTTCTAAAGCTGATTACTTCAATCAGCCCTCATCGTCCATAGCGCGATTTTTATGATTGATTAACAAAACAGATTCCTCTTTCATAGTATGAACTATACTAAAAAGAAAGGGGAATCTTATTTTGTGTGGTAACAAAGAACCTTATGTAGGTATGCCGATATATTTAGATGACTGCGACTGCGATGATATCATGGACGATATCCTTGGCGGCAGCCCGCAGGAACCGCCGTGCATGACCGGACGCGATTTCGAAAACTGGCCGGTAGCCATGGCCTATGTTCCGATGCAGCCGTGGGAGGAAACCTACGAACCTGCTAAAGCACTGCAGGCAGGAACTATTTTTCCAAGTCTTGACCTGCCTTTTTTAGGAGGTAAAAGACGATGAGCAGAAGAACTGAAATGCTGAAAAAGGTCCAGCAGCTGAATTTCGTCATGATTGACGTCGGCCTTTATTTGAACAATCAGCCTGACAGTCCGGCAGCCCTGGCCCTCTTCAATAAGTATCAGGCACTGCATGCACAGGCAAAGAAGGAATATGAGGAGGCCTACGGACCTCTGACTTATAACGGTATCAATGCGGAAAAAGACGGATGGTCCTGGATCCAGAAGCCATGGCCATGGGAAGTGGAGGATTAGTTTATGTGGACGTATGAAAAGAAATTGGAATATCCAATCAACATTAAGAATCCGAATCCCGCGCTGGCAAAATTTATTATTAGTCAGGTTGGCGGACCGGATGGCGAGCTTGCTGCTTCGCAAAGATATCTGTCTCAGCGTTACTCCATGCCATTTAACGAAGCCATTGCAACGTTAACGGATGTAGGTACCGAAGAATCTGCACATCGAAGATATACATAAAACAATTGTTGAAATTTCAACATTTCTATTGACTAGCACGTTATAACGTGCTATAATATAATTACAGTTAAGGAAAGGAGGTAAATAAGATGTGGAAACAATAAAGAATCTGCTAGAAATAGCAAAGGACTTGCTGGAAATCTTAGTTCTAGGACTCACAGCCTGGCAGCTCGGGAAACCTAAGAAAAAAGATAAACGCAAGTCCAGGAGGCGGAAATAACCGCCTCTCCCCCTCTTCGGGGATACTTTATTATAGCACATCGAAAGTGATTATGAACAGAAAAAAGATAAACATTTTACTGGCGGCGCTGGTTCTGCTCAATATCCTTGATGGAGATTTTAAGGATCCAGGCATCTTGGATATTGTCAAACTATTGCTTTTGATCGTCTGCTTTGTGTTAAACAACAGGAGAATAAAAAATGTTAAAGATTAAAGAAATACGGTTAGAAAAAGGCTGGTCAGTGCCTAAATTAGCTGAAGAATCCGGGGTTTCCCGGCGCACAATTCAGGACCTGGAAAAGCGCGGGGATTGTATGTTATCCACGGCGGCCCGGTTGGCGGCCGCCATGGGCGTGACGCTTAATGATATCTGGATGAATGAATAGACTTTGAATTAATTTTATGTTACACTTTATAGTATTCGAGGAGGTATGGACATGGCATTAACGAATGATGATTTACTGGCGATTTCCCAGCTACTGGATATAAAGCTGGACGCAAAACTTAAACCCATAGAAGAAAAAATTCAACAAGTGGAAAGTATTACTAGCAATATACAAAACAGAGTGGAAACACTTGAAAATGCCACCTGTGATATTCAAGGCAGGATGGAAAAGGTTGAAAAGACCACCTGCGATATTCAAGGCAGGATGGAAAAAGTCGAGACACAAACAAGTAAAACAGGATTGCTATTGGAACGTGAGGTTTCTCCACGGCTACAAAATATTGAATCCTGTTATACATCTACCTACCAGCGCTACGCGTCTGGAGCAGATCAGATTGAGGCATTACAGGCTGATATGGAGATTATTAAGAAAATCGTGCAGGAGCATAGCGAAAAATTGAAAGAAATCTCATAAATAAAAACCCCCGGAGGAAAATTAATTCTCTGGGGGTTTCTAATTATCCATATATTCTCTTTTGGGCCACCTGAAAATATTCTTTTTCTATTTCCATACCGATAAAATTTCTTCCTGTGTTCTGGCATGCCACGGCTGCTGTGCCGCTGCCCATACAGTTGTCAAGGACAATCGCACCCTCATCTGTATAAGTCTTCACAAGGTACTCAAACAATTCCACCGGTTTCTGCGTTGGATGCAACCCCTCACGCTGGCAATCAAACCGTAAAGTCTGTCTCGGATAGTTTTTGTAATAGCTAATGGTGGGTTTTTGCAATCCATCCCGGTAAACCGCTCCTGGGTTTCGCCTTATTCGCTTGATACCCTTGTCAACTCGGATCAGTCCCTGCGGGTTGTAAACCGGCGCATTTTTGTAAAAAACAACGATGTCTTCCACACATCGAAGCGGCTGTTTTTTCGCAAAGACAAACCCTGTGACTTCATTTTTTATCCAGTACCAGCAATACCGAAACATTTTCCGATTACTGTTGATCAGCTGAGTCGTAAACGGCTGGATCGCTGTCAGTACGATTGCGCCGCGGGGCTTAATGATCCGCTTGTACTGCTCCCACAATGGTTCTAGTGGAATCACATTATCCCATTTGCAGTCTGTGACGCCATATGGCAGGTCACAAAGAATTAAGTCAATCGACGCATCTGGAAGTTCCGGCATTAATTTTAGGCAATCGCCACGCAACAGCTGTATATCAGATACGTACCCCCCCCCCCCCCCCGACATATTTTTAGGATCCATTACTTTCTGACCTCTTCATCTGCAGTTTCTTCTTCATTTCTCTGCAATTCCGGGAGCCCGGCCACGCTGGTCAGCAGCGACAGCACTCCGGCCAGCGCCGACGCACTGACTACCATGCGCCAATCAACCTCCTGCATTACTGCGGCAGTACCGATCATGGCAACAGCTGCCTGGGCCACCGTTTTGATTGCTCTTATTCCTGCTTTTTTAATCCATGCTTTCATAGTTATTCCTCTCTTTCTTTATTCACTCAAAATATCCGTTATGTTTTTCCGGGTCGCTTTCATCTCGTCAATGCCGTTGCCGTCAATCATATGATTAATCATGCAAAGCAAGAGATTGCATTGCGCCCGGTTCATTTTGTTTAGATGCTGCAGGGCCTCGTAATCGTTGCGGTCATGTTCTTTTAATACGTCCACGTCTCGCTTGATCATTACGGCCGGCCGGAGCCATTTAAAGATCACAGCCCCGACATTACCAGCCAGTACAATAGCCCCGCCGATTGCAAGTATTGTTTCCATCTGTGCCTCCTACAGCCTACTGTTGATATACCGCTGCCAGCCTTTGACTGTCTTTGGTCCCATGCTGCCGTCAAGATCGCCAGCATAAAGTCCTTTTGCACGCAGGAATTTCTGCATTGCAAGAACGGTCTGTTTCCCGCACCATCCATCAATTTTTCCGGTATAATAGCCCTGATCTTTTAAAAACCGCTGAATGGCTTTAATCAATACGGACCCTGCATCATACCCGGAGTTGTAAAACTTCCAGGAAACCTCGTAGCAGTTCGCAAGATACTTTTTGTTGCCGGCCGGCTGAAATGATATGATACCGTCCTGCTCAGTCTTAAAGACTTTTTGGTTTTTGAGGGTACAGTCTTTTCCCCATTTTCCGTCCTCATCCAGCTTGCCATCGGTTTTCTTTGCGGGCTTTGCTGGAGCTGGTTTTTCTGGTGCTGGTTTTGGCGTGCTGCTGCCACCCGATCCACTACCGGCCTTGACCGTCCCGCCAAACACCTCGCAGATACCCTCAGCAATCCCCAGGGCGATTTTTTTGGACCAGGCAGGGTCAAGGATATACTTGATATCAACCTTGCTGTCCATAAATCCGCACTCGATCAGGCAGGCGGGCATATCCGTATAGCGGATCACGTAAAAGTTTGCGGTCCTGGTACCGTCCGCCCGGTTGCCTTTGAGATCAGCCCGCTTAATTGCATACTTATAGATGGCAGCCTGGGCCTTTTTGCTCTTTGCCTGACAGCCCTTAGATACATAGACCTCCATGCCCCCGCCTGAGCTGCCGCCAACGCCGCTGTTGTGATGCACCGATATGTAAAAGTCTGCACCCCAGGCATTTGCTTTTTGTACTCTCGCCGCAAGTGAGACGTCCGTACTGCCGTCCGTATCGTCCATACGCTTTACGGTGTGTCCTGCCGCTTTAAGCAACCTCCCAAGCTCATCTGCCACCCGGTCATTTAGGACCCATTCTCTTGTCTCGTTTCTATCCAACTTCTTCATGCAGCGTTTACCGGGCGTATACCGTCCGTGGCCTGCATCAATTGCTATTTTTGCCATAATATAATTCCTTTCCCCCCTCTTCTACGAGGGTATAAAAATAGACCTCTTGAGGTCTTGGTTAAGCTAATATCCAATTGCAAAATATGTAACGCTTAAATCTGTACGGGTTGATTGTGTTCTGTTTACTACATCATAGGCTCCAACACTTATTTTATTTCCGCTAAAAAGCATACTTGAGAAAGTACAGTACATTGTAAAATCCATATTGTAGTTTGGCTGCATAAAATAAAGGCCTTTTTCATAAGACAATGGCAATGCTATTTGATCCCCGTACTTCTTCCCGGTAGCTAACCCCCAGCAGAGTTTCAGCCCGTTTGGTAGTACAATATAGCCATCTTTAAGTGTCTTTGCTTGTGTCATATCCGCAAGTAGCCCTTGTAAGATCGTGTTTAACATATCTACCATGCCACACACCCCCTAATCGGTCGTGGAAGCGGTATAGATACTCTATTAGAGAGCACCCCCCCGACAAAATTTTAGCCGGGATTGGCTCAACGCCTATGATTTTTACGAGTTGCAGTGGCACCTTATTGCCATGCCCGCTACCTGGCACATGCTCCATGTAGTGACAAACTATCAGTGTAATCTTGTCTCCAGAGATCGTGCCATACACCTGATGTGTCATTAAATTTGTACCTGGACTCGCTCTATCCGCATGCAGCCCGGAGATAATGCCGTTGTCCGGGCAGCACATAAAGTTACCATATTGAGTATTGATCGATATTGTTTTATAGTTTTGGAGGCCTGGCACTGTAATCGTATTCCCCTCTCCCGCTGCGCCTTGCCACAAGACTTTGTTCCGGGCTGCGATCCAATTAAAGATATCTTGCAGCCCTTTATTTAATTTTTCTATTCCATTCATTCTCTTTCCTTTCCCACCCCTCCGGCGGGAGAGGTGTCTTTATTTCCATTTGCCTGACAATCTAATACTAAACGTTACAGGTATATTTTTTCTCTCTGCTTCTGCAATAGCATATATGTCTATACTTGACGTGCTGATACCTCTTACAGACGTAGACACCCAATAATTGCATAGGCAGACTACGTTCGGCTGTGGCGGTTGTACAAAAATGTCTGGTAAAGCTACGATGCTGGAGCCCCAAAAAATTTGTGCACTTGGGAGCGAAATATTAATTGTAACTGACACTTCTTTCATCGCTTCTGCCCGGCCATTTGCATATTTAACAACATGCCATCCGTCCGCCGTGTCATATTCCGCTATCACCGGATTGGTCAAAAACAGCTGCACCAACCTATTAAGATTTAGGACCCCCCCCCCCCCCCGACAAATCAATGCCTGCGGCCTTTGCGGCGGCGATGGTTTCATCGGAAATGAGGTTAGCCAAAGAGGTCTCCAGAGCCGTAACGCCAAAGGCCGATTTAATGCCTGCTGCCGTTGTCTGACCGGTCCCGCCTCTCGCAACTGGCAAGGTCCCGGAGGTGACATCATCGGCGCTATGTTTATGTCCACTTGCCGCTTTACCTGCAAGGCCGGTGCGAAGAGTCTTAATGTTTTTCAAGAGTTTTCCAAAAAGTATTCCGAGCTTTTCTCCAGATGCAATATCTTCATCGTTCACAGCTTCCGTAAAGGTTGGAGTCTGATCATTCGTTGCCACATTTGGGACATTTCCTAATCCGACTTGCGTTTTAGAAACGCTGTGGGGGTTGCTCTTGTTTTGAGTGTGTTCATAGGCAATTTTCCCCTTATTCCCCGGATATGCTGTAGATGTGGTTTCCCCCAATGCAATTGATGGACTGATTTCCGTATATGCAGATCCCGACCACCGATAGGTCAAGTTAGTGGCGGTGTCAACATAGATTTTTCCGGTTTCGCCGCTCGACGGAAAATTCGCCTTACCTGCATACTCCAGCACATCATCCACGTAGCTTGGCAGCTGCGCCGACAAGACTTTTCCGTTTGCGTCCAGGTCAGCCTTTTTGTTTAGGGCTGACTGCTGTGCGGTTGAAATTGGCTTTGCCGTATCCGGCGTATTGTCCACGCTACCTAACCCGATCTGAGTTTTGGTCACACTATGCGGATTGCTTCTGTTTCCAATGTGCGAAATCAGATCTGCGATCGCTTTCGCGATCTTTCCAAGTGCGGCTGTCAGTTTCTCGCCACTCACTAATGTTGTTAGGGCTGCGGATTGCGTAAATGTTGGAGTCTGATCATTCGTTGTCACATTTGGGACATTTCCTAATCCGACTTGCGTTTTAGAAACGCTGTGGGGGTTATTCTTATTTTTTTCATGATCTTGTTCGATATCATGATTGGCCTTTATTATTTCATCTATCAAGTCTAGAGTGGTATTAAGATCATTTACACTGAAAAAATCGGTTTCTTCAGGTTTTTTTAAATTATAGTTTTCTGTTTTTGTACTCATGGTAGCACCTCATTCCTCAAGTAGTTATAGGTATAGGCAGCAAGCTCGGCATACGTGTATTTCTCAAGTTTAAAATACTGATTGTATCTTAAATCGACCTCTAGGACTATGTTTAAACTCAGTAATTCATCCAAAAGCTTTTCTAGCGCTGTCCTATTTTTCTTTGATGTTAATTCCAACAAAACCTTCAAATTGTTTCGCTCTTTGTCGAGTGCGAAAATATACTCTCCAACACCACACAATCGGTCCATTCTTTGCAGGACATCTTTTTCCGTGTACGGATAGCTATCGTACCAATTTAACCATACTCGAAAGCGTCTTTCCTCCAATGTATCGGTATCTAGCGGAGTTATTTTTAATATTTTTTCTCTGCGAGCGATCCCGCTTTCCCGTGATGTTAAAATCAATAAATTATCTCTTAATTCATTGATACATTCCTCCAGCTTTGCAAGTTGAATTTCAGTGATGCGATTAACCTCTGCAATTTCTTGTAAAGCTTCAATGTGTGGAGGTAAGTAGATTTCTGGCATATCAAACAATCGTTACCACCCCTTTCGTCGGAATCTCATTTTCATCAAGCAGCACATTTTTTATTTCTCCATTTAATTTCGTAAAGGAAACATCTGCTACTCCAGGTATATCCATTATTTCCGCTTCGATTTTTGCTTTAACAACGTTAATTCGGCTGACATTCTCCCAGTTAAAAGCCAAGTTCTTCAGGTATGTGTCTACGGCTTCATCCACGTATGATTTAAGGTCTGCGCCAACATCCACTTCTTCTGTTGCAATTGCAACCTCTACATTAATCGCAACTTCTGTCACTCCTGTTATTCTTACCTTATGTTCTACCGGCGCAATTCCATCACCTTCTCCAGAAAGGTCAATCGGATCAATCATTTCCTGTACGTCAGTTATGAAACTTTCTTCTGGCCGGCGGAAATTTCCGGAAATAATTGTCGCTTTGATAATTTCTTCTCCCGCCTTCCTCCTGGCAATCTTTACACCGCCAACGCCCTCAATATCCTTTAGTTCCTGCTTATAATACGCACGATTTCCAGCAAACGGTTTAATTCCAAAATACTCAAGACGGCGTTGTCGATATTCTTCTGTATCTTCTTCGTCTTCCCCTGGTTCAATTACTTCTAATAAAATTCCGCTCTCAAACCCATCTAATAAATCAATTGGTTCTAGTTCTCCCAACCAGCTATTTGGTTCTGCTCCAACTTCTTCACACTCCACTTTGTAAATATGGTTTTCTTCATCGATCACTTCTGTTACGTAGTAATTCCATTCTTGCTCTATGTGCGAAAAACGTTCTCCCGGTTCCACCGCAATATTGAATTGCGCCTTAAATATGCCGGCTGTTGCGTCTCGGATCGGTACTCCCGCCTCCACGCCATTGCCAGCAAGATGCTCCCGATCTTGGGTATCTGGCAGGAGCTGTTCCCAGATATATTCCAAAGCCGCATAAGCCTCCTCCAGCATGACCGCATTTTTTGCGCAAGCGCTCCATAACAGAGACCCTTCCTGTTTATCGAGGCGATCTGATGCATCATTCATCATTTCTTCCATAATTGTTTCAAACGTTCTGTCTTCATACATATAGCTCTGTCTCCTCCTCTCCAAAAACGGTCACCATCCTGAAGCTAATCCGTAAGCGCTCCTCTTCTTTTTCAAACGAGAAATTTTCAATTCCAGTTATATATTTATTTGCAGATAAACACTCTTCCGTCATACGCTTTAGCTCTGCACTCAAATATTCATTTGTATGTGATGTGCCAATCAAATCCTCAAATTCGCTGCCATAATCCCAGCTGTAAATCCTGTAGCGATACCGTGGGGTTTGTAAGGCCATCCACGCCCATACCTTTATTGCTTCAATCCCTTCTACAATCCTCCCTGTTAACTGTCCGGTATTAAAGTCAATTTCCCATTCCTGCGGCTTTTCTTCAGTTTCTGTTAGTTCTTCATTCGCTAGTTCTGCGGCCTCAAATGCTTCGTCGAATGGAAATGTCATGGAGTTACCACCTTTCCTAGTAGTACAAAGTCAACCGGATCACTCCCACCTTCCGAAAGTGGGAGTACAAGAACCGTATCACCTTTTTTCAGTTTTCCTTTTATGTTTTCCAGGACTTTATAATCCTCTTTCGCAAGAGCATTATCCCCTACTGCACATACCGTATCCGTTTTCATTTCTCCCAGCTGTAAATCCGGGCTGTTGTAATAGGTACCCTGCTGCCGCATCATATTCACAAATTCTTCTTGATAACTCATAGCACCCTCCTTCCTGAGTGCCAATGCTGCACCCAATAGCTTTCTTTCAGACTTCCCGTTGTTACGCCGTGGCTGCTTCCGCAGTGGACAAACTTGCTGCTCCCAATATATATGCCAACATGGCTGACTCCAGCTCGATAGGTACCCTGGAACATAACAAGGTCCCCAGGCTGCAAATTTGCCTTAGAGACCTTCGTTCCTTTTTTCACTTGTTCCAATGTTGTTCTTCCGATATTGATTCCAACCGCCTTGCGAAAAACATGCTGCGTAAAACCTGAGCAATCACTGCGTCCCGAATCCGGGCTGGCTGCACCAAACACATATTTAACTCTTCCTATGTAGGTCTTTGCTTTATCAATTACTTTTCCGGCCTTTCCGGATGCTCCGCTTGTCACGGTTTTTGTTTTATATCCTGTACCGTTTCCAATGATCGCTTTCCCCGTTCTGCGACCAAATTTATTGCATTTTGTTTTACTTTCCATCAGTAGGTCAAAATGGTAAACGCCATTTTTAACGGTAATTGCCCCACCCCGGTCCGTAACCTTGTATACTTTTTTGTCAAACGATGTCCCGGTACCAACCACTTGGATCTGCGTCCCGAATGCGATTGACTTTGGTGCTGCACAGGTATATTTTTTCGGATCCAATTTATTGCCTTGTGCGTCGTAAAACCCACCTTCCATTTTGTTGTTTGCCGGATAATAGGCCGTAAATACTGCACTTACCGTTTTTCCGTTTAAGACGTCTGTTTTCACCGTTGAACCATTACTTGAAGATGCAGAAGTTGAGCTTTCCTCTTTATCCTCCGCCACCGTTTCCATAACGTTTTTAAAAGCCATTTCCAGGCTCATTGTATAGTTTCCATGTTCCCAGGTATGAACATCATTTTCAATCCAAAAGGTTCCTGACATTCCTGTTGCGCCGTCCCTGACGATTACACCTTTCCCGGCTGTGCATTGACTATCTCCCAAGCAATTTATGTTATATGTTTTTTCTAGTCCTTGCAGCATCTTCTTCGCAGCAGATTTTCCGCTCCCTTTCTCTACAGTTAAAGCTTCTTGTAGGACTCCATATCGATTCACCCAATTTTTATCACTGATTGTTCCAATCTTTTTATGCTTTTGGTTATAGATTGCCACCCGGTTAACCATACTTTCCGATGATTCTGTATAGGTGCTGTCAATGATCCGCTCCCCCTGCACGATGTGAAAATTTGGTATTACTTTGCCTTTTTCAATGACTTCCAACTTGGTGCCATTCATCTGTAACATGTACTTCTTTTTATTCTTTTTGTATGCCTTCGTATATCCCATCAAGATGATGTTGTAATACTCTTTTTCCTGCGCAAACATCTTTTTGATCTTAACCTTTGTTTTTGCGATACTGCCGGTACTGATCTTGATATCTTTGCATACTGTTCTCGCAATACGCTCTGGAGTTGTATTTTTGAACTTGTATGTACCCTTGCTTCGTAACAGATTATCCATATAGTCCTTGGCAACATAGCTGACTGTTCCAATTTCTGATTTTTGTTCCCGGCTGATTATACGGCCCAAAAAAATCCGCTTTCCAGCATCGTCGTAAAGCCGAATGATATCGCCTGTTTTGATTTTAAGATTCTTAAAATCAGCATCCTGTTGATTGCTCGCAACCGGAAAACTCACTTGCCTGGACGCTTGTTTTGCGCTACCAGACCAGGAAACAGAAGATACATATTGCGCAATATCTATATTTTCCCATGTTAACTTCACAGCTTAATCACCAACTTTGTTCCGGGATAAATCCAATGGCCATTTTGAGAACTTTTTCGGCCATGTTTTTTCGCGGCTTTTTCGATTACCGATTTGTTTTGATTATAAATGGCTCGCCAATTACTTGCCTTTCCCGTTTTTTTCTTCGCAATTTCCGAAAGCGTATCTCCTTTTTTTACAGTATAGTTTGTTGTCTTTACCGCTTTTGTCGTTCGCTTTCCGGAGCTTGTTGTAACCTTTGTGCTGCTTTTGCTTGGCGGCTTTGGTGGGACTGTGTAGGTTGGTTTCCGATACACCTTAAAGCTAATTGTATAATATACATCCCCCGTCCCGTCTTTTTCCTGTGTAGTCAAACTCTCAATCGTTACGGTAGCATTGATATTCGTGCCTGTCATGATTAACTGGACTGGTCCATTGTCAATCCAGTTTTCCAGTTTATTGATGTAGTCGTATGGCTTTAGCAACGTCTCCACCGGCTGGCAAAAACTATATTTCTGGTTTGGAAAAAAACTAGAGAAAGAAACACTTTTGAGTTTTCCCTTCCCCAGCATTGATATTTCTCCTAAATTATAAATCGTTACAGTACTGTTGCCCGATTCTTTTGTAATTTCGTAATCAGGTGGATTAACCGGGAGGCGAAACGCATCACTTTCCGTTTTTTTGATCCAGATTTCCATATTGTCCTCCTTATGCCATATTCATTCCCAAATCTACAAATTTTTTTGCAACCGCATCGGCCACCTTGTCTATATCAGATTCCTCCCTGACAACAAAATAATCCGCCAATTTATTGATAGTGATGCTAGGTGCTTTTCCTTCCGATCGCGCTATGCGTATGGACTCATCGTGTGGATAGACCCGTGAACCTTTTGGCAGATCCACAATTTCCCCTCCGTATTTTGGTTCATTGATGATCGCCCGCCCTCCTGGCCAGCTGTCCGTGCCTCGATATAAGTATGGAATCGTCGGTATATTCATTCCGAAATGCGCCCCTCTGAACTTGGATGGTACCCATTTCGAATCCGGTATATCAAAGCTAATTTTATTAATTCCCGAAATTGCTCCATTTACAAGGCCTATCACTGCATTCAGCGGGGCCTTCGCAATTCCTGCAAGAGCACCAAATGCCCCCTTGAAGATTTCTTTTACACCTTCCCACGCTTTGCTCCAGTTTCCTGTAAATACGCCGCTAATGAATTTAATCACTCCGCCAAGAAAAGTTTTAATCCCGCCAATCGTTTCGCTGATACTAGTAAGCAACCCTGACGCTACGCCGGCCACTAAGCGGAATGCTGTCTTGAAACGTTTTACGAAAACCCCTGCTACAAACATTACAACCGGTTTTAGAACTTTAAGTATTCCTTTGATTGCCATTCCAATTAATGTTGCAATTTGTTTTATGATCGTTCCTGCGTTTGCAAAGATTGATTTGAATTTGCTCACGTCCAGCCCGCATGATTTGAATACATTTGCGATAGTCGTTTTGAGCTTTTCTGCTATCTGCTTGATTTTGTCCCAATTCTTATATAGCAACACACCAATTGCTATGATTCCTCCTATCGCAAGTATGGCAATACCTGCAGGTCCGATAAATATTTTTAATGCCAGCTTAACTAAACTGCCACCTTTTTTCGCCGCTTCTCCAAACTTCCCAAATTTCAAAATAATGCCGCCAACACTTTTGTTAAGTTTTCCGATTATCATCATTGCCGGTCCTATTGCTGCGGCAAATCCTGCAATTTTTATGATCATCCTTTGCGTTTCCGGAGAAAGATTGTTGAACCGTTCCGCAAGACCCTGAATAAATTTCGCTGCATTTTTTATTGTAGGGGTCAAGGCGCCGCCTATACTGATTGCCACGCCTTCCACCGCCGACTTCATCATGTCAAATGCGCCCCGAAGGTTGTTTTGCATGATGTCATACTGCTTTTTTGACATGCCATTGCAATCCCCAATCGCCCCAGTCAGTTTCTTGTAGTCCGCCTCCGTTGCGTTGGTTATTGCTAGCAACCCGCTCATTCCCTCTTTTCCTGCAAGCATGGCGGCATATTGCGCCTTCTGTTCTTCGGTTAAGCCCGCGAAGCTCCCCCTCAGGTCTCCCATTATGTTTCCGAACGGCCGCATCTTCCCACTGCTGTCCGTAAGCGAGATCCCCAGGTCCTGCATCGCTTTCTGTGATTCTTTTGTCGGTTTTGCCATCCGTGTCATCCAGCTGCGCAGAGCCGTCCCCGCCTGGCTGCTCTTGATACCGGCATTGGCCATAAGCCCAATCGCGGTTGCCGTATCTTCTACTGAGTAACCCAATGCACCGGCAACCGGGGCAGCGTACTTGAACGTTTCTCCCATCATTGCGACGTTTGTATTCGAGTTGCTTGCCGCCGCTGCCAGGACATCTGCGAAGTGTGAACTGTCCTTTGCCTTTAGCCCGAAGGCTGTCAAAGAATCTGTAACGATATCAGACACGGTCGCCAAGTCTTCGCCGCTGGATCCTGCTAGGTACATGACTCCTTCTATTCCGTTTAACATGTCTTCTGTCTTCCAGCCGGCCATGGCCATGTACTGAAATGCCTCCGCGCTCTCAGAAGCCGAAAACTTTGTTTTGATGCCCATTTCTTTCGCTTTTGCTGTAAGAGCTTCCATATCGGAACCTGATGCGCCGGAAATCGCCTGAACCTTACTCATTCCAGACTCAAAGTCGGCAGCAGTTTTCACTGCTATCGCACCTAGTCCTACTATTGGAACAGTAACCTTTGAGGTCAAATTTTTCCCGGTGCGCTCCATATCCTTGCCGGCATTAATAAAGGTTCTTCCCATCCGCTTTATTTCTTGAGAGCTATTTTGTATCTTTTTTGTTGCGCTCGCCATCGGTCCAGTAAATCGATCTTTAAAGCGCAGTGTCGCATCAATATATCTTTCGCTCATTTTTTCATTTCCTCAATGGCTTCTGCTTTTTCATTTAAATATTGGTATAAGAAAACCGCAACAACTTTTCTAGCTCCATGGCCCATTGAAAAGTACCGCTGCGGTTCCCAATGTTTATGACAGAACAGCAGATATGCTATTTGCACATCTGCGTCTGTCTCAATTAGTTTTTTATTGCTTCATCCTCTTCATTTTCTGACTCTACACCGCTTAATTCAGCAATTCTGTCTGCAATCTTCTTTGCTTCCCCTTTGAAGAGTTTTTCTGCGAGTTCTTTTGGCGTATGGCATCCAAAGTGCTCCATCAATTTCTTATCTTTCATCGAAGGGGAAGTGACGCCTTCCACCAAACACCTTAGCTGCGCGTCGTAGGCTTTTGCTGGTTCAAACCGACCTTTCCGATCAAATTGATCTGCTAAAATCTCATTCAGCAGCCGCTGGTCCACCTCTGTTACTTCAACTTCTACAGGCTCGCCCTGGCCCAGTATTTTGGCTAAACGCCTGCTTTGTATTGTATCCTTTTCCTTTTCTGCACATTTTGTAATATCTGCCTGCATTAATTTTTCAACTAAATTCATTGTTTTCCTCCTTAAATCGTGTCAATCAATTCATAATCTTGAAAGTTAAACGGTATTGTTTCTTCAGTCAACTTTTTGGCCTCCCAATCCGTGATCGTAAGTTTGTTGAACGTGCAGCCAACAAACTTAACTCGTTCCGAACCATACGCATCTGGGTCATCCAACTTTGATATGATCGTCGCAGTTGGCGTTTTCCCCTGCTTTAATTGCTCCGTTATTTTTTTAATCGTAAAGGAACTGACTTTATTCATTTTCAATTCTCCGGTTCCTTTGTATCCCATGAATTTATAGCCCGTTCCCCTGGTTCCTGTCTGAGTAACCTCCTGGTTGTCAATGTCAATTTCTCCTTTGCAAGCTGTCGTTTCTGCCATATATTGATCATCAAACCATACTTCTCCATAAGTTCCGTTTATAACTTTTTCAGGTGTATAACTGTCCATTCTAATCCTCCCTATACTGTAATCGGAATAACGATTTCTTCGATGACATCAATTAGATTCAACGAAATTCGAATAAACACTTTATCCGATGTGTTCGCCATTTTTATCTCATCATCTGTCATTGCGGATACATCTTCTCCATTTTCTTTCAGATATTGCTTTACGGCCTGCACGTCAATCTCCACAACTTGGTTTTCTATGATTTGAATTTGCTCAAGCGTCGAGAGATAGTCGCTGATTGCAGAGATCAACAAGCATTTGTTATCATAGGTGTTCGGGTATTTTCCAATATAGACGTCCTCTATTGTCTTGGTGATATCGTCTCGGATCGTGTCCATGGTCTCAACATTCTTAATTTTTTTGAATTGGTACCCTTTTCCCAGCCCGGTGGTTGTTAATGAGTTGACTCCGCGCGCAATTTTTACCTTTTCTCCATCGTGAAAAAGTAGCAGCTTCCCTTTGTCTATTGCATCATCCATTTCCGCACGTGTCATTTTTTCTACAGAATCCACGTCCGGAAGCGCCGTATAGGTGCAGCTTGCTTTTGCTTCTGTCGCTGCAATAACTCCCGCAATCCTACAGCAAAATGCCTCTGTCGAATATGTTTTCTCACCACAAACAATATTGTCTGTAGCAAAATTAATGATTCCTTCATCATCCGCTTCGCATTTTGGGAGTACGGCTTTCACTGTCCGCCCTTCCTTACGTTCTTTCTTTATCCACGATTTGATGGAATCCATTGCAAGATCCGTTTCCACGGTAGGCACCGCAAGATAGTTGATTCTGTTCGTTTCAAAATACGCAAGGGCTTCTGTGTAATCTTCTGCTGATTCCTCAATACAATACGCAACCACTTTTTTAGGTGATCGGCCGTTTCCTAATAGAGTTTGTTTTATATACTCTTGATTTGCAGCAGATAGAGAATTTGGTATGTCCTCATCCGTTGTAGCAACAATCGGGTTCACACTCGGTATGTTTCCCTTTAAAATCAGTCCAACAATTCCCTTATCCAGCCTGGTAATTGCCGTTTTTGCTTTTTCTGTAAATGTAATTGTTATACTTGGCAGTCCCATCTTTATCCCTCCAATTTCTTATTGATTATTACATCTTTCATTGTTTCTATGTCCTCTTTTACGGTAGAGAAGTCATAAAACTCCACGTCAAAATCGATCGTCATAATATTATTGTTTTTGCCAGTGAATCCTTGTTCAAAATTTGACACGGGAAGATAGCGTTCACCTACCTTTAACATCAATTTTTTCTTCTTGCTGCGTGGATGCTGTAAAGTTAAGACTCCTAAGATACTTTCAAGCGTTTTTAGGATGTCGGATTCGCTGGTTTTCTTTTGAAAATATGTGATGGTACAATGGAAACTTTTTGAAACAATATTGACGCTTTCATCTTCCTGCGATAGAAGCCTTAAGTCTACAAAAAAAGAAGGCTTTTTATAACCTTCCGTAACCTCTTTTCCGTATACCATATAGTCATATTTTGACTTTAGTAATCTCACGATTTCTTTTTTTAGATCTTGTCCCGTTATCATAACAGTCCAGCCTCCTTCAAAATCTGATCTCTTACTTTTGCAAGATCTTCTTCAAGCTTTGGTTCAAAACTTTTTCGGGCTCCTGGCAGCACTTTTATTCCTGGCTTGTATCCCACTTTTTCACCGCCTCGTTTACGCTTAACTCCGTTTCTCCTTAAAGGCAGTATAATGTCATGGCCATTTTCAATAAGGTGGAAGTGAGGATTTTTCTTTTTTGTTTCTGCCGAAAAATCTACTTCCATATCCATGCGAAACCCCTTTACCGGTGAAACCCAAAACCCTTTGGTCAGATTCCCGGTATGCTCCTTCACTTTCGATTTTACGATTTTTGCAAGAAAGGCCTTGAATCGAAATGCGGACCGGCGCAATCCTTTTTCTGCAGCATCCGGGTGTAATTTAACCGCTCTCTCTAAATCCGCAACCAGCTCATCCACTCCGTCCAGCGAAATATCCATTTCATTCCTCTCTTTCAACATATTCGACCGCTTGAATCTCCAGCATATAATCAGCTTCTTCAACGTTATTACACGAAATAATTTCGAGCAGCTTTTCGCAATACTGAATTTTCATGTCTGGAGTAATGCCAGGATGATAGCGCGTTGTGATTTTATATGTCTGTTCTGGCCTGATTTTCTGTGCTTCATAATATTCCCCACCTCGGAGAGCTTTTACAGTAGCCCATACAGTTTTGTATTCTTTCCACGCTTGGCAATTCTGGCCAAACTCATCAATTCCGTCTTCCAAAAGCACAAATGTAATTCGCTTATTCAGCTTTCCAACATTCAATGGTTTCATAACGCTTACCTCACAAAAGATTTACAGAGTGCATTGACAGGATCATGTCGGTAGTCCTGTTAATCGGCATTGTTTTATCGATTTGAAATTGACGATTATCATACATATCCCCTATAAGAGTCAGCACCGCAATCGTCATTTCCGGTATTTCGTCCACGGCCTTATCGTTTAACCCTGTATAGGATTTTGCAAAATTAAGAGCCGCGGACAAGATTTCCTGCAGCTCTTTTATGGTATTTTCGTCCGGCTCATCAATTCTGAGGTAGTTCGCTATGTATGCTACATCTAACTCGCTTGGTTTCATTTCTTTTTACCGGCTTTCTGTGGTTTTTCCTCCTCTTCGGGTGTGGCCTCAATATTTTCTGTTTTCTTGGATTCAGTGTCTTCGTCTTCCTTTAACACTTCGACGTATCCATCACGGATCAGTGCTTTGATCGTTTCTGTCTGTTCGCAGACCCGCACCTGCCCCTCATACATAGATACTTTACCAGCGAAGCTTGTTAATGCTTTAATTTTCATTATTTGCTCCTTTCTTATGCCACTTTCATTTTCATATTTGCCAATTTCTGTGGCTCAATTACCTTTGCATCAGCTTCCATCCAGGCTACCACGCCAATCGCATGTTCATCCGCAAATTTTTCCAGCAGCATCTGGATTTCAACGTCCTCCGAAATTTTTGCATACAGGCCTGTCGGATCCCCATAAATAATTGTCGTTTTTCCTGCCTCGATTTCTGGCATAGCGTCGGAACAATATACCGGTTTTCCCAAAAGCGTGTATCCCCATGTTGATGTCAGATCCTTATTCAAGAGATAATTCCCGTCTCCATCTTTCAGCTTTCGGATGGCCTTTCTTGTGCTCTTATTCATGATCCAAATTGCATTTGCCTGAAAGAGATCCGGGATCTCCTCCTGTAGATCAATCAGTTCATCTGCGTGTACGGCTACTGATGACTCCGTTGTTACCGTTTGTGAAATTGTGCTCATTCCTTCAATTTTCCCTGCTGTTCCGATCAGCATTTCCCGCTCTAGCCACAGGCTGACCGCCTCTGCTATTTTCCCAATTACATAATTCACAATTGGAAAAGCCGAGTTATTAATCAGGGAGCGCGAAATCTTTGTTAAGCATCCGGCCAGATAGCCTTTCAATGTTTTGCTTGTAAACTTCCCGGAAGTGGATACCAGTGTACTGAACTCTTCCGCATATTCCATTGTGATTTTCTGCTCCGATTCATCGTATACTGGGAACGTCAGATCTCCGCCTATGTTAAAATGCTCACACCGTTCCCAGATCGGGCAAACATCCTTAACGGTCTCGATGATGCGGTTCGCAATGGTTGTTGGGATTAGGGCACCGTTGCTTCCCTTTGTCCAATTGACGTCCGCCCGTTCTTCTGCTGACTCTGATCTTATAAACCGCTCAAATGCTCTTTCTTCGGCTTCTTCCTGCGTTCTCTTTTCGCCTTCCCCTTTATCTTCAGGATCCTCAAATTCTATCTCTCTTGCCTTTTTCACAGCCTCAATATTTGCATCCAAGGCCCTTACTTCTGCTTCCGCATCCTCAAACTGCTTGATTTCGTCTTCTGTCATGGCACGCTCTTCTCCATCTGCCTTATTAACAAGCTTCAGCATTTCATTTTGTTTTTCTTTCTTTTTTTCCAGTAATTCTTTTAAACCCATTTTTAATCTCCTTTTCTCGTTTCTCAAATTCTTGCTTTATATGCCCGGTTCCGATACACCGAATTGTCCACTTCTTCTGATTCCACTTCTGACAGGATAACCTCTGTCTCCATCGCCCGTGCCTCTGTTTCAACCTCTTCATCTGCTCTTAACTCGATTGTTGAGGAAGAATAAGCAGGTATCCGATCCAGAGCAAGTGTAATCTCCGTCATGTCAAAATCCTTCACTCTTCGGATCGGCAGCTGGTCAGCGCGTTCTTCTAATTCATCCACCGGATTAAGCATGTTGAACGACCAACCCTTCAGTCGGCCGGCTTTTGCGGCTGCAATCGTCTCTTGATCCGTTACGGTTGCCTCGGCTCTTAACCCGACTTCATCCTCGCGCACAGCTAATGTTTTGTCTTTTGTTGATGCCAGCACCTTATCCTTTCTGTGATCCAGCAGCAGCTGAATGCTTTGCGCCCGGTCAATTGCTTTTTGAAAAGCGCGCTGCTCAATGATTTCAATTACCTTTCCGCGTTTTGTAAAAATTGGCCTACTTGCCCGGCCCGGTACATTGACATAGCCGGATACGTGCAGGCCGTCAGCCCTAATCTCCGCTTTCATCTTCTTTTCTCACCTTCCTTGCTTCCCCTAACGAATAGGTTTTATCTGTGTTTGGTACATAAAACTCCTTTGCGTCCGTGTCAAACAGCACAGAATCTAGTCCTAACTTGATAAAATCCATACCCGTAGGCGGTAATTTTTCCTTTATACGAACTTCGTCGACTGTAAGGAAATGACCGTCGATTGCCTGTTTATACGCTTCATATCGACTCTTTATATCTCCCTTTAAAACATCCGTTGTATCATGCGCAAAGAATAGCAAATCTTTTTCACTCTCAAGTAATAGTTCTCTGTTTACTGCTGCTGCGATTTCCTCCAAAACAGGATTGACGGCGGATTTTATGAAGTTTGCCGAGTCCTGGCTGGATGCAGATCCGGTTATGATCTTTTCCGGCACTCTTGTCAGTCCATAGATTTCTTTCGAGTTTGTCAACTTGTTCTCATTGAGCTGCATCTCCACAGACGTATTCGACGCTTCCTTAAACGTTAATCCATCGTTTAGGATCACGACGTTATCCGAACTTGTGGTATACATTTTTCTCCATGCAGCTTTCAGCTCATCAATGGCCGCTTTCGATAGTTTTCTTACTGCTTGAACGAAGCCTTTTTTATTCCCACCACGTTCTACGAGTCCCTGTTCAAATTTTAAGGAACTAAAAAGGACCTGCAAGATTAGGTCGCTGTCATTGGTCAGCCCTTCTCCTGCAGCTCCATCCCTTGTATTCCGTAGAACTTTAATAAAGTCAAACGGATAATATCGCTTCCCTTGGACAATAATATCGTAGTCCTTGAAAATAACATCCGGGCTGCGTATGATCTGCACATATTCTTCTTTGACATAATGCAAAGATTTTGGTTCTCCGCGCACTCGATTGATGTAGATATATCCGCCTTTTCCAAGGAACCGATCTGTAACTGCCGCCTTCCACATCTGTTTCGCGGTAAGGGTGTCTCCAGTCTCTTCATTTAGTATTCGCAATCGTGGATCGTCTCTGATTTCTTCCGCTGATCCATCTGCCATTCGTTTGTACAATTTCAGCGGTATTGACGCAACTGTATCCGCAATGATATTTACGCTGCTATTCACAGCTGGTATTTTTAGAGCATCTGATCGCGAAAGTATTTCGTTTCCGAGTAGTGCCCGCAATAGTGGTTCTTCAATCGGCGGCTCAACCTCTTCCAGCACGGTTTCATCTGTTCCGGCCCGCTTTTCCGTTAGTCGCTCCCACCAATCCGATATCTTTCCCATTTATTCCTCCTTACGCTGTTTGTACAACAAAATCATCACCATATAAGATTTCCTGTTCGACCAAGTACATCGCATTGATCAGCGAGACAACCATATCTACTTTTCCTGATGACCGTTTTTTGTTCACGTATTTATTTTTGTTTGTGTCTTCGGTACATTTTGCGTTGGAAAAGTTGATTTCCAGAAGCAGATTATCCTCATATGCAAATCTTTTCTGCAAAATTCTCTCCCGCAGCAATTTTGTCGGCGAATGCAATACGGAACTATGTTGTTTAATTTCGATGCACTCGACTCCCGGATCTGCGCTTTCCAAGTGCTGTACGGTACTGATTGCGTTCCATTTGTCATATCCCAGGTTCACGATCTCCACCCCGTACCGCTCCGGGAGACTTAAAATAAATTCTTCGACAAATTGATAGTCGATTACTTCATCACCACAAGCAAAACAGCAGCCTTCCCGAATCATCTTTTTGTAGTCGACTTTTTCTTTCATCGTTTTTTCTTTTATGCGCTCCTCTGGGACAAAGCCAAAAACTTTCGCGTGTATGTTATCCTCATCATCGATGCAACACATGGCTACCGCCGTATTGTCATCGGATTGAGATAAATCCATTCCAAGAAAAACTCGCTTCCCTTTCCAGAAGGCATCATTCTCTTCTGCTTGACATTCCCGTACCTTGTTGACGTCAATATATCCCTCAACGCCCAGCCCTTTATACTTGATATTGCAGTGTTTGCAAAGAAAATTCTCCCGCTTATTTTCATAAAGCACTGCCAATTCTCTTTTTTCCAGTATGTTCTGCCTCACATCCTGGTTGTTGATTGCCACTGGGTTCGCTTGATAGATGATTGTATCGTCTGTTTTCCAGCGATCTTTCTGTTTTAAGTAATCATCTGGTTCATATAAAAGTGCAAAAGTTCGCTTATTTTCGGTCAGACCATCCAATACCTTCTTGGCTCGGTCAATTTCATCAATAAAAGCGTTATCGTCGTTTGGATATTGTGTCGAAATGATAATACCAAGCTTATTGATCAGCGTGATTTGCCCGGAGCGCATGGCCTCAATGGGATATTCATCTAAGTTCCCAGCTTCATCGGCCAGGAAGGCCGTTACCGTTTTCGCGTCCATATTATCCCGCGAATAGGCTAGAGGAATATATGTGTTATCGTTAATTTCGCATCGAATCTCGCTACGCAGAATATTGAATGCGCTTTTGCCACATGTCTGGAGCGCTGGCGATGATTTGATGATCCGCTTAATGGCAAGCTGTAATTCCTGTGACAGCTTTAAGTCCGGTGCTACGGAAAACAGTCTGGCAAAGTCCGGCGCTGTCAGAAGCAGCAAAATAAAAATGACCCCCGCATTGAAGGTCTTAAAATTTTTCCTTGCAATTTCCAATACCACGTTATTGTAATATCGAATATCCAAGTCTCGCTTATTTTTTAGCTTTGTGCACAGTGTTGCCGTGATCAGAAAGTGAGCATAGTCTTCCAACCCATCAGACAGCTTACAATTCAAATCCGGATGCTGCATCAGATCAAGCAGTCCGTAAACTGTTTCGTATTCCTCACTATCGAAATAAGCTTCCCGATTTTTCCCTGCAATAATGTCAAGCCAAGCTTTGGCCTGTTTCTTCACGTATTTTGGAGTTTTTTTATTGTTCTTCCTTGCTGCCCATTTTGCATATTTGTATGCCTGTGTATCTTTGATCATCGTTTCAAAATCCCTTTCAGCGGATCTTCTTCTTTTTTAGCTTTTTTTGGGATGCTCCGCAGCGCAGAGGCAACCGTCAGGCACATTTCTTTTTCCAAATCCAGGAGCATCTTTCTTTTTGCTTGCACCTGCTTGTCGCAGCTGATGAGTACGGTTTCCATCTGTGCCTGGAGTTGATGATATTCTTTTGGCTTCATACAGCCCGGATCATTCTCATAGTCCTCTTCAAGCTTCTGTATGTTTTGATAAAAATGCTCTCGCTTTTCCTTGAAGTCTTTACACTCCGCCTGAAGGAGGCAATACCGATTAACAACCGGTGCGAAGATTTCATCGAATTTATCGATTGCTTCCAGCACTTTCTTTGTCCGGAGAAATTCCTTGTGGGCAACTTTATTTTCTCGAATTTCGGGCCATTCTTTCATTTTTTGGCCTGTAATTGTCGCTTTTTCGGCTTCCCTGCGCTGCATGATTTCATCCTTTGTTCGATGACTTTTCTTTTCTTGTTCTAATACTAAATAGGGCTTTGTTGCCGGCATGGCTTCCTCCTTTCAGTTTTCCGTTGTGGGAATTTGTTATATTCGGTGGTGGGGCTGTCGGTGTATAGGAGCTTATATTTTTCCTGATTTTTTTGGCGGGGGGGATATCATGGTTCTGTTGGTGCTTCCGCAGCAAGTCTTTTGAGTGTTGCTTTGTCTATGCTCCCGTCCTCCGCCTGCCTATGATGCATCGAGCAGAGCGTGATCAGGTTGCTGTCCATCAGCCTGAGGTCGTACGCCTCTTCAAGCGGTTCAATATGATGGACCGACAGGTCATTGCCGTTATACTTCCGATCAGTCCCTTCCAGTTCTGCAAGGCAAGCACGACAGAGATATATGTCCCGCTGTTTGATCTGCTCCACCTTACGCTTCCATGCACCGCACCAACGGAACCGATCAGCCTGGCTCGGATCAGTGTTCTTCTTATAGTTCTTATATATTTTTTTCGGCTTCTGCCCGCAGTCATAATCCTTTGCGTGAATCCTGCCGCAGTACTGACACGCTTTTAACACTGCCTCACCCTCTTTTTTAATAATACAAAAGACGCCCTTTCGGACGTCCTCTGTTGGCGTTAACATAAAGTTTCACAGCCTGGACACATGGCTGTTTGCTTTTTTACTCAATACCATAATAACATACCTTTTTGTTTAATGTGTTTAATCTTTTATCATTCAAAGAATTCTTTTAGCTTCTGGGATACTCTTCCCTTTGTATACCCTGTAGCTTCTCCGATCTGTTCCATTGTTTGTCCGTTCTCATAATATCTGCGCAACATATCCTGCATTTCCGGTTCCGCCTCTCTCAATGCCCTTTCAGCTAAACGGATTTTATGATACCATTCGGTTTGCTTCTGTTTTAAATCCGCTACCAGCTTCTCATATTCCAGATCATTATGCCCTTCTATCGTAATAGGATGTGCTGTATATGGAAATTCTGGAGATGAGCCCACCACTGTGTCCTTTGCAAATCCCGGAATAATATTTTCTAAACTTTGTTCGATACTCATAACTTGCAACCTTGCAACTTTCATTTCTTCTAACACTCGTTTGATTACTTTCCTATTCACGCTATCACTCCATCCCAAATAAGCTCACTAAATGTGAGCTGTCTTTCCTCTGGCACTTTATACTCGCCTTCCAATTTAACTTTTTTCCCGCGATACCATCTCTTGAGTCGTGGCTCTTCCGTCCTGCTGATTGCAATGTATTGCATGCAATCAATTTCGAGAATCCCGTGTTCATATCTATGTACTGTATCTTTGTCGACATCGTATCCTTTCGGTGCGACTGGACCATTACGCATTACTCTGTCTGTCACCACCTCCCGACTTGCCTCCGGCATCGGCATGTTCCGGCTCCGTCTGTATCGCGCCTTCGTCGGAGAATCGTTTTCCCTGAATGTCTTATCCGTCTCTTTTATGATGTATTCTGCCAACTTTAGATAATTTCCTGAAGCGTCCAGCGGCTTTGGCGTCACCCAGCCGTGTGGCCAATATTTTTCGATTATTTCCAGATCGGTTCGACTGCAAACAAAATGGTGATGGATTCGGCTGTTTTTATATTCTGTCGCCGCAATCCATCGAAAAATACGATTGTTTTTTTTATGATGCTTCCTAAGATTTTTGATTAGGTTATCCAAATCTTTTTTTGCCTGTTCCTTGTCGGGTGCAGATGCGTATGTAAAAGTTATCCACATATCTCCTTTTCCGAAATATTCGTTCAGCAGAGCGCAAAGTGTCCATACTGCATTTCTGAGATTCACTTTCTGGACACTCTCCCGTGTTGGGCTGATCTTCGGTTCTCTTTTTTCACCTTTTTTATTTTTAACTCTAGCACTGGCAAAAATTTTCGTCATCACCGTTTTGCCTGCTACGATCGTATCTCTATAATATTTCATGGCTTTTCCTTATTCTAAGTTTAATACTCTTATCAAGTTTTAATGCGACCTGCTTTCAGTCGCTTGGCGCATATATATAATGTAGATTCTTTTTTCCTATAGCTGTGCCTGGGAACTTGTCCCAGGCTTTTTCTTTCCTATATATAATGTAGTTAAATGTCGAGTTTGTTTAATATATCTTTCAAGGTTCTCATTTCTTCATCTGTGAAAGTTCCTTGTTTATTATGCTTTGTATAGTCTTCATTCCAGTTTCGGATATCTAATTTGGGTTGTTCATGGTTCCAACTTGTTAGTGTCAGTTCTTTTCTCCAACCACTTTTATTCTTACTTAATATTCCTATATGCCGTTTAATTTCATACGGTACATCGTATCCCATTTTTTCCTCCTTATTGGCCTATCTGAGTAATCTCAATCATGGCGTGTGCAAGAGCGTTACAAATATCAACCGCTTCTTTTTCGCTACTAACTATCAGTTTCATGGTTTATCAATTCCCATCTTATTCCTCATCATTTTCGGCCTCTTTCTTCATACTCTCGGATTATTCTGTTTAGATTCTTTTTGCGCACTCGGGCTTTTGGATGATATAAGGCCAGCTTACGAATTTTGGGATCCGCTAGTTGTATGGCCATGCTTATTTTAAAATCCTTTTTTATGTCTTGTGCCATTTTTGTTACGCCTTTAACCATGTCTCTAAATGTTGTCATAAACCGCTTTGCAGCATTTGCAACCAACTGTTCTAATTCCTGATTTTCTTTCATATGCTTTCCTCTCGTTCATCTAGGTATGGTGGTATTTCATACGGATCAATATCACCATTCAATCTATTGGCAATTTCTTCTGCTTGCGCTTTGCTTTTAAAAAAACCTTCAACATAATATTCTCGATTACCGGAATGTTCAGGTTTATCTAAATCGATTATTCTCACGACTCCATAGGGTGAGTTTTCCATAGCCGGATTAAAAGTTACTTTCCATTTACCTTTCATTTGATTCTCCTTCTTTACTTTTTAAACCGTTTTATCAGGAAAAGTATTATATATACGATTCCAGCTGCAGCTGCTACACTAAGGCCGATACCGATATCCCATAAATACTTTGCAGCCCACAGCTTCACGAATTCATTCATTTTTTATTGCCTCCTAATAGCTTTGTCCACCGATTTTTCATTTCCGGGGGCCCTCCGCCTTTGCGTACGCCGGTCCAATGTTTACCTCCAGCAGTACCTTCGCATGTAAACCCGCTTGCCCTAAGGCTCGTGCCAGGCTCTGACTGTAAGGTATATGTGATTATTTTTTTGTATCCCATCGCTTTTGCTATTCGGCAGCAAGCTCCATATAACGCAGAGCATGCGTTACGTGTACCATCCGTGCAGCATCGGTTTATCTCACATACCGTCCCGTCATCAAGGTAGCGGCTGACTGGTCTACCACAAATCGCTACGCCTACGATAGTATTGTTCTTAAATATCCCAATGCTGAACTTACAACCAACCGTAGGCTTATGGTGACGATGGTGTTGACTTACAAAATCACAGGCTTGCCTAAAAGTTATTGGTCTAATTTCCATTCCTCCGTTTTATCCCTCCCTGTATGGTTCTGGTAGCGGTTGCCATGCGATAACTTTATATACAAAGCCGTTATCATCAAACCACGTGCCATCCGGACTGTATTTTAAAACATTGGAATTGGCTGCCCCTGCAATTGTCACAATATACTCTGGACAGTCTTCATCTGGAGTTCCTTCTGGCGTTTCCGGCGGCAGCGCCACTTTTGTTTGTATCCATCGGAGCTCTTCGGTTCGGAGAATGGTATTTTCCTCTTCTAGTTTCTTCATTTCTTGTAAGAGCTGTTTGGTTTTAATTTTTTCACTCTCCAAGAGTGTTTGCAGGCAGTTGTTTGGGTTTACCCTTGCCTGTTCCTTTAGTTTCTCGCCCTGCTGCTGGCCGTAGGATCGATAGGCTGGTTCTTCTCGTTCTTTTTTATGTAACCTTGTGATATGATTCCTCACTCCCTTCGGAGTAAGGCCATATTTTTCGGCTATTGCCGGTACCGTAGTACCGGAGTTCAACTCCTTTTTGAGCTGGGTATCTGTGATCTTTGGTTTTGACATATCTCTCACCTTTACAGTCGATCTATCAGACCTTGCAGGATCTGTTTTGTTGCATCACGTAGTTTGCTTTCTTGCTCTTTGTCCTCTAATCCGATATTTTCAATCGCAATGTCCACTTCCATAAAGGTTTTTTGTATCAAGTCCATTTTTATCTTTACGGCAGTGATATCGGCATTATTGGAGAGCGCCAGTTTTTTCTGCGTTTCGGTCAGCTTCTCTTCCAGTGCCTGCTTGCTTTCTTCTATTTCGGCCTGGGCCTGCTCTGCTTCTTTTCTGAGTATCTCTTCTTTTTCTGCAATCGCCGCTTGGATCGCCTGTTCTTTTGCCTCCCTCTCCTTTTCCAGTTCTTCTTTGGCTATTTTCGCAGATTCCTTTTCTTCCTGTATCTGCTTTTCCAGCGCCATGATCCGCACACTCTCCTCCGGGTTCTTCTTCAGGTTCTGTAGTTTCTCGTTTAGTTCCTCAATCATTGCTTCTTTTTCTTCTATGGCCGCTTGTTTTTCCTCATCACGTTGTTTTAATTCTTGCAGCGCAGTTTCCACAATTTCTTTGTCCACTCTGGCAATGTTCGTCTCCTCTTTCATTTTTTCTGTTTGCTGTTTCCATTTTTTTATTTCTGCTTCTAGCTTTTTCACTGTCATATTCTCGAGATCATGATCTTCTACGAATTCTTTCACTTCCTCTTCCGGTACTTGTAAAAGGGCTAAGGCCTTGGAAATGCTTAAATGCGAAGACATCTTCGTATTTGCGTAGGGGCTGTTTTCGTCCCTGTAATTTTCGTGGATTTTTATAAAATTCTGTGCCTGTCTTGGGGTGTAATTCAGGTTTTCTTCACACCATGTGATCCAGTTTCCGTGTCCAACTTGCTCCTTCGCTTCCAGGAGCCTTGCGCCGATCTCCGCCGCTCCGTCGATGGCCGTTTTATATACCTGGGCCTCAATTGTTTTGATTTCTGATATGATGACCGGCAGTGTCCGCTCCTGGACCACCTGGTAATCTGCATTTATGATATTTTCCATTATGCTGCCTCCTCTTTATTTTTCTTTGTCTTTTTCTGTATTGATTTCAGCCATTTACGAACAAAGGCTTTCACCTCTTCCGTCATGCTGCAATTGTGATCGCCGCGACATTGCCGAAATTCTCTGTCTGGCGAAATCTCCAGCGTATAATAGGGCTTGTCCGGCTCCGATTCCTTCCGGACAAACAGGATCGCACACCCTCCATCTGCCATCTGACTCCCGTAGGTTTTGACGCAATGATTCAGCTTTTGGCTCTCACGATTCAGCTCCGTTTGTGATGCTGCGGGCCGGATCAATAATCCATCTGCATAATATGGCTCTTTCATTCCCGTTATTTTTTCGCCCTGTTTCCGGATTAATTCGTTGAGGTGTTCATCCCGCTGCTGTTCATACTTTTCGATTGCTTGATCGTGCGCCCATCCAAAATTGTTCGGAAAAAGAATTGCTTTGCGCCGCATATCTTCGCCGTTCTTTTCGCAGGCCACAAGATAATCCCGGTAGTCTGGTAGGCTCATGTGTCCTGTCTCTGTATCCTGCACTTCTTCCATATATTTCGCCGCTTCTATGAACGATATATGGTTAGCAATATCGTCTTGCAGGTAGTCATATTGCATAGCCGTCTCTATCACTTGCCATGGCATCGCTTTTTCCCGTTCTGTTAACTTTTGAAAAAAGAGAAGTTCGCGGAATCCCATGTCCTGTTCTCTTACTTTTTTATGCCATCGCTTCGGAAGCCGAAGAATCTGTTTTAAATTTCTTCCCTTCCAGTTAATCGCTCTGGTTGTCATCCCGTTGATCCGGTTTAATACCAGCTGCCGGAATCCAGCTTTTAGCAGCAATTCTATACTCTGATATTTCAAGCCCTGCTGTATATATCGGATATAATCGTATGCGTTAAAATATTCTTTCTCAAAAAATTCCGGCTGCCAGAGATATTTTAGGCAGCTTTTTGTAAATACCGCCTCCAGGTTACCTTTGTAGATTTCCGTCCGCTCATACTTGCACCAGCTTCCCCAGTTATACCCGGTTGGTGGATGTGGTAATTTAAAGGCTTTTGGTTCCGTCCAATATTCGCCGTTATAATAATCGGGAGGATGATGTTTGAAATATCTTTGTTCTTTTTCCGTAAATACATACAGCGCGGATAGCCACGTATAGAGTGTCGGGACTCCGAATGCTGTAAAATCCATATCAATCTCAAACAATGTTCCGTAAACGGTTTTTCCTCTATGCGTTAGAATTAGGATTCTGAACTGTTCAGTCAGCTTTTTTCTTCCAATTCCTGCCGCCTTAAACTTTGCTTCCGCTTTACAATTCGGACAGGTGCATTTCGTATTATGTGACGCATACGGAAACCGCTTCATTTTAAATTTGCGCCCACAACGTGTGCAGACAGCTCTGTCCTCATAGTTGCTGTAAATGATATACGCATTGCTTACAACCTCTCGACGCACCCATTTTTCCACGCCTGGAGGAGCAAGTGGAAGCCTTTTTAATAGTTCTTCCACTTTTTTATTAACGTCCATATTCTTCACCTATATCAAATCCAAGATGTCAATCACATCAGCACTGCCTGACGTGTTTTTGTCTGCCTTTGTAATGCCATAATACGCTTCTGCCATTGTGAAGATTTCAGGTTCCGGAATATATGCTCCTTTTCCTGATTTCCTTTTTTCAGCTTCGGACCATATTGCATCGTTTAACTCTCTCAAGCTTTTATCCTTCGCAAGTAACTTTTCCGCAACTGCTTCTGTCGTGCAGATACTTGTAAGATGTTCCTCTATCAATTGTATGAGTGGTTGATTTATGATCATCATTTCATCTGTGATCTGGGCGATTGCTTTATCGATCATTGCAGCTCACCCCCGGATCTGGTATACTATAAGTGATGATAGTACCTTTATAGGTGCATGCGGACTGATCGGCGGCAACCGGCAGTCCGCTTTCTATTGTCGCGATATATTCTGCATTCTTGTAACTTTGATAGATTCCCACTGCCAAAATTGCAAGGATGATGATAAATAAGGTAATCATCCAGATCAGAGTCCGGCGTTCTTTCTTTTTTTCGGCTCGCCGGATTGCTCTTTTTTCTGTTTGATCTACGTAGTTTACACAGGCATCCGGTTTAGTAGCACGGTCACATACGCCATCACAGGCTCCAACCGCTTTACGGATACATGCTCCACAACATGTCGACAGTCCCTCCGGACATACTTTTTTTGTACAGCTCATGCTTTCTTTCTCCTTTCTAACTGCCCGATCTCCATTGACAGCTTGTCCGCGGCCCTGGTCATTCCACGGGTATACAGCCTTTCCATTTTTCGTTTCTTCCTTTCGATTTCCTCCTGTATGGAGAGTGTTTTTGTCTGCCTTCGTATCTTCGTAGCCGCAACCTGTTCCTCTTGTCGGCACCGCCTTTCTTTTTTCAACAACTCATTCCGCCGCTGTTCTTTTTCCTCTTCTTTTGCTATGTATGCCGGATCATCTAAGACGCATGTGCTTAACCGGCATTGTCCTTTCCCTGCATAGATTTCCATGCAGTCCGTGTTTCTTGCGGTGCAATATAGCAGCCCTTTTTCCATGTCTAATCACCTCACAATCGTATGCTTTCCATTCTTCTCTTCTACCTGTAACCCAAGAGAGGTAATAGCTAGCCGCATCCCGGCATAATATCCCCGTTCGAGTCCGCTTATAGAGCCCTGCGCAAAGTCCCGTTCTGCTTTCAGCTTGTCTTCGTATACCATATCAAGCTTTTCTTCCAGTCTCTCGAAATTCATCTTATCCTCCTTCTATGTACCTCCAAAACTCCTCATCTTTTTGATTCATGATCCAGCTGTATAATCTTCGTCGGCATGCTTCCTGACTGATATCAGGTCCATCTGGCCCGCAGGCCGGGCATGTCACGCAGTCATGTGCAAGGTAGCACATCATCATTGCCAGCTTCGCTGGATCGGCGGTTAATATTACTTCCAGATTAATCAAGGTAACTCCTCCCTATTAGGTTCATCCAGCTCTGCCTTGCCTGTTCTGGCGTGAGATTAAGTTCGATCTGCTCCCTGAGTTCGTATTCTTGTTGACATTGCTGTCTGAGTTTTTCTAGTTCACCCGCTGCCCAGGCCAGTGGTTCGGGAAACATGCCGGGTATATGTAATTTCTTTAGATCGTCCAGTTTTACCTTCCCGTGGAATAGGGCGTGGATCGGCTGACATAAATCTATTTGGAAACCATGATTAATGCTGATCTGCCGCAATGGATTGCCGTAAAACAACTCATGCCGCTCGGCGTATGGACGGCCGGTATAGTAACAATGTCGTTTAGGCTTGTCCTTCCATCCGTTCTGTTTTTTCTTCTTTTTCTTCGTTGGTGGCTTTGGGTATGGGCAGGTCTTATAATAGCTATTCATGTTCCCTCCTTTAGTAATATTTTGATAGCAGCTTTGCAGCCGTTTCTTGCATTGCTTTCGTCATTCCCTCCTTGGTTCTCTCTCCATCCTGATCATCAGAGGGCATATAAAGCTTTATTGTTGTACCTGTATCAGTCGTATATTCAGTTTTTAATATGTAATCATTTTTATCGAATGACATATGCTGCCCTCCTTCCCTATATGGTATTTTGATGAAGAGTTGTACTATGCTTTTTTTCTATTTTGCCGCTACTTATCAGTTCAAACTTACCGATAGTGGACTTTATCTGGCGGAAACTTTAAACTTATAACGAGTGCTCCGTCATTCGTATTAATTGAAACTTCCGAAAGGTGAGGCTCTAACTCCTTGCCTTTCTTGTCTTTGATTAATTCTAGAAGCACCTCACACATTGCGATCCTTCTTTCTTCATGATCCAGGGATTCATTATTTTCAATTGCAAACATTCGATCAGCTATCGAGTTCTTATAATTGATTGTTTCTAATATCTGTTTTGGCATTTCCCTTTACCTCACTTTCTTAACTTGTTTTCCGTTATCTTATAGCTTATAATTTAGATACTATTATTTTACTGAAAGGAGCCTTTATGATTTTTAAACCCTGTTCTGGACATTGCCCTAGATTCGAAGCAGCTAAATCTATTGTTGTTGAATATCAAGAGGTCTTAATGTCCGGTGGCCGTAAGCCTGGATACAAAAAGATGGGTTATGATTGTCCTGATATTAATGGCTGTCCGCACTTAGATCGGTTTCATCGTTGCCCAATTTTTCTTGCGGCACCTGATGACCCAAATCTATGATTTTCCCCGTTATATCCAACGGCACTTCTATTTTGGAAAACCAGTCTCCTTTGCAATTGTCCCACAGTTCGCAAGTAGCACATGGTTTTCCAAAATTGGCTCTTTCTTCTGCTAGGGCCTGTAGCCTTAATGACTCCAAATGATTAAGCATACAGATTAAAGATTCTTTTTTTACTTCCATATCCTCTTCACCCCACTCCTTCAACTTGCGTTTTTCGTAAGTTTTTGTTTAAAAAAAATTCCTCTAATCCTATTGTCTGGAATATCCAGAACTAGAGCAATTTTAAGTATAATTTCATAAGGCATTTTTTCTGGATTTTTGAAGTATGTGCGTAATGTGTTTCTGTTGACTCCAATTTTGTTTGCTAATGCAATATTGCTCATATCTTTTCCGCCCATAATTTCTTTGATTGCCTTAATATCAATTTCATATTCCATTACCTTTTCTCCTTCCTTGCGTTTTTCGTAAGTTTAAAATACCATCACTTTTATTTTATGTCAATAGGTTTTGATGAAAAACTTTCGCATTTTGCAAGTTTTTGATTGCACCGCCTAAATTTTTGTGCTATTATCCATTATAAGGAGGTCATTAAAATGAGCGTATCTAAAACATTGAGACATAGAAGGAAGGAATTGGACTACACGCTGCTTGATATTGCAAAGATGGTTGGCGTATCCGAAGCAACAGTGCAACGCTGGGAGAGTGGCAATATAAAAAATTTAAGATATGATAAAATCATCGCCTTATCCAATGCGCTTAATGTGTCTCCGTCATGTCTCATGGGATGGGATGATGTTTCGACGTTGCCTACACCATCTAATCAAGTTGCCGATCTGCTCTCCAAACTTAATGATGACGGAAAAGAAAAAGTGCTAGAATATGCTGAAGATTTAATTGCCAGCGGCAAGTATGCCCGGGATCCGGGTGATGAGGCTTTAGACGAAATACGAGAGAAACTGAAAACAGATAAGCGCGCCCTCTAAGGTGTGCTATATCTTATATTTTATGTAGATCACCCCCCTGCTGGATCGTTCATTGGTTGACAGGTATAACGTACGTGTCTCCCTTACAAAAACACCATGCACCTGTGGGTTTTCTAAATAAATATAGAGTATAACCATTATCTCGCCTTCTTTCTGTAAAAAGGGCGCTCGATTATTGTAACTCTATACTGGCATTTTATGGTTTGGTAATATTATGTAATTTAGGGGTTTTATAAAAGCAGTATTTGTTAGGAGGAAAGTTATGAAGGTCAATGCATTTACAATTTTAGGCGTTTTGCTTGCGATTTCCGGCATTTACGGTATTGTGGAATCGTCCAAAAGCCTTGCCTATATCCCGTTAGGTATCATCCTTGTTATTATTGGAATTGTCCTCTTCAAAAAAGGGCTTAATTACGTAGCGAAGCCAAAGTCATCCAAACCCGCAAAGCAAAAAAAATGGCTCATTTTCGAAACTCGCGTAGACGGCATTGCGAATCCGAAAGGGCAAAAACTATTAGGAGCTATTAATAAAAAGATTTCCAGCGATGACGAATATATCCCAGACACAAAACTGAAAGATTATGCAAACGATGATGGTGAAATCGCTGTCGCAGTATTTGTTGATGACAGAAAGATTGGAAATGTACCACCCTCACATGCAGAGCAAGTCATTGACATTATCGATTACATAAAATGGGCTGATATAAATATTATTGACGGAAAGCAGGATAAGGTGATTTGCAGTGATGGAAATTTTGCTGATATGGATGATCTCGACCATACTCCTTGCCTTTATGGAGCTAAGCTTGTAATAAAATATAAAAACCAGGCAAATTGATTATGGGGTGATAGCATGGCATATTGCATGTATCTGAGAAAGTCCCGCGCCGATGCAGAAGCAGAGGCCCGTGGCGAGGGCGAGACGCTGGCCCGGCACGAAAAAATGCTGATGGATTTAGCGCGCCGCCAGAAACTCAATGTGACAAAAGTATATAAGGAAATCGTATCCGGAGAAACGATCGCTGTCCGTCCTGTTATGCAGCAGCTCCTTGCGGAAGTGGAAGATGGTGCGTGGGATGGGGTCTTAGTCGTGGAAGTAGAACGTCTTGCCAGGGGCAACACATTGGATCAGGGACTTGTCTCCCAGGCTTTTCAATATTCTTGTACGAAAATATATACTCCCCTCAAAACTTACGATCCGAATAACGAGTTTGACTCCGAATATTTCGAGTTTGGCCTCTTCATGTCCAGGCGGGAGTATAAGACAATTAACCGGCGCTTGCAGAGCGGCAGGCTGGCAAGCGTGAATGAGGGTAAATATGTCGGCAATAAACCGCCGTATGGCTACGCTCGCAAAAAAATTGATGGTGATAAAGGTTATACGCTTGAGATCGTCCCCGATCAGGCCGAAGCGGTGAAGCTGGCCTATGATCTCTACGTGAATCGTGGCATGGGTCCGAATCTCATCGCTGAGGAACTGGACCGCCTCGGATATAAACCGATCTCTGTTGATCGCTGGTCCCCTCACACCATCCGCGGCCTGCTGGAAAACCCCGTCTATATTGGCAAGGTCCGCTGGGGCGGACGGGCGTGTGCAAAGAGTATGCACGACGGCAAACTCCAGGTCAGTCGGCCGCGTAATCAAAACGCTACGCTGTGCGATGGGCTCCATGACGCAATCATATCAGAAGATATCTATTACGCTGCTCAAAAAATCCGGATCGCAAATTCGCGGCCCCGCTGCAAAGGTACCGCAATAAAAAATCCACTCGCTGGATTGATTGTCTGCGGCGTATGCGGCCACAATATGAGCAGACGGCCATATCCGGATAAAACAAAGGATACTTTGCTCTGTCAGGATTCACATTGTCCTAATGTGTCATCATATTTGTGGATTGTTGAGGAGGAACTGCTGAAAGCGATTGACCAATACCTCTCTGCCTTTCGCCTGCAGCTTGCCGACCTACCCTCTTCACGCGAAGGTGAAAAAGCGCAATTACAACAGGCAATCGCACGTTACGAGTCGGAGCTCCAGACGCTTGATAAACAGTTCGATTCTCTTCACGATTTTTTAGAACAGGGCGTTTATACTACAGAAACCTTTCTTGCTCGATCTGAAAAGTTGGAAGCGCGGCAGCAGGACGCCGCCGCTCAGATTGCCCGATTGAAAAGTGAGCTGAAGCAGAAAGAGGCGGAGTCCTCTCCTGAAAAATTGATCCCGGTCTTTGAGAATATCTTGGATACTTACTGGACGCTCGAAACCCCAAAGGAGCGCAATGAACTGTTAAAAAGTGGAATCGAAAAAGTGATCTATACAAAGCCGGAAGGCGGCAGATATAAGGGGAAAGAAAGGGCCTTCACCCTTGAAATTTACCCACGCAAGACGTTTTGATAGGCTTTATGTATACCTTCGATGTACTGACGAACTGGCACACCTTGAGATGGTCAGCACAATCATTCATCAGCTGACCAGAAACATGACAATTGAGCAGATCAAAGAAGCCGGATTTGAAACGTATTTCGTAGATCATACAGCCGGAGTATATCCGCAGGCTGCAGCCGGTTTCCCATTTGACGCCCTCTCGTTTGCATCCAAAGGCGATGCGATTACGGACTTGGTAGAGGATATGGCTGCTGAACAGAAAGCCAGAACGACTTATGACAATATTTTAAGAATGGTAGACGATCCTGACGTTATCGATCCGATCCGCTACCTGAGAGAGCGTGAGGTCGTTCATTTCCAGCGATTTGGAGAGTCGCTGAGAGTGGTTCAGGATAATTTGGACTGCAAGAACTTTTATGCCTTTAATCCTGAATTTGACAAATAGTCTATTATCAACCATTTAAGTAATTTAATCGAGTAGGGGGAGCGACTAACTACCTTCTCTCATAGCACCAGAAATATGGTGCGCGTATCTGGCACTTTTAATAGTTGAAGTAAACAGACTGATAAGCTGTGGCTAATTTAAAAGCCGCTTCTTATCAGTCTTTCTATTATCTTCACTAAATTGGCAGCTGCTATGTGTATTACAAACCAGTAATCACTCCGTTATTCACCCCTGGTGCCCTAAATCGTTCGATGCACCCAGTTTAAGCAGAATGCAAAACTCTATGTTACCTTTTTTCTATTTTGGAAAAAAGATAAAAATACTCAATATATTATCTTGATACACGGCACGAATACTCCCGTTCATTTGTTCTGTAAGCATTTTGGCGATCGCAAGCCCCAAGCCTGTAGATTTATTGGCGGTTTCTACTGTATAAAACCGATCAAACATCTTCCCTACTTGAATTTCGTCCAGAGCTGACGCATGATTGGAAAATACCAGTTCCCCAGTCTCCTGCAAAACAATTTGCAGATCTCCGTTGCTGTATTTAATAGCATTGCTAACGATATTTCCAAAAATGCGAGACAAGGCATTTTTATTAAGAGTCCGTCTCACCTTCTGCTTTGGCATCGAAATCTGTGGACAGATTTGGCAGCCCTTCAATGCAGCATAATAAACACTTACGCTCTCTTCCAGCACATCGTTCAACGCGATTTCTTCGCAGGCCATATCATCAAAAGCAGAGGCTGCGATGGAATAGCGAAAAAGTTCCTCTGTCAATTGCTTCAAAACCTGCGTTCGGTTTTCAATGACATCTAGATAGCGGGCGGCCGCATCCGTTGTTTCTTCCCGTTTCAAAAGCTCCAGATAGCCGCAGATGGCTGTAAGGGGTGTTCTCAGATCGTGGGAAATATTTGTGATCGCTTCCTTCAGCTCCAAGTCGCCCTGCTGAAAACGAAGCCTGTCTTTTCGCAGCTGGCGAAGCTGGTCATTCATACTGTCCGCCAGCTGGCGCAAAGCCTTATCCCTGCTGGATAGATCGATGAGCGTGTTGGTTTCCGTCATGAGCCTGTCTGCGAACGCTTCTCTAATTTCCTTTGCCGATTTGCGCAGCAAATAGATTTTAATGACCAGACATAGGATGATCAATGCAAGCAGCCCGATCAGGGCCCATAACCAAAGTTCCATAATCAGCTCCTCTATTTAATATCCTTTTTCCGAAAAACAAAAATCCCAGCACTTGTCGTTATTATCAAAATAGCCAGTGAGTAAAGCGGCATCCGCCATAGGTGAATAGCAGTTAAACTCATATACTGCAAGGCTTGTCCGGTTGGTATAATATCCAGGATCGTCTCATAAACCGTCCGTTTTGTTCCCGATAAATAGTTTGGATTGGGGACTTCTTCGCTGCTCACCACACTGGAGTCAGCACCCATTTCATACCCTGGATAGCTCGCAGGCTCATCAAGCGCATTGGCGATATAGGTCGCTGCAAAGATAAGCACAAAGATTCCAACCACTGCCGCTACAGCAGCAAATGCCTTGTTTTGAACCAACATGGATATCAGGGTAAAAACAGCTGCCAGTGCGGCAATCATGATCAAACTTCCGGTAAACATCAGCAAAAATGTCTTAATATCTATGGTCAACGAGCCAAACAGCGGAAATCCCAATGCTACGGCCGGGATCAGCCATGCCAGCATCATAAGCAGATTAGCCACGATGCATACGATTAAATTGGACAGATAAATGCTTCCTCTTGGATGACCAACTATCAGTTTGTTGCGTATAGTTCCGTCGCTGTACTCCGTCCCCAGATACAGGCTGCAAAAAATTGCTGAAACAATACTAACAAACATGGTATATCCAAAGAAAAAATTATCAACTGCCACTGAACCGGCTGAATCTTGATAATTTTTAATCAGAATGATTACGCAGAACACAAACAAGAACGCTATTCCCAGCCAAAAAACTTTATCCTTTTTCAAACGCGCCAAATTGGCCGCCATCAATTTATTCATGCTCCCCGCCTCCCATCAAATTCATGTAATAGCTCTCCAAGCTTGCCTCCCGCTGATCGATCGAACGCACTTCACAATGCTCTTCAGCCAAAGCCAAGGTCAGATCCGTAATATGAATCTTATCAAATACATCCGCTTGCTGATCGGAAAGGATCTGATATTTGATATTCATGCGGTCCAGTATCCGCGCCAGCGCTTTTACATCCGTAACTTCTAAACGGGTACATTTCCTGCAGGCGGATTCCAATTCCCCGGCGCTGATTTCCTTCACCATACGTCCGTTGTCAATAAAACCGTAATGCGTCGCCAGACGGGACAGCTCATCCAGTATATGGCTGGATATGAGCACGGTTATCTGCCGCTTGCGGTTCAGCTCAATGATCAATTCCCGCATTTCTATAATTCCCTGCGGATCCAGCCCATTAGCCGGCTCATCCAGAACTAAGAAATCCGGATCACCGGCCAGAGCGATGGCAATCCCCAGTCTTTGACGCATACCAAGGGAAAAGTTTTTGGCCTTCTTTTTTCCAGTTCTATCCAAACCAACCAGCTCCAGCAGTTCCGGAATACCCGCAAAAGACGGCAGACCTAAAATCTGATATTGCTCCTTCAGGTTGTCTTCCGCCGTCATATCCAAATAAATTGACGGCATTTCCACGACAGCCCCCATCCTTCTTCTGGATTTCTTAATGTCTTCGTCATCATTTCCAATCCCATACAGCTGATATGTTCCTGCTGTCGGTTCCTGAAGCCCGCAGATTAATCGAATCAGCGTTGTCTTACCTGCGCCGTTTTTTCCGACAAAACCGTAAATCGCCCCCTTAGGAACGTGCATTGTGCACCCATCCAGCGCCTTAAAATGTCCGTAATGTTTGCTCAATGCGTTGGCGGTCAAAATATAATCCATAAACACAAACCTCCTTTTCTTTAATACGGACATTTTAAACAGGAAAGGTTAAGAAAGCGGTTAAGAAAAAAGTTAAGAAAGCGTAAAGATTTAATCTTCTTTCATTTTAAAGCCGATTCCCCAAACTGCTTCGATATAATCTTTTTTCCCGGCGTCCCGCAGCTTTTTTCTTAAATTGCTCATATGTACCTTTAAAGAGCTTTCCATGCAATCCATGGTGTCTTCACTGATCCGGTCCAGCATGGAGGACTTGGTGATTACCTGGGACGGATTGCTCATCAAAAGCTTTAAGATCGCATATTCGGTCTTAGTCAGCTTGACCGGGCGCTCGCTCACATGCACGGTATGGCTTTGCGTGTTCATCCTGATATCGTCAAAAGTCAAAATCTCCGCAGCCGCTGGTGATTCATTCCATCTAAACTGAACGGCAATTCTCGCCAAAAGTTCTTTTGTGTCAAAGGGTTTGGTTACATAATCCGCGGCTCCCCCAAGCAGCAGCTTGACCTTGTCGTCCACATCCACTTTGGCGCTGACCACAATCACAGGAATACCCTTGATCTTCGTCAGCACTTCATCGCCGCTGATTCCCGGAAGCATCAGGTCGAGAAGGATTAGGTCCGGCTTTTGGGACTCAAGTACGAGCAGCGCTTCCGTACCGGAATACGCCCTGGATATTCCGTACCCTTCCCCTCGCAAAACTTCTTCGAGCATATTTCCAATATTTACATCGTCGTCAATGATCAAAATCTCTTTCATTAAAATTCCCCCCGGATCGTATTTTCCAATATATTTAGTATACCATCAAACGTTACTGCCAACAAAATTTTTATGTAATGGTAAGTATGTTTGTAAAAAATCTGTTAAAATAAGAGTCTCACCTCTCAAAATCGGGCATCAATTGAGAGGAACCCTGGGTAGATTCATGATAAGCTGTTTTTACAGAAAAGGAGATCACATGGACTGGCTGAAACGAATGAACGAAGCACTTGAATATATTGAAAACAATCTGGATGGAAAGATTAATTACGGGCTCTTGGCGCAGAAAGCGTGCTGCTCCTCTTATCACTTCCAGCGGATGTTTTCATACATGGCAGAGGTACCGCTGTCCGAATATATCCGCCGCAGACGGCTGACGAAAGCTGCTTACGATCTGCAGAACACAGAGGATAAGGTCATCGATATCGCCTTCAAGTACAGTTATGATTCGCCGACGTCTTTTACACGGGCTTTTCAAAAGCTGCACGGCATTACGCCGGCCGCTGCCCGCAAGCAGGGCGCCTCGCTGAAAGCCTACCCGCCGATCACTTTTCAAGTATCTATTAAGGGAGCAACTGTTATGAATTACAAAATTGAAGAAAAAGAAGCGTTTCGGATTGTTGGTTTTAAACTTTCCACCACTTTAAAGGACGATGCCTGCTATCGGGAGATTCCTTTGTTCTGGAAGGAGCTCGCGATGAGCGGGAAGATCGGGGCACTGGGGCCCATGATCAACAAGGAGCCCTTTGGAATGCTTGGTCTTAGCGTTTGTCCTGATCCGTTTTCCAATGACAGCAACTTTGATTTCGATTATTATATTGCCGCGCCGACCGATCAGGCTGTCTCAGAAGGGATGGAAGAATTCATCGTGCCTGCGGCTGCTTGGGCAATCTTTGAATGCATAGGCCCCATGCCAGGTGCAATTCAGGAAATGCAAAAGCGCATTGCCACTGAATGGCTTCCAAGTTCCGGATACGAATACGGCAGCGCGCCGGATATCGAGGTCTACTATGATGAAGATGGAACAAAGGCGGACACTCGCAGCGAAGTCTGGATTCCGGTTGTAAAAAAAGACTAATGCACTTGTTTATAGGCATCTCCGGCTGATGATCGATACCCCTCGGCAGCGCTGTGCTTAATGGAAATGATCATGTAAATGCCTTCTGAAAGAGAAACGACGATTAACATCATCAAAAAACATCTGCACAGCAGATGTTTTTTGATCCTGATTCTTTCCATAAACACATACCTGATGCCAGAGGAAGTTATAATCAGATTAGGAATATTTGTATGGATCGGTCAATCGATTATACAAGCTTATAGGAAGCAGTATCAAAGGTTTCATACTCCCCCAACTTGTCCAAAGTACGGTTATAATAGCTTTTCATCCATCGATATTTCATCATGATATTAGATGGATATTCTTTGATTTCCTCCTGTCGGAGAAACCCTTTGATATGTTTCAGACTATTGATCAGCGCCTCGAAATGTTCCGCATCCTGATGGTAAAAAAACTTAAAATAGTCATATAAGTAATCATACGACAGTAAGCCGTCCTCATCTTGATGAAATCGTTTGGGATATAGTTCCTGGTCACAGACACCGCAAGTCTTTAGACAAGCGTTCAAAGTCTCTTCTTTCATAACAATCCTCGGGTATACCGCGCTTTCTTCTAATAAATAAGCTTCTACTAGTGCTGGGCCAAAGACAATATTATTTTCATGAAACAAGGATCCGCAAGTAAGCGCCCCACGAAACAAAATTTTATCCTCCAATAAGATATGACTGATTACCGCCATGGTCCTGATGATTTTTCCAAAGGCTGCTTTTTTACAAGGAACAGATACTACAATGCTATCCGAAAAAGACGTAAATCGCATATCCTTCAAATGCATACTCGGCAAATCGAACTGATTTAGCTGGTTCACGCTCCCTAATATGGTTGCAAAAGCGGAAATGTTGTTTTCATCGTGAACAAATTCCTTAAAACCTAAAATATCGATAAAGCATACGATTGACTTTTTATATTTCGTCTTTTTTTCCAAAAACAAAAGCACCTCCTCTACATGTAAAACCAATCATTCCTTGGCATATGCTACGTTTAATTGAATCTATTATATCGCAATCAGAATCCGTTTCCTAGGGTTACTTTGGCAACATTTACAAAGATATTCAACTGGCAATGCAGCGAGTCTATTGACGAAAAAAGCAAAACCAATTATTCTTATCCTGTGGCATACGTGTAAAATGCAGCACAACGATGAAAACAAGGAGGTTTCAATCATGAAATACGATTTTGATAAGCCAATAGACCGTACGGGCACTCATTCAGTGAAATGCGATGCAATGCCTTCGGGCGTACCGCAGGACGCGTTGTCCCTGTGGGTAGCGGATATGGATCTGCCCTGTGCGCAGCCGATTCTCGATGCCCTTCATCAACGAATTGACCGCAAAATCTTTGGCTATACCCTTTACGAAAACGACGAATTAAAAGATGCTGTTACCGGTTGGTATCAGCGGCATTTCGGCTGGATCATCGATAAAAGCGATCTTTTTTACAGCCCTGGTGTGGTTCCTGCCATCGCTTTTCTTATCAATTGTCTGACTGAAGAGGGAGACGGCATCATTATTCAGCGGCCTGTCTATTATCCATTCACCGACACCATTGAGGCAAACAGCCGCAAAGTTGTCAACAGCCCCCTGCTCCGCAGCGGAAACACGTATGTAATGGATTTCGCTGATCTTGATGAAAAATTTGCTGAGGAAAAGAACAAAGGTATGATCCTATGCAGCCCCCATAATCCTGTGGGCCGCGTTTGGACCGAGGATGAGCTTTGCAAGGTTGTGGAAATCGCTAAGAAATATGACAAGTGGATTATTTCCGACGAAATTCATTCCGACCTCACCAGAAGCAATATTGTCCACACGCCTCTTCTAAAACTGGCGCCGGAATACAGCCACCGTATTATTGCCTGCACGGCCCCCAGCAAAACGTTCAATCTGGCCGGAATACAGTTCAGCAATATCATTATTCCCAATAAAGAATACCAGAAAAAGTGGAACCATTTTGTTTCCAACCGTTTTTCTCTTGGATTCTGCAACCCCTTTGGGCTGACAGCCATTCTCGCCGCCTATACCCAGGGTGACGATTGGCTCACCCAGGTCAAAGCATACATTGACAGCAATATTCAGTATATCGAAGCTTTTGTGGCTGAGCATCTTCCAAAAGCCCAAGTGATCAATTGCCAAGCTACTTATCTGGTTTGGATCGACCTTCGTGGCTATTGCTCGGATGCCAAACAGCTGAAAACGTTAATGCAAAAGGAGGCCGGGCTGGCTTTTGATGAAGGATATATCTTTGGCGAAGAAGGCGCAGGCTATGAACGAATTAACGTGGCCGCCCCCAGATGTATCATCGAAGAGTGCATGAATCGCATGAAGAACGCCATCGAGCATTACGAAAAGACAGGTCTTCCCGATCCGATCAAGAAAACACTGCCATTGCATAAATAAATCTTTGTTCACATCTCATATAGCCGTTGTAAAAGTATGCGGTCCTCATTGATCTGCCATCGTGCTACGGAATGATGGCAGATATTTTTTCAAATCTACCAATCGGTTTTATTTCATTCGCCCTGCTGTCCTGATCTGACTACCGCGGAGCAGCGGTATATTGCAATTGGTGCTTATTTAATGAATAGAGAAAAACCACACTGTTATGGTGCTATAAACCTTTATATTCCAGTCTGGTATTTATTTAATAAAGCGCTGCTTCATCCACATCCTCGCAGCTACGCACATTTAAATTCCAATCTGGTACTTATTTAATCAAAAGATTTCTCACCAAAACCTTCAGCATTAACAACTTTAAATTCCAATCTGGTATGGAATCAGCAATAACCGATCGAAGGATTGAATGTCTCGGCGACATTACAGCGTCCTCATATAGGATGCAGCAAAAAGGACCGATAAGTGGGTCATTTCGGGGTTTCCTTGTGGAAAAAGGCGATTTCAATCTACGCACTCCATACAGGGATGCGACAAAGCTCACAGCAAGGAAGAAGCAAGAAAGATTGTAATTTCAATCCACGCACCCCATACAGGGATGCGACATGTTTCGATCTATGACCGTCCTAAATCGAGTTGATTTCAATCCACGCACCCCATACAGGGATGCGACGCGGATAAATGGCATATGGGACCGTGCTTTCCCTGATTTCAATCCACGCACCCCATACAGGGATGCGACTCAAAGAAGCATACGATAAACGATTCAGTATAGAATTTCAATCCACGCACCCCATACAGGGATGCGACATAGCGATGATGGAGTAAGCCAGAAGGCGACCGTATTTCAATCCACGCACCCCATACAGGGATGCGACTCCTTTAAAATCTTTGACCGACACGCACGCATTATTTCAATCCACGCACCCCATACAGGGATGCGACTGAATATGCGCACTTGTACAACAAAATGGCAGATATTTCAATCCACGCACCCCATACAGGGATGCGACGTCTGGTCGGCAGGTTGGACAGATACAAATCGTCGATTTCAATCCACGCACCCCATACAGGGATGCGACGTATAGCGTTATTGCCCGCTGGGTAAAGGCTATTATTTCAATCCACGCACCCCATACAGGGATGCGACTTTTCATCGGGCGCTTTGTCTAAGCGCCTAGCAATTTCAATCCACGCACCCCATACAGGGATGCGACGTGCGCTACTATGAGGGCAATCACGACATCCTGCAATTTCAATCCACGCACCCCATACAGGGATGCGACTGCAAACCTATTAAAAAAAATCCCTATTTTTGATCACTAGTTTGCTATTCACCTGCTAGTGTTTGTGCCATACTCTTAATTCGTCCTACGTTTATGACCAAAGCCAGTCTTTTATTGGTGCGAAAGATTCGGAGATTCTATGTGTGCTTACCTTTCGCACCAGAATAAAGAAAAGCCGCTTTCTCCTCCCAATCAGGATCCTCTTCCCTGATTATATCAAGAATACGAGCCATAATCATTATAATTTCAAATTTTATTTTCTCCTTACCATCCTTACTCACTATAATATTTTCATTTTTCTAAAAAGGAGATCAGATTATCCTATTTTTATTCCCGGGACCCGAATGCTTTGACTTTCGCCTTTGCCGTCATATCTTATACAACTGCCACTGACAATTCGTCACTGTATATTTCAACTCATAGCGAGTCTCTTTTCCTCTGATGACACTCTGACAGGCATAGATAATGGTTTCAATTCCCGCTATTTTCGATTTGTGCGCATACAAAATCCGATCCACCTTGACCGTTACCATCTCGCCGTCCTCTTCCATTTTAAATTTATAAGGGATTGGCTTCTGATCCGGCCAGAATACGGCAATCATCCGAATTTTCTTAGCAACGATCTTCATGGCCGTAACCTCCCATCGTCAAATAATTTCCATCATTGATTCCCCCTTGCACCGGATCGATGGCACTCCCTGCGAAGCAGCCCCTGATGATGCTTCGGGTACCAAACCGGGTGCGTATTTTATCCACTGCTTGCTCCAGCTCTTCCTGCCGCATCTGATCCACAGGATCAAAAAAGCTCAGCTGCACCTCCTCTTCATCTATAAAATTGGATACCCTTACCCCGATCTGCCGGATCGGTTCTCCCGTCCAAATTTCGTCCACCAGTTGGGATGCGATCCTGTATATTTCACTCGTTGTATTGATGTATCCCTGCATCTGCACCTGATGTCTGCGGGAAAAAAAGCTGCTGCTCTTTAGGGTGACGCAAACCAGTGAGGCCCGCTTTTTCAGCTGTCTTAAACGCATGCCCACCCTTTCACATAAAGACAACAATTCCTGCAGCAGCTCTTCTCTTTTTTCCGCATCAAACGGAAGCGTGAGGCTATTGCTGATTCCCTTTTGCAAAATATCTTCATTGATGAAAATCGGCTCTGAATCAATGCCATTGGCATAATCGCAAATTAAAGCGCCATGGCTTTTAAGCACGCCTCTGAGCAGATCCCGATCTGCATTGGCCAGTTCTCCAACGGTATAAATATTCATTTTGTGAAGCTTTTTTTCCGTAGCCCGGCCGACCATAAACAACTCCCTTACTGGCAGCGGCCACAGCTTTTGTTTGATTTCATGGGGCCATAGGGTTATGACCTTGTTGGGTTTTTCCAGCTCTCCGGCCATTTTCGCACACAGCTTGTTTTGTCCGATGCCGATGTTTACGGTAAATCCCAATTCTTTTTCAATCCGGCCTTTTATGTGAGAGGCCCACTTTACCGGATTTTCAACGACCTGCGCAGAGCCCGTGCAGTCCATAAAACATTCATCGATGCTATATCTTTGCACCAATGGCGTATACTGGCGGAGAATTCGATACAGGGCATCGCTGCACAACAAATAGAGATCGTAGTCCGCCGGGAAGATAGAAACATTTGGGCATTTCCCCTTTGCTTCCATCAAACTTTCGCCGGTCCGTATGCCGCAGGCTTTTGCTTTCTGGGATTTTGCCAAAATGATACCATGCCTGTTTTCAGGATCACCTGCTATTACTGCGGGAATCGTTCTAATATCCGTCTTATAACCTTGTTCCAGCATCGCTGCCGCAGTCCAGCTTAAATAAGCGCTGTTGGCATCCACATGAAAGACAACCACTTTTTTCACCTCCTCCATCTGTCTTCATTGTACCGAACATATGTTCTTTTTTCAACTGGTAACTATTTGTATTTTTTGAAAACAGTTTTCGGCCTGCGATGCATCTGTGCAGAGCCAGGCACCAGTACCTCTTGCCGGGCTGGGCATCCGGCATCCAATGATCATGGACCTGACTGCTGCGTGACCTGGTATCCGAAAAATTTCTAAAAGTTTTCGTAATTTTTACGCAAAGTTATGGGATTGCGGGGCTTCATGTTGAGAAAAATGGCGCTTGCCTTCCGGCGAACAAGTTTGAGAGGTCCCAATCGTTGAAAACTGCGTAAATTCCGTATATTTTTTTCAATTTTTTCGCAAAACACTTTACTCCCCTTTTTCGTAAAAACCTTATTCCCCTCAAACCGACATCTTCTCCCGCTGCCCCCAAATAGCAAAAGAGCCCCTTATCACCATATAAGAGACTCTTTTCTTATTACGTAGGAAATATCGCCGGCAATATTCCTGCATATCAACAAAGTCTACTTCTTTTAAGAATCGCGAAGCCTGCTTTGTTCCTTCATATTTTTATCTTCTAAAACAACCGCTCCAAAAGGCTGCCCTTTTCTTCTTCACTGACGGTAACCCGGACGGCTGTATCCGGCGTATAGGTACCGTCCTGCACCTGGCCGCTGCCGATATAGATGAGTTTTCCGTTTTCCAAAGTCCCCATGCAGCCTCCGCCCTCACTGTCGGTGAGCGAAATTCCAAGGGTGTTTGCCAGATCATCCCGGGTCATTTCTGGCTCCATGTTGTAAAACAGGGTATTGAGCGTACCCGACATCTCCATGCAGACTGCATCGGAAGTGGAATAGTCGTCCGGCCTGTCCAAAAGACCCGCCGGAAAGACGGCCTGCAAAGACACCGATTCCACATTCACATATGCCACACCCCAATCTCCGGACCCCAGAGAACCAAACTCAGGCGTTCCCAACGAACCATAGGCATCCGCGATGGCTTTTCCTGTCATCCCCACCAGGTCCACGTATTTTTCCCAGGTATCTTTCTTATGTTCCGTTCCTACCGTCTTTTCATATTGATATTTTTTACCGTCTTTGGTCCATTCCAGCTTGAAAAGATGCTTGCCGTCGTACAGCTCCGCCGCATTGACAGCGCCGTCCTTTATCTCGTAGTTTGCCGTATCAATATATACGGCGTAATTTGTCAGTTCTTGAACAGACCCGTCTTCATAAGTAGCATGCAGGGGATCCAGCACCAATCTGCCGTCTTCAATCTCATAATCATCCTTGAGGTCTACTTCACGAGCCGACTTTATTGCGGTCGCCGGTTTATCTTTTCCATCGCCGGTGTTGCTGCTGCCCATAAAGAAAACAGCGGCCCAAACAGCGGCTCCACATAGAATGAGGCCGATCAGCACTGACAGCAAAATCCGCTTCCTGTATGTGTACAAAAAACGAACGATTCGGCGTTTCCGCTCTGAAACGGGCTCGTCCACCTTATCAGCAGGGGCTCCGCATCGCTTGCAAAAATTAACCCCTTCCTTCATCTCGCTTCCGCATTGGTTGCAATACATCGATTTCCTCCGGTTATCTCGCTCCTCGTATGAAAGTCTGCAATCTGCCATGGCTTTCACATATCCACGAAAACTATTATACCACAACTTCCAGGCTGCGTCGCAGTAAGTTTTAAGGGATTTTACCGTGGCGCGCCATAGTCTTTTCGTAAATATTTGATCGGTATCTTTGAAACGATTATAACCAAATAAACCGAATTTCATCATATTTCTACCTGAGGCCCGGTCTTTTGCCGCAACCCGGAGAACCTATGCTTCCACTTCCTTCTGCGCACGGACAATGGCATGCTCCGCACTGTCAAATACATGCTCCGCACCGATTCTGTCGATCAGCCCGCCTCGTCTCAGTCCCTCCAGGACCTTAGGCTGGGCGCTGGACAGCATAACGGTGACCCCTTCCTCGGCCAGCTCCTGTTCCAATTCCAGCAGCGCCTGTATCCCTGATAAATCAATGGCCGGAACGCCTCGCATGGATAAAATCAGAACTTCTGTATTACCCAGCTCCGTAAGCTGTTTTTTCAATTTATCCGTAACCGCGAAAAAAATCGTTCCCGTCAGATAGGCCATGCGGATGGTCTTGGATACTTTGGGAATGTGAATGCCGATTTCCTCCAGCCGATCGTTTTCTATGTCCGCGATTGTAATGTCGATGTCCGTCAGCTTTACCACGATCATAAAGGCGGAAAACGCTACGCCGATGATAATCGCCTGGGTTAAATCCAGCACAACAGTAGCCGCCATTGTGATGAAAAACTTCAGCATTCCGGTCTTAAATTTGTGGCTGAAAATAAAACGAATGTTTTCCCAGTCATTCATCCTCCATGCCGTAACGATCAAAATTCCCGCCAATGCGGACAGCGGCACTTCCGACATGACCGGTGAGAGGATGAACATGGAAAGAAGAAGGATCACCGCATGGAAAACACCGGTCAATCTGGTTTCGCACCCGGCTTTGATGGCTACGCTGGTCCTGGCGATGGCCGCAGTCGCCGGTACTCCGCCGAAAAGCGGAATCAAAATATTTCCCACACCCTGTGCGACCAGCTCCCGGTCGCCGTTGATCGTCTCCTTTTTCATCTTTCCGGCCGAAGCGCCGCAGAGCAAAGATTCGATCATTGCCAAAGCCGCGATGGAAAGAGCCGGTACAAAAAAATCCCAAAATTGTGCAAAGTCCAGGCCGGCCAGTGTCAAACGTTCATCTAAAAACAAAGTCTTTGGAATTTCTCCCACCACAGCCACGTTCAGTCCTGCAAAATGGTTGAAAAGCAAGACCAGGATCAAAGCCGCCAAAGAGGACGGCACTTTGCTGTTCCATTTGGCCGGCCACACAATCATGATCAGAATCACCGCCAAGCCGATGCCCATAGCTGCGAAATTAGGGGAAAATCCAGAGGTGAAGTAAGAAAGAACTTTCATAATCGCCAGATCCCCCTTGGATGTGACGCCGAAGAAATTGTCCAGCTGTCCCAATGCGATGATGATTGCAATCCCGGATGTAAATCCGGTAATCACAGAGGACGGAATATAGTAGATGATTCTACCCAGCTTGAGCACGCCGGCAGCAATGAGGATAATTCCAGCAAAAAAACAGGAGATCAAAATCCCCTGCATGCCGTATTTGGCTGCCAGGGTTACCAATATGGCGGTCATGGCTCCGGTAGGTCCGGAAATTTGAAAGGATGCTCCGGAAAGCAGGCTGATGGCCACACCGCTGATGATCGCCGTCACCAGGCCGGCTGCTGCTGTTGCTCCCGAACTGACTCCAAAGGCCAGTGCCAGGGGCAGCGCAACGGCCGCAACAGTAATTCCGGCCATCAAATCCCGGCCCAGCCGCTTCCCGTTATACCCTGTAAATTCCGTTTTCAAATCCTGCACATAATCCTTTATCAAATGCATCGCTTCTTCCCTTCTTTACCATATAAAACAAACTTGATTAAACAAACGGCACAATAAGCAGGTGGTTAAGCCGCCCATATTTGCCATAAACTGTTTTTTACTCATTTGTTATTGTACCATACTTATTTTTTACTATCTTGCTTTTTTTCGATGCGCGGACCGGCCGCCCCGAGAAGCTCCTGCCTCTCCTCCAACCACCTCTGCGGCGTATTGACTCAAATCGGGAAAATTCTATTGAAAGATTTTATTTTTTACGCAATCTTGTGGGTTTGCAGGGCCTGATATTGAAAAGAAGCAGACTTTGCTGCTTCTGGCTGATTTTAAGAGGGCGCAATCGTTGAAAATTGCGTAAAAACTTAAATCCATTTTGAGTTTTTTCCGAAAAACCTATGGCGTTTAGGATTTGAACGAAACATACGCTGCTGGACGCACTCCAGAAATACAGGGCTGCTGCATGAAAAGCAATTTGCTCCAGCAATCAGCCCTTTTCCGCTTTTCCAAATTAACGCCAGGGCTGCTAATCGATGATATCTTCCAGTATCTCGCACGCTGTACAGGCCAGCTTTGAACAGAGGGTTGCGAATAAGTTTTCTTCCATAACCTTATCCCTTTCCTCGGGAACTGTGAGATCATATCCTAGCAGTTCCTTGCAGAGCAAAGAGCCATGGGCTTCCTTAAAAGCCGCTTCAAACTCATTCTTTTTTTCCAACAGCAGGTTCTTCGCTTTCGTATCGCCCGGCTCGCAGTGCCCGTATCGAAGTCCCAAGGCCATCAGTGCGCCCGTGACACATCCGCACCGCTCCCCATTCCACATACCGCCACCGAAAGCTGCCGCGATTTTCAGGGCCGTAGTTTCATCCAACCCCAGTTGGGGAGCTGTTTCTGCTAAAACAACTTGGGAACAATCAATCCCGTTCATGTAACTTTCCAGTGCCTTTTCTTCCGTCAGGTTCGTTTCGATCATAGCCGTGCCTCCTTTGTTTTTTCAATTATCTGTTATTATCTCACAGGTTGAAGAGGTTTTTCAAGATGAACCTTTCTACAGCAGCCGGAAAGCCGGGGACATTGGGGCTTTTAGAAACCAAGTTCTTCACCGATCAAAACGATTTCCACATCTTCAATGTCGTTCATCTTTTTCATGTAAATTGTCAGTGCGTTGCAGATTCGGTCGGGGCTGGAACAATCGTAACAACGGTCGCCTCTGACCGCACATGGAGTTCTCAGGTTATAGCGCATCGCATTCTTGGGCGCTGCGATGTTACGGGCCCGCCACACAGCTTTTTCCAAAGTCGACTCGATCTTATTGGTGCTGATGATGAAATAAATCTTTTTATGTCCGAATAAGGATCCGGCGATCCGGTTGCCGGTACCGTCGATATTGACCAGTTCGCCTGTTTCAGACATGGCATTGACGGAGGTCAGATAGATATCGGTCGTCAGACATTTTTGTGCGATTTCCAAAAATGCATCATTATCTTTGCTTTGGTTGGGATCGTAGACCGTATTATGAGCAGACAGCTTTTGATAAAGCTCCATCTTGCTCATGGTAGCAGAATCACCAAAGCCAATGATTCGGCCGTCCAGACTGACATCCAGATAATCGGCCGCTTCTTTGCCGGAAGCAAAATAACGCACAGAATAACCATTCTTAATCAGTGCCTCCATTACCGTTTCAATTTTCATATAGCTGCTCCTTTCAAATTGCATTTCCCGTTTTCTTATATTATAATCGTAAGAAACAAATATACAAGTACGCACATTTTTGTACCTTAGATTTTAGAAAGGCGTTTTCATGCAAACCACCTATTCGGGAAAAGAAATCCCCCAGCTGGCCGGCGAAAAATGTTCAGTTATCTATGCTTTAGAAGTGATCGGCGGAAAATGGAAACTACCGATTATATGGAAGCTTTCAAAAAAAGAATCGCTGCGTTACAACGAGTTAAAGCGGGAGCTGGAGGGCATCACCAATGTCATGCTGACCCGCTCCCTCCAGTCCTTGGAAGAGCACCGGCTGGTGATCCGAAAAGAGCTCCAACATATACCGCCTCATGTGGAATATGCCCTGACCGACCATGGCAGAGCGCTGATTCCCGCTCTGGAAGTGATCAAAGATTGGGGGCAGGCTGAAATGGAACGGGTTCAGTCCCTGACTGACGATAGATAGTATCCTGTCCGGCGGGGGCAAAGATGGGCGTTTTGAAGGGAATGGGCGGGTTTGTGTAAAAACTAAAAAAATATATGGAATTTACGCATTTTTCAATGATCGAGCCTTCACAAATTTGCTTTGCAGCAGTCAGCTGCTCCTTTCCTCCAGATGAGGTCCCGCAAACCCACTGCTTTGCGAAAAAACATTAAATTCTTTCGAAAATTTTCCGCAGTCCGCTGCCCTTGCATTCCAGCAAAAGCCGGCGGGTTTCCTGGAGGGCCGAAAACAGGAATATCGGTATCTAAACAAAACGGCATCATTTCTGATACGTTTTTTGAAAACCAATGAAAAAAATATCAGGATCCAATGGTTTAAGGATTAATCCTGATATTTTGTTCTGTGCGGAGTTCCCAGCATGTGTATAAAAGGTCCTCCGGCCCCGACGGGTCCGCTTTCCCTTCTCAGGCTCTGGCCCTTTTTTTCTTGCGGTTTTTCTTATTCATGCCGATTCTGTCAGCTTTGACTTCCTCTGCGCTTCTCGCATACAAGTCTTTGGCCGATTTGCCGGAAGATGGCGGCGGAACATCGAGGCGCTTTTTCCGCAGCGCGTCGTAAAGCACGGTCTTGGCGTGCAGAGACACAGAACGGGAAAAGTTTACCCGGTTATACATCGCCTGCAAACTATCCGGTCCCATCATCCGCTTGACATCGAACGTGATGTTCATAATCTTTGCCGCATTGATGACCGTCTCGTCGGACAACTGGGCATCCAGTTTTTTCAACGACCGTTTGAGCACATTGATGGTGATGACCAGATATATGATGACAAAGGCCATGATAAAAGGCGCTGCCGCCATCATATTGGCCTTCACCACAAGCCCGAAGCCTTCATTGGGCAGCAAGAAATACAAAGCGATAATCGTTGCAAACAATAAGATAAATTTATTGCGGCTCATAATGTTCCTCCTTTAAGCTTGGGGACTGCCCCACCGAGCAGATCGCCGATGCGGCAGCCCCTGCTTTACCAGCAGCTTTTCAGCTTAATGATCCAAAATGGAGATGCCTCCGTCGATTGCGTCCACCATGATATAATAATCGTTCTCCTCATCATCCAGACAATGAAGAATGTAAAACTGTTTGTGAAAGTACTCCTTTTCCATGATGGAGAATTCCGGCGGAGTCAGCAGTTTGGCCTTGCTCAGCTGCTGCTTCAGCACAAAATCGTGGCCGATCCGCTGCCAATCCTTCTCTGTGATCTGTTCATCCAAAGTCAGTTCCTCCTGGATCATGACCTTCTCAAATTCCGGAGTGCCTTTTCCTTCGGCCGCAGAACCGGAAATAAGATCAATGATGCAGTCGCACAGCTTATTCAGCTTTGACCAGGATCTCCTGCCGACGTTGATCTGATACCGGAGAAACACGTAAGGATAATAAACCTCCCGCACATCTACGATATTGGCGTCGCCGTCGCAGTTCCAGAGAATGGTCTTGGCATCCTCGGCCGTGTATCCATTTTTAACAATTTGACTGTTTAACATGTGGCACTAAGTTCCTTTGCATAAGTTCCCTGAAAAACAAACTGTGAAATTGCCTTGCTCTCTGTTGAAAGGTGTTTGGATGTGGCCACCTGCACCTTCTTCGATACATTGGCCTTCTTTCCTTTGGCCCGTTCCATCAGATCGCGCATCTCCTTGCTGGTGGGCTTTCCGAACTGGCTGCCGATGATCATCGCAATCCAGGAAAGGATAACGCCGGCAAAGAACTGGTGGAAACCAGTGACAGCTTCCAATCCCCCGTAGGACCAGATCTGTACCGTAGCCCCGCCCACAATCATCGAAGCGACCGAACCGGTGGCATTGGCCTTCTTCCACCAAACCGCACACACATAGCTGGGAAGGAAGGCGCAGCCCATAAAGCTGAAGGTGTCTACAACCAGATCGAACACACCTGGCGGTTCAAGAATCGCAATCGTGATTCCAACCACGCCGGTAATGATGATCGCTGCTTTGGATACGAATACCACGCTTCGATCGCTGGCATCCGGCCGCAGCCATCTCTTGTAAAAGTCGACGGAAACGATGGTTCCGATCAGCAGCAGCAGCGCCGCCACCGTGCTCATAATCGCCGACATGATAGCGGTCAGAACAATGGCTGATACAACGCCCGGGAACATCAGGTTAGCCAATGTAGGAATGACCATTTCCGGATCATTGAACCCCGGCGCAACTTCCTTGGTCAAAAGAACTACTCCGCACAGGCCCAGGATATACGGCGTAAAGCAGAACAGCTGTGTCCAGATGGTCGCGTATACCACTGTGGTCTTGGCCGTTTTCGGATTGGCCATGGCCATATGCTTGTTAACGCAGTGGGGCAGGCCCATATAGCCGATCAGATAAACCAGCACCGCGCCTGCGATTACGCCCCAGGCGCCTTCATACTCGCCTCCTCTGCCCCATATGCTCAGGAAGGTAGGATCGATGGCTGCCAGAGACTGGTTGAGCCCGGTGAAGCCTCCCACCTTGATCAGGGAAAGAATCAAAATCGTAATCAGCGAACCGATCATGATGAAGCCCTGGATCACATCTGTCCACGCTACTGCAAAATATCCGCCTACAAATGTATAAAAAAGAATAACTGCGCAGCCTACGATCAGGCCCACGGACAGCGGGAATCCGAATAAGCTCACCAGCGTTTTTCCCGTTGCCAGGAACTGGGCCAGCACATAGCATCCCAGGCCGAATACGGCGATAATACAGGCGATGACTTTAACTGGTATGGATTCGTACCGCTTTTCCAGATATTCGATGGGCGAAATGGAATCCAACAGCTGGGACAATCTTCTCATTCTTCTTCCCAGCACCGATATATTGATCAACCCGCCGCCGGCATCGCCTACGGCGTAGAAAACAGCGAAATAGCCCAGCAGATAAGCCTTTGACGGGCCTCCCATGAACATGAACCCGCTCATGGCCGTCGTCTGCAGCGTCAGTGCGGTTACCAGAGGCCCCATCGACCTGCCGCCCAGCATATAGTCCTCAGAACTCTTGGCGCGGCGGTTCCAGAAAAGCCCCATGCCGATCATACCAATGAAGTAAATGGCCAGCACAACGATTTCCACTCTCATTTAGCCGCACCTCCCCTTCCTTTGACACTTTTTTCAAATTCTGAATCATCGATCTGTTCATCCTGCTTTTTCATGATTCCGTATGCAACAAAGGCCAGAATAATGAAAATGAAGGGCCAGCTCAGCGTTGCGAAAAACGTCGACGCAGGCATTCCTATGATGGTCATAAAACACTCCTCCTCTCAGTAAAAATTGCACATGTAGAAATAATTACAAGGTAATTGTAATAATATTCAAACAATTTGTCGAGGTAAAGCAGTCGCATTTTAATGAAATTTAAGATGGCTTTTAAGTAGATTTAAACTTTATTTAAGGTGGGTAAAAAAAGAATCCCGATAGGCTTGTATTTTCTCCGACGTCGTCTTATCGCCCCGGCAGAGCAGACTGATTGTGATAAACACCAGTCCGTTGACCACCAGCCCCAAGACTGCACAATAGCTGGTTTCAAAGCTGGTCAGCGCCGCAGTGAGGAAAAAAGCCAGGATCCCGCTCCAAAGGCCGAAGAGAGCCCCTCTGGCCGCAGAGCGTTTCCAAAAAAGAGCGCCTAAGACGGGAACAATCAGCTGCATGGATCCGCCCAGTGCAACCACGCCCAGGGAAAAAACACTTTGGGGGATAACCAGAATCAAGATGTAGGCGGCTATGGAGATCAAAAGGACGGACCATTTGGCTACCGAAAGGAGGTTGCGCTCCGTTACCTTGGGGTTGACATATTTTTTATGGATATCAATGGTATAGATGGCAGCCAGCCCATGGATTTGGGAATTGGCCGTGGATAAAATCGCCGCGGCAATACCAATAAAAACGAATGCGCACAATAGGGGCGGCGCATAACGGAGCATCAGGCTGGCGATCAGGGTATCGCCTCCAGCGCTGTTCTCGTTGAGCAGAATACTGGCGCTTCCCGCGAAAAGAGTGCCGATGCAGATAATCGACGATGCGCACAGAAGCAGCGGAAGCAGCTCAAAATGTTTTACCGATCCGGCGGAAAAATTGCGAATCCACATCTGTGGGCCCATGAACGCGCCCACAGGCACCACCAGAAACAAGGTCAGCCAGAGGCCGATCCTGGCAGGTCCTTCCTCCCCGCCCAGAGTCACATGGCTCACGTCGTGGGCTACCACTGCCAAAAACATCTCCTCCATCCCTCCGGCTGTCCGCATTAAAAAGACCCCACAGCCAAGGATGGTAATGATGATCAGCGCCCCGTAAAACATGTCGGTCAATGCCACGGCCCGCAGACCTCCCGCCCAAAGATAAATGACGAGAATGGCGAAAAAGATCAGTCCGCTCACCTGCCAGGATATATAACCCTCGGTGGCGATCTGAATCAGAAAGAGGCCGCCTACCATCTGCACCTGAACATAGATCATGGTAAAGACGATTGTAATACCGGTCACAGTCAAGCTCAGCGCTCTGGAGCCGTAGATATCGTCGAAGAAATCCGCAGGTGTCACATATCCGCGGCATTTTCCGTAAAACCAAATTCGCCTCCCCAAGCCATAAAACAGTACCGCAAAAAGAGCGTCCCAGCCAATGGTAGTCATATAGATGGGGCCCTGTTCATAAAAATAGGAAATTGCCCCCATAAAAGCAAAGGCGCTCATCCAGGTAGCAAACACAGTCGCGTACATAGGAAATATATTCAGACCTCGTCCCTGAAGAAAAAAATCCGCGATTGTCGGCAGTGATCGGTTCCTTGCGATTTCTGCTAAAAGCAGGGGAATAAAGGCAAAGATGCAGATCATCAGCATCACCATTGAATTGGCAGCCATGAGGCAAAACTCCTCCTTGGATAAAATTTCCTTTATTCTATCATAAAGATGGATTATAATAAAGATAGATCTTCGATTTGCAGATGTGCATTTTGAGCGTAAAAAGCGGGATTGGGGGAGTTTGATGTATTTCAGCATACTTTTAGCCTTTGCCCTGGTAACCTTGGCGATTTCCTTTACATACTTTTATATGTTTTCCCGCAGACAGGAACGCTTTATGAAATTCTGGGGGTTTTCCTGGGTTGCCTATTCATTCAGCCTGCTGTTCCTGATCATTTTTATCAACACAGGCAGCGATTTTCTGCTGGAAATACGCAAAGTGGTCGATATGTTCAATATCCTCCTCCTGCTCTTTGGCGTATTTGCATTTATGCATGTAGCCATACCCACTTACTGGTACCGCTTTTCCCTCTATATGATCCTGCTGGCAGGCATTTGTATGATATACCGGCTTGATCTTTTGTCCTATTACCTGCCGATCAGCCTTTTTCAAATTGCCACAGCTATGGTCATCTGTTACAACGTAGCCCGCTATTGGAGTGTAGCCAGCGTCGAAAAATATGTTGCAACCGTCGTCTTTTTTATGTGGGGTGTGGCAAAGGCGCTGCTTTCCATTATGGAATTGTATTACACACCCATCTTCAACCTCTATATGACGGAAATCATGCTATCTAATATTCTCAATTTCTGTATATTGACCATCTACGTTCAGTACACTCGGCAAGAAGCCGGCCTGACCGAACATCTCTATCAAACTGTGGTTGAAAACGCTTCCGACGCCATCTTTTACTATCGTTTAACACCCTATCACGCCTTTGCCTATGTAACGCCTTCGGTGGAAGCGATCACCGGCTACAGCCCGAAAATGTTCTATGAAGCGCCCCGGCTTTACGTACATCTGGTGAAAGAAAAGTATTTGGATGGAATTGAAGATATTTTTAATGGAAAGATCCAGCACGATGAAGGCCAGGTAGTAGAAATCATTAAAAAAAACGGCGAAAGCTTCTGGGGAGAAATCAAAGCCACGGTGATTACCGGTACAAGCAAAAAACCAGCAGCCGTAGAAGGGATCCTGCGGGACATCACGGTTATGAAATCCGCCCAGCTTGAGCAGATTCAGGCCAAGCATTCCCGCGATCTGCTGCTCTCCTATATCTCCCACGAACTGCGAACGCCGGTTACTTCCATCGCCGGCTATCTGACCGCACTGGAGGACGGGGTGATTCATGAAGAGGGTGAAGTAAAGGAAGCTATGGAAATCATCACTTCCAAGACTCTGATTTTAAAAAAGCTGATCGATGATCTGGACCAGCTCTCCAAGTTGGAAACCCACCAGTTTTCCTTTGAATTCATGACCTGTACCGTTAAAGAGTTGGTGGACCATCTTCTCTCAGAATATTTTTTACAGCTGCGGACATCCGGACTTTCCGCTTCCATCAAATATAGCCGCAGAGAATTGGACGGGCACTGGCTCGTTGCTGATGAAGCCAGAATCAGTCAGGTATTTTCCAACCTGTTGAGCAACGCCATCAAATACTCAGATCAGGATTCCACTCTGTCCATCGTTTTCAAGATCGATGAAACCGAAGATGTTTTTGTAACATCAGTGACCAACACCGGCAGAGGCATCTCCCGCAAGGACCTGCCTTATGTGTTCGACCGCTTTTATCGGGCAGCTCCGGCAGCTCCGGAAGAGAAAAGTCCCGGACGGGGATTGGGGCTGACCATCTCGAAAGAAATCATCAAGTCCCACGGAGGCATGATCTTTGCAGAAAGCATAGAAGGAAAAAGCACCACATTTACGTTTACGATTCCATTATACAAGGAGGATTCAAATGGCACGGGAAAAAATATTAGTAGTTGATGATGAAAAGCCGATCAACAAATTGGTCTGCTCCTACTTGGCAAAAGAACAGTTTTCTGCTTTTTCCGCATATAACGGCAGGCAGGCGCTGGATATTCTGAGACAAGAAAATCCGGATCTGATCATTCTCGATATCATGCTCCCGGACACAGACGGCACGGATTTGTGCCTGGAGCTCCGCAAGATCAGCAATGCTCCCATCATCTTCCTCAGCTGCAAAACCCAGGAAATCGATAAGATTATTGCCCTTTCCGCAGGCGGTGACGATTATATGACAAAACCGTTCATGCCCGGTGAGCTGGTTGCCAGGGTCAAGGCCCACCTGCGCAGGCAGAACACCCTCACTGCCCAGACGCTCCAGACTCAGGACAGCAGTCTCTATGAGTTTGAAGGGTTGACCGTGGATCTGGATGCCCATGAACTCTTTGTGGACGGCCAGCCGGTCAGCGTTACTACCAAGGAATTTGAAATACTAAAGCTGTTAATCGAAAACCCGCGGAAGGTCTTTTCCGCACAGCAAATTTTTGAAACGATCTGGAAGACCAACTGTATGGAAAATGACGCCAGGACGGTCATGGTCTACATCAGCACCCTTAGAAAAAAATTGGAAGCAAGGCCGGACAGCCCCAAATACATCATCAGTGTGCGGGGAGTCGGTTATAAATTCAATCAGTCCCTTTAGCGGTTCTTTTTAAAAAACGCCTGTCTGCCCCATCTGGTGCGCCAGGCAAAGAAAAATACGCAAACCAGATAGGCCCAGCAGCAGATTGCATAACCATAAAGAAAAGGCATACCCAGAATAAAAGGGTATACCCGATTTTTTACAAATAGAATCCCCGGAAATTCGATGGCGCAAAATCCAAGAAGTAAAAGTACCCATATGAGAATCGCTTTTTTTCTGCAATTCTTTTTTTCCAGGCAAATCTTCTTCATAGATATCCTGTCACAGAACCAGAGCGGTCGCCATCAGCATATAAGTAACCACCGATACCATATCGGTCAGGGATGAAATCATTGGCGTTGCCATCAGCGCAGGGTCGATGCCGATCTTTTTCGCCACCATCGGCAGCACGCTGCCGATAATTTTCGCAGCAATGACGATGAGCAGCATGGATCCGCAAACCGTAGCCGCGATCATCGGCCCGTAGCCCCATCCTGCCGGCCCCGGTCCGGCTCCAGCTCCGCCCGGATCCAGCCAGCAGATGCGGATAAAATTGAGCGAGGACAAAACGATTCCAATGATTACGCTCACTCGGAATTCCTTCCAGATTACCCGTCCGATATCGGAAAAATCAATGTCATCCAACGCCAGGCTTCGAATGATCAAAGTCGCCGACTGAGAACCCGAATTGCCTCCCGTTCCCATCAGCATGGGCATATAAGCCACCAGACAGATCACCTGCGACAGAGTCGCTTCAAAGCTGGCGATAATACCTCCAGTTATAATATAGGAACACATCAAGATAAACAGCCAGGGCAAGCGGTTGCGCACATGACGCAGCACGCTCATGTCCAGATACTCCGTATCCGAATCATCCATGACGCCGGCCATACGTTCGATATCTTCCGTGGTTTCTTCCTCGATTACATCGAGAATATCGTCTACGGTAATGATTCCCACCAGCCGATGTTCTTTATCCACCACCGGTATGGCTAGAAACCCGTATTTTTTAAAGGCTTCCGAAACCTCTTCCTGGTCGTCGTATACGTTTACATAGACATAATCAGTCCCCATCAGCTCGGAAATCTTCACGTCATCATCATTAATCACCAGTGAACGCAGGGATACGATTCCCTCCAGTTTGCGTCCTTTTTCTTTAACATAACAAGTGTAGACCGTCTCGCTGTCCATTCCTTCTTTTTTGATATAAGCCAGCGCTTCACCGACGGTCATATTATCCTGCAGGCTGATATAATCCGGCGTCATCAGGCTGCCGGCGCTGTTCTCCGGATAGTTGAGAAAGGTGTTGATCAACTTTCGTTCTTCTTTCGGCGTTTTTTCCAGAATTTTATCCACCAGATTGGCCGGAAGTTCTTCCAGAACGTCGATCTTATCATCAAAGTCCAATTCTTTTATAATGTAGCTGATTTCCTTGTCCGTAATCCCGTGAATGATCTCCACCTGGTCTTCGGAAGGCAGATAAGAAAACACCTCGACAGCGACATCCTTGGGAAGCATTCGAAAAACGATGATCGTCGATTCCACATCCAGCTTTTCCAGGACTTCCTCCAGAATCTCCCCAATATCCACTTCATTGTTCTTTAAAAGTTCATCTCTGGCCCTGAAATATTGTTTGTTTTCAATATATTCCAGAATTTCTTCTATGACCTGGTCAAAGTCTTTTTCACTGTCCATAGGCGTTCCTCCTTTCTTCACGAAATAGCGGCTTCATTTTACCACAAGATGCGAGCTGTGTCGAGCATCTTTCAGCCCCGCTGCATATCGGAATTTTTGGTCCCTGCCAGGTTTCAATCATAGAGAATATCAGTATTTAATAAACCCAGGAGACTACCCCGAACTCACTCTGTCCCTTTCAGGTTTTTCAAAATGTTTTCAGCAAAGGCTTGCGCCCGCTTTTCAATGCCATCGGACTTGAGAATGGATCTGGGATCGTTGGCCGTTTCCAGCAGCGCGAAGTGACCCGGCAGGCGGAACGTCTTATTCATATTGAGGGCGCTGATCATCTGCTGAGCAACGATGTCGCCGCCGCTGTAGCCGGAAACGACGATCCCGAACAAGCTTTTGTCGTAAAACTTGTGGGTCATCACCAGAGCGGTCAGACGGTTGATAAACGCGGCAATATTGGCGCCCACCGCATCATTGTAATTGGGGCAGACCAGAACCAGCGCGTCCGATTCCAGGATCGCCGGATAAACCTCTTCCACAATGGGCCCTCCGTAAAAACATTTTTCCTCTTCAGCAAAATGCTTGCAGGTTTCATAAGGGCAGCCCTGGCAATCGAGAACCTTTCCGTTGCGCAGAGAAATCTCCTGAATATCGCAGCAGCCCAGATGCTCTTTGACCAGTTCCCACAGACTCAAGCTGTTAGAAGTTTTTCGATCGCTGGCATGAAGCATCAAAATCTTAGGCCGCTCCTTCTTTTTTTCCGCGTATTCAAGGATGTTAAATACCAGCTGCCGACCGGCCACGATATAGGCCCCCAGATTATCCATATGCAGATTTTGGGCGCGTATATTGAAATTTTTAAGAGATCGGGTTCCCTCTACAAGAGGCCGGCCCGGAAAGGTGCAGCCTGACCGGTTGGCGCTGAACACAAATTCTCGGGAGATGGATTTTGTGAATAATTCACTGTTGCCGTCTATGATCACGCCCCCTACGCTGCCTTCAAAGCAATCCCGACGCAGACGAATCTGCTTGAGCATGTTATAGTATTCCAAATTGATTCCTGACTCACCCAGAGAAATGGAAAACAAGATCTTTTTATTCCGCAGATCCGCCTTCTCGAATTCCTCCATCGTTACAATCTCATCATAGCTGTATCCCTTCAAGCTGGCATCCAAAATAGATTGAAGCCTTTGCGCCTTCCTGGTCTCACTGCACAGCGGGTTGACTAGTACAAACTGTCCCACAAAAAATCCCTCCTTGTAATCTGATCCAATGTTAGAGTAATTCGCTCAAACGTTCATAAGCGTATTTGATACGCGAAAACAGCGCCTCCGGCAGAGGAAGATCCTCTACCTCGATTCCATAAGGCGTCCTTCTGTTTTTCACTCCCAAAAAAGCACCCCTGTCCTCCTTGCCGAAATAGACCGAACTGTAATGCCAATTCCCACTGAGCGCAGCCAGAATGGAAAGGGATCCTGATGACAGCGCTGGTGCGATAAATGGTTTAAATCCCAGCTCTCTGGTCTTGAGATTGGATTCTGCCGCCAGCCTGGTCAGCTCTTTTGAAAGCAGATCATCGTAGTGCTCCAAACTGTTGGCAATCACCAAATCTTCGCCGTGGGGCCCAAACGCCCGACCCTCTGCCAAAAAGGAAGCAAACCGCTCATCCCTGCGGGCAAAATAAAGGGCCCTCGCATTCATCACACCAAGGCCGTAGCCCTGGACCTGTTCCCTTTTCAACCCGGTGCTAAGTGCCGCTTTGCAGAGGGGATCCACCGGATCGGAAACAACGGCAAAAAGGCCGCCGAACCCGCACTGCACCGCCTGCCGGGCAAACTGTCCCACCAGCTCTGCATTGGCGGAAAGCTGGGCCATCCGCACATCGGCTGTATCGCCTCCCACAGGCGGCACTCCTTTGGATGCGCAGAAAATCATTACATCACAATCGAAAAGATGTCTCGCGTCCACCGCCTCAACCTCCGGCAGATGACTGTGATCCAAAGGCTGGTCGATCTGATTGATCTCCATTTCAAAACGTGCAGCTACCTTGGGATCCAGATCGCAGATGCCGATGGAAGCGATTTGTTCGCCGCCCAAGAGCCGAAGCCCGATCAGCAGCATGCTCCCCACATCCCCCAAAGCCAGCAGATTGACCCGTTTTTTTCTATCTGCAGCAAATAGGTTTTGCCCATCTGGTCTGATAAAAAAGGTTTCCTGTTTCACATTGATTACCGCTGGTTCCTCGAACAACTCACTTAATCGTTTCATACTATTACACTCTCCAGTCTGATGAGTTTTTCAATTCCGTTGAGCAGATATCCTGACGGCGCCAGGTTCATATCGTAATTCATATAGCTTCCCAAATCGGGCACTCTCGGCGAAATGACAGCTTCCGAAAGTCTTTGAAGCGTCAGCTTGCGTTCGAACACATTCTGATAAGCTTCTTCCAGAGCCAGGAAGATGTTTCTGGCATTTTTAAGACAAACCATGGAAAACTGATAGACCGCTTCCCTGGAAGCATCCGAGAGAAAGGTGGGCGCCCCGTAAGGCAGGATCAGGTTGATGGATGCCTGAAGGCTGGATTCGGTCTCATATTCCCGTTTCACGCCGTCTCCGCCGATGAAGGGATAGAGGCTGGATTCTACAAACCAGCTTTTTAGATTGGGAATAAAGTAGGCGCTGTCTACCTTTCTTCCCTGGATGGTCATCAGATCCTTTCCTCTGCCCGACAGCAATCCCACCACCAGTTTGCTCACTTCCACCTGGTTATCTTTCAGCACCGGGTCCAGTTCCTGCATTCGATAACCCTTATGCAGCAGATCGTCCACCAGGATCACCGGACGCCCAAAAGATTTGATGGTCTTAACCTGATTGGCAATGGGTGAATAATAAGGATATTCTTCAATGCTAAAATCCTTCAAATCCGGATCGAACCGTTTTTCCGTATGAATCGTCTTGGTCACGGTATTGGGTACCGCCATGCCGCGGAGAATTTTCCCGAAAGGCACGCACATGTACGGTCCCAGCTTTCTGACTTTCGTCGGTTCCGAGGGAACACCGTTGTCTGCGGTTACCATGTTGATGATCTTATGATGCATAACGCCCGAATTGAAAGATAGTACCAAGTTGCCGGGATACAGCTTGGTCAAAGCCATTTGCAGATCAATATGAGCTTGCCCCATGACTTCCAAAATCTTCTCGTTTTTATCAAAGGGATCTTTCAGAACCGTATCCATGTTCTGGAACACCGAAAGCGGGCTCTTCATATCTACTTCGTAGATCCCGGTTCCTGTTCCGCTTATTACAATTTCTTCAAACCCCTGACGCTTGAGAACAGAAAGGATAGCATCGTTTTTATCCTCCCCCACGATTGGGTGATAAACCGCATAAGTTACATCTTCCTGCAGAGCCTGGGAGATTGTTTCAGTCAAGACCAGCTGCACAATATCGCGGATCGTCGTATCATGGGAAAAGTAGATGCCGCCAATCACAATAATTCTTCCTGTGGCCTTTTCCCGCAGATAAGCAGCGATTTCTGCATTTTTAAACTCTTCATACAGGCGGGCGGTGGTAATTTCTTTCACTGCTGCCATAGCGCAAACCTGGTCGTTCTTTCCACCGTCACGGATCGCGACTGTTCTCACCTCCGGACGGTTGAGGTAATCCTTTAGTCTGTAATAATTATGTCCCCGCGCCTTGATCTCAGCTTCCAAATCCCGGAGGATCGCGCTCCCTCTGTGATCCAGCGGTTCGAATTGAATCATTTTCGTCTGAAGAATACTCTTATATTGAGGCTCTCTCAGATAGAGGCTGTTGTCGTAAATATAGTTTTGAGCCACCGGATCGATCAAATTGGAAATATCCCGGTTATAATCGATGTTTTCACGGATCCTGGTAGAGCTGATATCCTCCAGATGAACTGGCAGCGTCAATTCTACCACTTTCCCTGAGATCATGCGATAAGCCTCCGTCAAATCCTCTTTCTTCTCCTCTCCTTCTTCTGCGCTCTCCCTGCGGAACACCACATGATTGAAGGTATGAATGGAGTTTTTTGAAGGAGCTGCTTTATAGGAAGAAGCGTTGATAACCACGTCGCTGCCGACAACGATATACAGCTCTTTATCTGGCATCATTCGTCGCAGCTTTTCCAAATCTTTGGGATTGGCGATGTTAATCGGTTCATCGTCTGGAAAAATGTACACATTTCCTTCATCCGCCACAGACATGGTGATGATTTTCCTGCGGATCATTCTCGGCTGTGTTTTTTTAGACCAGGAAAATTCATCCAGCGCCAGATAAACTTCAAAATCCAGATCCCGGATGGATGTGACAATCCCCTTGTGGCTGAGGGAAAAAGGATCGAAGGTTCCTGGAAAAAAGGCCACTTTTTTCCGCTCCATGGGGCTGAAGCTTCCATTTTCCAAAATATATTCGGAAATAAAACGGTAAATATGGTTCAAGGCCGCAGCGCTGGTGAAAAAGGTCAGTTCATTTTCTTTCTGATCGATGATCAGCGTCAGCATTTTCTTGCTGATCCTCTGAAAAATATTATGTTTTCTTTCCAAATCCAGCATGGGACTGCCGAAAATATGCTGACCAATGACCATGAACGCTTCTTGGCTGACAACTTCATTGTAATTTGCAAGACCGCGCAAAAGCATGCCCAAGAGCGTCTGTTTTCTGCGATTGTATTCTTCACCGGACTGTGGAAACCGGTTCTGATATTCCGGGAATCTTTTGATGATCTCTCCAACCGTATCCAAAGTGACAGATGCCACCTTTTCATTGGTGTTTTCCAGAAGCTTTCTAAAATCTCCCAAAAGCTCATCCAGCTCATTGGGGTGCAGATAGAGAGCCAATGCCCCCAAATATTCAGGGATATACTTGGAAAATTGATATTCACCGATTTCCAGCCCTTTGGTCAATTCGATAACCAACTCGTTCCTCTGGTCCAGCGGCAGCAGAGGAATCACTTCTTGCAAGCCTTTGCCGGCGATATGGCGCACGGTGACCCGTTCACTGACCTTAATCAGATTGGACAGGTGGGTGGCCACGTGAAGGACTTCGCTAACATTGCCTTTTTTGACCTCATCCAGCAAAAATTCAATATTTACTTCTTTAATGACCCACGGTGTATCTACCTTAAGATTTTCCAGAAAAATATCGGATGCCGCATCCTCGCTCTCATATAAAAGCTCTTCATACTCTGTCATTTCCTTATCAAAAATATGCAGATTTTCTTTGATTTTAAATTTCAGATAAACAGCACTCAAAGGTACTTTTTCGAGCTCCATATTCTTCATAATCGCTTCTGCTTGATCACAAGTCCGCTGATCTTGTTCGGTCTGCGTCATGTAATTTATAAATCGCAGGGCAGCGATCTTGATTTCTAAAGATTTACGAAAGGAAGCTTGATGGACAAATTTGAGGAGACGCTCCTTCTCATCCTCGCCGCACATGTCCATGGGAATGTTGAGCATAGAATCCAAAAGAACAAACATCGCCGAATCATCTATATATAGATTGCGGAAAAAGTCCAAAAATATTTTCAGATATGCTTCGCATTCATCCTTTCTGCAGTTGTCCAGTGCCGAACGCAGTACAATTTTTAAGGTATAGCCGATCCATCGCTTATGCTGATCAGTAACCTTATGGTCGGGAAAGATAATTTTTTGCAGATAAGTCCGAAAAAGGCCCAGACTGTCGGCCTCTCTGCGGCCGCTTTTTACGCCTTCTGGCAGCTCCTTGCGGTATTCTTCATCGTAACCGGCGATTAATTCGCCCATCAAAAACGCAGCCTGCCTTCGAATATCTCCTTCTCTATGAGTCAGAAGATCGTAGAGAAAATGCAAGGTCATTAGTTTTTGTTTCTGTGTCATATAAGTGGAATATTCATCGAGAATATTGATATATGCCCGCAGATTTTTCCACTGTTTTTCACTGCGAGCCGCTTCAATGAGATTTCCAAAAGCAGCCTGATTATTAAATTTGTTCATAAGACTAATGTTATGCTCAATGGCCAGATATTTCAGCTGGTCGATCACTTCGACCGGCGACAGCAGCGCCGGATCCTTGCGTTCCGGCGGACTGAGGCGGCTGCAATCCAGATCTGTGCTTACGCCTCTGCTGATCATATACTCTTCAAAGTCCTTGAGTTTGGCATAAACCCGTTTATAGCGGACTGTCTTAGCTTCGTCCACATTGTCCAGCTTACCCAGAATTACTTGAAAGGCTTGTTTGAGGGTGTAAAAATGAACGTTCTCAGTACCGTCTTCCTCCCGGCTGCTCTTGACCCGAAAATCTGCGTAGATGAGGATCAGCGATTCAATGGACAGGTTTTCAAGTTCCAAGTCCCAGGTAGAATGGTTGCTGGCAATGTGGGCGATTAAGGGCATGCCGTTTCTTTTCAGGAACTCATCCGTATAATAATAATGCAAGTATGGGATCCGCTTGGCGTCTGCTCCCTTACAGCCATATTTACCAATATCATGGCCTGCCGCAGCCCCGGATACCAGCGCCAGATCCACAGGTGATCCCGCCTCGGCCAGCTGTCTTGCCACATGCAGGGCCACATGATGCACCCCGCAAATATGCCCAACGGTATTAAAGGGCGTGATTTCCTTGCCGATGCGCATGAACTCCAGCAGGTAATTAGAACGAAAATACGCCAGAAAATTCAAGTATTCCTCCCTGGCCGGACAGGTATCCACCTCCTCAGGATTTAAAAGCTCCATATGCAAAAGAGGGGAAAAGCCGTCTTTGTCTCTCCTGTAAGAAAAAACCGTATGCAGCACCTCCAGATAAAACAATTTTGCCGCTTTGTAGGTTTCATTTTTTCTATTTTGAGAATCGTTTCCGGGAAATAGCTCTGCTATGGTATCTTCATATACATAAGCAAGCCACCCTTCTTCCGGCTTCGGGCTTAATTCTTCCATCGTCGCTTCAGCCAGAACAAGCACGCTAAAGCAGCTGATTCCTTTCTTTTCCGCCATCTGCTCAGCCTTCTTTTTCCAATTGTTCTGCGACAGCAGGCTATTCATAGTTTTTTTTGAAAGTTTTATTCTTTTCAGAAACTGTTTCTCTGTTAAATTCTTCTCTAATTTCTTGTATAACTGCAACGCCGTCTTGTTCACCAAACGCTCCACCTCCCATATACGTTTATTATGCTATTTTTGTGACTTTTTTACAAGTTTTTCTTGCTTTCTCGTGTTCGAGAAACAGTTTCTCACATATGAAACCTTTTGCTCATTTTTCAGAAAATTAAAACTTTGCATGGAAAGATTGAATTATATTGACTACAATTTACCAAAGTGCTATATTTTAAGGTGTTAAAGGCTTTATATTTATTGCGAGAATATAAGAGAAAAAGAGGAGAAAATCAAATGTCAAATTACATCGAAACAGTAATTGAAAACTGCAAAAAGAACAACCCTGGCGAAGTTGAATTTCATCAGACCGTTGAGGAAGTTCTTCATTCCCTGGAACCAGTAATCGCAAAGCATCCTGAATACGAGGAAGCTGCTATTCTCGAAAGACTGGTTGAACCTGAAAGAGGAATCACTTTCAAGGTAACATGGGTTGACGATGCTGGTAAAGTACAGGTTAACAAAGGATACAGATACCAGTTCAACAGTGCAATTGGACCTTACAAAGGCGGTCTGAGATTCGCTCCAAACGTATATCCTGGAATCATCAAATTCCTGGGCTTTGAGCAGATTTTCAAGAACAGTCTGACTGGTCTTCCTATCGGCGGTGGTAAAGGCGGAGCTAACTTTGACCCTAACGGAAAATCCGATGCTGAAGTTATGCGTTTCTGCCAGGCATTTATTACAGAATTATATAGACACATCGGACCTTCTACTGACGTTCCTGCCGGTGACCTGGGCGTTGGCGGAAGAGAAATCGGTTACATGTTCGGACAGTACAAGAAAATCGTTAACAGATTTGAAGGTACACTGACTGGTAAAGGTCTGTCCTGGGGCGGCCTGAACGGAAGAACAGAAGCTACTGGATATGGTATCGTTTACTATGCACAGTGCATGCTGGAAGCAAACGGCGAATCTCTGAAGGATAAGAAGGTTGCCATCTCCGGATTCGGTAATGTATCCTGGGGTACAGCAATGAAGCTGAACGAGCTGGGCGCAAAAGTTATCACAATCTCCGGTCCTGACGGATATATCTACGATCCAGACGGCGTTTCCGGCGAAAAAGTTGATTACATGCTCGAGCTGAGAGGATCCGGCAAGAACATCTGCGCACCTTATGCTGACAAGTTCCCTGGCGCTACTTTCTACGCTGGAAAGAAACCTTGGGAAGTTGAAGCGGATCTGTACATCCCATGTGCTACTCAGAATGAAATCAGAGAAGACGACGCAAAATCTTTCGTAGAAAGAGGCGTTAAGTTCGTATGCGAAGGATCCAACATGTCCTCCACAAACGAAGCGATCAAAATCATGCAGGACGGCGGAATCATCGTTGGACCTTCCAAGGCTGCTAACGCTGGCGGAGTTGCTTGCTCTTGCATCGAAATGGGCCAGAACGCTGGAAAGACTGTATTCACTCCAGATCAGGTTCACGCTCAGCTGAAAGATATCATGGTTGGTATCCACAAGGCTTGTCAGGAAGCTGCTGAAGAATATGGATTCGGCTACAATCTGGTTGCCGGCGCTAACATCGCTGGATTCCTGAAGGTTGCTGACGCTATGATGGCTCAGGGCATCTGCTAAACACAGCCTACATAAAAGTTTGATTACTATTTTAAAGGACGCTTCGCTTCGTGCAGGCGTCCTTTTTTTCGTATTTTTTAGTATAAGGTATATCGCCTTCCGATCATGCGGCGATGGCCGGGATGGGCTGCACTGAAGTTTAACGGCTTTGGGCAGAATGGCGCTCTACGGGAAAAAATCAGGAAAAGTTTCTAAAATTTACGCGTTTTCCAACGCTTGCGCCCTCCCAACCCGGTCTCAAATCAAAAAAAGCCTCCTATTCTCAATAAGAGGCCCCGCAAACCCACAGCTTTGCGTAAAAAGTACAATTTTTTATGAAAAATTTCCCGGCCTTGGATTTAGAAGCAGAGCTGCTAGCTATACCTGCCCCCAACTGTCAAGATCAAATCCGCAGTAAAGATCACATATAGAACATACAACATGATCTGCCCTTTCCTCGTATCAATACATTTAAGGATCAGTCTTTTGGCAGCGGGTTCGATCAGGTACACCAGCAGGATGCCGGCAATGGCAAAGAGGACCGCTCCCCTCAGGCACACTCTTCCCTGAATATTGAGAAACGCCTGGCTGTAATCCCACCAGGTTCTCCCCCAGATACTTTCCATCGCCCAGCTCGTTATGTATTCCAACACACAGCTAAATGCGCCGGCCAGAAAAAACAGCTTTACCGGCTGATGGCGGTAACGTCTGAGGAGCAGGCTCATCATCACCGCGCCGACGCCGTAAATCGGCAGATAGGGCCCATAGAGAAAGCCCCGGTTTTCCCAATACCCATCGATGGCCCTGCAAAACACTTCTTCACACATCCAGCCGACCACCGAACACATTAAAAACATCGCACAATACACTTGAACCGAGAGCAAGACACTTTGCCTCGTTTCCACCTGCCCTGTCCACATTCTTTCCATGCCTATTCCCCCGCTTTCCTTCTTTCTTCCATCATTTTACCGCCTAAAAGTAACCAAATCATTTCGGAAAAATAACGATTTTATTACAATGTAGATATGGAAATTCTTACAGTAAAGTGTTATGATTATTTTATGGAATGTTGTTAAAAGAAAGGAAAAAAGGATATGTACGAAACGATCAAATACCAAGTGTCTGAAAACATCGGATACGTAACAATCAATCGACCAAAAGCAATGAACGCCCTCAACGGCCAGGTTCTGGACGAACTCTACGCCGCATTCACAGAAGCGGCCGCAGATGAGCAGGTAAAAGCTGTGATCCTCACCGGAGAAGGTAAAGCGTTTGTAGCCGGCGCCGACATCGCGCAGATGAACCAGCTGGATGCTATTGAAGGCCGAGCCTTGATCGCCAAGGGCCACAAAGTAATGAACTACATGGAATCCATCGAAAAGCCTTTTATCGCAGCAGTAAACGGATTTGCTCTGGGCGGAGGCTGCGAGCTGGCTATGGCCTGTGATATCCGTATTGCATCTGAAAAAGCCAAGTTTGGTCAGCCGGAAGTAAACCTGGGCATCATCCCGGGCTTTGGCGGAACCCAGAGACTGCCCCGCCTGGTTGGAAAAGGAATGGCAAAATACATGATCATGACTGCAGAGATGATTGGCGCTGAAGAAGCATGCCGCATCGGTCTGGTGGAAAAAGTGGTCGCGCCGGAAGAACTGATCCCTGCCTGCGAAAAGCTGGCTCAGACGATCATGTCCAAAGCTCCCATCGCCATTGGTATCGCCAAGACAACCATCAATAACGGCTATGACCTGGATATGCGCGCTGCCAGCGCACTGGAAATCGAAGCATTTGCCTCCACCTTTGCTTCTCAGGACAAGACCGAAGGCATGACCGCTTTCCTGGAAAAGAAAGAAGCCAAGTTCCAGAATAAATAAATCATTTGAGGAAATCGATTTCTAAATGAAAAACACCTCTTAACCAAATTCGGGCTATGTCCCCAATTGATTAAGAGGTGTTCTATTTTTTCAGCGCGGGCTGCTTTCTTCTGAAATTCAGACCGCTTCTGCGATCCATGAAAATATCTCTTCCATTACAGCTTCCCCCGCCTCACCGTATACGCCGCTTCTGCTTCCGGCGCTTATCTTTTTCAGCGCGTCGTCCACCTGGTGCTTATCATGCCGCAGACCCGTAAGACCTGCCGCGATCCCCTCGGCGATGTTGGGGTCCATGAAATCTGAAAACACGTTAATGTCTTCGATCATTCCCCCGTTCACCCGGATCTGCAGCGCCAGCTGGCCCAGATCAAACATTCTGGAAATCTCATACTGAAAATCGATCTTTCGTCCAAGAGTCCAATCCCATGAGCCATATTTGTGGGTCAATTCTGCGATCTGCGCCTGATCCAGCGCCTCTTGCGCCAAAGGCTCTGCCGATTTCCCATAAACCTCTTCAAAGGCCTCTATCAGACGAAGCTTCAGCGTCGCTGCTGTAATGCCGGCGGCATGGGATTTCAAGTTTGTCACTCTGGACTTTACCGAATCGATACCTTTGGACTGCAGTTTCTGTTTTGAAACGGTCAGGTAGCGGGAAAGCTTTTCCATATCCACATCCATCATGATGGTGCCGTGGTGATAGCAGCGCCTGCCCCTCTCATAAAAAGCATTCCCCGAAATCTTCTGCCCATGGACAGTAATGTCGTTTCGTCCCGTCTTTTTTGCATCAATGCCGAACTTTTTCAGTGCGCAGATGATCACCTCAAGCTGGCGATCCACATCGTAATTTTCCTTGCAGCAGAGAAAGGTGAAATTCAGGTTGCCCGTATCATGGTATACCGCTCCGCCTCCGGACATCCGGCGAACCAGCACACCGCCCTCTGCCTCCAGCTTGTTCACATCGCACTCTTTCCAGGCATTCTGATTCTTTCCGATCACAACCGTATTTTGGTTCTGCCACAGATATAAGATGCACTCATCCTCCGCACAGTGAAAAAACAATGCTTCCTCCAGCGCCAGATTCTGCCGCGGATCCGTTGATACGCTTTCAATATGGGAAATCCGATTGATCATATTTCACCTCCTGAGCCTTAAACCGAATTAAAAGTGGATCGCTCTGCCTCCTGCCGCATGCATCGCTTCATGCATAACTTCGGAAACAGTCGGATGAGGATGGACGGACATTGCGATTTCCTCGGCCGTGCTTTCCAGCTTCATGGCCGCGACTGCCTCGGCAATCATATCGGTCGCATGGATGCAGTACATATGTACGCCTACGATCTCGCCGTATTTGGGCTCTGCGACCACTTTCACAAGGCCTCTCTCCTCCCCTGCGACTTTTGCTTTACCGTTTGCCAGCAGAGGGAACTTGCCCACATTTACCTTACCGTACGTTTCAGCCGCCTGCTTTTCCGTCAGGCCGACGCAGGCAATTTCCGGCTGGATGTAGATCGCGCTGGGGATCTTGTCGTAATCCATGGATACCTTTTTACCGCAGATCGTTTCCACTGCTATGATCCCTTCCATAGAAGCGGTGTGGGCCAGCATTGCCTTGCCGTTTACATCGCCGATGGCATAGATGTTGGGAACCGATGTCTTTAACGTGTTGTCGGTTACGATGGCTCCCCGCTCCGTCTTGATTCCAAGAGCGTCTGTATCGATGCCGTCAAGGCTGGGGCCTCTTCCGACAGCCATCAGTACCTGATCCGCCTTAACTTCCTCAGATGCGCCGTCCTTTTCAAACTTCACGCCGTCTGCTGTAATTGCAGTCACTTTTGCACTTGTATGGATGTCAATTCCCATTTCTGTCAAATGTCCGATAACCTGCGCGGTAATCTCTTCATCCACCATTGGCAGAATGCGATCTAAGAATTCCACCACCGTAACCTTCACACCGATGGCTGCCAGGAAATAAGCAAATTCAACACCGATGACTCCGCCGCCGATTACTGCCATGGATTCGGGCTTTTCATCCAGATCCAGCATCTCTGTGCTGGTGAGCACGGTCGCTTTGGGATCGATGTCGATGGGCAGGCTCTTGGCCTGGGAACCGGTGGCAATGATGATGTTCTCCGCTGTGATCGTCTTTCCTGCCGCTTCGATGGTATGGCTGTCCTTCAAAATGCCTTGGCCGTTTTCAATGACAACGCCGTTGCCTTTGAGCAGAGCCTGTACTCCGCCTACCAGCTGGCTCACAACGCCTTTTTTGCGCTCCTGCACCTTTTTCAGGTCCAAAGCAGCATTGCTTGTGTCCACGCCCATGACGCCGAAGTCTGCGCTTTCTTTCACTTCTTTGAGGGATTCTACGCTTCTCAGCAGGGCCTTCGTCGGGATACATCCCACGTTGAGGCATGTACCGCCAAAATGTTCTTTTTCAATGATTACGGTCTTTTTTCCCATCTGGGCGGCCTTGATGGCCGCAACATAACCTCCCGGGCCTCCGCCGATCACTGCGATCTCATAGTCATAGACAGAGCCGTTGTCTGCTGCCGGAACTGTCTCTTTGGTTTCACCCGCTTCCTGGGCCGGTGCGGCAGCCTCAGCGGCCGGAGCATTGCCTTTAAGCTGGGCCAGCGCGTCCGCTTCCATTGCCGCTATATCCTCCTCCCTGCTGCCTATGATGGCGATGGGCAGGGTTACAGGAATGGTATCTCCCGCATTGATGAAAAGCTTTCTTACCACTCCATCGCCTGTCGCCTCAATATCCATGTTTGTTTTATCGGTTTCTACGGAAAACAGGGGTTCTCCCTTGGAAACGGTATCACCTTCTGCTTTATACCACTCCACCAGTTTTCCTTCATTCATATTAAATCCCAATTTGGGCATAATGATTAGTTCGGCCATTTATCTGTTCCTTTCTACACTTCTATCATACATACTTATACCAGCAAACTGATCGGGCTTTCCAGCAGATTCTTGATTTCTGTTACAAACTGGGCTGCCAAAAGTCCGTCGATGATTCTGTGGTCAACCGACACCTGAATGTTCATCATCGGCTTGATGGCTACTTCTTTGCTGCCGTCAGCCTTTGTCACAACCACCGGCTCGTCCTTGGTGGAGCTGATGGACAAGATGCCCACTTCCGGCGGATTGATGATCGCCGTGAAGTTTTCGATCCCGAACATTCCCAGGTTGGAGATGGTGAAGGTACCTCCGGTATATTCATGGATGGCCAGTTTTCCTGCTCTTGCCTTTTCAAACAGCGGCGAGGAAGCTTGGGAAAGCTCTACCACGCTCATGTTCTGCGAGTCTTTGATATTGGGTACGATCAAACCAGTCGGAGATGCCACCGCGATCCCCAGATTGACGCTCTTGTATTTCACAATGGTGTCTCCCACCAGAGAGGAGTTCATCTCCGGATACTTTTGCAGGGCAATGATGGTCGCTCTTGCAATATAATCGGTTACAGAAGTCTTTTTATCCTGTGCCTCATTGACCTGTTTTCTGATTTCCAGCAATTTTTCCAGGTTGACCTTCTGTGTAAAGTACAGATGGGGCGCTGTGAATTTGCTTTCGGACAAACGGTCGCCGATGACTTTACGCACTCCTGCATAAGGTATTTCTTCCAGAATTTCTTTTCCGTCCGGCGAGAATTTCTTTTCGCCATCCTCGCAGGCGCAGGCCGTTTCTTGTGCTGCTGTTTTTTCTTTGGCCGCGATGGCTTTTTCCACATCTTCCTTCATGATCTTGCCGTTTGCCCCACTTCCGGTTACTGATTCCAGATCGATGCCTTCTGCGCCGGCCATAGCCTTTGCCACTGGTGTAACTTTGATCTTGCTGGATTCCAGATAATCGAGAATATCCTGCTCACAGATACCGCCCTGCCATCCGGTACCGACAATATCCAGTCCTTCTAGAGACAGTTCTCTTTCTGCGGCCGTTCTTCTCGCTCTCGGCGTGATCTTCATTCTGCCGCCTTCTGCCTTTGGCGCCGGCGCGGCTGCTTTCTTCTCTTCTACAGGAGCCTCAGCTTCTTCTTTTTCCGCAGGCGCGGCTCCGCCGCCTGCAAGCTGTGCCTTCGCATCGGCTATGGCCGCGGAAACGTCCTCTCCTTCCGCGCCGATCACAGCGATGGGCAGGGTTACCGGGATCGCATCTCCCGCTTCGATGAGCAGGGCTTTTACAATGCCGTCTCCGGTAGCTTCAATATCCATATTGGTCTTGTCTGTCTCCACCGAGAAAAGGGGCTCGCCTTTTGCGATGGAGTCACCTTCGTTTTTATACCACTCTACCAGCTTGCCTTCGTTCATATTGAATCCAAGCTTGGGCATGATGATGATTTCTGCCATGTTACCGCTCCTCTCTTCCTTATTTGAAATAGGTCTTTACTTTTTCATACACCTTGTCAGCCGATGGAATCAGCGGGAACTCCAGAGCCGGGCTGAATGGCAGCGGTACGTTGGGGTTGCTTACTCTGCCGCATGGAGCATCCAGATAATAGAAGATATCGTCGGCTACAGCAGCGGCTACTTCCGCGCCGATTCCGCAGCGTTCGTGGGCTTCGTCGGCTACGATCAGCTTACCTGTTTTTTTCACGGATTCAATGATGGTCTGGGTATCCAGAGGCACGATGGTCCGCAGATCGATGATTTCACAGTCAATGCCTTCCTTGGCAAGCTTTTCTGCCGCTTCCTCCGATTTCATGACCATGGAGGATGTGGCCGCGATGGTGATATCCTTTCCTTCTCTGGCGATTCTGGCCTTGCCGAAAGGAATCGGTTCGATGACATCGTCCACCTTGAACGTCTTATTGTATTCCATCTTGTGCTCCAGGAATAAAACAGGATCATCGTCCCGGATTGCGGTCATCAGAAGGCCTGCTGCTTCCTGCGCGGTTGAAGGAATGGCGATCTTTGTTCCCGGGAACTGAGCCGCCATAGCCTGCATGGACTGGGAATGCTGAGCGGCCGAAGATCTTCCGGCGCCGATGGGGCATCGGATGGTCATGGGTACGTTGCACTGTCCGCCCGACATATAACGAATTTTTGCCATCTGATTGATCACCTGATCCGCCGCTACCAGCAGAAAATCGGAAAACATCAGCTCAACAACGGGCCGCAGGCCGGTCAGCGCCATTCCAACGCCCATTCCCACGAATCCCTGTTCCGAAATCGGGGTGTCCTTGACTCTCAAGTCGCCGTACTTTTCCAAAAGTCCTTCTGTACATTTGAAGTTTCCGCCGATGAAGCCGATATCCTCTCCCAGCATAACGATATTTTCATCCCGCTCCATCTCTTTATCCAATGTTTCCGCAATCAACTGCGCGTATCTTATTTCTCTCATGGTTCTATTCTCCTTCCTACAATCCTCTACAGGGTTCCCTGCTGAAATACGTCGGTATATGCTTCTTCTGCGTCAGGATATGGACTGTCTGCCGCAAATTTTACTGCTTCCTGAATTTCTGCTTCGATCCGCTCTTCCAGTGCTGCTATTTCTGCTTCTTCCGCCTTGCCCGCTTCGATCATTTCTATTCTCAGGTTTGCTACCGGGCATCTTGCCATCCAGTCTTCTTTTTCTGTTTTGCTTCTTCTCTGTCTGTAGACCGCCGGATCGCCCACGTGATGTCCCTGCCATCTGTAGGTCTTGCATTCGATGATGGTCGGGCCTTTGCCGTCTCTCGCGCGTTTTACCGCTTTCTTTGCTGCTTCATAAACGGCGGTAACATCCATTCCGTCCACGACCACGCCCGGGATATCGTAGGCCTTGGCTCTCACGGCCAGGTCCGGCGTATTGGTTACATCGCGGATATCTACGGAAATACCGTAGAGGTTGTTTTCAATGACATAAACACAGGGCAGATCCCATGCTGCCGCCATATTAATGCTTTCGTGGAAGGTTCCTTCGTTGGTAGCCGAATCGCCCATGAAGGAAACGGCTACCTGGTCGGTTCCTTTATACTTGATTGTATAGGCCGCGCCTGTGGCAATGGGAATCTCCCCGCCCACAATACCGTTGGCCCCTAAAATACCCTTATCCATGGCCATGATGTGCATGGAGCCGCCCTTGCCGTTGGAGTAGCCCGTCTCTTTGCCCAGGATCTCCGCCATCATTCGATCAATGTCCGCGCCTCTTGCCACCAGGTGTCCGTGACCTCTGTGGGTGCTTCCGATGTAGTCGTCGTCCTTTAATGCCGCGCACACGCCGGTAGCCACCGCTTCTTCACCCAGATACAAGTGGGCAAGACCTGCCATCATACCCTTCTTATAAAACTCAAAGGTCTCTTCTTCAAATCGTCTCATTTTGAACATGGTTTCGTAGAACGCCATGAGCTGTTCTTTGCTGTAATCCTTTACTTTCATAATAACCTCCCTGATATGTTTATTTTTTATTTAACTTTATAAATTGATGAAAGCGCATACTATTACACTTTTTCACGGTCATTTGTATTAAGAGCAAACTTTGTGCCAAATGGGCGCGAACTTTTGACTCAACCGATTTAAGCTTTAAAATTTCAACCTTTTTTACTTATATTATTTTTATAGGTCCCCTTTTAAATAGCCTCCACCCTTTTTCTTTTGGCACATAATGTGACAAGCACCGTGCCATTCCGTGTCATGGCATGTGTCACCCGACACAATCCCAAACAGATATTTCACAAATTTAGGTTTGCTGTAACGAAAAAAACGTATATAATAAGAGCAGTTACACAACATATGACACATGTGCAAATTATTCTGGCAAAAGAGGTATTCATTATGTATAAAAAATTTACACCGGAATATCAGGCTCAGTTAATCGATGCCTGGAAAAAATTCATTCACTATGAAGACGCCGATTATTCTTTGATTCGCCCTGAAATCCTGGAATCTTGGAATCGGTCCCGCGCCGCGGGCGTTTCTCCCCATAACACAGCGGCCAAGATTCTAAGCAGTGACGAATTAACAATCCGCATTAATTCCAATTTGGATCTGATTGAAGTAGTCCGTCCTTATATGGAAAAATTATATTCCATCGTCCAGGGCTCCGGCTTTTATCTTCTTTTCTGTGACAAGGATGGATATATTTTGGATTTAATCGGCGACCGCAGCATCATTGAGCATGGAAAGAACAAATCTATGCTGGTGGTAGGGGCCAACCGTCAAGAAAGCTCTGCAGGTACCAATGCCATCGGCACTTGTCTTGCGCTGCAAAAACCGATACAGATTTGGGGCGCGGAACACTACTTAGAGGCACATAAGGGGTACGTTTGTTCCGGAGCGCCTTTTTTTGATTCCAGCGGAAATATACTAGGTTGTCTGAATATCACCGGCCTCTCTGAAAACGTGCATCCCCATACGCTGGGACTGGTGATCAGTGCAGTTGACGGAATTACAAAAGAAGTGAAAATTCGAAAGGCCTACGCTGATATTGAATTGATCAGCGCGCAGAGAAACAGCATTATCCAGTCCATGACCTTCGGTCTCTTCCTGCTCAACAAGTCCGCCCGTATTATTCAAGTTAACGATGCGGCGTTGCAGATGCTGGATCTGAAATACGATAATATCATCGGGAAAAGTATCTTCGATTTTATCAGTTTTGATGAGAATAACGATCGCGATCGGAACTTTTCATTGATTGAAAATGAAGTGTATAATAAGGAAATGAATATCCATCAGGTAGGCTCGGCATCTCCGCCTATACGCTTTAACATGTCTGTCAATTTTGTCAAAGACAGCAATGGAAGGTACAGCGGCACCGTCATTCGTTTTAACCAGCCAAGGGTGATCAATAACCTGGTAAATACCATCAGCGGATATAAGTCCAAATATACCTTTGACTCCATCATCGGCGACTCGCCGGTAACCCGCGAACTCATCGAAACCTGCAAATGCGCGGCTCAGAGCAGCTCCAACGTTCTCATCATCGGCAAAAGCGGTACCGGAAAGGAACTGATCGCCCAATCCATGCACAATATGAGTCCTTTCTCTTCAGGCCCTTTTGTGGCGATTAACTGTGCGGCTTTGCCAAAAGGCTTGGTAGAAAGCGAATTGTTCGGCTACGAAAAAGGGGCGTTTACCGGTGCTGGTAAATCTGGAAATCCCGGGAAATTTGAGCTGGCGGACGGAGGAACGATTTTCCTCGATGAAATCGGTGATATGCCTTTGGATGTGCAGGTATCCCTGCTCCGGGTTATCCAAACCAAGGAGATTGTCCGAGTAGGGGGGAAATATCCCAAGGCGGTCAACGTGCGCATTATTGCCGCGACAAATAAAGATCTCAACCAGGCTATCGAAGAAAAAACCTTCCGGGAAGATCTTTACTATCGCCTCAATGTCCTCAATATCCAAGTTCCTACCCTGGCCGAACGAGGCAATGATGTGTGTCAGCTGGCGGATTATTTCGTTAAGCTCTATGGTTCACACAGGGGCATTAAAATCAACCCATCTGTCTACACGCTGCTACGGAAATACAACTGGCCGGGAAATATCCGCCAGCTGGAAAACGTCATTGAACGAGCAGTCAATATTACGGATACAAATCTCATCGAACCTGCCCATCTTCCACTAGAAATACAGCAGGCCGATCCTGTCGAAGGCTCGGCATCGCCCTTATCTTCAGAGCGTATGGCCGCTTCTGCATCCAGTCTGAGCCGCCCCCATGGTCCAAAAGATATCAATAGCGAAAACGTGATTCTGGACGGCCTGGAAAAATGCGGCGGTAATGTTACGGAAGCTGCCAAGTTTTTAGGCGTCAGTCGAAGAACGCTGTACAGAAAGCTGGATAAATACAACATCGATTACGGAAAATACCGAAATCGTTAGTTAATAATTTAGAAGGAAAAAAAGGGTGGGCTGCCGCAGTAGTTTGATATGCTCCCTTCTAGGTAGACAAGTGAAATAACAAAAACTTGTCACTTAGGTGGGAGCATATTTTATGTCTGAAAAAGTAAAAGAACTATTACCAGAACAAAAACTTTGGGCGGTAAAGGAATATCTTTCAGGGAAAGGCAGCACCTACTCCATTGCAGATAAATATGGAGTTACAGATACCAGTATCCGAAGATGGGTTGATCGTTACAAGATAGATGGGGAAATGACCTTTGACAAAAAGCCTCTGACCTCCTCCCTGTCACAGGAGGAGAAGCTCAGAGCTGTCCATGAGCATTTACAGGGAGCAATGTCTTTACGGGATATCGCACGAAAGTATGGTGTCGGAGACACCAGTGTCCGCAAGTAGATTGCAAAATATAACGCCGGAGGAGATGCGGCGCTTCTTCCAAACCATACAAAGAAGCATTATAGCAAATCTTTTAAACAGGAAGTGATATGCGGTTATCTGGCTGGTGAAGGCAGCTATGCAGAACTTTGTGTCCGCTATAATATCCCTTCTTTTGATACTATCAGAAAGTGGGTTTTGCAGTATAATGAGTGTAGTACGATTCGAGGCGCTGGAACGGGAGGAACTACAATCATGACAAAGGGACGCAAAACAACATATGAGGCAAGAATAGAAAAGGTTTCTTTTTGTATAGAGAATCAAAAGGATTACCAGTTGACCGTTGATACCTATCAGCAAATCGATTCCTAGGTAAAAAAATATGAGACCCGGGGAGCAGAGGCATTGACGGATAAACGTGGGCGAACAAAGCCAGAAACGGAAAATGACAGAGCTGGAAAAACTCCGTGCGGAAAACAGGCTTTTAAAGGCTCAAAATAAGCGTCAGGAATAGAGATGGCATTCTTAAAAAACTCGACGAAATAGAAAGGAGGCGGTTTTAAGCCAGATACAGAATGAGACGATTTATTTGGCAATGCAGGAGACACATGACGAAACAGGCTGTTCTATTTCTGAATTATGTGTTTTTTCAGGCATTCCACGTTCCGCATATTATAAGTGGTTAAATCGTAAGGAGAGCAAAAACGAGCGGTTTAACGGGCAGCTTCTGCCACTGATAAAAGAAGCTTATGAGGAAAAGAGTGGGATTTTAGGTTTGAGATCCATATGCCGCAGAAACAGGAAAAATTATATTAAATCGACGCCACATGTTACTGCAGAAAATGTGTTGAACCGGGAATTTACGTCTGAAAATTTCAGAGAGAAATGGCTTACCGATGTAACGGAAATGAAATATGGTGTCAGCAGCAAGGCGTATTTAAGTGCTAGATTGGATTTGGGTGATAAGAGCATTGGTTCATTTGTGATAGGTCATTCTAATAACCATGCGCTGGTATTCGAGACCTTTGACCTTGCCCATGAGCAGTACCCGGACGCAAAACCGATTTTTCACAGTGATCGTGGATACCAGTATACCTCAAAATCATTTAAGAAAAAGTTGGATAATGCCGGTATAACCCAGAGTATGTCCAGAGTGTCTCGCTGCATTGGTAATGGTCCAATGGAAGGCTTCTGGGGGATGCTAAAATCTGAAATGTATTACTTAAAAACGTTTCATACCTATGAAGAACTAAAACAGGTAGTAACCGAGTATATAGATTACTATAATGGCTCACGATATCAAAAACGACTCAACTGCATGACGCCTTTAGAATACAGGCACTACCTGCAAACAATAGCTGCATAAAAATATCTCCAGCCGAACAACTACGGCTGGAGATAGAAATCTTTTTTTTATCTGTCTACTTAACAGGGGGCGGTTCACACGAATGTGACAGCCCCCCTTTTCTATGTATGGTAACTACTTATTCTCTTTTCGTTCTTTTGCTTTCTGGAAGCCGATGAACGCGCTGATTCCAAAGAAAATCATAACTCCCATAACACCTAACATGTATACCTGAGCTACACCCATGATATTCCTCCTTTATTTCTTCGCTTTGCTGGCTTTATGAGTCGCAGTGGAGACAATCTGCCCAACTGCGCAGCAAACCAGAATGGTAATTAACGTACTGATAAATAGCTGAAAAAACATATTCTAATACCTCCTTAGTCCTCCGGCACAATGCCTTTTGCTTTGAAATATCCCGGTTCTCCCTTGCAAGTCAGATTTCCGATCACAAGGATTACTACGGATACGATCAATGTAACATACGGATTGGTAAGGCCGCCGATAATACCGCCAATTGCAACAGGCAGAGGCGTCAGTGACCAGAATACGTTGAGGATCCAGGATACCGCCAGGGCAGTGCCGGCAACCTTGCTGTTCCTCTTCCAGAAGAGTCCGAACACTACGATGAAGAATACCGGTACGATCCATGCGAATACCCAGTTGATTGCATCCAGAATGGTCGGCAGAGCGATGGAAATGCAGAGTGCCGCGATGGCGAAAACCACGATCATGACTCTTGTCATATTTGCCAGTTTCTTTTCGCTTGCATCCGGATTGATATAACCTTTGTAAATATCATGTACCCAGATTGTAGCTGTTGTCAGAGAAGTCATGGCAAAGGTTGACAGAATCGCAGCGAGCAGCGCGGCCAAAAGCAGTGCGGCCAGCCACATCGGCAGCAAGTCTACTAACATGTTGGTAGCGGCCAGCTTTGCGCCGTATTCGGCGTATTCTGGAATGGATCTTGCAGCCAGGCCAAGGATTACAGCAAATACACCGAACATACCATTTAACGGAGCCGCGATCCATACGGACTTTTTGATGGTTTTTTCATTCTTTGCTGACATCATGGTCTGCATCAGCATCTGTGAAATGGACTGACAGAATGTTACGGCGATAATATTACCCACGGCAAAGGTAATCATCAGGTCAGCGTTGCCAAAGATGCTGAGCATGAAATCAGCTCCTCCTTCGGAAGATGGCAGCGCTTCTTTGATAAAGTCAAAGTCTCCGCCCGGCATTTTCGCAGCCACGAAAATGGTAGCGATGATCAGGCCAATGTACATAACGGTGGCGTTGATCACATTGACAGCGCCGACCTGTTTCATTCCAGCAAATACTACATACAGGATACCCAGAACACCGCCCAGGATTACAGCCTTCTCAATGGACCATCCGGTGAGGGATGATACAACGATCCCCAGGCCCTGGCATTCCAGGGTCAGCACGCCCCAAACCTGACCGGCCATTACACAGCTGATGGCAATAGCAACTCCGGGGCCGTACATATCTTTGATGGCCTGCGGAACCGTGGTGACACCCAATCTGCGTACCCAAAGGCCAGTACCAAAGCAAGCCACGACGATCATGATTACATGCGCCAGACTGAACCAGATGGCGATGGCGCCCATGCCGTAAGACATTTCGAAAACACCCGTGATGTGCGCAGAACCCAATACGGTCAGCGCAATGGTCGGTGCCAGGGTCAGCACGCCCATATTTCTGCCGCCCAGCGCGAAATCCGCTTCACTTGCGCCGGCAACAGCAGCCTTTTTTTCTTTTACCTTCAGAAATGCAGCACAGCCAAGTATTACTGCTAATTCATAAATGACTACTGCAATGATTACTCCATATTGCATATGAAAAATCCTCCCACTAATTAAATGAATCGTATAATTGCGAACATAGGCAGGCGCATAAATTTCAAAAGGTTTTGCCGTGAATCTCCATTTATGCGCCATATCTATGTATTTATTCTGTGTTTACAAACCCAACTCGACGCTTAACGGCAAGGGCTCAGGGACAGAGCGAAACGTACGCACTGCTTGCTGACATTTTCAATCTCCCATTTTGCTCCCATGGGAATAACAACAGCATCTTCCTGTCTGTTCATTTCCAGCTTTTCGCCATTAACTGTAGCTACGCACTGACCGTTGTACATATAAGCGATCACGTCTGACTTGGGAGTGTCCAGGGTCAGCTTTGCGCCGGGGTATACATCGACAATGTGGAATTCCTGCGTAGCAGATCCGGTAATTTCTTCATCAGCCAGAGTAAAGAAGGTTACGCCTTCCTGCTCTGTAACTTTCGCGTCGTTTACGTTCTTGATGTATGGCTGAGATTCTTTAAATCCGCGGGGGCAAAGAGTTACCAGGAACTTAAGGTTTGCAGTTCCATCAGGATACATTTCGTGGTCAGCGTTGCCCGGAGTCCACATGATATCCCCTGCTTTGTAAGCAAAACGCTTACCGTTGATCATGGAGTAGCCTTCGCCTTCCAGGATGTAGAACACGTGGTCCGCAGGTCCGTGGTTCGCGTTGAGGGCCGCTCCGCCATAGCCGATTTCACAAGTTGAGAAATATTGATATGTCCAATCAGGACCAGCTGGGTCATATCCCATTTTTACAGCATTTGCAAAAGGCGCGGAATGGGCTCCAACGTGCTGTACCGGACACATTGATCTCATATCATAGTAATTCTGAACATAAGCTTTAAACATTTTAATACCTCCTGAATCGATAAAAATTCTTTCATTAACCAATCGTTATCTTGTATATCCGCTTGCGTCTTCTAATACCTCAGTCAATACCGCGAAGTCTTTCTCTTCTCTTCCGGTTGCCGCGGCCGCTGCCAGCTGCTGTCTGGTGAGAGAAGTGGAGAGCATGGGAACGCCGTACTGTTTTGCCACATCCAGAGCTAGGTCCAAATCTTTCATCATCAGTTTTACGCTGAAGGCAGCAGGATATGTACCTTCGGTGATGGTAGACGCTTTGTATTTGCAGATGCCGGAACCAACCGCGGAACCTGCGATTACTTCTGTAACCTGCCCAACGTCCAGACCAGCCTTTTCGCAGAGTACAACTGCTTCAGCTTCCATCTGCATGGTCGTTGCGATCATGGTATTGATTGCAAGCTTTAATACTCTCGCTTCGTCAGCGCCGCCAACATAGAACTGGTTTGCGCCCAAAGATTCGAACAAAGGCAGAACCTTATCGTATGTAGCTTTGTCTCCGGATGCCAGAATACCTAAAGTAGCGCTCTGAGCAAGAACGGTACTTCCCGTTACAGGTCCTCTGATCAGTTTGCATCCTGCAGCTTCAACTGCTTCGTTTACCTTTACGGATTCCGCTACGGATACCGTACTCATATCAATGGCAATTTTTCCGGCCGAGAGACCTGCGATATAGCCGTTGTCGCCAAATGCTACTGCGTGGAGCGTAGGTCCATCCGCTACCATTGTAAATATGAAATCCGCTTTTTCCGCAACTTCTTTTGGGGAATCCGCCCAAGTCGCACCTGCTGCCAGAACTTCATCAGCCTTTGATTTTGTTCTGTTCCATACTACTACGTCGTGTCCAGCCTTTACCAGGTTCTGGCTCATCGGGTTACCCATGTTACCCAGTCCAATCCAACCAACTTTAGCCATTTTTAAATCCTCCTATATCTATTTTTTTTAATTTAACAATGTTTTACAAGAACTGACATCCCGGAAGTCCGCAGGAAGTAAGCTCTTCCGACGGGAACTTGGTGATGATTTCCGCTCCGTCTTTTCTTACTACGATCTCTTCTTCAATTCTCGCCGACCCTGACCCGTCTTCCGATGGGCACCAGGTCTCGATGGCGAAGGTCATCCCTTCTTCCAATGTAAACGGTTTGTCCAGTGAGAACAGTCTGGAGATGACCGGTTTTTCCCAAAGCCCCAGGCCGATTCCGTGAGCGAACTGTAGCAGGAAGGCTTCTTCCTCGTTCTTGAATCCCATGTCGGTTGCCGCCGGAAACATCTTTGCCACATCAGCTGTTGTATTTCCCGCTTTAATCTGTCCGATGGCATCGTAGATCCACTTATGGGCTTTTTCGTAAGCTTTTCTCTGGTCCGCGTTGGGTTTGCCGCATACGAAAGTCCTGTAGTAACAAGTCATATATCCGTTTACACAGTTTCCGATATCCATGTAGATAATTTCTCCCGGTCTTACCATACGGTTGGAGAAGGTGTGGGAATGGGGGTTGCCCCGCTCTCCGGAGATGCTGTTTACAAACATGACTCGCTCCGCGCCCCAGTTGAACAGCTTGTAGTTGGCCAGGGCCACCAGCTCGTTTTCCAGAACGCCCGGGCGGATGGCTTTTGCGATATCGTAGTATACGGCATCCACCATGGCCGCGCTCTGCTTGAGCAGCTGGATTTCATCTTCTGTCTTGATGATTCTCGCATCCACCATGGCCTCCTGTCCGTCTACGATTTCGATGCCTTTTGACTCAAAGCCGCGGATCAGCGGGATATCGGTAATGTCCATGCCCACCTTGCCTTTATCAGCGCCATACTCTCTCAGATAGCCGGTCACTTCTTCGACCACCTGCTCGACCATGCCCACTTCCTTGGGAATGCCGCCCCGCATAGAGCCCACTGCCGGCATGATGTGATCTTTGTCCAGCCAGTCTACCCGTAGCCGCTTGGACGGTGCCGCTGAGTCGAACAGGAAGGGCTGATCTACGCCGTCTATTAAGATGCAGTAACGGTTCATCTTGTCCCGATTCCACTCCCCGATATGGGTTCCTGTAATGTAGCGGATATTATCAAAGTCGTAGCAGATGATAGCGGAAAGTCCTTTTTCTTTCATGCTCTTTTTGGCTCTTTCCAGCCTTTCTTTTTTCATTCTCGAATAATCGATGTTAGATTCCCAGTCGATACCCTGGTATCCTCCTCTTGGCATTTGTTATCACTCCTTTTTATTAAAATAATGGTTATTGAATATAATTGTGCCGGTATTTGTTTTCCGTTCACGCCCTTATGTAACGCAAAGGCCGTGCCATATTTGTGAAAAAAATGTTTACCCTGCACCCAAAAGAGCTTTAAATTCTGTAAATTTCAAGCTCTTCAAAATTTTTTCTTTTATCTATATTTGTATCCATATCCGATTGTCATTCTAAATTTTCAAAATTCCAGTAGGTGTGCGCCACGCCAATTTGTGCCAAATCATGCCGCCTTGTGCCACACTGAATTTTTGTGCCAAATTATGCTTTTCATGACACACATTTTCGTTGTTATTATCTGCTGTGCATGGTATAATGAGGACCGTTGGAATACTACTGAATGCGAGCTTATGGAGGTATTGCCATGGCAGAATTTACAAAGGAATATCAATCGCTGTTACAACAAAAATGGCACAAATATATAATAGAAGGTGTGCCTTTTCCGGATACGGACTCCCAGATTCGTGATTTTATCTATGAGTCGTGGAAACGGTCAAAAAAGCAGGGAATTGACCCCTTTGAAGTAAAAAACAAAACACTCTCTCCAGAAGAATTAAATTTGGTTTTGAGGAAAAATGACAATCTGATACAAATCGCCCATCCCTATATCCAGCATCTCTACACCTTCGTCAAAGGCACAAACTTTGTCCTTGCCTTGACCGATGCAAACGGATACGTGTTGGACTTGGTCGGTGATGATAACATGATCCAGGCCCGGACAAAAAAGAGCGGACTAACTGTGGGATGCTGCCGCAGCGAACAATATGCGGGTACAAATGGCATCGGCACCTGTCTCACCGTCGGTCATCCCATCCAGATCTGGGGCGCAGAGCATTACATAAAACCCCATCACAATTATCTTTGTTCCGCAGCGCCTATACGAAACGAAACCGGGAAAATTATTGGATGTCTGGATGTGGTGGGGCCCTTTGACCTGCCCCACACCCACACACTGGCCATGGTCAGCGCTTCTACCGATGGGATTGAAAAAGAAATTAAGATGAAAAAGGCTTACGAAAAAATTGCAGTCATCAATAACCAGATGTCCAGCACCATACAATCCATCTCCTCTGGAATCATCATGATCGATAACCTGGGGATCATTACACAGAATAACAAACGCGCCTGCGATATCCTCGGCCTGGAATACAGTTCCCTTGCCCACAAGAATATTTCAGATATCATAAACATGGAGAGTTCAGGCATTGATCTGACACGAATTGAGAGGGATTTTCAAAACAATGAGGTAACACTGATCACCAAGGCCGGAAGAAAGCTTTCTTTATCCTTATCCGCATCCTGTGTCAACAACGACCAGCAGGAACGAACCGGCACTGTACTGGTCATAGATGAGCTGAAACGAATTCATAAATTGGTAAATAAGATAAGCGGCTTTTCCGCAACCTACACCTTTAATTCCATCCTGGGTGATTCCCAAGCGATTACAGCGGTAAAAGGCGTCGCCCAGGCGGCGGCAGGAAGTACTTCCAATGTGCTGATCCTGGGAGAAAGCGGTACAGGGAAAGAACTTTTGGCACACTCGATCCACAACGCCAGCCAGCGGGCCAACGGACCGTTTATCGCCATCAACTGCGGCTCCCTGCCGAAAGGTTTAGTGGAAAGCGAATTGTTTGGCTACGAAAAGGGCGCTTTCACCGGAGCCAGCAGAGAAGGTCATCCTGGAAAATTCGAACTGGCTGACGGTGGCACAATCTTTCTTGATGAGATTGGCGATATGCCGCTGGACCTGCAGGCCTCGCTGCTCCGCGTTCTGCAGACCAAAGAAATTGTAAGGATTGGTGGAAAGCAAAAGAAACAGATTGATGTGCGGATTATCGCGGCAACCAATGTGGATCTCTATAAATCCGTACAGAAAAAAGAGTTTCGCGATGATTTATATTATCGTCTGGATGTACTGTCCATTCAAATTCCCCCTCTGAGAAAAAGGCCGGAAGACATTCTGCCATTGGCTGATCATTTCATAAACCAGCAAAATAAGATTCTGGGAAAGCAGGCCGTCATACTGGACTCCAACGTAAAAAAAGCGCTGACAAGCTACTCTTGGCCAGGGAACATCCGGGAGCTGGAAAATGTGATCGAGCGGGCGGTCAATCTGACACAGACGGGAGAGATCACCCTCAATGATCTACCGGCAGCCATTACGTCTTATGAAGATGCTCCTTCCCTTGAGGTATCATCAGATACTGAACTTCAGAAGGAACAGCCGCCCGGCGAAAACAAAACTTACGACCTGCTGGTAGAGGCTCTTCGAGCTGAACGGGGCAATGTTTCCAAGCCTTCCATACGTCTGGGCATACCCAAAAGAACGCTATATCGAAGGATTAAGAAATATAAGATTAACATTGACGATTTCAGACTCTTGTAATACATACATATAAATATTTTGTGATCGATGAAAGAAAGGATGGATGATCATGACAACTACTCTACTATCAAATATTTTAATTATTATCGGCGTAATCTGGATTATAGCAGGATACTTTACCTACATGCAGACCATCAAACTCAACAAAGTGGTCCACGAATTGGGAGAAAAAGCGGACCGCCTGTACAGCGGAAAGAACGCCGGCTTCCCGCGGACCAGGAGAATCGCCTTTGCTGCGGCCACAAATTCCGGCACCATCGTAGATGCCCGCATTCTGAAAGCCGCATTTATTTTCAAACCTGCAAAAGTGGTTCCCTTCCCGGAACTGATCGGAAAAAATTTAAATAAGCTGGATCCTTCCGCCATGGGGCTGGATCCATTGATGGAAAAAACCATGTACAATGTTTTAAAAGATTTTCATGCGAGAAATTCAAAAAAAAGATGAGATGATACCGTATCCCAAATTGTGAGGTGACAACTTTGTTAAATGGAATTATCAGTGTATTAGTTGTATTTATTATTTTAGGCGTGGGCTTTTATTTTACAAAAAGAAAAAAGTGGCCCGATAACACCAATAAAGTATTCTCTACCACGGTCGTACAGATCGCAGCCCCTTCCCTTGCTATTGTCAGCATTGAGAACCGTTTTACGCCCGACATGCTGCGGGCGGCATTCTGGAACCTGCTCATAATCGCCGCCAGCCTGTTTTTTATGTACGTTTTGGGGAAACTTCTGTCCAGATTGTTAAAACTGCCTCCAAAAAAACGGGCAGTCTTTGAAACGACCTTTACCTTCAACAATACCATGTTTATCGGTCTGCCTATCAACCAAATCGTCTTCGGCCATGAGGGGCTGCCCTATCTGTTCACCTTTTATCTGGTGACCATCGTTCTCTTCTGGAGCTTAGGCGCCTATACATTATGTAAAGCATCTAATATGGGTGGAAAATCTTTTTCCGCAAAAAAGATTTTCAGCCCTGGCCTGATCGGCGTTTTGATCGGATGCTTATTGGTGGAAATGGAATGGCATCTTCCTGTGATTCTGGAGACGTCCCTCACCTATCTTGGAGATATCTGCGTGCCCCTTTCCCTTTTGGTCATCGGCTCCAATCTCGCCAAGTCCGTGTCGCGGGGCGTGGCCAAAGTCACCAAGGACCAAGTGGTCATTCTGTTGGGGAAATTCATCCTTCACCCGTTGATCATCTGGGGAGCCTTCTCCCTGCTGGGCATCTATGGGCTGCCGCTGAAGGTGTTCATTCTCACCGCCTCCTTGCCATGCCACGCACAGACCGCGATCATGGCGGAATATTACGATCTGGAGGGAGAGTACGCTTCCAATCTGGTGAGCCTGTCCACGCTGATCAGCTTGGTAACGATCCCCATTTATGCCAGCATTCTTTTGTAAAAAAGACCATGAGCTTTCTAATATAGCTTCATGGTCTTTGAATTTTCAAAAAAATTTGTTGCCCTCTTTACTTTCTCTGTGGCTCTACCTTCTTAGAAATAACGAAGAATACTACGGTCGCAATGGCGCATACTGCTGTAAATACGTGAAGACCTGTATCGATAATCGTGGTAATCGTATCCACATTGGCATCCGGCAGCATTCCATCGAAATAGTCGCCGGCTTCCCAGCCGTTCTCATACCAAGGCATGAAGAAACAGGCAATCACATTGAAGATGGATAACAACAGAAGCATAAAGGTTATCTTTCTCGTATCACCGACAGCCAGCTTGGTCTTTTTGTTTGCCGGGAACAGCTGGGGATTTTTCTTGGTGAGCCCGCCGTACCGCCTTCTCCAAATGTAGTACAGAATCGTTCCTGACACCATTCCAATGGCGCCGGCCAGATAACAATCAGACCCGTTTATAAAGAAGGAGAACACAGCGACGCAAATCGGCACGATACAGATGACCGCCAATAATCCCGATCCGCCCGGAATCTTGAATTTATAGTCTTCCTGGGGGATTTTCTTTCTCAATACAATTGCAGAGATATAAACCAGGATATAGGATGCTACCAGCATGGTCACGTCCAATATGATAATAAAACCAAAGGGCAGCATGCACAGAAGCAGGCACACAACAGCAACGGTCGAGATCGCAACATATGGAACGCCATGCTTTTTGTCACATTTGACCAGTATCTGCGGGGCGAGATAGTCATCTGCCAAAGAGAAAAATCCCCTCGACCCGGATGCGATGTATGTATTGAAAATGGAACACTGGGCTAAAATGGCAATGATGACGAAAATTACACCAAAGGCCGGTCCCCAGAAAGTCGCCACCACATCACCGTATCCGACGCCGTCGCCGTCAGGTGTCCAGTTTTGCCACTGTCCCAGCGAACCCAGGCTGGCAATCGTAGGGATGATATAAACGGCCGCGATCAGCGGCACTGTAATCAAGGTTGCCTTGGGAATGACCTGTGGATTGGAAACTTCTCCCGCAATGGTTGACATGGATTCATAGCCCGAATACATCCACATGCCGATGGAAATGCCTCCGGCAATCAGGAAAAACCAATCGCTGATACCGTTTGTTTCTGTGGCCGTCATCTGGAAGGAAACGTCGGTTCCCTCTCCCCAATGGAGGAATCCACAGATCGCAACCAGTCCAAAGGCTGCCATGACCAGAATGGACAGGATCGTGCTTACAACTCCGATATCTTTCACACCTCGGATATTGATATAAACGAAAACAAGAATGATTGTGGCTTTCAATAAAAATTCTTCCGGCCTGCTGAAATTCCATTGTGAAGAGGCATAGCCGCCGGCCAGCACCACATAAGAAACCATATCAATATAAATCGAAACCGTCCTCCACCAACCTGCTTGAAACCCCCAAAATTCTCCAAGGGCTTCCTGTACCCATTTGTAATACCCGCCTTCCTGGGGCCTGGCCGAACCCAGCTCCGATGCCACAAGACTAAAGGGCAGCGCCCAAATCAAAGGCAGAACACAAAGGATTACAATCGTCAAGCCCGGACCGCAGGCGGGAATGATTTCCTCAATTCCATAGCACCCGGCAGCCACTAAGCAAAAAATCATAAATACCACCGTCGAAACTTTTATGTCATGTTTCTTCAGCCCATGATCTCCCACTTCAGCTGCCATCTTTTTTTGAACTTCCGACATAGCTCTAACCTCCTGACAATATATTTAAAACACAATAGGATTATAGAGCTTTCAAAATTTTTTGACAATATTTCTTTCATATGATGATACATTGCGCTTTTAAATGTTGATTCTAATTTAAAAATCACATTTCATCAATAAATACATCATTTCATGCGGATCATAAAGGTAAGTAAATCATCCTCCAAGTAAGATTCCAACGTAAGATTACGCCTTTTCACAATATTCCAAATATTGGCCATCCCGTAGCCTCGATTGCGGCCCTTTGTGCTGAACCCCTGTTTAGTTGCTTTCTTTATCATGCTTTTGCTGAAATCATCCTTTACATAGTTGGTTACTTCTAGGTAGTCCTCTTCCAGACAAATTGCTGCATACCTTTTATATCCCGTTAATTCTTCTGCCGCTTCAAAGGCGTTGTTTAAAAGGTTTGCCAACAGTTGGTTCAGCTCGCTTTCGGACAGATCATAGACGGGAAAAGGCCTTGTTATATAGTAATCAAACTTGATATCGCGGTCTTTGGCAATTCGTGACATTTTCAGAATATACGCGGCAACAACGGAATTATCGCTGATAATGCTTCTTCGGCTTTTGCGGCTTTTATTTGCCTCAGTGATGCTTTCCGCGTATTCAATAATCTGCTCCCTGCATTCAGGGCCGTTTCTTTCTGCGATGCCGATGATTGCATTGAGTTGGTTTTTGTACTCATGCTCCCGTTTATTCAGCTCTTCCGCCAAGTCTTTCAAATGCTCCCCGTACTCACGAATGACTTTGATTTCCTTCTCTTTATGTAAAATATCCACAAAATATTTGATCAAAAACAAATTCATGATAAAGTAGAGAACAGCTAAAAACGAGGTTTTATAATACCCTTCCCAGAACATCATCGAGTTGTCTAAAAATATATTTGACAGCATCACGATGGGGACAGCCATGCTTATGGAGACGATCATGACATAGTTTCGTTTGTTCTGCAGGGTGGCGCTGACTTTCCTGGCAAGACGGTTATCCGTATGCAGAATCAAGTTGCAGAGGATTATTATGGCAAGAAGGCCCGACATGACATAGGAAATTCCCTCCATGTCATAATTTCTGCCAAGGAGCCAGAGGATGCCTGTAACAATCAATTCCAGTAAAAAGGTGGCGGCAGTCCCAAATATTAAATTGCCCACCAGCTCAGAAAGCTTTGCCGGTGATGATAGTTTGAGCATAACTACGCATAGAAATAAAAAAATGACAGGGATAAAAGAAGCTTCAAAATAGTCCAAAACAGAAACAAGAAATGATACGCACAGGCTCCCTAGCAGCAGGGTCCTGACTTTTATCCGGCCTTCCCCGCCAAGGATGCTGCTGAAACTGAAGATGGACAACACTTCTAAAAAGGAGCGCAGCCAATAAATGCACCAGCTGACAGAAAGGTCGATCATCCTTCATCATCCTTTCTGTCATTTATTGCAGCAAAAACACTGTCCTTATAAGTCTTTGACAGCATGCATTTCGTGCTGTCTGTTTGTTTGATATCTTTAAAAAGGATATCCCAGGACCGGTAATCGATCTTTTTAATTTGATCAACTTTCCGGATATTCACCGCATAGGATTTATGGCATCGCAGGAAATCAGGCGAATCTACCGTTTCGATAAAAGCGTCAAATTTCATTTTGACGCCGCTTATCGTTCGATCCGCCAGATAGACAGTGATCGTCCTCCCGCTTATTTCTGCGAATAAAATATCATCGTATTTTACGATAAAAATATCTTCTTTTGTTTCGAGAAAAACAACTTTCTCTTTCTCCAAAGCCGGCCTACTATTTCTGTTCTTTTGCCGGGCGAGCCCTTTAAGCAGAGGTTTCATCACCTGATTGAAGGTGCTCCGCATAAAGGGTTTTTTAATATAATCATAGCAGTGGTATTTTCTGTGGGCCATCAGCGGGTTGGCGTCGGTCCCTGTAATGAATACGATTGGCAGCAGCGAACCTTCTTCCATATTTCTGATTCGGTTGGCCAGAGAAAATCCGTTCATATCCGGAAGTTCCACATCCAGCAGAACAAGGTCGATCTGGCTTTCGTGGATCATTTCCAGCGCTTTAAAGGCTTTTCCCGCTTTATAAATGTTCAGCCCCGTGTCCAGTTCTTTCAAACTATCACATACATATTCCATATCATCGTAATTATCTTCTACCACCAAAAGATTTAGTGCTGCTCTTTCCCCGGCGGCGGTTTGATCTGTTTCCGATTTCCTCATACTTTGTCCTTCACACCGGCTTAAAACGATAGCTCCGTCCGATTGATCAAATCCATCTGAAGCGGTTTTCCCAGCTCTACGAAGTATGCGCTGTATCCGGCTACCCGAACCAGCATATCCTTGTAGTCCTCCGGTTTTTTCATCGCCGCTCTCATCATTTCCGTACTCATGATATTGAACTGGCAATGCATGGCTTTTTTGGCGAAATAGGTATCAATAAAACTGATCAGGTTTTCCCGGCCTGTTTTGCCCGCCACGCATTCAGGCGGAAACTTCCAGTTGAGCAACGTCCCGTTGGTGGCTCTGCTGTGGTCTACCTTTGTCACCGAGTTGGAAATGGCGGTGGGTCCGTAGATATCGTGGGAAGCGGCGCTGGTATGCACCGGCCCCATATTGTCGGAAAGAGGTTCCCGGCTTTTTCTTCCGTCCAGAGATGCTCCCAGATCCAGGCCCAGTCCCACGTTGGCGTTTACCGTATATACGCCCGGGCAGAAGGTTCCGCCTCTGGGATTTTTCCGCCCTTCAATGTTGCGGCAGTAGCAGTTGAATACTTCTTTAAAGAAGTTATCCGCATAATCATCATCATTGCCATAGTGATGAACCTTGCTGCTGTTAACAAGGGCATAGAGCACGTCGTGGCCGTCCCAGTTATCCCGGATTGCCTGCAGCAGCTCTTGGCCGGTATATCTGCCTTCATCAAAGACCAGCTGGCTGATTACGGACAGGGTGTCGGCGCAAGTGGCGATTCCGCTGGCCTGGGGTCCGGTGAAATTATATCTGGCTCCCCCTTCGGAAAGGTCTTTGCCCTTATCAATGCAATCATTGAAAAATGCCGACGCGTATGGAAGCGGCTTTCGCTCTCTGTGGGCCTCGTCGATCACATTAATTCCCTGACACATCTGGTCTGTCCAGAATTTCATCTGTTTATCAAAGCTCTCCAGCACTTGGCCGATATTCTGGAAATCCGCCAGGCTGCCGGTATCGGGCCCCAGGGTCCTTCCTATGGCAGCGCATTTGGCATATCTGGGACACTGGTCGCTGCAATCGATGCAGGCTCCGCCGTTGAGAGCCAGCTCCATGACTTTGGCGATATTCATATAGGCAGAATCATGGAATCCGTATTCATAACCGGGCAGATCCGGCTCCACGCATCCAACCACTTCATAATTTCGCGCTTCTTTCAAAGTCATGCCTTTTTTGAGCATGACCTCAATGGTAGGCACGTCATTGAAGAGCTTGGGATGTCCGTATCCGGCCCGGATGCATTCCACAGCCTTTACTTTCAACTCATACGGTGTGTTTTCATGCATTCTAACGCATACCCACGGGTTCATCATTCTGGTGTGAGCCGATGCCTCCAAAAGCATGAAGGTCAGGTCGTTGGAAGCGTCGTTTCCATCCTCGTTTACGCCTCCAATGGTCAGGCTTTCTCCGCCCCAGCCGCGGCCGCTTCTCACCTCTACCGTCATCTTATCCTTCAGCTTGGACGGATTTCCGGTCTTAACATAGGCTGTTTCCAAAAGCTCTTGGGCGAATTCCTTGGTGATCACACCCTGCTCCATATCTTTTTTGTAGTAGGGATACAGCCATTGGTCCATTCTTCCATAGGAGATGGAATGGCCGTTGGATTCGATCTGGGTAATGGTGGTAGCAAAATGCCACAGCTGGACGGCCTGCCACATGGTCCTGGCCGGTCCGCCCGCGATCTGATTGCAGTTTTCCGCGATTTGCAGCAGCTCTTGTTTTCTGCCGGGGTTTTGCTCCCTTTCCGCACGTGAGGCGGCTAATTGGGCGTACCGCCTAATATATGCGCAGGCCGCCTTCAGCTCGATCTCCATGGCCTGGTAAAAGTCACGTTTTTCCTCAAAATCGGCATCGCCGGAGTCCAGGGTTTCCAGTTTCTGCCGCACCTGGGCCAGATAACCGTCATAACCTTGTTCCAGCAGCTGAGGATAATCCAGAACAAAATGACCTACTCCCGCAAAGTGGTAAAGATTGGTCATGTAAACCTTTTTGCCCAGTTCGCTGCCCTTTTTCTCATCCTCGGTCAGACGGGCATTCACCAAGTCTTCTACCGTTTTGCCTCTCCAAAATTCTAAGATCTCCAGAAGCTCGTCCCGGTCCTCGTCTGTGATATAGAATTTATCGTGGGCCCGCTGGTCGAAGGGGTGATGCTTCAATTCATCGATGATCCATTTTACGGAAAACTCCGGATAAATGGGTGCTGCTTTGGCTGGAGCGGCTACTTCCCCTACGATCAGTTCTTCATCGTAAAGATCGATGGCCACATGCTCCAGTATATTTTCCAGCGCATAAGCGGTTTTCAGCTTTGCGGACATATCAGGGTTGTTTTTGTATACTTGTGTAATCAGCCGGGCCCTTTGTATATCGATATTGAATTCCCGGTCGAGGAATTGTTTCCGGAGCCGGTTTACCCGTCCGTAAGGGGAAAAATCGTCGTGGCCTACCCGGTAGCCAACTCCGTAGCTCTGGTCGTAGCGCTCTGTACCGCACGGTTTCACTTGGTTCATTTTATCATTCTCCTATCTCTTTGGCAGTCGTTCCGACCATACATTTGACGCCTCTGCCATTAAAATACTTCGCTAATTCTTCTATATGCTGCTGGAACTGATTCCGGTCCAAATCCACACCGCTCATGGGATAAGGCCTGCCCAGGGAAGCGTATTTTTCTTCTCCCAGGCGCATGAAGGCCAGCAGTTGGAGCAGCATGACCCGGTTTCCCAGCTCATTTTGTATAAAATCGCAGGTTGCTCGAATATTCTCCCAATGGTCATTGACTCCCGGGATCACCGGAATACGAATTATCAGTTCTTTTCCCTGCTGAGACAATTTTTTTAAGTTTTCCAGAATCCTTTCGTTGGAAATTCCTGTATGCTGCTCGTGAATCCGGGCATCCATATGCTTGAGATCGGTAATCACCAGGTCCGTATGGGGCAGAACCCTTTCGATCACCCTCCAGTCCGTACAAAAAGTGGATTCCAGACAGGTATGTATCTGATTTTCATGGCAGCGCTCAAAGAGTTCGGCAACAAATTGGCTATGGAGCAGGGGCTCGCCGCCGGAAACCGTCACCCCGCCCCGGGAACTGCGGTAATACTCTTCATCCCGCAGAATGATATCCATGGCTTCATCCACGGTCATTTCCTGTCCCCATTGCTTGATGGCATCCGCTGGACACTGGCCGCCGCATTCCATACAGTTGATACACTTGGTGCGGTCAATGGAAACCAGTTTGTTTTCTTTGAATACCAGGCTGCCCGGAACCGGACAAACCCTTTCACAAAACCCGCATTTGTCAGCTCCCAGACATTTGGAAGCATAGACTCCCGGAACAATGGATCCCGACTGGCTTTCCGGGTTGCCGCACCATCTGCAGGACAGCGGGCAGCCTTTCAGAAACAGTTCTGTGCGAATTCCAGGGCCGTCGTGGATGGTAAAACGCTGTATATTAAAGACAATGGCTTTTTTGGTCATACACTGCTAACCTTTCTATTTTCAGTCTGTAAAGCCGCTCATTAGAGAAACGCACAAGGCATGCCTGCTACGCATTTTCCACAGACTTCGCTGCCTGTATCTTCAGCAGGCTGTCCGGCGGCGGAAGCGTAGGAATTTCCGTATCCAGTATAGATTTGGGCGTTTTCCCGGCAGACTTGAAAGCACCGCTCCCGATCAAATCCTTCCCGGGTCAGAGCTCCCGACGGGCATCGGTCCACACAAAGCCCGCATTTTCCAGATCGTTTGTAAAGGCAAAGTTCTTCTTCCATCGGACGGTCAGGCGGGACGTCCAGGTCGGTGACAATCGTGTTAATTCGGCCGCAGCAGCCTTTTTTGGTGATCAGCATATTGTTGAGCCCAAAGGTACCGAGGCCAGCCTCATAGGCGATATGTCGCTGCGACCAATTGCTGATCAGCTGCTCCCGGTTGAATGCTCCCGCTTCCTGGGAAACGGCGGCCCGATAGCCTTTATCCGCCAGAATTTTAATCAGATAGCGGTTCAGTTCCACAAACATGGCGTTGGTTTCTTCGTAGGCAAGGGCCCACTGGGGCGATGCGATTCCATGTCCAATATTGGTCTCTGCCATTTCCTTTTGAAAGGGAACAAAATATGCCAGGATCACCGTCGGATTTGGGATCACGTCGCTTCCGGAGGCATGCTGCGGCGAAATTACCTGCTTGAGCCGGCTCAGATCCGCATCCGCGAAGCCTGCAAGCGGCTCTCCCCATTTTGTTTCGATCTTTTTTTCATAACGACCGATGAATCCTTGGATTTCATTCCTGAGAAATTGTTTCATTTATGGCACCTCCGCCCTTTATTTTACCAAAAAATATGACAAAGCGAAAGGTTCGCTTTGTCATTATTATGAATACTGGTTTTCATTTTTGGTTTTTTTACTCGATCTCCTACTGTTCCAAACTTGTATGGAGCAATTCATGGGACCGTTTGGATAGAGGTTTGCCCAGATATTCCTCGTACGTCATCTGTACTGCAGGGTTCTCATGGGAAAAACGGCTATCAGCCACACTGTCCAGGCCGTAAAGAATTTTTCCTCTGTCCGCAGCCATGTCCGCACCGTCTTGAATCGGCTGACCGCCGCCGCCGGCGCAGCCGCCCGGGCAGGCCATGATTTCCACAAAATCGTAGCTGACCTGGCCGCTCTTGATGGATTCCAGCAGTTTTCTGGCATTGCCCAGACCGCTGACAACAGCCACATGCACCGGCACGCCTTCAATTTCAAAGACGGAAGATTTCCATCCTTTCGGGCCTCGGACTCTTTTAAAGGCATCCGGCTTTGAGTTTTTGCCGGTAATCAGATAATAGGCGCTGCGCAAAGCAGCTTCCATGACTCCGCCGCTGGCTCCGAATATCAGACCGGCGCCTGTTCCCTGTCCAAACATTTCATCAAAGGTTTCGTCTTTCAGATCCTCTGCTTTGATTCGGTCGGCGCGGATCATCCGGCTCAGCTCCCTTGTTGTCAGCACCAGATCCACATCTTTTTCCATTCCTGTATCGTTAACCTGCCTTACATCGCATTCGAATTTTTTCGAAACACAAGGCATGATGGAAACGCAGAATATTTTCTCCGGATCCAGCCCCAGCTTTCGGGCGATGTACGTCTTGGACATAGCTCCGAACATCTGCTGCGGCGACTTGGCCGTTGACAAGTATTCCACGAATTCCGGATACTGACTGCGCACGAAACGCAGCCATCCCGGGCAGCAGGAAGTGAACATGGGCCATTTATTGTCGTTCTTATTTTGGAATTTTTCCAGAAATTCGCTTCCTTCTTCCATGATCGTCAGATCGGCTGTGTAGACGGTATCGAATATGTAATCAAATCCCACTTGGCGCAGCGCACTGACCAATTTTCCAGTGGTACTCTCCTCTTTGCCCAGTCCGATTCCTTCTCCCCAGGCTGTGCGCACAGCCGGAGCAATCTGGACCATGGTGATTTTTTCAGGATCCGCCAGAGCTTCAAAGACTTTATCCACATCATCTCTTGCCCGCAGCGCGCCCACCGGACAATGGGTAATGCATTGGCCGCACAGAGAGCAATCCGCTTCCTGAATAGGTATATTGCCGCTCACTTCCACGGTAGTCCGAAAGCCGCTTCCCGACACATTCCACACCTGCATGTCCTGGATCTTATCGCATACTTGGATGCAGCGCATGCACTTGATACATTTGGAAGCTTCCCGGATCATGGGGAACCGCTTGTCCCACCGGTTGCGCTCCGCAATCAATTCGTAGGGGATTTCCAAAATTCCCAAATCATTGGCGATTGTCTGCAAAGAACAGTTTCCGCTGCGGACACAAGTCGCGCATTTGCCGTCGTGGTCGGAAAGGATCAGCTGCACATTGATTTTTCGTGTCGCGCGGACTCTGGGGCTGTTGGTGTAGATCACCATTCCCTCTTCTGCCGGTGTATTGCATGCTGTAACCAGCTTTTCCATGCCTTCCAGCTCCACGATGCAAACTCTGCATGCTCCGATGTCGTTGATATCCTTCAGGTAGCACAGGTGCGGAATCTCAATGCCCACTTCCCGGGCAGCCTGCATGATGGTAGTACCTTCCGGCACGGTTACCTTTTGGTCGTTTATCGTCAATTTTACCATTTTTCCACTCTCCCCCCTTTAAAAGATCCGAAGCCGAAGTAATCGCACCGCAGGCAGCGGGATGCCTCTTGGGCAGCTTCTTCCGCAGTCATACCCTGTTCAATCGCCAGGAAGTCATTGCCCCGTTCTCTTGCATAGCGCAGCTTCAGTTCCATTCTTCCGCAAGGTTTTTTGTCCATGATCCGCGGTTCCGGAATCTGAACATCTACCTCGATCTCATGATGGTAACCCAGATAATTATCGATATTGGCTGCCGCGACTTTTCCCGCGGCAATGGCATTGATCGCAGTGGATGGTCCTGTTACGCAGTCCCCGCCGGCAAAGACCCCTTCCATGGTCTCGATCTGGCTGGAGCTGCTGGCGGAAATACTGCCTTTCGCTACTGGAACGCCGCAGTTTTCGAAACTGTGCGATTCAATTCCTTGTCCAATGGCGGAAATGATAATCTGGCAGGGGATACATTCCTCTTCCGCCTGCGCGTCGATAGGTCTGGGACGCCCGGAGTTGTCCGCTTCCCCGGCAAGCTGGGGTTTTACCCACAAGGCTTTGACTCTGCCTTCCTGGGTGGATTCGATTTTTGCCGGAGCTTTCAGCTGAAGAAGATCGCAGCCTTCGGCAATGGCGCCTTCGATCTCCTCATCCAAGGCGGTCATATCGTTTCGCCGGCGCCGATATACAATAGTCACTTCTGATGCTCCCAGCCGTTTTGCTGTCCGTGCCACATCCATTGCTACATTGCCGCCGCCGATTACGGCGACCGCTTTGTTTTTAAAATCCGGCATCGCATCATCGCCGATGCCCCGCAGCATCTCCACGGCCGGAATGACTCCTTTTGAGAATTCGCCTTCAATTCCCATTTCCTTATAGGTATGTGCTCCGATTCCGATATATACGGCATCATATTCTGCCCGGATGGCCTGAATGTTTTCTGCGTCATTTACATCAAAATCTGTCTTGACTTCAACGCCCGCAGAAAGGATCGCATCGATGTCATACTGGAGACGCTCCCTCGGCAGCCGGTAATTGGGAATTCCATATCGGAGCATCCCTCCCAGCTGACTGCGTTTTTCAAACACTGTCGCTTTATGCCCCATGATGGAAAGAAAATATGCCGCCGAAAGTCCTGTGGGTCCGCCGCCGATAATAGCCACCCGTTTTCCGGTATCGTCCATTTTTTCCGGTACTTCTACCGGTCCGCTGTTATCAACCGCATAACGCTTCAAGCCCCTGATATTGATGGGCGCATCGATCAGATTTCTTCTGCATCTGGCTTCGCACGGATGCTCGCAGATCAATGCGCATACGGTGGGAAAGGGATTGTCTTTCCGAATCAGCCTCACTGCGTCCTCGTATCGGCCTTCCAGTACCAGCGCGCTGTATCCCGGAACGTCCACGCCGGCCGGGCAGAGAGCCACGCAGGGCACCGGCTGTTTTCCCTTCTGTATGTCTTCGGTGCAGCGGTTGCGCAGGGCGTGCTCCTCATAGTCGTCCCGAAAACCAGAAAGTCCCCGCAGCACCATATTGGCTGCCTCCGTGCCGATGGCACAGTCAGCAGAATCGCGTATGGCGACAGCCGTATTTTCAATTAAATCCAGTGTATCCAAAGAAGTTTCTTCGCTCAAGTCCAAAAGGTCATCGATCAGGTTCAGCATCTGCCCCAGTCCCACTCTGCAGGGAACGCATTTGCCGCAGGTTTGTGCGTGGCACAGCTTTAAAAAAGATGCTGCCATATCCACCGGGCACTGTCCCGGCGGACTGGCAACAATTCTCCGCTCCAGGTCCTGATACAGGCCCTCTATTACCATTTGTGACTGGTCTCTCGTTTTAATATCAAGTCTGCTCATCAAAACTCCTTTCATTTTCGCATTATTCCCAAAATACATAATTATCAGAATATATTGCTTTATATCATATCTTCTTTTTTCTTTCATGTAAAGAGTGATTTTTATTTTTCTCTGGATTTTGTGAAAAAAAATACAAGGCTGCCAGCGGCAGCCCTGCTTGGGTTGATCGGATTATAAATTAAAGATCGTAATACATGTCAAATTCCATCGGTGTCGGCATTAAGCTGTGCTTTTTGGTCTCCGCCCGCTTATTGATCAGCCAGATTTCGATGAGCTTTTCCGGGAACACGCCGCCTTCGGTGAGGAAAGCGTGGTCTTCTTCCAGAGCATCCAGTGCTTCGTCCAGAGTTCTCGGCAGGCTCTTGATCTTTTTCTTTTCTTCTTCGGTCAGATTGTAAAGGTTGATGTCATATGGACCATACCCTTCCGCTACCGGATCGATTTTGTTCTTGATTCCGTCGCATCCCGCCATCAGAATGGCAGAGAAGGCGTAATACGGGTTGCAGGTGCCGTCCGGGTTGCGGATTTCAAAGCGCTTTTTGTCCGGATCCTTGGCGTATGCAGGAACACGGATGACCGAGCTTCTGTTGGCCGTGGCAAAACCGATGGTAACCGGAGCTTCATATCCCGGTACCAGACGCTTGAAGGAGTTGGTGCTGGGGTTGGTGAAGGCGCACAGCGCGCGAATATGTCTTAAAATACCACCCATGAAATAGAGCGCTTCCTGGGAAAGCTGGGAATACCCGTCTTTATCGTAGAAGAGCGGTTCTCCTCCTTTGAACAGCTGCATGTGGACGTGCATACCGTTGCCGGCCTCATCAAAGATTGGCTTGGGCATGAAAGTCGCTGTTTTTCCCTCAGCAATGGCTTCATTTTTAATGAGATATTTGGTCATCATTGTCTTATCGGCCATTTCCGTTACAGAACCGAATTCCACTTCGATCTCAAGTTGTCCCGGTCCTCCAACTTCGTGATGGTGGTACTTGACGCGGATTCCCTGCTTTTCCATCAGCATGCAGACCCTGCTTCTGAAATCATAAAGCACGTCCTGCGGGGGCGCCATGTGATAGCCGCCCTTGTGGGGCATCTTGTATCCCAGGTTAAAGTCCCGGTCCTCTTTATTCCATTCGGCCTGCTCCGTATCAATATAATAGCTGGATTCATTGGGCGCGGTGGAATAGCTTACGTGGTCAAATACATGGAACTCATATTCCGGTCCGATTTTCATCTCATCAGCAATGCCCGACTCCATCAGATAGTTTTCTGCGTGTTTGGCTACATTTCTTGGGTCCTGGTCAAAGGGCCGGTTGTTGGGCACATCGATCACATATACATCGCCGATCATGGCCAGAGTCGGGATTTCCATGAAAGGATCGACATAAGAAGTCGAAAGATCCGGGATAAATACCATATCGCTCTTTTCTACCGGCGCAAAACCATAGTTGCTTCCGTCAAACCCAATACCGTTTTTAAAGGTATCTTCTGTAAAACGATCTACAGGAATTGTCAGGTGCCTCCATCTGCCGTTTAAGTCGATCATCATAAAATCGACCATCTGAATTCGCTTTTCTTCTATAAATCGTTTTGCTTCTACGAGTGAATTAAACATGCAAAGTTCTCCTTTTACTTAATCTATCATATTTTTTCCGACCCTTTCAGTATATATTCCCTGAACCTGGATTGTCAATTCTTTTGCAGTGTATAATTCAGCCAGAAGCACGTCTTTTTTGTTTTCACCCTACTTTTGGCTGCCCATCCTGCTGAATCGGGTTCTTTGACAAATCCATCTTGTCCGCAGGTATAATCTTGGTCTTTTTCACGATCTTGCGGATCACATACAGGGCGATAAAGATCGGCAGTCCGATATAAGCTACCAGCACTCCGTACCAATCGACCCCGGAAGAAGTAAAGGCATAGTAGCCCTGACCCAAAATAACCGCCGTGCAGATGATGAGCGAATACCAGGTTCCGAAAGGATATAATTTGCTCTTGTACTTCAGTTCTGCCAGGTCTTTTCCCTGCACCTTGAATCCTTTCCTGAACCTCAGGTGGCAGATGCAGACTCCGAACCAGGTTAAAAATCCGGTCAGACCGGTGGCATTATAAAGCCAGGTGTATACGGCGCTGTCGCTGTCCAGGGAAGTGAGGAAACACAGGCAGGCGGTAAGCGCAGTAAAGAACACCGCAAATACAGGCACGCCGCTTTTGCTGACCTTTCCCAGGAACTTTGGTGATTTGCCCGACTCGGACATGGAATACAACAGCCGGCTTGCCGAATACAGCGTGGAGTTTCCGCAGGATAGGATCGATGTGAGGATGACTGCGTTCATCACTGAAGCCGCCATTGCGATGCCGCTCTTTTCAAAGATAATGGTAAAGGGGCTTACGGCTACGTTATCGATGTCTGCATTGAGCAGATCCGGGTTGGTGTAAGGAATCAATGTCGCTACGACAAAAATTGCTCCTATGTAAAACAGCAGAATCCGCCAGAATACACTGTTGATCGCTTTGGGAACGGTCTTTTCCGGGTTGACGCATTCTCCGGCTGCAATGGCCGTAGCCTCTACACCGACAAAAGAAAATCCGGCTACCATGAAAATGCTGAATACTGCAAAGCCTCCTCCAACAAAGGGTGCTTCATCCAGGGTCCAGTTGCTGAAGCCCGGGCTTTCAGACTGAAATACGCCGATGATCATCAGCACGCCTACGACCAGGAAAATAATGATGGTTACTACCTTGATTCCGGCGAACCAAAATTCAGCTTCTCCGAAAATCCCGGCGGAAAACATATTCAGCGCCAATAATAAAACGATAAAGATTGCGCTCCACATAACAGAAGAGCTGTTGGGGAACCAGAATTTCATGACGATCGCCGAAGCCACCAGCTCGGTTGCAACCGTCATTGCGCTGCAATACCAATAATTCCAGCCCATGGCAAAGCCAAAGGCCGGGTCGATGTAATCCGTGGAATAGGTTTCAAAAGCTCCCGGAACCGGCCGGTAGGTGGCCATCTCACCCAGGGCCGTCATTACGAAGTAGACCGCGATTCCGATGATGGCATAAGCCACCATGCTGCCTCCCGGTCCGGCCGTACTGATGGACGATCCGGTGGCGACAAAGAGTCCGGTCCCGATCGCTCCGCCGATGGCAATCATGTTCATCTGCCTCGGCTTCAGCTTTCGCTGCAATTTGTTGTTTTCTTTGTTCTCACTCATATAAGTTCTCCTTTCTGTGAGAGCCCGTCATCTTGCACCAGGGACGGATCATCCAGGATCAGCGAGACCGCTTTATTGAGAATCCGCGGCGTCCGCTGGAACAGGTCCTCTTTGCAGACCCGCTCTGTCAATTTGTGAAAGTCTTTGCCCCAGGGGCCGATGTTCATGCAAGGCATGGAGATCTGTTCAATCTCTGCCACCGGTATGCTGTAGAATTCTCCCAGCAGGGGCATGGAATTCTCCAGGGCCTCCAATGTTTTGCTGCCTTCTCTGATGCTGGTATAACTCAAATCGGATATTCCCGTGTAAAAATATTCTTTTGTATAGTGCTGTCCATAGTTCTTCCAGGTGTAATCGTCCAGATCGTCCGCCAGGTTTTTCACCGATTCGTCCAGCCGGTCAAAATACAAGTTGGAAACATTGGGATAATAGGGGGGGATCAAGCCGTATACAACCCGCGGGGACAAATCTTCAATGTAGTCGAATACGAATTCCACCAGAGCGAAATTGCTTTCAATTAAATTTATCGTTCCTTCCCGCATGCTCTGGGAAAGATGGGCGACCTTTTTCTGATAATGACCGCGGAATGTGTCGCCATACGCGGCAGCCGCTTCTTCGCACAGACTGTGAAAGTCCATGACCCGAACGTTCCAGGGCAGCTCTTTTGCTACAGGCTCCGCCACTTGGCAAAAGCGGGCATAGCTTTCGTTCATCTCATCCAAAACCTTGCAAAACGCCTGCGTACACACATGCTCTACTTTCTCCATCACCTCCGCCGGAGTCTGATTCAGCGTGAGAATGCTGAAGCATCCAGATGCAGAAAGGGGCATGGAAACGTCGTACTGCTTCTTGCTGTCTTTCAGGTAGAGCCAGGTCGGCGGCGGCGCGCTTTCTTTTCCTACCACATCGCTGAAGTCCATATTCAATTCGGTATTTCTTACGATCTCGCTCATCAGGTTCAATGGGTTAAAGCCTTCGAATACTTTTCCAATGTGGGAAAGGTAACCCCGCACATAAACGAAAGGCATCACCTTGCCTACCGAGCCTTCGGAAAAAATCCCTTTTGTGAAATCTTTCCGCTGATGGGGCTCTGAATTGATCATGATCTTATAATTGAGATGATAGGTTTCCTTCAGTTCAGCCAGAAGCTTTACGGCAGCCCGCATCCCTGCGGAAAGGTTTTCTTCATCAGGAACTGCGATGACAATCACGTTGCCTTTAAAGTCCTTTATCTCGCTGTAGCGCTGCAAAAGGGCAAGCTGTATGGAGCCTCCGCCTTTCATATCAGCCGTTCCCCGGCCAAAGAGGAAGGTCCCTTCTTCCAGATCTTTTTTTGCATCCTTTGGCAGGGAATCCTTTATTTTATACAGCTCCTGTTCCAGCTCGTCGGGGGAAAATGCATAGGATTTCAGCAATTTAAAATCCTCGACCTCCACCACGTCATTGTGGTGCACGAAAACAACCGTGTCATCCCCCGTTCCTTTGACCATGCCGTAGCATACCGCACGATCGAAGGAATCTCCCGGTATGGGCCAGGTGCCGAAATACTTAGGATGTGTCTTAAAATATGGGATTTCCGATAGATGGTCCATGAGGAATTGTTCCGCCTCTTTTTCCCGCTCTGTACAAGTAAAGCTTTGTGTCTTTATGTAGCGATACAGAAGATCGCGGATGTCCTGATCGATTTCTTGTAAAATGTCTTTTTTATCTCCCATTACGCAATTTTGCCTTTCTATTATAGTCTTGTAATCGGGCAGGTCAGGCAGGTCGGACCGCCGGTACCCCGATAGGAAAGTTCTTTTCCCTCATAGGTCATAACCGTAAGACCCAGATCCTTGAGCTTTTTCTCTATTTTGGAACAGCCCTTGATGAGGATCACTTTTCCCGGTTCCAGAGCCAGCAAATTGGTCCCCAGATAGTCGTATTCATCATCGTCGGCTTCAATGAGCATGAATCCTTTTTCCAACAGATATTCTCTGAAGAAAACAGGCATGAACTTGGAGTATACCACGGCCTTATCCGTGTCTACAAAGCTGATGATGCTCATCAGGTGGAGACAGGCATCTTCCCCTTCTCCATGAGGCATGGGAACGATGATGTACTCATCGACGATATCTTTTGTCAGTTCTTTGAACTGGCGGATTCCTTCATCATTGGTCCGATAGCCTCTGCCGATGGCGACTGTCTTTTCATCGATCCACAGAACATCTCCCCCCTCCATTTTTCCAGGTGCTTTAATTTCGCCCAGAGTGGGAACGCCGATGCTCTCCAAATATGCCTTCGTGGCCAGGTATTCTTTGCTGCGGAGCGCTTTTCCCATCGGGAAATAAATGGCGCCTTTCTTGGTGATCTTCAGCGGGTCATGGGTATAGATAGAATCCAATCCCGTGCGCTCATCCTGGGGAAGGTAGTAGACATTTTCTACATTTTCTTTGATATATTTCTCAAATACTGCATATTCTTTCAACACTGTTTCATAATCGGGACAGCCGAAATACTTGAACTCCTCCCAGGTTTTGTTGAGATTTTCCTGGCTGATAAAGGCTTGTTCTGGTTTCTTAATTAAAATCGACTCTATTTTTCCTACCATAGATTGACAACCGTATTTCATTTTTATACCTCCAAATGTTTTTTTATATACTATATACAAGTTCTATGCCAACTTCCGCACACTTGCAAAACAGCCCCAATTCCCCTAATATAGCGGTTTTTTCCTCTTTAACAAAATCTTGAAAGATCAAAAACGAAAAAAATCTTGCGCATCAACGCAAAATTTCTTTCGTTTTAGTAAGAATTCTTTTCAATTTGATATTTCTCCATTTTATATCTCAGCGCCTGCCTGCTGATATGGAGCTGCTTGGCCGCTTGGGTTACGCTGGATGTCTCACTGAGGATTTGATGTAAAATGGCTTTCTCAAAATCGCCCACAATCTCATTGATGTTTCTGTTTTGCGCCAGCTCTTTTCGCCACTTGCTCGTTTCCGCACTTCCGGCTTCCGGCGTTTTTTTATCATAGATGAGATGTTCCGGAATATCCCGGACCGTAATCTCATCGGATTTTGCCATATGAAAACCGTATTCAATCACATTGCGCAGTTCCCGCACGTTACCGGGCCAATGGTAGCTCATCAACATCTGCATCGCCAGCTCGCTGCAGCCTCGAATCTGTTTGCCGTTGTGGCTGTTGTAATAGTTTATATAATAATCCGCCAGCAGAGGGATATCTTTCTTCCGATCTCGCAGAAGCGGCAGGCGAATCTGAATTACGCCCAGCCGGTAATAGAGGTCGCGGCGAAGCTCCTGTGCTTCCAAAATATCTTTCGGTTCCCGGTTTACCGCCGATACAATGCGCACGTCGATTCGCCGTTCTGTTTCTTCTCCAACCCGCCGAATCTTATGTTCTTCCACAGCCTTTAGAATTTTTCCCTGGAGGGCGATATCCATGGAATTGAGTTCGTCCAAAAACAGTGTCCCGGTGTGGGCCGTTTCCAACAGCCCTTTTCTGTTTTCCGCACCTGTATAACTGCCTCTGACCGTCCCAAACAAGGTGCTTTCCAGAAGTCCTGCAGGGATCGCCGAACAGTTTTGGGAAACAAAGGGTCCTTTTGCCCGCATGCTGTGGCTGTGAATGGCCTGAGCTGCCAGTTCTTTGCCTGTACCCGTATCGCCGATGACCATGACCGGGGATTCACCGGCAGCTGCCCGCAGAATCTGCTCCTTAACTTCTATCATATGGGGATCCTGTGTTACCATGTCATCCAGACAGTAGTATCCATCCTCGCTGCCCTGCGGCTTTTCCCGCTTGTTGATTCGTTTGCTGGCCGGCTCGCCGTCAGGGCTCAGCATAATGGTCCCTTCCACAGCGCCGATGATCTCGCCGTTGAGCTCTATGGGATAGGTGCTGCAGGAAAAAGTCAAGGTCTTCCCGTTGCAGTCCGTAAGAGTCTGTACTTCATCAATGATCGGTTCTCCCGTTTTCATAACGCGAAAAATTGTGCTCTCCTCTTCGGTCAGCTCCGGGTAAATCTCCAACAGCGGCCTTCCCGTGAACCCTTCATTTGTTATGGAATGGTCCTCCAGATCGATCAGCGCGCAGTACTCGATGATTCCATTGCGGTCTGTAATCAGGATCGAATCCATATTATCGTAGATACCGCTCATTTGTTCCAAACAACTGGCAAACATTGCTGCCTCCTTCATGTCTATTTCGCAAAAACCTGAATGTCAACTGCAGAGCTCCCTTTGGCTGGGCAGCCTTTGCGCAGGTGTTATTTCCAATATTGCTGCATATAGCTTTCTGCCTTCTCTTCCGAAAGGGAAAATTTCCGCACAATCCGGGCCTTCGTTTCTGCTCTGGAAAGCTCCATATCCTGACAGAGCTCTATCAGGGCTGCAATTCCCTGTTCGATTCCCTGTTCAATGCCTTGTTTGATTCCCTTGTCGATGCCTTCCGATAACCCCTTCTGATAGCCGTCCTGCTCCCGAATCGTTTCGCACTCTTCTCTGCTCAGTTCATCATACAAAAAACTCATAACATCACCACCGTTCTTCTTTAGAAAATCTCGTAAGACTCCTTCTTTAATGCAGGTGTCTATGGATTGTTTGATGGCAGCTTCCAGGTCATTCGTTTTCTCCCAGTTTTTCCGTACCAGGTATATGAATCTGCTGTATTCGTTCAAAACCTTACAGCGCTCCAGAATTTCAGCTCCCTGTTTATAATTGACATTGATGACCTTTACAACTGCTTCTACCGATAGTGTAGCACATTTTTCAAGAAATGCGTCGGAAAGTTTTAAGTTTTCTTCAAGCGGAAGGTCTTCTTTTCCGTTATAGAAAACGTAGAGCTCTGGTGTGGGTATTTTGACCAGCTGCTTACTGTAAATGGCCTTGGAAAAATAGAATTTTTCATACTCTTTGGCGATGTACACCAGCATCCTCAGCGGCATGTTGGGGTTGATCGTCGATTGGTGTTCGATCAGGATGATCAGCCGCCCATCGATGATAAAGGCCAGGTCGTTCTTACGGTCACCGAAAATCACATCCTCTAAGGTGACGATTTGTATTTCGGTGTCCGAAGAATAGTTCCTGCCCGATAAGGCATTGTATAGCTCTAGGATTTTTTCTTTGTCATGGAACAACTTGCGGAATACGCTGTCTTTATAAGTTTGTTTTGCTTTTTTCATAGTTCTCCCTTTTGAATATAATATAACATTTTTTAACATTATATTACATTATTTGTAAACTATCAAGTGTGCAATCTTTTACAGCACAAAAAATTGCATGAATTTTGATCAGAGCCACAAAATTCATGCAATCACAAACACCTATCGGTTTTCCTGCATCCAAGCAGGCTCAGGCGGTCTTCATCTTCCGCCAGAAAACAGCGATCGCCGCAGCCACCAATATAATCCCATACCCAGCCACCCACCAAATATGCGGCAGCATTGCGCTGTAAGTCCCGTTGGCAGCAGCCTGCCCCATATCCACCGCATGGGCGAAGGGCAGCCAGTAAGCGGCTGTTTTAAAGGCTCCTCCAACCAAATCCAGACTGAACCAGGTTCCTGAAAGCCAGGCGGTCAGATTGGTGAGCAGCGCGCCGCATATGCCGGTAGCCGCTTTTTCATTGAACATGCTGCCGCACAAAAGCCCCATACCAATGAAAGTCAGCGATACCGGCAGCATCATAATCAGGGAAACAAAGGCTGAGATCGTCACCTCCATTCCCAGAAGAAATGCCACAAGATAGCAAATCACACTTTGAGCCAATGCCATTGGAAGCAGCGGCAGGGTATAACCCATAATAAAATCCCCTGCTGACATGGGAGTCGTCAGGAGTCTGTCCAGCATGGAAGTTTCCCGGTCGCGGGCAACGAGCTGGGCTGAAAAAAGCGCCATAAAGGAAAGGCCGAATACGGCGATCCCAGGGGCCAAACGGTCCAGGGGGAAAATTGGCTGCGGCGTGCTGCGGTTAATCGCGGTCAGCAGCAAGAGCAGGACCACGGGAAAGCCGATTCCAAAGATAAGAGAAATGGGATCGCGCAGGATTTCCTTAGCCGTTCGGTCAGCAAACACTTTCGCTTTCATTGCAGATCACCTCCTTTGGCCAGGCGTACAAAGGCCTCTTCAAAATTGGAAGTTCCGGATTTTTGTTTTAGCTCCACATCCGTACCAACCGCGCACAATTTTCCATCCTTCATAATACCGATTCGATCAGAAAGGGATTCGGCTTCTTCCAGGTAATGAGTTGTCAAAATGATGGTTGCCCGGCCTTTCAACCCGCGGATCACCGACCACAGTTCCCGTCTTGCAAGAACATCCAGACCTAAAGTCGGCTCATCCAGAAACAGAATCTGGGGATCGCCGATCAGGGCCATCGCGATGCTCAGCCTTCTCTGCCAGCCTCCGGAAAGCGTTTTGGCCTTTTTTCTTTCCATTTCCTCTAAGGAGCAGAGCCGGATCATTTCCGATACCTTTTCTTTTGCATCGGATCTACCAATTCCGTGAACGCCTGCCATCAGCTCCAGGTTTTCTCTGACCGACAGGTTCCTGGCAATGGCCGTTTCCTGCGGCGATACGCCAATACAGCCTTTCACCCTTTTCTCCCCAGTCTTAATGCTGTTTCCCAGGAGATACGCATCGCCGTCGTCGGGTCTGGTCAGGCACGAAAGCATCCGTATTGTAGTCGTTTTTCCCGCGCCGTTCACCCCCAGTAGCGCAAAAATTTCACCCCGCCTGATTGACAGGGTTAGATGATCCACCGCGACTTTTTTGTCATAGATCTTGGTAAGCCTGCAGATTTGAATTGTCGAATCCATGTTTTTCCTCCTTTATTTTTCCGGAAAATCAGGAACAAGCGCGATGGCATCAAAGAATTTTTGCAGATCCGTTTGAGCGACAATGGCGATGCCGCGCTCTTCGTCGCCAAGTATTAATAATTGATCGCCGGCTTTTATATGAAAGATTTCTCTTGCTTTTTTGGGAATCACGATCTGACCCCGCTCTCCAACGGTCACGCTTCCAAAGAGGTACTTGCCTTTGGGCGGAATCACAACACCCGAGTCTTCTTCCCGATAATTCACCAAATCATCCAGGCTGACATTGAACAGCCGGGCAATATTGCTGCAGGTGTTCAGATCCGGCATGGATTCGCCGCTTTCCCACTTTGCCACAGCCTGGCGGGATACATTTAATTTTTCCGCCAGTTCTTCCTGGGTATATTGATTGAGTTTTCTAAGCCTTTGTAAATTCGCACTTATCATATTTTTCCTACCTTTCATACCATCTATTATACGCGAATTCCCCGGATTCTCCACCAACTGGAGCTGACACGGATTCCACTTGTAGTTGCGCGCCCCGGATCTGCAGGCAAAAAGAAAGCCGGACCTTTTCAAGTCCGGCAATCCATCCTAACCTTTTTTATAATACAGGAAATATCGATTGCGCAGCATTTCCTGTATTTCAAAAAAGTTCACCTTGTGAAAGTGAGCGCGAAGCGCGAATAACGTTTCCAAAGGAAACTTTTTTATTCAGCCATTTTAGGCAGTCTTTCAGCAATCACGTTCATCAAGCTGTCTGTGCAAGGCAGCGGATCAACGAATTTGGCGTCGCCGATTACGGCAAAGGCCGCGTCATCGGTAGGAGCCAGCGCTCCGCCCAGAATTTCGCCCGCTTCCGCATATTTATACTTGGGCAGCATATCGTCCATTTCATCAGAAATATCGTATTCATCATCCCAGTCGAAATCCACTTCATAGACATGGGCGATTTCTGCTGCGATCTCCCAGTTGGAGAAGTCCACATCCTCAAAGATCGCCTTATCAACCGGCTGCAGTCTTCTTTCAGTGTTGGTATAAGTACCTTCTGTGCTGGCAAATCCAGTGGCAGGAATCACCACATCAGCCTTAGCCGCCGTTTCCGTCATATGTGTGTCGGAAACCATCAGGAATTCCAGTCCGGAAAGATCGGCCTGCGGCTCTTCGCCGAAGATCAGCAGTGCTTTCACGCCATCCAGTGCTTCCGCTCCTGCACGAACGCCCAGATCAATCAGGCCCTGTGAGTTGTTCTTGGATTTGACTTGAACGATGCCGTCACGAGGCGCACCAATGTGTCCAGAAAGCATCGCGATATTCGCGATCATCGATGCTGCTTCGGTAGTCACAAAGTTCTGAGTAAAGACGATCATCGCTTTCTTGGCATTTGCGTACAGCTCGGCAACACCGCCGCACTGGTCGCAGGTCGGCGCATCTGCCAGGCTCTTTGCGAAGGCATCAAACCCTTCTGCATCGGAAGTCTTGCCCATATCCAGCAGAGATTTGGCGACGCCCTTTAAGAAAGTCAGCTCGTTATCTACATAAATCACCTTTTCCGCAAAGTCAAAATGCTGTTCATAGCCCTGCGGATTTACCAGAATCACTTTGGCTCCATTTTCCGCCGCCTGTTTCAGCTTCAGCTGCATTACCGGATTGGATACGGTATCAAATCCGGTCGCCAGAATGACATCTGTAGACAGCAGTTCATCGATGGTGTTGGGAGAAGCATCAAATCCCAGCACCGGCGCAAGGCCGCTGGCTCTGTTGTTAAAGCAGAGGGTTTTAGCGCCCATGACCGAGGCCATCTTCTTCATTGCGTAAGCTTCTTCATTGGTATATCTGTCTGAAATCGCTACCGCTACCGCATCCTTGCCGTATTTTGCGGCAATGGACTGGCATTTCTTAGCTACCAGCACCAGCGCTTCGTGATAATCGGTTTCTCTAAAGCCTTCCGCATCCTTGATCAGCGGATCGGTCAGTTTATCCTCCAGCAGTGAGCAGTCGAATCCCCATTTACCTTTTCCGCAGGCCAGACCCTGATTGACAGGGCCTTCCTTGTCCGGATTGGCCTTGATCAGCATGTCGCCATAGCTTTCCAGCAGCAGGCTGCATCCTACCGAGCAGTAGGAACATGTGGTTTCCGTCACGTCGTTTTCCAGAGGAACTTCTTTAACCATTGTCGTTCTCTCCTGCAGCGCTCCGGTCGGACAAACGCTGACGCACTGGCCGCAGGATACGCAGCCGGATTCAACCAGCGGCTTTTCCAGATTTGGTTTTACAACCGTGTCAAATCCTCTATGTACCAATCCAAGGGCGCCGATTCCCATTACTTCATCGCAGACTCTCACGCAAAGGCCGCAGAGAATACACTTGTTGGGATCACGGACAATAAACGGATGGTCGTCTTCGAAATCAATTTTATTGATGTCACCCGACAGACGATCCGGTTTTACATCATACTGGTTGGCCAGATCGATCAACTTACATTCAAAATAATCGTGGCAGCCGCACTCCAGACATCTGTGTGCTTCTTCTTCCGCCTGTTCTTCCGTAAAGCCGACGGGAACGACTTCTGTGAAGTTGTCTTTTCTTTCTTCCGCAGGCAGAACGTCATATTTAGGTCTGCACTGGCGCTCTCTGTCTTCAAAGGTCTTTTCTGTGATATCGTCCCTTGTCACAACGTACGGCTTTTCATATTTCACCGACTCGCCGTTCAGGTAAGCGTCGATCACAGCGGAAGCCTTTTTCGCGTCAGCGATGGCTTCAACTGCGATGGAAATCTTGTCGTTTCCGCAGTCGCCGCCTGCAAATACGCCTGGCATGCTGGTCATGAAGGTGTCTTCATCGTATGCGATGGCATTCTTTCTCGTCTTATCGCAGTCAAAGATGCTAGCATCTACCGCCTGGCCGATGGCCAGAATCATCGTATCGATATCAATGGTTTCAGTCTTTCCTTCTACCGGAATCGGCCTTCTTCTGCCGGACTCATCCGGTTCGCCCAGTTCCATAATCTGCAGAACAACCTGTTTTACGTGTCCGTTTTCATCAGCCACGACTTCCAGCGGATTGGTCAGATTTTTAAAGATAACGCCTTCTTCTTCCGCCTCTTCAATTTCCAGCATATCGGCCGGCATCTCATCCTTGGTACGTCTGTAGATATTATAAACTTCCTTGGCTCCCAGTCTGACTGCGGTTCTGCAGGCATCCATAGCCGTGTTTCCGCCGCCGACGATGGCAACCTTTTCGCCCAGTTCAATTTCTTCGTTTCGAACTACTTTTCTCAGGAAATCGATACCGCCGATTACACCGTCAGCATCTTCTCCCTTACATCCGACGCCTGTGGAAATCCAGGCTCCGATTCCCAGCAGTACCGCGTCGTGATCTGCACGAACGGTATCAAAGGGGATATCAACGCCGATTTTGGTATTGGTTATGATGTTCACGCCCAGCTTTTCAATTGCGGAGATTTCCATATCGAGCACTTCCTTGGGAAGACGATATTCCGGGATGCCATAGCGGAGCATACCGCCGGCTTTGGGCATGGATTCAAATACAGTCACATCATGGCCCATCTGCTTTAGGAAATACGCAGCTGACAAGCCCATGGGGCCTCCGCCGATGACAGCGACGCTCTTTCCGGTAGCTGGTTCGCATTCCGGCAGGAACATTTCATCCTCCATCAGATCCTGGTCTGCGGCAAAACGCTTGAGCATCTGAATGGAGATAGGCTCGTCGATGAGTCCTCTGCGGCATTCTTCCTCACAAGGATGAGGGCACACTCTGCCCAGAGATGCTGGGAGAGGAATCTTATCCTTCACCAGTTCCAGCGCCTCGCCGTATTCTCCGTTGGCGATCAGTCCCACATACCCCTGGCAGTCGGTCTGAGCCGGGCATGCCAGAACGCAGGGAGGTCTGCAGTCGCCCACGTGATTGGAAAGCAGCAGCTCCAGGTTGGTCTTTCTCGATTCAATGACTCTCTTGGTATTGGTGCGAACGACCATGTTGGGCGCGATCTCGGTGGCACATGCCTTGAGAAGCTTGGGATTCCCCTCAGCCTCGCACATACACAGACCGCAGGAGCCGTAAATCTTGGTCCGTTCGTCAAAACACAGAGTCGGTATATAGATATCGTTTTCTCTGGCAACTTCCAGGATCGTCTGACCCGGAAGGCCCAAAACTTCTTTACCGTCAATATTTAATCTGAATTTATTCATTGGTCTTTTCCTCCTCTCTTACTCTACTGTAATGGCGTCAAACTTGCAGCTTTCCAGACATCTGCCGCACTTCACGCACTTATCCTGATCAATAACGTGTTTTCCTTTAACTTCTCCGGAAATTGCGTCCACAGGACATTTCTTGGAGCAGAGAGTACATCCTTTGCAGGCATCGGTGATCTCGTAAGTGATCAGTGCCTTGCAGGATTTTGCTGTACATTTTTTCTTGTAAATATGGTCTTCGTATTCGTTTCTGAAATACTTAATGGTTGTCAATACAGGATTGGGCGCAGTCTGTCCCAGACCGCACAGTGAACCGTCTTTGATCTTAACAGCCAGTTCTTCCAGAAGCTCGATATCGCCGTCGCGTCCCTCGCCGTTTGTGATTCTTTCCAGAATCTCCAGCATTCTCTTGGTTCCGATCCGGCAGTAGTTGCACTTTCCGCAGGATTCTTTTCTGGTGAAATCCAGGAAATATCTAGCCATATCGACCATACAGGTGGTTTCATCCATGACGATCATACCGCCGGATCCCACGATGGCGCCTGTCTTAGTGATATTTTCATAATCTACCGGTGTATCGATCAGGCTGGCGGGAATACAGCCGCCGGATGGTCCGCCCATCTGAACTGCTTTGAATTCCTTATCGTTTTTGATACCGCCGCCGATTCCATAGATGACTTCTCTGAGGGGCAGTCCCATGGGAACTTCCACCAGTCCGCCTTTTTTAATCTTTCCGGCCAGAGCAAATACTTTGGTACCCTTGGATTTTTCCGTGCCCATCGCGCCGAAAGCAGCTCCGCCGTTAAAGAGGATCCACGGTACGTTGGCCAAAGTCTCTACATTATTAATATCGGTCGGTTTCTGCCAATAGCCCTTTGCGGCAGGGAAAGGAGGCTTCAGTCTCGGCATACCTCTTTCGCCTTCCAAGGAAGCGATCAAAGCAGTTTCTTCACCGCATACGAAAGCTCCTGCTCCGGCTTTGATCCGGATGTCGAAATCAAAACCGCTTCCAAAGAGGTTCTTGCCCAAATATCCCTTTTCTCTGGCCTGATCCATGGCGATTTCCAGTCTTCTGATCGCCAGCGGATACTCAGCACGGCAGTAAATAACTCCTTCATTGGCGCCCATTGCGTACCCGGCAATGATCATCCCCTCCAGTAGGGAGTGGGGGTCGCCTTCGAGAACAGAGCGGTCCATGAATGCGCCCGGGTCGCCTTCGTCTGCATTGCAGACCAGATATTTCTCAGTGCCAGGGCTCTGTTTTGCAGCATTCCACTTGAACCAAGTCGGGAATCCCGCGCCGCCTCTGCCCCGCAGTCCTGAAATCTTGATTTCTTCGATTACTTCATCCGGTGTCATGGAGGTCACGACTTTTTCAATCGCTTTATATCCGTCTACCGCTATGTATTCGTCTATGTTTTCCGGGTTGATGACACCGCAGTTGCGCAGCACGACTCTCTGCTGTTTTTCCACAAACTGTTTATCTTCGTCGGAAATAGCCATGTCCTTTACAGGCTCGCCTTTTGCCAGGTGGCTGTCTACGATAGCCTCTACCTTGTCCGGCTGTACCTGGACGTATCTGGTCAAATCGCCGTTATCTTCATATACATCTACGATCGGCTCCAAATAGCATGTGCCTACGCAGCCCGTAATGTCGACGTCTACTTTCAGGTTTTTATCCGCGATTTGTTTTTCAAATTCAGCGGCTGTCTTTTTGGCACCTGTAGCAACGCCGCAGCTGCCCTGTCCGATTATTACCTTCATACTACTCTTCACCTCCTATGCTCTTTCCCGAATCTCTGCCAGAACTTCCTTGACAGAATCCTTTGTCAGATTGCCGTAGGTCTCGTCGCCGTCGGCACTTTTTACCATCATAACAGGAGCCAGCGAGCAGCATCCCAGGCAGGCTACGTTGTTCAGGGTGAACAAGCCGTCCTCCGTCGTCTCTCCGTCCTGGATATTTAAATATTCACAGATCGATTCTTCAATGGTATCCGCTCCATTTACGTGGCAGGCGGTTCCCTTGCAGAGCATGATCAGATATTTTCCGATCGGCTTCAGCCTGAACTGGGAATAGAAAGTGGCAACGCCGTAAATTTTGGCCGGTTTAATGCCTGTTGCCTCGGATATGTAATTGATAGCGTCAAAAGACAGATACCCGTAAATATCCTGAGCTTTCTGAAGAATTGTGATTAAGCTGCCGGGTACTTTTGCGTATTTGTCCAGCACCGGTGCTAGTTCCGTAAACTGGTCGACTTGATTCTGACCACAGCAGCAACCTTTTTCACTCATGTTAGTAACCTCCTAATTAATTTCATCGTCATACCTTTACAACGTGCAATATAGTCATTGTATCAAAGATAGGACATAAAAGCAATTAGAAGAGTTGGAATTAATGTCAGAAAAATATCAATTTTTTCTCTTTTCTTTCAGAAACCAGTTACAATGTTGAAAATTGAATCAAACACGGAATACTGATCGGAAGAAATATGCTGTGCAAATCTGCACGATATTGGATTTGAGGTATGAGAAATCCAGCTAAAAAAGAGCGGTGTGACAGGGTTTTAACAAGGAAAGTATTTGGTGGGCTGTCTGTCGCTGCCGGAGGGATTCTTCGGCGTGCGGCTCCTGCCTCTTTGGAAAGGTGCCGAATGTCATTCTTGGGCGGCATTCCCCGGCGGCCCGGCCTCGCATAAACTCGCATAAAAAAGTATCGGTAAAAGGTAGTTTGGTTCTCCAGTACTGACATTGCCGTATGAAGCCTGCGGGAATATCCGGTATTAGCGCCAGTAAACGATCAAAATTTCTCAGGGCAAGGACTGTTTCCGATATTTGTTTCAAGGTTATGCCCGACTTGACAAAGCGGACTGGGAAACGACCCAAAGAACCACTGCCTACTCTGCGGGGAAGCCGTACTCAATGAGAATCCTTAGTCTTCATCTCTTTTAAACAGCTTTTTCAAATCCAGCTCCATAACAAAGAGGGAGCCGACCAAAAGAATTGCTCCGGCATAAGCCCGCGGAAGGAGGACTTCCCCCGCGAAAAGGAAAGCCACGACGCCGGCGAATACCGGCTCCATGGCAAAGATGACGCCCACATGGGATGCGCTGGTATACTGCTGAGCGATGGCCTGCACGATAAAAGCAACGCCCGTACAAAACACCGAAAGGAAAATTACCGCGCCCCAAACCTTCCCGCTGGCGGGAAAATGGGGTTCTTCTGCGAAAAAAGCCAGAATCAAATTAAACATTCCCGTAAACCCCAGTTGGAAGACGCCCAGCTGAAAAGCATCTACTTCTTCCTTTGCCACAGCAGTTTCCGTGAGCAGCAGATCCACCGCATAGGCGGCAGCGCACATTATGCACAGCAAATCGCCCAGCGCCGGCTTTAGCTGATCATTGAGCGTCAAAAGGCCGATGCCGATGAGGCACATGACCACCACAAGCGCCAGCTTTTTATCCGGCACCTGCTTTTTAAAGAAAAAAGCGAAAACCGGAGTAAAGACCACCGTCAGCGCGCACAGAAAGCCAGAGTTGGACAAACTGGTATGCATAACACCAAAAGTTGCCCCTATGTAAACCAGCACCAGCGCCACCCCAATGAACAAGCTGTATTTCAATGTCGTTTTATTGACCGTTTTCAGTCTCGGGAACGCAGCGGCAAAGGCGATTAAAAACGCGCCCAGAAAGCGAAAAGCGTTCAACGTAAAAGGACCTAAGTCTCCCAGGCTCAGATCCATTAAAAAATAGGAAACACCCCAGCACAGGGTAACCAGGACCAGCATCAGGTCCGCTTTTACTTGCTTCGTCATATCCACTCCCCACCATACATCATATTTCAGCCACAAACAGCTCCAAAGCCAGCATCTGATCAAGAAGGCCGGTTTTTATATTACCATCGATCTCATAGGCCTTTGATAAAATCCGCTTCAGGCCTTCCGTAGAATACTTTTCTGTCACGCTCATGGCTTTCTTGATACGAAATTCATGGATGCCCAGATGTTTTTGTATTTGAGCCAGGCCCAGGCCCTCCTCCCGCATTTCCTTCACCTCCAAAATCAGCTCCAGCTGGGAAGAAATGAGAGCCAGCAAGCGATAGACCCCTTCACCGCTGACCAGCAGATTGTGCAGCAGGCGATAGGCTTCATCTTTGCGGTTTCGGCTGATGGCATCCAGCATGGCAAAGACATTGGTCTCCAGATTGGTGGAAATGGTCAGGGCCACATCTGCGGATACAATCTCATCGCCGCTGCTGTGGGCGATTATCTTTTTAATATCGTTCTCTAGATTATATAAATTATAGTCGATTTCTTTGTTTCCGTATCCGCTGTCCTCGATCAGCAGCTCGACCACAGAATTGCGGCAAAGCTTTCCCGACGCCTTGAACCGTTTCACAATAAACGACTTGAGCTGGGCGCCGCTCAGAGGGCCGAAATCATAGACCCGCCCCAGCTTAGCGGCAGCGGTCAGAAGCTTGCTCTTTTTCTTATTCTTCGGGTCGGGTACGCCTGCCGTTATGATTAACAGGCAGGTATCGGGAATATTTTTCAGGTATTCCAACAGTTCCTTTTCATCGCTTTCAGAAAAGCCCTTCAGCTTTTGCCCCAGGGCCGGCGGAAATTCCGGGATCAGTACCACTCTCCGCTCAGACATCATGCTCAGCGTTTCGCAGCTTTCCCGAATCGAATCGATGGTCAGGCTTTCCGGCTCCAGGCGGGTAAAGTCAAGCGTTTGACAGGCCTTATTTATATATTTTTCCAGCAGCTGTTCCGTCGCCCAATGCACCAGATACTGCTCCTCTCCGCACAGCAGCACCAGATTGGGGATATCCCCCGTTTTCAAATCCTTGCCGATCGTCTGGAAAGCATGCTCTTTTTTCTTATAATTCTGATATGCCATTTCACCCTCTATTCAATCATTTTTTGTATAGAAATACCCCTGCCGCCTTTTTCCAGGCAAATGCCAATGGCGCCGGAGGTATCGTTCCTATATACCATTATATCCTTTTCCCCGCATTTTTCAATAACAGCCTTCGCAGGGTGGCCGAAATTATTTTTCCCCACTTGAATCACGGCAGCCCGCGGAGATACGGCCTGAAGAAAATCACCCGATGAGCTGTATTTGCTGCCATGATGGGCCACTTTTAAAATGGTGGCGGTAAGGGTGGTGCTGCCGGAATAACGGTCCAGCAAAAGGCGCTCTCCCTCCTGATCGATATCCCCGGTTATGAGAAGGGAAACCTGACCCCATCGCAGCTTCATAATCAGACTGGAAGCATTTTCGTCTTCCTCATCAGCGGCCAGCTTTTCATATTCTTTCCCGCTGGCCCGCTCCGGCGCCAAAATATCCACATACACGCCTTCGCCTAATTTTACACTCTGACCCTCATAGAGATAAAGCATCCGGGCGCCGGTTTCATGTTTGAGTTCTTTTTCTTTTAAGCGATTGCCTTCAAAAACGCCGATGGTCTCCACCAGCCCCTCTCTTGCCAGAGAACGGATTCCCCCATAATGGTCCTCATGGAGATGGGTCACAAAAGCTGCATCTACCTTTTTGACGCCGTTTTTGAGAAGATAGGGTTTTAAAATCTTCTTCCCCACATCATAACGGATGCTCCCGCCTCCATCAAAAAGGTAGTTCTTCCCTTCCGGTGTACGGACATGGATGCAATCTCCCTGCCCTACATCAACAAAAACAATCTGCGCTTTTGAAAAGCCGTCATCCACTGCTGCCGCCGCTGTCATGGCTGTAATAAGAATTACCGCAGCGCCTGCTATAAGACGGGCTTTCTTTCTTCGAATAAACAGAATCCTGCCCTTTTCACAAACAAAGAAAAACAAAATCCCATAATAGAATGCCAGAAGAAAGACCGGCGGGCTTGCTACATCAAAGGAAGTCTTTCCTCCGGCGTAAAAAAAGTCGTTGATCCATACCAGCAGACGGCACCCCTGTTCAAAGAAAAAGGCGCAGAATTCAAATATGCGGTCCGAAACGCCCGATAAAACCAGCATGACGATCCCCACAGGCAGCAGGATTCCCGCCAGAAAAATAATCGGCAGGTTGGCTAAAAGGGCCCCCAGAGACACATAGTTGAACACATATGCCGTAAAGGGAGCCATTCCCGCTTGAATGGCCAGCGAGGAAAGGAACACTCCCTGATAAAACCGCTGAACAAAAGGAAGGATTACCCCCAGAGAGGCAACGGCCAGGAAGGACAATTGAAAGCCTACATGAAAAAGCTGGATCGGATTATAACAAAGCATCAGCACAAAGGTAAAGGACGCCGCAGAAAGCAGATCGTACCGGCGGTGGAGGAGCCCGGCCCCCAAATGAAGGATAATCATCGTGCCTGCCCGCACCACGGAAGGCGAAAAACTAGCCAGCGCCATATAAGACAGTAAGAAAAACAATGCTCCAATATAGAAAAGAGCACCTTTTCTCCCCCGCCACAAAAATGCAAAAAATCCATAGACAACTCCAATGTGCAGACCGCTGACCGCCAAAATGTGAGCAGTACCGTTTCTCTGAAAATCTTCATAAGTATCCTCAGACATAGCCGAACGATCGCCGAAGAGCATGGCCAATGCCATTGCTTTTACTTCCTGGTCAGTAAAGCGCTCCAGTTTATGTTCCAATCCGCCTTTGATCCGGCTCGTAAGGCGCAGGAACGCCGCCGGCTTTATCGCAAGCAGTTCCACACTGGAAGTCGTCATAACCGTGCCAATCCCGCAACTTTGAAGATATAGTCTATAATCGAAGCATCCCGGATTCCTCCGTTCCTGCGCCAATTCAGGCGTGCCGCAAAATGCAGCCCAGGACCCGGTCAAATCCCGATAATCATCCAGCTTTCCATAATAGTGAACCAAGGTGCGGCTGTCCTCTGTTTTTACTGTCATAGCATACCCCTGGTCCTTTTGCTGAATATCCGTCACCAGCCCCTCTATCCGGACCTGTCTTCCCACCTGCTGCACCATGGAGTCAGGCTGGTCTGCACAGGTCTGATTCCACCATCCGCCCATGGAAAACACACATACGAACAAACAAACCTTTGTCAGCTGCAAGCGGACCTGCAGCCGGTTTCCCACCTGCCCAAGCGCTGCGGCCGCGGCCAGTATGCCGATCCAAATCGCCTGATGGGCTTGCGAAAAAAAGGCAGCTGCAATCCCGCTGCCGAAGGCGATGGCAATAAAAATCATCGGTCTTCTCAAATGTCTCTCCCCCCAAAGACATTCGGCTTCACTCTTTGCTTACGGTAACACAGGACCTATTATATTACAAAATATGGAAATTCACAACCCAATAAACTTAATTTTCTCTTACGGAAATCGAAAGAATCGGATAAAACGTTTAACTTTTCCCTTCTTCTATGTTATAATTCAGACTGAATATATTGGTTACAGGAGGATAAGATTTTGGCAGATAAATTCAATAAAAATTCAAGCTCTGATGATATAAACGAGTTTTTCGCCGAGTTTGATAAGGTAGATGAGGCCGCTGATCCCCAGCCGCAAAAGCCGCAGACACCAGAAAAACCGAAAAACCCGGAAAGCGAACCGACACCGGCTCCCTCGCGCACCGCTCGCGCCGCGGAAAATTCCCGTGCGAAAAGGAGCAAAGAAAAAGCAGCTTCCGAAGCATCATCAAAGAAAAGCAAGAAAAAAGGAAAGAAAAAAGAGAAAAAGCCCATGAGCAAAAAGAAAAAAGTCTTTACTATCATTGGACTGGCGATTCTTGCTCTGATCCTGATTGGCGTGATTTATGTGGGCGCACTCATTTTGACCGCAGGAACACACAGCATTGATGCTGATAATATTTATACGCGCCTCTATCAGCGTTCTACCATCTACGACGATGAAGGCAAAGAGATTGAAAGTGTGTTCTCTGAAGAGGGTAACCGGGCTAATGTGGCTTACGAAGACCTGCCTGAAAATCTGGTCAATGCCATCGTGGCTATCGAAGATAAGACCTTCTGGAAGCATCACGGTTTCAACTTCGTGCGAATTATGGGCGCCATCAAAGACAGCGTTTTCGGAGGCGGCCAGATCAGCGGTACCAGTACTCTCAGCCAGCAGCTTGCCCGAAACGTATATTTGAGTGAGACCAAGAGCAAACGATCTCTCAATCGAAAGATTCTGGAGGCGTATTATACCGTACTGATCGAAAAGAGTATGTCTAAAGAACAGATTGTGGAGGCGTACCTGAACACCATTTATCTGGGCTTCAACTGCTATGGTGTAGAATCTGCTTCGCAGGCTTATTTTGGCAAGAGCGTGAAAAAGCTCGATCTGCTGGAATGCGCGGCACTAGCTTCTCTCCCCCAATCACCGGATGCTTTTGCTTTAGTGAAATCCTATCCTGTAGGCACCGTAGAAGTAGAGAAGAAAAATATCTTGGCCGAAACGGACAGTATCGTCTACGCATACAATGGAGATTTGTCCAGTGACCGGCGTAAGGCAACTCTGCGCAATATGGTGGATCAAGGATACATAACCCAGGCGGAAGCAGACAAAGCATTGGATGAAAATTTAAAGAAGAGCATGAAAATCTCTGCTGACAAAGGCAGCGGCTTCTCTTCCTATTTTACCGATTATGCTATTGATCAGATTACAGCTGACATTATGGAAGAATATGGTTGGCCCAAATCGGAAGCCAGAGAATTTATCTATCGACGGGGCCTGAAGATCTACACGACCATGAATAAGAGTGCTCAAAAGATCGCTGAAAAGGAATTCGAAAAGAGTTCTCATTTCCCGAGAGTGACCAACGTTCGAAAGGACGGCGACGGAAATATTCTCAACAGTAAAACAGGAAAAATTGTACTTTATGATTACGACGATTATTTCAACAGCAAAGATCAGTTCGTGCTCAAAAAGAATGAATACAAGAAAAACAGCGACGGCAGTATCACCATCTACAAAGATAAACGGTTAAAATTCTTCGATATAACGGTAAGCGGCAAGAGCGACATCGGTCTTACCTTCAAGCCTATGTACCAGCAAAAGGACGGTAAGTATTATACTATCGAAGACGGCGCCATCTCTGTACCGCAGGGATACAAAAGCAAGGACGCCAGCGGCAACTGCATTATTTCCGCTAAGTTCTTCAAGGATTATCCCAAATTTTTCAAAGAAAAAGATGGAAAGCTGATTGTAAGTTCCGAGAACTGTGCTTTAAAGCAAAAGGTTGTTCAGCCTCAGGCGGCAATCGTTATTATGGATTACAAGACCGGCGGAGTAAAAGCCATGGTCGGCGGCCGGGGCACCGAAGGAAAACAGATTTACAACCGCGCTGTACAGCCTCGTCAGCCGGGCTCCTCCATCAAACCGATTGCCATTTACTCATCCGCTCTGCAAAGTTCCTATAATGCGGCTGAAAAAGGCGAGAGCATGAGTCTTTCCAATTCGGACGGAAGCAACTGGGGAAAATACATTACCGCAGGCAGCGTAATCAACGATGCGCCGATGGTGGTAAACGGCAGAACCTGGCCGAAAAACTGGTATACCGGATATCGTGGACACATGACGCTGCGTACAGCCGTACAGCAATCTGTAAACGTGTGTGCGGTTAAGGTTTATCAGCAGATGGGTCCGGAATTCCCAACTTCACAGCTGAAAAAGATGGGTGTTACCACTCTGGTAGAAGATGGAAATACCAATGATATGAATCCGGCCGCCCTTGCTCTTGGAGGTATGACTCGCGGAATCAAACCAATTGAAATGGCTGCGGCCTACGGCATCTTCCCTAATGAAGGAACTTATACAGAGCCAGTTGCTTATACCAAGATCACCAACAGCAACGACGAAGTGCTCTTTGATAAGACACCGAAAACAGAACAGGTACTGGATAAAGGCGTTGCATTCATTATGACCGATATTCTGCGCAGCGTTGTCACCAATGGTCTGGGATCGAACGCATCCTTCAGCGGACAGCCGGTAGCGGGCAAAACTGGAACCACTAGTGATAACTTCGACGCATGGTTCGTTGGCTTTACCCCGCAGTACACCGCTTCAGTCTGGATTGGAAACGATGTTAACATTGAACTGGCGGAAGGCTCCGCAGCAGCGGCCCGTCTGTGGAGAACGATTATGAGCCAGGTATGCGCAGGAGAGCCTCGCGGTAAATACCCGAGCCAGCCGGATGATGTAAGCAAGATTGGCGGTGAATACTATACGGATGGCACCTATTCCCGAGTTGCAAAGCCAAAATCCACCTCAGATGAGAGCGAATCTTCATCCAGCTCCGATAAGAAAAAAGGCACTACTAAACAAGTTGAGAGAGCCACGACTCAGCCGCCTGCAACTCAGGCGCCGACGACGAAAGCACCGACAACACAAGCTCCAACAACCAAAGCTCCGACGACGAATACCGAAAACAACGGAGATTAAAAGAACAGCAAGACTCCGCGCACAGCGCGGAGTCTTTTCTATTGTAATCCGTTATCGAATTGACTTTGGATTGAAGATCAGGGCGATCAAATATCCCCATGCAATAGCGATCGTTATGCCGCCGGACGCTGCTTTCACGCCGCCTGTGATCGCTCCTAGAAAACTTTCCTTAGCGCCTTCCATTGCGCCCTTTGCAAGCGCATAGCCAAAGCCGGGCAGCGGGACTCTCGCCCCTGTCTGTGCCAACTGAACCAGAGGTTCATATAGATGCAATCCCTGCAGGACTGCCCCTGCCACCACTAACAAAACTAAAACCCGCGGCGCTGTCAGCTTGGTCACATCCATTAGGATCTGCCCGATGACGCAGATAGCGCCGCCTATTAAAAATGTATATACATACTCCATATTAGCGTTCCTCCTGTCCAATCTCAAGCGAAATAGCATGTGCGATTCCTGGGATAGATTCCCCCTGAAACGGACTGATCGTTGAAAGCAGTGCTCCTGTTGAAACGATCAGAACTTTGTGCAGTTCACCTCTCTGCATTCTTTTATAAATATAGCTGGAAAAAACACTGGCCGAACAGCCGCAGCCGCTTCCGCCTCCATGCACATCTTGTTCTTTCGCATAGATCATAGCTCCGCAGTCATCATAACGGCTCTCCACTTCTTTCTTCGGCAAACCAGCATCCACCAGCAAATCTTTAGCAATATCTTTACCGATATAACCCAAGTCTCCGGTTAGAATCAAATCATAATAATTGATTTTTCTTCCTGTATCGGCAAAATGATTGAGCAGCGTATCTACCGCTGCCGGTGCCATGGCCGCTCCCATCTGATTTGCATCCTTTATTCCTGCGTCGATCACTTTGCCGATCGTTCCGCAGCATACTTTTACCACTGCTGGTGTCTTTGTATTGCCTTCATCATCCGCGATCATCGCCTCTTCCTCTTTTTTTCCAGAAGAGATAACCATAGCACCGGCAGCCGTTGCAGTCCACTGCGCGGACGGAGGCCTTTGGTTTCCATGTTCCAGAGGCATTCGAAATTGCCGTTCTGCCGTACAATAATGGCTGGATGCTCCGATAATTACATTATCGCTGTATTGTCCATCTGTCAAAACAGAGCCCAGCATGAGGGATTCAGTCATCGTCGAACAGGCTCCATACATACCTAAAAATGGAATGTGCAAATCTCTGGCCATAAATGAAGATGACATCAGTTGATTTAGTAAATCTCCGCTGAGCATAGCCCCAATATCCTCTTTGGACCTGCCTGATTTTTGAAGGGCTTCCATCATTGCTGTCTTAAGCATTTTGCTTTCTGATTTTTCCCAGGTTTTCTCGCCGAATGTGTCCTCTTCAAGAACCGTATCAAACCATTGTGAAAGCGGCCCCTCCCCCTCTTTTTTACCTACCACGGAGGCCGCGCCGAGAATGACCGGCCTTCTGGAAAAATCTAAAGTCTGATTTCCCATTTTATTTTTTATCATATTCCTCTCCTAAAACTGCCCTGCAATCCAGTAAATGATACCTATGACGGTTGCGACTGAAATTCCGCATACCAGCACTGGCCCTGCCAAACTGAATAATTTGGCCCCAACGCCAAGAACAATTCCTTCCTGTTTATATTCAATAGCAGGCGCCACCATAGAATTGGCAAAGCCTGTAATCGGAACAATCACACCAGCCCCTGCGAACTTGCCGATGGAGTCGAAAAGCCCCAGCCCTGTCAGCAGCTGGGCGATCATGACCAGGATCACCGTCACATAGATTCCAGCATTTTTTTGGTCCAGCCCATACCCTACCAGGGCCTTTTCAAGTAAAAGCGCGCATACACAAATGAGCCCTCCTACAAGAAAGGCCTTCAGGCAATTGAGGAAATAATTCGGCTTGGGCGTAAATTGACTTGCATATTGTTCATACGCTTTTGCCACCTGCTTTTTCTGCTTTTTTTCTTGTTTCTCTTTATCCGCCATAAAGTCCTCCTTTCAGATTTCCTTTTTATTATTCCCAATTCTAAAAAATTATGCCATTGGAAGAAAGATCCCGCTATTTTCATTTGATTAATCGTTTTATGTCATAATAACTATCGGTTGGCCTATTAAAAAAGGCTCTGCTTTGTGCTATAATCAAAATCAATATCAGCTTACTTCCATCTAACGATTTATGTTCTGAAATATGAAGAAAGGAATGGTTATGGCAATAAACAATCTGGTCCTGGCATCCAGTTCACCCAGGAGAATTCAAATGATGAGAGCAAAAGGCTATGAACCGTACATTTTTCCGGCTCAAGTTGATGAAACCATTCCCATTACCATGGGAATGGAAAGCGCGGTCATGTACCTGGCGTGCAAAAAGGCTTTATGGGCGGAACAACATCTTCCCCAAGAGCAGAAAATAAATTCGCCAATCTTGGTCGCTGCCGACACAGTGGTGTATAAAGACCGCATCATCGGCAAGCCCGCAGATCCGGACCAGGCCAGAGAAATCCTTGCTTCTCTGAGAAAAAGCGCGCATTATGTGGCCACCGGCGTCTGTCTGCTGAAACCAGAACTGCCGGTGAGAAAACTCTTTTGTGAAATAACCAAAGTGTTTTTTAAGGATTTTTCCCAGGAAGCGCTGGAGGCCTATATAAATACGGACGAACCTTATGATAAAGCCGGTGGTTACGCCATCCAAGGCACCTTCGGCAGATATGTGGACCATATCGAAGGCGATTATGAAAATGTGATCGGCTTTCCCTGGAGCCGCATTGAAAAAGAGCTGGCATCTTTGTAATACCGGCTCTTTTTCCTTTATTTCTTTAATTTGATTTTTTTCGTTTTGCTGTATTTTCCGTAAACCTTTCCTCCTCGGGAATCCTTTTTATACGCACGTACCTTTACGTAATAGGTCTTGCCCTTCTTAAGCTTTTTCAGTGTTTTTTTAGTAGAAGACGCTGTCACGGATTTTGTTTTCTTTTTCTTGTATTTTTTGTTTGTTGAATAAGTAATTTGATAGCCTTTTGCCCCGCTGATTTTTTTATAAGTAACTTTCAGTTTGGTCTTCGATACCCGCTTCAAGTTTTTGATAGAGACCCGCTTGACACTGACCTTTTTCCATTTGGCATAAAGAGTGTAGCTGCCGGATGTTAGAGCTGTCACTTTGGTTCTATAACTGCTGCTGGTATACCAGCCCGCAAAGGTATATCCCTTTCTTGTAGGATTTTTCAATGATACCCGGCTGCCGTAGTAGGTGGACGGGTTGGATGCGCTGTTTTTGCCTCCGTTTAATATATAGCTGATGGTGTATGGAACGGTTATTTGACAGGATGCGGAAAGGCCGCTCCCATCCTTTGTGGATACCGTGATGGTAGTCGTTCCGTAATCAATTGCATAAAGGACCCCGCTCTGAGAAATCATTGCAACCCCTGGCCGCGAAGATTCCCATTTTAACGTTTTATTGCTGGCACTACCGGGGACAACTGATGCGGATAATTTTGTGCTGTATCCCTTTCCTATGGTAAGATAGCGATTGGAAAGCCTGAGCTGTGTAACTTTATTACCATAAAATTGCAGGATTCCCTCTGGGCTCACGCTCGTTTCGTTGACTGCCTGAACGGAAATCGTACACCGGTTCCTTACAGCTAATTGGCCGGCTAAGTCATATTGGGGAGTACGGATGTTATCAAATTTTGTTTTATCTCCATTTTCGTCAGTTATAGTAACGATATAACTTGTCGCTTTTGCCACCGGATTCCAGCTTAGTACATGAGATGCGGATAATTTCAATCCTGTGGGCACTCTCAGCTGTTCTAATGCTTTGATCACCGCTTTCTCTGCATTCACAATACCATAGCCGCTTTGATCATCACGGCCCGAAGCTCCAATATCGGTAGCCGTACTGTACAAGAGCTCCTTTATTTGGTCGGTCGAAAATGCAGGATCGATCGAATAAAGCATGGAAGCCACGCCGGCTACTACAGGCGATGCCATGGATGTACCCGCACTCCAAGCATATCCGCCGGGATAGGAACTGAGAATTCCCTCTCTGAGCTTTTCTTGTCCATTGGAATACAATTGGGTTTCTCCTCCCGGGGCGGATAAATCTTTGGCAGCTCCATAATTGGAAAAATTTGATTTCTGATTCGATTGGTTCGTTGAAATCACACTGATACAGGAGTCAAAATCCGCCGGATAATTGGGCACTTGATTGTTGTCGTTTCCTGCAGCACAGACTACCGTGGTCCCTTTGGCAGTAACCTCATCGACTGCATCTTTCAGCAGATCGTCTTCCCAATTCAAGGCTCCTCCGTTGGCATATCCCAAGCTCATATTGATTACTTTTGCCTGGGTTTTTGACGCATACTGAATACCTGCGACAATCGCGCTGGTAAAAGCGTTTTTACCCTTAAATACATCAACTGCAAAAAGTTCCACAGCGCTGTTATCTTTTCCGCTGGCAACTCCCGCTACGCCAGTTTTATTATTGGCAGCAGCACCAATGATCCCGGCGACATGAGTCCCATGGCCATCGTCATCGCCGCTCAGCGAACGTTCATCTCCATAGGAAGTATCTCTACATAAGGACTTGTTCAAATTTTCCTGCAAATCCGAATGGCTAGTATCCACCCCCGTATCCAGTACCGCAACTCTTGTTTTCTGATGAAGAGCCCCATTCAACAATTCCCATGCCCCTTCTGCCTGGATCGTATCCAAATGCCAGAGGTCCTTTGCATAGGTATCATTCAAAGCTGCAGTCGCCGCATTTGTTTTAGCTGTGGGCTGAGCCGATTCTTCATCTTCGATCAAGCTATATCGATAGTTGGGCTGAGCATAAGCAACCTCGGAATCCTTCTCATAGGTTTTCACTGCCTCTTCCACCGTCTGCGCCTTTGGAAGCTCCACGACAGCCGTAATTTCATCCTGCGGCGTATCCAGCAACGTTAAATCTTCGCCATCTTTTTTATCGACGATTTTAGCGGCTTCTTTTTTATTAACATCATCCTCAAACACGACGATGATCTGATCTTCTGCATAATCGCCTCTGATCTCCTGACTCTGCTTTTCCGCCCCAAAGACTGCAGTTCCTTCCAGTCCAACGCTGCAGACAGAAACGACCATGCATAAAATGACGAAAAGGCTTATAATCCGATTTTTCGTTTTTTTAGTTTCCATTTCGTAGTTCTCCTTTGTTACCAGAATACAAGGCTGTATTCCACAATTGAATCGGTGAAGCCAAAGTTAAACTCGCCGATCGCAATGCCAAAAGATATTAAACTGATTTCACATTTTATACATTATATCCCAGTTTTTATCGGCGCTCAAGCAGCGGGAAAAAATAATCATAAAATCCACATAATTTATAGTTTTTTGGATTTTACAGAACTATATTTTCCATAGAAGATTACAGCTTCCTTTCCATGATCTCCGGCGAGCAGCTGATCTGGAACTGATCACAGGTAAAGCACTTGGATATTTCCGGCGAATCTTCCCGGGCGATACGGTAAAATCCTGCTTTTTCAAAGAACGCAGGTACTTTTGCCACTAGCATAACCCGTGGTCCGCCCAGTTTCCTTACCTTATCCACTACAGTCTGCAGCATAAGCTCACCGATACCAGACTTACGGTAGGGCTTGAGTACCGTAATCCCGCCAATGACATATTCGCCTGCCCGCATTTCCAGCTCTATCCCCGCCACACGGCTGCCGCTGCTGTCTAAGACTTCCCAGCAGCCAATCAAACCTTCAGGCTGCGGCGCATCCGGCTCGACTTCCAGGCCGTTTTCGAAAAACATGCGGGCTAGTCCGGGATAATCGTCCGTTTCAATGGTTTTATAAGCATTCATGCGCTTCCTCCTTCTTTTTCTCCAGTATCCAAGCTTTCATTTCTTTAAAACAGCCGTCTTCCGGTTTAATCTGCAGAACAAAATTTACCCGTCCCAGAATATGTTCCAAATAAGAAGCCATTTCTTCATTCGCAGCCTCACGCCCCAGCTTATTATGTAAATGAGACCGCATTCCATATTTTTTCATGTAAAAATAGATTTGACGAAGCTCCCGGCGGTAAGCTCTGGGCGTCTGTAATTTTTCGTTTACAACAACCCCTGTGACGATCTGCCTCTGTCCAGCGGTCAAAAGCTTTGTTTTCTTTTTATTCATCTCAAAACCCATGGCATTGAGAAAAGCTCGTACCTTATTCTTGACCTCGACCCAATCGAAATCACCGGAAAAGGTCAAATCATCGCAATATCTGGTATAATTAACACCCTTTTCTCTGCACCAGTTGCCTATGTACCGGTCAAAGTCTTTCATGATCAGATTGGAAATAGCAGCCGAAGTCGGTGCGCCCTGCGGCAGATATCCCTCATAACAACAAATTGCAGTCAAGAGAGACGCTGCTGGATAAGGGAAGTATTCTCTGGGAAAAGCCTTCGTAAAAACCATGGAATCGGTAATACTGCCAAAAAAGTTTTCAATATCCAGTTTCAGTATTTGAGGGCTTGCCACATGTGGGGCGGCATTATCCCGTACTGAGACGCCCTTTCGGTAAGCTGTTGCATACTCGGAAACAGGAACCCGCTCCAGAACATTGCAAAGCAAGTTTCTTTGAATCTGTTTTAAAAGGTAATCCGGCTCAAGCAAAGGACGCAGCGAACCGTCTGCTTTCTTGCGAAAGGTTTTACGATAGTGCTTTTCTGCATGACGGCTCACCGCATATAAGCATTTTAACCGTTCTTGCCTTGTTAATCGGCTTTCATCGAAAAGCTCCAAAGAAAGCAAAAAATCCTGACATTGCTGAATGTCACAATACTTCCAAAGGTTGGTATATCTCATAGTTTCCTCCCTTTTAGACACACTTTATAAAACAGAGACAATACAAAATGAAAATTCCGAATCTGCGCCGATGTACACCTAAGACCGCAAGGTCTGCACATGAAATGTGCAGAAGTACATCTCAGCCGGATTCGGTCTGATCTGCTCATACTCACCATACAGACAGCGACTCGCCGCCCGTCCGAAACAAAGTCCGGCTTCGCTATTGTCTCTGTTTGTTTCTATTCTAACATATTTTCTTTTGTTTTTGGGAAAAGAGTATACGATGACAGCCGTATCTCCACATAAAGCAGTTCTTCCCATCCTTGGTTACAATGCAAGAAAGCTGTCCGATCCCTGCAAAAATCAGAAAATCTTCATAAATTGTTAATCAGATTTTCCTTTGTTCCCGCAGCCTAATATGGTATGATAACTGAGGAATCATTAAAAAATAAAGGAGGTATGGTGTTCTTACACCTTAGATTATGAAAACGTTAAAAAAAGCAATCTCATTTCTTTTGATTTTTACAGTTATGTTTCAGCTCTCTACGCTGACTGTCTCAGCGGACAGCTCCAAGGTTGTCACTCTGGGAGCCAATATTTCCAAACAGCAGAGGGCTGATATGTACGAGTACTTCGGCACCACGCCGGAGCAAGTCCAGACCATCGAGGTCAACAACAGCGACGAACGCAAATACATGGAAGGCATCGCAACCGAGCAGCAGATCGGCCGCAAAACCTTCAGCTGTTCCTACATAGAGCCCACTGACAGCGGCGGCGTTCAAGTGAAAACAGCCAATCTCACCTTTGTCACCAGTTCCATGATCGCCAGCACCCTGGCCACATCCGGGATTGAAAACTGCAACGTAGTAGCCGCAGCGCCCATCGCTGTGTCGGGAACCGGTGCTCTAACAGGTATTATGATGGCTTACGAAACTGCCAGCGGCCAGGATTTGAATGAAGGCCAAAAGGAAGCTGCGGTAGAAGAACTGGTAACCACTGGAGAAATCGCCGATTCAGTCGGACAAGAACAGGCATCGGCGCTGGTCAACGATGTTAAAGAGCAGGTCATTGAAGATAACCTGACAGACGCTTCAGAAATCCAAAAGGTTGTGGATGAGGCGGCCAGTAATCAAGGCGTCACACTCACTAAAGAGCAGATGGACAAAATCGTCGCTCTCATGAAAACCATTTCCCAGTATGACTATGATGTCAAAGCCTTAAAGAACACCCTTGACAATTTAGAAGGAAAAGGCGAAGGCTTTTTCGCCGGCATCTGGAATTCCATCAAGGGATTCTTCGGCGGCGGCAGCGACGGCGGGATTATCAACGATACCAAGGATACCGTTCTGGGAGATGATGCGGTAATCAACAGCACTTTGGATGACATCAAGTCCGCTGCCGAAGACGAAGGCCTGTGGGACAAAATTGTCAACTTCTTTAAAGGCCTCTTCGGTTCAGATGACGAAAGCACAGACGGCAGTTCCGATCAGAAGGACAGCACTCAAGCCAGCGAAAGCTCTAAGGACAGCAAAAGCACCAGTAACGAAAGCACAAGTCCCCAGCCCAAAGAAGACAAGTCCCCGACAGATGAAACGAGCAGCAGCTCGGACACTGACGGCACAGGAGCTTCACAGGAAGGACAGCCTCAGTAAGATTGGCCTGCACATGCTCTGCACGTGAATTATTGCTTTTTGATGAGCAAAATCAGGAGAGGATAAAACATAAAAAAACGCCTTTTCCTCTAGCAAAGGAAAAGGCGTTTTTTATCGTCTATATGAAATTAGTCAATCTGATACCGTTTCTTACCAAAGATTTTCGGCAGAATATTAAGAACTATGAACAGCAGTACAAGGGATACGCCCAGAGTAATGATCGTGCTCAATCCGAAACCAAGCTTTCCGGTAATTCCTGCCACAATGTACCCGATAAAGCAGCATCCTGCTACCGTCACCGCATATGGCACCTGCGTGCCCACATGCTTCAAGTGGTTGCACTGAGCTCCTGTGGACGCCAAAATCGTGGTATCGGAAATCGGTGAAGTATGATCTCCGAATACGGAACCAGCCAGTGTGGCTGACAAAGTTGTAATCAACAGCTCCGGAGCAGCCGCTTCGCAGATGGCGATAATAATCGGGATCAAAATACCGAAGGTTCCCCAAGCGGTTCCCGTCGAGAACGCCAGCAGGCAGGCTACTACAAAGATCAGGGCCGGCAGAATCTGAACCGGTACTCCCGAAACTTCTACCAAATGGGCCACGTACGGTCCTGTTCCCAGAAGATCACGGCACACGCCGCTGATCGCCCAGGCCAAAGTCAAAATGATGCAAGCCGGTACCATGGATTTTACTCCAGGTCCGATACAATCGAAGAAATCTCTGAAAGAAAGCACTTTTCTGCACATGAAGTAGATAAAGCTGAAGAGCAGAGCGCCGAAGGCTCCCAGTGACAGCGCCGGACCCGCGTCGGTATTTCCGAAGGCGTCGAACAGCGTTGAGCCCTCCTCAGACCAGTATCCGCCCACATAGAGCATGGACAAGATGCAGAGAACGATCAAAACCAAAATGGGAACTACCAGATCGTAGATTCTTCCTTTATTATTGGTCTTCTGTCTCAGGAACTCCTCTTCCATATCTTCAATTTCTTCTTTTCCTTCCTGAATGCCCTTTTCTGCCAGCAGTTCTGCTTTTAGCATAGGGCCGTAATCCGCGTTCTTTTTAATGGCTATGTAGAACACCATCACAATCGTCAGGATCGCGTACAGGTTCATGGGAATCGAACGGAGAAAAGCAGTCATACCGCTCATGTCCGCTGATTCGGGATAATAGGACATTACCGATGCCGCCCATGACGAAATCGGCGCAATGATACAAATCGGCGCTGCCGTAGCATCGATCAAATATGCCAGCTTTTCTCTGGAAATATTGAATCGATCTGTAACCGGCCGCATAACCGTACCAACCGTAAGGCAGTTAAAATAGTCGTCAATAAAGATCAGAATACCCAGACCGCTTGTTGCCACCGAGGCACTGCGCCTGCTTTTCAGTCTTTCTACGGCCCAGTCGCCGTAAGCTTTCGAACCTCCTGCTTTATTGATGAGCGCAACTAGAATTCCTAAAAAACATAAGAATAAAATCATGCTCGTATTTCCGGCCAGCTTGTCCGCCATCAGAGTGGATGTGGTATCAAAGATGCCTACAACCCCATCTCCATGGGCAAACGAATAAATCACAGTCCCAGAAAGGATTCCCAATACCAGAGAGAATACAACTTCCTTTGTGATCAGGGCAAGTGCGATTGCCACTACCGGGGGCAGTATAGAAAGAATTCCTACACTTACTGCTTCCCATTCCATAATGTAAAACCTCCTCTAAAATAAATTAATTCATACGTATTTATTATTGTATCAATATACATATGGAGTTGTAAAGAAGTTTCTTCCATCATATGCGGGATTTCTGTCGTTTTTTATATTTTATTCTATTTTTTTGTCTCGCAGGCTTGATCACGCCGCCCCAAGAGCTATCTTTTTAGCATTTGTCAAAAAGTCCCCACCCGTACATATCGGCTGTGGCGCGCATCGCTTCATCCATCTGCGCAGGATAACCCTGGCTGATAGTTTTCGTCCAGGCCGCCCAATCGATCACTGCTTTGGAAAAACGGATCGGCATTATGAACCCTTCTTCCGAAATCAAATCCATATTATCGTAAACCGTATGGTTGCCGCCATAGGCACCGGCCGTCAACGTTAAATGAGGAATCTGCTTTGCTGCAAAGCTCAGGGTGTCCACCACCATAGGCCCCATATTCACCGGCCAATCCAGCTCCAGGGAAGCGGTTATGTCATTGAGCTGCTTCTCAATTTCATCGCTGCCGCCGGTCCACATGCTATAGTTGCTGAGGGCATTCCCCACAACATCGTAGTTGAGGACAAACCTGGTTTTTTCAAAGACCTCTTTGTGATTGAGCAGATAGTATTTGCTTCCGTGCAACCCGCACTCATGGCCGGACCATGCCATAAAGCGAATCGTCCGCTCCGGCTTCTTTCCTTTTAAAGCCTGATGATGATAGTAGGCCGCCAGCTCCATGATCATTCCCACGCCAGCCACATCATCGGTAGCCCCCACGCTGCCCATGGCCGAATCCAGGTGGGCGCAGACAAAGATCGTTTCGTCCTCTTTGCCGCATCCAGGTATCACGCCTGCCGTATTCCTGGTTTTGCCCATGGTCACTTCAAACTGGGCCTCATAAAAAATTTCCTCCGCGCCGCTATTCACCAGCTCCAGAGCCGTATCGTAATGCACGACGGCAGTAGGAATAGTGAAGTCTTCTTCCATCGTTTCGTAATTGGCGTATACATAGGGGACATCTTTATGTCCGTCCCCGGTGGTATAGATGACCGCCGCAGCACCGAACTGGGCCAGCCTTTTATACATCCAGATATCCGGGTAGACCATGTAGACATCCCGGCAGATAAGTACTGCCTTTCCTTTTACATCCTTTTCTTTCAAATTGGCGATACTTCCGTTCTCCGCATAAACCAAGGGAAGGGTCAGGCCGCCGGCAGGCGTTTCCTTTGAAAATAGAGCAGCAGTATGGTTCAGTTCTTTCCAGGTACCGCCGAAATTAGCCTTTAAGCTGGAATGTTTAATACTGCAGACGGGAACCTCAAAATCGTGCGTTTCAACCTCGATCCCCTTCTGCTTGTAGAAATCAACAATATAATCGCTGGCCTTCATCAGCGCATCGGTTCCCGCAATTCGCTTACCGCATTCTTCCGCAAAAAATCTCGTATGTTCGTATGCTTCTTTATACATCATATCCTCCTGTTTGTTATGCCTGCAAAGCTCTACAGGGCTTTTCTAAAATAAATCTTTAAACTGGCTCATATCGACTGCTTCTCCCTGCTCTCTGGCGTCAATAGCCTCCAGAACATCGTCATGGCGTTTCTTTGAGAGCGGGTATAAGAGTATGATCAATACGGTAATCAGGAAAATCCCTCCGCATCCAAAGCCGTATACATATTTCATCGACTGGAGCGTCTCCGCCGTCTGTTCAGCGGCCGCTACATACCCGATGGCTGTAAGGGTCGATCCAACGGCGGCAATGGCAACGGCACCGGCTACCTTCTGGAGAAAGGCGATAAACCCGAATATGATGCCGTCGGTTCTCTTCTGGGTTACCAACTGGTGAACATCCACACAGTCGGGAATCATGCTCCAAGGGACCTGATAAACTGAGGCCAATCCCAGCGCCATTAAAATTACCAATACATAGATGAGTCCCACTTGTCCCGGATGAATGATCAGCCCGATAAACACAATCATAGAGAGTGCTTCTACGCCGACAGCGATAATCCAGGCCGCTTTTTTGGAAAATTTCTTGCATAAAAAGTCGACGCCAAAGGCCGCTATGCAGGAAATGATTCCCACTACCATGGTTACACTGGCAATTTGCGCTTCCGTCATTTGTACATAATAGCTGTAGTAATAAACTTGCAGCGAAAGGTTGATCGTATTTCCAAATACCGCAAGGGCAAATATAGCCATGACGATTCTCACTGACTTGTTTTTTAACAATTCCTTAATATCCTTAAATCCGATCTTATTGTTACTGTCCTCGCTGTATCGTTCATAGCCTTTGGTTGCTTTCCAGAGAATCAGGATACAGGCCAGAGCGATGACCATATAGACGGCCAGCGTGCAGCTCCACCCAAAACTGGAGTTTTCAAAGAACTTGCCGAAGTATGTAGCGAGCATCAGCGTAGGGCTGACGATAATCACAACCACCATGCAGAAAAAATTCTTATATGTGGCCAGGCTGGAACGTTCATCATAATCCAGCGTCATTTCCGAGCCCAGGGCCGAGCTTGCGATGTCCAAAACCGTCTGCGCCGTATAGTATAAGAGAATTACAATGACAAAATAGAGCTTGGATATTGTTTCGCTGAAGCCGAAATTGGTGAATAGCAGTATGCTGATCAATACAAAGGGTACCGCCACTCCGATAATCAGCGGTCTTCTCCTTCCTTTCTTGCACTTCAAGTTATCGGAAACACTTCCGATAATAGGATCGGTAATCGCATCCCAAATTGTGCCCAGAGATATGATCGCACCGGCAAAAGCCGCTGACATGCCGACCACATCGGTAAAAAAATATAAGCCGTATAAGCTGAATATGGTCCAGGTGATAAAGCTTGAATAACCCGATAATCCATATGCCAGTTTCACTTTCAATGGCAATTTGCTATTCTGCTGCCTTTGTAAAACTAACTTTTGTTCCATAATTTCCTCCTTGCGCTGTGGGTTCACGGGGATGTCCAGTTTCGAAACGGCACGCTCCATCCCTTAAAAAAGAAAGGCCTTTGTACATAAAAAAAAGATATACCTCTTATCGATATAAAGTATATCTTTTTTCGCCCGTCTTTCCTATTGTCCTCAGGTTCGAAAAAGAATCTGAAAATTAGAACTAGTTGTGTATACCTACCACTCCAGTTCTATCGGGAATGAAACAGTTTGATCAGGCCCATACGGTTCTTGACTCCGTATTTGCTGAATATATTGTAAACATGCTTTTTAGTCGTGGAAACGGTAATACAGAGCTTGTCCGCAATTTCCTCGTTGGAATACCCTTCGATGATGAGCGCGGCGATTTCCCTCTCCCGCTGAGTCAGCGATTCTTCCTCAAGCCCCTGGTAAGAAATGCGGTGATTTCGGTTGGCCGAGAGACATTGATCGACGATCTTGGTGATATGCGCCTTGAACAAATCGAGGACAAACACTTCTTTGCTGGTAAAATCGCCCCATTCTTCGCTGCGGAAGAGGCTGATGACGCCGATCAGATCGCCGTCCTTGATGAGAATAATACCGCACCCATAGGGAATCCCCTGAGGTTCGAGAAAATCCCGGTAGAACTCCGTCTTTTTACGAACATCATCGCCGAGAATATCCGAATCCACATATACCACCGATTGGGTGTAATTGAATAAGTTTTTCAAATAATTCTTTTCCGGTTCAATATTGGCGAAAAAAACCGGAATCATAGTTTCATCGGTATCGATGAAAATCGCTTCCTTACGAAGAATTTCTCTGGTCTTAGGATCGATCACACGAAAGTTGCTCTGATTATATGGAATCAGCGTCCGAATCAGAGTCAGAAAGGTTCGCTCCAGCTCTTTAATATCTTCCATATAATACAGTTTCAGCAAAATATCGCTGATAATCTGAAGTTCGTTATCTTTTAATGTGGACATAACATTCCCCCTTAGTAATATTTTCCTTAACGCGTCTTATGCAGCAAAACGGCGGGCCAAGCCCGCCGCTCCTTCACGATTCGTTTTCCGGGCGAAAGGCCTTTTGCACAGCGGCCACAATCAAAACCGCGTGCCGGCCTTTCCGAAAACGCTTTGCCCCCGCAATGTGAAAAAAGGAATGGTCGTTGCCAAAAGCACATCTCTAAAGAAAGGGGGCGCTAACTATTATTCTTATTTCTGGTAAACAACCTGACCGTCAAATACTGTAAGCTCCACCTCAGAGTCAATGATCTCAGACGGGTCAGCAGTAAACAAATTCCGATCCAGTACAATTAAATCTGCCAGCTTCCCTTCCGCCAGGGTTCCGTAGTCGTCCTCACAGCCTTCTACATACGCAGAACCCCAGGTATAGGCCTTCAGGGCCTCAGCCATGGTAATTCTCTGCTCAGGGAACCATCCGCCTTCCGGTTTTCCGGAAAAGGTCTGACGGGTCACAGCTCCGTAAACCTCATGCATCGGCTCGATTTCCACCACTGGGAAGTCGGAACTCAGCCCGATCACTGTACCGGCATCCAGCAGTTCACGCATTGGCCAGGCATGTTTACACCGTTCATGTCCAATAGCTTTCTCCTTATCGTCTCCTTCCAGATCAAACAGCATGTGCAGCGGCTGCATGCCGCAGGCAATGCCCAGCTCTGCAAAACGACTCAGATCATCGGGATGAACATTTTCAATATGTTCCTGCACGTGGCGCAGTCCCTGGTCGCCATATTTTTCTTTCGCCTCTTCAAAGTAATCCAAAACAACCCGGATTGCTTTATCACCGATGGTATGGATACGAACCGCTCTTCCGTCTGCGATGGCTTTCATCATCTGCTCATGGAAAACATCCAGCTCGATGGACGTGGTGCCGCAGGTTTCAGGGTTATTGGTGTACGGTTCCAGCAAGTAGGCGGTGTATACGGAAGTAACGCCGTCAATGAGCTGTTTTAAGCCTCTGAGCCTGATCTTACCGTCATGGTGTTTGGCATATAAGGCATCATAACGCTCTTTGTCATATTCCGCCAGGTTGGGATATAAACATACACGGGCTGTCAGCGATCCTTCTTCTTCCAGCTTTTCATAAAACTGTACCGGATCCCTGGGCACCCCGAAAGGCGACAACAGGCTTGTCGCCGTAATTCCCAGCTTGCTTAATTTCTGAAAGAATTTCCGATAGGCGTTCATGTAAACCTCATCATCCGCATTATAGAATGCTTCTGTAAAGGCAAAGCCTGCGCCGTCGAAAAACCGGCCGTTCAAAACGCCCTTTTCATCCTTTTCCAAAACCCCGTCATCGGGATCCGGTGTATCATTGGTATAACCAACTTTCTTAATGGCACAGGTATTGGCGATAATCGTATGCATATCGGCAAGCTGCAGCGCTACCGGTCGGTCGGAAATCACCTGATCCAGATCATAGCGGGTGGGTAATGTTTGATCTTCCCAAGCCAGATTGTTCATCATATAGCCCACGATCCACTCATTTTCAGGATGGGCGTCGGCAAAAGTTTTTGTCATCTGCAATGCCTCTTCTTTGCTTTTGGCAGAAAGAACATTGAAGCAAAAGTCCTCATCTTCTAAAAAAGCACCTGACGACATATGAGTATGACAATCATTAAAGCCGGGCATGATCAATTTGTCGTTGTATTCTAAAATTTTTGTATCAGGGCCTGCATAAGAACCAATGTCACCGCCTTCCATCACCGCTTTTATTTTATGATCTTCGATGATGACTGCGCCTGAAAAAGGCTCCCGGCCTGTGCCGTCAAAGATGGCATTGCCCTTGATGATCATTGAGGGATAGCTCATATAGTACCTCCTTTTCCCTCCAGCAGAAATCCTTCTCCTGCATTATTTCAGCAGCTCTTCGAAGTCCTCCGTTGAATATTCTTTTCCTTCATGTCTGGCATCGATGGCACCTCTGAGCGCATTGAAGTTCTTGGAGTTGACAGGGTATTTCACCATGACCAAAGCGCCGATAATCATCAGAATTCCCGGCAGCAGCAATGCTCCGGAGGCGATGCCCGACAGTGTTTGCGGCGTCTGTTCCAGACTTGCGGCGTCATATTTGCTGAACTCGAGAATCCAGCCTACCGCTGCCATGGCGATACCGCCGATAAACTTGCCGATAAAGTAGAACAGAGAAACAATTACGCCGTCTCTTCCTCCGCCAGATTTAAATTCATCGATGTCGCATACATCGTATACCATGGAATAAATCTGTACAAAATATGCCGAAATTGCAAGAGCAAACAAGAAGAACAGCACATACACGCCTACTGTGCCCACAGGCAGGAATTTGCCTGCGCATAAGGCGATGCCGCAAATCATGGTCGCTCCGATTACAATATTTTTCTTCTCTATGCGGATTTTGCCGTATATGGCTGACACGCCCATAACCATGAAGCAATAAACGAGCATAACCGTCGCCGACTGACCTTCAGTCATGCCTACATTGTACGATAAGTAATAGATGTACATACTGGTAAAGAGCAGCACTCCGCCATAGGCGCAAATGGTATAGATCAGGATATGTCTATAAGGCTTGATCTTAATCACTTCCAGGCAGGTTTTGAAATAGCCCGGCTGCTTCACATTCGCATCTTCGGCCGGACGTACATACGGTTTTTCTCTGCCCTTGGAAGTTCCTACAACAATCCAGTAAGCAGCAAGCGTAAGAATACCAAAGATCAGGCCTAATTTTGACCAGGCTGCGGTATCTCCCACACCTCCGTCTTTCGAAAGCATAGCTACAACCGTCAGTGTTCCTGAACTTGCCAGAATCATTCCCGCATAGTTGATAATGTTAGAAATACCTCTGATGGATGTTCTCTCATCGTAATCATCGGTGATTTCCGATCCGAACGATACATAAGGAATATCCGTAAAGGATAATGCCAGCCAGAAAATCATAGCCGCTATGGTAAAATAGACCGGTTTTGCCCCATCAGGAACGATGGACCAGTCCGTGTACATCAGAAAAGTTACAATACCCAACGGAATGGCAGCCTTAAAGATAAAGGGTCTCCTTCTTCCCTTTGGATTGGTGCTGTTATCCGTTCTGGTACCTGCGATTAAATCTGTGAAAGCCCCCCAAAAGGTTGCAATCATAGCCACGGTCCCGGCGACGCCGGCGTTGATCCCTACTGCGTTTGTCAGGAAGAAAAGAAAATAGATATAAAACGTATTCATGGCAAGACATTCGCCGATCATACCCATTCCATATCCAGTCTTAGCTCCTAATGATAGCTTGTTGTTCACGGTTTCATCCTCCTTTCCGCAAACGAAAAAATATAAACATAAGTTCTAAGAATTAATTAATAAACATGCAAGGATTATACCAATCAAAAATGGCTATTTTTCAATGTTTTTGGAATTATAAAACGCCGAGGCTATTCCTCTATGAATAGCCTCGGCGCATGATTTTCTTGACACCGTTTTATTTGAACGTTTTGCGCGTATTTTCAAAATATTCTTACACAAATACCGTATTTGCAAACGAATATTATCGGCAAAAATTTCTAAATATACTGAAATAAGGATGATTCTTTAATCGCTCATTTTCACCAAATAGTCCTCTTCCGTATCCTTATACACAAGTTTTACCAAATCCGGGCGGGAATAATGTCCCAGCACATCGAAGGAATGTTTGGCCAGCCGGATCAGATCGGAATCCAACTCTGCCACAATCAACTCTTCCCGGTCATAGACCGGCTCTACCAGATAGCAGCCGAACGGATCCACGATGGAACTGCCCCCATAAGCCCAATCCCAATTGGTTCGGTCTTTGTAGGGAAAGTCTCCGGGCACCTCCTCTTCCGGCATATAGGCGCACGCGCTGAGAACGAACCCCTGGCTCTCGAAAGCATGGCAGCGGATCGCCGGTTCGATATCGCTGGTATTGTAATTCTGCGGGTTCTTCCGCTCGGAATCAACCACTGTCATCGAATCGTTCGGCATGCCGGAAAACGTTCCCGGCCAGCAGGCCACATGAATTTCTTCTCCCTGGCACGCCAGGAGCGCCCGCATCATAATCATATGGTTTTCCCAGCAGACCAGGCCTCCCACTCTGCCGATGTCCAAGTTCTTGATCTTTAAATTTTCACCGCCCTGGCCCATGCCGTGGAAGCACCTTTCTGTATTGGTCGGCACTACTTTTCTATGTCTTCCAGCCAATTCACCGGTTCTGCTGAAATAAAGCATGGAATTATACAGGGTTCTCGAGCCGATTCGATCATCCAGCTCCGTACAGCCCATGACAATATTGACATTGGCTTTCAAGGCCGCTTGTGCCAGCCGGTCCGTATCCTCTGATCCTACCAGCACCGCATTATTCTGAAAATCCAAATTGACCTTGGCGAAATCCTCCATCGCATCGTTGGGTCCCTCCTGCCAATATGGGAACGCTGGTATAAAGGACTCCGGAAATACCACGATATCCACCTTCTGTTCCCCTGCCATACCAATGTAGTCGATGGCCTTTTCAATGGTCTTGTCTTTGTCCATAAAAACAGGCGCGATCTGCGCAATGGCAGCTTTTACACATTGCCTGCCGTTAAAAATCTTTCCGCTCATGTTCTCCTCCTCTTTCTGTCATTAAGATCTCATCCAGATCTATTTCTTGTTGGTACATATATTTTAATGCAAATTATATGCCAATAAGATCAGAAAGAAGGATCAGGGTTATCTTTCTACCACTCTTTCAGCTGGTCGAAAAATGTCTTTCCGTCTCCTTCGATGGGCATATCGATCAGCTGGCCCCATGGGATACCGGCTTCCTTCATCCGCTCCAGCAGGACTTTGCTCATGATGGCGACGCTGTCAGCCACGCTGCAGGAAGGGCTGGTATCGATACCGATGATCCCCGCCACTTCTATGCCATGGCTGTGATACTCCTTCAGATTGCTAATAACAGGAGCAAGAAGCTCCCCGCAATATTGTTCGTACTCCCCGGCCTTGGGATCTTCCGGAGTAATGGATTCCCGCTCTAAAGCTTGATAACAGAGCTCCGGGCATGGCAGCTGCATCATGCTGATCTTTTTATCGGTCAAGAGATTGACAACATCTTTGCGAAATGTGTCCGAAGCTTCCGGAAGTTCACAGAAACTGTTGAGCACGCAGTGGGAAATAAGGGCAAGTTTTTTCATTTTACGACCTCCTATAAATCATTCAGCTCCGGCAGTCACTGGCTGCCAATGGTTGGAATAGTATAGCTTGCGAGCCGTGTCGAGCAAGTTTCAGTATTTTTTACCCTGCGGCAACGCCGTACAGATGGTAAAAATATTATATCACACAAAACGGGAAAAAGCCTCAGAATCCGTCTCCAAGGCTTTTTTCTCAATTGCAGAATTTATTTCATGCTTTCATACATCAGGTACATGATATCCTGTGTGATGGCTGCTCCTGCGATGGCAGTAATGTTGCTTGGATCCTTGTCCGGCAGCACTTCTACCATGTCGGCCGCTACTACGTTGATTCCTTTCAGTCCCTGCAGCACTTTTCTCACCTGATCCGATGTAGGACCTCCGATAACCGGTGTGCCTGTTCCCGGAGCCGCGGCTGGATCCAGGGCGTCGATGTCAAAGGTCAGATATACTGGCATATCGCCTACGATCTCTTTGATCTTCTTAGCCAGCGCTTCCGGTCCCATGTCGATGGCATCCATGGCGTGGAATACATTGTATCCGCATTCAGTCATTTCCGTACGGATATACACTTGCGCGGAGTGAGCCGGATCGATGCATCCTTCTTCCTGCAGGTCATAAGCAAAGTTGGCATGGGAAAGATTTCTGGTACCGTTTTCATTTTCTTCACTTCTGGTGCTGTCCTGATGGGAGTCAAAGTGGATCAGAGCCAGCTTGCCGTACTTTTCGCTTGCGGCGCGTACCGGTCCGTACGGAATCGTATGGTCGCCGCCGATAGTCATCAATCTGCATCCGGCGTCCAAAATTTTCTTCGCGTGCTTATAGGAATCCGCAACCATAAATTCTGTCGCCTTTGCGCCTACCCAATAGCCCACGTCGCCGTAATCGATTACCCTTGCCACATCAGAGAGCTTGTAATCCCACGGATATTTGAAACAGCAAGCGATCAGACTCTGTTCTCTTACCGCTCTCGGCGCGAAACGTGCTCCCGGTCTGAAAGTCACGCCGCTGTCAAAGGGTACCCCCATAACAACAATATCCGCATTTTCAACGTCCTGTGAAACCGGAGCATGGTTCCAGCTGGGAATCCCTGCATAATGTAAATGTTCTTGTACTTCGTATTTCATGTTAAAATCTCCTCTCTTTTTTATAAAACTTAATTATTATCTTCTTTAAACCATCTGAACAGCCCTATGAGCATGCCGATGATGATGAACAGGAACGGTACCGAAAGCACGATACAAACGGTCTTGATTGCGGTGAAGGGCGCTCCGGCAAACATGATGGAAAGGGGTACCAGAGCCAGAACCACGCACCATACCAATCTGAATTTGGAATTGGGATTTCCCTTGGCATCCAGCTTTTTGGTAGCGGAAGCGGCCAGAGTGAACGAAGCCGAATCCATAGAAGTGGCCAGGAATCCCAAAGTAACCAGGGTAAAGATGATGGGGATGATCATGCTGCCTCCCGGCAGTGTTCCCAGCAGATCGAATAATCCAGCCTGAACATCCTCTGCCTTGGATAGGGCGAACTGTCCGGTCAGCTCTGCGTTCATTCCAAAGCTGCCGTTGATGCCGAACATGATCCAGGTTCCCACGCTGATTCCGCCCAGGCAGGTGAGAATCATTTCTCGGATGGTTCTTCCCTTGGAAATCTTGGTGATGAAAATTCCCATCAGCGCCGCATAGTTGAGGGCCAGCGTGAACAGGAAAATCGTATTGAGTTCCGGGAACCCGGAATTGCGGATTGGGTCGGTAAAGAGGCTCATATCCACATAGTTGCTGAACATCTTACCCACGCTATAAGTAAAGTTCTTGTAAATGAACTGGGTGGGACCAGTGATGAAGATAAAGGCGATCAAGAAGATCGCAGCATACATGGTCCAGTCGCTGAGTTTCTTCATTCCTTTTTCGATGCCGACCACCGATGTAATGGAGAACACAACGGCAACCAGCACCAGTACGATGACATTGGTCGTAAAGGTCACTTCAACGCCGAAGATTTTTCCAATTCCCGCACTGATCAGCGGCACCCCTACTCCCAAGGAGACACCCATGCCTCCTACGATACTGAGAATGGTCAGAGCATCGATTAGTTTTCCGAGGGGCTTTTTGTATTTGAAATTACCCATCATTCTTTCGCAAACAGCGCTGATTCTCAGCACTGGCACTTTTTTGACATGGTATCCGTACGCCAGAGATACCGCAGTAAGTACAAAGATTACCTGTACGCTGAACCCCCAGTGGAAAAATGCATACGGCAGCGAAATTTCAGCGGCTTCCTGAGAGTAAGGCTCAATGCCGAAGGCCGGATCCGCATAATAAAAGGACCATTCAACAAAGGAATAATAGACGGCCGTAGCAGCCAGGGCTGCGCACATCATCATAGCAATATAGCTGAACATGGAGAACTCCGGCTCTCCTTCACCCAGCTTCACATTGCCGTGCTTGCTCAAAGCAAGATACAGACAAAGAAATAATCCGATAAAAACAAACCATAAAATTGGAACGCCCATGACAGCAGTTACAGCATTAAATACTGTATTAACTGCATTTAACGTGGCATCCGGTTTCAAGCACATGAAGCATACAAAAATAGCAACCAGTATAATGCAGACAATGGAAATCGGCTTATCGATTATCGCTTTTTGTTTAATTGCGTTATTTGGCTTTTCCATGAAACATCCTCCTAACAAATAAGTAGTAACTTATGTAGCATGCATGCGATTTGTCCATATAAATCGCAAGACTCGTGCCAAACAAAATCCGCCATTTTTCAACGTTTGCCGGCAAAAACCAAAAAACCGATTATTCATAAATGAATAATCGGCCCTATCCGGCCTATTTGAACCCTTCAAGCGCAATTGGTCTTTTCACTGTATTCTGTTTTGAATAATTTATTCATAATTGAATACTCCTATTCAAATTTGTATAATTATTTTTTTATTTTCACATATTTTTCTATCTTCCGAAAGGCTGTGGATTGGCTGATATTCAAGGCATTTCCCACACCAACGGTTGTTCTGTATTTTTCGTAGGCTTCGCGTATAATGGTTCCTTCAAATTCTTCGACTGCCTGGTCCAGGTCGTGGACCGGGCCGGACGCCTGTTTCTTTTCTTTTCTCACCTCATCGGGCAGAGCCTTCTTTTCAATGATATCTTTCTCGCTGGTCATCGAAACCCGCTCCACCACGTTGGCCAGCTCCCGAACATTGCCGGGCCAGCTGTAATTCATCATCGCCTCCATTGCCTGGGGATGGAAGGATTTTTGAAGACCATAATGTGCATTGCTCTTTTCAAGAAAATGTTCGGCCAGCGGGATAATATCCTCCCGCCTCTCACAGAGGGGCGGAATATCAATATTAATTACATTAAGACGATAATAGAGATCTTTGCGGAATAGTCCCTGATCTGAGAACTCATCCAAATTGCGGTTGGATGCGGTAATCAGGCGAAAATCGACTTTTACCGCTTTTGTTCCGCCTACCCGCGTTATGATCTTATCCTGTATGGTCTTTAAAAGTTTAGCCTGCAGGCTCAGAGGCATTTCGGAAATTTCATCCAGGAGCAGCGTTCCTCCATTGGCCAGTTCGATCAGACCAACCTTGCCGCTGGTGCTGGCTCCTGTAAAAGAGCCTTTTTCGTATCCAAACAGCTCTGATTCCAATAAATTCTCAGGAATCGCGGCGCAGTTAATCTCAATAAAAGGACCATCCCTGCGATTGCTGTTTTTATGTACAATTTTTGCCAGCATCGTCTTGCCTACGCCCGACGGACCCAGGAGAAGAATGTTGGCGTCAAAATCAGCCACCCGTTTGATGGTTTCCAAAATCTTGATCATTTGAGGGGACTGACCCACAACTCCTTCTCCGACGGCCACATCCTTTCGCAGGTGATTGATTTCTGCGGTATACTTTTCAATTTCGTTTTCCAGCTTGGAGTATTGTTTTTGAAGCTGGAGAAGTTCTGTAATATCTCTGGAAAAGCTGACAATGAATTCGATGCTTCCGTCCTCAGCAAAGACCGGCGTAGCGGTGACAACCAGATCCCGTTTGGTTTTTGTTGCCTGTTTCATCGTTACTTTCTGCCCTGACCGAATGACCTGGGCAACGATGGACGGCTTGAAGTAGCCTTCTTGTTCCAGCTGATAGACTGTCTTTCCGATGGCGTAATCCGCCGAAATTTTGTACATCTTTTGGAAGGTGGGGCTGACTTTCAAAACCACTCCCTCTCCGTCTGTAATCATCAAGTCTTCGTGAATCACATCCAAAATTTCATTGAAATGATTGGCCAAATTTGTTTCTTTCATAAGCGTTGAACTCCATTCCAGGTTTCTTGATTTCATAGGTATAGTCTACCATGTATGAAGCGATTTAGAAAGAAAATCTCTCATACTCCCAATAAGGATTGCCGCTAAAACACAGAAAAAGCCCTGAGTCGTCAAACTCAAGGCTCTTATTTATATATCGATCAGCCTGCCGCAGCAAAATTCCTATTTTTTCATACTTTCATACATCAGATACATAATGTCCTGCGTAATGGCTGCTCCGGCAATAGCCGTAATATTGCTCGGATCTTTATCCGGCAGCACTTCCACCATGTCGGCCGCTACCACATTGATACCTTTCAAACCCTGCAGTACTTTTCTTACCTGATCGGATGTGGGTCCTCCGATTACCGGCGTACCAGTGCCCGGTGCCGCAGCTGGATCCAGCGCATCGATATCAAAGGTCAGGTAAACCGGCATATCACCTACAATCTCTTTCAGTCTGGCTGCCAGCTGCTGCGGTGTCATATCGAGGGCATCCATGGAATGGATCACATTGTATCCGCATTCGGTCATTTCCGTACGGATATAAACCTGAGCCGAATGGGCCGGATCAATGCAGCCTTCTTCCTGCAGGTCATAGGCAAAATTAGCATGGGAAAGATTTCTTGTGCCGTCCCCTTTTGTTTCGCTCTTGGTGCTGTCTTGATGAGAGTCAAAATGAAGCAGCGCCAGCTTTCCGTATTTTTCACTGGCAGCACGAACCGGTCCATATGGAATCGTATGGTCACCGCCGATGGTCATCAGCCTGCACCCTGCTTCCAAGATTTTCTTTGCATGTTTATAGGTATCTTCCACCATGAATTCTGTTGCTTTTGCGCCTACCCAGTAACCGACATCGCCGTAATCCACCACCTTGGCAGCATCGCACAGCTTGTAGTCCCAGGGATATTTGAAGCAGCATGCAATCAAGCTCTGCTCCCGGATCGCCCTCGGCGCAAAACGTGCGCCCGGCCGAAAGGTTACGCCGCTGTCAAATGGCACTCCCATAACAACGATGTCCGCATCATCGACCTCCTGTGTTACCGGGCAATGATTCCAGGTTGCAATTCCCGCATAATGTAAATGTTCTTGCACTTCGTATTTCATCTTGAAATCCCCTCTCTTTTTTTCAAAATCTTCTTTACGATCCTTTCTATGTCTGCTCACATTGAAAGAGTTAATTCTCATTTTACTTTAATGCAAATCCTATGCCAATTCAAAATCCACTATTTTCAACATGTTACAGGAATATAGCCAGGCCGGCTATTCATTTACAAATAACCGGCCTGCTGGATTTATATTGTATGTAGGAAGTTGTACATTGTGCGTGTATTCAGAAATAATCGTCTATTCGACTATGAATAATTTTATTCCTGCAATGGGAGTTCAAACAGAATTTTAAAGATATAGCGTATGATTGTTGAACGCCGCGCGATACCCAAAACGGTTCCATCTTTATCCACAATAGGAATTTTTTTAAATTTCTTTTTAGAGAGGATCTCCGCCACTTCTTCTATACTTTTGTCCGGAGATACACAATAAACTTTCCTCGTTGCCAGCTCCATCACATTGCGTTGTTTGAACTCAGCAACCTTCTGTTCAAAACTTTCATCATCATACAGGACCATAACTGAATCAGCGCCGCCGAAAATAGACCGAGTCTTTTGCTTTGCCACACTTCGCATGATATCCCCGTCGCTGATAAAACCCACAACTCGTTTATCATCATCAACGATTGTCAGACCGCCGATTTCTTTATCCACCAGTATTTTTACTACATCTTCCAGGGTCTGGCTGTAATGACAGGTATACACATCCTTATTCATAATGCTTCCGATGGGTTTATTCATTTTGTTGCCTCCTCTTTGAACTTATGCCTCTGCCTTGACAGGGGCATTTTTAACTTTTAAGATTGCCGCGGCCAGTGCCACTGCCGCTACGCACGCGCAAACGCCATAAGCTACCCGAATCCCGTTGGAAGTATCCATAAGCGCGGATCCGGAATGGCTGGCACCGGCTACCATGGTCATGATGGTGACGATCAGTGCCGTACTGATCGAGCCTCCAACCTGACGGCCCGTGTTACTAATGGCATTTCCATGGGCGATGAATTGGTTCTGCAGGGAATTGATACCCCAAGTATTAATCGGCATATTGGCCAAGGTCAGACCAAAAGATTGAATCATATAGATACAGATCAAATATAGCTTGGAGGTATCAGGACCAATCAGAGTCAAAGCAGCCAGTGCCCCTGTTAGGGCCGTAAGGCCTATGATGGAAATGGTCCGCGGTCCGAACCGGTCGAACAGCAGCCCGCTGATTGGACTCATAAAAATTGAAACCACCGCCCCCGGTGTCATTAAAATACCGGTAACCAGCGCCGAGCAGCCCAGTACATTCTGCAGATAGATCGGCAGAATAATACTGCCTACTGCAAGTGCCGAATTGATTACGGTAACTATAAAAGCAGAACATGCAAAAACCGGAGTTTTTAGAACATCAAGCTGCAGAAGGGGTTCATGCAGGTAAAACTGCCGTCTGATAAACCAGATCAGCGCCAATGCGCCTACCACCGCAGGAACAATGACCAGCAGATTGGCCCAGCCCAGGTTACTGGCGTTGGAAAAGCCGTATAAAAGGCCGCCGAAAGCCAGCGTTGACAAGAGAACGGACAGTAAATCCAAATGGGGCTTTTTCAATTCTCCCACGTTGCGCAGAAAAACCCCACTCAGTATGGTAACCAAAACGGAAAGCGGCAGAATAGCCGCAAACATCATCCGCCATCCGAAGGAATCGATGACCCAGCCGGCAGCTACAGGCCCGATGGCCGGGGCGCAGCTCATGACGATTCCTGCCATGCCCATTGCTGTACCTCTTTTTTCTCTTGGAAATACCAGCATGGGCACATAAGCCACCAGTGGCAGCTGAATTCCGGCGCCCATGGCCTGCAGAACTCTCGCCGCCGTTAGAACTGCAAACGACGGGGCTGCCGCGCACACTAAAGTACCGACCATAAAAATACACATAGAACCGATAAATAGCTTTCTTGTAGAAAAACGGTCAATTAAAAAGCCTGTAACTGGAACCATAATCCCATTTACAAGCATATAGATGGTTGTTACCCATTGGGCTGTACCCGCAGTGATCTGAAAATCTTCCATCAACTTGGGCAGCGCTGGTGACAGAACTGTTTGGTTCAGGATGGCAATAAAAGCGCCTGCTACAACAATTCCGATCACCAGAATGTCTCTTCTGGTAACCGCGGAATGTCCCGCCATAGATTGACTTTTGTCTTTCAAAATAACATCTCCTTTTTAGCCTTTTTCGTCTGTGAGGTTGTCGGCAACCTGAGAGAGCAGTCTCTTTAAAAGCTGCCGTTCTTCCTCGTTCATTCCTGCTGTCATTTTGTTTTCGATGCTGTCCAATACGCTGAAAAATACTGGTATCAGATTTTGGCCTTTGGGAGTTACAGACAGATGCTTGGCACGGCTATCTTTCAGGCTTTTTTCCCGGGTAATAAGCCCGTTTTCCTCTGCTCTGGCAAGAATATGCGTTACTGTAGAGCTTCTCAGGTTGAGATAGTGCTCCACATCTTTTTGCGTCACCTCATGTTCCGGGCCGAATTGTTTCTCCTGCTCCAGTACATATAGCACAACCAGAGACTGCACGTAAGTCACGCCATGTTTATCCATTTCTTTATTGAGCAGCACCTTCTGCTGATTGGCAATTCTCTTATACAAATCGCTGCAATAAAAATTTGATTCTCCCATTTTGCCTGGTTCCTTTCTCCACATCCTTTGGTACGGACTACAAACAAAATAGTTAGCGCACTAATTACTAGTGTGCTAACTATTTTACGCTCTTTCACTCAATCTGTCAATCCATCTGATTGATCTTTGTAAATTCTTTGCTATAATCATCGATTGCGGTTTTGATTGCTTCATGGGAAGCGCTCTTGCCGTATTCGTCCACTTCTTTTTTATTAGCCTCTCCATGGGTCAAACATCCGGCACCGCCAATACAGCCTCCGCTGCAGATCATGCCTTCGATAAAGTTGCTTGACAGCACGCCTTTTTTTGCTCTCATTAAGGCCGGTTTACACTTATCGATGCCCTCGCAGACGATGGGATCAAATGCAAAGTCTTCCCTGCCAAGCTCTTTGACAGCCTCGGCCACCGCATCGGTAACACCGCCTGTTCTGGCAAATATTCTTCCGTAATAGGAGGCTTCATCCAGCGCAGTTTCCGGCAAATCCTCTACGATGATATCTCTGCTGTCAATCACAGCCTGAAGTTCCTCAAAGGTCATAACGTAGTCAATATAGTCTCTCACATGTTCCTGTTTGATCTCTGCTTTTTTAGCCGTGCATGGTCCGATAAAAACGATCTTCGCGTTCTCATCATGCTCTTTAATAAATTTGCCCAGCTGGGCCATAGGCGATAAATTATGAGAAATATGTTCCTTTAACTCCGGAAATTTTGTCTTTATATATTTTACAAAGGCCGGGCAGCAGGAGCTAGTGAGAAATCCCCGTTCCATCAATTCCTGAGCCTCGTTATAAGCAACCATGTCCGCACCTAATGCGGCCTCCTCCACACTGTAGAATCCCAGTTCCTGAATAGCCGTAATGACTTGTTCCAGTTTGGCATATGTAAATTGGCTGGCGATCGCCGGCGCTACCATGGCATAAACTTTATATTTGGTATTGTTCTCGCTTCTGATGATCGTATTGATCACATCTACGATACTAGAAACGTCCACTGTGGCACCGAAGGGACACTGATAAACGCAAGCGCCGCAGGCAACGCATTTTTCTTCATCAATCTGCGCCTCCCCGCCTTCGGCCATGCTGATCGCATCCAGCTTGCAGGCCCGCTCGCAGGGTCTCTTAAAATCGGCAATGGCGCTGTAAGGACAAACTTTTGCGCATTTGCCGCATTCCACACACTTGCTCTTATCAATATGGGCAATTTGCTCCTCGTCAAAGGTAATTGCTCCCAATTTGCAGGCATCGGCGCATCTGTGGGCAATGCAGCCCCGGCAGAGATCCGTTACTGTGTGGCCGGCTTCCGGACATTCATCGCAGGCGATGTCGATTACCTGTATCACATTTTTATCCTTTTTATTGCCTCCCAGCGCCAGTCGAATGCGCTCGGCTACTACGGCCCGATCCTTATAAATGCAGCATCGCATCGGCGGCTGGTCTTTTTTCACAATTTCGTTTGCGATTTCATTAAATACCGCAAAGGAATCGTTGCCAAGCCAAGTCTGATAGGCCACCTCCATCAGTACTTTGTACTTTAGTTCCTGTACATTTGTGTCAAAAATTCTCATGCTTTTTCACCTTTTTCTGCTATTTGTAAGTTCCTTTTTTTGAAGTCCTTTTTACTTGGCAAACATTACTGTACGACGAAGTATAGCTCTTTTTGCCAATTTTATCATAGGCTTTTACTTTATAGTAATAACGTTTCTTTTTTAGTTTATAATCGGTAAAGGAAGTCTTGTTTCCTTTTATAGTCTTAATCTTTTTATATTTCCCGTTTTGCTTTTCCGCTCGATAAACAAAGTAACCGTCGGCGCCGCTTACTTTCTTCCAGCTTAGCTTAGCTTTCTTTCCGCGAAGCCCCTTTGTTTTCAACAACGGCCGTTTCGGTACCGCCTTCGCCTTAACCGGTTTACTCCATTTGGATTCAACCGCGGGTTTAATTCGATAATAATAGGTCTGGCCCGCCTTTACCTTCTTATCGGTCCATTGGGCATTTTTATAGCCGTTAAGATATTGTCCCACATATGTGTATTTCCCATTGGTACTGCTGGAACGGTATACATAAAAATGATTTTGCGCTGTATCCGATGTCCATGCAAGCTTGACTGCCTTGGCACCTTGCGTATCAATTTGGATTTGTTTTGGCGCATATTTGCTGCGTTCAGCTTCTGCCGCCGTATATTCCCAAGGCGGGATTTGATTGCCGGTGAAATCTTTCACAACAACCGTTACCCCTTTACTGTCATCTCCTTCGATACGTCGCGTGCCGCTGTCCCGATAGGGCCTGACTTGGTAGTTGTAGATTGTGCCCAGTGCGATGCTCAGATCATTGTAACTTGTCCGTACCGTTTCTCCCACCTTTTCATAAGCGCCGTTTTTTTCTTTTCGGTAGACCGCATATCCTTTGGCATCCGTCTGTTTATCCCATTTCAAGTTGACCGTACCATTCCTATCCTGATATCCAGTCAAAGAATTGACCGTCCAGACGGTCCCCAGATTGACAAACTTCCAGGTAATCATCTCCGCCGGTGTCCATCGATAGCCGTACACGGTAAAAACATTGTAATCCATGCCGCTGAAAGCACTCTCGTCAACCTCCCTTAGGGACTGAGGAAGCGTTATGATCCGCAGCTTATCACAAAACCCAAACGCATTATAGGCGATGGACTTAGCGCCTTCGTGAACCGTCACTTCGGTGAGATTTTTACATCCATAGAAAGAAAACTGATCGATCGCTTCGATTCCCTCCGGTATATTCATTTTCATCAAGCTTTCGCATCCTTGAAAGACCATTTCATCCCATTGTTCCATCTGCTGGGGAAGCACGATCTTTTCCAAATCACGGCAACCGGAAAAAGCGATACGTCCCAGTTTCTTTGTGGATTCAGGAAGAATAACTTCTTTTAAGGATTTGCAGAACTGAAACGCACCTTCGCCCACTGATTGAACTTCATTTTCAATCACCACTTCCGCCAGCAGATCGCAGTCGGAAAAACACATAGGCGGTATTTCTTTCAAATTGCTGGGCAGGACTACTTTTTTCAGGTTTTTGCATTTGTAAAAGGCGCCTCGCCCAATATCAGAAACGCTTTCCGGAAGCGTTTCTGTCTCCATGGCGCAACCCCAAAAGGCATGGTTACCAATGGTTTCTAGGTTCTGCGGCCAGTTAATCGTTTTTAAATTGGCGCATCTGATAAAAGCCGCGGATTCGATCGCTGTGATAGAGTCAGGAAGCTCGACCTGCTCAAGGGCAGCGCAATCTGAAAAAGCTCTTTCTCCAATGGAAGTTACCGCGCTCCCCTCGACCTCCGCCGGAACTACCGCCTTCGTCACCCCTTTATCGCAATCGACAATGGCGCCGCTGTTCCGGTCAAAATAGATACTTCCTCCTTCAACCGGTATTAGCGTTTTCTCAGCCGCGTCGGCGGAACTGGTCCCCAGAGCGAAGAACATCAGAATCGAAAAAAGAAAAACTCCTATAAAGCTCACATTTAATCGTTTCATTGTAACACCTCAATACACACAAAGCCCATAACTGCTATCTACATTGTACCATGGCCCCCGCCTGAAAGCCAACAAAAAAGAGATGTGATCTCTCACATCTCTTTTATTATGCTTAACGATTTATGTAAGCTTATTTTGTGGAAGCGTCATACAGCGCTTCTGCGTTATCCCACTCTTCGATGATCTGCGGGATTACCTTGTACAGGTCGCCTACGATTCCGTAGTCCGCAACTTCGAAGATCGGAGCATCCGGATCCTTGTTGATCGCAACAATGATGTCGGAAGTCTGCATACCTGCCAGATGCTGGATAGCACCGGAGATACCACATGCAAAATAGATTTTCGGCTTAACGGTTGTACCGGTCTGTCCTACCTGGTGGGAGTGATCAATCCAGCCAGCATCAACAGCTGCTCTGGAAGAACCAACAACTCCGCCAACCTTGTCAGCGAACTTTTTGATCAGTTCGAATCCGGAAGGATCGCCCAGGCCTCTTCCGCCGGAGCAGATGATTTCAGCGTCAGTCAGGGAAACCAGTTCCTTAGCGGACTTAACGATGTCAACCAGCTTGATGTGAATGTCGCTTTCAGCAATCTGAGGTTTGTAAACAGTCAGTTCGCCTTTTGCGCCTTCAACCTTATCTCTCTTCTGCATTACGCCAGGTCTTACTGTGGACATCTGCGGTCTTGTCTTCGGGCAGATGATGGTAGCCATCAGGTTACCGCCGAATGCCGGACGAGTCTGCTTGATTCCAGTGGAAGGATCGGTCGGATCCAGTGTGGATGTGTCCAGAGTGGTGCTCTTGTTCGCGTAGTCAATGTAGCTGGAAACTCTGATGTCCAGTCTTGTACAGTCAGCAGTCAGACCAGTGTTCATTCTTGCAGCTACTCTTGGAGCCAGGTCTCTACCGATGTGAGTAGCGCCGTAGATAACCAGTTCCGGTTTGTATTCGTTGCAAGCGTCAACCAATACCTTGGTGTACGCATCTGTTGTGTAGTTCTTGAGAAGCGGATCCTCGATGAGGATAACTTCTTCTGCGCCGTAAGCGTAGCATTCTTCAGCCAGGTGGCCGATGCCGTCACCGATGAGAACTGCGCAGATTTTTGTATCTTCGCTGATTTCTTTTGCGAGTCTGTAGCCTTCGCCGATCAGTTCCAGAGCAACGTTCATCAGTTTGCCGTTTCTCTGTTCTGCGAATACCCATACGTTCTTGTAAGCGGAAAGGTCAACAACTTCGTCATCGCCAGTTTTTTCGATGGCCTTGAACGGGCAGGCGTCGATACACTGGTTACAAGCTGTACACTTATCGTTGATTACAGCAAGTTTGCCTTCCATGTCGATCGCATCGAACGGGCAAGCTTTCAGACATAATTTGCAGCCTTTACATTTATCTTTTATAACTTGAATAGCCATTATTATTTCCTCCTCCTTCTTAGATTACATGTTTGCCCTTGAGACCGATCAGCAGGTTCTTGGCAAGATCTTTTTCTGTATCTCCTTCAACGATTACACCTTTTCCCTTGGGCTTCGGTGTAAAGGAACGGAATACGTTTGTCGGGGAAGCATCCAGACCTACTGTGGTCAGGTCAACTTCAATGTCCTTTGCGTTCCAAACTTTGATTTCTTTTTCTTTATCGAAGATACCCTTCATGTACATGTATCTTGGAGTGTTCAGTTCTTTGATCGCGGTCAGCATGCAAGGAGTCTGGATATCGATTACTTCGTACCCATCTTCCAGAGCTCTTTCAACTCTGATATCTTTTTTGTTGTCTGCGATTTCAAATTTCTGTACATACGTAACCTGAGGCAGACCCAGTTTTTCAGCCAGCTGCGGACCAACCTGAGCCGTGTCTCCGTCGATCGCCTGACGTCCGGCGAAAATCAGATCGAAATCGCCGATCTTCTTAACGGCTGCCGCGATTGCGTTGGAAGTAGCCCATGTGTCGGAACCGCCTACGGCTCTGTCACTGATCAGGATACCTTCATCAGCTCCCATAGCCAGACATTCGATCAGCAGATCCTGTGCCTGCGGAGGTCCCATTGTTACTACTGTGATATGTACATCATCAAACTTATCTTTTATCTTTAATGCTTCTTCTAAAGCGTTTGCGTCGTCGTGGTTTAAGATACTGGGAACACCATCTCTCATCAACGTACCTGTTTCAGGGTTGATTCTGATTTCGTTTGTATCAGGAACCTGTTTTGCGCATACGATTATTTTAAATGCCATTTTTTAATCCTCCCTCTTTATTATTTGCCCAGAACGGATGCAGCGATTACGATCTTCTGAACTTCTGAAGTTCCTTCGTAGATCTCTGTAATCTTAGCGTCTCTCATCATTCTTTCAACCGGATAATCCTTGGTGTATCCGTAGCCGCCGTGCAGCTGTACACACTTCGTTGTTACATACATAGCTGTTTCAGCAGCAAACAGTTTTGCCATCGCGGATTTCGGTCCATAATTCAGGTGCTTATCCTTCATGTCGGCAGCCTGATAAATCAGAAGTCTGGAGGCTTCGATTCTGGTTGCCATTTCAGCAATGTCAAATCTCAGAGCTTCCATTTCGGATAACTTTTTGCCGAACTGTTTTCTGGCTTTCATATAATCAACGGTTACATCCAGCGCGCCCTGTGCGATACCCAGAGCCTGGGAAGCGATACCGATACGTCCGCCGTCCAGTGTGGACATGGCAACTTTGAAGCCCTGTCCGATTTCTCCCAGCAGTCTGTCTTTCGGGATTCTGCAGTTCTGGAAAATCAGCTCTGTTGTGGAGGATGCGCAGATGCCCAGTTTGTCCTCAGTCTTACCGATGGAGAATCCTTCGTCACCTTTTTCTACGATAAACGCGGAAATTCCTCTTGTTCCCTTTGACTTGTCAGTCATAGCCATTACTACAAATGTATCAGCGTATCCGCCGTTTGTAATGAATACTTTGGATCCGTTCAGAACCCACTGATCGCCTTCCAGGATTGCTCTTGTCTGCTGTCCTGCAGCATCTGTACCCGCACCAGGTTCAGTCAGTCCGAATGCGCCTAATTTTCTGCCGGAGAGAAGGTCAGGAAGATATTTTTTCTTCTGTTCTTCATTTCCCCAGTTAAAAATCGGCCAGCAGCACAGGGAAGTGTGTGCGGAGCAGATAACGCCTGTAGATGCACAGACTCTTGACAGTTCCTCAACTGTGATCGCATAGGAGATGTGGTCTCCACCAGCTCCTTCGTATTCTGTAGGGAACGGTACGCCCAGCAGGCCGTATTTTGCCATTTTCTCTACAGTTTCAACTGGAAATCTGTGTTCCTGGTCGATGTCGGCTGCCAACGGTTCAACTTCGTTAGTAGCAAACTCTCTTACCATTTTTCTTACGAATTCTTGTTCCTTCGTGAGTTGAAAGTTCATGTAAATGCCTCCTTAAATTATTAATAACGGTACGTTTTTTGTCTATTAAAATTGTCCGCGTTTTAATAGTCAACTTCGTTACAAAAGTAACGACCATACATTCCTATTAGACCATATTGCGTTCATTATTGCAAGTGGTTTTTTTACTTTCCGTAAAATATTTATCAAGGATTCAAATACGGTTTTGAATATTCAGATTCTTCCCTCATTTTCCTTGCAATTCTAACCTTTAGCATGGTAAAATATATGTAAGTCTTTATAGCCATATGTATTAAGGAGGGTTATATGAAAAAAAGAGCAAAACTGATCGTTGCATTTTTAACATTGTCTTTAGTGATGGCCTGTTTCGCAGGTTGCGGCAGCAGTAACAGTGAAGAGGAGCCAAAAGAAACCACTGCGGCAGCAGTAACCGTGCCAGAGGAAGTACAGGCAGTCAAAGACAAAGTTACTGGTCTTGCGGAAAAGTACGCAAAGAAACTAGATGGCGACTGGGGCGACCAGCAAGTTGCTTTACTGGAATCAAAGGAAGGAGAAAAGTACAAAGACTACAAAGACATGAAAGCTGTTCTTGACAGCTATAGAGAAGAGAGCGGAGCATATTATATATATGCCCTGTATCCAACGGATCTTGAAAATGTGGATTCCAAACCATTTATGATCACGGTAGACGGTTCGGAGGATCCTGACCCTTACGGTGAGGAGTATGAGTGGGAAATTCAATTCCAGGAGGCCTGGAAAGGCTCTCCGGCGGCAGCCCGGTCTGCATGGGCAGATGATGAGGAAGGAAAAGACCTCTGCTGGTCCGCATTTGCACCATTCCATGACAGTGAAGGAAACATCGTTGGAATTCTAGGAGTTGACTACCCTGCACCGGAAATTCTCGACTTTCCTGAGTGGAACCGGGATTCCGATCAGTGGAATAAAATTGAAGAATAAACGTTATATCTAGTCGAGGATCATAGAAGATCATATGCAAACAGTAATCAAAAGAGACTGCTGCACGAGGTTCGCGCTCAGTCTCTTTTGTTAAGGAAGGTAACATTATGAAAGAAACAGAAATATCCATATTGAAAGACCGTTTACCATTTTGGAATCGATTATCTTCAGAGGAAAAGCTTCTATTATCTCAGAATGCTGTATCTGTCCTCTATGATAAACATACGGCAATTCACACTGCTGATTTTGAATGTATCGGGATTCTCCTGGTCAAAAGCGGCACGCTTCGCGTCTATATGCTTTCCGAAGACGGAAAGGAAATCACCCTTTACCGCATTTCTTCAGGGGACGTGTGCATCCTTTCCGCAGCTTGTGTCTTGCAGGCGATTACCTTTGATGTGTGCATCGATGCCGTGTCGGACTGTGACGTAATCCAAATCAGTTCCGCTGCCTTTTCAAAGGTAATGGGAGAAAACGTTTACGCGGAGGCATTCGCTTATAAGCTGGCAACGGAACGGTTTTCCGATGTAATGTGGGCCATGCAGCAAATCCTTTTTATGAGTTTTGATCGGCGGCTGGCTACCTTTTTGATCGATGAATCTGCCGCGCAGGGCTCTGAGTCCATCAAGATGACCCATGAGGAAATTGCCCGTATGATGGGCAGCGCCAGAGAAGTGGTCACCCGCATGCTGAAGTATTTTTCGTCGGAGGGCTGGGTTGAGCTTTCGCGGGGAATGGTAAAAATTCGAGACCGAGAAAAACTGATGGAAATAATTTGATCGGATTGACTGGGCAGGCTGGCGGCGGCCCAGCCATTCATCACCCCGACGATCCAACAGCTCATTTCCCCCGGCAGCCCAAACGTGCATTTCCCTCCCCGACCGTCATGCCTTAAGGCAGACGATCGGGAAAACACCGTTTTTATATAAACAGATTTACATCGGACTTTTCCGCATCCCCCAGATAGCTGGCAACCCCAGCCAGTTCTACCCCATCGATCAGCTCTTCTTCCCGAATCCCCATCACATCCATGGACATGGTACAGGCGACCAGCTTCACCCCGTTGTCCATCGCCTGCCGCATCAATGTTTCCAAAGAATCCACATGCTTCTCCTTCATAACGCTGCGCATCATCTTCGTACCCATACCGCCCATATTCATTTTCGATAATTTGAGTTTTTCTGTTCCCCTGGGCATCATCGCACCGAACATCTTTTCAACAAAGGATTTTTTCACCGGCTGCTTTTCCCGTTTTCTCAGGATATTCAGCCCCCAGAAGGTGAAGAACATCGTTACCGGCCGCCCCATAGCTGCTGCACCGTTGGCAATAATGAAGGATGCCAACGCCTTATCCAGATCCCCGCTGAACACCACCATCGTCTTGCCGTCGCCGCCTTTTTGTTCCTGCGGCGCCGGGCAGCAGCAATCCCCGCCTTTTCGAATATATACCAGATTTTCCTTGCCCTGCTTCTCCGTTTTCACCAGCGTATTCTGCGTTCGTTCGCACCAAGCGGCAATATCCCTGGCAAAGCCCAAGTCCGTAGCCGAAACCTTCAAAAGCTCCCCATCCTCCATCTGGGCAATAGCTTCATTGACTTTCATGATGGGGCCAGGACACTGAAGACCGCAGCAATCAACGATTTTCATCTCTCTGCCCTCCGGCTCTTCAGGCGGTTGTTCCCTGGCTGGTTCTTCTCTCCACTCCCCTTTATCGTGCATGGATTTGTAAAAAGTCGTTCCGCCTTCCAGAACCTGTACATTGGTAAACCCTTTTTCCATTAAGATTCTAGCTCCGTTGTAAGACCGCACCCCCACAGAGCAGTAAACGATGATTCGTTTTGTTTGATCCAGCTCATCCAGACGGCCGCGCAACTGACCAAGCGGAATATGATAAGAGCCTGGTATCTGGAAAACCATTCGCTCCGTGTCTTCTGTCACGTCCAAGATCATATAGTCCTCCCCGGCCGGTTCTGCCAAAAGATGATCCAGCTCATCCGGGCCTACGAAAGATACCAGACCGTCCAGCACATTTTGAGCCGTAAAGCCCAGCATGTTAACCGGATCCTTTGCCGAGGAATAGGGAGGCGCATAGGCCAGCTCCAGTTTTTCCAAATCTGAAACATCTGCCCCAAGGCGCATTGCCGCAGCAATGACATCGATTCGCTTATCCGCTCCCTCCTGGCCTACGGCCTGGGCTCCGAATAGCTCCCCGTTTTTACCAAAGATCAGCTTTAATGTGAGAGGTACTGCGCCCGGATAATAAGCGGCATGGGACTTCTGATTAATGATGATCGAGTGATAGTCCGCGCCCTTTTGCTTTCCCATGGCTTTCAGCGTCTTTTCGTTGACGCCCGTGCAGGCTGCCGTCAGATCAAAAACTTGAGCTACCGACGTGCCTTGGGTTCCCTCATAAATTTTATGATCTCCGGCGATATTATCGGCGCAGATCCGGGCCTGTTTGTTGGCCGGACCGGCAAGGGGCACCATGGTCTGTGTCCCCAGGGTAAAGTTCTCCACTTCGATCACATCTCCCACCGCGTAAATATTCGGGTCGGAGGTGTGGAGTTCTCCATCTACCTTGATCCCCCCTTTTTCATTGAGCAAAAGGCCGGCCTCTTTTGCCAGTTCACTATTGGGGCGCACACCTATGGACAAAATGATCAAATCCGCAGAAAGGCTCCGGCCGCTGCCCAGCTGTATTGTTGTGCTTCCTTCCGATTCCTCAAAAGAACGGACACCGTCGCCCAAAATCAGATCTACATGATTCATAGTCATGTTTTCGTGCAGGAGCTGGGCCATCTCCCGATCCAGCGGCGCCATGACCTGATCCTGCATTTCAATCAGGCTTACATGTATCCCCTGGGCACTGAGGTTTTCCGCCATTTCCAGCCCGATAAACCCTCCGCCGATAACCGCGGCCCGTTTTGGCTTCTTCTCCTGAATCAAGGTTTTAATCATATCCGTGTCCGGAACCGTCCAAAGAGTATGGATATTGGCTCCATCGATTCCCGGGATAGGAGGCTTGATCGGCGATGATCCCGCGGCGATGACCAGAGTATCGTAAGACTCTTGGTAGGTCCTCCCTCCCTGCAATTCCTTTACCTCTACCAGTTTCTTTTCTGGCATGATTCTAATTACTTCTGAAGAAATTCTTACATCAACATTGAACTTTTCCTTCATTGCCTGAGGCGTTTGCAGCAGCAGTACATCCCGTTCTTTGATGGCGCCGCCGATGTAGTAAGGCAGCCCGCAGTTGGCATAAGAGATGTATTCTCCACGTTCAAAGATAACGATCTCCATGGATTCATCCCGTCTTCTCAGCCTGGCGGCTGCAGTGGCTCCGCCGGCAACTCCCCCTATAATAACTGTTTTCTTAGCCATAATAAAAACCTCACAATCTTTCTTTGTGAGGTCATTATATCGTTTCCTACACCTGATTTCTGTGACCGGATCACACAAGTCAAGTTTTTTTCTGATCAGCCTCTTGCACCGCCAGCTCCGCATCCAGCTTTGGCACAATCGCTCCTTCCTCCACCAGCTTGATAAAACGATCCGTCAATCTGGGGTCGAACTGTCTGCCTCTTTGACGCTTCAGTTCTTCCAGCGCATACTCAACAGTGTAGGGTTCTTTGTAAGAACGCATAGAAACCATGGCGTCAAAAGAATCTGCTATGCATAAAATCCTTGCCGACATTGGAATGTCTTCACCGGATATCTTTCTCGGATACCCCTGACCGTCATATCGTTCGTGATGCCCAATGACCGCCGGAATAACATAGTCCAGAGAAGGAAGGTGGCGGATAATTCCAACCGAACTTTCCACATGACCTTTCATGATTTCGTACTCTTCATCGTTCAGCTTGCCGGGCTTATTGAGAATATCCTCCCGAATGCCGATTTTGCCAATGTCATGAAGCAGCCCGGCTTCCCGGATCAGTTCCACAAAATCATCTCCCATATCATAGGCTTCTGCCAGACGGGAAGCATAGTAAGCTACATTCTTTGAATGACTGAAAGTATAATGATCTTTGGTGTCGATGGCTGCGGTAAGCGCATAAATCGTCGGCGCGTATTCAGAGTAAATCCCCTGTTTATATTCGCTGCTGTCCACGTTATCCTCTTCACGAGAATTACTCATACTTTCATGAGCAAGGAGAATCGCGTTCTTACCCCGCCGTTTGACCTGATAGACCGCCATATCCGCATTTTCAACCAGTTCTTTGACGCTGCCGGCACCATATGGATATGAGCTGATCCCTCCGCTGACGGTCAGCACCTTAAGCGCATAGTCTTGCTCAGCCTTGTTCATCTCCATAATCTGCCTGCGAATGTTTTCCGCTAAATTACTGGCAGACAGCATATCGTATCCCGGCAAAATAATCGCAAATTCCTTTCCGCTGTATCTGGAGATGTAACCATTGTTACCCACGCTGGCCGCAATGATCCTCGCTACCCGCTGAAGGGCCAGATCTCCTTCCCGGTCTCCGTACAACTGATTGTACAATTTGAAATCATCCAGATTTAGGATGATTAACGCCAGTGACCGGTCTTTGTTTTTCTCAAATTCATCTTCCAGAACCTGATAAAAATATTTCCGATTCAGCAGCCCCGTCAAATCATCGGTCCTTGCTTCCTGGTACACCTTTTCATAAAGTCTGGAGTTTTTCACTGCAATGGCACCTATAGAACTGATAGAAGTAAGGAAACTAATATCGTCATAAGTAAACCGGGCGTGAGGATCCCTTGCAGCTGTTCCTATTAAACCGATCAATGTATCGCCGTCCTTGAGCGGCGCAAACATGTGAATACCCAAATTATGAATTTGCTTCTTTTCCTCCTCCCACATGGCCTTGTAAGCCGTCAGGCATTGGAACTCTTCCATCAGCAGGCATTCATTGTGTTGTCTGAGATAAACGATCACTGGATTGCTTTTATCCAATGACACGGTCTTATCATCCAAGGGGCTGGCGCTGTAGGCAATATGATAGGATCCCTCTTCTCCATTCTCAATAAAAATGTAGACTTTTTCAGCATCCAGTGTCTGCTGGACCGTACGAGTAACCTTTTCCAGTACTTGATGGATTTCCAGGCTGCAAGAAATCGCTTTGCTGAATTCTTTCAGGGTTTCTGATCTGGTGATTTCTTCCTTGATAAAAACCGTGTCCACAAATTTTTTCATGATATAGTACAGCAAGAAGGTAAATAAGGTAAACAGAATCGCCGTAATCAGCACATAGCTGTCCTCATACTGTCCAAGAATTCTCCTGATCAAGCGTTCCAGCGGCCTGATCGCATTGGCAAACAACAGAATTGCGATTACAAACACAGCCACATAGCAGCTGCCTTTTGATACCAGAAGCGTCAATTTGAAGAGACGCCTTCTGTACATTGCATAAAACATACAGCAAACCATCAAAAGCGCCGACAGCACATCAATGGGAAAACCTTCAAATAGGGGAAGGCACAAGCAGGCCTGTCCTAGAAAAACACCGACAATACCGATCAAAATCGGTGTCAGCTGGCGCTTGCGAATTTCATCGGTCTTATAGCCCCTCAGCATAATGATAAACATATGGATCAGAACCGCGCCGCATACAAGGAATAGAACCGTCACGCTCCATGTAACTTGATACACAAATTGCACTTGCCCGCCCGGGTGCTCTACGCTCAGAGGTGCCTCTAAAAAGAGTCCCGTAAAGATATTGATGATGTTAACCGCCAGAGAAAGCGTTAGCCATAGAGGACGCAGCTTTGATTTTTTCGCTCCGACAAATGCTTCCATAAAGCAAAAGAAGGCAAATGGCATCATCAGCAAGCCGAAAATAGAGACATCATACCAAAGCTTTTCACCGGGCCAAAATTGCATGCGCATACAAAATGAGCCACCCACCCAGAGGACGCCCAAAATCAAAACCATGATGAAGGCATCGTTGAGTTTGGTCTTTTTTGCTGCAATAAAAGCAAACAGCAGCAGCAGATAGCAGCAGAGAGCAATGATGGGAATGAACACAAAACTATTCATATCGGATCCCCTCCTTTTGCACTGCATATCTGGATGTCTGGAGCTGCAAAAGCTCCTTGATCTCATAGGTGGAAGGATTGATTTTCCTAATTTTCTTTTTGTATCGATTCTCGTATTCCGCCAAGGTGCCGCATTTCAATATGGTGATTTGGAGCGGATCCATGCCCAGGATCATTTTCAAATCCTTGTAATCATGGTCCACATATTTAAAATACACGGTCAAATGTTCCTTGAGAATTTCTTTCCCTACAGCCTGGCTGGCCAGGCTATCGGCGGCAAGCTCCACATAAACGTGCATCAAAGGCTTTTTGTTTTCATTGTACTCCTTGGACGCAAACCAGCCTGCGATATCCAGCCCCGACAGATCGACCACAGTCTGAATGGCGCTTTCTGTGATCCTGGTAAATCCTGCGATATCGATCACATCGGACACTCGGTCAATATACTGAAACCTTGGGATTTTCGTCTGATCTTCGCTGTTTTCCAGGCCCATACAACGGTAAACATCGCCGACCCGATAGCGCATAAAAGCCCCGCCTTTTAATACAGAAATGACGATTTCATACTTTTCTCCTGGCTGCACCTCATCCATCAAATAAGTTTTGGGCTGATAGGCTTTGTCCTCCATGTTTTTCAGCATTTCCGATTCGGGAATGAATTCATAAAAACAGGTATCCGGAAAAAAGTACATACCTTCCCTTGTCCATGTTTCGGTACCAATGCAGGAAGGCTCTGTGCCCGCAAACAGCTCCATGGGTCGGACGCCCCATAATTCTTCCAGTTCATCTTTGTAGCAATGATTATCCGTACCGGCAACCATGAAGCCCTTTAAATCGAAAATGTCCTTGGGCATCAGCGCTCTGCCCTCTCGCTTGCAAATCCGCTTGGCTTTCAAATAGCGCAGAAGGATTCTGGGGGAAAGGGAAACGATCGAGCTGCCCTTTTTTCCCGAACTGCCGCTTGTCATCTTGGAAAGTGTCTGACTGACGAAATAGGCAACGCTTCCCAAGCCGAAGAAATAGTCGATTCCTTTTGACATTCCCAGCTTAAATCCCTTTTTGTTCCGCTCCGAAAAGGATAGACGCTCCGCTTCCTCCACAGGAGGCAGGAATTCGATGCTGACTTCATCGTGAAGCGCCCGGGGAAACAGTCCCGTGGCATAAGGAAGCGGCGCCAGCCCATAAAGAAAGGTATCTGTCGCTTTGACATCAAATTTTTTCTTTTCCGTACTTGTGGATAAGATCATGCATGCCAGTACATTATTTTTATATGTGTTGAGCATGCTCTGGGTGTAAGGGGCAACCTTAACCGGGTGTTTTCCCCCTTCCCAGGTGGTCTGTATCCAAATGATCGGATCGCCGGGCAGCATGCTGCTCTGTTTTTGAAGCAGCACGTCCGCGTAGTCCTCGTAAGTGGTCAGCGGGAAGCTCTCCCGCAGTTCTTCAATCGAATGGATCCGCCGGCCCTTCAGAAGCCTTTTTCCCAGTTCCGAATTTCCCCAAAGAAACAGCTGCTCTTCCATGAGACGCTTCTGCATTCCCATGTACTCGCTGATGTTCAGATCCAGGAATCCGCAATATTCATTCCAGATTTCCTCTGAACGTTTCTTCTTAAGTTTTTCCTCAAATTTCATACATGCTTCTTTCCTGCTGCGATTGTATTAAAGCAGCGCTTCCCACTTTTCACCGTAGGGATCAAAAATGGGACTTCCTCTTTATAACTGCTATAATCACCAAAATACTTCGGAAACGTCCACATGTCCTGCATAATGACATACAGTACATTACATACACTAAAAACTACACTGCCCCGGATCATCGGCGCCGTCGGCATCGCCAGCGCGAAGCAGGCATACATGCCGATAAACCAGAGCACGCCGGGATGTCTGCACAAGGCATACACCCCCTCTGAATAAACCTTAGGCCGGCTATTCTCCCGAATATAGGTGGGTTGAAAGGGAAGGGCAAAGAACAGCGTATAGACAAGCAGCGCCAAAAACACTGCCGCCAAAGCCAGGAGCACCACCTGCCTGACCCTGCCGCTGACTTCTTCCGACCATCCAGCTGCGAACATCATCGCCGTAGCAATGATCAGCAGCACAAATCCCACAAAGAAAGCCGGCTTTATCAGTTTTTTTTGAAACCTTACAGAATTAAGATCATAAATCACAAACAACACGAAAGCGCCCAGCCCCGTTATGATACATGCACCGCTCATAACTTTGCGTCCCGTCCTAAAAGCTTTCTTTCAGCTGGCCTGTGCGGTATGCGTTTACCAACGCCTTCAGCTCTTCCACTTCCTGTTCCAGTTCCTTACCCTGGTCAGTGTCGCGGACAGTCATTCTCTTTGGCAGCGTTTCGACGGTAGTGATCTTGGGCGCATGGAACACCTGTGTTCCATCCTCCTTTAAAGGCTCATAAGGCTTGTGCTCCGAAAGCGCCATATATCGGGAGTTAAAAATAAAGGTATAGCCTGCGATTCCCGTCTGTTTCTGATACGCCTTGGAAATACCCCCGTCGATGATAATCAGCTTGCCGCCGCCTTTGACCGGGCTCTCCCCATCTTTAATCTTTACCGGCACATGTCCGTTGAGGATGTGGGAAGTCTTTGGTTCCAGTCCGAATTCTTCCAAAATCTTTTCGCAGATCTCTTTGTCGTTGATCAGCTTGTAATAAACCGTCGTATGTTCTTTGTGGGATTTTTTATCAGCAATGAAGCACCGTTCAAAGGTGGTCATCTGATCTTTTCCGAACAGCGGCGAATTATTGCTGAGCCACAGATACCACATAATATCCCCGGATCTGCCGATCTCTTCAGACTCGTCGGGCACGAAATAGGCTTTCCTCACCTGCTCATCCAGGTAATCCATGTATTCCTTACCCTTTTTTGTAACCCCGTTAACCGTGCAATCCTTGAATTCCCCGTCTTCGGTCATGGGGATGCAGCCATGATACAAAAGGTTGCCGTTAATGCGTTTATAAAGGCTGCCGTGGCTGTAAATAAAGCGTATATGCTTTTGCAGTTTTTCACTCTGGAGGAAGGCCGCCTCCAAGGATTGGAGGGTTTCTTTTTCTTCCTTTGTCAGTTCGTAAGGATGGGCCGGGTCGATAGTGGGAAAATTTTTATCCCGCAGTTCATAAGTAACCCCTTTGATCTCAATGGTCCCATGCTCATAGTCCACTTTATCCAGCATCATCCTGTGTTCCAGCTTGTATTCCGGATGGGCCATAATCCGCTGACCTTCTACCTTGAACTGGCAGATGGCGATCGCCTTGTTCATCTTTGCCGCCAAATCTTCGTCTACCGGATCGTACTCGTTTTCATCCAAAATTTTAGGTTTGAAAAACTCGCAGGGGTCATCCCCATAAACAGTGGTTGCCAAAATCGCCAGGGGCCGGAGATTGATGCCATAACCGATTTCCAGCATATCGAAATTGTTGTAGCTGATATTCATTCTGAGAACGTTGGTGATGCATGCCCAGTTGCCGGTGGCCGCTCCCATCCATACGATGTCGTGGTTTCCCCATTGAAAATCCACGTCATGATAGTCCATCAAAAAATCCATGATTTCGTCAGGATGGGCCCCTCGGTCCCAAATATCTCCAATGATATGGAGCCGGTCAACCGCCAAATTGCTAATTAAATTGGACAGTTTGATAATGAATTCTTCTGCAACCCTGCACTCTATGATCGAGTTGATGATCTCGCTGTAATAGTGAGCCTTGTTCGCTTCGTCATCCGCGTGAAGCAGCTCATCCATGCTGTAGGATAGATACTCCGGAAGCCGTTTTCGGACTTTTGAGCGGGTGTACTTTGTGGAGACGGACTTGCAGATCTCAACCAGCTGGTAGATGGCTGATCTGCACCATTTATCAAAATCCTGTTCGGAGGCCTTTCTCCGTTTCAGTTCCGCTTCTGCGTTGTAAACCAGCGATGCCAGTCCTTCCCGCTCTTCTCTGGATAAATCCGGGCCAAAGATTTCATCCACTTTTGAACGAATGACGCCGGAAGCGCTTTTCAGCATGTGAATAAATGCTTCGTGTTCACCGTGCAGGTCGCTCAAAAAGTATTCGGTTCCCTTTGGCAGCGCCAGGATTGCACTCAGGTTGATTATCTCAGCGGAAGCCGCTTTAATATTTGGATAATCCTTGGACAAATGCCTTAAGAATTGTTCATCAATCATACTTGTTCCCTTCTCTTTACAAAATGATAGAAAGCTAAATTAACTGTATAGACTGTTTTATTTTATCATAAGTCAATTATTGCCGCAACGAAGATATCCTTCTGATCCAGATAAGATTCCAGTCGGTTCTGATAATTCGCCGCTGGTTCGTTCAGTTTTCTAAAATCGTGACAAATGTTGTTAAGTTTTTTGTATTCATAAAATCCCACCTCAAATCATACAAAAAAACCGAATTCAATATTCGAAACCATTCGTTTTTTTAATGGAAAGCTGGCACTGCATACAATTTTTTTGAATATGCCGTTAAACCGGAAGTGGAATGTGAGTTTATCGAGTATCAGGACGGAGAATTTGGATGCGGCGTGAGGACAAACGTCAATATGTAGTTTATCCCTTCAAATTGTCCGCTGCTTCAGGATTATCTGCAATAATCTCTCCAACAGTCGGACAGCCATCCATGTTTGGACAATCCCCGCATGTCGTCACGCTTTTTTTCAATGCACACTGACGAATTTCGCAAAGATTATCACAGAATACGGTTTTGACCCCTTCAGTGCGACAGCCCAGACAGTTGATGTGTTCAGGCAAAATGGGCGCATTATTCAGCTCTGCCCATTCCCTCGCGGTTTTCTCACGTAACGCTTGATCGTCATTGATTGTTGCAATATATGCATCACATTTTTCGCAATCCAAACCGCAGTATGCAATCATCTTTCTCATGGTTATATACCTCCTCAAGTTCTAAGTTTGTCTATTTTATAATAATTCCTTTTTCTAAAAGCAATACCTTCGTCTTTTCAAATCGTTCGGCATTTTGCACCCCTATATATTCATGCTTTTGCCATGCTGTTTTCTCCCTGCCAAATTCCTAGTTAAGCGGAGATTTGTATTGCATGAAATACTTACCGCTCGATTGAAAGAAAAGGAGGAAAGGTATCAGCGCCATCACTGCGCCGCATAGTTTTTGTGTTTACGTCAAAACACTTACCTTCGTATTCATAGTGTAGTTTTCCAGTTCGTAAACCAATCCCTTTGTAAACAGCGTTTTGCCATCCACATTCTTTTCAATGAAGTTAATGATTTCTTTCATCTTGAAAATCTCCTACTCTCCTAATACGCCTTTTACGAATAGGGCGTAATACAATCAGCCCGTCGATATTTTGAGAAAACAAATCAAACCGACAAACGAGGATCTATCAATCCAAAGCTACAAGGTCAGACTGTTCATAGCCGTTATGCCCCTGCAATTGTTTTTTATAGTTCCAACACTTAATTGCTTCCTCTAACGTTTTTCCTCGGTTGTCCGCAAAAAAAGCTCGGATATAGGTGTTATATTCAAACTGTTTATCAATTTTTGTCTTTCCTTTTTTCTTATCTTCAAGGATTTGATAATAAGCTGCAATGGCTTCCTTATAAGTTTTTCCTGCATTGCTTTTCAACCATTTTTGAAAAGCCACATTAAAAGAAAAGCGATTTCCAATATGTTCCTTAAAAAATGTCCGATGCTTTTCTGAACAAACAAAATCAACTTCGATTATTGTATCCTCGCTAATATCGGATACGGTCATTACGTTTCTCTTTACTTTTGAAGGTTCTTGAATTTCACCGGTATCAAGAAAACAAGCAATTCGATCTGTTATTTGCAGCTTTCCACCAGAAACAGGCAGGCCGTTTTTCCTGCAAAAGTCTACTAATTCTTCTTTCAAATAATAGAAATCACGAAATGTTTTGCTATCTAAATTTTTATCTAAAACAGGTCTTTCCGTCATAGTGTTCCCCTTCTCAAATTCCAAATTATCTCTCCCGTTTCAAGTAGACCATATCAACGAGCTGTTTCCCATCCTCAAACATGGGATGGTCATAGTTGTCCGTAAAAAAGTTTTTTATGCGATGGGATTCCGCAAAGCCGCATTTGTGATAAAAGTTAAGTGCGGAAGGGACGTCGCCAGTTCCAACCAGCATTGTGTTACAGTCAGCGTAATGGGAAAACAGAAAATCGATCGTTCTTTTGCCATAACCTTTTCGTTGACAGTCTGGTAAAACCGCAATGTTTTTCAGTTCATAAACACCGTCTGCTTCTTTCGTAATTACACATTCGGCCTTTACTCCATTGTCGTTTAAAACAAACATTTCGCCACGTTCCAGGTACTTGTCTACCATGTTTTCCTGTTCGTCGGCTAACAGCAACAAATCGAGATATGCTTTTTTATTGTGTGTGACTTTTTGTATGTTCATAAGCGGTCACCTCCATATTATATTTTTCCAGCTTGCCAAATTCACCTGCTTCAAGCTATGTAGTTTATCCCTTCAAATTGTTCACTGCTTCAGGATTATCTGCAATAATTTCGCCAACAGTTTGACTATTTTATAATAATTCCTTTTTCTAAAAGCAATACCTTCGTCTTTTCAAATCGTTCGGCATTTTGCACCCCTATATATTCATACCGCAAAATCGTTTTATAGCCATTTTGCATGGAATCGATTGCAGTACTTTTTATACAGGAATTTCCATCAATGCCTGCCATTTCAATTTCTGTGATCTGATTTTGCCTCAAAATTTCTTGCAGCTCTGGATTAGAAAAAGCACTGGCTGATTCTTTGCAGATTATATATTCAGAGTTGATGTTCAAATTCTCAGCCAACTCATTTGTTTTCCTGCCGCTCCTGAGCCTTTTTGTATTTTTTACATATACAATAAGCTCTTTGTCGGCAGTTGCTCTTTGAATCCTCTCGTTTACGCAAGCAAGTAATAAAGGCGGGTATTTTTCTATATAGCCCTCTTGCAAATCGATTACAAGTAATGCTTTTGCCATGCTGATTTCTCCCTATCGAATTCCTAGTTAGTTTATAATTATTTATTTAGTCTCACTGAAATATTCGTTTAATATTTTTGCTAAAATCTTCGGCTTTTCTTCATTTACAAATGAAATTGTTTCACCCCAACTTGTTGACTTATGACCCGAACCATGTATAAAAATGTACTTCACCAACTCTTCCTTTCAAATTCCGATTTGTTCCATTATAACAAAATGGTCGGCATAAGCATAGCACTGTATCTTCATTATCTCAATATCCAATATTCTAAGTTTCAACTAGCTTTGTCCACAACTTAAAAGGACTTCCAAAGCAGCCCCCAAGTTATCTCTATTCAAAATAGTCCAGCAGCCTTGCTATAAGCTCATCTGCCGGCCGGTCGGCCGCTTCCTTGCAGTTTAAGCGGAATAGGAAATGAATGGTCGTTTTCTATCTTACTCTACTGCCAGCGCCTTATATACTTCACAAAATCGCTCAAAGCCGTCTTCCCCAAGAACAAAAATATTCGGCATATAGGCGCAGCGATTTTTTGAATAGTTGATGCGGTCAATACCTTGATCGAATATGGTGTGATTGGACAATGCCACATCCACATGCATTGTTTTTGCAGTCCGAATAAAATGATCGATCGAATCCAAATACTGTTTGGTTCCTTCTTGATCGTTCCACGGAGGGGTGGCCCCGCCAAACAAAGCAGCCATATGTTGGACTCCGTTTTCCATTACCGGAAACAGATAACTTAGGCAGCCGGGCGTATGTCCAGGTGTGCCGCATACAAAGATTTTTTTATCTCCGGCATCAATTGTTTCCCCTTCATCAATGTAACAATCAATTTCAAAATCTTTCCAGGTTTCCGGGCGGTCCGGCTTGGTTGGATGCTCCCTCCAGAACTGATCATCCACTTTCGAAAGATAGGTTTTGGCCTTATGGCGGTCAACCAGCCATTTCCCGCAGCCAGTATGGTCAACGTGTCCATGGGTTATCACATACTTGTAAATATCTTCTGGGTTCCAGCCGACATCGATAATTGCAGAGATAATCGCATCGTATACGGCTTTGGACGGCCATATTCCGTCAATTACTACGAGACCTTCGGCAGTCTGCCAAACGAAACAACTGGTTTCTTTCTGTGCCACGACCAGTAAGTCATCAAAGATTTGACAATGCGTAAACCATGAGAAATCCTCCATTCTTTGTATCGTTTGTTGTGTGAAAACAGGTTTCTTTTTTAAATTCATCGCACTTACCTCCAAATTCATAGTTTCAAGCCGCCTGCTGTTATTATACCTTGCAAGCGGCGTTGCAGCATATTTTTGCTGCGACTAAAATATCCGATCATTCCATTTAATTTTTTAGGAAGATGCTAAATTATGGTTTATTAGAATATAATGCTTTTATCAAGTTTCATTATCTCAATGCGCAATCATTCTTCGGCAACCCGCTTTATCAACAGTTTAAAAAAAGCACCTGTCCTCAAAATTGAGTGGGTGCTTTTATATCTGCGTATTCGTTTCTCCCATCTCCAGCCGGTATCTTGATAAATCCATCCGTCTTTTATCCATATAAAGCTACACCTTCTCCCGCAACGTTCCGATAAAACGGAAGGATATCCTGCTCTGGAACCATATAGGACGATTTTGTAGACGTGATTTGGTAGTAATTTTAAGACTGCCCGGCAATCAAATTCAAGATTCCATTGGGAAGAATGCCAAGTGCTGATCTGAACCAAAAGTCCGTATGTCTGTAAGGCGCAGTATGTCCTCCACAACCGAAATTTATCAACAAAGATTCAGCTTATGAAAGTAGGCCCATAAATCATCTGCATATTTTGATATGGAGATGCTACTGGCTCGCTCTTCTATATCTTTCATTGCATACTTTACCAGATTTTCGCTGTCCCCTTCTTGATAGTTCTTTAGAATTTCCGACTTTCCTCTGCCAGTTTTCACAAAATGCTTTTGGCAATAATCTTCAAAGGTGCTGATTTTTTCAAAGTAATCTTTATAATCGGATAGAGTAGAATAGTCTTGCTTCAATCTATTTAAAAACAGATCCATAGAATCGTAATAATTCAACTTTTTGCTCGTTCTTCCAATATTCATAGGAAGAAGCCAGAAGTTCGCCAGGCAGTGATACGTCTCATAATAATTTTGTAAATATATTGGCCATTTACTTTTTGGTGTTCTGCTGCGATTGGTCTTACCGGCATTGGAAGTGATATTGGCTATTGAAGCAAAGCTATTCATAGTGTCGCCAGCAAATTCCTTGTTGACAAATTTTCCTTTTTCATCCAAAATCGTTTGATCCAAAATGTCTTGATAAATGATTTCATAAAAGCCTACTGCAAAGTCTGACATATCTTCATCAGCAGCTCCGTAGTATTTTTGCCCGGTCAATATTTTGCCCTGTTCATAGACAATCTCCGAGTAATTTTTGTTACATGAAATGGACGTTACCAATATGTCATGCACTTGTTTTTGTTTTAACTCATCGCTCAATTGCATATTTTGAAGCCTCACTATTTGTCTCACCGGCCAGTAGCTGCTTCTTTGCTGGCATCTAGCCGCACAAAGGAGACTTATTCGAGTGCTGGCTTGTGCTTTTTGGTTTACCATAATGAAAACGGGGGAATTTGACTGAAATTGGTGTAATCCCAGACGCCTAGCGGCTTCATGGAGCAAATCGCATCTCATGCGAAAGCTCCCTTATTGCTCGATACAGGCCATTTTTATATAGGTCTTTTCTGCTATTTTTATGTACCTCATTTTTAAGATTTTTGTACTCCCATGCGCTACGTCTTATACTCCCTTTGTACTCCCAATTCTACGCTATTTTAGGATATTTCCAGGTTGCCAAAGAATCCTTGCAAACCCGTTGATTTTACCGTATTTCATGCAAATCAAACGGAGTCGCCTGGTAAACGTAGTAATTAAGCCAGTTGGAAAACAGCAGGTTGGCGTGGGCTCTCCAGCGGAAAAGGACCTCCTTCTTCGGATCGTCGTCGCGAAAATAATTCGCCGGGACCTGAATATCCATCCCTTTCTTGATATCCCGGAAATATTCTCCGGCCAAGGTGTCCTTATCATATTCCTGGTGGCCCAGCACAAAAATTTGTCTGCCGTTTTCTGTGGAGATCACATGGGGTCCCACTTCCGGCGATTCGGCCAGGATCCGCAGCTCCGGATGCTCCAGCACTTCCTCTCTGCGTATCTGTGTATGGCGGGAATGGGGCGCATAGAATATCGAATCGAACCCCCGCATAAGCGGATTGTGGGCTCTGGTCACACGGTGCTCAAATACACCGAAAACCTTCTCATCCAACAGATGTTTGTCAATGCCATAATAATAATATAGCGCTGCCTGTGCTCCCCAGCAGATGAACATGTTGCTGTAGACATGAGTTTTACAGAACTCAAAGATTTCGCACAGCTCCTTCCAGTAATCCACCTGTTCGTAAGGCATCTGTTCCACCGGCGCGCCAGTAAGAATCATACCGTCAAAGTATTCATGTTTGATCTCGTCCAGGGTCTTGTAAAAAGCATCCATATGCTCTTGTGAAATATGGGTGGACTCATGGGAGTCCATCTGAACCAAAGTCATTTCCACTTGCAGCGGACTGTTGGCCAGCACCCGCGCCAGCTGCGTCTCAGTTGCAATTTTCGTAGGCATCAAGTTCACGATGACGATTTTCAGAGGACGAATGTCCTGGGTCATCGCTCTGGCCCGATCCATTGTAAAAATGTTTTCATTCTGCAGCGCTTCCGCTGCCGGTAATTGATTTGGTATGATTAAAGGCATTTATCTCCCTCTCTTCTGCTATGATATTTTTTATATGGGTGTCTTTTCAGGAAATTATTCCCATTTATGTTCGAAATACGGTGATTTGGACCTAATGTCCATATAAAATTGGACTTTTATGGGTAAAACGGAGCAAGTCCCAGGGATTTTCGCAATGGTTAGCGCAAACTTTCGCAATCAATCGCCGCAATAGCTAGCAAATTAGTCATTCTCGCAAAAACAAATAGGAATAATTTGCAATTTTTCTATGGACATTGCCATGATTTTTGCCCATATCGAATAGAAATCGGCAAAAAAACTTAAAATCGGGACTCCCGGGGCGCGCAGCCAGGCATAAACCAGCAAGCACCGCAGCGGCCCCTGCCCGCAAAGCACACCTTAACCCGGCCGTACAAAACTATTTCACCTGCGCAAGCGCCTGATCGAAATCATAGATAATATCGTCGATCGATTCCAGTCCCACGGATACACGGATCAGCGAAGGGCTGATTCCCGCTGCGATCTGCTCCGATTCGGACAGCTGCCTGTGGGTCGTGCTGGCCGGATGGAGCACAGAAGTGCGGATATCACCCACGTGGACCACAATGCTGGTCAGATCCAGGTTTTCCAGGAACTTTTCTCCCGCTGCCTTGCCGCCTTTGACGCCGAAACAGAGCACGCCGCTGGTTCCCTTGGGCAAATACTTCTGGCCCAGCTCATAATACTTGTCCCCCGGCAGTCCCGGATAAGCCACCCACTCTACCATGGGATGATCCTGCAAGTGCTTTGCCAGAGCCATGGCATTTTCGCAGTGGCGCTCCATTCTCAAATGGAGAGTCTGGAGTCCCTGGTGGGTTAAATATGCGTTCAGCGGCGCCATCGCGCAGCCAAAGTCGCGCACCAGAACAGCCGTCAACCTGGTGCAGAACGCAGTCGGTCCGAATTTTTCATAAAACCGCAGGCCGTGATAGCTTTCATCCGGCTCAGTCAGTCCTGGGAATTTACCGGAAGCCGCCCAGTCAAATTTGCCGCCTTCCACAATCATGCCGCCCACGCAGCTGGCATGGCCGTCCGAATACTTGGTGGTGGACTGAATCACGATATCCGCGCCCAGCTCCAGCGGCCGGCACAGAGCCGGAGTCGCCAGCGTGTTGTCCACAACCAGAGGTACGCCGATCTCCTTTGCGACTTTGGAAAATTTGTCAAAATCCAGGATACTGAGCGCCGGATTTCCCAGAGATTCGCCGAATACGGCCTTCGTATTGGGCTTTGCCAGCTTGAGGATTTCTTCGGCAGGAAGATCCTGGTCCACGAAATCCACATCAATGCCCAGCTTTTTCAGGGAAACGCCCAGCAGGTTGTGAGTTCCCCCATAAATATTGGAGGCGGAAATGACATGGTCGCCCGCATTGCACAGGTTGAGGACGGTAATCAACGTTGCCGCCTGCCCGGACGAAGTCGCGATGCCGGCTGTTCCCCCCTCCAGGAGAGCCATTTTCTCTTCTAAAACTTTAACGGTCGGGCTTGCCAGCCTTGTATACATGAAATTGGGACTTTCCAGATCAAAGAGCTCCGCAACGTCCTGCGCATTATAATAGCGGTAAGTGGTGTTCTGAACAATCGGAGGTACCTGCGGCTCGCCGCTGCCAGCCTTGTACGCCCCGTGTACGCATTTTGTTTCAAATGCCGGTTTCCGTTCCTTTGTCATAATTGTATTTCTCCTGTTCCTTATTATAGATATTGAATATATTACACTATTTACATATAAAAAACAAGAAGGAGGCAGTTCGTTTCCAAACTGCCTTCTCTGTATGTATGGTATACTTTTTCGTATCTTATTTGTGATAACGACTTAAAAGATTAAGTGTGCGATTGGGCATACGATAATCAAGCTGATAATAGTTCTTTCCAGGAAGATCAAGAATAACTCCCACAGTCTTACAGGGAGCTTGGAAGCCAAAATCAGGCCGCCCACTTCAGATAGATAGATAAGCTGTGTTACGGATACCACTGCGACGATAAACTTTGTCATGGCGTCGGTAACACTTTCTGCGATGATAATCGAAGGCGTGAACATATCGATAAAGCCTACGATCATCGTCTTTGAAGCTTCAACAGCTTCAGGAACCTGTAATACTTCCAGAAGCGGCAGGAACACCTTGCCCAGAATCTCAAAAATCGGGGTGTTGTTTGCCAGCACCAGAGCCACCGTACCGATGGCCATAACAGTGGGCAGTACGCCGAACCACATTCCAACAGCATTCTTCATGCCGTTTTGGAAGAAATGGCCGATGCCCTTCTGCTCGTCGGTTCTCTTTAATGCCAGGTCCAGTCCATATTCTCTGGTTGATTTATACTGGGATGGAATCGTTTCCGGCATAGCCTTGCCTTCCACCACATATGTATCCTTTTTCAGGGACAGCGGCGGGATTCTGGGAACGATAATGGCGCAAATTACGCCTACCAGACAAATGAGCAGATAGTACAGACCAAAATACTGCATCAGATCTACCTGAGCCAGGACAACGATACTGAATGTAATGGATACTGCTGAGAACGTCGTTGAGATAACAGAAGCCTCTCTGGTGGAATAGTAACCGCTTTCATATTGATTGCAGGTCAGCATAACGCCCAGGGTGCCGTCTCCGATCCAGGAGGTGATACAGTCTACTGCCGCACGTCCCGGAATCTTGAATAGCGGCCGCATAATTCTTGTCAAAAGGGCGCCGACAAATTCCAGCAGGCCGAAATCCAGCAGCAAAGGCAGCAGCAGTGCCGCAATCAGGAAGATGATAACCAGTACCGTGAGCAGCTCTCCCAGTACAAAGCCTCCGGCTCCGCCGTCGGTAATCATATGCAGGATCCCGGTCTCGCCTTCTCCAGCGCCGATTTCCAGGAACGTCAGCCAGATGAACACGGCTCCCAGGATTCTCACAATTACCCAAACAATACTTACTGAAAACGTATCCTTCAAAACCACATGTTCTGTGATAAACTTCGGCTTGCCTAAAGAAATTAATGACATGATTGCTGAAACGGTTACAATGATAACACATAAAATAGGCAGAACGCCGCCTAATGCACTGCCGATCATATCCGCTATGATTTTTACAAAGATCGTCCAGCTTCCGTCGTACTTGACTGGAATCATAAACAGAATAATGCCGACAATTGAAGGAACTAAAAACTTAACCAGCCGATTGCTCTTCTTATTGTTCTCCATAGATACCTCCTTTCGTATAACCATACACCTATATTATAGCATACTATTCACCCAGATCAATCCTGGGTTATGTTCTTTTTAAACTCAATATAAGTTGCTAGGAAATACAGCAGGTATACCGCCAGGAAAAGGACCAGCGAGACTCCATAGTAATACAGCACCGGCGTGTGGGTCCCCGTATAAAAGATAAATTTATGGCTGGCAAACACAGAAACCGCTCCGCTGAGAAAGGCCGCCGCCAAAGCCGGACACAGATAATAGATCAAAAGCTGCCTTAGCACTACCCGGTTGATCTCCCGCTCCGTAAGCCCCAGTTTGCTCAGCACCCGGTAGCGGAACTTATATTTAGCCGAATCTCCCAGCTGCTGCACAGACAGGATGGTCATGGCTACGCACAAGAACACAATGCCGATGTATAAGAGCGGATAAGAGACTGCCGTAATGACGAACCGGGTTTCTTCCAGCAGATTGGTTCTGACCAGAACCGTATCCTCCATGGAGATCACCTGATTCGTGCCAAATCCCCAGGTAATGTCCATCTTCATATCACCCGTCTCCTCATCTTCATAATCCTGAAGAGCGCTCAGCTTCTCCTGCAGACCCTGCGGCGCATCTCCCTCAAGGTCGGCTGCCAGAAGTGAATAAAAGGGTTTCATCCCCGCAGCCGCGCTGTCGGGAACCACCAGCACATAGTCTGCGCCGTTTTCTCCGCACTGGGAAAAGGGAATAGTGGAAATTCCCTGGCAGCGCAGGTGTTTTCCGCCGGCTGCCAGAGTCTGGGAAGAAGCAAAGCCTTCCAGCGTATCCCGGTCCCGGTCCTGGGTTTGAATCAGATACTGATCCTCTTTCAAGCGGACCGCCTCATATCCCAGCATGCGGCGCAGCTTATTGTAGTCCGACAGCTTCATGTAGGTATCATAATCAAAATATTCCCCCTGTCCGTATTCCGGCTTCTTTTCTTTCATCGGGGTCACATGATCAAAATAGGGCAGATGATCGTAGAGATATTGGTTTACCGGATCGTTTCCGTTCTCATAGATGCGGTAGACCAGTTCTTCCTTTACCTGGTTTTCTTTTCTCAGGATATCCCGCTGGGCTGAAAAATCATCATCCGTCTTGTCGCTGAACACGATCACATCAAAGGGAAGGCGGGCGTCCAGCTCCGTTTTCTGAAAATCGTTGAACATCATTGCGATGGAACAGCCGATCATCGCCGCTGTGAAAAGGATGGTCAGAGAACCCATGGTAAAGCTCATGGTCTTGATCTTGGAAGCCATCTGGCGGAGAAGGAACAGGCCGGCTCCTTTATAAATCCGCTTGCCTTTTCTATGGATGTAAGCGGCCAGCATACCGGAAAGACCAATGTAAAACAGATAGATGCAGACGATCAATCCCAGGACCATGGGCAGCGCAGCGGCCAATGTAATTGCTCCTGTAAAGAGACAGACAGCAAAGATTGCAAAATAGACCAGGGAAACGATCAGCCAGATCCCGGAGAGCTTGCGCGTCTTTTTGTGAAGCTTCTCATTCTGTTTATCCAGATAAATCAAATCGTGGATGTTCATCTTTTTAAATTGCTTTTTATTTTTTAAAAGGGCAAAAAAATAAACCAGGAAATACAGACACACGGTCATGAGCAGGCCCCAGCCGCTGAAATCAAGGGATAAGTGGTACGGCTTATCGAAAAGGCTGTAAATGATCGAGGTCAGAACCTGCTGGAAAAAGAGACCCGGCAAAAGTCCCAGCAGAAAAGCCGCGGTTCCCAAAACCCCGTTTTCCCGCATGAACAGACGGCTGATCTGCTTTTTGGTCATTCCCAGGAGCATGTAGGTCCCCAGTTCCCGGCTCCGTTTCTCCAGCATAAAACGGATGATATAGTGAATCAGCCAGGCGATGATAAAAATAATAAAGAACGTCGCCAAACTGAGCATAACGGCCATCATCGCTCCGCCTTCCCGGTAGAGTTTTACCAAATCCTTGGAAAAAATCATGGAGTCAAAGGCGAACATCAATGCGGCAATCACCGCCATGGTAACCAGATAGATGAGATAGTCCCCCATGGAGCGGCGGGCGTTGCGAACAGCTAGTTTATTCAACATGGGAAAGGTCACCTCCCGTAAGGGACAAAACATCCAGGATTTGACTCAAAAACTGCCCCCTGTCCTTCTCCCCTCTGCGAAGCTCGTGGAAGATTTCTCCGTCCCGCAGAAAGAGGATCCGGCTGCAATAGCTGGCGGAAAAAGCATCGTGGGTGACCATAAAAATCGTCGCATTGAGCTGGGTGTTCATGGTTTCAAAGGTGGTCAGGAGGATCTGGGCTGACTTGGAATCCAGCGCTCCTGTGGGCTCATCGGCAAAGATCAGCTGGGGCCGGTTGATCAGCGCTCTTGCGCAGGCGCATCTCTGTTTTTGTCCGCCGGAAACCTGATGGGGAAATTTGTCTTTGATGTCCCCGATTCCCAGCCGTTCCATAATCTCAGCCGTTCTTTTCCGTATTTCCTTTGCCGGCTTTTTGTGCAGAGCCATAGCCAGGGTGATGTTCTCTTCCATTGTAAGGGTATCCAACAGATTAAAATCCTGAAAAACAAAACCCAGCCGTTCTTTACGGAACTGGGCCAGCTGATCGTCGCTCAGGGTTGTAATATCCAGGTCCCCATAGTAAATGTGCCCGGAAGTTACCTGATCAATGGTGGACATCAGGTTGAGCAGAGTGGTTTTTCCCGAACCGGAAGCGCCCATAACGCCCATGAATTCCCCCTCTTTCACCTCAAAGCTGACCCGGTTTACGGCTTTTGTCACATGGTCTTTGCTGCCGTAATATTTTTCGATATCACAGATTCTGATCGTTTCTTTCATCAATATGTCTCCTTTCCTTGTGATATCTCAAGTATAGACGGTGCAGGAAGGCGGATGTATCGCTTTTGCTTACATGAATCTTACAAATTTGAAAGACTCGCGTGATCGCTTTTGGGAAAGGCCAGCAGAATCCGGGTAAAGGCGCCTTCCTCTGACTCGGCCGTTATTTGGATTCCCAGTTTGCCGCATAATTTTTTGCATAGGTAGAGGCCGATGCCGGTGGACTTTTGGCCGCCCCGCCCATTGGTTCCAGTAAAGCCTTTCTCAAAGATGCGGCCGATTTCGCTTTCTGGGATGCCCATGCCGTCGTCTTCAAGGACAAGGAGCACACCGTTTTTTATATCTTTTCCAGTGATCCGGACTTTTCCGCCCTGGCCTTTTTTGTACTTTGCCGCATTGATGAGAATCTGGCCCAGAATAAACTGGAGCCATTTTTCATCGCAGAACACGCTGCCGCAGCTGCAGCTTGCTTCAATCATCATCCTGTTTGCAATGAGGTAAGCCTTATTCCTGGCAATCGTCTGATCGATCACAGCCTGCAGGTCGGTTTCCCTGATCAAATAGTCCTGATAAACAGAGTCGGATCTGGCGTAGAAGAGGGCGGATTCCACCAGATTGTCCATTCTCGAAAGCTCGGGCGCGATTTTCCGCGCCGCTTCCTTTGCCGCAGGATCGGTCTGGTTTCTGCAGATTAATTCTATGGCAGTAATGGGCAGTTTGACATCATGGATCCAGCTTTCAATGTATTCTTTGTATTCTCTCTGTTCGTCTTCCATCCTGCGGATGGCCTCGATGACCGCTTTGTTGGAGAGGCGGATCAGCTGGCGGTACTTCCGGTCTTCGCTGCGATAGGGTTTCCCCATGATCTCCCCCAGCAGATAAGGCTTATCCAATGCCTGCAGGGTATGCTCCAGATCTCGGAAATAGCGGTTTCTCCTCACATATCCCAGGGCAAAGAAAATGACCAGCGTCACAGCCCACCCTAAAATCAGAAGAACGGTCATGCTTGCGCTGACGCCTCCTGCCGTCAGATAAGCCGTGACAGCGATCATTGCGGCCAGATTCACAAGCAGCGTCCAAATTCGGTCTCTCATATATTCAAAAACGGTCATGCTTTCCACCTCTACAATTTGTACCCAAGTCCCCGCTTGGTTTCGATCAGATCCCGCACGCCGATATCGGCCAGTTTTCCCCGGAGCCTGGTCATGTTAACGCTCAATGTATTGTCATCGATAAACACCTGATTGTCCCACAGGTCTTCGATCAGGTCCATGCGGGAAACCACCTGGCCCGTATGCTGAAAAAGATAAACCAATATGCGGAATTCGTTTTTGGAAAGCTCGGCTTCCCGATCCTGGTATCTGGCGGTGCAGGCCAGCAGATCCAGGGTAACGCCCTTGTAAGTCAGCGAGGCTCCGTCCTGTGATTTTCCCGTCCGTTTGAGAACGGCCGCGATTCGAGCCAGCAGAATGGGCGCTTGATACGGCTTGCTGATATAATCGTCTCCCCCGGAAGTGATGCACTCCAGCTCGTCCATTGAAGTGTTTTGGCTGGTGACAAAGATCACCGGAACGTCTGAAAACTGGCGCAGCTCCCTACATACTCCCAGGCCGCTTTCATACGGCAGGTTGACATCCAAAAGCACCAGGTCCGGATTTTCCTTCTGAATCTGCTGGGGCAGGTCGGTGAATAGGGCTGTTTCTGCCGGCTCATAGGAAGCGTTTTTCAGCAGCAGGTAAAGCTCCCGCCGGATCGACGCATCGTCTTCAATAATCATAATTTTGTACATGGCTTTCTCCTGTTCTCCTTAAACAATACCACAAATCATGCCGGTATCAAACAGGAATTTGCCCGGCTGGTTTTTGCAAAAAATGACAACGGGATAAACAGATACAAAAAATGCTTTGTTTTGATTCTTGGGTATCTATTTATCCCGCTTTGCCGTGTTTTTTTGTTCCCCTTGACCTCGACAACACCAGAGGCTTATCGATATTTGATTCCGTTCCAGTAAAGGGGCTGGATCAGCTCCGCTCCCTGGGGCAGGTTCACGTCCCTCATCGCCCATTTGAGGAATTCTTCCGTTCCCGTCCGGTCGACGATATAGCCCACATGCTCCTTTCCTCCCGGCGCATTGGGGTCGATATATTTCTCCACATATTCGTAGGTATTGAGAATGATTTTGATGATGCTGTCCTCATCGGCCCACTTGATGAAATCGATGCCCAGCCGGGGATTCTTCTTTCCGCTCCGCCCCAGCAGGGTCAGACGATACCGCTTTTCCCCTTCTCTGGTCCAGGCCCTCGTGGGACAGGCCAGCACGCACTCCCCGCAGCCGATGCAGGTCCTTTCATCCCGCTCCACCTTATAGTTGCGGAAGGCCAGAGCCTCCACCGATTTCACCCGGCACTTTTTCACACAGGCCTGACAGCCCACACAGCGATCCTTTTCATAATGGGGCCGGCTCATGCCCATGATGCCGAAATCGTGCATCCTCACCTTGGCGCAGTCGTTGGGACAGCCGGTCAGGGCAATCTTAAAATGCAGATCGTTGGGGAAGATGGCCTTTTCGATCCGCTGGGCAAAGGCGGAAGTATCATAACAGGCATAAGGACACACCCGGTTGCCGATGCAGGCGGTCACATTTCGGGTGCCCGATGAAGGATAGCCTTTTCCCGGCGCCTCCTGATTGATATTCAGCCCTTCAATGATGGGCTGGAGACGCTGGTTCACCTCCGGCATATCCTCAAAGCGGATGCCCGGAATTTCAAAGCCCTGCCTGCTGGTAATGTGAACCGTACCATTGCCGAACGCATCTGCGATGCCCTGAATCATTGCCATGTATTCCGTCTTTAAATGGCCGCCTGGCACCCGGATTCGGGAAGCGGTGATCCCCCGCACCTTGGTAACGCGGAAGGCGTTCTTTTTTAAAGCTTTCGTATTAATATCCATGTCTTTCCTCCTTTAATCCACCAGCCGGATCCCCTTGGTAAAATTGAACACCGGACCGTCAAGACAGATATATGTATCATCCACCTTGCAATGCCCGCACTTACCGATGCCGCAGCACATTTTCCGCTCATGGGAAATCCAGATATTCTCCTCGCAAAATCCCCTCTTCAAAAGCGCACCAGCCGCGAATTTCATCATCACAGGAGGTCCCACGACTACGGCGGCGGCAGACGCAGCATCCCCAAGCCCCAGCCCGGGAATAAATTCGGTCACCAGCCCCACCTTGCAGTCTTTCGTCTCTTCTCCGCTGTCCACAGTGAGAATCACCTTCATGGATTTCCGCCATCTCTGCAAATCCTCCTTAAAGAGGATATCCGAAGCTGACTTGAAGCCGGCAATCAGGGTCATGGATTTCACTTCCTGGGGATGACGGGCAAAATAGTCGACAATGCCACGCACCGGAGAAAGACCGGTTCCCCCGGCAACCACAACCAATTCCTTGCCCTTATAAAGGTCCGCGTCAAAGCCGTTGCCGTAAGGCCCCCGCAGGAACAGCCGGTCGCCTTCATAATGTTCAAAGATTTCTTCTGTAACCCTGCCCACCCTGCGGATGGTCAGATCGATGGTCCCGTCCCCAATCCCGCTGACGGAGATGGGCGCTTCGCCGAACTTGGGAAGTGACACCTCAAAAAACTGCCCCGGCTTAACCTGGCCCTCATAAGCCATGCGAAAGGTGTACTCGATGTCCGTATGGCGGATCACTTCCTTAACCTCTGAGAAAAAAGGAACATATTCATTCTGCATCATTTGCTTCTACCTCCTTCTGCGCTTCCGCCAGTTTTCCGATGCATCCGGAAAAGGATATGTATTCGGGACAGATGCGGTCGCAGCGGCCGCAGCCCACACACATGTGATAGCCAAAGCGCTTCTTATAGTCGTAGATTTTGTGCAGCACCTTAAACCGCATCCGCTGGCCGTTCTTTTTCCGGTAAGAGCCGCCGCCCGCCACATCAGTAAACCCGTCCACCATGCAGGAGGCCGCCACTCTTCTCCGCTCTCCCGCCTTTCCGTTATCCGAATAAAAGATGTCCTGCATGGTAAAGCAGGTGCAGGTGGGGCAGGCGAAATTGCATCTGCCGCAGCCGACACATCTACCGTCGTATTCATCCCACATCCTGGCCTCCGCGATGTCCAGAGTCAAATGATCGGGCACAGCTGCCCTGACCTTTGTTTCCGTCACATGGGACGGGGTCACATCCGGCTTGCTCTGGCAAAGCTCCTGCAAGAGATCGTCCCACTCCTCCGTTCGGTTGTCCAGCAGATAGCCGTCTTTGTCAGGCTCCATGCTCAGATCATAAAAATCAGCCTCAGCCGTTTTCATATCCACGCAGAAACAATCGTCAAAGCAGTTCTTGCAGCCCATGAGCACAAATTTGACCTTATCCCGAATCCGTTTGTAATAGTAGTCCTCAAAGCCGTTTTTCAGATAGATTTCATCCAGCCGTTTTACAGCGTGAAGATCGCAGCTGCGCACAAAGATCAACGCGCCCTTCTTTCTACCGTCAGCCTCCTTGATCTGGTTTTCCGTAAAGAAAAATAAGGTTTCCGATAAGGGAAGCAGCACTTCTTTAAAGGAATAATCCGACTTTTCATCAAAGACGATCTCAGCTGCCTTGGAAACTTTTCCGTAGCGCACCGTATCCGTATCGGAGAACATGCCGTCATCTTTCATTTTGACAGGAGCATAAAGGTCGTACTCCGGAGCCAGCTCTTGAAAAAACCGGTCCGCCGCTTTTGCATTCAGATAATATCCCATGATCACGCCTCCTTCTTTCTGCTGATGCGGTAATAAGGCAGCGCCAGAACCACTGCTCCGGCAATCAGGTTACCCAAAGTGACCGTAAACAGATTGTAGAAATATCCGCCCCAGCTGACCGCCGCGTCCATCGGCGAAAGCATGGAAATGGTCAAAAGGGTCATGTTTGCGATGCTGTGCTCAAAGCCGGTGGTGATAAAGGCAAAGAGGCACCAGAAAATCATGATCAGTTTTCCGCTGTCGGACTTGCAGCGGAATCCGCACCATACGGCCAGACAAACCAGCGTATTGCACAAAATCCCCCGCAGCAAAAGCGGCAGAAAATCAATGCTCATCTTCGTTGCCGCCGAATCGGCGATAAACTGTCCGATTGGACCATCAGCCAAACCAGTTCCATAAAAGATCACCGCTAAAAGAATGGACCCGGCCCAATTGCCAATAAAGCAGACCACCCACAGCTTCACCGCCTGCCCCCAGCCGACCGTTTTCTCCAGGGCCCCGGCTGTCATAACAAAGTTATTTCCGGTGAAGAGCTCTGCGCCGGCGATCACCACCAAGCTGAGCGCAATGCCAAAGGACAGGCCCATAACGATCTTGGCATAGGGCGCGCCCTCCAGCATTCCGCCGATGCTGAAGATCAGCAGGATCCCAAATCCGATGTAGGCCCCGGCCAGCATGGACGCCAGAACGTATCCCAGCGGATTACTCTTGAGAAACTGAGCTTTGGCTTTGGCCGTCTTGGTAACAGCCGCGAATTCCTCCATAAACATAAAAAATCTCCTCCTTCGTTCTATTTGTGAGAATTATAACGAAGAAGGAGATAAGAAGCCGTGAGATTCATCACGGACTTTTAAAATAGTCCGATAATTTGTCGCAGTCAGGGATGATAAATCGATTCTTTTCCACCAGGACCAGGCCCTGGTCTGTAAGCATTTTCAGCTGTCTGGAAGCGGTTTCCCGTTTGGTCCCCAGCATATCCGCCAAATAAGTAATAGTCAGGTCCATTTGAAGCTTGGTCCCCTGGGGACACTCGGCTCCATAGTCTGCGGCCAGCTTCCACAGCTTGGCGGCTAACTTTTTATCGCCTCGGATGGAATTGGTCGTGTTCTTCATCTGCCGATACAGCCTGCGGATTTTCAAGGACATGGAATCCAGTACCGCCCGGTTGAGCCCGCGGTCCTCCTCCATGGCCAGCAGCATCTGCCTGACGGGAAAGGAAAGCACTTGCCCGGTCTTGAGAATTTCACAGCTCACGGAGGCGGGTAGGCCGTTGAGACTCTCTTCATTGAGCGTCTTTCCTTTTCCCAGGACGAAGATCACTTTCTTTTCTCCCTGGCTGTTGATTTTATAAAGGGCTGCCATTCCGCTGACCATCATATAAACCAGATCGACGTTCTGCCGATCGTGGAAAAGATGAGCGCCCTTTTCCGCGCTGCGGAGAACGCCGCAGCCCGCCAGAACCGCAAGAGAAGCGGGGCTGGCATCCTTTAAAAGCTCAGCCGCGCAAAGGGCCTGCTTGATATCCATAAACACTTTCCTTTCTTACCTATCCGGTAAAAGCGTCTACAGCTCTTTATATGGCGTAATGTCCCGAAGTTCGATCAGATACGCATCTTGGTTCTCCCAGCGGATCACCGTCGCTTCAGCAGCAATCCAGGCCTGAAGGTTTTGGCTGTAAAATTCTTTAATCTTACTCTGACTCTTTTCCGCCAGCTTAGCCGGACAATCATCACAGGCAGTTTCCTTGCCCAAGAAAACCTGATGGCATATGGCTCCTTTCTTTGCTTCGGAAGAAAGTCCCCTGGCTTTTTTGTTAATATAGAGAATTTCATAAGTCTTAGGATCGATGATGTAGAGCCATGTGTTCCAGCTGTCCATCAGCTGCTGTAATTCACCGGACCGGGCCAGAGCCTGCTGCTGAATCCTTTCTTTCAGAAGAAATGTGGATAACAGCTCAGCGATAAAGGAGAGAATATCAATCTGATCGCTGGTCCAAAATCGCTGATTGGCGCAATGGGAAAATCCAACCCATCCGCCAAAGGAACCGTTTACCCGGACCGCACATTGGAGCACAGATTTGATCCCCACATCTTTCATCATTGTCCTTATATTGGGCGGAAACTGTGTTAAATCACTGGCATACAGCACGCCCCGGTCGTTATAGTGGTCAAAGTAATCGCTGCCCAGCTCCTTAAAAGGACGATTTTGAAGAGTTGATTTCAGCGGAAGGATACCCTCATTGCACCATTCAAAGGTATTATGATAGAACTTCCTGTCATCGGACACCTCGAATACACTTACCCGATCCACGTCTAAACGCAGGCCTACCATTTCCAAAAGCTTTGAAACTGCCGTATCCATATCGCCATTTTCACTGAGAATGTGAAAAGCGGCGGGTACCAGCTCACCTACGGCCGCCTCATCGCTGCCATCAGAATCAATATTAGTACCTACAATTTCCGCACGGACTTCAGGCGCACAGAAAGCCATGCCGTCTAAAGACATGTCATAAAAACAAAACTGCTTTTTCCCGGATGCTTTTGCACGGTACAAAGCAATATCAGCTTTCTGAAACAAGGTCTTATAGTCCATTCCATCATCTGGGGAAACTGCGATCCCTATACTACAGGAGATACGGCAGTCCTGAGGAAGGTTTTCAAAGGTCTGGTGAAAACGCTTAATAATACGCTCGGCGATGGCCTCGATACGTCTTTTGCTCAGCTCTCCCTGAAGAAGCGCCATAAATTCGTCGCCGCCAATTCGGGACAGAACATCCTCGCTGCGGAAGATTTTCGTAAGCTGCTCTGCAATTTTTTTCAGCACCGCATCCCCGAACATATGACCGTACCGGTCGTTGACAAGCTTGAAGTTATCCAGGTCAATCACGAAAAGGGCGCAGGCGGTATCTGAATCGACCAGCGTCAATCTCTGCTCGATCCTTTTACGGGCACAGTCCCGATTATAAAGCTTCGTCAGAATATCCCGTTCCGCTCTGGCCTGCAATTCTTGTGTGGCTTGTTTTTCGGCGTCAATATCCCCGATCAGCCCGATCACTTTGCAAGGAACCCCTTTGCTGTCAAATTGCGTTGTGGCGCGGATTTTGCTCCAACGATAGCGGCCCTTGGCATCCGAAACACGGAATTCTATTTCGTTATACCGTTTTCCTGCTTTCATCTCCCGAATATATTCATCAAAAGGCTTCATATCGTCTGGATGAAGATGGGAGACCCGGACGATCCGTTCCGACGCATGCTCCATGATCGGCTCATAGCCGAATTTTTCTTTCCAATTGGAAGAAAAATCAACATGATCCGAAGCAATGTCCCATTCGAAGATGATATCATTGGTCTGCTCCAAAATGATCTTGTACCGTTCCAGACTCATCTGCAGTTGTTCTTCGGTATTTTTGGTTTTGGCAATATCAATCGGTACTCCGAACAGAACTTCCCTGCCCTGCCTATCAATCAGCAGACGTCCCTTGCTCAACAGCCAAACGATCTTTCCCTGTGCGTTGATGGCCCGATATTCAACTTCATATTCCGAACCTTGGTTTAACTGCAGAGCCAGCTGCCTGATCACATGATTCCGATCTTCGGGATGAATCAAATTAATATACCGATTATCAAACCGTTCTTCAATTTCCTGATGGCTGTAGCCGAGAAAAGAATCTTCTATATGTTCAATCGTCAGCCATTTATCGTTGCGCATTTGTCTGATACCATGAAAAATGCTGCGGAACACATGGCTATCGATAATCGCATCCTGTTTCTCTAAGGAATCGTCGCCTTCAATTTTTTTCCATATCATCAGACCTTTTTTCTGCTGCGGATGTTCCGTATCCAGTCTGACGATGGTCATTTCTATTTTTTCCCATTCACTGCCGGCATTCTCCTTAATTCGATGCATCCAGGTCTGGCGAAATCTTCCTTCCTCAAAAAATTCGGCCAGCCCATGTTCCCAGATCCAGCGAACCTGTTCCTGATCCGCAGGGTGGAGGGTTTCTTTCATATAGTCTTGGGCAACGGCGTCAATGTTCTCACCTTTTAAAAGAGAGTGGCCGTTGAGCCCATAGGAATAAACTAGCTGCCAACTGCCAGCCGCCAGGTCGATCTCTGCCACCGTCGCATCCACAAACCTCAGCATTGCCTGATATTTCATTCGTTCCTTCTCAAAAGCACTGATATTTTCCTGGCGGAACACATCCGCCGGCCTGTTCTCCCGGGCCGTCTCCTCTTCCAACAGTTTGCCGTCCGCATACCGCTTGACCAGTACGGCCATTTGTTGCTTTACACGTTCAAAACATTTTAGCAGACTCGACGAAAACGCTCCGCACTCACCGCCAAGAATCATGTCCACTGCCTGTTCATGAGGAATCGCTTTTTTATAAATCCGATCTGAAGTGAGCGCATCATAAGCATCGGCAATTCCTGTCACCTGGGCGCAAATAGGAATAGCATCACCGGCAAGTCCATCCGGGTAACCGTTTCCGTCCCACCGTTCATGGTGGTGCCGACAGATATTATAAGCATAGCGCAAATATTCTTTATTATCCATACGCGCCAAGCTCGCCAGTATTTCACAGCCCTTAACAGAGTGTGTCTTCATGATCTCAAATTCTTCAGCAGTCAGCTTTCCGGGCTTATTGAGAATATTATCCGGTATGGCGATTTTGCCAATATCATGCATAGCGGAAGCGGAGGCAATGGCATTGATCTTATGTTCATTGAGGCCATATTCCGGGCAAGTTTGCTTCACTTCTTCCAAAAGTACTTTTGTCAGCATACGGATTCGTTTGATATGCTGACCGGATTCCAGACTACGGTATTCGATGACCGATGAAAGTGCATCGATCAGCACATCGTTGGATTCTCGCAGTTTGACCGCTTGTTCATCTACCAGATTTTCAAGATTATGTCTGTGAAGATACAACTCAATAATATTATCAACTCTGCGCTTAACAACATGGGGCTCAAAAGGCTTGGCGATGATATCGGAAGCCCCCAGGTCAAAAGCCCGCAATTCTCCTTCCAGTGAGTCATCCGCCGTAATTACGATTACCGGCACCTCGGAGAGCATACCGTTTCCGTTCATTTCTTCCAGAACCTGATACCCGTTTTTCTCTGGCATGACAACATCGAGGAGCATAATCGCGATACTGCTGTGATATTGCTCCAGCAGGAATAAAGCCTGCTCGCCGTTTTCCGCTTCCAGCAAGTGGTATTCATCTTTGAACAAGCCGCATAAAATTGTACGGTTGATTTCCATATCGTCAACAATTAGTATCGTATCCCGATGCATGACTCTGTATTCCTTCCCAATTTATAAAAGCTCTACTGCAAATCACCGGCCTTCATTCATCCGCCTTTTCGTCCGCCAGCACCGCACAGACAGCATTGTAAGCATCCGCAAGCTCCGGATATGCCGTTTTTGCTTCCTCCGTTTTCTCTGCACGAATTTGACTGACTATTCGGGCGCATGCATCTGCCAGCCGATTCATTCCCAAATTAGCAGAAACGCCCTTTAAGGTATGCGCCGCCTTTAATGCAGTTTCGAAATCATCTTGCTCGAGCGCCGGGCCGATCTCAGAAAAACTTTGATCATCTAAAAATTTGATCAATACTTTTTCATACAACATCGTATTTCCGCCCAGCCGCCTAAGTGCAGCCTCTGTATCCACTCCGGCTTTTCCAAGTGCCAATGCCGTTTTCATTTCCATATGCTTTGTCTCCTTTTCTTCTTATTCAGCGCCATATAGGCTGCTGTACACAATATTATTACGCATCCTCATCTTCGCCTTCTTCTACAATCTGCCGTATCAATTCCTGTTTATTAAATTCGGCCCGTTCCAGCCCCCAGAAAAAAATAGTAATATCTTTATCCTTCAGACATTCAGTAACGGTCTTAATATATTCGCGCCGATTGTAGCCCAGCGCCACCGGATAAAAACCTCTCTCTTCCAGGTAATAGTTCATGGCCATCCGGGCCATGGCTTCACTGTATCGTTCGAAGGGATAAATTTCCATAATGCCGCAGTGGATTCGAGCTGCGCTTCTTATTTCATTTGCACCTGTCTTATACGCGGCTTGGAACAGTTTATTAATCCGCTCCTCCACCTCAGAATGATGGGGCGGCACATGTTTGAAATCCACCACAGTGGGCGTACTCTTCCGGAAACCGGCGCTGCTGCCTGTCAGCGTGCTATGCAGTTTTAAGAGCAGCCGCTTGTCCAGACTGTTTTTTAATGCCAGTGAATTCCGGATCAACTCCAATACGTTCATGTAATTTTTGATGTATACGCATTCCTTCAGCGAGGCGGTTTTGGGTATTACGCCTTCCATCATCCCCTCAGCTTCCTGCCGCGTAAGGTCGGTACCGTCCAGAGCCAGGCCTCCGTATATGTAATCCAGCTCGTTCAGCCGTTTAATCTTTAAATTGGTTTCGTTTTTAAATGGCCTGCGAAGGCTCAGATCGATCTTTTGTTTCAATAATTGCTGGTACATGCGGTCCTCCTTTATTTCCTACCTAAGTTTATCACATAACTTTGATTTATGGTATAATAATAATGATAATAAACCAACCATTTAGGTCGGCGCTGCTTTTTAGTAGCGTTTCTGAAACGATTAAAAGCAATGGCACTGATGCCATAATTGAGCGGAGGACGGAAATGTATACGCTGCCGGATTATTTTTATGATATCAATTTATTTTCTACAGCGCTGCGGCTGGTTTTGGCAGTGGTCTTTGGCGGAATCATCGGTCTGGAGCGGGGCGCCAACCGCCATCCGGCCGGATTTCGTACACACATCCTGGTATGTGTAGGCGCAACGCTGGCGATGCTCACCAATGAATATATTTGTCAGATCTACGGCACTGGCGATCCGGCCCGTCTGGGGGCGCAGGTCATAACTGGAGTCGGTTTTCTCGGCGTGGGAACGATTCTGGTCACCGGCCGTCATAAGATCAAAGGTTTGACTACAGCCGCAGGATTATGGGCTTCAGCTTGTCTGGGCCTGGCTCTTGGTATTGGCTTTTATTCAGGCGCCGTCATTGCAGCCGTTGTTATTTTCATCAGCCTCTCTTTGCTTCCCAAAGTCGAAAATCATTTTTATCGAAGATCCCGCGCCATTGATCTTTACATTGAAGTAGATTCTGTCGAGCATTTTCGTTCGTTCATCCAGCATGTACGCACGGTGGACGCGGCCTTTTACGAAACCCATCTGAGCCAGGATAATCCTGTCACCGAAGGGGGCATTGCCTTTCATCTATCCATGATTTTGCCTAAAAACATGGATCACAGTCAAGCCATCGATGAATTCAGCCATCTGGAGGGCGTTTATCTGGTGGAAGAAATTTGATGAATAACATTTTGTGATCGGGTTATTGTATGTATATAGAAATACAAGGAAAAGGAGACCGATCATGGACAGAAATGACTTAGTTTGTATCTGCAAATCCGTATCCTATGGAAAAATCGAAGATGCCATTGACAATGGTGCGCAGACCTATGAGGATATTTTGGAAGAAACGGAAGCTGGTTCTGTTTGCGGCGGCTGTATTGAAAGGATTGAAGAGATCCTGGACAGACTGGTCGTAAAGTAGAAAGCCGTACAGGCGAGGCCTGAAACACAAAAAGAGGTTGAGCACGTAGGATCATTGCCTTCGTGCATCAGCCTCTTTTCTTTTTTATTGTTTTAAAAAACCGAGCTTTCCTCTGGCTCCAGCGTATTTGAACATTTCGATTTCGCCGTATTCGCCGCTTGCGGGATGCAGACGCATCTTGGCCTTGATGTCTTCATAGGGCATGGTTGGCATAAAGACGATTTCATAGTCATGCTGAAAGGTCAGCTGTACGAAATCCAGAACCTCATCATCACTAAATCCCTTTTCCAGCGAAACCTGCAGCCTCACTTTCAATTGATGACCAACCGCACTATTGATTCCATCGACAACGTTTGCCAAATCTTTGCCGTCATTGCTGCTTTTGTAGCGGGTATAACGCATGGTATTTACCTTAATGATCACACCTGCCAGACCTGCTTTTTTCAGCTTTTCCGCCATGGATTCCAGCTTTTGTCCGTCCGTTTCTATGTAGATTTCCTCTGCCTGCAGCTTTTTTACGATATCCACAATCCCCACGCGGTTCAGGGGCTCCTCGCCGGCGAGAATCACCTGCTTTTGCCCTTGTCCCATTTGCAGAATTTCTTCCTTGGACGGCTGACCGTTTTCCTTCAGTTCAATTTTCATCTTTACCTCCTCTAACTCAGACAAAACAATTTTACTCTATCCTCCGGATCTAGTCAACTGGTTCATCTTATGTTACAATCCCTTTATTGGAGGTTACCATATGAAAATCTTTGTAATTAGCGATACCCATGGAAAGACATCCAAGGTCACCCAGGTCTGGAGCAAGCTGACCGATGTGGATCTGGTCGTTCATTTGGGAGATTATATTGAAGATGCCAAACGTCTAGAAAAGGAGCTGGAGACGGAAGTTGTCTTTGTCAAGGGAAATATGGACGGCTCCTACAGTTCGGAAGACTACCGAATCCTTGAAACGGAATATGGAAAGCTTCTTCTGACCCACGGACACATGGATCACGTGAAAATATCTCCGCTGAATCTGGTCTATCGGGCCCAGGAGCTCGATTGCAAGGCGGTGCTCTTCGGCCACACCCACAGGCCAGCATACGAAGAAGCAAACGGAATTCACCTGGTCAATCCCGGCAGCCTTTCCATGCCCAGGGACGGCAGCGATGGTTCTTACGCCATTATCCATACCTCTCCAAAAGAATTTCACTGCGCTATTGTCTATTATTCCAGACTCATTCCAAAGAAGAAGCCTCCCGCAAGCGGGCGGCTGCGGGATATGCTCAATAACAGCGATCGGTTTTAAACGGCAGACAACGAAAAAATTTTATGGAGGAATTAAATCATGCCAGAATTGCCAGAAGTAGAAACGGTACGTCGCGTCATCGAGCCTCAAATAAAAGGGCGAAAAATTGTCAGCATCGAGATCGGCAATCAGCAAGTGATCGGCTATCCCGATGCCAAGGCATTCTGTACCAGCGTTTGCGGACAAACTGTGGCCGGGATGAGCCGCCGCGGGAAATTTTTATGCATTTTTTTTGAAAAGAATGACCGCATGGTTTTGCATTTGCGTATGACCGGCTGTCTCCTCGTCACCCCGCCTGACTATGAAAAAGCAAAGCATACCCATGCAGTCTTTGACCTGGATGACGGCAGTCAGCTCCGTTACATCGATCCCCGCCGTTTCGGCCGCCTTTGGTTCTTAAAGTGGGATGAAGAGGATACGATTACAGGAATCCATCGGCTGGGACCGGAGCCCTTTGATGCCGGGTTAACGGGTGAATATCTGCAAATTCGATTTTCAACCAGAAAAAAAACGATTAAAGAGTGTCTGCTTGACCAAAGCCTATTGGCAGGAATCGGCAATATCTATGCCGATGAAATTCTCTTTGCGTCCGGCATTTTCCCCGGCCGTACAGCCAAGAGCCTGACAGCCCAGGAATGCGGCCGGCTTGCCGATCATATTCCCCGAATACTGACAGATTTCATCGAGAAAAATGACATTTCCGCAGAAGATTACTTATCCGCAAGAGGGATGGAATATCGCAACGCGCCGTATCTGCAGGTGTATGGCCGTCAAAAGGAACCTTGTCCGATCTGCGGCCGCCCCCTTGAAAAGATGGTGCTGGCTGGCAGGTCCAGTGTCTTTTGTCCCAGCTGCCAAAAAAAAGAACCGCAGCTATAGCTGCGGCGAATAGATCAGCCGAACGCCAAGGGGCTGCCGCATGCAGCCGCCCGGCGTCTGGGATTACACGAATTTTAGTCAGAATTACATCACTTTATAATCCAGCTCTACACCTTTTTGTTTCAGATTGATGGCAATCAGAAATGCCGCAGCTGTGTCCAGACAGGTCAGCACCGGCAGCCCCCGCTCGATTGCTTTGCGCCTGATGGGGAAAGTGTCGCTTTCCGGCCGGTTGGCGACTTTCGGTGTATTGATGACCATTTTAATCTCTTCACCGATCATCTCTTTTGCCTGTTCATAGGAAATCACTTCTGCCCCAATGCCGGCTTCTTTCATAAAGGTGCCCGTACCCTCAGAAGCATACAGCTTGAATCCAGCCTGCTCGTACCGTTTGAGGGTTTTCGCAGTTGCCGCGTTTTTATCCGGATCTCTCAATGTGACGAAAATATTGCCCTCTGTGGGGATTTTCATATTGGCGGCCAAGAAACCCTTGTAGATCGCCTTGCTCAAATCCGCATCCATTCCCAGCACCTCACCCGTTGATTTCATTTCTGGTCCAAGAGCCATATCCATGTTGGTCAGTTTGGCATTGGAGAATACCGGAACCTTGACCGCGTAGTAGTCCGCCCGTTTATAGAGGCCGGTTCCATATTCCGAATCCTTCAGCTTATGGCCCAGCATGGCAGCCACGGCCAGTTTAACCATCGGCACCTTCGTTACCTTGCTCAAAATCGGCACAGTTCTCGATGCTCTCGGATTCACTTCGATCACGTAGATTTTTTGGCCGTCGTACGCATACTGAATATTCACCAGACCGACCACATTGAGGGCTTTTGTGATCCGCTTGGTGTAGTCGATCAGCGTATCCTCCACTTCTTTGGAAAGGGTGAAATGGGGGTAAACGGAGATACTATCTCCCGAATGGACGCCGGTCCGTTCAATGTGCTCCATGATGCCCGGGATGAGTACATCCTCTCCGTCAGCAATGGCGTCGACCTCGATTTCTTTTCCCTGAACATATTTATCAATGAGAACAGGGTGCTCGGTGGAGATCGAAACAGCTTCCTTCAGATACCGCTTCAGCTCCACATCGCTGTATACGACCTGCATAGCTCTGCCGCCGATGACATAGGACGGCCGTACAACCAGCGGGTAGCCCAGCTTTTCAACTGCAGCGAATGCTTCCTCTGCAGTAGTTACTGCCAGTCCCTGGGGAACAGCGATACCCAGCTCATCCAGCAGATCGCAGAACTTTTCCCGATCCTCTGCCAGGTCGATATATTTATAGGGCGTTCCCAAAATGTTGATGCTCCGGCTGTTGAGCTTTTCCGCCAGATTCAGCGATGTCTGACCGCCGAATTGGAGGATGACACCGTAGGGGCGTTCCTTTTTAATCACGTTCATAACGTTATCAATATGAAGAGACTCAAAATACAGCTTATCAGAAGTATCAAAGTCAGTGCTTACCGTCTCCGGGTTATTATTCATAATAATTGCTTCATAGCCCAGATCCTTGATGGCCCATACGCCTTGCACACAGCAGTAGTCGAATTCGATCCCCTGGCCGATCCGAATCGGTCCCGAACCGATGACCAGAATTTTTTCTTCATCGCTGACCTCCACCTCATCTTCCGCATCGTAGCAGGAGTAATAATAAGGGGTGGCTGCATCGAACTCGCCGCCGCAGGTATCGACCATTTTATAGACCGGGAAGATATCGTTATAAATACGGATGTCCTGCAGGACTTCCCTGGGCACGCCGGAAAGGCCGAGGATTTCGCTGTCCGTAAAACCTCTGGACTCCGCTTCGTAGAGCAGTTCCTTTGTAAGTGGCTGGGTTTTGAGCGTCCTTTCCAAGTCAATGATCCCTTTAATCTTGTTGAGGAACCAGCGGTCGATGCGCAAAAGCTGATAGAGCCCTTCCACATCGATCAGCTCTCTTCTGAGGGCCTCCGCGATGCAGAAAATTCGTTCATCGTCACAGGCGGCCAGCTTTTCCATCAGCTTTTCGTCGTCCAGATTGGTGACGAAGGGGATGCGCAGTCCGTCGCATTTGATTTCCACCGAAGTAAGGGCTTTCAGAAGGGCACTTTCAAAGGTTCTGCAAATGGACATGACTTCCCCGGTGGCCTTCATCTGGGTTCCCAGCTTTCTGGAAGCGGTGCGGAACTTGTCAAAGGGCCATTTGGGGAATTTGACCACGCAGTAGTCCAACACCGGTTCAAAGCAGGCGCTGGTTTCATGGGTAACGTAGTTTTTCAGTTCGTCCAGATTATAGCCCAGGGCAATCTTGGCCGCGATCTTGGCGATGGGGTAGCCCGCCGCTTTGGATGCCAGAGCCGAAGAACGGCTTACCCTTGGGTTTACTTCAATTACAATGTACTCTCCATTATCCGGGTTGAGCGCGAACTGAACGTTGCAGCCGCCCTCGATTTCCAGGCTGCGGATGATTTTTACTGAGGAATCCCTCAGCATCTGGTATTCTTCATCACGCAGCGTCTGTGTCGGCGCCACGACAATGCTGTCTCCTGTATGTACGCCCACTGGGTCCAGGTTTTCCATGCTGCAGATGATGATGCAGTTATCTCTGCTGTCGCGGATAACCTCATATTCAATTTCTTTCCACCCGGCTACTGATTTTTCCAGCAGGATCTGGCCGATGGCGCTGTTTTCCATTCCCCGCTGACAGAGGAGCTTTAACTCGTCGTCATTGGTTGCCACGCCGCCGCCGGTCCCTCCCAGCGTGTAGGCCGGGCGGATAATCACCGGGTATCCGATTTTCTCTACGAATTGATAGCACTCCTCCATACTGGTAGCTATGATGCTCGGCGGGATAGGCTCGCCGATTTCCTGCATGAGTTTTTTGAATTCTTCTCTGTCTTCAGCCTTTTCAATGCTTTCCCGATTGACCCCCAAAAGCTTCACCCCGTATTTTTCCAGGATGCCGTGTTCTTCCAGAGCCATCGCCAGATTTAGCCCCGTCTGTCCGCCGAATCCGGCCAGAATTCCATCGGGCCGCTCTTTTTCCAGGATTTTGTCAAGAGCCTCCTCGGTCAGGGGCTCCATATATACTTTGTCGGCGATGCCTTTATCGGTCATGATGGTCGCCGGATTGCTGTTGACCAAAATGGTCTCGATCCCTTCTTCTCTGATCGCTTTGCATGCCTGTGTGCCGGCATAGTCGAATTCCGCCGCCTGGCCGATGATGATAGGACCCGAACCAATGATGAGTAATTTATTTAAAGAAGCTTTTCTAGGCATGTTCCTTACCACCTTTCATCAGAGTTACAAATTTGTCGAAGAGATAAGCGCTGTCATTGGGCCCGGGTGATGCTTCCGGGTGAAACTGCACGGAAAAAACGGGAAGATCTCTGTGTTCCATCCCTTCTACCGTTCCGTCGTTCAGGTTCAAATGGGTTACTTCCAGGCCGTTGAGCATGATGCTTTCCATCTTTACCGCATAGCCGTGGTTCTGGGAGGTTATGTAAGAGCGTTTCGTATCTTTATCGTAGACACCGTGGTTGCCGCCCCTGTGGCCGTATTTGAGTTTGTAGGTCTTTCCTCCTGCGGCCAAAGCCAGAATCTGATGCCCCATACAAATTCCGAAAACAGGTACCCCTGCATCTCTCAGCAAAATCGCCGTTTCCTGGACTGCTTCTGCTGCTTCCTCCGGGTCCCCGGGACCATTGGTTAAAAAGATGCCGTCAGGCTGATATTCGAGAATTTCCGCCGCCGGCGTTCCGTAAGGAAACATTTCCAGCTGGCAGCCCCGCTTCATGAGTGCTTTAAGTATACTCAATTTAACTCCGAAGTCCAGAACTGCCACCTTATATTGACCGCCCTGCCCCAGGGTGATCCGCTCTGTCGTTGAAACACTTTTCATCCAGTCCCCTCTCAGGGAGTTGGTCTCGCATAGATGTTTTGCCTCTTCAATGGAGATTCCCTGGTTGCTGATCACGCATTTTACAGTACCCTCGGTACGAATTTTTTTGGTGATCTTTCTCGTATCCACACCCCAGATCCCCGGTGTTTTATGTTCCACAAGCCATTCATCCAGGCTTTCAATGCTGTTGCTGTTGGACGGCTGCCTGCACAGGTCTTTGATTACAAGACCGAATGCGTGAATACCGCCGGATTCGTTATCAATCTTGCTGATGCCATAATTGCCGATCAGCGGATAGGTCATTGTAATGACCTGTCCTTTATAGGACGGGTCGGTCAAAATCTTTTGATAACCCGTCATAGAGGTATTGAATACCAGTTCCCCCACTGCAGTGCCCTTGAATCCGAAACCATGTCCTTTATAAACGGATCCGTCCTCCAGATACAGCAGGCCCTCCATTTTTTCTTTTTTGTTGTCCATTGTCTTCATCCTTTTTATTCTCTTCTTAATTTTTTATTCAGATAATTATACATCTCATTTTATGTTTATTCAAGTATGAAATCACAAAAAATTCATGATTGAATAAATTATTCTTGTAGAATTGTCTGGCATTCGTCTTTTGCGCACAAAAAGAGCCCCTCGGGCGAAAGCTTTAGAAATTTTCAAACAGTTTGGCTGTTCTTCTGCTCCGACGTGCTCTTTACCATTCACCTAGCGATTTTCTTTTGTAGTGTCCACGTTCATGTATACCGTGGCGGCCGTTGCCGCCAGCTTTCCGGTATCTTTACTCACGGCCTCGCAGACGATCTGCGTAATCCGCCGGCCGGCCGCAGTGGCTTTGGCCGTTACGATCAGGGTATCGCCCAGCTTGATGGGGCGAATATATTTCACATCAAGGCTGATGGTGGGCGCGTAATTTTTGCCGGCGCAGAATCTGGCGATCGCAGCCGCAGTCATATCGAAAGCTATGCAGATGGCCCCTCCGTGCATCATTCCTGCCCGGTTGGCCTGCCACTCCAGAACCGGAAATCCCAGAGAAATGGATTTCTCTTCATAAGAGCATCCGACCTTGATCGATTTCATCATTCCATTGATGGTCTTTTCCTGGCCTATGTTATTTTCATGCATCGTTTTGTCTAAATATGCTTCCATTTGTGTTTGTCCGTCCATAGAAAACCTCCTTAATCTATATATCCTGGTGCAGGATTGATTGGTTCGGCGTGCGGCAAAATCCGCCGGAGACTACACCAGTTCCGCTCCTCTTTGATAGTAACGCTCCATTTCGTCCCCAGGCACCATACTGCCCCCTGTCGCCCATACGATATGGGTCGGGGAATATCGTTCGTTGATTAACATATGTACCGGACCTTCAAATCCCGCACAGGCGGAAGGTTCGATCTGTATGTTTTCCTCATCCCACAGCAGCTTTAGATATCGATAGAGCTTGGCGTCATCCACCGTATAGCAGCCTTGGACCAAGGTGCTCACCACGTTCCCCACCAGCTTGGAAGGACGGCCCACTGCCAATCCGTCTGCTGCCGTCCTGCCGTCCAGCCCGATATCGCTGACGCTGATCCGGTCGTGGAGGCCGGTCATCATGCCTAGGGTCATGCAGGGAGCATGAGTCGGCTCTGCGAAAATGCAATGGACATGGGGTCCAAGCACAGTTTTGAGGCCAAAGGTTATGCCGCCGGGAGCACCGCCTACTCCGCAGGGCAGATAAACAAACAGCGGATGCTGTTCATCCACGGATATATGCTGTCTCTCCAGCTGGACTTGCAGGCGTTTTGCTGATGCCGCATAACCCAGGAACAAATCTTGCGAGTTCTCATCATCCACAAAGTGGCAGCTTGGGTCTTTCTCAGCCGCTGCCCGGCCTTCCGCCACCGCCCGCTGATAATCGTCTTCATATTCTACTACGGTAACGCCTCTTTCTTTTAAACGATCCTTCTTCCATTGTCTGGCGTCGGCCGACATATGTACGGTCACTTTGAATCCCAGCTTTGCGCTGATGATGCCGATGGAAAGTCCCAGATTGCCGGTGGAGCCCACTGCCACGCTGTATTGGGAAAAAAGCCTGCGAAAAGATTCTTCCGTCAGTTTGCCGTAGTCGTCGGTCAGCGACAGCATCCCTTGCTCCATGGCGATGGCTTCCGCCAGCTTTAAAATTTCATAGATGCCTCCCCGGGCTTTCACGGAGCCGGATACCGGCAGGTGGCTGTCACATTTTAAAAACAACCTGCCTTCAATATTGAGCGCCTTTGCCATCTCGGGGATTTCCCGCAGCGGTGATTCGATGATTCCGCCCATTTCCCGGGTTTCTGGAAAAGCCTTTTTTATATAGGGAGCAAACCTCTTTAGTCTAGCCTCCGCATCGTCAATATCATCCATTGTAAAAGGCAGCTGCGCTTTTTGGCCATACCTGGGATTTCCCCAATAGATTTCCCGGTACTCGCTCATAGGTCCGATCAGCGGCCATTCCTTTATCCGTGCTTCAAGTTCCATAATATTCTCCTGTCATTAAAGGATTCGATTGATCTGATTTCCCGCCAGCCATTGATCGATGTTTTCAAAGACGATCCTGGCTCGTTTTTTCATAGATTCTTCTGTTGCAAATGCCACGTGGGGCGTGACGATGGTATTGGGGGCATGCAGCAAAGGATGCTCCGTATCCAGTGGAGGTTCTTTTTCAAATACATCGATGCCCGCGCCAGCCAGCTTGCCGCTCTTCAAAGCATCTGCCAGAGCCTGCGAGTCCACGACCGGGCCTCTGGCCGCATTGATTAGGATCGCTCCGTCCTTCATGGCCGAGATCGAAGCTTTGTTAATGATATTCTTGGATTGTTCGGTCACCGGGCAGTGAAGTGTGACGATATCCGACTGACAGAGCATTTCCTCCAGGGGCATGTATTCCATCTCTTGGGTGCTGAGTTTATTAGAAAATCCGTTATATGCGATGGTCTTGCAGCCAAACGCGCGGCACAGTTCGCCCACTCTGGTACCGATGGCGCCGGTACCGATGATGCCTACTGTCTTTCCCCTCAGTTCGCTGCCGACAAGACCGTCTTTGGTCTTTCCGGCGCGGCAACGCTCATCGACCTGAGGAACGTTTCTCAGAAGAGAAAGCATCATGCACAATGTCAGCTCGGCCACCGAATCGTTGGAGTAGCCGGAAGCATTGCTTACTGCGATCCTTTGCTTTTTTGCCGCTTCCAAATCCACATGATCCACGCCTGTAAAGGCGACATCGATCAACTTCAGGTTCCGGCAGTTTTCGATCACTTGCCCTTTCAGCGGCATATTGGCGATTATGAGTATATCCGCATCCTTCGCCCGCTCAATCTGCAGGCTGAGGTCGTCCTCCCGCTCATAGGATTCAAAGGTGTGGCCCGCTGCCTTGAGGGGCTGTATATATTGGTCGAGAAGTTCTTGGCTGATGGCCAAAGATTCCAGCAATACGATTTTCATCTTGTTTATCCTCCTGTTCTTATCCTTGTTGGATACAGTCCGCGGCAAAGCGGCCGCAGCTGGATCTATTGTTGTTGTTTGGCATCCGGGGCCTTTTCCCATGGATGTGATGGACGAAAAGCATTCCGCGCCATTGCAAAATCTGTTTTCCAGGATTTGCTTAGTGTTTATTATATCAAGTGACAGGTCGGTTTGCAAGAATGGGCGCGGCGAGTTTGCGGAGGCGGCTTCGGGTGCAAGGGGGGGTGGAGATGGCGATGGCGATGGAATCGGAAACTTTTCGAAAAACTTGTCTGTTTTTACGCAAAGTTATGGGTTTGCGGGGCCTGATATGGCAAGAAAGCTTGGTCAGCTGTTGACAACTGATTTTGATGGGGTTCAATCGTTGAAAAATGCGTAAATTTAAAACTAAATTTTTTATTTTTTCCCTTGATGAAAGTTTCACCGTCCTATCACCTGCAACACAACCCCTTCTATTTCCAGTGGTCCGGCCGCTCCAGCCAATCAGGCAGACGGGTATGTTTATTGCCTTTTGCTTCGTTGATCTGCATCTGTGTCAGGAAAATGCTTTCGCTCAGATCCGCATTGCTCAGGTCAGTATCCCGCAGATCCGCTCCCAGAAAATTCGTTCCCCGTAGTTTGCATCCGCTCAGGTCAGAGGCTATCATCAGCGCCATGGAAAAATCCTGTCCGCTCAAATCGGCCTTGCCAAATTGTCTGCCAAGATATTCGCTTTCATCCAATTTTCCGGTCTTATTCCCGCCAACTGACTCGCCAACGCTGTCGCCGACTTCCTTCAGCACATGATTGACCCTTTTCCGGTATGCTTCGATATCACAGCTGCAGATATCTGCCGGAGAGTTTCCCACGGTCGTCTGAATTTTTAGGATGAGTCCTTTCAGTTCGTTTTTATGCTTTTGTGCGGCTGTCAAAGATAGGGCTTCGATCAGGTACCAAAGAATTTGGTGCAGCTGATAAACCCGTATGAAAACGTCGAACATTTCCTGCGCGCGATCCGGCGGCATGGTTTTCCAGGCGGATCCGCTGTAAATCATCTGTGTCACCTTCTGCCCGGCACCAAAGCAATCATATGCGATGCAGCCTTTCAGGCCCTCTTGTGAAAGCTGAGAGTGAATCTTGCAGCGGAAATCGGAAAGAAGATTCGGACACGGTTTTCCCGCCTTTTTATTGCTGGGAAAGCCTTCGGACTTTGAGAAATATAAAGCTGTGCAGCAAAGGCCGCAGCATTTCCCGCAGTCGATGTGAAGTTGGGCACGCAGGTCCTCAAATTGATTTTCCATATGTATATTCCGATCCATCGCGATCTCCTTTTTTCTTTACCTGTCAGTAACCATCTTTACCTATATTATATCGGATATGAGCATAAGTTGATAGAATATCTTGATTAATTAATGCGGCTTTGCCGAGAGGTGCAATGTCGAAAATTGTCGAATGAGACAATTCGTTCAACAATGTATCACTTTTAACTTATTGTTGAGATTTTTCCAACGCCTACAGGCTGCAATTCCTGACAAATGCTTTGTTATTATACAAGGTTATTTCCATTTTGGCAGCCTATAAGCCAGTGTTTTGATTTGTAAGTCCAGTCAAGAAAAGTTTGCGCTAGCCATTTCAGGAAAAGCTCCGCATTCACCCTGTTTTAGCCGCATAAACCCAGCCACAGTCCGAATTTATTTGGACATTGTGTCCAAATCACTGCATTTCGAATATAAATGGAAATTCGCGATTATACAAGCCCTTCCACTATGACCGCTCTACTGTCAACGCTGCCGGTACGCTTTGACATGATGGCTTTATATTCACTGGAGGAAAAACATTGATCCAGCTGCTCTCTTGTATCAAATCGGACGATAATGACGCGCTGCGGCTGCCTTTTTTCCGAAAGACTGCAGGGTGTATCCATTCTTGCCAGATATACGCCTCCGTAATGTTCAACGATTGGTTTCACCTCGCGGATATAGTCGTCGTATTCTCCGCGCCCTCTTTGTTCGTCGATATAGGTGTCGACGATAAAATACCATGCCATGCTTGATTCCTCCTTGCCGTTTTTCTACCTTTTAAATATATCGCCTCACGCGATTCATATACTGGCGGTATGTTTGACCGAATTGTTCCAGGCACCACCGTTCTTCTGCGAGAATGATCCAATGGGATGCGATCTGAAAGATTAAAACAAATCCGCCCAGCAGCCAGGATCGGGTAAGCAGCGCACATCCCGCAAAATAGATCAAATAGGACACATACATAGGGTTGCGGGAGCACTGGTAAAGTCCATTGCTATGCGGCCCGCCATTTGAAGGCGCAGCGAAGTTGATCATGGAAACCGTGCAGAGAAGGCAGCCCAGAATATAAATTACGAGCCCAATGTAAAATTGCGGAGAAAAATCTACGGCAATGGAAAGAAAACATAAGTACACAATGATCGCAGTATTTGAGAGCTGATAAATCCAATATGCCCCTCTTTCCTTCCCCATCATTGGCGGAAAATGAGCCGCGCGTTTGATTGCGCTTTTGTCCAAAACGGACAGCAGCCCAAACCTGATTAACAAAAATGGTATCAACAACAAAAACCCATGCATATGCTGCTCTCTTTCTTATCCCCGATGCACCCTGGTTTCTTGGATGAACCAGTGTAGTTAGTATATCATAAAATTGGAGAATTGGCGCTATATACCGGTAATCTGAACGTTTGCTAAATCTTTAGCGCCTGCAACTCCGCAAGCGGTAGATTGATGGCGATAATGAACGGCAGGCGGCTTAATTACCGGCTGCCGATCGCCTTGTAAACCTGTTCCAGCGCATATTCAGAATTACGCTCTGTGCTCAGATTGCCGATGATTAAGCGGCTGAAATGGTCAAAGTTCGCAAGATATTTGTTCCTGCCCTCGCTAAACATTCCCAATAGGATTTCTGTTGTTACGAATAGAAAAACTTGCGATAGAAGCGATTATAGCCAAAATCATATTGATTGTCCATAGCGGATCATATCCCATATTCATTTTCACAAGGATGCCTCCAAGATATGAGCTCGCAAAAGCTCCAATCTGATGTCCGATCAAGGTAAACCCATACAAAACGGCCATTTTCTCCGCGCCAAATTTACGGCTGATAATACCTGACGTGGGTGGTACAGTAGCATCGCCGCTCATTCCCAGAAGTGCTGTAGCAAGGAACGCGAAGGGCACTGTTTTGGGTAAAATGAGAAAAGCCAAAGAAATCAATACTCTCATGGCATAAACACAACCAAGGATATTTTTCATACGGAATTTTGTGCCAAGAAAACCTACAACTACCGCGCCTGTCATCGTTGCAATCCCATATACGGTAAGCGTTAAGGATGCTGTTTTTCCAGAGATTCCATAGGACAGGTATTGTGAAAACAAGTGGCTTTCAATAATAGACATATTGAAACCGCAGGTGGCAAATCCAATCAAAAGCAAACGGTAATCCCTGTCCACAAAGGCATTTTTCAAAATGGACGAAAGAGATTGATTCTCTATTGTCTTTTTATCTCTTGCAGCAACCGTGTAAGCCCTATTTTTTTTACCCAGCCAGAGGGCGACCGGAACCATTACAAGAAAAGGGACTGCTGTAACTGTCATGGCGGTGCGAACTCCAAAGTCAGAAATCATCTTTTCCAGTCCGGGAGACATCAGAGCGTCGCCAATTCCCGCGCTTGCTTGTACAATCCCGGATACAATAGCTGCCCGACGTTCCCCAAGAACCGGTGTGATCGCGCCCATAACAATTCCGAAGCAGAGCCCTGTTGTCCCAAAGGGCAAAACCAAGCCAAAGAAAATAAATAACGTACATATATTCCGGCACAACGGTGTAATCGCCAAACCAACGATGGTAAATAAAATGCCTATAAAAATCACAAAAACATTTGATTTCCGCAGTGCCAGCATTCCGAGAAACGGTTGCGCAAATCCATAAACCAGCGCTCCGGCGCCAATACAAAAACTGATACCGGCATAATCGACATGCGTTATGGATAGAAGCCCATTCAACATAATGCCGTAATTATCGTGTACTCCTTGCATAACTCCGTGAACAAGGCACGCCGCAGCCACCACGACGATGATTTGAAAAGCACCTATTTTATGTATTTTTTCCCGTTGTATCTCAAATTGCCCCATGAATAACGCCGCCTCTCTTAAGTTGCATATCAAAACATATAGATACGTCCTATCCTATTGCTAAATAGGACCTTACTGATTGCTGAATTTTGTATTCCTGAACATTTTGGAAACTGATCCTTGCGCTTCCTTCTCTTGCCTGCTATAATAACACACAGCAATACAACAAACAAATCAAAATATTTATAGATATAATTCATTTTTTTTGAAGTATTTGATGGGGGACCAATGGAGCTTAGAGGGTTAAGAACATTTCGCACAATTATTGAGGAAGGCGGTTTTTCTAAAGCTGCTGAAAAGCTGAATTATACACAGTCTACAATTACATTTCAAATGAAACAACTTGAACGCGACTTATCCACAATTTTATTTGAAAAAATTGGTAGAAAAATGGTTTTGACAAAGGCAGGAGAGCATTTAATTCCTTATGTGGATGAAGTTCTCCAGTCTGTGGATAAGTTGTCTTTTTTAGGCGAACATTTATCGGAATGCCCGGGAGACATCCAGATTGGTATCGGCGAAAGTTTGCTATGCTACAAGCTCCCTGCTATATTGAAAGAATTTCACAAGCAAGCGCCGAAAGCCCGTTTGTTCCTGCGCTCTATGAATTGTTATGATATTCGGGATGAACTTTTCAGCGGGAGGTTAGATTTAGGCGTGTTCTATGAAGACGTGGGAGGCTTTGGCTCGAATCTTACGGTTAAGCGTTTGGAGGATTATCCGGTCGTTTTGGTAGCATCCCCTAAAATAAAAAACAGGTATCCGGATTTTGTGACACCGGATAGAACGATTCCGGCCCCTCTCATCATCAATGAACCGAATTGCATATTTCGACAGATTTTTGAACAATATCTTCGTGATAAGTCAATCATTCTCGACCATACGATTGAGCTGTGGAGCATTCCGACAATCAAAAATCTTGTTAAAAACGATGTGGGCGTTTCCTTTCTCCCCGAATTTACTGTAAAAGAGGAATTAAATCGTGGTGAATTAGAGAAAATTCCAACTGATATTTCAGGCACAAACATTACTGCCGTTTGCGCACATCACAAAAACAAATGGATCAGCCCACTTATGCAACTGTTTCTAGATTTGTGTGATTCGTTTTCCTGCGGCGCGGGCCGGTAGAGTGCCCTCGGGAGGCTTAACCGGCGATTCTGAATTTGGCCTGTTCTGTAAAGCGCCGAAGTTCAGCAGATTGCAGGTCAAATGAAATATGTTCTAAGCATGGCCGATAAACGAATTATTGCGGTCCCTCAGGAAATCTGTATTCTGCGTCTGCGCGGTTTTACAAGCAAGAGCCTCCTATCGGCTTTGTAAGTCTAGCTTGTAGCTTTTAGAGAAAACGAAAGAAAAATTAAAATTTCGCTTTACACAGCATGCCCTTTTATTGTATAATAGTTTTCGGTAACAAAATAAGCGCCATTAGCTCAGCTGGATAGAGTAGCGCACTACGAATGCGAAGGTCTGGGGTTCGAATCCCTAATGGCGCGCCAGATAAAAAGCAATCTTACGAATGTGAGATTGCTTTTTTATTTGGTGTTCACAGAATTAAAGGGATTCGAACCCGAAAGGGCCGGAGCGTTAAGTTCAGCTGTCCGGCGGACAGCTGAGCAGCGACGGGTCCAAGCCGACTGAAAAAGGAGGCGCCGGCGATATGGGAATGCCTGCGGCACCTTTGCTGGTTGGAGTTATCTTTGGAGCCCGTGGCATGTGGCATCTGGGCTGGGCAGTATGCATCGCCATCGCTGCCCTCAGCCTTGTTGCCTGTGTCCTGCTGCTTGGAAATAAACGGGTGCGCAATTAAGTGGCTTCCGGAGCCAAAGAAAAGGCGGAGTCTGCGGCGATACCGGCCACAAACTCCGCTTTACCCTGCCAAACCGCTATTTTCCGGGAATTCCACTTTCGCAAGGAACGCCGGTCTGGCATTTTCCACAGCCATAGCGCGGCGCATAGGCTTCCTCCGTATAGTCCAGGAAGCTTGCACAGGGTTCGTGTGCTTTCCCCGTTTCGAAAGAGATTGCATTCACCGGACATCTTCGTATGCAAGCTCCGCAGTTGGTACAATAATCATAGAGTCCATCATATTCGCGGGGCACAGGTTCGAATTCCAAATCTGTAATGAGGCTGGCGAACCTGCCGGCGATTCCCGCCTTTGTAATCAGCCCCCGCGAAAGGCCGAAGGTTCCGAGGCCGCAGACAAAGGCAATGTGCCGCTCCGACCAGTTGCTGGTAAACTCGTAATCCGGGAATTCCACGCCCTTTGGTGTTTCACTTTTCCAAAAACGCGGATCCCATGTCGGCACAATCACAGTCCCGCTCATATGCTCAATGGTGTCTTTTAAATAAGCGCATGCTTCCGTCAAAAATGATTGGCCCTCTATTCGCCCATGAAGCCATTCCGGGGCCGGTTCCCGCCCATCTCTCGCATTAGCTAGCTTAACAGCTTCTGTGTAAGGCAGAAAAAAGGAAAGCACTGTTCTGCCCTCCGGCATCCAATCCTTGGGCAGCATAAAATGTTCTCCTATGGCCTCCGGTTTTTTCAACGCTTCAAAGAGAACATCGGATACTGGGGCCGCCCCGATCAGCGGAGCATCATAAATCCGCAGGCCGATCAAATCCTTTGTGATAGCGTTCTCTTCATTTAGGTAGTTTCCAGAAGCCTGACAAACAAAGTCCGTCAGCTTCGCTTCCAACACATTTAAATGTTTCATTTTCCAGCCTCCCTGGTTAATCAAAACATACCGTTTAAAAACGGAAGAAATCGGGAATTGCTAATAGTATCAAATTATTCAGATTGGAGAATACCCATGTACGGAATCATCGCCGGTCTATTTGTAATACTGGCAAGCGTCATCGGCTCCCTGGCCGGTCTGATTTTCAAGAAAATCACCCACCGGGCCAACGATATGATCTTGGGCTTTGCCTCCGGCGTTATGCTTACAGCTGCCTTTTTAGGCCTGCTTCCCACGGCCTTTGAACAGTTTCGCCCGATCCCTGTTTTAACCGGCGCCGCCGGCGTCTTTGCGGGGGCATTTTTAATCAGCCTCATCGACCGCTTTGTCCCCCATGTCCACTTTGACGGCGGGCATATGAAGGAAAGCGAAACAAAAGGCCACGGCAGCAGAGTCCTGCTGCTCATCATCGCCATTGCCATCCACAACATCCCCGAAGGGCTTGCCACCGGTATCGTTTTCAGCGATGGCCTCACCGACAGCGCAGTGATGGTGGCCGTATCTATGATCGTGCAGAAAATACCGGAGGGTCTGATTGTAGCTGTTCCGCTTCTGGGGATGGGCATGAAACGACTAAAAGCCTTTAAAATCAGCTTGCTGATCGCCTTTATGATGCTCCCGGGAATCGTGGCCGGAGTCCTGCTGGGAGCCCTGCCAACCCTGCTTTCATCGTTTTTCTACGCATTTACTTTCGGCGCCATCGTCTACGTGGTCAGCGATGAAATCATTCCCGAATCCCACGAACATGGGTATCAGCGGGCCGCCACCTTTTCTCTCATTACCGGAGTCATTGTGGTGGTGCTCATGCAGCATATCTGATCGAGGGCTAAAACTCATACAATCCGGCAAAAACTTCACCGATTGGATGATTGATCACCAGATCGGCCCGTTCGTCGTACTGGGTTTGGGACTTATTGATTAAGATCAGATGCTTTCCCTGAAAATGCTCCACCAGCCCCGCAGCCGGATAAACCACCAGGGAAGTGCCGCCCACAATGAGCGTTTCTGCCTGCTTAATGGCTGCAATGGCCTGATCCAGCGCATCGCTTCCCACTTCTTCTTGATACAGGACAATGTCCGGCTTTACAATGCCGCCGCAGGCCTGGCACAGAGGCACGCCGTCCGCTTCCAGCACGTATTCCATGCTGTGGGACAAGCCGCATTTCATACAGTAGTTTCTCAGAACGGAACCGTGGAGCTCGATTACGTTTTTGCTGCCGGCCGCCTGATGGAGGCCGTCGATATTCTGGGTAATGACCGCCTTGACCTTTCCCTGCCGCTCCAGCCTCGCCAGCGCCCGATGAGCCTCATTGGGCTTGGCTTCCGGATAGAGTAGGTTTTTTCTGTAATACTCGAAAAACACCTCCGGTTTTCTGTCAAAGAAGGGACGGCAAATAATCTCTTCCGAAGGGCGGCCGTATTCGGTCCAGGCTTTATAAATCCCCTCATCTGAGCGGAAATCAGGAATGCCGCTTTCTGTGGAAACGCCGGCGCCGCCGAAAAACACGATGTTTTCGCTCTCTTCGACGATTTTTACAAACTCTTTGTTTCTCATGATGTTCACCTCGCATGCGCATCGCGCACTAACTTTGTTTTCTCTATTGGGTCATTATACCACTAATCCTTCGAGAAGCAAAACTGCCCCCAGGTTTCCCCAGAGGCAGCTTTCCATTTTCTTTTACTTCACTTTAACCTTCTTCACAGCGCTGTATGCACCGTAAAGTTTCTGGCTTCCGGCTTTCTTGTAAGCTCGGACTTTCACATAATAGGTCTTCTTGGACTTGAGCTTTTTGATGGCTCTCTTTGTTGTTTTATTCTTGCTGATGGTAACGTTTTTCTTACCCTTTTTAAAATTCTTTTTCTGGGCATATGTAATTTGATAGCCGCTGGCTTTGGTGTCTTTCTTCCAGCTGACGGTCATACTCTTTTTTCCTGCTTTGGCTTTGATACCGGCAACCTTTTTCGGTGTAACGGTGATGTTAACAGTTTTGCTTCCTCCTCCATAGAGGTCTGTGGCGGCAGCAGTGATTGTAATCGTTGCTTTTCCTGTGCCCTTAATGGTCACTACGCCGCTCGCGCTGACTGCCGCTACTTTTGTGTTGCTGGAGCTGAAGGTCAGAGCGCCGCCGTTTGAAGCGCTTGCGCCCAAGTTAAAAGCTTTGCTGCCGTATGCTTTTGTAAACGAGCTTGCTCCGCTGATGGTCTGGGCCGGTTTTGAGCCGATATTGATATAGCGGAAACCATTGGCTGCTGCATAGTTTGCGGCGGCAGAGGTTGGGGAGTAGCCGTAGATGATGAAGTTTGGGATCTTAGAGTAAATTTCTTTTCCCGATGAATTTTCAAACTTATCATAACCTACAGCGTAAGCGCCAATGCTGGTTACTGTGTTTGGAATCGTAATGCTGTTCAAATCCTCTCCAACTAACAGATCCGACTTCATTGAAGTAACCGTATATGTTCCCGGATTATATACATCGTCCTTCGATGCCGTTACCGATGATGGAATTGTCAAAGTTTTGACTGCATCGTCATAAGCATAAACGCTGCTAACTTTTGCCGTTTTGCTTTTTGTAAACAGGGTGAATTGACAATCAACTGAACCTTTATCTATCCAAAGCAGCTCACTTCCTGCTCTCAAATAGTAAGAAGGACTCCAGCGCGTATCACCGTCTTTTTCTACATACGCATAAATCCATAGAGCGCTCTCGCTTTCTGCTAATCCTGTTACTCCTATCTTGTTCCCGTTTTTATCAATCCTAACTACGCCTGTAATTGGATTATCGTCGATATCTTCCACAGCTACATTGTAATCAGATGGAATTACACTGTTTTCCGGTATTGTTTTTAAGTACAAATTCAGTGTGTTATTAACACCAACAAAACCTTCTTGATTGTCAGCTCCGTCCACAAGATACCAATCGTAAGCATCACCAACATAAATTGTCAGCACCTTCGTATAATCGTCAATTTCATTAAAGGCCCGAACTTGTACAATTCCGCTTTGTTTTCCAGTAGCAGTCACGCCATTGCTATTTGTTTCACTCAACGAAAGAATCTGATCTCCATTATCATCATCATTTGTCACTTCCCAAGTCCAATCTGTCTGGTTAATTGTTGTTTCGTCATCCGATCCAACTTTTAACTTCATTGTGTTGTTTCCCGATGAAGTACCAAGTGTTGTATACAATGATTCGTACTCATCCACATAGGGGTTGTTGTCAAAGGAACCCCCTTCGGCGGATTTAACGACATAGCCAGAGCTTTCATTATATCCGCAATAAACCCTCAGCGCAGCCAGAATATTCCCCTCGTCATCTGTAACCGTTATACTTGCATAACCTCTGGAAACAGCATTTATTATCCCATCGGATGTTATTGTGATCGTTTCAGTATCAGCAGAATTCCAAGACCACCCACTTGGCAAAGTGGTTATTGGGCTGCTCATTTCAAATAAATACAACTGCACGCTATCGTTTAGGTCCATATATAAATCGTCAATATCTCCCTCTCCCGCTGAGTTGTTTGTAATATAAAACCCGCTTCCTTCCGACCGCGGCGTTGCCTTAACTTTATTCTCTTTACCGTATGCCAGCATCGGAACGGCAAACACCGTCATCAGCATCATCAATGCAATAACTAAACTAATTCGTTTTTTGACTTTCAAAATATGTCCTCCTCTTAATAAGTGCATAGCGCCAATACCCGTTTTTATCACAAGTCGTTCGCCTCTTAGAGATATAAGACGGCGATCTTCTCTATGATTTTTATTACTGATATTTAAAATATATATTCGATTTTATTATATATATTTATACTGCACGCTGTCAAGGAATATAGATACAGAGAATTTACACAATTTTTGCTTCCATATATTACAATAATATGCATAGAGAGGACACTGTCATGTATGAAAAATTCTTTGCCAACAGATTAACGGAGCTGCGCCTTCAAAAGGGTGTGTCTGCCCGTGATATGAGCCTGTCAATCGGCCAGAGTGCTTCCTATATCAACCGCATTGAGAATAAGCAGATGCTTCCTTCCATGACGGTGTTTTTCTATATCTGTGAATACTTCGATATCACGCCCAGAGATTTTTTCGATAGCAGTCAGTTTACTGACATAAAGATCCTCCAGCTGATGAATGATTTGAGGGAGATCGATCCCGATCAGTTCAATCACATTGCGGCAATTGTCAAAGGTTTGAAAAAATAGTTCGCCTTTTGTACAGCATCACCCTCTGGAAAACTTCAATGCATCTTTAACAAGGACCAATTGGTCCTTTTGTTACTTAACGAATCAATGGCAGCACCTTTAAAAGCTCTCTTTTGTTGCTCCTGGGTGAAAAAAAGTATCAAGTTAAAGGCGGATTTGCTTAAATACCGACAGCTTCGTATAAATAGAAAACCGCCTCCGGGATTTTCTTCGGAGACAGCTTTTTATCATGTTTTCTTATTTCACTTTGACCTTTTTCGCACCACTGTATGCGCCGTAAAGTTTCTGACTCCCGGCTTTTTTATATGCCCGTACTTTTACATAATAAGTCTTCTTAGCCTTCAACTTTTTGATGGTTTTCTTCGTTGTCTTGTTTTTGCTGATGATCACGTTCTTTTTGCCTTTTTTGAACTTTTTGTTCTGGGCGTAGGTGATCTGGTAGCCGCTGGCTTTAGTGTCTTTTTTCCAGCTGACGGTCATGCGCTTTTTACCGGCTTTGGCTTTCAGGCCCGCTGCTTTTTTCGGGTTGACGGTGATGGTAACTGTCTTAGCCGCTGCATTGTAGTTAGCCGTGGCAGCGGCAGTAATGGTGATCTGTACTTTTCCCGTGTTTTTGATCGTCACTTTTCCGGTGCTGGAAACAGTGGCGATTTTGGGGTTGCTGGACTGGTAGGACAGCTGGCCGCCGCCGGAGGCTGCTGCGTTTAGGGTAAATGGCTTGCTGCCGTAGGCTTTTGTGAAGGTATCGGCACCACTGATGGTTTGATTCCCTTTCGCCGGCTTGGTCGGCGTTACTGAATTTTCAGGTGGCTGTGGCTGTTCAATTGTCACACTCGTGCCAGCGATGCCACTGTATCCACCATAAAGTTTTTTACCATCTGCTATTTTATAACCCCGCACCTTATAGTAATATGTCCCGCTCTTAGCCGGCTGATCTTGATAGCTTGGAGCCTTTGTGCTATCGATCTGATTGTATGTACCTTGTTCTGCGGCTGCCCTATATACTTCATATCCGGCAAATGTTTCATCCTTGCTCCATTCCAGCAAAGCAGTATCCTTGGCCTTTAATGTCACTTTCAAATCTTCAATCGCAGGAAGCTGGTCAATGCTCTCTTCCGACATCTTTACTTCAATTGGTAAAGTTGCTTTTAGATTGGTTCCTGGTACTGATATGGTCAGATTGGTTTCACCGATCATATTTCCAATCAATGTAATCTCGGCCGAACCACTCTCATTGATTTTGCTTACGCTTCCAACTTGAGCAATATCATTAAGTCCTGTAACACATTCAAAGGTTTCTGTGCCTACAGCATTTATCAGTTCAACAGAACATTCACTGGTTCCGCCATAGATCACCGTTGCTTTTTGCGGCAGCACAAGGGAACGTTCCTTCTCATATTTTTTACTTAGTGAACAAGCGTCAATCGCATTGCCAGCATAATTCTTAACTGCATTATTAACTACAATCTGGTATGCTCCATCCTTATCCACGCTGTACAGCATGCCGAATTTCAGTTTATAACTCTTTGCGAAAACCTTTCCGTCCATGTTCTTTTGGTTTTCGTCATATTCCAATGTGTAAGGTACATTCTTTCCTTTCGGGTCCTTTATGGTAATTGCTGTTACCGTGTTCGGGTCCATATACTGTGAAAAGGTAATCTGTGCATGATCATCAAAGACCGCTGCGCTTTCTACAACTGGCTTGATCTTTGATACCATACCAATGTTCACCTCTGTCTGAGGAGGCGGAACTGGAAGCCATTCACTATAGGTTGTCTGGTATCCTTCTTTTTCGTATTTAACCTGCCATAATCCTTCGGGTACATCCCATGCGTAAGTGCCATCTTCCGCGGTAATCAGCGGATTAATCTGATCATATTCGGAAGCATCCCATTTAATTGTGTTGGATTTTTCATTTTCTTTGTAATAAGCAGTAACCTTTACATCTCTGATACGGTTGTCAGTCACACCCTCGTAGACGTAGCCGCTTGGGTCGATCGCCCATTGAATATTTAATCTGCTTCTTCCGCCTGAAAGTATCCCTGCCATCCGCGCATCCCAAAAGAAATCTGAGGTCATTCCAATTGCTCCTACCAATAATCCAAGACCTAAGCCTGCCGGACCAAGTGCCATCGTTCCTACATAAGTCAGCCCCGCAACTAAGACACTGAATTTAATCTTGTCATCACGCAATTCCTTGTTTTTTCTTGTAGCCTCCTGCTTTTCTCCAATAGTCATATTTGATTTTTCAATCTGGTTTTGAATATCTCCATATTCATACCATGCACTAATCGTATCTGCAGCGATTCCAATCCCAGTTAAATATTTGTTAACTGTTTCAAATCCATCTCCTGTCAACTCTTCAATCACATATTTTATTGTTTTATTATTTAAAACGTCATCTGCAAAAATGATCATTTTCCCAGGACTGCTCCCTATTGTCAAAATATATGGTCTTCCATTTTCATCCTCCTGAACATATTTCTTTATTGTCTCGTATCCACTTAGGGCATCCCCAATAATCGACCTGGCTGCTGTATTAATTTTTTCTACATTTAGCTTTAATTTCACATTGTTTAACCCTTTGTCAGGATCAGACAAATTCAGTTCTGCTTCATAAACATTTGAATTATTTGTTATGACATTAACATCGCTATTTTTTATCAAACCGCTTAAAGGTTTTGTGTATTCCTCAGAAGTCACATCAACAATGTCTCCAACTTTGATTGGAGATGTTTTCTTCTTCTCTTGATATTCCACAGAAAGTTCCCCTGGTACATAGTTTTTATTACCATTATCAAAGAAACCTGCCGCAATAAAACTATTACTTTTTGCATCCCATATCGCTTTCATTCTTTGTTTTATATTATTACGTTCGCTCACAATATGAACATTATCAATTTCTTGTGGGTTTGAGAATTTAGTCTCAAATGTAAATTGATTACCTGGTACAAAGGTAACATTAGGCCTTGCACCATCCGCATTCAAATCATAACATTCATTTCGATAATACATTTTAAAATCTGTAAGTACTGCAGCATTTTTTTGATATTTTATCTCCGTTGTCGCTTCAATTCGTTCTCCTGAAGAGTTTTCAGATATTGCTTTCAGCATGTATCTTTTATTTTCTGAAGGTGCCTTGATTTCTACTGCGCCCTTGTAATTTCCAGCCTTGTTTGCTACCACACTGGTTTTATATTCATCATCTAAATATATTTTTATATCTTCTGCTGTCGATGACACTCCTTTAAATACGATATCTTTACTATCCGTTATCTCATTCGCTTCCAACGACAATACCGGAATTTCATCATTAATAACACCAATTACTTCACTATCAGCAACCCCATTTTTTGTAAAGTTAAACTTAGCATAGCTGCGCATAGAAGTCGCATCTGTTGGCCGTACGCTCAGTCGTATTTTTCCAGTTCGCTTTGTAACCGGGATTGTAATAACACCCTGATTTTCAGTATAATCTGTACAGAGTTCACCATCTACAGTCAGCGTCTGACTCACAATCTCCGCAGTTGCAGGGATTTTAATTACAACCTTCATATTGGACAAAGATACAAACTTATTATTTTTAATAGCATAGCCCAAACTAAGCGGTATGTATCCATTGTTAATCGTTGTTGATGAAAAATTAGTCTCGTAATATGTAGCGTCATAATTCAATATGCTGTTTGAAGTATCAAATTTACTATCTGTCAATACAACTTCCAAATTATTATCCATTGCGTAAATACAGGCATATGAATTAGCCGCACAGTATATTACAATGTCCGGACACCTGTAGAAAGCTTGATATCCTATGGATTTTACGGAGTTTGGGATTTCTGCTTTGGTCAGTTTAGTGCAATTGTTAAATGCAGAACTGCCTATCTTGGCCACTTTTTCAGGAATTGCCACTTCTCCCAATCCAACGCACTTAAAAAATGCACTGTCCCCTATTATTTGCAAAGTTGACGGATACGTTACATTGCTCAGGTTAATGCAGTTGCCAAACGCGGATGTGCCGATCTCCGTCACACCCTCAGGGATCGTCACGTTCTCGATTCCATCACAATCGTAAAACAGATTTTCCACGATTCTTTTCGTCCCTTCTTCAAAGCAGACGTCTTTCAATTTGGCACAACCTGCAAACGGTCCTACCTGATATCCTCCGGCCGTACCGCTCTTTTGCAGGCTTTTTGGAATCTCAATCGATCCCAGCGCCTTGCAGTTGTAAAAACTTCTCCCTTTCAGATTCTCCAGGTTCTTTGGCAGAATGACTTCTTCCAATTTTATGCATTCGCTGAACGCATACCCCTCGATTACAGTCACGCTGTCTGGCAGCTTCACTTTCGTGAGCGCGCTGCATCCAAGAAACGCAGACTCCCCTATCGTCTCCAATTTCTCCGGCAGTTCCAGGCTGGCCAATCCGGTACACTTGACAAATGCAGATTCCCCTATCTTTTGCAGGCTCAACGGATACCTCACGCTAATCAGATTTACGCAGTTGCCAAACGCGGATGTGCCGATCTCCGTCACACCCTCAGGGATCGTCACGTTCTCGATTCCATCACAATCGTAAAACAGATTTTCCACGATTCTTTTCGTCCCTTCTTCAAAGCAGACGTCTTTCAATTTGGCACAACCTGCAAACGGTCCTACCTGATATCCTCCGGCCGTACCGCTCTTTTGCAGGCTTTTTGGAATCTCAATCGATCCCAGCGCCTTGCAGTTGTAAAAACTTCTCCCTTTCAGATTCTCCAGGTTCTTTGGCAGAATGACTTCTTCCAATTTTATGCATTCGCTGAACGCATACCCCTCGATTACAGTCACGCTGTCTGGCAGCTTCACTTTCGTGAGCGCGCTGCATCCAAGAAACGCAGACTCCCCTATCGTCTCCAATTTCTCTGGCAGTTCCAGGCTGGCCAATCCGGTACACTTGACAAATGCAGATTCCCCTATCTTTTGCAGGCTCAACGGATACCTCACGCTAATCAGATTTACGCAGTTGCCAAACGCGGATGTGCCGATCTCCGTCACACCCTCAGGGATCGTCACGTTCTCGATTCCATCACAATCGTAAAACAGATTTTCCACGATTCTTTTCGTCCCTTCTTCAAAGCAGACGTCTTTCAATTTGGCACAACCTGCAAACGGTCCTACCTGATATCCTCCGGCCGTACCGCTCTTTTGCAGGCTTTTTGGAATCTCAATCGACCCCAGCGCCTTGCAGTTGTAAAAACTTCTCCCTTTCAGATTCTCCAGGTTCTTTGGCAGAATGACTTCTTCCAATTTTATGCATTCGCTGAACGCATACCCCTCGATTACAGTCACGCTGTCTGGCAGCTTCACTTTCGTGAGCGCGCTGCATCCAAGAAACGCAGACTCCCCTATCGTCTCCAATTTTTCCGGCAGTTCCAGGCTGGCCAATCCGGTACACTTGACAAATGCAGATTCCCCTATCTTTTGCAGGCTCAACGGATACCTCACGCTAATCAGATTTACGCAGTTGCCAAACGCGGATGTGCCGATCTCCGTCACACCCTCAGGGATCGTCACGTTCTCGATTCCATCACAATCGTAAAACAGATTTTCCACGATTCTTTTCGTCCCTTCTTCAAAGCGGACGTCTTTCAATTTGGCACAACCTGCAAACGGTCCTACCTGATATCCTCCGGCCGTACCGCTCTTTTGCAGGCTTTTTGGAATCTCAATCGACCCCAGCGCCTTGCAGTTGTAAAAACTTCTCCCTTTCAGATTTTCCAGGTTCTTTGGCAGAATGACTTCTTCCAATTTTATGCATTCGCTGAACGCATACCCCTCGATTACAGTCACGCTGTCTGGCAGCTTCACTTTCGTGAGCGCGCTGCATCCAAGAAACGCAGATTCCCCTATCGTCTCCAATTTCTCCGGCAGTTCCAGGCTGGCCAATCCGGTACACTTGACAAATGCAGATTCCCCTATCTTTTGCAGGCTCAACGGATACCTCACGCTAATCAGATTTACGCAGTTGCCAAACGCGGATGTGCCGATCTCCGTCACACCCTCAGGGATCGTCACGTTCTCGATTCCATCACAATCGTAAAACAGATTTTCCACGATTCTTTTCGTCCCTTCTTCAAAGCGGACGTCTTTCAATTTGGCACAACCTGCAAACGGTCCTACCTGATATCCTCCGGCCGTACCGCTCTTTTGCAGGCTTTTTGGAATCTCAATCGATCCCAGCGCCTTGCAGTTGTAAAAACTTCTCCCTTTCAGATTCTCCAGGTTCTTTGGCAGAATGATTTCTTCCAATTTTATGCATTCGCTGAACGCATACCCCTCGATTACAGTCACGCTGTCTGGCAGCTTCACTTTCGTGAGCGCGCTGCATCCAAGAAACGCAGATTCCCCTATCGTCTCAACCGAAACATTATTTATCACAGAAGATATCACAACTCCAGTTACACTTTCATCACACCCCGTAATCGTCCCCGTCGCTTCATCAAAATAAATATTCCCGCCAGTCACGCCTTCACTAACAGCAATATCCTTACTACTTGCCGCTTGTGCAGTCGCTTTGCTCGCTTTTGAAGGTTCCGGTTTCTCTTCTTTTGCCTTAGTAGGCTCGACTGACGTTACTGTTTTTATTTGCACGTCTTTTGCTTCTGATTGCTTCTCAGCCGCAGCCCCAATCGCCGGATTGGCTAATATTGTTGCAAACATCATCACTGAAGTCATCAAACTTATCCATTTCTTTTTCATAATACCGCTCCTTATTTAACCGACATAAATTATATATTTTCAGCTCTAATTTTTTTATATTGCTGTATGCTTAGCATAACTTACACGATCAGTTATTCATACACTCAACTTCACATCATCATTGTCCGCAACCACAACAACTCGTAACGTTTAGCCCTCAAAACGTAGCATTTGGAACCAAACAAAAAAGAGTACCCTAAGGCACCCCGTTTCCCCATTATAATCGCTCACTTTGATCGAGCATCATTTTTTTATTCATATAAATTTAGTATATACAATCTAACATATTATATATATATATAACGCCTGTTGTCAACAATTATTACGCCGCGTCACTGCCAGGTCTGGAAATGGGTCTGGAAAAGGTCCCAAAAAGCATGCTTCCAATTTTCCAGCGTTCATGTCCCGGACGTCCTATGTCTTCCACTCCCTCACCCTGATGCAGGCTCATCAAAAATCAAAATCCGATTCCAACTTTACTTCCTATCAAAAAATAAAAAAATCAGGCACAGCCACGACCCAAACCGATCAGCTATGCCTAATACATTAGTCAACAAACATATCAATTTATCCGCCTTGTTATCCTGTGCCTTAACCTTACTTACAAAATCGAATATCCCAGGCGCAATCGCCTGAATTTTCATTTATTTTCTCAATTTATATTCGAAATCACCAAAAACAGAGTGCTGGTCCATATAAAAACAAAGCATTTTCCGTCGCCAATCGCTTGAAAAGAACCGATTTGCGGTCAATTCGGAAGTATAATCAAGAAAGTTTGCACTAACTTTACAAAACTAATTTTCAATTAGTTCCATTTAAATTAATTTTTTACCATCTTTTCCTCTAAAATCCAAAATTTATATGGACATTGCCCCCAAATCACCCTATTTCAAATATAAATAGGAATATTTTACATATATCCCCGGCAATTACAGAACTGAGCCGCGCCGCTTCAGCAACCGCCCCTTTCCACGGTAATACAAAATGCAATAGCCCGCCCAGCTCCAAATATCATCAAACAATCAGCCTTTTCACCGCACCATCATCCTTTTCCCATCAACCCGAATGCACCGAATGCCATTCCTTGCCTATGCTTCCTCAGTCTCCCGATGGAATTCTGGCTGCGATCTGCCCTGTAAAGTCGGCAAAATTCATGGTCTGCAGAACGACTTTTCCCGGGCCGGTTAGTTTGGTAAGGAAGAGGCCCTCTCCTCCGAAGAGGATATTACCCATGCCTTTTACCGTTTCCACCTCGTAGTTCACAGTCGGCGCAAAGGCTACCACATTGCCGGTATCTACTTTCAGCACTTCCCCCGGCGCCAGCTCTTTCACGGTGACATCGCCGTCAATTTCAAGGAACGCCTTGCCGCTTCCGGTCAGCCTCTGTAGAATAAACCCTTCCCCGCCAAAAAAGCCGGAAGAAAATCTCTTGGTAAACACGGTTTCCAGCTCCACGGAATTTTCTGCGCACAAGAATGCGCCTTTCTGTATAATCAGCCCATTGGCGCCTCTGACATCCACATCCAGGATACTCCCTGGAACCGTTGAGGCAAAAGCAATCACCGCATTGTCGCAGACGGCTTCATAGTGGGCGATGAACATGGACTCTCCGGCGAGCATCCTGCCAAGCCCTTTCAGCACGCCGCCGCGGGTGTTTGTGGACATGGCGATCCCGTCGCTCTGCCAGGCCATCCCGCCTGATTGGGTAAAAATAACTTCTCCTCTGTTCAACTGCATTTCCACCGCAGGAACAGTCTTGCCTATCATCTGATAATTCATTTTTTCCTCCTTTATAATTCCTTTTTTGTCAAACGCCCTTTCTCTATCACCTTTGTCTTAAAATCTTCGGCACCGCTGCTGCCATCATTTACGACTCTGGTTATGGTAAAGGCTCCCGTATCTGGATTCAAATCAAAAAGATCTTCGCTGATTTCCATGTTCCAAAGCGCCTTAATCTTTTCCTTTTGCTCTTTTTTCAGCTTTCCCACCAGCCCGTTTCCCTCCCCAATCGCTTCTTTCGCATATTTTTCTGGAAACATTGCTTCAATAGAAGGCCCATATCGGTCGCCGTCTTCCGGAAATTTCACGTTTATTAATTTTACGGATTCTCCGCTGATCTCCGTTACCAAGGTCAACGGCATGGAGCTGCCTGATAGCTCATAAGCAGCATCCTTGTACTTCACAAAGTCTCCCGACAGATCCCAGACATAGATTTCTGTATACCCCTCTTTCTCGCGGGCGCCGTAGACTTTCAGCGAGTCAAAAGTTTGAACGTCCAGATATTCCGCCTCATCTTGATCGTAAGGCTCTCTCGCAGTAAGCTGCTCGGTCACACTTTTTATCTGCTGATCGCTCAGCTGGACATCTGCCGGATCCCGGCCGCAGCCGATCAGAGATACAGCAAAAATTAAAACCATTGATAACACACAAATACACTTTTTCATTCCTTATCCTCTCTTTCTGATTACGCCTGACAATTCCCCCATTTTTCCCGAAAACGCCGGCGCAGGCACTTTCTTTAATAAATCTATTATATGTTACCGCCCTGCAAAAGACAATGCGTTCCTTTCATGACCAAATGGGGTTCTTGATATGTTTGCCCGGCAAACCACTTGACACGGGGTCATTTCCGTGATAATTTATTATACATACCAAACGTATGTATGGAAAGGACCATTGATATGTCGAGGAACAAATATCCGGAGGTCACGGTTAACCGGATTCTGGATTCTGCTACAAAGCTGTTTTTACAAAAGGGCTACGAAAAGACAACCATCCAGGATATTGTGAACGATCTGGGAGATTTGAGCAAAGGCGCCATCTACCATCATTTCTCATCAAAGGAGGACATCATTCAAGCGGTCGGCGAACGGATGTATGCGAACGTGGACTTTGCGTCTATGTTCAAGGGCCGTGAGGATCAACTGACCGGACTGGAAAAGCTGAAGGAAATCTGCCTGACTTGTATGACCAGCGTCCAGCAACATCAACTGATGGAAGCAGTGCCTGACTATTATCACAATCCAAAGTTTTTGGCGCAGGAAGTGTTCGAGTCCGTAAAACATTCGCCTCAGATGCTGCTGCCCTACATCGAGGAAGGCGTGGAGGATGGATCGATCACCGTATCCCAGCCCAAAGAGGCCGCGGAAGTGTTTTTGCTGCTCATCAACATCTGGATCAATCCGCTGGTCTTTCATGAAACCCGGGCTGCCTTCACGGAGAAAGTTCGCTTTTTAAAGACGCTGCTGGACCAGATCGGCCTGCCGGTTATGGACGAAAAGGTCATGGCTGCCGCATTGTCCTATGGGGAATGCTTAGACGATTAGCGTCCGTTTTCACTTGTTATCGCTTCCTACGGGAAGCAATTTATTGGGATTGAACATACCAACCGTATGTATGAAAGGAGATTTTTATGAAACTGCTAAATCGAAATTTTACACTGATATTAATCGGACAAATCATTTCGCTCTTTGGAAATGCCACGCTGCGGTTCGCGCTGCCCCTTTATCTGCTGGACCGAACAGGGTCGTCATCCCTGTTCGGTATCGTTCTGGCCTGTTCCTTCATTCCTATGGTGATCCTCTCGCCTGTAGGCGGCCTTCTTGCGGACCGGGTCAACAAGCGGAATATTATGGTTTTTTTAGACTTTCTAACCGCCTTTTTAACCGGCCTTTTCCTCCTTCTCAACGGTTCCTTATCACCTCAGGCCCTGGTCCTCATCGTAATGATGCTGCTTTCGGGAATTCAATCTCTGTATCAGCCTTCTGTTCAGGCCAGCATTCCTTTCCTGCAGGAGAAAGGAAACCTGATGACAGCCAACGCTATCATCAATCAGGTGTCGGCCCTGGCAAACCTCATCGGTCCGGTTTTGGGCGGTATTGTTTATGAAGCCTTCGGCGTAACCCAGGTGGTTCTCATCAGCGGAATCTGCTTTCTCTTGTCTGCTGTCATGGAGCTGTTCATCCGCATTCCTGTAAACAAGCTTCCTGAGAACGGCAGTATTCTCTCCATTGTAAAAGGGGATTTTGCTGAAAGCATTCACTACATTCACAGAGAAAAACCGGTCATCCAAAAAGTCATCATCATTGTAGCCTTGTTCAATCTGGTACTGACCTCCATGGTGATCGTGGGCATTCCGGTCATCATCAAAATACATTTGGCATTGTCCGGCCAGCTGTACGGCTACGCGCAGGGAATATCCGCTGCCGGCGGCCTGGCGGGCGGTATCCTCGTGGGCGTTCTGGCAAACCGGCTGCGGGCCGAAAAAGTATGGAAGCTGCTCCTGGCTGCCGCAGCAACCCTGCTGCCCATGGCGCTCTGCCTGCTCTTTGATGCGCCTCCCATGGTTTCCTATCTGGTCATCGTCTGCTGTTACTTCCTGATGATGGTGCTCGCCACCATGTTCAGCGTTCAGATGCTTTCTTTCGTGCAGAGCGAGGTGCCGGGAAGCCTGATCGGAAAAGTGATTTCCTTTGTTATGGCCATGTCCATGTGCTCCCAGCCTTTGGGCCAGGCCCTCTACGGTCTGCTCTTTGACTGGGCGGCGCCCCAATGGATCATTCTCGGGAGCATGGCCGCCGCGGCTGTCATTGTCATCGCGTCCAGAAAAGCTTTCAGCCATATCAACAATACCGCTGAGGAAAATCTGGGGTAAAGCTGGCAAAATTTCTCGAAAACTTTTGAAAAAAACTATTGAAAGAGCTGCCCGTTCCGTTGTATAATATTGATCGTATCAGATGCTACTGTGGCTCAGGGGTAGAGCAGCTCACTCGTAATGAGCAGGTCGTCGGTTCAAATCCGACCAGTAGCTCCAAAGATAAATCCCCTCAAATCCATTGTTTTCAACAGGTTTGAGGGGATTTTTTCTTGTTTTTCCGCACTTTAAAAATTCCAATTATTAGGCAATTCATTCCAAAGAAAGGAGCCCCTCATGGCGCAGACAGCAAAAACAACTCCCCAGGTTCACAACATCGAGCCCGTATACGACGCCCATTCCAAAATTCTGATTTTGGGCAGCTTTCCCTCGGTCAAATCCAGGGAAGCCCAGTTTTTTTACGGCCACCCGCAGAATCGTTTCTGGAAGGTGCTGGCCCAGGTGTTAGGTCATCCGGTGCCCCAGACCATTGACGAGAAAAAAGCCTTCCTGCTTGAGAATAACATCGCTGTATGGGACGTAATCGCTTCTTGTGAAATCGCAGGCTCCAGCGACAGCACCATCCGCAATGTGGTGCAAAACGACCTGTCCAGAATTTTAGATGCAGCACCTGTTGCACAGATTTTTTGCAACGGAGCCAAATCCCATAAACTTTATGAAACATACTGCCAGCCGCACACTGGCAGGCCGGCGGTCAAACTGCCTTCCACCAGCCCGGCCAACGCCGCCTGGACCTTAGACAAACTAGCAGACCACTGGCAGGCCATCCGCTCATTTCTTTAAAAAATCCTCAATCAGATCGGCAACCTGAGTACTTTCCAGAACATAGCTGGTATGGGTTTCTCCCTGGAGAATCTCCAGGCGGCTGCCGGGTATGTTTTCGGCAATGAATCGGGTATGGGATTCCTTGATCATATCATCGCTTCCGGCTGTCACCAGCACAGGGATGCGGATCCGATTCAAATCCTCCACAGTCAAATGAGGCTGGGTTAACTCCATTTTCAAAAGTCCATCTCCGGTGGCGGAATAGCTTCTCTCCATGGCCGCCCGGTCCTCATCTACAATACCACTGGGATCCGCATTGGCGCCGCTGACCATGAGCTTTGACAGCAAAACCGGATGCTGAGACGCCAGGATCAAACCGACGATCCCGCCATCGCTGAACCCGTACAGAGCCGGATGGTCCAGCTGCAATTCGTTTATAAAAGCCGCCGCATCATCCGCCATATCTTGATAATTGTATTCGCCCACAGCGCTGCTTTTCCCCTGCCCCCGGCTGTCTATGGCATATACGGTAAACGTTTCGCTGAGCCTGTCGATCACATGATCAAAGCTGCGGCCGCTTCCGCCGCCTCCATGGAGCAGGATCAAAGGCTCGCCCTCTCCCTGCCGGACATAGGCCAAACTGACCCCGTTCACATCGATGTATTGTTCTTCCCGGCCCGCGGCGCATCCGACCATTGTGACCAGCAGGATCACCACAAGCACCAATCCTTTCATTTTCATTCTTCCTTCACCTCATCTTTTCATTATAGCAAATTTTCATTGCGAAAGAAGGCTTTCTGGTATATGATTTTCATAACAAAGAAACAGGGAGGTTATCAATGAGTAAATTACTGATTGTTGTCGATATGCAAAAAGACTTTATCGACGGAGCGCTGGGAACCCCGGAAGCTGAAAAAATTGTCGAACCGGTCAACAAGAAAATTAAAGAATACGATGCCAGAGGCGATCTGGTCATCTTTACCGCCGATACCCACGGCGAAGATTATTTGCAGACCCAGGAAGGCCGAAACCTGCCGGTCCCCCACTGCATCAAGGGAAGCGATGGCTGGGAAATCTGCGCCAGCCTCTTTCGCCCGCAGGATGCACCTGTGATTGAAAAAGAAACCTTTGGCTCAAAAGATCTGGGAATCATGATGATGGAATTGGAACGGGCGGGAAACGCCCCTGACGAAATCGAGCTGGTGGGACTATGTACCGATATCTGCGTGATTTCCAACGCTCTGATGATTAAGGCATTTCTTCCGGAAATACCTGTAACAGTAGATAGCTCCTGCTGCGCGGGAGTGACCCCCAAAAGCCATGAAAACGCGCTGAAGGCTATGAAAGCCTGTCAGATTAGGATTATTTAGAAAGGAATTAAATTATGAAAAGACGGATTTTGATCGTTTCGTTCATCTTATTGCTTATCCTGTCCACGGCAGGCTGTGGATCCGGTAACAGCGGAGAAGAAAGCAAGACTGCAGGTCCAGGAAAGATGGAAATCGGTCCCAAACCTTTGACGACTGATGAAGCGGATCTTCTTTCCATGGCCGGACTGGACGGCACGGACGGCACCGGACTGATCGCGTATCAAGTCGATGATTCTCTAACAACGCTCCATGTGAAAATTATGGAATACCGAAGTAAAACAGGCAAATGGGAAGATGTGTCGGGAGACTCCCAATTTGACCAGTTCAATGGCAAGCTTTTAGTGACCTTTGGTGATGAAGGGCGTACGGCGCACATCGCCTCATCCCATAAAGAAGGCGGATCTTTGAGCAGTGAAGTTACCGGCCTTGCAAAACTGTCACCCGACGACGGTCTGGTTGCATCCACGATTGATAAACCTGTGCCAATCAAGCCGGATGAAGAAATCGCCGTTTACATGACGGCCCGAGCCAAAACCGATGCCGATGAAGGCGCGGCTCCGCCTCTTGAGTCTTATCCATCTGCGGACAAGTTTTCCCAATTCGACGTTGTCCGCGCAGTTATCGTATGGTTTTCTGCCGATTAACGTTTGCCCGCAGAAACCATCCAGGTATCAAACTTCGATCCTAGACGGTTTCTGCCATTTTTTCTCTCAAATTTTTGAGAACCTTTTTTTCGATACGCGAGACCTGCACCTGGGAAATCCCCATTTTGCCTGCGATCTGCTGCTGGGTCATATCTTTAAAATACCGCAGCACAATAATCTGTCTTTCCCGATCCGACAGAGTACCGATGATCATTTTCAAATCGATCATATCGATGTTTTTCTCTTCTTCCGAAATATGACTGATCTTTTTCTCCCGATAGCCCTCGGAAATTTCACTGTTGTCCAAACTTTCCACATTGGACAAGGCTTCGCCCGCATCCAAAATCTCCAGAATCTTTTCAACCGGCAGCTCCATTTCCTCTGCAAGATAGCTCAACTTGGGCCAGGTCCCGTTCTTGTTATAATACTCTTCTTTTATTCGCTTTAAATTTCGTATATCCATTTTCAGCTGACGGCTGACTTTAATCTTTCCGTCATCCCGGATATACCGCTTGATTTCCCCCAGGATCATGGGAACGGCATAGGTGGAAAACATAACGTCAAACCCTGTGTCAAATCGGTCGATGGCTTTGAGAAGGCCCATAAATCCGATCTGCAGCAGGTCATCCAGTTCATAACCGGAGCCGGTAAATTTCAATGCTAGATTTTTTACAAGTCCAGTGTTTTGATTTACGATCTGCTCCCGGGCGTCTTCATCACCCTGCTGAGCTCGTTTTATTAGCGCGTATGTATCTTCCTTTTTTACCGGCACATATTTAGATGCCATCGCTCAGGTCAAGCTGCTTGGTCATCGTCACCGTCGTTCCCTCTCCGGCCCGAGACTCTACTTCCAATCTGTCCATAAAGCTTTCCATAACCGTAAAGCCCATTCCAGATCGTTCTTCTGTTCTCCCTGTGGTGAACATGGGCTCTCTTGCCTTGTCCACATCTTCAATTCCAACGCCATGATCGCGCACCACAATCACAACCTTTCCCCCTTCACGAATCTGACACTCCAGTTCCACGGTCCCGCTGGAATCCTCCTTGTATCCGTGTATGATGCTGTTGCTGACTGCTTCCGATACGCCTGTCTTTATTTCCGTCAGTTCCTCGATGGTCGGATCCATGCAGGCCACAAAAGCCGCTGCTGCCGACCTGGCGAAGGCTTCATTCTGCGCCATGGCAGCAAATTCAATCTTCATTCTATTCTCCACTGAGCGTCACCTCCATCTGCAGCTGCTCCTGTCCCTTAATAAGACAGATGGCATCCTCTACGTTTTTTTGCTTGTCCACAACTGTAAAGATTCCCGCCATGTATAGAATCTTTTCGACAAAGTCCGAACAACCGGCCAGGAAAATCCTGCCGCCTTTTTTCGTCACTTTATTGTACCTGCCCAGCACTACGCCGATACCCGAACTATCCATAAACGTTACTTTTGCAAAATCCAGGATCAAGTGGCAGCATTGGAAGGCCTCCATCGTTTCATCTATCTCGTCTCTCACTGCTCCGGCGCTGTGATGATCCAGTTCACCGAACGCCGAAGCAATGAGAATATTGTCGGTCATCTGAAATTTTAAATGCATATAAAAATCCTCCTTTCTCTAACCGCAGCGTACAATTCAATTATAGTACGTGTCCTGCAGCTTGTCCTTAAGAGAAAAGGAGGAAATTCTTCTATTTTTAGCGATTATTCTGGTTTTATGTCGATTGTTTCGCGGGATGCGACCGCATCTGCGATTAACTGCTCTGCGTTCAACTTGCTTTCCGATGCCAGAATCCGTTCCAGCTTTGGTTTGGTCGCCGGATGTTTTGGCAGAAATACGGTGCAGCAATCTTCATAAGGCTGGATGGACGTTTCATAGGTACCGATCTCTCTGGCCTTATCCATGATGTCCACCTTATCCATGGCAATCAGCGGCCGCATAACCGGCATCTGTACGGAAGCATCGGTAACCACCAGCGCTTCTGCGGTCTGGCTGGCTACCTGTCCCAAATTTTCCCCGGTAATCAGCATCCCGCAGCCTGTCTCGCGGGCCACCTGTTCAGCAATTCGCATCATGAATCGTCGTACCAGAATAGTTGTTTCTTCTTCTGGGCAATGTTCAACAATCTGCTCCTGAATTGGCAGCAGATTGATTACATGCATTTTAAAGCGTCCGCAATAAGTGGCGACGATCTTTGCCAAATCTTCCACCTTTTCCTGGGCTCTCTGGCTGGTATAAGGGTAAGAATGAAAGTGAACCGCCTCAATGAGCATTCCCCGCTTGGCCATCATCCAGGTTGCCACCGGGCTGTCGATGCCGCCGGAGAGCAGGCTCATTCCTTTGCCGTTGGTTCCCAGAGGCAGCCCCCCGAAACCAGCAATTTTGTCCTGGTAGATATAAGATTTATCATGTCTCACATCGACGAAAAGCAGACAGTCAGGATCGTGGACATCCACCTTCAGCACTTTACAGCCGATCAGGATTTTGGCGCCGATGATGCGGCCGATCTCCGGGGATTTTACGGGGAAACTCTTGTCCGCCCGTTTAGCGTTGACTTTAAAGGTCTTGATTCCCTTCTCCTCGATCAGTTCCTCCATATATGCCACGGCGGCTTCACCGATGGCATCCAGGTTGGATTCGGTTTCCACGGCCGGGCTGATGGAAGCTACGCCGAATACCTTGGAAATTTCCTTGATAATGGCGTCCTTATCATACTGCTGATCTGCCCGGACGAAAATAAGACCTTCGTGGCGTTTCACGTCAAAGCGTTCAAACTTTCGTTTAAGAAGCTTGCGGATGCGTTCTGCCAGCATGCGTTCAAAATATGGTTTGTTCATCCCTTTCAGCGCCACTTCTCCGCAGCGCACGATGAAAATGTGTTCCTGATTCATGGTTTCTCCTTATCTATTTTTGTCAGCGTGGCTTACCGGAAGCTGCCCAGTCTGCGAAAACGGCTTACCGCCTTTTTCATTTTGTCTACCACTTGGTCCATCTCCGCGGCCGTATTATACTTGCCAAAGCTGAAGCGGATTGCTCCTTCAATTTCCCGGTCGGAAAGACCCATAGCTTTGAGCACGTGACTCTGTCCTTTTTTATTGGAAGAGCATGCGGATCCGGTGGAAACGTAAATTTCATCCTGCTCTAAGGTGTGCAAAAGAACTTCCGCCCTGGTTCCCAGGAAGGATATATTCAACACAGAGGGACAGCCGTCATCCGGGCTGTTGACACGAATATCCTTGATTTCGTCCCGAATGCCTGAAAGCAGCCGGTCTCTGAGCTCTTTAACCGAACCTTCTTCGGACAAAAGCGCGGCGGCTTCGCCCAAGCCTGCGATGGCAGGAACGTTTTCCGTGCCCGACCGCATGCCCGACTCCTGGCCTCCGCCCGCGAAAAAAGCAGGAATATGCACATCTTTTTTGATCCACAACGCGCCGATTCCTTTTGGTCCGTGAATCTTATGGCCGCTGACAGTAACCAAGTCTGCGCATTTTGCTAAAGGGATCTTGCCAAAGGCTTGTACCGCGTCCGTGTGCAAAAAAGCGTTCTGCTTCATTTTTGCAATTTCATCGATGGGCATGATGGCGCCGGTCTCATTATTCACCTGCATGACAGATATGAGTATGGTTTCCTCATTGATGGCCTCTTTCAGCTGATCCAGATCGAGGCGGCAGTCCTGATCCACGCGGATGCGGATCACGTCAAAACCCTGCTGCTCCAGCCGGCCGCATGCCTCCAGCACAGCCGGATGCTCCACCTGGGTGGTGATGATTCGGCTGCCTCTCCTTCTGCGGGCCGAGGCCGCGCCGAAGATGGCCATATTGTCGGATTCTGTGCCGCAGGACGTAAAATACAGGCTGCCCTCCGGCAAATCCATGGCCCGGGCCAGTTTTTTCCGAGCCTCTTTGACCGCTTTTTCCGCCATGATCCCCAAACTGTATAGCGAGGAGGGGTTTCCAAAATCCTCCCCCATGTATTGCAGCATGACCTCAGTCACCCGATCATGCTGTCTTGTTGTCGCACTGTTATCCAAATAAATCATAGGTTCTCCTTTGTCTGTAACCTATTTATTTTATCCCATTGGTTCCAATGCGTCAACCTTACAGTTCTGGAAACCGCACCTTAATATAATGGACTAACAGTTCTTTAATCTGTTCATCGGTAAAAGGCGTTGTGTCCAGCACAAAATCGTATTCCCGCAAATCCAGCCATTTTTTTCCGGTGAAGGTATTATAATATCTCGCCCTCTCCCGGTCTTCCTTTTCCATCAGCTTTCGACCTTTATCTCCGCGTACTGGTTTGCCCAGAGTTTTTTCCAAACGCTTCATCCGGGGTTCCAGATCAGCTTGCAGGAAGATGCTGACGTGCTTTTCATAGTTGCGGAACAGATAAGGCGCGCATCTGCCGATGATAACGCATGGACCCTCTTCCACCGCCTCCCGCATGATCTTGGTCTGTGTGTCAAAGAGCTGTTTGCTGGTGGGCACATACCATTCATCTGCGATATAGGGCATTTCATACACCGCGGTCTGGGCCAGCGTCGTCCAAACAGTCGTATTCTTTTCATCTACGTATGCCAGATTTTCTTCCGTCATATTCATCACTTCCGCCGCTTTGACCAAAATCTCTTTGTCTATGTATTTAAAACCAAAGTGCTTCGCAATCGCCTTTCCCATGTCTGAGCCGCCGCTTCCCAGCTGCCTGCCTATGGTTATCACATGATGCTTTTCCATTGTTCTGCCTCCTGTTCTTTTCTTTTATTTTAACATAGAATCAGTCGCAAAAGATATCATCGGTGCGTTTTTCTTTTTTCACAAAGAGGATGGCCATAATCAGCGCGATTACACCCAAAGATGCAGCCACGCCGTAAGCAGCATGCATTCCCCGCAGCGTAGCCTCAAGTTCTCCGGCGCTCTGATTCAGTGCCGTCACCATAGCCATAATCGTAATCAGGATAGCCGTTCCGATGGATCCCGCTACCTGCCTAGCCGTATTATTGATGGCGCTGCCGTGGGCGATCATGTTATTGTCCAGGGAGTTGAGTCCCCAAGTGGTAAGGGGCATATTGACCATGGACATGCCGAACATTCTCACCGTATAAATGATGCACAAATGTGAAAAAATCCAGGTTTCATCGATAAACACAAAGAAGAAGGAAAATCCAGTCATAATCGCAAGCCCGGTAATGGCAATTCCCCTCGGCCCGAAACGGTCGAACAGATTCCCGGTAATCGGACTCATGACACCCATAATCACCGCGCCCGGAAGCATAATCAGACCCGATTGAAGGGCGGAAAAATGAAGCACATTCTGCAAGTAGATGGGCGTGATAATCGTACCTGCGATCAAAGAGGCATTGATAATCATAGCAATGATCGTAGAGTAGGCAAAGATTTTAGTCTTTAGAATTCGCAGCTCTAAAAGCGGCGCCTCTGCCCTCATCTGCCGCCTGACAAAGATTGCCAAAAACACGATGCCTACTACCAGTGGAGCCAAAGTCATGGGATGGGCCCATCCGTAGCTTCCTGCAGAGCTGCACCCGTAGAGCAGCCCGCCGAATCCCAATGTTGAATATATGACCGAGCGCTGATCCAGCTTGAGCTTCTTCGTCTCACCTACATTCTTTAGCAGCCCGAATCCGAGAATCACGTCGATGGCTGCCAGAGGCGCAATGATTAAAAAGATGCTGTTCCAGCCCCAGACATCCACGACCCATCCCGACAAAGTAGGACCCACGGCCGGAGCGAAGGCGATGACGATTCCCACGGTTCCCATGGCTGATCCCCGCTTTTCCCTGGGGAAAAGGAGCAGAATAACGGTCTGAATCATGGGCATCAAAACCCCTGCCGCCATTGCCTGTAGAATGCGGGCTACTAAAAGGAGCAAAAAACCTTTCGAAAATCCTGCCAAAGCAGTTCCTGCGGTAAACAGGATCATAGAACTGAGAAAGATTTGTCTGGTTGTGAAGCGGTTGATCAGATAGGCGGTTATGGGGATCATGATACCGTTAACCAGCATAAAAGCCGTGGTCAGCCACTGGCCTTCTACAGCCGTTATGGAAAGATCCCTCATAATGCTGGGCAGGGCCGGAGAGAGGACGGTTTGGTTGAGTACAGCAATGAAGGCTCCCGACAGCATGATGCCAATAATTAACATGTAGCGGTCCGGCTTCCCGTTTGTTACGTTTTTTTCCACCATATTATGATTCCTCGCTTTCTTCTAATTTTTTTAATTGGCTAATCAGCGATTCTGCTTCCTTCAAGTTGAGAATCTTGCCGTTTTTTTCATAATCATCCAGCGTTCCCCTCAGAGAATGAATCAGCCGTTTTTTCTTAAGTACTGGCTGCAGCCATTTTTCCTCATCACTGAAGGCTTTGCGCAGAGCTGCAAGCTGTTCTTTTGTCATCAGCGGTCGCTTGCCCTTCCTTTTCTCCAGGATCGCTTCCAGGCTGTCAACCATAAAGTCGGCAATCTTCCTTTCATCCAGGTCAATCACATCTTCTCCGGCCACGAAGGTGATTTCCTTGATGAGTCCGTTGAGATTCAGAGTCAGCTCTCCTGCCGCTGTTTCGCTCTTTAAAGAGAATGCCTTCTTAATGATGCCGGAAAACTGTTCAAAGATGTCAAATCGGCTCTTATTGACAGCCGGCAGATATTTCTCCCGCTGATCCTGGTTCAAAGAGAAAAGCAACTCATCCATAAACCGGTTGCGTTCTGCAAACCGGTCCATTCGGGCGATAATGCTCTCCCGCAGGATGTTCTTAGGCGAAAGGTCCTTATTTTCTGTGATCTTTTCCACCTTCTGCATCATTTGATCCGTCAGATAAAAGACGACTAAAATTCCCAGACTCTCCTTGGAATTAAAGAATTTATAAAGCGTTGCTTTTGAAACATTGCAGGCTTCGGCAACATCCTGCATGGATGTCTTCAGATAGCCATTCTCCATAAATAGGGTTGCCGCAGCTTCCAGAATATGCTGTTTTTTTAAATCCATGAATGTTTTCCTCCCAAAGAAAAACTCCCCCTTGCTCTGCCTTGCGGACGAGTACCGGCGAGTTTTTTAAAAACTTTATAGTTTTATTATGCGCATTTATTCTGCGTTTGTCAAGAGGTTTCCGAAAAAACAAGCGCTTCCCCCAACCTTTTCATTGTCAGGGGAAGCGCCTATTCATAAAGCCTGTCGTCCGCTGTGTAACTTGGCAGTAGCGGGCGGAAGGAAATTATTGTTTTTCCAGCTTTCTCCCCAGTAGATAGAAGAGAATGCCGACTATAAAGACGATCATACCGGTCAGAGTTATTACATTGAGCATCAGAGGGAAGTCGCTGAACAAGCCGCTGCCCCATTCATCAAGGTAATACTCTGCTGCGTCTGCTCCTTCATACCACTGGAGGAACCATCTGGCAAGTATGGCATATATGCCAATTCCCATATATAAGTATCCGGCTTTATGCAGATCCAAAGGACCCAGTCTGGTACGCGGGTTGATCGGGTATTGCTCCGGCTCCTTAACGGTCAAGCCGCCAAACTTCCGCTTGCACAGGATATAAAGGATGGGAACAATGAGAATCCATAAAAGTCCTCCCAGGAACCAATCGGTACCGTTGAGCAATGTGGTCAGTACACAGATGATGAGAACGCAGGTGCACATCAGTGCATGCATCGGCGTTCCTCCCGGTATCTTGAAGGGTACCTCTTCTCTGGGAATTTTTCTCCTCAGAATAATCGCCGCAATGACCGTCAGCGCCGAGACAATTACCATAAAGAATACATCGATCACTACCAGGAATGAAAAGCTGAAGGGAATTAAAATTGCACTGACAAGAGCAACAATAATCAGTCCCACATAGGGCGATCCTTTCTTCTTCGTCAGTCTGGCAAAGAATTGAGGTCCCAGGTGTTCATCAGATAAAATTAGAATGCCCCTGGAGCCTGTAGCCAGGCACACATTGAAAATGGAACACTGACCGATGATCGCCACAACCATAAAGACTGCGCCGAATCCCACTCCAACATTCTCTGTAAGAACAGTCGTATAACCGATACCACCGGACTCTGTCGTCCATTCTTCCCAATTCCCGATGGATGCGATTCCAGCCAATGTGGGCAGTATATAGGTCAGAGAAATCAGCGGAATTACAATCATCAGAGCTTTGGGAATAACCCGGTTGGCGCCTTCAATCTCTCCTGCGAGCAGAGACATCTCATCAAAGCCCGAATACATCCAGATTCCGATGGCAAGCCCTGCGCCGATGCCTTCCAAAACGCCTACGTCATCAGGTACAAAGGGATCCATTGGATTCTGATTCCAGTTCATAAAGCCGACGACAGCTACTACCGCAAAGGCCAAAATTATGATGATGGACATAATCGTGCTGACAACGCCCACTTCTTTTATGCCCAAAACATTGATGATAAAAAATACCACGATCATCAGCAGTTTCAAAAGATATGCCTCTACCTGAGTCAGCTCTACAAAGATCCCCAGGTAGCTGATGGCCAGAACCACATATACGGTATTGCACACCAAGCTCCAGATCACATTGCTAAAGGCCATAATCGCAAACCAGAATTCACCCAGTGCTTCTTTTACCCAGATGAGGGATCCGCCTTCTACCGGCCTGGCAGCACCCATTTCCGCACAGATCATTCCGTATGGATACGCCCAGACAATTGGAATAATCAGCAGTAAAACAATCGTCAGCCCTGGCCCGCATTCCGGCACCATCTCTTCAATACCGTAAGCCCCTGCGCAGCAGATCGCATAGAACATTCCCACAACTGGCAGAACCCCCACTTTGGATTTCACCACATCTTTTACGCCGCTTCTTACCTTCGGCTGATGTTGATCTTTCATAGCAGTGTGCTCCTTTCCTAACTTCTTTGAGGAGCTATTTCAGCTCCGTAACCTTTGTATCGAGGGTAATATCCAATTTTTCCGCACACTTAATATAATAATCCACCTGATCAAAGGTCAGCATGTCGGATGATATGAGTCCAGTCTGTGTAAATTTGTCCTCCACAAACATCTTTGTGAAAAGAGCGCCTCCCTGTCCGGTCAGATACATCTCTGACGTGATGCCGGCCCGCTTAAAGGATTCAATTAATCCGGGAGCAAAGACATGGGTTTCCACTTTGATTTTTTTTCCATCCTTTTCACCGATAGCTTCCACCACCATTGCCCCGGAGTCCGTTACAAGGCCCTCTTCAATGATCTCTTTTATCTCGTCTCTGTACTTCGGTGCAGGCGGAATGTGCTTCAAAACCACATTGAACGGGATTACCTGCTGCCCATCGATTTCCTCCGGCACTTTGGATAACAGCCCTGCCCGGTAGATCGGCTCTGCGAAGGTCACGCCTGAGCCGGCGTACTTAAAGTAAATATTCTTTGCCCCTTTAAAAAATTCTTTTGCGTTCAGTCCCATATGTACCGGTTCATCGTGGTCGTGCTCCACAAAACGGATTTCTTTGCCCACATAGTCATATGTTCGATAAATCGGCCGTCCGAAAGGCTCTGTTTGTATCATCTCGCCGTTTTCAAAAGCATTGGGGATACCGCCCATATCGCTTAAGGCCGTCACCGGGGACCACCAGAATGGTAAAAACCGCTTTGCCTCAACTCCTTCATAGACAATATTATAAATGGTATCACAGGTATCCAGGTATTGCATGGTACGTCTGGCAGCAGCACAGATTAGGCCAGGGGCCGATCCTGTGGCGATGACTGCCGTCTTTCCGATTTCTTTAAAGCGTTTTCCATATTCGTCGTACATGATCTTAATTCCTTCCACCCAGTCCTTATGGATGGATTCGGTAGCTGCAAAATCCTGATAATTTGTCTTAACAGCCAGAGCTGCTTCCAGCACGTTTTTACCAAACTGGAGCGGCAGTCCGTTCACGATCAGGTCTACGCCCTCGGCGGCAGCTTTGATGCTCTCGATGTCAGAAGCATCCACTTTCATACCTTTTCCTTTTTTCAGGATACCCACCAGTTCACTTACCGCTTTCTCATCGTAGTCGGCACAGATGATTTCACTTACATTGGGTTCTTCATCCATGCGCTGTGCCACAGTTGATCCTTGTGCTCCGACACCTAAAATTAAAATCTTTTTCATAATATTCACCTCATTTGTCTTTCTTTCCTTCTCTATCTTTTATTCTAGCCGTTAAAGAAATAACAAATATACGTTCCTTGCCATAAAAGCACATAATTTTCAGAAAATTATAATTATTACGCTTGCAAGTTTTGAGGTTTTTTTTCGCAAGATCTGTTGTTTTTGCTTTGAAGATTTTGAATATTTATGTTAAGCTTACCAGGAAAGGAAGGTCCTTCCTATGTTACCGGAGCAAATCAATTATGAAAAAAATCTGCCCTTTGCCATTGGTTTTTCCAATGTGGCAAAGGAGCCGCCCCACTATCACAGAGAAATGGAGATGGCTCTCATTCTCAGGGGCACGGCCAGTTACCGGATCCATCACCAGAGGTATCAGCTGTCAGCCGGCGATGTGATTATCGTCGATACGGAGGATCTTCACCGGATCGACCAATCGTCAGAGGATGTTCTCATGCTGACTATGTACGTGGATCTGGAGTTTTTCAATGATCTTTATCCCAACATTGACTTTATGATCTTTGCCTGTGAAGAATGCGCCAGAGAATCGACCTCCCGCCACCAGCAGCTGCAGAACAAAGTAGCTTTTCTCCGGCACCATCTGGCGGAAATCATGACGCTGACCGCCTCCAGGGAGGATAACAGCCAGCTGCTCATGGAAAAAATTCACCAGTTCATCTTCTTGATGGTCAATCAGTTCCAGGGTTTTTTCATTGAGGATAATCAGTTTAAAACCAGCCATAACGAGGTGAACTCCATCGATCTGGACCGGCTGTACCGAATCATTAAATATATCTATCTCAACTACGACCAAAAGATTACCTTGGATGACTTGGCCGAATTGGAGCATCTGAGCCCCTACTACGTTTCCCATCTGATCAAGGAAACATCCGGCCTGAGCTTTCAGAATTTCCTCAATTATGTACGGGTGGAATACGCAGAAAAATTTCTCGCCGAAAACAAGCTGACTCTGACGCAGATCAGCGAATTCTGCGGTTTTTCTTCCCCTTCATACTTTAATAAGTGTTTTAAAACCTGGCATCATTTGACCCCGTCCCAATACCGCAAACAGCTCCAGCTGTGCGAAAGAGCCTTGCACAAGGATTACAGCCAAACGGAGGCCCTTGCTCTCTTAAAGCCTTATCTGAACGCCTTTCAGTCAAAGCAGCGGAGCAAGGTGCAAAACCACGCATCCCACCACATGTTTCTCCCGGTGCGGACAGGGGCTTCTTCCTGCGGAGACTTCCAGAGTAATTTTTCACTGCGCATCTTTGTCGATTCTGTCGGCGATTTGGCGCGCCTCGGTTACTGCTGGGAAAAGCTCCGGCCGCTGGCCCCGCAGGCATTGGGGATATCTGCCGGTGCGCTGCAGGCGGTTCCGTGCGGAGAAGCACTGTTATCCGATCTTTTACCTGCGCAAATCCAGCCGGAGATCTGGCAGACACCGCCGGATCTGCGCAATACTCCCGCTGCCACTATCTCAGAAGCGTTTGCATCGATTCTGGAGGATCCCGACCCTTCCATCCGGCTCTTCGGTGAGTCCTGCGCCCTTTTTACCAATGATGGCCTTCCCAGCCCCTATTATACCATCTATTCGTTATTCGCAGGGCTTCGCGGGAGCATCTGTGAAAGGCGGGAGCAATATCTTTTGGTGTCCCATGCTCCCTATCTTTTCATATTGCTCTATCAGACAGATGCTGCCTTTGCCCTCAGCACCCACCTGCATTTTCATAATTTCCAAGGGGATGTTCAAGTGATCGAGCAGCGCTTTGGCAAGGAACACAGCCCCGCAGCAATGCTGGAGGCTCTAGGCAGCCCACAGGAAATAACAAAACCCCTGAAGGAGCACATTTGGCGCGCTGCTTCAGGGGAAACCCAGTTTTTTCAGTTGAAATGCCAGCTTGATCCCAGGCTGGACCTGGACATTCCGCCCAATACGTTTGTTTTGCTTAGTTTTAAAGAAGGGTAAGCACAAGGCCGGTCATAACCGTTTTCATGCTCCCACCTCCGTCTCGATCAGGCGTTCAATGATATCTTCATAAGAAAGCCCGATATGTTTCAGCATATTGGGATACCGGCTGTGATTTGTAAATCCGGGAATGGTGTTGACTTCATTAAAAATAATTTCTCCGTCCGGCGTGAGAAAGAGGTCAACTCTGGCGGAAGATCCTTCTGCCGCCGGTTTTACGAATAGAGGGTATCCCTCCTTTTGCGCCCATTTTCCTTCTCTGGTAATGCCGATCAGTATCGGTTCATGCTGCTAATCACGCTGAAAGCGGATTGCATAGAAATTTCATGTTTCGATGAGCGACCTCCGAACAATACTGCAATTTTCTTTTTGTTATTCATTTTGTCTTCTCTCCTTCTTCTGCCTGTTTGGCAGGCAGCACACTTTCAGGCTTTGATAGCAAAGGGTTTTCTGTTTTTTTCGTATTGGCAGTGTCCACGGAAAAACTTCCGTCAACCGTTTCCTCCCCATGGGTTGTTCCTTCTTTCTCACACACTTTTTTTCTGCAAGTAAATTGTAACAGAGGGCAGCTTGCTTTGTTTTAAGGCAAGCTTATGGATCTCTTATGGGATTGTGATGAAAGTATTAAGATTGTATGTATGAAGTTTTTCAAGATCAGGTTCACAAACCCTGGGCTTTGTTAAAAAACGTAGCATTTTAATAAAATTTTCCCGATCTGAGTCAAGACGCCTAGAATATGGAGTTTTACGGATCATTCTCTTTCCAACAAACTTAGCAGAATGTGTACAAAAAAGGAGCATATTACATTCATCACTCATTTGATGATGTGACATGCCCCTTTTTCAAATTTCTTTGTTAAAACAGTTTCCAGAGCGATTCCAATTCGTTCATCGCATCCGCGGATTTTGATAAATCATCGGGCGCTGCTGCCGTATAGGTCTTGGAAAAAGCGATTTCCCAACCCAGATAATTGCAGATACAGTCAAACTGCTTGGGAATGATCTCATACTGGGCGTCGCCCTGCTCAGCTTCTCCGATCACGATTACACCGATTTTTTTCTTTAAATCGTGCAGCGTTTGAGACTGGCAGTAAAATTTGTCGATAATTGTTTTCAGCTGTGCCGTTACGCCCCACCAGTAAACCGGTGTAGCAAAAACGATGATATCCGCCGCCGCTACCGCATCTACAATCTGATTGGTATCATCATCGAATGTGCAGTGGCTACTGCTTCCACAGCATTCACAGGCAATGCACGGTCCCACAGATACTTCCGCAGCTTTCACTTCCTCAATTTCCATCCCCTGGATATGCTCCAGCCCCTTCGTCAAAGCCTCCAGTGCTGCGCAAGTATTTCCTTGTCTTGGACTTCCATTTAACAATAACGCTTTCATTAGCTACCTCCCTCAACAATTAAACTTTTATCAACTATTATTGATTCATTATAATACAAATGCGGCGAAAAAAACAGTGCCCCGGCAGCTGTTTCGAAACTGTTCCTGGTTCCAGGATCCGTGATCTGGCCCATTTCTGATGGAATCTACGCATTTTCTTTGATCCTGAGTTGTCCCGGCGGCGGCCCCGAGGACCAGCCGCCAGAGCATACCGCAGCGGCCCCTCCCAACAACCCAGGCCGCCCACTTAAAAGGAGAATGCTTCTGCGCAGGCTATCTCCGCAGGAACCCCGCAAACGCGGGGTTCTGAGGACGAATAGCCGGAGCAGAACATTCTCCTTTATTTCGCATAATCAATCGCTCGTGTCTCACGAACTACATTTACTTTAATCTGTCCCGGGTATTCCAGTTCGGATTCAATCTTCTTGGAAATATCTCTTGCCAGGAATACGATCGATTCATCGGTAACCTCATCCGGCTTGGCAATGATCCGAATCTCTCTTCCGGCCTGAATGGCAAAGGACTTGTCTACGCCTGGAGTCGTATTTGCGATATCTTCCAGCTTTTCCAGCCGTTTAATATAGGTCTCCAGAGTTTCACGTCTCGCACCAGGTCTGGCCGCCGAGAGGGCATCTGCCGCTGCGATCAGCACCGCTTCCATGGACTTGGGTTCGTAGTCGCCGTGATGCGCCGCCATTCCATTAATAACAGCTTCCGACTCCTTGTACTTTTTGAGAACCTCAATTCCCAGGTCAACGTGGGTACCTTCTTTTTCATGGTCAATGGCTTTACCAATATCATGGAGCAGCCCGGCTCTCTTCGCCAGTGTAATATCCAATCCCAGTTCTCCGGCCATCAGACCAGCCAGGTGAGCAACCTCGATGGAATGCTTGAGCACATTCTGTCCGTATGACGTACGATACTTGAGCCTTCCCAGCAGCTTTACCAGCTCCGGATGCAGGTTATGTATCCCTACCTCAAACGTGGCCTGTTCACCTTCTTCTTTAATAATAGCGTTGACTTCCCGCTCTGATTTCTTGACCATTTCTTCAATCCTTGCGGGGTGAATTCTTCCATCAACAATGAGCTTTTCAAGAGACAGACGTGCGACTTCTCTTCTTACCGGATCAAAGCCCGATAAAATAACTGCCTCCGGCGTATCATCGATGATCAGGTCGATTCCCGTCAGAGTTTCGATTGCTCTGATGTTCCTTCCCTCTCTGCCGATAATGCGGCCCTTCATTTCATCATTCGGAAGCGGAACAACGGAAACCGTGCTTTCCGCCACATGGTCGGCGGCACATCTCTGTATCGCACCTGTAATGATTTCTTTTGCTTTCTTGTCCGCCTCTTCCTTGGCTTTTGCCTCGATGTCCTTGATCATTACGGATGCTTCATAACGAATTTCCTTTTCCGTGTTTTCCAGCAGTATGGCCTTTGCTTCTTCGACCGAGTAGCCCGATATTTTTTCCAGCTCCTCCATCTGCCTTTCTAATACGTGATCTAATTCTTTTTGCTTCGATATGATCGACTGCTCTTTATTTGTAATGCTTTCTTCTTTTTTCTCTATATTTTCAAGTTTTCTGTCAATCGATTCTTCCTTCTGAATCAATCTGCGTTCTGACTTTGAAATTTCGGAACGGCGTTCCCGAATCTCCCGGTCAGCGTCGCTTCTTAATTTATGCGCTTCTTCCTTAGCCTCAAGAATATATTCTTTGCGAATCGTCTCCGATCTGTTTTCAGCATCAAGGATCAGATTCTTAGCCTTTTGTTCCGCGCTGCCGATAGCCTTCTCTCCAACTGTCTTTCTGATAATATATCCAATTAAAATCCCCAGCAACAGGGTAATAATTCCCACGACAATAGGTATAACGATATTTGCCATTTAAACACCTCCTTTTCATTAGTATTTTCATATTCGTATCATAGAAGTTTGCTTGTAAAATATAATAAAAATCATGCATTACGTAATAATTTTTAAATAAAATCACACATTAACATTATAATGTTTTGTGGGCAACTAGTCAAGGTTATGAAAGGGAATGGATGGACAATTATTGGAAATTATGGAAAAATGCAGACAAGGTCTTTATTGTCACTGCCATATGCTTTGCAATCCTAAGCATTACCATGATCACCAGCATCTCCTATAAAAACGGGCAGGTGATCCTGCGGGACATTGTGATCCAAAGCATTGCCTACGGCCTTGGCTTTATTGCCGCTGCGGCGATGATCTTGTGCGATTACCGCAAATTCCAGGATTTCAGCAAAGCGCTGTACATCGGCTCCCTGCTGTTCCTGCTGACCGTCTACGTCCCCGGCCTGGGCATCGTCTCCAACGGCGCCCGCTCCTGGATCAATCTGGGCTTCACCACCTTTCAGCCCTCGGAAATCGTGAAGATTTCCTTCACCATTCTGATGGCCAACTATTTTTCCAGAAATAAGGCCCAGCTAAGCCATCTGCGCGGAGTTACTTTAGCTGCTCTCTATGCGGCGCCCTTTATTTTCATCGTTGTCAAAGAAGATTTGGGCAGCGCTATCGTATACTGCTTTATCTGGGTCTTCATGATTTTTTTTGCCGGCATCGATCACAAAATTTTTGCCCGTTTTGCATTGCTTTTTTTATTGTCGCTGCCCATCGCTTACGGGTTGATGGCTCCTTACCAGAAACGGCGGATTGACGCTTTCCTGCATCCGGGCAATCTGGAACTGCCGGGGAACTACCATGTCTGGAATTCCAAGGTCGCCATCGGATCCGGTGGAGTTTTTGGCAAAGGACTTTTCGCAGGCACGCAAAAAGAACTGGATTTCCTTCCGGTTCAAAAATCAGACTTTATCTTTTCCGTGATCGTGGAAGAATTGGGGATGCTGGGCGGCGCGCTGGTAATCCTGCTCTTTGCCGTCCTCCTCTACCGAACGGCAAAAGTGGTCTACAGCGCGGCTGATCTTTACGGCGCCCTCTTAGCCATCGGCTTCTTAGGCATGTTTCTCTTTCAGGTCTTTGAAAACATCGCCATGACCATGGGCATCATGCCCGTTACCGGAGTAACCCTTCCCTTCATCAGTTACGGCGGTTCTTCTGTACTTTCGGGCATGGCGGCTCTAGGACTCATCATCAGCGTGGGAATCCGGGGCCGCAGTACGGGGCTGTGACCGTATCGCTCAGACAGCGCTGATATCCGTCAGCCTACGGAGAATATTGCGGAAATTCTCCTCTATGTAGGTTCCTTCCTTTGAAACGATAGGAATTCCCCGATTAGTAGAGATATAGATATTATCGTCAAACTGAATCAAACCAATCAAACGGCTGTTAAGAATTTCGGAAATTTCTTTCAAATCTGGAACTAAATGCTCTGCCATCAGATCGACTCTTACTTTATTAACAATGTAGCAGGTATCTTTGATACCTGCTTTTTGCAGATAGCGATTCAAAACGTCGGCATCTCTCACCGCAGCGATGTCGGCTTCGGTAACCAGCAGCGCCCGGTCGGCTCCGGCCATGGAAATATCCAAGCCGCTGCCAATTCCAGCAGGGCAATCAATAAACACGTAGTCGAAGTCTTTCTTTAGTTTGCGGCACATGATCTCCATATGAAGGGGCGTAATATCGCGATTGTCTTTTCTTGGGCAGGCTGACATCAGATACAGATTTTCAAAACGTCTGTCTCGGATCAGCGCCCTTTTGATTCTACAGATCCCGGAAAGTACATCCATAATATTATAAACGACTCGGTTTTCAAGCCCCAGATATAGATCCAGGTTCCGCATACCCATATCCATGTCAAGCAGAGCCACTTTATAGCCATGCTTAGCCAAAAGTGCTCCCAGATTGGCTGTCACCGCAGTTTTTCCGGTGCCTCCTTTACCTGATGCAACTAAAATTACTTCGCCCATTTCTTCCTCACTAACTTTTATTGTTCTTTTTGCTGAAAATACTTACCCATGACTTCCCTGGCAACAGGACCGGCGTTGGCCGCCGTACCGCCTTGTGCAATCATAACTGCAACGGCAATCTTTGGATTGTCTGCCGGCGCCATGGTCACTACCCAGGCAAAATTGTCATAGTTGGCCTTGTATCGATCGATCTTGGCTGCTGTCACCTTTCCGCCGCTCAAATTCATAACTGCCCGACGCACTGCTGTATGCCGCGAAGAATAAATGTCCGGGTAGGTCTCCATAAGACGCTTTTTCTCCTTTTGGATATCTGCCCAGCTGAGCGACGGCGCGATTGCGCCAAGATGGTTCTTAATATATTCTTCCTCGTCAACGGGGTTGATCTTACCTGATCTCTGCGCGGTTCCTGTTTTCCCTGCAACAGTCACAGGGAATCCCTTAAAGAGCCGGGTCAGACTTCCTCCGCTTCCATTGGCTACGCGCACCATGCCGCCGATGATTTCGTCAAAGTAGGAATCATCATCGACCTGCACCTTTTGCGGCGCATCCTTTTCTATTGTACCACGTCCCTCAATCTTTTCAACCAAACTTATTTGATTTCGTACCCCTTTATTTCCCAGGGCAGCTACATAACCGGCCATTTGCAGAGGCGTATAGGAATTGATGCCCTGACCGATGGCAATATTGAGCGCATCGCCGGTATTCCAAGTGGCTTGATTGATATAAGTGTATTTGCATAAATCCGCTAGAGCCGATACTTTTTTCTTTTGAACGCCTGCAAGCTGCCGCAGCTTATCTTCAAGCTGAGATTTTGTCAAGTCCTGGCCGATCCAGCTTGTAATCGTGCTTATTGTCTGATTGAGCCGGGAGCGGTCAGCTGCGGTAGATTTATCAAACCAGGATTCCGCTTCGGCAAGAAGAACGTTTTTCAGTGAATTGCGCAGACCGCTGATCTTTGATTCTTTTGAAGGCGTCTTTGTAACGGTCTCAGGGATTTCGATACCGGTGGGCTGTCCCAAACCATACTGAGCCGCATAGTCTAAAATTGTATCTATGGATATTTTTTTCTTATAACCTAAGCTGTTTCCAGTGTAAAAGTTTTTCCCCGTTGCAGCATCAAAGAAATAATAGTTGCAGGAAACTTCCAGAGCCTCTTGTAGATTCAGATATCCATGCTTTTTTCGGTTTAAGTTCCAGACCACGCATCCAAAAGAATTATTCCCAAGCTGAATATAACCATTGTCATAAAGGCGCTGCTTCGGATTCAATCCGCATTGAAGTGCCGCTGTGGCAGTAACCATTTTAAATGTGGAGCCTGGCTGAACAGCACTCATTGTAGCCACATTGTACAATGGAGCCGGAGCAAGCGGATCCCTGGGGTTTTTGCTTTGCAGGGATTTCCAATCTTTGGTGGAAATTCCGCCTGCGAAGAGATTGGGATCAAAATCCGGGCAGCTGGCCATAGCCAGAACATCGCCGGTTTTCACATCCAGGGCTACAACCGCACCTACTTGCGCGTTGGAAGCCCGCTTCATAGTATAATTGCCGTACTCACTGGTAAAGGTACCGCCCCGCTGCATAGCGTCAAGGGCCTGCTTCAACGATTTTTCAGCAGTTTTTTGTAATTCCAGGTCAATGGTCAAAGTTACGTCGTTTCCCTTCTTAGCCTCTGTTTGGCTGATGGTTTTGACCAAATTTCCACCGGCATCAACCTGAACCTTTTTTTCGCCGGCTGTGCCCTTCAGTACCTCTTCATACGCTTTTTCAATCCCGTCTTTTCCGATCAGATCCCAGCTCTGGTACCCCAGCTTTGTCACATATTGTTCCTTTTCGCTGTCCGAAATCTTTCCCAGATACCCAAGAATGTGGGAGGCTGTTGTTCCTCCCGGATAGCTGCGGGAGACTTCCGAAAAGACTTCCACTCCAGGGTAGGCGTCGCTGTTTTCTTCCAATAGGGCTACCGAGCGGTCGCAGAGATTTCGTGCAACGGTCACCGGCATATACTTTTTATAGCCAAGCGCCGCCATTTCATTGCGCACTAGCAAAATCTTCCTTGCTTCTTTTGCAGAGAGGTTACTATCTATTTTAAAATAATTTCTTGCTTTTGAAAAGGCTTCCTTTGCATTTACTCCCTCTGATAGTCCCAATCGATTCAGCAGCTCTTTCTTATCAGCGCCTTTTTTAAAAGAAAAGTCACCGGATTCAGTTATTTTGATGGGAAAATTATCGATCATTTCATCGCCGTTCTTTTCCAGCAAGTTGGTTAAATCCAAAATTGATTGGTTGAGCTTTTCATCTGTCATATTACCTTTGCTCAATCGCACAGATATCGTATAGGTGTTACCCGCCAAAACCTTGCCGTTGCGGTCGAGAATCTCCCCCCTGGGCGCTGTTTCATAAATGGTCTTTGTACTCAGGTCTTCCGCAGCCTGGGACCAATCGTCTTTTTCAACTACGGTTAAGAGGAACAGACGGACCAGCAAGATACCCATCAATACCAGTACCAAGCTCACCAGCTGAATATATCGGGATCGAAACCATTTTATCATATTGAATACCTGCCTTCTGCGTTTTTTAGAAAAAGAAGATAAAGTAATGCCATCAGCACCAGATTATGAGCCGCATAAGCCGGCTGCAGCCGCAAGACTTGTAGGAACCCATATGGAGCTCCAAGCAGGACCTGTCCAACCCAAAGAATCCCGCTGTACACCAGAGTGTCCGCGGCTGTAAGTCCTGCTAAAAAAATTGGATGTTCCAGGGCGAGGAACTTGCCTGCAAAGACTGCTGTGATTCCAATTATAAAAATCGCCGCTGGCGCCGGACCGGCATAAAGCGAGAAACACAGCTCCTGAAGAATGGATGTCAATACGCAAAGACCGATGATAGGAGCAGGCTCCCTGGCCTTGATGACCAGAATCAGGGTAATACAAAGGAGCAGGTTGGGACTGGCGCCTCCCAGAGGGATCAGGCCCGCGGCCGTAGGCTGGAGAAAAAAAGCGGCCAGCAGCAGGACCACCGTTTGCAGCGGCTTCATAATATGACCGCCACCTTTCTCAATTTGAAAAATGATACTACGGGGTCTGCTTTGATTAAAACTCGCTGTGTACCGGTTTTCTTTTCCACTTCTGTTACTTTCCCAATTTTTAACCCTTTCGAATAGGTACCAATACCTGAAGTCATCAGTGTATCACCCTTTTTTACCAATTCTCCCTCTTGCAAAAGATAACCGTTTAATCCCGTTCCATCGCTTTGAAGAACACCAGTTTGGCCGTCTTCTCCAGCTGCACGAAAACTGACCTTATTATTATTAGCCAGGATTGTCTCAACCTTGGCAGTTTTTTTAGCAACCTCGGCGATTTTTCCTACTAACCCGTCGCCGCTGATCACCGTGCATCCTGTCTGCAGCCCGTCTTCGCTACCTTTATTGATCGTAAAAACTCCTTCCCAATTGGAATAATTAACAGCAATCACATCCGCGGCCTGGATCTCTCCTTTTTTTGCAGCATCGTAATGAAAGATTCGTGAAAGCTCCTCCAGCTCTTGTTTTTCTTCCCTATCCAAAGCCAGCCGGGCATTTTCCTGCTTCAGCAGGTCCCTTTCTTCAATAAGCTGTTGGTTTTCAGCAGTAATCGCCTTGAAACGAAAAATGCCGCTGAATCCCCTTTTTATCCCATCCACCGCTTTTGCTGCCGGTTCTGCAACATAACCAGCCGCGTTCTGTAAGCGCTCTTTTATCCCTGTTTGACCATCTCCTGTTCGAAACAAAGCTGCAATCAGAGCGAACGAAACGATTGCTGCCAAAATTCCTGCTATTATTTTTTTGTGCTCGCCAAACCACATATGCTACCAGCCTTTTTTTCAATTTACATCAGCCCTTTGCTTTTTAGACTTATGTATGTACCATCGCCAATGATGATGTGATCCAATACTTTAATTCCCAATATATCGGCAGCTTTCACGAGTCTGGATGTGGTTTCCAAATCCTGTCTGCTAGGCTGCGGGTCTCCGCTGGGATGGTTATGTATAAACACCACTGAAGCAGCGCTGCGTTTCACTGCGTGACAGAATACTTCTCTGGGGTGAATGAGGGTGGAACACAAATCACCGATGGAAATCTCTGTATGTTCCATAATCTGTCCTTTTGCATTGATCAATAAAACTTTAAAATGCTCCTTCTTATAGTATCTCATCTTTTCCATAAAAAGTTGCACGATATCATCAGGATTTGCAATTTCATTTTTAACTTTTCGCGGATGGGTCGCCACCCGTTTACCTAGTTCAATCGCCGCTAATATCTGACAAGCCTTTGCTTTTCCCAAACCTTTCAGCTTGGACAATTCCTCGGGACTGCAGTTTTCCAGAAACAAAAGTCCTCTTTCATCTAAGGTTAAAATTTCATGCGCGATTTCTAGCGCTGATTGAGACTTTGTACCGGTTCGCAGCAGAATGGCCAACAGTTCGGCGCTGGAAAGCATTTCTTTTCCGTAAAACAATAATTTTTCTCTCGGCCGCTCTTCTGGCGGCAGCCGTTTTATATTCATGTTTTGCACCTCCATTTTACATATTTTACCATATATTCAAAACTTAAACAACCATTTCTACATTATATTTTCTCCAATATCGGTCATAATAACATCGAGAATGAAAAAGGAGGTAACAAACATGAGCTGTCATATTAACGAAAGTATCAAATGTACGGTTGAACAGTGCACACACCACGCAGGAGAGAAGAATTTCTGCTCTTTAGACTGTATCACAGTAGGAACACACGAAGCGTGCCCGACTGTTGATCAGTGCACAGATTGTCTGTCTTTCCAGTGTAAATAGGACCATGCACTTTTGCCTGGGCCAGGCACTTCCCCTCTGGATTTTGCATATAGTTAAAATCTATAGAGGGGGTTACATAAATGAGCGTTTCCTTTCCGAAACCGTTAACACTTGCAGAGGAGGAACATTATATATCTCTTTATGAATCAGGAGATGAAGATGCAAAGGATGTATTGATCGAACGCAATCTGAGGCTGGTAGCCCACATTGCGAAAAAATATACTGGTACTGGTTTTCCGGCGGATGATTTGATTTCCATTGGAACCATTGGCCTTATAAAAGCAGTGAATACATATAGCAGCAAAAAAGCAACTCGTCTGGCCACTTATGCGGCCAAGTGCATTGAAAACGAAATACTGATGAGCATCCGCTCGTCAAAGAAAAACAAAGCCGAAGTTTCTCTATCCGTTCCCATAGGAACCGATAAAGATGGTAATGAAATAAGCTTTAATGATATACTGGGCACGGATCCGGATGCAATCCTGGATGATATCAGTTTGAAGATTCAAGTAGGAAAATTATTGCAGGCCATCAATACGGTGCTGACACCGCGGGAAAAAACGGTGGTCCTAAATCGTTACGGAATCTTTGGGCACAAACCCAGAACGCAACGGGAAGTTGCCGCTTTATTGGGTATCAGTCGTTCTTATGTTTCACGAATAGAAAAAAAAGCGCTGCTCAAACTGCGAGATGAATTGAAATATGACATAGGGCTGGCGGATTAGATCCAGTTCCTAAAAGGAAAAACCACGCAGCTAGCGTGGTTTTTCCTTTTTCAGTGTTTTGACAGTACAGATACGATTTTGGTTTATCATAATGAAATCATCCTATTTTTATGCAAAATAGTGTATAAGTTATGGCTGCCGCCGGTACACTCCATTAAAAATCAAGCGGCCGTTCAAAGCTCTTGGAATCGCTCAAATACTGAACCACCTGGGCGAACAGTGGACCGGCCGACTGGCTCCCAGACTGACCGTTTTCCACAAATACGGTTATCGTGTATTCGGGATTCTGCGCAGGCGCAAATCCAGTCATCCAGCCATGGACGGTCTCTTTGCCGCCCAGGCTCGCTTCAGCAGAACCGGTCTTTCCCGCCATGGAAACATCTGCGGTCAAGCTTTTTCCAGTCCCATCGCTCATGGTCTTTTCCATCATGCTTCTCACTTCTTCAGCTGCATTGGAACTGATAGCCTGTTTTTCTTGCGTTTCCCCGTCCTCCAGCAAAATATGGACCCCAGGGTCGATTCCCCCGTTGGCGATTATATTGGTCATTCGGGCGATTTGTAAGGGCGTTGCCAGTGTTTCCCCCTGACCGATGGAAAGGTTCGCTATAGCTGCTCCCTGTGACTGCTGCAGGGTCATCAATTTTCCCTCTTTTTGCCCCGGGTAGTCTTTTATGGCCATCTCTCCCAAGCCCATTTTTTTCGCAGTTTGCAGAATGGTTTCCGCCCCCAGCTCCTGCCCCAGCTGAATGAAGGTGGAATTGCATGACTGTGCCAGCGCATCCCGCAGGGTAATGGTTCCATGACCCTCTTCCCCTCCAGTTTTGCAGATCACTTTTTGGCCGTTGATCATTTCATAGCCCTTACAGACAAAGGTTTTGTCCGGGCTGATGCCCTGCTCTGCGGCCGCAGCTGCCAGAACAATCTTAAAAACCGACCCCGGAGGATAAGTCCCCTGAGTCACTTTATTGACCAGCTCGTTTTTATCGCTGCTCATATACTCGCTAACCCGGTTGGGATCAAAGACAGGGGTACTGGCAGAAGCAACGATTTCACCTGTTTCACGTTTGAGCACCACGATAGCTCCGTTTTTGCCAGAGCCTCGCAGAATATCTTCTACCGCGCCCTGCAATCCCGCATCAAGGGTGGTCACAACGCCCTCTTTGACATAAGAGTCCTCATCCATCGCTGTCCGAACTACCAGGCCTTTGCCCTGAAGAATATTTCCTTTTACATCCGCTGTGGTGAAAATCCGTTTGTTGAGTAGAGAAAGCTGGCTTTCGCACATCAATTCGATGCCTGTGGCGCCGCTGGCATCCTGGGGATTGACGTAGCCCAGAATATGGACCGCCTTCTGCTGCTGTCCATAGCGCCGTCCCGCTTCAAGAATATAGGCGGACGAATTGCGGATCAGCTGCTGACCCAGCTCCTTGTCGTATGATTTGGATGCGAACACTTTATATCCGCTGCCTGTGTTTTTCAGTTCCCGGGCCCCCATCAGATTCAACGCCCGTTTTGACTCACCGTCAAAATTTTTTTCTCGGATTATAAAAATGTATTCCTGGTTATTTCCCACAAGAGGAGTGTGATTGCGGTCGTAGATCAATCCCCTGGTATTGGCGCCTTCCAAAGCGATCATCTGCTGCGCGCTGGCAGCCTGGCTCAAATCTTGATGCCCCCAAAATTGGATATAGGCGAGGCGGCCGATCAAAGCCAAAGTCAAAATGCCCAAAGCCGCTGTCACAAATGCAATTCTCTTCCTCATAAAAAAACACTCCTTTAAAAGTATCTTTACCTTTTAAAGAAGTGTTTATACCTGGTTTCCTTACAGCTGATGGAGGAAGAGTCCGCTGCCCAATTTCGGTTCAAACCAAGTTGATTTCGGCGGCATAACAAGATCGTTGTCCGATACAGTAAGCAGGTCCTCAATTTCTACAGGATGGACGGCAAACGCAATCTTCATATCCTCGCGGCACCGTTTTTCCAATTCTTCCAGTCCTCGAATTCCGCCTACAAAATCAATACGTTTATCGGTTCTAGGATCTTCGATGCCCAGAATCGGCCCCAGAATCTTGTTTTGAAGAATGGCAACGTCCAATGAGTCGATTACATGATCGGGAATAATCTCCTCTTTTGCAGTTAACCGATACCAATTGCCTTCCAGGAACATGCCGAAGCAGTGCTTTGCTTCCGGACGGTAAACATCTTCGCCCTTCTTATCGATCTTAAAGCCGGCGGCTTTGATTTTTTCCATAAGGCTCTCCACGGTATTGCCGTTCAGGTCCTTTACGACCCGGTTATAGTCAAAGATATGGAGATCCGCGTCCGGGAAAATGACAGCCATAAAGAAGTTGAACTCTTCTTCACCGGTATAATCAGGAGTTTCCTCTCTGCGCTTTAACCCCACTTTGCATGCGGACGCGCTTCTGTGATGACCGTCGGCAATGTATAAAGAAGGAATCTCTCCAAACAGGGAAGTGAGGCTCTCGATGGTCTGCGGGTCATCCACCACCCACAAGGTATGCCGGATGCCGCCTGCTCCGGTAAAATCATAGGTCGGCTTGCGGCCGGAAGCCCAGCCTTCAATCAAAACCCGTATCCGCTTGTCATCGCGGTAAGTCAAAAATACCGGTTCTGTGTTGGCATCGCATACGTCAAAATGACGGATCCGATCCAGTTCCTTTTCCACGCGGGTGAATTCATGTTTTTTAATGGTGTTGTTCTGGTATTCATCAACGGATACGGTGCCTACAATACCGGTCTGCACTCTTCCGTCCATGACCTGGCGGTAGATGTACAGTGCAGGTTCTTCATCCTGGGTAAAAATTCCCTTGTCTAAAAAGTTGGCGATGTTTTCTCTTGCTTTCTCGTATACGCTCTTATCATAGGGATCCTTCTGATGGGGCAGATCGATCTCCGACCTGCATATATGAAGAAAACTGTAGGGGTTTTCCGCCGCCATTTTACTTGCTTCCTGACGGTTCATGACATCATAAGGCAGGGAAGCGACTTTATCCGCATATTTCTGCGCCGGCCTTATGGCTTTAAACGGTCTGACTGTTGCCATTATCTCTCAATCTCCTTTAATATATAGTTTGTCACATCTTCGATACTCATGCCCGTGGTATCCACTTCCAAAGCATCGTCGGCTTTGCGGAGGGGATTCAGCTCTCTGGTCATATCGCTGTGATCCCGCTTTTGGATATCCTCCAGGACCTGATCGTAAGTGATATCCTGACCCTTTTCCGTCAGCTCATCGTATCTGCGTTTTGCCCGTTCCTCAGCAGAGGCGGTCATAAAAAATTTGTATTCCGCATCGGTCAGCACATTGCTGCCAATGTCCCGCCCGTCCATAATGACACTTTTTTCCTGGCCCATCTGCCGCTGGAGCTGGACCAGCTTTTGACGAACATCGGCCAGGGCCGAACACTCGGACGCTTTCTTTGCGATCTGGGGAGTGCGGATTTGATCGTTAATGATCTCACCGTCCAATATGATGTTTCCTTTGGAAAAATCGATACTGGTTTTCTCCAGCATATTTTTCAGCGCCTGACGATCCTGAGGGTCAACCCCGCAGACCAGGGTCTTATATCCCACAGCCCGGTACATGGCGCCTGTATCGATGTAATCGATTCCCAGTTTTTTGGCCACCGCTTTGGCAATGGTGCTTTTGCCGGCGCCGCTGGGGCCGTCGATGGCTACTCTGATAATGTTCTCCATGTTTCGCTTCCTTTACTTGCTTTTTTTGGTTGTAAGCAATTTTTCAATTTCGGCTACAAAGGTATTGATATCGGTAAATTGCCTGTATACGGATGCAAAGCGGACATAAGCCACTTCGTCCAGCTTGCGCAGGCGTTCCATGATCAGTTCGCCGATGAAGGTGCTCTCCACTTCCTTCTCCATCATGTTATTTAGGCCCCGCTCGATCTCATCGACCACCTTTTCAATCTCAGCAATGGGGACGGGCCGCTTTTCGCAGGCTTTGATGATCCCGTTCATGATCTTGTTGCGGTCGAAGGCTTCCCTTCTGCCATCCTTTTTAATGACCATGAGGATCATTTCTTCCACCTTTTCGTAGGTCGTAAACCGTTTTCCGCAGGCATCGCACTCGCGCCGCCGGCGAATGGCATGTCCATCCTCCGTATGCCTGGAGTCGATTACCTTGGTATCCTGGTTTTCACAAAACGGGCATCTCATCTCAATATCCTCCTTGTATCACTACTATTCCTGTAAGCCAACATAGTGATTTTACTACATATTGTGGTTTTTGCCAAGTAGGGAATCTATCCGATTTACTTCCGCTTTGGCAAAGCTCCAAAAAAAAAGGCTCCCGCCCAAGCCCGGCCAATAGCCGGCTCGTACAGGAGCCTTTAAGCAAAGTCTACTCTTCAATTTCCATAGCAACCGCTCTGACCGGAGATCCATCTGTTCCGGCAATTTTCATCGGAAAGGCTGCCACGACCACGTTATCGAAGTCGATCTGGTCCAAATAAGCCCAGTTTTCACCGATCATCAGTCTCTTTTCGGAGAACAGATCGTGAACCGGGAATTCGGTTCCGCCCGACTGGTCCGCGTTCATGGTATCGATACCAATGAAACGAACACCTTTATCTACCAAGTACTCGGCTACTTCGCCAGCTACGAAGGGATGATTATAGAACGCCTCCGTTCCTCTCGTCTTATACCAGTTGGTATTGAAGAGAACGATGGTATTTTCCTTAATCTTCTCATCATACGGCATCACGTCTTCCATGGTGATCTTTTCATTTTCTTTTTTATCGGTCACACGGATTACCACTGCTTCCCCAAAGAAGAAATCCAGCTCCATTTTGTCGATGGTATCGCCGTCATTTCTAAAGTGATATGGAGCATCTACATGGGTTCCTGTCTGAGTTCCCACATAAACACCGGAAAGATTGTAATAATCTTTTTCAATTGTATGTGTTGTTGTTACTTTTGGTTCCGGGTCTCCCGGATAAATCGGACTATTATCCGATACTTCCCATGATAAGTCTACAAATTTTTTAACTTTCATCATGCGCTCCTTTCTTAAACCAGATCTTTAAATTCGGACATATCGATTTCTTTGCCCTGCTTTCTTTCCGCAATCGCCTGGCGAACTCTGTCGTGCTTCTGTCTGCTGAGCGGGTACTTGAGTATAATCAATACCGTAATGAGGTAAATGCCTCCGCATAAGAACGCATACATGTACTTGAGACCGCTCAAAGCATCCGCGGTCTGCGTAGCAGCTGCAGCATCGTATCCGATAACTGTCAAAAGCGTACCAAGAACCGCCGCTCCTAAAGCTCCGCATGCCTTTTGGATAAAGGCTACAACACCGAAAATAACGCCGTCAACACGTTTTCCGGATGTAAGTTCCGTAACATCGACGCAGTCGGGAATCATCGCCCAAGGCACCTGATATACAGCAGCGTTTCCTAATGACATAAGAATTGCCAAAACATAAATCGACGCCACATTTCCCGGCTGGATGATAAATCCGATCATGATGATCATGACAGCAGCTTCAAGACCGATGGCAATTACCCATGCTGCTTTTTTGGAAAGTTTCTGCATCAGTCTGTCCGTAATCCATGCGCAGAAAATACTGGCCACACCGAACACTAAGGTTACACTTGCAATCCGTCCTTCTGATAGAAGTGCATAATTTGTATAGTAGTAAACCTGCAGCGCATAATTGATGGTATTGGCGAATATCGCAATACCAAAGACCAGCATGACGATTCTGGTCGGTTTGCTCCTGAAAATTTCTTTGACATCGGCAAAGGAGAACTTTCCGCTGTCTTCTCTGTGTCTTTCATATCCTTTGGTCGATTTCCACAGGATAAAGATAAAGAGCAGCGCCACGATCATGTAGATGGCCAGGGTGCAGCTCCAACCGCGGTCAGCATTATCAAACAATCCGCCGAAGTATGCGACTAACATCAGCGTCGGGCTGATGGCAACCGTTGCGGTCAAGCCAAAATAGTTCTTAAAAGTAGCAAGCGAAGCCCTCTCGTTATAGTCCAGTGTCATCTCAGAACCAAGGGCGGAGCTGGAAATGTCCAGTACAGTCTGAGCTGTGTAGTATAGCAGAATAATAATTACAAAGTATACTTTAGAAACAGCCTCGCTGAAGCCCCAGTTGGTAAAGAGCAAGATACTGATGAGAACGAAGGGGACTGCCACGCCGATAATGAGCGGACGCCGCCTGCCGCTTTTCAGCTTAAGGTTATCGGAAATACCTCCCACGATCGGATCTGTGATCGCATCCCACAAAGTACCCAGTGAGATCATTGCGCCGGCAAAAGCTGCCGACAGACCGACTACATCGGTAAAGAAATAGAGACCATAATAGCTGAAAGCTGTCCATGTGATAAAGCTGCAGTAACCGGATAATCCGTACCCCAGCTTGACCTTAAAAGGCAACTTTTCATTCGGGCTATTAGCCGTAATGTTATTGTTTCCCATAAATTAAGACCTTCCTTTCATAAATCTAATATAAGTTTGTCAAATAAGTCCTAATCCCTTCTGACCTTTTGAACACCATTAGTATTAATGCAATATGCATGCCATCCTGACGTTCTTGGTATTCGGCCATTCTTGTCATTAAAATAGCGGCAGATTATTCATTTAGAAATAATCTGCCGCCGTACATCTTAACATTTTTCACCCGTCATCGTTACATTTCCTTGATACATTGTTTTATTCATTATTTAAAGAGTCTATTCAATTTAGAATTATAGCCTGTACACGAAAATCTTCCTCTAGATCATGTTTTTTCCGGTTTTTATATTTCCTTCTATTGATTAATCCGATGTTTAATCCACCGAGTCCAGAGATGTCGGCACGTCGACCAGAATTACATCCTCGCCGACCGTTTTTACGTTCTTCCATTTGATCACGAAATCTTCGGTATCTCTGCCGAACAGGTTAAAAAATCCCCGCTGTCCCGGCAGAACGATCCCCTCAATTTTTCCCTCTTTCAAATTTATCTCAATATCATATACAAATCCCAGACTCTTGCCGTCGTAAATATTGATCACTTCTTTATTTTTAATATTCTCCGTATTTAACATCGCTTTATCCCCCTTTTAATGTTTGTCCTTTTAAATATATTAAAAAACGGCAGAAATAAGAACGCTTTTTTGCTTCTTCTTCCGCCGTTTTTTTCTATGTCAAATTTTCATCGAACAAAGTTACTGAAGCCGGTTTTCAGAAATTCGCTTAAAATAGCTCCTGGTTTCTGCTACGATAACTCCGTTTAGAGCCAGCAGTGCGATCAGATTTGGTATCGCCATCAGTCCGTTGAAGATGTCAGCGATGGTCCATACTGCGCTTACCGTAATGAACGGTCCTGCTAAAACGGCCAGGATGTAGAGCCATCTATAAGTGGTAAGCACGCCTTTATGCCCGCCGGACAGGTATTCCAGACAGCGTTCGCTGTAGTAATCCCATCCAAGTATGGTCGTAAAGGCAAAGAAAGCCAGGCAGAGCATCAGTACGAAGGATCCTGTTCCCGCAGACCAGGGCAGACCTTGTCCGAAGGCAAAGGAAGTTACCTGAGCCCCTTCCAAACCTTCAGCGACAGCTTTATCATACGCTCCCGTAACCATGATCGTCAATCCGGTCATGGTACAAATGACGATGGTATCTATGAAAGTACCAGTCATGGAAATCAGGCCCTGCCTTACCGGTTCCTTGGTCTGTGCGGCTGCTGCCGCGATCGGCGCGCTTCCCAAGCCCGCTTCGTTGGAGAAAATACCTCTAGCAACACCTTTCTGCATCGCCAGCATCAGCGCCCCTAAAGCGCCTCCGGCCATTGCTCTCAATCCAAAAGCGCTTGCCAGAACTTCAACAATAGCATGAGGAATTGCTCGAATATTTGCAATCAAAATCACCACACAGATGATTACATAAGCAATTGCCATAAAAGGTACTATGATCGTCGTAACGCTGGCGATTCGCTTGATCCCGCCTATGACAACCAGAGCAGTCAACACTGCCACAACGATTGCCGTAATGACAATGGAGATTGAATAATCTCTGCCGAATAAGGATACCATGTGCTGGCTGTTGGGGTCAAAGAATCCCTGAGCCGCAGAAGCGATTCCGTTCACCTGTGTAATGGTGCCGATCCCCAGAAGTCCGGCCATCATGCCGAAGATGGCAAACAGCTTGGCCAGCCATTTCCAGCTCTTGCCCATTCCATTTTCTATATAGTAGAACGGCCCTCCCAGGGCATGTCCATCCTCTTTGATAACACGATATTTGATTGACAGGACGCCCTCTGAATATTTTGTGGCCATACCAAAACAAGCGGCCAGAATCATCCAGAATAACGCACCCGGGCCGCCGGCCACAACGGCTGTAGCTACGCCGACGATATTTCCGGTACCGATAGTTGCTGCCATCGCTGTACAGAGCGCCCCGAAGCTGGTTACTTCTCCCTCTCCGTTGGCTTCGTTTTTTACCATGTACTTGAGTGCGGTTCCCAGCTTGCGGAACTGGAGCACGCCCAGGCGGATTGTCAAAAAGATACCGGTACCCATAATCAGGACGATCATCGGCACTCCCCATACCACATCATCAATGCTTACTAGCACTTTTGTCAATTGATCCATGTTTTCTACCCTCTCTTCATAAGTATAATTGCGTATAAAACTGCAGTTAAAAGAAAAAAGCCGAACGATTCGACTTTCCAGAGATAGGGCAAAGCTATTAAGATATCAGCTATCTGCTCTGTCCTTTTGCCTGAGAGATCGGCGGCAATTCCACCTTACACCTTCGGCGCTCATCATGAGACTCTCCAGAGAATTCTGTGCTTTCACCAGTCGGCGCCGCGGCGCTTCCGCCGGCCTTTGGTGAAAAGGATGTCGCTTTTTAACCCGAAAAAACTGCAAGATTCGGGCTCCATCGACAAACTAACGTATCGATATTACCACATCTTGCAGTGTATTTCAATCTTTTTTTCTAGAAGTTGTAGGTTTGCGGCAATGCCGTTGCTGGTTATGCGTCGGCGCCGCCCGGTTCATCGTTGGAGGTAGCGTCGTCAGCGCCTTTTCCTTCCGTGGTGGACTGAGTAGCCTCAGTAGAGTCTTTAGCTTTTGACTCCTCCGTTGGCGCGGTTGTCTCTTTCTCCGTCTTTTTATCTACAACCTTTGCCTGTTCATAGATAAAATCCATTACTTTTTCATAGGTCAAAGAAAGTTCTATATAGGAGTCGATCTCTTCGCCGAAGTTTTCTTTGAAGGTATCTTCCGTGTATCCGGAGCTTTCAATCTGCTCGCGCAGCTTCTTTTCATCATCTTTAGTATAGCTGAGTTTTTCTTTATCCGCTATATAATAGGAAACCATCTGTTCTTTTACATATTCCTGAGCTGCCTGCTTATTCTTTTCGTTATATTCTTCTTCCGATTGGATGCCCATCTGCTGCCAGATATCCTTCAGTTCCATGTTGTAGCTCTCGGCCATTTTTTTATACTGCTCCTCCAAGACCTCTACATATTGATTTACTTCTTCTTCCGGATATTTGATTACTTCTGAGCTATCATAAATTTCCTGCCAGAGATCCCCTTTTTGAGAACTCTTTTCCTGGTCTTCTTTATCCTTTAGCAGCTGCTTTTTTACTTGCTTTTCGTATTCGGCGGTGGTCTTTACTTTGCTGTTTTTTGCCACCCAGGCATCGTTATATTCGGGGATCTGATCCACGGAAACGTAATTGAGTTTGACCGTGAACACCACGTCCTTGCCTGCCACTTCCGTGTTGTTGTAATCCGCCGGGAATTTGAGATTCAGCGTCTGCTTGGAGCCGATTTCTTTTCCGATGAGGCCATCCTCAAAGCCGGGGATAAATTCCCCGGAGCCGATCGTCAGGTCATAGCCTTTGGAGCTGCCGCCGTCAAAAGTCTTGCCGTCGATCTTACCCTCATAATCCAGGTTCACTTTATCGCCTTTAGCCACAGTTCCTTCTTTTTTCTTTTCTGTGGTTTTCGTTTGCTCCACGTTGGCCTTGACCTGAGCGTTTACTTCTTCGTCCGAAACAGAAACGTTAATCTTTTCTATTTCCAGGCCCTTATATTTTCCCACCTTCACATATTCTGACAGATCATACTTACTGTAGGGTTTGCTGCCGCATCCAGTCAGCCCCATCACAACGAACAGACATACAATCAAAGTCAGTGCCATCAATTTCTTTTTCATAGCTTCCTCTTTCTCTTTAATTTTTCGCAGAATCTTTATAATCGTATCATATCTTGACCAAATTTTAAAGATTTGATACAAATCTACATGTTTCGTTCACACAGAACACACATTACAATTCCTTATGTATCTGTTCCATCTTCCGGTCCACTTCCGCCATAGCCTCCGCGCATTCCTTCAGCTCTGCCTCCATTTTGGAAGTAATTCCGCCGACCCGCTTATATTTCAGCTCATGCTCCAAGCTGGCCCACGTATCCATAGCAATGGTCCGGAATTGAATTTCTACTGGGACCATTTCTGTCCGGTCAGAAAGGAACACCGGTATCTGTACCACCAGATGCAGGCTTCTGTATCCGCTCTCCTTGGGATTTTTAATATAATCGCTGCGGCGCAGCAGTTTGATATCGTCCTGCTGCAGTAAGAGCGATGCCACTGCGTATACATCATCGATGTAATTGCAAATGACCCGGATTCCGGCAATATCTGTGATTTTATAAAATGATTCAAGGCGTATATCCAGTCCTTTTCTTTCCAGCTTTTCGAAAAGGCTCTGGGGCGACTTGAGCCTGCATTCCATATGGTGAATCGGGTTGTAATCGTATCTTACTTGGAACTCATCATCCAATATTTCCAACTTGGTGCTTACTTCCCGAATGGCAGCATGATAGGTGTTCCGCAGAAGCACGTAATCCTGGAATTCATCCATGAGCGGCTTTAAAGCCGCCGGTACTGTCGCATCATCCAATCGAAAGCCGTCTTTTTTTTCAATAATCATTTGTTAACTCCTTTTTCTTATGTGCTCGTCTCTTCTCCCGTATTCTGTTATTGTACAATAGAATGCTGGTCGCTGCTGTGGAAGTTTTCTTAATATTTTATTAAAAACATTTCTTCAAAGCTGCGTTTAGGCACCGGCCTGCCGAGATAAAAGCCTTGAATATATTGAATATCCATCTCTGCCACCGCCTGATAATCTTCCTCGTCCTCTACGCCTTCCACACAGACATCCATATCCATCACATGACACAAATCCGCAATCAGACTGACAAAAGAACGATCAAATTTTCTATCCCGGATACCTTTAATAAAGGTGCGGTCAATCTTAACAACATCGGCAGGCGCCAGCTTCAAGAGCCCCAGCGAAGAATAACCTGTCCCGAAGTCGTCGATTGCCACGGACATCCCCATCTCTCTGCACTGGGAGAGAATCATAGACAAATTTTCTCCGCTGTCTGCAAAGTAGCTTTCGGTCAATTCCAGCATCAAAAGCCGCGGATCGGCGTGATATTTGGACAGCGTTGACCGTATGAAATGCAGCAGCCCTTCGTCCTCCATTTGGCTGGCAGAAACGTTGACACTGATCTTGATCGGATAGCCTATCCTGGTCCATTCTACGCTCTTTTTGACCGCCTCTTCAAAAATCCATCTGCCTAATTTTAAAATCAGATCGTTTTTCTCCAAGAGAGGGATAAATTCATCCGGGCCCACTCTGCCGAATTTTTCACTGGCCCATCGGGAAAGACACTCTGCGCCAACCAGTTTCTTATGCTTATCAAATACTGGTTGAAAATACGCTTCAAACCCTCTAAATCCGTTGTTGATATTTTCTCTAAGCAGTTCCTCAATTCCCAGAACCCGGACTTTTTCAACCAACATTTCTCTGGAAAAAAAGACGATTCGGTCTTTTCCGCTCTGTTTGGCATAGTTAAGCGCATAGCCGGCATACTTGATCAGTTCCATATGGGCGGCGGCATATTCGGGAAACGTCACACATCCGCAGGATATGGTACAAAAAAAAGTTCGGTTATCATAGCTCTGCTGCTTGCCGAAGGATTTCTGCAAAGAGCGGAAAAAATTCTGAGCCATAGCCTTGTCTTTGCCAAATAAAATCACAGCGAACTCGTCTCCATCCAAACGGAACAGCATCCCGTTGTTGGGGAGGAGGCTTTGAAGTCTCTGGGCCGCAATGCGTATTACTTCATCACCGAAATGACGGTCGTAGAGGTCGTTGACTCTTTTTAAATTATCAAGGCCTAAGTGCAACAGAGAAAAAGGCGCGTCTCGATCTTCTTGAGTCAGCAGCTCCAGCTGGTGAATAAACTCAAATTTGTTTAAGAGTCCGGTCAAATGGTCAATTCTGTTTTTATTGCCCAAATTGGTGATTATGCCCGCAAAGAGTTCCGGTTCGCCATTTTTGTCTCGTTCCAGGCGACCTCTGCAACGGAGCCAAACCCACTGTCCCTCGTGATTAAGAGCCCGATATTCCACTCTGTGACAATCGGTTCTCCCATCGGCAATTTCCTGGTTGGACTCTAAAAATGCCGCTTTATCGTGTTCATGTACTTTTGCGCCCCAGACTGCGGCCGCGTTTTCGATAATCCGGCCCGGCAGTCCGAATTCATCTACCATGGACTGGGGATATTGAAACACGCCGGTTTTCATATTACAAACATATATGTAATCATCCGTACTTTGCGCCAAGGCATCATAGAGCAGCTCTTTATTATAGGAAAAAGGCTCTGCATCCGTTGGATGATTAAGTTGCTTCAGTCTTTCATTGGCTCTTTCTATATGGGCAGTTCGTTTATACTGGTAAAGCTTCTCATCCGCAGCGCAAAGCAAATCATCGACGGAATCGATCTCGTCCATTTCAACACAGACCGCACCGAAACAAAAGGCATTCTGAGTCATCACGCCCGGCAAATTTTCTTTTCTGATGCCCTGCAGCACGTTTTTCAGCTTTCGTTCTGCTTCTTTTTCAGTGGTATGGGAAAAAACAACTACAAATTCATCTCCTCCCAATCGGAATAAGTATTCTTTCTCGTTGAGCACCCCGCTGATTCGGCTGGCAATGGTGACCAGCAGCTGATCACCGGCCTGATGCCCCAGCTTATCGTTGACCTGCTTCAGCTCATTGGCGTCAATCATAGCAAGCACAAGAGGTTCATCCGATCTTTGGGCCTTTTCCATAGACTTTTTCAAAGCTGTTTTTCCAGCCCTGCGGTTGAGCACTCCAGTCAGCTCATCAGTGCTGGCCTGCCTATATAGCCGCTTGACCTCTGTGACATCCACTGAATATTGAAAATGTGCCGTACGCCCGTCATACCACTTAATGAGACTGTCAAAACATTCATAAATACGATTGTTAGACAAGTCATCGGCCTCCCACATATAAGAATCCGCTTCTTTCTTGTTTTTCTCTAACTGAAAGATCGGACAATCGTCGCAGCGGTGGGTTCTTCCTTTCTTCAGTGTTTGCCAGCAAATTTTTCCGATAGGTTCATCGAGCCCGAATGCTTCTTTCATACGCCTGTTCATGAACAAGATCCGGTCTGTTTCAATATCGGTAACATAAATATTGGCATTCATTTTATCCATGATCTCGCCAAAAACCCAATGTTCCAAAGAGATACCGGTTATATGCTCTTTTTCTTCTTCATATTTCTTCATAATCGAACCTTTCTTTTGAAACAGAATGTATCGGTATCCGCTTTGACAATTCGAATATATGCAGCGGATGCGCATCTTTATCAATGGTATCACTTTTAAAGAAGCTTTGCTATTCTTTCCTGATTAAAATAAAATGATTTCTTTGATATTCGATCAGTCCTTCTTCTTTCATCCTTCCCAGCTCAGCCGACATGGCACTCCTGTCCACTGATAGATAATCGGCCAGTTCTTGGCGATTGAAAGGAATATCAAAACGGCTCGTTCCACAGTTAATCGCTTGTGCCGACAGATAAGACAGCAGCTTTTCCCTGGTGGTTCGCTTTGTGATATGCTCCATCTTCTGCATCAAGGCGATATTTTTCCGGGCAAGAATTTTCATCATATTGCGGATAATCCTAGCGTGGAACGGACAAGATTGGGGACAGGTTGTCAATATTTTTTTATAATCCAGCAGCAAAACTTCCGTAGATTCAACGGCCATAACGCTGACAGGAACATGGTTAATTTCCGCACAGGAAAAGGATTCTCCGAAGACCTCTCCTGGTTCCAAAACTTCAATAATCGTCCGGTTGCCCCAATAATCTTCCTTCAGAATGCGCAGGCTGCCTGAAACGACAATACCTGTCAAAGCCATGCGGTCTCCTGTTGTAAATACAAAGTCATTTTTGTTGTAACTCTGCTTCCTTGCCGAAAGACAGGAAAGCAGTGCTTCAATTTCAGCCGGAAGGATACCTTCAAATAATTTAGAGTCTTTCATAACATCCCCGCTTCCGTTGTAAATACAACGAATTCTTTTCTTAGTATATCCAATCCCGCCGCATAAGTCAAACGGACAGCCGCCTCTGGGCCCGGCTGTTTTCTTGACTCCGCTTGTTTTTAGTGAGATAATGAAAATAAATATAATTAATTTACTATGAACTAAAGGAGCTCCAACATGCAAAAAGCTTTCGAAATGCTCGATGCCATCTCTGAGCTGGTTTACATCTCCGATATTGAAAGTTACGATCTGCTTTATTTGAATAAACCGGGCAGGGAGAAATTTGGAACCGATTCCTTGGAAGGGAAAAAATGTTATCAGCTGCTGCAAAACAGGGACCGTCCCTGTGACTTCTGCACCAATGACTGTCTAGTTTATGAGGAAGCCTATACTTGGGAATATTATAATCCTTCTGTTAATGGTTACTATATTCTCAAGGACAGTTTAATCGACTGGGAAGGAAAACCGGCCCGCTTTGAGGTTGCTTTCGAAGTCACTGAACTGGAGCTCCAAAAGAAATCACTGGAGCGGCTGGTCAAATCGGCCAGCCTTATTATTGACTGCGCTAAAATTCTTCATCAGTCCCAATCGCTGGAAACAATTGTTAACAAGCTGCTGGATACGCTCGGCAGCTTTTTAGAAGCTGAGCGCGTCTATATTTTTGAAATTCGAGGATTGCGGATGGATAATACTTATGAATGGTGCGCCCCGGGCGTTCAGCCTGAAAAAGACAATCTGCAGGATATGGATATTGATCTCATGAAAAGATGGCGGCCTTCTTTTCATCGTCAAGAATGTGTGGTGATTGATAATATCGATGAAATCCAGGATATTTCGCCGAAGGAATATCAGGTTTTGACCAAACAAAACATACATAGTCTGGTAGCTGCCCCGCTTTTGGCGGATGGTAATCTTCGGGGATATATTGGGGTTGACAATCCTCCGGAAAAAAACATTCAGCATATTCCGCTGATTTTCTCAACAATCAGCTACTTTCTTACTTCCATTATCGAAAAGCAGGAAACCGAAAAGCTCTTGCGCAAACTTAGTTATCAGGATACACTCACCAGTGTCCATAATCGTAATCGCTTTATCAAGGATATCGACAAGCTGAGCGGCCAAACCTGCACCGATATCGGCATTGTTTATGTTGATTTGAACGGGCTCAAAGCAATTAACGATAACCAAGGGCATAGTTACGGCGATCTCGCTTTGACCAACACAGTAACCAAGCTTTCTTCCATTTTTTCGAAGGATCGTATTTATCGCGTCGGCGGCGATGAATTCGTTATTATCTGCAGGCCAATCAAAAAAGATGATTTTGATTCTTGTGTCTGGTCACTGAAAAAGTCCTTTATCAATAATCAGGAGTATGATGCGGCAATTGGCTCCACATGGAGCAGCCAATGTGATAATATACAGCAGCTGATCAGTGACGCGGATGAGCAAAGGTATGCTGACAAGAAAGCTTATTATCGAAAAAATCCTCAGACCAGCCGTTATCGTTATATCAACGATCAATTCTTGGAGCTTAACAACCCGCAAGTTCTTACCAAGTTCTTAGCGGAAGGGCAATTTCCGGTTTATCTTCAGCCCAAGCTTTCTTTCTCCGACCGGAAGCTGGCGGGAGCCGAAGCATTGGTGCGGTATATCGATAAGCATCAGGTATTGGTCGCACCGTCCCAGTTCATCCCGGTTCTGGAAAGCTCCCACTTAATCTATATGCTTGATTTCTATGTATTTCACTCTGTATGCAATATACTGAAAAGGTGGATCGACGAGGGCCAGGAGGTTATTCCCATATCGGTGAACTTTTCCAGATATACGTTGACTCAGACCAACTTTCTACAGAATTTGAAAAATCTCTGGAAATCGTATGATATTTCTCAAAATCTGATTCAGATCGAAATCACGGAAGGATCGGAATCGGAACTTTCTGCGGAAATCGTAACCATTTTAAAAGAAGTAAAGGCCGAAGGTTTTTCCATATCCATCGACGATTTTGGGGTAAAGTACGCCAATCTTTCCCTGTTTACATCCATGGATTTTGATGTGCTGAAAATCGATAAAAGTCTGGTGGAGGATGTTGCCAAAAATACAAAAGCTCAGCTTCTGATTCAAACCATCGTTGAACTGTGTAAAAAACTCGGCATTCAGCTGGTGGCCGAAGGCGTTGAGACGGAAGAGCAGTTCCAGTTACTCGATCGGCTGTCTTGCGATCTTGCCCAGGGCTATCTGTTTAGCAAACCGCTTCCTCTAGATGAATTTACCAAGCGATATCTGGCCGCCATCTAAGCCTCAGGCTCCAATTCCTCCGACTGCTGTCTGCACAGATCTATAAAGCGGTTCATGCCCTCTGTTTTAAATTTATTCTTATGGCAGATCAGGTAAAAATGGCGTCTTAGCTCACGGCCGCAAATGCGGATCTGCGCCAACTCACCGTTTTTCAACTCTTCCTCGACCAAATATTCGGATAAGAGGCAGATTCCCCTGCCGTGCATAACTGCGTCTTTCATGGATGTGATACTATTGCAAATCCAGGCATACTCGGGAGCCGCGCCGTTTGATGCCAAAAGTTCTTCCAGAAGTCTCCTGGTCCCGCTGCCCGCTTCTCTGGCAACAAAGGGCTGCCCGAGAAGCGCCTCCGGCTCCACTTCTTTTTCGGCCAGAGGATGGTCCTTTCTGCAGATTAAGATCAGCCGATCGGCGAGGGCGCTCTCCCTGGTCACTTCCTTTGCCCGGGTAATATCCTGAACAAAAGCAAGATCAAGCTGTGCATCGAGGATCTTGCGTTCGAGCTGGGAACTGTTTCCAACTTCCACCATGGTCCGCACCTGCGGGCATAAAGCCTGATATCGATCCAAAAGGGGATTCATAAAGTAAAAACCCACGGTCGTGCAGGCGCCGATGCGAAGCCGTTCAGAGCTGGAAAGATCGCTCATTTTTTCTTCGATCTGCTCGTTCAGATAAAGGATTTGGCGAACATAAGTAAGCAATTCCCTGCCTGCTCCTGTCAAGTACAGTTTCTTCGAAAGCCGTTCGAACAGTTTTACCTGGTACTGCTTTTCCAGCTCTCCAATGGCCTGACTGACCGATGATTGGGAAATATACAGATGCTCGGCAGCCCTGCTCATATTCATATATTTGCAGACTTCTGCAAAAATCTCCAGGTTTCGAAAGGACATTTCTTTCTCCTATCCATAAGTATTTACTAATGATAACGAAAAGTTATTTGTATTTTACAATAGATTGGTTCTGTTGTAAACTGATGGCAGAAAGGAAAGAGAATGTTTTATGAATAAGGCGTTAATCATTGTCATCGATGGGTGCGCACCTGAATATCTGACCAGGGACACCGCACCGAATATGTTCAGACTGGCGGAAAGGCCCGGCTCCTTTGCAAAGACCGTACAGGGAGCGATTCCAAGCGTTACCAATGTAAACCACGCTTGTATCATGTCCGGCGCTTTTCCGGAAGACACCCATGTGGTGGGCAACTATTATTATGACCCCGCGACCGGCGACCAGGGTTTTATAGAAAGCACCGGCTTCATGAAGGCCCGAACCATCCTGGAAGCATATAAAGCGGCCGGCGGGAAAACATCGCTCCTTACTGTGAAAGGCAAGATTTTGGAAGTCTTCGGGGCAGGTGTGGATATCGGCATCAGCGTGCAAAAGCCGGATCAGGAGCTGCTTGCCCGGTTAGGACTTTCCGTGCCGCCACAGGTACAGAGTCCTGACAGCAGCCGCTGGATTTTCGAGGCCGCTTATCAATGCATCAAAAAAGAAAACCCGGCTCTTGTCTACTGCACGACCAATGACTTTATCATGCACCATTTCCCTCCGGGAACTGATGAGGCGCGGGAGCAGATACGAGCTGCCGACGACTATGTGGCTAAAATTCATGATCTGGATCCATCGCGCCAAATTTACGTTACCGCAGATCATGGCATGAATCAAAAGACAACTCTTATCAACCTCCAAACCATTTCAGATGAGGCAGGCTTTCATATGGTTTGCGTGCCTCCTCTGAAAGACCGCTATATTGAGAACCACATCTATCAGGAGGGCGGTATTCTCTACCTCTATTTGCAGGATCCAAGCGAGGAAGCGCAGATTCTGGAATTGACTGCCTCTCTGCCGGCTGTGGAACAGGTGCTTTCCGCGAAAGAGGCGGCTGCCCTCTACCATCTTCCGGAGGATGACATCGGCGATTTTGTGGCCTTTGCTGCCAAAGATTGTGCCTTTGGGGAGGTGGATCCGCCAATCCTTCATACAGATCAGGTGCGAACACACGGTTCCTTGTATGAACGGACGGTTCCCCTCATTGCCGTCAATGCGGCCGCAGATTCACAAGAATATGCATACAGCAAAGATATTGTCCGGCATTTGCTGTGATAAGCTTTGTTTTCAAATGTATGGATGATCCATCAATACCTTCTACCTTAATATGGCAAAAAGAGCTGTTTCCTATAAAATCAGCTCTTTTTGCTTTCGTTCTTCGGGCTTGAGGATAGAATCTCCCAGCTCCGCTATGGCTTGAGCTTTACCGGGAAGACTGGGTATCATCCAAATTGACATGCCGTTCAGCCCTGAATTTATTTTTCGTTTTGCAGTTGGGGCAGATATAGGATATCTCAAAGACAACAGCCCCGTCCTCTAATTTACCAAGGGCACTCTCCTGAGCAGGAACTGGGATCAAATCGTCTGCCGCATTTCCAGGATATCCTTTATACTCGGTCTCCCACTTAACTTCTTTTCCGCAAACATAGCAAGTATGTTTACCGCCCATTGCTCTGCCTAACATGGCCGATTCCTCCTTTTTCTTTTATCATAACTCTTTTATTAAGTTTTTTCCACAGAAAAAGTCTGATAATTCAAAGTTTATTCCGCTAGAAACTCTTCGATAAAATGCGAAGCAACCGCACCATCCGCAGCAGCCGTCACGATCTGCCTTAAAGGCTTAGTACGGACGTCTCCCACTGCGTAAACTCCAGGTATATTCGTTTTTGTGGACTCATCTGCAATTAGATAGCCGGTAGAATCCATATCCACTTGATCTTTGAACAGTTCTGTATCTGGTACCCGGCCGATCGCTACAAAGATGCCGTCACAGGCAACCTTTGCAATCTTCCCGCTGGTCAGCTCTTCAATCATGGCGCCGGTAACTCGTTTATCATGGAGAATTTCAGTAATCCTGCTATTCCATAGAAATTCCACGCCGCTGTCTTCCAATGCTTTCAAGTATACCTTCGATGCGCGCAGCTGATTTCTACGGTGCACGAGATATACTTTTTTGCATATTTTTGAAAGGAATAGGGCGTCGGCTACCGCAGTATTGCCCCCTCCTGATACAATGACGGTTTTATCCTTGTACATCATGCCGTCGCAGGTTGTACAGTATGCTACTCCCCGGCCGCGAAGCTGCGATTCTCCCGCAAGACCCAATTCTCTGGGAGAAGCTCCGGTGGCTATAATGACCGAACGTGCCAGAATCTCGCCGTCCGTTGTTTGGATCCTTTTGGGCTGAGCTTTCAGGTCTAGCGATAACACTTCGGAAAAAGCGGTCTCTGCTCCAAAGCGCTCCGCGCCTCGCTGCATTTTTTCCGCCAGTTCAAAACCGTCGATGCCTTCATCAAAGCCAGGATAATTATCTACCTGTCCGGTGGTAGCCATCTGTCCTCCTGGAGAAAGCTTTTCCAGTACCAAAACAGAAAAACTGCTCCTGGCGCAATAAAGGGCTGCAGCGTAACCGGCAGGTCCGCCGCCGATAATAACGACATCATATTGCTGTTTATGTTCCTTGGTCATTCTCTCCACCTCCAATTACAAGACGTTGTTTGTTTTCAGCCAGTCGGTGACTTGTGCCCGGGATTGAGGTGCGATGACGGAATCGATGGCTTTTCCTTCTGCAAACAGAATCAGAGTAGGAATGGTTTCCACTTCAAACCGGGCAGTCAGCTCCGTCTGCTCATCAATATTGATTTTACCTACTTGGAGTTTTCCCTCGTATTCTCCCGCTACTTGATCCATTACTGGCGAGAGGCGTTTGCAGTAGCCGCACCATGGGGCCCAGAATTCAATTAAGATCGGGCCTTGTACTTCCAATACTTCTTTGTTAAAATTTTTGTTCGTAATTTCTTTAATCAACATATCCTACATCTCCTTTTTGATTTTTTATTATTCTTCTACTGTTTCATACGGCCAGTCGATGATACCTCCAAAATCATAGACATTTTTGTAGCCGATCTTGACCAATTTGTCAGAGGCTTCCTTGCTTCGAATACCGGTCCTGCAATGCACCAGTAATACGCTATCCAAATCCGGCAGTTCCTGCGGCTGTTCGGTTCCGATTTCCTCATTGGGTACAAGTATGGAACCGGGGATATGGCCTGATTTGTATTCTTCCTCTGTCCGCACATCCACGACTGTAACATTTCCTTCATCCATCATTTGCTTTGCTGTCTCAGCAGTGATCTTATGGTAGGCGCCCGAATTGTCTTCTGTTTTGCCTCCGCCCTCCACAGCGCTGCTGCCACATGCGGCCAGCAACATACAAACCGCAAGAAATAATGCAACCAAGCTTTTTTTCAAATTTTCCATTTCCCCTCCCTTAACTGTAATCATTTTATTTACAGTTCGTATTGTTACTATATCATGTTTCGGGATATTGTCAATAGGTTTTATCATTTTTCTCATAATTCCGATACATTTTATGAGTCTGTTACTTTTATGTCAAAAAATCCGTCAAATGACGGATTTTTATCTAACCTTGCTATTTAAACGATTCCATCCATTAGTTGTGCCTTTAAAAGGGTACAAGATTCTGATTTATTTCTGCTGTCCTGTTCTTATCTGGACAAGCAGTTCCATGTTTCGATACCTTTATTATAAATAGGAGATGAGATTTTAGAACTTACTGAAGATATGTATTTTTTCCGTCGCCCTGTCTCCATAAGAACCAGCTTTTATTTCAGATATGGCTTGACTTCTGTCTCAAGAATGATATCCAATTCATTAGCGTATGCCAGATATTTGTCACATTCTTCATACGTCAACATGTCTGATGAAAGCAGCCCTGTCTGATTGTAGTCATCGTTTACGAACATCTTAGTAAACAGAGCGCCGCACTGTCCCGTCAGATACTGTTCCCCCGTGATCCCTGCCCTCTTGAAGCTTTCTTCACAGCCTGGTGCATAAAGATATGTCTCCACCATTATTTTCTTTCCATCCTTTGTTCCTGTGCATTCCACCACGAAAGCGCCCTCATCTTTTACGAGACCTTCGTCGAGAATCTCTTTGATTTCATTGTAATACTTAGGTGCAGGGGGGAGGTGTGACAGAATCACATCAAATGGGATAAAGGTATGTCCCTTATATGTTTGTTCCTCTCTTTCCAGCAAACCGGCTCGATATAGCGGTGTTGAAAAGTCGATCCCCACTCCTCCATATTTAAAGTTGATGTTCTTTGCTCCTTTGAAGTGGGTATCTTTGTTTAATCCCATATATACCGTCTCATCATGGGCATGTTCCACCAGCGTTACTTCCTTGGCACAGCCCTTGAAAAGTCTCGTCACAGGCAGTGAATGCGGCTCTGTCTCGACAAGCACTCCGTCCTTTAACGCGAATGTAGGATCCGTCATATCCGATAATGCAGTAAACGGCGACCACCAGAACGGCAGAAATCGCTTGGCTTCTACTCCCTCGTATACCATCATCAAGATATCCTCACATGTGTCAAGATATCTCATACTGTTTTTTGCTGCTACGCACATCATCCCCGGCGCTGATCCGGTCCCAATGACGGCCAGCTTTCCCAATTTTCTAAACCTCTTTCCATAGTCATTGTATAGAATCTCTACACACTTAGGCCACCATGGATCGAGTACGTCTGTTGCTGCAAAGTCTTGATAGTTTGCCTTTACTGCCAGCGCTGCTTCCAGCACTTTCGGCGCGAATTTGATCGGAAGTGCATTGATAATAAGATCCGCATCTTGTGCCGCCTTGATAATACTGTCCACCTCGTTGGCATCAACATATGTTCCTTCTGCCTTCTTCAAAATTTTTACGAGTTCGTCTACAGCCTTATGGTCTGCATCGGCACAGATGATTTTTTCGACATTCGGTTCCTCGTCCATTCTCTGCGCTACCGTTGACCCCTGAGCTCCCGTACCTAATACTAATATTTTCTTTCCCATTTCGTTTCTCCTTTTTAATCACATTTATATACAGTTCTTCCATCAAACATTGTCATAACAACTTTATCATCGAGAATTTCTTCTGGCGTCAAATCGAACATATCCTTTTCAAAGGCGATAATATCCGCATACGCTCCCACTTTGATCTGCCCCAGCTTATTCTCCATATGCACTTGATACGCCGCATTGACCGTATAGGCCTCCAAGCATGTTTGCAGGGAAAGCTTCTGCTCCTGCGGCGGAAGGGAAAGCATTTGCGGATCGTTAAAAAATTTCGCATATCTTCGAGTCATCGCTGTTGCTATAGCAAGTCTCGGATCATAACCTACTTCATCAGCGGGTCTGTCGCTTCCCATAGTGATAAGCGCACCTCCATCCATGATCTCTTTTAACATAAATTCCTCTTTCGATATGGAGCCCAGCGTTGTTTCAATTTCCGGATACCAGTAATGCCATCCGCCTGAAGTATTTGCTATGATATTAAGTTCCCCAAACCTTTTGCGGTCTTCTTTTTTTACATACTGCGTATGTGCATTCGTCACTCTCGTATCGCTGAACCCTGCCGCTCTTACGGCCTCTGCGCCTTCAATGGCGGCGCGCGCCGCACGGTCGCCGATGGTGTGTGCATGCAGATCAAATCCCAGCTCTGCTACTTTGGCGTATAGTTTCCGGATGGCATCGCCTTCAAGAATAGGAAGGACCATTTCATAATCATCTATATACTGATAAGAAACACTGGCGGATTTTGTCTCGAAGGTTCCGTCAAGGATCACTTTATAGGTACTGACCCTGCACTTATCATCATCGTAAAGGTCATTAAGTTCGATAAGTTCCTCTAATGCTCTTTCCACCTGTTCAGCCGAATCTACAAACGTGCAGTCGTAGAATCTCTGATAGACTTTGCCTTGGCGTGTCAGTTCCCATGTAACCTCATAAGGCCTGCGGCCCATCCAGTCAAAATTGCCGCAGCCTACCAGAGTCGTTATCCCTACCCGGGAAAATTCATCGGACATTACCTGGTAAGCGTTCTCCAAACTGGCATTGTCAAAAAAGTTAACCTTGCGCAGAATCATATTTTCAGCCTCTGTTTCGACGACATGACCTGTCAGCCTGCCGTTTTCATCTTTTTCAAAGTACTGATATCCTGGTATGGGATCCGGTGTTTCCTCCGTTATTCCCGCAAGTTCAAAGGTTCTGGAATTGACCCAGCAGGCATGAAATCCGCTTCCCATCAGGATAACAGGCTTGTTGGGGCAAATGTCATCCAGCAGTTTAAGAGAATATGGCTGGTTTTCGTCAAATATAAATTCATTGTATCCCGCGCCCACATATGACTCATTATGCGGATTTTGCTCAATTTCCTTTCTCAAAGTTTCCAGCACTTCCTCCAGAGACATCTCCTCGCTGAATTGTATAGCATTCATGAAATATGCCGTCATTGCCGGATGGCAGTGGGCATCAATAAATCCTGGCAGCACCATAGCGCCCTTCATGTCCGCCACTTCTGTCCTTTCCTTCTTAAGTCTAAGAATTTCTTCGTTCGACCCTACCGCCTTCACAATATTCTCCTCTATTGCAACTGCTTCAGCTATTGAATTTTCGGGATCCATGGTGTAGACCACTCCGTTTAATAAAATTTTATCCATAAGTTTCACCCCAATCTTATACAAAATTATGATTTCATTTACTGCGCCCGAGTTTCATCAGCATGTTCGCCTATTGTCACAGTGATCTTTGTCGGCATAGCCATCTTTTGATCTTTTTTAGTAGCTGCCATATAAAGAGTCAGGGAAATGATGACGCAGATCCCTCCTCCTATCAGCAATGCCAGTCTCATAGCTCCAAAATTGCCGAGCAATCCTCCTCCATATACCGACGCATAATATTCCGGACCCCAGTCTCCCTCCATCACGCCGAAGTAAAAGTATCCGACTATTGAGACAAAGCCCATGATGATCATATATTTTGCGATGCGGTAGAGGTCTCCGTAAGCCATCCTCGTTCTCGGATTCTGGGGATATAGCTCTGGATCGCTTTCTGAAAACCCTCCCAAGGTGATTTTTACGATTGGGTATGTAACTCCTACAATCAGCAGGAATATCTGACCATATAGAAAATAATCCATACCATTCATGTAATATGCCAGCACTGCTACGAAGGCCGGAAGTACGGTAACAAGAAACAGTCCAACTCTGCCGCCACCCACAGAATAACATCCGGCTCTGCGCTCCATGGGAATATCTCTTCGTGCTTTGATTATTATTACTGATACAAGAACTTGCGCTACCAGAATCGGGATCACCTGGATTAGAACCAGGGCTTTAAATTCGATCTGCATCATTAAAATGGTTACAATTGCTATAGAAATTACGCCGATATACGGCACCCCACTTTTTCTGGTTACATTGGTGATCCACTTTTTAGGGAACAGCCGGTCGTCCGCGAGTACAAAAAAGGATCTCGAACCTCCGGCCATGTTGGTATTGAAGCTGGATAAAGCGGCAACCATTGCAACCACGACGAAGATGACCTTTCCGGCATCACCAAACCACAATGAAAGAACCGTTGGGAATCCAATTCCCCCCATCTCACCAGGGCTCCACAGTTCCCATTGTCCTACGGAAACAAGTCCTGCTGCTGTCGGAAGCAAATAGGTGAGTGCAGATGCGGGTACGGCCAGTTTCATAGCCTTTGAGATGACCTGCGGATTTGAAATTTCACCGGCCATCAGCGTTATGGCCCCGAATCCGCAATACATCCATATACCAAGCCCTATGCCCATGCTTATACCGGTTAGGATATCCATTCCTTCCGGCATGAATGGCTCAAAAGGACTAAAAGACCAGTTCGAAAATCCGACGACCGAAACGAGAATAAACAGTACCACTACACATACGGCAAAGATCATGCTTACAATGCTTACATCTTTCAGACCCTTGAGATTTATCGCCGTGAAAATTAAGATAATGACCACTTTAATAACGGTTGCTTCCAGCTGGGTCATATCCACGATGGTTGCCAGGTAATTAACCGACATTACGACATAGGTGGAACTGCATACATAGAAGCTTACCGCTCCATTGATTCCCATTACGTAGGACCAGAATTCACCGAGCGTATGCTTGGCCCAGTAGTAATATCCGCCCTCTCCCGGCATAATGGATGACAATTCCGCAGTGCCGAGCACGACCGGATAAGCCCATACGACCGCCATTCCTATGAGAATGCATATCGTCATTCCCGGTCCGCACCCACTCACAATTTCCTCTACTCCAAATGCTCCCGCACTGGCCGTACAGTAAATCATACAGAACACGGAAAATACACTGTACTTGTTTTTTTGCAGACTTGATACTCCGCTGGTTTTTTCAGCCATCTCTACCTCCTTTTCCATTAATCCTATATTATCGTTCTTTCACTTATAAGAATAAACCGTCCTGTACACTAAAGGTCAATTAGTCAAAAAATTTATTTTATTCAAAAACATTAAGTGCACTTGATATTTTGTGATACAATGGAAGATATTATAAAAGGTGGTAGTACTTATGAAGATAGGTGAATTTGCAAAAAAATATAATGTTCCTATTTCAACGATCCGGTATTATATTGAAGAGGGGTTGATAACACCAAAAAAACATGGTGCGCAATACAATTTTAATGAATTTAACGAGTCTGAAATGCAGCTTCTGATTGATCTTCGGGATTCCTCTTTTTCACTGGAAGAAATGCGCCAATTTGTCAACATTTCAAGGATATTTGACGAAAAAGACCCTTTGCGCTGCAAAGAATTGGGTGCTCTCTTTATGAGTAAAAAGAAACTTCTTGCTGAACAAATACAAAGCACAAAGGCGGCTATTGAAACCATCAATCTGAAACTCAGAGAACTTGCATTCAGAGAAACCGTTTTGACCGCATCTGCAAAGACGCCGCTCCTTTCGGACAAGAAAACCGGGCTGCCCCTGAAGTCGCTGTCTTTCATCGTCTGTCCCGACTGTGAGAGCGTTCTTGATATGGATAATGTAAAATTATCCGCAGGCAGCGTAATCTCTGGTTCTATGAGGTGCTCATGCGGTTATGAAGGTTATATCCAGGACGGAATCATTTGTGTGGACAAAAACATCGATCTGGACCAGGATCCTTCATTTTGCGATGACTATTTTATTGATCCGACCACTAGTGAGCATGAGTCGCTGTTTTACGAAGGATTTCTCTCCGCTCCTCAGCGCTATCTGTCTATCAACTACGAAGCCAGAACCTGGCTGAATGAAATCATAATAAACCGAATTCCTCATCCGGATACGGTCCTTTTTCCCGATATCGCTTCTGTGTTTCCATACCTGTACAGCAATGCCGAGTACTTGAAAAATGCAACGATTATTATCATGGGACTATCGAGAGAAACAATCGCTGCAGTTCGCAAACATATTGACAGTCTGCAAACAGATTTGAATATTATTTATATTGTGACCGCCTCCAATAAGCTTCCTTTAAAGAAAAAAAGCATAAATCTGCTGATCGACTATCTGGGTTCATATAATTATGCGTTCTTTTTTAATAAACCGCTCTATGAATATCTCGATCCTTATTTTTCGGATAGTGCATCTATTGCCGGCTGTCTTTGTTATTATAAAACAGGAGCGAAATCTCCCCTGAATATTTCCCGGGAATACAGCCGTGCCATGAATCCCTTTATTACATTATCATCCTATATGGATACGCTTATATTGCACGGATACACGGTCATTGAGGATAAAAAAATTGGATACAATACTGTTTTCTCCGAATATTTTCACTATCATGAAAATGGAGAAAAACAATATTTGCACACCCTTCTTGCCGTCCGCCCAGCAGCGTCGAAGTGATCGCTGCCGGGGGCACGGAAACGTTTATGAAATAAGAGCTTCAAGAGATAAATACAAAAACAGCCTTCCAAAATGGAAAGCTGTTTTTGCGTTTGTTCTTCAGTATGGTGGAGATGGCTTTTTACGCTTTATATCCACAATCGAATTGGGGAAGTACCGACATAAGTGATTGCAACAAGTTCAGCAACTTTGCAAACAAAAAAGCCCCGGAAGGATATCACTCCCCCGGGGCATAGGTATTGGCTATGAGCGTGATGCTTTCTCACGGGCATAGTCCTCAATTTTATGTTTCACCTTTCTTTGATACTCGTATGCTTCGTCGAGTTCGCCGTTTGGCGGCTTTCCATCCAGGACACACCCTACAAGTTCCTTATTCACGCAAAAGGATGCGTTGATCGCCTCCAGCGTCAGCTGCTCCCGTTTGTCCCGGTCCTCTTCCCTTGTCTGGGCTTTCCGTTGGCCGGACTTAATGGCGTGCAGGATCACGCCCGCAATGATCGTCGTGACAATGCTAAATATAGCAGTCAAGGCTGTTTCCATGCTTAAATCTCCCCCTCATGCTCCAGCGTAGCAATGACCTCTTTTTTTGCCCTGGCTTTCTTAGTCACGTCGTTGTCTTTCCACCATGCCCAGAGCGTTGCCAATGCCGCCAGCGCCTCAGAGATCAATTCTGTTGCCCCGTTCTCGTCGATTGGCAATGGAGATAGGCCCCGATTCACAAGGACCATATTGATCCATACTATTACCAATACAAGTGTTCTGATGATTAGGTTTCTTACTTCTTTATTCATGTTCTTCTCCTCCTTATTTCAGTAAAGATAAATGCGTTTTCAGTCCGGCAAAGCCGTCCACCTCAAGCCATTTTAGCTTCTGATAAAGCCTCGTCTTTTCGTCGCAATCCGGGCCAAATATCTTATCTACGTCCACACGCTCCGGCCGGCCCATTTCTTTAAACTTCTTGTTGAGCTGCTTCTGATACCATTTCGCATGGACATTTTTGATTAGCTTATTTTTCCGATAATACAGATAGTGTTTCCCGATCTGCTTTTGCGTTGCTGGCCCGCAGCTGCTATCTTCTTCGAGATTGCAGTCATAGGATTTATTCATCGCTTTCTGCAAGGCTCTTGTGTCCTCATTCGCAATATATTTTTTAGCGGTCGGTTTTGCTGGCTCCGGTTTTGGCGTGCTGCTGCCTGATCCACCGCTGGTCTTGATAGTCCCGCCAAACACCTCGCAGATGCCCTCTGCGATGCCCAGGGCAATTTTTTTACTCCATGCGGGGTCAAGGATATACTTGATATCAACCTTGCTGTCCATAAAGCCGCACTCGATCAGGCAGGCGGGCATCTTTGTATGGAGGATCACATAAAAGTTTGCTGTCCTGGTCCCGTCCGCCCGGTTACCTTTGAGGTTGCCCCTCTTGATTGCATGCTTATAGATGGCCGACTGTGCCTTTTTGCTCTTGCTCTGGCAGCCTTGAGATACATAGACTTCCGTACCTCCGCCAGAGCTGCCATTAACGCCGCTGTTGTGGTGTACGGATATGTAAAAGTCCGCACCCCAGGCGTTTGCTTTTTGCACCCTTGCCGCCAGAGAGACGTCCGTGCTGCCGTCTGTATCGTCCATACGCTTTACAGTGTGTCCGGCTGATTTGAGTAGTCTCCCCAGTTCATCAGCTACCCGGTCATTTAAGACCCATTCTCTTGTCTCGTGTTTGTCCAATTTTTTCATACAGCGCTTTCCCGGCGTATACCGGCCGTGTCCTGCATCAATTGCTATTTTTGCCATAATAATTCCTTTCTCCCTCTCTCTTCGAGGGTATAAAAATAGACCCCTTGAGGTCTGTTATAACTGATAGGTTGTGCATATCCGGTATGTGTGCCCAACTGCCATATTGAGTGACGCATCCGCAGAGTATACCATTAATGAGCCGGTCGGAATTACCCATAAAATCGCAAGTTTACAGACTGCCCCTTGAGCAACATATACTGTGCGGATCGTCGTTAGCTGTGGACGGTACTCCTCTGGGATAATGCCAATTTGGATACCACCACTACCATTAAGTGTGTGTGTTGTTTTTACTGTTGCCAAAAATGTTATATCCACCATGTTACCCGTCTTTGCAGCCTTTGCCGTATTAGGGGTCAGATAGCTGTTTATATTAGTAATTGCTGCCTCTGTTTGAGTTTGTTTTTCCAGCAGGGATTGCTGCAACTGATTAAACATTGCGATCATCTGATCTTGTGTATAACTCACGCCGCACACCCCCTTTCGAGGGTTATTTCCACTTGCCGATTAAAACAGCGTCCCAAGTTACTAACAAGTCCGAAAAAGCATAGGACGAACTCATTTGCACATAGACTTTCCCGCCATTTATCGCAAACAGTGCCGCAGCATAATGATTGGCCGTTGCTGATCCGATCACTTTTATATCGTCTATAAACAGTCCTGTAGGGATATTTACCGCTCGATCTACTGCATACCAACATGCGCCTGATGTCCCGCCTAAAGCCATTGTTATCTTCTTCTCGCCGCCCCAGGCAATCGCTAAGCCGTTGGGTAGCTTGACATAATTCCAAATACCTTCTGTTTTGACCTCTAAGCCGCCAAATAGGGCTTGGAGTGCGTTGTTCGCATAATCGATTCCATTCATGCCACGCACCCCCTAATCTGGACAAGACACCTAAAAATACTGCTTTTAAGCGCCCCCCCGACAAAATTTTGGACGGGATAGGCTCAATCCCAACAATTTTTCTGATCGACTGTGTATCCAACGTCATGTGCGAGCCGGACGGTAAATGTTGAATTGTGCCAGCGCCCTGAAAAGTCAGTGTTGTTCCAGATATTACAAGACTAATCGCTGCGCTTGTATGTTTATTAGGGCTTACGTTTGGCAACATATTTGCGCCAACGATCCTGCCATCAATTAGACAGCACCGAACAGGTGAAGTCGTTGTCCATAAATAGACATCAAACTCGTTGTATTTATCCACATCCGGCACGGTTATGCTACCGCTGCTCCACCCGGTGCCATTCTCCCACAATACTTTGTTTCGTGCCGCCATCAGTTTAAAGATATCTTGCAGCCCTTTATTTAACTTTTCTATTCCATTACTCATTCTCTTTCCTTTCCCACCCCTCCGAGCGGGAGAGGTGTCTTTATTTATACTTGCTATACTGTCAGATCAATGCCTGCGGCCTGGGCGGCTGCGATGGTTTCATCGGATATGAGATTTGCTAGGGCATCTTGCAGCGTCGCGATATTCGTCGCGTTTTGCTTGCCTTTGTCTCCTCGGTACGCGGTCGAGGAGGTCTCTCCCAAAGCAAGCGACGGGCTGATCTCCACATACGCGGATCCCGTCCATCGGTAGGTCAGGTTCGTGTTTGTGGCCACGTAGATTTTTCCTGCTTCACCGGCATTTGGAAAATTTGCTTTACTTGCGTATTCAAGTACATCATCCACGTAGCTTGGCAGCTGCGCCGACAAGACTTTCCCATTCGCATCCAGCTCCGCCACACCGGATGCGGCACCTTTCTGTGATGTGGCGATCGCGCCCACCTGGGCAGCAGTCGTCTGATGCGGGTTGCTGGTGTTTGATAGATGACTGTGGGCGGCGTCATACTTTGTTTTCAGATCATTCGTGAGATCGTTCGTTGATAGACCCTTTCCGGTGACCTTGTCGACCTTTTTGTCGTCGAGTTTTTTCAGTTCCGTGTCTGATTTCCGGAAATTATCATTCGCCACCTCTACATCGTAAAATTCATCTTTGTCCGGTAAGACAAAGCCCATATTGGGTGTTGTTGTTTTAGCCATTCGGCAGTACCTCCTCCCTTAATTGTCCATGTGTGTATGCGGATAGCTGCGCATGTGTGAATCGTGCCAGCGTTTTGTACTGGTTATAGATCAGGCCGACGCTGCAAACCAAATTGCAGGGCAAAATCTTTTCCAGCAGCCGCTCAACCGCAAGCTTGTTATTCTTGGCAGTCAGTTCCACGCCCACCTCAACCGTAAAAGCATTTACATCCAGCATTACCTGATATCCGTCCGTTCCACATAAAGCCGCGAGCATGTCGGCCAGCGTGCGCTCTGTATACGGCGTGCTTTCCGTCAGACGCGCCAGCAGGTTAAAGCGCCGTTCCTCCAGAGTTGCGCCCGGAATTGGCTCTACGCTATAAATTTGTTCGTAGCGGGCGATCGCATCCTCATCAGCCGTTTCGATAAACTGATTCTCAAGCCCCTGCCTGATTTGCGCAAGGATGGAATCCAGTTCGACTTGTTCGACTGCTGTGATTGCCCGAAGCTCCCGATAGCTTTTCAAATGCTCCGGATAATATTCGATTAACTCCTTATGCTCCATTAAACGTCCCCCTTACTGGTACTTGACTGCCTCTGAGCGCAATGTTTTTCGGTGATCCATTGATCGTCGTGTCTTCAATATCTAAGATTTCTGTCAGGTTCAGTAGCCGGTTCTCGATCTGGCTGATTCGCACAATCGTGCCAATGTCAGCAGCATCATCGCCCCAGGCAATCCGCAATTCCTCAAAATAGGTGATCAGTGCCGCCGTGATGGATTCTTTCGCCAGCGCATCGGTGTAACCTTCCGCGTAGGTCACGGTTGCCGTGATATTCATGGTGACCGGTTCCGCGCCTACTACTGTGACCCGGTGACCGATCGGGGCGATGCCTTTTCCCTCTCCGGTGTTTGAGATCGGATCGAGGATGGCCTGCACCTCATTGATGATTGCAGCAGACGGCACATCATGCAGATGATCCAGTAAAATCACCTTCACCGTGCCGCCGCCGTTCCACACCGGGACGATCTTGCAGCCGCCAGCATGATCGATGCTATTCACTTTGTTTTTATAGTCAGCCAGGTTCCCGCCAAAGTCTTGGCCGGCCACGTTGTCAAAATATCGCTCCCGAAAATCCTCAACGTCCTCATCATCGCGGCCCGGTTCCAGCAGCTCCACGATTTCAGCCGTCTCTAAGTCCTCCACTTCCTCCGTGTCCGCCGGAACAAGCTGCCCGGAAGAACGGTTGCCGATCACGCCCGGCTCTTCGCATTCCAACTTGTAGACGCCATCTTCGATCTTCTCCGTTGCGGCAAAGAGCAGTTCCGTTTCTTCTTCGACAAACCGGATCCCGGTCACGTCCAGATCGGCGGGTGTAAATACCCCTTTCACGACCGCCGGTTCGCCTTCCTTGTATGCAATCAGCCGTTCCTTTGCCCGCCGGATCAAATAATCCAGACTGCAGGTATCGGCAAACGCTTCCATAAGCACAAGATTCAATTCCTCATACAGCAATTGTATTTCCCAGGCCGCCGGTGCCAGTGCGTTATACATGACGCTGCCCTCCCGGGTGTCCAGCTCTTCCGGGAGATTTGCAAGCAGCCGCTCCATGATTGACTCAAACTCTTGTCCATATAAAATTACATCCTCATCCATTGATTTTCACCTCCGTTCCCATGTCGATCTCGCCAGCAGTCGTCGTTACAATAAACTTGACAGCCACGGAATCCCTTGCCACCTGCTCAAACTCAAACTGATCCACGCTTTCCACCCGATCGTCCTGCAGCAGCGCGTCTTTAATCGCATCTTCAATGCTGACGAAGACGAGCGGTGCTGGTTGCCCAATCAACGCCGTAAGCTCCGTGCCGTAATCCTCGCTATAAATCTCATACGCGCCCCGCTCCGTTTGCAGGATCAGGGATAGCGACTGCTTAATCGCATCCAGGTCGTCGATCTCTCCAGCAACCGTCAAGCTATCCTCGTTAAGACGATAGGTGCGGCTTGTTATTAGCGCTTCTTCTGTTTCCGTCTCATCGACCAGCAGGTTTTCTTCTCCTTCCGGTAACATCAATCCACCCCCTTATCTATAAATAAAAATCGCTGCCCGCCCTGCATCCGCAGGAGAACAGCTTTATCTCCTTTTGCCAGCTTATCCACTGACGCTTCCGTTTTGATTAAAAAATCTTCGTCAATAACATGCTTGCTGCCGATTTTAATTTTCAGCGGACTTACGCTCTGTACGGTCCCGAAGGTGATTTCCATTGGAGCCGCCGCCTGAACCGCTTCTACCGCGGCCTGTTTGATCAGCGTCAATAATTGCTCAGACATGAAATTCCCCCTTTATCCCCGCAAGGCTCAAATCCATCGTGTGGGCGCCGTTTACAAACGTATGCTTGACTTTTTCCACCAGCATGAAATTGCTGATCGATTTATCCCCAAGATCAAGCTTGACCACCAAAGACGAGCCGCCACGCACCCTTGTGTCGCCAAACTGCTTCTTTACCGACAAGGTCCTTTGTTCGATCCCATAATATTGCGCCAGAATCTTAGCTTTCTGTTTCATTTCTTTTTTTGATAGCCCCTCTGCCTTTTCCACGTATTGCAGCACGCCCCATTTCTTCTGTTTTGCCGTGCTGTTTCGCACATGGACTTCCCGGACGCCGGTCTTGTCATTGTCCGAATAGATTTTGATCCGGTTATAGGTGTCTTTATCGATCGTGGACTCATAATCCAGCGATTCCGCCGTGTCCTGGTCAACCAGGATCGGCAGCTTCATGCTTTCGATGTTTTTCAGCGTCAGCCGGCCGAAGTCATCGTAAAGGACAAACAGTTTTTTCGTATGACTGACCGTCAGATCGGACGCGTTTCCAAGGATGTCAAAGAGCGTTCCTTCCTCGATCCGGGCCGGAATCATGTACTTGGTATTCTGCACGGTTCCATATTCAAGTTTGTATTCCTTTGCGATCTGTTTCAGCAGCTTCGAGTAGGTCGTTTTCTTGTATGACCGCACGTCCTTATTCTTCAGATACCGCAGCTGGTCGTAACAGGTAATCGTCATGAACTTGCTGTCCTTTCGTTTGAAGGTGAAGACGTATCCGAAGAACATCCGCTTGTTGTCGTAGCGGAAGCGGACCGCATTACCTTTCGCGATTTTCAGGGTTGCGTCTTTATATACCGTGAAGGTCAGCTTCCCCGGCGTATTCTTCCGCTCGTATTCCAGCGTGATTTCACCTTCCAGCGCAGGCTGAAATACGGTGCTGCCGTTTTGGATCAGGAGTTCGGCGCCCTGGGTCAGAATCGCGTTTTTGGTCCGCAGGCTACTGTCCTGGTTGCCGATTTTCCCGGTTGTGGAAGTCACTTTTACGCTTGTGATGTCTTTTGATTTTTGCTCTGTTGTCGCTGCTCCGGAACTACTTGATGAACCTGTGCTTTTCGACGAACTCGACCCACCCACAGCAGATAAAACACTACCGCCTACCGCACCACCCGTGTACTTTGGAGCCGTATCGTTTTTGCTTACATAATTCATAGCGTTCTTTGCAACCCCATTTATACGGATTTCAAAATGTAAATGTGGACCGGTTGAGCGACCAGTAGACCCAATTCTTGCTATAGGTTGGCCAGCACTCACTTTTGCACCTGTACTTACAATAAAAGAACTACAATGGGCATATCTCGTTTCGATACCGCTCGCATGTCGAATTTTTACCAAATTCCCGTATGTCCCACTTGCTCCAACAAAGGTAACAGTCCCAGCCCTTGCAGCTACAATTTTATCACCGGCGCATCCACCGTAAGAAAGGTCCGTTCCATAGTGAAATCGCCCCCATCTTGGCCCGAATGGGGAAGTTACAACTGCTCTTGTAGACACAGGCCAAACAAAATTCCCCATATCCCATCACCTCACTTCTTCGGCAGCTTTAACTTGGTTCCCGGATAAATCCAGTGCCCATTCGAGCTGCTTTTCTTGCCATGTTTTTTCGCCGCATTTTCAATCGTTGTTTTGTTTAGCTTATAGATTTCTTTCCATCGGTTGCCGCTGCCCAGCTTTTTCTTCGCGATATTGATCAGGCAGTCGCCTTTTTTCACCGTGTAGGTTCCGCCAGAGCCCTTCTTGCTTGCGCTTTTTCTTGATTTCTTTGTGGACGTCGTGGTTTTTCCGCCGCTTTTCTGAAACGTGACGGTTTTGGTTCCATAATGCACCCACTGTTTGAAGTTCAAAGAAACCTTTAAATCCACGCCTTCGCCTGCGTCATCCTCAACCGTGTAATCCTCAAGCGTGCAGGTCATAGAGAAATTCCAGCCAAGCTCCCGGCTTGCCAGCTTCCGAATCAGCACCACCGGAAAAGTGGCCTTCGTGTTTTTTAGATTCTCGAGCTGGCTCAAATAAACGGACGGCGCCTGGAAGCCTGCTGACCCGTATTCTGCAAAGGGATACTTTACAGCCGGGATCAGCAGATCGGATACCTGGATATCCGTCAGACCAGGAGCCTTTAATCGGTTTACTTCTCCTTCATTGATCAAGGTGATCACTTCATTTTTGTTATTGATCTTAACCTGAAACTTCGATGGTGCTACCGGGTACAGAATATTGTTGATATAGAATTGATACATCAGGTATGCACCCCCTCAGCGCTTACGATTAAAGCGTTTTCAAGTTTTTTCGTCATGACGTTGATCACCCCGTCGATATCGCGGTCAGACGTGATCTGATTGGTCATGCCCTTCATGTCGACGGTGATCGATGCTGTGGTGTATTTATTGATGGCCTGCCGCTCCGCCAATTCCCGAAGCAATTTTAAATCCTCGGAACTTGCCTGGACAGAATCTTTGATCTTATCGGTGTTTTTATCGATGTTTCCGACGCCGTTTGTCAGGCTTGATGGGATGCTGCTCCCGGCTGCGCTTGCCGCGTCTTTGCCTCCGAACATATCTTTAATCTTGCCGCCGGCGCTGCTGCCTTTTCCATAACCCCATTTATATGCTCCGCTATATGACTTGCGGTCCATATAATAGTCTGCAGGGTTAATCGTTTGCACCTCTTCCTGATATTTTCCATTTCCAACCGTGTCGGCCCAACCATTCACCCGGTCGATCCAGCCGTTTACACTTGATACTAAGTCTGTGCCAAATAGCGTGTCCACTGCTTGCGCCAAAGCACTCAATAAATTTAGAGCGGTTGTACAGAAACTTGCAATCAGATGTGCCGCCGCTCCAAGCGGATCACGCAGGAAATTTGCAAAAAAGTTCGCAAAACCCCCGAGAAAATTCCATAAAGCCGCAAAGCCGCCAATCGCCATATTAACAAGTGATGCAACCAAATTCCAGATGAAAGCTCCTGCGGCTGCCAAGGCTCCCACAATAACACCGGTTGCGCTGATGGAGGTTCCCTTAACTTTGTTTATCACTGCAATGGCAATATAAATTATAGCAATAACAGCAACAATTAAGATCAGTATCCAAACAAGCGGACAGGCATATAATGCGGAGTTTAACCCCCACTGGGCCGCTGTCTCTGCCATTGTCGCCCCGGTGAATGCCGCCGCTACGGGAACTGCCAACATTTTAGCAAGCGTTGCAGCTCCTGTCGCGGCAGCCACTGCCAGTTCCACCCCTTTAAGCAATAATAGGTGGCCATAATATACAGATAATGCGGCAGCCACTCCTAAAATTAACGGCCCGATAAATTCCCAATTATCTGCTATAAATCCGCCGACTGCACCAACAATGTTAAAAATGCCAACTACAACGCTTGCTACAATAGCTAGACCATTAATCACCCCGTTCACAAAACGATCTAGTGACCCGCTGTTCGCAAGATTATTGATCATCTGTAAAACCGGTTCAAATTTCTGTATCGCGATGTTCTGTATCTGCGTCCATCTTTGCGCCCATGTCATAGGCATTTGATTAAATTGTTCATTGATCTGATCGGTTGCCCCCAGCATGGCATTCTTGACAATCTCCGCCGTAATCTGTCCTTCTGACGCCATGTTTCGGATTTCACCAATTCCAACATTCAAGTAATCTGCAACAGTCTGTATAACGTTTGGAGCAGCCTCGAACACCGCATTTAATTCCTCGCCTCGGAGCACTCCTGATCCTAACGCTTGTGTAAGCTGCAGCGATGCAGATGCCATTTCCTGCTGCGACGCTCCCGCGATGACGAACTGTTTGTTAAGATTTTCTGCAAACTGCACGGTCTCGGCGTTGGATGAAAAAGCATCCGCGGCTCTCAATCCAAGCTTAGCCACCACGTCCGCTGTTTCCAAATATGCGCCACGGGAGTTTTGCGCGGACTGGAAGATCATATCCTGAAGCTCTTTTGTTGACTGCAGGCGGTCATTCATCATGTTCAGCCGGGCAGTGGTCTGGGTCAGTTCGTCGGATACCCCGACCCCCATCTTGATCGTCTGCATTCCAGCATAGGCGCCTACCAAAGCACCAACCTTACCTTTCAGTCCGCTAAACAATGACTGCTGCCTATTGACGACCTGATTATTCTGCTTCAGCTGCTCTTCCATCTGTCTGAGCCCTGCATTGGCTTCTGCTACCTCGGACTGGATCGTGTCGAAATTCACATTTGCGCCACGGTCGAGTGCCTGCATGGAGCTCAGCGTCATATCGATGGCGTTGGTCATGTGCTGCATTGGGCCAGACACTAAATCATTTAATTGTATTGCTGTGCTTATCGTAGCCATATCCCAACCTCACAAAGGCCAAGGCTATTTGCTTTTCGCCTTGGCCAATTCCTTCTTCTCATTCTCCACCCGCACCTCGATGCTGGCGATAATAAACGCCTTGCTCTTTAAATCTAAATCTAAATATTCCTTGGGCGTCATACCAAACTTATGCAGGCAGTAATGGGCGTAACTCGCATCCGGGTCATCCCCGGTTATGAGTTTTTTGCTTTACCAACCTCTTCTTGCATGTTAAATCCATTTAGCTGACTGACAAAGGCAACCAGATCCGTGTACTCTCCTGGACTGTTCACCATTTCGGTCAGCAGCTCCTCCGGCGTCATCACACCGTAAGAATCAAGCAGTTCCGCGCTGTTTAAATCGGGGACCACGGTAGACATGCAAATCATTGCCTTATTGATCTTCGCAGCGTTGGCCTTCTGCCGATACATGCCCGGCTTCCCTGGGATTGGCACCTCAATTGTATTATCCTCCTGAATCTGATCCATTTCATCCGATGTGATCTGCCGGAACTCCCATTCAAGGGGTTTGCCGTTTTCATCGCAAAGCGACTTTGTAGCCGCATAAAATACGTGTTCTTTCTTCTTCTGATTTTCCTTCATAAACGATTTAAAATCCGCCATATTCTCCTCCTTAAATTCCTTTCAGTTCTGTAAACAGTTCCGGCATGTTCCAATCTTCGAACGTGCCCTCCATTGATTCTTCCAGCCATTCCCCTGCCGCGTCAAACTTGGCTAGGGTGATCTTGTCCGTATTGCAGCCAAGGATATTGACCGTCTGGGCCCCGACGCCGGACGATGGGTCGTTGTTGCGGATCATGACGTCAAAGTACATGTCCGCACCCGTATCCTTGTATTCGGTCAGTGCTTTTCGCATGATGGACTGGTTGTAATGAGCCTTTCCGGAAAAAGTGCCTTTCAAGCCGATGGCCTTGTTCCCTTCCATCGGTCTGCCCAAAATCGGCACGGAAGACTTCTTCTTTTCCACCGTCGCTTCAAAATCGATCATGTTCATAAAGTTAAACCTGCGGCCATTGATTGTTAAATAGCACTCTGCCATCTTCGCAGAAACCGCATTTTCACTTGCCATTGTAATGTTTCCGTCCATGTGTTACCTCCTATTCAATCACGCAGGTCAGATATAATTTTTCCATCGTACCGGTAACGGTCACCGCATCACTGACCGCAACGGCAACCTTCGACGTTCCTTGCGTCACGGACACGTCGGAATCCTCAAACTCCTCGATCGCTCCAATGCCTTGCAAAGCAAGATGATGCTGCACAATATCGTTCCATAGCGCCATCCGACCGGCCACATTGTTCTTGATTTTTCCGATGTACCGGGTATTGAAGATATTCGCGATTGAGGTCGCAATTTCATCGATAACCCGGATCGTCCCGCTACTCTGAAAAACTTCGCCTTTTGTATCTGTGAGCGTCAGCAAGCTGTTGATATCCTTTAAGACACGCACATCGGACCCGACACGATGAAACGCAAATTCTCCGGCCAGGATCGCCTTTTCGAGTTGAATCTGCGTGTAATTCACGTCAACCTCAAAAGCGCCATCATAGAGCTTGTTTGTCAACGATTCTTCAACCCCGCAGCCTGCTGCAGCGCCGGCCGTCCAGTAAACCAATGCCGACTCTGGCACTCCAGTGTCCAGGACTTTGTTTTTGACATTGATCACGCCCTCATAGTCCGCAGCATGGTTATAAACAACCACCTGAAATTTTGATCCGACCTCTTCCCGCATCCGTTTGCCGAAGTTGCAGTAAAGCGTCTTGATCGTGTTATCCGTCGCCGCACACCCGATCACATTGAACGCATAGCCCTCGATCTGATCCAGGAACGCCTGATGGGAATCGCCGTCCACCGTCCCGTTCGTGCCGCCGGTCATCGCCGTCGCCGCAGTTACATTCAGCGTCGCATTGGCTTTCCAAGTTACAAAATCATTGCGTTTCAGTTCCGCGGCCGTCTTAACGGTCTGCTCATCGACCTTTGTACTGCCTAAAAATGTTTGCACATCAAACGCCGTGGAGTCGTCTATGTTCGTTTGAATGACGATTTTAATATCATTGCCCCGGGTGCCGCTATAAAGCGCTGTTGCGAAGTCATTCTGTGCTTTCGCGCCGCCACCGTTAAGCCGGTACAGCTGCAGCGTCGTCGCATTCAAAAGCATTTCCCGGATATAGGTCAGCTTGTCGTGGTCCTTCCCATATCCGAAGATGCTCTGTGCGTCCAATCTCAGCTTTTCCGCATCGACCTCAAAGACTTCTCCGTCCGGTCCCCAGTCCAGCTCTACACCCATCGCAACCACGCCCCGGTCTGATAAACCGGACCCGGTATTGACCGCGGAAATGAATACCATGTAGGACCCCGGAAGGATTTTGTTTTGTGATGTAAAATATCCACCGCCTAAAGCCATTTATTTCACCTTTCCTTTCCTAAATTTCTCAATTTCAGCGTCAACCTGATCGAGCGTGTATTCCTGGTCTTTCAGAATCGCTCCCAGCAGATCGCGCCGATTGCTATATTTTTCTGCAGCAAGAATCTGTGCTTTCGTGTAAGCCGGCGCAGACTTTGCTGTTTCCTTTTTCTCTGCCATATCCTTATCCTTTCAAATTTACCTGTTGCGTTAACGTCTCCATCGGATCGCCAGTATCGGCCTTATCCATAAACGTGTTGTAGCTGACCTGGAAGTGCAGCACGCCATCGACGTATTCACCCTCCATGTTGCTGCCGAAGATCAACCGGCCGTCAGCCATTACGGATTCCAAGGCTAAATACAGCCGCTCCTGTACCGCCATGCTTTCATTTCGAAAATCAGGGCTCTTCGGGAAATACTGGACCATGAAGAGATTTTCACGGTAATACCGATATCCTCTGAACAATTCACTTTTGGGACTGACGCAAGTAATCAAAAAGCACGGCTCCGTTAAGCCCTGCTCAATATCCTCTGTATAGATTTCATATGCGTCGCCAAACTCCTTATTTAAAGCCGCAGCGATCCCGTCTATCAATCTATTAATCATTTGAATGCCTCCCGGAGTTTGCTCTCCAATTTCTTTTGCAGGAAGGTTGACGCCATCGACTGAATTTCTTGAACGGAAATGGTCATCATGAAACGTCCAGGCACCCAACCTTTTCCGCCGCTTGTTCGGTGTCCATATTCAACATAGCTCGCATACTCGGTCGGATTAATAATCTCTATTTGAAGCAGTCCACCCGTTCGAACGACACGCATGGTCTGGTTTGCTGTACTCCACGCTCGCCTCAACGTGCCGCCTACTTTTCCACTTCCTGTAGAATAGACGCCTACCGGTGTCCGCTTGATGGCTTTCCGCAGAAGTCTTGCAGCCAGCTCCTTTGCGCACTGTTCAACAAAATCCTGCCGCATATTCGAATTAAGCTTTTCAACTCGCTTCTGGAACTCTGCGAGCTCTTTAAAGTCGACCTTCACATTCTTTCCCATTACGCCCACCTGTCGAAGATTTCCAGCATGATTTCCTGATGCACCGAATAAACTGCAGGCGGCCCAGACTGCATATAGGCTGTCGCTATACCCTCATGCAGCACAACAATCTTCGAGCCGGGCTTAATCCGCATTGATTTGTCACAAAGCAACTTAATCGACTGTGTGAGCGCGGCAGCCTCCTGCTGATCAGCAGAGGCAACCGTTTTAAAGATGATCTTGCACGGTTCATTCGTGATAACTTCCACATCCTCAAATCCGGTCGTCTTATTCGCCCTTCCCACCTTCTGATGTTCAATCACGGTCAGGCGGTCCCGCCAAAGTGACTTGACCGCCCTCTCCGCAAGTTTCATATTTGCTACCATCGCAGCCTCCTAAACGCCAACAAATCCGCATCATGGTCCAGCAAGTGGCCGATCAAGGCCATCAGCTTATCTGCCGCAGACGCATGGTCCATAAAAGTGATTTTTACGTCGCCTTCGTCGATGGACTTCACTGCCGCATCGACATCAAATTCATTCAGCTCCCCCAGCTGCTGCATCTGATATAGGTATTCACCGCATATCAGATCGACCGCCGCATGGGTCAGGCCATTTGGCACCTCTGTAAGATTGCAAAAGCCTCGGATTTTTCCTTCCACTTTACCTCCGGCGAAGGTCAGCGCCGTTTCGTTGACCGTTACGCCAAAAGTTTCCAGACGTTCCTTTGCCAATTTTAGTAGATCAACCATCCTGATCAGCTGCCTTTTTCTTTGCCTCTGTCTTCTTTTTCTTCGGCGCGGGGCTCTGTTTTGGGGCCTCCTTTTGCCGATGTCTTCTCAGTAACATACTCCTCACCTACTTTTTGAACTTCGCAAGTACGACTTTCGAATCGTTGGACAGCACCGCTGTGTAATGCTCATCCGCGGAAATCACGGTTGTCTTTGCCAGAATGTCTCGATCATCTTCCAGTACCACATCCCGTTTCATATAAATGGTCAGCGCCGGAGACTCTTCAGAAAAGCCATCCGCCGCCGGGTCTTCATTGGGGTCGCTTCCCGTCACGACGATCGGATTTAAATACGCACCTGCATTCTCCTTGACTTTCTTGGATGGAACCACCTGACAGCCTGCGATTTCTCCAATTGTACCAGTCATAATGACATCCATCGGGTACTTATTACGGTCTTTGAAATTCTCATCCAGACGCAGCTGTGTGATTTGTTTTGGATGCACGAAGATAATTTTCTTGGTCGGTGTGTCAGATTCGTCCTCAAACAAATCCACCGCATTTACAACGCCTTCATAGCTGATCGTCGCAGCGCTGCCATCATACTGCAATGTTGCTTTGCCTAACTCTTCGTGGCAATCATTATCGACCTTTGCAGCGATGCTCATCGTCAATTGATTCGTGGCCTCGCCCACCGGATCGCCATACCCGCTTAAAACGGCTTCATCCGTCAGCTCTACGGCTTTCCCTGCCTTCTTGACGGTTGCTTCCGTGGTGGATGCGGTCAGCACGGTTGTACCCATAGCAACACCTTCCGCCACGTCTTCCGCGTCCCCAATGTACGCATATTTTGGTACTGTGATTGTATTACCCGGCTGTCCTGCCAAGGTGTCATCGATCTTTGCGATCGGGGAGAACTTGATTTTCTTTGGAAGCTTGGCCGAAATCATCGGCGCCATTACTTCCGGATTGATTAAGTTTGTTAATTTTGTCTGTGCCATTTTTTATTCCTTTCTACTACTTTTCCGTGGCTATGCCAATTAAGGCATCGTAGGTTTCCCTATCGTTGTCATATAGAGCTGCCCTTTCTTTGTATCCCATCTTGGTAAACTGTTCCCTGGTGATTCCTTGCGGCTTTTTATCGCCCGGTTCACCTGGATTTGCCCCCTTGATGGTTGGTTTTGCCTGTTTTTCTTCAAACAGAAACTTCGTATCATCGGCCTTTATCAGCTTACTAATCTGCTCTTTTAATCCGACGATCGTCCCATCGTCAGCTAGTTTTGCATCCTTTAAATCAAGCAACGCTTTAACAGCAGTCGTATTCTTAGCCCTTGCCGTCGTGAGGGCTGCCGATACCGCGGAATCAATTTTCAGCCTCATCACCTCGGCTTCATGGTCTTTCTTCGCCTGTTCGTTTGCCGCCTGCAGCTTTGTGATCTGTTCTTGCAGTTCCTCGTTACCTTTGGATTGTTTTTTCAGGTCATCCAGCTGCTTATCGCGGTCGAACAACTGCACTTCGAGGGTCTTTTTTGCCTCGCTTAACGCATTAAAATCAACTCTTGCCACAAAGCCCAGTCCGATCTGTTTTGAAACCTTCTTGTCGATATCTTCTGTATAGGCATCACCCAAGATATCTTTTAGCCACTGTAACAT